>NZ_CP064686.1:0-2400000 GCF_023100905.1 Bradyrhizobium sp. 4
ATGAGCGTGATTGACGAACCGCAGCAAGAACAGACCGCCGCCGTCCCGCAGGGCCATCCGCGCATCCTGGCGCTGGCGAATCAGAAGGGCGGGGTGGGAAAAACAACCACGGCGATCAATCTCGGAACGGCGCTCGCTGCGATCGGCGAACGTGTCCTGATCGTCGATCTCGATCCGCAGGGCAACGCCTCGACCGGCCTCGGCATTGATCGCCGCAACCGCTCCTGCTCGACCTATGACGTTCTTGTCGGCGAGGCGAGCCTGCGGGAAGCGGTGGTGTCGACGGCAGTGCCGCGGCTGCATATCGCGCCCTCGACCATGGATCTCTCCGGCCTCGAGCTCGAGCTCGGCACCACGCCCGGTCGTGCGTACAAGCTGCGTGACGCGATCAGCGCGCTCAACAACAACGTCTCGCCCGACGCCGATTACACCTACGTGTTGATCGACTGTCCGCCCTCGCTCAATCTGATCACCGTGAACGCGATGGCGGCTTCCGACGCGATCCTGGTGCCGCTGCAGTGCGAGTTCTTCGCGCTCGAAGGTCTGTCGCAATTGCTCCAGACGGTGGAGCAGGTGCGCTCGACGCTCAATCCGAACCTGTCGATCCACGGCATCGTGCTGACCATGTTCGACTCGCGCAACAATCTCTCGAACCAGGTCGTGGCCGACGTCCGGCAGTTCATGGGCGAGAAGGTCTACAAGACCATGATCCCGCGCAACGTGCGCATCTCGGAGGCGCCGTCCTACGGCAAGCCGGTGCTGGTCTACGATCTCAAATGCGTCGGCAGCGAAGCTTACTTGCGGCTCGCCACCGAAGTGATCCAGCGCGAGCGCGAGCTGCGGACGACGCATTAGAGGTGCTGTAGGGTGGGCAAAGGCGTCTTCGCTGTGCTCACCATCTTCCGCACATGACTAACTGGTGGGCACGCTTCGCTTTGCCCACCCTACGACAATTCAGTTCTGGAGTGCTGCACCGTGAATCCAAGGGAGCTGGCGATGGCCGACGAAGCGCGTTCGCGACTGGGCCGGGGTCTTGCGAGTCTGATCGGTGACGTCGGCGGCGAGGCTCAGCATGTCGATCGCCCGCGCGCGCAACGCAAGGTGCCGATCGAGTTCATCAAGCCCAATCCGCGCAACCCGCGCCGCACCTTTTCGGAAGGCGAGCTCAGGGAGCTCAGCGATTCGATCAAGCAGCACGGCGTGATCCAGCCGATCGTGGTCCGCCCGGTGAAGGGGGCGCAGGACCGCTTCGAGATCATCGCCGGCGAGCGGCGCTGGCGCGCGTCGCAAATGGCCGGCCTGCACGAAGTGCCGATCGTTCCCGTCGACATCAGCGACAGCGATGCGCTGGAGTTCGCGATCGTCGAGAACGTGCAGCGCGAAGACCTCAACCCGATGGAAGAGGCGCTCGGCTATCACGCGCTCGCCAATGAGTTCAAACGCAGCCAGGACGACATTGCCAAAGTCGTCGGCAAGAGCCGCAGCCACATCGCCAACATGATGCGGCTGACGAAGCTTCCAGCCGAGGTGCAGGGCTTGATCACGAGCGGCGAGCTGACCGCAGGTCATGCCCGCGCGCTGATCGGCGTGCCTGATCCGCTCGCGGCTGCCAAGCGCATCGTCGACGAAGGCCTCAACGTCCGCCAGACCGAGGCGCTGGCGCATGAAGAGGGTGTGCCGGAGCGCAAGCCGCAGAAGGCGCGCACGGGGGCGAAGGAAAAGGACCCCGACACGGTCGACCTCGAGAAGCGCGTCAGCGACGCGCTCGGGCTCAAGGTCACGGTGAGCCACCGCGACCCCGGTGGCTCCGTGCAGATCAACTACCGCAACCTCGATCAGCTCGACGAGGTGATGCGGCGGCTGGCGAAGGGCGCGCTGTAGCCGCTTGGTGTCGTCCTGGCGAAAGCCAGGACCTCATGCCGATCCACACGTCATTGCGAGCGCAGCGAAGCAATCCAGTATCTTTCCGCGGAGAGATTCTGGATTGCTTCGTCGCAAGGGCTCCTCGCAATGACGAGCGGACAGAGCGGGAAGCTCAGCCCCGCCGCTTCGCGTTTGCGGCGATCGCCATCAGCGTGCGCTGGGCGATGGCGGCGGCGAGGGTGGATTGCTTGCGGGTGTCGAGCGCGGCGGTCGCGAGCTGCTCGATGATGACGGCGAGCCGCGCCACGCTGAAATTACGCAGTGCGGTTTCGACCGCGGGCTTTCGCGAAAAATGCAGGCGCGGATAACCGCTGTCGAGCACGGCGGAAGCGGGGGTGCCGTCGGCGATCGCGAGCGCCGATTTGTGCAGCCACGCCGCCTGGCGCTGCGCCGCGGAGATGATCACGCCGGGGTAGGTGCCGGCGATCATGGCTTTGGCAAACTCGTTCTCGACGATCTCGGGCCGCCCGGCGAAGGCGCCATCGACGATCGGATCGAGTTTCAACTCCGACGCATCGGCGACCACGGCCATCACGTCATCCAGCGTGATCTCGCCGTTGCCGTGGGCATAGAGCGTGAGCTTGCGCAGCTCGTTGCGCGAGGCCTGCCGGTCGCCGCCGAGGAACGACATCAGCGCCGCGCGGGCGTCCTGCGCGATGCGCAAATTGGCGATGCGGAGCTCGTCTTCCATCAGCTTGGCGAGGTCGCGCTCGGTATCGGGATAGCAAGCGATCGCGACGGCCGTCTTGGCGCGTTCGCAGGCCTTGCGCAGCGGCGATTCCGGGCGCAGCTCACCGGCCTCGATCACGATGCGGCAATCCCTGACGCCCATCTCCGCCAGCGTGTCGATAGCACTGGCAAAGCTGCGCGAGCCGGCGCGCACGCGGATGGCGCGGCGGCCGCCGAACAGCGGCACCGTCATGGCCTCGTCGACGAGGCGCGACGGCTCGGCGGAGAGCTCGTCGCCATCGACCTTGACCAGCGAGAACGGATCGTTGGGATCGTCGACAGCCGAGGCGATCAGCGCATCCGCGCGTTCGCGGACCAGTCCGGCGTCAGGACCGTAGAGCAGGATGATCGGACGGCCCGCATCGGGGCGGGCGAGATAGGCGTCGATCTCTTTTCCGCGCAGCGCGACCATGGTGCCTGGGATTCGTCAGTCCGGGCGAACCGGGATGACGGGGTGAATTAAGTGCCCGCGGTGAAGAACGAGGCGAGTCGAGTCGTGATGTTCTCGGCGATCTCGTTGGCGGCACGATCCTCGGCATCACGTACCGCGCGGTTGCGGCTGAAACGCTGATAGGAGCCGGGCATGTCGTAGGTCACGCGGGAGAAGGTGGTGCCGGTCATCACCGATTTGCCGCTGACGACCTCGATCAGATTGTACTGGGCGTCGAGGCCGTAGTTTTCACTGCTCGGCAGGCCGGTGTTGGGGTCGACGATCAACGACGACTTGCCGCTCGTGAAGCGGATCTCCAGGCGGTGGGTCGGCGGCATGCCGGTGGCGGTGCCATAGAGCCTGAAGGCCAGCGCGTTGCGAACCTCGACGCCGACGCGGGCTTCGCGCGAGGCATTGGACTTGGCGATCGGGGGCAGATCGACCCCCATCAGCTTCTCGCGCAGGCCGGGCGTGCCGTCGGTGTGCTCGGCATACATCGGGTGGAAGCAGCCGGCCGTCATGGCCGCCAGTGCGGCGACCGCCAGCAAGCGGGCTGCGATGCGGATCCTAGCCGACAACATTCACGATCCTCTTGGGGACGATAATCACCTTGCGGACGGGCTTGCCGTCCAGGGCCAGTTTTACCGCATCGAGGGCCAAAACGGCAGCCTCGATTTCCGGATTCTCGGCCGCTGTTGCAACTGTGACCTCGCCCCGCTTCTTGCCGTTGACCTGAACCACCAGGGTCACACTGTCTTCAACCAGCAAATCGCGTTCGATTTGGGGCCAATCGGCCTCGGAAACCAGCCCGCTGTGGCCGAGAACCTGCCAACACTCCTCGGCCAGATGCGGCATCATCGGGGAGAACAGCTGGACCAGGATCTGGCCGGCCTCCCGGATCGTCCAGGCCAAATCTGGGGCCGGCTGGCCGGGACGCTGCAAGAACTCCGCAAACGCATTGGTGAATTCGCGGATATGGGCGAGGCAGACGTTGAAGTGCAGCCGCTCGATTCCGGTGGTGACCTTGTCCAGCGCGCCATGGGCGGCTTTGCGCAAGGCGATGGCGTCCGGGCCGAAGCTGGCCGGCCGGGCCGCCGGCGCACTCTTGCCGGGTTCCACAGAATCGTTCACCAGCCGCCACAGCCGCTGCACGAAGCGCGAGGCGCCCTGGACGCGCTCATCGCTCCAGATCACGTCCCGCTCGGGCGGGGAATCCGACAGCATGAACCAGCGCGCGACGTCGGCGCCGTAGGTCTCGATGATGTCGTCGGGGTCGACCGTGTTCTTCTTCGACTTCGACATCTTCTCGATCGGGCCGATCTGGATGTCTTCGCCTGACGTCAGCAGCGTCGCGCGGCGGCCATTGGCGCCGGTCTCGACCTTCACCTCGACCGGCTGGACGAAAGTGCCGTCGGCCTTCTGGTAGGTCTCGTGCACCACCATGCCCTGCGTGAACATGCCAGCGAACGGCTCGTCCAGTGCGATGTGCCCGGTCGCCTTCATCGCGCGCGTGAAGAAGCGGCTGTAGAGCAGATGCAGGATCGCGTGCTCGACGCCGCCGATATACTGGTCGACCGGCAGCATCCGGTTGGCGACCTCTGGCGTCGTCGGCGCGTTCTCGTTCCAGGGATCGGTGAAGCGCGCAAAGTACCAGGACGAATCCACGAAAGTGTCCATGGTGTCGGTTTCACGCTGCGCCTTGCCGCCGCATTGCGGACAGGTCACGTGCTTCCAGGTCGGGTGATGATCGAGCGCGTTGCCTGGCTTGTCGAAGCTCACATCCTCCGGCAGCACCACGGGGAGGTCGGCATCCGGCACCGGCACCACGTCGCACTTCGGACAGTGGATGACGGGGATCGGACAGCCCCAATAACGCTGGCGTGAAATGCCCCAGTCGCGCAGGCGGAAATTGACCTGACGCTCGCCGACCGGCGCGTTGCCGCGCAGCTCGGTCTCGAGACGCTTCGCCACCTCGTCCTTGGCCTGATCGATGGTCATGCCATCGAGGAAGCGCGAATTGATCATGCGGCCGTCACCGTCATAGGCGGTATCGGTAATGACAAAGCTCTTGGGATCCTGGCCTTCGGGGCACACCACCGGCGTGTTGCCGAGAGCGTACTTGTTGACGAAATCGAGGTCGCGTTGGTCGTGGGCGGGGCAGCCGAAAATGGCGCCGGTGCCGTATTCCATCAGCACGAAGTTGGCGACGTAGACCGGCAGCTTCCAGGAGGGATCAAAGGGGTGGACCGCGCGGATGCCGGTGTCAAAGCCCTGCTTCTCGGCCGTGTCGATGATCTCCTGCGCCGTGCCCATCCGCTTGATCTCGCCGATGAACGCGGCGAGCGCAGGGTTTTTGGCGGCGGCCGCTTGCGCCAGCGGATGATCGGCCGAGATCGCCATGAATTTCGCGCCGAACAGCGTGTCGGGGCGCGTCGTGAAAATCTTCAGCTCGCTCTCGCCGGACGGCGTCGTCGCCGCGTCGAGCGCGAAGCGGATCAACAGCCCCTCGGACCGGCCGATCCAGTTGCGCTGCATCAGCCGCACCTTGTCGGGCCAGCGATCCAGCGTATCCAGCGCCGACAGCAGCTCCTGCGAGTACTTCGTGATCTTGAAGACCCACTGGTTCATTTCCCGTTGCTCGACAACGGCACCCGAACGCCAGCCTTTGCCGTCGATCACCTGCTCGTTGGCGAGCACGGTCATGTCGACGGGGTCCCAGTTCACCTTGCGCTTTTCGCGCTCGGCGAGGCCTTCGCGCAGGAAGTCCAGAAACAGCTTCTGCTGGTGCTTGTAGTAGCTGGGATCGCAGGTCGCGATCTCGCGGCTCCAGTCCAGCGACAGCCCGATCGAGCGGAGCTGCTTCTTCATCGCGGCGATGTTGTCGTAGGTCCAGGCCTTCGGCGCCACCTTGCGCTCGATCGCGGCGTTCTCGGCCGGCAGGCCGAAAGCGTCCCAGCCCATCGGGTGCAGCACGTTGAAACCCTTGGCGCGCATGAAGCGGGCCAGTACGTCGCCAAGCGTGTAATTGCGGACATGGCCGATATGGATGCGCCCCGACGGGTAGGGGAACATCTCCAGCACATAGTATTTCGGCCGCGGATCGTCGTTCCTGGAGACGAAGATCGCCTGTTGGTCCCAGGCGGCTTGCCAGCGCGGTTCGGCGTCGCGGGCGTTGTAGCGTTCGGATGTCATGGAATCGTTGGGTTTTCGTGGATTTGGCCGTCTAAAGACGGCGGACTAGGCCATAGAAGTCCTCAAGGGGTCAATGGGTTGCCGCAATTTGGGAAGCTTCGGCGCTGCACCGCATAACTACTGAGGCTGCGTTGGGGCGTGATTAAGGGGTCGATGCGAGTTTGCGGCCAACCAGAATTCCCAAGACTTGTGATGGACGCCAGCTTCGACGATCCCGATTACGACTATGCCGCGTCCGTTGCCGAACGGGCGATGCGGAGCATGGCCGAACAGCGGATCCCTGCCACGCCGGCCAATTTCGCTGTCTGGTTCCAGTATTTCGCGGGAAGCCATGACGATCTGCGCAACGCGATCGATCTCCTGATCGATCACAATCGACCCTTCGACGTCAGGACCAATCAGGATCTGTTCGAGACCTACGTCGCGCCCCAGGTGAGTGCTATCGTCGTCGACACGTCCGAGCGGCTCCACACCCTTATGGGCGCGGCGAAGGATTTTCTTGCAACTGCGATTGCCGACAATCACTCCCAGATGCAGGCGATCAACGAGGTCGCGGACCAGGGCAAGGCCGGTGTCGATCCCAAAACGCTGGTCGCCCAGCTCATGAACGAGCTGGGACGCGCCGCCACCCGCGCGACGCGGCTCGAGGCAGGCTTTGCGGAAAAGACCCGCGAGCTCGACGTGATCCGCGCCTCTCTTTCCAAATCCGAGGAGCGTGCCAGGACCGATACGCTCACAGGCCTCGCCAACCGCCGGGCGCTCGATGAATTCCTGCGCAAGGCGCAGGCGACTGCGGACTGGGGCGAGCCGCTCAGCATGCTGATGCTCGACATCGACCACTTCAAGACCTTCAACGACAGTTTCGGCCACGGCGTCGGCGACCAGGTGCTGCGCCTGATGGCCAAGGTGCTGCGCGAAAAGGTCCGCGAGCAGGACCTGTCGGCCCGCTATGGCGGCGAGGAGCTGATCGCGGTGTTGCCGGATGCCGATCTCGCCGCCTGCGCCGAGATCGCCGAGCGCATCAGGCACGCGATCGCGGAATGCAGGATCACGCGCCGGTCGACCGGCGAGGTTCTGCCCCATATCAGCGTATCGATCGGTGTTGCGCAGTACCGGCCCGGCGAAGCGATCACCGATTTCATCGAGCGCTGCGATCGCGCGCTCTATCTCGCCAAGAACAGCGGCCGCAATCGCGTGGTCACCGAGAGCGAACTCGATCGCACCGGGGCTCCGGGTTAGCCCTCAACCCGCCATCATCATTTCCGCCGCGCCGTTGTCGATCACCGTGATGCCATGCTCGACGACGTTGTTGCGGCCGCGGTGCTTGGCGGCGTAGAGCGCGGCATCGGCGGCTTCGATCAAATCGCCTGGACGCAAGCTCTCGTTGGGCTTGGTCGCGGCAACGCCGATCGAGACGGTGACGATCATGTGGTCGGAGGTGATGTGCGGCAGGCACAGCTTCAGCACGGCCGCGCGCGCCTGTTCGCCGATTTCGACGGCGCGCGCGACGTCGGTGTTCGGCAGCAACAAGCAGAATTCCTCGCCGCCGTAGCGGGCCGCGAAGCCCATCGTGTCGGCGGCGATGCCGGACAGCGACTCGCCGAGCCTGGTCAGGCAGGAATCGCCTTCGAGATGGCCATAGGTGTCGTTGAACAGCTTGAAGTGGTCGACGTCGATCATCAGAAGTGCGAGGTCGCTGCCATATTGCTGCGCGCGCATCCATTCGAAATCGAGGCGGCTCTGGAAGCCGCGGCGGTTGGCGAGCCCCGACAACATGTCGATCGAGGCCATCACCGTGAGCCGGTCATTGCTCGCCATCAGCTCGCGTTCGCGCTGGCTGAGCTGCGCGGCCATCGCGTTGAACGCGCGGGCCAGCGGCACGAATTCGGACGGCAGGCGATTGCGCGCGGCACGCGCCGACAGATCGCCCTCGCCCAGACGCTTGGCCATGTCGGCGAGCATCCTGATCGGCTTGATCACCAGTTTCTCGGCTGCGATCAGCGCCCCGAGCAGCACGAACAGCACGACGAAGGCGAGCTGAAGATAGGCGGTGCGGATGTCGCGGCTCACGGCTGCGGACACCTTGTCCTCGTCGATGCTGGCGATCAGGCGGGCATTGGTCCCGGCGATGCGGATAAAGCTGACCGCGCGGCGGGAGCCGTCGGCTGCGAGGAAAGAGAGTGAGCCTTCGTCCTGGTCAGACCTCAGCGCCTTGTCGGCGATCGCGGACATCAGCGGCATGTTGTCGAGCGGACGTCCGATCGCGCTGTGCTGGTCGGCCGGTGCGGCCAGCACGGTACCCGCGCTGTCGACCAGCACGGCCGTGATGCCGGCGCGACCACCCAGATTGCTCATGACCTTCGACATCCAGTCGAGGTTGACGGTGGCGAGCACGACGGCATCCGCTACGCCGCTGAAGGCGGACACCGGGTAAACCGCCATGACGGTCGGTGTCGGCACGGGGCGCGACAGGATGAAGTCACTCAGCACGAAGCGGCCGGTTTCCTGCGCCTGCTGGAAGTACGGCCGGTCACTGAGGTCGAGGCCGACATACATGTTGTTGGTGGCGCACTGGATGCGTCCGTCCTGGCCGGCGATCAGAAGCGTACGGATCCAGGGGAGATTCGACGGCAGGCTCGCGCGCAGGACGTCGCAGCTCTTGCTGATGCCGCCGGCGGAGGCGCGGATGAAAGCTTCCGATTTCAGGATGGTCTCGACCGACGAGATCACCTCGCGCTGCGCATCGGCGCTGTGTCTTGCAACGGTGGTGAATTCGGTCGTGGCCTGCGCGATCTGCCGCGTGCGCGTGTCTTCGAGCGAGCGGATGCGCTCGAACATCAAAGGCGTCACCAGAATTACCGCGAGCAACGCAAGCCGCGCCCGGATTCCGAGAACCTGCTTGAGTTTCGCTCGTTTGCGGTTGAAACTGACGTTTGCCATCTTCGCTGCCCACCCCGCGGCTAAGGTAAAGCAAAGGGTTCAAAAACTCTTTCTTGAACTCGGTAAAATTAGAACTAGCTCTGCAACAATCAGCTCTGATGCGACATCATGACCGAAGCCAACGCCGCACCGCTAACCGGCCATTCACCAAACGCGCTCGCCGCGGTCGAAGCCGAAATCGCGCGCGCCTGCAAGGATGCGCGGCGCGAACGTGGCTCCGTGACGCTGATCGCGGTGTCGAAAACTTTCGCCGCGGATGCAATTGCCCCGGTCATCGACGCCGGACAGCGCGTATTCGGCGAGAATCGCGTGCAGGAGGCCAAAGGCAAGTGGCCGGCGTTAACTTCTGTTTACCCCGATATCGCGCTGCATCTGATCGGGCCGCTGCAATCCAACAAGGCGAAAGAGGCGGTCGCGCTGTTCGGTGCGATCCACTCGGTCGACCGCCCGAGCATTTGCCAGGCGTTAGCCAAGGAAATCGAATCCCAGAACAAGCACCCCGAATTGTTCGTCCAGATCAATATCGGTGAGGAGCCGCAGAAGGCCGGCATCGCCCCCGGCGAGGCCGATGCTTTCATCGCGAGCTGCCGCGACACCTACGGGCTAACGATCTCGGGGTTGATGTGCATCCCCCCGGTGGACGAGCCGCCGGCGGCGCATTTCGCGCTGACGGCCAAAATAGCCGCGCGCAATGGATTGAAGAAGCTCTCGATGGGCATGAGCGCGGATTATGCGACCGCGATCATGCTCGGCGCCACCCATGTGCGCGTGGGAAGTGCGATCTTCGGGCACCGGTGAGAGCATCATTGTTGGCGGGGCCCCTACGAACTCTCGAATTCGTCATTGCGAGCGCAGCGAAGCAATCCAGAATCTTTCCGCGAAGGGACTCTGGATTGCTTCGCTGCGCTCGCAATGACGGCGGTGTATGGGGCGGCTCAAGAGAAACTCACCGACACCGTCCCCAGCACGCCGAAATCCGCCACGAACTGATCACCCGGCTGGATCGGTAGCGGCGGATGGCACGTGCCCGTGGTCACCACCTCCCCTGCCCGCAAGGTGATGCCGAGGCCACGCAGCTCGTTGGCCAGCCAGACCAGGGCAATGCGGGGATCGCCGAGCACGTTCTTGCCGTGGCCGAGATAGCGCTGGCCACGCAACGTGATCTGCGGCCGCTCCTCGACGAGATCCATGGCGCGCCAGTTCGCATGCGTTGCTGCGCCCAGCACGAACAGATGCGCACAGGCGTTGTCGGCGATCAGCTGCGCCTCGCCGGCGGCGGCGAAATCGGCAAAGCGTGAATCGGGAATCTCGATCGCAGGATGCAAGCTGTCTACGGCGGCGAGCACCTCGTCGACAGTATACGGCGCCGCGCGCGGCGGCAGATCGCGTCCCATGCGGAAAGCGAACTCGGGTTCGCCGACGCGCATCGCGTTGCCCTTCATCGAGGCGGTGCCGCCATCGGCGATCACGGTGTCGCTCATGATCCGGCCGGCCAGCGGTCCCGCGACATTGATGTGCTTCTGTCCGGACTCGCTCGTCGCCGCGATCTTCCAACCGAACAAGGGCCCGCCGAGCGCTGCCTGCACGGCATAACCCTCGCCGCGGCTCTGTGGCCGCAACCGTGGCTCCAGCGCGTCAAGCTTGGTGCCGTCGCGCCAATGTTTGATCAGGACCTGCGAAGCGGCGGCGATCTGATCCCTGTCGAGCATGTGTCCTCACCCAATGATGATTTTTGTTTTTGGTCCCAGCCGCCGCAGCAATTGTCGCATCGCCGCTTTGGTCATCGAGACGCAGCCTGCGGTCGGGCCGAAATTGTCGCGAGCCAGATGCAAGAACACCGCGCTGCCCCGGCCGGCGATCCGCGGCCTCGTATTGTGGTCGATTTCGATGATGAAGTCATAGAGATGGTCGGCCCGCTTGAGCCGGTCACCACCCTGCCCCGCGCCGAGCCGGATCCCCTGATTGTAATGACGGTCTTTGGGGTCCTCGCACCAGGCGTCCTCGCCGGTGATGATCCGGGCCGGCAGGAAGGTCTGCGGGCGGCTGTGCCGGTCGCCCCGCCACCACAATCGCCTGGGACGGAAGCTGCCCCTCGGGGTGCCGCCATCGCCCTCGCGCTTGTTCGCCAGAATGCCGCCGCGTCCGAGCGCCACCGGAATCGTCAGCGCTCCCGCGGTCAGCCACCCCCGGCGCGGATTCCCGGCGGCAGCCTTAACGCGGATCGCCGAGAGCGGCCCGGCGCTCCGGTTCATGGTGTAACTAGCTGAAGCGGCTTTATTTTTCATATGAACGTGCGATGTCGAATTCATTACAGGACATTCATCAAAACGGCCTGCTATTCTGGGTTAGAGTGGTTCTGGCTTGTGAATCGGTAACAGCCCACTACTTCAAGACGAACAATAATAATAACGGCGACCCCTAAACTTCCCTCTCGGCTGGGTGCAGCATGGATGCGCGCCGCGCCGGACCCCAAAAGGATGACCCCCTATGGCCAATGCCCGCAAGATCCTGATCGTGGATGACGATACCGATCTGCGCGATACGTTGGTGGAGCAATTGTCGCTGCACGAAGAATTTGAAGCCTCCGCGGTCGATACCGGCGCCAAGGGCGCGAGCGCCGCGAAGGCCAATGCCCCCGATCTCGTCCTGATGGATGTTGGCCTGCCCGACACGGATGGCCGCGAAGTGGTCCGTTCATTGCGCAAGGGCGGGTTCAAGGCTCCGATCATCATGCTCACCGGACATGACACCGATTCCGACACGATTTTGGGGCTGGAATCCGGCGCCAACGATTATGTCGCAAAACCCTTCCGCTTCGCCGTGCTGCTGGCGCGCATCCGCGCCCAGCTCCGGCAGCACGAAGCCAGCGAGGACGCGGTGTTCTCGGTCGGCCCCTACTCTTTCCGGCCCGGCTCCAAGATGCTGACCGCCGCCAACGCGCGCAAGGTCCGGCTGACGGAGAAGGAAACCGCGATCCTCCGCTTCCTCTACCGGGCCGGCCAGATGCCGGTCTCGCGCGAGACCCTCCTCCAGGAGGTTTGGGGCTACAATTCCGGCGTCACCACCCACACGCTGGAAACCCACATCTACCGGCTTCGCCAGAAGATCGAGAAGGACGCTGCCAACCCGGAAATCCTGGTCACGGAAGCCGGTGGCTACAAGCTGGTGCCGTGATACGCTTCTGGGGCGTGCGAATCGTTTGAGATTGCATGCCCTTGAGCCCCGGACCTGAATGTCAATCGACGACGATGTAGCGCTTCTTGAGCGTGTCCCGACACTGCGCCTGTTGGGAGACGCTTCCTTGCGCATGCTGGCGATCGGCTCCGAGCAGCGTGACTTTGTCCGCGGCGACGTCTTGTTCAATCTCGGCGACGATGCCGATGCCGGCTTCGTGGTCCAGCGCGGCGCCTTCCGGGTCGACGACGGCGCCGGCGCGGAGATGATCGCGAGTCCCGGTGCGCTGATCGGCGAGCTCGCGCTGATCGTGCCGATGAAGCGGCCGTCGAGCGCGATCGCGATCGAGCACGCCTCCGTCATCCGCGTCGCGCGCAGCCTGTTTCAGCGCGTGCTCGAAAGCGACCCCGCCGCCGCCGTTCGTCTGCGCGATGAATTCGCGGTGCGCTCCAGCCAGATCGCCAGCGATATATTGATGGCCGGTGCGAAGCTGACGAGTTGACGTCGTCCTGGCGAAAGCCAGGACCCATATCCAAATGTTTCCGGCCTGGTGCGATTGCCGGCGTCCTCGCGCAACAACGAAGACTGGTGGTAATGGGCCCTGGCCTTCGCCAGGGCGACGATCATAGATCCAGCGTCACCGTAACCGGCACATGGTCCGACGGCCGCTCCCAGCTGCGCGCCTCGCGCAGAATCTTGAAATCACTGACCGCATCTTTCAGCGCGCGCGAGACCCAGATGTGGTCGAGCCTGCGGCCGCGGTCGCCGACGGTCCAATCGGCGGAGCGGTAGCTCCACCACGTGTAGACCTTCTCCGACATCGGAATGCGCTCGCGCGCGACGTCGACCCAATCGCCCGCGGCGAGCGCGGCTTGCAGCTTCTCGGTTTCGATGGGCGTGTGCGATACCACCTTCAGAAGCTGCTTGTGCGACCAGACGTCGTTCTCATGCGGGGCGACGTTGAGATCGCCGACCAGGATGTGGCGGTCCTCGCCGCGCGGATGCAGCGGCTCGCACGCCTTCATCTCGTCGAGGAAGCGGAGCTTGTGGTCGAATTTCTCGTTCAGCGCGGAATCGGGAATGTCGCCGCCGGCCGGCACGTAGAAATTATGCACCACCAGCGGTTTTGCGATCCCAGCCTTCTCGCCGAACGATACCGAGATGTGGCGTGAATCCACCTTGTCGCAGAAGGTGCGGATATCCTTCGACTCGAACGGAATCTTCGAGACGATGGCGACGCCGTGATAACCCTTCTGCCCGTTCAGCGCGACATGCTCGTAACCGAGCCGCTTGAAGCGCTTCAGCGGAAAGGCGTCGTCGATGCACTTGGTCTCCTGGAGACACAGCACGTCCGGCCGCGCGCTCTTGAGAAATTTTGCGACCAGATCGATGCGCAGCCGCACCGAATTGATGTTCCAGGTTGTCAGGGAAAAACGCATGAGGGATGCGTCTTAGCATGGATTGGGCGCACGCAAATGCGTGTCCACAGGTCTCGTAAGGTGGGCAAAGCGACTTGTCCGCCGTAGCCCGAAGAGCGAAGGCGGAAGCGTGCCCATCATAGCTGGCGTGAGGATGAGAGATGGTGGGCACGGCGCAAGTGCGCCTTTGCCCACCCTACGGCACTCAGCCCGGCGACGGGCCGTAATTGGTAAAATCGATCTTGAACATGCCGGGATCGAGCTTCTTGCTCGTGTCGAGATTGTAGACCGCGATCGTGGTGTCGTAGCCCTGCGGGTCGGTGACGGTCCACTGCTTCAACTGACCGTCCTTGGCGCCGAACATCAGCAGGAGGCGACTGGTGCCGACCAGGGCCTGCTTCTCCTCGATGGTGACGCTGACGAAGACGTCGTCGGCCGAGACGTTGACGACGTTGGTGTCCTTCATCAGGTCGATGCGGTCGGACAGCAGGAAACGCAGCGGTGTCTGCGACAGCGGATAGACGTCCTGCGTCGCGAGCTTGCGGTCGCGCACCACCAGCGACGAACCGTCGGCGACGATGTCGATCGGGCTCGGCGCGTCATATTCGAAGCGCACCTTGCCCGGCTTCTGGATGTAGAAGTCGCCTTGCGTCTTGCTGCCGTCGGGGCCGACCTGGACGAAATTCCCGACCAGCGTCGACAATGAGGACAAATAGGCGCTGACCTTGGCGGCCTGGGCCTTCTGGTTGGCATCGAAGGTCTGGAAGATGCTGCTCGGCACGTTGCGGCGCGGATCCGGAATCACCGGATTCGGCGGCGTCTGGGTCGCGCCGGTGACCGCGGGCCCTCCACCGGCCGGACCGCCATCGCGGCCCTTCGGCGCAGGCTTCGGCACGGGAACGGTCTGCGCGAACGACGCCGTGATCACCATCGCGGCGGTGACGAGAATCACGCCGGCCATGCGCGCGCTCCGCGCGGCGACAATGGCAGCGAATCGAATGTCCGGATGTCTGATCAACGCGTCGTCCTGTGTGGCTGGGCGCCCTTTTAGCGTGATTTCGGCCGAAAGCAGATAACGTTTTTGCGTGAAATGATGGTTTGAGGCGGATCGCCTCACATATGGCTGTCTTCTTCCTCGACCAGAATCTCGCGCTTGCCGGCGTGGTTGGCGGGTCCGACGATACCCTCCAGTTCCATGCGCTCCATCAGCGATGCGGCGCGGTTATAGCCGATCTGCAGGCGACGCTGGATGTAGCTGGTGGAGGCCTTGCGGTCGCGTTTGACGATCGCAACAGCCTGCGAGAACAAATCGCCGCCGCCATCCGCGCCCATGGCGGACGCGTCGAACACCGCGCCGTCCTCGTCCTCGCTGGGTTCTTCGGCTGTGACGGCTTCGAGATATTCCGGCTGTCCCTGCGTCTTGAGATGGCGCACCACCTTCTCGACTTCCTCGTCCGACGCGAAAGGTCCGTGCACGCGGCTGATGCGACCGCCGCCGGCCATGTAGAGCATGTCGCCCTGGCCGAGGAGTTGCTCGGCACCCATCTCGCCGAGAATCGTACGGCTGTCGATCTTGGACGTCACCTGGAAGGCGATGCGGGTCGGGAAGTTCGCCTTGATGGTACCGGTGATGACGTCGACCGATGGACGCTGCGTTGCGAGGATCACGTGCAGGCCGGCGGCGCGCGCCATCTGCGCGAGGCGCTGCACCGCGCCTTCGATGTCCTTGCCGGCGACCATCATCAGGTCGGCCATTTCGTCCACGATGATGACGATGTAGGGCAGCGGGTCGAGCGAGAGCTTCTCTTCCTCGTAGATCGCCTTGCCGGTTTCCTTGTCGAAGCCGGTGTGCACCGTGCGCGTCGGCTCTTCGCCCTTGGCCTTCAATTCGAGCAGGCGCGTGTTGTAACCGTCGATGTTGCGCACACCGAGCTTGGCCATGTTCTTGTAGCGCTCTTCCATCTCGCGCACGGCCCATTTCAGCGCGACCACCGCCTTCTTCGGGTCGGTCACGACGGGCGTGAGCAGATGGGGAATGCCGTCATAGACGGAGAGTTCGAGCATCTTCGGATCGACCATGATCAAGCGGCATTGGTCCGGACGCAGCCGGTAGACCAAGCTGAGAATCATGGTGTTGATGGCGACCGACTTGCCGGAGCCGGTGGTACCGGCGATCAGCATGTGCGGTGTGCGTGCGAGGTCGATGATGACGGGATCACCGCCGATGGTCTTGCCGAGGCAGAGCGGCAGTTTCGCAACCGAATCGACGGTCTCCTTGGCGACCAGCAGCTCGCGCAGATAGACCTTTTCGCGATGCGCGTTCGGCAGCTCGATGCCGATGGCATTGCGTCCGGGCACGACGGCGACGCGCGCCGACAGCGCGCTCATTGAACGTGCAATGTCGTCGGAAAGGCCGATCACGCGCGACGACTTGATACCCGGCGCCGGCTCCAGCTCGTACAGCGTGACCACGGGACCCGGATGGGCCTTCACGATCTCGCCGCGAACGCCGAAATCCTGCAGCACGCCTTCGAGCGCGCGCGAATTGGTTTCCAGCTCGGCCTTGCTGAGCGGCTGGCGATCGCCGGCCTTCGGCGCGGCCAGCACCGATACGGACGGAAGCTCGAACTTGTCGGAGGATTTCTTGGAAGCGGCCTTGGGCGCAGCCTTCTTGCGCGGCGCGCGGGCGGCGGGCTCCTCCTCCTCTTCCTCGTCTTCCTCGACCTCTTCGTGCTCGTCGTCGTAGTCCTCGTCCTGGGCCTGCGGCGAGATCGACGGCGCGGCGCGGCCGCCACCGAGCTTCGGCTCTTGGCGGCTGAATGCAACGGCCTTGGTCTTCGGCCCGCTCGAGACCAGCGAGCGGTAGGCCGCGCCGAGCAACCAGATCAGCCGCGCCTTCGTGCTCATCAATGCGTGGAACAGCCAGCCCAGCGATACCGAACCGCGATCGCTCTCATCGTCCTGGTCGAGCGGCTTGTCGTCATCCTCGATCTCCGCGAGTTCGTCGTCATGCTCGCGTGCGCCAAGGCCGCAGGCGATCAGGAAGGTCGCCGCCATCGCGGCGAACAGGATCGTGCCGAGCACCATACGATAAATCATGCCTGGCGGTCCGAAGATCACCGCAGGCGCGCGAACCAGCGCATCGCCGACAACGCCGCCGAGGCCGGTCGGCAGCGGCCAGGCGCCGCCATGTGGCCAGCAGCTGACGAAGCCCGCCGCGATCACCGTGCAGAGAACCCAGGAGCCGAGCCGCAGCGCCTCGCGGTCGAACGGACGATGGGTCAGCATGCGCCAGCCCCAGACCGCGACCGTCAGGACCAGCATGATCGCGCCGAGCCCGAGAATCTGCATCGCAAGGTCGGCGCCGATCGCGCCGGCATAGCCGAGAATGTTGCGGATCGGCCGCGACGTTGCGTGGCTGAGGCTGGGATCCTGCACCGACCAGGTCATCAGCGCCGCCGAGGCGACACCCGACAATGCGATCAGGCCGAGACCGCTGAGCTCGCGCACGCGCCGCGCCAGCCCCTCGCGGATCGAGGGCGGCAGATGGCCGACCAGGGGAATGACACGTTCGATTGTCGACATGCTCACGGGCCCCGCCTAACCCAGAGTCTCGACCAGGCGGTGCAGCGCCTGCGCCGTGGTCTCGCCATCCTGCACCAGCGCAAGGCGAATGTAGCCTGCGCCGGGATTGACGCCGTCGGGCTGGAGCCGCGCCAGATAGCTGCCGGGCACCACGCGCACGCCTGCTTCCTTGAAGAGTTTGAGGCACACGGACACGTCGTCGCCGATTTCGGACGTGTTGAGCCAGACGCAGAAGCCGGCATCGGGCCGGCGATAGCCGTAACGACCGCCGATGATCTGGTCGGCGAGATCGAACTTGATCCGGTAGAGCCTGCGGTTCTCCTCGACATGCGCCTCGTCGCCGTAAGCGACGGTCGCGACATGCTGGAGCGGCACCGGCACCTGCGGCGCCGCGATGTTGCGCAGCTCGAGGAACATGCCGATGAGTTTTTTGTCGCCGGCGGCGAAGCCGACGCGCAAGCCCGGCAGGTTGGAGCGCTTCGACAGCGACTGGAACGCAACCACGCGGGTGAAATCAGGGCCGGCGCATTCGAGCGCGCTGCCGGGAGCTTCGCGGGTGTAGATCTCCGAATAGCACTCGTCGCTGAGGATCACGAAGCCGTAGCGGTCGGCGAGCTGCTTCAGGCGCGTGAAATAACCGCGCGAGGCGACCGAGCCCTGCGGGTTGGCGGGCGAAGCCAGATAGAACGCCACCGTGCGCGCGAGCGTCGCCTCGTCGATGGCGTCGAGATCGGGCAGGAAGCCGTTCTCGGCCGTGGTCGGCAGGTAGACCGGCTCGCAAGCGGCGGCGCGGGCGCCGGCGCCATAGACCGGATAGAACGGGTTCGGCATCAGGATCGCGGGCTTGCCGGGACGCGGGCCGACATAGCGCGCGGCCGCGATCGCGGCGAGGAACAGGCCTTCGCGGCTGCCATTGAGGACGAGAATCTCGCTCTCGGGATCGAGGGTGCGCGGCAGCTTGAAGCGCGACGACAGCCAGGCGCCTGCAGCCTTGCGGAACGGGTCGGTGCCCTTGTTCGCGGGGTAACGGCCGAAATCGGCGATGTGCTTGGCCAGCACCGGGCCGACGAAATCGGGCACGGGATGCTGGGGCTCGCCGACGGCAAGCGAAATCAAAGGCTTGCCGGGCTGATGCGGCGCCAGCAGTTCGTTCAGCCGGACGAAGGGAGAGCGTTCGCTATCGGAGCTTCCGCTGTCCTGCGGCGTACGGGATGAAGCGGTCATAGCCATTCTGGACGCCAGCACTCTTGGAACAGCCGGTCGCGACCAAGGCGCCGGCGGGAAGCGGTTCAGTTCACCATAGATAGGGCGAGGTTAAGACGCGATTAACCATCGGTTCGCCGGCTCCGTCCAGAGCAGGAATAATGAGGCCGGATAACAACGGGATGCGCGGGGGGTCTTGCCTCTCCCCCTTGCGGGAGAGGTCGCGCCGGAGGCGCGGGTGAGGGTTCTCTCCAAACAGCGACTGTCCCGATGTTGAGGCGCCCTCTCCCCAGCCCTCCCCCGCATGCGGGGGAGGGAGCGCGCCGTCATCGCGGCTCTAGTGCGCCGGCAGCTTCTCGAATGTCGCCATGCCCGCGGGGATCGCGTGGAAGTCCTGCTTGTCGCAGGTGTAGATCGCCATCTGGGGATGGAACTGTTTGGGATCGTCCAGCGTGCCGACCTTCAGGATCGCGGCTGGCAGTCCGGGAACCTTGGTCACCAGATGGGTGCCGCATTCGCCGCAGAACTCGCGCGTCACGGCGCGCTCGAGGTCCTTGCGGGTGAACTGCTTGGGCTGCCCAGTGATGTAGCTGAAGCCGGCCGCCGGCATCGCGATGAAAGTGTTGGGCGCGCCGCCCGAGATGTACTGGCACTCGCGGCAATGACACTGCGCCTGCATCATCGGGTCGCCCTCGGCGACATAGCGCACTTCGCCGCAATAGCATCCGCCTTCCAAACGCATGACGACCTCCCGGTTGTTGTTTCTTGTGGTCGATATTTCTGCGCCGGCGCTGCGGAATGGCAATCTTTTTCTTCGGCTCCGCCAATCAAAAAGAAAGGGGCTCCAACTTGCGCTGGAGCCCCTCAACGGTCGGGACATTGCCGGGTATGTGCCCCAAACCGTAGTTGTGGCGCGGCCCCCGAAGAGGCCGCGCCCGGGAGGAGAGTTACATGTTGTAGGCGCGCTCGGTGTGCTCGGTGATGTCGAGGCCTTCACGCTCGCTCTCGACATTGGCGCGGAGGCCAACGATCACATCGACGACCTTGTAGAGGATCGCCGAACCGATACCCGACCACACCAGCGTGGTGCCGACGCCCCAGATCTGGGAGACCATCTGCGCCGCGAAGTCGTAATCGGCAACCTTCGGCGGGATCGCGGTGTAGTCGATGATGCCAGCACCACCGAGCGCCGGGTTGACGAGGATGCCGGTGCCGAGGGCGCCGACAATGCCGCCGACGCAGTGCACGCCGAACACATCGAGGGAGTCGTCGTAGCCGAGCGCGTTCTTCACGACGGTGCAGAAGAACAGGCAGACCACGCCGACCACGAGGCCGAGGACGATCGCACCCATCACGCCGGAGAAGCCGGCGGCAGGCGTGACGGCCACGAGGCCCGCGACAGCGCCGGAGATGACGCCGAGCACCGACGGGTGACCCTTGATGATCCACTCCGCGAACATCCACGACAGCGCTGCGGCTGCGGTGGCGACGAAGGAGTTGGTCATGGCAAGCGCCGCGCCGCCGTTGGCTTCGAGGTTGGAGCCGGCGTTGAAGCCGAACCAGCCGACCCAGAGCAGCGAGGCGCCGATCATCGACATCGTCAGCGAGTGCGGAGCCATCAGCTCCTTGCCGTAGCCGACGCGCTTGCCGATCAGCAGGGCGCCGACGAGGCCTGCGATGCCGGCGTTGATGTGCACCACGGTGCCGCCGGCGAAGTCGATCGCGCCCTTCTTGAAGATCCAGCCTGCGTCGGCGTTGATCTCGTCGAGCTTGGCCTGCGCCGCGGTCTTCGCCGCGCCATCAGCCGCAGCAGCCAGAGCCTTGGCAGCGTCCTGGATCATGTCCGGGCCGGGCCAGTACCAGACCATGTGCGCGATCGGGAAGTAGATCAGCGTGACCCAGAGCGGGACGAACAGCGCGAGCGCCGCGAACTTCATGCGCTCGGCGAAGGCGCCGACGATGAGGGCTGGCGTGATCGCCGCGAAGGTCATCTGGAAGCACATATAGATGAGCTCCGAGATGTTGGCGTCGACCGAGAAGGTCGCGGCCTTCGAGTCGGTGGTGACGCCCATCATGAAGGCCTTGGAGAAGCCGCCGATGAAGTCGGAACCGCCGGTGAAGGTGAGGCTGTAGCCGTACACGGCCCAGATCACGGTGACGACGCAGACGGTGTAGAACACCTGCATCAGGACCGAGAGCATGTTCTTGGAGCGGACGAGGCCGCCGTAGAACAGCGCGAGGCCGGGGATCGTCATCAACAGCACGAGCACTGTCGATGTCAGCATCCAGGCGTTGTCTCCCTTGTTGACCGTTGGCTCGGCGTAGGCTGCGGTCGCAGCGAACAGGCCGACTGCGAGAGCCGCCAATCCCGCGCCATAGGGACGCTTAAACGTCATTTCATTTACTCCTGATTGAATTTTGATTGAGCGCGAAATCAAAGGGCCGCAGCATCGGCCTCGCCGGTGCGGATACGAACCGCATGGTCGAGATTGATGACGAAGATCTTGCCGTCGCCGATCTGTCCGGTTTTCGCAGCGGTCGTGATGGCGTCGATGGTCTTGTCGACCTGGTCGGAGGCGACAGCGACCTCGATCTTGATCTTGGGCAGGAAGCTCACGGCATATTCGGCGCCGCGATAGATTTCCGTATGGCCCTTCTGGCGGCCATATCCCTTGACTTCCGTCACCGTGAGACCGTGAACGCCGATGGCGGTCAGGGCGTCACGGACTTCTTCCAGCTTGAATGGCTTAATAATCGCCATAACAATTTTCATGGGTCCTATCCCCGCTTGGGCCCGGTCCGGACGTGGCCGGGCGTTTCTCGACTGGTTCGCCACGAGGGAGAAAGTTCACTACGCGGGCACAGCCAGGACCCATAGAATCAAATGCCGTGCCAGATCGGGCGTGTTGCCTAACGGACTATGAAAACGGGTGTTTTCGCGTTCGACGCGTATTGCGGTGCAGTGCGCTATTACGCCGCGCTCAATACCTGACCATGGCTGATTAAAATAAAGGCACGTCAAGCTGCCGACACATTGGTGCTCATGCGTCGGGCAGCAGAAAGGTATTTCCGTAAGGCGGGCGCCTATTGGAGGGCTTGTCGTGCTGCGAAATATCGGCCCCTTCGCACTTGTGCTCACGGAATACGCGCAACCGGCCAACCAGCTTGGGCGAGGCGAGGCTTGCCGGACGGTCGCCGGCAGAGACCGTCAGGCGGCGCTGCGTTCCGCGAACACCCGGTCGATCAACCCCCAGTCGACCGCCTGCTGCGCTGTCATGAAGTGGTCGCGGTCCAGGGTTCGTTCCACGTCCGGCTCGGAGCGCCCGCAATGCTGGGCATAGAGCCGGATGATGCGCCGCTTGGTTTCCTGCATCTCGGTGGCATGGATCAGGACGTCGGACGCCTGGCCCTGAAAACCGCCGAGCGGCTGATGCACGTGAAGGCTCGCATTGGGCAGGGCGGCGCGGTGACCGGGCTCGCCCGCCATCAGCAGGAACGAGCCCATGGAGCGTGCGGTGCCCATGCACAGCGTATGCACCGGCGCCTTGATGAACTGCATGGTGTCGTACATCGCAAGGCCAGCGGTGACCACGCCGCCATAGGAATTGATGTAGAGATTGATCGGCTTGTTCGGATTCTCCGCCTCCAGAAACAAGAGCTGCGCGCAGACCAGTCCGGACATCGCATCATTGACCTCGCCGTTGAGGAAGATGATGCGCTCGCGCAGCAGGCGCGAATAGATGTCAAAGGATCGTTCGCCGCGGGCGGATTGTTCGACGACCATAGGGACGAGCTGAAGCATGTCGCGCATCGGCGACCTCCGTTTCTGCGGGGTGATGAAGTGGTGTCGGTGTTAGGCGGCCGCGCGCATCAGGCAGCCATTGCTGTTGGCTGGCTGCGGCAGCTTCATGCCGATATCGCAGGCTTGCTGGATGATGCGAAAGCGGGTGCCGCCGTCCTCGTTCGGCTCGATCCGGAAGATGACATGGCTTTCGCGAAACGGCGGTTCGGAATCGCGAAGCCGATAGCGCACCTCTTGACCCGGGATCGATGTCTCCGGCTCGGCGCCCGCAAGATCGCAATCCGGCAGCCAGCGCTCGCGCAAAGCCGGAATGGTCACCGCGCGCCAGACCTTGGCCGGCGGCGCATCGAATTGATATTCGAGCACGAGCGCCGCGTCGGAGGGATCAGGCTTCACGGCGTCACTCATTGATCCATCTCCTTCAAGAGATCGGCGAGGGCATCCATGCGTTTCGGCCAATAGGCGCGGTAGCGCGCAAGCCAGGCCCCGATGGCGACGATTCCTTCGGGATCGACCTCGTAATTCACAAAGCGGCCCTGCCGCTGTTCGCGCACCAGGCCCGCCCCGCGCAGCACCGCAAGATGCTGCGACATCGCCGGTTGGCTGATTTCCAATCCGTCGCGCAAGGCGCTCGCATTCAGGCTTCCGCCGGCAAGCTTTTCAAAGACCTTGCGGCGGGTCGGGTCGGCCAGCGCCTTGAAGATATCGGCTTCGATCATGGCGACACATAAGCATTTGCTTATGTGTCGCGCAAGCCCAATTACTGCAGCGCCTCGCCGTGCTGCGAAATATCCAGTCCTTCGAGCTCGTGCTCGCGGGAGACGCGCAATGGCACGAACAGGCCGACCAGCTTGAGCAGGACGAAGCTCACGCCGGCCGACCAGGCGAAGGTGACGGCGACCCCGTACAGCTGGATCAGAAGCTGCTGCGGATGGCCCTCGAGCAGGCCGGCGGTGCCGCCGATCGCGCTGGTTGCGAACACGCCGGCCAGCAGGGTCCCGGTCATCCCGCCGATGCCGTGGACGCCGAACACGTCGAGCGAATCGTCATAGTCGAAGCGGTGCTTCAGCCAGGTGCAGGCCCAGTAGCAGACGAGGCCTGCGATCACGCCGATGACGATACCGTGCCAGGGCGCCACGAAACCCGAGGCCGGCGTGATGGTGCCGAGGCCGGCGACCGCGCCGGAGATCATGCCGAGCACGGATGGCTTGCGCCGCGTCGACCATTCGATCGCACCCCAGGTCAGCGCGCCGGAGCAGGCTGCCAGATGGGTCGCGATGATCGCCAGCACCGCGCGCGAATTGGCTGCGCCCGCCGAGCCGCCGTTGAAGCCGAACCAGCCGACCCACAACAGGCCGGTGCCCATCACCGCAAGCGACAGATCGAACGGCGAGAGATTTTCGGTGCCGTAGCCATGACGGCGTCCCATCACCTTCGCCGCGACGAGGCCGGCGGTGCCGGCCGACAGATGCACCACGAGGCCGCCGGCGAAATCCAGCACGCCCATGCTGGCGAGGAAGCCGCCGCCCCAGACCCAATGCGCCAGTGGAATGTATACGAAGATGAACCATGCCACGGAGAACAGCAGATAAGCGGAGAACCGCATCCGGTCAGCCACCGCGCCCGCGACCAGCGCCACCGTGATGATCGCAAACGTCATCTGGTACAGCATGAACAGCGCTTCCGGGATCGTCTTCGCGGCCGGGTTGACGCTGTCCATGGTCATGCCGGCGAGAAACCAGCGGTCGAGCGTGCCGATCCACGGGCCGTCGCCGACGAAGCACAGCGAATAGCCGAACGCGACCCAGAGAATGGAGATGATCGTCACCGCGGCGAGGCTCTGCGCCATGGTCGCGAGCACGTTCTTCTTGCGCACCATGCCGGAATAGAACAGCGCGAGCCCCGGGATCGTCATCATCAGCACCAGCGCGGTGGCGACGATCATCCAGGCAGTGTCGGCGGTGTTGATCTCGGAGCCCGCGGCACGCGCCGGCGAAGCCATGATCGACACAAGTCCGATCGGCGCGGCGATAGCAGCCGCGCGGCGCAACAATCCCGCCATGTCGTTTCCCCCAGCTATTGATTGCGTCGCACGCTGTGGCGCCGTTGCCCGGTGCGATCGAAGAAGAGCGTTTTCGAGCGAAGCGGATACCGGTTCGCGAAAAGAAAACGCGTCAAAGCAAAAATCTAGAGCGCGTCGCTGTCGGTCTCGCCGGTGCGAATGCGGGTCGCGTGGTCGATTGGCGTGACGAAGATCTTGCCGTCGCCGATCTGGCCGGTGCGCGCGGTCGCGGTGATGACGGCGACGGCCTTCTCGGCGATATCGGAGGCAACCGCGATCTCGATCCGCAGCTTCGGCAGGAAATTCACGACATATTCGGCGCCGCGATAAATCTCGGTGTGGCCCTTCTGGCGGCCATAGCCCTTCACTTCAGTCACGGTCATGCCATGGACGCCGATCGCCGTCAGCGCCTGGCGGACTTCATCGAGCTTGAAGGGTTTGATGATCGCGACGACGAGTTTCATGGTCAGGCCTATTCCCCGGGATGCGCCGCGCCGTATGTCCCCGGCGCAGCGTCAATCTGGCATCTTTCCGGGCAAATGGCATAAAAAACTTGCAGATTGAAGCGGAAAATCGTTGGGCGATGTGAACGACCGCCTCTGTACAGGGCAGCCGTTCATCCTCCACAATGCGTTTTTGGAATGGATGCGATGAACCCAAGCGTCGCGGCCGGTACAAAACTATGTTCGAGGGGGACGTTTCATGGCGAGTTGGTTCTACGCATCCGAGGGTAAGCAGCAGGGCCCCTATCCGGAAGGGCAATTCCGCGATCTCGTTGCCCAGGGTGTCGTGCGTCCGGATACGCTGGTGTGGTCGGAAGGCATGGCCGGCTGGCAGAAGGCCGCCGAAATCCCCGGCCTGATCGGCGGCGGCGGTGCTCCCCCGATGGTGCCCGCGGGTGGCCCGCCCATGATGGGTTCCGGAGGCTACGGCGGCGGTGGCGGCGGAGGATCGCTGGCGGTCGATTTCGGCATCCTCGAGTTCACGTGGCGCAGCATCGTGATGCTGATCGGCATGTGCTTCATCATCCCGGTGCCGTGGGTGTTCGTCTGGTACACGAAATGGATCGTGTCCTGCGTGAAGGTCCCCGGGCGGCCCAATCTCAGCTTCACCGGGAATGCGATGGCGCTGGTGCCCTGGTATTTCGGCTTCATCGTTCTGGCGATCGTGATCGGGTTGATCGGTGTCCCCTTGCTGAGCAATTTGCTGTTCATCGCCCAGATCGCTCTCTACTGGCTCCTGATCAAATGGATGGTCGCGAACCTCGCCTCCAACGGGCAGCCGCTCGGCCTGAGCTTCACCGGCACGGTCTGGGCCTATGTCGGCTGGAGCCTGCTGTTCGCGATCTCCATCATCACCATCATCGGCTGGGCCTGGGTCGCCGCGGCTCAGATGCGCTGGTTCTGCCGCAGCATCGAAGGCACGCGGCGCGAGATCGTCTTCAACGGCAGCGGTCTCGGGATTCTCTGGCGCGGCATCGTGGCCGCATTCCTGTGCGGCTTCATCATCCCGATCCCGTGGGTGTATCGCTGGATCATGAACTGGTTCGCGTCGGAGACCGTGCTGGCTCCGCGGGGATCGCTCCGGGCCTGACCGCGAGAGGCATAAGCGCGATCGATCGTGCTTATGCCTCCTAGGCTCTCCGCTCGCGCACCGAGCCTTCCTGCGCGACGGAAGCCACCAGCGTGCCGTCGGGCTTGAAGATCGAACCACGGGTCAAGCCGCGGCCGCTTCGGGCGCTCGGCGAATCCTGTGCGTAGAGCAGCCATTCGTCGGCGCGGAACGGGCGGTGAAACCACATCGCGTGGTCGAGGCTCGCCGGCATCATGCGCTTGTCGAACAGCGTGCGGCCGTAGCGCGCCATGATCGCATCGAGCAGCGAGAAGTCGGACGCGTAGGCCAGCGCGCACATGTGCAGCGCCGGATCATCCGGCAGCGTCGCTGCGGTCTTGATCCAGACATGGATGCGGCCGTCCTCGATCCTTTCACCGAAATAACGGCCGAGCTCGACCGGGCGCAGCTCGATCGGACGGTCGGACTCATAGTAGCGGCGGATGAACTCCGGCATCTCCTTGAACATCGGCTGCTTCGCCACCTCCTCCGCCGTCAGCTTTTCCGGCGGCGGCACGTCGGGCATCTTGTCCTGATGATCGAACGCGCTCTCTTCCTCCGCGTGGAACGACACCATGATCGAGAAGATCGCGTTGCCGTGCTGGATCGCGGTGACGCGGCGCGTCGAGTAGCTCTTGCCGTCGCGCAGGCGCTCGACCTGGTAGATGATCGGGATCTGCGGATCGCCCGGCAGGATGAAATAGCAATGCAGCGAATGCGGCAGCCGGCCCTCGACGGTGCGGCACGCCGCAACCATCGCCTGCCCGATCACCTGGCCGCCGAATACCCGTTGCCAGCTGGTCTTCGGACTGTTGCCGCGGAACAGGTTCACCTCGAGCTGTTCGAGGTCGAGGATCGAGATGAGGTCGATCAGGCTCTTGGACATGGAATTCAGCTTTCGCCTTGCCGCCCCGGCTTCGCTGCTCCGGAATGACACAATGGGGGCTTTCCGCCCTTGTTTCACCGCACTGTTTCGCCCACCTCAAGTCTGGTAGCAAGACCAAGAAAACGCGAAGACTTAGCCGGGAATTGGGTATGTCGGTACAGGGTAGCATTGTCATTGGTGGCGGCGCGTTTGCGGGCCTGGCGCTAGCCTTGGCGCTGCGCCAGGGGCTCGGCCCCGAGATCCCCGTCATCGTCGCCGACCCCGCGCTCGGGACCCGTCCCAGCCGCGACCCGCGCGCCACCGCGATCGTGGCGGCCTGCCGCCGCTTGTTCGAGGCGATCGGCGCCTGGGAGGACGTCAGGGGTGAGGCGCAGCCGATCCTCGACATGGTCGTCACCGATTCCAAGCTGGAAGACGCCACCCGCCCGGCGTTCCTCAACTTTGCCGGCGATGTCGCGCCGGGCGAGCCCTTCGCGCATATGGTCGAGAACCGCCGCCTGATCGATGCGCTGGTGGTAGGCGCCGAGGCCGAGGGCATCGATCTCCGCGCAACCACCGTGTCGTCTTACGACGCGCGGGCCGAAGGTATCGACGTGACGCTCGGCGACGGCAGCGTGATTGCAGCGAGCCTCCTGGTCGCGGCCGACGGTGCGAAGTCGAAACTGCGCGAGCGCGCCGGCATCGCCACCCATGGCTGGGAATACGATCAATCCGGCATCGTCGTCACCGTCGGCCATGAGCGCGATCACGAGGGCCGCGCCGAAGAGCATTTTCTGCCGGCGGGTCCGTTCGCGATCCTGCCGCTTTCGGGCAAGCGCTCCTCGCTGGTATGGACCGAGCGCCGCAGCGAAGCCGCGCGTATCGTTGCGTTGAGCGACGAGGAATTTCACGGCGAGCTGGAGCAGCGCTTCGGCCTGCATCTCGGCGAGGTGAAGGCGCTCGACAAGCCGCGCGCGTTTCCGCTGTCCTATTTCGTGGCACGCTCCTTCATTGCCCAGCGACTCGCGCTGGTCGGCGATTCCGCCCACGTCATCCATCCCATTGCGGGCCAAGGTCTCAACATGGGGCTGAAGGACGTCGCCGCGCTGGCCGAGGTCGTCGTGGATGCCGCGCGGCTCGGCATGGATCTCGGCGCCGCCGACGTACTCGAACGTTACCAGCGCTGGCGCCGCTTCGACACCATGGCGATGGGCGTTGCCACCAACTCGCTGAACTTCCTGTTCTCCAACCAATCGACGCTGCTGCGCACTGTGCGCGACATCGGCCTCGGCCTGGTCGATCGCGCCCCGCCGCTGAAGAACCTGTTCATCCGCCAGGCCGCGGGTTTGACCGGTGAGATACCGCGGTTGTTGAAGGGCGAGGCGTTGTAGAATTTTCGGTAGCCCGGATTTCGCTGCGCTCCATCCGGGCTACAAGTCTCTCAACGGGCCACAAGTCTCTCAATCGATCTTGCGAGCCTCTTCCGGCAGCATGATCGGGATGCCGTCGCGGATCGGATAGGCCAGCCTGGCGCTGCGCGAGATCAGCTCCTGCTTTGCAGAATCGAACTCCAGCGGACCCTTGGTCAGCGGGCAGACCAGAATCTCCAGCAATTTGGGATCGACGCTGGCTTCGGGGCGTTCGGTGGGCGCGTTCATGGGGGTCTCCGGCGGTCGGTTGCCTCTAGCATAAAAAATCGTGGCAGCCCATCGCGTCGCCTCAAGCGGAAACCATCCGCAGGATCTCGTCGAGCAGGCCCTCGAGCCGTGCGGCGGGCAATGGCGGCCCCGACAGGGCGAAGCCGAGAAACGTCCAGTACAGGATTTGGGCGCGGGCTCGCGCCGTCGCCGCCTCGAACCCGCGCTTCCTCAGCAGCTCCTCGATATAGTCGAGCCTGCGCCGGTCGATGGCACGCACCGCCGATTGTGCCGCTGCATCGAAGGCCGCCCAGTTCCGCACCGCGCGCTCGAGGTCGAGCCGCGCGCCAAAGGTCCTGCGCAGCAGCGCTTTCAGCGGCTCGTCGCTGTCCGTCTCGACATCGCCGATGATCTGCTCGGCCGCGATCTCGCGCCAGCGCTTCAAGAGAGCAGCATGGAACGCGCCGAGATCGGCGAAATGCCAATAGAAGCTGCCGCGCGAGACCCCCATGGCTTTCGCCAGCGGATCGGCCTTCAGCGCGGTGAAGCCGTCTCGCGCGAGCGCCTTCAGGCCCTGTTTGATCCAGTCGTCGGCGGTCAGCTGTTCGGTCATGTCGGGTTCCGGATGCAAACCATACACTAGTGTATTGACAGCCGGCAGGCCAGCGCCTATCTCACCATACATAACTGTATGGATCAGATTTGCAGGGAGCTTTGACGATGCGTGATCTCTTGCTCCAGTGCGCCGGGATCGTGACCATTGCCGTGGCCCTCGTTCATGGCATTCTCGGCGAGACCAAGGTCTTTGCCCGCGCTCGCATCGAGCCGGAACGGCTCCGCACCCTGATCCGCCTGGTCTGGCAGGCCTCTACCGTCGCCTGGATCGGCGGCGGTGTGCTCCTGATCGCGGCGCCCTGGATGCAATCGGAGTCGGCGCGCCACTGGATCGTCGTCACCATGGCCGGTGTGTTCGGCTTCTCTGCTCTCGCCAACGCATGGGCCACCCGCGGCCGGCATTTTGGATGGATGGCGCTCAGTGCCGTCGTCGTCATGGCGGTCGCCGGCTACTGAGCGACGCGCCGACAACCCACGGACCCACCGGAGCAGTGTCATGGAAAATCGTGTCCGGCTGATCATCGATAGCGGCGTCGCCCATGTCCGGCTCAACCGCCCGGACAAGATGAATGCGCTAGACCCGGCGATGTTCGCGGCGATCATCGAGACCGGTACGCAGCTTGGTGCGCGCAACGACATCCGTGCCGTCGTCCTGTCCGGCGAAGGGCGTGCATTCTGCGCGGGCCTCGACCTCGATCGGCTCGTCGCCACTGCGAACGGCGAAGCGCTGATTCCGTCGATCGACCTGACGCGGCGAACGCATGGCATCGCCAATTATGCCCAGCATCTGGTCTGGCTCTGGCGTGAGTTGCCGGTGCCTGTGATCGCAGCGGTGCATGGCGTCGCCTTCGGCGGCGGCTTCCACTCGCGCTCGGTGCAGACCTCCGCTATCTCGCACCCGCAACGAAACTCGCTATCATCGAGACGAAATGGGGCCTCGTGCCCGATATGTGCGGCACGCAATTGATGCGTCACCTTGCGCGCGACGACGTTGTTCGCGAGCTGACCTATACGGGCCGCGTCTTCTCGGCCGAACAGGCGCTTGCGTATGGCTTTGCGACGCAGCTCGCCGAAGATCCTGTCGGGGCCGCGCTGGCAACGGCGCATGAAATTGCCCGGCGCAGCCCCGCTGCGATCCGCGCGGCCAAGCGGCTGCTCAATCCTTCTGCGGCGTCCGACGTGGCGACGGGGCTTGCTGCGGAGACCGCCGAGCAGGCAGCCCTGCTCGGATCTGCCAACCATTTAGAGGCCGTGGCGAGCAATCTCGACAACCGGGCTCCACGATGGAGCATGACGTGAGCGAAAGCTTCGGATTTGATCTGCCAACGCTCGGCGCCGTGAACGCATCCGCGGCGTTCAACCGCCTCGCTGGCTTTGAAGTGGTTGCGGCCGGCAACGGCAAAGCGACCATCCGCATGACATGGCGTGACGACTTCACCCAATATTCCGGGCATCTGCACGCCGGCCTGATTGCAGCCTTGCTCGACACCGCCTGCGGCTTTGCTGCCGCGACCTTGGCGGGCTCGGTCACCGCGTCTCATTTTTCCATGAACTGCCTCAAGCCGGCCATCGGTCGCCTTTTCATCGCCAAGGGAATGACCCTTCGTGCCGGGCGCGGGCAGGCGTTCGCCCGTGCCGAGCTGTTCGCAGCAGATGAGCATGGCGAACTGTCGCTCGTGGCAACGGGCGAGACCGTCCTCATTCCGACCGGCGAGCCGCCGCGCAAGATTGGCAGGGGCTGACATATGCCGGTCACGCTGGTCACCGGAGGCACGGGTCATCTCGGTCGCGATATCGTCGGTCGTCTCGTTCAGGACAGGCGACGCGTCCGGGTGTTTGCGCGAACGCCGGGCGCGCGGCCGGATGTGGAATGGGCGAACGGAGACCTCGCGACAGGCGCGGGACTGCGAGAGGCGTTGCGCGAGGTCGACACGGTCATCAATGCGGCGACCTATTCGCCGATCGCGCGGCGTGGCGGCGTTCGCCCGATAGACTTCTTCAGGTCGCCCTCTGCCGTGGACGTCGAGGGCACCGAGCGGCTGTTGCAGCTCTGCGGGCGGGCCGGGGTGCGGCACTTCCTTCACGTCTCGATCGTCGGCCTCGACGAGGCGACCTTGCCCTACGCCCGGGTCAAGCTGGCCGGCGAGCGGCTGGTGCGTGCGTCGGCCCTGTCATGGTCCGTGGTTCGCGCAATGCCGTTCTACTATTTGCTCGACAAGTTCCTCTCGGGCCTCGCCTGGCTTCCGCTCTGGCCGGTGCCGACCACGACGTTCGATCCCGTCGACACGTCCGATGTGGCCGCTCATGTCGTGACTTGCGCGTTCGACGGGCTGCGCGGCGAGCGCACGGAGATTGGCGGCCCCGAAGCGCTCGATCTCGTTACCTTCGCCCGCCAATATCAGGATGCGAGGAAGCTGCATCGAAGGATCCTGCCGATCGCCCTTTCGGATGCGAAGGCGCGGGGCATGGGTTTTGTCGTCAGCCGCGGCGTGCGAGGACGTCTCTCTTGGTCGGATTGGCTGCGCGCAAATCGTGAGACGTAAGGCCGCAGTGTCGTCTCAAATGCGCGCTGCATACGGAGAGCGCTGATCTTTTTCGGATCGTTAGAATAACTCTAAAGCGAGCCGGCCGCGAACCGCATTGACTTCATCATGTGCTTTGCTTCCTTCGGTCCCGCTTCGCCCCAGGGCGTAGCGCCCACGACAGAAGAGGAGACGTTCGTGAAGGTTATTCGTGTTGTTGCCGTTGCATTGACGATCGGGATTGGGATGGGATCGGCCGCCTTGGCCGACGGTTTCAAGGACTGCACCAAGCTCGACAAGGCGTCGTGGAAGCCGGCGAGCGAAGCCGAAGCCAAGGCCAAGGCGCTCGGCTACGAGGTGCGGCGCTCCAAGATCGAAGGCTCGTGCTACGAGGTCTACGGCGTCAAGGAAGGCAAGCTTTACGAGCTGTTCTACAGCCCCGAAGATCTCAGCCTGAAGCACACGATTGCGAAGTAGACCGCGCCAGATGGTCTGCGCGCAAATGGTCTGCGCAAAGTCATGCCTGAGGGTGGTCCTCGCTTGATCGAAGAAACGGTGCCGCACGCACGCGGGGAGTCCAACCGGACCCCCGCGGATCGAACCGCTTCGCGGACAGTCGCGGTCTGGGACCTGCCGCTGCGGCTCTGGCACTGGGCGCTCGCGGCTTGCGTTCTGGCCGCGTGGTTCACGCCGACCATCTATGACGGACTTCACCGCATCATCGGTTATACGGTGCTCGGGCTTGTTGCCTTCCGTCTGGTCTGGGGTCTTTGGGGAAGCCGCTATTCGCGCTTCCGCATGGTCGGCGTCAGGCTTCGGGCCGCGCCGAATTATCTCTGGAATCTGCGCCGCGGCATCACCGGCCGCTATATCGGGCTCAATCCCGCCGGCACGTTGATGCTGGTGGCGCTGCTGGTCTCGCTCGCGGTCTCGACGATATCAGGCGCGATGTCGGTGACCGTGACCTTTTTCGGCGTCTGGTGGGTCGAGGACACCCACCACTATTCATCCGACGCGGTTATCGTCCTGGTCGTGCTGCACGTCTTGGGCGTTCTGATGATGGGGCGTCTTCAGCGGGAGAACCTGATCAGCGCGATGATCACCGGACGCAAGCGCATCCGGCATCATTCCTGAGCAGGTGCGCAGGCACCTGTCACTGCAGCGGCGGATCGCCACTGGTGCGCTTCTTCGCGAGGTCCATCTCGGTCACCGCGATCAAAATCTCGGCGCGGGTCTTCAGGTCGGGCGCTTCCAGCATCGCTTGCTTCTCGGCCACGCCATAGGGCGACATCATCGCCAGCGCGTTGACGAGCGCTTCGTTGGGGGCGGTCTCGACGCCCTCCCAGTCGACCTTGAGGTTGTTGGCCTTCAAAAAATCTGCCAGGACCGTCAGCAGTGCCTCGCGATCGACCTCGTCCTCGCCCATGCGCGGCGTGAAGTCGTCGACGAAGGCAAAGAAATCCACCTTGCACTGACGGTAGGCGGTGAGCACTTCGAGCTCCTCGAGCACTTTGAAGCGCGAGACACCCGTGAGCTCGAGGATGTAGCGGCCGTCACCGGATTCGGCGAGTTGGGTGATGCGGCCGACACAGCCGACGCTGAACAGCGAAGGCTTGTCGGAGTTCTTGGCCGAATGCGCGATGTCGGGCTGGATCATGCCGATCAGGCGATGGCCGTCGCGGAAGGCATCGTCGATCATCGCGAGGTAGCGCGGCTCGAAGATGTTGAGCGGCATCTGCCCGCGCGGCAGCAGCAGCGCGCCCGGCAACGGAAACACCGGAAGGATCTCCGGAAGGTCGGCGGGGCCGCGATATTCGATGTTGATCGGCATCTGGTCCCCATTGTCCGCATCAAGTCACGACGCTTAACGCTCCGCCGGCCGTGATGGATCAATCATCTTCAGGAAAACAGGATGATCGACAAGCGCTTGCGTCCCTCGACGGTTGCATCGTCGGTGCCGCCCCAGGCCTCGAAGAACTGCACCAGCTGCTTGCGGGCGCCGTCGTCGTTCCATTTGCGGTCGCGCTTGACGATCGCGAGCAGCTGCTCGGTGGCCGCGGCCCGGTTGCCTTGCGCGTTCAGCGCGATCGCGAGGTCGAATCGGGCCTGATGATCGAGCGGGTCTGCGGCGACTTTCTGTTCCAGCTCGGCGACGGGCCCGAGCTGCTCCGCCTGCTCGGCGAGATCGATCGCGGTCTGCACGGCTTTCACAGCCGGGTCGTTGCGCTTGGATTCGGGCACCATGGCGAGCGTCTGCTTGGCCTGCTCCATCGCACCGGAGACCGCGTAGCATTTCGCGAGCCCGGCAAGGGCGGCGATGTTGGTCGATTCGTGCTGCAGCACTTCCGCGTAGATCTGCGCGGCCGCGGCGGCATCGCCCTCGGCGAGCACGGCCTCGGCCTCCTGGAGGATTTCCGCGACATTCGGCTCACCCGGCGCGGTCACGCCCTTGGTCAGCTTCTCGATGAAGGCGTTGAGCTGGCTCTCCGGGACCGCGCCCATGAAGCCGTCGGCCGGCTGGCCGTTGACGAAGGCGATCACCGCCGGAATCGACTGGATGCCCATCTGGCCCGGGATCGCCGGATGCTGGTCGATGTTCATCTTGACCAGCTTGACCTTGCCCTTGGCGGCCTTGACCGCTTTTTCCAGCAAAGGCGTGAGCTGCTTGCAGGGGCCGCACCACTCCGCCCAGAAGTCGATCAACACCGGCTGGTGCTTCGATTCCTCGATGACGTCCTTCACGAAGGTCTGGGTGGTCGTGTCCTTGATCAGATCGGCGGCAGCCGGGCCCGCTGCTCCGTTACCCTGGTCGATGATCGTCACGGGATCCCCTCGTCTGATGTCTGGAAATTGGCGGGTCTTTAGCACGTCGCCAATTCATATGCTTCGCTGTTGGCTCTAAATTGGGCCGGGCCGGCCGAATTTCAATCCATGCGGGCCGATTCGGCGGTTCCGGGACCTTTTTGGGTCATTTGGCCGCGTTCGGGTCGATATCGGGCCTCCGATCGCGAATCTATGCCGCCGGTAGCTGTTGCATTCCCCTCCCGCTTTTGGCATACGACAGCCGTTGCCGGCGCAGTCATGCGACCGACACAGGATGCGGGTGTAGCTCAGTGGTAGAGCACGACCTTGCCAAGGTCGGGGTCGAGGGTTCGAGCCCCTTCGCCCGCTCCAATTTTCCCAAAGCATCCAGCCGGACCGGACGGGCACGTGGTTTTCCACGCCGCTGGCGGCTGTATTGGGTCACGAATGACGATTCTGGTTACCGGCAGCGCCGGCCATCTTGGCGAGGCCCTTCTCCGCACGCTCCGCGGGCGCGGTTCGCCTGCGCGGGGCATCGACCTGAAGGCGTCGCCCTTCACCGACGCCGTCGGTTCGATCGTCGATCCCGATTTCGTGCGGCACCAGATGGACGGCGTCACCGCGGTGATCCACACCGCGACGCTGCACAAGCCGCATGTGGCGACCCACAGCAAGCAAGATTTCATCGACACCAATGTCACCGGCACGCTCAACCTGCTTGAGGCGGCCGCAGCCGCCGGCGTGCGCAGTTTTGTTTTCACCAGCACCACCAGCGCGTTCGGCTCGCAACTCCGCTCCGACGCGGGCCAAGCCGCGGTGTGGGTCACCGAGGACCTGGCGCCGATCCCGAAGAACGTCTACGGCACGACCAAACTGATGGCCGAAACTCTCTGCGAGCTGTTCTGTCGCGAGCGCGGCCTGCCCGTCGTGGTCTTGAGGACCTCGCGCTTCTTCCCGGAAGACGATGACGATCCGGCGATGGGGTCGGCTTACCCGCCGGAGAACGCGCAGGCCAACGAGCTGCTCTATCGCCGGCTGGATATCGCGGACGCGGTGAACGCCCATCTCCTCGCCGCAGAGCGCGCGCCGGACATCGGGTTTGCCCGCTACATCCTGTCGGCCACGAGCCCGTTCGAGCAACGCCATCTCGCGGCGCTGGCACGTGACGCGGCCGGTGTCGTGCGCGAGCTCTATCCGGAGTGTGCGGAGCTCTTTGCTGCGCGCGGCTGGCGGCTGTTCCCTGCGATCGACCGCGTCTATGTCAATGAGCGTGCGCGGCGCGAACTGGGCTGGCGGCCCGAATTCGACTTCGCGCATGTCCTGAACTGTCTTCGCGATGAGCGCGATTTTCGCAGCACGCTCGCGCGCGATGTCGGCTCGAAAGGCTATCATGAGACGATTTTCGACGATGGTCCCTACCCCGTCGCCCCTTAGCCGCCACCTTCGCGAATTCGCTCGACGCGTCAAATGTCTACCCGGCGTCACCGGCAGCAAGGCGGCCAGAGCATTTCTACTGTGCATGGGGTTGTTTTCGCGTTTTTTTGTTCCGGACCTCCTGCTGCCTGCAAATTAGCCGCGCGTGATCTTGATTCCGCGCTGCAGCGAGAGCGGTGTCGTCGCGGCATTCGCCATCATTGACTTTACGTCTCAATTTTTACTGAGCGCTATCGCGGCGCACGCGGCGCGCTTCTCACCGCTCGCAGATGTGCTAACCTTCTGCGTCTGTCCTCTCGACAGAGTCCGAACTTCGCCTCTCGATAGCAAAATAAAATAAATGTGCAGCCCTGACGGCTGCCTTAGGGGAGTGACGCGATGAAATTCCATCGATCCGTCTTTCAATCCGCCTTTCAATCCGTCCTGGCGCTTGCAGCGGTTGCCCTTCTCGCGGGGACAAGCGCCGGTCACGCGCAGCAGCAGGACAAGAACAAGCCGCTGAAGAAATACGAATCCGGCACCAAGGAGTTCTGGACCCATCCGCCGGACGACTGGTTCCTCGGCGACGAGACCGAGGCGCAGAAGGGCCTGGCGCCGCCGTCCGGTCCGCCGACCGGCGCGTCCGATTCCGAGCTCGCCAACATCGTCAAGAAGGTCAAGCTGCCACCGGGCTTCAAGATGGAGGTCTACGCCTCCGGTGTGCTGGCCGCGCGGCAGATGGCCTGGGGTGACAAGGGCACGCTGTTCGTCGGTTCGTTCGGCCTCGGCAACGTCTACGCCATCAAGGACAACAACGGAAAGAAAGAGGTCAAGACCATCCTCAAGGGGCTGAACATGCCCACGGGTCTGGCCGTCAAGGACGGTGCGCTCTACGTCATCGCGGTCGACAAGCTGATCCGCTACGACGACATCGAAAACAAGCTCGACAATCCCGGCGAGGGCAAGGTCGTCTATGACGACATGCCGTCCTATGCCGCGCATGGCTGGAAGTACATCGCGGTCGACAAGGAAGGCTGGTTCTACATTCCGTTCGGACCGCCCTTCAACATCGGCGTGCCCCCGACCAGCGTGTCGCAGATCCGCCGCGTCGATCCCAAGACCGGCAATGCGGAAATCTACGCGCTCGGCGTTCGCAACTCGGTCGGCGGCGACGTCGATCCGCGCACCGGCAAGTTCTGGTTCACCGAGAACGCCCGCGACTGGATCAGCGACGATCTGCCCTCGGACAAGCTGAACATGATCAGCAAGATCGGCGAGCACTTCGGCTATCCCTACTGCCACCAGGGTGACCTGCCGGATACCAAGTTCGCGATGGGCCACAAATGCTCCGAGTTCACGCCGCCCGTGCTGAACCTCGGCGCTCACGTCGCTCCGCTCGGCATGAAGTTCTATACCGGCGACCAATTCCCGGCCGAGTACAAGAACAACATCCTGATCGCCGAGCATGGCTCCTGGAATCGTCACAAGTACCAGGGCGGCCGCATCATGCGCGTGATCGTCGGTCCCGACGGCAAGAACGCCAAGCAGGAAGTGTTCGCCTCCGGCTGGATCGAGGGTGACCAGGGCTATCTCGGCCGTCCCGACGACATCATCCTCGCCAAGGATGGCTCGATCCTCGTCGCCGACGATTGGGCCGGCGCGATCTACCGCATCAGCTACAGCAAGAAGTAGCCTAAGACGACACGAGGCTGCGGTGCCGAGGGGCGCCGCAGCCTTTCTCATTTCAATTTCGCACGCGGTCGTTCCTGCTTACGTAGAAGTCCGGAACCCATAGTGACGAACGGGGGTTATCGAACTCCGGGCACGCGCTTCGCCGCCCCGGAATGAGCGTTCGACAGATCGGAAATTCCAATCATGCGCCGGCAGTTCATCTCGCACGCAATCAGCGCGGTTGCGCTCCTCGCACTCGGCTCTCTCCCCGCAAGCGCCGCCGACAATGCCGCGATCAAGGAGAAGGCCGCCGTCTGCGCCGGCTGTCACGGCGAGAACGGCATCTCGCAGACCGAGAACATTCCCTCGCTGGCCGGCCAGCCCGATCAATTCCTGCAATGGCAGCTCGTCTTTTTCCGCGCCGGCTCGCGCAAGAACGACCAGATGCAGCCGATCGCCGAGGAGATTACCAACGAGGACGTCCGCAATCTCGGCGCCTATTTCGCCGCGCTGACGCCGCCGATAGCGGCGAAGGACAAGGATCCGGACTTGTCGAAAAAAGGCGCGCAAGTGGCCGTCGGCCGCCGCTGCGCCTCATGTCATACGGATAATTTTGCCGGCACCAAGGCCGTCGCGCGGCTCGCGGGCCAGCGCGAGGAATACCTGGTCAAGGCGCTGCACGACTACAAGAGCAGCCAGCGCGTCGGCGGCGGTGGCGCCGCGATGGCCGATGTCGCCTATCACATGAGCGATGAGGAAATCACCGCGGTCTCGCATTATCTCGCGTACTTCAAATAGCGGAAGGTGCGCCTACCCCGCCCGCTGCTTCTCATACGCCTTCAAATGCGTGTAGGCGATGCGCAGCTTCGGGACTGGCACCTTGGCGGCGTCGGCGCGCGCGATGAGGTCGCCGATGACGTGATCGGCTTCGACCGGCAGGCCGGCCTTGACGTCACGGAACATCGAGGCCGTCATCGGCGAGCCCTCGGTGGTGAGGTTGCCCTTCACGCGCTCGAAGAACGGCCCGCCCGGCGTGTAGCCTGAGGCGGCGGCGATCGCGCTGGTCTCGTCCAGCATGCCGAGCAGGAAATCCCTGCCGCCGGGAGCGGCGAGGATGTTGCCGACAGAGGTACGCATCAGGCTGGTGGACGCCGCCAGCGAGGAGAGAAACACCCACTTCTCCCACATGTCCTGCATGATGTTCTGGCTGGCGGTGGCACCAGCGATGCCGCTCTTGAAGGCCTCGTCGATCGCCTTGACCCGATCCGACAGCTTGCCGTCGCGCTCGCCGTAATTGATCGACTGCATCGGCTGGAGCTGCACCACCTCGCGCTTCTCGTCGAGCGTTGCGGCGATGGCGCAGAGGCCACCGAGCACGCGCTCCTTGCCGAACTTGTCGTCGACGATGTCGAGATGCTTCATGCCGTTGAGCATCGGGATGATCGCGGTATTCGGCCCGACTGCTGCCGCGAACGACTTGATTGCGTCGTCGAGGTCAAAGGCCTTGCAGCTGAGCAGCACGACGTCGAACTTGTCCTTGAGCGCGTCGGCCTGAACGGTCGGCGGATTTTTCAAGGTCACGTCGCCGTTCGGGCTCTTGATGACGAGGCCGGCGCTCGCGAGCTCGCTGGCGCGCCGCGGCCGAACCAGGAAGGTGACGTCGCGGCCGGCCTGCAACAGCCTGCCACCAAAATAGCCGCCGATGGCGCCAGCGCCGACCACGAGGATACGCATGGGATCGTCCTTATTGTTTCTTGCCGTCGTCCTGGCGAAAGCCAGAACCCATTACCCCGACTGCCTATTGTCGGGCAAGTTGGAGCCCCAGCTCGTCACAGCCACACCCTTCGGTGATTATGGGTCCTGGCTTCCGCCAGGACGACGTTGGAGATGATGGCTCGATCTGTCCATCATACGAAAATCACTTCCCCGACACCATCTCCTCGACCTCGCGCAACTGCTCCTTGCCGAAGAACATCTCGTCGCCGACAAAGAAGGTCGGCGAGCCGAACGCACCGCGCGCGACGGCGTCCTCGGTGTTCTTGATCAGTCTGCCCTTCACCTCGGGTTCCCCGGCGCGGGTGAACAGCTTTTGCGCGTCGAGGCCGGAGGACGCCAGCGCCTTCGCCGCGATTTCCGGATCGTCCATCTTCTTCGGCTCGCGCCACATGTGGTGGAAGGCGGCCTCGACATAGGTCTCGAACACGCCTTCGAGCTGCGCCGCGATTGCCGCGCGCATCAGGTTCAGCGTGTTGACCGGGAAGAACGGATTCCAGACATAGGGCTGCACCTTGAAGCGCTTGACGAAGCGTTCGGTCTCGACCGCCTGGAATTCCCGCTTGTTCTTGACGCCGGCGAGCGTCTCGGCCGGCGACTTGTTGTTGGTCGACTTGAAGATGCCGCCGAGCAGGATCGGCACGTACTCGAACTTGACGCCGATGCGCTGCTCGATCGCCGGAATTGCGAGATGACTGAGATAGGCGTTCGGACTGCCGAAATCGAACAGGAAGTGCGGGGCTGTGCGGGTCAAAATCATTCTCCCTGACGTCGCTTTTTCGCATTGTGGCGTAGCGCGGCCCGCGGGTCCACCTTTTAATGACGGTCATAATCTCTTGATGTCGTCAGGGCAGACGCCGGATCGTCCGCTTGCGCCACACCAGAAGGTAATAGCCCATCTGCAACAGGAACATGGCGCAGAATACGATCGGATAGGCGGCCCACACACCCTCAAGGCCGATCGTGCGGCTCAGGATCACCGCGGACGGTAGTTCGATTGCTCCGATGGCGAAGATCGCGAGCAGCATTGGCGTCAGTGCCACGCCGGCAGCGCGCATCGCGCCGGAAAACACCGTCGCCAGGCCGAACGGCACCGAGCTCCACAGCGCGATGTTGAGCAAGCCCTTCGCCAGATCGAGCACGGTGTCGTCAGTGATGAAGATGCCCAGCACGGCGCGCGGCGCGAGATAGATCAGCGCCACCAGCCCGCCCGTCAGGACGATGTTGAACGCCAGTCCGGTGCGCACGATGCCGTCGAGCCCCGCTCTGTCGCCGCGGCCGACCGCTTGGGCACCGAGTATCGAGACCGCGATTGAAATCGACATCGCCGTGAACTGCGTGTAGCCCATCACCTGGTTGACCGCGCCATAGGCTGCGGTTGCGTTCGAGCCGAAGCCGTTGACGAGGCCGAGCAGCACCAGCTCGGCGATCGCCATCACCACCATACCGATCGCGCTCGGCAGTCCAATGCCGAGGATCTGTCCCAGCACCACACGATTGAGCCGCAGATGGCGCAGCAGTGCAGCGTCCGGTGCCAACGCATGTTTTCTTCGCAGCAGATAGGCCGCCAGCGCGATCAGCGTCAGAACGTTGGCGATCGCCGCGGCCCAGGCCGGGCTGGTGATGCCGGCCGCCGGCAATCCGAACGACCCCCGGATCAGAATCGGCGTCAGGATCAAGCCGATCGCAGTCGACAAGGCCAGCGCCAGCAGCGGCGTCAGCGCGTCGCCGACGCCGCGGATCATCGCCGTCGTCAGCAAGAAGACGAAGCCGAGCGGCATGGTGAGCAGCATGACGCGGGCATAGACGCTGGCCTGGTCGAGAATGTCCGGAGGCGTTGCGAGCATCGTCATCAATTGGCGGCTGAAGATCCCGCCGATCAGTGCAATTGCAATCGAGAGCAGCAGGCCGATCGCGAGCGTCGTGCCCACGATGAGCTTGATCCGGCCCTGCTCGCCAGCACCATAGGCCTGGCCGATCAGCACCGTGGCGCCGGTGCTCAGCCCCATGACGAAGGCGAACAGGAAGAACATCACCGGAAAGAACACCGAGACCGATGCGAGCGCGTCGATCCCGATCATCTGGCCGAGATAGACGTTGCTGACGGTGCCGAACAGCGATTGCAGCGCGTTGCTCAGCATCAACGGTGCGAGGAACCGCAGAAAACTTTTCCAGAGCGGCTTGGCGGCGGACATGGATTAGCCTTTCATCAGGGCGTGCGAAACCGTCGCCACGCGAAGTGCGCGTGGCTTGGCCGTCGATGGGGTTGGGAGAAGGCGCGCGCCTAAGCGCGATCGCTATAGGCGAGCTTGACGATGTGGTCGCGGATGTCGGCGGGCCAATCTGCGATCAGTCCGGTGAAACGCCGCCGGTCATCCGCAAACAACGCGCGCGATGCCTCCTCGAACTGCGGCAGATTGCCGGCCATGGTCGACATGAAGTGATAGGCCGCATCGCGCGCCTGCCGCTCGCGGTCCTTGGCGCCGCTGGCGCGCCGCGCCTCTTCGACGAGTTTCCGCAGCGCGACCGAAGCGCCGCCTGGCTGCGCGCTGAGCCACTCCCAGTGCCGCGGCAGCAGCGTCACCTCGCGCGCGACCACGCCGAGCCTCGGCCGGCCGCGGCCGCGCGGCTCGCTCGGCGATGGGGTCTCCTCGACCGGCGGCGGCACAAGCTTCGCGAGCCGCGCCAGCACCTCGCGGTCCCCACCGCGCAGATCGAAGTCGATCGACCGGCCTGTAGCGTCCTCGAAGATGACGATGGGCTCGTCCGGCCGCTCGGCCATCCGCTTGATGACCAGCGCGACCTCTCCGGCCGGCCCGGAGACCAGACGGCGATGCCCCTGGAAAGCGGTGAAAGTCTTCTGCATTGGAATCATTGCCATTTTCGTCACGGTGGCGACTTTAATACCCGGGTGAATTACAAAGGTCAATATACCCGGATAAAAATATCCGACCGGATGGCTCGACATTGTGTTCCCGGGCTGGCACGAACGCGCGGCCGATCGACCATGCCTAGCCCCGGGGACCACGCGATGCTGACCGTTCACCACCTCAACAATTCCCGCTCGCAGCGCGTGCTGTGGCTGCTCGAGGAGTTGGGCGTGCCCTACGAGATCGTGCGCTACGAGCGCCAGCCTGACATGCGCGCGCCGAAGGAGCTTCGCGCCATCCATCCGCTCGGCAAGTCGCCCGTCATCACCGACAACGGCAACACTATCGCCGAGTCAGGCGCGATCATCGAATATCTCATCGCCACCTACGGCAACGGCCGGCTGGTCCCGCCGCCGAACACGCCGGAGCGGCTGCGCTTCACCTATTGGCTGCACTATGCGGAGGGCTCTGCGATGCAGCCGCTGCTGCTCAAGCTGCTGTTCACCCTGATGCCGAAGCGTGCGCCGGCGTTGCTCCGCCCGCTGGTGCGCAAGGTTTCGAACCAGGCGCTCACCGCATTGGTCAATCCGCAGCTCAAGCAGCACATGGACTATTGGGAAGGCGAGCTTGCGAAGAGCGAGTGGTTCGCCGGCAACGAGTTCACCGCCGCCGACATCCAGATGAGCTTTCCGCTCGAAGCAGCCCAGGCGCGCGGCGGGCTCGAACTCGGCCATCCCAAGGCGATGGCGTTCCTGGAGCGCATTCACGCGCAGCCAGCGTACAGCCGCGCCCTCGAAAAGGGCGGGCCGTATCAGGTCGGACGATAGCTGCCTGCATTAGTCCGCGTGCAGCACGCGCCCGCGCGTCTCCGGCAGCGCGAAGGCGGCGATGAAGAACAGCGCGTAAGCCACCACCGCGAACATCGCGATCGCATTCGCAAGCGACGTCGTCGCCGATAGCGCTCCGACCAGGAACGGAAACAGCGCGCCGATGCCGCGGCCGAAATTGTAGCAGAACCCCTGGCCAGAGCCGCGCAGTCGCGTTGGATAAAGCTCGGTCAGGAACGCGCCGACGCCGGAGAAATAGCCCGAGGCGAAAAAGCCGAGCGGGAAGCCGAGCACCCACAGGATTTCGTTGGTGAGCGGCAGCTGCGTGTAAAGCAGCACAACCGCGATCGCGCCGATCGAGAAGGTCAGAAAGAGATTGCGTCGTCCGATCCGGTCGGCGAGCCAGGCGCCGGTGAGATAGCCGATGAAGGAGCCGATGATCAGCGTCGACAGATAGCCGGTCGAGCCGACGATCGACAGATGCCGCTCCTTGGTCAAAAACTGCGGCACCCAGAAGGTGACGGCGTAGTAGCCGCCCTGGCAGCCCGTCGCCATCAGCGACGCCAGAATCGTGGTCTTCAGGATCGGGCCCGAGAAAATTTCCCAGAGCGCCGGACGATTGCCGCTCGCGGCCTGCTTGGCGCGGGCCTCAGCCGCGATCTCCGGCTCGGTCACGGAGCGGCGGATGTAGAACACCAGCAGCGCCGGCAGCGCGCCGATCACGAACATCCAGCGCCACGCTGTCTCCGCCGGCAAAGCCGAGAACAGGATCGCCTGCGACAGCACTGCAAGGCCCCAGCCGACCGCCCAGCCCGATTGCACCGAGCCGACCGCACGCCCGCGATATTGCGGCCGGATCGCTTCACCCATCAGCACGGCGCCCGCTGCCCACTCTCCGCCGAAGCCGAGGCCCAGCACCGCGCGTGCGATCAGGAGCTGTTCGAAATTCTGCACGACCGCGCAGACCAGCGAGAACAACGAGAACCAGATGATGGTGATCTGGAGCGTTCTGACCCGGCCGATATGGTCGGAGAGATAGCCGCCGAGCCAGCCGCCGATGGCGGAGGCCAACAGCGTCACGGTGCCGGCGAGCCCGGCCGATCCCGCATCGACCTTCCACAGCGCGATGATGGTGCCGATCACCAGCGGATAGATCATGAAGTCCATGCCGTCGAGCGCCCAGCCTGCGGCGCAGGCCCAGAACGTCCGCCGCTCCGGCGCGTTCATGTCGCGGTAGAAGGCAAGAAGGCTGGTGTCCTCGATCTCGGCGCGTTCGATGCGCTGGTTCGGATCAACTGTGGTCATGTGCGTTTCCCGACAGTGTTTTCTTTCGTAGTTTCTTTGGCCTCGCGGTGGTAGCACGCGCGGCGGCGCGCGCAAGCCGGCCACCGGCCTTCGCGCCATGCAAGGACAGAGTTACTGCCCCGCTGCTTCCGCACCTCGGCTACGCGGATCAGGCGCGCCGAGCGGACCGTTGGCGGTCACCGCGATCGAATTCGCCGATGTCTGCCCCATCGGCGCGACGATGAGATGATCCATCGCCTTCAGCTCGAGCAGCACATGATCGGGGAAGCCGCCCTCGACCCGGACCTCGTCGGGCAACCATTGGTGATGCAGCCGCGGTGCGGCCACGGCAGCCGCGACGTCCATTTTGTAATCGAGGACGTTGACGATCACCTGGAGCACGGTCGAGATGATCCGGCTGCCGCCCGGCGAGCCCGTCACCAGAACCGGCTTGCCGTCCTTCAGGACGATGGTCGGCGACATCGAGGACAGCGGCCGCTTGCCCGGCCCGGGCAAATTGGCCTCGAAGCCGACAAGGCCATAGGCATTGGAAGCGCCGACCGCCGCTGTGAAATCGTCAAGCTCGTTGTTGAGCAGCACGCCGGTGCCGTCGGCGACGAGGCCGACGCCGTAGCTGAAGTTCAGCGTATAGGTGTTGCTGACGGCGTTGCCGCTGCCGTCGACGACGGAAAAATGCGTGGTGTTGCTGCCCTCATGCGGTGAGGTCGCGGTGGAAACGAGCTGTTTCGACGGCGTGGCGCGATCGGCGGAGATGGTTGCCCGCAGCTTCGCGGCGTAGTCTTTGGCGGTGAGCGTCCCGATCGGCGCGTTGACGAAGGCGGGATCGCCGAGATAGCGCGCCCGGTCCGCATAAGCGCGCTTCATGGCCTCGATCAGCAGATGCAGCGAGGCCGGCGACCCCTGCTTCAGATCAGCGAGCTGAAAACCTTCGAGAATATTGAGCGTCTCCACCAGCACCACGCCGCCCGACGACGGCAACGGCATCGACACGATGTCATAGCCGCGATAAGTGCCGCGCACCGGTGCGCGGATGACCGCCTGATAGGATTTCAAATCGGCCGGCGTCATGATGCCGCCCGCGTCAGTCACGGCCTTGGCGAGTTTTTCCGCGACCGGCCCCTCATAGAAACCGCGCGGGCCCTGTGCGGCGACGGCCGACAGCGTTTCGGCGAGATCGCTCTGCACCAGCCTGTCGCCTTCGCCGAGCGGCGTGCCATCGGGCCGCGAGAAGATCCTGGCCGAGGAGGGCCAACGCACCAGCCGCTTGTGCCAGCCCGGCAGCGTGTCGGCAATGTCGTCGCCGACGAGGAAGCCATCGCGGGCGAGCCCGATCGCGGGCTCGAGCAGTTGCGCCAGCGTGAACCGGCCCGAGCCATATTTTTCCAGGGCTAGCGCAAGACCCGCGACGGTGCCGGGCACGCCGACGCCGAGCGCGGAATCCCGCGACTTCGCCGCATCGGGCTTGCCGTCGGCGCCGAGGAAAATCTGCGGCGTGGTCGCAGCCGGCGCGGTCTCGCGATAATCGATCGTGATGTCTTCGTTGCGCTCGCTCGAATGAATCAGCATGAAGCCGCCGCCGCCGATATTGCCGGCGCGCGGATAGGTCACGGCCATCGCAAAGCCGGTCGCGACCGCGGCATCGACGGCGTTGCCGCCGCGCCGCAGGATGTCGGCGCCGACCTGCGCGGAGATTTTCTCCTGCGCCACCACCATGCCGTGTTCGGCGGGAACGGCATGCACCGTGTCGAGCGCGGGCGGCACATAGGCCCGCCGCGCATCCTGCGCGGTCGCGGCCGGAAGTCCGAACGCCAGAGTGGCAAGGAAGGCGAAAAATGTCCGCCGTGTCGAGAAAGACGACATCATCAAACTTCCGCAATGGCCATGGGCAGTTCACATGCAGCGCGGCAATGCTATACGGTTTGCCCCGACAGAGGCAAAACTGTTCGTGATGAGGATTATGGAGTGACGACGATCGCCCCGGATGCGCGCATCGCCGGCGCGCAGCGGACCTATCCGCCGCGCGGCGCCGTGGTCAGCTGGATCTTCTTCGACTGGGCCGCGCAGCCTTATTTCACCCTGATCACGACCTTCGTGTTCGCGCCCTATTTCGCCACCGGCATTGCGCCGAATCCCGCCACCGGGCAATCGCTGTGGGGCTTTGCGATGGCTGCCGCGGGCCTCGCGATCGCGCTGATGTCGCCGGTGTTGGGGGCTATCGCCGATGCTTCGGGCCGCAGGAAGCCATGGATCGCCGGATTCGGCGCAGTGCTGGTGCTGGCATCCTGCACGCTGTGGATCGGCAAGCCCGGCGATCCCTCGATCATTCCGCCGCTGCTCACCGCGGTCGCGCTCGCCAGCGTCGGCGCGGAATTCGCCACTCTCTTCAACAATGCGATGATGCCGACGTTGGTGCCGCCGGAGCGCATCGGGCGGCTCTCCGGCACCGGCTGGGCGACGGGTTATGTCGGCGGCATCGTCAGCCTGATCATCGTGCTCGGCTTGCTCGCGGCCAATCCCGAGACCGGCCGCACGCTGCTCGGTCTCACGCCTCTGTTCGGGCTCGATCCCGTCAGCCATCAGGGCGACCGCGCCGCCGGACCGTTGACCGGGCTTTGGTTCATCATTTTCGTGACGCCGATGTTCCTGTTCACACCCGACTATCCGGCGAAGCGCCCGGTGCGCGAGGCGCTGCACGAAGGCCTGTCGGAGCTGAAGCAATCGATCAAGGGGCTGCCGCAGCAGAAATCGCTCGCGGCGTTTCTGCTCGCCAACATGATCTACACCGACGGTCTGGTGTCGCTGTTTGCCTTCGGCGGCATCTATGCGGCTGGCACGTTCGGCTGGCACACGATCCAGATCGGCACGTTCGGGATCATGCTCGCGATCGCGGGCGCGTTCGGCGCGTGGTTTGGCGGCAAGCTGGACGATCGCTTCGGGCCGAAGCGCGTGATCGCCGGCAGCATGCTGATCCTGCTGCTGGCGCTGGCGGCGATCCTGCTGGTCGACAAGGATTCGATCTTCTTCATCAAGGTCGCGCCGCCCGCGCCCGGCGGTGCATTGTTCGCCGCTGCGTCAGAGCGCGCTTATCTCGTGCTGGGCTGCCTGATCGGTGCGGCCGGTGGTCCGCTGCAAGCCGCCTCGCGCACGCTCCTGATTCGTCTCGCGCCGAAGGACCGCATCGCGCAGTATTTCGGTCTGTTCGCACTGACGGGGAAAGTGACGTCCTTCATCGGCCCGCTGCTGATCGGCGTAATCACCGCGGTGACGGCGAGCCAGAAGGCCGGCATGGCCGTTCTGGTGGTGTTCTTCGTCGCGGGGTTGGCGCTATTGATGCGGGTGCGGGAGTAGCCACGCTACCGCGATTCATTCCCGTCATTGCGAGGAGCGAAGCGACGAAGCAATCCAGGTTTTCTCCGCGGAAAGATTCTGGATTGCTTCGCTGCGCTCGCAATGACGAATTCGATCGAATAGCCCGTATGCCAATCAATCAGTGCCTGAAATGCCGCGTGCCCGTGAATACCATGGCGATGCCGTGCTCGTCGGCGGCCTTGATGACCTCGTCGTCGCGCATGGAGCCGCCGGGCTGCACCACGGCGGTGGCGCCGGCCTCGATGCAGGCGAGCATGCCGTCGGCGAACGGGAAGAACGCATCCGACGCCACCACCGAGCCCTTGGTGAGCGGTTCGGCGAGCTTCAGCTCGGCGGCCGCATCCTGAGCCTTGCGTGCCGCGATCCGCGCTGAATCGACCCGGCTCATCTGGCCGGCGCCGATGCCGACGGTGGCGAGATCCTTGGCGTAGATGATGGTGTTGGACTTGACGTGTTTTGCGACACGGAAAGCAAACTTCAGGTCGCGCATCTCGGCATCAGTAGGCGCGCGCTCCGTGACAACCTTGAAAGTCATGTCGTCGGCCACGGCGTTGTCGCGGCTCTGCACGAGGAGACCGCCCGCCACCGTCTTGGCGGTGAGGCCCGGCGCGCGCGGGTCGGGCAGGCTGCCGGCGAGCAGCAGGCGCAGGTTCTTGCGCGCCCCGATGATGGCGATCGCCTCCTCGCTTGCGTCAGGTGCGATGATCACCTCGGTGAAGATTTTCGTGATCTCGCGCGCGGTGTCGGCATCGAGCGCGCGGTTCATCGCGATGATGCCGCCGAAGGCCGAGGTGGAATCGCAGGCCAGCGCCTTGCGATAGGCACTGACCAGGTCGGAGCCCTCCGCGACGCCGCAGGGATTGGCATGCTTGACGATGACGCAGGCCGCAGTGCGCTTGGCGTCGAACTCGCCGATGCATTCATAGGCGGCATCGGTGTCGTTGATGTTGTTGTAGGAGAGCTCCTTGCCCTGGAGCTGCCGCGCGGTCGAGACGCCCGGCCGCTTGTCGGGGGTCGCATAGAACGCCGCGGTCTGGTGCGGATTCTCGCCATAGCGCAGCGACTGGATCAGCCTGCCGCCGAAGGCGCGGAAATCGGGCGCGTCGATCTCGAGCTGGCGGTTGAACCAGTTCGAGATCGCGGCGTCGTAAGCCGCGGTGCGCGCGTAAGCCTTGGCGGCAAGGCGCCGACGCAACTTCAGCGTGGTCGCACCTTTGTTGGCGGCGAGCTCATCGAGCACGGCCTGATAGTCTTGCGCCTCGACCACGACGGCGACGTCGTCGTGGTTCTTCGCGGCGGCGCGGATCATCGCGGGGCCGCCGATGTCGATGTTCTCGATGCAATCCTCGAAGCCCGCGCCTTTGTCGACGGTGGCCTCGAACGGATAGAGATTGACGACGAGGAGATCGATCGGCGCGATGCCATGCGCCGTCATCGCTTCTGCATGGTCCTTGTTGTCCCGGATCGCGAGCAGGCCACCATGCACCTTCGGATGCAGCGTCTTGACCCGGCCATCCATCATTTCCGGGAAGCCGGTCAGTTCGGAGACGTCCTTCACCTTGAGGCCGGCCGCGGCGATCGCCTTCGCGGTGCCGCCGGTCGAGACCAACTCGACATCCTGCGCGGCAAGCGCCTTCGCGAATTCGATCAGGCCAGTCTTGTCGGAAACGGAGAGAAGGGCGCGGGTGACGCGGCGGGGTTGGTCAGTCATGAGCAAGATCCTCTGTCTGAAGGAGTGTCTATGCCCAGGCGCGCGGCTTCTCAGTCTCGCGCTTCCCGATGGTGCTCCATCCAAGGTCGCCAGTCGCGCGAGCGAGGGCTCGATAGCAGTTTTCGGTCGCTTTCACAACGTTCAGATCGGGCCGAATCACATGCGTCTACAGCGGAAGTTCCGGCTCCCGCCGCGCATTTCTGCGGGCATTCGTGATCGCCGGCGAGGCGGTGGAGCGGACAAAACTCCATCGGATCGAGGGCGCCTGCCGCGCATCCTGACGGATCACGATCTGCGCGGTGCGGCGCGGGCCGTCATTGCCGGCCAGGGATACGCTGTCCTCCAGCTCGACCTTGTCGTCGAGCGCCTCGAAGGTCCAGACGTCGCGGTTCGGCAGCACCAGCATGACGCCGCGGGCGTCGGACAGCCGGCTCGCCTTCACCGCCGGGTGCAGATGGAATCGCAGCGCGAAATCGGCATCCGGACCCTTGAAGCGTCCGCCTTGCGGCGGCGACAGCGTGTCCTCGCCGTCGATGCGTGCGCCGTCATTGGCGATCATCAGCACGCGGCGGTGGATCGCGCCGAATTTTGTGAGGTAGCCGTCATGCGACGTCGTGAGCAGCGTGCCGTTCTGCACGATTTCGCGATAGCTCTCGACTTCGACGGGGCCGCTGGTGACCGGAGCACCGTGCAACAGCCGCTTCATCGCCGACATCTCCACGAACTGGCATGACGAGGTGTCGTGATAGGTCAGCGTCGAATGCGCCGCCGTGCCGCGTGCGAACGGCCGCCAATTGTCGCGGCCCGTGGTCGGCATGCCGCAATTGGTGACGATGCGGCTGATGCCGGAGGATAGTTCGAACGACAGGCAGCCGGCATGGGCGTCGTGACTGACGCCGGCCGCCGGCGGCGGGCCGGTGTCGATGATCAAAGTGGTCTGGCCGGCATCAAGGCGCTGGAAACCGGTATGCGGCATGTTCGACATCGGCGCGCCGTGGGTGTCGTCATAGGCAAGCAGCGTCGCGAGCAGGTCCGAGGGCGTCGCGCTCATGCCGTTGAACAGCGCGAAATTGCCGTCGCCGTGGCGGAAGAAGCGGAGCATCGGCATCATGCGGTCGATCGCATTGAGCAGCGCGGGCGGCGGCGCGATGTTGCGCGCGGCAAAGGTCTGCCGCAGCGGCAACAGGTCGATCAACAGCTCGATCAGTGCGCCCGGGTTGCGCGAGACATGCCCGCCGTCGGGCAGGATCTGCCGCTGCAATTCATCCGAGAGCTTTTTCGAGGTGCTGCGGATGTGACTTGCCTGGTTGGCGAGGCACAGCGCCGCATAGCACAGCGCGATCAGCACCTGGAGCTTCGGCACTCCGTCGGGAATGTTGACCATGGTGTAGCGCAGCAAGCGGATCTCGCGCGCCAGCGCGCGCAGATAGCGACGGTAGAATTTGTTGTCGGTATCGTTGAGCACCAGCGGCGCCTGCGACAGCAGGGAGATCACGCGTCGCGCCAGCACGTCGGCGCGTCGCGCGACGGGACGGCGCTTGCTAGCCGGGTTGCCGATCCAGTCCTCGATCAGCGAGCGCGCATTCGCGCGCGTCAGCGCGGTGTCGGCGGCGCGCAAATGGCGCAGCCAGCCGAAGCCGAGCAGCGCAACCTCCCAATCCTCCGACGGCGGCTCGAGATCGAAGATCGAACGGCCGTGGCAGTTGACGATCTTGCCGGCGAAGACGAAGCGGCCGGCATAGATCTCGGCGGCGCGGGTCGCGTCCGCGGTGCGCAGATCATGCGGCGCGATGATCAACCGGTCGGCGCGGCCGGGCCAGACCCGCGACAGGGCGACGGAACCGCCGCTCGCGCGCGCGAGCATGTTCCGCGCGAAGCGGTTCATCACCAGCGTCGAGATACGTCTGCGTTGAGCGACCGACACGCCTTGCCTTGATGGGGGAGAGGATTCCGACGAATCCTTATTAATCCCAAAATCGGACGGCCGACACCACCTTGAACGACGCGAATCAGCGCCGTGGTTGCAAAATCCAGTGCAAAATCAGGATTTAACGAGCCGGGCCGCGAAAAATCCGTCGAGCCCGCCGAGCTTGGGATCAGCGTTTGGCAGATGGCTGGGCAGAGTGCGCAGATCGCCCTCGGCGGTGACGATCTCGCTGAGTCCCGACACCTCGGACGCATCGATCGGAACCCGGCGAAGCCCAGGCTCTGCGGCCATCAGCGCGGCGACCGCATGCTCGCCCTCTTCGGGTTCCAGCGAGCAGGTACAGTAGACCAGCGTTCCGCCGGGCTTGAGCAGCGAGACCGATTTTTGCAGCAGCCGCCGCTGAAGCGCCGTCATTGCGGCGATGTCGGATTCCTGCCGAAGCCAGGATACGTCGGGATGGCGGCGGATCGTCCCGGTCGATGTGCAAGGCGCATCAATGAGGATGCCGTCGAAGCCATCGGCAGGGCCGGACCATTCCGCGGCGTCGGCGACGACGGTCTCGGCCTGGAGCGACAACCGCGTCAGATTCTCGCGCAGCCGGGCCACCCGGGCCGGCGAGCGGTCGATGGCCGTGACATGCGCGCCGGCCTGCGCCAGTTGCGCGGTCTTGCCGCCGGGAGCGGCGCAGAGATCGGCGATGGATTTGCCCTTGATGTCGCCGAACAGCCGGGCCGGCAGCGCAGCGGCAGCGTCCTGCACCCACCATTGTCCTTCGGCGAAGCCGGGAAGCATGGTCACTGCGCCGTGCAGCACCGTACGCACCGATCCGGTCGGCAGGACTTCGCCATGGAGCCGGCTCGCCCATTGCGCGGCGTCCGACTTCACAGTCAGATCCAGCGAAGGATCGTGGCTGAGCGCGAGCGCCATGTCTCTTGCGACTGTTTCGCCGTAATGCGCGCTCCAGCGCGCGACCATCCAGGGCGGCAGGTCCAGCGACTGCGCGGCAACCTCGTCCACCAGCGCTTTGCCCTCGCGGGCGCAGCGGCGCAGCACGGCGTTGACGAGGCCGGCATAGCGCGCGGCGCGCCGGTCGGATTGCACGAGGCGAACGGAGAGATCGACGGCTGCGTGATCGGGCACGTCCATCCAGAGGATCTGGGCGGCGCCAATCAACAGCGCGCTCTGCGCGCGCGGCGCGTCGGAGGGAATGCCCTTGTCGAGCAGGCGGGACAGCACATGGCCGAGCGTGCCGAGCCGGCGCAGCACGGTGGCGACCAGGCGGCGCATCAGCGCGCGGTCGCGGTCGGGGAGCGTCTTCAGTCCGGGATGGGCGCCGCTGCCGTCGAGCTGCTCGTCAAGCGTGCGGTGCTTTTGCAGCACGCCGTCGACGATGTCGGCGGCAATCCGCCGCGCCGCGAGACCGGGCACTTCGGATGGAGGAGCGAAACGTTGAGAAGGCATGCGGAAACAAGGTTCTGAGCGAGCGGCAGTTCGCCGTAATGGGCGCATGCCTTGAGGAGGTGATCTCTGGCACGCGAATATGCCAAATGTAAGAATCGCTTCCGGGTTTTTCAGCCCTTTCAGAGCCATTTCAGGAATGCGTTATTGGGCGTCGCGTCGCGGGCCGCCCCGCGCTAGAAAGCCGACGATGAGTGACCAGCCTTCCGTTCCCGACCGCAAGCAGCTCACGCCGGCCGCCCAGCGTGCGCTGGCCGAGGCCGAAGCGCGACGGCAGGCTGCGGCAGTCCGAGCCAAAAACGACGCCCAGGCGGCGCCAAAGGAGTTGCAGGGGCCAAAAGGACCCGAGCCGACCCGCTATGGCGATTGGGAGCGCAAGGGCATCGCTTCCGACTTCTGAAGCTTGTCTTTTGAGGCTCGCTTGCCGGACTGCCCGACTCAGCCCTAGCGTGCGCGGATGTCGCGTTTCGATCCAAGCCACCCATATCGGCCTTCATACAGCGGCTCGCCGTTCGGTCGCCGTTTCTCGGGGCTGTTGCCGTGGATGTTCGTGGTCGGTGTTGTCGCGGCGATTGTGCTCACCTTCCGCGACGGAACGAACTGGCTTGTCCCGCACGTAGACGACGGTCGCACCGGCGATGCCGAGATCGTGCTCCGGCAGGCCGGCCATCCCGATCGTCGCGAGCCGGTCGACGTCATCCGGACTATCGACGGCGACACCTTCCTTGCGCGCGTGCATCAACGCGATGGCCGCGATCTCGTCGCGCGCGTTCGCCTGCGCGGCATCGATGCACCTGAGATGAAAGCCTCCTGCCAGGAAGAACTCGACAAGGCTGAAGCCGCCGCCGCCGCGCTCCGCGACCTGCTCGGCCAGGGTGGCGTGACGATCACCAATCTCGGACCTGACAAATACGGCCGCGTTCTTGCTGACGTCGCGACCAAACGCACGGCCAATGTCTCGGCGGCGTTGCTCGCCGGCGGCTATGCGCGGAGCTACAATGGCGGCCATCGTGACGGCTGGTGCGCGCGGAGCTGGCGCTTCTGGTAACAAAAAAGCCGCGTCGAAAGACGCGGCTCTTGTTGTCTCGCCCTGATGCCGGCGATCAGCGCGTCACGACCACCGTCGTGCCGACCGAGACGCGGCTGTAGAGATCGGTGATGTCGTCGTTGAGCATGCGGATGCAGCCATAGGAGACGAAGCCGCCGATCGAGCCCGGCACGTTGGTTCCGTGGATGGCATATTCACCGCCGGACAGCGTCATCGCCGCGACGCCCATCGGATTGCGCGGCGAGCCGCCCGGGATGACGTCCGGGATGCTCGGCTTGTCGCGCTTCACTTCGGCAGGCGGCGCCCAGGCCGGATTGCGGTACTTGCCGTCGATGCGGGTGGTGCCGGCCCACTGCTTGCCGGACTTGCCGACGCCGACCGGGTAGCGCACGGCGTGGCCGTTATCGAGGACGAGATAGAGCCGACGCTCGTTGGTTTTGACCACGATGGTGCCCGGCGAATAGTCAGCCAGGTGCGTCCCCACCATTTCCGGCCGCGCCTGCGCCGCCGTCGACATCAAGACCCCAGCCCCGACGGTGGCGGCCAGCGCCACAGCAATCCTCATCGACATCGATTTTCCCCTTGCCCCGAACGGACCGTCCAAAATTACGCAAAATCGGCAATCGCCGGCCCGCCAAGTCCTTGTTGCAAGTCCTTGTTACAGGTCCTTGTCAGGGGACATTCTTAACCGCGCTTGTTAACCGGATGGTTTCCACGCACGGCCGCCAAGGGCCAGCCAGCAGGGGGAACAAAGGAAATGTTCGAAACAAAGTAAATGACCTGAAAACAACACTCAGCGGGAAAGATGCTCGGGCGCCGGGGCGCCGCCTGACAAGTGCGTGAGGATGTGAACGGCCGTTGTTCGGGGAGCGCTAACGCGGAGATGCGGTCTCGTGTCCCGGACGCGGCGCAGCGCGAAGCGGTGCGACACAGAGCCGGGACCGAGAAAGCCACAGTGTCTGCCGTTGCATGGGGCCCCGGCTCAGCAGCGCACCGCGAAATGCGCGCTGCGCTGCGTCCGGGGCACGAGACTGCCTTTACGCGGACTTCTTGTTCTGACGGTTCTTGACGAGGTCGTCGACCACGCCGGGATCGGCCAGGGTCGAGGTGTCGCCCAGGCTGCCCGGCTCGTCCTCGGCGATCTTGCGCAGGATGCGGCGCATGATCTTGCCGGAGCGGGTCTTGGGCAGGCCGGGCGAGAATTGGATCTGATCGGGCGCAGCGATTGGGCCGATCTCCTTGCGCACCCAGGTGACGAGCTCCTTGCGCAGATCCTCGGTTGGCTCGATGCCGGCCATCAGGGTCACATAGGCGTAAATGCCCTGACCCTTGATGTCGTGCGGGTAACCGACCACGGCGGCTTCCGAGACCTTCTCATGCGCCACCAGCGCGCTTTCGACTTCGGCGGTACCCATGCGGTGGCCGGAGACGTTGATGACGTCGTCGACGCGGCCGGTGATCCAGTAATAACCGTCCGCATCGCGCCGGCAGCCGTCGCCGGTGAAGTACTTGCCCTTGTAGGTCGAGAAATAAGTCTGCTCGAAGCGGGCGTGGTCGCCATAGACCGTGCGCATCTGGCCCGGCCATGACCGCGTCAGACACAGATTGCCTGATGTCTCGCCGTCCAGCACATTGCCGTCGGCGTCGACGATCTCAGGCACCACGCCGAAGAACGGCTGCGTCGCCGAGCCCGGCTTGAGCTTGGTGGCGCCGGGTAGCGGCGTGATCAAAATGCCGCCGGTCTCGGTCTGCCACCAGGTGTCGACGATCGGGCAGCGGTCGTCGCCGACGACGCGGTGATACCACTCCCACGCTTCCGGATTGATCGGCTCGCCGACAGAGCCGAGCAGGCGCAGGCTGGCGCGCGAGGTCTTCTTCACGGGCGCGTCGCCGCTCTGCATCAGCGCGCGGATCGCGGTCGGCGCGGTGTAGAAGATGTTGACCTTGTGCTTGTCGATGACGTTCCAGAATCGCGAATTATCCGGGTAATTCGGCACGCCTTCGAACATCAGCGTGGTCGCGCCGTTGGCTAGCGGTCCGTAGAGAATGTAGCTGTGGCCGGTGACCCAGCCGACGTCGGCGGTGCACCAGTAGATGTCGCCGTCGTGATAGTCGAAGACGTATTGATGCGTCATCGCGGCGAACACGAGATAGCCGGCGGAGGTGTGCAGCACGCCCTTGGGCTGGCCCGTCGAGCCCGAGGTGTAGAGGATGAACAGCGGATCCTCGGCGTGCATGTGCTCGACCGGGCATTCCGTCGTCACCATTTTGGCGGCGTCGTGGTACCAGAGGTCGCGCGAGGGATTCATTTCGACCGCGCCGCCGGTGCGCTTGACCACGACGACCCAGTCGACGCCGTCTGCCTTGGCGAGCGCCGCGTCGACATTGGCCTTCAGCGGCACCTTCTTGCCGCCGCGCAGGCCCTCATCCGCGGTGATGATCACCTTGGACTGGCAGTCGTTGATGCGCTGGGCGAGACTGTCGGGCGAGAAGCCGGCAAACACCACGGAGTGAATCGCGCCGATCCGCGCGCAGGCCAGCATCGCGTAGGCCGCCTCCGGAATCATAGGCAGGTAGATGGTGACACGGTCGCCCTTCTTGACGTTCCGGGTGCGCAGGATGTTGGCCATCCGGCAGACCTCGTCGTGCAGCTCCTTGTAAGTGATGTGCCGGGATTGTGAGGGATCGTCGCCTTCCCAGATGATCGCGGTCTGGTTGGCGCGGCTGTGGAGATGCCGGTCGATGCAATTATGGGCGACGTTGAGGATGCCGTCCTCGAACCATTTGATCGAGATGTTGCCGGGCGCGAAGGAGACGTTCTCGATTTTGGTCGGAGCGTGCATCCAGTCGATGCGCTTGGCCTGCTCCGCCCAGAAACCGTTCGGGTCCGAGATCGAGCGGGCGTACATGTCCTTGTACTTGGCCTGGTCGACCCAGGCGCGCTTCGCCCATTCCGCGGGGACGTCGTAGATCTTCTCGGACATGTTTCCCTCCACATACGGCAAGCCGAGCACAGACCACGGGCGAGCCGACTTGATCGTTGAACCGATTATGCGTCGGGCTAACCGGACCCGACAAGGTGCACAAGCTGGACCTTCGGCGAGCAGCCGGCCATGCGGAGGATCAAGCCGCTTCGTGCGACTGTCGCAGTTTTGAAACAGGGCGACGGGGGCTTTCGGGTCTTTACCGAGCTCCTCGGAATGGGCCGGCGCAGAGCGCCATGCTCCCGGCAGCGGTATTTAGAAACCGCCCTCACTGATTCGGGACTCGCAATGCGGTTCGGAACACCCTAAATGGCCAACCCGGGCCCAACGAGACCCCTTGGAACAAAAATCAGAACAGCGGCATTGACCGATAACAGACAGGGCTAAGGCATAAGACTATGATGGATCAGCAGAATCTCGGGACTTTGCGGCCCGCTTCAGCCGATCCTGCAGCCATTGCGCTGGCCAAAGCCCTCGGACAATGGCCGAAACCGGCCGGTTCCGGCCGTCCCAGCCCAAAAAAAGCGTTCGACACGGCGCCTGCGGCGACGGTCGAGGCCCTCGCCAAGGAACTGGGCCTGCGGCTCGGCGACCAGAACGAGCTGACCATTCGTCGCATCAGGCGCGGCAAGGGCTATTCCTTCGTGCGGCCCAACGGCGTTCACATCCGCGATGCCCGCACCATTCGGCGGCTGCATTCGATGGCAGTGCCGCCGGCCTATCGCGAGGTGCGCTACTCGGCCGATCCGAGCACGCATCTCCAGGCGGTGGGACGCGATGCCGCGGGCCGGCTGCAATATCGCTATCACGCCGATTGGGAGAAGGTCCGCGAGCAACGCAAGGCGCATCGCCTGGAGAAGCTCGTCGGCGCGCTGCCCAAGATCCGGCGCAAGGTCTCGGCGTTCCTGTCGGGCGACGAGCCGACCCGCGAGTTCGCGCTCTCCGCCGTCATCGAACTGATTGCGCGCACCGCGATCCGCCCCGGCAACGAATCTTATGCCCGTCTCAACGGCACCCGCGGCGCCACCACGCTGCTGAAGTCCAACGTCTCGCTGGAAGACGACAGCTTCGTGCTGACCTTCAAGGCGAAGGGCGGCAAGGCTGTGCGCAAGGAATGCGACGCGGCCAAGCTCGTGCGTGCCATTGGGATTTTGCAGGACGTTCCCGGCAAGCGCATGTTCCAGTATCGCGATCCCTATGGCATCGTGCGTGCGGTCAGCACCACCCAGGTGAACGCGTTTCTGCGCGAGATCGCCGGCATCAAGATCTCGCTGAAGGATTTCCGCACGCTGATGGCCTCTGCCGTCGTCGTGGAATCGCTGTCGCGGATCACGCCGGCGACCAGCCAGCGCGGCCGCAAGAAGCAGGTGCTGGAGGCGATCCGCGGCGCTGCCGATCAGCTCTCCAACACGCCGGCGATCTGCCGCAAGAGCTATGTTCACGATACCATCGTCACCGCGTTCGAGGACGGCATCCTCGAACGCTTCGCCGCGACCATGAAGGGCCAGCGCTCGCAGGCCAGGCGCGAGCAACTTTTGCAGCAGGTGGTGGCGACCGCGGCGGTCTGACCTGGCGTCGTTACGCCTTGGTGGGAACGCCGTTGTCGGGACCGGGATTGCTTCCCGCGGCTGCGGTCGTGAGTCGTCCCAGATAATGCGCCCATCCCGTCGCGTGTGCGGCAGCCTGTTCCTCGGTCGGCAGCCCGCTATGGGTCATGCGCAGCAATGTGCCGCCGTCGTGTTCGATCAGGTCGATCTCGATCAGGCTCGAGCCGGGCGGCACTTCCTGGCCGCCCTCCCATCCAAACGTGTAGGCGAGACGATGCACCGGCACGACTTCGCGGAACGCGCCGCGGGCAACGCCGCCGCGGGGGCCGATGCCTTTGAGCAGATACAGCCCGCCGGGATGTGGCTCCGTGGTCGCGTCGGAACCCATCCAGCTCAAAATCTTCTCGGGGTCGGTCAGGTAAGCGAAAACGGTGGCGCGTGGGGCGGCGATCTGGGTCTCGCGTCGCACTATGAACGGTTCGGTCATCGGCGATCATCCTGGGCTGACGCTGGGACATGGCGGCGCGCGAGCGGCCCGTCAAGGATTGCCGTGACAAAGACCGCTTGCGTTCGTCATGATCGGGCCATGCACCTCTCGCCGACGCTCGCCTGGCTTGTCGATGCCGCCGCCGATAGCACCGGGGCCGACCGCCTGCTCGCGGATCTCGGCGCACAACTGGTCGCCGACGGCGTGCCGCTTGCGGCAGGCAGCCTGACACTCGAGGTGCCGCATCCGCTGATCGCGAAGCGGACATGGTTGTGGCACGCGGAGAACGGTCGGGTGATCGAGGCGCTTGGCTTCGCACCAGGCGGCCTCGCGCCCGACCCGCCTAACGATGCCGGCCGCCGCTGGCTGCGCGACATCGCGGGCGGTGAGGTGCACGAAGATTTGGTTGGACGGCCCGACGGGCCGTTGCTCGGTTGGATTGGACCGCGTACGTTCACCGCGGACGAGACCGAGCAATTGCGCCAGGCCGCGCGCTTTGCCGCGACACCTCTTGCGGCGCTTGCCGCGCGTGCAACCTTGCGCGCGACGCTGGATGCATATCTTGGCAAGCGCAGCGCGGAGCGGGTGCTGGCGGCACCCCTTCGGCGCGATCTCGGCGAGACCATTCAGGCCGCGCTGCTCTATGCCGATCTGCGCAACTTCACGCTCCTGTCGGAAACCACACCGCCTGCCGGCGTGATCGCGGCGCTCGATGCCTGGTTCGATCGCATCGCCGGCGCGGTTCACGCTTTCGGCGGCGAGGTGCTGAAATTCATCGGCGACGGCGTGCTCGCGATCTTTCCGGTGGTCGGGGCCTCACCGCGCCAAGCATGCGATGCGGCTCTGCGTGCCGCGAGCGCCGCCGAAGCCGGAATGACGTATCTCAACGCGGAGCGCCGTGCCCAAAATCTGCCGCCGCTCGCGTTCGGCGCGGCGCTGCATCTTGGCGAGATGCTATGGGGCAATATCGGCGCCGCCAATCGGCTCGACTTCACGGCGATCGGCCCCGCCGTCAATCTCGCCAGCCGGCTCGAAGGATTGTGCAAGCCGCTCGGCAGAACCGTGCTGGTGTCGGGCGCGCTCGCCGCCGAGGCGGACATGCCTCTGATCGCGCTCGGAGCGCATGCGCTGCGCGGCATTGCCGCGCCATGCGAGGTGTTTGCGCTGCCGGAGAAGCAAGCTCCGATATCGTAGCCCGCATGAGCGTAGCAACATGCGGGATCGCAGCAGTAGTCCCGGATTGCGCTGCGCTCCATCCGGGCTACGGCAGCAACTACATCCCGCCCATCTTGCAGACGAGCTTCCATTCCTCGGCTGTTACCGGCTGCACCGAGAGCCGCGAATATTTCACCAGTGCCATGTCGGCGAGCTTCTTCTCGGCCTTGATCGCGGCCATCGTCACCGGAATCTTCAACGGCTTGTCGGCCTTGATGTCGACGCAGACGAATTTCTCGGTCTTGTCGGTCGGATCGGGGTAGGCTTCCTTGATAACTTCCGCGATGCCGACGATCTCCTTGCCCTCGTTGGAATGATAGAAGAACGCCTTGTCGTCCTTCTTCATCGCGACGAGATTCTGGCGCGCGGTGTAATTGCGCACGCCGGTCCAGGCTTCGCCCTTGGCGCCTTTCGCCACCTGCTGGTCCCAGGACCACACCGATGGCTCGGATTTCACCAGCCAGTACGCCATGTTCATTCCTCTGCCTTGAAAGGTCGCGTCATGAGCCCCGAGATCGCGGCGTCGATCGTGCTTCTGCCGGTCAGAATCGATGCGACGGCTTCCGATACCGGCATTTCGATGTTTTGCGAAGCCGCGAGTTCGATCAGTACCGGCGCGGTGAATTCGCCTTCGGCAAGCTTGCCGGCGGGCGGCTGCTCGCTGCGGCCAAGCGCCAGGCCGAGCGCGAAATTGCGCGATTGTGGGCTCGAGCAGGTCAGGATCAGATCGCCGAGGCCAGACAAGCCCGTGAGTGTTTCGCTGCGTGCGCCGAGCGCGCGGCCGAGGCGTGTCAGCTCGGCAAAGGCGCGGGTGGTGAGTGCGGCCTGTGCGGAAGCGCCGAGCTTGCGCCCGACCGCGATGCCGACCGCGATCGCGAGCACGTTCTTGGCGGCGCCGCCGATCTCGACGCCACGGACATCGGTGGAGTGATAGGGCCGGAACGTCGGCGAGCCCAGCGCCTGCACCAGATGGTTGGCCAGCGTTTCTTCCCTCGCCGCCAGCGTGACCGCGGTCGGCAGGCCACGCGCGACATCGTCGGCAAAGCTCGGGCCCGACAGGATCGCCGGCTGCGCGTGAGGCGCGGCCTCGACGATCACGTCGGTCATGAATTTATGGGTGCCGTGCTCGATGCCCTTGGCGCAGGCAATGATCGGCACCGGTCTAGCCAGATGCGAGGCGAGCATGTTGACAGCACCGCGCAGATGCTGCGCGGGCACTGCGATCAGCAGCATATCCGCGCGCGCGGCGAGCGCCAGGTCGCTCGTGACGATGATCTCCGGAGCAAGCCGCACGCCGGGCAGTCGCGGATTGTCGCGGCTCGATGCGATCCGCATCGCGTGCTCGGGATTGCGCGCCCACAGCGTCACGTTCCGTCCGGCCCGCGCCGCCACCATCGCCAGCGCCGTGCCCCAGGCGCCCGCGCCGATCACCGCGACAGATCGGAACGCTGTCATTGCTAGAATCCCGCGCGTGTCTTGCCGTATCCGGCCGGTGCCGTCGCGTTCGCATCGAGCAGCCAGCGCGCGCGAGGCTGTGCTTCCATCGTGTCGATCATGCCGAGCGCGAGACGTTCGGCGCCGGCCCAGGCGATCATCGCGCCGTTGTCGGTGCAGAGCGCCGGCGGCGGCATGATCAATTGTGTACCGGCTTTGCTCGCAACCTCATGCAAGGCGCTGCGGATCGCCTGATTGGCGGCAACGCCGCCGGCCGCCACCAGCGCACGTGGTGCACCGAACTGCTCGCGGAAGAGTTTCAGACCGACGCTCAACCGGTCGGCCGTGGAGTCGAGCACGGCGGCCTGGAAGCTCGCGCAGAGATCGCTGACGTCCTGCGGTGTGATCTCGGCCAACCGGCTCGCTTCGTTGCGCACCGCCGTCTTCAATCCCGATAACGAGAAGTTGGCGTCGGGGCGTCCCTGCAGCGGCCGCGGAAACGCAAATCGCGCCGGATCGCCGCTGACTGCCGCACGCTCGACCTGCGGCCCGCCCGGATAGGGCAGGCCCAGCATTTTCGCGACCTTGTCGAAGGCCTCGCCGATCGCATCGTCGACGGTGGTGCCGAGCCGCACATACTGGCCGACGCCGGTGACGGCAACGATCTGGGTATGGCCGCCAGAGGCGAGAAACAGGCAATAGGGAAATTCGAGTGCGTCGGTCAGGCGCGGTGTCAGCGCATGCGCTTCCAGATGGTTCACCGCGACCAGCGGCGTGTCGTGCACCATCGCGATCGCCTTCGCGGTGGTGAGCCCGACGATGACGCCGCCGATCAGTCCCGGGCCTGCGGCGGCCGCGACACCGTCGAGCTGGGCGAAGTCGATGCCGGCCTCAGTCATGGCGCGGTCGATGATGCCGTCGAGCAGGTCGACATGGGCGCGGGCCGCGATCTCCGGCACCACGCCGCCGAAGCGGGCATGTTCCTCGACCTGCGACCACACGACATTGGACAGGATCTTGCCTGTGCCGTCAGGCGCACGCTCGATCACCGCCGCGGCGGTCTCGTCGCAGGTGGTTTCGATGCCCAGTACCAGCATTGGCGAATTGTTATCCAATTTGCGCCCTTCTCACGCCCCTTGCGCTCATCCGCAAAGCAGAGTTCTGGTACGTCCGGTAGCATTCCGGGGTCGGCCAACGCAATCGTCACGCGCGGCCGTCCCTCGTGAAAGCGCCACCGCCACGTGGTTCGGGAACACAAGCGATGTCCATTCTTGTCACACGGCCGCATCCCGACAATGAGGCGACGTCGGAAAATCTTCGTGCACGGGGGCATGTGGCGCTGCTCGCCCCGGTGCTCAAGTTCGAGCCGGTCGCCTTCCATGACGAGAGTGAGACAAGCTACAGCGCCGTCATTGTCACGTCGGCCAATGCGATCCGTGGCGTCGCGCCGCAATTGCGGGGCCTTGGTCTCCAGGAGCTGCCGCTGTTCGCGGTCGGTGAGCACACGGCCGCCGCCGCGCGCGATGCCGGCTTTGCCGAGGTGGTCGTCGCCGGCGGCGATGCCGCGGCCTTGCGCGACAAGGTGATGCAGAGCGCGCGCGACAAGCGGCTGAAGAAAAAGAGCACGTTGCTCTATCTCGCGGGCGCGGACCTGTCGCGCGACCTCGGCGGTGAGCTGGGCGCCGAAGGCTTCAACGTCGTCACGCAGACGACCTACCGCATGGCGCCGGTCAAGCTGTTGCCGCGCGATGTCTGTGAGGGCTTTGCCGCCCATGGGATCGAGGCGGTGCTGCATTACTCCCGGCGCAGCGCGCGGGCTTTCCTGGAGGCCGCGCGCGCCGAAGGTGTCGAAATCTCGGCTCTGGCGATCCCGCAATGCTGCCTGTCCGAGACGGTCGCGGGCGTGCTGCGCGAGGCGGGTGCCTCGCAGGTTCTGGTGGCGGCGACGCCGGACGAAAATGCCCTATTTGACACCTTGGAGCGTGCTTTGCGCACCCGTTTGGCGTAAGAGGTCGGGCCGAATCCGACGCAATCGGATCCGTTCGTTCAGGGCATGTAAGTGTGAGGAACCGTCACGATGGCCGACGACAAGCCTGAAGACGCAGGATTGGCTCCCGAGTCCGGCCGCGCCAAGCGCATCCCGCCCACCATCGACCTCCAGGCGACCGAGGTCTCGACCCAGCCGCAGGAGGTGGCGGGCGAGCCTGAGGCAGCGACCGAACAGGCCGCGCATGAGCAGGCCAAATCTGAAGAGGGCAAGTCTCAGGAGGAAAAGTCTCAGGAGGAAAAATCTCAAGAGGCAAAGTCCGAAGAATCTCATGCCGAGCCGAAGCCCGAGCTTGCCCAGGAAGAATCTTCCGTTGCGTCCGCGTCGGTATCGCCGTCAATTTCACCCTGGGTTATCGCTCCGTTCTCCGGCGCCGTGGCAGCCGCCATTGTGATCGCGGTCGGCTGGATGCTGGGCTGGCCTGCGGTGCAGGCGCCGCCGGCTGCTCCACAAGTGACGGGCGCAACCGTCGAGGCGCTGAGCGGGCGCGTGGCCGCGGTCGAAGCCAAGGCGGGCAAGCCTGCCGCCGATCCGGCCATGGTGGCGCGGATCGATGCGCTGGAGAAATCGGCAACGATCCTGCGCAGCGACATCGCCAATCTGCGCGCACAATCCGACAAGACTGCGAGCGCCCTGAACGACGCGACATCGGCGCCGCGCGCTGCCGCGCCCGATCTTGCCGCTCTCAACGACCGCCTCGCGCAGCTCGAGCGTGCCAGCAAGACCGAACGTGCGGAACTCGCGCAGCAAAGCGAGAAGATCGCCGAAGCGAAGACGATGGACGACAAGCCGCTGCGCCACGTGGTGGCGGCGGCCCTGCTCGACGTCGCCGTTCGCCACGGCGACGCCTACGAATCGCAGCTCGCCGCCGCGCGGTCGCTGGCAGCAAAGCCGGATATGCTGAAGCCGCTCGACACCTTTGCTTCGTCAGGCATTCCGACGCCGGTCGCGCTCAGTCGCGAGCTCCTCAACATCGTGCCGAAATTGTCGCCGCCGGCGGAAGCTCCGGCCAGCGGCACCGGCATCGTCGAGCGCCTTCAGGCAGGGGCGTCGAAACTCGTCCGCATCGAGCGTACCGATGGGGTCGGCAATGATCGCGGCGCCATCGTCGCGCGGGTGACGGCGGCTGCGTTGCGCAACGATTTCGTCGAGGCACGGCGCGAGTTGAAGACGCTGCCGGAGGCCGATCGTGCACCGGCGCAAGCCTGGCTCGACAAGGCCGATGCCCGTGACGCCGCGCTCGCCGCCTCACGCAAATTCGCCGACGCCGCCATGGCGGATCTCGTCAAGCCTGGTCAATAAAGGTTCGCGCAACAATCCGCGCGTATAGGGATCGTCATGCTTCGCATCGTCCTCTTCCTCGTCCTGATCGCGCTGGCGGCGGCCGGCGCGGCCTGGGTTGCCGACCAGCCCGGCGACCTCGTCCTGACCGCAGGCGCCTTCCGCGCCACAACGACGCTTCCCAGATTCGTGTTCTTGCTGGGCCTCTTTGCCGCGGCAGTCGTGCTGGTCTGGAGCCTGCTGACGATGGCCTGGCGCGCTCCGGGGCGTCTGCGCCGCCGCCGTCACGAAAAGCGTCATGCGCGCGGCCGCCACGCCATCACCCACGGCCTGCTTGCGATCGGCCACGGCGACACCGCGCTTGCCCGTCGCCACGCCGATACCGCGCGGCGGCTGGCCGCAAACGATCCGCTCGCGCTTCTCTTGCATGCGCAATCGGCGCAGCTCGAGGGCAATCGCGACGAGGCCCAGCGGGTCTTCCGTGCCATGGCCGAGCGCGAGGACACGCGCCTGCTCGGCCTGCGCGGTCTGTTCATCGAGGCGCAGCGCGCCGACGATGCGGTCGGCGCGGTGATGATCGCCGAGGAAGCGATCAAGCTGTCGCCGTCTTCGACCTGGGCCTCGCATGCGGTGCTCGGCTTCCGCTGCGCGCGCGGCGACTGGAGCGGCGCGCTCGCGATCCTCGATTCGAATCTGTCCGCGGGTCTGATCGACAAGCAGGCCTATCGCCGCCAGCGCGGCGTGCTGCTCGCCGCACGCGCGCTGGAATTGGAAACGATGGACCGCGACGTCGCGCGCGAGAGCGTGATGCAGGCGGTCAAGCTCGCGCCTACCCTGGTCCCGGCCGCAGTGCTCGCCGCAAAATTCGAGAGTGAGGCGCATCAGGTGCGCCGCGCCATGAAGCTGGTGGAAACCGCCTGGCTCGCCAATCCGCATCCTGATCTCGCGGATGCCTATGCGCATGTGAAGCTCGGCGATTCCGCGCGGCAGCGTCTGCAGCGGGTCGAGACGCTTGCGGCCAAAATTCCTGCCGACAAGGCCGGTTATGTCGAAGGCCAGCTGGCGATCGCGCGCGCCGCGATCGATGCGTCCGAGTTCGCCCGTGCGCGCGCGGTGCTCGCGCCTTACGTCAACGATCCGACCCAGCGCGTGGCGCTGCTGATGGCCGAGATCGAGCGCACCGAGCATGGTGACGGCGGCCGGGCCCGCGCCTGGACTTTGCGCGCGGTGCGCGCCCGCCATGATCCGGCCTGGACCGCGGACGGTTATGTCAGCGACCGCTGGCGTCCGGTGTCCCCGGTCACCGGCCGGCTTGACGCGTTCCAGTGGCAGACGCCGGTCGCTAGTCTTCCTTCCGACGGTGGCGCGATGATCGAATCCTCGGCGTTCGAGGAAGCCATGCTGGCGGCTCCGCCGCCGAAGCGGGTGACGGCGGCCCCGAGCGAAGGCCCGGCGGAACCGGTTGTCACGGCGCCGGATCCGGTGCCTGCCCCGCAGGACAATTCGCCGCCCCTTGAGGACAAGGAAATCTCAAAGGAAATCGCCGGGGAAACTGTCAAGGAAACAGCCAAGGAAGAGCCGGCCATCACGCCCGCCGAGCCGGTCCAACAGGCCCCCGAGATCGTCGAATCATCGCCGGCGGCGGCAACGCCGGTGTTCCGGACCCGCGCCGACCTCGGCAAGCCCACACCAGCACCTATTCCCGCCGTTATCCCGATCGTCCGCGCCCCTGATGATCCAGGGATCGACGACGAGGGTCTGAGCGATGAATTTACGGAACAAATCGGCACGCCCAGGGACCACGCGAAGGCCCAAGCCGGCGGCTGGCGCGGATTCTGGTCTCGCTGGGGCGGGTGAGCGGCATTTGAGAGCCGGCGCCACCTTGCCAATTCGGGCCATGCCCGATATCAGGAGCGCGCGTAACGGGACCGGCCTCGCGCGGGCCCCGGCAAGGTTCGCCGCAATAGCTCAGTTGGTAGAGCACGTCATTCGTAATGACGGGGTCGGGGGTTCGAATCCCTCTTGCGGCACCAGCGCCCCAGCGTCCGGCCCGAAGATTTTGGTGACGGAACGGACCTAAGTCGAGACGTTGCAGGGTTTTCTGCTCCAGGTCGAAATATCCCAAATCATGCATGAAGCTGACAATGCTTCGCGGCCCGCGTGCCGCGCGCTTTGGTCATTTGCCTTGGATTGACAGCGCGTCCGGACGGCCGAAACTAAAGGCAATGCGGCGGCGCGAGGCAGCATGCACGATATCCTGGTGGTTGGGCTCGTCGCGCTCACGAGCGGCGCCATTGGTCTTCCGTTCTCCCTGCTTCTGCCGTCGGACCAGTTTGCTGTGCGCTGGGCGCTCGCGCCGCCGCTTGGCTTCGGCCTTCTCGCCGCAGGAACCGCGGTCCTGTATCTCTCCGGCGTCGCTCCATGGGTGACGCTGCTTGCGATGGCAATCGCCGGTCTTGTCATTGCCGCCGCAATGCGCTTTCCGGCGCTGCGTCGGCGGCCCGAGCCATCGTTCGGACGCCGGCTTGCGATGGCGATCGCGGTCGCGGCTATTGCGATGGTGTGTCTTGCTCCCGGCTGGACCGGAGGCGCGCGCTTCCGCGTTTTCCAGGCCAACGTCTACGATCACATGCTGTACGTGGGCTCCTCGGTTTCGTATCGGGTGCTCGACCACGCAACCCTGGCAGTCCAGGGCGCCGACGAGACGAACTCCAATCCAATTTCAGTGATGGCGCTGAAGTTCGTCGACTATCGCGGCGCCGTGTCGATGATCCATGCGGCAATCGCCGCCATCAGTCGCGGCGATGTCGTCGATTGCGCCTATCCGTATATGGTCGGCATGCAGCTCAACATGCTGTTTGCGGCGCTGTTCGTCTTTGTCAACGCGCTCTCGATGCGGCGCTGGCTGGGGTTTGCGTGCGCCGCCGCGCTTACGATTGGATTCTTCGAGCAGTACGTCTTCGATATCAACGCCTGGTCGCAGCTTGCGACGCAGCCGATCTTCCTGCTTCTGCTCGCATTCGTGGCTTTCGCCTTCGACCACAATCGCTTTGGGCAGATGCCCGGCTCGATCATGCGGTTGGGAGCGGTCTTTGCGGCCTTGATGACAGGCGCGTTCTTTCTCTACCCGGAATCGCTGACGATCTACGGTCCCGCCGCGGCGGTTGCGGCCGCGATGGGCTGCTGGCATCGCGCCTCGCGCAAGGCCTTGCCCGTGGCTGCGTCAGGCTTGGCGGCGGGTGTGGGAATATCGCTGCTCGCGTGCATCCCGCTCTGGTCCGGCACGGTTGCCTATGTCGTCCGCCAGCTGAGTCATGCAGCGATCAACCCGCCAGACTGGTGGAAGTACTATCAGCGTTACCTATTTGGCAGCGACGCGAACTTTCTCGCTGTCATCACCAGTCCCGACAGTCGTATCGGAGAGTTGGCGAACGCCTGGTTCTCATTGCCCGTCGAATCCGCGCTTGCGGGTCTCGGCCTCTATGCGGTGCTGCCGTCGGCGGGTTGGCCCTTCGCCGCGGCGGTCGCGTGGAAATTGCTGCTCTATGGCTTTCTGTTCGTGCTGTTGAGGGGGATTGCAAGAACAGCGTGGACGATCTGGCGCGCCGATCCGGACGGAAGCGCTGCTCGACTCCTGGCAGGCAGCCTTGCCGGATGCCTCGTACCCATTGCCATCCTCGCGGCCGGTCATGGTTGGGCCGCGGGCAAGGGCCTGGCCATGGCGATGCCGATGCTCTTCACTCTTGTCGTTGCTCCCTTGGCTCCCTTGGCTGCGAAGCGGTGGAATCCAGGCGCCGTTGCCGCCGTTGCCGTCGTCGTGGCTGTTCACCTCGGCCTCGGCATATTGCGGCCGCTGCTGGTGATGCAAGCGGTGGGCGCGGGTCTTCCGGGTCTTCCGACCGCCGCCGCGCAGGTCAACGCGCAAAAGGCGACGTCTCTCGACTGGGACTACAATCGCCTGTCGGCGGACATCAAGAGCTGCAACGGACTCGTCATCGATGTTGTGAATCCGATGATGCACAATTTGTTGCGCCGGCTCGCAGCGGAGCTTCGTGTGCCTTGGGCGGCGCCGCGAATCATGTCCTGGCCCGACAGGGCGGGGCGGCCGTATTTTCCCGAAGGCTTTGAAAAGTTCGACTGTCTGGTGGCGTCCGGACGGCTCACGGCCAATCCGGGGCAGCGGCTGATATCCGTGGCCACAGACCTGTCTTCGCGCGAATTCATGGATGGGCAACGCAATGTGCTTGAGGTCGGCGCAGAAGCTCCGCCGGGGATCGCAACGCGCGGCCTTTTCGGCAAGGAAATGACCCCTGGCGGTGCGCTTCAATGGGCATCGCCGAACGCGCGCCTCGAGATTCCGAACAAGCCTTTGATACCGGCGCGCACGTTGAAGCTCGAATTGTGGCCCATGCCGATCTCCGGAAACGAATTCCTGGTCAAGATCAATGGACGTGAGATCTACAAAGGCGTCGTGCCCGCAGGCCCGTTGTCATTTCCGTTGGATCGATTCGCAAGCGACGAGACGCTCGTGGTCGAATTGGACACCAATGCCGTCACGCATTTCCCGGGCGATCCCCGCGACCTCGATTTTGCGATCCGGGAGCTGAGCGTTCGCCGGTAGCCAATGAACAGATGCGAGGGATGCCGCCGGCGTGATTCGCATCACATTACCCCGAGCGCGGCTCTCCTAGTGTCCAGCTCACACCAAACACGGGGAGATTCATATGCGCAAGATCATTCTGGTGGCCACCATGGTGCTGGTCTCTGCCTCTGCCCAGGCCGGAGGTCCGCGCAGCCTGTCACTGTCCGCGGTGAGCGAGCCGGCTTCGGTTCAGCAAACGGCGCCGGCGCTTGCTGCCGCGCCGACGCAGGTGAGCGAAGCAGCGCCAGCCGCCGAAGCTCCGAAATATCTCGATCGCCCGCCGGCGGTTTCGCTCACTCCGCCTGCGGCGGCCGCCGCACCAACACCGACGACCACCACGGCCTCAGCGCCCGCGACGACGACCCAACCCGCCGCGAAGACGACGGCCAAGGCAGACAAGCCGAAGCACAAGCGCAGCTGGACCGAAGGCCGCATCATCAGCGAACTGCATCGTCACGGCATCTACTGGTAAGATGCCTGCTCTCAAAAAGCATATGGCCGGGACAAGCCCGGCTATGACGCAAGAGTTTTGGATCGGACTGACGCGTTACTGCGAAACCGTCTGCACCACGCTCCCGATCGGACGCGCGCTCGAGGTCGGCACCTTCAGGTCCTTCAGCAGCGCCTCGTCATATTCCGGCAGCGTCTGGAAGGTCGTCTTGGCCTTCATCTGCACGACCTTGTAGCCGCCGGCCTTGAGACGCGCGAGCAGCGCCGGCATGGCTTCGCCGGTGTGCTTCTGGAAGTCGTGCATCAGGATGATGCCCTTGCCGAGCTTGTCGAGCCTGGTCATCACGGTCTCGATGATCTTCTCCGGCGTTGCGCCCTTCCTGAAGTCGAAGGAGTCGATGTCGGTCGAGAACATCGCGACGTTGCGAGTGCCGAAATAGCTCACGATCGCCGGATTGTGCTGAAGCTGCGGGAAGCGGAAGAACGGTGCGGGATTGGTGCCGAGCGCAAACCTCACTGCGCTGAAGCCCTTCTCGACCTCGTCCTTGGCCATTTGCTCCGTCATCTTCTTGCCGTTCAGATTGACGTGCGACCAGGTGTGCGCGCCGACCGTGTGGCCCTGGGCCAGCACCTGACGCAGGATTTCCGGATGGTAGGTCGCATGCTTGCCGACCGAGAAGAATAGGCCCTTGGTGCATTCATCCGCGAGCGCCTTCAGCACGGCGGGCGTGTTGACCGGCCAGGGGCCGTCATCGAAGGTCAGCACGACCTCTTTGTCGGTGAGGAAGTCGAACTGCTTGAAATGATCGAAGCCGAAGCCCGGACCGCCGGTGGTGTCGATCTCGACCACCCGGGAGACGCCGAGCGCGTTGGGATTGGCGCAGGTCGATTTCTGCTGCACCGGCATCGGTGCGGGTGCGGGCGCCGGGGCGGCTGCGGCCGGCTTGGCCGCAATCGTCGCCGTGGTCGCGACGTCGTCCTTGGCGGCGAGCTTCGCCTGTGCCGGCAATGGATCGGCGGCACGGGCGGCAATTGTCTTGGGAGCGGCCTGGTCGGCGCGCGAGGAATAATAAAACCAACCGCCGGCGGCAATCACGACCGCCGCAACTACACTGGCCAGCATCAGGCCTAACGCATTACGCATCGCCATTCTTTCCAATTACGCAACCAAACCGGCGGAATTTCCCGCTCGCCGAGCCATTAATGCGAAGGAACAGTTAACGTGACACCAACACGGCAGCGGATGGGAAGGAATTTCAGCGAGGTGCGCCAACGTGACCATAGTCACAGAGGGTGGGCCTCCCGTGACCGTCATCACAGTGGAAACTGTTTTGCTGGAGCATGGTCGATCCCATCAACAACGGGCCCGCTTCCAGCGGTGCCAATGGGAGCTTCAAATGACCAACTCGCTGAACACCAAGTCTCTGAACACCAAGTCTCTGAACGCCAAGTCCTTGAGTAGCAAGATCCGCGACATCAGCCTGGCTCTGGGCTTTGCCGCCATCCTCTCGATCGCCTCGACCGGCTCCAGCTTCGCCTTCTCGTCCGAAGCGCAGCAGCAGTGCACGGGCGACGCCTTCCGCCTGTGCTCGTCGGAAATCCCGAACATCCCGAAGATCACGGCGTGCATGATGAAGCATCGTTCGGATCTGAGCGCCGGTTGCCGCACCGTGATGGATAAGGAACTCGCCAAGGGCGGCGCGTCACGCAAGGTCGCTGACGCCCAGGACAGTCAGTAACAGCAACGATCGCTCGTTGCGTCGGTTCGCTCCCCTCGCGATGTGCCCCGGCGTGAATGCCGGAGCCACGCGGCGGCGCAGACCCGCCTGTCAATAAAGCCGTTGCGGCTTCGGGATCGTCGCTCTAGCTTCCCCCGCACATCTTCCGGGTAAGAGGCGTTACGCGATGACCAGATTTCTTTTCATCATTCCATTGATCCTGTTTGCATCGGCTGCGTCAGCGCAGCAGCCCGGTCACGACGCCTGCGCACGCGACGTCACGCGCTTCTGCCGCCCGGTGATGAACAATGGCGATCAGGCTGTGCTCGCCTGCCTCAAGCAGAACCGTACGCGGCTCACCAAAGGCTGCGACAAGGTGCTGACGGATCACGGGCAATAAGGCGTCGCTGCGGACTCGCAAAAACCCTACGTGCTGCTTCCCGCCGCGGTGGCGACCACGGGCAGCACCTCACTTGCTGCCTGGTCCGGCGTCTCCTCTTTCCAGCGCACCGAGCCGAACGGACGCTCGAGCATGCGGCGGATCCGCACCGGATCGGGGCCGACGTGGAAATCGATCGCCTCCTGATGCAGCGCGCGTTCGGACTGGGTCGAGCGGTTGCGCTGGCGTAGATAGTCGAGCCAGGTCGGACAGTGGTAGCGCTCGGTCCACAATTCGGGATCGGCGATGTCGCGCGCGATCGACCATCCATAGGCGCCGTTGCGCTGCCGAGAGAGCTGCACGTCCTGCATCACGTTGTGAAAGGCGCGCGCGTTCTCTTGGGCGACGCGGTATTCGATCTCGACCACCAGCGGCCCGCTGCGTGCCGTGAGCGACAGTTTGACTTCAGGATCGGCCAGCACGTCGGCGTCTTCGTTGCGGGCGCCGACGCGCGGCATCGTGAGCCAGATCCCGAGCACCGGCGAGATCAGCATCAGGCCGGCGGCCGTCAGCAGCGCGACCTCGACCCCGGCATAGTCGGTGAGATGGCCCCAGCCCCAGGCGCCGATCGCGATGCCGCCGGAAATCGAGGCCTGGAACGCTGCGAGCGAGCGGCCCGCAACCCAGCGCGGCGCCGAAAGCTGCACGCCGATATTGAACAGCGCAATGGCGGCCATCCAGACCGCGCCGGCGAGCACCAGTGCAGCCGCGGTCAGCACAGGCTCGGTGCTCACGGCGAGAGCGGCCATCGCAAACGCCATCGAGATGGTGCAGGCGCGGATCGCAGCTTCGCCGCTCATGCGCTTGCGCAATTCGTGGATGTTGAGCGCACCGACCACGGCGCCCATCCCGAAGGCGCCGAGCATGATGCCGTAGGTCTGCGCGCCGCCATGCAGCAGATCGCGCGCGACCAGCGGCATCAGCGCCATGATGGCTCCGCCAATCAGGCCCATCACCAGCGTGCGCAACAGCACGATCTTGATCGGCGGCGAATTGGTGATGTAGCGGAAGCCCGACACCATGGCGCGGTTGAGCTTCTCCCGCGGCAGGCGCGAGGGTTCGGTGTTGCGCCGCCAGAGCAGCAGCACCACCAGCAACGGCAAATAGAGGATCGCATTGCACGCAAACGCCGCCACCGCACCGAGCGCGGCGACGATGACACCGCCGACCGCCGGGCCGAAGCTGCGCGCGATGTTGTAGCTGATGCCGTTCAGCGCGACGGCCGACGGCAGGGCATCGGGCGGCACCTGCTCGCTGACCGAGGACTGCCAGGCCGGACCGAACAGTGCGTTGCCGCTGCCGACGACGAAGCAGAAGACGAGCAGCGTTTCCGGGGAAATGTAGTTGAGCCAGGCCAGGACCGTGAGCGCTGTCGCGCCAGTCAGCGCGATCATGAGTGCGATCAGGGTCACGATGCGGCGGTCATACATGTCGGCGATGGCGCCGGCCGGCATCGAGATCAGCATGATCGGCAGCATCAGAGCGGTCTGCACCAGCGCCACCTTGTCCGCCGAGGCCGCCATCTGCGTCATGGCCCAGGCGGCGCCCACGCCCTGGATCAGCAGGCCGAGATTGGAGAGCAGGCTTGCGAGCCAGATGCGCCGGAACACGGTGTACCGCAGCGGCGCCATGATGCCGTCGGCCGCAATTTTCTGGCGGTTCGTCTGCTCGGTCATGTCCCCTTCCAAATGGGCTGGCAGAAGTGGTCTTGGAGTTGTCTTGAAGTTGTCTTGGAGCGGCCTTCGGGCGATTCCGGCGAGTTCAGTGATGCCTGCGAAAGTCCTTCGCTGTCCAGTGGTTAGGCCGGTATAAGCGGTGCAAAGAGATGGTTTTGCCGGGGAGGAACAGATGAAGCTGTCACGACGGATGATCTTGCAAGGGGCCGGCAGCTTGCCCTTCGCAGTTGCGAGCCTGCGGACGGGCGCATTGGCTCAACCTTCACCTGCCGGGCCGGGCGAGGTGCCTCCGATCCTGTTCATGCACGGCAATGGCGACTACGACGCGCTCTGGATGACGACCTTGTGGCGGATGGAATCCAACGGTATCGCGCGCGACCGCATGGCGGCGATCAATTTCACCGATCCCAATGCACGAAGTGACGACAAGGTCGAACAGGCAGGCCGCTCCTCGACCGAGGACCAGCGCCGCGAGCTCGCCGCCGCCATAGCCGAACTGAAGCGCCGCACCGGCGCGGGCCGCGTGGCACTGGTCGGCAGCTCGCGCGGCGGCTACGCGATCCGAAACGCGATCAGGAACGGCGGCGGCGGCGATGTCAGCCATGCCGTGCTGTGCGGCACGCCCAATCACGGCGTGTTCGCGACCGACGACCAGCCGAACAGCGAGTTCAACGGTCGCGGCGCGTTCCTGCGCAGCCTGAACGATGGCGAGAGCGAAGTGACACCGGGTGTTGCCTTCCTCACCTTGCGCAGTGACGGCATGGACAAATACGCGCAGGCCGATGGCCGTTTCATCGGCAAGCCCGGTACGCCAACCGGCGTCAGCGTCGAAGGTCCGGAGTTGAAGGGGGCCACCAACCTCGTGCTCGGCGCACTCGATCATCGCGAGGTGGCGTTTCACCCCCGGGCCTTCCGCGAGATCTATAAGTTCATCGCCGGCCGCGAGCCCGCGCGCATCGCGATCGCGCCGGAGCAGAGCGTCAGGCTGAGCGGCCTCGTGACGGGCACACCGGGCGGCGTGTCGACCAATCGCCCGGTGGCGGGTGCAACCGTCGATGTCTTTCGCGTCGATCCTGAAACCGGGGAGCGCAAGGGTAGCGCCGTGTACAGCGCGAAGACCGGCGCCGACGGCCGCTGGGGACCGGCGCAGGTCGAGCCTTCCTGGTCGCTCGAATTCGCCCTCGCAGCGCCGGATGCGCCGACCACGCACATCTACCGCTCGCCCTTCCCGCGCTCGTCCGACCTGGTGCATCTGCGCGCTGCGCGTCCGCTCGGGCCCGCGGACAAGGACGCCGGGGCTGTCGTGATCATGTCGCGCCCGCGCGGTTATTTCGGCCTGCCGCGGGACGTGGTGCTGCTCGACGGCAAGGAGCCGGCGGACGTCAAATCGGGTGTGCCCACGGATTCGACAGCAACACTGCGCCTTTCGGCCGGCGAGGTCGGGCGTAACATCGTGGCCCAATTTGGCGAAGAACGAATTGTGGCACGCGCCTGGCCTGCCTCCGAGAACAGGATTGCGATTGCCGAGCTGACTTATTAGCTAATTGCCTGCGTCACCTCTGCGGGAGCGAGCCATGAACATCGCCAGCGTGCGTCGGCCCATCGTCCCTCCGACCCCGCCGCGTGCGCCCGACGACATGTCGTTCCTCGGCCGGCTTGCCGTGATCAAGCGGAACATGATCGCGACCTGGGGGCAGCGCGCCTACGAGGAAGACGTCATCGAGGGCCGCTTTTTCTTCCGCAACAGTTTTATCCTGAACCGGCCGGATGCGATCCGGCATGTCCTGCTCAGCAATTACGAGAATTATTCGCGCACCCCGGCGGGCATCCGCATGCTTCGTCCCGTGCTCGGCGACGGTCTTCTGATTGCGGAGGGCCATTCGTGGACGTTTCAGCGCCGCACCCTCGCGCCGGCGTTCACGCCGCGTGCGACCGCAAATCTCGTTCCGCACATGACGGCGGTGCTCGACGAGACCATCGCGAAGCTCGACGCGCAAACGAGCGAGCCGGTCGATCTGCGCGAGATCATGCAGCGGATGACGCTGGAGATCGCCGGACGCACCATGTTCTCGTTCGGCATGGACCGTCATGGTCCGACATTACGCAACTTCGTCATGGAGTATGGGGCCCGACTCGGGCGGCCGTACTTGCTTGACATGGTGCTGCCGCTGTCCTGGCCAAGCCCGATGGATTTTGCCCGCGCCCGTTTCCGCAAGCGCTGGACCGAATTCGTCGCGATGCTGATCGCCGAGCGGCGTGAGATGGGCAAGAAGGAGGGCGCGCCGCCGCGCGATCTTTTCGATCTCATGGACGAGGCGCGCGATCCTGAGACCGGCAAGGGCTTTTCGGACGAGCAACTCGTCGACGAAGTCGCGACCATGATCCTCGCAGGCCACGAGACCACGGCGACCGCGCTATTCTGGGCGCTCTATCTGCTCGCGCTCGACCCGGACACGCAGGAAGAAATCGCCTCCGAGACGCGTGGCGAACACCTCGACAGCATGGCCGACATCGATCGCCAGAAGTTCACCCGCGCCGCGATCGAGGAGACCATGCGGCTTTATCCGCCGGCCTTCCTGATCGCCCGGGCCGCGCGCGAGAAGGACAACGCGGCCGGCGTCGAGATCGGCAAGGGCGACATCATCATGATCGCGCCGTGGCTGCTGCACCGGCACGAGAAACTGTGGGATCAGCCGAACGCTTTCATTCCAAAACGCTTCATGTCGACGGAAGCGCCCGATCGGTTTGCCTATCTGCCCTTTGGCGCGGGTCCGCGCGTGTGCATCGGCGCACCATTCGCGCAAGCCGAATCCGTGCTGGCGCTGGCCCGGCTGATCGGCGCGTTCCGTGTCGAGCTTGCCGATACCAGCCCTGTCATTCCGCTCGGCGTCGTCACGACCCAGCCGGACCGTTCACCGCTGTTCCGCATCACGCGTCGGTGACAGGCATTCGCCTGGCCGACGGCGTGATCCACACCAGATAGAGTTACGCCATGAGCGACATCCAGGCCCAGTTTTCCGTTCTGAAGCAGACCGCCGATGCGAAAGTGGTCGACGCGATCACGCGCCTCATCGAAGACGGTGAGGATCATGAGCTCAACCGCGTCAATGTCCTGGACTTCTCCAGAGAGCACAATCTCGACGAAGAGCGCGTGATCTCGGCGTTCCTGCATTCGGCGCGGCTCGGCCTGTTCGATCTCGGTTGGAACGTGTTGTGCCCGGGCTGCGGCGGCGTGCTGGGCGCGCATTCGACCCTCAAGGCGCTCAAGCCAGATGAGTATCACTGCGCGCTCTGCGCCTGCGGCTACAAGACCTCGGTCGACGATCAGGTCGAAGTCTCCTTCACCGTCAATTCACGTGTCCGGCGCATTGCGGCGCATGATCCCGATACGCTGCCGGTGTGGGAGTATTTCAAGCAGGTGTTCTGGAGCTCCGGCGTCGACTTCAACAAGGAATCGTTTGCGACGCTCGCCAACGAGGTGACGCTGGATACGATGGAACTGCCGGCGGGCGAGAAGGCGACCATGTCGCTACAACTGCCGAACGATTTCATCATCATCTTCGAACCGGTGACGCACGCCGCCCATTTCATCGACGTGCAGGGCGAGCCGACCAAGGACCGTCAGCAGCTCGCCATCATGTACAACAAGGTGCAGGCGCCGACGGGAACCACGACCATGCGGCCGGGCCCGCTGCGGCTGTCGCTGGAAAACCAGGCCGGCGTGCGCGTGCTGCCGTCGGTGTTCATCGCGGCCGAGGCACTCCATCACCTCATCGGCAAGCGCAAACCGTTTCTTACCGCCAAGCGGATGCTGTCGAACCAGACGTTTCGCGACGTGTTCAAGGCGGACAATCTCAGTCTCGACCAGCGGCTCCAGATCACCTCGCTGACCTTCCTGTTCACCGATCTGAAGGGCTCGACCGCGCTCTATGAGCGTGTCGGCGATCTCGCCGCCTTCGACCTCGTGCGCGCGCATTTCCATGCGCTGCTCGAGATCATCTCCTCCGAGAAAGGCGCGGTGGTGAAGACGATCGGCGACGCCGTGATGGCGACCTTCGTCCGTCCCGAGCATGCGATCGCAGCGGGTTTGCGGATGCGCGCGGCGATGGACGAGCTCAACAAAAAGCGCGGCACTGCTGATCTGATCGTCAAGATCGGCATCCACGAGGGTCCGTGTCTCGCGGTGATGCTGAACGAGCGGCAGGATTATTTCGGCCAGACCGTCAACATCGCCGCCCGCGTGCAGAGCCTCTCGACCGCGCAGGAGATCCACATCACCGGCCCGGTGCTGGATGCACCGGCGGTCGCCGAAGTCCTCAAGCAGCGCGAGATCAGGCCGATCCAGAAGCAGGCCGCACTGCGCGGCATCGCCGACAAGATGGTGGTGTACGAGATACCGTGAGGGGCGGCGGTCACCATGGTCTGCGTCATTGCGAGGAGCACTTGCGACGAAGCAATCCAGACTGTCATCGCGGAAAGATCCTGGATTGCTTCGCGGCGCTCGCAATGACGGCGGAGGCAGGTTCGCGCCAAACCTTCGTCGTCAGCCCGGCAAACGCTCCAGATTGCCGAAACGTAATGCGTCGCGCGGAACTGACGCACGTTGCGCCGGTTGAGTTTCCTGCTCATATAATGCTGGTAGCGGCCGCGCTCCGCGGCTTCATCGATTCGGTAGGACCTTATGCTCGACGGCCTGCGCCAATTCATCGCCGACATTGTTGCTCCCCATGCCCAGGACCGCGCATTCGGTGACGGTGATTACCGGCTGGCGGCGACCGCGCTGCTGGTTCACGTGATCTCGTTGGACGGCCAGCCGACGGCTGCCGAGCAGCGCAAATTGCATAGCCTGATCGAAAGCCACTTCGGGCTCGATCGCGGCACTGCCGATCGTCTGATCGCGGATGCGACGGAGGTCGAGGGCGAGGCGGTCGACCTCTATCACTTCACCAGCATCATGATGCGCTCGCTCGACGAAGAGGGCCGCAAGCGGGTCGTCCAGATGATGTGGGAGCTGGTCTACGCCGACGGCCAGGTCACCGAGTTCGAGGATAATGTGGTCTGGCGCGCCTCCGACCTGCTCGGGATCGCCCAGCGCGACCGGATCGACCTGAAGCACGCGGTCGCAGATCGTGCCGGTGGTCAGGTCAAGGACAGCGCGCTCGGTGGGTGATCTCGCCAGCACAACCAATTGACGGTTGTGGCGACACATGACGAAACTTTAATGTAGCCCCCGGCCGTCTCGACTCCGGATTCGTCCGTAGATCCCGGGGTTTGCGCCCCCTGTCACCGGCTCAAGTGGCCATGCTGCCAGCGCCGCTTGCCTGTCGCGCTCGGCCTATGCTCTCGTTCCAGCATTGCGGGGCCAAAAAACTTCAATTGAAGAGATCTCGATCGTGACTGAGCGGGTAACCTTGATCACCGGTGCCTCGGCGGGCATCGGCACGGAGCTGGCGCGTGTGTTCGCCGCGAACGGACATCGTCTTGCGCTGACCGCGCGACGCGCGGACCGGCTCGAGGCGCTCGCGAACGAGCTCGCCGCCAAGGGCGGCAAGAAGCCGATCGTGATCGCCTGCGATCTCGAGGATGCGGATGCCGGCGAGAAGATCGCGGCCGCACTCGTCGCCGAAGGCGTCGAGCTCGACAATCTCGTCAACAATGCCGGCTTCGGCGTATTCGGTGACGCAATCGAGCGAGACCGCGTCGAGCAGCTCGGCATCGTCGATGTCAATGTCCGGGCCCTAACGGACCTGTCGCTGCGCTTTGCCGATCAGCTCATCAAGAACAAGGGCGGTCTTCTCAACGTCGGATCGGTCGCCGGCTTTCTGCCCGGACCCGGCATGGCCGTCTACTACGCGTCCAAAGCCTATGTCATTTCCTTCACCGAGGCCTTGCGGGCGGAGCTTGCACCGCACGGCGTTCGCGTCACCGTCCTTTGCCCGGGCCCGGTGCCCACCGAATTCCAGGCGCGCGCCGGCGTTGGGTCCGGCCATGATACGGCCCTTCTCAATGTTCCTGCCGCCGATGTCGCACGGCAGGCCTATCGCGGCCTGATGGCCAACAAGCGGGCAGTGCTCCCTGGTATGGGCATCAAGATCGTGCCATTTGCGCTGCGCTTCTTCCCGCGCGCCTTCATCCTGTCGGCTACCAGCCGGTTTCAGAGGCAAAGACAGTAAAGAGAGCTCTCGGTCGGTCGTGGCCCGGAGCTTGCTTTCTATCGGGCGTGTGTGTGCGCAAACTCACACGAAATTAACGATCGCTTAGTTATGCTGGCGGTCTGAACCGATAGCACTCGCAGAGACCATGTCGTTCCGGACGAACAGGTTTGGTGGCGCAGAAGTGGTGCCCTTCCCCAGAAGGACGCCGAACGTCGCCGCCTCCGAAACCCGGTTGCCGGTTCTGATCATCCTGCATCAGGAATCCTCGACACCCGGCCGCGTCGGCAATGCGCTGCGCGCGCTCGGCCATCGCCTCGACATCCGCCGTCCCCGCTTCGGCGATCCGCTGCCCGAGACCCTCGACCAGCATGCCGGCGCGGTGGTCTTCGGCGGTCCCATGAGCGCCAACGATCCGGACGACTACATCCGCCGAGAGATCGACTGGATCGAAATTCCGCTCCGCGAACAGCGGCCGTTCCTCGGCATCTGCCTCGGCGCGCAGATGCTGGCGAAGCGGTTAGGAGCTCGCGTCGCGCCGCATGCCGATGCGCTGACCCAGATCGGCTACTACCCGATCCGCCCGACAGAAGCGGGACACCGGCTCTGCCCGAATTGGCCGGCGCGGGTCTATCACTGGCATCGCGAAGGTTTCGAGTTGCCGGTCGGCACTGAACTGCTTGCCGAAGGCGATGATTTTCCGGTGCAGGCGTTCCGCACCGGCAACGCTTTCGGCGTGCAGTTCCATCCTGACGTGACCTACGCCATGATGCATTGCTGGACCACGCGCGGCTATGACGGCCTCAGCGCGCCCGGCGCGCGGCAGCGGCATCATCATTTCGCGGATCGTGCCGTCTACGATGCCGCCGAACGCGCCTGGCTCGATCACTTCATCGACGGCTGGCTGACGCGCCGACCGGTTTTGGCGCAAGCAGCCGAGTGATCGCGCCTTAGCGCAAGCTCTTCTCATCCGTTTGTATGCTAGGCTCATTGTCAACGAGCGCGCGCGAACGCGTGCCGGCAAACAAAGGGAGAGCGCCATGGCCTACGAGCACATTCTCTATGAGGTCAGCGACAAGGTCGCGACCATCACGCTCAACCGTCCCGACCGCATGAATGCGTGGACGCCGATCATGGAGCGCGACGTGCGCCATGCGATGGAAGCATCGAGCGCCGATGACAATGTCCGCGTTATCGTCATCACCGGCGCGGGCCGTGCCTTCTGCGCCGGTGCCGACATGGACGCATTGAAGGGGCTCGACCCCGATGATGTCAGGCGCGCGTCGAACCTGCCGCCCTTCGACATGAACCGGCGGCCCGATTGGCAGACGCGCTATGGCTTCTATCCGTCGATCGGAAAGCCCGTCATCGCCATGCTCAACGGCGCGACCGCCGGCATCGGCCTCGTCCACGCGCTCTATTGCGACCTGCGCTTTGCCGCCGACAACACGGTGTTCACGACAGCCTTCGCGCGGCGCGGATTGATCGCAGAGCACGGCATCAGCTGGATGCTGCCGCGAATCGTCGGCCACGCCAACGCGATGGATCTGTTGCTCTCGGCGCGGCGCGTTTCGAGCGACGAGGCGCTGCGGATCGGGCTGGTCAACCGGCTCTGCTCGCCGGAAAAACTCCGCGAGGAGACCTATGCCTATGCGCGCGACCTCGCCGATTTCGTCTCGCCGAGCGCGATGGCCGTGATCAAGCGGCAGCTCTACGAGGTGCCGTTCCAGACGCTGGCGGAGGCGACGATCGCGGCCAACCGGGACATGATGGTGGCGCTGAACGGCAGCGATTTCCGGGAGGGGGTCGCAAGCTTCATGGAGAAGCGGCCGCCGAGATTTACGGGGAAGTAGGGGGCGGATGGAGCCCGGCTTCGCCCTTCGGGCTACGCCGCGGCAGCCTTCGCTCACTTCGCTGCGAGAGACCTTCCGGGGTTGCCGAGCCGAAGCTCGCGAAGCGAGCGAAGGCTGGTGGAGCCAGGCGGGATCGAACCGCCGACCTCGTCATTGCGAACGACGCGCTCTCCCAGCTGAGCTATGGCCCCTTTTGTAGGCCGCTCTGGTCAATGCGGCCGACAACCGGGCGCCATTTAAGTCCCCGCCAAGGTCAAGTCAAGGACGGCTGTAACCCGGTTTTAGCCATCCCGGCACCGACTTCCCTTGTTTGGGCCGGGGGGAACCGATATCTAGCAAAAGGCGTCAATCCCGACCGAAGCCAGAGTTTTTAAAAGCCATGCGTGCCGTTCTCGACATCGTCATCATCGTGCTCGACCTCTACGTCTGGCTGCTGATCGCGTCCGCGATCCTGTCCTGGCTGATCGCCTTCAACGTCGTAAATACCCGCAACCAGTTCGTGTCGGCGGTGGCGGAGTTCCTGTACCGAATCACGGAGCCGGTCCTGGCGCCGATTCGCAATTTCCTGCCCAGCCTCGGCGGCCTCGACATCTCGCCGATCATCCTGATCCTGCTCATCATGTTCATCGAGCGGGTGATCCTGTATTACATCTACCCGAACGTGATCTAAGCAGGCTGGAGCGCCCTGGATTGCCAAAGAACCTTGTCATCAAGGAACCTTGGCGTTACGGGGCCGCAGGAATCAGCATCGCGCTGCGGGTGACGCCGCGCGGCGGCCGCGACGACATCGACGGGATCGAGCAGCTCTCCGATGGCCGCAGCGTGCTCAAGGTGCGTGTGCGCGCCATCGCCGATGGCGGCGAGGCCAACAAGGCCGTTCTGGTGCTGCTGGCGAAATCGCTGGGCGTGCCCAAGGCCAGCGTCAAACTCCTGTCGGGAGCGACCTCGCGGTTGAAGCAGATCGCGGTCGACGGCGATCCGGCGCGGCTCGGAGAGGCCCTGCGCCAGCTCGCATCAGCCAAATCGACGGACTGAGGGAACTGACATGACCGCCAAGATCATCGACGGAAAAGTCATCGCCGCGGAACTTCGCGCCCGCGTCGCCGACGAGGTCGCACGCGTCAAACGCGAGCACAATCTGGTACCGGGCCTTGCGGTGGTCCTGGTCGGCAGCGACCCCGCTAGCGAGGTCTATGTCCGCTCGAAACACACCCAGACCCAGGCCGCCGGCATGGCCTCGTTCGAGCACAAGCTGCCGGCCGACGTCTCGCAAGCAGATCTCCTGGCGCTGGTCGCAAAACTCAACCGCGATCCCGCCGTGCACGGTATTCTGGTGCAATTGCCGCTGCCCAAGGGCCTCAACACCGAGGCGGTCGTCAATGCCATCGATCCCGCCAAGGACGTCGACGGGCTGCATCCGAACAATGCCGGCCGCCTCGCCGGCGGTTTCGAGGCGCTGTCGCCCTGCACGCCGCTCGGCTGCATCATTTTGACCAAGAGCGTGCATGCTTCGCTCGAAGGCATGAACGCCATCGTCATCGGCCGATCCAACCTTGTCGGCCGCCCGCTGGTGCAGCTGTTGCTGAACGAGAACGCCACGGTGACCATCGCGCATTCGCGCTCGCGCGACCTGCCCGGGCTCGTCAAGCGCGCAGACCTCGTCTACGCCGCGGTCGGAAAGTCCGAGATGGTGCGCGGCGACTGGCTGAAGCCGGGGGCGACCGTGATCGACGTCGGCATCAACCGGATCCCGAAGGACGACGGAAGGACGCGTCTCGTCGGCGACGTTGCCTATCAGGAAGCGCTCGCAGTGGCTGGCGCGATCACGCCGGTGCCTGGCGGCGTCGGTCAGATGACAGTCGCCTGCCTGCTCGTGAACACGTTGCGCGCGGCCTGCGCGATTGCAGGGCTGCCGAAACCGGCGGTGTAACGCCACTCTCGTGTCCGGGACGCAGCGCAGTGCGATGCTGAGCCGGGGCCCAGTACGGTGGCGCCATGATCCCGGCTCAGCGTCGCGTCATTTCATGCCGCGCTGCGTCCGGGACACAAGACCTACCCGTTCTTCTTCTTCTCGCGATCTATGCCTTCGAGGATCAGCTTGTGCGCATCCTCGGGGCCGCCCCAACGCAGGATCTTCACCCACTTGCCTGGCTCGAGATCCTTGTAGTGCTCGAAGAAGTGCTGGATCTGCTGGAGCGTGATGTCCGGCAGGTCGGAATACGATTTCACCTTGTCGTAGCGCTGGGTGAGCTTGGACGAGGGCACCGCCAAGATCTTCTCGTCGCCACCGGCTTCGTCTTCCATGAACAGCACGCCGACCGGGCGCACGCTCATGACCGCGCCTGGGATAATGGCGCGGGTGTTGATGATGAGGACGTCGCAGGGATCGCCGTCATCGGACAGCGTGTGCGGAATGAAGCCGTAGTTTCCGGGGTAACGCATCGGAGTGTAGAGGAAGCGGTCGACCACCAGCGTGCCGGCTTCCTTGTCCATCTCGTATTTGATCGGTTCGCCGCCCACGGGGACTTCGATGATGACGTTGATGTCGTGGGGGACGTTTTTCCCGATCGAGATCGCATCGATACGCATTCAAGGCTCCGTTGTTGCCGAGGTTAAATCGCACCCGGCAGCGATTTTGGCGCTGTCATACGCGGGCTTGGCCCGCTGATCCATCGCGTTTTTGTGAAATAATGAATCCGGCGATCACCGGCTCAAAAGGCAGCGGTATCGACGGAAGGGAAATGCTGCCGGCCGGACTTCAGCAGCTCAATTGGTCCAAGCGAAGGCAACCTTGTCGAGCGACTTCGGCCCGAAACGCTCCGAGGAGCGTGCCACCATGCGGCCGCCCAAGGCACGGTAGAACTCGGTGGCCGGATCGTTGTCCGAGAGCGCCCACACCACCATGCTCTTCAGGCCGCTCTGCATCAGGTCGCGGCGAGCCGCGGTGAACAGGCGGCGGCCGAAGCCCAGCCCCTGGAATTCGGGACGCAGATAGAGCTCGTAGACCTCGCCGTCGAAATGCAGGCTGCGGGCGCGGTTGCGGCCGTAATTGGCGTAGCCCGCGATCTTGTCGCCGAACACCAGCACGCTGACGCGGCTGCCCTTGCGGATCGCGCTGTCCCACCATTGCGGACCGCGGCGGTTGATCAGCTTTTCCAGTTCGGCGCCGGGAATGATGCCCTGATAGGCGGAGCGCCAGGCTTCGTCATGGGTGGACGCCACCGCAGTTGCATCTGCGGCTTTGGCCGGCCGGACCTCGATCAGGGTTGTGCTCATGGACGTGATCAAACCAAGTCGCCGCGCCGGCGGCAAGACCTATCCTTAATTATCGGTTAACCTGTGGACTTTCTGCATCAGTATTTGAACCATGTTGTACCGAAAAAAGACAAGACGCCGATTCGAATGGCACCGGGGTGCTCTGCGTCGGTGCAAAACTGCTTTGCGGCAACGAATGAACGGCAATGGCAACGCAGAAAGTCTGCCGATATTGATTCGTTCCTACTAGTCTAACTGTCGCTGTTCTCGCCTCCGGCCATTCATGCGGCTCCTCAACATTCTCGTGCTCCTGGCTCTGTTGGCCTTGCTGACTGCGCCGCCTGTGTGCGCTCAGGTCATTTTTGGTTCGTCCGGAGCGGAGGGCGATCCGTTTCGCCGTCAGCAATGGCACGTGCCGTCGCCGGATACCGACATCGCCGCTCATGCCTTGCTGTTTCGCCCGCCGGGTGCCGGTCCGTTCCGGCTTGCGGTGATCGCGCATGCTTCGACGCAAAATGGGTTGCGGCGCGCGCAAATGTCTCAGCCGGAATACCGCGCGCTCGCTGCGTTCCTCATCGCGCGCGGCTTCGCCGTGCTGGTGCCGGAACGGCTCGGCCATGGCGTAACAGGCGGCCGTTATGTCGAGGACCAGGGTGGCTGCGACGAGGCGGACTATGTGCGCTCGGGCCGCGCAACGGCCGACGAAATCGCGCTCGCGCTGGACTATGTGCGAAAGCAGGATTTTATCCGGAACGACGCCGCAATCGTGATCGGCCATTCCGCCGGCGGTTGGGGCGCGCTGGCGCTCGCGAATGCCGATCCGAAGGCGGTCTCCGCCATCATCGCCATTGCGCCGGGCCGCGGCGGCCATGCTAATGACGAGCCGAACCGGATCTGCGCGCCGCATACACTTCTCGCCGCGGCGGCTGAATTCGGCAAGGCCGCGCGCATCCCCATCACGTGGCTCGTTGCCGCCAACGACAGCTACTTTGCACCGGCATTTTCGCTTGCGTTGGTCGATGCGTTTCGCGGCGGCGGTGGCAAGGTCGACTTCCGCACGACGCCGGCCGTCGGTAGCGAGGGCCACTGGATGATCGAAACCGAGGCCGGCGTCAAAGCCGCGAGTGCCGAGCTTGCGCGTGGGTTGAACCTGCCCAAGCCCGTGGTGACCAAGAAGCCATGACGCTGTATTTCCTCATCAAATATCTGCACGTGCTCGGAGCTATCGTCATCCTCGGCACCGGAACCGGTATTGCCTTCTTCATGCTGATGGCACATCGCACGAACGACGTGGCGTTCATCGCGCGCACCGCTTCGGTAGTCGTGATCGCCGACGCGATCTTCACGTTGTCCGCCGTGATCCTCCAGCCGGTCACGGGCGGCCTGCTGATGATGCTCTCGGCAACGTCGGTCGCCGAGCGCTGGCTGCTCGCCTCCCTTGCGCTCTATGCAATTGCTGGCTTGTTCTGGATCCCCGTGATCTTCATGCAGATCGAGATGCGCGATCTCGCGCGGAAGGCCGCCGAGCAGCGTGGCGCGCTTCCGGAGCGCTATTTTGTTCTGTTCCGCCGCTGGTTCGCATTCGGCTTTCCCGGCTTTGGCGCCACGATGCTGATTCTCTGGCTGATGATCGCAAAACCGTTTTGAGGAGGGTCATGAGCCAGCGAACCATTCTCGTGCTCGGCGCCTCCGGCCTGATCGGCCGCTACGTCACCGACGATCTTCGCGCGCAGGGATTTCGCGTCGTCGGGGTGGCGCGCAGCCTGTCGCCCGCCCAGAAGATGAGCGCGCTGGACATCGAGCTGCCGATCCTCTCCCTCGATGCGGCGGCTCTGACGCACCTCCTCGGTGAGCACGCGGTCGATGTCGTCGTGAACTGCCTCGGTGTGCTCCAGGACGGACCCGGCAGCGACACCAACGCGGTGCATCGGGATCTCGTCGCACGATTGCTTCAGGCGATTGGCGGCAGCGGCCGTGCGATCCGGTTGGTGCACATCTCGATTCCCGGGACCGCGGGCGAGGATCGAACCGCGTTCGCAACAACGAAGCGTGAGGCCGAACGTTTGATCGCGGCTTCCGGCCTTCCCCACGCCATCCTGCGGCCCGGTTTCGTGGTCGCGCCGTCGGCCTATGGCGGCAGTGCGATGCTCCGCGCGCTTGCGGCCTTTCCGCTCGACCTGCCGGAGAAGGAGATGGCGACGCCGTTCCAGCCCGTTGCTGTCGAGGATATTTCCGCCACCATTGCCTGGCTTGCCGCGCGCGATATCGATGACGCTTCGGTGAAGGCTGTGAACTGGGACCTGATGCAGGTCGAACCGATCACAATGGCTGGCGTCATCGAGCAGTTTCGTATCGCGTTCGGCACGGCCGGCTGGTTGCGCGTCGCGATGCTGTCCTTCATGCTCGATCTCGGCGCGAAAGGCGGCGACGTCGCCAACTATCTTGGCTGGATGCCGCCGATGCGCTCCACGGCCATCGCCGAGCTGCGCCGCGGCGTGCGCGGCGATCCCTCGGCATGGATCGCCGCCACGGGCATCGTGCCGAAATCACTGGCTCAGACGGTCGGCCGCCACCCCGCCACGATCCAGGATAAGTGGTTCGCGCGGCTGTTCCTGGTCAAGACGCTGATCTTCGCAAGCCTTGTCGTGTTCTGGTGCGTCTCCGGCTGCATCGCGCTGTTCGTGTCCTATCGCGCCGCCGCCGGGATCCTGACTGCGCACAATTTTCCGTCGGCGCTGGTCGATCCCATCACCATCGGCACCAGCCTGATGGATATGAGCCTTGGCGTGCTGATTGCCGTCCGTCGCACCGCTGCGATCGGACTCGTCGGGGGCATCCTGGCTTCGCTGGGCTATATGTTTGGTGCCGCGATCCTGACGCCGGACCTCTGGATCGAGCCGCTCGGCGCACTGGTGAAGACTGGGCCGGCGATCGTGCTGATGCTTGTCGCGTTTTTGATGTTGGACAATCGCTGATGCCCAAATGGCTTGACGACGACGTGATCCTGTTCGACGGCGTCTGCATTTTTTGCTCGCGCTGGGTCCGCTTCGTCGCCGCGCGCGACACGGGGAAGAGGTTTCGCTTCACTCCGATCCAGTCCGACTATGGCGCCCGGCTCGCGCGCACGTTCGGTATCGATCCGGATGATCCCGATACCAATGCTGTGATTCATGGTGGCGAGGTGTTCATGAAGTCGGACGCTGCGCTGACGGTGCTGTCGCAGCTCCCCGGCTGGGGCTGGGTGCGCGCGTTGTTCGCCATGCCCAAGCCGCTACGGGACCCGCTCTACAACCTCGTCGCGCGCAACCGCTACCGCATTTTTGGGAAGTATGATTCGTGTTTTGTGCCTGATGCCGACTTGCGGGCGCGGGTGATCGAGTAATTCGTCTTTGCGAGCGCAGCGAAGCAATCCAGGCTGCCGCTGCGGAAAGATTCTGGATTGCTTCGCTGCGCTCGCAATGACGAGCGTGCGGTTACGGTTTGCCCAGAACGCCCAGCACCTCCCTCGCCGCCCGCTCCCCTGAATCCCTTGCCCCGTGCGCCGTCGAGAAAAAATTCGGCGATGTCGCTTCTCCTGCAAAAAACAGCCGTCCGTCCACCGGCGCCGCCAGCACGGCGCGGTCGCCGGCGTGGCCCGGCAGCGCGTGCGAGTAGGAGCCTCTCGCGAACGGGTCGTGCGCCCAGCGCGACTCGCAGAGCGGCTTCAGCTTTCGCCTGATGTCGTTGCCGAGCAAGCCTGCGATCTCCTCGATGCTTTGCGCGGCAATGGCGCCGTCGCCCGCGTCTTCCAGTTCGCGTGCAAAGCTGCCGCCGAAAAAGCCTTCGATGCAGGGCTGGCCGAACGGGCGGATATGATAGGTGCCCATGTCGGTGCGCATCGTGGCGCCGCGCAGGTTTGCTTCCTTCGGGAAGGCCTCGGCATCGTCGAGCGCCAGCGTCACCTTGTCGTCGACGCCGAGCGGCAGGCCGGCTGCGGCATCGACCTTGGCGGGGAGAGGTGGCGAGAACCGGATCGCCTCATTGGCGATAAGATTGGTCGGCACGGTGACGATCACCTTGTCCGCGGTCAGCGTGCCCTGCGATGTCTCGATGCGGATGCGCTTGTCCGAATGATCGATCAGCGTGACGTTGCAGTTCAGCGCAATCGGGCATGGCGCGCCATAGGCCGCGATCAGAGCGCCGTAGCCGCGGCGGACGCGCCAGTTGAGGTCACTGTCCTCATAGGCGTCCCAGTCCAGCGTCGACATGTCCTTCAGTTCGCAACCGTTGATGTAGGTCGAGATCGCGTCGATCATGGGATTCCAATGATTGCCGGGCTCCAGGCTCAAGCTCGCGGGGACGTCCTTGCCCTTCTGGGCGGCCTTCCACAGCCGCTCATAGAAGGCGTCCATTGCGCGCATGAAATCATCGCGCTCGGCTTTCGGAAACGCATTGCCATAGGCGCGCTCGCGCCAGGGCGGGAGGTCCTTGTTGACCTCGAAATCGAGCTGCTTTGCAACCGCGACAAAGGAGTTGTTGTCTGCCGAGTGCAGCCACCCGCAGCCGACGTCGAAGGTGACTTCGGGCGAGGCCTGCACCGTCCAGGCCCTGCCGCCGAGCCTGTTACGCGCCTCGAGCACGATCACGGAGAGGCCGGAGCCTGCCAGTGCATGCGCCGCGCCGAGGCCGGCGGCGCCCGCACCGATGATCGCGACGTCAACGGATGAGGGAAGGGAACTCATGCGCGGGCTCTAGCACGTTCGCGAAGAGTGCTGAAGCCGCCCCAAGCACAGCTGTCATCACCCGCGCAGGCGGGTGATCCAGTATTCCAGAGACATTTGTGGTCGAACCGATGAGCCGCGGCGTACTGGATGCCCCGGTCAAGCCGGGGCATGACAGAGTTGCGAGCGGTAGCTTAAGCCACCGCTTCCTTGGACTTTTCCGCGCGCTTGCGCTCGTTCGGGTCGAGGTGGCGCTTGCGCAGGCGGATCGACTTCGGCGTGATCTCGACCAGCTCGTCGTCCTCGATATAGGCCAGCGCCTTTTCGAGCGTCATGCGGATCGGCGGGGTCAGGCGCACCGCTTCATCCTTCGACGTGGTTCGGATGTTGGTGAGCTGCTTGCCCTTGAGCACGTTGATCTCGAGATCGTTGTCGCGGGTATGCTCGCCGACGATCATGCCCTTGTAGACCTTCCAGCCCGGCTCGATCATCATCGGGCCGCGATCTTCCAGCTTGAACATCGCGTAAGCCACCGCCTCGCCCTGATCGTTAGAGATCAGCACGCCGTTGCGGCGGCCCTGGATCTCGCCCTTGTACGGCGCGTAGCCGTGGAACAGGCGGTTCATGATCGCGGTGCCGCGCGTGTCGGTGAGCAGTTCGCCCTGATAGCCGATCAGGCCGCGGGTCGGCGCGTAGAACACCAGGCGCAAACGGTTGCCGCCGGACGGTTTCATCTCGATCAGCTCGGACTTGCGCTCGCTCATCTTCTGCACGACGACGCCGGAATGCTCCTCGTCGACGTCGATGACGACTTCCTCGATCGGCTCCAGGGTGGCGCCGGTGGCCTCGTCCTTCTGCAGCACGACGCGCGGACGTGACACCGAAAGCTCGAAGCCTTCGCGGCGCATGGTCTCGATCAGGATCGCGAGCTGCAATTCGCCGCGGCCCGAGACTTCCATCGCGTCCTTGTCCGAGGCTTCGACTACACGCAGCGCGACGTTGCCCTCGGACTCGCGCAACAGGCGGTCGCGGATCATGCGGCTGGTCACCTTGTCGCCTTCGGTGCCGGCGAGCGGCGAGTTGTTGACGATGAAGGACATCGACACGGTCGGCGGGTCGATCGGCTGCGCCACGAGCGGGGTATCGACCGACGGATCGCAGAAGGTGTCGGCGACGGTGCCCTTGGTCAGGCCGGCGATCGCAACGATGTCGCCTGCCTCGGCTTCGTCGAGCGGGGTGCGCTCGATGCCGCGGAAGGCGAGGATCTTGGTGATGCGGCCGGTCTCGATGGTCTTGCCGTCGGCGCCCAGCACCTTCACGGCCTGGTTCGGCTTGATCGAACCGGAAGAGATGCGGCCGGTGATGATGCGGCCGAGATAGGGGTTGGCTTCCAGAATGGTGCCGATCATGCGGAACGGGCCTTCCTCGACGGTCGGCGGCGCGACATGGCGCACGATCAGGTCGAACAGCGGCTGCATGCCGGCTTCGTGCGACCCGTCCGGGCTCTCGGCCATCCAGCCCTGCTTGGCCGACCCATAGAGGATCGGGAAGTCGAGCTGCTCCTCGCTGGCGTCGAGCGCCGCGAACAGGTCGAACACCTCGTTGATGACTTCGGTCGCCCGCGCGTCGGGACGGTCAACCTTGTTGATCACGACGATCGGCTTCAAACCGACCTTGAGCGCCTTGGAGACCACGAATTTGGTCTGCGGCAGCGGGCCTTCGGCGGCGTCGACCAGCACCAGCGCGCCGTCCACCATGTTGAGGATGCGCTCGACCTCACCGCCGAAATCGGCGTGGCCGGGGGTGTCGACGATGTTGATGCGAGTGTCCTTCCACTGCACCGAGGCCGCCTTGGCCAGGATGGTGATGCCGCGCTCGCGCTCCAGATCGTTGGAGTCCATGGCGCGCTCGGTCACCTTCTGGTTCTCGCGATAGGTGCCGGATTGCTGGAGAAGGCGGTCGACGAGCGTTGTCTTGCCGTGGTCGACGTGGGCGATGATGGCGATGTTGCGAAGGTTCATGAGTGAGCTTCTTTGCGGTCGGACAATGGGTTAAGCGCGATCTCGCCGGTCAGACCGGGACCTCTTCTCGAAACAACGCTTGAAGACTGGAAACGGGGCGCTTTCCGCCCAAAAGGGAAAGCCCGGCATATCGACCGGGCACCCTACGCGTTGCGGCGCAATATAGGCAAAAACGGCCAAAAAACAATGTGTTCTTTGGCCGTTGGTTGATTGAATTTTGTCCGGGGATTCCCGGGGGTTAGGCAAAAAGCCGGGCTCAGCCGCGCCGGCCCTTGATGGCGGCCCAGATCAGGGCGACCCCGCCCAGCCCCACGACCAGGCCCAGGAACACCAGGGGCGCGACGTCGGAATCGATCCGGCCTCTGTCGGATATGGATATTCCGCCGAACAGGAGTGCACAGGCGCCGGGCAGCAGCAGGATGATCCCGAAGATCGCCATGAGCGCGGTCAGGCAACCGCTGCGCTTGTTCGGCGGAGCAGGAGGCGGTCCCGGCGGGGCTGGCGGAGGCGTGTCGCTGATGCTCATGCCTGCAGGGCTCCTTCGGTTGACTGCGCCGCCAGTTCGGCGCGGATGCCGTCGATCTTTCCGTTCCGGTAGAACAGATTGTAGGTGTCGAACGGGATGATCGCGCCGTTCTCGGTGACGAAATGGATGCAGCTGCGCTTGACGTTGCCGACGCAGAAATTGAAGCGGTCGAGAAACTGCACGATGGTGACGCGGAATACGTTCTCGTAAGTGATGCCCTGCGGCACCTCGAAGCTCGGCAGGCAGCACAGCAATTCGCAGACGCGCTCGCTCGTGTTCAGCGGTCCCGAGGACAGCGAAAACAGGTCGATGAATTTCTCTCTCAGCGCCGGATGCTTCTCCGGGCTTATCGTATTGGGCAACAATGCGACGAGCTGCTCCTGCGGGATCAGCGAGGTCAGCGGCAGCACTTTCTCGCCGTTGCGCAGGCCGTAACCGATCGAGATGCTTTCGGGGTTGCAGGGCAGCGGGATCATGTCCTTGTCGCCGAATACGCCGGTTTCGACCACGCGCTTGCGAATCTCCGACAGCATGATGCGGTCGGTGTTCTTGTCGAAATTCTCGTTGCGGCCGGCATCCTGCACTGGCTGCAGCGTGACGCCGCGCACGCATTTCCAGGTCAGCGCGTGGCGAACGATGTCGCCGATCTCGGCATCGTTGACGCCGCGCTTGATGGTCGCGACCAGCGTGGTCGACACGCCGTAATGCTCGAGATTTTCCAGCGCCTGCTGACGAATCTTGCGCAAATCCGCGCCGCGCAGATTGATCAGCGCGTCGCGTTCGAGCGAGTCGAACTGGAGATAGACCTCGAGCCCGCGCTTGTTCTCGGCGAGCCGCGCCACGAAATCCTTTTCGCGGGCGATGCGCAGGCCGTTGGTGTTGATCATGACATGGCGGATCGGGCGGGCGCGCACGGCATCGAGGATCGCGAAGAAGTCCGGATGCAGCGTCGGCTCGCCGCCGGAGATCTGCACGAGGTCAGGCTCGCCCTCGCTCGCGACCAGCGCGTCGAGCATTCGCTCGACCTTGGCCAGCGGCGTGAAGCTGGTCCGCGCCGGCGAGGAATCGGCAAAGCACACCGGGCAGGTCAGATTGCAATGCTCGGTGATCTCGATCAGCGCCAGGCAGGAATGCTGCTCGTGGTCAGGGCACAGGCCGCAATCATAGGGGCAGCCGAATTCGGTATGCCGTTGAAAGGCGAGCGGCCGGTCGCCGGGCTTGATGAAATCCTTGCACAGGCGCCAATAGGCTGCGTCCGTCGACACAAGCGTGGACTGGACGCCATGCTCCTTGCAGCGCTTCTCGTACCAGACCTCGTTGTCGAGGATCTGGATCTTAGCGGGCACCAGCTTCAGGCAGGTCTCGCAGAGAGATTGGGTCTGGCCCCAGAAGATATAGGGGCGCGACTTACGCAACGGCGCGTTCATGCATGGGTCTCGCTTTGGGCGCCGTCGCCAGCATGACGACGGCGTAGAGCAGGATGGACAGCGACAGCAGGTGAAACAGCGTGAAGGGGCCGATCAGCGTGCCGTAGGGCTTGAGAAATTCCCACAGGAAGCGCTGTGCACCATAGTAGACGAGGACGAGGTAGAAACCATTGGTGATCACAAACGCGCTCCGGTTCAAGACCGCCAGCACGTAGAGCAGCGCGAACACCCCCATAGCGACGCTTTCGTAGAGCTGCACGGGATGCCTAAGGATGCCGTCGCCGAAATCGTGGCCCCAGGGCCATGCCGTCGGCGTGCCGTAGGTGAAATCGTCGAGGCCCGCGAAATAGCAGCCGAGCCGGCCGATCGCGATGCCGATCGCCAGCGGCAGCGCAAAACGGGCGCCCGTTCGGACGGTGATCCCTGCGGACCATTTGTAGAGCTCGATCGCCACGATGCCGCCGGCGAGCGCACCTTCCACGGAGCGCGCGATGCCGCTCTGGCCTGACAGCCACAGATTGGCGGAGCCGAACAGATAGGCGCCGAGGCCTGCACCGAACACCAAAGCGGCGAGGTAGGACCGTTCGAAGGATTGCGTCGGAAACTGCAAGCCCTGTCGCGACAGCCAGTAGAGCGCCACGGCCGCAGCCAGCCATGCTGCCACGTCGAAGAGAGTGTGAAGGAAAGCCCCGCTCATGCGGGGACATTAGCCCAGGTTCCCGCCCGGCGGGATAGTGCGGCCCCTTCTTATCCCCGAAGAGGAGCGAGGCGGGCGGCTAGCCGGCTTGCCGCTCCTCGGTCGGATAGACGCCGCGCAGCACTTCCTCGAAGTGCATCTTCACGGCCTCGTTGCACCGGCAGGCGCGCAGGCGCAGGCCCTCGCGGTTACGGACCAGAATCGATCCGCGCCGCGTGTCGAGCACACCTTCCGCCTTGAACGACTGGAGCACGCGGCTGGCATAGCTGCGGCCGACACCGAGCAGTGTCGCGAGCTGTTCATGGGTCAGCGGCACGCTGCTCTCGTCGCCGGTCCGCTCCATCGCCGCCAGCATCCATTTGGCAGTGCGCTGCTCGATCGAGTGAATGGCGTTGCAGGCGGTGGACTGGAAGATCTGCGCCAGCATGCAGTCGGCGTAGCGAGCGAAGACATGGCGCAACGAGGACGATCGCTGCTTGGCGGCCTCCAGCTTGCTGACGTGAATTCGCGCAAACGGTCCGCCGAATTTCACGCAGATCCGGGTATAGGCCGGCAGATAGCCCTCGCTGACGATACCGCCCACTGCGCCTTCGCGGCCCACCAGGATGGTCTCGACGTCACGGCCGTCCTCATTGGGAACGAGGAAAGTCGCGAGCGATGGTCCGCAGGGGAAATGGACGACCTGGACGTCGTCGCCGGGATTGTAGAGCAGCTCGCTCGCCCCGGCCGTGTCGACGGTAATGTGCGGTGCGAGCAGCGCGTAGTCGGCGTGGCTCAAGCGCCGCAGCAGATTGTTGGTCGGCCGGCTATCGATCTCGGTGGCGTTGCTGGTCCGCGCGTCCATCTTAAACTCCCATCCGCCTCCACATTAGCGAGTTCCGACGAGGTCCTGTGTGCACAAGTAGACAGACCTGACAACTGTGATGTGGTGGTTTCGTTCCGGGAACCCTTCGCGCTGGGTACAGCGTCGTGACCCGGTATACCAGTCAGAGAACCTCATGCTCCAAGTTACGATGATGGCACCCGCTGTTTCCGATGGTTCAAACTGTCCCGCCGATGTCCTCATCGTCGAGGACGATCCGATCATCGCGATCGACTTCGAGGATCGCCTGCTCGGATTTGGTGTGAAGAGCGTGCGCACGGTAGGTTCAGTCGCGCAGGCGCTGACCGCAATCGCGGCGCATGCCCCCGAATTCGCCTTGCTCGACGTGGGATTAAGTCGCGAGAACAGTTTTGCGGTCGCCGAACGGCTCGCGGCCCTGAAGATTCCCTTCGTCTTCGTCACCGGCTACGGCGCTGACGCGCGCATCCCGCCGGAATTCGCCGGCCAGCCGCGTCTGCAGAAGCCGTGTTCGAGCGACGCGCTGGAGGCAGCGCTCCAGGTCCGCGCGGCGGACTAGCGATACGGCGTCAGGCCGGCTTCGGATCGAGCGCGGTCGACCACAGCGCGACGTCGGCGCGGTCGCGCAAGGTCACCGTCATCTGGCCGGAAGCGCCGTCGATCTTGACGTGACCGAAGAACTGCATGCCGGCGGACGGCGGCAGGTTCTGGTTGTCTTTCCCCGGCGCCTTGATGAAGCGCACCTCGGGTCCAAAGGTGTTGTCGAGCGCGTTCGGTCCGAACGTGCCCGCGTGAAGCGGGCCCGACACGAACTCCCAGAACGGCTCGAAGTCCTGGAATTGGGCCTTGTTCGGATCGTAATAGTGCGCGGCGGCGTAATGCACGTCCGCCGTCAGCCATACGGTGTTGCTGACCGGCGCCATCTTGATGAAGCGCAGGATGTCGGCGATCTCGAACTCGCGGCCGCGCACCGGGCCGTCGCCCTGCGCAACGGCTTCCGATCCACCCTTTGCCGTATCTGACACGACGAGGCTGAGCGGCATGTCGGAGGCGATCACCTTCCAGGTCGCGCGCGAATTCAACAGGCCGCGCTTGAGCCAGGCGATCTGGTCGGGGCCGAGGAAATAGCTGGCCGGGTCGTAAGCGGTTTCGAGGTTGGGGCCGTTCGGGCCGCGATAGCTGCGCTCGTCGAGCACGAACACGTCGAGATGAGGACCATAGGAGATCTGGCGATAGACGCGGCCGGGCTCGACGATGCTCTCGCGCATCGGATACATCTCGTGGAAGGCACGGCCCGCGCGGGCCGCAAGCAGTGCGATGTCGCGCTCCTTGTAGGTCGCCGGCAGCTCCTTCGAAAGCGACCAGTTGTTGGTCACCTCATGGTCGTCCCACTGCACGAAGATCGGCACTTCGGCATTGAAGGCGCGAAGATTGTCGTCAGTGAAATTGTATTTGTGCGCGGCGCGGTACTCGTCCAGCGTCTCGGCGACCTTGGCCTTCTCGGGAATCGTGACGTTCTTCCAGATCTTGCCGTCGGCGAGCTTCACCTCGGACTGGATGGGACCGTCGGCATAGATGGTGTCGCCGGAGTGCAGGAAGAAATCCGGACGGTGCTTGCGCATCGCCGAGAAGGTGAACATGCCGCCGTCATCGGGGTTGATGCCCCAGCCTTGTCCTGCGACATCGCCGCCCCAGACGAAGCTGACGTCGCGGCGGTCGGCGGGCGCGGTGCGGAAGCGGCCGGTCACCGGTTCGCCCACCACCGCGGTGTGCGAAAGGTCGCGGAAGCGGACGCGATAAAAGATGTCCTGTCCGCCCGGCAGGTTTTCGATCAGCATCTTCGCGGTGAAGTCGCTTTCGGGCAGCGCTGCGATCGGCGGCAGCGCGCGAGCATCCCTGAACGACTCCGTCGTCGCCACTTCGACCAGCATCTGCGCGGGACGGTCGGCGCGCGCCCAGACCACGCCACCGTCGACGGTGACGTCGCCCGACTGCACGCCATGGGTCACGGCCGGCCGGTCGGCCGCGCGGGAGAGATGCGGCATTGCGACCGCGCCAAGCGCGCCGGCACTGGTCGTCAGGAAACGGCGACGAGAGAATTTGATGTTCATGGGACGGACTCGATATCGCGTGAGACGATCGCTCAGGCGACCGCCACGGTGAAGTCCGACGCTATATTGAGACAATGTGACGCCGCGATTACGCGCGGAAGCTTTTACGCGCTGCCGGCGGCCCTGAACTGTGCGCCGGCGCGCTGCAGGTTCTGCGGCAGGCTGAATAGCACCGCCTTGCGATCGGCGACGGCCGCGTGGAACTGGTCGAGCGCGATGTTGAAGGCGGTGAGCGCGGCTTCCTCGATCGCGCCGTGATCGAAGCAGCGCAGTGTATTGCGCAGGATGTCGTCGGCCTCGGTCTGCATCTGGTCGAGGTCTTCGGTCGTCTCGCTCTTGCGTGCCGCCGCGATCATGTCGAGCAGACGTTCACGCTGATGGTTGTTGTTGTCGCGCTCGTCCTTCTTCAAATAGCCCGCAAACCAGGCGCCGATCGAGCCCATGGCCGAGAGCGCCATCAGCGTCCACCAGATGTAATCGCTGTATCTGTCGAGGAAGGTCTTTTCCTCGCCGTCGACGAAGGCGGCCGCGCCGGGATGCACCGGGATCACCGCGTCCTTGTCGGTGTCGGGTGTTTCGATCTTCGCCGCCAGCGGGAATTCCGTCACCAGTTGCTGGCGCACGGCAAAAAGCTGGCGCGTGAACGCGGCGATGTTGGTTTCGGATACGCCTTTGCGCGCCACGATGTGGTGTGAAAAGCTGATCGTCTTGACCTCGTCGTCGGGGCGAACGGGTGAGCCGCCATAGGTGCCGGCCGGAATCTCCGAGGCTTCATAAACCGGATGGTTCTGCGCGATCGCATCCGCGGAATCGATCGCGAGGAAGACCGGCGTCCCGCCCTCCTTGGCAGTGGCGGCGATCGCGTCCGACGTGATCTTGCTGTTGACAGGGCCGGCTGCGAGATAGGCATCGGCCTTCTGGGCCTTGATCGCCTCGGCGGCTTCATTGGCGGGGAACTGTATCACCTCGACCTTGGCAGGATCGACGCCGTATTGCTGGAGGATCACCTTGAGCAGATTGACGTTGGCCTGGGTGCGGCCGATCACTCCGACCCGATGGCCGGCGAGCTGCGCGATCTTGGTGATTTTCGCGCCCTTCTTCTTGCCCTTGCCGGGCACGGACCACAGCGCCACGACGTTCTTGCGCAGGGTCGCGACCGCCTGCGCGTTCTTCGGCACGTCGACGTCGCCGCGCACGATGGCGAGATCAACCTTGCCCTCCGCGAGCGCCTCGGCGCTGGCTGTGGCGCCGTCGGTCTGGATCGGCCGTAGCCGCACAAGACTTTTGTTCTGAGTGAAAGCCTGCGTCAGCGCCTGCACGACCTTGAGGTCATCGCTGTTGGCGGGACCGACCGCGATCTTCAGCGTCACCGGCCGCATCGCGAAATAATAGCCGCCGGCAAGCGTGCCCACGATCGCAAGCACGAGTGCCAGAGACACGAGCGCCGTCTTCCGCGCCGCTGATCGCGGCGAAGGCGGGGTGGGCGCTTCGGCCAGGTCCAATCCCCCGGTCATCGATCTCCCGAACAGTCGCTTGAGGCTCAGTTTCATCTCGGCCGGCGATTTACACCCTCAAGTGTAGCAAATTTCTTGTCCGGCGGGGTTACATCTCCGTCATGGTTAGCGGATGGACGAAATCCCGTATGAACCCGGGGCGTCAGCACGGTGTTAGGGTAAAGTTCCCCTAAAAGGACGGAGGCGACGATGGCAGAACGGCTCTCGGCGGAGGCGCGCAGGCAGGCGCTGGGCGGACTACCGGGCTGGACCGTGGTTCAAGGACGCGACGCAATCGGGAAGACCTTTGTCTTCAAGGATTTCAACGAGGCGTTCGGCTTTATGGCTCGCGTCGCGCTGGTCGCCGAAAAGATGGACCATCACCCCGAATGGCGCAACGTCTACAAGACGGTGGAGGTGGTGCTGGCGACCCATGATGCCGGCGGCGTCACCGCGCTCGACATCGAGCTTGCCACGGCGATGAACGCCATCGCCAAGCTGACACCAGGCTGACGTCTTGCGAGGCGCTGCCGCCTCCCCATCTTGTGTTCAGCACGGGATGCGGCGATCTGCCACCCTTGGCTGAACGGGGAGTTTGTCGACCATGGCTGCCGAACACAGCGTTGGTTTCGAGCCGGCCGACCGGCTCGCGGAAGATCGTGAGAGCGTGCGCCGCCGCTTCTGGCGCAAGCTGAAGCGTGTCGCCGCGCAACTGCCGTTCGCGGAGGATCTGCTCGCCGCCTATTACTGCGCCTTCGACCGGCAGACGCCGCGCCATATCCAGGCGTCGCTGCTCGGGGCGATCGCCTATTTCATCCTGCCGTTTGATTTCGTTCCCGACGTGATGCCGATCCTCGGCTTCACCGATGACGCCGCCGTGCTCGCCACTGCGATCCGCATGGTTGCCAGCCACATCACGAACGAGCATCGCGAAGCCGCCCGCGCCGCGCTGAAGCGCGGGGTGGATGAGGTGGACGCGGAAGCCGCGCAGTAGCTGTTGCCGCATCCTCCACTGTCATTCCCCGCGAAGGCGGGGAATCCAGTACGCCGCGGCTTATCGATTCAACAACACTCGTGACGGAGTACTGGGTCGCCCGGTCAAGCCGGGCGACGAAAGCTGAGTGTGTGGTGACGATGTCGCGACACCCTACGCGCCGACACCCTCACGGACGCAAAATCACCTTGCCCATGGCCTGACGTCCCGCGAGCACCTTGAGCGCATCCGCCGTCTGCGCCAGCGGGAAGACGCGGTCGACATGCGAGGAGATCTTTCCTTCCGCTGTCCACTTCACGAGCTTCTCGAGATTGGCGCGGTTCTTTTCCGGGTTGAGCCGGGTCCAGGCGCCCCAGAACACGCCGCGGATATCGCAGCCCTTCAGCAGCGCGAGGTTCAGCGGCATCTTTGGGATGTCGCCGGCGGCAAATCCGATCACGAGGAAGCGGCCTTCCCAGGCAATCGAGCGTAGCGCCTGCTCGGCATACGTACCACCAACCGGATCGAAGATGATGTCGACGCCCTTGCCGCCGGTAAGCTTTCGCAAGCCTTCCTTTAAATCTTCCTTGCCGTAATTGAGCGTGAGCTCTGCGCCGTGCGCCTTGGCGAATTCGAGCTTCTCGTCCGACGAGGCGCAGGCGATCACCTTCAGGCCCATCAGCTTGCCGAGCTCGCACGCGGCAAGTCCGGTGCCGCCGGCGGCGCCGAGCACCGCGAGCGTCTCGCCCGGCTTCGGGCTCGCGCGATCTTCCAGCGCGTGCAGCGCGGTGCCGTAGATGATGATGATGCCAGCCGCGCGGTCATAATCGAGATTGTCCGGGATCTTCACGATCGATGCTGCCGGCAGCGCGATCTTTTCGCGCGCCCCGTTGTGGCCGCAGGAGGCAACGACGCGATCGCCGACCTTCAGATCGGTCACGCCGGGGCCGATGCTCTCGATCACGCCAGCCACTTCGGCGGCCGGCGAGAACGGGAACGGCGGCTTGATCTGGTACTTGCCCTGGATCATCAGGATGTCGAAGAAGTTCAGCGCCGCAGCCTTGATCGCGATCACGGCTTCGCCGGGACCGGCCACCGGATCCGGCACGTCGGCCAGAACGAGATCGTCGGGCTGGCAATATTGCGAGCAGAGGATGGCTTTCATGGCGGCACCTTCTTGAGAGCACTTGGCGTTTCGAGGCAGAATTATAGTTGGGCTGGTTCTGCCGGATTTAGGGACGGGCGACAATCCGGTTTCTTTGTCTATTAGACCGCACCGGCCTATCCTCTCGTCATTGCGAGCGCAGCGAAGCAATCCAGAATCCGTGCCGCGGAAATAGCCTGGATTGCTTCGCTTCGCTCGCAATGACGGAAGAAGAAAAAGGAGGATTCAAACCATGTTTGAAACAGGCCTGCTCAAGGACAAGCGCATCCTCGTCACGGGTGGCGGTTCGGGCCTTGGCGCCGCGATAGGACGCCGCTTCCTCGCGCTCGGCGCCGAGCTCGTGATCTGCGGCCGCAAGGTCGATCGGCTCGAGGCGGCGGCGAGCGAGATGCGCGAAGAGACCGGCGGGAAGGTCACGACGATCGCCTGTGATATCCGCGACGGCACCGCCGTCGAGAGCATGATGGAGGCCATCTGGCGCGAGGCGCCGCTCGATATCCTCGTCAACAACGCGGCTGCGACTTTCATTGCGCAGAGCGAGCATCTCTCATTCCGCGCCGCGGATGCGATCCTCGCCCCGACGCTGCATGGTGCGATGTATTGCACGCTTGCCGTCGGCAAGCGCTGGATCGACGCCAAGCATGGCGGCGTCGTGCTCTCTATCCTCTCGACCTCGACCATCACCGGCCGCGCCTTCACCGTCCCGTCGGCGATGGCGAAGTCGGCCGTGCTGGCGATGACCAAAAGTCTCGCCGTGGAATGGGGCCCGAAGGGCATCCGCACCGTCGCGATCGCGCCGGGACCATTCCCGACCGCCGGCGCCTCGGGCCAGCTCCGCCCCGAAGGTCGCGACGAAGGATGGGCCGCGCGCAACCCGATGGGACGCGCCGGCGAGCACGGCGAGCTTGCCGACCTCGCCAGCTTCCTGGTCTCCGACCGTGCCGGCTACATCAACGGCGAGATGGTGGTGATTGACGGTGGCGCGCATTTGCGCAGCTCCGGCGCGGAGGATTTGTTGCGCTGGACCGATGCGCAATGGGCGGAGCAGCGCGCCGCGCGATCCAGGGCCTAGGCGCCGCGAGCTTCGCTAACTGCCTTCCCAAATTGGACTTTCCCGGCTATCCCTGCCTCGGGGACAATGCGCGACCGGGCCATCTTCCAGTCACAATATTGAGGGAACCACTCCAGCATGTGGCGGGTGCTGATTTTAGCTTTGATGACGGGCGTGGCGGCCTGTGGGATCACCGATTCCGCGCGGGCGCAGACGGCGCAACCTGCGCCCAAGGCTGCACCGAAAGAGCCCGCGCCGAAACAGGCCGCGCCGGTGGCCAATACCACTGGAAAGACGGTTGCCAAGCCCGAGAGCAAACCGGCGGCCCCCCACGCGGCGGTTGCGGGCGGCGCCGAGCCAACCCTTATCGGTCAGTTCGGCACCTGGGGCGCCTATTCGGCTGCGCCCAACGGCAAAAAGGTCTGCTTCGCGCTGGCCAAGCCGTCGTCGTCGAAGACCAACCCGCCGAACCGGCCGCGCGATCCTGCCTATGCCTTCGTCTCCACCCGCCCGGCGGAGAAGGTCAACAACGAAGTCTCGGTCATGATCGGCTACGCGCTGAAGCCGGGCTCTGAATCCTCGGTCGAGGTCGGCGGCGCCGCGTTCGCCATGTACTCGCAGGGCGACGGGCTCTGGATCAAGAACGCGGCCGAGGAAGAGCGGATGGTCGAGGCCATGCGCAAATCCGCCGATCTCGTGGTCAAGGGCATCTCGTCCAAGGGGACCGAGACGACCGACACCTTCTCGCTGAAGGGCCTCGCCCAGGCGCTTGACCGGATATCCCAGGATTGCAGGCGTTAAGCCTGCGGTCGATAAGGTCGCAATCGGCGGTTCCGGTTGCTATATAGGGCGCGTTCCAGGTTTTCTCTCGTCATTCCGGGCCGATGCGCAACATCGAACCCGGAATCTCGCGGTTCCGGGTCCGGTCCTTCGGACCATCCCGGAAAGACGAACACAAATTCCAGGTCTATTCAATGCAACCGATGACCGAGCCGCACAACGCAACGCTGGTGGAGAAGACTCCGCTCGAAACCTATGTGCCGCCGGCGAGGCCCTCGCTGATCGGCCTGTCGCGCACCGAGCTTGCCGATCGTCTCGGCGAGATCGGCGTTGCACCGGCGCAACGCAAGATGCGTGTGCAGCAGCTGTGGCACTGGATGTATTTCCGTGGCGCCCAGAATTTCGAAGAGATGACGTCGGTCTCGAAGGGCATTCGCGCCGAGCTCGCGCAACATTTCACCGTCGACCGGCCCGAAGTCGTGGCCGAGCAGATCTCCAACGACGGCACCCGCAAATGGCTGCTGCGGCTGCCGAGCGGCGACAATGTCGAGCGGGCGCATGAAGTCGAGTGCGTCTACATCCCGGAAACCGATCGCGGCACGCTGTGTGTCTCCTCGCAGGTCGGCTGCACCTTGAACTGCTCCTTCTGCCACACCGGCACGCAGCGCCTGGTGCGCAACCTCACTGCCGGCGAGATCGTGGGACAGGTGATGGTCGCGCGGGATCGTCTGAACGACTGGGCCGATCGCGAAGACGGTACGCGTCGCGTCACCAACATCGTGATGATGGGCATGGGCGAGCCGCTCTACAATTTCGACGCGGTGCGCGACGCGCTGCTGATCGTCGGCGACAACGAAGGCATCGGCATCTCCCGCCGCCGCATCACGCTGTCGACCTCGGGTGTGGTGCCGAACATCGTGCGCGCGGGCGAGGAGATTGGCGTGATGCTCGCGATCTCGCTGCATGCGGTGCGCGACGAGCTGCGTAACGAGCTGGTGCCGCTCAACCGCAAATATCCGATCAAGGAATTGCTGCAGGCCTGCCGCGATTATCCCGGCGCCTCGAACGCGCGCCGCATCACCTTCGAATACGTGATGCTCAAGGGCGTCAACGATTCGCTCGACGATGCCAAGCTGCTGGTAAAGATGCTCAAGGGCATTCACGCCAAGATCAATCTGATCCCGTTCAACCCCTGGCCCGGCACCGCCTATGAATGCTCGGACTGGGACCAGATCGAAAAATTCTCCGAATACGTCTTCAACGCCGGCTATTCCTCGCCGGTGCGCACCCCGCGCGGCCGCGACATTCTGGCCGCCTGCGGCCAGCTCAAGTCGGAGACGGAAAAGCTTTCCGCCAGGGAACGCCAGACGCTGCGAGCCATGGCGATGACGGACTAGCTTGGTAGGTGCACTGTGTTGCTTCCCCGTCATTGCGAGGAGCGCAGCGACGAAGCAATCCAGACTGCCTCCGCGGACGCATCTCTGGATTGCTTCGCTTCGCTCGCAATGACGGTAACGTTGGCTTCCTCTGCATGTCCCTGATCGGCCGCCTCATCGTCATCTTCATCGGCTTTCTCGCCGCCTGCTTCATCGGCGGCATGATCGTCGTCGTCGCGCTGTTGTTTCCGGAATTCGCCGATCTCGGCGCCGGTCCCGTCGATCAGGGCACGATCGATATCGTGCTCGGGTTCGGCTTCATCTTCGTCTCCGGCTTTGCGCTGGTGCCGGCGGCGGTGATCGTCGCGATCACCGAGGCGCTCTACATCCGCAGCGCGCTTGCCTATGCCGTGGGCGGCGGCGTCGTGGGACTCGCCTGCTATCTCGGCCTGGTCCCGTTTCATTCCGACACGCTGCAATTCGAAGGCATCGTGCGCCGCCATCTCGAGATCATGACCGGCGCCGGCATCGTCGCCGGTGTCGTCTACTGGCTGGTCGCCGGCCGCAACGCCGGCGCCTGGCGCAATCCGCCGCTGCCGCGCCAGCCGCCTCCGCCGCTGCCGTCGAATTCAAGACCGGACGTGCGGTGAGTTTCTGACTTGCCCCGGGGTTTTCATCCCCTTCCCACTCGGCTAAACCGCGCGCCATGAACCGGACTGGACTCTTCATTGCCCTGGCGCTGTGGCTCGTGATCGGCGTCGTTTTCGGCCTCTATCCCGAGCTTGATCTCAAGCTCGCTGCGCTGTTCTTCGACCCTGATACCAAGTCGTTTCCGCTCAAGTTGAACGATTGGGCCGGCTTCGCGCGCGACGCCGCGATGTGGGTCGCCTGGGCGTTCGTGCTGCCTGCGCTGGTCGCGCTCGTGGTCAAGATGGTCCGGCCCGACCGCCCGCTGATGGTATCCGGGCGCGCGATCGTCTTCCTGCTGGTCACGATCATCCTCTCAGCCGGCATCCTTACCAATCTCGCCTTCAAGTCCTATTGGGGCCGGCCGCGCCCGGTGGTGGTGACGCAGTTTGCCGGCGACCAGCAATTCGTGCCGTGGTGGGATCCGCGCGGCGGCTGCGCGCGCAACTGCTCGTTCTTCTCGGGCGAGGGCGCGACCGCATTCTGGACGCTGGCGCCGGCCGCATTGGCACCGGCGCCGTGGCGGCCGCTCGCTTATGCCGGAGCCGTGGTGTTCGGCCTCGTGACCAGCGGGCTGCGGATGGCCTTTGGCGGCCACTTCTTCACCGACGTGTCGATCGCTGGCCTCGTCACCTTCGTCGTGATCTGGTTTGCCTACGCGCTGATCTACCGCTGGCCGCGGACCCGGTTTTCGGACGAGGCGGTCGATGCCGCCCTGACCCGGCTGAACATGCCCGCCTACCGGCTGCGCCAGCGCCTGTTCGGCAGCAAGTCGAGTGCCGAGCCGTCAGTTTGAGCCATTAAAGGGGTGCCGAGCCCCGCGAAATTTGATATTCGCGCGGTCAACCCCGTGAAACGACACCCGCCCTTCGAGACCGATTGGAAGCCCCATGACCACGATCCTGAAAAGCCTGCCCAAGGGCGAGAAAGTCGGCATCGCGTTTTCGGGCGGCCTCGACACGTCGGCGGCGCTGCTCTGGATGAAGCAGAAGGGCGCGCGCTGCTACGCCTATACCGCCAATCTCGGCCAACCCGACGAAGCCGATTACAACGAGATCCCACGCAAGGCGATGGAGTTCGGCGCGGAGAAAGCGCTGCTGGTCGATTGCCGCACGCAGCTCGTCCATGAAGGCATCGCCGCGATCCAGTCCGGCGCCTTCCATATCTCCACCGGCGGCATCACCTATTTCAACACCACGCCATTGGGGCGCGCCGTGACCGGCACTATGCTGGTCGCGGCGATGAAGGAGGACGGCGTCAACATCTGGGGCGACGGCTCGACCTTCAAGGGCAACGACATCGAGCGCTTCTATCGCTACGGCCTGCTGACCAATCCGGGCCTGCGCATCTACAAGCCCTGGCTCGACCAGCAGTTCATCGACGAGCTCGGCGGCCGCGCCGAGATGTCGGCGTTCATGACCACCCAGGGCTTTGCCTACAAGATGAGTGCCGAGAAGGCGTATTCGACCGACAGCAATCTGCTCGGCGCGACGCACGAGGCCAAGGATCTCGAGAGCCTCGACAGCGGCATCAAGATCGTCAACCCGATCATGGGCGTGCCGTTCTGGCGGGACGACTGCAACGTCAAGGCCGAGAAGGTTGTGGTGCGTTTCGAGGAAGGCCAGCCGGTCGCGCTGAACGGTCAGACCTTCTCTGATCCTGTCACGCTGTTCCTCGAAGCCAACGCGATCGGCGGCCGCCACGGCCTCGGCATGAGCGACCAGATCGAGAACCGCATCATCGAAGCCAAGAGCCGCGGCATCTATGAAGCGCCCGGCATGGCGCTGCTGCACATCGCCTATGAGCGCCTCGTCACCGGCATCCACAACGAGGACACCATCGAGCAATACCGCATCAGCGGCATGCGCCTCGGACGCCTGCTCTATCAGGGCCGCTGGTTCGATTCGCAGGCTCTGATGTTGCGCGAGACCGCGCAGCGCTGGGTCGCCCGCGCCGTCACAGGCGAGGTCTCGCTCGAGCTGCGACGCGGCAACGACTACTCGATCCTCAACACGGAAAGCCCGAACCTGACCTATGCGCCGGAGCGGCTCAGCATGGAGAAGGTCGAGGACGCGGCGTTCACGCCGGCCGATCGCATCGGTCAGCTCACCATGCGCAACCTCGACATCAACGACACCCGCGCCAAGCTGAAGCTCTACAGCGACACGGGCCTGTTGTCGGGCAGTGAAGGCTCGCAGATCTTCCGTCTGGAGAATGACAAGGGCTGACGCGCCCGGGGATTGCTGCCTCGTTCGTCATTGCGAGCGAAGCGAAGCAATCCAGAGTCTTCCCGCAGCGATAGTCTGGATTGCCTCGTCGTTTCGCTCCTCGCAATGACAGAAACAAAAATGGCCGGGATTGCTCCCGGCCATTTTCATTTTGTGCTTCGCCTCAGCGCGGCGGCGCGGTGCCGGGCGGGGGCGGCGGCAGCGAGGCCTGGCCACCGTTGAGCAGCGGCGTGATGTTGCGGACGGTGACGCGGCGGTTGATCGCGCTCGGCCCTTGCGTCTGCTCCTTCAGATACTGCTCGCCGTAGCCCTGCGACGTCAGGTTCTCAGACGGCACACCGAATTGCTGGGTCAGCAATTCGGCCGCGGACTGCGCACGACGATCCGACAATGACAAATTGTCGACGTCGTTGCCAACCGCGTCGGTGTGACCTTCGATCAGGAACACCACACGCGGATTGGCCTGGATCGCACGGTTGAGACCGTCGGCGATCGACTGCAGCTTCGCCGCCTGGTCCGGTGGGATGGTCCACGATCCCGTTTCGAAGTTGATCGTGTTGAGGTCGATGCTCGGCATTTGCATGCGAACATTGGGGCTGTAGCGGATCTCGTCGAGCGTGTAGCGACGATCCACCCGTTGCACCGGCGGCGCCACCATCGTCTCGTAGATCACGTCCGGCGACGCTTCCTGGGCGTCGACGATATAACGATCGTAGGGCATGTTGACGACCGGAGGCGGCGCGTCGACATAGAAGCCGCCGACCGACCGCGGATCGCGGTAGCTGTTGTCGATGATGACGAGCTCGCGCCCGGCAGGGTCCCTGCGGATTCGACGCAGCAGCCGCCCATCCTGACCGACAACCGTAATGATCTGGCTGCCGTCGGGACGGATCACCACGGTGCGGGTATCGGCACCGACAGTCTCGGTGCGGATGTCGCGGGCGCCATAGCGGAAGCGATAGAGATCGTTGCCGCGGACGTATGTCTGCCCGCCCGGATCGCGGATGATGATGCGGTCCGGCTCGGTGTAGACGGTGCGACCGCCTTCGATGCTTTCGCGGCGCTGGTTGCGGTAGTCGGCGATGGTGGCGCCGATCACGGCACCGGCGACGACACCTGCACCGATCGCGAGCGGCGTCAGGTCACGCTGCGGCGGACGCGGCGGTGGCGGCAGAGGCGTGGTCGTGGTCGGGGCGGCGCGGAAGGCCGGCGCAACGGTGGGCGTCGCGTATTGTGCCCTGTTGGGTGGCGGGGTCGCAGCCGCCGAGCCCGGGACGGTGCTCGGTGCCGCCGCGCCAGCGGGGGGAGCCGGCGGCCGGGGCGGGGCGCCTGCCTGCGGCTGGGTCGGCGGAGCTCCGGCAGCGGGCGCGCCGGCAGGAGGCGTTCCTCCCTGCTGACCGGGGGTTGGCGTCGCGGCTGGAGCCGGGGTCGCGCCAGGAGCGGGCGTGGGTCCCGCACCGGGACGTCCGGGCAGGGGCGTCGGAGCGCCACCGGGGGTCGGGGTAGTCGTCGGCGCGGGCGTGGCGCCCGGAGCAGGTGTCGCTGATCCAGCAGCCGGAGGCGCGCCGGGACGTCCGCCGGGGGGCGGCGCACCGGGGCGGCCAGTCGGCGGCGTGCTTCCCGGAGCTGGCGTTGCGGTCGGTGCAGGCGTTGCTGTCGGAGCAGGCGTGGCGGTCGGGGCAGCAGGCGTTGCCGGGCGCGCTGCGGGAGCAGCAGATGCCGGAGGCGTTGCTGTCGGCGCAGGCGCAGGCCGTCCCGAAGGACCGGCCGCAGGAGGCGGCGGAGCTGTCGGTGCGTGCTGCTGCGGAGCGGGAGCGGGAGCGGGCGGTGGTGTGGGAGCCGGACGAGCCGCGGGCGGCGTCGGAGGCGGAGGTGTGGGTGCGTGCTGCTGCGGAGCCGCGGCGGGCGGCGGTGCCGGGGGCGTGGGAGCCGGGCGTGCCGCGGGCGGTGCAGGAGGCGGCGCATGCTGTTGCGGAGCCGCAGCCGGGGGCGGCGAAGGCGGCTTCGGAGCCGCAGGCGGCGGTGGGGGCGGTGGCGGTGCCGGACGGGCCGCAGGTGGCGGCGGAGGTGGCGGCGGAGCTGCTGGGCGCGGCGGTGCGGCAGCCGGCGGAGGTGCCGCGGGCGGATGGGGCGGTGCAGCTGCGGGCGGCGGTGCGGCCGGGCGCGCGGGCGCCGCAGGCGGCGCGGCCGCTGGCGGTCCCTTCGGCGGCTGCTTCGGTTTTCCGTCAGGGCCGGTCTCTTGTGGCTGCGCCTGCGCGACGACGAGCGGCGGCGCGCCTTGTGCATGCGATGCGGAGCTTGCGAATTGCATCGCGGTCAGAGCCGTGGTGGCAAGCAGCACGAAACGAAGGTTGGTCATGTGGTGAACTTCCCCGGAAGGTTCTTTGACGAAGTGTTGGGATGAACAGCTACGCGTTAGGCCGGATTGTGGCGGACGAAGCGGGCGCGGCCCGATTTATTTCTGCACGCAAATCACCTCACTATGGTGACGTTCATTGCGCATTCAGACGCAGGTTGCAATTGCCTCGGATGTGATGCGTCGCCTCATGCGCGGTCCCGCGGCGGACTTGCATCCGTCGCGGGATTCGGCGTGAGCGGTCCGTTCGGTCCGCGTGATGGAATCTCTTCAGGCATGCGGCCTGGCAATTCGTCGGGCGGCGCTGGCGAGCCGGGCTCGCGCACTGGCGGCGCGATTTCAGGCTGCGGATTGCCCGGCGGAATCCCCGGCGGCGGCTCGGTGGGTGTGCCCGGCGTCGACGGCGGAATCTCGGGCGGCTCAATCGGCATTACATCGAGACCTTGCGGTTGTCGCCGAGATCGGGCCGCGTGTTGGTCACTGCCGCGGCCGCCATCTTCACATAGGAGATCACGGTGCCGGGCGAGTCCCAGAACTCGGCATCGTCGGGCGCGACCTTGAGCACGCGGATGTTGGGATCTTCCGCAGAGTCCCACCACGCCTTGGCCGGCGTCGAGAACAGCTCCTTGATCTTCGCACGGTCGTTGGAGACGACGGCAGTGCCGGTCAGCGACACGTATTTCTGGCTGCTCGCATCCGCGAACGACAGGTTGATGGACGGATTGCGCGCGATCTCCTCGTCCTTGTGACGCCGCGCGTCGGTGAGGAAATATATCGTGTCCGCGTTGCGGTCGAGATAGGCGCTCATCGGCCGCGCGCGGAGCTTGTCTCCATCGCGCGTCACCAGCATCGCGAATCCGATCGTCTTCATCAGATCCCATACGCGATCGACCTCGCGGGCATTGTCGTTGGCCATGTCGTGCTCCTTCTTGCAAGGGACGACAACGGCGCGCGCGGAACGAGGTTCCGGCCGGAACATGGAACTTATCTATTCCGGCGCGTGGCAAACCGCCTCGATGTTGTGGCCGTCAGGGTCGAGCACGAAGGCGCCGTAATAGGTCGGGTGATAATGCGCCCGAATGCCGGGCGGCCCGTTGTCGCGCCCGCCCGCCGCAATCGCCGCCTTGTAGAACGCATCCACCGTGGCGCGGTCCTTTGCCAGGATCGCGACATGCACCGGCTTGTTCAGCGCGCCCTCGCCGCCGATCCAGAAATCCGGCTTGCCGTCGGCGCCGAAGCCGGCGGCCGGATCGTGTCCGGTCTGCTCCTGCGTGACCTCCATGATCAGGCTGTAGCCGAGCGGGGCCAATGCCTTGGCGTAGAACGCCTTGGCGCGCTCATAGTCGGAGACCGGGAATCCCATATGGTCGATCATCGTAACCTCGTCGTTCGTCGTCAGCGCGACAGGAACGTATTGCTCCGCGTCTTGCGCGCAACCACAAAACCGCGCGCGACCATGTCAGCGATACAATCTTCCCGCCAATCCTTTTGTGACAAATGCTCGATCACCACCGCGCGCGGCCATAGCGATTGCGGCGCGTCGCGGAAGAAGCCGATCAGCACGCGATCCTCAAACCCCTCGACGTCGATCTTCAACGCGTCCACCTTGGTGACGCCGGCCTCGTCGAGAATGCGCGTCAACCGCAGCGAGGGCACTTTGATCGCCTCCGCGCTGGCCGTGCCGGTGACGACATGCGTAGCGCCGAGATTGCCGCCCCCGCTCTCGATCATCAGCTCGCCGTCGCTGTCGCCAGCGGCCGCCTGCACCAGGCGCACCTGCGTCGCTTGTGACGCGGCCTGGTTGAACGAGAGCCGTCCAAACGTCGTCGGATGCGGCTCGATCGCGACCACTTTCCCCGATGGCCCGACCTGTCGCGCCATCACCAGCGCGAAAGTGCCGACATTGGCGCCGACGTCGACGAACACGCCGCCCTCCGCGGTGTGCTGGCGCAGGAAATCGAGCTCGTCGAGATTGTAATCGGGATTGAACAGCGCGCCGCGCTCGGTCGCGCTGCCCTGGTGATAGAAGCGGAACGATGCGCCCTGGTACTCCACGTCGACGGGACCACCGCGCAGCAGGTTCACCAATCGCGACAACCAGGGCCGGAACGCGCCGCGCTTCAGCCGCGATTGTGTCGCGAGGCGAATGATCGCGGCCTGCGCCGCGTTCGGCGCAAACGCGCCGAACGGCGCGGACGAAGGGGCATTGTCGGTCGCCAAGTCAAAGTCCTCGTTGCAAGCGGCGCATGCATAGCCGGTTTTGCCGGGGACTCCAACGCTCGATCCGGACGACAATCGCCGGGACGACGAAGAAAAGAGACCGAACCTCACGCCGCCTTTTTCGGCGGCTTGCGCTGCCTCAGGAAGCGGCCGAGCAGCTTGCGCTTGCCCTTGCGCGGGATCAGCTCGATGTCGCTGACGAGCTTTGCGCCGCCCTTGCGGCGCTCCAGCACGATCTTGCGGCTGTGGAAGGCTTCCAGCTCGACGCGATGCGCGACGCTGACGATGGTGGCCTTCGGCAGCTCGTCGGTGATCATCTTCATCATCTTGTCCTGGCTCTTCTCGTCGAGCGCCGAGGTCGCCTCGTCGAGCACGACGATGTCAGGGCTGTGCAGCAACAGTCGCGCGAAGGCCAGGCGCTGCTTCTCGCCGCCGGACAGCGTCTGGTCCCACGGTGCGTCTTCCTCGATCTTCTCCTTGAGATGGTCGAGACCGACCTTGTGCAGGGCCTCGCCGATCTCCTCCACGGTCCAGTCGTCTTCCGCGCCGGGATAGGCGACCGCGCGGCGCAAGGAGCCTGACGGCACGTAGGGTCGCTGCGGCAGCATGAACAGCCGCCGGTCGGGATGGAAATTGACGCTGCCGCCGCCCCACGGCCAGAGCCCGGCGATGGCGCGCACCAGCGTGCTCTTGCCGGTGCCGGATTCGCCGGCCACCAGCAGCCGCTCGCCAGCCTCGACCACCACCTCGGTCTCGCCGACCACGGCGGTGCCGTCGTCGAGCGTGACGGAGAGATCGTTCAGCTCCAGCATGGCATCGTTGCTGGTCTCGCCGCGCTTGATGCGGCCGATTCCGTCGCCCTGCTCGGCGCGCTCGAGACCGTCGAGCGACATCATCAGCGATGCGATGCGGCGAGCGCAGGCATTCCAGTCGGCGAGCCGCGGATAATTGTCGACCAGCCAACCGAACGCGCTCTGCACGATGGTAAAGGCGGAAGCCGCCTGCATCACCTGACCCAGCGTCATGCTGCCGTCGAGGAATTTTGGCGCGCAGAGCAGAAGAGGGACCACGGGAGCAACGAGGCTCGATCCCTGCGACACCAGCGTGGTGCGCATGTGCTGACCCGCCAGCCGCGCCCATTGCCGAAGCACGTTGGTGAAATTGCGGTCGATGCCGTCGCGCTCTTCCTCCTCGCCACCGAGCAGCGCGATGCTCTCGCCGTTCTCGCGCACGCGCGTCAGCGTGTAGCGAAAATCGGCCTCGGCCTGGTTCTTGTCCTCGGAGACCTGCACGAATTGGCGGCCGATCACCAGGATCGAGCCCGAGGCGATTCCCGCATAAAGCATCGCGGCGATCACCAGGAAGCCGGGAATGGTGACCGACGATCCCGCAAGCGTGACGGTGAGCGCACCGCCGATGGTCCAGAGCACGACGATGAAGGTCACGGCCGACAGCAGCGCAGACGTCACGCCGGCGAGAAAATCCACCGGCGAATCGGTCGCGACGCGCAGATCCTCCGCGATCCGGTATTCCGGATTCTTATGGTCGCCGCTGACGAGATTGAGCTGGTAATAGCGGCCATTGCCGAGCCAGCGCGTCAGCACGCTTGCCGTCAGCCAGGCTCGCCAGCGCCGCTGGATGCCCATGCGCGCGAACACTTGTGCCACGCCGAGCACGATGCTGCCGATCGCGAGCGGGAAGAACACCGCGGTGAGATGGAAGACGGTGGACGCCTCGCGCTTCTCGATCGCGTCGAAGATCGCCCGATTCCAGACGTTGATGCCGTATTGGAAACCGACGGTCAGGACGATCAGCACGCCGAGGCCGATGGAGTAGAGCCATGCCAGCCGGTCGCCGTTGCGGCCCCAGAAGCCGCGCGCGCTGATCCAGAAGCGGGTGAGGAGATAGTCCTTGCGGGCCTGCTCGGCCTCTTCGGGCGACAGCGCCGGGTCGGGCTCGACCAGCTCGGGCGGCGGCGGAGCCACTTCCTCGCCGGTCTCGCCGACGATTTCGACAATGGGCGGCTTCTTGCCCGATTCGCGCTTTCCGGCCGGCTTTTGCATGGCCGGATAACGCCAGCTAAATCAAAAGGTTCCCGCGAGTTCCAGGTGTCGGTTCATTCGGCGGCGCCGTTGCGGACCCGGCGGCGACGTGCGAGCCGGTGCAGCGCGCGCGATAGCTGATCGATCGCGTAGGGCTTTTGCACGAGTTCGAAATCGACATTGCCATCCTGGGACATCGCCTCGCTGTAGCCGGTGGTCAGCACCACCGGCACGCCGATGCCGCGGTCGCGGACCGCCTGCGCGAGATCGAGCCCGGTCATACCGGGCATCACGATGTCCGAGAAGACGACATCGAAGCGATCGGAATCCATGACCAGCTCGGCGAGTGCGTCGGTTGCATTGTCGACCAGCGTGATGCTGTAGCCGAGCTCGGTGAGGCCGTCGGCCGCGAAATTGGCGAGCTCGATATTGTCCTCGACCAGCAGCACCGATATGCCGCTGCCGGCCACGGCCGGAGCCGTGTTCGGTGCCTGCCGCTGCGGCAGCAAATGCGGCGCCACGCGCGGCAGGTAGAGCGCGAAGGTGCTGCCGTGGCCTACCTCGCTGGTGACTGTCACCTCGCCGCCGGACTGGCGGGCGAAGCCGAACACCTGCGACAGGCCGAGACCGGTGCCGTGGCCGACCTGCTTGGTGGTGAAGAACGGCTCGAAGATGCGCCCGAGCCGCGCAGCCGGAATGCCGATGCCGGTGTCACTGACGGCAATACCGACGAAGCCATGTTTGCCAGGAAGCTCATGGTGACCTGAAAGATCAGGGTTGCCCGAGACGGGAGCCCGCGTGTCCGCAATTGTCGCCGCGGCCTCGACCTCGAAAACGATCCTGCCCTTGCCGTGCATGGCATCGCGCGCATTGGTCGCCATGTTGATCAACGCCGTCTCGAACTGGCTTGCATCGGCATTGACGAGACAGGGCTCGGCCGGCAGCCGCATCGCGATTTCGATCGCGGGCCCGAGCAGCGTCGCGAGCATGTCGTGCAGTGACTGCAGCCGCGCGCCGACGTCGAACACTTCCGGCTTCAAGGTCTGGCGCCGCGCGAAGGCGAGCAGCTGCGAGGTCAGCTTTGCTGCGCGCCCGACCGCGTCCGCGATGGCAGTGATGTAGCGCTGGCGCCGCTCCTCGCTCAGTTGCGGCCGGTTCAGCAGATCGACCGAGGCGCGAATCACGGTCAGGAGGTTGTTGAAGTCGTGCGCGACGCCGCCGGTGAGCTGGCCGAGCGCCTCCAGGCGCTGGCTGTGCTTGAGCGCATCCTCGGCTTCGCGCCGCGCGGCGGCCTCGGCCTGGAGATGCTGGGTGCGCCGGAACGCGAACGCCAGCAGCAGAAACAGCAGCGCGGTGGCGGGAATGCCGAATACCAGATGCTGGCCCATGGTGGCGAACCAGCGTGCGCGGATTGCCGAGGTCTCCAACCCCGCGCTGACATAGATCGGATATTCGGCGATGCGTCGGTAGCCGATGCGCCGCTCGACCTCGTCCGATGGCCAGGCGATGGTGATGAGGCCATGCTCGGGATGAGCTGCGATGCTCCGGCCGACCGGCCCGTTAGGATCGAGCCTGAGGTCGCGGTCCAGCCGTGGAAGATGCGCCAGCACCACGCCGTCGGTGCGTCCCATGGCGACGAAGCTGCCGGCATCGGAGCCGATCCTGGCGTAAAAGCTCTCGAAATATTCCGGCAGGACGGAGGCCTGGATCACGCCGATGAAGCTGCCGTCGTCGGAGCCGCGGCGGCGGCTGACCCCGAAGAAGCGCGCGCCCTGATAGGGCTGACGCGGCGTCAGGGGAACACCGATGTAGCTGCCGATGCTCTGATCGACATGGGCCGCAAAATAGTCACGGTCCGCAAAGCTCTGTGCCGGCGGCGGCGAGGCCAGGCTGTTGACCAGCGACTTTCCGTCCGCATCGAAGATCCATGCCGATTTCAGCTGCGGCAGCGAATCGGTCAGCTGCTTCAGGCGGCGGTGCAGGGCCGGCTCGCGCGCGCGGATGATGTCGTCGGGCATGCCGCGCACCACCTCGTTGATCTCGGCGAGGCTGCGGTCGATGGTCTCGAACACCTTGAGCGCGTGCTCGTGCGCGACATCGAGGGTGCGCTCGATCTCGCGGTCGGCGATGGCTTTGGTCGAGGTGTAGGAGATCGAGGCGGCGATCGCGAACAGTGCAATGGGCAGCGCCAGGGACGCAGCCATCATCCACTGCAGCAATCTCAGCGAGTTGCGTTGTGCGCCCTGCACGGTCGCTCCGGTCCCACACCGGAGAGCTTACTTGAATTTCGCGCCGGGAAGGAAGCGGCTTGTAGCGGGAACCAGAGGTTGCAACCTGCCGGCCTGCTCGTGCAGGGGCGGAGGCAAAATCTGCTCGAATACGCGCCCGCCGTAGAATGCCCCGGCCATTCCGGCCGGGGATCGCAGCATAAGTGACGCCTAGATCTGGCGCTCGACCATCTTGAGCTTGAGCTCTGCGATGGCTTCCGCCGGGTTGAGGCCCTTCGGGCAGGCTTTGGCGCAGTTCATGATGGTGTGGCAGCGATAGAGGCGGAACGGATCCTCGAGATTGTCGAGCCGCTCGCCGGTGGCTTCATCCCGCGAATCCGACACCCAGCGGTTGGCCTGGAGCAGCGCGGCGGGACCGAGATAGCGCTCGCTGTTCCACCAATAGCTCGGGCACGAGGTCGAGCAGCAGGCGCAGAGGATGCACTCGTAGAGCCCGTCGAGCTTCTCGCGGTCCTCGTGGCTCTGCTTCCATTCCTTCTGCGGCGTCGGCGAGGTCGTCTTCAGCCACGGCTCGACCGAAGCGTACTGCGCATAGAAATTGGTGAGGTCGGGGATGAGGTCCTTCACGACAGGCTGGTGCGGCAGCGGATTGATCTTCACCGCGCCGTCCTTCACGTCGTGCATCGAGCGGGTGCAGGCCAGTGTGTTCTGGCCGTCGATGTTCATCGCGCAGGAGCCGCAGACGCCTTCGCGGCAGGAGCGGCGGAAGGTCAGCGACGGGTCGATGTTGTTCTTGATCCAGATCAGGCCGTCCAGCACCATCGGCCCGCAATCATGGGTGTCGACGTAATAGGTGTCGACGCTCGGATTCTTGCCGTCGTCCGGGTTCCAGCGATAGACGCGGAATTCGCGAGTTTCAGTCGCGCCCGCGGGCTTCGGCCAGGTCTTGCCGCCTGAAATCTTGGAGTTCTTCGGAAGTGCGAATTCAACCATTTCGATAAAGCTTTCGCTGTTCGTTCAGTACACGCGCGACGTTTAGTAAACGCGAGCTTTCGGCGGGATGTACTGGACGTCGTTGGTCATGGTGTAGTCGTGAACCGGGCGGTACTCGATCTTGACCTTGCCGGAATCTTCCAGCCAGGCGAGCGTGTGCTTCATCCAGTTCTTGTCGTCGCGCTCGGAGAAGTCCTCGCGGGCATGTGCGCCGCGGCTCTCGGTGCGGTTGGCGGCCGAGTTCATCGTCACCACCGCCTGCGCGATCAGATTGTCGAATTCGAGCGTCTCGATCAGGTCGGAATTCCACACCAGCGAGCGGTCGGACACGGCGATGTCGGTGATGCCGCTGTGGACCTTCTCGATCAAATTCTGGCCTTCGCTCAGGATGTCGCCGGTGCGGAACACCGCGCAATTGTTCTGCATCACGTGCTGCATGCCTTCACGCAGCTTCGCGGTCGGCGTGCCGCCGGAGGCGTAGCGGTAGTGGTCGAGCCGGCCGAGCGCCAGGTCGGACGAGTTCGCCGGCAATTCCGGCTGGCTGGCGTTCGGCGTGAGCTTCTCTGCGAGGCGCAGCGCAGCGGCGCGGCCGAACACGACGAGGTCGATCAGCGAGTTGGAGCCGAGGCGGTTGGCGCCGTGCACGGAGACGCAAGCGGCCTCGCCGATCGCCATCAGGCCCGGGATGATGGCGTTGTCGTCGCCGTCCTTCTTGGTCAGCACCTCGCCGTGATAGTTCGTCGGGATACCGCCCATGTTGTAGTGCACGGTCGGCACGATCGGGATCGGCTCGCGCGTCACGTCGACATTGGCGAAGATCTTTGCGGATTCCGAGATGCCCGGCAGGCGTTCGGCCAGCACCGCGGGATCGAGATGGTCGAGATGAAGGAAGATATGGTCCTTCTTCTTGCCGACGCCGCGCCCCTCCCGGATCTCGATAGTCATTGCGCGCGAGACGACGTCACGCGAAGCCAGATCCTTGGCGGAGGGCGCATAGCGCTCCATGAAGCGCTCGCCCTCGGAGTTGACGAGATAGCCGCCTTCGCCGCGCGCGCCTTCGGTGACGAGACAGCCCGAGCCGTAGATGCCGGTCGGGTGGAATTGCACGAACTCCATGTCCTGCATCGGCAGGCCGGCGCGCAGCACCATGCCGCCGCCATCGCCGGTGCAGGTGTGCGCCGAGGTGCAGGACGCATAGGCGCGGCCATAGCCGCCGGTCGCCAGAATTACGGACTGGGCGCGGAAGCGGTGCAGCGTGCCGTCGTCGAGCTTGAGCGCGATGACGCCGCGGCAGGTGCCCTGGTCGTCCATGATCAGGTCGATGGCAAAGAACTCGATGAAGAACTCGGCCGCGTGGCGCAGCGACTGGCCGTACATCGTGTGCAGCATGGCGTGGCCGGTGCGGTCGGCGGCGGCGCAGGTGCGCTGCGCCTGGCCCTTGCCGTAGTCCATCGTCATGCCGCCGAACGGACGCTGATAGATCTTGCCGTCTTCGGTGCGCGAGAACGGCACGCCCCAGTGCTCGAGCTCGTAGACCGCCTCGGGCGCGTTGCGCACCATGTATTCGATCGCATCCTGGTCGCCCAGCCAATCCGACCCCTTCACGGTGTCGTACATGTGCCAGCGCCAGTCGTCCTTGTGCATGTTGCCGAGCGACGCCGAGATGCCGCCCTGCGCCGCGACGGTGTGCGAGCGGGTCGGAAACACTTTGGTGATGCAGGCGGTCCGAAGACCGGCTTCGCTGCAGCCGACCACGGCGCGCAGGCCCGCGCCGCCGGCGCCGACCACGACGACATCATAGGTGTGGTCTTCGATCGGATAGGCTTTGCCGTTGGTGGCGGGAGCGCCGTTGCCCTTGCCATTGGTCTCTGTGGCCATGGGTTAGACTCCGGAGGAAAGTTTCAGGATCGCGTAGGTCGAGGCGAGCGCCACGGCGAACGAGAAGAAGTTGTTGAGCATGATCGAGATGAGCTTGAGCTTCTCGTTATGGATGTAGTCCTCGATCACGACCTGCATGCCGATCTTCATGTGCCAGGCACTGGCGAAGATGAAGAGCAGCAGGATCACCGCGATCGGCAGCGAGCCGAGGATCTGCGCGGCGCCGGCCTGGTTGCGGCCGAGCAGCATCATCACGATCACGATCACGGGGATCATCAGCAGAGTCATGGCGACGCCGGTGATGCGCTGGCGCCAGAAATCGGACGTGCCCGAATGCGCAGCGCCAAGATTGCGCACGCGGCCGAGCGGGGTGCGCATGGAGGAGCCCTTCGGAGCGCCGTGGGATTCGTCGAAACTCATCGGCCGCCTCCGATCGCGTAGGCGATGATCCAGACGAGGACCGTGAGCACGATGCCGCCGATCAACGCGCCCCAGGTCAACGCTTCGCGCTCATTGGCCTTGAAGCCGTAGCCGAGGTCCCAGACGAAATGCCGGATGCCGCTGAGCATGTGGTGCATCAGCGCCCAAGTGTAGCCGAACACGATCAGCCGGCCGATGATGCTGCCGGTGAAGGCCTGGACGTGGCCATAGGCGGCAGGGCCGGAGGCCGCCGCAATCAGCCACCAGGCCAGCAGCAGCGTTCCGGCGTAGAGGGCAATTCCGGTGGCGCGATGGACGATGGAAAGCGCCATCGTCAGCGTCCAGCGGTAGACTTGCATGTGCGGCGAAAGCGGTCGTTCGATCCGTGCGGTCATGGGCTTCGATTGCTTTATTGCGGCCCAGCATGGGCGCGCGGGGATCGCGAAAGGTCGGCTCTATTTACGGAGTCGATTTCACCTGCGCAATCACCAAATCGCCATAGATCGAACTAGGGTTCAGCTCTAGGCCCTTGATGTAACAAGGCCAATCGGCGGCTTGGTATACCAGGGCCATGGCGCACCGGCTAAAGAACGAACAGAAATTCATGCCTTGCCGCAGAGCTGCGGCGCATTGAAATTACTATTGGAACGGCTCTAAGCCGCCGCAGGCCAACCAGGGTTCGAACCAGTCATCCAAGACGTTCGAACCGGCAGGGATGATCGGCGAGCAATCTTCAATTTCCGCGAAGCGCACCGATTTTTCGCGAGACGGGCGGATATGCGCAGCCTGCATCCCACCCCAGACCGCCGATGCGGCGGTCGACCCGGCAAATCAGATCGCCTAGAGCATTGCGGGCAACTGTCCGAGCGATGCATCGGAGAAGTTGCGACCCACCGCCGGGGGCAGGTCAGGGGTGATTGCAGGACTCGATATCAAGGAGGTCGTCGAGCTCGCGCTGTTGCTGATCGCAACCGGCGCGCTCTCCGGATTTCTGGCCGGCGTGTTCGGCATCGGCGGCGGCGCAATTCTGGTGCCGGTGTTCTACGAGTGCTTCCGCATCGCCGGTGTGCCGCTCGAGGTGCGCATGCCGCTCTGCATCGGCACTTCGCTCGCCGTGATCATCCCGACCTCGATCCGTTCGTTCCAGGCGCACTACAGACGCGGCGCCGTCGATCTTGCGATCCTTCGGGTCTGGTGGCTGCCGATCCTGGTCGGCGTCGTCGCCGGCAGCGTGGTCGCGCGCTACGCACCGGAGCGGCTGTTCAAGATCGTGTTCGTCGCCGTCGCCTGGTCGGCCGCGGTACGGCTGATCTTCGCGCGCGAGAGCTGGAAGCTCGGCGATGATTTGCCGAAGGGGCCGCTGATGCGATTCTACGGCTTCTGCGTCGGCATCTTGTCGACGCTGATGGGCATCGGCGGTGGATTGTTTTCGAATCTGCTGATGACGTTCTACGGCCGCCCGATCCATCAGGCCGTGGCGACATCGTCGGCGCTCGCGGTGCTGATCTCGATCCCCGGCGCGCTCGGCTACATCTATGCCGGCTGGCCTGCGGCCGCGCACTATCCCGGCGTTGCAGCCCTGCAAGTCCCATTCGCGCTTGGCTACGTCTCCCTGATCGGCGCCGTGCTGGTGATGCCGATGAGCCTTGTGACAGCACCGCTCGGTGTGAAGGCTGCGCATGCAATGTCGAAGCGGACGCTGGAGGTCGCGTTCGGGTGCTATCTGTTCATCGTCGGCAGCAGGTTTGTGATGAGTTTGTTAGGCGGACAGTGACCGCCCCAAACTCCGTCATTGCGAGCGAAGCGAAGCAACCCAGGGGTCTTTCCGCGGCGGCACTCTGGATTGCTTCGTCGCAAGAGCTCCTCGCAATGACGACGAGAGTGCTGCGAACCACAGCCCCTATTTCTTCGCGTAAAGATCCTTGTACGTATCGCGCAGCACGTTCTTCTGCACCTTGCCCATGGTGTTGCGCGGCAGCTCGTCGACGACGAAGACGCGCTTGGGCATCTTGAACTTCGCCAGCCGGCCGTCGAGCGCCTTCAGCACCGCGGCCTCGGTCACATCCGCGCCCTTGTTGCAGACCAGCACGGCCGTGACGCCCTCGCCGAAATCGGCGTGGGGCACGCCGATCACGGCGGATTCGATCACGCCGGGCATGGCGTCGATCTCGCTCTCGATTTCCTTCGGGTAGACGTTGAAGCCGCCGGAGATCACGAGATCCTTGCCGCGGCCGAGAATGTGGACGTAACCCTTGGCGTCGATCTTGCCGAGGTCGCCGGTGATGAAGAAGCCGTCGTCGCGGAATTCCGCCTTGGTCTTCTCCGGCATGCGCCAATAGCCCTTGAACACGTTCGGGCCCTTGACCTCGATCATGCCGATTTCATCACGGGGCAGTTCCTTGGCCGTCTCGGGGTCGGTGACGCGCACGGAGACGCCGGGGAGCGGAAAGCCGACTGCGCCGGGCACGCGCTCGCCGTCATAGGGATTCGACGTGTTCATGTTGGTCTCGGTCATGCCGTAGCGCTCGAGCACGGCATGCCCCGTGCGCGCCGACCATTCGCGATGGGTTTCGGCGAGCAGCGGCGCCGAGCCCGAGATGAACAGCCGCATGTGTTGTGTGGTTTCGCGCGACAGCGCGGCGTTCTGGAGCAGGCGGGTGTAGAACGTCGGCACGCCCATCAGCACCGTGGCGCGCGCCATCAGCTTGATGATGAGATCCGGGTCGAGCTTCGGCAGGAAGATCATCGACGCGCGCGCAAACAGCGTCACGTTGGTCGCCACGAACAGGCCGTGGGTGTGGTAGATCGGCAGCGCGTGGATCAGCACGTCCTTGTCGGTGAAGCGCCAGAAGCCGACGAGCGAGAGCGAGTTCGACGCCAGATTGTCGTGGGTCAGCATCGCGCCCTTGGAGCGGCCGGTGGTGCCCGACGTGTAGAGGATCGCGGCGAGATCGTCGTTTGCGCGCGACACCGTGGTGAATTCGCTGCTCGCCTTGTCGGCGGCGTCCGTCAGCGAGCCCTTGCCGTCAGGCCCGAGCGTCTCGATTTTCGCCTTCACCTTGGCGGCGATCGGGGCAAGCCCGTCCGCCTTGGAGGGATCGCAGACCACCAGCGAGGGTTCGGCATCGCCGATGAAATAGTCGAGCTCGTTCAGCGTATAGGCGGTGTTGAGCGGCAGGTAGACCGCGCCGGCCCGCACGGTGGCCAAATACAGCACGATGTTGGCCACGGATTTCTCGACCTGAACCGCAACGCGGTCGCCGGGCTTCACGCCGCGCGCGACCAGCACATTGGCCATTTGCCCGGCCCGGGCGATCAGATCGCCATAGCTGATGCGTCCTCCGTCATGCGTCTCGATGGCGAGGCGCTTCGGATCATCCAGGCCGTCGAACAGGCGGGAAAACAAATTGGCGTTGGCAGCTTGGTTCATGCAAGATTTCCTCGACCGCAAGGCTTGACCACAAGGCTCGTCAGACAAGGCCGGTCAAAACCGAGGGCTGGATTAGCAAAAACCGCCCCGATGAAGCAACGGAGACAGTTTGCATGACCAAAAACGGGAAACGCGTGGCCTGGGTGACAGGCGGGGGCAGCGGGATCGGAGAGGCCGGCGCCGAGGCGCTGGCGGCCGACGGCTGGACGGTGGTGGTCTCGGGCCGGCGCAAGGACGCCCTGGATACCGTGGTCGCGAAAATCACTGGGGCGGGCGGAGCCGCTGAAGCCATCGCGCTGGACGTGTCGGTCGCCGCCGAAGTCCAGAAGGTGGCCGATCAAATCGTCGCGAAGCACGGCCGGATCGACCTGCTGGTGAACAATGCCGGCATCAATGTCCCCAAGCGCAGCTGGAAGGACATGGAGCTGGAGGGCTGGGACCAGCTGGTCCAGGTCAATCTCAACGGCGTGCTCTATTGCATGCGCGCGGTGCTGCCGACGATGCGCAAGCAGCAGGACGGCTCCATCATCAACGTCTCGTCCTGGGCCGGCCGCCACGTCTCGAAAATGCCGGGCCCTGCCTACACCACGACCAAGCATGCGGTGCTGGCGCTGACCCATTCCTTCAACATGGACGAATGCGTCAACGGCCTGCGCGCCTGCTGCCTGATGCCGGGCGAGGTGGCGACCCCGATCCTGAAGCTGCGCCCGGTGGTGCCAAGCGAGGAGGAGCAGGCCAGGATGCTGCAATCCGAAGATCTCGGCCGCACCATCGCGTTCATCGCGAGTATGCCGGCGCGAGTGTGCATCAACGAACTGCTGATCAGCCCGACGCATAACCGCGGGTTCATTCAGACGCCGCACAACAGGGATTGAGCGGCAGGTAGATCGTCGAGGCTCGTCATTGCGAGCGAAGCGATGCAATCCAGCGGTGCATCCGCGGTGGCAGCCTGGATTGCTTCGTCGCTTCGCTCCTCGCAATGACGCCCCTCACGAACACACCCGCACTTAGTTTCACCCATCACAAAGAAGTTTTGTTCGAAACCGCTTCGCAAACCCTCCCGTAATTCGAGCCAACGACGTCGCTGCTGCTTCACGCTCACAGGTCGCAGCCACCGTTGTTGCCCAACTCGAACGCCGGCAATCGCCGGTCACAATCCAATCGGGAGACCCTCCATGTCGAAGCGTATTGCCTATCTCACCGCTGCAGCTTTCAGCGCGCTGGCCATCACCGCGACCGTCGTCGCGCCCGCCCGCGCCGAGGAAAAGACCGTCATGGTCGGCGGCGCCGCGATGTTCCCGTCCAAGAACATCGTCCAGAACGCCGTCAACTCGAAGGACCACACCACGCTGGTGGCGGCGGTGAAGGCAGCCGGCCTGGTGCCGACGCTGGAAGGCAAGGGCCCGTTCACCGTGTTCGCGCCGACCAACGCCGCCTTCGGCAAGCTGCCGGCCGGCACCGTCGACACCCTGGTCAAGCCCGAGAACAAGGCGACGCTGACCAAGATCCTCACCTATCATGTGGTGCCCGGCAAGCTCGAGGCGTCCGACCTCACCGACGGCAAGAAGATGAAGACCGCCGAAGGCGAGGAGCTGACGGTCAAGAAGCAGGACGGCAAGGTCTGGATCGTCGATGCCAAGGGCGGCACCTCGATGGTGACGATCTCCAACGTCAACCAGTCGAACGGGGTGATCCATGTGGTCGACACCGTGCTGATGCCGGCGACCTAACACCGCGCTGCCCGGCTTCATCCCCGAACCGGATGCGACGAAATGGCGAGCCGGGGGTCCCCGGCTCGCTTTATTGTGACCATGATAGCCCGCCGGTATCGATTCGATGCCGGGCAGGGCGTAACGAAAGCGGAAGCATCGGCGTATAATTGCTGTCAGACGATGTTCAGGACGGAACCGCCATGTCGAGCCTCACAGTCACCGACGAGCAGGTCAGCACCACCCCGGCCAAAGTGATCCAACCGGCCTGGGTCCGGGTCATGCACTGGGTCAACGCCCTCGCCATGATCCTGATGATCCTGTCGGGCTGGCAGATCTACAACGCCTCGCCGCTGTTCGGTTTCAGCTTTCCGCGCGACTACACGCTCGGCGGCTGGCTCGGTGGCGGCCTGCTCTGGCACTTTGCGGCGATGTGGCTGTTGATGATCAACGGCCTTGCCTATCTCGTCACCGGTTTTGCCACCGGCCGCTTCCGGAAAAAACTGCTGCCGATCACCCCGTCCGGCGTGCTCCACGATGTCAGGGCTGCGCTGACCTTCAAGCTCGGCCATGCCGATCTCACCGTCTACAATTACGTCCAGCGCGTGCTCTATGCCGGCATCATCCTGGTCGGCGTGATCATCGTGCTGTCGGGGCTTGGGATGTGGAAGCCGGTGCAATTGCACTGGCTCGTGAGCCTGTTCGGCGACTATCCGACTGCGCGCTATATCCATTTCTTCTGCATGGCCGCGATCTGCGCGTTCCTCGTCATTCACGTTTTACTCGCGCTGCTGGTGCCGAAGAGCCTGCGCGCGATGATCATCGGCCGCTAGAGCGGAGTAAGAACCATGGCCAAGCGCTCATTCCTGATTCCCGGCGTCGACAAGCGGCTGCTGATCAAGGATTCCATCAAGACGATGCCCGAGGTCAGCCGCCGCCGCTTCATCGCGGGCGGCGCCAGCCTCGGCGCACTGACGCTGCTCACCGGCTGCGACGTGATCGACTCGTCCTCCGCCGAGGAGATGCTGAAGTCGGTTTCGAAATTCAACGATGCCGTGCAAGCCTTTATCTTCAATCCCGACGCACTGGCGCCGACGTTTCCCGAGAGTGCGATCACAAAACCGTTTCCGTTCAACGCCTATTACGATCTCGACGACGCGCCTGACGTCGATGGTGCCGACTGGAAGCTCGAAGTCCGCGGCCTCGTCGACAACAAGAAGTCGTGGACGCTTCCGGAATTGTACAAGCTGCCGCAGGTCACGCAGATCACCCGTCACATCTGCGTCGAGGGCTGGAGCGCGATCGGCAGCTGGACCGGCACGCCGATGCGCGACTTCCTCAAGCTGATCGGCGCCGACACCCGTGCAAAGTACGTCTGGTTCCAGTGCGCCGACAAGGACGGCTACAATTCACCGCTCGACATGCGCACCGCGCTGCATCCGCAGACCCAGATGACGTTCAAATACGCCGGCGAAATCCTGCCGCGCGCGTATGGGTTTCCAATGAAGATCCGCGTGCCGACAAAACTCGGCTTCAAGAACCCGAAATACGTGGTGTCGATGGAAGTCACCAACGACTACAAGGGCGGCTATTGGGAAGACCAGGGGTATAATTCGTTCAGCGGGAGCTAGCTGTTGTCGTCCCGGCGAAGGCCGGGACCATACCGCGAGCTCTATCGATTTTCGCTAGATGCCAATTCCGAACGACCAGTCTTCGCCAAAATGCTCCCTGTGGTTATGGGTCCCGGCCTGCGCCGGGACGACACTTGTTATGAGGGCGGCCCCACCTTCCGCTGACACAACGCCGCAACCGCGCCCAGCGCCAGCAGCGCGGCCGAGACGTTCAGCGCGTAACTCAAGCTCCCCAGCGCGTCCGTGATGGCGCCGACCACGATCGGGCCGAGCGTCTGGCCGACGCCGAACGAGATCGTCATCGCCGCGATCGCGGTCGGCCACACCTCGGGCGGATAGTTGAAGCGGACGAAGGCGGTGGTCGAGCCGACCACGGCGAAGAAGGCGACGCCGAACACGACGGCCGACACCGCGAGCCATGCCGGCGAATGTCCAAGCATCGGCAGGGCGGCGCCGAGCGCGTTGGTGCCGAGGATGATGGCGGTGGCCAATCCGCCGCGATCGAGCGCGAGCACGCGGCGCCAGGCCCACGGCGTGACGAAGGCGCTCAAGCCGATCAGGCTCCAGAACGCGGCCTGCGCAGCGGCCCCGCCGCCGCCGTCGCGCACATAGGCGATCATGAAAGTCATGTAGGCGATGTAGCCCGCGCCGAATAGGAAGTAGCCTGCGAGATAGACCAGCACCGGAAGAATCGCGAAGGCGCCGTGGCTGCCTTGCGAGAAACGCACGCCGCTCTCGATGCGGACCAGGAACAGCGGCACGGTCATGACGACGGACAGCAGTGTCATCGCCCACCACACGATCCACCACGAGCCCGGCCCGAAATATTGCAGCGTGAACGGGGCGATCAGGCCCGATGCGAGAATGCCGATGCCGGGTCCGGCATAGAACAGGCTGAGCAGGAAATTGGCCCGCTCCGGGCGCGACTGCGCAATGGAAGCAGCCAGCGCGCCGCCGGCGACGAAACCGGCCGCGGCGCCAACGCCGAGCACGAGACGCGCCAGGCTCAGCGCGACGAAATTCCCGGTCAGCGCGCAAGTCGCGAGCGCGGCGACGCAGGCCAGGGTTCCGCCGCGGATCGCGGCCGACCAGCCGACGCGCTGGATCAGCCGGGACGCCACAAGGGCGCCCGCGAGGTAGCCGACGGCGTTGATGGTGTTCATGAAACCGGCCGCCGAGTAGGACCAGCCGAGGTCCTCCCGCATGTCGGGCAGCACCAGCGAATAGGCGAAGCGGCCGATACCCAGCCCAACTGTCGCAGCCAGCGACAGGGTCAGGATCAACCGTGCGGGGTGGGCATCGGGTGGAGGGCGGTCAGGTGCGTGCAAGGGGTACTCCGGCATGCGCAGTGTGGCAGGCCCTGCCCGCCTTGCACAGAACCGAAGCGGCAATGGTGTCTTGCCAAGCACGCATCGCCGCTCTAGCACTCCGGCCGAAATCGACCTCAGAGGAAACGACCATGGCGACCCACAAACTGCTGCTGCTTCCCGGCGACGGTATCGGCCCCGAGGTGATGGGCGAGGTGAAGCGGCTGATCGACTGGCTCAGTTCGGCCGGGATCGCCAAGTTCGAGACCGACACCGGCCTCGTCGGCGGTTCGGCCTATGACGCGCACAAGGTGTCGATCTCGGAAGGCGACATGGCCAAGGCCAAGGACGCCGACGCGATCATCTTCGGTGCGGTCGGCGGTCCCAAGTGGGACGCGGTGCCCTACGAGGTGCGCCCCGAAGCCGGTCTGCTGCGCCTGCGCAAGGATCTCGGTCTGTTCGCAAACCTCCGTCCCGCCGTCTGCTACCCGGCGCTCGCGGAGGCCTCCAGCCTCAAGCGCGAGGCGGTCGAGGGCCTCGACATCATGATCGTGCGCGAGCTCACCGGCGGCGTCTATTTCGGCGAGCCCAAGACCATCACCGATCTCGGCAACGGCCAGAAGCGCGCCATCGATACCCAGGTCTACGACACCTACGAGATCGAGCGCATCGGCCGCGTCGCCTTCGAGCTTGCGAAGAAGCGCAAGAACAAGGTGACGTCGATGGAGAAGCGCAACGTCATGAAGTCGGGCGTGCTCTGGAACGAGGTCATGACCCAGGTCCACAAGCGCGAATACCCCGACGTCACGCTCGAGCACCAGCTCGCCGATTCCGGCGGCATGATGCTGGTGAAATGGCCGAAGCAGTTCGACGTCATCGTCACCGACAATCTGTTCGGCGACATGCTGTCCGACATCGCTGCGATGCTGACGGGATCGCTCGGCATGCTGCCCTCGGCCTCGCTCGGCGAGGTCGACGTCAAGAGCAAGAAGCGCAAGGCGCTGTACGAGCCCGTGCACGGCTCGGCGCCTGATATCGCAGGCCAGGGCCTCGCCAATCCGATCGCGATGATCTCGTCGTTCGGCATGGCGCTGCGCTATTCCTTCGACATGGGCGCGCTCGCCGACAAGGTTGACGCCGCGATCGCCGCGGTGCTGGCCAGCGGCCTGCGCACCGCCGACATCAAGTCGGAAGGCACCATTGCCGCCTCGACCACGCAGATGGGCGAAGCGATCCTGAAGGAATTGCAGAAGCTGCACGCCTGACGGCGAGCGCAGTGTTTGTAGGGTGGGCAAAGCGAAGCGTGCCCACCCGACAAGGTCTCTTCAAAACAAAAATGGCCGGGCGCGAGCCCGGCCATTTTGATTCGGTCGATAATTCCGCCTCAGTACAGCGGGAAATTCTGCGGATAGCCGCCGACATCCTGCGGCGTGCTCAGCGGCTGGCGATCGATCGGGCGGTTGAGATTTTCGCGCGCGAAGGTCGGATAGCCCACTGCCGGCGGGAAGGCATAGTCGGAGAACTTGCGGTCGCCCGGATTGACCTCGGTGCCGCCGTCGAGCCAGGAGCGCTTGCTCACATAGATGCGGGTGCGGCCCTGCTGGTAGCTCGCGTTGGGGCCGCTCGGGCCGTAATAGTGACGACCGCTGTCATAGCGCTGCTTCTTGGTGTCGGCCGAGGCGGGTGTCGCGAAGGCTGAGGACATGGCAATCACGGCGCCGGCCGCAAGCCACATCGCCAGTTTGTTCGCGGCAGAGAAATTCGAGCTCATCACGTCCCCTTCAGGCGGCAAGCCGCCAATCAATTTCGCCCTCATACTAACCCGGCCGGGGCGGCTGCAACTAGGTCTATTGGGTCACACCAGCGCTGAATAATCGTGCGCGCCGGCAAAAGTTGCATGGATACAGCCACTTGAGCTTGATGCCGGTCAGAGCGCGCCGCGCAATTGCGCATTGGCGGCGCCGAGCAGCCAGTCCGACGTGCCCGGGAGCGTGCAGGGGCGGCGCTTCAGCTCCGCATGTGCGAACAATTCGGCCAGCCTCGGCTCGTTGCCCGAGGTCAGCAGCGTCAGCCGGTTCAGCGTGCAGGCGATCGCGGCGCGCCGGGCGGGCAGGCTGTCGCCCTGGCAGGAGAATCCGGAGATCTGGAGCGCCGGCTCCTCGCTGCGCTTGAGGTAGCCGAGGCAGGCCCGCGCGCCCTCCGCCGTGCCGGTCGGCTGGAATAGGGCGACGGGGCCGAATTTCGTGTCGATCAGGCCGGCTTGCTCCAGCGGGCTCGCGGTGCCCAGTCCCATCCGGACGGCCAGATCGGCGGCGGCCGGACGGGTGACGTCGAATTCGCCGCCCTCGCGATAGATTTCGAGCTCGGCCATGGCCTTGTCCGCCTCGCCCGCCCAGCGCATCACGTCCCTGCGGCCGCCTTCGGGGTGCCTCAAGATAGTGTAAGAGGCTGTTTTTTCTGACGAATCGAGCCGGCTGAGGGCGAAGGCCGGAGGCGAGCGGTCGGCCACGGCCCAACCCGGCTTCAGCGCTGGCTCATCGTCGTCGCGCAAGGTTGGCAGCTGGCCGAGTGCCGCAAGGCCGAGGATGGCAAACAGCACCAAAGCCCCCACATAGGCGAACAGGCGCGCCAGCGTGCCGACGACCTCGTCGGCGAAGGCTGCAAGCGCCAGATGGATCTGGGTGGGGGTTGTGGCCGTGCTGGCCTCGGGCGACTGCATCCACGTCCCTAAGGCATGGTCCAACGTTGTCTTGAGGCCGGTTCTCGCATAGAAGCGCTGCTCTTCCTGTTTAAGCCTCAGCTTCAGGAAAGAGCTTTTTCGTCGGAGAGTGAACGATGGGTTACAAAGTCGCAGTCGTCGGCGCGACCGGCAATGTCGGACGGGAAATGCTCAACATTTTGGATGAGCGCAAATTCCCCGCGGACGAGGTGGTGGCCCTGGCCTCACGCCGCAGCATGGGCGTCGAGGTCTCCTACGGCGACCGCACGCTGAAGGTCAAAGCGCTCGAGCATTACGACTTCTCCGACGTCGACATCTGCCTGATGTCGGCAGGCGGCGAGGTGTCGAAGGAATGGTCGCCGAAGATCGGCGCCGCCGGCACGGTCGTGATCGACAATTCCTCGGCCTGGCGGATGGACCCGGACGTGCCGTTGATCGTGCCGGAAGTGAATGCGGACGCCACCGCGGGCTTCAAGAAGAAGAACATCATCGCCAATCCGAACTGCTCGACCGCGCAGCTCGTGGTCGCGCTCAAGCCACTGCACGACAAGGCGACGATCAAGCGCGTCGTGGTCTCGACCTATCAATCGGTGTCGGGCGCCGGCAAGGATGCGATGGACGAATTGTTCTCGCAGACCAAGGCCGTCTACACCAACCAGGAGCTGGTCAATAAGAAGTTTCCCGCGCGCATCGCCTTCAACGTCATTCCTCAGATCGACGTCTTCATGGAGGACGGCTACACCAAGGAAGAGTGGAAGATGATGGCGGAGACCAAGAAGATTCTTGATCCCAAGATCAAGCTCTCCGCGACCTGCGTGCGCGTGCCTGTCTTCGTCGGCCATTCCGAGGCCGTCAACATCGAGTTCGAGAACCCGATCAGCGTGGACGAAGCGCGCGACATCCTGCGCAAGGCGCCGGGCTGCCTCGTCATCGACAAGCATGAGCCCGGCGGCTACGCCACGCCGTATGAAGCCGCCGGCGAGGACGCCACCTATATCAGCCGTATCCGCGAGGACGCGACGGTGGAGAATGGTCTCGTGCTGTGGTGCGTATCGGATAATCTACGCAAGGGCGCCGCGCTCAATGCCATCCAGATCGCGGAAGTCCTCATCAACCGCAAGCTGATCAGCGCGAAGAAGAAGGCGGCGTAAGCCGTGCTGCCGTAGGGTGGGCAAAGGCGCGAAGCGCCGTGCCCACCATCTCTCCACGATCGCGATAGAAGTGGTGGGCACGTTACGCTTTGCCCACCCTACAAGAGCTGCGGACCTACGCCACGCTTCGCGCGTTCCTGAATTCCTTCGCCGCCTTGTCCAGCACGAACAGCGATCCCTCCGCGACGCCGAAATAGGCGCCGTGGGTCTGCATCTGACCGCTCTCGACCGCCTTCTGCACGAACGGGAAGGTCATCAGGTTTTCCAGGCTGCGGAACACCGCGGCCTTCTCGATGCGCTCGACGAATTGCGCCATGGTCTCGTGGTCGCGCTGCTCCACCACTTCGCCCGGCTTGATGAACATCTGCATCCATTTGCCGATGAAGTCGCCCGGCGTGAGCGGCTCGATCTTGTCGACGAAAGCACGGATGCCGCCGCACTGGGCGTGCCCGAGCACCACGATGTGCTTCACCTTCAGCACCGTCACGGCATATTCCAGCGCCGCCGAGACGCCATGCGCGTTGCCGTCGGGCTGATACACCGGCACCAGATTGGCGATGTTGCGGACCACGAAGAGCTCGCCCGGCCCGACGTCGAAGATCACTTCGGGCGAGACGCGGCTGTCGCAGCAGCCGATCACCATCACTTCCGGGAACTGCCCCTTCACCGACAGCTCGCGGTAGCGGGTCTGCTCGGTCGGCAGCCGCTGGGTGGCGAAGGCCTTGTAGCCTTCCAGCAAATGCTCTGGGAATGTGGTCATGGCCTATGCCTAATCATATACCGCTGGGACGAACAAGCCTTTCGAATAGGCAGGCCAGGTGCTATCGGCTTCGGTCGGAAGTGAGACGAGGAAAACGGAAGGAATGCTTGCATGACCCGCCCGCGCCGCAGCCATCTGTTCATGCCCGGCTCCAACCCCCGCGCGCTGGAAAAGGCGCGTAATCTCGCCGCCGACGGCCTGATCCTTGATCTCGAAGATTCCGTCGCCCCCGATGCCAAGGCGGTGGCGCGCGACGGCATCGCGGCCGCAATCGCAGCCAAAGGTTTCGGCAAGCGCGAGATTTTGATCCGCACCAACGGCCTCGACACGCCCTGGTGGGCCGACGACGTCGCGATGGCGGCGAAGGTCTCGCCGGACGGCATCCTGGTTCCAAAAGTCTCCACTGTGGAGGACCTCGACACGATCGGCCGTCGTCTCGCCGAGCTCGGCGCGGCGCCGACCGTAAAAGTCTGGGCCATGATCGAGACCGCACGCGCGGTGCTGCATGCGGAGGAACTGGCCGCGGCCGGGCGCGATCCAGCGCGGCGGCTGTCAGGCTTCGTGTTCGGCCCGAACGACATTTCGCGCGAGACGCGGATCAAGATGCTGCCGGGCCGCGCCGCGATGATCCCGATGATCACCCATTGCATCCTGGCAACGCGCGCCCACGGCCTCGAAATCCTCGACGGGCCCTACAGCGACATCGCCAATTCCGACGGGTTCGCCACCGAATGCGCGCAGGGCCGCGATCTCGGTTTTGACGGCAAGACGCTGATTCACCCCTCGCAGATCGAAGCCTGCAACGCGATCTTCACCCCGCCCGAAGAGGAAGTCGCGCGCGCGCGAAAGATCATCGCCGCGTTCGAGCTGCCGGAGAACGTCTCGCGCGGCGCGATCCGTCTCGATGGCGCCATGGTGGAGCGCCTGCACGCCGACATGGCGCGGCGCACGATCGAGATCGCGGATGCGATTGCGGCGATGGGCAAGGGCTGAGGGACGTCACCTGCGCGCTGCTGACTTCGACATGATGCTCGCGGCTTGCGGCCGCGCTTTGCTGTGAATCCAGGAACTGCGTCGTCGCGTCACTGTCTCCGTCTCGCATTCTTCAGCGTTTCGGATGGCAGCTCACCGACCGCTCGCCGATATTCCGATGCAAAGCGGCCAAGATTTTGAAAGCCACATTTGAACGCGACGGCAACGACGCTGGTCTGCTCATCCGGATGTCGCAAGAGCTCCGTCGCCCGCTGAAGCCGGAAGCGTCGCGCGCACTGGCCCGGTGATCCCCGCCCCGCCTCGGAGAATTCCCGATAAATCGTCCGCACGCTGACGTTGGCGATTGCGGCAATCTTCTCCAGATCGATTGGTTCGTCCCAATGAGCCTCGATGTAGGATTCGACGATGTCGATGACGGGCCGGTTGGCGCCCGGCGCCGGGCCCTGAAGCCGATCGGTGAAATTGTGCCGGTGCGCCAGAAGGATTCGAACCATCAACGCCCGCTCAAGTTCGCCGATGGCTATGGGTGAGTAGTCCTGGCCGAACCTGTCCAACTCCTCCGCAAATCTGAAGACGTCCTGACGAACATAAGTCATCACCGCCGGATCGGATTCGCCCGGGGCGAAACGCAGCTCCATGTCGCTATCATCGCCCAGGATTGTCTTTAGCAACCGCTCGAGTGCGCCGGCATCGATCCTCAGCACCAATTGGCGATAGCCCGGCGCAAACTTGAGGTCCAGCCTGGCGTCTCCGGAGATGATCGGACTGAAGGCCCCAATTGGCCCGCTGCTCCCTTTGATGCTGAAGCTCGCAGCCCCTTGGACGGAGAAGAGCTGGCGGAGAACTTGCGATTCAGGAAAGGAGAGCGACGCCGCACCTTCGTAGCCGCAGAAGGCGAGGCCGATTGATTGCAAGCGAGCAAAATTGGCCTGGATACCGAACTCGCGGCCATGCTTGTCGAAACGGTCTGCGCCATATTCGGCGAATAGGCGGTCGCGCGCGAACTCGCTGTCGCGGGACTTAAGCAACGGATACCGGTCGAGATAGGAGACGGCGCCCAAATCAGAATCCTCTAAGGCTCAAATTACTGTATCGCCATTCGGGCGCTACCAATTGGGATTCCGTGGCATGACCCGCGGACGTCGTTGACGCTTGCCGGAGCGTGAACCTGCACGCGAAGTTCGAGCCGCTGCGACAAATTGTCTGGAGAGCCGACGCAATGCCTAAACGTTTTTCTTGCGCCAACGGATCACCCCGAGCCGAGGTGAGGGCGATCGATGCCGGCCCGTTGCCGAATACCGATAACGATCTTGGGCCGGCGTCCGCAATTCAGGCGCGATGGCCTCCTCGGCGTCTGAGCGAGGCTCGGGATGTCTCCGTCCGGCTATCGCTTTGGCAGAATCCGGCCATTGTGTCTTCGGTCGGACAAATGCCCTGATAATTCGATTCGTATACCTCCTTCATGTGCTGGGTCGCACAGCGGACACACAGTTGGTCCTCTCGAGATCCCGAGCGAAACCATGAATGCTACAATCGTTTGGAAGCGCATGCGCTGCAGGCGAAGCATCAATTTCGGAGCGATGAAATGTTCGGTCGTAAATCCCGCGTCGATGCACAAGCTCAGATTGAGGCAATCGGCCGCTCGCAAGCCATGATCGAATTCAATATTGATGGGACGATCATCACGGCCAATAAGAACTTTCTCGATGCGCTCGGCTATCGGCTCGACGAGATCCAGGGCAAGCATCACTCCATGTTCGTGCCGGCCGACCAGCGCGACAGCACCGAGTACAAGGCGTTCTGGGCTGCATTAAACAGTGGCAAGTATCAGGCGCGCGAGTTCAAGCGGATCGCGAAGGACGGCCGCGAGGTCTGGATCGAAGCATCCTACAATCCCGTGCTCGACGGCAACGGCAAGACGGTGATGGTCGCCAAGATTGCGATCGACATCACCGAGAAGAAGATCCGCAGCATGGCCGACGCTTCGAAGATCGCCGCCGTTGGCCGGGCCCAGGCCGTAGTCGAGTTCAAGCTCGACGGCACCATCGTCACTGCCAACGAGAATTTCTGCAAGGCGCTTGGCTATTCGTTGCCCGAAATCGAGGGCAAGCATCACAGCATGTTCATCGCCGAGGCCGAGCGCAACGGCACGGCCTATCGCGAGCTCTGGGCCAAGCTCAACCGCGGCGAATACCAGGCCGGCGAATTCAAGCGGATCGGCAAGGGCGGCCGCGAGGTCTGGATCCTCGCCTCCTACAATCCGCTACTCGACGAGAATGGCAAGCCGTTCGGTGTCGCCAAGTTCGCGACCGACGTCACGGCGGAGAAGCTGAAGAATGCCGACCTTGCGGGCCAGATCGCGGCCATCGAGAAGGCCCAAGCCGTGATCGAGTTCAACATGGACGGCACGATCGTCACCGCGAACGAGAACTTCCTCGGCGCGCTCGGCTATTCGTTGGCGGAGATCAAGGGCAAGCACCACAGCACGTTCGTCGAGCCGTCGGAGCGCGATGGCAATGGCTATCGCGAGTTCTGGGCGGCGCTCAACCGCGGCCAGTACCAGGCGGCTGAATACAAGCGCATCGGCAAGGGCGGCAGGGAGGTCTACATCCAGGCGTCCTACAATCCGATCATGGATCTCAACGGCAAGCCGTTCAAGGTCGTGAAATATGCGACCGACGTCACGAAGCAGGTGCTGGTCCGCATGGGCAACGAGCGCGTCCGCGGCATGATGGAATCGGTCGCCGCGGGTTCGGAGGAATTGAATGCCTCGGTGCGGGAGATCTCCGAGGCCATGACCAAGTCGCGCCAGACTGCCAGCAGTGCGGTCGATCAGGTCGCCGCCGCCGACGCCCAGGCGCAGCGCCTTACTGAAGCCGCGCTGGCGATGAGCGGGATCGTCGAACTCATCAACAACATCACCGGGCAGATCAACCTCCTGGCCCTTAACGCCACCATCGAATCCGCCCGCGCCGGCGAAGCCGGTCGGGGCTTTGCGGTGGTCGCCTCGGAGGTTAAGAGTCTCGCCAACCAGGCCAAGCAGGCCACTGACAAGATCGGCGCCGAGATCGGTAGCCTCAACGGCATCTCCGGAGACGTCGTCACCGCCCTGGCCTCGATCAAGTCGGCCATCAACAATGTCAGCGAATATGTGACGTCGACGGCCGCGGCAATCGAAGAGCAAAGCACGGTGACCAACGAGATGTCGACCAGCATGCAGCGCGCCGCAGCGGAAGCCGCGGCGATGGCTGCCAGTGCTTGATCTTCGCGCGGACCGCGTTGACGGTCTGCTACGGGATTTGCAAGGCCGGTAGTCGAACGCCAGTCGGAACGGCTGGCGGCCGAGGAGAGCGGCGCTAAGGCAGGAGATCCGCGTGCCTCAGCGCAACGCGTGATCGGCGCGATCGAGCGACTCCAGCGTTGACGCATTGGCGCAGAAGCCGTGGTAGTTCTCCGCGGCGGTGCCGTCGGCCAGCTCGCGATCGCACTGGCCCTTGTGGCTGCAAAGCGCGCAGACCCGCTCCATGTCGCGCAGCAGCAGCGGATGCGCGCGGCCGAGCCCTTCGGCGCTGATGCCGAGCTGCTCCAGCATCTTCGGCAATTCGTCGGCGGCGTGCTTGCCGTGGCGAACCAGCTCTTCGAGATCGTCAGGCGCGATCCGCAGGTCTTGCGCGATGCGATCGAAATCGGCGCGGTCGAGCTGCCGGATCTCGTTCAGCTCGCGGCGATGCTTCAGCCAGCTTGCAAAGGACTCGATGAGGTCCTGGACAATGGGATAAGGCCTGGTTGCGGTGCTCATGCGAAGCTCCATTCGAACGGCGGAATTGGAGCGAGATTAGGCACAATGGTGCAGGTGCGCGTTGCGCTGGATCAAATAGCGATGAGGGAGCCCGGCTCCGCTGCACCTCTCCCGCTTGCGGGAGAGGTCGGCGCGCCCCTCTCTCCAACCCTCTCCCGCAAGCGGGAGAGGGAGCGCACCTCTTGCGCGGCAGTCAGCCGAACCGCTCCGCCGCCCACGCATACAGGCTGCCCGGGATCGGTTTCTCGCCGCCGCGGCCCTTTGGCGAGATGTGCAGGCCGATGATGTCGCGGTCGGTGACCAGGCCGAGATAGCTCGAGGGATCGAAGAACAGCTTTGGTTCGGCATGCACGGCGTAGAACGACTGCTTCGGCAAGGCGCAGTGCAGCTCGCCGGTGCGGCGCGCGAGCGCGGTGAGTGCCGCCGGCCCGAAGATCGCAACGCGGATGTCGGAGAGGCGGTTCGAGCCGCCGCGCAGGCGGCGCATCGCAAACGTGACGCGATGGCGCAGCGACAGCCAGTTCGGCGTCAGCTCCTCCTGCTCCATCAGCTCTTCGAAAGCGGCAACGATGCCGTGTTCGGGTGGAAGGTAGATCACGGAATTGCCGAGCTGGCGTGGCCGCTCCCACGCGAAATAGGGCTTTGCCGGATTGATCTCGACGGATTTGAGCAGCAGCACATCGGCGTCGAGCCAGAGGCCGAGGCCTTTTGCCATCAGCTTCATGCGGAAGAAGTCGCTGAACTGGAGCGTGGTCCAGTCGCGCCAGCTGCCGTCCGGCTGCGGCGGCCGCAATCGTTCGGAGAACGCATGCGGCAGGATCGCCTCGGCATCCGCGTTGCCGACGCCGGCGGGCAGGCCGGGAATGGTGTCAAAACTGTAGACCGTGACCTTGTGGCCGGCCGCCAGCTGCGAGCGCAGGCAGGTCTGGCGCAGGGCGTCCATCGGGCCGTGCCAGAAGGTGACGATGTCAGGCAGCATGGGCGCAAGCTATAGAGGACAACGCTGGCAAAGAAAAAGCCCCGGCGCTGTCAGCACCGGGGCTCAAATAAAAACTTGAGATCAGGCCCAGGCGCGTTCGCGCTTGAGCTTGTCCTCATAGGTGTCGATCGAGGCCTTCTTCTCCATCGTCAGGCCGATGTCGTCGAGGCCGTTCATCAGGCAATGCTTGCGGAACGGGTCGATCTCGAACTTGACCTTGCCGCCGTCGGGACCGCGGATCTCCTGGTTCGGCAGGTCGATCGTCAGCGTCGCGTTGGCGCCACGCTCGGCGTCGTCGAACAGCTTGTCGAGGTCTTCCTGGGCCACCCGGATCGGCAGAATGCCGTTCTTGAAGCAGTTGTTGTAGAAGATGTCGCCGAACGAGGTCGAGATCACGCAGCGGATGCCGAAGTCGAGCAGCGCCCAGGGCGCGTGCTCGCGGCTCGAGCCGCAGCCGAAATTGTCGCCGGCGACCAGCACCTTCGCATTGCGATAGGCGGGCTGGTTGAGGACGAAATCCGGATTCTCGCTGCCGTCGTCCTTGTAGCGCTGCTCGGAGAAGAGCCCCTTGCCAAGGCCGGTGCGCTTGATGGTCTTGAGGTACTGCTTCGGAATGATCATGTCGGTGTCGACATTGATGATCTTCAGCGGCGCCGCGACGCCTTCCAGCGTGGTGAACTTGTCCATGGTTGCGCTTTCCCGGGGTGGTCTAGGGAACCGGTATTTATCGCGATCGGGGCGGAAATCCTAGGCCGAATTCGGCAGATCTCGTCTGCCTAACCGGGCTCTTGAGCCTCGATCGCAGTCATATCGTCGTCCGACAGGCCGAAATGATGGCCGATCTCGTGGATCAGGACGTGGCGGACGATATGGCCGAGGCTTTCGTCGTGCTCGGCCCAATAGTCCAGGATCGGCCGGCGGTAGAGCCAGACCATGTTGGGCAGCCGCGCCACGTCGCCAAAACTCTGCTGCGGCAGGCCGACGCCCTGGAACAGGCCGAGCAGGTCGAACTCGCTCTCGCATGCCATCTCGTCCAGGACTTCCTCGGTCGGGAAGTCGTCGACGCGGATGATCACGCCCTCGCACAGCCTTCGAAACTCCGCCGGCAGGCGTTCGAACACTTCGTGCGCCATCGCTTCCATCTCGGCCAGCGAGGGCGCTTTCAATTCCGTCCACATGGGCTTGTCATAGCGTGGGTTTCGCGGCGATGCATCCGGCTTTATAAGCGCGACGAGGTTGACGGGCGCCGTCAAAACGGGGAGCGTAGGGCCTCGAAGTGGACGTTCAAATGGGCGGAAAAATGCGAGCGAAAACAGCGCTGACGCTACTGTGCATGGGGTTGTTTTCGCAGTTTTGCGTTGGCGCGGAGGCCCAGACCGCGGCTACCGGGATCAGGCTCGCCCAGGCGGCCTCACGAAACGATCTCCCGCCGCCGCGCAAGCGGGCCCCGGCGCGCCTGCGCGTCACGCCCTATTACAGTCCGGATGGCGTCTATCCCCGTTACAATCCCGGTCCCGATGCGGTCCGCGAGTGCAACGCCACCTATGTGCAGGAATATCGCCCGAGCGGCACGGTGATCGTGCCGCATATGAGCTGCTACTGGCGCCGGGGCTGATACGAGCGCGATGCCGTCGCGCGCCTGAGGCGGAGGTCTTCATGACGAGATGGTTCGCATTGGCGGTTGCCGTCGGGCTTGCCGCAGGCCTGCCTCACGCGTCCGCTGCGCACAGGGTGACGAAGCTGCCCGACGCGTCGGCCGGGCGCGCGGTGTTCGACGGGCGCCGACATGTGCGGTCCGACGTCGTGCGATTCGCCCCGCGTCCCGATCCGCATTACTACGCGCGGCCTGTCTACTACCGTCCTTATCCTTACGGCGTGCCGGCACCGTTCGTGCTCGGCTTCGGGCCATGGTGACGACGTCGCGGCGCGACGCCGGGCCCGTCGTTCATTCATGAGGCATTCACGTCGCTGTCCCTAATTTAATCTTGGGAGCGACTGCCAATGAACAGGGATGACGCGCGCCGGGAGCGAGCGTCGCAACTCCGCTGTCCAGATTCAGGGAGAAGTCGATGCTGAGAATATTGGGTCTCAGGGCAAGCCCGATGCGCTTGCTCGGGATTGCGGCTGCTGCGACGCTGATGCTGTCGGCCGGGACCACGCGTCCTGCCGAGGCGATGACCCCGATCAATCCGACGGCGTTGCCTGCGGCGAAGGCCGCAAGTGGCGATGTGATCCCGGTTCGCCACGGCGGCGGCGGCGGTGGACATGGTGGTGGCGGTCATGGCGGCGGCTTCCACGGTGGAGGCGGCTTCCACGGTGGCGGAGGGCATATCGGTGGCTTCCGCGGCGGTGGTTTCCACGCGGGTGGCTTCCGCGCCGCGCCCGCCTTTCATGGCGGCGGCTATCGCTACGGCGGAGTTCGCCACTATGGCGGAGGCGGATTCCATCGCTACGGCATCTATCGCCCCGCCTATTACGGCCATCGCCATTTCCACCGGCGCTACTATGGCGGCTACTATCCCTATTACAGCCATCCGCGCCGCTGCCGGGTCATCTGGACCTATTACGGCCCGCGCCGCGTCTGCCGCTGGCATCGCTGGCACCATCCGTACCGCTATTGGTGATGTGAGTTGCTGCTAGCTCCGCACGCGTCATGGCCGGGCTTGTCCCGGCCATCCACGTTATTGGGCTTGTGCAGAAAGTTCGTGGATGCCCGGGACAAGCACGGGCATGACGGAGGATGTGGCCTAAATCCAATCCTTCAGTTTCCAGGTCGCCGACGTCCAGCGCGTGAGGTTCTCCAGCTTCCATTGCTTGAACATCGCCGGCGGCCAGCGGCTGAGCTTTGAGGCCTCCTCGACCTCGGGCTTGGCGACCATGCGCAGCGGTGCCGCGCGCCGCCGGTGCTGGGGCGTCGCCGCGCTGATCAGATCGACATATTCAGGCTTGCCGGGCATGAGCTCCTGTCCTCGCAAAACCCTCGCGAGGACGCAGTGTCGGCGCTGCCGATTAACGGCGGTTTGCCGCGATCGCTCAAATTGCAGGGAGCGGCTTACCGCCACTCCCTGATGTCGACGAAGTGACCCGCGATCGCCGCGGCTGCGGCCATCGCCGGCGACACCAGATGGGTGCGGCCCTTGAAGCCCTGGCGGCCCTCGAAATTGCGGTTCGAGGTCGAGGCGCAGCGCTCTTCCGGAGCCAGCTTGTCGGGGTTCATCGCGAGGCACATCGAGCAACCGGGCTCGCGCCATTCGAAGCCGGCCTTGATGAAGATCTTGTCCAGACCTTCAGCCTCGGCCTGCTCCTTCACGAGGCCGGAGCCCGGCACGACCATGGCGTTGACGCCGCCTGCGACCTGCTTGCCTTCCGCGATCTTGGCGGCGGCGCGCAGATCCTCGATCCGGCCGTTGGTGCAGGAGCCGATGAAGATGCGGTCGAGCTTGATGTCGGTGATCTTCGTCCCCGCGGTCAAGCCCATGTACTTCAAGGCACGGTGCTTGGAGAGACGCTTGGCCTCGTCCGCGATCTTGTCGGGATCGGGCACGCTGCCGGTGACCGAGATGACATCCTCAGGCGAAGTGCCCCAGGTCACGATCGGCGGCAGCTTCGCTGCATCGAGCCGCAGCTCGTGGTCGAAATGCGCGCCCTCGTCCGAGCGCAACTTCTCCCAGTAACGCATCGCGGCGTCCCAATCCGCGCCCTTCGGTGCCTTCGGGCGGCCGCGCAAGAAGTCGAACGCCTTCTGGTCCGGCGCGACCAGGCCGGCGCGCGCACCGCCTTCGATCGACATGTTGCAGACCGTCATGCGGCCTTCCATGCTGAGCGCACGGATCGCGTCGCCGGCGTATTCGAGCACGTAGCCGGTGCCGCCCGCGGTGCCGATCTCGCCGATGATCGCGAGGATGATGTCCTTGCCCGTCACGCCGTCAGGCAATTTGCCATCGACGGTGACGCGCATGTTCTTCGCCTTCTTCTGGATCAGCGTCTGCGTCGCCAGCACATGCTCGACTTCCGACGTGCCGATGCCGTGCGCGAGCGCGCCGAACGCACCATGCGTCGAGGTGTGGCTGTCACCGCAGACGATGGTGGTGCCGGGCAGCGTGAAGCCCTGCTCGGGACCGATGACGTGGACGACGCCCTGACGCTTGTCGAACTCGTCGTAATATTCGATGCCGAATTCCTTGGCGTTGTCGGCCAGTGCCTTGATCTGCTCGATGCTTTCAGGGTCGGGGTTCGGCTTGGTGCGGTCGGTGGTCGGCACGTTGTGATCGACGACGGCCAGCGTCTTCTCGGGTGCGTGGACCTTGCGGCCGGTGGCGCGCAGGCCTTCGAACGCCTGCGGTGAAGTGACCTCGTGCACCAGATGGCGATCGATATAGAGCAGGCAGGTGCCGTCCTCGGCTTCGTGCACCAGATGGTCGTTCCAGATCTTGTCGTACAATGTGGTCGGCTTGGACATGAGCGTCAGCTCCAGGAATGTTGTGTAGAGCGGGTTGCGCGGCTGGCGCGCGGGGCAACAAAATCGTCAGCGCAGCTTTTAGGCTGCGCGCGTAAGCTCTGACGTTGCCGAGGTCGCGAAGCGTCCGAAGAACCGGCCGGGCAGCCGCGAGCGATCGTCGATGACGACGCGCTTGACGGGCGAGAGGCTGGTCAAATCTGGAAACATTCCAAGAATATATAGCAGGCCGAATTGAAATCGCGAGGGCTTTGACGCGCACGGCTGACGCAACAAAAAAGCGCGGGGTTGGGCCCCGCGCTCTCGGTAACTCGCCTGTAAGCGGAGCTTACTCGTTGACGGCAGCAGCCGGGCGGTCCTGCTTCTTCTCGACGATGCGGGCCGACTTGCCGCGAAGGTTGCGGAGATAATAGAGCTTGGCGCGACGGACCTTGCCGCGGCGCACCACCTTGATCGAGTCGATCATCGGCGACATCACCGGGAACACGCGCTCCACGCCTTCGCCGTACGAAATCTTGCGCACCGTGAAGCTCTCGTTGAGACCGCCGCCGGAACGGCCGATGCAAACGCCTTCATAGGCCTGCACGCGGGTGCGGTCGCCTTCGACGACCTTCACGTTGACGATCACGGTGTCGCCGGGGCCGAATTCCGGAATCTCCTTGTTGGCGGAGAGCTTGTCGAATTGCTCTTTTTCGAGCTGTTGGATCAGGTTCATGGGTAAATCTCCATCGGCGCGCCCAGCCTTGGAAAACGGGGGCTGCGCGAAATTCGTTTATCCAGCCATTGCGGATGTGGCCGCTGCTATAAGGCAAGCCGGAGCGTTTGTCACCCGTCTGTCTTGTTTTTTGGCGTTTTTTGGCGTCCGGCCCGATTCGGGACTTTGCTCGGGATCTGGGCCCACAAATCCGGTCGCCGGGCCGCCGTCAGCGCCTCGGATTCCGCCCGCCGCCAGCTGGCGACCTTGGCGTGGTCGCCGGAGGTCAGGATCTCCGGGATCGGGGTTCCCTCGAACAGCTGCGGCCGGGTGTATTGGGGGTATTCGAGGAGACCGTCCGAGAAGCTTTCCTCGGTTCCCGAGGCCTCCTTGCCCATCACGCCGGGCAGCAGCCGAACACAGGCGTCGATCAGGGCCAGGGCCGCGATTTCACCGCCGGAGAGCACGTAATCCCCGATCGAGACCTCCTCCAAACCCCGCCCGTCGATCACGCGCTGGTCCACCCCCTCGAACCGCCCGCAGACGATCAGGGGACCCGGGCCCTTGGCGAGCTCCAGGACGCGGGCCTGGGTCAATGGCCGACCCCTCGGGCTCATCAGCAGTTTCGGCCGGTCCGGGCCAATCCCGGCGGCATCGATGGCCGCCGCCAGAACATCGGCCCGAAGCACCATGCCCGGCCCGCCGCCGGCCGGGGTGTCATCGACGCTGCGGTGGCGGTCGGTGGCCGAGGCCCGGATGTCCCGCGCCTCCAGCTCCCAGAGCCCGCCAGCCAGCGCCCGGCCGGCCAGGCTCACGCCCAGCGGCCCCGGAAACATTTCCGGAAACAGCGTCAGCACCGTCGCGCGCCAGGGTGAGGAGGTGGTCATTGGATCTCAATTATTGTCGTCCCGGACAAGCAGAGCGCAGATCCGGGACCCATAACCACCGCACTTCGTTTTGCGACGGCTGGAGCGATCAGCTTAGCCAAAAATTCTGGCCTGTGGTTATGGGTCCCGGCCTTCGCCCGGACGACTCGGGGAGGAATCCTCCTCCGTGTCCTCTGCCTCGATTTCCTGCGGCAGCGCGATCACGACGCGGCCGCCTGCGATGTCGACCTCCGGCACCACCGCGTCCGTGAACGGCAGCAGCAGCGTGGTGCCTGTGGGCGGCGCGATCTCGATGATGTCGCCGGCGCCGAAATTGTGGATCGCGAGCACGCGGCCGAGCGCATCGCCGGCCGTGGTGACGGCGGCGAGCCCGATCAGATCGGTGTGGTAATATTCGCCCTCGTCCGTCGCGGGCAGTTTTTCGCGCGCGACGTAGAGCTCGATGCCGTTGAGGCGCTCGGCCTCATCGCGGGTCGTGACGCCCTTGAACGTCGCAACCAGATGATCCTTGGCCGCGCGCGCCGTTGCAACCTCGAACTGGCGCTTGCCGTCCTTGGACGAGAGCAGACCGTAGCTCCGCACGGCAAAGGGATCTTCGGTGAAGGTCCACAGTTTGACCGCGCCGCGCACGCCATGCGCGGCGCCGATCCGCGCGACGCAGACCAGCGCCGGCATGATCTCGCCTTAACCCTTCGCGGCGGCTTCGGCCTGCGCCTTGCGCTCCTTGCGCGGCACGGCCTTCTCCGGATTGTTGCGCACTTCGCGCTTCTTGACGCCGGCGGCGTCGAGGAAGCGCGACACACGGTCCGACGGCTGCGCGCCCTTGGCGAGCCACGCCTTCACCTTGTCCATGTCGAGCTTCAGCCGGGTCTCGTTGTCCTTCGGCAGCAGCGGGTTGAAATAGCCGAGACGCTCGATGAAGCGGCCATCGCGGGGGAAGCGCGAATCGGCGACGACGACGTGATAGACGGGGCGCTTCTTGGTGCCGGCGCGGGCGAGACGGATAACGACGGACATCTAAGTTCTCCTTCAAAGTACGTTTTGTTCGGTTGATTGGTATTCCGCGTTGCGCGAGACCGTTGCGATCTCCCGCGACGAATTCCTCATTTCTTCTTGCCGGAGAAACCGCCGAGGCCCGGCAGCATCGGCTTGCCGCTCAGCCCGGTCAGACCCGGAACGTTCGGCAGACCCTGGCGCAGTCCGGCAGGTAAATCCTTCGGCAGGCTGGGCAGACCTTGTCCGCCGCCACCCTGCATCTTCTCCTGCAGCGCCTTCATCTCTTCCGGCGAAGGCGGCTTCATGCCGCCGCCAAAGCCCATCGCCTGCGCGATGCCGGCGAGCGGACCGCGCTTGCCGGAGCCCATGGCCTTCATCATGTCGGCCATGTTCCGGTGCATCTTGAGCAGCTTGTTGACCTGCTCGACGCTCTGGCCGGAACCTGCGGCGATGCGCTTCTTGCGGCTGGCCTTGAGCAGATCGGGATGACGGCGCTCGTCGCGCGTCATGGAATCGATCACCGCGACCTGGCGCTTCAAGATCTTGTCGTCGATGCCGGCGGCCGCGATCTGGTTCTTCATCTTGGCGATGCCGGGCATCATGCCCATCAGCCCGCTGATGCCGCCCATATTGGCCATCTGCGACAGCTGCTCGCGCATGTCGTTGAGGTCGAACTGACCCTTGCGCATCCGCTCGGCGGTGCGCGCGGCCTTTTCGGCATCGATGTTGGCGGCGGCGCGTTCGACCAGCGACACGACGTCGCCCATGCCGAGGATGCGGCCGGCGATACGGTCGGGATGGAAATCCTCCAGCGCGTCCGTCTTTTCACCGGTGCCGAGCAGCTTGATCGGCTTGCCGGTCACCGCGCGCATCGACAGCGCGGCGCCGCCCCGGCCGTCGCCGTCGACTCGTGTCAGCACGATGCCGGTGAGGCCGACGCGCTCGTCGAAGGCGCGCGCGAGGTTGACGGCGTCCTGGCCGGTGAGGCTGTCCGCCACCAGCAGCACTTCATGCGGATTTGCGGCGGCTTTGATCGCGGCTGCTTCCGCCATCATCTCTTCGTCGAGCGTGGTGCGGCCGGCCGTGTCGAGCAGCACGACGTCGTAGCCGCCGAGCTTGCCGGCCTCGAGCGCGCGCTTTGCGATCTGCGCCGGCTGCTGGCCGGCGATGATCGGCAGCGTCGGAATGTCGAGGTCGCGGCCCAGGACGGCCAGCTGCTCCATCGCCGCGGGACGGTAGATGTCGAGCGATGCCATCAGCACCTTGCGCTTGTCGCGCTGGACCATGCGACGGGCGAGCTTTGCGGTGGTGGTGGTCTTGCCGGAGCCTTGCAGGCCGACCATCATGATCGGCACCGGCGGCACGGAATTGATGTCGATGGTCTGGCTTTCGGCGCCGAGCGTGTTGATCAGCTCGTCGTGGACGATCTTGACCACCATCTGGCCTGGGGTCACCGACTTGACGACGGTGGCGCCGATCGCCTGCTCGCGGACCCGCTCGGTGAAGCTGCGCACCACTTCGAGAGCCACGTCGGCTTCCAGCAGCGCGCGGCGCACCTCGCGCATGGCCGCGTCGACGTCCTTTTCGGTCAGCGCACCGCGCCCCGTCAGACGATCGAGAATGCCGCCAAGCCGTTCCGACAGATTGTCGAACAATGCCGTTGTCCTTTTTCACCTCTGCCCGCATGCGCGGAGGAGGGAGCAGAAAATCCAAACACCTTTACGCCCGAGGGCGCATAGCGCTGTCGGGCGTTGGCCTCTGGCCTCTGGGGCCAGTGGGCGGGTCGAAAAGAAAGCCTTTCCGAGAAAGTGGCCGGGTTAAACGCCGGTGCCGCCCGAAAGTCAAGGAAAGTTAGGGGCGCGGAGCGCCATTGCCAGAGCAAGCTACTGAAAACAAAGTTCTTTCGGCCGTGGGTTCCTTTTCATCGGGGCCGGCCCATATGACAGCTTGATGTCCCGCCCCTCCGACCGTCCCTGAAGCCAGATCCGTGCCGATCACCCGCCGCCGCCTTTTCGGACTGCTCGCCGGTGCCGGCGCATTGGTCGGCGTGCCCTCCCTTTGGATGTCCCGCATGAAAACCTATGACGGCCCGGTCTCCGACCATTTCGACGGTCTGAACTTCTTCGATCCGGACGGCGTGCCGCCGAAATCGCTTCGAGAGGTCCTGCGCTGGCAATTCGGCGGCAAGCGGCAGCGCGCGAGCTGGCCGGATTGGGCGCCGAGCCCCCATGCCGACACCCCGCCGGACCGCGTCGACGGCGACAAGGTGCGGCTCTCTTTCGTCGGCCACGCCAGCTGGCTGATCCAGACCGGCGGCCTCAATATTCTCGTCGATCCCGTCTGGTCGATGCGGGTCTCGCCCGTCAGCTTCGCCGGGCCCAAGCGGCACAACGATCCCGGCATTGCGTTCGACAAGCTGCCGAAGATCGATGTCGTGCTGGTCTCGCACGGCCATTACGATCATCTCGACATGGCGACGCTGTCGCGGCTCGCCAAGAATTTTGCCCCGCGTGTGGTGACCCCGCTCGGCAATGACGTCACGATGCGCAGCACCGATGCGACGATCAAGGTGGAAGCGTTCGACTGGCACGATCGCGTCGAGCTCGGCGGCGGCATCGCCGTGACGCTGGTGCCGACCCGGCACTGGTCGGCGCGCGGCATGTTCGATCGCAACAAGGCGCTATGGGCGAGTTTCGTGCTGGAGACGCCGGCGGGGAAAATCTACGTCGTCTGCGATTCCGGCTATGGCGATGGCGGGCATTTCCGCCGAGTCGCCGAGAAGCACGGCCCGCTACGCCTGGCGATCCTCCCGATCGGCGCCTACGAGCCGCGCTGGTTCATGCGCGACCAGCACATGAACCCGGAAGATGCGGTGAAGGCGCTCGCGGATTGCGGCGCGCAAGCCGCACTCGGGCATCATCACGGCACGTTTCAGCTGACCGATGAAGCCATCGATGCGCCGGCGAAGGCCTTGGTCGAGGCGCTCGACGCCGCAAAGGTGCCGCAGGAGCGGTTTGTCGCGATGAAGCCGGGGCAGGTGGTGGAGATTTAGCTTCACCGGGACAGACAATGGAGTCTGTCGCGGCAGCTGCGCCTACTGCTCTTTCGCCTTGATCGCCCAACTCACATTCACCGTCACCGCCAGCGTTTCCTCGCCGGGCGCAACGGCCGCGCCGCCTGCGGCCATCGGCGCTGCGGCCATGCGTCCCTTGAACAGCGGCATCGGGGCGCCGCCTTCGGACACGCTGAGCGGCGCGCCGAGCGTGACGCCGGTGGCCTTGGCGTAGATCTCCGCTTTGCGGCGGGCGTCTGCGACAGCCTTCTCGCGGGCATCGTCGAGTAGTTTCGAGGCCTGCGTCACCTCGAAGGAGATGTTGCCGATATCGTTGGCGCCGGCGCCGACCAGCGTGTCGATGATGGCGGCGACCTTGGTCACGTCGCGGATCTTCACGGTGACGCGGTTTGACGCGCGGAAGCCGACCACGGGCGAGGCGCCGGTGGATTTGTTCTGGCCGTATTGCGGCTGCAGCGACAGCCGCGAGGTCTGGTAATCCTTCTCGTCAATGCCTGCGCCCTTCAGCGCCAGCAGCACCTTGCCCATCGCGGCGTTGTTGGCGTCGGACGCTTCCTTCGCAGACTTGGCGTCGTTGGCGACGCCGGCGTCGATCTGCGCGAGATCAGGCGCGGCGGAGACCGTGGCTTCGCCGCTCACCGAAATCGCGGACGGAAAATCGTCGGCAAGCGCAGGCGTTGCCAGCATCGCGGCGGCAAAGGACGTAACAAGGGAGGTCAAAAGGATGGCAGGCTTTTTCATCGGTCTCACTTCAGCGGCACGAATACATTGATCACGAGCTTGTCCTCGGCCGTCTTCAGGGGATCGGTGAGGTATTCCTCGATGAAGGTGTCCTTGGCTTCCAGCTTCTTGTCGTCGAGGTGATTGGTGATCGCCTCATAGGTGTTGTCCATGTTGTCGTAGGAGCCGCGATGGACGAATTTCAGCGCCTTGCCCTCCGGCGATTTGCCGACACTCATGTCCTTGGGCAGGTTCTTCGGGTCCTGCTCGACCGGGATCTCGGCCAGGAAGGTGAAGCCGGTATCGTCGGTCGAGGTGTAGACGATCATCGAATTGCCGGCGTGCTTGATGCCCTGCTTGTCCAGCAGCGTGTTCAGCGCCTTGAAGGCGTCGATCAGCGTGTCGAAGGCCGAGTCCCAATTGGCAGTGCCCTTGACCATCACGACCTTCTTAGGCTCGAGCGTGGTCTCCTGTCCGAACGGATCGGCCGTCTGCACCGGAGCCGGCGTCGCGGCCGCAGCGGGCGGCGGGGCGGGGCTCGGTGAGGCACTGGCTGCGGGCGAGGGCGAGGTTGCAGGGGACGCCGCAGGCGACGTTGAAGGGCTTGGCGAGGCGCTGGCCGCCGGCGAGGGCGTGGCCACGGGTGCAGCGCTCGCGGCCGGGGAGGGCGAAGCCGATGCGGCCGGCGCCGGGCTCGGCGTTTGGGCCAGCGTGGCCGACAGACCAAACGACAAGGCCGCTGCCGGAATCAGCGCGGCCAAAGCGAGACGACGAAACCTGAACATTTTTATTCTCCCCAATAGCTTATCCGCCATGGCTTACGTCCCCGAGGCCTTAACCCGGCCGCATGTCCCGGTTGCGCGAATTTCGCCGTTCTAACACGCGAGCGCCGAATTCGTCCCATGACAGATGCGTCATGGCAGCGTCCTGGCTCTTGTCGGCAAATCTCTGGCCAAGAGGGCCAAGGATCGCCATATAAGGCAGGCGAAATTCGGGAATTTTCATGAGCGCGCTGGCCAACCACGCATTTGCCAAGATGAACGGCATCGGCAACGAGATCGTCGTTGTCGACATGCGCGATTCCGCCACGACGGTCACCCCGGACGACGCCCGTGCGGTGGCATCGGCGCGAGGCGGTGTGCCCTACGACCAGCTCATGGTGCTGCAGAAGCCGCGCTTCGACGGCACCGAAGCTTTCATCAGCATCTACAACTGTGACGGCTCCGAGGCCGGCGCCTGCGGCAACGGCATGCGCTGCGTGGTGCGGCGCGTCTTCGAGAAGACCGGCCAGACCAATGCGACGTTCGAGACGGCCGCGGGCCTGCTCAATGCCTGGCAGGGTCCGGCGCCGGATCTTTATACGGTGGACATGGGCGCGCCGAAATTCGGCTGGCAAGACATTCCGCTCGACCAGGAATTCCGCGACACCCGCTACATCGAATTGCAGATCGGCCCGATCGACAATCCGATCCTGCATTCGCCCTCAGTCGTCAGCATGGGCAATCCGCATGCGATCTTCTGGGTCGATGACGTCAACGCCTACGATCTCGAGCGTTTCGGTCCGCTGCTGGAGAACCATCCGATCTTCCCGGAGCGCGCCAACATCACGCTCGCCCATATCGTCGATCCCCAGCACATCACGATCCGCACCTGGGAGCGCGGCGCCGGCCTGACTAGGGCCTGCGGCTCGGCCGCATGTGCCACGGCGGTTGCGGCGGCGCGGCTGAAGCGCGCCGAGCGCAATGTCGAGATCGCGCTGCCCGGCGGCAAGCTCGGGATCGAATGGCGCGAGCGCGACGATCACGTGCTGATGACGGGCACGGCGACTTTCGAATATGAAGGCCGTTTCGATCCGGCGCTGTTCGCGCCGGTCGGGTGATGAGCGTCGACATCGTCACCTTCGGCTGCCGCCTCAACGCCTTTGAAGCCGAGGTGATCCGCCGCGAGGCCGAGGGCGCAGGCCTTTCAGATACCATCGTCATCAACAGCTGCGCCGTCACCAACGAAGCGGTGGCGCAGGCGCGCCAGTCGATCCGCAAGCTGAAACGCGAGCGGCCGGCAGCGCGCATCGTCGTCACCGGTTGCGCGGCGCAGACGCAAAGCGGCATGTTCGCCGAGATGGCCGAGGTCGATCGCGTCGTCGGCAATGACGACAAGATGCGGTCGTCCGCATGGCGCGAGGCGCGTGCGGCGTTCGATCTCGGTGCGAGCGAAAAAATCGCCGTCAGCGACATCATGGCGGTGAAGGAGATGGCGCCGCATCTCATCGACGGCTTTGCGAGCGGCCTGCCGCGCGTGTTCGTGCAGGTGCAGAACGGCTGCGACCATCGCTGCACCTTCTGTATCATTCCGTTCGGGCGCGGCAATTCGCGCTCGGTGCCGATGGGCGCGGTGGTCGATCAGGTCCGGGCGTTGGTCGCGCGCGGCCATGCCGAGATCGTGCTGACCGGCGTCGATCTCACCAGCTACGGCGCCGACCTGCCGGGTACGCCGAAGCTCGGCCTGCTGACGAAGCAGATTTTGCGGCACGTGCCGGAGCTGAGGCGCCTGCGCATCTCCTCGATCGATTCGATCGAGGCTGACAGCGATCTGTTGGATGCCATCGCTGAGGATTCGCGGCTGATGCCGCATCTGCACCTGTCGCTGCAGTCCGGCGACGACATGATCTTGAAGCGCATGAAGCGGCGGCATACGCGCGGCGACGCCATCGCGTTCTGCGACCAGGTCCGTCGCCTGCGCCCGGACATCGCGCTGGGCGCCGACATCATTGCGGGCTTTCCGACCGAGACCGAGGAGATGTTCTCGCGCTCGCTCGATCTGGTCAGGGAATGCGGCCTGACATTCCTCCACGTCTTCCCCTATTCGCCGCGTCCCGGCACGCCGGCCGCGCGGATGCCGCAGGTTGCGGGCGGCGCAATCAGGGAGCGGTCGAAACGGCTACGCTCAGCCGGTGAGGCTGCGCTTCTGCAGCGGCTGCAAGCCGAGATCGGCGCCACGCGCGAGGTGCTGATCGAGAGCGAGGAGCAGGGACGGACGGAGCATTATCTGCCGGTGGCGATCGCGGGCGAGCGTGTGGGCCGCATCGTGCCGCTGCGGATCGCCGGTCGTGATGGCGCGCGGCTGACTGCTTAGCCTCGTTGCGGCGAGTGACGACGCGCTGTACCTCCAGCGTCGTCCCGGCGAAGGCCGGGACCCATACCGCGTGATCTATCGGTGATCCGCGGTGCTTGTCCCAACCAAGCAGAGTAGCGGACCGTCGTCGCCAAACTTCTCCCTGTGGTTATGGGTCCCGGCCTTCGCCGGGACGACACCGAGGGTGGAGAAGCGGCGCGCCCCAAACAGCCTACAACGCCCGCACCTGCCAGAACCGCAGCGTCCGCCGCGCATTCTCCGGGGTCATGCGCGCGTAATGGCTTTGAGCGCTTGCGATATCGGCCGGTTTCATCGCGCCGGTCGCAAAGCGGCTTTGGAGCACGGCGGCGGTGGTTTCCCAGCTGAGCTGCGCCGCCTTGCACGGCACCAGCAGGCCGTCCTCGCGCAGGCTTTGCATCAGCGGGCGAATCACTTCGACGGTCGATCCCGACAATGCGGCCAATGCGGCCACCGCTTCCTCATAACGCCGCTGCGTTGCGAAGCCGAGCAGCGTCGCTTCGCCGAGCTGGCCGGTCGCCTTCAGGCCTGCGACGGCGCGCTTGGCACCTTCGAAATCGCGGACCCCCGACATCTCGCGCTCGACACCGACGGTGACGGCTGCGATCGCGGTCTGGATCTCCTCGAACAGATGCGGCGGAGCGCGCGACAACAGCCGGGTCCGCACGGCATCCGTTGCCGAGCGCAGCAATTGACGACGCAGGTCTGAGGGCAGATCGACGCGGACGCCAACGCTGACCGCGAGCTCGGGGTCGGCCTCGGCCTGTCCGACAATGACGGCAAATCCGTTGCCGGACACGCGCGCGCCGGGATTGGCGGCGAGCCGCCGGCTGACGCTGGGATAGCGCCGCGCCAGCAATGCATCGGTGACGATCTCCTTCAGCCACCAGCGTCCGGCGACGGCGAGCAGATGCGGCTCGCCCTTGCTCGAGGCGATCTGCACCAGCGCGCCGTCGTCGAGGCGCGCGGATTCCTGCAGCACGGGACCGGCGATGCGGATTTCGTCATTGTTGGCGAGCCGGCGAATGACCGATGGCGGCGCCTGCGCGATCGGCGCGAGCTGCGCGCTGATCTCGGCGAGAGCAACGCGCGCGCCCATGTCGGCGATGGCGCGGAGCTCGATGGTGCCGATCAGGCGATCGAGCACGTCGTCAAACAGTGCGATCTGCTCGTGGTCGAAACTGCCGGCGGAGGACAGGAACAGGTCGGTGACGCGGCGGGCTGTTGCCAGGCCCTTTTCCGCCGAGCCAGTCCGAAGCGCGGACTCGACCTCGTCGATGATCGATAACTCGGCCGTGGACATGACGCGCAGCTCGTCCTGAGCAGATTGACGGAAGCTTGTTCTAAGCAACCGCTATCGTTAGCGACGAGCACTGAACGTTTCGTAAACTATAGGCAGCGCTGCGCGGCCTCCTCACCATGAGGGGCGAGCAGTTGGGCTACTCCCCGTTCCACCCGCAGGCGCGGAGCCGCTCGTGCATGTGGGGTGGGGCCGGCGCCACCACGCGGACCGGCTCCTTGTTGCGGGAGATCGGTACCACGATCTCGCGGGAATGCAGGTGCAGCTTCGGCTCGCCGAAGCGCGGGCCGTTGCCGTAAATGTTATCGCCGAAGATCGGCCAGCCGGTCGCCGACGAATGCACCCGCAATTGATGGGTCCGCCCGGTGACCGGTTCCATGGCGAGCCAGGTCAGGCCGTCGCCCCGGCCCATCACCTTCCAGTTGGTGATGGCCTTCTGGCCCTCGGGATCGGGCTTCTGCCACCAGCCGCGTTCGGCGTTCAGTCGCCCGAGGGGCATGTCGATGGTGCCTTCGTCCTCGGTGGGGCCGCCCTCGACGATGGTCCAGTAGGTCTTGCCGATCTTGCCATGCTTGAACAGCAGGCCGAGCGAGGCCGTCGCCTTGCGATGGCGGCCGAGCACGAGGCAACCGGAGGTGTCCTTGTCCAGCCGGTGGGCCAGCACCGGCGGCCGCGGCAGGCCGAAACGAAGCGCGTCGAACGATGTTTCGAGGTTCGCACCGCCCTTGGGACCGCGATGCACCGGCAGGCCGGCCGGCTTGTCGATGACCAGCATCAATCCGTCGCGATGGAGCACGCGGCCCAGGATTTCCTCGGCGGTCAGTTCGGGAACATCGAGCAATTGCAGGACTTTCGGTCAAGACTTTCGTTTGCGAGCCGGAACGGCTAACACACCGCCACCATGAACGATACCACCCCCGAGACCCCCAAGCTGAGCTGGTGGCGCCGCCTGTCCGACGGGCTGAAGCGCACCTCGTCCTCGCTCGGGACCGCGGTCGCCGACCTCGTCACCAAGCGCAAGCTCGACCGCGCCATGCTCGACGACATCGAGGACGTGCTGCTGCGCGCCGACCTCGGCACCTCGGTCGCGGTGCGGATCGCGGATGCGGTTGGCACGGGACGCTACGACAAGGCGATCTCGGCGGACGAGGTCAAGGACGTCGTCGCGACCGAGGTCGAGAAGGTGCTGGCGGCGGTGGCGAAGCCGCTCGAGATCGACGCCGGCAGGAAGCCGTTCGTCATCCTCGTGGTCGGCGTCAACGGCTCCGGCAAGACCACCACCATCGGAAAACTCTCGCAAAAATTCGCGTCCGAAGGCCGCAAGGTGATGCTGGCCGCCGGCGACACGTTTCGCGCAGCGGCGATCGAACAGCTCAAGGTCTGGGGCGAACGCACGAGGACGCCCGTCATATCAGGTGCGCAGGGCTCGGATTCGGCGAGCCTCGCCTTCAATGCGCTGACGGCGGCGAAGGAGCAGGCCATCGACGTGCTCCTGATCGACACGGCCGGGCGGCTTCAGAACAAGGCCGAGCTGATGAACGAGCTCGAAAAGGTCGTGCGCGTCATCCGCAAGGTGGACGCGACGGCGCCGCATGCCGTGCTGCTCGTGCTGGACGCCACCGTCGGTCAGAACGCGCTGTCGCAGGTCGAGGCCTTCCATCGCACCGCCGGGGTCACCGGCCTCGTGATGACCAAGCTCGACGGCACCGCCCGCGGCGGCATCCTGGTGGCGCTCGCGGAGAAATTCAAACTGCCGGTGCATTTCATCGGCGTCGGCGAAGGCGTCGACGATCTCGCGCCGTTCACCGCGCGTGATTTCGCCCGCGCGATAGCCGGAATCGAAAGCTGAAGAATGGACAAGACCCAGCCGCACCCGCTGTTCAAGCTTGCGACCGAGCTCGGCCCGCTGCTCGTGTTCTTCTTCGTCAATGCGAAGTTCAATCTGTTCGCCGCGACCGGCGCCTTCATGGTCGCGATAGTCGCGGCGATGATCGCCTCCTATGTGGTGACGCGGCACATCCCGATCATGGCGATCGTGACAGGCGTCATCGTGCTGGTGTTCGGCACGCTGACCCTGGTGCTGCATGACGAGACCTTCATCAAGCTCAAGCCGACCATCATCTACGCTTTGTTCGCCGCGATCCTCGGCGGCGGCCTGTTGTTCGGCCGCTCCTTCATCGCCGTCATGTTCGACCAGATGTTCAATTTGACGCCGCAGGGCTGGCGCATCCTCACCTTGCGCTGGGCGCTGTTCTTCGCCGGCATGGCGGTTATGAACGAGATCGTCTGGCGCACCCAGAGCACGGACTTCTGGGTGAACTTCAAGGTGTTCGGCGTCACGCCGATCACCATGATCTTCGCCATCGCCCAGATGCCGCTGACCAAGCGCTACCACCTCGAGCCGGCGTCGCTGGAGGCCAGCGAGGCCGAGGCGGGCGATGTGAGGAAGGGGTAAGGTCTTTCGGCTCTTCACACACTCAACTGTCATCGCCCGCGAAGGCGGGCGATCCAGTATTCCAGAGACAGCAGTGAGATGCGGAGAGGCTGCGGCGTACTGGATGCCCCGCCTTCGCGGGGCATGACAGCGGTGCGCGAGGCCGACTCCGTCGCTACGCTCGCAATGACGGTCTTGGCTACGACCCCGCCTTCAACGCCTTCTCCATCTGCGGCAACAGCACCGTCCGCAGATTCTCCGGCGTGATCGGTCCCACCAGCTTGTAGACGATGGTGCCTTCGCGACCGACGACGAAAGTCTCGGGCACGCCATAGACGCCCCATTCGATCGAGGCGCGGCCGTTGGCATCGACGCCGACGTGGCCGAACGGGTTGCCGTAGCGCCCCAGGAAGCGCCGGGCATTGTCGGCGGCATCCTTGTAGTTGATGCCGACAAGCTGGAAGCGTTTGTCTTTTGCCAACTCGGTCAGCAGCGGCGCCTCGTCGTGGCACGGCACGCACCAGGACGCCCAGACATTGACGAGACTGACCTTGCCCTTGAACGCGGCGGGATCGAGGCCGGGGATCTGCGTGTTGTCAGCCCGCAATCCCTCGAGCGGCGGCAGCGTGGTTTGCGGCACCGGCCGTCCGATCAGGGCGGAAGGGATCCGCGAGGGATCGCCGCTGCCGAGCCGGAACCAGAACAGCAGCGCCAGGCCGATGAACGCAATCAGCGGCAGCACCATCAGGAAGGTGCGGCGCTGCGGCGGAGCGGAGGTCGATTGCTCGCTCATGATTGATCTCTCATGCTCGATCTCTCATGGCCGATCCGTCGCGCTACGGCCGGAGCGGCGGGTCACGCCGCTGCGCTCGAGCTCGCGCAGGCGCTGTGTCTGGCTACGATAATCGAGCACGATCCAGCCGATCAGGATCACGACCACGAGGCCGGCCGCGGCATAGGACGTCACGATGAAAGACGCGTAGGGACCGAGCGACATGATCATGCAGCCCCAGCTTCTTTTGACGTGCTGCCTTCACGCGAGCCGGTGCCGACTTCTGAAAACGCCACACGGCTCGCCTGCATCATCTGCAGGGACCGCACGCGCCGACGCAAGATCTCGTTGCTCATCGCCGCCAGATGCAGCGTGACGAACAGCAGGGTGAACGCGACCGCCATCACCAGCAGCGGAATCAAAAAGGATTTGTCGAGCGACGAGCCGCCCATCCGCATCACTGACGCCGGCTGGTGCAGCGTGTTCCACCAATCGACCGAGAACTTGATGATCGGCAGGTTGATGGCGCCGACCAGCGTCAGCACGGCGGCGGCGCGCGCCGCGCGGGAGGGATCGTCGACGGCGCGCCACAGCGCCATCAGGCCGAGATACATCAGGAACAGGATCAGCACCGAGGTCAGCCGCGCGTCCCATTCCCAATAGGTGCCCCACATTGGCCGGCCCCACAGCGAGCCCGTCAGCAGCGCAAGGAAGGTGAAGCTGGCACCGATCGGAGCAGCCGCTTTGGCGGCGACGTCGGCGAGCGGATGCCGCCACACCAGCGTGCCCAGCGAGGCGATGCTCATCACGCCCCACACGAACATCGACAGCCAGGCATTGGGCACGTGGATGAACATGATCTTCACGGTCGCGCCCTGCTGATAGTCGTCGGGCGCGGTGGCGGACTGATAGAGCCCGATCGCGAGCAGGATGATTGTCGCAGCCGCAAGCCACGGCAGCAGCCGCGCCGTCAGCGCGAGGAACCGTGTGGGGTTGGCGAGGTCGATCAGCGTCATGGTATCCTGATAATCACAGGTAAGCGCTCACGCAATCAGCACGAAAGTCCGCAGCGAAAGTTGATCGGGGTCAAGGTCAGCCAGTCCCTCAATCCAGTCCATGCTTCAGGCTCGCCGCGGCCGCGAAGGGGCCGATTACGAGGCTGACCAGCGACAGCGCGCACAGGATCGAGAACGGCGCGCCGAACGTCATGGGGCCGACGATCACCGCCTGCGAGGCCGCGACGCCGAAAATCAGGACGGGTATCGACAGCGGCAGCACCAGGACCGCCATCAGCAAGCCGCCACGATGCAGCGTCACCGCCAGCGCTGCGCCGATCATGCCGGTAAACGTCAGCGCCGGGGTGCCGGCGAGCAGCGTCAGCGCCACCGCGCCGGTTGCGACCATGTCGAGGTTGAGCAGCAGACCGAGCACGGGGGTTGCGACGATCAGCGGCAGGCCGGCGGCCAGCCAATGCGCCAGCGCTTTCGCCGCGCAGGCGAGTTCCAGCGGGGTCCGGCTCATCGTGATCAGGTCGAGCGAGCCGTCCTCGTGGTCGGCCATGAACAGCCGGTCCAGGGTCAGCAGGCTCGCCAGCAGCGCCCCCAGCCACAGGATCGCCGGCCCGAGCCGCGACAGCAGTGCCAGATCCGGCCCCACCGCAAACGGCATCAGCACCACCACGGTCAGGAAGAACAGCACGCCAATCAACGCTCCGCCGCCGACGCGGAGCGCGATCCGGATGTCCCGGCGAATGAGGGCAGACAGGGCGGTCATGGGGGGCTCCCATCGTGCCTGAGGCACGGTGCGATCCCTCCCCCGCTTGCGGGGGAGGGTTGGGGAGAGGGTGTCTCGACAACGAAGATTCCCCCAGCGGAGAGAACCCTCACCCGGCGCTGCGCGCCGACCTCTCCCGCAAGCGGGAGAGGCGAGGGAGCCCGCGGCGACGGCTGCGTCCCGGGTGCGAGAGCGGCGACCGGCCCTTCGAAAAGCTGAGGGTCCACGGGAATCATGCCGTCCCCCCGATCCGCAGCTCCCGCGAATCGATCCCGAGCGGGGCGTGGGTGGCGGCGACGATCAGGCCGCCGCGGCCGAGGTGCTCGCGCATCAATCCGGAAAACATGTCCTGTCCCGCGACATCCAGCGCCGTGGTCGGCTCGTCCAATAGCCAGACCGGTCGGCGGACGGCCAGCAGGCGGGCCAGCGAGAGCCGGCGGCGCTGGCCGGCGGACAGGAAGGCGGCGGGCAGATCGGCGGCGTGGTCGAGCCCGACGGTGGCGAGGCTCTCGCCGGCATCGAAACGCTCCCCGCCGAGAAAATCGGCCCAGAATGTCAGATTCTCCGCCACGCTCAGCGCCGGCTTCAGGGCGTCGCGATGGCCGAGATAGTGGCATTGCTCCGGCAATGTCAGCTCGGAATCGCCTCCGTCCAGCGCGATCGTGCCGCCCGCCGGAATGAGCAGGCCCGCGATCAGCCGCAGCAGCGAGGTCTTGCCCGATCCGTTGCGGCCGACGACCGCCACGGCTTCGCCGGAGCCGGCCCCGAAATCAAGCCCGGAAAACACCTCGCGGCCGCCCCGCACGCATGTGACCCCATGTCCGGAAAGCTGCATCTCGCCTCGTACCAACCCGCTCAACGTCAGGCCTCAGGAAAACTTGGGGTAGCGTATGGGAATTTTTGGCTCGCGGATTGCCGCGGCACGTTTGTGGCTGTGGCGGCGCGGTTAGAAAGCTTCTATAAGCCCGGAACTACTTGATGCAGCAACTCAACCTGCCCCTGCAAGCGACTCAGCCTGCCTACGCTGACGGTGTTAAAATACCCTGCCGGGTATAACTAACAATTGGGATTTCCTACATGACCTCGCTCGACAGCTTCAAATGCAAAAAGACCCTCAAGGTCGGCGCCAAGACCTATGTCTATTACAGCCTGCCCACGGCCGAGAAGAATGGTCTGAAGGGAATTTCAAAACTCCCCTATTCGATGAAGGTCCTGCTCGAGAACCTGCTCCGCAACGAGGACGGCCGCTCGGTCAAGAAGGAAGACATCGTCGCGGTGTCGAAATGGCTGCGCAAGAAGTCGCTGGAGCATGAGATCGCCTTCCGCCCGGCGCGCGTGCTGATGCAGGACTTCACCGGCGTGCCCGCCGTGGTCGATCTCGCCGCGATGCGCAATGCGATGCAGAAGCTCGGCGGCGATGCCGAGAAGATCAATCCGCTGGTGCCGGTCGACCTCGTCATCGACCACTCCGTGATCGTGAACTTCTTCGGTGACAACAAGGCCTTCGGCAAGAACGTCACCGAGGAATACAAGCAGAACCAGGAGCGCTACGAGTTCCTGAAATGGGGCCAGAAGGCGTTCTCGAACTTCTCCGTCGTGCCGCCCGGCACCGGCATCTGCCACCAGGTCAATCTCGAATATCTCTCCCAGACGGTCTGGACCAAGAAGGAGAAGATGACGGTCGGCAAGAAGACCGGCACCTTCGAGGTCGCCTATCCCGACTCGCTGGTCGGCACCGATTCCCACACCACCATGGTCAACGGTCTCGCCGTGCTCGGCTGGGGCGTCGGCGGCATCGAGGCCGAAGCCTGCATGCTCGGCCAGCCGCTGTCGATGCTGTTGCCCAACGTCGTCGGCTTCAAGCTGAAGGGTGCGATGAAGGAAGGCGTCACCGCGACCGATCTCGTGCTGACCGTGACGCAGATGCTGCGCAAACTCGGCGTCGTCGGCAAGTTCGTCGAGTTCTTCGGCCCCGGCCTCGACCATCTCTCGGTCGCCGACAAGGCGACGATCGCCAACATGGCGCCCGAATATGGCGCGACCTGCGGCTTCTTCCCGGTCGACGCCGCCGCGCTCGATTATCTCAAGACCTCCGGCCGCGCCTCGGCGCGCGTCGCGCTGGTGCAGGCCTATGCGAAGGCGCAAGGACTGTTCCGCACCGCCAAGTCGCCCGATCCGGTGTTCACGGAGACGCTGACGCTCGACCTCGGCGATGTCGTGCCATCGATGGCCGGCCCGAAGCGCCCCGAAGGCCGCATTGCGCTGCCGTCCGTGGCCGAGGGCTTCTCGCTCGCCCTCGCCAGCGAATACAAGAAGGCCGAGGAGCCGGGGAAGCGCTTCGCCGTTGATGGCAAGAAGTTCGACATCGGCCATGGCGACGTCGTGATCGCCGCAATCACCTCCTGCACCAACACCTCGAACCCGAGCGTGCTGATCGGCGCCGGTCTGCTGGCGCGCAACGCCGCCGCGAAGGGCCTCAAGGCAAAGCCGTGGGTGAAGACCTCGCTGGCACCCGGCAGCCAGGTGGTGGCGGCCTATCTCGCCGATTCCGGTCTCCAGGCCGATCTCGACAAGGTCGGCTTCAACCTGGTCGGCTTCGGCTGCACCACCTGCATCGGCAATTCCGGTCCGCTGCCCGAGGAGATCTCGAAGTCGATCAACGACAACGGCATCGTCGCGGCTGCGGTGCTCTCCGGCAATCGCAACTTCGAAGGCCGTGTCTCGCCGGACGTGCAGGCGAACTACCTCGCCTCGCCGCCGCTCGTGGTCGCTCATGCGCTCGCGGGTACCGTCACCAAGAACCTCGCTGTCGAGCCGCTCGGTGAAGGCAAGGACGGCAAGCCGGTGTACCTCAAGGACATCTGGCCGACGACAAAGGAGATCAACGCCTTCATGAAGAAGTTCGTGACCGCGGCGATCTTCAAGAAGAAGTATGCCGACGTGTTCAAGGGCGACACCAATTGGCGCAAGATCAAGACGGTCGAGAGCGAGACCTATCGCTGGAACATGAGCTCGACCTATGTGCAGAACCCGCCCTATTTCGAAGGCATGAAGAAGGAGCCGGAGCCGGTCACCGACATCGTCGAGGCCCGCATCCTCGCCATGTTCGGCGACAAGATCACCACCGACCACATCTCGCCGGCCGGTTCGATCAAGCTTACCTCGCCCGCCGGCAAATATCTCAGCGAGCACCAGGTGCGTCCGGCCGACTTCAACCAGTACGGCACGCGCCGCGGCAACCATGAAGTCATGATGCGCGGCACCTTCGCCAATATCCGCATCAAGAACTTCATGCTCAAGGGCGCGGATGGAAATATCCCCGAGGGCGGTCTGACAAAACACTGGCCCGACGGCGAGCAGATGTCGATCTACGACGCCGCGATGAAGTACCAGCAGGAGCAGGTGCCGCTGGTGGTGTTCGCTGGCGCCGAATACGGCAACGGCTCCTCGCGCGACTGGGCCGCGAAGGGCACGCGTCTGCTCGGCGTGCGTGCCGTGATCTGCCAGAGCTTCGAGCGCATCCACCGCTCCAACCTGGTCGGCATGGGCGTGCTGCCGCTGACCTTCGAGGACGGCACCTCCTGGTCGTCGCTCGGTCTGAAGGGCGACGAGAAGGTCACGCTGCGCGGCCTCATCGGCGACCTCAAGCCGCGCCAGAAGCTGACCGCGGAGATCGTCTCCGGCGACGGTTCGCTGCAGCGCGTTTCGCTGCTCTGCCGCATCGATACGCTGGACGAGCTCGAATACTACCGCAACGGCGGCATCCTGCACTACGTGCTGCGCAAGCTCGCGGCGTAAGCGCGGATTTGTGAACGGTGGCTCACTGCGAAGTGAGTAGTAGGTTACACGAAGGCGGCCTATCACAAGGCCGCCTTCACGCGTTTGCGGCAGGTTTCGGATGGCCCGCCCGGCGGAGAACCTCACGCCCTGGACGGCTGCTGTGGCCGACGAATGTGTGAGGCCCGTAAGAATACGGTGACCATCCGGCGGTAAGCTTTCCCTCTCTCGAGCAATGGTGTGCGGCGTTCGACATGACAACAATGACGGCTTCTCATCTGGTTTCACGTTGGTCCGGCGCCCTCTGGTCGGGTGCACTTGGTCTCTGTGCGATCGTCGCCGTCATTCGTCCTGCCGAGGCTGATCCCCGCGCCGTTGTCGAATTGTTTACCTCGCAGGGCTGCTCGTCCTGCCCGCCGGCCGACAAGATCATCGGCGACCTCGCCCGCGATCCCTCGATCATCGCGCTGAGCATGCCGATCGACTATTGGGACTATCTCGGCTGGAAGGACACATTGGCCGATTCGCGCTTCTCTGCACGGCAGCGTGCCTATTCGCGCATGCGCGGCGACCGCGAAGTCTACACGCCGCAGGTCGTGGTCAACGGCTCCACGCATGTCGTCGGCAGCGATCGCACTGGCATCGAAAGCGCGATCGGCAAAACCGACGCGGGCACTGGTGTGATGAGCGTACCGGTGACGATGTCGCTCGCGGGCAAGCAGATCAACGTCTCGGTGGCCGCGAGCAAGGAGCCGACGGCGTCCCACGGCGAGGTCTGGATCTGCTCGATTGCGAAGTCGGTGCCGATCGCGATCAGCCGCGGTGAAAATCGCGGACAGCAGGTGATCTATCACAACGTGGTGCGCAACCTGCTCAAGGTCGGCGACTGGACCGGCCGTCCGGAAAGCTGGACGGTGCCGATCGAGAACCTCACGCGCGACGGCGTCGACGGTGCTGTGGTCTACGTCCAGGACGGCAGCCGGGAAAAGCCGGGCCCGATGCTGGGCGCGGCGTACACATCGCTGCACTAACGCGCACACTTCGAATATTCCGATTCAAACGCACTCTCAATCCTCATGGTGAGGAGGCGCGTCAGCGCCGTCTCAAACCATGCAGGCCCTGCTGAGGCAGCTCGGCCTCGATCCTTCGAGACGCCGCTTCGCGGCTCCTCAGGATGAGGGGAGGGAGTGTTCTCGCTGATGAGGAAGAAGTCCGTCGAGGCGGAAACATCCCGACACAAACAAAACCGACCCCAAACAAAAAAGGACCAACTCGCGTTGGCCCTCCTTGTCGTGCGAACAGACCCGATCCTGACGGCCCCGGGGGGCTGGGGGCTGAGGAATCCGGAACCGAAAGGACCGGGTCAACGCACACAGGTCTTTTCGCAATGCAGGGCGGCAGTCGCTTGGCGGAAAAGCGGCGACACTATGATTCCTGCTAACGATCCCGTGACGGTTTGCCGCGACAGAGTTCCACCGCTGCGTGTGGGCGGTTTGCTCCGGTCCAACGTCCTTACAGGGCCCCTTGCAGTGGGGAACAGTTGGCGCGATCATGCAACTGTCATGATCCGCGGTTCCGGGGACGGTCTTCGCGGACGCGATCATGCTGATACGACAGGAGGCAGCCTATGAGTCTGTCGGAGGATGCCGATCCGAGCGAACAGCGCGCGGCGGCGCGCCCCGCCGCTTCGAATGCGCAACCGAGCCGCGTAACGTTCAATCGGCTCGAGCTGCACCGTATTCTCAATCTCTACGGCCGGATGGTCGCCGACGGCGAGTGGCGGGACTATGCCATCGACTTCCTCAAGGATCGCGCCGTGTTCTCGGTCTTTCGCCGAGCTTCGGAAGTGCCGATCTATCGCATCGAGAAGGATCCGCGCCTCGCGCGCAAGCAGGGCATGTACAGCGTGATCTCGGCGACGGGCCTGATCCTGCGCCGCGGCCACGAGCTGGAGCGCGTGCTCCTGGTGATCGATCGCAAGCTGGCGGTGGTGTAGCGTTTCGTAGCCCGGATGGAGCGCAGCGCAATCCGGGGCAGTCGTATCCGCGGATGAACCTTTCCCGGATTTCGCTTCGCTCCATCCGGGCTACAAGAGCTGAACCCTACTTCTCCGGCACCGTAGTCGCGCCCTCGCCAAGATCTCGCTGCATCATCACCGTGTCCAGCCAGCGGCCGAATTTCAGCCCGACGCTGGGATGCGTGCCGATCATCCTGAAGCCGCCCTTGGTGTGCACGCCGATCGAGCCGGCATTGGCGGAATCGCCGATCACCGCGATCATCTGGCGGAAGCCGCGCGCCTCGCATTCGACGATCAGCCGCTCCAGCAGGAGCGCTCCGATGCCGCGGCGGTGAAAGGACGGATCGAGATAGATCGAGTTCTCGACCGTGAAGCGGTAGGCCGGCCGTGGCCGGTAGGCGCCGGCATAGGCGTAGCCGGCGACGCGCCCCTCGAGGATGGCGACGAAATAGGGATAGCCGCCGTCGATCAGCGTGCGGTAGCGGCGCGTCATCTCGGCGAGGTCGGGCGGCTCCAGCTCGAATGTCGCCGTGCCCTCGCGGACAGCCTGCTGGTAGATGGCGGTGATGGCGGGCAGGTCGGCCTCAGTGGTGGGCCTGATATCGGGTGCGGACATGCCGCAAGATTAGAGCCTTCCCGGGACCACTGGAAGAGGCAACGGCCTCCCCACGCCGCCATTGCGAGCGGAACGAATCAATCCAGGAATGCGTCCGTGGAGGGACTCTGGATTGCTTCGTCGCAAGAGCTCCTCGCAATGGCGGTGGTTGAGGGAACACGCCCAAACAAAAACCCCGGCCTTTCGGCCGGGGCTGGTGTCCTTCGCTCTGGTCTGACGCTTAGTCGCGCTGGCCGAGGAGCTGCAGGAGCAGCGTGAACAGGTTGATGAAGTTCAGGTACAGCGACAGCGCGCCGGTGATGGCCGCACGCTCTGCGATGTCACCGCCGGCCGAGGCGTAGCCGTAGATGTAGTCGTTCTTGAGCCGCTGGGTATCCCAGGCGGTGAGGCCCGCGAACACCAGCACGCCGACCACCGACACGACGAACTGCAGCACCGAGCTCGCCAGGAACAGATTCACCAGGCTCGCGATGACGATGCCGATCAGGCCCATGAACAGGAACGAACCCATTCCGCTCATGTCACGTTTGGTGGTGTAGCCGTAGAGGCTGAGCGCGCCGAAGGTCGCCGCGGTGATGAAGAACACCCGCACGATCGAGGTGTGGGTGAACACCAGGAAGATCGAGGACAGCGAGACGCCCATCAGCGCCGCGAACACCCAGAACAGGATCTGGGCGGTCGAGGGAGCGAGACGGTTGATGCCCGCCGAGATCACGAACACCATGGCGAGCGGCGCGAGCATGAACAGCCACTTCAGGGGGCTGACGAACATCGCGTAGCCGAACGGCGTCAGGAACAGCTTGCCGACGCGGACGGCTTCCGGGGTCGGAACATCCGTCACGGCGGCCATGTAGACGCCGAGCGCGGCCAAGCCGGTGATGGCCAGGCCGATGCTCATGTAGTTGTAGATGCGCAGCATGTAGGCGCGCAGGCCGGCATCGACCGTCGCGGCGTCAACACGCCCGGCGGCCCTGCCGAAAGGAGAAGCGTAATTGCGGTCTAGGTCCGACATGGTCGAATTCCCGTTGGTTGGTCCGGTCCGGCATGAGGGTCGCCACGCCGCCGGTTCGTCAAATTCTATCTCGGATACCGATGTCTGCCGACTAAATTTTGGCTAACAATCGGGGCTCCGAACCCATTCGATATGTGGGAAACTAACACATCCGCTGCAACCGTCCACGCGCGGCTGAATGTCGCCCTTCCCTGCAATCCAGACGAGCGGACGTGGTTAATCGCCGGAATCGTGCGATTTCGCTCCCGTGCCGCCGCCCGCTACCATTTGTCACAAATTCCGCAACACCGTGGCGGGCTTTTTGTTCAACGCCAGCAGCGTGCCGGCGAGACCCAGGCCGACCGTGACGACCAAGGCAGCCGCGACCACGCCGGCGGCGCTGCCGCCCTGCCAGACGAAGGTAAGGGTCATCAGTCGGGTCACGATCATCCAGGCCGCGACGCTGCCGGCGAAAACGCCGAACATTGCGGTTGCAAGCCCGATCAAGAGGTATTCGAGCGCATAGGCGCCGAGCAGCCGCAGCCGGGTCGCACCCAGCGTTTTGAGGATCACCGCATCGTAGACCCGGTGGCGGTGGCCGGCGGCGAGCGCGCCGCCCAACACCAGGATCGCCGAGATCAGGGTCACAGCGCTGGCGCCGCGGATTGCCAGCGCCAGATTGGTCACGACCGAGCCGACCGTCTCCATCACCTCGCGCACGCGCACGCTCGTCACCATCGGATAGGCGTCAGCGACCTCCTTGATGATCTTGCCGTCGCCGGCCGCATTGCCGCCGGCTTCCGTCAGCGTCGCGATATGGGTGTGCGGCGCGCCCTTGAATGCGTTCGGGGAGAACACGAGGACGAAATTGATGCCGAGGCCCTGCCAGTCGATGCTGCGAAGATTGCTGATCTTCGCGGGGATGTCGCGGCCGAGGATATTGACCACGACCTCGTCGCCGAGCTTGAGGCCAAGTCCGTCCGCGATCTTCTTCTCCATCGAAACCAACGGCGGGCCGGAATAATCGGCGCTCCACCACTCGCCCTCGACCACCTTGGAGCCTTTCGGCAGCTCGGCGGTATAGGTCAGGCCACGGTCGCTCTGCAGCACCCACTCGGAATCGGTGCTGGGCTTGAGCTCTTCGGCGCGGACGCCACGGGCTCCCACGATGCGCCCGCGCAGCATCGGGACGTCATCGATCGTCGCGCCAGGGGCGATCTGGCGCAGATATGAGTCGAACTGCTCGGCCTGCGTGCTCGGAATATCGATGAAGAAGAACGATGGCGCGTGCTCGGGCAGTGCCGCCAGGAACTGCCGGCGCAGATTGCCGTCGATCTGGGTGATGGTGACGAGCACGGCGAGCCCGAGGCCAAGCGACAGCACGACCGAGGGCGTCAACGCGCCCGGCCGGTGGATGTTGGCGATCGCAAGTCGCAGCATTGGCCAGCGCGTGCGCGGCAGCCGCCGCGCGATCGTCATCAACAGCGCGGCAATGCCGCGCAGCAGCGCGAACACGACCACGGAGGAGGCCACGAACACGGCGGCGATGCGCTTGTCGAAGGACAGCCCGATCACGACCGCGATGAGCAGCGCGATCACGACAGCCATGAAGACGAGATAACTCCAGCGTGGCCGATGCCATTCCGAGCTGATGGTGTCGCGGAACAGGGCGGCCACCGGCACGTCGTGCACCCGCCCGAGCGGCCACAGGCCGAAGGCAAGCGCCGTGAGCAGCCCGTAGACGAACGACAGCGCGAGCTCGTCGGCATGCACCGCCGGCACCACCGGCAGCGGCAGTAGCTTGCCGAACAGGCCGACGATCGCGAAGGGCATGGCGGCGCCGAGCGCGAGGCCGATCGCCGAGCCGATCGCGGCGAGCAGGAGCACCTGGGCGAGATAGATGCCGAACACGTCGCGCCCGGTGGCGCCGACGGCCTTGAAGGCCGCGATCACCTCGAGCTTGTGGTCGATATGGGCCTTGACGGCATTGGCGACGCCGACGCCACCGACCAGCAGCGCGGCGAGGCCGACTAGGGTCAGGAACTGCGTGAAGCGGTTGATGTTGCGCTCGAGCTGTGGCGAGGCATTGGAGCGGCTGCGGACCTCCCAGCCGGCCTGCGGCGCGGCGTTGCGCGCGTCCGCGATGAAGGCGTCGGTGGCGCGCTCGCTATTGGCGATCTCCGGCAGTTTCACACGATAGACCCAGCGCACCAGGCTGCCGGGCTGGACCAGCCCGGTGGCGCGGAGGCCCGCTTCGCTGATCAGGAAGCGCGGGCCGAAGCCGATGCCGCCGGCGAGCTTGTCGGGCTCGGCTTCGACGGCGCTGCGGATCTGGAACGTGGCAGCCCCGACGGTGACGCGATCGCCGGTCTTGAGCGACAGCCGCGCCAGCAGTGTCGGATCGGCGGCCGCGCCGAACGCGCCGTCGCGCTCCGCGAGCAGGTCGGACATCGGCAGCGGCGGCGCCAGCGTCAACTGGCCGAGCATCGGATAGGTGTCGTCGACCGCCTTCATCTCGACCAGCGCCAGCTTGCCCTCGGCCGAGCGCGCCATGCCGCGCAGTGTGGCGGCGCTCGAGACGGTGCCGCGCGAACGCAGGAAGGCGACTTCCTCCGGCTTCGCCTCGCGCTGAAACAGGACGAACGACACGTCGCCGCCGAGCAGCGTACGGCCCTCGCGGGCGAGGCCGTCGCTCAGGCTCGCCGAGACCGAGCCGACACCGGCGATGGCCATCACGCCGAGCGCGATGCAGGCGATGAAGACGTAGAAGCCGCGCAGGCCGCCGCGCAATTCGCGCAGCGCGTAGCGCAGCGACAGTGCGACGCCGTTGGGCTTCGCGAACGGTTCGGCAGCAGCGCTCATGCCGGCACCGACTGCGTGTCGATGCGCCCGGAGCGCAGGCGGATCACGCGATCGCAGCGATGCGCGAGCGACGAATCATGCGTGACCAGCACCAGCGTCATGCCGCGCTCGGCATGCTTGCTGAACAGGAGGTCGACGATCTGTTGTCCCGTGGCTTCGTCGAGATTGCCGGTCGGCTCGTCGGCAACGAGGATCGCGGGATCGGGTGCCAGCGCGCGGGCCAGCGCGACGCGCTGCTGCTCGCCGCCGGAGAGCTGCGTCGGATAATGATGCAGACGGTCGCCGAGCCCGACCGATTGCAGCTCCTGCGCCGCGCGCGTTGCGGCGTCGGGATTGCCCGCAAGCTCGAGCGGCACGGCGACGTTCTCCAGCGCGGTCATGGTCGGGATCAGGTGGAAGGACTGGAAGACGATGCCGACCTGGCGGCCGCGGAAGCGGGCCAGCGCGTCCTCGTCGAGGGCATTGAAAGGCGTGCCGCTGACCACCACCTCTCCGCTATCAGGACGCTCCAGCCCCGCCATCACCATCAGCAGCGTGGATTTGCCCGAGCCTGACGGGCCGATCAGGCCGATCGTCTCGCTCCGGCCCACGCGCAAGCTGATATCCTTGAGAATGTGAACGCGTGCCGCGCCCGTACCCAATGACAGATTGACGTTGGAGATGGCGATGGTGTCGGCCGAACTGTCGGCGAGCGAAGAGGAAGAGATGCGAGTATCCATGGTCCGGTCATATGGCAACTCCGTACGCGCGGTCGAGAGGCGTTACGGATTGTTCATGCACATAGCCGTGTTGATGTTCGCTTTGATGACGGTCGCAAATCCGGCATGGGCTCCGGCATGGGCCGAGGCGGCGAAGCCGATCAAGCTGGTGGTTCTCGGCGATTCCCTGAGCGCCGGCCTCGGCCTCCCGGCCCAGCAAGCGTTCCCCACCAAGCTTCAAAAAGCTTTGCAAGACAAAGGCATAGCGGTCGACATGACCAATGCCGGGGTCTCCGGCGACACCTCCTCGGGGGGCCGTGACCGGCTCGACTGGTCGGTCCCCGACGGAACCGACGGTGTGATCATCGAGCTCGGCGCCAACGATGCGCTGCGCGGCATCGATCCCGATTTGACGCGCGCCGCGCTGGCCGAGATCGTCCAGCGCCTCAAGGCGCGCAAGATCGCGGTGATGCTGTGCGGCATGCTGGCGCCGCCGAATTACGGCGCGGACTATGCCGCGCGCTTCAATTCGATTTATCCGGATCTGGCGAAAAAATTTGGCGTGCCGCTCTATCCGTTTTTTCTCGACGGTGTCGCGGCCGATGCCAAGCTCAACCAGGCCGACGGCATTCATCCGACCGCGGCCGGCGTCGACATCATCGTCAGGAATATCTTGCCCACGGTTGAGGCATTCATTGGCACGATAGCTGAGCAGTGGCGTTGAAAAGCAGGCAGCGCCGACCGTAATTCCCAGGGTTTTACCGGGGTGAGGCGCGCGATGCTTCGCAGAGTCACACAACTGCGATAGGAATTAAGGTACCGGTGATTCGTCGCCGGCTCTAAAATTTGGATATGATCTTGCCCTGGGATCATGCCCAAGCATCGGGAGTGCGAAACGATGCCGCGTTTGTTCACTGGTCTGGAAATTCCGGCCGAGATTGGCCAGTCGCTTTCCAATTTGCGGGGCGGCCTTCCCGGCGCCCGCTGGATCGATCCCGAGAATTACCACGTCACCCTGCGCTTCATCGGCAATATCGACGGCATGTCCGCCAACGAAATCGCCTCGATGCTGTTTCGCGTCGATCGCAAGCCGTTCGAGGTGAAGGTGCAGGGTTTGCAGAGTTTCGGCGGACGCAAGCCGCGCGCGGTGGTCGCCACCATCGTGCCGAGCAAGCCGCTGATGGAATTGCAGGCCGAGCTCGAGCGCCTGATGCAACGGATCGGCCTCGACCCGGAAGGCCGCAAGTTCATCCCGCATGTCACGCTGGCCCGGCTGCACGACGCCAGCGACCGTGACGTCGCCGATTATCTCTCGCTGCGCGGCTATTTTCCCAGCAAGGCGTTCACGGCCGAGCGTTTTGTTTTGTTCTCGTCCCGCGCCTCAACCGGCGGCGGCCCGTATGTGGTCGAGGACGCGTACGAGCTGTGTGAGTAGCGAAGCTCTGGTGCCCCGGACGCTGCGCAGCGCGAAGCCGTGCGCTGCAGAGCCGGGGCCCATCGCTCCACGATCGATGTACCAAATGGTGGGTCGCGGCTCTGCGCAGCAGCGTTGCACGCTGGAGCGCGTCCGGGACACCGAACGCATAGCGCCCCGCCCCAATTCACGGCTTGCAATTTCCGCTCATCTCTGGCGGTAAAGAGCATGCTCTCGACCCCCAGTTCCTCATTCCGCGAGGCCTATCAGGCCCAGATCGCGTCCGGCGCGATCGAGCCCGATGCTGCGCAGGCCGAAATTGCCGACGCCTATGCGGCGCTCGACCAGCGGCTCGCCGATTACAAGCCGGCGCGCAAGCAGGGCCTGCTCAGCCGCCTGTTCAGCAGCGACAAGGACGAGGCGCCCCACGGACTCTACGTCCATGGCGAGGTCGGTCGCGGCAAGACCATGCTGATGGATCTGTTCTTCCAGCACTCGACCGTCGAGCACAAGCGGCGCGCGCATTTCCACGAATTCATGGCCGAGGTGCACGAGCGCATCTACGATTTTCGCCAGGGCATCGCGCGCGGCGAGATCGCCGATGGCGACGTCATCGCGCTGACCGCGCATGCGATCTTCGAGGAGAGCTGGCTGCTCTGTTTCGACGAATTCCACGTCACCGACATCGCGGACGCGATGATCCTCGGCCGCCTGTTCGCAAAGCTGCTGGAGCTCGGCACCGTCGTGGTCGCGACCTCCAACGTCGCGCCTGACGACCTCTACAAGGGCGGTCTGAATCGTTCGCTGTTCCTGCCCTTCATCAGGCAGATCACCGATCACATGGACGTGCTGCGGCTCGACGCGCGCACCGACTTCCGGCTGGAAAAGCTTCAGGGCGTGCCGATGTGGCTGACGCCGGCGGACACTGAGGCGGACGCCGCGCTCGACCGTGCCTGGTCGAAGATGTCAGGCGGCGCCAAATGCAAGTCGCGGGATATTTCGATCAAGGGCCGCACCCTGCACGTGCCGTGCTCGGCCCACGGCGTGGCGCGCTTCGCGTTCGCCGATCTCTGCGAGAAGCCGCTCGGGGCGTCGGACTATCTCAGGCTGGCGCACGATTATCACACCATCCTGGTCGACCATATTCCAGTGATGGATTTCTCCCAGCGCAACGCCGCCAAGCGCTTCATCACGCTGATCGACACGCTCTATGACAATGCCGTGAAGCTGATGGCCTCGGCCGATGCCAACCCGATCTCGCTCTATCTTGCCAACGAGGGCAACGAGGCCAACGAGTTCAAGCGCACCGCCTCGCGCCTGATCGAAATGAGCTCGGAATCCTATCTGGCGCTGCCCCACGGCCGCAAGGATTCCACCGCCAGCGGCTCGACCAAAGGTTTGGTTGAGACGTAAAGGGCTTGGGCGAGACTTAAGTCCTATTTGCCAGCGCTGTCATTCCGGGCTCGGCGCTTCCCAAGCCCCGGAATGACGAGGTTGCGCTCGAATACGCGGCAAGCCCGACAATTGGGCAAGCCGTGACTTGAACGGGGGAGGCGAAAGGGATAACCACCCGTCTCAGTTTTCCCCTCCTTACGTGTCTAAAGGACAGGCTCACATGGCGCGCGACAAGATTGCTTTGATTGGCTCCGGTCAGATCGGCGGAACGCTGGCTCATCTCATCGGCCTGAAAGAGCTGGGCGACGTGGTGATGTTCGACATCGCCGAGGGCGTGCCGCAGGGCAAGGCGCTCGACATCGCGCAGTCCTCGCCGGTCGACGGCTTTGACGCACACTACACCGGCGCCAACTCCTACGAGGCGCTCGACAACGCAAAAGTTTGCATCGTCACCGCCGGCGTGCCGCGCAAGCCCGGCATGAGCCGCGACGACCTCCTCTCCATCAACCTCAAGGTCATGGAGCAGGTCGGCGCGGGCATCAAGAAGTACGCCCCCGACGCCTTCGTCATCTGCATCACCAACCCGCTCGACGCGATGGTCTGGGCGCTGCAGAAGGCTAGCGGCCTGCCGCACAAGAAGGTCGTCGGCATGGCCGGCGTGCTGGATTCGTCGCGCTTCCGCTACTTCCTGGCCGACGAGTTCAACGTTTCGGTCGAAGACGTCACCGCCTTCGTACTGGGCGGCCATGGCGACACCATGGTGCCGCTGGTAAAATACTCCACCGTCGCCGGCATCCCGCTGCCCGATCTCGTCAAGATGGGCTGGACCTCCCAGGCGCGCCTCGACGAGATCGTCGACCGCACCCGCAACGGCGGCGCCGAGATCGTCAATCTGCTCAAGACCGGCTCGGCCTTCTACGCGCCGGCGGCTTCCGCGATCGCGATGGCCGAGAGCTATCTGCGTGACAAGAAGCGCGTGCTGGCCTCGGCCGCCTACCTGAACGGCGAATACGGCGTGAAGGACATGTATGTCGGTGTGCCCGTCGTGATCGGCTCCAAGGGCGTCGAGCGCGTCGTCGAGATCGAGCTCGTCGGCAAGGACCGCGAAGCCTTCGACAAGTCGGTCGGCGCGGTGCAGGGTCTGGTTGACGCCTGCAAGAAGATCGCACCGGATCTTCTGGGCCGCTAAGGTCAAATATTCCGCCGAAGACCGAAGCCCGGTCTTCGGCGGTTTCATTTCCGGGGTTCCGCCAAACCTTGTTTAAGGTTGGGGCGGGTCCTGGTCCGCAAGTCCAGAGATCGATGTCAGAGAATCCGGGTTGCAGTTCCTGTGGTATATGGTATGCCAGCCACAAGACTGAGGTGGGCCTACGAGGTCACCGCCCGCGGGTTCAGGGAGCGACCATATGAATATCCATGAATATCAGGCCAAAGCGCTGCTGAACGAGTTCGGCGTCGCGATCTCCAAGGGCGTTCCGGTCCTGAAGGCGGCCGACGCGGACGCAGCGGCAAAGGCACTTCCGGGCCCGGTCTGGGTCGTGAAGAGCCAGATCCACGCCGGCGGCCGCGGCAAGGGCAAGTTCAAGGAAGCCTCGGCCGGCGACAAGGGCGGCGTCCGCATCGCCAAGTCGGCCGCGGAGGTTTCCGAATTCGCCAAGCAGATGCTCGGCGCCACGCTCGTCACCATCCAGACCGGCCCCGCCGGCAAGCAGGTCAACCGCCTCTACATCGAGGACGGCTCCGACATCGACAAGGAATTCTACCTCTCGATCCTGGTCGACCGCGAGACCTCCCGCGTCTCCTTCGTGGTGTCGACCGAGGGCGGCGTCAATATCGAGGACGTCGCGCACAACAGCCCTGAGAAGATCGTGACCTTCTCGATCGATCCCGCGACCGGCATCATGGGCCATCACGGCCGCACCGTCGCGAACGCGCTAAAACTCTCCGGCGATCTCGCCAAGCAGGCCGAGAAGCTCACCGCGCAGCTCTACGCGGCCTTCGTCGCCAAGGACATGTCGATGCTGGAGATCAACCCGCTGGTCGTGACCAAGCAGGGTCAGCTCCGCGTGCTCGACGCCAAGGTGTCGTTCGACGACAACGCCCTGTTCCGTCACCCCGAGGTGCTCGCGCTGCGCGACGAGACCGAGGAAGACGCCAAGGAAATCGAGGCGTCGAAATACGACCTCAACTACGTCACCCTCGACGGCAATATCGGCTGCATGGTCAACGGCGCCGGCCTCGCGATGGCGACGATGGACATCATCAAGCTCTACGGCATGGCGCCGGCGAACTTCCTCGACGTCGGCGGCAGCGCCAGCAAGGAAAAGGTCGCGGCCGCCTTCAAGATCATCACCGCGGATCCCAACGTGAAGGGCATTCTGGTCAACATCTTCGGTGGCATCATGAAGTGCGACGTGATCGCCGAGGGCGTCACCGCCGCCGTCCGTGAAGTCGGCCTCAGCGTGCCGCTGGTGGTTCGCCTCGAAGGCACCAATGTCGAGCTGGGCAAGAAGATCATCCGTGAATCCGGCCTGAACGTGGTGCCGGCCGACAATCTCGACGACGCCGCGCAGAAGATCGTGAAGGCCGTCAAGGGAGGCTGAGGCCATGACCCAGGACCATCTCGCTGCATCATCCCCGCTGCCGGAGCACGCGCGTCTTGCCGCGTTCGCCGGTGAATGGAATGGCGAAGAGGTGGTCTTTGCGTCGCGCTGGACGGAGGGCGGGACGGCGACCTCTCGCGTTGTGGCCCACATGGATCTCAATGGCTTCTATCTGATCCAGGACTCGGTCCAGACCCGCGACGGCAAGCAGAGCTTCGCCACCCACGGGATCTTCACTTTCGACCGCGAAGACCGGACCTACAAATTGTTCTGGTACGACTCGCTCGGCTACACGCCGCCCTCGCCCGCCTCCGGCGGGTGGGTCGGCAAGACCCTGACGCTGGTGCGCGGCTCGCTCCGCGGCAATGCGCGCCACGTCTATGAAATCATCGACGACGATTCCTATTCGTTGAAGATCCAGTTCTCGCCGGACGCGGAAGGCTGGGCCGACGTGCTCACCGGCGTCTACCGCCGCATCCACTGACCTCTCACTCGTTAGTTTCGCGAAAGCAGACCTCATGTCCATCCTGATCGACAAGAACACCAAGGTCATCTGCCAGGGCTTTACCGGCAAGAACGGCACCTTCCATTCGGAGGCCGCGATTGCCTACGGCACCAAGATGGTCGGCGGCACTTCGCCCGGCAAAGGCGGCGCGACGCATCTGGGCCTGCCGGTGTTCGACACCGTGCGCGAGGCGCGTGAGAAGACCGGCGCCGATGCATCGGTGATCTATGTGCCGCCGCCGGGCGCGGCCGACGCGATTTGCGAAGCCATCGACGCCGAGATCCCGCTGATCGTCTGCATCACCGAAGGTATCCCGGTCATCGACATGGTCAGGGTGAAGCGTTCGCTGGCCGGCTCCAAGTCGCGCCTGATCGGGCCGAACTGCCCGGGTGTCATGACCGCCGGCGAGTGCAAGATCGGCATCATGCCGGCCAACATTTTCAAGACCGGCAGCGTCGGTATCGTCTCCCGCTCGGGCACCCTGACCTACGAAGCCGTGTTCCAGACCACCCAGGAAGGCCTCGGCCAGACCACGGCGGTCGGCATTGGCGGCGACCCGGTCAAGGGAACCGAGTTCATCGACGTGCTGGAAATGCTGCTCGGCGATCCCAAGACCGAGTCGATCATCATGATCGGCGAGATCGGCGGTTCCGCCGAGGAGGACGCCGCCCAGTTCCTTAAGGACGAGGCCAAGCGCGGCCGCAAGAAGCCGATGGTCGGTTTTATTGCCGGTGTCACGGCCCCTCCCGGCCGCCGCATGGGCCACGCCGGTGCGATCATTTCGGGTGGCAAGGGTGACGCTGGTTCCAAGACGGACGCGATGAAATCGGCTGGAATTACAGTGTCGCCGTCTCCCGCTCGCCTCGGCCACACGCTTGCCGAAAAATTGAAAGCCTGATTCACACCTTCGTAATTTTCCGGGCGAAGTTTCGCAGCAAATAGGGTAAATGGTGCCTGTCGCGCTGGTCCTCTGCCGGGGAGCCCAGCGCCAGCGCCGTTTGTTATGCGCGAACCGAAATCGCCAGGAACTCAAGCATGTCTCGCCAAGACGCGAACGCAGCCTTTGCCCTCTCCTCCTTTTTGCAGGGCACCAACGCCACCTACATCGACGAAATCTACGCCCGCTACGAGAAGGACCCGTCCTCGGTGGATGCCGAGTGGCAGGACTTCTTCAAGAGCCTCAACGACCAGCCGGGTGACATCAGCAAGAACGCCCAAGGCCCGTCCTGGGAGCGCGCCAACTGGCCGCTGACCCCGCAGGACGATCTGACCTCCGCGCTCGACGGCAATTGGGCGGAAGTCGAGAAGACGGTCGGCGCCAAGATCGCCGCCAAGGCGCAGGCCAAGGGTGGCGACAAGGCCGGCGGCCTTTCCTCCGCCGACCTGCTCCAGGCCACCCGCGACTCGGTCCGCGCGCTGATGCTGATCCGCTCCTACCGCATGCGCGGCCACTTCCACGCCAAGCTCGATCCGCTCGGCATCGAAGCCCAGCGCAATCGCGAAGAGCTCGACCCGCGGACCTACGGCTTCAGCGAAGCCGATTTCGACCGCAAGATCTTCCTCGACCATGTGCTCGGTCTCGAATACGCCAGCTTGCGCGAAATCACCGCGATCTGCGAGCGCACCTACTGCCAGACGCTCGGCGTCGAGTTCATGCACATTACGAACGCGGCGCAGAAGGCGTGGATCCAGGAGCGCATCGAGGGGCCGGACAAGGAAATCTCCTTCACCCGCGAAGGCCGCCGCGCCATCCTGATGAAGCTGGTCGAAGCCGAAGGCTTCGAGAAGTTCTGCGACACCAAGTTCACCGGCACCAAGCGCTTCGGCCTGGACGGTGCTGAATCGCTGATCCCCGCGCTGGAGCAGATCATCAAGCGCGGCGGCAATCTCGGCGTGAAGGAGGTCGTGCTGGGCATGCCGCATCGCGGCCGCCTCAACGTGCTGACCCAGGTGATGGGCAAGCCGCATCGCGCGCTGTTCCACGAGTTCAAGGGCGGTTCGGCCAATCCTGATGCGGTCGAAGGCTCGGGCGACGTCAAGTATCACCTCGGTGCGTCCTCGGACCGCGAGTTCGACGGCAACCGCATCCATCTGTCGCTGACCGCCAACCCCTCGCATCTCGAGATCGTCGATCCCGTCGTGCTCGGCAAAGTCCGCGCCAAGCAGGACCAGCACGGCGATCCGCCGGATATGCGCATCTCGGTGATGCCGCTGCTGATGCATGGCGACGCAGCGTTTGCGGGCCAAGGCGTGGTCGCGGAATGCTTCGGCCTGTCGGACCTGAAGGGCTACCGCACCGGCGGATCCGTGCACTTCATCGTCAACAACCAGATCGGCTTCACCACCTATCCGCGTTATTCCCGTTCGTCGCCTTACCCGTCCGATGTGGCGAAGATGATCGACGCGCCGATCTTCCACGTCAACGGCGACGATCCGGAAGCCGTCGTGTTCGCGGCCAAGGTCGCGACCGAGTTCCGGCAGAAATTCCACAAGCCCGTCGTCATCGACATGTTCTGCTACCGCAGGCATGGCCATAACGAGGGCGACGAGCCGGCTTTCACCCAGCCGGTGATGTACAAGAAGATCGCGGCCCATCCCTCGACGCTCGAGCTCTACGCCCGCCGTCTCATCAGTGAAGGTGTGCTGACCGAGGGCGAGGTCGAGAAAGCCAAGGCCGACTGGCGCGCGCGGCTCGATGCCGAGCTCGAAGCCGGCTCCGGCTACAAGCCCAACAAGGCCGACTGGCTCGACGGCAAATGGGCCGGCTTCAAGATCGCCGATCAGGAAGAAGACGCGCGGCGTGGCGTCACCGGCGTCGACATCACCGCACTGAAGGACATCGGTCGCAAGATCACCAAGGTGCCGGATGGTTTCCGCGTCCACCGCACGATCCAGCGCTTCCTCGAAAACCGCGCCAAGGCGATCGACGGCGGCACGGGCATCGACTGGGCGACCGGCGAGGCGCTGGCTTTCTGCACGCTGCTCAACGAGAACCACCATGTCCGCCTGTCCGGACAGGATTCGGAGCGCGGCACCTTCTCGCAGCGCCACTCGGTCCTGATCGACCAGGAAGACGAGAGCCGCTACACGCCGTTCAACCATCTCGGTCACGAGCAGGGCCATTACGAGGTCATCAACTCGCTGCTGTCGGAAGAAGCCGTGCTTGGCTTCGAATACGGCTATTCGCTCGCCGAGCCGAACACGTTGACCCTGTGGGAAGCGCAGTTCGGCGACTTCGCCAACGGCGCGCAGGTCGTGTTCGACCAGTTCATTTCCTCGGGTGAGCGCAAATGGCTGCGCATGTCCGGCCTCGTCTGCCTCCTGCCGCATGGCTATGAAGGCCAGGGGCCGGAGCACTCCTCGGCGCGTCTGGAGCGTTATCTCCAGATGTGCGCGGAAGACAACATGCAGGTGGTCTATCCGACCACGCCGGCGAACTACTTCCACGTGCTGCGCCGGCAGCTCCACCGCGAGATCCGCAAGCCGCTGATCGTGATGACGCCGAAGTCGCTGCTGCGTCACAAGCGGGCGGTGTCGCGTCTCGAGGAGCTCGCGAAGGGAACGACCTTCCACCGCATCCTCTATGACGACGCCCAGATGCTGCCGAGCGAAGCGATCAAGCTCGTCCCCGACGAGAAGATCCGCCGCATCGTGCTCTGCTCGGGCAAGGTCTATTACGACCTCTACGAGGAGCGCGAGAAGCGCGGGATGGACGACATCTATCTGATGCGCGTCGAGCAGCTCTATCCGGTGCCGCTGAAGGCGCTGGTGGCCGAGCTGTCGCGCTTCAAGAAGGCCGAAGTGGTGTGGTGCCAGGAAGAGCCCCGCAACATGGGTGCCTGGCACTTCATCGAGCCCTATCTGGAATGGGTGCTGAACCAGGTGAACGGTGCGAGCCGGCGTCCGCGTTATGTCGGCCGCGCCGCCTCCGCCGCGACCGCGACCGGTCTGATGTCGAAGCATCAGGCCCAGTTGAAGGCGTTCCTGGACGAAGCATTGAGCTGAGAAGTTTTTTAGGACGCTGTCATCGCCCGCGAAGGCGGGCGATCCAGTACGCCGTGACGGCCGTGATGACCACGAACGCCGCGGAGTACTGGATGCCCCGCCTTCGCGGGGCATGACACCTGTGAAATTCCCGACCGCATTGGCGATCTCCTTAAGGAAAAGACCATGACTGAAATTCGTGTGCCGACCCTCGGCGAATCCGTCACCGAGGCCACCATCGGCCGCTGGTTCAAGAAGGCCGGCGATCCCGTCGCCGTCGACGAGCCCCTGGTGGAGCTCGAGACCGACAAGGTGACCATCGAAGTCCCGGCGCCCTCCGCCGGCACGCTGAGCGAGATCATCGCCGCCGATGGCGCCACCGTCGCGGTCGGCGCGCTGCTTGGCCAGATTACCGAAGGTGCCGCCGGCGCTGCCAAGCCGGCTGCCGCTGCGCCCGCAAAGCCCGCGGCTGCCGCTCCTGCTGCCGCCGCTGCGGCTGCTCCCGCTGCGGCGAAGGCGCCGCCGGCCGATGCGCCGCTCGCCCCGTCCGTGCGCAAGCTCTCGGCCGAGACCGGCGTCGACGCCTCGACGGTTCCCGGCTCCGGCAAGGACGGCCGCGTCACCAAGGGCGACATGCTCGCCGCGATCGAGCGTGCGGCCTCGGCGCCGACCCCGGTCAACCAGCCGGCTGCTGCGGTTCAGGTCCGCGCACCCTCGCCGGCCGATGACGCCGCCCGCGAAGAGCGCGTCAAGATGACCCGGCTGCGCCAGACCATCGCGCGCCGCCTCAAGGACGTGCAGAACACCGCCGCCATGCTCACGACCTTCAACGAGGTCGACATGACCAACGTCATGGCGCTGCGCGCCCACTACAAGGATGCGTTCGAGAAGAAGCATGGATCGAAGCTCGGCTTCATGGGCTTCTTCACCAAGGCCGTCGTGCAGGGGCTGAAGGATATTCCGGCCGTCAACGCCGAGATCGATGGCACCGATCTGATCTACAAAAACTACTATCACATCGGCGTCGCCGTCGGCACCGACAAGGGCCTCGTCGTGCCCGTGGTGCGCGACTGCGACAACAAGTCGATCGCCGACATCGAAAAGGGCATCGCCGATTTCGGTCGCCGCGCCCGTGACGGCCAGCTCAAGATCGACGAGATGCAGGGCGGCACCTTCACCATCACCAACGGCGGCATCTACGGCTCGCTGATGTCGACCCCGATCCTCAACGCGCCGCAGTCCGGCATCCTCGGCATGCACAAGATCCAGGAGCGGCCGATGGTCGTCGGCGGCAAGATCGAGGTCCGCCCGATGATGTATCTGGCGCTGTCCTACGATCACCGCGTCATCGACGGCAAGGAAGCCGTGACCTTCCTGGTTCGCGTCAAGGAGAGCCTGGAAGATCCGGCGCGTCTGGTGCTCGATCTCTGATCCCTGATGCTCTGCGAGCGCCGTCGCCTTTCGCGACGGCGCGTGTCGAACCATGGAGGCGCGCGTGACCGATAAAGTCGTTGTCATCACCGGCGGCAGCCGCGGCATTGGCCGGGCGACCGCGATTGCGGCAGCCAAGCGCGGCTTCCGAATCGTCGTCGGCTATGCCAGCAACAAGACGGCCGCCGACGAGGTGGTCGCGGAGATCGCGGCCAGCAACGGCAAGGCCATCGCGGTGAAATGCGACGTCGCCGAGGAAAGCGACATCCTTGCGTTGTTCAAGGCCGCGGACGCGTTCGGCACGCTCGGCGCGCTCGTCAACAATGGCGGTATCGTCGGAACCAGCGGCGTGCGCGTCGACGAGATGTCGGCCGAGCGCATCCAGCGCGTGATGGCGGTCAACGTCACCGGCTCCATCCTCTGCGCGCGCGAAGCGGTGAAGCGGATGTCGACCAGGCACGGCGGCCAGGGCGGCGTCATCGTCAATCTGTCATCGGTTGCCGCCAAGCTCGGCGCGCCGAACACCTATGTCGACTATGCCGCGTCCAAGGGCGCGATCGATTCCTTCACCGTCGGCCTCGGCTATGAGGTTGCCGGCGAGGGCATTCGCGTCGCGGGCATCCGGCCCGGCCTGATCGACACCGAAATCCACGCTGCCGGCGGTGAGCCCGACCGCGCCCATCGTCTGGCCCATATGGTGCCGATGAAGCGCGTCGGTACTGCCGATGAAGTCGCCAATGCCATCGTCTGGCTGATGTCGGACGATGCCTCCTACGTCACCTCAGCCATTCTCGATGTGTCCGGCGGACGCTGACGCGCCGCGCGGACGCCGACACATCCCTCAACGCTAAACTTACGGGACTTTCTCTCATGGCATACGATCTCGTCGTCATCGGCACCGGACCGGGCGGTTATGTCTGCGCGGTGCGTGCAGCGCAGCTCGGCATGAAAGTCGCCGTGGTCGAAAAGAACGCGACGCTCGGCGGCACCTGCCTCAATGTCGGCTGCATGCCGTCGAAGGCGCTTCTGCACGCCTCCGAAATGTTCGAGGAGGCCGGGCATTCCTTCGCCAAGATGGGCGTCAGCGTCTCCGCGCCGAAGCTCGATTTGCCTGCGATGATGAACTTCAAGCAGCAGGGCATCGACGGCAACGTCAAGGGCGTCGAGTTCCTGATGAAGAAGAACAAGATCGACGTGCTCAAGGGCGCAGGCAAGATCCTCGGCACCGGCAAGGTCGAAGTCTCCGCCGACGGCAAGTCGCAGGTAATCGAAACCAAGAGCATCGTGATCGCGACCGGCTCGGACATCGCGCGCCTCAAGGGCATCGAGATCGACGAAACGCGCATCGTGTCGTCGACCGGCGCGCTGTCGCTGGACAAGGTCCCCGGCAAGCTGCTGATCGTCGGCGCCGGCGTGATCGGCCTCGAGCTCGGCTCGGTCTGGCACCGTCTCGGCGCCGAAGTGGTCGTCGTCGAATTCCTGGATCGCATCCTGCCCGGCATGGACGGCGAGATCGCCAAGCAATTCCAGCGCATCCTGGAGAAGCAGGGCTTTGCCTTCAAGCTGGGTGCCAAGGTCACGGGCGTGGACACCTCCGGCAAGACGCTGAAGGCGACGGTCGAGCCCGCCGCGGGCGGCGCTGCCGAGACGCTGGAAGCCGACGTCGTTCTCGTCTGTATCGGCCGTGTGCCGTACACGGAGGGGCTGGGCCTGAAGGAAGCCGGCGTGGCGCTCGACAATCGCGGCCGCGTGCAGATCGATCCGCACTTCGCCACCAGCGTGAAGGGCGTCTATGCCATCGGCGACGTCGTCGCGGGCCCGATGCTCGCGCACAAGGCCGAAGATGAAGGTGTCGCTGTTGCCGAGATCATCGCCGGGCAGGCCGGCCACGTGAACTACGATGTTATCCCAGGCGTCGTGTATACCACGCCGGAAGTATCCTCCGTCGGCAAAACCGAGGAGGAGCTGAAGCAGGCGGGCGTGGCCTATACCGTCGGAAAGTTTCCCTTTACCGCCAACGGCCGCTCCAAGGTCAACCAGACCACCGACGGCTTTGTGAAGATTCTCGCAGATGCGAAGACCGATCGCGTGCTCGGCGTGCACATTATCGGCCGCGAAGCCGGCGAAATGATCCATGAGGCGGCCGTTCTCATGGAGTTTGGCGGCAGCGCGGAGGATCTCGCGCGCACCTGCCACGCGCACCCGACCCGCTCGGAGGCCATCAAGGAAGCCGCGCTTGCAGTCGGCAAGCGGGCCATCCATATGTAGGTCGCGCCCAGCGCCGAATCGGGCGGGAAACACATGCTACGCCGCCTGCTTCAACCGGTCTGGGTCCTGCTTGCGATCATCTTCCTGATCGAAGCGTGGCTGTGGGACCATCTCGAACCGATCGTTGCGCGGGTTGTCGCCATTGTCCCGCTCGCGCGGTTCAAGCAATGGCTGTCGGACCGCGTCGATGCGCTGTCGCCGGCGATGACGCTGATCGTGTTCGCCGTGCCCATCATCCCGCTGTTTCCGCTCAAGCTGGTCGGCCTGTGGCTGCTCACGCACGAATATTGGACCAGCGCGGTCTTCACCATCGTGTTCGCAAAGCTGCTCGGGGTCGGCGTCACCGCCTTCGTGTTCGACGTGACGCGCGACAAGCTGATGGAGATGGCCTGGTTCGAGCGGCTCTATGATCTGGTGCTGAAGCTGCGTGCCAAGGCCGCCGAGCTGGTCGATCCGGTCAAGCGGCGCATCCGCGAGCTGATCGCCGGCAACGGCGAAGGCTGGTCCTCCCGCACGCTCCGCCTGATCCAGCGCTTTCGCAAGAGCGTGCACGAAGCGCGGTGAGTGTCGACGCTTGTTCAGTGTCATTGCCCGCGAAGGCGGGCAATCCAGTATTCCAGAGACAGTGAGGCTAGAATCGAGAGGCCGCGGCGTACTGGATGCCCCGCCTTCGCGGAGCATGACAGCGGAGTATGTGGCCTCATCCCCTCAATGCAAATGCACTAGATGCGGCAACCACAGACCGAGCCCAGTCATGATGAGCCCACCGATCGTCAGCAGGCCCGCGATCCAGGCGAGCGGCAGCATGCCGGTGATGATTGTGGCTGAGGCCAGCACGATGCCGATCTGGAAGGCGGCGGACGCCAGCTCGAAGTGATGATATTTCGCAGTCGCCTCGTCGCGCTCATGCTCGGCGTGCTTGGCCTTTTCGGCCAGCTGCTCGGTGCCTTCGCCGGTCTCCGGCTCGGAGCGGTAGCGCTGCGCGGTCTTCTGCCAGTCCTCGATCTGCTTCTGAGCCGCGGCCTTGGTGGCCTCGTCGGTCGCGGCGCCGAACGTCAGCTTGCCCTGCTCGGCCGCGGTCTGCACCACCGTGCGGCGGATGCTCTTGGCCTGGAAGAAGGCCCAGAGGTTGGAAGCCTCGACGTTCTTGCTGATCGATTCGGTCTGGGCGCCCTTGCCGAGCGTCTCGGAGATCGCCAGGAAAAGCGCCAGGACGGCGATCAGGAGCGCGATCTTCTTGTTCGAGCCGGACGCGTGTTCGGCGTGCTCGGCATGCTCCATGCTTTCATGTGCGCTCATAAATCCCTCCTGCCTGTTTACCAACGATTGACCGAACCGCGCGACGGGCGCAAGTGGCAAGCCGCGATGCCCGTTGCAATTAAGGGTTTCGCGTCCGGGCTGATCTAGTCCTGTCCTATGACCACAGCGGAATTCATCGCAGCCTGCGTCTGGCCTTCCATCCTCGCCTCCGCGTTTGCGCTGCTGAAGGCCCGCAACACCGCGGCCTTTCCGTTCGTCGGCAAGATCGTCCTCGCGCTGGGCCTGATCTACATCGGCCTGTTGCGGCTTTATGACAAGAGCTCGATCATCGCAGTCAACGACGTCCATATCGGCCTCGTTGTTCTGGGCCTGATTATCGTCGGCTCGCAGCTGCGACAACCTCCGCTGTACGGCTCATGGCGCGACAAGGCGAGGGCGTTCGCCTCGATGATCCTGATCGTGCTGCTCGGCAGCGGTCTTGCATGGTATGCCGGACGAATGCTGTTTCTCGATCACCTGACGTCCCGCCTTGTGATCGAAGGTCGTGCCGATCGTGCGTGGAGGTCAGGTAGCCGCCGCCAGGCGGACTATCTCGTTCGCATCGCGGGCCAACCGGTGAAGGTCACGGCGCCGCTGTACGAGCGGCTGGAGACGTTCAGGCCGATGGTCCGCGTCGAGGTCGGGCGCGGCTCGAACTACGTTTACGATATCGAGTATCTCGCCAACTGAGCCGCTATCGTCGCGGATGCGCGCTGGCATAGACTTCCAGCAGCCGCTCGGCATCGATGCCGGTATAGATCTGCGTGGTCGAGAGCGAGGAATGGCCGAGCAATTCCTGGATCGCGCGCAAATCGCCGCCGCGTGACAACAGGTGCGTGGCGAAGGAATGCCGGAGCGCGTGCGGCGTGGCGCTGTCGGGCAGACCGAGCGCGCCGCGCAGCCGCTCCATCGCGAGCTGGATGATACGCGGGCTCAAGGGCCCGCCGCGTGCACCGACGAAGATCGGCCCCTCCGCCGGCAGCGGATACGGGCACATCGCGACATAGTCCTGCACCAGTGCGAGCACGTTCTGGAGCACCGGCACCATGCGGGTCTTGTTGCCTTTGCCTGTTACGATCAGCACGTCGCCTTCGCCGGGACGCGGCACCTCGCGGCGCGTCAGCCCCAGCGCTTCGGAGATGCGCAGGCCCGAGCCGTAGAGGAGAGCCATCACCGCGGCGTCGCGCGCAAGAATCCAGCTCTCGCGGTCCTCGCCGGCGCGCTCGTCGGCGTCCGCAAGACGTTTGGCCGATGCCATCGGCAGCGGTTTTGGCAGGCTCTTTGCGACTTTCGGCGCGCGGATCGCCGAGAGTGCGCCGACCTTGCCCTTGCCTTCGCGCTCGAGGAAGCGGCCGAACGAGCGCAGACCCGCGAGCGCGCGCATCAGCGAGCGGCCGGCAATGTCGTCGGCGCGGCGCATCGCCATGAAGGCCCTGATATCGGTGGCCTCCAGCGCGGCGAAACGCTTCAGCGTCACCCGCTCGCCCCAATGGCCGCAGAGGAAATTCAGGCACTGCCGCAAATCGCGGGCATAGGCTTCCAGCGTCTTCGGCGACAGCCGCCGCTCCGCGCCGAGATGCGACAGCCAGCGCGTCATCTCCTGCGCGATATCAGGATCGGCGCTGGCGAGCTCGATTTGTGGGACGGCCGCTTTGCTCATGCGCTCTGGACGTGGTGATTCCACTCAGTATATCGCATCACACTCGTTTATCGTTCGCTAAGGCCGCCTCCGGGCGCTAGCCTTGAGGCCCCGGGTTCCGATTCCCCTTCATGGATCACACGTCGCGCAGCAACGCCGTCTCCGCCAACGCGACCCGCATGGTCGACGTGCTGGTGCCGGTCGCGCTTGACCAGACCTATTCCTACAAGGTGCCGCGTGGGATGGAGCTGAAGGCGGGCGATATCATCGGCGTGCCGCTCGGCCCGCGCGAGGTGCTCGCCGTGGTCTGGGCCGAAAACGCCAATCCGGATCCGCGCCTGCACAACCGCCTCAAGGAGGTCAGCGAAAAGCTCGACATCCCGCCGCTGAAGCCCGAGTTGCGTGCGGTCGTGGACTGGATCGCCAATTACACGCTGAGCCCGCGCGGCATGGTGCTGCGCATGTGCCTGCGAATGGGCGAGAACCTCGGGCCCGAGCGGGTGCGTGCCGGCGTCCGCCTGGTCGGCGATCCGCCAAAACGTCTGACGCCGGCGCGGCAGCGCCTGATCGAGGTACTGTCGGACCGGCTGCTGCACGGCAAGTCGGAAGCCGCCAAGGAGGCCGGCGTTTCGGCCGGCGTGATCGACGGCCTCGTCGACGAAGGCACGCTCACGGTCGAGCCGATGCCGCCGGCTCCGCCGCCGCCCGCACCCGATCCGGATTTCAGCCGGCCGGAGTTTTCGTCGCTCCAGCGCGCCGGGGTCGATGCCATGCGCGCGCTCGCGGCCAACGGCAGCTTTCACGTCGCGCTGCTCGATGGCGTCACCGGCTCGGGCAAGACCGAGGTTTACTTCGAAGCCGTGGCCGAGGCGATCCGACGCGGAAAGCAATCGCTGATCCTGATGCCGGAGATCGCGCTCACCGGCCAGTTCCTCGACCGCTTCGCGCAGCGTTTTGGCGTGCGGCCTCTGGAATGGCATTCCGAGCTGACGCCGCGCACTCGCGCGCGCAATTGGGCGGCGATCTCCGAGGGCAGCGCGCCGGTCGTGGTCGGCGCGCGCTCGGCGCTGTTTCTGCCCTACGCCAATCTCGGCCTCATCGTGGTCGATGAAGAGCACGACCAGGCCTACAAGCAGGACGAGGGCGTGCATTATCACGCCCGCGACATGGCGGTGGTGCGCGCCCATATCGCAAAGGTTCCGATCGTGCTGGCGTCGGCGACGCCGTCGGTCGAATCCGAGGTCAATGCGCGCAAGAACCGCTATCAGCGCATCGCGCTGCCGTCGCGCTTCGGCGGCCAGCACATGCCGCATATCGAGGCCATCGACATGCGCCGCGAGCCGCCGGCGCGCGGCCGCTTCATCTCGCCGCGGCTGGCGTCCGAGATCAGGACCGCGATCGAGCGGCGCGAGCAGGCGCTCTTGTTCCTCAATCGCCGCGGCTATGCGCCGTTGACGCTGTGCCGCGCCTGTGGCCATCGCTTCGCCTGCACCATCTGCGACGCCTGGCTGGTCGATCATCGCTTCCGCCAGCGCCTCGTCTGTCACCATTGCGGTTTCTCGATGCCGCGCCCGCAAACCTGCCCGCATTGCGCGGCGGAGGAATCGCTGGTCGCGGTCGGGCCCGGTGTCGAGCGCTTGCAGGAGGAGGCGGCGGCGCTGTTCCCGGAGGCGCGCACCATGGTGCTGTCGAGCGATCTCATCACCTCGGTCGAGACGATGCGCTCCGAGCTGAATGACATTGCGGAGGGCCGCGTCGACGTCATCATCGGCACCCAGCTCGTCGCCAAGGGCCACAATTTCCCGCGGCTCAACCTGGTCGGCGTGATCGATGCCGATCTCGGCCTGTCCAATGGCGATCCGCGCGCCTCCGAGCGCACCTGGCAATTGCTCAACCAAGTGATCGGCCGCGCCGGGCGCGAGCAGGGCCGTGGCATCGGCTATCTCCAGACCCACCAGCCCGATCATCCCGTGATGAAGGCGCTGATCGCCTGCGACCGCGAAGCCTTCTACGACAGCGAGATCGATTTGCGCGAACGCACGCTCTATCCGCCGTTCGGGCGGCTCGCGAGCCTGATCATTTCCGCCGGCGACCGGCCGAGCGCCGAAGGCTTTGGCCGCCACCTCGTCGCGCTCGCGCCGCGCGATGAGCGCGTGGTGGTGCTGGGCCCGGCGGAAGCCCCGCTCGCGGTCATCAAGGGCCGCTACCGCTTCCGCATTCTGGTGAAATCCGCGCGCGGCTTCGACCTGTCGGATTATCTGCGCAACTGGCTTGCCGCATGCCCGAAGCCGAAGGGCAATCAAAAGCTCGAAGTCGACGTCGATCCGCAGAGCTTTTTGTAGGCCACCGCTCTCTCCCCGTCATTGCGAGGAGCCCTTGCGACGAAGCAATCCAGTCTGTTTCCGCGGTGACAGACTGGATTGCTGCGCTTCGCTCGCAATGACGAAAGAATAGAAAAAGCCCGCCGTCCCCCAAGACGGCGGGCTTGTTTCACGCGTCGCGCGTCTTAAGAGACGACTTCCGCGGTGACGCGGCCGACGCCGGCGCCGGTGAGGCCGATGGCACGGGCAGCGCCCGTGGAGAGGTCGAGGACACGGCCGCGAATGAACGGGCCACGGTCGTTGATGGTGACGATGACGCTGGAGCCGCCATGGGTGACCCGCAGCTTGGTGCCGAACGGCAGCGAACGGTGCGCCGCGGTCATGGCGTTCTGGTTGAAGCGCTGGCCCGAGGCGGTCCTGCTGCCGGACTCGTTGCCGTAAAAGGAAGCCATGCCGGAGAAGGAACGTCCGGTGCCCTGCGACGGCGTCATCGACGCATTGGCGTTACGCCAATCGGAGGTCGTGTTGGCGTCGTTCTGGGCGTGGTGGCGGTGATGATGGTGGGAATACCGATGGTGATGGCGGGATTTGGCGGAAGCTTCGGTGGCAGTTCCACCGATGAGAAGAGTTGCGGCAACAAAGGCGATCGCCGTACGCGGCCGGGTCACAGAGCCCAGCGTCTTCAAACAAAGCATATATTGGTCCCTAAGCTAGTATTGCCACATATGTGGCAAGTGGAGCCCCCGTAAGTTTGCGAGCGGGACCGCGTTTCGATTCCTAATGAGGCGTGAATTGGGCAGTAAATCCGTTCTGTGTCTTCATGTAATATCTTGTTACCGGCGGGGATATTCGGCCGATATTCCGTAATCTTGGATTTTAACGATTAATTAACCTCTATATTACTTACAAATACTGTAAAACGAAGTCATCGCTTCCCGCATTTAGAATTGGGTAAGTATTCGGCGAGTGAAGCGAATGTGCCAGGAATCACGCCTCAGCGATCCGTGTTCATGGCCGCTATGCGCTGAGGGCAGGAACAAATCGCCGGCCTCGGCTCATGGGCTGGCTTAAGCGCTGTGGCAATTCCGCGGCGTGGCAGGTCGTCGTCGCGTCCTCGTGGACTGCGACGAACTGGCGACAGAACGTCATGCCTTTAATTTGGCGTCATGTTGCACGTGCGCGCCTGCTATGTTAGCAAAGCCGCGATTTTAACGAGCCCGGCACTTCCGTGCGGGGTCGAAAATCGAAGTCCCGCTTGAATTCCAAGGGCTTGGATCGCTAGGCGCCGCTTTGTGGCGACGGTTTTTCCCTTGCGAGTTTGACAGCAAAAAGAGCACGTCTGTGGCTGCAGAAGATACGTCCGTTTCCGGTGTGTCGGGCCGTTATGCAACGGCCTTGTTTGAACTGGCCCGCGACCAGAAAGTGGTCGACGAGGTCAAAGCCGATCTCGAGAAATTCGAGGGCATGCTCAACGAAAGCGCCGATCTGAAGCGCCTCGTTCGCAGCCCGGTTTTCGCGGCCGACGCCCAGTCCAGGGCCCTCTCGGCCGTGCTGGACAAGGCGGGCATCGCCGGCATCTCCACCAATTTCCTGAAAGTGCTGACCGCCAACCGCCGCCTGTTCGCGGTGGCTGACGTCATCCGCGCCTATCGCGCCCTGGTCGCCAAGTTCAAGGGCGAGGCCACGGCCGACGTCACCGTGGCGGAGGCGCTCTCGGACAAGAATCTCGACGCCCTCAAGGTTGCCCTGAAGTCGGTGACCGGCAAGGACGTCGCGCTCAACGTGAAGGTCGATCCCTCGATCATCGGTGGCCTCGTGGTCAAGCTTGGCAGCCGGATGATCGATAGCTCGCTTCGCACCAAACTCAATTCGATCAAGCACGCGATGAAAGAGGCAGGCTGATGGACATCCGCGCCGCGGAAATTTCCGCGATCCTCAAGGACCAGATCAAGAATTTCGGCCAGGAAGCTGAAGTCTCCGAAGTCGGACAGGTGCTGTCCGTCGGCGACGGTATCGCCCGCGTTTACGGTCTGGATAACGTCCAGGCCGGTGAAATGGTCGAGTTCGAGAACGGCACCCGCGGCATGGCGCTGAACCTCGAAACCGACAACGTCGGCATCGTTATTTTCGGCGCCGACCGCGAGATCAAGGAAGGTCAGACCGTCAAGCGCACCCGCGCCATCGTGGACGCGCCGGTCGGCAAGGGCCTGCTCGGCCGCGTCGTCGACGCGCTCGGCAACCCCATCGACGGCAAGGGCCCGATCCAGGCCGACAAGCGCATGCGCGTCGACGTCAAGGCGCCCGGCATCATTCCGCGCAAGTCCGTGAACGAGCCGATGGCGACCGGCCTCAAGGCGATCGATGCCCTGATCCCGATCGGCCGCGGCCAGCGCGAGCTGATCATCGGTGACCGTCAGACCGGCAAGACCGCGATCGCGCTCGACACCATCCTCAACCAGAAGCCGCTCAACGCGCAGCCGGACGAGAACATCAAGCTGTATTGCGTCTACGTCGCGATCGGCCAGAAGCGCTCGACCGTTGCCCAGTTCGTGAAGGTGCTGGAAGAGCAGGGCGCGCTGGAATATTCGATCATCGTCGCCGCCACCGCGTCCGATCCGGCGCCGATGCAGTACATCGCGCCGTTCACCGGCTGCACCATGGGCGAGTACTTCCGCGACAACGGCATGCACGCCGTCATCATCTATGACGATTTGTCCAAGCAGGCCGTCGCCTACCGCCAGATGTCGCTGCTGCTGCGCCGCCCGCCGGGCCGCGAAGCCTATCCGGGCGACGTGTTCTATCTGCATTCCCGCCTGCTCGAGCGCGCGGCGAAGCTGAACAAGGACCAGGGCTCGGGCTCGCTGACGGCGCTGCCGGTCATCGAAACCCAGGCCAACGACGTGTCGGCCTACATTCCGACCAACGTCATCTCGATCACCGACGGCCAGATCTTCCTCGAAACCGACCTGTTCTTCCAGGGCATCCGCCCTGCGGTGAACGTCGGTCTGTCGGTGTCGCGCGTCGGCTCCTCGGCGCAGACCAAGGCTACCAAGAAGGTCGCCGGCAAGATCAAGGGCGAGCTGGCGCAGTACCGCGAAATGGCGGCGTTCGCGCAGTTCGGCTCCGACCTCGACGCCTCGACCCAGCGCCTGCTCAACCGCGGCTCGCGTCTCACCGAGCTCCTGAAGCAGCCGCAGTTCGCGCCGCTGAAGATGGAAGAGCAGGTCTGCGTGATCTGGGCCGGCACCAACGGCTATCTCGACCCGCTGCCGGTCAACAAGGTGCGCGCGTTCGAGGACGGTCTGTTGTCGCTGCTGCGCGGCAAGAATGTCGAGATCCTCAACGCGATCCGCGACAGCCGCGATCTCTCCGACGACACCGCCGCCAAGCTGAAGTCGGTGGTCGAAGGTTTCGCCAAGAGCTTCGCATAAGAGAACGGTCGCAAGGCCGGGCTTCTTGTCCCGGCCTTCCGTGCCTCACTGCATGGAAACGAAGACGTGGATGCCCGGGACACGCCCGGGCATGACGACTGGGATAGGCTAGCGGCTTGATCCAAGGGATCGAACCGCCGGGGTGAACGAAGAATGGCGTCACTTAAAGACATGCGCGTCCGCATCGCCTCCACCAAGGCGACGCAGAAGATCACCAAGGCCATGCAAATGGTCGCGGCATCCCGATTGCGCCGCGCCCAGCAAGCAGCCGAGGCGGCGCGGCCCTATGCCGACAAGATGAGCGCGGTGATCTCCAACATCGCCAGCGCTGCCGCCGGTTCGCCCGGCGCGCCGGTGCTGCTGGCCGGCACCGGCAAGGACCAGGTTCACCTGCTGCTGGTCTGCACCGGCGAGCGCGGCCTGTCCGGCGCCTTCAACTCCTCGATCGTGCGCCTCGCGCGCGAGCGCGCCCAGTCGCTGATGGCGCAGGGCAAGGAGGTCAAATTCTTCTGCGTCGGACGCAAGGGCTACGAGCAACTCCGCCGCCTGTACGACAAGCAGATCGTCGAGCATCTCGACCTGCGCGGCGTTCGTCAGCTCGGCTTCGTCAACGCCGAGGACATCGCCAAGAAGGTTCTGGCCCGCTTCGACAACGGCGAATTCGACGTCTGCACGCTGTTCTACGCGCAGTTCAAGTCGGTAATTGCCCAGGTCCCGACCGCGCAGCAGATCATTCCGCTGACCGTGGAAGAAAAGGCGGCGAACGCGCCGTCGACGTCCTACGACTACGAGCCGGAGGAAGACGAACTCCTCTCCGGCCTGTTGCCGCGGAATATCGCGGTGCAGATTTTCCGTGCGCTGCTGGAAAACAACGCCTCGTTCTACGGCGCCCAGATGAGCTCGATGGACAACGCCACCCGCAATGCGGGCGAAATGATCCGCAAGCAAACCCAGATCTACAACCGAACCCGTCAAGCCCAGATCACCAAGGAGCTGATCGAGATCATCTCCGGCGCCGAGGCGGTCTGACGCACGAACCAAACGACGGTCGTTCAAGTAAAGAATTTCGAAGGAGAGCTTCATGGCTACAGCAGCTACCCAGGTCGGTCGTGTCACCCAGGTCATGGGCGCCGTCGTCGACGTTCAGTTCGAAGGCCATCTGCCGGCCATTCTGAATTCGTTGGAAACCAGGAACGGCAACATCCGCCTCGTGCTGGAAGTTGCGCAGCATCTTGGTGAGTCCACCGTGCGCACGATCGCGATGGACGTGACCGAAGGTCTGGTCCGCGGCCAGGAAGTGACCGACACCGGTCAGCCGATCTCGGTTCCCGTCGGTGCGGGCACGCTCGGCCGCATCATGAACGTGATCGGCGAGCCGATCGACGAAGCCGGCCCGATCCAGTCCGAGGGCACGCGCGCCATCCATCAGGAAGCGCCGAGCTACACCGACCAGTCGACCGAAGCTGAAATTCTCGTCACCGGCATCAAGGTCGTCGACTTGCTCGCGCCCTATGCCAAGGGCGGCAAGATCGGCCTGTTCGGCGGCGCCGGCGTCGGCAAGACCGTGCTGATTCAGGAGCTGATCAACAACGTCGCGAAGGCGCACGGTGGTTACTCCGTGTTCGCCGGCGTGGGCGAGCGTACCCGCGAGGGCAACGACCTCTATCACGAGTTCATCGAGTCCAAGGTCAACGCCGATCCGAACAATCCGGATCCGAGCGTCAAGTCGAAGTGCGCGCTGGTATTCGGCCAGATGAACGAGCCGCCCGGCGCCCGCGCCCGCGTCGGCCTCACCGGTCTGACCGTCGCCGAGCACTTCCGTGACCAGGGCCAGGACGTGCTGTTCTTCGTCGACAACATCTTCCGCTTCACCCAGGCCGGTTCTGAAGTGTCGGCGCTGCTCGGTCGTATCCCGAGCGCCGTGGGTTATCAGCCGACGCTCGCCACCGACATGGGCGCGCTGCAGGAGCGCATTACCACCACGCAGAAGGGTTCGATCACTTCGGTGCAGGCCATTTACGTTCCGGCCGACGACTTGACCGACCCGGCGCCCGCGACCTCGTTCGCGCATTTGGACGCCACCACGGTGTTGAACCGCGCGATCTCGGAAAAGGGCATCTATCCAGCGGTGGATCCGCTCGACTCGACCTCGCGCATGCTCTCGCCGCTCGTCGTCGGCCAGGAGCACTACGACACCGCGCGTCAGGTCCAGCAGGTGCTGCAGCGCTACAAGTCGCTGCAGGACATCATCGCCATTCTCGGCATGGACGAGCTTTCGGAAGAGGACAAGCTGACGGTGGCCCGCGCCCGCAAAATCGAGCGCTTCCTGTCGCAGCCGTTCCATGTCGCCGAAATCTTCACCGGCTCGCCCGGCAAGTTCGTCGACCTCGCGGACACCATCAAGGGCTTCCGCGGCCTCTGCGAAGGCAAGTATGACCACCTGCCGGAAGCCGCCTTCTACATGGTCGGCACCATCGAAGAGGCGATCGAGAAGGGCAAGAAGCTGGCGGCCGAGGCGGCCTAAGCTGCGAAGGGCGAGCAGGGAGTAGCGAACAATCGCGCTGCTCCCGCTCCATTCGCAATTCGCTACTCACCATTCGCAGGTTTCCAATGGCCACCTTCCACTTCGATCTCGTCTCGCCGGAAAAGCTCGCCTTCTCGGGCGAGGTCGACCAGGTCGATATCCCCGGCGTCGAGGGTGACTTCGGCGTGCTGGCGGGACATGCGCCGGTCGTGGCCGCGATCCGACCCGGCATTCTCACCGTAACCAGCGGCGGCAAGCACGAGAAGATCATCGTGCTCGGCGGTATCGCCGAAGTTTCCGACAAGGGCCTGACGGTGCTCGCCGACGTCGCGACCTCGCTGGCCGAGCTCGACCGCGCCCAGTTCGCCGCGACCGTCTCGGAGATGGAAGAGGGATTGAAGGAGCACGAAGGCAACGAGCTCGATCAAGCCATCGCGCGGCTCGACCACTTCAAGAGCATCCAGCAGCAGCTCAACAGCACGGCGATGCACTAAGCCCCGGTGCACTGCGCCGGGGCTCAAGCTACAAATTCCTGAATAAGTTCAGCGCTCGTCACGGAAGTGGCGGGCGCTGAAACTTTGTTGCACCGCGCCGCCGATAGCGCCATTCTGCGCCCGCGAACTTTGTTCCGGGGGCCGGCCGCAGATGAAACGCAAGATCGCAGCGATTTTCGCAGCCGATATTGCCGGCTATTCACGACTGGTCGCGGAAGACGAAGAGGAGACGCTGCGGCGTCTCGCCTCCTATCGCGAGGTCGTCGACGATTTCATTGCCAGGGCGGGCGGACGCATCTTCAACACCGCGGGCGACGCCGTGCTCGCGGAATTTCCGAGCGCAGTCGATGCGGTGCGCTGCGCGATCGATATCCAGGAATCCCTGCGAACCCGCAACATGGCCTATCCGCCAAGCCGGCAGATGTCGTTCCGCATCGGCATCACCATCGGCGACGTGGTCGAGCGCGACGGCGATCTGCTCGGTGACGGTGTCAATATCGCCGCTCGGCTCGAGGGCCTCGCCGAGGTCGGCGGCATCTGCGTTTCCCGCGCCGTCCACGAGCAGGTCGCCAACAAGCTGTCGGTGCAGTTCGCCGATATCGGCGCGCAGGAGGTCAAGAACATCCCGACGCCGGTGCACGCCTACATGGTGGCGATGCGGCGCGGAGACGGCAGCTACGCGACGCCGCAGATCAAGAAGGTGACAAAGGCCGAGCCCGCGCCGAACTGGATGTGGCCGCTGGTGGTCGGTGTCGTCTCCATCGTCGCCATCGGCGTCGGCGGCTTCCTCTATTTCACCAAGCTCGAGACCACGAGGGCGCCGGCGATCGCAGCGACCGTGCCAAGCCCCGTATCGAGCCCTGCGCCCAGCGTGGCTGCATCAACAGCGCCAAGCCCATCAGCCACCACGGCGGTGAAAGCGCCGATGCCCATCCCGGCACCATCGGCTTCGCCGATGGCCGGCAAGTTTCCCGCCGACAGCGTCCCCTTCATCAACGAGCGCATCCGCAACTACCTGGCGGGCGACTATTCCGCTGCCGGCGACTACAAGGCGTTCGCGCTCAATGTCGGCGGCTTCACCGGCGCGTCGTTGAATCAGCCGAACGAGGAAGCTGCGCGCAACGCCGCACTCGATCAGTGTCAGAAGCGCGCCGATGCCGCGCAGTCGCCGCGGCGCTGCGAGCTCTATGCGGTCGGCAACACTATCGTCTACACGCACGGCAAGCCGCCGATGCCGCTGCAACCGTTCGTCCGGCATGATGCCGTGACCGAACGCGCCTTCGCCTCGAAAGACTTTCCGATGGTGCGTGATCCCGCCAAGGTCCGGCTCGAGAACATGTACGTGCCCGCGGCAAAATCCCGCGCGGTCGCGCTCGGCCCGGGCGGTCAATATTTCATGGTGATGGGCGCATCATCCGCCGAGGATGCCGCGCGGCGTTCGCTGGAATCGTGCGGCGCGATCGCCGGCGTCGCCTGCCTGGTCGTTGCGGTTGACGAGAATTTCGTCGTGCCGATCCCGACCCTGCTCCGGATCACCGGCTTCTTCCACGCGGCGTCCAACGCCTCGATTGTCGCCGATGCGCGCGACGAGGTGGTGCGCAAGCTCGCCGATGGCATGGGCTGGAACGCCGTCGCGGTCGGCACCGCGGGCCGGCCGGGCCTCGGTGTGAGGGCCGCCGACGAGCAGTCCGCCGTCAATTCCGCACTCGCCGACTGCGCCAAGCGCGACAGCGATTGCCACGTCATCGCGATCGGCCCGTTCACGGTGGGCCCGATCAACTAGGCTCGCGCAATTTCCGGGCAAAGTTCTCTAATGATTTCAACCCCGTTCTACTGTGCATGGGGTTGTTTTCGCGTTTTCAGTTTGCGAACCGCGCAAACTGCTGCGCCACTGCGCTGTAGACGTGGCGGCGGAACGGCACCACGACATCGGGGACGCGGTCGAGCCGCTCCCAGCGCCAGGCGTCGAACTCGGCGGGCTGCCCGTTGCGCGGCGTCAGCGGATCGATCTCGTCATCCTTGCCGGTGAAGCGCAGCGCGAACCACTTCTGGCGCTGGCCGCGGAATTTCGCCAGCCGATGCGTCTGCGGCCCGTCATAGGGCGGGAATTCGTAAGTCAGCCAGTCGGTCTCGCCGAGATAGGTTGCGCTCTTGACGCTGGTCTCTTCCCAGAGCTCGCGCAGCGCGGCGTCGCGCAAATCCTCGCCCTCGTCGACGCCGCCCTGCGGCATCTGCCAGTCCAAGCCCGGCAGGATGATCTCGGGGCCGTCGCCCTTGAAGCGGTGCCCGATCAGCACGCGGCCATCGGCGTTGAACAGCGCGATTCCGACATTGGGACGGTAAGGTTTTTCAGTGGTCACGCGTGGATCTCTCGTCGTCATTTCAGGCGATGCATTAGCATCAAGCTGGAATGGCGACTTGAACTTAATCCTGCGCCAACGGGGAAAATTCCTTCACCACGCGCTCGTAGACCGGGCGCTTGAACGGGACGATCAGCCCAGTCAGGTTCCTCATCGGCTCCCAGCGCCAGCTCACGAACTCGGCCTTGTGGCCGCCGCCGGGCTTTTCGACGTTGATCTCGCTGTCCTTGCCGGTGAAGCGGACCGCGAACCATTTCTGGCGCTGGCCGCGGTAGCGGCCCTTCCAGGTGCGCCCGGCGACCGTGCGGGGAATGTCGTAAGTGAGCCAGTCCGGAACCTCGCCGAGCCGCTCGACCGAACGCACGCTGGTCTCCTCATAGAGCTCGCGCTTGGCGGCCTCCCAATTGTCCTCGCCGGGATCGACGCCGCCCTGCGGCATCTGCCAGACATGGGTGTCGTCGACATGCTCGATGCCGCCGGCACGCCGGCCGATGAACACCAGTCCGTCCTTGTTGAGCAACATCACGCCGACGCAGGTCCGGTAGGGCAGATCCTCGTAACGCGCCATTCCGCCAGACCTCTCGCATGCTGTCGGTAAGGCTGAAGCAGGCCCCGCGGGTCTGTGCCGTACCAATCCGTTGATTTAGCTGGATTTTGATTTCAGCATCGCGGTTGTCAATGGCACCAAAAGGATACCTCGGTCGCCCAATGTCTTGGTCCAGGCGCCAATGCGCTCGATCGAGACCGGGAGGGCGGAGGCGGTGCCCACGGCCACGCCGCGCTCGCGCGCCGCCGCTTCGAGCTTGGTTAGGGCGCGGTCGATCTCGGCCGGGGTCGGCACCGCGTCGATCGCGATATCGCCCTTGCCGAACGGCATCGCCAGGCTGCCGGCGGCCTGGGGCGCGATGCTGCGCGGCGAGGAGCCGTCGTCGAAGAAGCCGAGGCCGCGCTTGGCCGCCTCGCGGATGATCGGCTGCATCGCCGGCTCCGTTGCGATGAAGCGGGCGCCCATGAAATTGGTGAGGCCGGCATAGCCCTGCATCCGGCTCAGATGCCAGTACAGCCGGTCCATGTTCTGGTCCGCACTGAGCGACGTCAGCAGCGTCTGCGGCCCCGGATCGTTGTCGGGGAAGTCATAGGGCTCCATCGGGATCTGGAGGAAGATCTCGTGGCGCTGGGCGCGGGCGCGCTCGGCGAGTTTTCCTGGATCGGACCCATAAGGCGTGAAGGCCAGCGTCACCGCCGCTGGCAGCCGCATGATGGCATCGGTGGTCTTGGCGGCGCCGACGCCGAGGCCGCCGATCAGGATCGCGACCACCGGCATCTTGGCGGCCTTGGCGCGGTCGGCATCCGCCGCATAGACGTTGAACGGCTTGAGGTCGCCGGAAATCGCGGGGATCATGCCGTAGCGCGATTTCTCGAGAAGTTTTGGGTCGATCCCGGCCATGACGGGCGGCGGTGCGGAGGCCGAGGCCGCCTCGCTCTTGCCGGCGGGATCGCCGCCGATCACCACGTCGTGGCGCGTGCCGGTGGAACCGTCGATCATGGTGACGGTCTTCTGCTCGCCCGCCTGCTTCGGCGCCTCCTTGGTCTCGTGCTTCGTCTCCTGCTTGCTGTCCTGACCGTGGCCGGAAGCGGCCGGCTTGTCATCACCCGCCTTGTCTGCGGCATTGGGCTCGCGGATCGCGAGCCGCGTCATCGGCTCGCCGCCGAGCGGATCCTTGTTGAAGATGGCGAAGCCGGCAAAGCTGACCAGGAACAGGCCGAGCAGGACAGCGAGCAGCTGCATGGCCGTGAACGGCAGCCGCAGCCGGCGTTTCCGGCGCGGCTTGTCCCGTCCGAGCGGGGCGCTCAGATCATCGGCCGTTTCAGTCATGCGCGATCCCGAATCACTCGAGACGACGATACCACGCCGAGGTCAAGCGGCGGCAGGCCGGGATAGGCCGGGGATAGCAGGAGTTCCAAGCAAAAAGGGCGGCTCCGGGAGCCGCCCTTTTTCGTCAGATCGCGATGCGCCGACCTAGTTCGCCGCTTTGGGCTTGTCGGTCGTGGCCTTGTCGCCGCCCGGGGTGGGCGCCGCGGAGGCGCTGTTCTTGATGCCGTGGAGCAGATCGTCGGCGAGCTTGAGCGCCTTGTCGTCCTTGGCGTCCGGCGGAACGTAGGACTGCGAGCCGGTCTTCTCGTCGCCGTCGTTCTTGAGATGGCCGCGCAGCGAAGCTTCGCCCTTGGTGTCGGTGCGCGACTTCAGCTCGTCCGGCACGTCCTGCAGCACTTCGATGTCGGGCACGATGCCCTTGGCCTGGATCGACTTGCCCGACGGCGTGTAGTAGCGCGCCGTGGTCAGACGCAGCGCGCCGTTGCCGCTTCCGAGCGGAATGATGGTCTGCACCGAGCCCTTGCCGAACGAGCGCGTGCCGACGATGGTCGCGCGCTTGTGGTCCTGCAGCGCGCCGGCGACGATCTCCGATGCCGAAGCCGAGCCGCCATTGACCAGCACGATGACGGGCTTGCCCTTGGTGAGGTCGCCCGTATGCGCGGTACGGCGCTGGGTCTCCTCGGCATTGCGGCCGCGGGTCGAGACGATCTCGCCCTTCTCCAGGAAGGAGTCGGAGACGGTGACCGCTTCCTCGAGCAGGCCGCCCGGGTTGTTGCGGAGGTCGATGACATAGCCCTTCAGCTTGTCGCCGATCTGATTCGAGAGGTTGGCGACCTCGCGCTTCAGGCCTTCGGTGGTCTGCTCGTTGAAGGTGGTGATGCGGATATAGGCGATGTCGTCGGCCTCGACGCGGGCGCGCACCGAGCGGACGCGGATGTTGTCGCGCACCAGCGTGACGTCGATCGGATTGTCCTGGCCCTTGCGGATGATCTTGAGCTTGATCTTGGTGTTGACGGGGCCGCGCATCTTCTCGACCGCCTGGTTCAAGGTCAGGCCCTGCACCGCCTCGTCGTCGAGATTGGTGATGATGTCGTTGGCCATGACGCCGGCGCGCGAGGCCGGGGTGTCGTCGATCGGCGAGACCACCTTGATCAGGCCGTCTTCCATCGTGACTTCGATGCCGAGGCCGCCGAACTCACCGCGGGTTTGCACCTGCATGTCGCGGAAGCTCTTGGCGTCCATGTAGCTCGAATGCGGATCGAGACCAGTGAGCATGCCACTGATCGCGGATTCGATCAGCTTGGTGTCGTCGGGCTTCTCGACGTAGTCCGAGCGCACGCGCTCGAAGACGTCGCCGAACAAATTGAGCTGGCGATAGGTGTCCGCGGTGGCGGCTCGCGCGCTGGAGCCCATGAAGACTGCGCGCGGTTGCGTCACGAACAGCGTCAGCGCCGCACCGGTGGCCGCGCTGAGGAGGATAACTGAAGTCTTGCGCATCATCCGCGAACCTTCTCGCCTTCATTTGCGGCCCACCATGGGCCTGGATCGATTGGAGTGCCGTCTTTGCGGAACTCGACATAGAGCACAGGTTGACTCGCGTTCGTGGCGAGAATGGAGGCGACTTGAGAAGTCGACCCCATGGTCGCGACAGGCTCCCCCGTGAGCACAAACTGACCGATGTTGACCGAAATGCGCTCCATCCCGGCGATCAGCACATGATACCCGCCCCCGGCATTGAGGATCAAGAGTTGTCCATAGCTGCGGAACGGGCCGGCATAGACCACCCAGCCGTCACACGGCGTCGTGACCTGGGAGCCGGGCCTGGTCGCCAGCGAAATGCCCTTCTGGACCCCGCCGAGCCCGTCCGAACCTCCGAAATCCCTGATCTTGTTACCGTTAACCGGAAGAGGCAGGAGACCCTTGGCTGCGGCGAAGGCCATCGCCGGGGTGGTCCGGGAGCGGTCCTTGAAAGCGCCGGGGCCGGTCTTGGCGCTGGCGGCCGCGTTTGCAGCCGCCTTGGCCTCGGCCTGCCTGGCCGCCTCGGCCGCCTTCTCGGCTGCCTTGGCGGCACTTTGCAGATCCTGCTCCATCTTGGCGATCAGCCCCTGGAGATCGCCGACCTGTCGTGAGAGCGCGACGGCGCGCGCATTCTCGGCGTCGAGGTCCTTTTCGCGCGACGCCTGCTGGCGCTGCCGCTCGTCGACCAGAGCCGCGAGCCGGGTCTGGTCGTTACGCACCTTGTCGCGGTCGGATGCGAGCTGGTCGCGCTCGGTCGCGATGGTCTTGCGCAAGGCCACGAGCTCGCCGAGCTCGCTTGCGATCTTCTCGGCACGACCGCGTAATTCCGGCACGACGGCACCGAGCAGCATCGCCGTGCGCAGCGATTGCAGGGCATCCTCGGGCCGTACCAATAGCGCCGGCGGCGTCCGCCTTCCGGCGCGCTGCAAGGCCGCCAGCACCTCGACGATGTCGGCGCGGCGTAAATCGAGCGAGCTGCGCATCGCCTGCTCGCGGCCGTTCAGCGATCGCAGCCGCACTTCGGCCTCGTCGATCTTGGTCTCGACAGTGCGCACATTGGCGGCGGTGTCGATCAATTGTTGATTGAGCTGGGTGCGGTCCTGGCCGAGCGAGGTGATCTCGGCCTTGAGCTTGGCCTGCGCTTCCTCAGCGCTCCTCTTGCTGGCGCGCGCGGCTTCGAGCTCCTGCTCGCGCTGCTTGATCGCATCGGGCGCGACGGCCGCAGTCTGCGGTGCAGGCGTCTGAGCTTGCGCGAGGCTTGCGCCCAAAATACTTGAGCCCAAAACGCCGGCGATCAGCAGCAGGTTGAGAATTGGCGCTCGCATCGCTTTAAGCAAAGGTGCTCGTTGTGGCGCGGATCACGCGCGGTGATAGGGGTGGCCGGCCAGAATGGTGGCGGCCCGATAAAGCTGTTCCAGAAGCATGACGCGGACCATTTGATGCGGCCAGGTCGCAGAGCCGAACGCGATCGCGAGCTTGGCCTTACGGCGCAATTCGGGCGAAAGTCCGTCCGCCCCTCCGATCATGAAGATAGTATGACCGGCACCTTCGTCGCGCCAGCGCCCGAGATGCCGTGCGAATACGGTCGAATCCAGATTCTGGCCGCGCTCGTCCAGCGCCACCAGGACCGATTTTTCGGGAACATGCGCGGAGATCGCCGCCGCCTCTTCGGCCATCCGCGTCGCGGTATCGCGCGCGCGGCTTTCGGGCAATTCGTGGATGGCGAGCTCGCGGAATCCGAGCTTGCGGCCGGCCTCGTCGAAGCGCTCGAAATAGCGCTCGGCAAGCTCCCGTTCGGGGCCCTGCTTCAGCCGACCCACCGCAATGACGGCTATGCGCATGATATGTTCAGGGTCGTGTTTTCTGGGCCGCGCGCGATCTGCGCGCGCACGACGCTAGCATGCGCGTCAGCCGATTCGAAATCGGCCAGCAGCCTCTCAGATCGCCTTCGCCGCCCCTGGGCCCTGCGTGTACAATCTCTCGAGACTGTAGAACTCGCGGACCTCGGGTCTGAACACATGCACGATCACATCGCCGGAATCGATCAGCACCCAGTCGCAATTGGGCAAGCCCTCGACGTGGATGTTCTTGATGCCGTTTTCCTTGAGGCCTTTGGCGACGTTCTCCGCGATCGCGCCGACGTGCCGGTTGGCCCGGCCGGTGGTGACGATCATGTAGTCGGAGTAGGCCGATTTGCCGCGAAGGTCGATGGTGACCGTCTCTTCCGCCTTCATGTCGTCGAGGCGGGAGAGGATCAGGCTCAGCGTCTTGTCGGCGTCGGGTTGCGCCTTCAAGGCCGCAGCTTTGGTCGATGTTTTACGCGTCGGCTTGGCAACCTTGGGTAAAACAGACTTCGGTGAAGCCGTCTTGGGTGAGGCTGTCTTGGACAATACAGATGTGGTCAGGGACCATTCCTTTCACTGTATCGCGAACGCCGAATCCGGCGCTCACTGGTTACACTACATCATGTGGGGTTAAGGGTTTCAATATGCCAGAGAGCCCGAAAGCCACATGGCGTTCGCACAATCTGACTCACTTCGTACCTTTCCAGCTTCCGTCCGGGTTCCGTAAGCCGGTCGACGAGAGATTCAGCTTCATTCCGGTCAGGAACACCCAAGCCGGGGCGGCCCGATCCGCAAGCAATGGCGCCTCATTCTCCGGCATCCGATAGCGCCTGAGCGCCTGGGCGGCGGGAGAGGCGAGGGCGCGAAAACTCTGCGGCGGGCGGTCGATGACCGCGATCGGTACCTGACCGGCGATGCGCCGCCAGTGCTGCCAACGATGGAATTGAGCGAGATTGTCGGCGCCCATGATCCAGACAAAGCGCAAGCCCGAGAGGCGGCGGCGCAAGGTGTTGATCGTGTCGATGGTATAGCGCGTGCGAATGACGGATTCGAGACAGCTCACCTCGATCCTGGGATCGTCGGCCATTTCGCGTGCCGCCTGCATGCGCTCGCCGAGCTCATGCAGCGCGCCGTTCTCCTTCAGCGGATTGCCTGGCGTCACCAGCCACCACACGCGATCGAGCTGGAGACGTTTCAGCGCGAACTGGCTGATCGCGCGATGGGCCTGGTGCGGCGGATTGAACGAGCCGCCGAGCAGGCCGATGCGCATGCCAGAGGTATGGGTCGGTATGGCCTGCGCGAAGAAACGTGGCGCGACGAAATTGTTGCTCAATGCCCCGCGCCCTGCGTCGTCTACGGCCGCGTCTGCCCAGTACCGTGAACGCGATATTTGAAGCTCGTCAGCTGCTCGGCGCCAACCGGGCCGCGGGCATGGAATCTGCCGGTGGCGATGCCGATCTCGGCACCGAAGCCGAACTCGCCGCCGTCGGCGAACTGCGTCGAGGCGTTGTGCAGCACGATCGCGGAATCGACCTCGCTCAGGAATCTTTTCGCAACGGTCTCATCCGCGCTCACGATCGCATCGGTATGATGCGAGCCGTGGTTCTGGATATGCGCGATCGCGCCGTCGACGCCGTCCACCACCTTCGCTGCGATGATCGCATCGAGATATTCGGTGTCCCAATCGTCCGCGCTCGCGGGTTTGACTCGCGGATCCGTCTTTTGCACGGCGTCGTCGCCGCGCACTTCGCAGCCGGCCTCGATCAGCATCTCGATCAGCGGCTTGAGGTTTTTACCGGCAGCGGCGCGATCGACCAGCAGCGTCTCGGCGGCGCCGCAGACGCCGGTGCGGCGCATCTTGGCGTTGAGCACGATCGATTTCGCCATGGCGAGGTCGGCGCTGCCGTCGATATAGACGTGGTTGACGCCTTCGAGATGCGCGAACACCGGCACGCGCGCTTCCTGTTCGATGCGTGCGACGAGGCTCTTGCCTCCGCGCGGCACGATCACGTCGACGGCGCCGTTCAATCCCGACAGCATCTGGCCTACCGCCGCGCGGTCGCGCGTCGGCACCAGCGTGATTGCGGCCTCGGGGAGGCCCGCTTCGCGCAGGCCCTGCACCAGGCAGTCGTGGATCGCGCGGCAGGAGCGGAAACTGTCGGAGCCGCCGCGCAGGATCACGGCATTGCCGGACTTCAGGCACAGAACGCCGGCGTCCGCCGCAACGTTCGGCCGGCTCTCGAAGATCACGCCGACGACGCCGAGCGGCACGCGCACGCGCTCGATGGTCATGCCGTTCGGCCGTTGCCAGCTCTCGGTGACGATGCCGACCGGATCGGCAATGCCGCGCACGATGCCGATGCCCTCGGCCATGCCCTCGACCCGCGCCGGCGTCAGCGTCAGGCGGTCGATGAAGGACGAGGTGGCGTTGCCTGAGGCGCGGGCCTCGGTGACGTCCTCGGCATTGGCGGCAAGGATCGCGGCCGCGTTGTTGCGGATCGCCCGCGCCATGGCCTCGAGCGCCCGGTTCTTCTGCTCCGGCGGCGCCAGCGCCAGCACGCGCGCGGCAGCGCGGGCACGGGTACCGAGATCGGTCATCAGCGCCTGAAGATCGGCATTGCCGTCGACGGCTTTGAGGGGGGCGGCCATGGGAGTTTCAACCTTCTGCTAAGGCAGTGTCCTAGCACGGAAATCCCGCTTTTGCGAAGGGCGGGGCGGGTATGGCAGATCTCCCGGTGTTGTGCCACCTCGGCCACTGGCCCAGCTCCGACGTCATGGCCGGGCTTGTCCCGGCCATCCACGCCTTGCCGCCAGCAAGAAAGAACGTGGATGCCCGGGACAAGCCCGGCATGACGGTTTGGGCGCCTGCCGAACGTTACCCGCCCATCACCAGATCATCGCGGTGGATCATCTCGGACCTCCCGCTGATGCCGAGGATGGCCATGACGTCCGGGGAGGAGCGGCCCTTGATCCGCTCGGCATCGTCGGCGTCATAGGCGACCAGGCCTCGGCCGACCTCGCTGGTGTCGGGGCCGCGGACGATCACGGCGTCGCCGCGGGCGAACTGGCCCTCGACCTTGACGACTCCGGCCGGCAGCAGGCTGGCGCCCGCGCGCAGCGCCGCGACCGCGCCGGCGTCGATGGTCAGCGTGCCCTTCGGCTCCAGCGAGCCCGCGATCCAGCGTTTTCGCGACGTGATGGGATTGGCCGGCGTCAGGAACCAGGTGCAGCGGCCGCCATCGGCGATCGCCTGAAGCGGATGCTCGATCTTGCCCGAGGCGATCAGCATATGCGTGCCGCCGGTGGTCGCGATTTTTGCGGCTTCGACCTTGGTGCGCATGCCGCCGCGCGATAGCTCGGACTCGGCGTCGCCGGCGACGGCCTCGATCTCCGAGGAGATGCTGTCGACGACGGGAATGAGCTTGGCGTTCGGGTTGTTCTTCGGCGGAGCGTCGTAAAGCCCGTCGATGTCGGACAGCAGCACCAGCAGGTCGGCGCTCGCCATCGTGGCGACGCGCGCGGCGAGGCGGTCGTTGTCGCCGTAGCGGATCTCGTTGGTGGCGACCGTGTCGTTCTCGTTGATCACGGGGATTGCGCGCCACTCCAGCAGCTTGCCGATGGTGGAGCGCGCGTTGAGATAGCGGCGGCGCTCCTCGGTGTCCTGCAGCGTCACCAGGATCTGGCCGGCGCCGATGCCGTGGGCGCCAAGGACCTCCGACCAGATGCGGGCGAGCGCGATCTGACCGACGGCAGCGGCCGCCTGGCTCTCCTCCAGCTTCAGCGGGCCGCGCGGCAGTTTCAGGCGGCTGCGGCCGAGCGCGATCGAGCCGGAGGACACGACGAGCACGTCACGTCCCTCGCGATGCAGCTTGGCCATGTCGTCGGCGAGCGCGGCAAGCCAGGACGCCCGCACCTCGCCCTTGTCGGAATCGACCAGCAGCGCGGAGCCGACCTTGACGACGATGCGGCGGAATTGACTGAGTTCGGGGCTGGCCATCTGTGTATGTGGTGTGTGTATGTGCTGGAGAGCGGCGCCGGTAAGGCCCGCTTTTGCAGCAGGACGATGGCCGGCGCAAGGCGGCAGGTCCGGTAAACGGCGCTTGTCCGGAGCGCTCGTCTGGCTCTAACTGTCGCCAACCAAAATGGGCTCAAAGAGGAAACCAATGGACCGCCGCAACTTCATCGCCGGATGCCTCGGGTTGCCGTTGTTGGCGCAGGCGGGCGGGTCGCAAGCTCAGGCCGGGCTGACAAAAATGATCTTCCCGTTCGCGGCGGGAGCGGGCGGCGACACGCTGTGCCGGCTGATCGCGCAGGAGATGGCGCCGGCGCTGCAGCGGACAATGGTGGTCGAGAACCGCACCGGCGGTGACGGCCTGATCGGCATCAAGGCGGTGAAGGGCGGCAGCCCCGACGGCAGCATGGTGCTGGTGACCACCGGGCCCACGATGTACCTGCTGCCGATGGTGGAGACGACCCCGAGCTTCGACACCGCAAAGGATTTCGTCCCGGTCTCGCTGCTGGCGCGGTTTGAGTTCGCCGTCGTCATCAGTCCGACGATCGATGCCGCGGATTTCAAGGGGTTCGTCGCCTGGCTGAAGGCGCATCCGGACAAGGCGTCGTTCGGCGTGCCGAGCAACGGCACCATCCCGCATTTCATGGGCTCCAAGCTCGAGAAGGACCTCGGCGTTGCCATGACGCGCGTGCCCTATCGAGGCAGTGCGCCCATCCTCAACGACATCATCGGCGGTCATGTCTCGTTCGGCATCGTCACATTGGCGGATGCGCTACCGCAGCATCGTGCCAAGGGCGTGAAGATCATCGCGGTCGCGAGCGCCGAACGTTCACCCTTTGCTTCGGAGGTGCCGACCTTGAAGGAGAGCGGCATCGATCTCGTCGCCGACGCCTGGTACGGCATGTGGCTTCCTGCCGGCAGCTCGCCGGAATTCGCGAGCAAGCTCGGCGCTGCCGCAAGCGCCGCGCTCGCCAAGCCCGAGGTGAAGGAGAAGCTGACGGCGATCGGGCTGATTCCGGTCGGCAGCAGCGCGGAAGGTCTGACGAAGGAGCTCGCCGCAAACACCGCCTTTTGGCAGCCGATCGTGAAGGCGACGGGATACAAGATCGAGAATTAGTTTCTGTTTCCGCTCTACGCCGTCATGGCCGGGCTTGTCCCGGCCATCCACGTGCACCGCCACTTGACGCAAGACGTGGATGCCCGGGTCGAGCCCGGGCACGACGAGCCGAGAGAGCGTCGTTCCGCTCACCTACAGCTTCGCGCGCTGTTCAATTCCGTCCTTGATCGACGCCAGCTCGGCTTCGTCCCAGATCCCGATCAGGATCCCGCCCTTCACCTGGAGCTGGTTGTCGGCATAGGCCGCGATCTTCTCGCGCGACGTGGTGATGTGGTCGTTGGGATGCAGCGCCCAGTCGAACAGCTCAGCCTGCAACCGCGCGATGATGCCGGCGCACTCGGGGTCGTCGCCGCGATCCAGAAACTCTTCCGGATCGGTTTCGAGGTCGTACAGCATCGGGCGGAAGCCTGAGGCGTGGATGTATTTCCAGCGGCCGTCGAACACCATGAACAGGCGGCAGCGCTCGATCGGCTGGTTCAGCTTCAGCCGCACGTCCTGCATGACATAGTCGTATTCGGAGAACGCCACCTTGCGCCAATCCGGCGGATTCGCGCCGCGCAGCAGCGGCAGCAGCGAGCGTCCTTCGAGGATGTGGCCCGGCACCTTGCCGCCGAAATAGTCGACGAAGGTCGGCGCGAGATCGATGGCTTCGACCAGTGCATCGTTGCACGTGCCGCGCGTGGCGTCGGCCTCCGCCGAGGGATCGATGATGATGAGCGGAATCTTCGCCGACTGCTCGTGGAACAGATCCTTCTCGCCCATCCAGTGATCGCCGAGATAATCGCCGTGATCGGAGGTGAATACGATCATGGTGGTGTCCAGCAGATCGCGCTCCTCCAGGAACTTCATCAGCACGCCCATCTGGTCGTCGATCTGGGTGATCAGGCCCATATAGGTCGGGATCACCTTCTCGCGGGCATCGTCGCGCGCCATGTTGCGGGAGTAGCGCATGTCCATATAGGCGCCGAACACCGGATGCGGATTCTGCCGCTCGCGCTCGGAGCGGATCACCGGAATCATGTCTGATGTCGAATACATGCTGGCGTACGGTTCGGGCGCGATGTAGGGCCAGTGCGGCTTGATGTAGGACAGATGCAGGCACCATGCCCTGCCGTCGGTCTCGGCCTCGGTGATGAAGTCCATGGCGCGTCGCGTCATGTAGGGCGTCTCGGAATGCTCATCCGGCACGCGCGCGGCCTTGTCGGCATGCACGAGCAGCCAGCCGTTTTGCAGCGAGCCGTCCTCGGCCGCGCCGGAATTGGCCCAATGCTCCCAGGGATTGGGCGCATCAAAACCCTGCTGGCGCAGATATTCGTCGTATTTCGGACGCGGCCGTCCCGTTGGATGCAGGCCGTCGTCGCGCTCATAGGGCTCAAACCCGCATTCGGCGACGTGCACGCCGATCATCGATTCCGGCGGGATGCCGAGCGCCTTCATGCCTTCGAGATCGGGCGCCATGTGGGTCTTGCCGACCAGCACGTTGCGCACGCCGAGCTTCTTGAGGTGATCGCCGAGCGTGGGCTCGCCGACCCGCAACGGCCAGCCGTTCCAGTGCGAGCCGTGCGAGCGCATGTAGCGCCCGGTGTAGAACGACATCCGCGAGGGACCGCAGATCGGCGATTGCACATAGGCCTTGCTGAACAGCACGCCGCGCTTCGCCATGGCGTCGATGTTCGGCGTCTTCAGCGTGGGATGGCCGGTGCAGCCGAGATAGTCGTAGCGAAGCTGGTCGCACATGATCCAGAGAACGTTCTTCGCGCGCGCCATGAATCATCCCTGCCGTTTCTTGATTGCTGGATGCTGCGCTATCGGAACGCCGGTGACAACCTCCCCCAACGTCGTCCCGGCGAAGGCCGGGACCCATACTCCTCAGCAGTCGTGGCGCAAGACGGCAATGACCAATTTTCGCCAAATCGCGTTCGGTGGCTATGGGTCCCGGCCTTCGCCGGGACGACGAATCAAACCGACCAAGGCTCCGCTTCGGCCGCGCTCTTCGCTTTCGCAGAGACCGGGCTCTCGCCGATCACGTCCGCCAATGCGCGCAGCGCTTCCTGCACGCCGTCGCCGGTGACCGCGGAGAGCAGCAGCGGCGTCTTCTTGGCGGCGCGCTTCAGCCGCTCCTTCTGCTTCTTCAACTCGTCCGGCTCGACCGCGTCGATCTTGTTCAGCGCCACGATCTCGATCTTGTCGGTGAGCTGTCCGGCATAGGCGTCCAGCTCGGTTCGCACGGTCTTGTAGGCCTTGCCGGCGTGCTCGCAGGTCGCATCGATGAGATGCAGCAGCACGCGGCAACGCTCGACATGGGCGAGGAAGCGGTCGCCAAGACCGACGCCTTCATGCGCGCCTTCGATCAGGCCGGGGATGTCAGCCAGCACGAATTCGCGGCCGTCGGCATTCACGACACCGAGCTGCGGATGCAGCGTGGTGAAGGGATAGTCGGCGATCTTCGGCTTGGCCGCGCTGACCTTGGCGAGGAAGGTCGATTTGCCGGCATTGGGCAGACCGACGAGACCGGCATCCGCGATCAGCTTCAACCGCAGCCAGATCCAGCGCTCCTCGCCGGGCTGGCCGGGATTGGCATTGCGCGGCGCGCGGTTGGTCGAGGTCTTGAAATGTGCGTTGCCGAAGCCGCCATTGCCGCCTTCGGCCAGCACGAATTTTTCGCCGACAGTGGTGAAATCGTGGATCATGGTCTCGCGATCTTCGTCGAAGATCTGCGTGCCCAAGGGGACTTTCAGCACGATCGACTTGCCATTGGCGCCGTGGCGGTCCGAGCCCGAGCCGTTCTCGCCCTTCTGGGCCTTGAAGTGCTGCTGGTAGCGATAGTCGATCAGCGTGTTCAGCCCGTCGGCGACCTCGATGATGACATTGCCGCCGCGGCCACCATTGCCGCCGGAGGGGCCGCCGAATTCAATGAATTTTTCGCGGCGGAACGCCACGCAGCCGTTTCCGCCGTCGCCGGAGCGGATATAGACCTTTGCTTCGTCTAGGAATTTCATGGGCCATAGGTAGGCCAGCCGGTCCCGCGCGGCAACCCGGATAGACCCGCAAATCGGCCGAAACCCGGCGATTTGTGGCCTTGCTTAACCACAGGACGACGTCAGAGGGGCCGGCGCCGGATCAGGAATTTCTGCGTGCCATCCAGCACCAGCTCCTTGCGCTGGTTGAACACGGTGCTTTTGAGCGTCACGGCGCCGGTCGAGCGTCCCGGCACCAGCTCGATGACCTCGAGCGCGGGATAGATTGTGTCGTCGGCGAACACCGGTTTGAGGAACCGGCTGGATTGCTCGAGGAAGCCGACCAGGGAGTCCTCGACCATGAACGGAAACAGGCCCGCGCCGGGTGCGGTGTGGATCAGCGTCTGGAAACCGTGGGCGAGCAGATGCGGCATGCCGCGGCTGCGGCAATACTCCACATCGTAATGCACCGGATGAGTGTCGCCGCTCGCGGTCTGGAACGCCGCGAACACCGCCGTGGTCTGCGTGCGGCTCGGCAGCACGAAACGCTCGCCGACCACGAAATCCTCAAACCAGCGTTGCGCGGGGATCATGCGATGCCGGGCCGGGTCGAAGTCGGTCATAGCTAAGCTCTTTCCTGGCTCTCTTGCCGGTGGGACGTCTATCGCTACCGCGGCGCGAAGAGTGCGGCAATCCGTTCAATTCGGCTGGCGTGGGCTTGTCGCGGGCGCTCACGTCATTAAAACGACCGCAAGCGACTCTGGTCGCCGTTTCGACGCTCTCTCCGCTCGTCATTGCGAGCGAAGCGAAGCAATCCAGACTGTCTCCGCGGCAACAGTCTGGATTGCTTCGTCGCAAGAGCACCTCGCAATGACGAGTTTCCACGAACGACAGCAATGCCCCTTTTCAAAAATCTCTCGGCCTATGACGAACGCTCGGCGCGCCTCGCCGGCATTGCGCTCATGGTGCTGTCGATCTTCATGTTCTCGTTCGGCGACGCCATGGGCAAGTTCCTGGTCGGGACTTATTCGGTGGGGCAGCTGCTGTTCCTGCGCGCCTGCGCGGCGCTGCTGCTGCTGTCGCCGCTGGTCTGGCGGCAGCGTCACCAGTTCCTGCATCTGGAGCGCCCGGGCCTTCAGATCTTTCGCGTCGTGTTGTCGACGCTGGAAGTGGCGGCGTTCTTCCTGGCTACGGTCTACCTGCCGCTCGCCGACGTCATCACCTATTATCTCGCCGGGCCCATCTTCGTCACCGCGATGTCGGCGATCTTTCTCGGCGAGAAGGTCGGCTGGCGGCGCTGGACGGCGATCCTGGTCGGCTTCTGCGGCGTCCTGATCGCGCTGCGGCCATCGGCACAGACCGTGAGCCTGCCGGCGCTGATCGCGCTTGGTGGCAGTCTTTCCTTCGCAACGCTGATGCTGATCACGCGCAGCCTGCGCAAGACGCCTGACATCGTGATGGCGTCGTCGCAATTCGTCGGCACGTTCTTGCTGGGTGCGGTGCTGTCGGCGTTCCACTGGGTGCCGCCGACACCGGGCAGCCTCGTGATCTTCGCGCTGGCGGGATGCGTCTCGGTCACGGCGCTGTTCTGCGTCAACCGCTCGCTCAAGCTCGCGCCGGCCAGCGTCGTCGTGCCCTATCAATATTCGATGATCGTCTGGGCGGTGATCTTCGGCTTCGTCGTGTTCGGCGACGTGCCCGAGATCGCCACCATCATCGGCGCCGCCATCATCATCGGCGCCGGGTTCTATATTTACTTGCGTGAGCGCGATCTCGGGCGTGGAGGCGGAGAGGTGAATCCGCCGGCGTAATATTCCGCGTCGTCCCGGCGAAGGCCGGGACCCATACCCACAGGGTGCAGTTTTGCGAAGATTCGGAGTGGGAGCCTTAGCGTCACAAACAGTTGTGGCTATGGGTCCCGGCCTTCGCCGGGACGACATGTGGTGAGCGTTGGGCCTACCTCACGCGCCTCGCACTGCTCCAGCTCTTCAGCGACGCCCAGACGCCGCGCGAGAGCCGGAAGCAGTCGACCGGCGTGGACGAGCCCAGCGCCAGGAAGCGATGCAGCTGGACGCCGCTCCACTGGAAGCCGCATTTCTCCAGCACGTTGCGCGAAGCCGGGTTGGTGACGCGCGCGCCTGCATAGAGATGATCGTCCTCGAACTCCTCGAAGAAGAAGTCGATCGCGCCGCGCGCGGCCTCGGTGGCAAAGCCGCGGCCCCAATGCTCGACGCCGAGCCAATAGCCGAGCTCGGCATTGCCGGGCGTCGAGCAGTCGATGCCGACCATGCCGATGGGGCCGCTGTCATGCTCGATCAGGAACACGGTCTCGCCGCCGGGCACGGCGGTGGCGCGGATGAAGGCGACGGCGTCGTCCTGCGAATAGGGATGCGGGAGGCGCCTTGTGTTTTCGGCAACGCGAGGATCGTTGGCGAGGAGGGCGATGGTCCTGACGTCGGCGAGGGTCGGCCGCCGCAACGTCAGCCGCTCGGTGGCGACGACGCTCGGTCTCGCCTCCCGCAAGGTCACGCTCGAAAAATCCTGCAACATGTCCGGCTCCGTCGAAGTCACTAAAGTGAAAAGTGAGCACGCAAACGAAAGGGGAGGCCGGTTTCCCGCCTCCCCTGGAGCCTTCGATCTCTTTGATCTCAAGGACTCCGCCGGTTCGGTCTGGGACCCGGCGGACTCCAAATTTGATCCACCGTCTATTCAGCCGCCTCTGCGAGCGGGAGCACCGAGATGAAGGTGCGGCCGTTGGCTTTGGCCTGGAACGTTACGCGGCCCTCGATCTTGGCGAACAAGGTGTGGTCCGTGCCCATGCCGACATTAAGGCCGGGATGCCAGGTGGTGCCGCGCTGACGCGCAATGATGTTGCCGGGAATCACAACTTCCCCGCCGAACGCCTTGATACCGAGGCGCTTGCCCTTGGAATCGCGACCGTTGCGCGATGAACCGCCTGCTTTTTTGTGAGCCATGGCTCGTCTCCGAAATCCTGAGTATTTCTAGATCAATTCCTTGACGGAATCATTTCACAATTTCTCACGCATCAATTCGTGATGGCGCGTGATCAAATTATGCGGCGGCCTCTTCGGTCGTGGTCTCTGGCTTGACGACCTTTTCCCGCTTCGGACGCGGCCCCTTGGTGGGCTTGGCGCCGTCCGTCAGGATCTCCGAGATGCGCAGCACCGTGATCTCGTCGCGATAGCCGCGCTTGCGGCGCGAGTTCTTGCGGCGGCGCTTCTTGAAAGCGATGACCTTGGGACCGCGCTTGTGATCGAGCACCTCGACCGCGACGGAGGCGCCGGCGACCGTGGGCAGACCCAGGATCGGCGTGTCGCCGCCGACTAGGAGAACTTCATTGAGCTGCACGATCGAGCCGACTTCGCCTTCGATCTTGCCTACTTCCAGGACATCATCCGGAACGACGCGGTACTGCCGGCCGCCGGTTTTGATGACTGCGAACATCGTTGTTTTCCTTCGTGTTCATTCCCGGCCTCGCGACATGGTGTCGGGGCCGGCTTTTTGTCAGTCGTTATGGGTTTATGCGAGTTTTGTGCGGGCGGGAGTTATCCCTTTGAAAACCCACGCAAAAACAAGCGGCGCGAGAAACGCCCCGCGCCGGTTGGGGGATTTATAGCCGCTGACCGCACGGAGTCAAGGAAAAGCCGGCGAAAACGGCCCGATTTGAAGCATTTAGGCCCGATCCGGCCCCGCAGGCGAATTTCGGACCGCGCCGCAACCAACAGGTTCCCCCGCCGTTGTCCCGGCGAAATCAGGACACGGGCAAGGGGCTTACCATGGCAACAGACGAGCTGGTCAAGACGACGACGGGCATCGCCCATCACGGCGCCGAGCGGCTGCCCTCGGTGGATATCGACAGCTTCAACATTGAGATGAAGGACGAGGACGGCTTCATCGGCGACCGCGCCAGCAAGGGCGCGTTCCGCGAGATACTCGAGCGCTGGCGCAAGCCGCTGCGCAAGTCCGGCGAGGACCCGTTCGGCAAGGAGCCGTCCGACGAGATCAGCAAGAAGACGCTGGACGCCATCCTGGTCGGCGACGACACCGAGGCCTGGGCGGTGGTGCATAGCGCCATCGAGGACTTCGCCCAGGAACTTGCTTACGTCACCCGCCGCTTCCTCAAGTCCAAGGCCTGGGCCAAGACCGAGCGCATCGTGGTCGGCGGCGGCTTTCGCGATTCCCGGCTCGGCGAGCTCGCGATCGCGCGCACCGAGATCATCCTCATGTCCGAGGATTTCAAGATCGACATGGTGCCGATCCGTCATCATCCCGACGAAGCCGGCCTGATCGGCGCGCTGCATCTGGCGCCGTCATGGATCTTCGAGGCCCATGACAGCATCCTCGCCGTCGATATCGGCGGCACCAACATCCGCTGCGGCCTGGTGGAGACCAGCTGGAAAAAGGCAAAAGACCTGTCGAAAGCCAAGGTCGTGAAGTCCGAGCTGTGGCGTCATGCCGACGACGAGCCGACGCGCGAAGGCGCGGTGAAGCGGCTCACCAAGATGCTGAAGGGGCTGATCACCGAGGCCGAAAAGGAAGGCTACAAGCTGGCGCCGTTCATCGGCATTGCCTGTCCCGGCGTGATCAACGCGGACGGCTCCATCGAGAAAGGCGCGCAGAACCTGCCGGGCAATTGGGAGAGCAGCAAATTCAACCTGCCGGCGAGCCTGCTCGAGGGCATCCCGCAGGTCGGCGAGCACGACACCGCGATCCTGATGCACAATGACGGCGTGGTTCAGGGCCTCTCCGAGGTGCCGTTCATGCAGGACGTCGATCGCTGGGGCGTGCTCACCATCGGCACCGGCCTCGGCAATGCCCGCTTCACCAACCGCCGCAAGGACAACGGCAAAGACGGGGATTCCACGGGCAACGGGAAGAAAAAGGGCAAGTCCGACAAGGAGTAACCTTGACTGGTTAGGTTAAGGACCGGATTGCGTTGCGGTGCACGGGCCGCACGCTACGGTCGGAACCGTCGCCTCACCTGGCCGGCGAAGCCGCCCTTCCCAGCCAGTATTTTAATGAGCGGCACGGGACCGCCAGTGTTTACCGCGTCTGGCGGTCCCACCCCGCCTTTGCGGGTACCAGTGATTCGGGCACCGACGTGCCGCATCGGGCTTGCGCCGGGTCAGTGGCGAACGGCTCAGGCCCATTCCCGCGCAAACCCCCGCCGAAATCCGTGATCGCCCCCGATCATCACCGTGACATCGTGGGTCAGCCGGAAAACCGGCCCGATTTTCGCCCTCCCAGCCTTGTCTGGCCCGCCATCCTCGCCTATTAACGCCCGAACCACAGGGGCCATGCTCCTTACTTGGCGCCTTCAGGAGAGGTGGCAGAGTGGTCGAATGCACCGCACTCGAAATGCGGCATAGGTGCAAGCCTATCGGGGGTTCGAATCCCTCCCTCTCCGCCAACATCATCCGCCACAACAAAACGGCTTACAGAAAGCTCGATAGATCAGTCTGATCTTGCCGGCTCTCGCTCCGACAGCACCGTCCGCGCCGTCGCCACAAACGCCTGCGCGGCTGGCGACAACGTCCGCCCCTGGCGCTGCAGCAGCGACACCGGGCGGGTGATGGCAGGGCGTATCAGCGGTTTTGCGATCAGAGTCGGAAATTGATCCGCCGGCAGCATCGTCGCAGGAAGGATCGCGAGGCCGAGGCCCTGCGCCGTCATGGCGAGTGCGGTATTGATCAGCGTCACTTCATAGGTTGGGTTGAGGTGCTTGCCCTGGGTGCCCAGCGCCTGATCGATCTGCATGCGAATCCGCGTCTCGCCCCGCATCGCGATCGTGGGCATCTGAGCCAACTCGTCCCATGTCAGCGCGCGGCGTGCCGCGAAGTCGGCGGTGCGCCGGCCGATGGCGCTCAGGCGGCCGCGGGTCAGCGTCTCGATCGTCAGCTCCGCGAAGTCTCCCTCGACGCTGCCGATCGCGAACTCCGCATCCGTCGCGCTCAGACGCGGAACGAGATCGTCGGCGGCGACGTCGCGCATGTCGATTTCGATGTCGGGATAGCCTGCCCGGAATTTAGCGAGCACCGAGGGCAGCAGTGCCGATGCGGTACCGGCTGAGGCGAGAAACGCGACCCGGCCGGCGCGCGCCTGCGCCAGGTCGCGCATGCGCCGCGACAGGCCCAGCGCATCACCCAGCATGCGTTCGGCGGCGTGAACTGCCTCGTCAGCAGCCAGCGTCGGCTGCACCGAACGCGTGGAGCGATCGAACAGTTTAACGCCGAGCTGCGCTTCGAGCTGCTGGATCAATAGGCTCGCCGCCGATTGCGTGATTCCCAGCTCGCGCGCGGCCCGCGTGATGCTGCGCGTCCGGTACACGCCGGTGAAGGCCTGCAATTGCCGCAAGGTGACGTTCATAGGCAAAGCTCATGAATTGATGAGTTCTTTCCGGCTTATCACATAAGCGAGCATGCAATAAAATGCATGCCGTGGACGGTGAAGTCGCGATCGCCAAGGGATCGGAAACGAACATGAGAACACAGGTGCTGGTGGTGGGCGCCGGGCCCGTCGGATTGACGGCGGCGATGGATCTGGCATCCCGTGGGATCGACGTCGTGGTCGCGGAGATCCGCCAAGCCGGCGATCCGCCCAGCGTCAAATGCAACCACGTCTCGGCGCGTTCGATGGAGATCTTCCGCCGGCTCGGCGTCGCCGCAAAGCTGCGCGACGCAGGCCTGCCCGCAGATTTCCCGAACGACTGCTCCTACCGGACCACGGCGACCGGCATCGAGCTGTGCCGCATCGACATTCCCTCGCGCGCACGCCGCTACAGCGCCACCGGTGGCCCCGATACCTGGTGGCCGACGCCGGAGCCGCCGCACCGGATCAACCAAGTCTATCTCGAGCCGATCCTATTCAGCCATGCCGCCGCTCAGTCGCGCATCACCATTTTGGCGCGCACGGAAATCACGGACATCGAGCAGAATGACGACCATGTGGTCGCACTGGCGCGCGACCTCGACAGCGGAAGCTCGCTCCGCATCGAGGCATCCTTTGTGATCGGTTGCGATGGCAGCCGTTCCCTGGTTCGCAAATCGATCGGCGCCAACCTGTCCGGCACGCCGGTGATCCAGCGGGTGCAATCGACCTTCATCGAAGCGCCGCAGCTCAAGGAGCTGATGGGCGCGCACAAGCCAGCCTGGATGGTGCTCTCGCTCAACCCGCGACGCTCAGGCACGACGGTGGCGATCGACGGTCGTGACCGCTGGCTGATCCACAATCACCTGAAGCCAGACGAGCCCGAATTTGATTCGGTCGATCGGCACTGGGCCATCCGCGCCATTCTCGGCGTCGACGAGCGCTTCGAATACCGCGTCCTCAGCAAGGAGGACTGGGTCGGCCGCCGGCTTGTCGCCGATCGCTTCCGCGACCGCAGGGTCTTCATCTGCGGCGACGCCGCGCATCTGTGGATGCCATATGCGGGCTACGGCATGAATGCGGGCATTGCGGACGCCGTCGACCTGTGCTGGCAGGTGGCGGCGCATCTGAACGGGTGGGCGCCGGCTTCGATCCTCGATGCCTACGAGGCGGAGCGTCAGCCCATCACCGAACAGGTGTCGCGCTTTGCCATGGAGCATGCGATGAAGATGATGGCGCAGCGTGGCGGAGTCTCCGCGGAGATCGAGGACGACACGCCGCGCGGCCACGCGGCGCGCGCAGCGTTGGCCAGGGCGGCCTACGACCTCAACGTGCAGCAATATTGCTGCGCCGGATTGAACTTCGGCTACTATTACGATGCCTCGCCGATCATTGCCTATGACGGCGAGACGCCGCCGGCCTACGCGATGGGCAGCTTCACGCCCTCCACCGTGCCGGGCGCTCGCGCGCCGCACCTGTTTCTGCGGGACGGGCGATCGCTCTACGATGCCTTCGGCACCGGCTACACTTTGCTGCGGTTCGATCCGGCGATCGATGTGGCGCCATTGAAGTCTGCCGCAGAGCAGCGCGGCATTCCGCTCGCGCTGGTCGACATCGCGCCAGACGAAGCGAACGGCGCGTATGCCGAGAAGCTGGTGCTGGCGCGGCCCGATCAGCACATCGCCTGGCGCGGGCAGGCTGCGCCCGCGGACCCACAAGGCTTGCTGACGCGCATTACTGGTGCTTCGGCGTAAGGCGATTTGAAGCGGACGGTCTCGCGGCGAAGTCCGTCAGGACGTGGTTTACAAAGTCGTGGTTCACAAACAAGAACGCACCGGGGAGGGAAACGTGTTTCACGTTGCAAGCCGCCGCATTTTGGCCGTGCTGACGGCCGCGAGTTTCGCCGTGCTGCCGTTGGAAGCGAGCCGAGCGGCCTATCCCGAGCAATTGATCAAGATCATCGTGACCTTTCCGCCTGGCGGCAGCGCCGATACCGTCATCCGCGCGCTCGAACCGCTGGTCACTGCCGAGCTCAAACAGGGTCTCGTGATCGAGAACCGCGCGGGTGCTGGAGGCAACATCGGCATGGCCGCGGTCGCGCAGGCCAAGCCCGATGGCTATACGCTCGGCGTCGCGCCGGCAGGCAGTCTGACGGTGAATCCGCATCTCAATTCGTCGATGCCGTTCGATCCGAAGGATCTTGCGCCGATCACCCTGCTCGCGGAAATTCCCTTCGTGCTGGTTGCGTCCGCGAACGTGCCGGCGCATACGGTCGCGGAAACGATCGCGCTCGCCAAGGCCAGGCCGGGCGCGTTGTCAATCGGGCATGGCGGCAATTCGACGGCCATGCACTTGACCGCGGCACTGTTCACGCAGAAGACCGGGATCGCCATGGAGTTGGTCCCTTATCGCGGGACCGCGCCGGCGACGGTCGACGTTCTCGCAGGCCATGTCCCCTTCGCGGTGCTGGATATCCCCGCATCGAGGCAACTGATCCTCGAAGGCAAGCTCAACGCCATCGGTGTGTCGTCTGCCCAGCGTCTTTCGTCCTTGCCCGATGTGCCGACACTCGCCGAGAGCGGGATTGCGGGTTTCGAATCCGTTGGCTGGTTCGGGCTGGTTGCTCCGGCCGGCACGCCAGTCGATATCGTCGGCCGGTTGAACGAAGCCTTCGGAAAAGCCCTGAAGGACCCTTCGGTGGTCGAGAAGATCCGGACGCTTGGCGCAGAGCCTGCGCCGACCTCGCCCGAGCAGTTCAGCCGCTTCATCCAAAGCGAAAGCTCGAAATGGGGAAAGCTGATCAGTGAAGCGGGCATCAAGGCGAATTAAGTGTCGCCCAGTCAGACGATTCCGCCCCGCGTAAGTCATTGATCTTGCAGCCCCGGTCTACTGTGCATGGGGTTGTTTTCGCGCGTTTTGTTGTTGGGCGTTGGAAAGCTTACAGGTAATCGTCACGCCGCCCCCGGCTGGTCTCTCCAGTTGGGATCCACCGACAAGGGCAAAACGCGCATGCAATCTTCCGGCAGCGGCTGGGGCAACGGGCTTCTTGGCGTCATCATCTTCAGCGGCTCGCTGCCGGCGACGCGCGTGGCGGTCGGCGGGTTTTCCGCGCTGTTCCTGACCTCGGTGCGCGCGGTCATCGCGGCGCTGATCGGTGTGGCCGTGCTCGGCCTGCTCCGCCAGGCGCGGCCGGCGCGTGGGGATCTCGTCTCGCTCGCCATCGTCGCCATCGGCGTCGTGGTCGGTTTTCCCTTGCTGACGGCGCTCGCGCTCCAGCACATCACCTCGGCGCATTCGATCGTCTTCATCGGGCTCTTGCCGCTGTCGACCGCGATCTTCGGCGTGCTGCGCGGCGGCGAACGGCCGCAGCCGATGTTTTGGCTGTTCGCTATCCTGGGCAGCGCCACGGTCGCGGGCTTTGCCCTCTCCAACGACGGCACCGCATCGCTCACCGGCGATCTGCTGATGGTCGCGGCGATCGTGCTGTGCGGGCTCGGCTATGCCGAAGGCGCAGCGCTGTCGCGCCGCCTTGGCGGCTGGCAGGTGATCTCCTGGGCGCTGCTGCTGTCGCTGCCGCTGATGCTGCCCGTCGCTATTCTAACCTGGCCGTCGACATGGAGCGGCATCGGCGTGCCCGCCTGGATCGGGCTCGCCTACGTCTCGATCTTCAGCATGTTCGTCGGTTTCATCTTCTGGTACCGCGGGCTCGCGCTCGGCGGCATTGCCCGCGTCGGCCAGTTGCAGCAGCTCCAGCCGTTCTTCGGCCTTGCGCTTGCCGGCTTGCTTCTGCACGAACCGGTCGCCTGGAGCATGATCGTCGCGACCGCGCTGGTGGTCGCATGTGTCTTCTTCGCGCGGCGGTTTGCCTGAGGCCGCCTCACGCGCCCCCCATCACCGTCCGCGTCAGCGTGCTCCGCGCAAACTTCTTCAGCGGCATCGGCTTGCCGAACAGAAAACCCTGCACGAGGTCGAAGCCGAGCTCGTTCGCGGTGACCAGGTCGGCGCGGCTCTCGACGCCCTCGGCGACGGCGCGCACGCCATAGCCGTGCGAAAGCTCGACGATGTGGCGGCACACCGTGCGCTTGAGGCGATCGGTGCCGCTGCCGGTGACGAAGTGCCGGTCGGCCTTCAGCTTGATGAAGGGAATTTTGCCCAAGTCCATCAGCGATGGCCAGTTGGCGCCGAGATTGTCGATCGACAGGCCGATATTGTGCAGACGCAGTTCGCGGGCGACCTCAACCATGAGATCGAGGTCGCGGATCGCCTCCTCGCTGTCGATCTCGATCGTCAGCCCGCCGAACGCCGGATGCGTCGGCACGCGGCGGCAGAGATCGCGCACGGCCTGCGGCTCCTTCAGATATGACGCCGGCAAGTTGATCGCGAGATCGACCGGGCTCTGCTGCTCCAGCAGATAGTGCCAGTCCTGCATGGCGCGCTCGATCACGAATTCGGAGAGGTCGCGCATATTCGGGTCGTGCTCTTCGGGGATGAAATAGGCGGGCGGCACCACGCCCCAGGTCGGATGCCGCATCCGCACCAGCGCCTCGGCGCTATTGCGGATCAGCGTGCGCGCGTCGATCTTGGGCTGGTACCAGAGCTCGAGCCAGCCGGCGTGCAGGGCCTCGCCGACGTGCACGGCGGGGCTCGGCGCCGGCTCCTCGGGCAACAGCATCGCGACGCGGTCGCGCAGCGTCTCCGCGGCAAACGGCGTGGTCAGCGGCGGCAGCATCTTGAGGCCGTATTCCTCGCCGACCTGCTGCACGGCCCTGACGATGATCGACTCGCGGGCGCCCACAGTCAGAACCCTGCCGTCGAAGGCCTCGCGCACCAGCGTCTCCAGAAATTTGCCGGGCTCGATGCCGTCGGCGGCGATGCCGAGCAGGATCAGGTCGGGCAATTCGCTCGTCAGCACGCTCTGCAGCTCCTCGGCGCTGGCGCATTCGGTGGTGACGAAGCCGAGATCCTCCAGCACTTCCGCGAGAAACGCGCGAAGATGGCGCTTGCCGTCGGCGACGCATGCGCGCGGCTTCACCTTTCGCCGTCCGAAGGTCTTCGGCCTTCGTTCGGCGAGTTCTACAATGTCGTCGTTCATCGCAAGCACTCCCGTTCCGTGCCGGTGTGTTAGCGACGTGAGCAGTTTCAAATATGGAAGGCTTCAGTCGATCGTCGAATTATCTGGGTAACGTTAAAGCACCCATCATGTCTAAAATTGTCTGGGTCTCGTTCGAGAAGTTTTTACGTCTGCCCGCGCATCGGGCGCAGGGTTGCGACAATCACGAGAGATTTCGCGACGTGCAGTAAGGCTGCATGCGCGCGCACTGTCCTGCAATTGGACCAAGCCGCGCGCGCCTCGCCCAATTGAATAATGGAGCGCCTCAATTGCGCGTCATGCGCGCATTTTTCCCGGTTCGCTCGTGACGGTTCTGCGACAATGCGTCGGTGCGCGCTGGCGCCAATGTGAAGCACATCACAAGCGGATTGCTGCAGGTGCGCTATTGCTCTGGCAGCCGGTGGTGGGCTGTCGAGGATCGCAGCAATGACGTCGCGGCGAATAATGTATTGGTGGTTCAGGTTCGTGCTGTCAGGACGATTTCTCGATCGCTTCCTGTGCCTGCCGCGCGCGCACTGAGCATGATCCGGAAAAGTGTGCAGCGGTTTTCCGACAAGATCATGCTCAACTGACAAGCTAAAGCGCGCCAGGCGCGCTTTAGTCGCGGGATCAGGTTTGGCCGATCAGCTTGCGCAACGCGGCCGCGCCGTCCTCGATCACGTCGCGTCCCTTCCAGGCCAGATAGGACAGCTTTCCGCCGAGCGTGTCGTGGCTGCGTAGCCGGCGCGAGCCGAGAATGTGGCCGACATTGGAGGGGAAGCGGCTCACCTCGGCGGACACCAGCGCCGCGATCGCGTCCATCAATTGCTGGAGCCGAATGCCCCATTCGCAATGTTCGATGCCGTCGATCCGCACCTTGAGCGCATATTCGGTGTCGTAGATCTCGGCGAGCAGGTCGCGCGCAATCAGCACCCGGTTGTGCCGGAGCGCGATGCGCAAGGCGAGGCGCCTGTCGTCGAGCTGGTCGAGCACCATGTGAACGACGCAGGCATAGGGCGTGGCTGCGACATCGGCGGCGCTCTTGCTCGCGGCGGCCTTGGTGGCAAGGCGCACCAATTGCCAGAACGTCTTCAGCCGCTTGGCCACCAGCGTGAGCGCGAACGGCAGCGCCTCGGGATGGGCCTTCTTGAAGGCGTCCAATCGTGCGGTGATCTGATCAACGGTGCCGTCGTCGAATTTCGCGATCTTCTCGGGCAGCTTTTCGCTGAACTTCGGCAGCGCGGCGCCAGCGCGCAGCACATGTTGCATCTTCTTCACGTCGTCGAAGGCGGTGCGCGATGCCGTATATTGCGCGAGCTTGCCGCGCGCGAACTCGGTGCTCTCCGCTGATGCGAGGGTGCTCTCGAGAACCTTGACGACCTTGGTCTGGAAGGTCGATGCGATCTTCAGCACTTCCTTCTGGTTGTTGGCGGCGACCTGGTCGCTGATCGCCTTGATGTAGTCGCGCGCCATGGTCGGCAGCAGGTCGCGGCAGATCCACTCCCAGATCGGGGTGAGTGTGTTGCGCGAGATCCGCCCCACATTGGCATGCTCGGGCGCGCCGTCGATCAGAAGCAGCTCGAGCGGCGCAAAGAAATGGCGCGAGGGACTGGTGGCGCGCGCCTGGTTCGATCCGTCCTTGCGAAACTCGGCGCGCAACCGGGACTGGAGGTCGGACGAGCCCGGCATGTCGATGCCGCAAAGCTCAAGCCGTTCGAGTTCGCTGAGCAGGCAGCTGCGCGACAGGGGCGTCAGCTTCTGCAAGAAGTTCGATAGCTGGTCGATCTCGTTCATGGCACGCAATCTTCCGCAACGATTCCAGCAGGCCTATCGGCTGCATGCATGGAGGCATTTGCGCGCTCTCAATTGCGACATAGAGAAGCAAGCCGCCGTTAATATATCGGTAAAATCCGGCGCCGGAGGTATTCGGCGCCGATCGGATCGTTAAGAAGGCTTCGGGTCATCAGCCCATCATTGGGGCAGTTTCGGCAACCTGAGACTGTTGAGGGGCGTTGCCACTCAAGCATAAAGTGTGCCTGTGCCGGCGTTTCAGCACAAAACTGCCAAATTCACCGTAGTCTTACGGAGCAAAAAGTTAACTACAGATCGCGTGGGGTTCCGCTAAACGAGTGACATGGGGTCACAGAATGACACGGCCACTGATTCGCGGCCGTCGGAATGGTACGAAAGCAACGCCGCTCCGACTGAAGAGCTCGATGTCGTCCGCCTGAACGCCGCCCGCGCCAAGGCCGCCGACGAAATGGCCGCCGCCATCGCTCGCGAGCTCAACGGTCCCCTCACGGCGCTCCTGCTCTACATGGGCGAGATCAAGCATCACAGCGATCAGCTCGCGCCGGTGACAGGCGACCGTGCCTATTTGCAGCGGGTCGTGGAGAATGCGCTGGTGCAGACCGAGCGGGTTTGTGGCCTCGTCAAACAGCTTGCCGGTTCTCACACGGGTGGCCTGCCGATCGCGTCCATGGCCGAGGACGCCGAATCGAAGCTCGCGCGCGCACCACAGCCGCAGCGCCTGCCGAGCGCCGAAATGCTCGGCCTGTCAGGCCAGAAGCGGCTGACCAAGCGCGAGCGCGAGGTGCTGAGGCTGATCAGCGAGGGATATTCGAACAAGCAGGGTGCGCTTCGGATGCAGATCAGCCCGCGCACCTTCGAGAGCCATCGCGCCGAGGCGATGCGCAAGCTCGGCGCGCGCAACACGGCGGACCTCGTCCGTGCGGCGCTGCTGCATTCGATCGACTGAAGGCTCTTGCCTCGGCCAGCCCGCCAGCGGCGAGGGCCACGCGTGAGAGATTTCTCGAGAAAAACCCGCGGCTCCGATCGTGCTCAGAAATAATCTTCGGCGAAGGGACGCGTGCGCGACGAGGGCCGCAGCGGCTTGAGCTCTTCCTTCGGCGCGTTGGGAATGATCGTGATGGTCCAGCGGGGCGGCATGCTCGATTCCTGCTCCAGCACCGAGCGCACGAAGCCGGTCACCGTCTCCTCGCCAGCGGCCACCGTTGCCATCCGGCCGTTGAACTGTGCGATGCGGAAGCGACGAACTTCTTTCTGATCCGCGGTCTCGTAGGTGAACATGGAAACCCTCCTGGTTTCCGGCGACTATCGCTGCCTATGATTAGCCATCTGTGAAAATCCCAAGCCGTAGAAGTACGGCGGACATGCACGCGTGAGTGGTTACGGCGTTTTCGAGCGAGCGCGTCAGCCCTCCGGCTCCTGCGCGCGCCCAGCGGCATAGGCCGCGTCCATCAGGTCCAGGAGGTCGCGAAATCCGGCGTCGCCAAGGCTCTCCGCGGTCTTCTCCAGCCGCAGCGCGAGCGCCGCGAGCCGGACATAGCCGAACGTCCCGGCCGCGCTCTTCAGCGAATGCGCTTCGCGCGCGATCCTGCCGTGATGCTGCGCGAGCGCGAGCGTGCGGAACAATTGCAGGCGCGCGCAGGTGTCGCTCCAGAACACGTCGCGCACTTCGCAAGCACCGTCCTCGCCGATCTCGCGCACCAGCGCCTGATATGCGCCCGGCTCGCGCGCGGGCTCGGCATCAAGCGCTGTCTGCGCCGGCGCGGCGGTGACTTCGAACATGGTTTGGCCTGCCTTGATCACGGTTCGTTTGCCGCCGGCCCGGACAGGCGCGCGCGGCACGTTGCTTGTCTACGGCATCCGGATTTCAGTTCCGGTAGCAGGACAATCCGTGTTTGCGGGCCGGAATTAGCGGACGGTTTACCACGCCGCAGCACCAGTCAGCGCGGGCCGAGCAGCCGGTCATACTGCGCCTTCACGGTGGCGTAGCATTCGCACGCCGTCTGGCGCAGGCCGTCCAGGTTGAGGATCTGGATGTGTCCGCGGCTGTAGTGAATGAAATTCGCCTGCTGCAAGGTATTGGCGACCAGCGACACGCTGTTCCGCCGAGCGCCGATCATCTGCGCCATCGCCTCCTGCGTCAGCAGCAGCCGGTAGTCGCCGGAGAGGTCATGGGTGTGCAACAGGCAGCGCGACAGCCGCGCCTCTACTGGATGGGCGGCGTTGCACCCCGCGGTCTGCTGCACCTGCGCGTAGACCGCCAGCCCGTGACGCGTGAGCAGCGTCCGCAGGGTGCCGCTCTGGTCGGCCGCGACGCGCAGCCGATCGAGATCCATCATCGAGGCGGAGCCGGGAACCAGCACGATGGCCGTGTTCAGCGCGCAGGCATCGCCCATGGTCGAGAGCGTTCCGAGCAGGCTGTCGCGGCCGATCATGGCGACTTGCACGTGCTCGCCCCTGGCGAGCTCCACCACCAGCGAGATGACGCCGCGATGGGGAAAGTAGGCGCGCTTGAGCGTTTCGCCGGTCTCGACCAGCACCGCCTCATGCGGCAGGTCGCCCGTACGCAGGTGCGGACGGATCAATTCGTAATCGTCTGCCGACAGCGCGGACAGGAAACCGTTGGAGGAACGCACCATCGTTTCCAAAGTAGCCTCCCGTCTTCCGGACCAGCGGGCCGCAGCACACGAAACTGCTTGCCGCCCGGCCAAGTTCCATCATGTTCCCGTCGGGATATGTTGGCAATTGGGACAAGTTGTCCGATCGGTGATCGCCGCCGCGACGCCGCCCTCCCCCAAGACAGATTCCCTGATCATTCCCCGGTACCGATCCGGGAACCCAGCAGATCCAGATTGTCGGCTGGCGCATCGGGTTTGGAGGATGGTCGCGGTCATGGCTGATCCGACGCATTTCGAAGTGATCCGCGCCGCGTCCGATTCGTCATTCAGTTGCGCGACAACAAAATGTATTATAATGGTTGTGTTGCTCCGCGTATACCTGTTGGGGGGCAGACGGCCGGTTCATTTGCGGCGGAAATGAGAATGGCACGCTGATTCGCTCATAAGCCTGCGCGCCAGCCTGCAAGGGTTGCGCAGGTAAAAGCGGCAAGGGGCCTTCATGAGCCGGAAGCATTGCATCCGCACTGCCATCGGACGCCGGGCGATCCGTGCACCCTCGCTGGTCGGACGAGTGGCTACCGTCCTCAAACATTGCTTCGAATCTTGGTGCCGCGTGGCCGCAGATTTCGCGCCCATCGTCTTCCCCGCTCCGCCAAGCAGGTTCTCAACAGTCCATTTCTCGAGCAAAGGAGCATGGCGTGCGCCACGGTTCAATTATTGAATCGCCAAATCGGGAAGCTCAAACGGGGACAGAAGGTCTGCGCCATATTCTCGTCGTCGACGACGACCCGATGGTCTGCATGGCCATCGAGGTCTATCTCCAGCGCAACGATTTCCGGGTGACGATCGCCGAAGGAGGTGAAGCCGGACTTCGCGCGCTCGAACACGAGCAGTTTGATCTGATGATCATCGATATCTTCATGCCGCACATGCGCGGGTTCGAATCGGTCAGGATCTTTCACGAGCGGGCGCCGGCCGTTCCGCTGATTGCGATGTCCGGCTACGCGTTCGCAAATTTGAATTCGCCAGCTCCCGATTTCCTCCGGATGGCGCTGGAACTCGGTGCGGCGCGGTGTCTGCGCAAGCCGTTCACGCCGCACGCGCTGCTCGCCGCCATCAACGATTGCCTGGCGGAGCACCGTCCCCACGGCGACCTCGCCTCGGCCGCGCGCCTGGGTTAGCGCCGACACCGGCCGCAGTGGACGCCGGTAACGGATCGTTTACCGCAAATGCGGGTCTTGCGTATCCCGGCAGAGCACCAAGCGAACGTGGCGGGACCGCCCCGGATTGCAGGCGGCTCGATACAATTCCGCGAAGACCGCGCATATCGTCCTTCACGAGCTGGGCTTTCCCGCGCGCCTGGTCCCGCTGTTATCGGCACGTTCACCTCACGCGTCTCGCCGTTGCGGCGTGGTGACGGTTTGCCGAAAAACGCTGTCGTATGCGGTCGAACGGCAAACTTGTCTTCAATATCCGTATTAGCACGGAGGATGAAATTAACGGGACCGTGAAAGGGGATGTCTAACGATCCAAGGCGGGGACTTCCGTTCATGCCAAGCGTGGCTCGGGCGTCGAGTCCAGATCCAGGTCAGTAAGGCGTAGCTCATGGATGATCTGTTGCGGGAGTTTTTGACGGAAACCAGCGAGAGCCTGGACACCGTGGACAATCAGCTGGTGAAGTTCGAGCAGGAGCCGAACAACGCCAAGATCCTGGATAACATCTTCCGCCTGGTCCACACCATCAAGGGCACGTGCGGCTTCCTCGGATTGCCGCGACTTGAAGCGCTGGCGCATGCCGGCGAGACGTTGATGGGCAAATTCCGTGACGGCATGCCGGTGACCGGGCAGGCGGTGACGGTGATCCTGTCCTCGATCGACCGCATCAAGGAAATTCTGGCCGGGCTGGAGGCGACCGAGGCCGAGCCCGAGGGTACCGACCGCGACCTCATCGACAAGCTGGAAGCGATGGTTGAGCAGGGCATGGCGGCAATGTCAGGCTCGGCGCAGCCGATGCCGGCCGGTGCTGCTGCTCCCGTGGCCGAGGCGCCGCCGCTGGTGCCGGAAGCACCTGTCGCCGTTGAAGCCGCGCCTGCAAAAGACATGACCTCCGGCGTGCTGGCCGACCAGAGCCTGGAGCGTCCGCTGCGTCCGGGCGAAGTCTCGCTCGACGAGCTTGAGCGCGCCTTCCGCGAGACCGCGATCGAAGTCCCGGCCCCGGTTGCCAAAGCCGAAGTCAAGGCCGAGCCCCAGCCTGCCGCTGAAGCGCCAGTGCCTGTCGCCAAAGAGGCCAAGGCGCCCAAGGACAAGGCCGCGCCGAAGAAGTCGATCGCCGAGGAGGGCGCCGGCGAGGGAGCCAGCATCGCCAACCAGTCGATCCGCGTCAACGTGGATACGCTGGAGCATCTGATGACCATGGTCTCCGAGCTGGTGCTGACCCGCAACCAGCTGTTGGAGATCTCCCGCCGCAACGAGGACACCGAGTTCAAGGTGCCGTTGCAGCGGCTGTCCAACGTCACCGCCGAGCTGCAGGAAGGCGTCATGAAGACGCGCATGCAGCCGATCGGCAATGCCTGGCAGAAGCTGCCCCGCATCGTTCGCGACCTCTCGAGCGAACTCGGCAAGCAGATCGAGCTGGAGATGCACGGCGCCGACACCGAGCTCGATCGCCAGGTGCTCGACCTGATCAAGGACCCGCTCACCCACATGGTGCGCAACTCCGCCGACCATGGCCTGGAGACCCCGGCCGAGCGTCTCGCCGGCGGCAAGGGCGAGCAGGGCACCATCCGCCTGTCCGCCTATCACGAGGGCGGCCACATCATCATCTGCATCGCCGACAACGGCCGCGGCCTGAACACCGACAGGATCAAGGCCAAGGCGATCTCCTCAGGTCTGGTCACCGAGGCCGAGCTCGAGAAGATGAGCGAAGCCCAGATCCACAAGTTCATCTTCGCGCCGGGCTTCTCCACCGCTGCCGCCATCACCTCGGTGTCGGGACGCGGCGTCGGCATGGACGTGGTGCGCACCAATATCGACCAGATCGGCGGCACCATCGACATCAAGTCGGTGGCCGGTGAAGGCTCCTCCGTCACCATCAAGATCCCGCTGACGCTGGCCATCGTCTCCGCGCTGATCGTGGAAGCCGCCGGCGACCGCTTTGCGATCCCGCAGCTCTCCGTGGTCGAGCTGGTGCGGGCCCGCGCCAACTCGGAGCACCGCATCGAGCGCATCAAGGACACCGCGGTGCTCAGGCTGCGCAACAAGCTGCTGCCGCTGATCCATCTCAAGAAGCTGCTCAAGATCGACGACGGCGCCGTCTCCGATCCCGAGAACGGCTTCATCGTGGTGACCCAGGTCGGCAGCCAGACCTTCGGCATCGTCGTCGACGGCGTGTTCCACACCGAAGAAATCGTGGTCAAGCCGATGTCGACGAAACTGCGTCACATCGACATGTTCTCGGGCAATACCATCCTGGGCGACGGCGCGGTCATCATGATCATCGACCCCAACGGCATTGCCAAGGCGCTCGGCGCCGCCGGCTCCTCGGCCCATGACATGAACAACGAGAACGGGACGCACAGCATCGGAAGCGGCGAGCAGACCACCTCGCTGCTGGTGTTCCGCGCCGGCTCGTCCCAGCCCAAGGCGGTCCCGCTCGGGCTCGTCACGCGCCTGGAAGAGCTCCCGGCCGACAAGATCGAGTTCTCGAACGGTCGCTACATGGTGCAGTACCGCGAGCAGCTGATGCCGCTCGTCGCCATGGAGAGCGTCACCATCGCGAGCCAGGGCGCCCAGCCGATCCTGGTGTTCTCCGATGACGGCCGCTCCATGGGCCTCGTCGTCGACGAGATCATCGACATCGTCGAGGAACGGCTCAACATCGAGGTCGGCGGATCCTCCTCCGGCATTCTCGGCTCGGCCGTGATCAAGGGCCAGGCCACCGAAGTGATCGACGTCGGCCACTTCCTGCCGATGGCGTTCTCCGACTGGTTCACCCGCAAGGAGATGAAGCCGTCGCTGCACTCGCAATCGGTGTTGCTGGTCGACGACTCGGCGTTCTTCCGCAACATGCTGGCTCCGGTGCTCAAGGCCGCCGGCTACCGCGTCCGCACCGCGCCGACCGCGCAGGAGGGCCTGGCCGCGTTGCGCGCGCAGACCTTCGACGTGGTCCTGACCGACATCGAGATGCCCGACATGAACGGGTTCGAGTTTGCCGAGACCATCCGCTCCGACAGCAATCTGGGCGCGATGCCGATCATCGGGCTCTCCGCGCTGGTGTCGCCGGCGGCGATCGAGCGCGGCCGTCAGGCCGGCTTCCACGACTATGTCGCCAAGTTCGACCGTCCCGGTCTGATCGCGGCGCTGAAGGAACAGACCGCGGGCGCCGCCGGTGCCTCCGAGCTGAGCCGCGCAGCAGCGTAACCCCAGCGGGATGGATCAGGAGATACGCACATGACCAAGAAGACCCAGTCCGGCGAAGGCGCCATGGTCGAATACGTCACCGCGATGATCGGCGGCCAGCTGTTCGGCCTGCCGATCTCCCGCGTCCAGGACGTGTTCATGCCCGAGCGCGTCACCCGCGTGCCGCTGTCCTCGCGCGAGATCGCGGGCGTGCTGAACCTGCGCGGCCGCATCGTCACCGTGGTCGACATGCGCGCCCGGCTCGGCCTGCCCAAGCCCGAGGACGGCAAGGTCCCGATGGCGGTCGGCGTCGACCTGCGCGGTGAATCCTATGGCCTCCTGATCGACCAGATCGGCGAAGTGCTGCGGCTCGCCGAGGACGGCATGGAAGAAAACCCCGTCAATCTCGACCCCCGCATGGCCAAGCTCGCCGGCGGTGTCCACCGTCTCGACGGCCAGCTCATGGTCGTCCTCGACGTCGACCGCGTCCTCGAGCTCAAGACCGAAGTGCAAATGGCTGCGTGAGCCCCAAAAACATCGAAGCCGGAGAACCAAAATGAAGACGTGTTTGGTGGTCGATGATTCCAGCGTCGTGCGCAAGATCGCACGCCGGATCCTGGAAGGCCTGGAATTCGAAGTCACGGAAGCCGAGGACGGCTCGAAGGCGCTTGAAGTCTGTCAGCGCAAGCTGCCCGACGCTGTGCTGCTGGACTGGAACATGCCGGTGATGGACGGCTTCGAGTTCATGGGCCACATGCGCCGACTGCCCGGCGGCGACCAGCCCAAGGTCGTGTTCTGCACCACCGAAAACAACGTGGCTCATATCGCTCAGGCGCTCAGCGGCGGCGCCAACGAGTACATCATGAAGCCCTTCGACAAAGACATCATCGCCGACAAATTCGCTGAAGTCGGCTTGATCCCGGTCGGACAAGCCATGGTCTGAGTTATCTGGCGGAGTGTTCCGGCCAGAGTGTTCCCAGTACAGCTTCCGAGAGGCCTATCAGTGACCCCGACCGAGTATGAGTATCTGCGTAAGTTCCTGAGGGATCATTCCGGGCTCGATCTGTCCGCAGACAAGCAATATCTGATTGAAAGCCGGCTGTTGCCGCTGGCGCGCAAGGCCGGGATCTCCGGCATCGGCGAGCTCGTGCAGAAGCTGCAAGGCGCTGGCTCGGGCGCGCTCGTCACCAGCGTGGTCGAGGCGATGACCACCAACGAGACCTTCTTCTTTCGCGACAAGGTCCCGTTCGATCATTTCCGCGACACCATCATGCCGGAGATCATCAAGGCGCGCGCCGGCCGCCGCAGCGTGCGCATCTGGTGCGCCGCCGGCTCGACCGGGCAGGAGCCCTATTCGCTGGCGATGAGCCTGAAGGAGATGGGGGCGGCCCTGACCGGCTGGCGCCTCGAGATCATCGCGACCGACCTGTCGCAGGAGGTGCTCGAGAAGGCCAAGGCCGGCATCTACAGCCAGTTCGAAGTGCAGCGTGGCTTGCCGATCCAGATGCTGATGAAATATTTCAAGCAGACCGGCGAGACCTGGCAGATCAATCCCGAGCTGCGGGCGATGATCCAGCACCGGCAGCTCAATCTGCTGCACGATTTCGCTCAGCTCGGCACCTTCGACGTCATCTTCTGCCGCAACGTGCTGATCTATTTCGACCAGGACACCAAGATCAACATCTTCAACCGCCTGGCTCGCCAGATCGAGGGAGACGGCTTCCTGGTGCTGGGCGCGGCCGAAACGGTGGTCGGACTGACCGATACGTTCAAGCCGATTCCGGAGAAGCGCGGTCTCTACAAGCCGAACGACCCGCGTGCCGCGACCGCCAAGCCGGCTCTTGCCGGCGCCGCGCCGCGCGTAGCGGTCATGGCAGGACGATAGGCATGGCCGAGGATGGCAAGGGCGCGGAACGCGTGACGTTCAGTCGGGGCTATGATGTCTGCATCATGGCCATCGACGGCACTTGGCGCCGCGACTGCAAGCTCAACGCGATCTCCGACACCGACGCCGTCCTGACGGTGGAAGGCTCGATTCAGGGCCTGAACCTGAAAGAGTTCTTCCTGCTGCTGTCGTCCACCGGCCTTGCCTACCGCCGCTGCGAACTGGTGCGCGTCAACGGCGTCGAAATGGACATCCAATTCCTGCGTGGCAAGAACCGGAAGAAGCGGGCCGCCGGTGGCCGTGACGAAGCGGCGTGATCTCCACCTGGTCTCGTCGCCGTTTGCCGCGAGGTTGGTTCACATTTGCTGAAACAACCGACTGAATTTGCCGTCGCAGCTTTACGTCGCCTAAGCGCGAACCGTGTATCCATTGCCGGTCTCAATCTCAGGATACCGCAATGCCCAGAAGCTCTTTCTCACCTCTCCCGTCAAACCTGCCCGACGGAGCCGAGCGGCGTGCACTTCAGCTTCTGGTGGTCGATGACGACGCCACGCAGCGCAGCCTGATCACGGTCGCGGCCAAGCAGGCCGGCCACGAAGTCAGCGTGGCGCCGTCCGTGGCCGAAGCGATCGAAAAGCTCCGCACCGCGCGCTTCGACTGCGTGACACTCGATCTCGTGCTGGAGGATGGCGACGGCATCGACGTGCTGGGCGAGATGGCGAAGGCGAAATTTGGCGGCGCCGTGATCGTCATCAGCGGCATGGACGGCAAGCGCCGCAGCGCCGCCCGCAGCTTTGCCCGTTCCGTCGGGATCGAGCTCCAGAGCCTGCCCAAGCCGCTGGATCTCGCCGCGTTGCGCATCAGCCTCGCCAACCTTGGCAAGACCGCGATGGGCCTGCCGGCGATCCACACCTGGGGTGGTGTCGCCACCGACGCGATCGTGGAGCGGCACCGCGCCTGAGCCGCCATGCGATGAAAGAATGCGGTCGCCGCGTCGCAGCGATCGCGATCTACACCGTGCTGCGGGCCTCCGACAGGCATTCCAGGGCGTGGCCAAGGCCGGCCCGGCAGGCGTCGAGAGCGGCGATCGCCGTGGATACCGCGGTCTGACATCGAAGAGCACGAAGACGTCGGCGGAACCTTCCGGATCGCTCCCGTGTTCTTGATCCATGGCTGTGGCGGTCCGGCGCATGGTGGTCTCGATCTGCGAGATCAGCATGCGAAGGTCAGCCGCAATCAGCTCACGGCTCTCGACCTCGGGCATTGCCACGAGAGGCGGCATAGCGGCCAAATTAGCATGGATATTCTCCGTCCCCTGCAATTAGGCGCCTCGCCGCTACTTGTGCGTTAAGTCCATGTCCCGTACAAATACGGTGGGCCGAATCCGCGCCGAACGCCATAACGGTTGGGGCGGACGCGAGTCCTTCATGCCAACCGGATGTGTGGCACATGGCCGAACAAAGCTCTCGCGGTGAAATCTTCGTGGTCGACGACGACGCTGCCGTTCGCGACACCTTGTCGATGGTGTTGAAGGCGGCTGGCTATGAGGTGATCTGTTTTGCGGACGGCGCAGCATTGCTCTCCGTCGCGCGAAGCCGCACACCTGCAGCGGTCCTGCTCGACGTGCACATTCCCGGCAAGTCGGGCCTCGATATTCTCAATGAGCTGCACGGGGAAGACTATCCGGCACCGATCTTCATGATCTCCGGACAGGGCGATATCGCGATGGCGGTGGGAGCCATCAAGAGCGGCGCGCTCGACTTCATCGAGAAGCCGTTCCGCGGCAGCGAGATCGTCGGCCGGCTCGACGAGGCGATCGGTGCTTATGCACGCAGGCAGTCAGAGAACGCGGCGCCGAAGTTCGGCTCGCTGCATTTCCCCGGGCGCGAGCCGTTGACGCGCAGGGAGCGCGAGGTGCTCGAGCAGTTCGCCGCCGGCGCCTCCAACAAGGAGGCCGGCCGCACGCTCGGCATCAGCCCGCGCACCATCGAGGACCATCGCGCCAACATCATGAAGAAGCTCGGTGCGCGCAATGCCGCCGATCTGATCCGCATCGTGATGACCGCGGCCCAGCGCGCGTCGTGAATTCCGTAGGTGACATTTCGTAGCCCGGATGAGCGAAGCGACATCCGGGACTTGGCTCGGAGTGTTTCCGGGTATCGCTTCGCTCAGCCGGGCTACGGGCTCTCACCCCGCCCGACGCGCTATCAACTGCTCAACGCCTTGCGGATGGCCCGCGCCAGATCCGATTTGCGATAGGGCTTCGCCAGCAGCAGAACGCCCGAATCCAGCCGGCCGTGATGGATGATCGCGTTCTCGGTATAGCCGGACGTGTAGAGCACCCGGAGATCGGGACGCGTTCTCTGCAGTTCGTCGGCGAGCTGCCGTCCGTTCATCTTGCCGGGCATGATGACGTCGGTGAACAGGAGGTCGAACGGCTTTCCGGCGGCGACGATTGCGAGCGCCTCCGCAGCGTTCGCAGCCTGCAAGGTGACGTAACCGAGCGAATGCAGCTGCGCCAGCACGTAGTCACGCACCAGCCGGTCGTCCTCGACCACCAGGATCGTCTCGTGTCCGCCTTCGATGGTCGCCGGCGTCACGCTGTCGCCGACCAACGTCGGCGTCTTGCCGGGCGGCAGATACATCTTGATCGTGGTGCCGTGGTCTTCCTCGCTGTAGATCTTGATGTGGCCCGCGGACTGCTTGATGAAGCCGTAGACCATCGAAAGCCCGAGTCCGGTGCCCTTGCCGGGTCCCTTCGAGGTGAAGAAGGGGTCGAACACCCTGGCCAGCATGTTGGCGGGAATTCCGCTGCCGGTGTCGCTCACGGCGATCATCACGTAGTGGCCCGGCGGGACGTCGTTGACGCTGGCATAGACCTCGTCGAGATAGGCCGCCCCCGTCTCCACGATCAGCTTGCCGCCGCCGGGCATGGCATCGCGGGCATTGAGCGCGAGGTTGAGGATCGCGGTGGTGAGCTGGCTGGGATCGACGATCGCGACGCAGTTCTCGTCCTCGAACACCGATTCGATATGGATCTGCTCGCCCAGCGTCGGCCGCAACAGTTTCGCGGTGTCGATGATCAGTGCGTTGACGTCGATCTCGCGCGGCTGGAGCGGCTGCTTGCGCGCAAACGCCAGCAGGTGCTGCGTCAGCTCGGCGCCACGCCCGGCGGCCTCGTCGATCATCTTCGTGATCGCGGCGAGCTCTGGCTCCTTGGCCACCGCGTCGGCCAGGATCTCGATCGTGCCGGTGATGACGGTGAGGATGTTGTTGAAGTCGTGCGCCACGCCGCCGGTGAGCTGGCCGACCGCCTCCATCTTCTCGGCCTGGCGGATGCGCTCGTCAGCCGCGATCTTGTCGGTCAGGTCGCGGTAGAACGAATTGAAAAGAACGCCTTCGCGTCGCCGGAGCGCCGTGACACTGAGTTCGGCCCTGAACTCCTTGCCGTCGCGCCGCCGTACCAAAAGTTCGCGCCGTGGATTGGCCAGCGATTGTTGCTCGGATTCGAGAAAGAGCTTCAGTCTGGCCCTGACGCTTTCGCGCTCACTGGGGGCGACGAAAAGCTCAATCGCATTCTCGCCGATCGCCTCCTCACGCGTCCATCCGAAGAGCTTCTCGGCCTGCGAGTTCCAACTCAGGATGGCGCCGGTGTGGTCTGTCTGGGTGAAAGCATCGAGCGAGGTCTCGACGATGTTGCGCGCAAGCTGTTCGCTGTCCCGCAAGGACTCCTGTGCAAGCCTCGCCTCCGTCATGTCGCGCCCGACAAAGAAGTAGCGCTGGGCATGGTCGGACCAGCTGCCGAGCCAAGACAGCCAGACCTCGCGACCGTCCTTGTGGAAGCAGCGGGTGTCGGCGAGCTTCAGCCGCTCGCCGCGCCTGAGCGCGCGCATCTCGTCGCGCGACTGGTCGAGATGGCCGGGATGAATGAAATCGGCGCCGCTGCGGCCGATCATCTGCTCCGGCCGGTAGCCGATAATGGCCTCGCTGCTCGGACTGATCTGCGCGATGTGCCCGCGCGCGTCCATCACCATGATCAGATCCTGCGAGGTCTCGAAGATCTGACGCCGTTCCTCGAGCTGCTGCTGCAGCGCCCGCTCGGCCCGCCGCGCCTCGGTGAGGCTGCGCGCGGTGCCGGAGGCGCCCACGATCTCGCCTGACGGGCCCCTGATCGGCGACAGGCTGAGTGAGATTTCGACCGGCGTGCCTTCCTTGCGCAGGCGCACGGTCTCGAACCGTTCGATCGGTTCTCCTCCGGCGATCCGCCGCAAATAGTCCTTGCCTTGCTCGCGTCGGTCGGGTGGGACGATGATCGAGGTGGATTGCCCGATCGCCTCATTCGCCGAATAGCCGTAGAGACGCTCGGCGGCGGCATTCCAGCCGGTGATGATGGCGTCGAGCGATTGCATCACGATCGCGTCGTCGGAGGATTCGACGGCGGCGCTGAACAAGCGCTCGCGCGCTTCATGATGGCTTCGCGCGGCCTCGGTGCGGCGATGCTCCTCGATCTCGCGTTCGAGAGCGGCCGTCTTCGCTCTGGTTTCTTCGACCATTTGGGCGAATGCCCTCGCCAGCACGCCTGTCTCTCCGCTCGCATCGACGGGAATATCGGCGCGCCGCCCGCTGCCGATCGCCTCCACCGCCGCGGTCAAACGCCCGATCGGCCGCGTTAATGAGCGCGCCAGCAGCACCGCAAGCAAAGCTGCGGCAAGGACAGCAAGCAGGCCGACCAGCGAGGAGGTTTTTTGAATGGCCGCCGGAACGCGGCTGAACACGGATGCGGGGGCCGTCTCGATGATAGCCAACCACTCCTTGCCAGCCAGCAGCGCCGGTGCGATCGCCGCTCCACTCGGCCGGCCAGACCGGTCGCTCGTGAGCTGCGTGGATCCTTGCGGCTGGCCGGCCCGGGCTGCAAAGAAAGGAAAGTCCCGGCGCCAATCGTTGGCGTTGCCAAGCAATGCACCGAATTCCCGCGCGCGATCGGGGTGGACAAGATAGTCGCCACGCGAATTCACGACATAGATTTCTCCTCCTGCGCTCGCGGTTGAACGAACCCGGTCGAGCGCGGGACGCATGTCGATGTTGGCGATGATGATGCCGAACGGCTTGCTATCAGGCGTGAACAGCGGCGTCGCGACGCGCAACGTCGGAATGTGAGGATCCGTGGTTCCTCCCTGCCGGGTGGCGAGATCGATGGGCGAAACATAGATGTCGCCCGGCGCCAGTCGAATCGTCTCCTGGAAGTAGGTTCGTTCGCTCTTGCGTTCGAGTTCGCCGTTGGGAACAATCCGTGCTGCTCCGTTCTGGCCGGCGCGATCGACGCGGACCAGTTCGCGTTGATCGTCGTCAAGGCCGATGATTCGAAATTGCCCGTAGCTTGGTTTCGCGTCGATCTCGGCTGCGAACCGCGCTGCGATGCGCTCGCGCCAGGTTTGCTCCGAAACTCCGTCGACTGCGTCGATGCCTCCACCGACATGGGCGCGGATCAGGCCATTGATGGCAGCGGCGGAGCGATAACCGAGCAGATCGCCACGGGCGCCGGCAACGTAGGATTCAAGATGGGTGGCCAGCAGGCTCGACTGGGCTTCAATCCGTTCCAGGACCCGCGGAATGACGGCTTGGGTGATGTTGCGATAGCCGAGCCAGCCGACTGCGGCCACGGTGACCGCCACCAGCAGGATCATCGCGATGGCGAGCCGCGTAGCGAGGGTCATGGGGAAATTTACACCGCTTCCTGAATTGCCGTGCCCGGGCTCGGTTGGAATAGAATGAAGGTTCTTGTCATCGGCGGCCGGTGCTGACATCCGGATTCCTCACCGATGCCGTCCGCGCCGCGTCCAGGCAGCCGGCGACCGCGGCGAGCAGCGCGTCGGCCCGGAACGGCTTCTGCAGGCTCGCCACCGCGCCGAGCTTGGTCGCCATCTTGAGGAAGTCCGGCTCCGCATGGGCGTCCGGCGTGAACGAACGGCCGGAAATGACGACGATCGGAATCGCTGGCTGCAGCGCCCGGATGTGGCGCATCGTCTCGAGGCCGTCCATGCCGGGCATGAAGATGTCGAGAAACAGCAGGTCGAACTGGCTGGCCTCGAACAGCGCAAGTCCCTTGCGGCCGTCTCCGGCGACGGTGATGTGATGACCAGCCCTCTCCAGGAGCAGCCGAATCGTCATCTGCACGGCCGGGTCGTCATCCACGATCAGGATGTTGGCCACGTCTGGTATCCTCCGGGCCGATGGGGTCTCCCAGCGACCGCAAATCAAACCATCAACTCTGAAATTGTTGCGCGGATTGCATCCGGCCTGCAAGCACTTCGCCATCGATCGACGATTGCTCGCGAAAGGCGAATCGGTTGCGTCAATTTATGCACGGTGACGTGCACAACTGCTCGCGACGCGCCATAGGCTTAGTCGGTCAAATATTCCGGATAGTGGCTCCGGATCGTATCGAGCTCGCTCAGCGTGCCCGACAGGTGCTTGCGCAGATGCTGTTGCGCAGCATCGGCGTCGCCGGCCTCGACCGCGCGCGTGATCAGCTTGTGGTGGCGGACGATGTTCTGGGCCTTGCCCGGTGAGGGCAGATGCAGCCGGCGCAGCCGGTCGATATGTCCGCTGCGGCTGCGCACCAGCGTCCAGAGTTCCTGCTTGCCGGCCGCGGCGTAAAGCTGCGCGTGAAAATCATTGTCGCCGGCGATGAAGCTCTCGAAGTCTCCGGCCTTGGCGAATTGCTGCTGGAGCGCGATCGTGTGGTCGAGGCGTATGACCAGAGCGTCGTCATGTTGCTCCGCGAGCAGCCGGACGATTTCGAGTTCCAGTGCCTGGCGCAGGAAATGAGCCTGCTCGGCCCGGCCGACGTCGACTCGGCTGACGACGGTGGCGTGCTGCGGAAACACGTCGACCAGACCTTCTTCCTCCAACCGCATCAAGGCGTCGCGGATCGGCGTCGAGCTGACGCCGAATTGTGCGGCGAGATCCGTGCGCGACAGCGGCGAGCCGGGCGGCAGTTCGAGCGCGAGAATGGCGTTGCGCAGGCGCTCGAACACTTGCGGCGCGGCCTGCCGGGCCCGGTCGAGCCGCGCGCCGGGGCGGACGGCCGCGCGGGATGCGGGTTGGGCTGTTTCCATGCGAAGGGCTCCGGCCGGCCTTGCCTTTGAGGCACTAATGCATTAGTGCATTAGCAAGATCGCTCGTCAATGGCGGCCGGAGGAAACGAACAACAATGATCAAGCAATTGCAGTGTGGCCTCACGGCCGTCGCCCTGATCGCCGCCACGGCGCTGACGGTTTCGTCCGCGTCAGCGCAGCAAAAATCCGAGATCTCGCTGTCGCGCCAGCCCGGCATTTTCTACATGCCGAGCCACATCATGGAAAAGCAGAAGCTGATCGAGAAGCACGCAGCTCAGCTCGGGGTGGCCGGTGTCACCACCAAATGGGTCACCTTCTCCGGCGGCGGTGCGCAGACCGATGCGCTGCTCGCGGGCGGCGTCGATATTCTCAACACCGGCACCGGCAATCTCTTGTTGCTGTGGGATCGCACGCGCGGCGGTGTCAAGGGCATCGTCGCGACCTCGGCGCAGCCGATGACGCTGATCAGCCGCGACGCTAACATCAAGTCGATCAGGGATTTCGGCCCCAGCGACAAGATCGCCGTGCCGACGGTGAAAGTCTCGACCCAGGCGATCGTGCTCCAGATCGCCGCCGCCGAGGCTTTTGGTGCCGACCAATGGTCGAAGCTGGACGTCAACACGGTGCAGCTCGGCCACCCCGACGCCTATGCGGCACTGTCCAACGCCAAACACGAGGTGCACACCCATTTCTCGATCCCGCCGTTCACCTTCCTCGAGCTGAAGAACGTGCCGGGCGCGCATGTCGTGCTGTCGTCGCCGGACGTAATGGGCGGCCCGCTCAGCCAGGCGCAGTTCTTCACCACCACGAAGTTCGCCGATGCCAACCCGAAAATCATCCAGGCCGTGCGTGATGCGACCAAGGAAGCGCAGGATCTGATCCGCAGCGACACCAGACAGGCGGTCGAGATCTACAAGGAGATCACCGGTGACAAGACCTCGGTGGAAGAGCTGCTCGACCTCCTGAAGGAGCCCGGCATGATGGAGTGGAATCTCGAGCCGCAGGGCACGATGAAATTCGCCGCGCATCTGTTCAAGACCGGTACGCTAAAGACTCAACCCAAGGCCTGGACCGATTACTATCTCCCCGTCGCCCACGATCTGAAGGGCAACTGATGGCGCTGCTCGACGTCAGCTCCGTGACGCTGCGTTACAAGACCTCCAGCGCCGTCGTCACCGCCACGGAAAGGGTGAGCTTCACCGTCGACAGGTCCGATCGCTTCGTGCTGCTCGGGCCGTCCGGCTGCGGCAAATCGACCCTGCTCAAGGCCGTCGGCGGCTACATGGCGCCGAGCGAAGGCCGCATGACCATCAACGACCGCGAGATTCACGGTCCCGGCGCCGATCGCATGATGATCTTCCAGGAGTTCGACCAGCTGCTGCCCTGGAAGAGCGTGCTGGCCAACGTGATGTTTCCGCTGCTGACCGCGCGAAAATTGTCGCGCAAGGACGCCGATGCGCGGGCGCGGGCCTATATCGAGAAGGTCGGCCTGACCCGCGTCGTCGATGCTTATCCGCACACGCTCTCCGGCGGCATGAAGCAGCGCGTCGCGATCGCGCGCGGCATGGCGATGGAGCCCGACATCCTGCTGATGGACGAGCCGTTCGCCGCGCTCGACGCGCTGACGCGGCGAACCTGCCAGGACGAGCTACTCCAGCTCTGGAGCGAGACCAAATTCACCGTGCTGTTCGTAACCCACTCGATTGCGGAAGCGATCCGCATCGGCAACCGCATCCTGCTGCTGTCGCCGCATCCCGGCCGCGTCAAGGCCGAGGTGGTCGACGTCGACAAGGTCTCCAATGACGATGGCAGTGCCGGCCGGCTCGAGAAGGAGATTCACGATCTCCTGTTCGCCTCCGAAGCCACGGCGCATTGAGGGAGCCTCTCATGGGCGAAGCCAGAATCCTGCTGCGTGAGGCGCCGGTCGCCGGCAGCGCAGCCGAAGTCGAGCGCAAGCTGAGCGTGCCCGAGCTGTTGTGGAACGATGGTTTTGTCCGCAAGACCGTCATCATCCTGTTTCTCGCGGCGGTCTGGGAGGCCTACGGCCTCACGCTCGACAATCCCCTGCTGTTTCCGACGCTGCACGACACCGTCATCACGATGTTCGAGCGTGTGAAGGACGGCACCATCCCGATGCGCGCCTGGGCCTCGCTGAAGGTCCTTTTCATGGGCTATTCGGCCGGCATCGCGCTCGCCGCGATCTTCACCGTGCTCGCGATCTCGACCCGCATCGGCACCGATTTCCTCGAGACTGTCACGGCGATGTTCAATCCGCTGCCGGCGATCGCGCTGTTGCCGCTCGCTTTGATCTGGTTCGGTCTCGGCAATGGCAGTCTGGTGTTTGTGCTGATCCATTCGGTGCTGTGGCCGGTCGCACTCAACACCCATTCCGGCTTCAAGAGCGTGTCCAACACGCTGCGCATGGTCGGTCGCAATTACGGCCTGCGCGGATTGCCTTACGTCGCGAAAATCCTCATCCCCGCGGCGTTCGGCTCGATCCTGACCGGCCTCAAGATCGGTTGGGCCTTTGCCTGGCGCACGCTGATCGCGGCCGAGCTGGTGTTCGGCGTGTCCTCGGGGCAGGGCGGGCTCGGCTGGTTCATCTTCGAAAACCGCAACCTCCTCGACATACCTGCGGTCTTCGCCGGCCTCTTGACGGTGATCATCATCGGGCTTTTTGTCGAGAACCTGATCTTCCGCGCCATCGAGCGGAACACCGTGCAGAAATGGGGCACCCAATCATGACCAAGAAGAAACTAACGCCCGACCAGCTCCGCAGCGCGCGCTGGTTCGCACCCGACGATCTCCGCTCATTCGGTCACCGCTCCCGCACCATGCAGATGGGCTACGCGCCGGAGGAGTGGAAGGACCGCCCGATGATCGCGATCCTCAACACCTGGTCGGACGCGCAGCCCTGCCACATGCACTTCAAGTCGCGCGTCGACGACGTCAAGCGCGGCATCCTGATGGCCGGCGGCCTGCCGCTGGAGCTGCCGGCGCTGTCGCTGTCGGAATCGCTGCTCAAGCCGACCACGATGCTCTATCGCAATCTGCTGGCGATGGACGCCGAGGAGCTGCTGCGCAGCCATCCCGTCGACGGCGTGGTGCTGATGGGCGGCTGCGACAAGACCACGCCGGCGCTGCTGCTGGGCGCCACTTCGATGAACATTCCGGCGATCTATCTGCCGGCAGGTCCGATGCTGCGCGGCAATTGGAAGGGCAAGACGCTCGGCTCGGGCTCGGACGGCTGGAAATACTGGGACGAGCGCCGCGCCGGCAAGATCTCCGACAAGGACTGGCTCGACATCGAAGCCGGCATTGCCCGCAGCTATGGCACCTGCATGACCATGGGCACGGCTTCCACCATGACGGCGATTGCCGAGGCGATCGGCATGACGCTGCCGGGCGCCTCCTCGATTCCTGCCGCCGACGCCAACCATATCCGCATGGCCTCCGAATGCGGTCGCCGCATCGTCGAGATGGTCTGGGAAGATCTGACGCCGAAGACGATCCAGACCCGCAGGGCGTTCGAGAACGCGATCGCAGTGGCGATGGCGATGGGCTGTTCGACCAATGCGATCATCCATCTGATCGCGCAGGCTCGCCGCGCCGGTCTCGACATTGGCCTCGACGATTTCGAGATTGCGAGCCGCAAGGTGCCCGTCATCGCCAATGTGCGGCCGAGCGGCGATGCCTATCTGATGGAGGACTTCTTTTATGCCGGCGGCTTGCCGGCATTGATGGGCCAGATCAAGCCGCATCTGCATCTCGACTGCATCACCGTCACCGGTAAGACTGTCGGCGAGAACATCGATGGCGCCGAGGTTCACAACGACGATGTGATCCGCTCGATCGACAATCCCATCTACAAGGAAGGTGCACTCGCCGTGCTCAAGGGCAATCTCGCGCCCGACGGCTGCGTCATCAAGCCGAGCGCCTGCGCGCCGCGCTTCCTCAAGCACACCGGGCCTGCGCTGGTGTTCGACGATTATCCGTCGATGAAAAAGGCGGTCGATGATCCCGATCTCGATGTCACCGAAGACCACATTCTCATCTTGCGCAATGCGGGGCCGCAGGGCGGACCGGGCATGCCGGAATGGGGCATGCTGCCGATCCCGACCAAGCTCGTGAAGCAGGGAGTCCGCGACATGGTGCGGATCTCCGATGCGCGCATGAGCGGCACCAGCTACGGCGCCTGCATTCTGCACGTAGCCCCGGAATCCTATGTCGGCGGACCGCTGGCGCTGGTGCGGAACGGCGACCGCATCACGCTCGATGTCGCTGCCCGCACCATCAATCTCGATGTGTCGGAGGCCGAGCTCGACAAGCGCCGCGCCGCCTGGAAGCAGCCCGAACGCCGCTTCGAGCGCGGCTATGGCTGGATGTTCACCAAGCACATCAAGCAGGCCAATGACGGCTGCGACTTCGACTTCCTCGAGACCGATTTCGGCGCGCCGATCGGCGAGCCCTCGATTTACTAGAGAGCGTGACATGACCAAACTTACCGAAGCCACCCGCAACAAGCTCAAATCCGTCTCCACCGCCACCGTCGCCACCGCGTTGTTCAAGCGCGGCCTGCGCATCCAGATGATCCAGGATGTGCACCCGCTCAGTGCCGACCAGCCGACCATGGTCGGTGAAGCCTTCACGCTGCGCTATATGCCGGCCCGCGAGGATCTCAACACCATCGAGGTCTTCAAGGACCGCTCCCATCCGCAACGCAAGGCGGTCGAGGATTGCCCGCCAGGCAGCGTGCTGGTGATGGACAGCCGCAAGGATGCACGGGCCGCTTCCGCCGGTGCGATCCTGGTCACGCGCTTGATGAAGCGCGGCGTCGCCGGCGTCGTCACCGACGGCGGTTTTCGCGACTCGGCCGAGATCGCCAAGCTGGGTATCCCCGCCTACCACCACCGTCCGAGCGCGCCGACCAATTTGACGCTGCATCACGCCATCGAGATCAACGTTCCCATTGGCTGCGGTGATGCGCCGGTGTTTCCCGGCGACGTCATTCTCGGCGACAGCGACGGCGTGATCGTGATCCCCGCGCATCTCGCTGAAGAGATCGCCAACGAGACCTTCGAGATGACCGCGTTCGAGGACTTCGTCACCGAGGAAGTCAACAAGGGCCGCGGCATTTTCGGTCTCTATCCGGCGACGGACCCGCAGACGCTGACCGACTTCGGCGCATGGCGGAAGGCGAACGGAAGGTAAGGGCCACGCGCCGGCACCAGATCTTTTCAAGAAACAGGCCGGCCGCAGCAAGCGCCGGCCTTAAATCAGCCGGGGAGGATTCCATGAATTTCACACGACGCAATCTCTTGGCTGGCGCTGGCGCGGCGGCGGCTTCCACGCTTTTCGCCCGCGCCGCCGGTGCCCAGTCGTTTCCGTTCACGCCGAACCAGCGCTATCCCGATCCCGCCATCCAGATCCTCGATCCCGGCTTTGGAAAATACCGACTCTATTCCTCGACGGTCGAGCAGGTCGCAACGGGCATGCGCTGGGCCGAAGGCCCCGCCTATTTTCCCGAGGGCGGCTATCTGCTGTTCTCGGACATTCCCAACAACCGGATCATGAAGTTCGACGAGAAGACCGGGCAGACCAGCGTGTTCCGCGCCAATGCGAACTACGCCAACGGCAATGCGCGCGACCGCCAGGGCCGCCTCGTCAGCTGCGAGCACTCCGTGACCCGCCGCATCACCCGCACCGAGAAGGACGGCAAGATCACCGTGCTGGCCGACAAGTTCGAGGGCAAGCGGCTGAATTCGCCGAACGACATCGTGGTGAAATCCGACGACAGCATCTGGTTCACCGATCCCCTGTTCGGCATCAACGGCGAGTGGGAGGGCAAGAAGGAGAAGGCCGAGCAGGCCACCACCAACGTCTACCGCATCGCCAAGGACGGCAAGATCAGCGCTGTGCTCACCGACCTCGTCAATCCAAACGGCCTCGCCTTCTCGCCGGACGAGAAGAAGCTCTACGTCGTCGAGTGGAAGGGGACCCCGAACCGCAGCATCTGGAGCTACAATGTCGGCGACGACGGTTCGCTCAGCGGCAAGACCAAGCTGATTGACGCCACCGACCAGGCCTCGCTGGACGGTTTTCGCGTCGACCGCGACGGCAATCTCTGGTGCGGCTGGGGCTCCAACGGTGCGCTGCAATCCGAGCCGGCCGACATCGCCGGGCGCAAGGTGTTTCAGCTCAAGGGCAAGTCGGAGGATCTCGATGGCGTGATGGTGTTCAACGCGGACGCCAAGCCGCTAGCCTTTATCAAGCTGCCCGAACGCTGCGCCAATCTCTGCTTCGGCGGACCGAAGAACAATCGCTTGTATATGGCCAGCAGCCACTCGGTGTATGCGCTGTATGTGGAAGCGCACGGGGCGGTATAGGTTTTGTGGGGCGATAGTTGGCGCCTCAATTTCGATGTCGTCCCGGCGAAGGCCGGGACCCATAACCACAGGGCGGAGTTTCGCGAAGATTCGTAATTAAGAGATTCCACGGTACGAATGCCGTGCTTCATCGATCAATCACGCGGTATGGGTCCCGGCCTTCGCCGGGACGACGCTGGGCCTACACCCCGGCCTCCGCCATCCCCGCCGCCCACAGCGCGAACGCATAGACGATCGCGACTTCATCGAGCCGATTGAAGCGTCCCGAGGCGCCGCCATGGCCGGCGCCCATGTTGGTGCGGAGCAGGACCGGGCCGCCGCCGTTCATGGTCGCGCGCAGGCGCGCGATCCATTTGGCGGGCTCCCAATAGGTGACACGCGGATCGGTCAACCCGCCCATCGCCAGGATCGCCGGATAGTCTTTCGCCGCGACATTGTCGTAGGGCGAATAGGACAGGATGGTGCGGAAATCCTTCTCGCTCTCGATCGGGTTGCCCCATTCCGGCCATTCCGGCGGCGTCAGCGGCAGCGTGTCGTCGAGCATGGTGTTGAGCACGTCGACGAACGGCACTTCGGCGACGATGCCGGCGAACAATTCGCCGGCGCGGTTCGCCACCGCGCCCATCAGCATGCCGCCGGCCGAGCCGCCATGGCCGACGATGCGCTTTGCGCTGGTGTATTTCGTATCGATCAGTGCGCGGGCGCTGGCAGAGAAGTCGTCGAACGAATTCGTCTTCTTCTCGCGCTTGCCGTCGAGGTACCAGCCCCAGCCCTTGTCGGCGCCGCCGCGGATATGGGCGATGGCATAGACGAAGCCACGGTCGACCAGCGACAGCCGGTTGGCGCTGAACGAGGCCGGCATCGCCATGCCGTAGGAGCCGTAGCCGTAGAGCAGCAGCGGCGCCGCGCCGTCGAGCGTGAGCCCGCGGCGATGGAGGATCGAGACCGGCACCTCGGCGCCGTCCTGCGCCTTCGCCATGATCCGCGTCGTGACGTAGTCGCTCGCATTGTGGCCCGACGGGATCTCCTGCCGCTTGCGCAGGGTGCGCGTGCGCTTGACCATGTCGTAATCGTAGACTTCCGACGGCGTCGTCATCGACGAATAGGCAAAGCGCAAATTCGTCGTCTCGAATTCGTAGGAGCCCATCGTATCCAGCGAATAGGCCGCCTCGTCGAACGCGATGGCGTGCTCGTCCTTGGTCGCGAGGTCGCGGATCACGATCGACGGCAACGCAGTGGCGCGCTCCAGCCGCACCATGTGGCCGGCATAGAGATCGAGGTCGATGATGTAGATGCCGGGACGATACGGGATCAGATCGCGCCAGTTCTTGCGCTCGGGTGATGCGAGCGGCGCGGTGACGATCTTGAAGTCGATGGCGTCGTCGGCGTTGGTGAGGATGAAGAGTTCGTCGCCACGGTCGACGAGCGAATATTGCACGCCTTCCTCGCGTGCCGCGACGAGGCGCGGCGGTGCGTCGGGATGGGCGAGGTCGATCAGCCGCTGCTCGGAGGTCTCGTGGTCGCCGCCCGCGATGACGCAGAAGCGGCCGCTGGTGCTCTCTTGCAGATGGGTGAACCAGCCTGAATCTTGCTCTTCGTAGACCAGCGTGTCGTCGGCCTGCCCAGTGCCGAGCTTATGCCGCCACACCTGCATCGGGCGGTGATTGTCGTCGAGCTTCACGTAGAAGAACTCCGTGGCGTCCTTGCTCCAGACCACGCCGCCGTCGGTCTCCTCGACGACGTCGTCGAAGTCCTTGCCGGTCGCCCAGTCGCGCACGCGGATGGAGAAATATTCCGAGCCCTTGGTGTCGGCGCTCCAGGCCTGCAGCCTGTGGTCGTTCGAGTGCCGGCTGCCGCCGAATTTGAAGTAGGTGTGGTCCTTGGCGAGCGCATCGCCGTCGAGCACGATGTGGCCCTCGCCGCCATCGCGCGGCATGCGGCCGAACAGCTCGTGCTGGCCGCCTTCGCGGAACTTGCGGAAATAGGCGAAGGGACCATCCGGCGACGGCACGCTGGAATCGTCCTCCTTGATCCGCCCCCGCATCTCGCGCACCAGCGTCTTCTGGAGGGCTGCGGTATGGCCGAGCAGGCTCTCGGTGTAGCTATTTTCTGCGTCGAGATATTTGCGGATGTCGGGATCGAGCACCGCGGGGTCACGCAGCACCTCTTGCCATTTCTCGTCCTTCAGCCAGGCATAGTCGTCGGTCACGGTAATCCCGTGCCGCGTGAAGGAATGCGGCCGGCGCGGGGCGACGGGGGGCTGGGAAGGTGTTTTGGCCTGTGTCACTCGATCCTCACTCAGATGCGTGTTTCACCTTATATCGCCCCGATTCCTCGAATTGCCAGCGCCACTGCGGCAAGGACTGCGCCAGTCGCCGGGTTGTTGATCGGTCCCTTCTATGCTTAGGCTTCCTAATCCCCGCCGCCGGTCCAGCCTGATGCTGTTCAATTCCTACCCGTTCATCCTGCTGTTCCTGCCGGCCGCGCTCGCGGGCTATTTCTGGCTCGGGCGGCGCAGCAATCTGGCCCCGGTGATCTGGCTGGCGGCGGCCTCGCTCACCTTCTATGCCATCGGCAACTGGCAGTTCGTGGCCCTGTTGCTGATATCGATCGCCTTCAACTACGGCATTGGCCACCTCCTCATCGTGGCGAAGCTTGCTCCGTCGCAACGAAAGGCGGCACTTGCTCTCGGCGTCGCCGGCGATCTCCTGGTGCTCGGCATCTTCAAATACGCCGGCTTCGTCGCCGAGAACATCAATGTACTGACCGGCACGCACTTCGCGGCCCACATCCTGCTGCCGGTCGGCATCTCCTTCTACACGTTCACCCAGATCGCGTTCCTGGTCGATGCCTGGCGCGGACAGGTCGCGGCCTATGCGCTGCCGCATTACGCGCTGTTCGTGACCTACTTTCCGCATCTGATCGCGGGACCGATCCTTCACCACAAGGACATGATCCCGCAATTCGAACGGGAGGAAACCAAGCAGCCGCACGCGCATCTGATCCTGTGCGGAATCATCATCTTCGCAATCGGGCTGTTCAAGAAAACGTGCCTCGCCGACGGCATCCAACCGCTGGTCGCACTCGCCTTCGATGCGCGCGCGCCGAGTTTCGACCAGGCATGGCTTGGCGCGCTCGCCTACACGTTCCAGCTCTATTTCGACTTCTCGGGCTATTCCGACATGGCGATCGGAATATCGCTGATGTTCGGCATCTTCCTGCCGGTTAATTTCAACTCGCCCTACAAGGCCACCAGCATCGTCGAGTTCTGGCGGCGCTGGCACATGACGCTGTCGCACTTCCTGCGCGACTATCTCTACATCCCGCTCGGGGGTAACAGGCGCGGCCGCGTGCTGCGCTACGTCAACTTGCTGCTGACGATGCTGCTCGGCGGGCTCTGGCACGGCGCGGCCTGGACGTTTGTCATTTGGGGTGCGCTGCATGGCGCCTATCTCTGCGTCAATCACGCTTTCAATGCGCTGGTGCCGAATGTTCCAAAACTGCTCGCGCGCCCAGCTCGCGCCGCCGGAGCCGTGCTGACATTTCTCGCCGTCGTTGTCGCCTGGGTATTCTTCCGCGCCGAACGGGTCGAATGGGCCATGCGGATTCTGAATGCGATGGCCGATCCCTCGAATATCGCCTTTGGGCGCGAGGAGATTGCGGCGTCGGTGATGGTTGCAATTTATGCCGCGCTGGTGTGGCTGGCGCCGAACACGCAAGGAATCATGGGGTACGACCACGCCAATCGCAGGGTCGGCGAGGGCCTGATGGCCGGACGGATGCGGCCGCTGGTCCTGTATGGTGCGTCGCTGGTGCTTGCGTTCGGGATTTTGGGCATCCAGAGCAACAGCGAATTCATCTATTTCCGGTTCTGATGCGAGGCGCGTTCACACATCCAGGGCGTCTTCTCCTCGCGAGCATCGCGTGCGTGCTAGGCGCGGCTGCGCTCACCTATGTCATCGATCCCCTGCAACTGTTTCGCCCCTCGCGCCTCGTCGCGCCGTTCTATTCCGATGACACGCGCGTGCAGAATGCCGGGCTGATCCGCAGCCAGCCGTTCGACACCGCCTTCATGGGCACCTCGCTCGCGATCCATTTCCGCCAGAGCGATATCGACCATGCGCTGGGCGTGCACTCGCTCAAGCTGGCGATGACCGGCTCCAATTCGCGCCAGCAGGGGTTTGTGCTGGAGCAGGCAATCGACCGCGGCGCAAAGCGCGTGATCTGGGCGATGGACGATTTCATCTTTGTCGATGCGGCCGACATCGAGACCGATCCTTATCTCTCCGCCGATCTCTATCGCGGGACGGCAAAAGGCATCGCGTCCTATCTGTTCAGCGCGGCGATGGCGAAGGAATCCCTGTTCGCATTGCTGCGGTCGTTTCCCCCGCTGCGAGAGCCGCTGACCCGGGCCGCGCCTTATCTGCCGATCAAGTTCGCGCTGCCTGATGTCGATGACATCTATGCGTTGCCGCGCGATATCGACGTGGCGCGCGCCTACAATGCGAAAAGGACGCTCGCGGCCTTCACCTATATCACCGATCCCGTACGCAGCCGTTTTCTCGGCGAAGGCTATCGTTACGACGCGATGGTGCGGCATTTCGAGCGTGACGCCGTCGGCCTGATCGCGCGCCATCCGGACGTGACCTTCGACATCTACTTCCCGCCCTATTCGATCCTGCAATTCGTCGCGATGCGTGATGCTTCGCCTGCGACGCTGAAGATCGTCACCGACCTCACCGCCGTCATGGCGCAGCGCCTGACGCAGCTTCCCAATGTGCGCCTATACGATTTCCGGGCGATCAAGGACGTGACGCACGACCTCGACAATTACGGCGACGTTATCCACCATTCGCCGGTCGTCGATGCGAAGGTGCTGTCGTGGCTGGCGCGTAGGGAATATCGGGTCGATCCGGAGGCACCGCTTGCGTCGCTGGAGGCGTTGAAGGCGCAGGTCGAGGCGTATCGCTTGCCGCGGTGAAGCGTTGGCCTCTGCCAATATGAGGCCACAGCGTAGCCAAACAGTCCGCCGTCGTCCCGGCGAAGGCCGGGACCCATAACCCCAGGGAGGAGTTTGGCGAAGATTCGCAGTTAAAGCTCTTTCCGCGGTACGGACACCGTGCGTCACGGATGGATCACGCGGTATGGGTCCCGGCCTTCGCCGGGACGACAGCGGAGTTTCCGGCTTGCGCCTACACCGCCACCTCTTCGCCGAGATACGCAACCGCTGCCTCAAGCCCGCCTTTGCCGTGCGGGATCTTCAGCGCGTTCAGCCCGACCTCGATCACCCCCAACGTGCCGAGCAGCATTGGGGCGTTGACGTGGCCCATATGGGCGATGCGGAAGGCTTGCCCCGAGAGATCGCCGATGCCGGTGCCGAGCACCACACCGCACTTCTCCTTGCAATAGCGTTGCAGGATTGCCGGATCGTGGCCGTTGCTCATGGTCACCGTGGTCACGGTGTTGGAGCGTTCGCTGGCTTCCGCGACGTTGAAGCCGAGCACCTGGCCTTCGGACCACGCGCCGACGGCGCGGCGTGCGGCTTCGCCGAGCAGGCTGTGGCGGCGGAAGGCGTTCTCCAGTCCCTCCTCGTGCAGCAGGTCGATCGCCTGGCGCAGCGCGAACAGCAGATGGACCGGCGCGGTGCCGGCATATTTGCGATAATGCTCGCTGCCCTCGCGCTCGCTCCAGCTCCAATAGGGCGTGCTCATGTTGGCGGTCTTCTGGACCTCGAGCGCACGCGCGTTGGCCGCGACGAAGCCGAGGCCGGGCGGCGTCATCAGGCCCTTTTGCGAGCCCGACATCGCAACGTCGATGCCCCATTTGTCCATCTCGAACGGCATGCAGCCGAGCGAGGCCACAGTGTCGACCATGTACAGCGCCGGATGGCCGCTCGCCTTGATCGCCTTGCCGATCGCCTCGATGTCGTTCTGCACGCCGGACGCCGTGTCGACCTGGACGACGACGACGGCCTTGATGGTGTGATCCTTGTCGCGGCGCAGGCGCTCCTCGACTTCGTGCGGCCGCACCGCGCGGCGCCAGTCGCCCTTGAGCACCTCGACCTCGGCACCCATCAGCGCTGCGGCATGGCCCCAGCCGATTGCAAACCGTCCGCTTTCGAGCACCAGCACCTTGTCGCCGCGCGACAGCACGTTGCTCAATGCTGCTTCCCAGGCGCCGTGACCGTTGGCGATGTAGATGTAGGACTTGCCCTTGGTCGCAAACAGTTTCGAGATGTCGCTGAGCAGGCTCTCGGTCAGATCGGTCATCTGTTTGGAGTAGATGTCGATCGCCGGACGATGCATCGCCCGCAGCACCTCGTCGGGCATATTGGTGGGCCCGGGGATGGCCAGAAATTCCCGGCCCGCGCGAACGGTCATTGCTGTTGGTCCTTGTTGCCTGAGAACAGGATGGTGGGTCGCTGATTCACACTTTTACGCGGCGCTGCGGTGCAAGAAAAGGCCGGAAAACGCAGGTCTGACGTGGGTTATCTCTTAGTCTCGCGGCAGCCCGCATCTTCGGCTTCCTCCACCGAGCAGAACCAGCGCGTGCCCTTGCTGATCTTCATCTTGATCTGCGCATACCAGCGACTGGTCGGCCGGTGATAGATGCATTCGCCGGCGGAGTTGACATTGCCCTTGATGGTGCAGTCCGGCGAGGGCGCGACCGGGCCCGAGGCCGAAGCGAGCAGGATCGCATGCGCGCCGTCGGGCGGCTTGGTGGCGCCGAGGATGGTGGTCTTCTTGTTGCGCTCGCGCCAGTCCCAGGGCGCGATGAAGGCGCCCTGCCACATACCGGCCTTGGCCTCCCGCGCGGCCTTCTCGTCCGCCTCATAGTCGTGCGACATGCGGGTGTAGGCCAGCGCCCAGCCTGCGCGCACCAGCCATTTCTGGATATCCTCGCCGCCGACGTCGCAGCGCGCCACGGTGCGGCCGCGCCGGTCGATCGACCTCGCATGGCAGACCCAGTTCTTGCCGTCGGCGTATTTGGCGAGCTCGTCGCGGGCCGCGATGCCGCATGTCCAGCGCTCGCCCTTGTTGTTGAGGCAGAGCTGGTCGACCGCGGGCGCGTCGATGCCGCCGAGCCTGATCCGCGTGTTGCCGATCGTCACGGCGTCGCCGGCGCGAACCTTAGCGGTGCCGGTGATGTCGGCGGCCTCAGCCGGCGACGGCAAGCCGGGCAAGGAGAAGCCAAGCAATGACAGCGCAATCAGGAATTTTCGCAACATGCCGGTCCGCGTGTGATGAAAATTGCGATAGACCTCGCAATTGTGGTCGGCTTTTGTCCGCCCGGCCAGCATATGCCTGGCAGTTGGGCTTTCAACTTACTGTCATCGGGCGAAGTTTTGTAGGGCGGGTTAGCCGAAGGCGTAACCCACCTCTTTCGTCTCCACGGCGGCAGAAGTGGTGGATTACGCTTCGCTAACCCACCCGATGAAACCTATCCGCGCGCCATCGCCCGCTTGGCCACCGCCAGCCCCATCAGCACGAACGCCGACGTGACCTCAGGCCCGCCGACCAAAATCCGCGTCGGCGTCTTCATCTTGTTCCATTCATAAGCGCGGAACGGGCCGCGGCGACCGCCTTCGCCGAGGCTCGCGACGATCACGTTCAGCGCCGGCGCAAAGGCGCGCGGGTCGGCGCCGAGATGGCCGAGCGCGATCAGGGCGAGCGCTGCGTCGAACACGTTCATCTCGGCGGCCATCAGCTCGCCCTTGACGTAGGAGAGCACGCGGTGGCGGATGAAATCGAAATCGCCGTCGGGATCGATGATCGCCTGCGCCGCCAGCGGCAGCGCCAGGAAGGCGGCGTAGCAGCGGCCGAAATAGGCGCTGTAGAGCTCCGGTAAATAATAGATGTGCGAGCGCGGATTGGCGAAGGCGCCGCTCGCCGCCAGCCGCTTCTGGAAGCCGATGATGCGATGAACGGTGGCAAGCCGCGCCGGCGTTTCCAATACTTTCCAGCGCGCGAGATTGCGGAAGCTGACCTCGAGAATGTCGAGATTGAGCGTCGGATCGAGATCATTGCCATAGGGCCGCTCGCCCTTGAGATTGTCGATCCAGGTCGCAACCCCGCCCTCATAGTCGATATTGTCGTTGATCGGCACGGTCACGCGCGGCTCGTTGACGCCCGCCTGTGCCTGATAGCCCGCGTAGAAATCCAGCAGCGGCTGGTCGAGGATCGGATCAGTGCAGCCGGCTTGCGTCGCCGCGGAGATCGAGCACGCCGTGGTGTCGCAATCCGGCACGTAGACGCCGAAACCGAGGTCCTGCTTGATCTGGGCGAAGTAGCGCGAGAAGCGCGGATGCGGCGCGGGCGCGAGCGCGGTGATGACGTTGAACCGCGCGCCGTCGATGCCCTCGACCTCTTCGCGGCTGATGTTGACGCAGAAATCGACCATGTCGGCGACCGCGCGCTCCGCCGACATCTTGTCGGCGGACGAGGCCAGACCGGTCTCGACGTAGCTCAACAGCGCCTCGATGAAGAACGCGTCGTAATAGGCCGAGCGGTGGCGGATCTGCACCGGCTCCCACATCGGTTCGGCAACCCCTCGCCAGGGCGGATTGACGACAGCGCGCGCCGGTGACCGCGCGATGAAGACCCGGGCGAGGTTGAACAGCAGCGAGGAGTTCTTGTAGCCGCGCGCGTTGAGGCCCGTGAGCGCCATGGTCAGCTCGCGCCCGCGGAAATCGGGATCGCCGATCAGGTTGAACGCGGCGTAGGTCGGCAGAAAGCCATTTTTGCGGTACGAGCCCAGCAGATGCTGCGCGCAATCGCGGATCACGCCGTCGATCTGCGATGGTTGCGGCATGGCGCCGGTGAACATGGCCGGCGGCGGCTTGGGATGATCCAGCGCGATGCTGTCGACGAGATCGGCAACGGGCTGGCCGACCGCCGCCCAATCAGGCTCGGCCTCGTCGCGGGCGCGCACCAGCGCGTGGCGCAGCCGGGCCAGTTTGCCTTCGTCGCGCAGCTCGGGCAGTCCGGCCCGGCGGAGCAGCACCCGCAGTGCGGGATTGCCAAGCGCCGTCTTGTAGAACTTGGCCAGATGCGGATCGCCGCTGGCCGCAACAGACAGTACGGGATCGCAGACGTCGTAAAGCGAGGGGCCGTCCTTCCGCGCCGTCAGCGCCCGGCAGGCGGCGCCGGCAAAATATTGAAAGCTCATGAAATAACCTGGTCGCGGGAATTGGCCGGGGGGCCGGCCGGCACGCTCCCAGCCGCGTGCCACCCCTGCAAGTCGTTGAAAAAGCTACCCGGATTCGCAGGAAATACAAATGTGATGACAGTCACAGAAAAAGCCGGCACGGAGCCTGCATAATCGGGCTCCGGAAGGCTACGGGAACGCAAAAAAATCACATATTGGGCGATGAAAATTAATCCACGTTTCCAGAGACTTAGGTCAAATTTTCGGCGATCTATTGCGGGGGAGGCGATATCCGGTTAAGGCTTTGTTTGGTGCGGCGCCGCAAATTGCGCGCAATTCGGGGGCACACCCCCGGCCAATCCCTCAAACCCAAAGACGCTATCGCGCTACTCAAACGGTGTGCGCGTGCTTGGCTGGTCTTTGGCACTGACAGGAATGACGCGAGATGAATGTAACGCAGCTCGACATTTCCCGACGCACGATCGCGGTGGCCGCAGCCCTCATCGGCACGGTCTCGCTCGTGATCGGCGCCCACGCTGCCCTCAACATGCGGGCGCTCGATGCCGCCAAGGCCGTTTCGACCGACCAGGTCACCGGCTCGATCGGCCAGGCCTCGCGTCTCGCCCTCGTCATCGGCAATGGGCACTACCCCGACGCCAACGCGCCGCTGACGCAATCGATCAACGACGCCCGCGCGCTGTCCTCGTCGCTGCGCAAGAACGGTTTTGACGTCGACATGGTGGAAGACGCGACCAAGGACGACATGGTCCGCGCCGTCAATCGCCTGAAGTCCCGGATCAAGCGCGACACCGTCGTCATGCTGTTCTTCGGCGGCTACGGCGTGCAGGCCGGCCGCGAGAGCTACATGCTGCCGGTCGATGCCGTGATCTGGAAGGAAAGCGATGTCCGCCGTCACGGCGTCTCCATCGAGGGCGTGCTCGACATGATGAAGGAGCAGGGCGCCAAGGCCAAGCTCGTCGTGGTCGACGCCTCCCGCCGCAATCCCTATGAGCGCCGCTTCCGCTCCTACAGCCACGGCCTCGCGCCGATCAGCGCGACCGACAATGCGCTGATCCTCTCCTCGGCTTCGCCCGGCAAGGTCGTCGACGACGGCAAAGGCGAGCACAGCGTGCTGGTCAGCGAGTTCCTCAACAACCTCAATGCGCAGGGCAGCGCCGAAAGCGTCTTCAACAAGACCCGCCTTGCCATCTCCCGCGCCAGCGAAGGCGACCAGGTCCCGACCGTCTCCTCCTCGCTGCTCGAGGACGTCCATTTCGGCGAAGCCGGCGGCTAGTTTTTCTTAGGTCTTGTAGGGTGGGCAAAGGCGCAACGCGCCGTGCCCACCATCTTTCCAACATTTCGATAGAAGACGCGGTCGATAGAAGACGTGGGCACGCTTCGCTTTGCCCACCCTACGATCCGCGTGTTTAACGTACATCTGCCTCTCCACCGTCATTGCTTCGTCGCTTTGCTCCTCGCAATGACGATCGTGGCGATTACTTCGCCGCTTCCGCGGCCATCACCGTGCGCACCGGATCGCCTTCGCGCAGCAGCGCGCCGGCGCGGGCGACAACGATATCGCCTTCGTTGAGGCCGTCGCGGATCTCGATATTGCCGCCCGACATCAGTCCGACCTCGACGCGCTTGGTCTCGACGCGGTTGCGGCGGATCACCTGCACGACGGTGCCGGCGGAGGAATACTGCACCGAGGTCAGCGGCACCGCGACGTTGCAGCTCTGGCCCGACTTGATCAGCGCACGGCCGCTCGCATTCAGCAACAGCCGCTTCTGCGCGGAAATGCCGATATAGACCATGCCCTGCTGGATGTTCGGCTCGACCGTCGGGCCGATGCGGCGCACCTTGCCGTCGATATCGCCGGCGCCGGCGATGCGCACGGTCGCCGCCTGGTTGACCGCGAGCTTGCGCATATCGCTGGTCGCGACGAGGGCGACGAGATCGTATTCGCTGCGCGCCACGATCGTGAACAGCGCCTCGCCCTTGGCGGAGGCGAGGTTGCCGATCTGCGCGGTCGACGTTGCGATCACGCCAGCGACGGGGGCGGTGACCTGAAGCGTGCCGCCCTCGGGCAGTGCGAGCCGCGCCAGCACCTGGCCGGCGGTGGTGGTGTCGCCGGCTTCCGCCAGCACCTCCGTCACCTTCAGGCCGGGCCGCTCCGGCCGCACCGAGCTTGCCTCGCGCGCGATGATCGTGCCGGTGCCCTCGACGATGTCGGAGAAACAGGATTTTGCGACCTTCAGCACCGTGACCGCCGGCCCCTTGGGCGCGTCGTCATCGGCGGCGGCAGCGGGCTGGGCCGACAGCAACAGCAGTCCGGCGAGCGCAACGAGATGTCTGGAAACAGAACGCGCAGGCAATGAACGCATGGGTCATTCCGGTTGGGGCCTTGACGGCCTCATCGTTAGCAGAAGCGATCGCTGCGAGCCAATGGCACATCAGGGCCGGCCGGATGAGAATGCCGCCGCAGCACGGGCGGCGCGATGCCGCCCGTTGATTTAGTCTTCGGGACCGGCGCCAAGGTTCGCTGTCTTCCACCGTCCCGGCGGCCATCCTTCGAGACGCCCGCCTGCGGCGGCCCTCAGGATGAGGTCGTGCTTCGCGGCGGGATGTCAGACCCTCATGGTGAGGAGCCCGCCAAAGCGGGCGTCTCGAACCATGCAGGCCGAACTCATCCCGCAGCGGAGCCCCCTCACGGCAGGCTCAAGAACTCCACCCAGTTCGGCTTCTTGCCGGTGGCGTAGGATTTCAGCTTGGCGAGTGCCCCGCTGCTCTGGTCGATGGCATAGACCGTCATGCTGTCGGAGAGCTCGCCCACTGCGGCAAGGTAGCGCCCGCCGGGATCGATGTGGAAGCCGCGCGGCTGCTTCTCGGTCGGCACGCTGCCGATGGTGGTCAGCTTGCCATTTGTCGCATCGACCTTGTAGGCGGTGAGCGTGCTGGTGGTACGCTCGGAGGCGTAGAGGAAACGGCCGTCGGGGGTGACGTGGATGTCGGCGGCCCAGGGCTTTCCGGTAAATCCTTCTGGCAACGCGCTGGTGCGCTGGATCTCGTCCCATGCGCCCCCCTTGGCCTCATAGGCGAACGCCGCGACGTCGCCGTTCAGCTCGTGGAGGAGATAGACGAACTTGCCGTTGGGGTGGAACACGAAATGCCGCGGCCCCGATTTCTCCGGCACCTTGTGAGCCGGCGGATCGCTCGGCGTGAGCGTGCCGGTCGTGGCGTCGAACGTGAAGGCCAGGATCTGGTCGGAGCCGAGATTGGTCGCGAACGCGAAGCGGTTGTCGGGCGAGGGCAGGAAAGCGTGCGCGTTCAGCCCGGTCGGGATCACCTGCTTCGGCTCGCCTGCGACGCCGTTGGCGAGCAGCGGATTCAGCGCGACCTTGTTGCCGCCATAGGAGGCGCTGAACAGGAATTTGCCGCCGCGGTCGATGGCGATATTGGCCATGCTGTCGGCGAGTGGGCCGTTGCCGATATGGCTGAGCTGGCCCGTCTTGGGATCGATCGCAAAGCTCACCGCAACGAACGGTTGCGAGCGGACACCGGCGATCAGCACGCGATGATCGGGCGTGATCGCGAGCGGCGTCGAGGAGCCGGGCTTTTCGACGCCGGTGAAAACGGCCGTCTGCACGGGCGTCATCTCGCCGCTCTCGGCCATCTTGAACACACTGATGTCGTTACTGTCGGCATTGCCGACATAGGCGAAGGTCTCGGCCATGCCCGGGCGGACTCCAGAAATGAGAGTGAGGAAAGCGAGCGTGGTGGCGATCGCGGCACGGGGTACGCCGGATCTGATGCGTCGGGTCGATCTCACCATGGGGGTCCTCCTGGGATGCCGGTGCGGCATTTGTCGTTTTGCCGGCGAGGATAGCGGCAGCCGCCCCGCCGCACCAAACTCCAATTGGGATCGATCGATGCCGAAATGGTATCGGTGGGAGATCTACCGTATCGCCGCTGTGCGGGAGGGCAGATGGGGCCCGGGCGGGACGTGGGGCGGCCCGAGCACGGTCCACACGGTGACCGCGAGCAGCGCGCAGGTCAGGATCGTCCAGGCGACGAGTGGCTTCCGCATCAGGCCGTATCCGTCAGTCATATGAATGAGAATGCTCCCGGGGGCGGGCCTGGCTATCGTGCACTGCAAATCGCGGCGATCCTATGAACTCGTTCACAGCCGAACCGAACCAATGCCGCGCGAGCGCATTGAACCGGCATGCCCCGTGAAAACGATCTCGAAGGTAAGCCCGACATGGGCGGCAAGCATGGCGGTCAGGCCGGCCAGCCCAAGCTGCCGCCGCGCCCGCGTCAGGGCGAGCGCGACGAGGACGTCGTGGCAAAGCGCCACACCGGCCAAACCGATCCCAACTCCGCGCCGACCAAACCAAAATAGCACCTCGCCCGCGCCGCCCGCGCACTGGGAACGGCAGCCTCGCCTTGCCGTTACCCTGATCCCGCGGGCGGAGCAGATCGAAACGGAGGCTGGCACGTGTTTTGGATTTATTGGGACACCGCCTGGTCGCTCATCATCAGCGGCATCATGTTCGCGACCATCGTCGCGCATCCCGATGCCGAGTTCGTCGAGATCCACGCGGCCAAGCAGGTCAAGTGAGCCCGCGCCGGCCGGTTCAGCGGCGCATCATCGTATGCTGGGCCGAGCCGGGACATCAGAACCAAAATCTCAAGTCATGCTGCCCGGCATGAAGCAGCGGATCTTGGCGCGGCCGTTGACGTAATACGGCCAGACCATGGTGCGGCCGGCGCGGTTCGGCTCGGTGATCACGGTGTCGTCGGGCACCTCGATCCAGTCGCCCAGGAGTCGCACGCGATAATGTCCGTTGCTCGTGTCCCAGTCGACATCGTCCAGCGCGGTGCCGTCGGCGTCGGCGCAGCAGGGACCGCCGCCCTTGCTGTGCAGGCTCTCGAACCAGCCCTTGAGGGGAGAGTTCGCGTAGCGACCGTCGTCGCGGGCCTGCACGGATGGGCCGACCATGGCAGCAACCGCTACGAGAGTGACCATCCTGAATGCCGCGATCGCCATATCGCCTCGCTCGATCTCGCGCGCGCACGAGCGCAGACGAAGAGCCGCCTGCGCGGCACGTGACGCAATGCTGGCTGGCGCCGCCGACCGGTTCCAGCCGTCTCAGCGGGGCGATAACCGCGAGGGTCGATGTTTGATCCTATTTTCAAGGGCGCGGACCTATCGAGTCCGCGCCCTGCTTCGGCTCTAACCCGGCAAGCGGTCAGTAGTCCCAGAACACCGGCACCCAACGGAAGGCGTCGCCGTCGGCAGCCACCCGACCCACGGACGGGAACGGCAGGTGCGTGGCCACCAGCATTTCGCCGGTCTCGGCAAGCTGTCGCAACAGACGAACGCGAACGCGGGCGGCCTCCTCGGGGTCGTGCTCGAAACCGTTGTGCCAGTCGGGTTGCTCGAACCCGACGGCAAACACGGCGTCGCCGGCGAATGTCAGCGCGTCGTCGCCGGCCGCCATGCGAACCACGCTGTGTCCGGGGGTGTGACCGCCGGTGCGACGGGCGACGACGCCAGGCGCAATCTCTTGCTCGTTATCGAACAGCCGCAGCTGAGGGCCGTACTCCTTCAGGAACCGCTTGGCGGTCGATCGCAGCGCGTCCGGGAACCCTTCCGGCATGGCAGTGCGGGAGAAATCAGGCGCTTCCCAGAACTTGACCTCTGCGGCCGCGACGTGAATCCGCAGGTCCTTGCGCAGCTGCTGCTTCACGCCGTCGACCAGCAGCCCACCAATGTGGTCCATGTGCAGATGGGTGAGCACCAGATCGGTTACCGCCGAAAGATCGATGCCCGCGGCCGCCAGTCGCCTGATCAACTGCCCGGCGCGCGGCAAGTTCAAGTTCGGGTCCGAGCCCAGCCCGGCGTCGATGAGGATGGTCTTGCCGCCGCTGCGGACCATGACGGCGTTCAGCGCCCAGTCGAAAGCATCCTGCGGCAGGAACATGTCGTGCAGCCAGGTCGCCCGCACCGTCGGGTCGGCGTTGTGCGCGAGCATCGTGGTCGGCAGCGGCAGCACGCCGTCGCTCACCACCAGCACGTCGATCTCGCCGATCTTCAGCGCGTAGCGCGACGGAACGAGCTCTTCGGGTCCCGATGACACGGGATATGAGGTGTTGTGCAGATTCATGTTGGTCTCCTGTTTCAAAGATAGGGGCTTCCGGCTGGTGGTTGAGCAGGCAGCGCCGCCGGGGGAGTGCGCAGCCGTGATCGCTTGGTGCGCTAGAGGCTGGTCACTCGTTCCGGATCGGCCGACGCGAGCGCCAGGGCGCGCTCCGCCTTCGGCGGATAGATCCAGACGGTGTTGATCTCACGCTTGGTCTTCTTGGCGACGTCGCCGACCAGCTCGACCTTGCGCTCCCATCCGCGTGTGAACAGCGCGCCGGCTTCGCCGAGGTCCAGGCAGGTGACGTAGGCCTTCTGGTGGTAGGGTCTGGTCGGAACGCCAAGCAATTCGGCCGCGGCATTGTTGCCGGCAAAGGCGCCCATTCGCGTGGCGTGCTGGCACGACATCAGTGCGTAATTGCCCTCGTCGTCGCAGGCGGCGCGTGCTGCGTCGCCGGCCGCGAAGACACCCTGAACGCCTGGCAGCTGCAAGCAGCGATCGACTAGCAACCGTCCGAAATTGTCGCGCTCGGCGGGAATCTGCCCGGTCAGCGGCGCTGCACGCATGCCCGCCGCCCAGATCACCGTCTCGGTTTCGATGTGCTCACCGCTGGACAAGGTGACGCCGGTCTCGTCGAGCGCGGCGACGCCAGCACCGAGCCGTGTCTCGACGCCAACCTTGCGCAAGGCTTCCTCGATGACGGGGCGGGCGCTTGCACCCATGTCGGGTGCGATCGCAGTGTTGCGATCGACGATGACGACGCGCGTCCTGGCATTGGGGCCCAGGATTTCGCGCAGCCGCACCGGTATTTCGGTGGCCGCCTCGATCCCGGTGAAGCCGCCGCCGGCGACGACGACCGTGTCGCGTCCGTTCACGGCAGGCCGCTCCGCGAGGCCATGCAGATGCTTGTCGAGCGCAACGGCATCGTTGAGCGAATCGACGCTGAAGCCGTGCTCGGCGAGGCCCGGAATGTTCGGACGGAATAGCCGGCTGCCGGTGGTCACAACCAGGCGATCGTAGGACAGCGTCTTTCGCGGGCCCTTCGCGGGCGTGATCTGCACCGTTCGGGCCTCGGTGTTGATCGTCTCGGCGCTGCCCTGAATGTAGTCGACGTCGATCGCCTCGAGGACCTCGAGCAGCGGGGCCGTCAGGGTTTCCGGCTTCGGCTCGTAGAGCCGCGGACGGACCACCAGCGTCGGCTCCGGGGAGACGATCGCGATCTGCAGATCTTGCGGCGAGACGCCCCGGATGTCGCGCAGTCGCGCTGCGGAAAGGGCGGCGTACATGCCGGCGAAGCCGGCGCCGATGATGACGAGTCGCATGGATTTTCTCCTTGGTTGCTGTTCGAAAGACCGCGCGCGACCGCGCTGCTGCGTTCAGGGCAGCGGCCGGCGTCGGCGCGTGGGTGGGTTGGGTCGCGGGCTTAGGGCCCGATGCAGCGTGCCATCACCGATCTCGGCGGCTGGCCGTAGCCCAAGACGACGGGCTGAAGCTCATTTCGACTCCAGTCCTGATAGGGAAGCCCAGAGCCATTTCGGATCATGATGGAAACGGGCGGCTGTGCCGGGTGCATGTTGTAAGCCGGAATTTCCACTTCCTCGCCCGTCGCCGACGTGAAGCGAACGGCCAGCGAGAGTCCGTACAAGGTCGCGGTTGCGAGGCTCCGGCGGCGTGATGAGATCAACCGTCGGCTGACGAAGTTTTTCCAGGTCATCTTTGGTCTCCCTCGATTGGTCTGGACATGGAGATGATGTAGCCGACCCGATTTGCCGTTGCCCCAGCGCGATTGCCGTCGCTGTCGAGAGATTGCTGCTAACGCACGCGCCTGCGCCAATCGCTCGGCGTCTCGCCCGTCAGCTTCTTGAATGCCGCGGCGAAGGCGGTCTGCGAGGAATAACCAAGCGCCGCGGCGACCGAGACGATCGATTCGTCGCTCTCCCGCAGCATGTTCATGGCCTGCTCGAGCCGGTGCTGGCGAAGCCAGGCATGCGGCGACAGCCCGGTGCTCTCCTTGAAGGACCGGCAGAAATGAAAGCGCGACAAACCTGCATCGGACGCCAGCGCATCGAGCGAGACGTCCGCTTCGCTGTCGGAGCGCAATCGTTCGATCGCACGGAGCAGGACCTTCGGCGCCAGTCCGCCCATGGTCGGCTGGAACGTGGTTGGCGACCCTGCATGCGCAGCCAAAAGGCGCGTGGCCAGAAGATCCGTGAGCTGATGCCGGAATAGCGTATCAAGGACGCCATGGCTCTCTAGCGAATCCGCCGCGCTCAGGAGCAGTCGGGACGTGATCGTGTCGGGATGCGCCGTTCGCTCAATCAATTCGGCGGGCCCGGCGGTCCCGGCCTCGCCGGCGATGCGCTGCAGCGTTGCGTCGGGAAGGTAAAGCTGCACGACGTCGACGGGCTTCGGAATGTCCCATCGGGAGCTCGACCCTTCCGGAACGATGTTCACGACCCCCGGACGAAACGTGCCGATCGCGATCGATCTTCCCGAGCGCCGCTCCATGCGCTGCATCACGCCTTTATGCGCCATGATCACGTGGTGGCGCATGGGCTCGACGACGTCGTGCAGCGGATCATGCTTCCAGTGCGCGATACCGGCACCGGAGGAGTCCAGCGCCATGCGAAACGGCTGCGTCCTGAGCACGCGCGCCATCTCCCCGTCGGCGGCGCGCCGCTCGGACGTCGAGCGGTCGTCAGGCTGTGCGTCGGGTGCGGGCGGCAAGCCCTTGTGCGAGGGATTGCGCATGAGTGCAGTGTTCCCGGTCATGGTGTGGCTCCTGCTGATCAGCTCGGGCTTTCGATCAGTCGTCCGTATTTGTACGGAACGGCGCGTGTTCTATGCGCCGCGGTTGCGGTGCGTATTTCCTGAACCCGCCATGCTTTGTCCGATCCTGCTCCAAGCCGGCCCGCGCTTTCGCGAACGCACGGTGAGCGGCCGGGGAGGAGAAGTACTTGTGAGAAAAGGGCGCAGGCCGCCACACGGCCGCCACATCGATGTCGCGATCGGGCACGCTCGTGGCGTGGAACGGTTGGATTTCAAGACGGACAAGCCTTGCCCGGCTCGGCGACAAATCCTCCAAACGGAGGCGACGGCGATGACCGGGGCGCGCTAGGCCGCGGCCGCCTGTGCCGACAACAGCTGCTTCAGTTTCGCCGCCGGCACGGCCGGGCTGAACAGCCAGCCCTGCATCTGGCTGCATCCGAGCTGGAGCAGCACCGCGCGCTGCGCTTCGGTCTCGACGCCTTCGGCGGTCGTCGCCATGTGGCGGGCGGCGGCCATGTGCACCACCGCCTGCACGATCGGCGAGGAATCTTCAGACTGGCCGATGTCGCAGATGAAGCTGCGGTCGATCTTGATCTTGTCGAACGGGAAGCGATGCAAATAGCTCAGCGACGAATAGCCGGTGCCGAAATCGTCGAGCGCGATGCGCACGCCGAGCTCGCGCAGCTGCTGCAGGATCGTCAGCGCCTCCTGGTCGTCGCGGATCAGGACAGTCTCGGTGATCTCGAGCTCGAGCCGTCCGGGTGCCAGACCGGACTCGGCGAGCGCGGCTGCGACCTTCAGCGCCAGCGTCCGCGAGCGGAACTGCACCGGTGAAACATTGACCGCGATGTGGATGTCGCCGGGCCAGGAGGCGGCCTCGGTGCAGGCCTGCCTCAGCACCCATTCGCCGATTTCGCCGATCAATCCGGTTTCTTCCGCAACCGGGATGAAGTCGGCGGGCGAGACCATGCCTCGCTCCGGATGGTGCCAGCGCAGCAGCGCTTCGCAGCCGGTGACCACGTTGGCCGCGAGATCGACCAGCGGCTGATAGTGCACCTCGAATTCGCCGCGGGCCAGCGCTAGGCGCAGATCGAACTCGAGCTGGCGGCGCAGCCGCGCCTTGGCGTCGTATGCGGGCGCGAAGACGCGGAAGGTGCGGCGGCCCTCGGACTTCGCCGCATACATCGCGAGATCCGCGCGCTTGAGCAGATCGTCGAGATTGTCGCCGTGGTCGGGCGCGATCGCGATGCCGATGCTGGCATCGGTCGGGATTTCCTGGCCATTGTAGTTTACGGGCGCGCGCAGCGCCTTCAGGATCTGCTCGGCCAGCGCCGTCAGCTCGGCCACGTCGCGGGTGCCGGCCTTGACGATTGCGAATTCGTCGCCACCCAACCGTGCCACCATGTCGTTGCCGCTGATGCAGGCGCGCAGGCGGTTCGCGACCTGGCGCAGCAGCTCGTCGCCGACCTCGTGTCCCAGCGAATCGTTGACGCCCTTGAACTCGTCGACGTCGATATAGAGGATCGCGAACGGCTTGCCCTGGGCAAGCTCCGCGACACGCCGCTCCAGATGGCCGCGCATCAGCACGCGGTTGGGCAGGTCGGTCAGCGCGTCGTAATGCGCCATATGCGCGATGCGCTCGTCGGCGCGAATGCGCTCGGTGACGTCGTCATGGGTCGCGAGCCAGCCGCCGGCGGCGCCGGGCTGGTTCTTGATCTCGATCAGGCGGCCATCGGAGGTCTCGACGATCGTGCTCTGCGTCTGCCCGGCATTGCCCAAAATGCCGTCGCAATAGGAATCGACGTCGCCGTGGAACGAACCCGTGTCGTGGCGGTGCTGGATCACCTGGCGGAAATACGCGCCGGGCTTCACCACCTCGGCCGATAGGCCATACATCTCGATGTAGCGCCGGTTGCAGACGATCAGCCGCTCGTCCTGGTCAAACATCAGGAGACCCTGCGTCATCGTGTTCATCGCGGTGTCGAGCTGGTGCTTCTCCACGGCGAGCCGGCGGGTCATCTGGCGGAAGATGAAATAGAGCGTGAGCACGAGCAGGCCGATCGACAGCACGGCTACGGCCACGAAGAATTTGGTTTGCGTGTGCCATGTCGCCAGCGTCGCATCCAGCGACCTGGTCGCAACCACGACCAGCGGCTCGCCGGTCAGGAGGCGTGCGGCGACGATGCGATCCTTGCCGTCGATCGGACTTGCGAGCTGGGTCGTGACGAAGGTGCGCTCGAACACCGCCATCTGCTCGGACGTTCCATTGCGGAAATTCTGCCCGATCATCGCGTCCACATGCGGAACGCGCGCGAGCAACTGGCCGTTCTGGTGGTGCATCGCGATCGAGGATTCCTCGCCGAGCCCGCTCGAGGCGAAGAAGGATTCGAGTTGGTCCGGCGCGATCGCGCGCGACACCAGCCCAAGGAATTCGCCGTGAGGACCGGAGACGCGGCGCGCGAACACGATCGCCGGTCCGCTGCCCAACCGTCCGGGCACGACCTCGACCTCCTCCTGCGAAGCTGGGTCGTTCTTGAGGCGATTGAAATAGCCGCGGTCGGCGACCGAGACATCGGCGACCGGCCAGCGCCGCGACGAGTTGATCAGCACGCCCTTGGCGTCGAACAAATTGGCGCCGGCAACGTCCGACCAGCCGCTGGCTCTGGCGCGCAGCACTTCGTGCACGGCGAGCGTGCCCATCTCGCTGCGGAAGACATCAGCGGACTCGATGCCGTGGCTTTCGAGCTCGGCGATGATGCTCTTCTGCAGCACCGCGAAGTCCTCGAACTCGCGGTCGAAATGGCGGGCAAGCAACCGGACCGCGCTCTCAAGGCTGTCGCGGCCGCTTTCGATTGCATTCTGCCGGAAGCGGTCGACGGTAAGCGCGGTGCCGATCGCCATTGCGGCCATCAGCACGAAGCCGCCTGCGATCAGCCATGTCAGCGGCGCGCCGCGCCAACGGCGCAGCAACGCGCGCATGCGCGCGCTCCATCGGATCGATGTGCCCATGCAGCCCTCCCGTGGGATGCAAGATGCGGCAAAACCGACAAGACCGCGTTACCAGTAAGGGTTAGGAAAACATGAATCGGAGCGTAATCAGAGGGTTGGTTCCATCGCTGTCTGAAGGCGCGGTGGGCCATGGTTCCCTCAGCGTCGGATTTCCCATCTCAACGCTTCCGCATTGGTCTTGGCGAACATCGCCGGCACGTCGAAGGTCCCGGTCTTGAGATCATAGCGGCAGCGCCAGTCGGCCAACCCCTTCACGGCGACGTTCTTCGGGTGCTTGTCCATTTCACCCGACAGCGAGATGACGAGGTAACGGTTGTCCGGCCAGTGCACGCCGAGGCCGCGATAAGCCTCTTCGGTGCCTTTCACGAGATTGGCCGAAATGTGGTAGTCGAGCTTCATCTTCCCGGTGTTCGGGCGGCTGTGGAAATAGGCCCAGGCCAAGTCGCTGAACGGCGTCTTCGTCGCGCTGACGAAGGCGCCTTTCTCGACATGGTAGAGATAGAGGTCCTGCTCGCCGGAGCCGGTCTTCTGCATCCGCACCAGCCATTGCGAGTCGGGCGTGAAGCGGAAGCCGGCGCCGTAACCCTGCTCGGGCTTCAGCTCCGTCATCTGTTCGCCACGCCTCGCCCAGGCCTGCCATTTGACGTCGAAATCCCCGCTGTCCTTCATGTACTGCTCGATCCCGGTGGCGCCGTCGGGCGAGGTGAAGGCGAGATCGGCATTGCCGGTGAGGATGTAATCCGGCGGCGGGCCGGAAGCGGCGAGCCCCGGAGTTGCGGCCAGCGTCGGGACAAGCGCGAGCCCTACCACCAGCCCAAGTACCGGCAATTGTGCGGGACGGCAAAATGCGTTCACGGTGAAAATTCCTCGAGAAAAATACCGCGATGCGGCCTCGATCATTTGACGCCGGCGAGGGTGCGCCGGTTCATCCCCGGCGCCGGCTCATCATCCTATCGACCGTCTTGCTGCCGTGGCCAAAACGGCGCAACTTGCCGGCTCGATTGATTTGCAAGGTTCTTCCTGATCAAGGTTCGTTTCCGATGGTGACCGCATCCAAGGCCTTCATTGCATTCTGTCTGCTCGCGGTGGGCGGCACCGTGCTGGTGATCGGCCCCACCGAGCTGCGTCGCCTGCTGCCGATAGGGGCGAAGACCGACATCGCCGCCAGGCCGGAACCCAAGGTCGAGCCCAAGGTCGAATCCAAGCCGGAACTCAAACCGGAAGAGCCCAAGCTCGCCGCGGTCGCGCCGCCGGCACCAGCTGCATCTCCGGCGCCGGCCCCCGAGCCGAAGGCGGGTGCGCTGGCCGAGACGCAAAAGCAGGTCACGGCCGCGCTTGCCGATCTTGCACCGGTCAAGCCGCCTCCGGCGGTTGCCGATAGCGGCCCCCGTTTCGACGTCGCGCGCGTCGATGATCACGGCGAGGCGGCGGTGATCGCGGGCCAGGCGACGCCGGGCGCCAAGGTCGAGCTGCTGCGCGACGGCAAGCCGCTCGACACGGTGGTGGCGGATGCGTCGGGCCAATTCGTGATGACGCCGCCGCAGCTTCCCGCCGGTTCCTATGAGCTCACCCTGCGGGCGAAATCGCCTGACGGCACCGTCACGCAATCCGGCCGCAGCATGCCGGTGGTGATCGCCGAAGCCGCGCCGCCGCCCGCGCGCCCTGCACCGGCCGCGAGGCAAGAGACGAAGCAGGAAGCGAAGGCCGAGAAGTCCGACGACAAGTCGGATGTGGTGGCATCTTTATCGGACAGGCCTGCGGCCCGGCCGAGATTGATGGGCGCACCGAAACCAAAGGGCGGGTCGGGGGTCATGGCGCGGGCGCCCGCGGCCACGACCGTCGCATCGGCCTCGCCGGCGGAAATCGTCAGCGGTGCACCGGCGGAAACAGGCGGCAGCCGGGTGATCTCCCGCGGCGACAGCCTGTGGGCGCTCAGCCGGCTCGCTTACGGCGACGGCGCCCGCTTTGCCGTGATCTACAACGCCAACCGCGCCAAGATCCACAATCCCAATCTGATCTATCCCGGCCAGACCCTCGTGCTGCCGCAGAAGGCGGAGTGACGGCGCATCGGCTCTGCACGGTGCGCGTTGCGACGCTTTGCCCTGTGCGCTTCCGGAACATTTGGTTCCCTCGCGCGTCGTTGTGATGCGACGCGATGCGCGCTTGGCGCCGGAGGAGGGCCAAGGTGGACAGGTCAGTGGTCATGTCGAGATCACGCTTGGCGCTCAGGCCAAGGCTGGGGCTGGCGCTATCAGGCGCAACCCTCGTGATTCTGGCGGTGCTGTTGCCAAGTCGCGCCGAGGCGCAGTTCGGCTTCCGCGGCGGCCCGCTCGGTGTTGCGCGCTTTGCCGTCGGCCACATGATCGGCATGTCTCGCTTGCGCCATGCCCGCATGGCGGTGCGGGGCAGCCGATACCGCTCCGCAGCGTTGAGGTCGCAAGATCCTCGCGGCGCAGAGCGCGGCCAGCCTGCGAATCCTTACGTCCTCCGTGCCGCAATGACGGCGCAAGCCGCGCTGTCGGGCTGGCACGGCGGCCGCCGTTCGCAGGGATGGTGGCGCCACCCCGACGGCAGCTACGGCTGGGTGGGCCCCGTGTTCTGGCCGTTCGCGCATGACGACCTCACCACCGCGATCGTCCTCGGCGATGCGACCAGCCTCTCGCTCTATGGCTATGGCGACATCTATGCCGCGATCTTCGCGCCCTATGCGGCCACCGAGCTTGCCGCCTACACCGCGCCGCACGGCCGGCGCGGACGGCGAGTCCCGACCGCGGAGACGGTCTGCGATGCCAGCGACACCGGCGGCCTGCCGGTCGATCGCATCGCCGCTATCGTGCAGCCGAATGAATTGCAGCGCACAGCGCTCGACGAGCTCGCGACCGCGTGGGCATCCGCGCGCGACACCATCCGCGCCGCCTGTCCAACGCAGGTTCCCGCGACGGCCATCGAGCGCCTCGGCCTGATGCGCGAGCGCATCGAGGCCATGATCAAGGCGACGGACGCCTTCGCACCTTCGCTGGCAAAATTCGTCGATCTCCTCGACGACGACCAGAGAGCCAAGCTCGACGGCCTGGCCAAGGACCGCCGCGCCGCGCTTGCAGCGATCCAGCAAAAGAATCCCCAGGCGGCATCGGCCTGCCAGGCGGACAGCGATCCCCGCTACGACGAGAAGCTGCAGCGCCAATACGAGCAGCTCGTGCAGCAGCAATGGCCCGCCGCCGAGATCGCCTCCACGCTCAAGCTCGACGACACCGCCCGCGCCCGCCTCGACGTGCTCCAGGACACCACGCTGCGCACCATGGAAACGCTGAGCGCCTGTCCGTCACAGGCCGCACCGACACCACAGGCCCGCCTCACCGCCGCGAAGGCGCGGCTGGAGACGATGCTGCAGGCGGTGAACGGCGTCAGTGACGCGCTCGACGATTTCGAGGCCGACTTAAGCGACGAGCAGAAGGCGGGGTTCGAGGCGATCGGGCCGAAGCGCGGCGTGTGATCACCCGCAGGCCCACTCGAACTTCATGTCCTTGAAGTCGAGCTGCGCGTTGCCGCTGCCGAAACTGTAGCCGCCGAAATATTCCTCGAACTCGATGTAGAACGGGCTCATCTCAGGCACCGCCTGGCAGGGCCGCATGGTGCCGCCGAGATGGTTGTGGGCGTGGTCCTTGCCCCAGTCGTGCGAGCGGAAATTCTCGGTGGTCGGGACGCCGTCGATAAAGTAGTAGTAGGACTGATAGTCGCTCGGCGGATTGCGCGGGAGGTGCGGGTCCTGCGGGGCCTTGCCGGCATTGGGATCGGTCGCGCGCGGCATCAAGGCGATCGCGAGGTTCTCCGCCAGGTCACCCCGCGGAGGGCCGGCGAACATCTTCTGCGCGAAGGGCGGGGCGGATTCGAAGAAAGCGCTGGCGCCGCCGACATCGAGCCAGCGCGGCCGCTCCGCCGTCGCAAGCGGAAGCGGCGCGGGCGGCGTCGCGAACGGGCCCTCGTACTCATGCTTCGTCAGCAGCAGCGCGGCATATTCGTAATCAAGGATGTCGGTCATGCGCGAAAGCCGCGGATGCGCTGGTCGCGCCAGCACGGCCTCGCGAATCTCGGGATCGTCGGGTGCCCCGCCGTCATTGTGATCTGGTGCGGTAGCGAAGAACGACACCGCGACGATATCCTCGCCGTGTACGCGATAATCCTTCGGCAGCAGAAGTGTAAAACCATGCATCAGCGGAAACCCGGTGACTGGGTCGAGCGGCCATTGCTCGCTCGTGATGCCCGGCGGCAGGCCGTAGACCCAGCCATGATCACGCGCGCGATCGGCGGGCCGGTCCAGCATCTGCAAATCATACGCACGCGACGGCAAGGCAAGCGCCACAGGTCGGCTCCATCCGAACTTTCGCCTCGACGCGGAGGCGATCGTTAGTCGCGAGGACGAGAGATGTGGTTCGTGGGGATGATGCTATCCTGCCGGTGTTTTGCCCGACGAGTCAAACGGCTTCCGGCCAATTCCGTGCCCGCGTAACCCATTGATCTTGCAGGCCCCGGCTACTGTGCATGGGGTTGTTTTCGCAGTTTTTTGTTTGGGCTACCCGCGCCGCCTTGCCGCGGCGGCATCCACCACGTTCTCGACCTCCTCGCGCCACGACAGGATCTCCATCGCAAGCACCGGGTGGTTGAAGCCCTTGAGCACGAGATCGTCGAGTGCGCGGGCTTCGACCCAGGGCTCGACCATGCCGTAGACGCGGCGGCTGACGACGACCTGACCGGCCTTGGCTTCGTCGCAGAGGCGCGATGAGAGATTGGTGACGCTGCCGATCGCGGCATATTCGAGCCGCTGCTCGAAGCCGATCTGGCCGAGCGTGGCGTAGCCCATGGCGACGCCGACGCCGAAGCCGAGCGAGTGGCCGCGGTTCTTCCACTTCTCGGTCAAATGGCCAATCACATCACGCATCTCGACCGCCATCTTCACCGCGCGCTTGGTATGGTCGGCGAACTGAATGGGCGCGTTGAACAGGATCATCACGCCGTCGCCGGCAAAGCGGTCGAGCGTGCCTTCATAGCGGTGGATCAGCTCGCCGAGCGCGGCGTGATATTCGCGCAGCACGTTCATCGCCTCTTCCGGCTCGGTCGCCTCCGTGAACGAGGTGAAGCCGCGCAAATCGCAGAACACGACGGTGACCTCGCGGCGGTGGCTGTCGAGCAGTGCGTCGTGGCCGTCGGACGAGGCGATCAGCTGCGCGACTTGCGGGGCGAGGAAACGTTCGAGCCGCTTGATGCGGCCGATCTCGCCGAGTTGTTTCTCGACCCGCTCTTCCAGCGAGCGATTCCAGTTGCGCAGCTGCTCGGTCTGCTCCTGGAGCTTGGCGGCCTGCTGCTGCACGGTTTCGTGCGCCGCCGCGAGCTCGCGGCCCTTGTGGTCGACCTCGGTGAACAGCCGCGCATTGCGCATCGCCAGCACGGCCTGGTTGGCGAAGGTGCGCATCAGGCCGATGATGCTTGGAGCGAACTCGCCGCCGGCGCGGCGCAGCACCACCAGCGAGCCGAGCGTGCCCTGCTGATCCACCAGCGGCACCACCAGCACCGAATGGAAGCCGGCCGCGATCGCGACGTCGCGCAGCGGCTGCTCGGAGGCCTGGTCGAGATCTGAAATCGCGATCGGTTCGCCGCTCCCGGCCGCATCGCTCAGGATATCCTGGCCTTCGTCGATGGTGACATGGGCGCCGTCGGCGGATTTGTCGATGCCGTTGGCCTCGACCAGATTGAAGCGGCGCGCCTCGGCGTCATAGCCGTAGATCAGCACGGCGTCGGCATGGGTGATCTCGATCGCGCGCGCGGCGATAGTCGGCAGCACGGCGTTGAGATCGAGAGAGGCTGCGACCGCGCGGCCGACCTCTTCCAGCACCTTGAGCTCGTTGATCGACTGCGCGAGATCGCGGGTGCGCTCCTCGACCTTGGTCTCCAGGTCCGAATAGGTTTCCTGGATTTGGCTGGCCATGCGGTTGAACTGGCCGGCGAGATCTTCCAGCTCGTCCGCGGTGTGCACCTCGATGCGATGGCTGAAATCACCCTCGCCGAGCTTGTGCGCGCCGTCGCGTAGCGCCGTGATCGGGATGATCATGCGGCGCGCCAGAAGCGTGCCGGCGAGGATCGCGACCAGCAGGCCCATGCCGATCAGCAGCCCAATGCGCACCAGCTGGTCGCGGATCGGCATCAAGGCCTGCGTGGTCGGCTGCTCGAACATCACGCTCCAGCCGAGCTTCGGCACGGTGCTCGCCGCGCTCATCACCGCATGGCCGTTGAAGTCGGTGCCCGAGCTGTCGGGCTCGTGGCCCGGTGCGACCGCAGCCGCGACCTGCGGCAGCTTCGACAGGTCCTTGCCGACTTCGGGGCCCTTCGACGACGTCGCCAGCACGCGGCCGCGCGGATCGACCACATAGGCGAAGGCCGCCTTGCCGACCTGGGCGTCGGACAGGTACTCGGAGAGAAAGCTGAGGTCGAGCTCGGCCACGGTGACGCCGGCGTTAAAACCGGAATGCGCCACCGAGATCGACATGAACGGCGTTCGGTCGGAGAACCAGGCCGGCGCGTAGCTGACGCCGCGGGCGACGGTGTCGGTGAAGCGCATGTCGCGGGAGAGGTCGGCATTGCTGCCGGTCGTGGTCGACTGGCGCGAGACGCGCAGCACCTCGCGGCCGTCGCCGTTGAGCTGGAACAGCTGGTTGACGACCGAGACCTGGTGCAGCAGCTGGGCGTAGTCGGCGCGGCGCTTCTCGAGCGTGTCCTGGCTCGCCCGCGTCACCCAGCTGATCTGGCGCTCGAGCTCGGAGATCGACTGCTCGATCCGCCGCGCGGCAGCCTGCGCCTTGTCCTCGAGACCGTCGGTCAGCTGTGTCTTGGTGGCGCGGTAGGAGATCCAGCTCTCCATCGCGCCGTTGACGGCGAGCACGAACACGACGAGGCCGACGAGAGAGACGACGTATTTGGCGAACAGACCCTCGCGCAGAAACCGTGTCTTGTCGCTCGCTCCTGCCATCCCGATCCTCTCGCGCCGCCATCGGCGCCGGCGCTACGGGCCTGACGGACCCTGCGAGCCTTCTAGCACAATTTGGTCCAACGGACTGTGAAGGGACTGGTCGGGGCCGCCTGACCGGCCGGTGTGGTTACCCGCCTGGACGCTGGGCAGGCGGAAGCATGATGAATTGTCGCAGTCTCATCCGTTTGGAGGAAGCCGCCGCCGGGCCAGCCGATGTAAGGGGATGGCTTGGCAAGGGAGGGCTGGGAGTCCAGCGCTTTGGTCCTGCAATCATCGGTTAAAGAGCTGCCGCAGCACGTCGTTCATCGGCTGGCTGTCCTGCTGCGCCGCCGGCGGGTCCTCCAGGCCGGGGGACGTTGGCGAAGCTTGCGGCATCAATGTGGATGGCGCTGCAGGCAGGCTGCGGCTGCGGCCGGCGGCAGTGCCGGTGCCGGTGGCAGTCCCAGTGCCGTTTCCCGCGCCACCGGAAAGTCCCTGCTGGATCAGATTGCCTATCGCCTCGCCCAAGGGGCCGCCGAGCGGGTTGTTCTGTCCGGGCTGCTGGGTTTGCGGATTGGCATTGCCGGTCGCATTGCCGCCACCCGGCGCGGTGGCTCCCCCGAGGCCAAGGCTTCCCAGAATATTGCCGAGCCCAGCCCCATCAGCGCCGAACAGGCCCTTGCCCATCTCGCGCAGCTTGGCATAGGCGGCGTCCGGATTGTCGAGCATGCCGGCCATGTCAGGATAGATCCGCGGCTGCGACCAGGTACCCTGGATCATCACGGGAATGCCGAAGCCGACCGGCTCGGCGGCGCGGCCCTGGCCTTCGGTCGTCATCACCAGCTTCGGCTCGACGCGAAAGCCCATCATCTTGGTGTCGAGTGCGATCGTGCCGGCACCGGTCACGCGGACCAGCGGTCCGGTCAGGCTGAGATCGGTGGTCACCGCCTGGCCCTTGTCGATCCGGAACGACGCCGAGAGCTGCGACAAATCCGTGCTCTGCTCCCGACCGTTGTCCTGGTTTGCCTGCCAGCCGGACAACGTGCCCGAGGTCAGCGAGCGGATCATCTGCGCGACGTTGATGCCGCGAATGGCGCCATCCTGGAAATTGACGAAGGCCGTGCCCTGCATGTTCGCCATCAGCGCGCGCTGGCTGGTGCCGGCGCTGCGCAGCGCGAGCTTGGCCTGCAGCTTGCCGTCGATCCGGTCGAATTCGGCGAGGCCCTGGAGCAGCGGCAGCGCGCGCACGCCGGCGAGGTCGGAATGCATCGCAAAGCTCGGCGCGCCGCTGGTCGCATCCAGGATCAATTCGCCCGAGACCTGGCCGCCATAGGCGCCGAGATTGGCGGTGCCGGCCTTCAGCACGCCGCCGGCGAGTTTTGCATCAACCGCCAGCGGCGCGAGACGCGCATCGCCGATCACTGCCTCGTGCGCGGAGATCCTGATTTGCGCATCGACATAGTTGAGCCCGGACACGTTGATCGGCGCATCGCTCCAGGGTTGCCCGGACGCGCCTTCCGGCGATTTTGCCAGCGGAATCGCAAGCCGCTGGAAGTCGAGATCGACCTTGACCAGAGGCTTGCTCGCGATATCGACCGAGGCCCAGCCGTTGAACGCGCCATAGCCGAGCGTGCCATTCAGGCCGTTGATCATCACGACATCGCCGCTCAGCCGCATCTCGGCATGGCCCGCGAGCCGGGACTTCAGCACATCCGGCATGTCGATCGCGAAATCCACCGGAATGGTCGGGCGGTCGGCCGGCGGCGCCGGCGTGGTCGCCTTGATGTCGAACTTGGTCGGATGCTCGCCGACCCGTGCGGTGCCGGTGATGCTGATCTTGCGGTCGCGACCGACGATCGCATCGGCATTGACCGCGCCGATGCGGCTCTCGACGCGATCGCGCACCCGCGCGAATGCGATCTCGCCATCGGTGACCTTGATGCGGTCGATGGCGGCGCCGTCGGTATCGAGCGCGACCGGCTTCGATGTGCCGCCGGCATTCGGCAGGCGCTCGCGCAGCAGCGGCTGGTAGAGCACGGGATGGGTGACGACGAGCTCACTGATCTTCGGGCGGCCCGACCAGACGCTCGAGAGCGACATGTCGGCCTGCACGCTGTCGATGGTCAGGCGGGTGATGCCGCTGCGGTCCTTGGGGTCGGCAAGCGCGAGGTCGTTCAGCGTCACGTTCAGCGTCGGCCACAGGCTGATTCTGATGGTGCCGTCGATCGACAAGCGATAGCCGGTCGCGCTCTCGACCCGCGAGGCAATCGTCGACGTCAGGAAGCCCGAGGGGATCCCGACCACCAGCAGGAGTGCGATCACGATGACGATTGCGGCCACCGCCGCGCCGGCGAATTTCACGGCTCTCATGTCGACTTTCCAGCGGCGGACAACCGGCGTCGAATCCGGCAGATGACCGTCATTTGCACGCGTCCTTTACGCCTGAGTTTATCCCGGGACGGGAAGCGGCTCCAAGCACGTAAAAATAGTCTGGGGGTGCTGCAAAGTTATGTGACTTATGGCACACTTCCCCGGCGTGGTTTTACGCGATCCTGATGTTGATGGTTCCAAGCGATTTGCCAACGAAATTCACAAGGACATTGAAATGAGCAAGCAGGCCGAATTTGCGGTCATCCTCAAGATGAATGCGATGTTCGCCGATCTCGGCGTAGACGAGCTCCAGCGGCTGGCAAATCTCTGCCACACCCAGCATCTGGGGAACGGCGAGGTGCTATTCCAGAAGGGCGACGCGGGCGATGCGCTGTTCGGCGTGCGCCGTGGCCAGGTCCGCATCGAGACCGGTGCCTCCGACGGCAGCCGCCTGACGCTGAACTTCATGGGGCCGGGCGACCTGTTCGGCGAAGTTGCGGTGCTGGACGGCCAGAGCCGCACTGCGGACGCGACCGCTGGCGAAGCCAGCGAGCTGTTCGTGCTGCGGCGCGAAGACTTTCTCGCTTTCCTCGAACGCGAGCCGAAGGTCGGGATCAAGATCATCGCGCTGCTGTGCCAGCGCATCCGCTGGCAGAGCGAGCGCATGGAAGAGTCCATGCTCCAGCCGCTGCCGGTTCGTCTCGCGCGGCGCCTCTGCGCGCTCGCCGCCGATTTCGGCTCGGAGGTGCACATCTCGCAGGAGCAACTCGGCGTCTTCGTCGGCGCCGCCCGCGAGAGCGTCAACCGCCAGCTTCAGGCCTGGCGCAAGGAAGCGATCCTCGATCTCCAGCGCGGCCGCATCCTGCTGCGGAACATGACCAAGCTGACGGCGATCGCGCGGAACGAGTAGGGGGCCGTTAGGCTGGGTCGCTACAATCGGGGCGAAGGAGTTCGTCAGAAGAGTCCCAACTCGCAACCCACGCTTTAACGGCCTCGATCGGCACAGCACGACCGGTACGTCTGAATGCTTGGTAGCGAAGACGATCCTCCGCTATGTCGGGTTCGCGGATGGCGCTCGCTGAACTGCCTTGTGTACTTGACGCTTGTGCCATAGCTACTCCGCCGCGGGGTGCACGATGCTCTTCGGCGCTGGTGCCGCTCCCGCCGGCGCAGCTCCGTGGTGACCGGCGCCCTCCGCATCTTCGCTGTGCACGACCAGCCGCTTGGCGAAGCGCCAGATCAGCGCGCCGAGATCGTCCATCACCATGAACATCGCGGGCACGAACACCAGCGACAGGATGGTCGAGAAGATCAGGCCGCCGATCACCGCGAGCGCCATCGGCGAGCGGAACTCGCCGCCGGCGCCGACCGCGAGCGCGCTTGGCATCATGCCCGCGGCCATCGCGATCGTGGTCATCACGATCGGACGAGCGCGTTTCATGCCCGCGTCGATCATGGCTTCTTCGCGCGGTGTGCCGGCGTGAATGGACTCGATGGCGAATTCCACCAGCATGATCGCATTCTTGGTGACGATGCCCATCAGCATCAGGATGCCGATCCACACCGGCGTCGTGAGCTGCTTGCCGGTGATCAGCAGCGCCGCGATCGCGCCGCCGATCGAGAGCGGCAGCGAGAACAGGATGGTGATCGGCTGCAGGAAGGTGCCGAACAGCAGCACTAGCACGGCGTAGACCATCATCAGGCCCGCCGTGATCGCGGTGGCAAAGCCTTCGGACAGTTCGTTCAGGCTTTCGGCATCGCCGGAGGGCGAGACCTTCACGCCCTTCGGCCGGCTCTTCATGACCGGCAGGTCGTAGATCTTCTTGGTGGCGTCGCCGAGCGCGGCGGAGCCGACGAGATCGGCCGCGACGGTCGCCTGTCGCTCGCGATCGTAGCGGTTGATGCTGGTCGGACCCTGGTCGAGCTTGACGTCGGCGATGACGGAGAGCGGCACGCCGCCCTTCTCGCCGTGCTCGCCGAGCGGCACGCGCAACTGTTCGAGCGTCTTCAGATTGCCGCGCGCGGCATCCTCGAGCTGCACGCGGATCGGCACCAGACGGTCGCCGACGTCGAACTTGGCGAGCGCGGGGCCGACGTCGCCGATGGTGGCCACGCGGATGGTCTGCGACAGGCTTTCGGTCGACACGCCGAGCCGTGCGGCAAGATCGGCGCGCGGTTCGACGCGCAGCTCGGGCCGCTCCAGCGTGGTTTCCGAGATCACGTTGGAGATGGTGGGAATCCGCTTCATCTGCGTCGCGAGTTCGCTGGCGACGTTGTTGACGATGTTGGCGTCTGCGCCGGTCACGACCAGCGAGATGGCGCGCAGGCCGTTCTCGTCGAGGAACCAGAAGCGGATGTCTGGAATGTTCTCCAGCTCCTGGCTGATCGAGAATTCGAGCTCGCGCTGGGTGATGTCGCGGCTGTCCTTGGGCGTGTAGTTGATGATCAAAGCGGCGCGCCGGACTTCCTGGGTCCCGGGTGGAACGCGGCCGCCGTCGACGAAGATGCTTTTCACCTCGGGCCGCTTGCGCAGGCGCGCCACGATGTCCTCGGTGACTTTTTCGGTGTAGGCGAGCTGCGTGCCCGGCGGCAGCTCGAGCGCAACCAGCGAGCGCGAGCTGTCCTGCGCCGGGAGGAAACCCTGCGGCAGCAGCGTGATGCTCCAGATCGAGGCGGCGAAGACGCCGAAGCCGGCTAGCACCGTGATGAAATAGTGCTTCACCGACCAGGCCACGAGCCTGTGATAGGACCGCAGCACGCGGCCGGGCGGCGGCTCTTGGTGATTGCCATGTTTGAGGAAGTAGGCGGCGAGCACCGGCGTGACGAAGCGCGCCGCGAGCAGCGAAAAGAACACCTGCACCGAGACGGTGATGCCGAATTGCTTGAAGAACTGTCCGGCGATGCCCGACATGAAGCTCGCGGGTGCGAAGATCGCGATGATCGTCAGCGAGATCGCGATCACCGCGAGGCCAATCTCGTCGGCGGCTTCCAGGGCGGCACGATAGGGCGACTTGCCCATGTTCATGTGCCTGACGATGTTCTCGATCTCGACGATGGCGTCGTCGACCAGAATACCCGTCGACAGCGTGATGGCGAGGAAGCTGACGAGGTTGAGCGAGAAGCCGAGCAGGTCCATCGCCCAGAATGCCGGGAAGATCGACAACGGCAGCGAGATCGCGGCGATGATGGTGGCGCGCAGGTCGCGCAGGAACAATAACACGATCACGACGGCGAGGATGGCGCCTTCGAACAGGGTCGAGATCGCCGCGTGGTAATTGCCATTGGTATATTCGACCGAGGTGTCGATCACCTTCAGGTCGACGTCGGGATAAGTAGCCTTGAGCGTGTCGATGCGCTTCTGTACCGCCTCGGCGACCTTCACGTCGCTGGCACCCTTTGAGCGCTTGATGCCGAGCGCGACGATCGGCTCGCCGTTGAAGCGGGCGAAGGTACGGCGGTCGGCGATGGTGTCGGTCACGGTGCCGAGATCGTCGAGCCGGACCTCGCCGCCGCCGAACAGCGGAATCATGGTGCCGGCAAGGTCGCTCAACGTCTTGGCGCCGGCGAGGGTGCGGATCGCCTGGTCGTTCTTGCCAATCTCGGCCCGGCCGCCGGCAACGTCGACATTGGTGCCGCGCAGGCTCTGGCTGACATTGACGGCCGTCAGCCCCATCGACTGCAGCCGGTCGGGATCGAGGGAGACCAGGATCTCGCGCTCGACACCGCCGATGCGCTCGACCTGGGCGACGCCGCGCACGCCCTGCAGCGCGCGTTTGACCACGTCGTCGACGAAATAGGAGAGCTGCTCCGGCGTCTTGCCGGGCGAGATCGCGGCGTAGGTGACGATCGGCAGGCCGATGACGTCGACGCGCTGGATCAGGGGCTCGGTGACGTTCTGCGGCAGATTGGAGCGCACGCGCGTCACCGCGTCCTTGACATCGTTGAGCGCGCGGTCGGTGTTGGTTTCCAGCGCGAACTGGATCGTCGTCACCGACAGGCCGTCGGTGATCTGCGAGGTGATGTGCCTCACGCCTTCGACACCGGAGACGGCGTCTTCAACCGTCTTGGTGACCTGGGATTCGAGCTCGGCGGGTGCTGCGCCGAACTGCGATACCGCGACCGAGATCACGGGAATGTCGGCCGAGGGTAGCCGCGTCACCGCGAGCTTGGTGAACGACACCCAGCCGAGGATCAGGAGGATGATGGAAAAAACGACCGACGGCAGCGGATTGCGAATCGACCATGCCGAGATATTGAGAGCCATCAGCGTACCCGCGTGCGATCGAGTTCATCAGCGAACATGGTCTTGATCTGGTCGCCGTCATGCAGCGAAGAGCCGGCGTCGGCGACGACGATCTCGCCGACGTTGAGGCCCTCCAGGATTTCCGTCGCGCTGTCCGACGACAGCCCGACCCGTACCTTGCGCGTCTCGACAATGTTGCCTTTGACGACCTGCACGGTGAGATGGTCGATCGCGGTCTTGGGAACCGCGACGCCGCAGCTTCGCTTGGCGTCGATCGAGGCGCGGGCGAACACGCCGACTTTCAGCGAGGGATTGTTGGTGACGCTGATGCGCACGCGGCCGAGCTGGGTGGCGCGATCGATTTCGGGCGCCACCAGCCTGACCCGCCCGATCAGATCGGGCGCGTCGTCGCGGCTGATGCGAACGGTCGCGCCGGAGCTGAGCTTGGCCATGTGCACCGCCGGGACCTGCGCGTCCAGCTCGATTTCGTTGTTGACGGCGATTCGGAACATCGGGCCAGCCTGCGGCGAGGCCGGCGCGCCGACGATGGTGCGGACCTCGGTGACGAGACCCGGCGCAGAGGCCTTCAGGGAGACCGGACCTTGCGGGCCGGGCCGCTGCGGCTGGCCCGGGATCTGGGGCGGTGCGGTCAGGCGCGCCAGCTCCTGATTGTCGGTGACGAGGGTGCCCTCGGTGACGAAGAGGTCGGTGACCCTGGATCCCTCCTGGTCGGCGACGACCACGGCTTCGCGGCGCGGCACGAAGAAGCCGGTCACCCGAACCAAGTCCGAGAAGCAGGCATTGGTCGACTTGGTTACGATGACCAGGGCCTCGCTCGGCGTTTCCTTGGGCTCGGCGCGATGCCGGTGCTCGAACAGATAATAGCCGACGCCGAGCGCGACGACGAAGACCACCGTTCCCGCCGGCTTGAGATATTGGGAGAGGTTCATTGCCGGATCGTCCTGGCCTGGCTCACGGCCATCCGCGCGCGGCCCATGGAGAGCGTTTTCCTGAAATGAAGCAGCGTCCCGCAAGCCTGCGGGACGCGCGCTGGAAGCAAGACTTTACACCACATCACGACTTGTCACTTCAAAGGATTACGTCGTGCTCACTTCGATGCGGTGGTCTTGTTTTCCATGTTGACGACCTGCACGCGACGATTGACCTCGGCCATCGGCTGGGCCGGGTCCTTCAGCTTGCTCTTGCCGTAGCCGACGGTGACGAGGTCGGTCGCGGAGATGCTGTACTTGTCGACCAAATAGCGCTTGATCGAATCCGCGCGGCGCTCCGACAGGTCCTGATTGTAGCTCTCGCCGCCGGCGGCGTCAGTGTGGCCGGCGACCACGAAGGTCGAGCCCTTCAGGTCGGGGCTGGTCAGCGCGCGGCCGAGCGCCTGGACCGAGGCAAGCGATTTCGCGCTGATATTGGCCGAGTTGTAGTCGAACGTGATTTCCAGATCGATGTTCGGCTTGTCCTTGGCCGCCGACGCGATTTCTTCACGCTCGACCGACGAAAGCGAGCGTGTCGAGCGGCCGCGCACGGACTGGATCAGCTTGGACTCAGCCGCACTCGGTGCGGGATCGGCCTGCGGAGCGATCGAGAGGCCGCGCGTCAGCGGCTTTTTCGGCGGCGGCGCCAGCGCGCGGACGATCTCGTCCTCGGTGACGTTCTTGCTGTTGCCGTCGTCGCCGGCGAAGGCAAGCGGGATCGTCAGCGACAGCGCGGCGCCGACGGTGATGATGGACAGGATTGCGGTAAGTCCTTTTGCAGCCAATCTCATAGCCAGTCCCTCCTGCGCAGCCAGCTGGCGCGGTTCGAAAATCCTGCAGTAAGCCGCCCCGAAAAGGCGGGCGGCGGCATCCGTTCAATTAGTCTTCGCCCGGCCGTCGCGGGTTCGAGGCACATCGGCCCCGATTCAAAAAAATATCAACGCACTCCGTAGCTTGCGAATTCCTGAACAATGTTCGGGTCCATCGCCTTGGCATTGGCGATGTCGAGCGCACCTTCCTGCGCCGAGCCGTTGCGCTGCTTGGCGATCCCGCGTCCGAACAGCGAGGAGGTCAGGCGCGGATTGATCCTCAGGGCGGCCTCGAAATCGGCGATGGCGTTCTTCACCGCCCCCGATTTCAGATTGACGAGCCCCCGGCTGTCCAGCGCGTCGACGAAGTTCGGCCGCAGCCGCAGGGCCTCGTTGCAATCCTTCAGCGCGCCCTGGAGGTCGCCGACCACGGTGCGGGTCCAGCAGCGATTGTTCAGAGCCTCGACGTCCTTCGGGTTGATCCGGAGCGTCTCGTCAAAATCCTTGATGGCCAGGCTGTAGGCGCCCTTGCTGGCATAGACCTGACCGCGCCGGTAAAGCGCGTTCACGTCATCCGGATTGGCCGCGATCTTGGCGGTCAGCCCCTTGATGGTGGGGTCCTCGGCCAGGACGGCCGCGCTCGGCCCGCTCTCCATGCTCGGAGCGGTCGCGGGATCGGCCGGAATCACAGGCGGAGGCGGCGGTGGTGCCGGTGGCAAGGCAGCCTCGACCTGCGGCTTCGGTGACGGAGCGGGCGCGGCCACTGTGTCGGCCGGTTTCGGCGGCGGAGGCGGTGAAGGTGCGGGCGGGGCCGGCTGCGGGTTGTTCGCGACGACCGGCGGCGGCGCGGGAGGCGAAGTCGTTGTTGGGCGCGACCCACCGGCCCCTGGAATGAACGAGAAATCCTCGGCCAGTGAAGAGGAGATCCACGGTACCTGCTCGCCCCGGGAGGCACGGGTGACGCCCATCTTGGTGCGGTTCAGCGTCTCCTCGGCCATCAGGTCGGGGACGCGGATTTCCTTGAGGAGTTCCTGGACGAACAGGCTGTGCTCGCCGCCGGCGTCCGAGACCACCGAGGCCAGCGCCGCCGAATACATCACCAGCGTGCCGTTCGGCGCGATGACGGGGGTCAGGCCGGCCGAGAAGCTGCGGAACCGGCGCTCGAACGGGTTGCGCCTGGAGGCGTCGACCAGCGCGATCTTGACGCCGGCGCCGCGGGTGTTGAGCTCGCCGAGCACGGTTTCGAGGCTGATGCCGTCGCGCCGCACGTCGGATTCGGTCCAGATCTGCGCATCGATCGGCAGCAAATAGCTCTGCCGCGCGGACTGGATGCCGAAGCCGCTGAAGAACACCAGTGCCACCGACCCCGGCTTGATCTTGCCGTAGAGCTTGTCAAAGGCACGGCGCATGCCGTCACCGGTCAGGTTCTCACCGGTCTCGACGGAAAAGCCGTCGCGCTTGAGCTCGTCGGCGACGTCGCGCGCGTCGTTGAGCGGTTCCTTCAGGGGAGCGTCGGCGTCCGGGTATTTGGCGTTGCCGATGACCAGCGCAAAGCGATCGCCGGCCGCAAGTGACGGAGCGGTCGGGATGAGCGACACGAGCAAGGACAGAACGAAAAGCAGGCGAATTTTCATAATTAGCGCGATCCAGCCAAAAAGGCGCCGTTTCCAGCTTGCGCCGCGGCGACCTTAACTTACGCAATGTGCATTATCAAACCGGGGAAGGGGGGCGTCAACCGCTTGCGGATTCGGCGCGATCGCGACAATTGACCGCGACGCATGGGCATGTTGCGGGGGGAATAAACGGGCGGTCACGATTGCACGCGATGCATTCTGGTTGTCATTGCGGCTGCACGTTAGGGCAGCCATGGCGACAACAATGTGATTGGTCTCACATTGCGGACGGGCCTCCTTCGCAACCTGCGGTGTTTGACCTTTGCGGTGGACGATGGCTTGGTGCGGTCGATCGCCCTGAAGGTGCATCCACAAAAGAGCAAGATCAAAACCATGGGAAACGCCTACGAAATCTACGCCCTGCGCTACGCGACGATGTCGCCGCGCACGCCCAACATGAACTTCCTCGCGCCCGACCCGCATGACAGCGCGGCGCAGGACCTCGACTATTTCGTCTGGCTGATTCGCGGCAACGGCCGCGACATCCTGGTCGATACCGGCTTCAATGCCGAGGAAGCGTCCGCGCGGGCCCGCAAGCTGACGCTCAATCCGGTCGACGCGCTGGAGCGCTTTGGTGTCGCGGCGTCGAGCATTCGCGATATCATCGTGACGCATCTGCATTACGACCACGCCGGCAATCTGGACCGCTTCCCGAACGCGCGCTTCCATATCCAGGAGCGCGAGATGGCCTACGCGACGGGGCGCTGCATGTGCAACGGACTGCTGCGACATCCGTTCTCGGTCGAGCACGTCACCCAGATGGTCCGCCATGTCTATGGCGAGCGCGTCAATTTCTATTCCGGCGACGGCGAGGTCGCGCCCGGCGTCACCGTGCACCGCGTCGGAGGCCATTCGGACGGCTTGCAGGTGGTGAGGGTCGAGACTGCGCGCGGGCCCGTGGTACTGGCGTCCGATGCCGCGCATTATTACGCAAATCTCCAGCGCCGGAGCCCATTCCCGATCGTCTACAATGTTGGCGACATGGTGGTTGGCTGGGAGACCATTGAGCGTCTCGCCGGCCATCCGGACCGGTTCATTCCCGGCCACGACCCGATCGTGACGGAAATCTATCCGCGCGCCAGCGACCAGGGCGATGTCTGGGCCCTGCATTTGCCGCCGTCGCGATCGTTCGCAAAGTGATCAATACGCCTGCTTGGCGTCGGCCTCTTCGCTGGTCTGGATCAAATCGAGGCTCTGCTCGATCTTGCCGAGCAGCGTCGATAGCTGTTTGCGCTCCTGCGTGGAGAGGCAGGCGAGAATCTCGTCTTCCCGCCGCAGCAATTGCGGAAACAGCTCCTCGTAGAGCGTGCGGCCTTTCCTCGTCAGTCGCAGGCGGAATTCGCGGCGATCGGCTTCGTTCTCGACGCGCTCAATCAAACCGTGCTGCAGCAGCATGGTCACCGCGCGGCTGATGGTGGATTTGTGCGTGCGGGTGCATTGCGCGACGTACTGCGCGCTGCAGGCATCGTTGCGGAAGCCGAGCGTCGCGATCACGCGCCAGGCCGGGATGTCGAGGCCGTGGCGTTCCTGATATTCGACCGAAAGAGCGGCGCTGACCTCCGCCGCGAGCCGGTTGAGGCGGAACGGCACGAACCTGAACAGGTCAAGCCGTGTTTGTGGCCGCGCTGAGGCCGCATCGGCCTCACGTGTCTTCAGCGCGATGTCGCTGGATGTCCTCGCCAAGGAGAGCGCTCCGAATTCCAGTTGACGGCCGGCCGGCTCCGGTCCAAAATAGTTGCACGTGAGACTATCTAGCAGATCAGTCCTCTTCTGACCAGAGCCGAGGTTAGCGCATGGCGCAGGCCAATACGCATCAGGCCAAAACCCAGTTCGGCTATCGCCGCCACCCCGATCAGGATCGTCCCGGGCAGGGCGCGGCGGAACATCCCGTGGTGATCGTCGGCGCTGGCCCGGTCGGGCTGTCGCTGGCGATCGACCTTGCCCAGCGCGGCCAGCACGTCGTCCTTCTGGATGATGCTGATCGCATCGGAGAGGGCTCCCGCGCAATCTGCTTCTCGAAACGGTCGCTGGAATATTGGGACCGGCTCGGCGTCGGCGACCGCATGGTCGACAAGGGCGTGGTCTGGAGCGTCGGCCGCATCTTCCACGGCGAGCAGCAGCTCTACCAGTTCAATCTGCTGCCGGACGACGGCCACAAGCGGCCGGCCTTCATCAATCTCCAGCAATATTACGCCGAGGCCTATCTGGTCGACCGCATCAGCGATCTGCCCGAGATCAACCTGCGCTGGCGCAACAAGGTGACGGCGCTGGAGCGCCGCAACGATTCCGTCGCGCTGACGATCGAGACGCCGGAGGGCGCCTATCGCCTGCACGCGCAATATGTCGTCGCCTGCGACGGCGCGCGCTCTTCGCTGCGGCAGATGGTGGGCGCCGACTTCGCGGGACAGGTGTTCGAGGACCAGTTCCTGATCGCCGACGTCAAGATGACCGCGGAATTCCCGACCGAGCGCTGGTTCTGGTTCGATCCGCCGTTTCATGCCGGGCGGTCGGCGTTGCTGCACAGGCAGCCTGACGATGTCTGGCGCATCGACCTTCAGCTCAATCGCTATGCCGACCCCATCGTCGAGAAGAAGCCCAAGAACGTGCGGCCGCGGATTGCGCGCATGCTCGGCCACGACAAGTTCGAGTTCGAGTGGATCTCGCTCTACAAATTCCAGTGCCGGCGGATGGACCGCTTCGTCCATGGCCGCGTGATCTTTGCAGGCGATTCCGCGCACCAGGTCTCGCCGTTCGGCGCGCGCGGCGCCAATTCGGGACTCGAGGACGCCGAAAACCTCTCCTGGAAACTCGACCGCGTGCTGCGCGGCGCCTCACCCGCGAGCCTGCTCGAGAGTTATCATGTTGAGCGCAGCCTGGCGGCCGACGAGAACATCCGTGAATCCACCCGCTCGACCGACTTCATGGCGCCGAACTCGCATCAGGAAGCGCGGCTGCGCAAGGCGGTGCTGTCGTTGGCCAAGGAAACGGAGTTCGGCAAGCGCATGGTCAATGGCGGGCGGCTCTCGGTGCCGTGCAGCTATGACTCGCCGCTGTCATCGCCCGATGCGGATGCGTGGCGCGGTGGCCCGCTCCCGGGTTGCTCGATGCTCGATGCTCCCGTTACGACGCGCGCGGGCGAGCAAGGCTATTTGACGGATGCGTTCCGCAAGGGTGGGACGGATTTCACTTTGCTGTCGTTCAGCAATGGCGCGGCGATTGAGGCGCCTGTTGGTGTGAAGGACATCTGCATCGGCGGTGAGGACGGGCTCGCAGATCCGTCGGGGCTCACCGCAAAGCGCTATGATGCGGAACCAGGCTCAGCCTACTTACTCAGGCCGGACGGCTACGTTGCAGCGCGCTTCCGCCACCCCACGCGCGCTGGCGTCGCGGCGGCGCTGTCGCGGGCCCAAGGCGTGAATTCAGGATTGGCTTGAATTGAGGATTCGCATGCCGCTCTCGACCAGCTCCAACTTCGCGCGACCCGACGACGCCTTTCGCGCCATCGTGGAGGCGCATCGTGGCTTCACCGACGAGCAAAGCGCCGATTTCGACTCGGCGCTGGTGCTGATCCTTGCCAACCATATCGGCGATATCGACGTGCTGCGAGAGGCGATCCTGCTCGCCAAGCGGCGCATGATCGACGGCCAGCAGCAGCAACAGCAACAACAGCAATAATGTCCAAAGGAACGAATTGATGGCGAAGAACTTCGCATCCACCGGCGACCTCTCCGAGAAGAAGATCACCTTCTCCGAGATTGGCACCGATCTCTACGCCTTCACCGCGGAGGGCGATCCGAACACCGCGATCATCGTCGGCGACGACGGCTGCCTGGTGTTCGACGCCCAGTCGACGCCGGCGATGGCCAACAAGGTGATCGAGCGCGTCCGTACCGTCACCGACAAGCCGATCAAATATGTCGTGCTGTCGCATTATCACGCCGTGCGCGTGCTCGGTGCCTCCGCCTACAAGGCGCAGGGCATCGTCGCCTCGCAGGAGACCTATCGCTTGATCGAGGAGCGTGGCCAGCAGGATTGGGATTCCGAGTATGGCCGCTTTCCGCGCCTGTTTCAGGACGCCCAAAGCATTCCCGGCCTGACCTGGCCGACGCTGACCTTCGAAGGCGAGATGTCGATCTATCTCGGCAAGCGCGAGGTGCGCCTGATGCAGCTTGGCGCCGGCCACACCTCGGGCGACATCGTCGCCTGGGTGCCCGATGCCGAGGTGATGTTCTCCGGTGACCTGATCGAATACCACTCGGCCTGCTATTGCGGCGACGCGCATTTGCGCGAATGGCCGCTGACGCTGAACGAGATCCGCAACTTCAATCCAAAGGCGATCGCGCCGGGCCGCGGCGATGCGTTGAAGGGTGTCGCCACGGTGCGCGAAGCCATCGCGATGACGCGCGACTTCGTCACCTCGCTCTACGGTGCCGCCGAAATCTCGGTGGCCAAGCGCCGCACGCTGAAGGAATCGATGGCCGCTACGCGCGAGGTCATGGATCCGAAATTTTCGAGCTTCGCCATCTACGAGCACTGTCTGCCGTTCAACGTGTCGCGTGCCTATGACGAGGCGTCGGGAATCGACGACCCCGTGATCTGGACCGACAAGCGCGACCAGGAGATGTGGGCCGCCCTGCAAGGAGGAGGATCATCATGAACATCAATACCTCGCCCGATCAGATCATTCGCAGCACGGCCCAGGTCATGCCGGGCTACATGTCCGGCTTCGGCAACAGCTTTGAGACCGAGGCGCTGCCGGGCGCGCTGCCGATCGGGCGCAACTCGCCGCAGCGCTGTGCCTACGGTCTCTATGCCGAGCAGCTTTCCGGCTCTCCCTTCACCGCGCCGCGCGGCAGCAACGAGCGCTCCTGGCTCTATCGTATTCGCCCGTCGGTGAAACATTCGGGTCGCTTCGAGAAGGCCGACGGCGGCCTGTGGCGCTCGGCACCGTGCCATGAAAACGATCTGCCGATCGCGCAATTGCGCTGGGATCCGGCGCCGATCCCGAAGGAGGACATGACATTCCTCCAGGGCGTGCAGACCATGACGACGGCCGGTGACGTCAACACCCAGGCTGGCATGGCCGCGCATGTTTATCTCATCACCAAGTCGATGGTGGACCAGCACTTCTACAATGCCGACGGCGAACTGATGTTCGTGCTGCAGCAGGGCAATCTTCGCATCGTCACCGAGTTCGGTCGCATCGATGCCGAGCCCGGTGAGATCGTGGTGATGCCGCGCGGCGTCAAATTTCGCGTCGAGATTCCGAACGGGCCGGCGCGCGGCTATCTCTGCGAAAACTACGGCGGCGCCTTCACGCTGCCGGAGCGCGGGCCGATCGGCGCCAACTGCCTCGCCAATGCCCGCGACTTCCTGACACCGGTCGCGCACTACGAGGACAAGGACACGCCGACTGAGCTGTTCGTGAAGTGGGGCGGTGCGCTGTTCAAGACGCAGTTGCCCCACTCGCCGATCGACGTCGTCGCCTGGCACGGCAATTACGCGCCGTACAAATATGATCTGCGTAGCTTCTCGCCGGTCGGCGCGATCGGCTTCGATCATCCCGATCCATCGATCTTCACCGTGCTGACCTCGCCGTCGGAGACCGCGGGCACGGCGAACATCGATTTCGTGATCTTCCCCGAGCGCTGGATGGTCGCCGACAACACCTTCCGCCCGCCGTGGTATCACATGAACATCATGAGCGAGTTCATGGGCCTGATCTACGGCGTCTACGACGCCAAGCCGCAAGGTTTCGTGCCGGGCGGCATGAGCCTGCACAATTGCATGCTGCCGCACGGCCCCGATCGCGATGCCTTCGAGCACGCCAGTAATGGCGAGCTGAAGCCGGTGAAGCTGACCGGCACCATGGCTTTCATGTTCGAGACCCGCTACGCGCAGCGCGTCACCGCGCACGCCGCGAATTCCGCGACGTTGCAGGACGACTACGCGGATTGCTGGAAGGGTCTGGAAAAGCGGTTCGATCCGAGCAAGCCGTAGCCTTCTTACCCTCTCCCCTTGTGGGAGAGGGTGGCTCGCCGCATAGCGGCGAGACGGGTGAGGGGTCTCTCTCCCCACATGAGCCTCTCGCAGTATCAATTGTCGATACAACCCCTCATCCGGCGCTTCGCGCCACCTTCTCCCACAAGGGGAGAAGGAAAAAGGACTGGCGAAAAGTGACAACGCACCCCAACTACCCCAGCCTCCGCTCCTTCATCGACGTCGATCCCGCCTCCGATTTCCCGATCCAGAACCTGCCTTACGGCGTGTTCTCGACCGCGGCCAATCCGACTCCCCGCGTCGGCGTGGCGATCGGCAACTACGTGCTCGATCTCTGGGAGCTCGAGCAGGATTCGCGGCTCGACGTCGGCCCGCTCGGCGTGTTCTCGACGCCGTCGCTCAATGCTTTCATGGCGTTGGGGCCAAAGGTCTGGACGAAGACGCGGGCGCGGATCAGCGAGCTGCTGCGCCACGATCATCCAGAACTGCGCGACAACGAGGAGTTGCGCAAGCAGGCTCTGGTGCCGATGCGCGATGCGAAACTGCATCTGCCATTTGCAGTCTCCGGCTACACCGATTTCTATTCGTCGAAAGAACACGCCACCAATGTCGGCGTGATGTTCCGTGGCAAGGACAATGCGCTGCAGCCGAACTGGCTCCATATGCCGATCGCCTACAACGGCCGTGCCTCGACCGTCGTGGTCTCCGGCACCAAGGTGAAGCGCCCGCGCGGGCAGCTCAAGCCGCCGAATGTGGAGGCGCCGAGCTTCGGACCGTGCAAGCGGCTCGATTTCGAGCTGGAGATGGGCGTGGTGGTCGGGCAGCCGTCGCCGATGGGCGGGATGCTCACGGAGCAGCAAGCTGAGGAGATGATCTTCGGTTTCGTGCTGCTCAACGACTGGAGCGCGCGCGATATCCAGCAATGGGAATATGTGCCGCTCGGCCCGTTCCTCGCCAAGGCGTTCGCGACCTCGATCAGCCCGTGGGTGGTGACGCGCGAGGCGCTGGAGCCGTTTCGCCTGAGCGGGCCGGAGCAGGAGCCGGTGCCGCTCGACTACCTCAAGCAGGGCAAGCCGCAGAACTACGATCTGGCGCTCGACGTCTCCTTGCGTGCCGCCGGAGCCAACGTGCCGGCCGGTATCAGCCGTACCAATTTCAAGTACATGTACTGGTCCTCGGTGCAGCAGCTGATGCACCACGCCTCCTCCGGCTGCGCCATGAATGTCGGAGATCTCCTGGGCAGCGGCACCATTTCCGGCCCGGAGAAGAACCAGCGCGGCAGCCTGCTGGAGATCAGCTGGAACGGCACCGAGCCGGTCGAATTGCCCGGCGGCATCAAGCGGTCATTCCTGGAAGACGGCGACAGCCTCGTCATGCGCGGCTGGTGTCAGGGCGAAGGCTATCGCGTCGGGTTTGGGGAGGTCGAGGGGACGATTCTGGCGGCGGAGTAATGGCAGGGGAGTGATGGGACACTGTATCCACATCCTCCGTCATTGCGAGCGAAGCGAAGCAATCCAGGGTCTTTCCGCAGCGGCAGTCTGGATTGCTTCGTCGCAAGGGCTCCTCGCAATGACGTGGAGAGAGTTCACCGCTTCTCCGGCGGTACATCCTTGACCCGCGCGCAATGCGCCGCGACGTCCTCCAGGCTGTACTTCAGATGCACCCGCTTGTCCGACGGCGCCTGGTTGCTCGTGCACACGCCCGGTCGCCATTGCTGCGTTGGCCTGATCGGTCGCGGCGCAAAACCTCCGCCGCAGTTCGGGCAGACGTTGGAGAGCTTCGTCTCCACGCAGTCGGCGCAGAACGTGCATTCATAGGAGCAGATCCGCGCATCGGTTGCGTTTGGCGCCAGGTCGCGGTCGCAATATTCGCAGTTCGGTCGAAGCTGGAGGGCCATGGCTCAGTCTCCGCAGATTTGGCGGGGATCATCGCAGATCGCGCGCGCAACGCGAATGCCGGATTTCCCTCGATTTCAGCCGGGTTTGATTTCTTTCAGCGGCAGACGCGTGCTTTCCTTCAGCCTGTCGAGCACGATCGATGAGCGCACATGCGCCACGCTCTGGTGCGGCATCAGCACGTCGTTGACGAGATTGGAGAGTCCCTTCAGGTCGCGCAACACGGCTTTCAGCACATAGTCGGCGTCGCCCGTGAGCGAATAGGCCTCCTGGATCTCGTCGATTCGATTGACCAGCGCTCGGAACCGTTTCGAATTGTCCGGCGAGTGCGTCGCCAGCGTCACCTGGATGAAGGCGACCACGCCGAAGCCGAGGGCCTCGCTGGAGAGATCGGCGTGATAGCCTGATATCACCTTCTCCTCCTCCAGCCGCATCCGTCGCCGCGAGCATTGCGAGGCCGAGAGTCCCGCGAGGTCGGCCAGTTCCTGGTTGGTGAGGCGGCCGTCGTCCTGGAGCGCACTCAGGATCTTGAGGTCGAAGGCATCCACCAAAGTCATGCGCAATTGTCCCGTTTTATGCACAGATCGTGCGCAGGATAGCCAAATGACGTCCCATTTGCACGCTCATTGCAGGCGCCATGAAGGATAGTTCATGGCAGCAGCAATTTGGGAGAGCACCATGGGTCCGTTTCCGCACGATGCACCGCCGGCCACGATCAGCGCCAACAATCCGATGGGCACCGACGGGTTCGAGTTCGTCGAATATGCGCATCCCGATCCGGAACAGCTGCACGCCCTGTTCAAGCTGATGGGCTATGCGGCCGTCGCGCACCACGGAACGAAGAAGATCACGGTCTATCGCCAGGGCGACATCAATTATCTCGTCAACGAGGAGCCCGGCACCCACGGTCACGATTTCGTCGCCGCCCACGGCCCCTGTGCGCCGTCGATGGCGTTTCGCGTCGTCGATGCCAAGAAGACATATGACCGTGCGTTATCGCTCGGTGCCGAGCCTGCGGATGTGTCCTCCGCGCAGAAGACGCTCGACGTCCCCGCGATCAGGGGCATCGGCGGCAGCCTGCTCTATTTCGTCGATCGCTATGGCGTCAAGGGTTCGGCCTATGACAACGAGTTCGAATGGCTCAGCGCGCGCGATCCACGTCCCGCCGGCGCCGGCCTGTTCTATCTCGATCACCTCACCCACAACGTCCATCGCGGCCGCATGGACGTGTGGACCGGCTTCTACGAGAAGCTCTTCAACTTCCGCCAGATCCGCTTCTTCGATATCGAGGGCCGCGCCTCAGGCCTGTTCTCGCGCGCGCTGACGAGCCCCGACGGCAAGATCCGGATTCCGATCAACGAGGACGCCGGCGATTCCGGCCAGATCGAGGAATATCTCAATATCTATCGCGGCGAAGGCATCCAGCACATCGCCTGCGGCTGCCGTGACATTCACCGCACTATCGAGGACTTGCGCGAAGCGGGCCTGCCCTTCATGCCAGCGCCGCCCGAGACCTATTTCGAGCGGATCGACGCGCGGTTGCCGAAGCATGGCGAGGACGTCGCGCGCCTGCAGAAGAACGGCATCCTGATCGACGGCGAAGGCGTCGTCGACGGCGGTCAGACCAAGGTGCTGCTGCAGATCTTCTCGGCCAATGCGATCGGCCCCATCTTCTTCGAGTTCATCCAGCGCAAGGGCGACGACGGTTTTGGCGAGGGCAATTTCAAGGCGCTGTTCGAATCGATCGAGGAGGACCAGATCCGGCGTGGGGTGCTGAAGGTGGATGCGGCGTAAGTCGCGCACTTTACGTACACTGCCACATCAAAACAGGTGTCGTCCCGGCGAAGGCCGGGACCCATACCGCGTGATTTATCGATCTGATCGGTGAGGGTACCGAACTCCGAGTCTTCGCCAAACCACTCCCTGTGGTTATGGGTCCCGGCCTTCGCCGGGACGACAGCGGAGGTTGTTGTAACGGCGGGGGTCTAACGCCCCGCCTTCCACGCCTTCGTCACTGCGCCGATCTCCGCTCCTTCCGGCTCGCGCACCGCCGATGGCGTCCGTGAAAAGCGCGGCGCCGGCGCCGGCTGCTTGACGCCGTGGCGCTCGACGAACACCTGTCGGGCGACCATATGCGGATGCTCGGTTGCTTCCGACATGGTCAGCACCGGCGCAAAGCAGATGTCGGTGCCTTCCATGATCTTGCACCAGTCCTCGCGCGTCTTGCTCTTGAACACCGTCTTCAGTTTTTCCTTCAGCGCGGGCCAGGCCTTGCGGTCCATCTGCGCGTCGAAATCGGCGTCGGTCAGGCCGGCGTGCTCGCGCAGCAGCGCGTAGAATTGCGGCTCGATCGAGCCGATTGAGACGAAATGGCCGCAGGCGCATTCATAGACGCCGTAGAAATGTGCGCCGCCGTCGAGGAAGTTCTCGTTGCGGCCTTCGGTCCAGCGGCCGAGCGTGGTCATGTCGAAGAAGAACGACATCAGCGATGCCGCGCCGTCGCACATCGCGGCATCGACGACCTGACCCTTGCCTGACCGCGAGGCCTCCAAGAGCGCTGCAAGCACGCCGACGACGAGGTAGAGCGCGCCGCCGCCGAAATCGCCGACCAAATTGAGCGGCGGCACCGGCGCCTCCTTCGTGCCGATCGCGGCGAGCGCGCCGGTGATGGAGATGTAGTTGATGTCGTGGCCGGCGGCATTGGCGAGCGGGCCTTGCTGGCCCCAGCCGGTCATGCGGCCGTAAACCAGCTTTGGATTGCGCGCGAACACGACGTCAGGCCCGAGGCCGAGCCGCTCCATCACGCCGGGACGGAAACCCTCGACCAGCGCGTCGGCATTCGCAAGCAGATCCAGCACCTCCGCGATCGCCGTCTTGTCCTTGAGGTCGAGCTCGACCACCTTGCGGCCGCGGCCTGCGACGGACTTCATGCTCTTCCTGGCGCCGACACGATCGAGCGTGACGACTTCGGCGCCCATGTCGGCCAGCAACATGCAGGCGAACGGGCCGGGTCCAATGCCGGCGAATTCGACGATGCGGAAACCTGCGAGCGGGCCGGAGGTGCGAACGGAGGAGGTGGGGGCTGATTTGTCGAGCAATCGTTGTTTCCTCGGGTCGCGGGCGGATGCCGATTGTTCGGCAATCGCCTCGGACATTCCTCTGTGGGCGAGTTAATTGGCTGATTAACTTTTCTCGCCTTCACGCCAGCGAGGCAAGCGGTTTTCGTGCCGCACGGCCAAATAAAAACGGCGCGCACCGAAGTGCGCGCCGCGGAAGATTTGTGTTGAGGCGCTAAAGCGCGATCATCAGCGTGCGGCAGCCACCGCGCGCTGCGCCATCACCTTGATGAGGTTGGCGCGGTACTCCGCCGTGCCGTGGATGTCGGCCAGCAGATTGCTCGCCGAGATGCTCACGCCATCGATCGCCGACGGTGACCAATTCGCCTTCAGCGCCGTTTCGATGGCCGCGACCCGCATCACGCCGCTTTGCGAGGCGCCGGTGGCGGCTACCCGAATCTCGCCCGACTTCGTCTGCGCGACGAACACGCCGGTCAGCGCGAAGCGAGACGCAGGGTGGCGCATCTTTTCGTAGCCTGCCTTCGCCGGAACCGGGAACGACACGGCGGTGATAAGCTCGCCGTCCTCCAGCGCCGTCGTGAACATGCCCTGGAAGAAGTCATCCGCCGTGATCGACCGCTTGTTGGTCTTCACGGTGGCGCCAAGCGCGAGCAGCGCGGCGGGAAAATCCGCCGCGGGATCGTTGTTGGCGATCGAGCCGCCGATCGTGCCGCGATAGCGCACGGCGGGGTCGCCGAGCACCGAGGTGAGATAGGCGATTGCGGGGATCGCCTTCTTCACATCGGCATTCTGCATGATGTCGAAATAGGTCGTGCCGGCCTTGATGGTCAGCACGTCGCCCGAGAGCTCGACGCCCTGCAGCTCCTTGATCTTGCCGAGGTCGATGACGTCGGTCGGGCTGGCGAGGCGTTGCTTCATCACCGGCAGCAGCGTCTGGCCGCCGGCGAGGAACTTTGCTTCGCTGCTCTTGGAAAACAGGGCGACGGCTTCGTCAACCGAGGACGCGCGATGATAAACGGTCTGGTACATCTTCGTTCCTCCCTTAAGCCGCGTGGATCGTGCGCCACACCCTGTCAGGGGTTGCGGGCATTTCCAGATTGTTCTTGCCGATCGCATCCGTGATCGCATTGATCACGGCCGCTGACGCCCCGATCGCGCCGGCCTCGCCGCAACCCTTGATGCCCAAGGGATTGCCCGGGCACAGCGTCGTGGTGTGGGAGAGGTTGAACGAGGGAACGTCGTCGGCGCGCGGCATGGCGTAGTCCATGAACGAGGCCGTGACCGGCTGCCCGTTGGCGTCGTAGATCGCGTGCTCGAGCAACGCTTGTCCGATGCCTTGCACAAGACCGCCATGGACCTGGCCTTCGACGATCATCGGGTTGATCAGCCGGCCGAAATCGTCGGCCGCGACGAAGTTGACGAAGGAGGTCTTGCCCGTGCCGGGATCGACCTCGAGCTCGCAGATGTATGTGCCGGCCGGGAAGGTGAAGTTGGTCGGATCGTAGAAGGCGCTCTCCTTCAGGCCCGGCTCCATCCCGTCAGGCAGATTGTGCGCGGTGTAGGCTGCGAGCGCGACCATCGGGAAGGCGATCGCCTTGTCAGTGCCGGCCACCTTGAACTCGCCGTTCTCGATGACGATGTCGCCTTCCGAGGCTTCCAGCGCATGCGCGGCGATTTTCTTGGCTTTGGATTCCATCTTCTCCATCGCCTTCAGGATCGCGGTGAGGCCGACGGCCGCGGAGCGCGAGCCGTAGGTGCCCATGCCGAACTGCACCTTGTCGGTGTCGCCATGGACGATCGAGACCTGGCTGATGGGAACGCCGAGACGCTCCGCAACGAGCTGGCAGAACGTGGTCTCGTGACCCTGGCCGTGGCTGTGTGATCCCGTCAGGACCTCGATGGTGCCGACCGGGTTGACGCGGACTTCGGCGGATTCCCAAAGACCGACGCCGGCGCCCAGGCTGCCGACGGCCTTCGACGGCGCGATGCCGCAGGCCTCGATGTAGCAGGACACGCCAATGCCGCGCAGCTTGCCGTCGGCCTTCGCCTTGGCTTTGCGCCCGGCAAAGCCGGCATAGTCGATCGCCTTCATCGCGGCGTCGAGCGAGGCGTTAAAGTCGCCGGTATCATAAGCCATGATCACCGGCGTCTGGTGCGGGAACTGGGTGATGAAGTTGGTCCGGCGCAGCGCGGCCGGATCGACCTTCAACTGCCGCGCCGCCGTCTCCATCAGACGTTCGATCAGATAGCTCGCCTCGGGGCGGCCGGCGCCGCGGTAGGCGTCGACTGGCGTCGTGTTGGTGTAGACCCCGACCACCTCGGCATGAATCGCCGGGATGTTGTACTGGCCCGACAGCAGCGTCGCGTAGAGATAGGTCGGCACCGACGACGAGAACAGCGACATGTAGGCGCCGAAATTGGCGAAGGTCTTCACCTTCAATCCGGTGATCTTGTTGTTGGCGTCGAACGCCATCTCGGCATGAGTGACATGGTCGCGGCCATGCGCATCGGTGAGGAAGGCCTCGGTGCGGTCGCCGGTCCATTTCACGGGACGGCCGACCTTTTTCGAGGCCCACAGCGCCACCATCTCTTCGGGATAGATGAAGATTTTCGAGCCGAAGCCGCCGCCGACATCGGGTGCGATCACGCGCAGCTTGTGCTCGGGGGCGATGTTGTAGAACGCCGACAGCACGAGGCGGGCGACGTGCGGATTCTGCGACGTCGTGTAGAGCGTGAAGTGCTCTTCCGCCGAATCGTAGTCGGCGATCGCGGCGCGCGGCTCCATTGCGTTCGGCGCGAGGCGGTTGTTGGTGACGTCGAGCTTCACCACGTTGGCGGCCTTGGCGAAGGCTGCATCGGTGGCGCCCTCGTCGCCGATCACCCAGTCATAGACCTGGTTGCCGGGAGCTTCGGGATGCAACTGCGGCGCGCCGGACTTGATCGCGGCGTGGACGTCGGCGACCGCTGGCAGCTCTTCGTAGTTCACGACCACGGCTTCGGCCGCGTCGCGTGCGAGATTTTTGGTCTCGGCGATCACGACCGCGACGGCCTGACCGACGAAGCGCACCGTCTCCGGCGCCATCGCCGGCCATGCGCCCATCTTCATCGGGCTGCCGTCCTTGGAGGTGATGGCCCAGCCACAGATGAGGTTGCCGACCTTGTCGTCGACGATCTCTTGTCCAGTGAGCACCGCGACCACGCCCGGCATCTTCAGCGCGGCGGAGGAATCGATTCCCTTCACCTTGGCATGCGCGTGCGGGCTGCGGATGAAATGGGCATGGGTCATGCCCTGCAATTTGATGTCGTCGACGTAGCGGCCCTTGCCGGTAATAAAACGCTTGTCTTCCTTGCGCACGACGCTCGCGCCAATGCCTTCAACACCCATGTCTGGTCCTCCCGATCGGAATTTGTCTTGACCGCGCTTTCCCTCGAAAGCAGCGGCAATGGTTCTTATATCGAGGCGCGCCGCTTACTCGGCTGCCTGCGAGACCTTCATGCGGCCTGCCGCGTCCAGCACGGCTTTGACGATGTTGTGGTAGCCGGTGCAGCGGCAGATATTGCCTTCGAGCTCGTGGCGGACGGTGGCCTCGTCGAGCTGGCCGCCATAGCGGTGCACGATATCGATCGCCGACATGATCATGCCCGGCGTGCAATAGCCGCACTGCAGGCCGTGATTGTCGCGGAAGGCCGCCTGCATGGGGTGCAGCTCGTCGCCCTTGGCGATGCCTTCGATCGTGGTGATGCTGGCGCCGTCGGCCTGTCCCGCCAGCATGGTGCAGGATTTGACCGCCTTGCCGTCCATATGGACGACGCAGGCGCCGCACTGGCTGGTGTCGCAGCCGACGTGGGTTCCGGTGAGGTTGAGGTGGTCGCGCAGCAGCTGAACCAGCAGCGTGCGGTCCTCGACGTCAACGGCAACAGCCTTGCCGTTCACCGTCAGTTTGACTGTAGACACGGTTGAAGTCCTCCCGGGGTCGATTTTGATTGTTTCTAATTAGAGACAGCGACCCGGAACTTTGCAACTACGATTTTGGTCGCCCGCGTCATGGAAAAGTCATTGATCCAGAATGCCCAACATTGGTTGGGGGGGCGAGTCGGCCAGATCGGGTGCGGCGCCGGGGCGCAGCTGGGATGCCAGCCTCTATATCCTAGCGCGGTTCGCCTTTTCAGTTCGCTGGGCTGATAGAGCCTGAACTCTGCGGCCCACCGAATTTACCGCCCCTTATCGATTCTGCCTTAGTTTTGCGCAGCCAGGTCAGGGGGCGGGGCGCCACCGGATCTCGGCTGAATGAAAATGGGGGTGGGAATGTCCGGGCGTATCGCGTCGTCGTCGAAGCGCACAATAATGCCGACCCTCAGGTTCCGCGCCAAGATCATTCTGGGCTTTGCCGCGGTGCTGGTGATCTCCGCCGGCAGCATGGCTTTCTCCTATTTTGGCTTCGAGCGGGTCTCGTCCGGGGTCGGGTCCTACCGCAGCAGCGTCACCGAGGCCGATCTCGCCCGTAATATCGACCGGGAGCTGCTCGCCTATCGCTCGGCCGTCAAATATTTCGTCGTCACCGGCAAGGAGGACGACGCCAAGACGGCGCTGGACGCGGAGACCGGCCTGAAGGGCGCCATCGACCAGGCGGTCAAGAGCGCCAAGAAGCCGGCGCGGCAGGAAAGTCTGGGCAAGCTCTCCAAGGAGTTTTCCAACTTCTCCGCGACCTTCGCAAAAGTCCTCCAGGCCAAGCGTGACAGCACGCTGCTGGTGCAGAACCAGCTCACGCGCAACGCCAACCTCCTGAAATACAAGCTCGACGACATCGGCAACAATGCCTCCGATTCCGAGGCGCAGGCGATCGAGTTCGGAACCAAGCAGGTCAACGCCCAATTCCAGACCGCGAATGCGGCGGCGACCAATTTCGTGCTGACGTCCGACCAGACGATTGCTACCAGCGCGCTGGCGCGGCTGAAATTCGTCGAGAACTCGCTCAACGCAGTCTATTCGATGGACGACAAGATCGTCGCCGGCCTGAAGGATGCCAGGGGATTGCTCGGCGCCTATCGGGAATCGCTGGAAAAACTGATCGCCAACGCCAAGATGATCGACGATCTCGTCACCGAGATGAGCGGTTCGGCCGGCGCGATCCTTCAGGGTGCTACCGCCATGAAGGCGGACCTCGTTGCCGAACAGCAGCGGCTGGAGTCCGAATCGGAAGCGACCATCGGGAAGACCGAGCAACTGGTGCTGATGCTGGCCGTCGGCGGCACGCTGCTCGGCGCGATCCTCGCTTTCCTGCTCGGCACCGGCATTTCGCGCCCGATGATCGCGATGTGCAAGGCGATGCGCGAGCTTGCCTCGGGCAATTTTGACGTCGTGCTGCCGGGCCTCGGGCGCAAGGACGAGATCGGCGAGATGGCCGGCGCGGTCGAAGAATTCAAGGTGCAGGCCGTGGCCAAGGCCGAGCGCGACGCCGCCGCCAACGAGGCCCAGAACAAGGAAGCGAGCGCTGCTCGCCGTTCCGAGCTGATTCGTTTCGCCGACGATTTCGAGAGCGCGGTCGGCGCCATCGTCTCCAACGTCTCGGCTTCCGCCGTGCAGCTGGAATCGGCGGCCTCGACGCTGACCCGCACCGCCGAGACCACGCAGAGCCTGTCGAGCCAGGTCGCCGACGTCTCCGAGCAGGCCTCCAGCAACATGCAGTCGGTCGCGACCGCGACGGAAGAGCTCTCGGCTTCGGTCGAGGAGATCGGCCGCCAGGTCCGCGATTCCAGCCGCATTGCCGAAGCTGCCGTGGTGCAGGCCAAGGAGACCGATAACCGCATCGGCAAGCTCTCGCATGCCGCCCAGCAGATCGGCGAAGTGGTCAAGCTCATCACGGCGATCGCCGAGCAGACCAATCTTCTGGCGCTCAACGCGACCATCGAGGCGGCGCGCGCCGGTGAAGCCGGCCGCGGCTTTGCAGTGGTCGCCAGCGAAGTGAAGTCGCTCGCGAGCCAGACCGCGAAGGCCACCGACGAGATCTCCTCGCACATCACGGGCATGCAAGGCGCCACCGCCGAGTCGGTTGCGGCGATCAAGGAGATCGGCGCGACCATCGGCCAGATCTCGTCGATCTCGACGTCGATTGCGAGCGCAGTGGAGCAGCAAGGCGCAGCGACGCAGGAAATCGCGCGCAGCGTCCAGACCGTCGCACAGGGTACTCAGACCGCTGCCACCGACATCGGCCAAGTCAACCGCGGCGCCGCCGAAACCGGCTCGGCCTCGGAAGAGGTGCTGCACTCGGCCAAGACACTGTCGTCCGAAAGCACGCGCCTGCGTGCCGAGCTCGACCGCTTCATGGGCAATATCCGGGCGGCGTAGCGGCATTCCCGCCAATGTCGTCCTGGCGAAAGCCAGGACGACGAGACCCTGCGTCACCTAACCGCCGGTTGCGGCGCCACAAATTTACCGCCGCTTATCCTTTGCCATTTACCGTGCTCACGCGTCAGGAAGCGGGCTGCTTCCGGGCTGCGCCTGGTTTTCCGCGAATGGAATGGGGTGGGGAATGCCCGTCAAGTCGAAGCCGACCACATCGAAGCTGCTCACCTTGCGTTTTCGCGCAAAAATCATTCTCGGCTTCGTGGCGGTGCTCGCCATCCTCGCCGTCAGCATGGCTTTCGCGTATTTCGGGTTCGAGCGGATCCAGGCCGCCGTGGCCTCCTACCGCTCCAGCGTCGCCGAAGCGGACCTTGCGCGGACGGTCGATCGCGAGCTGATCGCCTACCAGGGGTTGGCGCGGGCCTACACGCTGACCGGCGCGGCGGATGATGAGACCGCCGCCAAAGCGGCCGAAGAGAATTTGAGGGCCGCGATCGCCAAGTCTGCGGCGGCCACCACGGGCGCCGCGCGCCGCGAGCAGGTCGGCAGGCTCGAGGCCGACTTCAAGAGCTTTACCAAGGTGTTCGGCGAGATCATCACGTTGACGCGCGAGAACGGCAAGATCGCGACGGATGAGCTCAACAGCGTCGGCAACAAGATCCGCTTCAAGTTCGACGATCTTGCCGATACCGCGGCATTGGCGGGCCTGAACTCGGTTCAGGGCACGGCCAAGGACATCACATCGCAATACCTTGCGGTTTCCACCTCGGTCAGCGCCTTCGTCGCCAAGCCGGAGCCGAAGACCGCCGACGGCGTGACCGCCCGCATCAAATTCCTGGAGACCTTGCTGGTCTCGATCTATGCCAACGACCAGAAGATCACCGACCGCGTCACCGAGATCAGCAATCTCCTCAAGCAGTACCGCGCCTCCTTTTCGAAGCTGACCGAGAACGTGAAGGTCATCGTCAAGCTGAACGGCGACATGACCAAGACGGCCGCGTCCATTCTCAAGCTCTCGGGTGAGCTGCGGTCGGAGCTGACGGCGGATCAGCAGCGCATCGAGGTGAGCGCCAATGCCACCATCAGCGAGACCGAGCGGACGATGCTGATGATGGCGCTGGGCGGCCTCGCCATTGGCGCCGCGTTGGCCTGGATGCTGGGCAATGGCATTTCGCGTCCGATGATCGCGATGTGCAAGGCGATGCGCGAGCTTGCCGCGGGCAATTTCGACGTCGTGCTGCCGGGCCTGGGGCGCAAGGACGAGATCGGCGAGATGGCCGGCGCGGTCGAAGAATTCAAGGTGCAGGCCGTGGCCAAGGCCGAGCGCGACGCCGCCGCCAACGAGGCCCAGAACAAGGAAGCGAGCGCTGCTCGCCGTTCCGAGCTGATTCGTTTCGCCGACGATTTCGAGAGCGCGGTCGGCGCCATCGTCTCCAACGTCTCGGCTTCCGCCGTGCAGCTGGAATCGGCGGCCTCGACGCTGACCCGCACCGCCGAGACCACGCAGAGCCTGTCGAGCCAGGTCGCCGACGTCTCCGAGCAGGCCTCCAGCAACATGCAGTCGGTCGCGACCGCGACGGAAGAGCTCTCGGCTTCGGTCGAGGAGATCGGCCGCCAGGTCCGCGATTCCAGCCGCATTGCCGAAGCTGCCGTGGTGCAGGCCAAGGAGACCGATAACCGCATCGGCAAGCTCTCGCATGCCGCCCAGCAGATCGGCGAAGTGGTCAAGCTCATCACGGCGATCGCCGAGCAGACCAATCTTCTGGCGCTCAACGCGACCATCGAGGCGGCGCGCGCCGGTGAAGCCGGCCGCGGCTTTGCAGTGGTCGCCAGCGAAGTGAAGTCGCTCGCGAGCCAGACCGCGAAGGCCACCGACGAGATCTCCTCGCACATCACGGGCATGCAAGGCGCCACCGCCGAGTCGGTTGCGGCGATCAAGGAGATCGGCGCGACCATCGGCCAGATCTCGTCGATCTCGACGTCGATTGCGAGCGCAGTGGAGCAGCAAGGCGCAGCGACGCAGGAAATCGCGCGCAGCGTCCAGACCGTCGCGCAGGGCACTCAGACCGCCGCCACCGACATCGGCCAGGTCAACCGCGGCGCCGCCGAAACCGGCTCGGCCTCGGAAGAGGTGCTGCACTCGGCCAAGACACTGTCGTCCGAAAGCACCCGCCTGCGTGCCGAGCTCGACCGCTTCATGGGCAATATTCGGGCGGCGTAGGGGCATTCCCGCCAATGTCGTCCTGGCGACAGCCAGGACCCATTAGCCCAAGCAGCAGTTATCGGGCGAACTGCTCACTCCGAGTCATCGCCAAATTGCTCCCTGGGGTAATAGGTCCTGGATCGGCGCTGCGCTTGTCCAGGACGACGTGGCACTCACTCCCTCCCGAATGCCCGCTTCAGCTCCACCTTTGCCCGCTCCAGCCGCGTGCGCTGCGTCTGCGGCAGCGTCTTGCCGGCGCGGTTGATGTAGAACGTCAGCATCGACAGGGCCGAGCGGTAGGCGCCGGTCTTGCGGCGCGCGCTGTGCTCGGCCGAGCGCTTCAACGAGGTCGCGATCTTCTTCGCGCTGGTCAGCTTGAACACGCCTTGTTTGAGGTCGAGCGCGTCGCTCTCCTTCGTCACGCGCTGCGACCAGCGCTTCGGTGCGGCGCGTTTGGTGCTCTTGCGCGCCGCTGTTTTGCGAGAATGTGTCGTCTTTCTGACATGAGCCATGCGTCAACTCCTTGCGGCTCCAGCGAAAACCAGCGGCGCGAACGGTCGTTCCACGGGGAACCTGCCCTCGCCACAGACGTTGTGGCAGGTGGCAGGCGGAATGCCGCACCCCCTTGATCGGATCGCCCCCGTTCACGCCATGTGAACCGGGGCCATGTCCATTGGTCAGATGCAACAACGCGATGGAATTGCAGCGAAGCCCAGCGCCGAACGATGGACCTGTGGTCTCCACGGCGGCCGCGGCTGATCGCATTATCGAAACCAGCATTCCCGCACGACTTGACGCGCTGCCGTGGAGCGGCTTTCACACCCGCGTCGTGCTCGCGCTCGGCATCACCTGGATTCTGGATGGCCTCGAGGTGACGCTCGCCGGCGCGCTCTCCGGCGCGCTGAAGCAGAGTCCCACCCTGCATTTCTCCAATCTCGATCTCGGCGTTGCCAATTCCGCCTATCTCGCGGGTGCTGTGCTCGGCGCGCTCGGTTTTGGCTGGCTCACCGACCGCATCGGCCGCAAGAAGCTGTTCTTCATCACGCTCGCGCTCTATCTCTCGGCAACGGCCGCGACCGCTCTGTCATGGAATGTCGCGAGCTACGCGCTGTTTCGCTTCCTCACCGGTGCCGGCATCGGCGGCGAATACACCGCGATCAATTCCACCATCCAGGAACTGGTGCCGGCGCGCTATCGCGGCTGGACCGATCTCGTCATCAACGGCAGCTTCTGGATCGGTGCGGCCATGGGCGCTGTCGCGGCCATCGTGCTGCTCGATCCCGCGGTGATCGGCCCCGATCTCGGCTGGCGCCTCGCTTATCTCATCGGCGCGGCCATCGGCCTCGTCGTGCTCTTGATGCGGATGTGGATTCCGGAGAGTCCGCGCTGGCTGATGATCCACGGCCGTCCCGACCAGGCCCACGCCATCGTCGACGTGATCGAGCGCTCGGTGCTCGGACACGACCAGGATACGAGCGACGGGCGCTTCGCCAAGATCCGCCTGAAAATGCGGAGTCACACGCCGATCCGCGAGGTCGTGCACACGCTGTTCTCGGTCTACCGCCAGCGGGCGATGGTCGGCCTCGTGCTGATGATCGCGCAGGCTTTCTTCTACAACGCCATCTTCTTCACCTTTGCGCTGGTGTTGACAGATTTTTACGGCATCAGCGCCGATCATGTCGGCTGGTATCTGCTCCCCTTCGCCGCCGGCAATTTCCTCGGTCCGCTGCTGCTCGGTCGCCTGTTCGATACGCTCGGCCGCCGGACCATGATCATGTTCACCTATGGGACGTCTGGCCTGTTGCTCGCGCTGTCGGGTTATCTGTTCTCGATCGGCGCCTTGAGCGCGCAGGGGCAGACCATCGCCTGGATGGTGATCTTCTTCTTTGCCTCGCCCGCCGCGAGCGCCGCCTATCTCACCGTCAGCGAGACGTTTCCCTTGGAAGTCCGCGCGCTGGCGATCGCCGTATTCTATGCGGTCGGCACCGGCATCGGCGGCGTGATCGGCCCCGCGTTGTTCGGGGCGCTGATCGACACGGGATCACGCACGAGCGTGTTCGCAGGCTATTTGCTGGGGGCATTCCTGATGATCGCAGCCGCGATCGTGGCGTGGCGCTATGCCGTCTCGGCGGAGCGCAAATCGCTCGAAGAAATCGCGCGGCCGCTGGCTTCCATGGAGTAGACTATGAAATCGGAACTGGCTGAATTGGATCAAAAGCGCGCCATGGTCGACGATGAAGCGCCCGATGCGGTGCCGGTGCCTCACGCACTCGTACCGCATCTCAATGAAACAGCGATCCTGCTCGACATCGACGGTACGCTGCTCGACCTGATGCCGACGCCGCGCGAGGTGTGGGTGCCGCCAGGCCTGTCGGAAACACTGAACCGGTTGACGGAGCGCACGTCGGGCGCGCTGGCGATGGTCAGCGGCCGTTCGCTCAACGACATCGACCTGATCTTCGCGCCCGATGTCTTTCGCGCCGTCGCCGGCCACGGCGCGGAAATGCGGCTTTCCATTGACAATGAAGCCGATGCCATCAGTGCGCCGCCGCTGGACAAGGAGTTGAAGCGGCGGCTCGCGGCGGTTGCCAAGCTCAGTCCCGGCATTCTGCTCGAAGACAAGGGCTATTCGCTGGCGCTGCATTACCGCCTTGCGCCGCATGCGGAGAAGGCGATCTATGAATCCGTTTCGCTGATCCGCGCCGACCTGCCCAACGCGCCGATCGAGGTGCTGCCCGGCAAGTTCGTTTGCGAGATCAAGCATTCCGGTTTCACCAAGGCGACCGGCGTGCGCGAGTTGATGAAGCACGAGCCTTTCAAGGGGCGCCGTCCGATCTTCATCGGCGACGACGTCACCGACGAGACCGTGTTCGCGATCATGCCCGACATGAACGGGCTCGCCTTCTCGGTCGGCCGCCGCGCCATGGGTGTCAACGGGCACTTCGACGCGCCGAACGACGTGCGCGCGTTCCTCGCGCGGCTGCTCGACGACTCAAGGTTGGAATAAGGCACGGACATCTCGGAGCCACATATCGCGCGCGTAACTCCCCAGCGCGTCGGCTTCATGCTGCGCCTGCCACGGTTCCAAAGCCGACTTTGTGTAGCGAAATCGTCGGGTTGCCTTGAGGTAAACCGGTTCCAACGCGCGCGCCCGATTTTGGTTTCAATTGGTGCAAAGGATGATCAGGAACCATATTGATGAACGGCAGTTAAATGGGGTGGAATGAAACAGGAGGGGACGACCTGTGAACTTAGTCGTCGTTTCGAATCGCGTCGCGCGCGGCAAGCCCAACGAGCCCATGACGGGCGGTCTCGCGGCGGCGTTATTGCCTGTCGTGGAACATTCGGGCGCGATCTGGGTGGGTTCCTCGGGCCGTGTGCGTGACGGTCATCAAAAGGAGCCGTTCGCCGAGATCGAAGCACTGGGTTCTGGCGCGATCGCGACGCTGGATCTGCCGGCGGCGCACTATGGCGGCTATTACGAAGGCTTTGCCAATTCGGCGCTATGGCCGGCGCTGCACTCGCGCAGCGATCTGATCCGCGTCTCGCGTGACGACTATGTCAGCTATCGCGAGGTCAACGCCTTCATGGCGCGCGCCTTGATGCGTTTCCGGAAAGCACAAACCGCGTTCTGGGTGCAGGATTACCATTTCCTCGCGCTCGGCGCGGAGCTGCGCGACCTCGGTGTCGACGACCCGATCGGCTTCTTCCTCCATACGCCGTGGCCCGTCGCGGCGGTGATGCAAGGCGTACCCAATCATCGCGAGCTGATCACGGCGATGTTGGCCTACGATCTGATCGGCTTCCAGACCCATGACGATTGCCAGAATTTTCTCGGCTATGTCGCGGGCGAACTCGGCCTCGCCGTCGAAGACGGCGTTGCGATCTCGCAGCATGGCCGAACGCGCTGCGAGGTCTTCCCGATCGGCATCGATGCCGAGAAGTTCGCGCAATACGCAGCGAAATCGGCGTCGCATCCGGATGTGTCGCGGCTGCGCCGCAGCCTCAACGGTGAGCGGCTCGCGATCGGCGTCGACCGGCTCGACTATTCCAAGGGCCTCGTCAACCGCATCAGCGCGTTCGATCGGCTCTGGACCGAACATCCGCAGTTTGCGCGCAGCATCTCGCTGCTGCAGATCGCAAATCCCTCGCGCGGGGCCATCGAAGCCTATGGCAATCTGCAGAACGAGGTCGCGCGGCTCGTGTCCGACGTCAACGGCCGCCACGGCGAGGCCGACTGGACACCGATCCGCTATCTCAACAAGGGCTTTAGCCAAGCCGTGCTCGCGGGTCTCTACCGCACCGCGCAGATCGGCGTGGTGACGCCGCTGCATGACGGCATGAACCTTGTCGCCAAGGAATACGTCGCCGCGCAAAATCCCGCCGATCCCGGCGTGCTGGTGCTGTCGAAATTCGCCGGCGCGGCCAACGAACTCGACGCCGCCCTGCTGGTCAATCCGCACGACATCGACGGCATGGCGCGCGCGATCGCGGTCGCGGCCGCGATGCCGCTCACCGAGCGCAAGATGCGCTGGGATGCGATGATGAAGAAGCTGCGCGGCCACACCATCCAGCAATGGTCGGCGGATTTCGTCGCTGAGCTGGAGAAGTGCCGGACGGAGAAGGCTGCAGTAGCGCCGCTCGCAGCACAGCCGCCGCAAGCGCTGCGCTGGCTCAAGTCGGCGATATCAGGCGTGCGGTTGATCTAGTCTCCTTCTCCCCGTTCCTTACGGGGGGAGGGCAGGGCCGAAGACGAGAGCCTCAATAGCAATACGACACGCCTTCCAGAATCGCGCACTGCCGCTTGTTCGGCGCGTTCGGATCGTCCAGCGGCACCATGCCCTTGCCCTGGCCGACGAACACGCCGGGCCCGACATGCACCGAGCTCTTGTTGCCGATGATGACGCTTTGATGCGGCGTCGCGCTCGAGCGCGTGCCGTCCGGCCAGAGGATGGCATCGCCCGAAAGCATCCCGCGCCGTCCGTCGTCACAGCTGACATCGCCCCCTTGTCGGGTGCAGACCTGTGCGGCGGCCGGTCCGGAAAAGGCGGCGCCAACGGCCGAAACCAGGCTCAGCGCGGCGATGGTGTTGCGGATGGTCATGCTGCCCCCGGACGTGTTTGACGGTCTTGAGTGAATCGTCGCGCCAAACCCGCCGCCGGTTCAGCCCGCGGGCGGTTCCGAGCGGTGTGATGGCGCCTGATATTGTCTATTAAATACAACATCTTAGGGAAAAATCACCCGATTTCCCCGCCATCCCTTGCAAAATCATCGGCGCCCCTTCAAGAGAGTGCGCTCCGGAGAGATGGCCGAGTGGCTTAAGGCGCACGCTTGGAAAGCGTGTGTGCGGGAAACCGTACCGTGGGTTCGAATCCCACTCTCTCCGCCATCAGCCCTACAATTTAGGCTGTGTTAAGGGGCTGCCGCCGCCGGCCCATGTCTTGGCCCTTGTCAAAACTAAATCGGCCCATTTACTTCGGTTGATGGCCGCCCGGTCCACGACCTATCGAATGGCGTAGGAGATACGCCATGGCTGCAATCAATAAACTTAGTCCCACCGGCCTTCAGCGCGGGTACATGGACCTCATCATCAAGGGTGAGAGAAAAGAAGTCATATTCGAGCCAGGCAAGCGATATGCGGACGGGGGCAACCTCTGGCTCCAGCTCAAGTCGAAAAAGAGCGGGTCCTGGCTTTTTCAATATAAGCGGCCGGGAGAGAAGTACGATCGGCAGATGGGCCTTGGAGCCTATCCGGCGGTATCGCTAGCGGAAGCTCGGAGAAGGGCCGCTGCGGCTCGCGCGCAATTGTCAGGCGGCAAAGACCCGATCGAGGCGAAGCGTCAATCGGCTAAGGCGATAGCTGTTGAAGAGCGCGCCGCAGAAATTGAAGCGTCCGCGACTGCGGCGAGAATTGTAACCTTCCGGCAAGCGGCCGCAGATTTCATCAAGCGAAAAGAAGCCGGATGGCGAAACGCCAAGCATGCCGACCAATGGGCAAATACGCTGGCGACTTATGCTTACCCGGTTATCGGCGGTCTGGCAGTGTCCGATATCGAGACCGCGCACGTCGTCAAAATCTTGGAACCCATCTGGACGAAAAAGCCTGAGACCGCTTCCAGGGTTCGGGGGCGCATCGAAAAGGTGCTCTCCGCCGCGCGAGTATTCGGCCATCGGAGCGGCGACAATCCGGCTGCTTGGAAAGGCCATCTGGAAGAAATTCTCGCCAAGCCGAGCAAAGTGCGCAGGCAGCGGCACCAGCCCTCCATGCCATATGGAGAAGCTCCAGCCTTCTTCGACACACTGGCTTCAAAGAAGGGCATCACCTTCCGAGCTTTGGAGGTGTTAATTTTGACGGCCGCTCGGACCAATGAGATCATTGGCATGTCCGATGCGGAACTCGACTTGGATAAAAAGCTTTGGACCATTCCCGGCGCGCGGATGAAGAATGGCCAAGATCATGAAGTACCGCTCTGTGACCGCGTTGTCGAAATATTGGCGGCTCTGCCGCGCGAAGGCGGCAACCCTTACCTATTCATCGGCCAGCAGTCGGGTCGGCATCTCTGCAATATGGCCATGCTGAAAGCCATGAAAGGTCTTGCGCCGTCCTATGTCCCGCATGGCTTCCGCTCGACCTTTAACGTTTGGGCAAGCGAAAAGACCGATGCTGATCCTTTCGTTATCGAGGCCTCGCTCGCCCACACGATCCGCAATAAGAGCATGGCAGCTTATAAGCGCACGACGATGCTGGAGAAGCGTCGGAAGCTGATGGATCAATGGCAGGCATTTTTGTACCGAGATTATCATGGTAAAGAAAATTCCGGAGCTAGACGAGGAGGACGCGGCGCTCTTTTGTCAGATACTTGCGCTTTGGGATGAGCTGACAGAAAAGGGACGCCGCGCGCTAAAACCAACGCTTAAGCTCCAGAAGGGCGTTCTCCCAACCGACAAGGGCCGCTCAGAAGACTCATACCACGTGGCTTGCCGGCGCGCGGCTCTAGCCGTCTTGAAGAAGAGGCGGATTTACCGCGATGACACGTCTGGCCAATCGAGGCCAAGCATTGGCGCCTTCACTGCCGGCGCCATCAACGAGGAAATCAACAAATCGGATCTACTCCGGCAGCGAGCTGCGAGCGATACCGAGGGCAAGGTTTACGATGCAATAGCGCGGCAAGTCATAAGCGATCCGGTCCGCCGATATCCGCCGGGCTTTTTTAAATCACCCGATTTAGATTGCTAAGAAGTCACTGATCGATCTGCAACGATGCTCCGCGATCAACAATGCGGAGCATCGATCATGAACGAGCGACCTATCGCTTTCCTTCGCCGGCCAGAAGTCCTGCGACGTACCGGTCTCGGCAAGACCACCATTAGGCAGATGATGCTGGCCAAGACTTTTCCTAAAGCGGTTCAGCTGTCGGAGAAATGCGTCGGCTGGCGCGAGGATCTTGTCGAAGAATGGCTGAGAGCGAAGGATGAGGGGAGGGCGATCACTTTCGATCCTCAGGAACGCAAGCTGCTGAAAGGGGGGGGCGCGTGATTGGCGCGGCCGGTTGCTTCACGACAAAGAAAAATGCCAGCTTGAATGGAGAGGGGCGCATCGACCACCGAGATGCGCCCCAATCACTTGCGATAGCCGCTCCGCCAAGAGCGCTTCGCCGCTGACAGCATGAAAGGGATGCTGCCGTGTCCAAAGCTTGCCATAGCGCGCTCGATGGCGCTACCCGTGCCTCAGATCGGCAGCCGACGCGCCGCGCCGTCCGTCAGAGACGGGCGTCTATGCCCCTTCCGCAGCCAAGCGCCCCGGAAGATGCCCCCTTCGTCGCGACACCCCTCGACGGCCTCGGCAAGCCGCTGCAAGCGATCCCCTATTGCGATGTCATCCGGGGATGGCTGCCCGATCCGCTCCAGCCGGCCGAACTCACGCATCTTCAGGGCCTATGCACCGGCAAGCTCGACCACAAGAACCGCAAGCCCCGCTTCCGCCGCGATAACCGTCCACACCTCGAATATCAGCAGGCGCTCATTGTCAGGCAGCCGACGCGCGCGGCGCTCGACTATCTTACCGAGCGCAGATTTATGCTCAACTACAGCGAATTCGCGCTGGACCGCTTTTATGGCTCGATGGATGGCCTCCGCGATGCGCTGCAATTCGTCCTCGCCCATGCGCTTATCAAGAACCGAGGTGATCAGCGGGTCAGGGTCTGCTTCGGCCTGAAAGGCTTCACGCTCTATACCGGCGAGCGCGACACCCCGCACTTGAGCGTCACTTATGCGGATAAGAAGTCCAAGGTTGCCAAATCAGCAATCCCGCCACTTCATGATGAGCGCCGCACCAAAGGCGCCAGAGCACATCAGCGTAGGCAGCTCGGACTCATGCCGGACCCGACCACATTCTGGAGAGAGAACCAGCGCTTCTGCTATGTGGCCGACGTTGAAGGGCTCGGTCGCGCCTATAACAACGCAATGGATGGCGACAATTCCCTCCCAAGGAAGTCGCGAAGAAAACCGCTGATCAAGAAGATCACCGATCGCATCAGCATGAACATCGACCTGCGGATGGGACATCAGCTTATCCGCACAGTCGGCCAATTCCGGCCAGAGCAGCTATTGATGAGTAAAGAAGCGGAAGCGGCCGGCTGCAAGATCGAAGACCTTCCAGGGTATTGGAGCATCCGATCTGTCATCAGCATCCAGAACCTTTATGACAGACTCCATCCAATCATTCCGATGGATCGCTTCATCAGGTCTATGGATGTGGATGGTAATTCTGATCTGGCATGCTAGATCAGGGTGGCGGCGCGGACTCTATTTCCTTAGTCGCTTAATCCCTTAGCACCTTGAGCAACGCAAAAGTAGGTCGTCCGAGCTTCACCGGCACATAGTCAGCCGCATGGATGCGGATCATCGCGAGCGAAAACTCAAATCCAGAGAGATCATCAGAGTCTCGCGCCCAGAAGGGTCTCGCTCGCATTGAAGCGATAGAGCAGGCTCAAGAGGCTGCATTGGATGCTCGAAAGCTGGCCCATGTCGATAACGAAAACCCCCAATTTTGTCAGGGAAGCGGACAAATCGAAGCGGCTGAAAAGAGAAGCGATTTGCTCGATTGCTGTAACTATGGCGGAGATCATCTCCGCTTAAGCACTTCGAATAGATCGCTTTTTGCAAGCGGGTTGCATCGGAGCATCTAAGCGACTTAGCCATAGACCCATGCCGCTGGCCCATGTCGAAGCAGAGCGGGCGAGGTTCGAAATGGCAAGGCGAATAAGAGCGAGTCAGAAGATATTCGACAGCGGCAGCTCGGATGGTCGACACTCATCGCGCATTAGCACGGGCCGCGATCTTCTGCCGAATGAAGATGGACGATCGCGATGGGCGCGCTTGCTCAAGGCAACCTATCGAGCGCTGATCCAGCATTGCGGCGGGGACGATGCCGTGACTGATCCGCAGCGCATCGCATGCCGACGCATCGGCGCGCTGGAGGCCGAACTCATCCATATGGAAGATCGCCTCGCGCGATTGCGGCGCTCGCGGAAAGAGCCGCCTCAGTCACTCTTGCAGAGCTATGCATCTCTGACGGCCCAGCAGCTTCGCCTCAGCAGGGAGATCGGATGGGGACGCCATGCGAAGACGCTCAATGATGGGCCGGCCGACCTCCAAAGCTATCTGGCGCAAAGAGCCAATCGAAATCGCAGCGTCATCCTCGATCATGAGGAATCCGAGTGATGCCGGCGAAGATCATTCATCGCATTAGGCCAGGGTATCCGAGCTTCTTGACGCAGGCGCGGCTTCGAAAGCTGAGAGCGGACTTTTGCAGCCAGCGATCGGCAGCCGCGAGCCGGGGCATCGGCTTCGCTTTGACCTTCAGCGACTGGCTCGCTGTCTGGATTGCGAGTGGCAAGCTTCTGAAACGCGGGCGTCATCGCGGCCAATATGTCATGGCTCGCATGGGAGACCGCGGGCCTTATGCGATCGACAATGTGGAGATCATTCCCCATGCTGAGAATGTCCGGCAATTCCACGTCGGCAAGATCGTGTCACTGGAGACCTGCCGGCGCATTTCCGCCGCGAAGCTTGGCAAGCCTAAATCAGCAGAGCATCGGGCTAAGCTATCCGCCGCGCTCCGGGGTCGGACCTTATCGCGGGAGCACAGCGCCAAAATCGGTGCTGCCAATCGGGTCGCTTGGACGCATCGCCGCGCTCAAATGGAGGCGCGTCCATGATCGTGCGCATCCGTCCCGCCTCAATCACCCGACATCGAGCCAAAGAGCGGCAGACGAGCCCGTCAGCCGGGCGCAATGGCATCTCAATCCTCGATGCCGTCCGAGATGCGCGGCTCTTCTGGCCTTGGTTCTCCAAGAAGCCGGAGAGCTGGGGGGCTTGGCTGACCTTCTTGGCGGCCCTCTTTGCCGTGCAGATGACGCCGGATCAGCTAAAGCTCTTTCAGCGGTGTACGGGCCGCAAGAAGCCACCGACTTCGGTCGCTCGATATGCCTATCTGATCTGCGGGCGAAGAGCCGGAAAGTCCTTTGTGCTGGCGCTTGTCGCGACTTTCCTAGCCTGCTTCTTCGACTATCGGCCGTATTTGGCTCCGGGCGAGCGCTGCACCGTTATGATCGTCGCCTCTGATCGACGGCAGGCACGGACGATTCTCCGCTATATCCGGGCGCTCCTGAAGGAGGTCCCGCTGCTTGCCTGCATGATTGAGCGCGAGACGGCTGAGGGCTTCGATCTCGATAACCGGGTGACGATTGAAATTTCGACAGCATCGATGAAATCGGTGCGCGGCTATACCGTCGTCGCCGCTCTTCTGGATGAAGCCGCCTTCTTCACCACTGATGAGGGATCGGCATCGCCGGACGCTGAGATCGTCAAGGCGATCAAGCCCGCGATGTCCACCATCCCGAACGCCATGCTGCTCGTCGCTTCATCGCCTTATGCGAAGCGCGGAGTGCTTTACGAAGCCTATCGGGATCATTTCGGGAAGGAGGGCGACCCCACGCTCGTGTGGCAAGCTGATACCCGGACGATGAACCCGAGTGTGCCGCAATCGGAGATCGACGAAGCCTATGCCGCCGACCCGGCATCAGCATCGGCTGAATTCGGCGCAGTGTTCCGAAATGACATCGAGAGCTACATTTCACTGGATACCGTCCTCGCCTGCGTATCTGACGGCATCTTTGAGCGGCCGGCCGAAAGAGGCTTCACCTATTCTGCATTCCTCGATCCGGCCGGCGGCTCGGGGCAGGACAGCTATACGCTGGCAATTGGACACCTCGATGCTGCGACCGGCATGGCGATTGTCGATTGCATCCGCGAAGCCAAGCCACCCTTTAGTCCCGAGGAGACGACTGCGACCTTCGCGGCGACGCTCAAGAGCTATGGCATCCGAAAAGTGATTGGCGACCGCTTCGCCGGAGAATGGGTGCGCGAACCCTTGCGCAAGCATGGCATCAGTTACGACCCGAGCGCCAAAGCCAAGAGCGACCTCTATCGGGACGTGCTGCCGCTGATCAATAGCCGCAAGATCGACTTTCTCCATCACAAGCGCATGGTGCAGCAATTCGTCGGGCTGGAGATGCGGACCTCTCGCGCCGGCAAGCCATCAATCGATCACGCGCCCAACCAGCACGACGATGTCAGCAATGCTGTCGCCGGCTTGATCGCGAACATCGGCGGCAAGCGCTATCGATACCGAAGCGATTTAGACTGGGTCGGCGGGGATGACTTGGACGACAACGCAACCTTCCGCGTCGGAAGGCTGCAAAGATATCTTTTCAGCGGAGGACTACTGCGATGAACTACGAAGCTTTCGACAGAGACGGCAAGCCGATCACCAATGGCAATTTACCAGATGGCGGCCGTATCCGGGTGACCGCCATGCTCATGGATGCCGCGCCCTCACCATTGCAAGCCATGCACCGGCCGGGCTTCGTCCAGCTTTCGGACGAACACGCGGAAGCGCGCGAGACGGCGCTGGCAGATCGCGACAGACGGCTATCAGAGGCTTGGAAGCAGCCGGCTCCTATCCAAGCGCCACCGGCCGCGAAAATCGCGCCGACGACGCCGGCAGCCGGTGCTGACGCGGGCCATGCGGCGCGCATCCACCGTCTAGAGAATGCCTGGAGGTCGTGACATGGCGCAAATACCGACAATGGCACAGATACGGCTGGATCGGATCGAGACCAGAGCCATGGAGGCCCACGACGCGGTGGCCTCTGTCGCCCGGCGAGCGTCCGATCTATCGAAGGCGCTCGGGACAGCTCCTGCTTCGGATATCCGATCTATCGAAGGGGAGATCGCGCGCCTGCAGGGCCGCCTGGCCGAGCTGCAAGAGCGCCATCGCCATTTGGCCAACCTGACCGCCAACGTCCGATATTGGATGGCAGGTGCCGCCGGCGACTATGAGATGGCCAAGATGCCGAAGCCGACGCGGCAAAAAGGGGAGACCTTAGGACAGGCGGTCGCCAGGGTGCGTGTCCAGATCAGGGAGCTGGCCGCGCAGCGTGTCCGTATCATGCAATGCAGCCTGCCGATTGCCGAGCTGAAAGAGCAGGCGTCAGCCTTCGTCCGAGCGCAGCAAGAGCGCGGGAAGCCGAGCCTTTCCTTCGGCCACGACCGGAACTTTGCCGCGACCTTCAACGCAATGAGCGATGGCGCATGGGCGGCCCAGCAGGATGTTGCAGCGTACCTTGCTTGGATCGACGGCGCGGCATTGGAAAGGCGGCTCCATGAGATGCTCGATAAGGTGCCGAAGCCGGCGCTGATGATGTCGTCTGCGGAGCGAGCCTCCAAGCTGGCTGCGATCGAGGCCGAGCTGCTGGCGAGCGAACGCGACGAGGAAAGCTTGATCGAAGCCAGCGAGGAAGAGGGCCCTGTGATCCAGCGACGACTCGATGCCGACCCGCGCGCAGTCCTTGGGATCGCCCTCGCTTCAGTGAAGCGCGTAAAGGCTGAGCGGATCAGGGCCGCTTGAGCGAATTCCCTTCCGAAGGCGAAAGCCACGGTCCACGGAAGGGATCTGTCCCGGCCGCTTTCTTCACTTTCACGGCCGGGCCGTCCAGTGCGCAGGTGACGGCAAGAACAGCGCACAGCCTGGGGCCTGTCCCTTTCGCCAGGCGCGGCAGGCAAGCGAGCCGCCGCTCCCTTGTCCGGCGTCCGGCGGCGGCTCGCTACTTTTAGCCTGGAGGTCGGCTTTAGCCTCGCAAGCAGACATGCCAATGTCACGGACGCATGTCGGATGAGGGCCAAGGGCGGACGTCCACTCCCTTCAGGGCAGGAGGTTTTCTCGCAGGGCCACCAGCTCTGCCCGGTCCATCGCCGCTTTGGCACGAGCAAGGCGAAGGAGTTGACGTTGTTCTGTCAGAGCAAGGAGAAGCGCGCGGGCGTGGTCACGCAATCTGCGACTGTCCTCCCGCGCAACCCGGCACTCGGCAAATATAGAATCGTCCATTGCGGCATTGGGGACCAGCGGGCCGGTTCCTGCATTTAGCTAGTTTAAAGAACACGGCCGCCCCAAAGCGGACGATCGAAGCCGAGCGACTCGACTCTGCGTTCATGTTATGTTCTAATTCGCTCATGGGCAAAGAGCGGATGGCAGGCTGGCGAATGTACTCAAGGAAGCAGATCGATAGGCTGGCTAACACCGCTCAGCCGCAGCGCAAGCTGTCGGCGCCCGGTCCGGCCCCCTCTGCCCCAATCCCCGATGACCTATGGCAATCGCTGCTGGACGACCCGCGCGCGGCCGGCAAGCCCAAGCAGCCAATCCATCAATGCCGCCTAGCCGACATTAAGCAGCATGTGCTTCGCGTCGAGTGCCGACGCTGCTCTCGGACCGTCGAGATGCAGAAGCTAGATGCCGTCCGCTTCTATGGAGCAGACGCGATCTGGAAGATCGTCAGCCAGCGCTTGCTGGATCAGACCTGCACCAATCGCACCGGCCGGCACGAGGAAGATGGCTGCTGGCCAAGCTGGATTAAGGCGTGACGACCCTAAACCAGTCGCGCATCGTCTGCTTAATTCTCTCAATTTCTTCGCTGGAGATGGTGCTCATGTGGCAGATGGTATTCCGCAAATGCACCAGAATTCGCGCTTCTTGAATGAGCCCTTTGTCTCGGACCGCTTCGTCGAACCCTTCCTTCCAGTTGACGTCAATCACGCGCAGCAATTGAGGCAAGGTCATCAGCGAAGACTTGTCCCGAGAACCAAGCGCCATCCAGCTTTTTACTTCCTCGGCTTCCTCTAGCTTGGTGACTTCCGTCTGGACATCCGGCGGCACCTTGTCCCACCAGTTCTGATTTTCTTTCGATAGTACCTCCACGATTATTTCTCGGAGATAGCTCTCGAATACAAAGAAAAGTTTATACCCGATGGCGGCATCCATGGCGCGCCTGACGTTTTCGGGCACCATTTCAGCGAGATCGTATTCGCTCGAGAGCAGCAGCGTCTCCTTAGGCACTACATCTTCGATCTGGGCGACTGTCTTTTCGGCGGCTTGACCCAGCATGATGAACAGCGCGGCCGTCGCGTCATTGCTCATACGAAGGTCTTCCGGATCGCATTGAATATGTTCAGGTAGGTCTCTTCCGTGCCATTCGATGGAAGCTGGACTTGAATTACATATTGAAATTCCGTCCGCAGGCCCTTGGGCGCAGCTCTGCGTCCTCCATTACCTTGGGCCTCATCTTCTGCGTCTGCATCCTCTTGCGCTTTCTCGTTTTCCACCACCTTCGTGACGCTCTCGCCCTCGAAGTCACCCTGATTGACTAGGGCCGAAAAGGTCGCCGAAATCCGAGAAGTCATGTCGTCATCGCTGCCAGCGACTTGCGCAACTAAGCTCTTGAGCTTGTCACCGGACAGCTTATTGGCTTTCTCGTCCGCATTAAAAAGCGGAGCATAGGCAATCCGTATTCCGTCTGCGATTGCGGCTTTCGCCTTATCCCCTTTGAGTAGAGCATAAGGCGGCGTTGGAGTGTTCGATTGATCTAGAAGGCCCAGATTGCGCATAAGCGGGATTAGCTGTCGATCATTGGTGCTTGACAGCCCGATAGTGGTCTTCAAAAAATCATGTGTGAATTTGGGAGGGATTTTTGCGGAAGCGATCTTGTTGAATAGCGCGGCGACATTCCGGTTGCTGGCAAGGTACGGTAGGGACGCGGGCATGGGGTCTCCCCTTGATTATCAGGGAACAACCTACCATGGTTCCCCTGCTTATATCCGAAAGCGTGTGATTTATCCCCATCTCGCCCACAGGGATGCGCCGCTTCAGATGCAATTGGTTGAGTTGGGGAGAGCTGACTTGCCGGTCACAAGCCGCCTGGCCTCTCGATTTGCCACCACCAGATACCCCTTAGCCGCTTAGCTACCACGCCGGCCTCTCGCTTCGCCGCCTTGAAGGTCGCGAATGAAATTCCGATGTCTTCTGCAGCGGCCTCGACGTCCTTCGACGACATTGCACCTTCAGCAAGCCATTTTTGCAAGAAGAGCACTGCTTGCTGCTGCTTAGTTACGTGGGCGCTCTTGCCCGCGAGCACTGCCTCCAGGTCGACTTCCTCATAATCTCCTTCCCAGTCGACCACCGGCTGTCCGGAATAACTGCCGATCTCGAAGGCGACAGCTTTACGCTCAGGCCAAAGATTCGCTTTCTCCATCATCAAAAAGCGTCGCCCGGTGACGGCGCTTTTGCCCACCATAATGACCGATCTGGAAATATTGACGAGGCCGACGCTTCCTAGAATTCGCTGGCGGGGCTTCTTAGAGCCGTCCTTGATGAGATGGAGGATATTGACCCACGCAAATCCATACTTGCTGGCTAATTGAGCGATCGGACCGAGCAAGCGCCGGACCTGATCTTCTTTGTAGAGACTGATGTCGCCTGCGAAGTCTGTAATCGGATCAGCCAGCACCGCCCGCACGTCGCCGAGCTGGCAGATGATGCGTTCGAGGTCTACCAAGGTGTTATCCAATCTCCCGAGCAGCTCGACTCCTTGGTCTTTTCGAGAGCCGCGTCGCTCGACCACGACCATATGGACATGGTCCATGTCCGCTCCGGCGGCCTCGAGGCGCGGGCGTATCATGTATCCCGGATCATCTTCCTTGCAGAGGATCACTATCGACCCTGGCTGGTGTAGCAGCTCCGGCTCGTCGCCAATTCTCGGCATTGGATCGCCCGTCGTCAGGCGAGCCAGGATGTCATAGACAGCGGTGGTCTTACCGACCTCTCCATCGCCCGCGACCGTCGTTATGAAGCTGAAGGGAATGAAAGGCCTCCAGAGCCATCTGATCTCGCGCCGCCCAAATTCGGTGAGAGCCTTCGGCTGCCAAGCTGCATCGATCATTTGGACCTCCTGCATGAAAGGCAGCAGGCTACAGGTCGAGGGCCGATTATCTTAGCAATCGAAATGCGCTCATTTAGATTTGGCTGGCTCGGGCCGCTGGCCCCCGTCGCGGCCCATGCGGCGTCCGGCTCTAAGGCGGCCGGCGCTGATCGTCAGCGGCAGACGACGCGAACCCTAATCGTTGATATAGCGGTCAAAAGGATCGATAGCGGCCGAAATCGGCGGAAAAATAGATTTCCACTCTCTCCGCCATCAGCCCCGTCCGGCCAATCTATACCTCCCCTCCCTCGCGCCCGTCCGCGACACCCTTCCATCGGTGGTCGCTGCGGCCATGGCGATGCGGCTGCAGGCAGATGCCCTAGTTTGTCGCTGTCCAAATAGCCGCTTCAAAAGCTAGTCGCGATGCAGAAACGCGCCTGTACACGGTCATGGAACCTCCATAACTTCCGCGGCGCAATTTGAGGGGATGCGACGTGGCGAAGAAGACGGTGACCAGGAAGAAAACTGCTGCGAAGAAAGCAGCGCAGACCTCCGGCAAGAAAAACGCCGTTCGCAAGGGCAAGGTCGCGAAGGCTGCAACCAAGCCGGTCAAGAAGGCCGCCGCGCGAAAATCGTCCGCACCGCGCCGCCCCAAGGGCCCGGCCTGGCAATGGTCGGCGGTCGAGACCGCAGCCGCAATCCGCTCCGGCGCCATCTCCGCAGTCGAGACCGTGGAGGCGCATCTCGACCGGATGCGTGCGGTCAACCCGAGGCTGAACGCCGTTGTCGTCGATCTCTCGGAAGAGGCGCTGGCTGCGGCCCATGCGGCAGACAAGCGGCGCGCGAAGGGCGGCGAGCTCGGCCTTCTGCATGGCGTACCGATCACGATCAAAGAGAATGTCGACTACGAAGGCCGTCCGAATTTCAATGGCGTTCCCGCCAACAAGGACCTCATCGCGCCGTCGGACTCGCCCGTGGTGCGCAACCTGAAGAAGGCCGGCGCGATCGTCCTCGGCCTCACCAACACGCCGGAATTCTCCTTCCGCGGCTTCACCGACAACCCCTTGCACGGGCTGACGCTCAATCCCTGGGATCCGGATATCACTTGCGGTGGCTCCTCGGGCGGTGCGGGGTCGGCCGTCGCCGCCGGCATCGGCACCATCGCGCACGGCAACGACATCGGCGGCTCGCTGCGCTGGCCGGCGCATTGCAACGGCGTTGCGACCATCAAGCCGACACAGGGGCGTATTCCCGCTTTCAACGCGAGCTCAACGGCCGAGCGGCCGATGCTGGCGCATCTGATGTCGGCGCAGGGGCCGCTCGCCCGCCACGTCGCCGACGTCAGGCTCGCGCTGGAGGTGATGAGCCAGCGCGATCCGCGCGATCCCTGGTGGGTGCCGGCGCCGCTGGTGGGGCCGAAGCCGAAGGGGCCGATCAAGGTCGCGCTGGCCAGGATTCCCGAAGACATGGACGTCGATCCGCACGTCGCGGCGGCGCTGCGCCAGGCCGCCGATCATCTGGAGCGTTCCGGCTATCGGGTCAGCGAGGTCGATGTGCCCGACATCGACGGCGTCTGGCAGACTTGGTGCGACATCATCACCAACGAGACGATGGTGATGCAGGAGGCCGGCATGCTGAAGGTGACGTCCGAAGACTTCCACAAGGCTTGGGGCGGCATGAAAGCCAAGGCCAATTTGCTCGACCTCAAGGCCTGGATGCAGGCGACCGCCGCGCGCAACGGCCACATCCGCGCCTGGCAATTGTTCTTCGAGGAGTATCCGGTGGTGCTGGCGCCGACCACGGTGAAGCCGATTCCGGGCCCGCGCGAGGACACCGTCAGCCCCGAGCGCGTGCGCGAGATCTTCTGGGGCGAGATCCGCTTCATCTCCGCGATCAACGTGCTGGGCCTGCCCGGCGCCGTGGTGCCGGTGGCGCTGCACGATGGCAAGCCGATCGGCGTGCAGCTCATCGCCGGGCGCTATCGCGAGGACCTCGCGCTCGATGCGGCGGCCGCGATCGAGAAGCGCGCCGGCGTGCTCGCCCATCGGCTATGGGAACAGATGGACTGATAGGGCAGCGAAGGTTTCACCTTCTCCCCTGCACAAGGGGAGAAGGAAGCCACTCAGCCGGCGGCGAAAAATTTTATTAATCAAATTTGACTCGAATTTTAGCCAATTCCCCAACAACCGTTAGGGTTACTTCCTCGATCTCTAGACGAATTATTGTCCGCTTTACCACCCGCCTCTAACAGAGGGACGGCGGACAACGCACATGCCTCATACAGGCCAATAAGTGCGGCCCGCTCCACGCGGAGGTGGCACGATGCGCAACGAGACGATCGCTATTCACGCCGGCTACGAGCCCGAAGCCACCACGCACGCGGTTGCCGTGCCGATCTACCAGACCGCGGCCTACGCCTTCGACAGCGCCGATCACGGCGCGGCGCTCTTCAATCTCGAGACCGAAGGCTATCGCTACAGCCGCATCGCCAACCCGACCAGCGCGGTGCTGGAAAAGCGTATCGCGGAGCTCGAGGGCGGCGTCGGCGCGCTTGCGGTCGCGACCGGACAGGCTGCGCTGCATTTCGCCTTCGTCAATGTCGCCGATCACGGCGGCAACATCGTTTCCGTGCCGCAGCTCTACGGCACCACGCATACGCTGCTCTCGCACATCCTGCCGCGGCAGGGCATCACCGGCCGCTTCGCCGAGAGCGACAAGCCCGAGGCGATCGAAAAGCTGATCGACGAAAACACCCGCGCCGTGTTCGCCGAAACCATCGGCAATCCCGCCGGCAATGTCTGCGACATCGAGGCGCTGGCGAAGATCGCGCACGCGCATGGCGTGCCGCTGATCGTGGACAATACCGTTGCAACGCCCATTCTGCTCAAGCCGTTCGACTACGGCGCCGACATCGCCGTGCACTCGCTGACCAAGTTTCTGGGCGGCCACGGCACCACGCTCGGCGGCGCCATCGTCGATTCCGGAAATTTCCCGTGGGCGAAATACGCCGACCGCTTCCCCGGCTACAACAAGCCGGACGCCTCCTATCACGGCCTCGTCTATGCCGACCGCTTCGGCAGGACCGCCTATATCGAACGCGCGCGCAGCATCTATCAGCGCACCATGGGTTCGGTGCTGTCGCCGTTCAACGCCTTCCTGCTGCTCCAGGGCATCGAAACCGTCGCGCTGCGCATGGAGCGCCACTGCGAGAACGCCCGCAAGGTCGCCGAATACCTGCGCAAGGATCCGCGCGTGGCCTGGGTCAATTACACCGGTTTCCCGGATAGCCCCTATTACCCGCTGGTGCAGAAATATCTCGACGGCAACGCCTCGTCGCTGTTCACCTTCGGCATCAAGGGCGGGATGGAAGCCGGCAAGTCGTTCTACGATGCGCTGAAGCTGATCACGCGCCTCGTCAATATCGGCGATGCCAAGTCGCTGGCCTGCCATCCTGCCTCGACCACGCACCGGCAGATGTCGGCGGAGCAGCAGCGGGTCGCCGGCGTGCTGCCGGAAACGATCCGCTTGTCGATCGGTATCGAGCATTGCCAGGACATCATCGAGGACCTCGACCAGGCATTGGAAAAGGCCTGCCCGTCCGCGCGCCTCCAGGCCGCGGAGTAGGCGGCCGCGCCGATGACGATCCTGATCGATAGGGATCAAGCCATATCGAGCCCGGCGCTGGTGCCGGGAGCGGGCGATCTGGCGCGCGAGCCCGGCGGCACCGAGCTCACCATCGGGTTGATCAACAACATGCCGGATCCGGCGCTGAAAGCGACCGAGCGGCAGTTCATGAAGCTGCTGCAAGCCGCCGCCGGTCCGCGCCGCATCCGCTTTCACTGCTTCTCGCTACCCTCGGTCAAGCGCTCGCCTGAAGCGAGATGGCATGTCGAGAGCGAATATTCGGACGTCACCGAGCTCAGGCGCCACAAGTTCGACGGCCTGATCGTGACCGGCGCCGAGCCGGTTGCGCCCGAGCTCGATCAGGAACCGTACTGGCGCGATCTCACCGAGCTGATCGACTGGGCCAGGGTCAGCACGCGCTCGACGATCTGGTCGTGCCTCGCTGCGCATGCCGCGGTGTTGCATCTCGACCGCATCGAACGGCGGCCGCTCGCGGCCAAATGTCATGGTATTTTCGACTGCGAGGCCGTGACCAGCGATCTGCTGACGCGGGCCGCGCCTGCGCCGCTCAAGGTCTCGCATTCGCGTCTCAACGAGATCGCCGAGAGCGACCTCGCGCAGGCGGGCTACCAGGTGCTGACGCGTTCCGCAAAGGCCGGCGTCGACATCTTCGTCCGGCAATATGCCAGCCGCTTCGTGTTCTTCCAGGGCCATCCGGAATATGACGCGCTGTCGCTCCAGCGTGAATATCTGCGCGACATCGGTCGTTATCTTGCGCGTGAGCGCGACAATTATCCGAATTTGCCGGTGGGCTATTTTGACGCTGCGACGGAAGAGAAGCTGGTCCGCTTCGAGAAACAGGCAAGGCATCAGCGCCACCCCGCGCTCAGCAACGAACTGCCGGCGCTGACTTTGCGTGCCGATATCGCCGCCGGCAGCGCGGCGGCGGCATTGTTCCGGAACTGGCTGCAATATCTCGGTGCGGGGACCGACGCTTCGGTGCTTGCACGTTAGGTCGGGACGACGGGGTCGACGTTAGGACTAACGAAGTGTGAAGCTTGCCTCGAGCCGCGCACGAATGCTTCAGTGAGGGGCGGGGCAGACAGGAAATGCGAGTCGTGTGGTCGGCACTCCAGGGACGCGTGAGCAATCGGCTGGCCCGGCATTTCCGCGCCGCGCCGCACCGGCTGCCCGCGCATGCGCCCATGGTGAGCTTCACCTTCGACGATGCCCCCGATAGCGCCGCAGGCGAGGGCGCCGGACTTCTGGAGCAGCACGGCGGCCGCGGTACCTTCTATCTCGCGGGCAGCCTGGTCGATCGTCCCTCGGACCACTGGCACGGTCTGTCGAACGATGCGATCGTGCGGCTTCACCGGGCCGGACACGAGATTGCCTGCCATACTTTCTCGCACCTGAGTGCGGTCGGTCTCGACGAGGCCACCATGGCCCGCGAGATCGAGCGAAACCGCAGCCATTTTCGCGGCATCGATTCCTCGATCACGCTGGAAAATTTCGCTTACCCCTATGGCATCGCGTCGGTGTGGCGCAAGCCGCAGCTCGCCAAGACCTTCCGCTCGGCGCGCGGCATCCTTCCCGGCGTCAATCGCGACGTCATCGACCTCCAGTTCCTGCGCGCCTCGCCCCTGGTCGATCGCGAGATCAATACGACGGGTGTCGATCGCTATTTCGACGAGGCGGTCGAGAGCGGCGGGTGGCTGATCTTCTACGGTCATGACGTCGCCGACGCGCCGAGCCCATATGGTTGCACGCCGGACCTGATGCGCCATGCGCTGCAAGCGGCCGGGAAGCGCGACATGCCGATCGTGACGGTCGCGGAAGCGCTGCGAAGGATCGGGGCGTAGCTTACTCTTCCCTTCTCCCCTTGTGGGAGAAGGTGGCATAGGCGGCCTTCGGCCGCCGTTCTTAAAACAAAACGCCGATGCTTCGCATCGGCTATGGCGCCGGATGGGGTATGCCTCGGTGAAGCAATCTCTATCGCATGTGGGGACAGAGATCCCTCACCCGTCTCGCCGATACGCGACGAGCCACCCTCTCCCACAAGGGGAGAGGGGAAGACTCGGGTCTCGCTCCGCAAACAGTCTTGCCACGCCTGCGCGGTCATGCGACTGGCCTTGTGACGAATCTCACGGCCTCACCCCGACATGCCCATGTCCTCTCCTTCCACCGCTCCGCTGCCTGCGCCGGCCCAGGGCCGCGATGCGCTGTCGGTGCTGCGTTCGGTGTTCGGCCTGCCCGGGTTCCGCGGCGCGCAGGGCGAGATCATCCGGCATGTCACCGACGGCGGCAATTGCCTGGTGTTGATGCCGACCGGCGGCGGCAAGTCACTGTGCTATCAATTGCCGGCGCTGCTGCGCGATGGCTGCGGTGTCGTGGTGTCGCCCTTGATTGCGCTGATGCGCGATCAGGTCGCCGCCATGCTCGAAGCAGGCGTCAACGCCGCCGCGCTGAACTCGTCCCTGACCCCGCAGGAAGCCTCCGACATCGAGCGGCGCCTGATCGCGGGTGATCTCGACCTGCTCTATGTCGCGCCGGAACGGCTGGTGACGCCGCGCTGCCTGGCGCTGCTGGCGCGGGCGAAGGTGGCGCTGTTCGCGATCGACGAGGCGCATTGCGTCTCGCAATGGGGCCATGATTTCCGCCCCGAATATGTCGGCCTGTCCATCATCGCCGAGCGTTTTCCAGACGTTCCGCGCATCGCGCTGACCGCGACCGCCGACGAGTTGACCCGCAAGGAGATCGTCGAGCGGCTTCAGCTTGCAGACAGTCCGCACTTCGTCTCCAGCTTCGATCGTCCCAACATCCGTTACGAGATCGTCGACAAGCGCAACGCGGTGTCGCAGCTCAAGGATTTCATCCGGGAGCGTCACGCAGGCGATGCGGGCGTCGTCTATTGCCTGTCCCGCAAACGGGTCGAGGAGGTCGCCGCCGCGCTCGACGACGCCGGCATTGCGGCGTTGCCCTATCACGCCGGGCTCGACAGCAGCGTGCGCTCGCGCAACCAGGACCGCTTCCTCAACGAGGACGGCATCGTCATCGTCGCGACCATTGCCTTCGGCATGGGCATCGACAAGCCCGACGTGCGCTTCGTCGCGCATCTCGATCTGCCCAAGAGCATCGAGGCTTATTACCAGGAGACAGGGCGCGCCGGCCGTGACGGCAAGCCGTCGGCGGCCTGGATGGCCTACGGTCTCTCGGACATCGTGCAGCAGCGCCGCATGATCGACGAGTCGAGCGGCTCCGAGGAATTCAAGCGGGTCTCGATCGGCAAGCTCGATGCGCTCGTTGGCCTTGCCGAAACGCCGCACTGCCGGCGTCGGCGGCTGCTCGCCTATTTCGGCGAGATCGTGATGAGCGAGGGCTGCGGCAATTGCGACAATTGCCTGACGCCGCCGAAAATGCGCGACGGCAAGGTGCTGGCGCAAAAGCTTCTGTCCTGCGTCTATCGCACCGGGCAGCGTTTCGGCGCGATGCATCTCATCGACGTGCTGATCGGACGCCTGACCGAGAAGGTGACGCAGTTCGGCCACGACAAGCTCACGGTGTTCGGCATCGGGCGCGAGCTCAACGAGAAGCAGTGGCGCACGGTGCTGCGGCAGCTCGTGGCGATGGGACATTTGCTGAGTGACAGCGAAGCTTTCGGCGCGCTGAAGCTGACGGATTCGTCGCGCGGCGTGCTGCGGGGCGAAACGGAAGTGTGGCTGCGCGAGGAAGCGCCCGGCACCCGGATCCGTTCGAGCCGCGCCAAGTCCCGCCGCGGTGATCTGGCGCCGGCGGCCGGTGCGCCGCAGGGCGATGTCGATCCTGAATTGCGCACGCGGCTAAGAGCTTGGCGCTCCGACATTGCCCGCGAACGTGGCGTGCCGGCCTACGTGGTCCTGCACGACGCCACCATCGACGGCATCGTTCGCGCATGGCCGACCACGATGGACGAGCTGCGCAATGTGCCCGGCATCGGCGACAAGAAGCTCGAGCACTACGGCGACGAGCTGCTGCAGATTGTCAGGACGCGGTAGGGCTCGGTTCGTACCCCGGATTGCGCTGCGCTCCATCCGGGCTACCGACCTCAGCCGTTCCGGAACGCATACCCGTAGCCGTTCAGCGCCGGCGCGCCGCCGAGATGGGCGTAGAGGATCTTTGCGCCCTTCTCGAAATAGCCCTTCTGCGTGAGGTCGATCAGGCCCTGCATCGACTTGCCCTCGTAGACGGGGTCGGTGATCATGGCTTCGAGACGCGCGGTGAGGCGGATCGCCTCCTTGGTCTCTTCCGACGGCACGCCGTAGGCGGGATAAGCGTAGTCCTCGATCAGCACGACGTCGTCGGCGACGAGATCCTGGCCGAGCTCGACGAGCTTGGCCGTGTTCTGCGCGATCGAGAGCACCTGCGCCTTGGTCTGCGCCGGGGTGAAGGAGGCGTCGATGCCGATCACCTTTCGCGCGCGGCCATCGGCGGCGAAGCCGACCAGCATGCCGGCATGGGTCGAGCCGGTGACGGTGCAGACCACGATGTAGTCGAACTTGAAGCCAAGTTCGGTTTCCTGCTTGCGCACTTCCTCGGCGAAGCCGACGTAGCCGAGGCCGCCGAACTTATGCACGGAGGCGCCGGCGGGAATCGCATAGGGCTTGCCGCCCGCCGCCTTCACCTCCTCGATGGCCTCCTCCCAGCTCTTGCGGATGCCGATGTCGAAGCCATCGTCGACCAGGCGCACGTCGGCGCCCATGATGCGCGACAGCATGATGTTGCCGACGCGGTCATAGACGGCGTCCTCGTGCGGCACCCAGGCCTCCTGCACCAGACGGCACTTCATGCCGATCTTGGCCGCGACCGCCGCGATCATGCGGGTGTGGTTGGACTGCACGCCGCCGATCGAGACCAGCGTGTCGGCGTTCGAGGCGATCGCGTCGGGGATGATGTATTCGAGTTTGCGCAGCTTGTTGCCGCCATAAGCGAGCCCGGAATTGCAGTCCTCGCGCTTGGCGTAGACCTCGACGTTGCCGCCGAGATGCTTTGACAGCCGCTCCAGCTTCTCGATGGGCGTCGGACCAAAGGTCAGCGGATAGCGCGCGAATTTTTCGAGCATCGTCAGATCATCCCGATTGGCGTTAATGTCTCCAAAAATGGTAGCATCGCTCTGCAAAAAGGTGCTTTCAATATTGTGCCTCTATTGCGCATGATCTTGCGATAGCGGATCAAACACGCCGCATTCCTTTCGGAATAGGTGCCAAGTACGGAAGTTTCTTCCATGTCCGCTCGTCTTGACCGTATCGACCTTAAGATACTGAGGTTGCTGCAAAATAACGGCCGGCTGAGCAACGCCGAGCTGGCCGAAACCGTCGCCATCAGTCCCGCCACCTGCCATCGCCGCACCCAGCGCCTGTTCGAGCACGGCTTCATCGCCGCCGTCCGCGCCATGGTCGCGCCGAAGAAGGTGGCAAAGGGCACGCTGGTGATGGTCGGGGTCGTGCTCGACCGCTCGACGCCGGAGAGCTTTGCGATCTTCGAGCAGGCGATCACCAGGCTGAAATTCGTGCTCGACTGTCACCTCGTCGCCGGCGACTTCGACTATTTCCTCAAGATCCGCGTCGGCGACATGGAGGACTTCAACCGCATCCACGGCGAGCAGCTGATCGCGCTGCCCGGCGTGCGCCAGACCCGCACCTTCTTCGTGATGAAGGAAGTAGTCGACAACGCGCCGCTGGAGTTTTGAGCGGAAGCTATTGATGCGCGATCCGCATCATGAGAGATTCAGGTGATGCAGCCATTCCCCTTCCGCCACCTCAATCCGGCCGGACCGGCCTATCGGCGCGGTTGGGTGGACGAGGCGGTCGCCGCGATCGAGGCCGACCAGTGCCGCACGGCCGACACGCATCTGATCCGGCTGATCGTGCCGGCGCTATCAGGCATCGACATCTATCTGAAAGATGAGTCCACGCATCCGACCGGTAGCCTGAAGCACCGGCTCGCGCGCTCGCTCTTTCTTTACGCGCTCTGCAACGGCCACATCCGCGAAGGCACGCCTGTCGTCGAGGCGTCGTCGGGATCGACCGCGGTGTCGGAAGCCTATTTCGCGCAGATGATCGGCGTGCCCTTCTATGCCGTGATGCCGCGCACGACCTCGGCGGAGAAGATCGCCGCGATCGAGCATTACGGCGGTAACTGCCATCTGATCGACGACGGCCGCGCGCTGTATGCGGAGGCCGGCGCGCTGGCCGCACGGCTGGACGGCCACTACATGGACCAGTTCACCTTCGCGGAGCGCGCCACCGACTGGCGCGGCAACAACAACATCGCCGAATCCATCTTCACGCAATTGCAGGGCGAGCCGCGCCCGCTGCCGGACTGGATCGTGATGGGCGCGGGCACCGGCGGCACCTCGGCCACCATCGGACGCTATTTGCGTTATCGCCAGTATCCGACACGGCTATGCGTCGCCGATGTCGAGCATTCCGCTTTCTTCGACTGCTTCAGCTCGCAGGACCGCTCCCATGTCTGCGACCGCCCCTCGCTGATCGAAGGTGTCGGCCGGCCGCGCTGCGAACCCTCCTTCGTGCCGGGCGTGGTCGATCGCATGATGAAGATCCCGGATGCGGCGACGATCGCGGCGATGAACGTGCTATCGCGCCGGCTGCGCCGCGCGGTGGGGGGCTCGACCGGCACCAATTTCCTGGCGCTGTGCCGGCTCGCCTCGGACATGCGAAAGGCGAATCAGACGGGATCGCTGGTGACGCTGATCTGCGATTCCGGCGAGCGCTACCGGCAGACCTATTATGAGCCCGCCTGGCTGAAAGCGCGCGGACTCGATCCAGCGCCGTTCGAGGCGGCCTTGTCGTCGTTCCTCGATACAGCGCAGCCACTGGCGCTTGAGTTCGAAGACGTAACGAATCCGCAGAACTTGCGAAATCCTGAGGCCTGATAGCTGGCGCTTCCCTGCCATTGCAAGATTGCACGGCCGTCACGGCAACTTCACTTGCCTTGCGCGCGCCTGCGGGCGAGTTTCGCGGCTTCTCAACGAGGAGACCTGCCGTGCGCCTTCCCATTCTCGACCCGAAAGACCTGAGTGCCGAACAGAAGCCGCTCTATGACGACATGCGAGCGGGCATCAAGGATCACTTCAAGGGCTTTGTGAACATGCGCGACGATGGCGCGCTGCTCGGGCCCTGGAATCCCTGGATCCGCGAGCCGCGCTTCGGCAAGCCGGTGTGGGAGCTGGTCAAGGCAATCGCGGCGAACCCGCTGCTGCCGGCGCCGGTGCGTGAGGTCGCGATCCTCGTCACCGGCTCGCATTTCCGCTCCGGCTACGAACTCTATGCGCATGTGCTGGTCGCCGAGCAGCGCGGCCTCTCCGACGAGAAGCTCGCGACCATCGTCGCCGGACAGCGGCCGGTCGATCTCACCAAGCAGGAGGCCGTCGCCTACGACGTGGCGTCCGCATTGGTCAGCGGCGGCGTGCTGCCGGAACTGACTTATCGGGCCGCGGTCAAGGAATTCGGCGAGCACGGTGCGGCCGAACTGTCCTATCTCGTCGGCGTTTACTGCATGGTGTCGGTCACGCTGAACACGTTCGACGTGCCGGTGCCGGACTAGATCTGCGGTGCGATCACTCTGCCGCCTTGTTCATGGGCGGCGGAGGCGACCAGGCAATACAGCGATTGCGACCTTCGGTCTTCGCCTGGTAGAGCGCGTGATCGGCCGCGCTCATCAAGGCGTCGATGCCGGACATGCTGACACTTGCTTCCGCAATGCCGATGCTCACGGTAACGCCGAACTGAATTTGGTCGACGGCGATCTGTGCGCTCATCACGCGTTTGCGGATTCTCTCGGCGACGATTCTTGCACGCGACAGGCTGGTTTCGGGCAGCAGAATCGCGAACTCCTCGCCGCCGAAGCGGCCGACGACGTCCGATTTGCGCTTGCCATCGAGGCATGCGGCCGCCACGGCCTTGATCGCTTCGTCTCCGACCGCGTGACCATAGCGGTCGTTGACAGACTTGAAATGGTCGATGTCGAGCATCAGGACCGAAACGGAGCGGTAGTAGCGCTGGAAGCGGCTCCATTCTGCGTCGAGCGAGCCCAGCAAATGGCGGCGATTATAGAGGCCCGTGAGCGGGTCGGTGGTGGCCAGGCGCTCCAGCATGTTGGCCTTGTTGGTGAGATCGGTAATATCGACATAGGTCAGCATGCGGCCGCCGTTCGACATCGTGGTGCAGTGGGCCCTGATCCGCCGCGCATCCGGCGTCTGGAGGTCGCGCACATGATCGCCCGCCTTGACTTCGGCGACGCGCTTGACGGGAAATTTCGCCAGTTCGTTCGCCGGCAGATCGGGCGCGCTCGCACGGTGCACCCGGCTCACCAACGATGCATAGGTCGGGCGGGCGGCGGCTTCCTGTTCGCTCACCTCCCAGAACCGCCGCATGCGCCGGTTCATGAAGCTGGCGCTGAGATCGCGGTCGAGCAGCAGCACGCCGTCCTCGACGTTCTCGAGGGCGTCGCGCAGCAATTTCAGCTCGTCGGAGTGGCGCACGATGTCGGTGACCGGCGTATAGGTCAGCATCCGCCCGCCGTTGGGCAGAGGCGTGCATTGCATCCGAACGACGTCGCCGCTGGTACGGCGCAGGTCGCGCGGCGACGCATCGCCTACCTGTATTTGACGGACGCGCTCGGCGACATAAGCCTCCAGCTCGGCCGGCGGAATTTCGTAGGCGAGCGTATCGCGGCCATGATGCATCAGCGTCACAAATGACGGGTTGCTGTTGGCGACTTCATCCGGCAACAGCCACATCTGCCGGAACGCCCGATTGATCAATTGCGCGCGGAGATTGGCATCCAGCAGCACGATGCCCAGTGGGACGAAATCGAGTGCCGCGCGAAGCGCCAGCATCTGTCCCCGTATCAGCGAATCGGTCGGCCGCTCCTGCTCGTCCACGGCCTTCGGATCGACATGATCTTCCGCTCCGAGCGCAACCCCGACCTGACGGTCCGACCGCCAGAGCACACGGCAGGAGAGGATCTCCTGGCCTGCGAGCCGGAGCTGGAACCGATCGGGCACGCCGAGGCTGCTCTGCATCTCCAGCGTCGCGCCGTCTTCGGACATCCGGCGCACGACGCAATCGATCGTCGACTGACCGAAGTTGAAGAAGATCTGGCCGGCGAGGAACGTTCGTTCCGATACCAAGCGGGGCATTCCCAACCTCCCAAGCGGAATTGGCTCAGTTTGCCGCAAGCTTATTTGCCGAAAGGTAAGGCGGTGGGCGATTGCGCGAGAGGGCTAACAATTGGTTCACGCATCCGGCGTCGTTTACGTCAGCGGAGAACGCGAAAAGCCCTTCATCATCAACGATGAGCGGGAGCGGCCTTGCTCCGATATGCGTGAAAATGCGGACGCTCCGCTTTACGGAAAATCCACCACGGTCCGCAGTCAGCCGCGCACCGCGTAGAGCGGCGTCCGCAACGTCACGCGTTTGCCCTGATGGCGGAACTGCCTGTTGGATGGAATGTGATCGCCCGCGTGGTCAAGCGGTGTCCGCAATCGGTGGACGGTGCGAATGCACGCAGGTACGTTGCCGTGACCGCACGGACACAATCCGCGCCAGAGTGCAGGCCGGACAATGGAGAACGATAGCCATGGACACGTCACGCCGCATCCTGCTCGCCGGACTGGCGGGATTCGCCGTTGCGCCGACCGCCGCTGGAGCCGCGCCCTCGATCGCGGCCGATGACGTGACGGTCGCCGAAGAGCGCTTTGCGCGCATGATCGCAGCTGCGCATGCGCCCGACGTCACCTGCGTGCGACAGGCCGAGCGTTATGCGGACGCGCATTGGCCAAATTACGTCGCGGCGGCGCGTTCCGTCATCGCGGCGAGAGCGTGAGGCATTCTCTTTCCTCTCCCGTTGCGGGAGACGGCAACACGAGGTGTTTCACGTCCCCACCGCTCGCCTTACCTGCTCACCGATCTGCGACAGCACGAGCTGCGCCTGCGGCAGGATGGCGCCCATGGCGTGGAAATTGTGAACCATGCCCTCGTGGCAGACGTGCTCGACCGTGACGCCCGCGGCGAGCAGCTTGCGCGCATAGGCATTGCCCTCGTCGCGCATCGGGTCGTACTCGGCGGTGTGGATGATGGCGGTCGGCAGGTCCGCAAGCCGTGTCGCGCGCAAGGGCGAGATGCGCGGATCGGCGGCATCCAAGTCCTCGGGCAGATAATCGGCGAGATCGGCTTCGATCGTGACGCGGTCGATCAGGTGGCCCTCGGCGAATGCCTCGCGCGAAGGCGAGGCCTCCTCGAAATCCAGCACCGGGCAGATCAGGCATTGCGCGACGATGGAAAGGCCCGCGGTCTGCGCCGCCTCCTGGCACACGATCGCAGCGAGCGTTGCACCGGCGGAATCGCCGCCGAGCACCAGACGCCCGGCGTCGATGCCGAGCGATGCGGCCTCGCGCGCCACCCATTCGGTGGCGGCGATCGCATCGTCCACGGCAGCGGGGAATTTGTGCTCGGGTGCCAGCCGGTAATCGACCGAGACGAGACGGCAGCCGGTCGCATGTGCCAGCGCCGCCGCGATGCGGTCATGCGTGGCGATGCTGCCGGCAACGAGCCCGCCGCCGTGAAAGAACACGAAGCCGGGCGCGCGATCGTCGGCGCCTGCGGGTGAATAGAGGCGATAGGGCAGCGCGCCGCCGGGACCAGGCAGCATGCCGTCGGACGTCGTCACGTCAGGGGCATCGGCGCGCGCAAACTGCATCAGCTTTGCCAATGATTGCCGCCGTGCCTCCACGCTGGGCCGGCTCCGCGCCTGCGGCGCAGCCGCAGCCATCATGGTCAACAAACGCTTTGCGAGCGGATCGAGCGGCATGGTGCTTCCTTTCCCCTTCCGGGAGGGTAACTCACCATTTTCCCGCAGGGAATCATTTAGAAATTGCGCCCAATAGTGGCGCTATAATGCGGCGCCACGCCAATGGAGAGGCCGGTCATGGCCGAGATCAAAAAGCCCATCGCTTATTCGCCGAGCTGGACCTTCTTTGAGGGCAAATGGCATGACGGCAATGTGCCGATCATGGGTCCGCGCACGCATGCGGCCTGGCTCGGCTCCGTCGTGTTCGACGGTGCGCGGGCGTTCGAAGGCGTCGCGCCCGATCTCGACCGTCACGTCGCCCGCGCCAATCAATCCGCGATCAGCTTTGGCCTGAAGCCGCTGGTCGATACCGGGACCTGGCTGACACTCGCAAACGAGGGCATCGCGCGCTTCGCGCCGAATGCCGAGCTCTACGTCCGTCCGATGTACTGGGCGCGGAACGGCTCGGGCGGCGGCGTGCTGTTCGATCCCGAGACCACCGATTGGTGCCTGTGCATCTACGAGGCGCCGATGCCAAAGCCGGTCGGCAACGCGATCACGCTGTCGCCGTTCCGCAGGCCCACCGCCGAGTGCGCCCCGGTCGAGGCCAAGGCCGCCTGTCTCTATCCGAACAATTCGCGCGCGCTTGCCGAGGCCGCCTCGCGCGGCTTCCAGAACGCGCTGATGCTCGACATGCTCGGCAACGTCGCGGAGTTCGGCAATTCCAACGTGTTCATGGCCAAGGACGGCGTGGTCTACACGCCGGTACCGAACGGCACCTTCCTCAACGGCATCACCCGCCAGCGGGTCATCAGCCTGCTTCGCGCCGACGGCGTCACCGTGGTCGAGAAGACGCTGCGCTATGCCGACTTCCTCGCCGCCGACGAGATCTTTTCTACGGGCAATTTCGCGAAAGTCGCGCCGGTGATCCGCATCGATGATCGCGAGCTGCAGCCGGGCCCGTTCTACACCCGCGCGCGCAAGCTCTATTGGGACTTTGCCCACGTGGTGAAGCTGGCGGCGTAGCTTCCGCAGTTTCCCCGTCATTGCGAGCAAAGCGAAGCAATCCAGGCTGCCTCCGCGGAGGGATTCTGGATTGCTTCGCTGCGCTCGCAATGACGAGGTGGGGGACTGCTGAGGAAATCAGCGGGCCGCGGCGCTCGCGACGCGAGCGCGACGAGAGGACCTATTCGTCCTTCTTCGACATCCGCTCGAGGCGTTCCTGCATGTCCTTCATCTGCTGGCGCAGATCGTCGATATTGCTGTCCTTCGGGGCTTCTGCGGTCGGCTCGGGCGCCGGCTCCGCGGAGCCGGCGGGGCGGCCTGCGCCGGGCGCGAAAGGCTTGAACATCGAGAAGGTCTGCTGGAACAGCTCCATGTTGCGGCGGACCTGTTCCTCCAGCGGCGCAAACGGGGTCCCGGACAGCGAGGTGGCGATCTGCTTGCGGAACTTCTCCTGCTCCTGCGTCAGCGACGCGATGGCCTGCTCCAGATATTTCGGCACCACCATCTGCATGCTGTCGCCGTAGAAGCGGATGAGCTGGCGCAGGAAAGTGGTCGGGAGCAGGTTCTGGCCGGCCTTGTTCTCCTGCTCGAAGATGATCTGGGCAAGTACGGAGCGGGTGATGTCGTCGCCGGTCTTGGCGTCGTAGACCAGGAAATCTTCGCCGTCCTTGACCATGGAGGCGAGGTCTTCCAGCGTCACGTAAGTGCTCGTCCCGGTGTTATAGAGCCGGCGGTTCGCGTATTTCTTGATGGTGGTGGGTTGGTCTGATTTCGCCATGGGCTCTCACTTGCAAGCGCGGAGAACGGGAACCTGACGGGCTATGCCGCAGGGCGGGAAGAGTACGCAACGCAACAAAATAAGCATTTTCAAAGGGGTCACGCTACCGTTTTGTGCGCCACGGTTAATCGGGCAGCAAAAACGTGCTTGCGAAAGCGCCAAGAACGCTATTTTGAATGCGCTGCGGGATGAATTCGGCCGCCGGCCGATTGACATGCCTCAACGACGTTAACAGGATGCCGTCCGAGACTGGCGAGCCGTTTCCCCAGCCCCGTCTGCCCCCATTCAACCCAGGAGATGCCCATGTCAGACGATGTCGTCATCGTCAGCGCCGCCCGCACCCCGGTCGGAAGCTTCAACGGAGCGTTCGCAACCCTTCCCGCCCATGATCTCGGCGCCATCGCCATCAAGGCCGCGCTGGAGCGCGGCGGCATCGAGCCCGGCCGGGTCTCCGAAGTCATCATGGGCCAGATCCTGACCGCCGCCCAGGGTCAGAACCCGGCCCGCCAGGCCTCGATCAATGCCGGCATTCCGGTCGAGAGCCCGGCCTGGGGCGTCAACCAGCTCTGCGGCTCGGGCCTGCGCACCGTTGCGCTCGGCTATCAGGCACTGCTCAACGGCGATTCCGAGATCGTGGTCGCCGGCGGCCAGGAATCCATGAGCATGGCTCCGCACGCCCAGTACCTGCGTGGCGGCGTCAAGATGGGTGCAGTCGAATTCATCGACACCATGATCAAGGACGGTCTGTGGGACGCCTTCAACGGCTATCACATGGGCAACACCGCCGAGAACGTCGCGCGGCAGTGGCAGATCACCCGCGCCCAGCAGGACGAGTTCGCGGTCGCCTCGCAGCAGAAGGCCGAAGCCGCGCAGAAGGCCGGTAGATTCAACGACGAAATCGTTCCCGTCACCATCAAGGGACGCAAGGGCGATGTCGTCGTCAGCGCCGACGAATATCCGCGCCATGGCGCAACGGTCGACGCGATGGCGAAGCTCCGTCCGGCCTTCGAGAAGGACGGCACGGTCACCGCGGGCTCTGCGTCGGGTATCAATGACGGCGCTGCGGTCGTGGTGCTGATGACCGCCAAGCAGGCTGCCAAGGAAGGCAAGAAGCCGCTCGCGCGCATCGTGTCCTGGGCGCAGGCCGGCGTCGATCCGAAGATCATGGGCTCGGGCCCGATCCCGGCCTCGCGTGCCGCGCTGAAGAAGGCCGGCTGGAATGTCGGCGATCTCGACCTGATCGAGGCCAACGAAGCCTTCGCGGCGCAGGCCTGTGCCGTCAACAAGGATCTCGGCTGGGATACCTCCAAGGTCAACGTCAACGGCGGCGCGATCGCGATCGGCCATCCGGTCGGTGCCTCCGGCGCGCGCGTTCTGGTGACGCTGCTCCACGAAATGCAGAAGCGGGATTCAAAGAAGGGTCTCGCCACGCTGTGCATCGGCGGCGGCATGGGTATCGCGATGTGTGTGGCGCGCGACTGAAGATATTTGCCGCGTCATTTGCGCGTGCGCTGCACACGTGACTGAGTGCGTTGCACGCGATTAAAAAGGCGGCGGTTGCAAATCAAATATTCTTCGCAACCGTACAAGCCTCGACTAAAGAGAAACGCCCGGCTCGACGCCGGGCGTTTTGTTCTTGATGTCCGTCAAACGTGCCCCATAATCCGCGCTTAAAAACGATCGCTCAGAAACGTCCGAAGAGTCCAAGGGAAGGAAATACGATATGGCACGTGTTGCATTGGTGACGGGTGGTACGCGGGGCATCGGAGCTGCGATCAGCAAGGCGCTGAAGGCGGCCGGCTACAAGGTGGCGGCGAGCTATGCCGGCAACGACACCGCGGCGGAGAAGTTCAAGGCCGAGACCGGCATCGCCGTCTACAAATGGGACGTCAGCAGTTTCGATGCTTGCGCCGAGGGCGTGAAGAAGGTCGAGGCCGAGATCGGCCCGATCGACGTGCTCGTCAACAATGCCGGCATTACCCGCGACACCGCCTTTCACAAGATGACGCTCGAGCAGTGGAACGCCGTCATCAATACCAACCTCGGTTCGCTGTTCAACATGACGCGTCCAGTCATTGAAGGCATGCGTGCGCGCAAGTTCGGTCGCATCATCTCGATCTCGTCGATCAACGGCCAAAAGGGACAGTTCGGCCAGGTCAACTATTCCGCGGCAAAGGCCGGTGACATCGGCTTCACCAAGGCACTCGCGCTCGAGAACGCCAAGGGCGGCATCACCGTCAACGCGATCTGCCCCGGCTACATCAACACCGAAATGGTGCAGGCCGTGCCGAAGGACGTCCTGGAAAAGAACGTGATCCCGCAGATCCCGGTCAATCGGCTCGGCGAACCGGAAGAGATCGCGCGCGCGGTCGTGTTCCTGGCGGCCGACGAGGCCGGCTTCATCACCGGCTCGACGCTGACCATCAATGGCGGCCAATATCAGGCCTGATGACGCCAATTCTCTCCGCTGAACGTCGCTGAGCCAAATGCCTGTAGCTTCAGGCGCGACAAGGCGATAGTGAAGACGAAAATGCCCGGCCTCGTGCCGGGCATAAACGTCCTCAGAGCCTTTGATCGATGACCCCCCGCACGGCAACGCTGATCGGATTGACCGCGATCCTGATGTGGTCGCTGCTGTCGGTGATGACGGTGGCGACCGGAAAGATCCCGGCGTTCCAGCTGGCCGCGATGACGTTCGCAATCGGCGGTCTCGTCGGCCTGCTCACCTGGATTGGCCGCGGCGAGGCGGCCAAAAGCCTGCGTCAGCCGCTGGCCGTGTGGACCGTCGGTGTCGGCGGATTGTTCGGCTATCACGCGCTGTATTTCCTCGCGCTGCGCTTTGCGCCGCCGGCTGAAGCCGGCCTGCTGAATTATCTGTGGCCGCTCCTGATCGTGCTGTTCTCGTCGTTCCTGCCGGGCGAGCGGCTTGCCGTGCATCACGTCGTGGGCGCCGTGCTCGGCCTCGTCGGCACCGTGCTGCTGTTCGCCGGGAACACCTCCGGATTCACGCAGGGTCAATTGCCGGGATTGGCCGCGGCCTTCATCGCAGCGTTCGTGTGGGCGACCTATTCGGTGTTGTCGCGGCGATTGAAGGCGGTGCCGACCGATGCGGTCGCGGGATTTTGCCTCGCCACCGCCGTGCTCGCCGCGCTGATGCATGGACTGCTCGAAACCACGGTGTGGCCGGACACGACCTTGCAATGGCTCTCCGTGATCGCGCTCGGCATCGGTCCGGTCGGTGCTGCGTTCTACGCCTGGGACATCGGCATGAAGCGCGGCGACATCCGCGTGCTCGGCGCCGCGTCCTACGCGACGCCGCTACTCTCGACCGGCTTCCTCATCGCCGCCGGATTCGCCAATGCCAGCGCCAACATCACCATCGCGGCGATCCTGATCGCCGGCGGCGGCCTGATAGCCGCGAAGGACATGGTGCTGCGAAAGCGGTAGCGTCATTGCCGGCGCAAGCCGAAGCGACGGGGCCTTAGGGCTCCCAGCCCTTGGGCGCGAGCTCGAACTTCGCGAACTCGAAGGCTGGCGCCACAGTGCAGCCGACCAGGGTCCACTCGCCGGTGGTCTCCGCCGTCTGCCAGGCATCCGCCGGCACGATCGCCTGTGGCCGCTCGCCGTTCAACAGGTCCGCGCCGAGCCGCACCTCGTGCTGAGAGCAGCCGTCATGGGCGATGCGCAGCGTCAGCGGGCTGCCGGCGTAATAGTGCCAGCTCTCGACCGCATCGATGCGGTGCCAGTGCGAACGCTCGCCGCGCGCCAGCAGGAAGTAGATCAGCGTCGAGCGCGCGCGGCCGTTGGTGTCGGTGGTCTGATCGCGAAACGTCTCGCGATAGTGCCCGCCTTCGGGATGCGGTCGGAGTTCAAGGCGCGCGATGATCTCGGCTGCGGTCGGCATCGATTCCCGTCAGGATTTGATCTTCAGGACTTGTTCCTCAAGATTTGTTCTTGCGCTCGCGCAGCTCGCCGAACACCGCGGTGGCATCCGCGCCCTTCATGTGCAGCCTGGCTGCGATCGACGGTTCATCAGCGCGCAGGAATACGTTTGTCCGCTTTTCATCACCAAGCAGCGAGGGAATGGTCGGCTTGTTCTCGGCCCGCAGCCTCGCCACCTCGGCCGCGCGCGCCTGCAGCGCCGCATTGTCGGGGTCGACGGCCAGCGCGAACTTGACGTTGGATGCCGTGTATTCATGGCCGCAATAGAGCTTGAAGTCGTCGGGCAGGGCACGCAGCTTCAGAAGCGAATCCCACATCATCGGATAGGTGCCCTCGAACACGCGGCCGCAGCCGATCGAGAACAGCGTGTCGGCGGCGAACAGCGCTTTCTCGGTGTCGAACACGTAGGAGATGTGGTCGAGCGTGTGGCCGGGCGTCTCCAGTACGCGCCCCAGCAAGCTGCCGACCTTGACGATTTCGGCATTGGCGACGCGCAGGTCGACGTCTGCGATCTTAGTCGTCTTGTCATGCGGCGCGACGACGCGGCAATTGTATTTCTGCTTGAGTTCGGCGACCCCGCCGACATGATCGCCATGATGATGGGTGATCAGGATGTCGGTGAGCTGCCAGCCCTCGCGCTCGAGCGCCTTCAGGATGGGGCCGGCCTCCGGCGCGTCGATCGACGCCGTCGCCTTGGTTTCCACATCGTGGATCAGGTAACCGAAATTGTCGTTTAAACAGGTGAAAGTACGAATTTCGGCGGCCATGTCATCTCCGATCGCGCTCAGCTCCGTCAGACAAATATGGCGTTAACGTTGCGCAGGCAATGCAATATTCCGCGCGCGGGGGCCGCCTCGTGCATGTTACATTGCGATCATGACCATTGATGTCGTCGACCTCCGCGAGTTCTACTCCCGTCGCCTCGGGATTGTGGCGCGGCAAATGATCAATCGCGGCATTCGGGAGCGCTGGCCGCGCGTCGATGGCCAGCGGGTGCTCGGCTTCGGCTATCCCACGCCCTATCTCGGGTTGTTCCGCGAGGACGCGGAGCGCTGCATCGCCTTCATGCCGTCGGCCCAGGGCGTCCTGAAATGGCCGACGGGACGGCCGGCGCTCGCCTCGCTGGTGGACGAGTTCTCGCTGCCGCTTCCCGACGCCGCGGTGGATCGCATCCTGCTGGTCCACGCACTGGAAATGTCAGACGATCCGGCCGCGCTGCTGCGCGAGGCATGGCGCGTGCTGTCGCCATCCGGTCGCGTAATTGCGGTGATCCCGAACCGGCGCGGGGTGTGGACCCGCACCGACAGCACGCCGTTCGGTCACGGCCGGCCCTATTCGCGCTCGCAGATCACCGACCTGTTGCGCCAGACCTGGTTCACCCCGACCGCTTGGGGCGAGGCGCTGTTCATGCCGCCCTATGCCGGCGGTTGGGTGCTGAAATCCGCACAGATGTGGGAGCGGGCCGGCGCGGCGCTGTCGCTGCCCTTTGCCGGCGTGCACATCGTCGAGGCGACCAAGCAGGTCTACCGCGCGATCCCCGCCAAGCGCGAGCGGGCGCGGCTGATTCCCTCGCTGGCGAAGCCGGTGCTGGTGCCGTCCTCGACGACGGCGACGCGCAGCTAAAAACAAATCGTCCCGGACATGCCGGGACGATTCAGGTCAGGGAATCTGGCGCAGGATGTCCGGCGAAAAGCTTACTCGCCGGGGGCCACTTCGTCGCTCGAGGCGGCCGGAGCGGCTTCGCGCTCGGGGCGCGGGCCATTCGGGCGGCGGCGGCGCCGTGGAAAGCGCTCGCCACCACCAGCACCTTCGAAGCCGGCCTGGCCGGGCGCGCCACTGTTCACCTGCGGCTGTGGGCCGGTGATGAAGGACGGCAGACGATCGACGCTGACCGCGTCGGCGACGACGGGCTGGGGCTGGTTCAGCGGCAGCGGTTGCGGCTGGGGCTGATATTGCGGCTGCGGACGATGGTCGCGTTCGCGATGCTCGCGCGGCTGCTGATTGTCGCGCTGATAGTGGTTGTCGCGGGGCTGATGATCACGCGGCTGATGATCGCGCGGGCCGTCGCGGTCGCGCGTGAAGGGCGGCGGTGGCGGCTGTGGGACAAACCCCGGCTCCTGGCCGAAATTCGAGAAATTCTCGCCGTCGTCCTCGCCGTCGTCGCCGCTGCTGTTGCTGATGGGCTCATCGCCGCGCGGCTGCTGGTTCTGCCGGAACTGCTCCTGAGCCGTCGCGATCAGGCGAAAATAATGCTCGGCATGCTGGTAGTAGTTCTCGGCCGCAACGGGGTCTCCGGAAGAGCGCGCGTCGCGCGCGAGCTGGAGATATTTTTCAGCAATATGCGAAGCCGTGCCGCGGATCTTGATGTCGGGCCCGTTGGACTCGTAGACCCGGGTCATCGGGTTCTGGCCGCGCCGGTTATTATTGTTGTTATTGTTATTATTATTGTTGCGGTTGCGCATCCGCTGCTTGTTCTGACCGTTTCTCATGTCCTGCCTTTAATTCCAGCCCTAAAGGTTGCACGCATTACTGATTGCCGAGAGTGACCTGATGACAGCGGTTCACATCGCTTGCGCGCAACCGCACGCAAGAGCGGATTGATCCTTGCCGATGTTCGTCGACCGTCGCGTTCAACAAAAGACGCGTTCCCCACCGCCAGCATCCATCGCCAGCGAACCCATTCATATCGCCTGCCGAAACAAGCCCTGCTTTGTTGCGTAAGTCTTCAAGCGCAATATCAGGCTTTCGTTCACGTTGCGGTCGGTAAGCAGCGCAGCTCAAATGGCCATCGCGCTCAACAGGACCTGCGGCTTGGAACCTTTATCAGTAAGCTCTCGCCCGAGAGCCCGGCTTTCGCCCGTAAGTCTACGGGGCCGGCACCGATGTGTTGATCGGAAGGTAGTCGTTCCCAAGGGATATTCCAAGAGGTTTTTTGCAGCCCAATCCGGCTTTTATGGGGGCATTTTCCGGGCCGAAACCGCCCGCGGGATGCCCGCCAGATCGGCCTTGGGCGGCCTGTCCACGACCAACGCGGCAGCCGTCAGCAAGGTTTCAATATTTCGGGCCTGGCCCTGTCCGGCCTCGACGATCAGTGCTCCGCCGGGGGCGAGACGTTCAGCCGCCTGCGGGATCAGGGCGCGATAGGCGTCGTAACCGTCATTGCCGCCGTCGAGCGCCAGATGCGGATCATGCTCGCGCACCTCGATGCTCAGTTTCGGAATTTCTGCCGACGGGATGTAGGGCGGGTTCGACACGACGAGGTCGAACGGGCCGCGGAGCGCCGCTGCGTAGGAGCAGGCGACGAAGCTGGCGCGGTCGGCGAGGCCCAGAGCCGCGGCGTTGTCTCTGGCGGTGTTGAGCGCGGTCAGACTGAGATCGGTGCCGACGCCGAAAGCGCCGGGAATTTCGTGCAGCAGCGCGAGCAGGATGGCGCCGGATCCGGTGCCGATATCGGCGATGCGCGGGCGCTGTTCCGATATCGTGAGCCCACGAAAGATCTCGAGCGCGAGTTCGACCACCGTCTCGGTATCGGGACGCGGCACCAGGGTCGCCTCGGATAGCTGGAATGGCAGGCCCCAGAATTCCCGAGCGCCGAGAATGCGGGCGACCGGCTCATGCGCGAGCCGGCGCCGCGCGTATGCTTCCAGCCGCGCAGCCTCTTCGGGTGCGAGTTGCCGGGCCGCCTGCGTGACCATGCCGGTCAGATCAAGCCTCAGCGCAGCCCCTACGAGCAGGCGCGCATCGAGAGCGGGCTGCTCGATGCCGGCCGATTGCAGCCGTGCCGCAAGCGCGCGCCGCGCACTCTCGATGCTGTGTCCGGGATCGAAATCTGTCGCCAATGGAGCCATCCTGCCTGGCATCGTGGATAGGCCGGCTGGCTTGCTTGCGTCAACGGAAAGGAGCGCGTCAGATCGCGCCTCGCACCGACGGAGGGATCCATGACGCGCTACGACGATCAGAACGTCTTCGCAAAAATCCTGCGCGGCGAGATCCCCTGCTTCGAGGTTTTCAGGGACGACCGTAGCCTCGCCTTCCTCGATATCATGCCGCGCTCGCCCGGGCACACGCTGGTCGTTCCCCGGGCGCCGGCACGCGGCATCCTCGACATCGCGGATGACGACCTCGCCGCGGTCGCCCGAACCGCCAAGCGGATCGCGATTGCCGCGATGAAGGCGTTCGACGCCGAGGGCATCATCCTTCAGCAGTTCAGCGAGCCGGCCAGCGGCCAGGTGGTCTTTCACCTGCACATGCACGTCATGCCGGTCAGGGCCGGGACCGAGCTGCTGCCGGCGCAGACGCGCAAGGAGGACATGACGGTGCTCGCCGCTCACGCCAGGCGAATGATCGCCGCTCTCTAGACGCCGAGATAGCGCTGGAGCAGCTCCGGCTGGGCCTTGAGCTCCCGCGCCGGCCCCTCGTGCACGATGTGTCCGTTGTTGATGATGTAGATCCGGCTCGCCAGCGCCAGCGTCGCCGCCAAATTCTGCTCGACCAGCACGATGGTCTGGCCGGCGGCGGCGAGCTCGCGGCAGGCCTTGACGAGATCGTGGACGATGACGGGCGCGAGCCCCTCGAACGGCTCGTCCAGCAGCACGATCTTGGGGTCGCGCACCAACGCCCGTGCGATCGCGAGCATCTGCTGCTCGCCGCCGGAGAGCTCGGTGCCGCGGTTGTTGCGCCGCTCCTTCAGCCGCGGAAACATTTCGTAGATCCGATCGAGCGGCCAGCGTTTCGGCGCAGTGATGCCGGCGAGGACGATGTTTTCCTCCACCGACAGGCTGCCGAAGATGCGGCGTTCCTCGTGCACGAGCTGCATGCCGGCCTGGGCGATTCTGTGGCTCTTTCGTCCGGCGATATCAATGCCGTCGAACTTCACGCTGCCGCTACGCGGCGTCACGACGCCCATCAGGCTCTTCAGCGTGGTGCTCTTGCCGGCGCCGTTGCGACCGAGCAGCGCCACCACTTCGTGACGCGCGACGTGCATGGCGACGTCGAACAGGATGTGGGAGTCACCGTAATAGCTGTTCAGGCCGTTGACCTCGATCAGGCTCATGCGGCGATCTCCCCGTGAACTCCGCCGAGATAGGCTTCCTGCACGGCGGCGTTGGCCTTGATTTCCTCCGGCGTGCCGTCGAGCAGAACCTTGCCTTCCTGGAGCACCGTTACGCGTTCGACCAGCTCGAACAGCGAATCCATGTCGTGGTCGATGATGATCATGGTGCGCCCTCGCGCGATCGATTTGAGCAGCTTGACGGTCTCGACGCGCTCGCGTGGGCTCATGCCCGCAAGCGGTTCGTCGAGCAGCAGCAGGCGCGGCGAGGTGGCGAGCGCGAGGCCGATCTCGAGCCTGCGCTTCTCGCCATAGGCGAGCTCGGATACCGGCGTATCGGCCCGGCGGCTCAAATTGACGAGGGCAAGCGTGTGCTCCACCTGCTCGGTCAGGCCCTTGACGCTGGAGAGCTTGCGGAACAGGTCGAGCCGGAATTTTCCACGTAGCTCGGCCAGCGCGGCGATCGTCAGGTTCTGCCGCACCGTCAACCCGGTGAAGAGCTGGTTGACCTGATAGCTCTTGGTGAGGCCGAGCTGGCAGACCTCGGTCACCTTCAATCCCGTGATGTCTCGCCCCTCGAATACGATCTGGCCGGAGCTCGGCGCGATCTCGCAGGTCAGCATCTTGAAGAAGGTCGATTTGCCGGCGCCGTTGGGGCCGATGATCCCGCGCAGCTCGCCCTGATTGACGCTGAAATCGATGTCGCTGTTGGCGACGAGACCGCCATAGCGTTTGGTCAGGCCGGTGGCTTTCAGGATCGGCCCGGAATAGGCGGGATGCGCGACCTCCTTGGCCTGCATCGGCGCCGGTGGGGGTTGCAGTGTGGCCTCGGCGTCAGCGGCCTCCTGCTCCATCTCCGCATCCGTTCGCTTTCGCTTGCCCGAGACGAGGCGGTAGAGATCGGCAAGACCGCCGATGATGCCGCCGCGCAGGAAGCAGACCAGCAGCACGAAGACGACACCCAGCACCAGCTTCCAGGCTGCGCCGAGGCCCAGCGCGGACTGGAGGAAGTCCTGAAGGAAGAGCCAAACGGTTGCGCCGACCAGCGGTCCGAACAGCGTGCCCCTGCCGCCGATGGCCGTCTGCATCACGAGCTGGCCCGAGGTGTCGAAGGTGAAGGCGTCGGGCGGCATGAAGGCCTGGAGCACGCCGAGCAGTCCCCCGGCGAAGCCCGCGTAAGCGGCTGCGATCACGAAGGCGGTCAGCTTGTAGCCATGGATGTTGTGTCCGACGGCCGTGGCGCGCAGCGGATTGTCGCGGATCGCACTCAGAATCGCGCCGACCGGCGAGCGCACGATCCTGAGGGCGATGACGACGCCGACGAAGTAGCACAGCGCGATGAACTGATAGAGCGACCAGCCATTGGTGAAGTGGATGGAGGTGAAGCCGAGATCGAAGCTCGGCGTCGGTACCCCCGGCAGGCCGTTCTCGCCGCCGGTGAAATCGGAAAGTGGATTGAACTCGACGAAGAAGAACACCTCCGCGATCGCCACGGTGATCATCGCGAAATAGATGCCGGTGCGGCGCAATGCGATCAGGCCGATCAGGTAGCCGGTCGCGGCCGCCGCGATCATGCCGATGATCAGCGCGCCCAGCACGTTGCCGAAGCCCGCGCGGGTCAGCAGGTAGGCGGCGACGAAGCCGCCGGTGCCGTAGAAGGCGGATTGGCCGAACGAGAGCAGGCCGGTGAAGCCGAACAGGATGTCGAAGCCGAGGCCGAACAGGCCCCAGACCAGGATCCTGTTCACGGTGTTCGGCGCGAAGCCGAGATGAGGCAGCACGAAGGGGGCTGCGATCAAGCCGATCGCGGTCAGGGCTTCGATCAGGAAGGGGCGTTGCTTGAGCATCAGGAGATCGCTTACTCGCGGCCCTGGACGCCGAGCAGGCCATGCGGTCGTACCACGAGCACGAGCGTCATCGCCGCAAACAGCATCACATAGGCGTAGCCGGGGTTGAACATGGAGGTGACGCTGATGATCTCGCCGGCGATCAGGCCGCCGAGAATTGCGCCGGGGAACGAGCCGACGCCGCCGATCACCACCACCACGAAGGTCTGGACCAGGATGTCGTCACCGATGCCCGGTGTCAGCGACACCACCGGCGCGTTGACGATGCCGGCAAAGCCGGCGGCCATTGCGCCGATGCCGAACACCACCATGAAGACGCGATAGACATTGATGCCGAGCGAATCGACCATCACCGAATCCTCGATGCCGGCGCGCACAATCATGCCCAGCCGGGTCCGGTAGAGGACGACGAACAGTGCGCCGAGGGCGACCGCGACGATGCCGACGACGGCGAGGCGGTAGGTCGGATAGAACATGAAGCCGAGATTGGTGATGCCCCGGAACAGGGCCGGCGGCGGCACCAGCTGCGACTGGCTCGAGAAGATCAGGCGCACGAGCTCGACGAAACAGATGCCTAGCCCGAAGGTCACGAGCAGCTGATCCTCGTGCGGGCGGTGATAGAAATGGCGGATGATGACGCGTTCCATGAGAACGCCGAGCAGCATCACGAACAGCGAGCCCGCGATCACGGCGAGGATGAACGACTCCGTGTACTGGTAGGCGACGAAGCCGGCATAGCCGCCGATCATGAACATCGCGCCGTGCGCGAGGTTGAGCACGCCGAGCGTGCCGTAGATGATGGTCAGGCCGGAGCTGATCAGCGCGAGCAGGGCGCCGAGCGCGAGCCCGTTGAAAAGCTGCGAAACGAGGTTGGGCCAACTTATCATGCGACAATCGCTGTTGTGGCGCGCGATGGTGCGCGTCCAAAAAAGGGTGACGCCGCAGGACCGGAGTGCAGTCCGCGGCGTCACAGGGGTTAGCGAGGTCTCAGCTGTAGTCGCCGAGATGGCAGCCGAAGGCGTCCGGCTTCTGCATCAGGCTTTCCCCCGGGACGATCTCGACGACGTCGTACCAGTCTTCCTTGTTCTTCATGTCCTTTTGCTGCTTGCCCTTGACGATGATCACCGGCCGGACGCACTGATGGTCCTCGGGACGGTAATGCACTTCGCCCACCAGGGAGGGGATCGTCTCGCCCTTCTCGTAGGCCTTGATCACGTCGGGCGGGCTGAAGCTGCCGGCCTGCTCGCACATGTGCGCCCAATGCGCGAAGCTGACATAGGCGTTCTCCGCGCCCCATTCGGGCTTGTAGCCGTACTTCTTCTCGAATGCTTCGTTGAACATCTTGGCGAGCGGGAATTTGTCTTCGATGGTCCACCAATAATCGGTGGCGGCGTAGACGCCCTGCATCAGGCCGCCGGTCTCGCGCGCGATGAAAGGCACCTGGTAGGGGACGACCAGCTTCATCTTGTCGAGCACGCCGAACTGCTTGGCCTGTTGTGTCGACAGCACGGCGTCGTGTCCCCAATTGACGTTGATGAGCACGTCGGCGCCTGAATTCGCGACGTTCAGCAGATAGGAGGAGTAGTCGGGTGCGCCGAGGGGCGCCACCTGGTTGGTGGTCGTCGTCCAGCCCGCTGTTGCGAGGAAATCCTGCATGGATTTGGTGACGGTGTGGCCGTAGGTGTAATCAGGCGTGAGATACGCGGCCTTCTTGCCCTTGCCGAACTCACGTACCATCACCGGGCCGATCGCTGCAGCCGCAGTCTGGCCGTAGAAGTTCTGGCGAAAGCCGTAGCGGACGCAATCCTTGCCGGTGGTATCGTTCGAGCCGGAAATGCCACACACGAAAATGACGTGTTCGCGCTGGGCGAGTTTGTTCAGCGCCACTGCAACGGCGCTCGACGTGCCGCCGGTGATCATGATCGCCTTGTTCTCGCTGATGAAGCGCTGCTGCGCCTGCACCGCCTCGTTTGGCTTGGCCGCGGAATCGGCGACGCCGAACTTCAGCTCCTTACCGAGCACGCCCTTGCTGGTCTTCGGCGATATCTTCTTGATCAGGTCGTGCCCGCTGTTGATGTGCTCGATCGCGAGCTGATAGCCCTTGAGCTCGTCTTCACCCTGTACGGCATAGGTGCCGGTGCGCGGCACGGAGATGCCGATGAAGGCGGTGGAGCCCGAGACCCCGGCGGGGTAGGAGCCGATCGCCAGCTTGTCCTCGGCAAACGCCGGCATCCCGGGCAGAACCGCGCCGCCGATGAGGCCCGCGGTGGTCTGAAGCAGGCCACGGCGCGAGAGGCCGCGGCGGATGAGATTGTCAGTCATGATCGTTTCCTCCGAACATCGTTCTTGTTTGCAGGCAAAGCACGACCTGTCCGGCGGCAGCCGGCCTCGAGGGCCTGCCCGCGCCGGGCACGTCACATCCGCGTGTAGCTCTTGGACGCAAGCATTGCTTGTGAACGCCTTCTGTCAATTTCGCCTTTGGTCGAACGACGAAAATTATCTCGTGAAAACATATCGTATCACGATATATATTAGTCTTTGTGAGTACGAGGCTGGCGGGTTCGGCGAGAGAAATGGCGCGGCAGACGACGGTGGCGGGTACCCGGAAGCGACGGTCTTGGCCGCAAGGTGCGGAGCGGCAGGAGGCGGGGTGGCCAGTGGAAGAGGCGAACGGACAGCGAGCGACACCGCAGTCCGGCGATGCCTCGCGCATGTCCGATCCGCGCAACTGGCCGGCCGGCCGGCGCGGGCCCGCCGTCGGCCCCGTTCAGGCGAAGCGCGCACCCGGTCCGATGCAGAAGCTGAGCGTGCGCGCCCAGAACGTCCTCAAGGAGCTCGCGGTCGAGCTCACTGCCGAGCAGCCGCCGAAGGGGAATTGGTCGCCCTCGCGCGAATTGCTGCTTGCTCTGACGGCTGAACGCCTCGCCACCGCGCGCAATTGCGGCCCTCACACGATGAGAGAGATCATCGACTGGGCGCAGGGCTGCGGCGTGACCATCAAGCCGGTGATCCCACCCGGCGGCTCGCTGTCGCAGATGTGGGCGGAGATGATTACCAATGCATCCGCCGGTACCTTGACCAGCTCCGAGATTGCCGGCGCGCTGCAGCGCTCGATCCGGCGGAAAAGCGTCCGCATCCCGATCGCGTTACAGGTCATCCTGGTGAAGATCCTGCTGTCCAGCTTCGAATAGGTGGCGATATTTGTGCATCCGGGGCGCCGGTCGGTTGGTTCGGCCTGACCTTCCTTGCTAGTCTCGGTGAGGCCGCCTGTTGCACCGGCTGGCTCGACGTCGCAGGCAGGGAATGGCCCCATCGAAGCGGAAGACGACACGCCCGGCGCGTGCTGTGCCCACAAAGAGTGGCGCGATGCGCGAGGCCGACTACGCGGCGCTTGCGCAGTTTCGCTATCAGCTCCGAACCTTCCTGGCCTTCAGCGAAGCCGCGGCTCAGAGCGCCGGGTTGACGCCGCAGCAGCACCAGGCGCTGCTGGCGATCAAGGGATTGGCTGCCCCTGACGGCGCCAGCGTCGGCGACATCGCGCGCTTCCTGCTGATCCGGCACCACACCGCGGTGGAGCTGGTGGATCGCATGGCGAAACTGAAGCTGACTGGCCGGGAAGCCGACCCCGATGATGCGCGGCGCGTCCTGGTCAAGCTGACAGCGAAGGGCGAGCGGAAGCTGCGATCCCTCTCGCGCATCCATCTGGACGAGCTCAGCGCCGCCGCGCCCGGTTTGGGCAAGATCCTGCGAGCGTTTCGAGCCAAGAGACGCTGAAGACACGCTGAAGAAAGCGCGAAGCCGCGAGCTTTACGCCGCCGCGCCCTGGGCGGCGAGCTGCGCGGCCTGGTGCTCGGTGGTCAGCGCGTCGGTCAGTTCGCCCAGCGCTTCGCCCGCGATCACCAGCGGCAGCTTGTAGAGCGTCAAATTGATGCGGTGATCGGTGACGCGTCCTTGCGGGAAATTATAGGTGCGGATGCGCTCGCTGCGGTCGCCGGAGCCGACCTTCTCCTTGCGTTCGGCGGAGCGCGCCGCGTCGAGGCGTTGCTGCTCGGCGTCGTAGATGCGCGAGCGCAGGATGTTCATGGCGGACGCGCGATTTTTGTGCTGCGAGCGGCTGTCCTGCATCATCACCACGATGCCGGTCGGGATGTGGGTGATGCGGATCGCCGATTCGGTCTTGTTGACATGCTGGCCGCCGGCGCCTCCGGCGCGCATCGTCTCGATACGCAAATCATCGTTCCGGATCTCGACATCGACCTCCTCGACCTCGGGCATCACGGCGACGGTGGCGGCGGATGTGTGGATGCGCCCCTGCGTCTCGGTGTCCGGCACGCGCTGCACGCGGTGCACGCCGGATTCGAACTTCAGCTTCGAGAACGCGCCGCGGCCCTGCACCTCCGCGATGATTTCCTTATAGCCGCCGACGCTGCCTTCGCTGGCCGAGATCACCTCGACCTTCCAGCCCTGTAGGGCCGCGAAGCGCTCGTACATCCGGAACAGGTCTCCGGCGAACAGCGAAGCCTCGTCGCCGCCGGTGCCGGCGCGGATTTCCAGCACCACGTTGCGGTCATCCATCGCGTCCTTCGGCAGCAGCGCGACGCGGATCTTCTGGACCAGCTCCTCGATCCTCGGCGTCAGCTCGCCGCGCTCGGCTTCCGCCATGGCGCGCATCTCGGCATCGGTCGCGGGGTCGGCGATCAGCGCCTCGGTGTCGGCGAGCTCCTTGACGGCCGATCGATAGGTCTTGACCGCTTCGATCAATGGCGTGAGCTCGGCGAGCTCACGTGTGATCTGCACATAGCGTTCGGAAGCGAGCTGACCGAGCGATTCGGCCTCCAGCGAGGCGTGATGCGCGAGCAGGACGTCCAGTTTGGCTTCGGGGAGTGACGACATCGGTTCAGTCTCAAAATGCGGGAAAGGCGAGGCGGCGGGAAGCGGCGACAGGCCCGCTACAACGCCAGGCCTTCGGCCTCGGCAAATTCCGTCAGCTTCTGCCGGATCGAGACGCTGCCGGCGGGCGCGTCCAGCAACGGGCCGAGCATCGCTTCGGCCTTCTTGGCGTCGAGATCGATCACCATCGCCTTGACCGGGCCGAGCGCGGTGGCCGAGAGCGACAGCGAGCGATAGCCCATCGCGATCAGCGCCAGCGCGCCGATCGGCTTCGACGCCATCTCGCCGCAGAGCGACAGCGATTTCTTCGCGGCCTGCGTCTTGCGTGCGATGTCGCGAAGCGCGCGCAGGATCGGCGCCGACATGGTGTCGAAGCGCTCGGAGACTTTTGCGTTGCCGCGGTCGACCGCGAACAGGAACTGGAACAGATCGTTGGAGCCGACCGAGATGAAGTCGACCTTCTTGAGGAGTTCGTCGAGCTGATAGAGCAGCGCCGGCACCTCGACCATGGTGCCGATGTCGATTCTTTCCGGCAGCGTGTGGCCGTGCTGGCGCAGATAGGTCAGCTCGCGCTCGACCAGCGCCTTCGCCGAATCGAATTCGGCGACCTCCGAGATCATCGGGAACATGATGCGCAGCGCGCGGCCACCTCCGGCGCGCAGCAGTGCGCGGATCTGGCCGCGCAACAGGCCGGGACGGTCGAGCCCGAGCCGGATCGCGCGCCATCCGAGCGCGGGATTCTCCTCGATCACTGCTTCCATATAAGGCAGCGCCTTGTCGCCGCCGATGTCGAGGGTGCGGAAGGTGACGGGCTTCGTGCCGGCGGCATCCAGCACGGTGCGATAGAGCGCGAGCTGGTCGCTGGTGCGCGGCAGGCTCTGGCCGACCATGAATTGCAGCTCGGTGCGGAACAGGCCGATGCCGGCGCTGCCGGTGTCTTCGATATGCGGCAGGTCGATCGCGAGACCCGCATTGATCATCAGCTCGACCTTCTGGCCGTCTTTGGTGACGCAGGGCAGGTCGCGCAGCGCCAGATACTGCGCCTGGCGGCGGGCGCGGAAGCGCACGCGCTCTGCGAAGGCCGCTTCGACCTCCTGCGACGGGCGCACATAGATCATGCCGGAGGTGCCGTCGACGATGACGGCGTCGCCGGGATCGGCGATGCCAGGCGCGTTCGGCACTTCGCCGACCGCGGGAATGCCGAGCGCGCGCGCCACGATCGAGACGTGGGAATTGGCGGTGCCTTCCTCCAATATGATGCCGCGCAGGCGCTTGCGGTCATAGTCGAGCAGCGCCGCCGGGCCCATCGCGCGCGCGATGACGATGGCATTGTCGGGCAATTGTTCGCGTGACGGCGCGTGATCCTGGCCGACCAGCTGGCGCATCAGGCGATAGCCGAGATCCTCGAGATCATGCAGCCGGTCGCGCAAATAGGGATCGGTCGAGCGCAGCATGCGCGCGCGGGTGTCGGATTGCACACGCTCGACGGCGGCTTCCGCCGTGAGGCCGGTGGCGACCGCCTCGTGCAGCTTGTGCGACCAGCCCTGGTCGTTGGCGAACATGCGGTAGGCTTCCAGCACCTCGCGATGCTCGCCGCCTTCCGCGACGTCGCCGCGCTCCAACATGCGGTCGAGATCGGCGCGCAGCTTGGCGAGCGCGGTGTCGAGTCGCTTGATCTCCTTCGGCAGGTCCTCGGCGATGTAGTCCTTGATGACGACGCGCGGCTCGTGCAGCACGACATGGCCGAGCGCGATGCCTTCCGACAGGATGGCGCCGACCTTTTGCGCCGAATGGCGCGCGGCGGGCTCATGGCCCGGCTGGGCCAGCGCGGACAGCTCTCCGGAGGCGATCAGCTCCGCCAGCACCATCGCGGTGGTCTGAAGCGCCTCGAGCTCCTCCTCGACATAGTTGCGCTTGGCGCGGTTCTGCACCACCAGCACGCCGAGGGTGTTGCCGGCCCGCAGGATCGGCACGCCGAGGAAGGAGTGGTAGATCTCTTCGCCGGTCTCCGGGCGGAACGAGAAGGCCGGATGGCTCTGCGCATCGCTCAGGTTGAGAGGCGTTGCCTCGCTGGCGACCAGGCCGACAAGACCCTCATGGGCGCTGAGCACGGTGTGGTGCACCGCCTCGCGATTGAGGCCTTCGGTGGCATAGAGCTCGAGCGTGTTGTCGACGCGCAGCACATAGACCGAGCACACCTCGGCCACCATGTTGGCGGCGATCAGCACCACGATCTTGTCCAGCCGCTCCTGGGCCGAGACCTGCTCCGCCATGGTTTCGCGGAGCCGTCTCAACAAGACGCGGGGACCTCCCGACGCGCTCCGCATGAACCGTCAATCTCCTCCGTCTGCCGGGGCCGAAAGGGCCCGCGGCGGCTCGCCCAGAAATCCAGAAAAACAACAAATTTGCTCGTCCGGCACCGGCCCCGGCGATTGCCTGGGCCGAATCAGCACCGCCTCAACTGGGGCACAGTTTCCGGCAGCCCACCCTCTTCGCCGTATAGCGAATTGGGGTTTGTTTTGCCAAGCAAAACGCCTGCCAAACGCGAAAGTGTGGACACTTCGCGTTTGCTGCGACCGCTAAGAGAAAATTAGCCTAAGCCTGATCGAGACCGTAGAGCGTGTGCAGGGTGCGCACCGCAAGCTCGGTATAGGCGGTGTCGATCAGGACCGAGAATTTGATCTCGGAGGTTGTAATGGCCCGGATGTTGATATTCCGTCCTGCGAGGGCCGAGAACGCTTGGGCGGCAACGCCGGCATGGCTGCGCATGCCGCTGCCGATCACCGAGATCTTGGCGACGTCGGTCGCGGTGTCGAGCCGGGCATAATTGATCTGGCCCTTGGCCGCGGTGATCGTCTCCTTGGCCCTGGTGTAGTCGGCGGCCGGAACCGTGAAGGTGAGGTCGGTGGTCTTGCCGTCCTCGGAGACGTTCTGCACGATCATGTCGACGTTGATGTTGGCCTCCGCGAGCGGGCCGAAGATCGACGCCGCCACGCCGGGCTTGTCCTCGATCTGGCGGACCGAGATCTGGGCCTCGTCCTTCGAAAAGGCGATGCCGGTGACGACGTGGCTTTCCATGATCTCCTCCTCGCTGCAGATCAGCGTGCCGGGCGGCTGGTTGGCATGCGGATCGATATCCTCGGGCTTGTCGAAGCTCGAGCGGACGAAAATCGGCATGTTGTGGACCATACCGAGTTCCACGGAGCGGACCTGGAGCACCTTGGCGCCCTGGGAGGCCAGCTCCAGCATGTCTTCGAACGCGATCTTGTCGAGCCTCTTGGCCTTCGGCACGATTCGCGGATCGGTGGTGTAGACACCGTCGACGTCGGTGTAGATGTCGCAGCGGTCCGCCTTGACGGCGGCGGCGATTGCCACGGCCGAGGTGTCGGAGCCGCCGCGGCCGAGCGTGGTGATGCGGTTGGTCTCCGGGTTGATGCCCTGGAAGCCGGCGATCACGGCGACTTCCTTGCGCTCCCTGAAGCGCTTGATGATCTCGCTGCCGTCGATGCCCTCGATCCGGGCCGAAGCATGGGCGTCGCTGGTCGTGATCGGGATCTGCCAGCCCTGCCAGGAGCGGGCCTGGATACCCATGCCCTGAAGCACGATGGCAAGCAGGCCGGAGGTCACCTGTTCGCCCGACGCGACCACGGCGTCATATTCGCGCGCGTCGTGCATCGGCGAGGCCTCGGTGCACCAGGCCACCAGCTCGTTGGTTTTACCGGACATCGCCGAGACGACCACGGCCACTTCATGGCCGGCGTCGACCTCACGCTTCACATGGCGTGCGACGTTGCGGATACGTTCGATGTTGGCGACGGACGTGCCGCCGAATTTCATCACGAGGCGGCTCATGACGACGCGTGCATTCCTTCATAAGGATCAGTATGGTGGCCCGCACTGGACGGGCCTCGCGGACACCGACCGCGCGTATACATAGCGGCGGGGCCGGGGGCAAGCGGGTTCCTGCGGGGCAGGGTGCGGGGTAGTGGGTTAACCGAGATCATGGCGCGCTATATCGACGAGATCCTGCAGCCTGGCGAGAAGGTGCTGTATTCGACCAATGCGCACTGGATCTTCTATTTTCCGGCGATCCTGGCCTGGATCGTGGCGTTGGTCCTGTTCGTCCTGTCCCGGCAAACCATCGTCGAGGGGCTTGTCCTGCTCTGTCTCGTCGCGGCCGGCCTGGTGGCTCTGGCGGCGCTGTACTGGACTGTGAAGGGCTGGTTCCATCGCTTTACCACCGAGACCGACGTCACCAATTTGCGGGTCGTGCACAAGACCGGCTTCATCAAGCGCCGCACCTTCGAGATGGCGCTGGACAAGGTCGAGAGCGTCGATGTGAATCAGACCATTCTCGGACGTATTCTCAACTATGGCGATGTGACCATCAATGGCGTGGGGGAAGGTCGCGAAACCATCCGGACCATCGCCTCGCCGCTCGCCTTCCGTAGTTCGATCACCACGCGGTAGGACCGCGCGTAACCATGAGCATGCAGCAAGATACTTCCGCAACCGCAACCACCCCGCCGGGCTCGACCGTCGACGCCGCCGAGATCGCGAAATTCTCAAAACTTTCGGCCGAGTGGTGGGACCCCAACGGCAAGATGGCGCCGCTGCACCGGATCAACCCGCTGCGGCTCGGCTACATCCGCGATGCCGCCTGCCGCAAGTTCGAGCGCAACGTGCGCAGCCTCAACTGCCTCGGCGGTCTGCGCGTGCTCGACATCGGCTGCGGCGCCGGCCTGCTCTGCGAGCCGCTGTCGCGCCTGGGCGCGCAGGTCATCGGCGTCGATCCGTCGGTCAGCAACATCGCGGCCGCGAAGCTGCATGCCGACAAGGCGCATCTCGCGATCGACTATCGCTGCACCACGGTGGAGGAGATCGACCCGCGCGAGCGCTTCGACATCGTGCTGGCGATGGAGGTGGTCGAGCACGTCGTCGACGTCGGCGTTTTCCTGAAGCGCTGCGCGGCGATGCTGAAGCCGAACGGCTTGATGGTGGTCTCGACGCTGAACAGGAACTGGAAGAGCTTTGCGCTCGCCATCGTCGGCGCTGAATACGTCCTGCGCTGGCTGCCGCGCGGCACTCACGAGTGGAACAAGTTCGTCACCCCCGACGAGCTGACGAAATACCTGCTCGACAATCGCCTGGTCATCACCGAGCAGACTGGCGTCGTCTACAGCCCCTTCGCCGACAGATGGACCCTCTCGTCAGACATGGACGTGAACTACATGGTGGTGGCGGAAGGCATGGTGTGAGGCCGCGCCGCTCGTGGCGGCCTAGCTGTCTCCGCAAATATAGGTGTCGTCCCGGCGAAGGCCGGGACCCATACCCTCAGGAAGAAGTTGCGGCGCGAAGCAGGCAACCACGAATCTTCGCCAAATCACTCCCTGTGGTTATGGGTCCCGGCCTTCGCCGGGACGACACTGAGTTTGTGGCGATAGCATCGCTCCCATGACGTTCGTGTGGTTGACCCATTGAACAGCTAGCGGCAGGTTGGCCGCGATCTCTGGCCCCCCGCACCCCATCCCCCATGTTCACCATCGCCAGCCTCTGGATTCCCTTCACCGTCATTGCCGCGCTCGGCCAGGTCGCGCGCAATGCGATGCAGCGGTCGCTGACGAAGCCGCTGGGGACCTGGGGCGCAACCAATATCCGCTTCCTGTTCGGCTTTCCGTTCTCGCTGCTGTTTCTCGCGGTGGTGCTGGCCGCCACCGGCGATCATCTCGGCATGCCGCCCGGCGTGTTCTGGCCGTGGCTCCTGCTCGGCGCCCTCAGCCAGATCGTCGCGACCGGCCTGATGCTGCTCGCCATGAACGACCGTTCCTTCGTGGTGACGACGGCCTATTTGAAAACCGAGGCGATCCAGACCGCCATCTTCGGATTCGTCTTCCTCGGCGATCATCTGACATGGCTCAAGGTGCTTGCGATCGTGATCGCGACCATCGGCGTCGTCATCACCGCGCTGCGTCCCGGTGGCGAGAAGAGCTTTGCCGAATTGAAGCCGACCATCACCGGCCTCGTCGCGGCGGCAGCGTTCGCGTTGTCAGCGGTCGGTTTCCGCGGCGCCATCATCAACGTGCCTGATGTCTCGTTCGTGACGGCGGCATCGTTCACCCTGGTGCTCGGCCTGTTCGTGCAGACGCTGATCCTGACGATCTACCTGCTCTGGCGCGCGCCAAAAGTGCTTCAGGGCATCCTCTCGATGTGGCGACCCTCGATGCTGGCCGGCTTCACCGGCGCCTTCGCCTCGCAGTTCTGGTTCCTCGCCTTTGCGCTGACGGCCGCCGCCAATGTCCGCACGCTCGCCTTGATCGAGGTACTGTTTGCGCAAGGCGTGGCCTATTACTCGTTCAAGCAGCCGATCGCGCCGCGCGAGATCATTGGCATCGCGCTGATCGTGCTCGGCGTGGCGGTGCTGGTGGGAGCCTAATTCCGATCTTCCGGCAGCGTCGGCAGCGGCGACACCTCGATGCCTTCGTCGATCAGCGACTTGGCCTCGTCGGGTGAGGCCTCGCCGTAGATCGGACGGTGCTCCTTGTCGCCGTAATGCATCGCGCGGGCTTCGGTGGCGAATCGCTCACCGACATTGTCGGCGTTCTTCACGATGTGATCGCGCAGCTCTTTGAGCTTGGCACGCAGCTCGCGCTCCTGCGCCATCAACAGCGAGGTCGGTGCGGATTGCGCAGCCTCGGGCGCGGGCGCGGGCGTCGTGGCGGTGGGCTCAGGCGGCGGCGTGGCGCGTCCGCGGCCCTTCTTGCCGACGACGCGCGGCGCCATGATCGCCTTGTCGACCTTGGCCGAGCCGCAGATCGGACATGTCACGAGCTTGCGCTTCACCTGAGAATCGTACGCGGCCGAGCTCTGGAACCAACTCTCGAAGTCGTGGCTCCGGTCGCAGCGGAGCGCGTAGCGGATCATGCCGATCCCCGCACCAGGTGCAGATGGTCCGGCCCCGCCTTGGGGTCGGCGACGCCGAAGCGGCGGCCGTGCTGGAGCGAGGGGATCGCGCGGCGCGCGGTCTCGACCTTGGCCGGGTCGATTTTTGCCATGATGATGCCGGGCTCGACGTCGCCTTCGGCGAGGATCTCGCCCCAGGGATCGATGATCAGCGAATGGCCATAGGTCTCGCGCTTGTTCTCATGCAGGCCTGCCTGCGCCGCGGCGAAGATGAAGCACCCGGTCTCGATCGCGCGCGCACGCAACAGCACGTGCCAATGCGCCTCGCCGGTCTTGCGGGTGAAGGCCGAGGGCACCGTGATGAAATACGCGCCGCTTTCGGCCAGCGCGCGGTAGAGCGCGGGGAAGCGCACGTCATAACAGATCGTCAGGCCAACGCGGCCCCAGGGCAGGTCGGAGATAACGGCCGTCTCGCCCGGCTGGTAATTGGCGGATTCGCGATAGCTCTCGCCGTCCGGCAGCTCGATGTCGAACATGTGGATCTTGTCGTAGCTCGCGAGCACATTGCCCTCGGGCCCGATCAGGAAGGAGCGATTGACCGCTTTTTCGTCCGAAAAGCGCAGCGCCAGCGAGCCGACATGGATGTGGATCTTCAGTTCGGCCGCGAGCGCCCGGTAGGCCCTCAGCGAGTTGTCGTCGTCTTGGCTCTGAAGGTGCTCGAACAGCGCCTTGCGGTTGAGCTGCATCATGTTGCTGACTTCGGGCGTCTGCACGTAGTCGGCGCCATTGGCCGCAGCCTGACGGATCAGCCTGGTGGCCTGCGCGAGGCTCGGCTCGGGCATCAGGCCGGTGCGCATCTGCACCATCGCCGCCGTGAAGGTCCTGTTGTCGCTCATGACTCCGCCTTGACGCTTTCGAGCATGGCGTCGAGCTTGCCTTCGCGATCGAGCGCGTAGAGCTCGTCGCAGCCTCCGACATGGGTTCCGCCGATCCAGATCTGCGGGAAGGTCGAGCCCTCGCCGGCGCGATCGTACATCTCCTGGCGCCAGGACGGGTTTTTGGCGATATCGAACTCCGTGAAGGTCGCCTTCTTGCGGGTCAGCAGCGACCTGGCCGCGGAACAATAGCCGCAGCCCGGCCTCGTGTAGATCTCGACAGCAGCGGTCATCTTGTCTGGCGCTCTCATGTCATGAATTCATTGAATTATATGGGACTTCACCGGCTCTCGACAACCCGGGCAAACACCAGCACGTCCACTTGCGCCGCCTTGGCCCGGAGCAGGGCCCGCGCACAGGCATCCAGTGTCGCACCGGACGTCAGGACGTCGTCGATGAGGACAATGCGCCGACCCTGAACCCCCGCCTGACGGTCGGGGGATACCTGGAATGCGCCCTGCACATTGGTGGCGCGCTGGGCTCGCGACAGGCCGATCTGCTGCTCGGTCGCGCGTACCCGGCGCAGCACCTCAGCCCTCGTTTTCACCCCGCTCTGCCGCTCGATGATCCGCGCCAGCGCCCCGGACTGGTTGTAGCGGCGGCGCCAGGCCCTTCGCCAATGCAGGGGAACGGGCACCAGCATGTCGGCCTCGGCGAGCAGCTCGCCGCCCGCGCGCGCCATCCAGCGGCCCATGGCAGGCGCCAGATCCGTGCGGTCCTGGTATTTCAGCGCATGCACCAGGGTGCGCGCGACGTCGTCATAACGCACCGCAGCGCGCGCACGCTGGTAGGCGGGCGGGCTCGCGATCGCCTCCATCGACAGCATGTCGGGGCCGGGATCGTACACAAAAGGAATGCCGAGCCGCGGGCAGTAGGGCCGTTCGATGAACGACAGCCGCGCCCAGCACGCCGCGCACACGCCCTCGCCGTCAACCGGCTCGCGGCAGGACACGCATAGCGTCGGCAGCGCGATGTCGAGCGCAAGCCGTGCCGCACGTGACAGCACGTGGCGGCCAGCCGTCCATGCGGCACGCAAGGGGGCGGCGATGGAACGAGAAGGGGCGGCGTCGGATGCCATGGCCGAAAGCTAGCGCCCCACGCACCGGATTGCCAGAACCGTCGCGATCGGCGTAACCAGCGGCATGGCTCAAGATCCGCAAACCCCGCCCGCTTTGTTCGATCGTGCTTTGCTGCATGCGCGACAGCGCCGCGCGCAGGCGCAAGGTGCCGTGAGCTTCCTGCTGGATCGGGTCGCCGAGGACATGTCCGACCGGCTGGCCGCGGTGATGCGGGAGTTTCATACAGCGGTCGATCTCTGGACGCCCGGCGAGGGTCTGGCGGTGCTGCGCGCGCGACTGCCCTCGATCGAGCGCATTAATCTCGATGCGTCGGGTGCGGAGAAGCTGCCCTTTGCGCCCGAAAGCCTCGACCTCGTGGTCTCGGCGCTGGCGCTGCAATTCGTCAACGATCTGCCGGGGGTACTTGCGCAAATCCGTCGCGCGCTGAGGCCGGACGGGCTGCTGCTGGCGGCGATGATCGGCGGCGACAGTCTGACCGAGCTGCGCCAGGCTTTTGCCGCCGCCGAGGCCGAATGCGAGGGCGGCGTGTCGCCGCGCGTCGCACCGTTTGCCGATCTGCGCGACGTTGGCGCGCTGTTGCAGCGGGCGGGGTTTGCGCTGCCGGTCACCGACGTCGACCGCGTCGTGGTGCGCTACGCCAACGCGTTCGCGCTGATGCAGGATATCAGGCGCATGGGCGCCGCCAATGTGCTGATCGAACGGCGGCGCACGCCGAGCCGGCGATCGACGCTGCTGCGGATGGCGGAAATTTACGCGGAACGCTTTGCCGATGCCGACGGCCGCATCCGTGCGACATTCGACATCATCTGGCTCTCCGGCTGGGCCCCGCATGCGAGCCAGCAGCAGCCGCTCAAGCCCGGCTCAGCGAAGGCGAGTCTGGCGGAGGCGGTGAAGAAGGCGGGGAAAGAGTAATCCTCATGGTGAGGAAGCGCGTCAGCGCCGTCTCGAACCATGCAGGCCCGGCTCTCATCCGCAGCCATCCTTCGAGACGACCGCTGCGCGGTCTCCTCAGGATGAGGTCTGAGCTCACATCAGCAGATCAATCAAATGCGGGATCAGCGGAATGTCCGCGGGCGGCATGGGATAGTCGCGCAGCTTGTTGGCGCGGACCCAGGCCAGGGTCTGGCCTTCGCGTGGCATGACCTGTCCCTCCCAGCGCCGGCAGATGTAGAGCGGCATCAGGAGGTGAAAGGTCTCGTAGCCGTAGCTTGCGAATGTCAGCGGCGCCAGGCAGGGCTCCGCGACGGTGATGCCCAGCTCCTCGTGGAGTTCGCGGATCAGGCTCTGCTCCGGCCGCTCGCCGGGCTCACACTTGCCGCCGGGAAATTCCCAGAGGCCGGCCAGCGTCTTGCCCTCGGGGCGCTGCGCGATCAGGACGCGGTTGTCGGCGTCGACCAGCGCGCAGGCCACCACCAGCGTCAGTTTGAGATCAGCCATGCCTGGAATGTCGCTCGCTGAAGGTCATTCGCAACAGTTCGTTAACCCTGTTAAGGCCCGTATTTCCGAGGTCTCCATAAGTCATATTTAATCCACGGTTCCTAGAGTGGAAACGCCGAAATCAATCCGGGCCAGATCCATGCGCGCTGAGTGTCGTACCATCTTCCGCCGGTTCCTCCGCGACCGGCGCGGCAATGTGGCGGTGATCTTCGCAATCTGCTGCGTGCCTCTGATCACGTTCGTCGGCAGTGCGATCGACTACTCCCGCGCGACGCAGGTCCGGGCGAAACTTCAGGGCGCGGCCGACGCGGCTAGCGTCGGTGCCATCGCCAAAGCCTCGCCGGGGTTTGCCGCCGCGGGCTCGATGACCACGGACGGCTCGATCGCGGTCGGCGTCACCGACGCCCAGAAAATCTTCGATGCCAATCGCGCCAACTTGACCGGCTATACGCTCAACAGCGTCACCCAGACCGTCGTCAAGACCGGCTCGACCATCAACTCGACCGTCTCGTTCACCGCCTCCATCAACACCATGTTTCTCGGCTTGATGGGCAAGACCACGCTGACCATGAGCGGCACGTCGGCGTCGACGGTCAATATGCCGCTCTATGTCGACTTCTATCTCCTGCTGGACAATTCTCCGTCGATGGGTGTCGCAGCGACACCGACCGACATCACGAATTTGCAGGCGAAGACGGGTGGATGTGCATTTGCCTGTCACGACACCACCAAGGCGGCCGGCACAAGCAACTACGACATCGCCAAAGCAAATGGCATCACGACCCGAATTGACGTGGTGCGCCAGGCGAGCGCGAACTTGATGGACACGGCCCAGAGCACGCAAACCTACGCGAACCAGTTCAGAATGGCGATCTACGATTTCGGCGCTTCGTCGGCGACGATCGGATTGAGAAATCTGTTCGCGCTCTCGTCGAGCCTGACCTCCGCCAAGACGGCGGCGGGAAACATCGACCTGATGGCGGTTGCCGGTCAGAATGACGTGTACACTATCGACAAGGATACTCCCCTCACCACTATTTTTCCCGCAATCAATAGCGCAATCGCCTCGCCTGGAGCAGGTACGTCCGCGTCACCGCTGAAATATCTGTTTTTTGTATCCGATGGGGTCGCTGACGAAGCCAACTCGGGCACGACGATGTGTAGTGTCTCGTCTTCTTCGTATCCTCTCGCGTCATCGAACCGCTGTCAGTCGCCGATCAATCCGGCGCTCTGTACGACCATCAAGAACCGGGGCATCAAGATCGCGGTGCTGTACACGACATACCAACCGCCTACTGACGGTTGGTACAACACATGGATATCGCCCTTTAATTCCGGGCCGTGGGGGCCGTCTCCGAACAGCAAGATCGCGCAGAACATGGAGAGCTGCGCTTCGCCGGGATTCTATTTCGAGGTTAGCCCCACCCAGGGCATTTCGGCCGCGATGAACGCGCTGTTCAAGAAGGCGGTCGCCGACGCGCGGATTGCGGGGTGAGGCAGCCGTAGACTCTACGACCTGTAATCCCCATTGATCGCGACATACTCCTTGGTGAGGTCGCAGGTCAGCACGCGGTCACGGCCCTTGCCGAGGCCGAGCGAGACCTTGATCGCGATCTCGGGCGCCTTCATCGCTTCCGACACCTGCGCCTCGTCATAGGACGGATCGCGTGCGCCGTTCTTGGCGACGCGGATGCCGTTGAAGGAGATCGAGAGCTTGTCGCGGTCGGCCGGCTCGCCGGCCTTGCCGACCGCCATCACCACGCGGCCCCAATTGGCGTCCTCGCCGGCGATAGCGGTCTTCACCAGCGGCGAGTTCGCGATCGACATCGCGATCTTGCGCGCCGAGGCCTTGGTCTTGGCTCCCTCGACGGTGATCTCGACCAGCTTGCGCGCGCCTTCGCCGTCGCGGGCCACCTGCTCGGAAAGATTGGCGAGCACTTGGTTGAAGGCCTTGACGAAGGCTTTCAGGCGCGGGTCGCTGGCCCGGCTGATCTTCGGCGCGCCGTGTTCTGCAGCAGCACCGGTGGCAAAGGCCAGCAGCGTGTCCGAGGTCGAGGTGTCGCCGTCGATCGTGACCGCATTGAACGTGTCTTCGACGCCACTCTTGAGCAGCGCCTGCAGCGCGGCAGGCGCGATCGGTGCGTCGGTGAAGATGAAGGACAGCATCGTCGCCATATCGGGCGCGATCATGCCGGCGCCCTTGGCCATGCCGTTGATCGTGACCTTGGCCTTGCCGAGCTTCACGGTCGCTGTCGCGACCTTCGGGAATGTGTCGGTGGTCATGATCGCCTTGGCGGCGGCGAGATAATCGCCGGCCTCGGCGGTCTCCGCGAGCCGACCAAGCACGCCGTCGAACTTGGTCGCGTCCAGGGGCTCGCCGATCACGCCGGTCGAGGCCAGGAAGATTTCTCCCTCGGTGCAGCCGACGGCCTTGGCCGCGATCTTGGCGGTCAGTGCGGTGGAGCTGCGGCCGGTTTTGCCGGTGAAGGCATTGGCGTTGCCGGAATTGACCACCAGCGCGCGCGCCTTGCCGCCCTTGAGCTTGGCGCGGCACCATTCCACCGGCGCGGAGGGGCATTTCGACTTGGTGAAGACGCCTGCGACCGCGGTGCCCTTGTCCATCACCGCGAGCAGCACGTCGGTGCGGTTCTTGTAGCGGATGCCGGCCTCGGCCGTCGCGAGACGGACCCCCGCGATCACGGGCATGTTCGGAACGTTCTTCGGGGCGAGGGGAGAGACGGAGGAGGACATCGCGGGCGCCTTGATGGGATCTGGATATGCAGATGCCCGGCGCGGGGGCCGGGCATCACAAAGGCTTAGATACTCTTCACGTCACCGAAGTGACAGCGAATTCTTACTTCTTCGCGGGCGGCGCCATCTTGCTGTCGGACGGCTTCGCATCGGCAGGCTTGGCATCGGCAGGCTTGGCGTCCTTGGCCGCATCCGCCGGCTGGTCCAGCCGCTCGACCTTGGCTTCCGCGCGCAGCTTGGCGACATAGTCGGCCTGGGCCTTGCGGGTGACATACTGCTCGATCTGCGCCTTGACCTGCTCGAAATCGGGCGCCTTGCGGCTGCGCTTTTCCTCGACCTTGATGACGTGCCAGCCGAACTGCGACTTCACGGGGTCGGAGATCTTGCCCGGCTCGAGCGCGAAGGCGATTGCCGAGAATTCCGGCACCATCTGCTCCTTGGTGAAGAAGCCGAGGTCGCCGCCGTCGGCCGAGCCCGGATCTTTGGACTTCTTCTTGGCGAGTTCGGCGAAGTCGGCGCCCTTGTCGAGCTCGGCCTTCACCGCCTTGGCCTCGTCCTCGGTCTCGACCAGGATGTGGCGGGCGTGCACTTCCTGCTCGCCGGTGATCTGCTTGGAGGCCTCCTCATAGACCTTCTTCATGGCATCCGGGGTGGTGGCGGCCTTGCCCTCGCCGGCGAGCAGGCTGTCCATCAGCAGGCGGTTGCGGGCGAACGCGAGCCGCTTCTTGAACTCCTCGCCGTCAGCGAGCTTCTTGTCCTCGGCGGCCTTGCCGACGATCTTCATGTCGATCAGGAAGGACAGGACGTTCTCGTCCTTGGTCGCCGGGTCCATCTGGGCGAGGCTCGGCCCGAGTTCCTCTTCGGCCATGGCGACGTCGCTCTTCTTGATTTCAGCGCCATTGACCTTCGCCAGCACCGGATCGTCGGCAGCCCGGCCGGGACCCGCGATCAGCGCCAGCGCAAGGCAGCCCACGAGGGCGGTGGCGAGGCCGAAGCGCAGGCCGGTTTTGGTTACCGGGAACGAGGTGGTCATGGAAAATCCTTTTGTTGAAGCAGGGGGCTGCTCGAGCGGGGCGGACACTCGCCCAATTCAGGGGGCCTTGGCAACGCGAAAAGTCTGTCAAAATGATGAATTAGCCGCAATGCACCCGCCGTTGACAAGGCCCTGACCGGGCCATATCTCTGCCCGGTCGCGTCCATGCGATGGCGTTTATTTTGCTGCGTTTTTGGCCGTTGAACCCAGACTTGCCCAACTCCCACCCATATGGCGGATGGACCCCCCGCAGACGGGGCTCCGGCGCCCAGCAGGCGTCACGGTGAGTTGATAGGCAGGCGGGTGACAACCTCTTGGCTGCAACGCGAACGCGGTTGAATCGCGAACACAGGAACTAAGCATGATCGGCGCGCTCGCCCGCAAGTTTTTCGGCTCCGCCAACGACCGGCGGGTGAAGGGATATCAGTCCCGCGTCAACGCGATCAACGCGCTGGAGCCCGAGGTCTCGAAACTCTCCGACGAGGCCCTCAAGGCCCGCACCGCCGAGTTCAGGAAGCAGCTCGCCGAGGGCAAGACGCTGGACGACCTCCTGGTCCCCGCTTTCGCCACGGTCCGCGAAGCCGCCAAGCGCACGCTCGGCCAGCGCCATTTCGATGTCCAGCTGATCGGCGGCATGGTGCTGCACGAGGGCGACATCGCCGAGATGAAGACCGGCGAAGGCAAGACCCTGGTTGCAACGCTCGCGGTCTATCTCAACGCGCTCGCCGGCAAGGGCGTCCACGTCGTCACCGTCAACGACTACCTCGCCCGCCGCGACTCCGACTGGATGGGCCAGATCTACGGCTTCCTCGGCTTGACCACCGGCGTGATCGTGCACGGCCTCGACGATTCCGAGCGCAAGATGGCCTATGCCTGCGACATCACCTACGGCACCAACAACGAATACGGCTTCGACTATCTGCGCGACAACATGAAGTACCGGCTCGAGGACATGGTCCAGCGGCCGCACTTCTATGCGATCGTCGACGAAGTCGACTCCATCCTGATCGACGAAGCGCGCACGCCGCTGATCATCTCCGGCCCGCTCGACGACCGCTCCGACTTCTACAACACCATCGACGGCTTCCTGCCCAAGCTCGACAAGTCCGACTACGACGTCGACGAGAAGCAGCGCACGGTGACGCTGACCGAAGCCGGCATGGAGAAGATCGAAACGCTGCTGCGCGATGCCGGACAGCTCAAGGGCGAGTCGCTCTACGACGTCGAGAACGTCTCCGTCGTGCACCACATCAACCAGGCGCTGCGCGCCCATACGCTGTTCACGCGCGACAAGGACTACATCGTCCGCGACGACGAGGTCGTCATCATCGACGAGTTCACCGGCCGCATGATGCAGGGCCGCCGCTATTCCGAAGGCCTGCATCAGGCGCTGGAAGCCAAGGAGCACGTGCAGGTCCAGCCCGAAAACCAGACGCTGGCTTCGATCACCTTCCAGAACTATTTCCGGATGTACGAAAAGCTCGCCGGCATGACCGGCACGGCGCTGACCGAAGCCGACGAATTGTTCGACATCTACAAGCTCGAGGTCGTGGAGATCCCGACCAATTTGCCGGTCGCCCGTCTCGACGAGGACGACGAGGTCTATCGCACCCAGAACGAGAAATACGCCGCGATCCTGGCCGAGATCGAGCGCGCCAATGCGCGGCTGCAGCCCGTGCTGGTCGGCACCGCCTCGATCGAAAAATCGGAAGTGATCGCCGAATATCTCAAGAAGCACGGCTATCGGCAGATCGATTTCGGCAACGAAAATTCGATGCAGAAGCTGTACGCCGCGGCCCGCGCCGGCAAACCGGCAAAGCTGTTCGCGGTGCTGAACGCGCGCTTCCACGAGCAGGAAGCCTACATCGTCGCGGAAGCCGGCGTCCCCGGCGCGATCACGATCGCGACCAACATGGCCGGCCGCGGCACCGACATCAAGCTCGGCGGCTCGCTGGAAATGCGCATCCAGCAGGAGGCCGCTTCGATCGAGGACCAGGCCGAGAAGGCCTTGAAGATCGAGCAGATCAAGGCCGACATCGAGCACTTCCGCGAGATCGTGCTGAAGGCCGAGGAAGAGGTCGAGATCGAGCCGGCGAAGGGTTCGAAGCCGGCCAAGACCGTGAAGAAGCCCGGTGGTCTCTACATCATGGGCTCCGAACGCCACGAATCCCGCCGCATCGACAACCAGCTCCGCGGCCGTTCCGGCCGTCAGGGCGACCCCGGCCGCTCCAAATTCTTCCTGTCGCTGGAAGACGATCTGATGCGCATCTTCGGCTCGGATCGCCTCGACAGCATGCTGCAGCGTCTCGGCCTGCAGGAGGGCGAGGCGATCATCCATCCCTGGATCAACAAGGCGCTCGAAAAGGCGCAGCAGAAGGTCGAGGCCCGCAACTTCGACATCCGCAAGAACCTGCTCAAGTTCGACAACGTCCAGAACGACCAGCGCAAGGTGATCTTCGACCAGCGCGTCGACCTCATGAAGGACGACAGCGTCGCCGAGACCGTCGCCGACATGCGCCACGCCTTCATCGACGACCTCGTCGCCAAGCACGTGCCCGAGCATGCCTATGCCGAGCAGTGGGACGTCGCGGGCCTGAAGGAAGAGCTCAAGCGCGTGCTCGATCTCGACCTGCCGGTCGAGGACTGGGCCAAGGAAGAGGGCATCGCCGACGAGGAGCTGCTCACGCGCATCGAGACCCGGGCCGACGAGCACATGGCGGCCAAGGTCGGGCAATGGGGCCCCGACGTGATGCGTTACGTCGAGAAGACCATTCTGCTGCAGACGCTCGACCATCTCTGGCGCGAGCATCTGATCATGCTCGACCATCTGCGCCAAGTCATCGGCCTGCGCGGCTACGGCCAGCGCGATCCGTTGCAGGAGTACAAGACCGAAGCGTTCAACCTCTTCCAGGAGATGAGCGCGCATCTGCGCGAGGCCGTCACGGCGCAGCTGATGCGGGTCGAGATCGTGCCGCCGGAGCAGGAAGCCCCGGTGCTGCCGCCGATGGAAGCGCACAAGTTCGATCCGAACACCGGCGAGGACGAAATGGCGCTCGCCAGCGTCACACTCGGAGCGCAGGCCACCGACGCCGCGTTGCGCGATCCCAAGAACCCGGCAAGCTGGGGCAAGATCGGCCGCAACGAGGATTGCCCCTGCGGCTCAGGCAAGAAGTACAAGCACTGCCACGGGCGGTATGCCTAAGGTTTGAATGTGAGGCGCCGATGTCGGCGCCTCACTCTCCGCTGTCGTCGCCCGGTTTAGCCGGGCGACCCAGTACGCCGCGGCTTCTCGGTTCAAATCACATCAGTCTCTGGAATACTGGATCGCCCGACTAAATCGGGCGATGACAGCGAGTATGTGGCGCGCAGCTCCATCTCCATCGTCGGGACGACCGTGTCGAGGGAGCTAGCTAAACGCACCACTCAATTCGAGCTGTCGATCAAGCTCTCCAGCAGCCGCTTTAATTCGCTCGTCGACTTGTCGCCGTAGCTCTCCAGGATGTGCTCCTCCTGGTCGACCGCGAGCGAGTTGAGCTTCTTGCTCAGCACCTTGCCGCGATCGGAGATGAACATCAGGACCTTGCGGCGATCGTTCGGGTCCTGCACGCGGTAGACCAGCGTGTCGGAGACCATGCGGTCGATCATCTTGGTCAGCGTCGGATGGTTGAGCAGCACGGCATCCGCCAGCTCGCCCATCGAATGGCCGTTGCCATCCGACAGGACTTTCAGGATGCGCCACTGCTCGACGGGCACGCCTTCCTTGCTCAACCGCAGTTCGAGCTGCCGGTTGATCTCCCGGTTGGCTTGCGCGAGCAAATAGGCGAGGTGTTCGGTGATCGGGGTGTTCGGTTTTGCCACGGCTAAGACTTTGTCTTGACCCAAATGAGTGAATGTCTTGCAATCGATGCTGCATCTATATGCACTTCAATTCTTGAATATTCAATATTTTCAAAATAGGATATTGCCCAACAATAGGGCGGGTGCCGCGGCCGCCTCTCGAATGAGCTTTCAAGTCTGGTCTCAGACAGGAGTTGGCGTGCGCGCGACGGTAAACTTCCCGGCTCACGGCGGTCCGGCGTTACCGCCGTCCTTGCTGTTCAGGAATCTGTCGTCCGCGGCAGCGGATTTCGATCTGTCGCCGACTGACGCGCATTTCATGAAGCGCCGCGGCGCACACAACAAGCTCCGCATCGGGGGCTTCATGTGCTGCACCGGCTCGCCCGGCGTTTGGGGCCCGTGCGCGACAAGCAGCGCGCAGCTCGCGGTCGCCGAGATCAACAAGCGCGGCGGCATTCTCGGGCGCGAGATCGAGCTTTCGATCTATGACGCGGGCGGCCCGCTCGACGGGATTCTGAGCCGCGCCGAGCAGGCGATCGCGTCCGATGAGATCGACCTCATCGTCGGACTGCATACCAGCGCGGTGCGCGTGGCGCTGCGCAAGGTCACCACGCGCCACCGCATCCCCTACATCTACACGCCCGTTTACGAGGGCGGCGAGCAGACGCCGGGTGTCATGGCGATCGGCGAGACGCCGCGCTGGCAGAGCCGCCCCTCGATCCACTGGCTCGCCGAGGTCAAGAAGGCGGCGCGCTGGTACCTGATCGGCAGCGACTATGTCTGGCCATGGCAGTCGCACCGCGCGGTGAAGCGCTACATCAAGGAGGCCGGCGGCCATGTCGTCGGCGAAGAGTTCGTTCCCCTCGGCGAAGACAACCACGAGCCGCATCTGGAGCGCATCCGTGCCGCGAGGCCGGACGTCGTCCTGATCTCGTTGATCGGCACCGACAGCATCACGTTCAATCGCGCGTTCGGCGAATGTGGTCTTGGCGCCACGACGCTGCGGCTGGCGGGGGCGATGGACGAGACCGTGCTGCTCGGAATCGGCGCCGACAACAGCGAGAACCTGTTCTGCGCCTCCGGCTATTTCCCCGGCATCGGATCGCGGGCCAACGACGACTTCCAGAGCCGCTATCGCGCGATGTTCGGACCGAACGGCCCCCCGATCGGCTCGCTCGGCCAATCCAGCTATGAGGGACTGCGCTTCCTCGAAGCCGTGGCGAACAAGGCGGGCACGTTGGCGATGGGGCCGATGCTCGCGGCCGGCCGCAACATCGTCTATGGCGGCGCGCGCGGCCCCGTCACGGTCAGGAATGGTCACACCCGGATGCAAATGTATCTCGCCGGGGCGGATGGCCTCGACTTCAAGCTGATCAAACCGATCTGATGCGGGCGCAGTGACGCGCACAGGCGAAAATCCAAAATAATACTTGAAAAGGAAAATATTTCCGTCTGTAATATCGAGGCGAAGCCGCCCGAGCGGCGCCATGCCGGCGCAGGACGGCTTCCGTCCAATGCCAGGGATCAAGAAACTTCAGGAGAGCGCCGTGACAGTTGTCCTTCCCACGCCAGCCCAGTTGCGCAGCGTCGCCGACCAGTGCGGCCTTTCGCTGACCGACGACGACGTCGCCTCGTTCCGCGGCCTGATGCAGGGCTCGATCGAAGCCTACAATCTCGTCGGCGCCATGCCGGACGAGGTGCCGGAGGTCAAATATCCGCGCACGCCGGGCTATCGGCCCTCGCCGGAAGAGAACCCGCGCAACGCCTGGTATCGCAAGTCGACCGTGAAGGGTGCGGCGAGCGGCAAGCTCAAGGGCAAGACGGTCGCACTGAAAGACAACATCATGCTCGCCGGCGTGCCCATGATGAACGGCTCGGCGACGCTCGAAGGCTACGTCCCCGATTTCGACGCCACCATCGTCACCCGCATGCTCGATGCCGGCGCCGAGATCGCCGGAAAAGTCCATTGCGAATCCTTCTGCATGTCCGGCGGCAGCCACACCAACGCGGTCGGCGCCGTCCACAATCCGCACAAGATGGGCTATTCGGCCGGCGGCTCGTCGTCAGGCTCCGGCGTCGTCGTCGCGCTCGGCGAGGTCGACATGGCAATCGGCGGCGACCAGGGTGGTTCGATCCGCATGCCGTCCTCGTTCTGCGGCACCTACGGCATGAAGCCGACCTGGGGCCTCGTGCCCTACACCGGCATCATGCCGATCGAGGTGTTCGTCGATCACACCGGCCCGATGACGGCGACCGTCGCCGACAACGCGCTGCTGCTGGAGGTGCTGGCCGGCGACGACGGCTACGATCCCCGCATCAAGGCGCCCAAGGTCGAGGAGTACACCAAGGCGCTCGGCCAGGGCGTCAAGGGCATGAAGATCGGCATCCTCAAGGAAGGTTTTGAGCAGGCGAACGCGGAGGCCGCCGTGAACGAAAGCGTGCGGGAGGCCGCAAAGCGTTTCAGGGATCTCGGCGCCACGGTCGAGACCGTTTCGATCCCGATGCATCTCATGGGTCCCGCGATCTGGACGCCGATCGGCACCGAGGGCATGACCCAGACCATGATGTATGGCGACGGCTATGGGCTGAGCCGGTCCGATCTCTATTCGACCACGTTGATGGACTTCCATCGCGGCTGGCGGCGGCAGGCCGATTCACTGTCCGAGACCACAAAGCTGTTTCTGCTGCTCGGCACCTACATCAACAACACTTTTGGTCCGCGCTATTACGGCAAGGCGCTCAACATCTCGCGACGCCTGACCGCGGCCTACGACAAGGCCTTCAAAGACTACGATTTGCTGCTGCTGCCGACCACGCCGATGAAGGCGACGAAGCTGCCGGAGCCCACGGCTAGCCGCGAGGACTATGTCGCACGTGCGCTGGAGATGATCTCCAACACTGCGCCGTTCGACATCACCCATCATCCCGCGATGTCGCTGCCCTGCGGCATGGTCGACGGCCTGCCCGTCGGCCTGATGCTGGTCGGCCGCATGTTCGAGGAATCCACCATCTACCGCGCCGCCCACGCCTTCGAGCAGATCGGCGACTGGAAGAAGATGTGAGCGAGGCATTGATGCGGGCCAACGGAACAGGGAAGCGTTTCCGCGCGACGTGGATACCGGTTCGCGCCAGGAAAACGTGTCAAGACAACAAGCCTGAGCCCCGTTCCGATTCCATCGGAACGGGAAAGGCGCTGGCGCATGGCTAACGCGTTCGTCGCGGCGTTCGAGATCCTGAGCTTCGGCGCGATCATCGTCCTGATCGTGCTGGGGCTCGGGATCATCGCCAGCATGATGGGCATCTTCAACTTCGCGCAGGGCGAGTTCGTTCTGCTCGGGGCCTACATTACCTATCTCGCCTATGCCAAGGGCCTGCCGATCTGGGCCGGCATGGTCGCCGCGCCCTTCGTCGTCGGCGCGCTCGGCTTCGTGCTGGAGGCGCTGATCATCCGACGCTTTTACGCAGCCCCCATCGTCGCCATGCTCGGCACCTATGCGCTCGGCTTGATCATCCGCGAATCCGTGCGCGGCCTGATCGGCGGCTTCTATCTCACCGTGCCGGAGCCGATCGGCGGCTCGATCGACATCGGCGCCATGCACATCTCGGCATGGCGCTTCACCATCATCGTCATCACGGCGCTGGTGATGGGCGGCTGCTATCTGCTGCTGGCGCGCACCAGCTTCGGCCTGCGCGTGCGCGCCACGCTGGAAAATCCGTCGCTGGCACGCGCCTCCGGAATCTCCACGCCGCTGATCTACGGCGCCACCTTTGCGTTCGGCGCGGCGCTTGCCGGCCTTGCCGGCGCGCTGATCGTCCCCGTGTTCAGCCTGTTTGCCGATCTCGGCCTGCGCTTCCTGATCCAGGGCTTCGTCGCGGTCATGGTTGGCGGCGTCGGTTCCTTCATCGGGCCGGTCGCGGGCGCCGGCGTCATCGGCACGCTCAGTGCCGCGCTGCCCTGGGTGATGGCGCCCGTCGTGGCCGATGTCCTCGTCTTCGTTCTCGCCATCGTCTTCATCAAATTCCGGCCGCAGGGCCTCATTGCTGGAAAAGGGGTTTAGTCACATGTTCGATCGCACTCAGCTCTCCCGCCGCCGCTTCCTCTCGAATTTCGCCTTTGCCTCCGGCGCGGTCGCAACCGGCGTCGGCAGCTGGGTGATCCCGGCGCCCTGGGCCAATGCGGCCGAGGCCCCGATTAAGGTCGGTATCGCCACCGACCTCACGGGGCCGATCGCCTATGCCGGCAATGCCGACGCCAACGTCGCCAAGATGGTGATCAAGGAGATCAACGCCGGCGGCGGTCTGCTCGGCCGCCCGCTCGAGCTCTACATCGAGGACACCGCCTCGAACGAATCCGTCGCGGTCGGCAACGTCCGCAAGCTGATCCAGCGCGACAAGGTCGACATGGTGCTCGGCGGCATCACCTCGTCGATGCGCAACGCGATCAAGGACCCGATCGTCGCGCGCGGCAAGACGCTCTACATCTATCCGCAGCTCTACGAAGGCAAGGAGTGCACGCCCTATCTGTTCTGCACCGGACCGACGCCGGCGCAGCAGTGCGACGAGTTCATTCCCTGGCTGATCAAGAACGGCGGCAAGAAGTTCGCGCTGCCGAGCGCCAACTACGTCTGGCCGCACACGCTCAACGTCTATGCCCGCAAGGTGATCGAGGCCAATGGCGGCGAGGTCGTGTTCGAGGAATACTATCCGCTCGACCAGGTCGACTTCTCCTCGACCGTCAACCGCATCATCTCCAACAAGGTCGACGTCGTCTTCAACACCGTCATCCCGCCGGGCGTCGGCCCGTTCTTCAAGCAGCTTTATGAAGCCGGCTTCCTCAAGAACGGCGGACGGCTGGCTTGCGTCTACTATGACGAGAACACGCTCAACATCAATCAGGCCGCCGAGATCGAGGGTCTCGCCAGCTGTCTCGACTATTTCAAGGTGCTGACCAAGGAGAACCCGTTCGACGCAAAAATCCAGGCCGCCTACGAGAAGGATTTCCCGGGCAACTTCCTGTTCGCCGCCGGCAGCGCCGCCACCGGCACCTATCGCGGGCTGAAGCTGTGGGAAGCCGCCGTCAAGGAAGCCGGCAAGATCGACCGCGAGTCGGTCGCGGCTACGCTCGACCACGCCAAGATCGCCGAGGGCCCGGGTGGACCGGCCGAGATGGTCCCGGGCAAGCGGCACTGCAAGATGAAGATGTACACCGCGGTCGCCAAGGGCGGGAATTACGAGATCGTCGGACGCAGCGACGGGCTCGTCGACCCCAAGGAGTGTTAAGCCGGAATGCTGAAGTCGATGAGCGCAGTGAAACAGGCGATCCCCGCCGAGATCGGCGGGGAGGCGGACGTCGCCATGACTGAGCACGGACCAACGAAGCAAGCCGCTTCGGGCCGAAAGGTCTTGCCGATCGTGGAGGGCGTCGTGCTCGCCGCGGCGCTGCTCGCCCCGCTGGTGCTGCAGGACTACCTCACGGTGTTCGCGACGCGTGTGATCATCCTCGCGCTGTTCGCGCTGTCGTTCGACCTGGTGTGGGGCTATGCCGGCATCATGAGCTTCGGCCAGGCGCTGTTTTTCGGCTCGGCCGGCTATGGCGTGGCGCTGCTCGCGCGCGACCTCAACATCACCAACATCTTCCTCGTGCTGCCTGCGGGCACCATCATCGGCCTCACCTTTGCGCTGCTGCTGGGCGGCTTCCTGCTGCTGGGACGGCATCCCTCCAGCGTGATCTTCGTCTCGCTGGGCACGCTGACCGGATCCTACGCCGCCGACCGGCTCGCGCGCGGCTGGTACTATCTCGGCGGCCAGAACGGCATCCCCTCGATCTCGTCGATGACGCTCGGCAGTTACGAGTTCTCGGAAGGGCCGCCGTTCTATTATCTCGTGCTTGGCCTTCTCGTTGTGGTCTATCTCCTCTGCCGTTTTCTGGTGCGCTCGCAGTTCGGGTTGGCGCTCGCGGGATTGCGCGAGAACGAGCAGCGCATCGCCTTTTTCGGCTACAAGGCACAGCACCTCAAGGCGATCATCTTCGCGATCGGCGGCGCGGTGGCGGGTCTTGCCGGCAGCCTTTACGCCTTCCACGAAGGTTTCGTCTGGCCCAACATGGTCGGCGTCGTGGTCTCGACGCAAGTCGTGCTCTATGTGCTGTTCGGCGGCTCCGGCACGCTGATCGGCGCCGTCATCGGTGCCGTCATCGTCGAGGGCGTCAGCTTCTGGCTCTCGGACAATTACCGCGAGGTCTGGCCGATCATCCTTGGCGTGCTGCTCCTGCTCGTGATCCTGTTCCGGCCGCTCGGCCTGATCAGTTTCGTGCTCGGCGAGCGCGAGCGGGTCGGCAGCTTTGGTGGGAAATCCAGGAAGACCGGGAAGGAGAAGCGCGATGCCGCTCCTTGAAGCCACCGGCGTCAAGAAGATCTTCGGGAAGCTCACCGCGCTCGATGGCGCCGCGCTGACCGTCGGCGAGAACGAGTTTCACGGCCTGATCGGCCCGAACGGCTCCGGCAAGAGCACGCTGATGAAGTGCATTGCCGGCGCCGAGGTGCCGACGCAGGGCAAGGTGAGTTTCATCAACACCGACATCACCGCGTTCACGCCGACCGAACGTGCCCGCGCCGGCATGAGCCTGAAATTCCAGATCACCAGTGTGCTGCCGACGCTGACGCTCTATGACAACATCCTGCTCGCGCTGCAGGCGCAGTCCTCGCTGTTCGATCTCGTGTTCTCGCGCACGCGCGGGCTCCTGCACGATCAGGTCATGACCATGCTGACGCAATTTCGCCTTGCCGGCCGCGCTTTCGATGCGGCCGCGGCGCTGTCGCACGGCCAGCAGCAATGGCTGGAGATCGCGATGGCGCTTGCCTGCAAGCCGAAGCTTCTGCTGCTGGACGAGCCCACCGGCGGCATGAGCCTGGAGGAGCGCCGCGTCACCGGCGAACTGTTGCAGCCGATCAAAAAGCATTGCTCGCTCGTCATCGTCGAGCACGACCTCGATTTCATCCGCGACATCTGCGATCGCCTCACCGTGCTCGACCAGGGCAAGGTGCTGGCATCCGGCACGGTATCGGAAATCCAGGCCAACAAGGCCGTCCAGGAGATCTATTTGCGCCGTGCCTGAATTTTTGGACATCAAGCATCTCGACGCCGGCTATGGCCGCAGCCAGGTCCTGTTCGACGTCAACCTCGGCATTCCCTGGCGCGGCGGCGTCGCCGTGCTGGGCCGCAACGGCGCCGGCAAGACCACGCTGATGAAGACCATCGTCGGCGAGCTGCCGGCGTGGAAGGGCGAGGTCGCCTTCGATGGCCGCGATATCAGCCGCCGCGCGACCCAGGAGCGCGTGCGCGCCGGCATCGGCTACGTGCCGCAGGAGCATTCGGTGTTCGCGCGCCTGTCGGTGCGCGACAATCTCGCGGTCGGCTCGCTCGCGAGCAGAAAAGCCGACGCGGTCGACCACGTGCTGACCATATTCCCAAAGCTCGGCCAGCGCCTCGACCAGCCCGCCGGCACGCTGTCCGGCGGCGAACGCAAGATGCTCGCCATCGGCCGCGCCATGCTGGGCGATCCAAAACTGCTTCTGCTCGACGAGCCGACCGAAGGCGTCTGGATCGGCGTCATCGAGGAGATTACCGAGCGCCTGATCGACCTCGCGAAAACCATCGCCGTCATCATCGTCGAGCAGCACCTCGACCTCGCGCTCCGCGTCGCCGATTACGCCTACGTGCTGGACCGCGGCCGCGTCGCGCTACAAGGCGAGGCAGGCGAGGTGAGGGGCAATCCGGAGCTGCTGCGGTATCTGGCACCGTAGGAGAGCGCGCGTGAAGCGCGTCGCTCTCACACCGAACTCGGCTGTCATGCCCCGCGAAGGCGAGGCATCCAGTACGCCGCAGCTTCTCGATCGATATGGGGTGCCTCTGGAATACTGGATTCCCCGCCTTCGCGGGGAATGACGGCGTCAGGCTGGGATGGATCGGACAGATTAAGCGGAGCGCCCGCTTACTTCACCGCCCCAAACCGGCTGTCGAACGAGTTCGACTGCACGACCGGCGCGGCGCCCATGATCTGGGTCGCTTCACCCGCGCCATCCGACACCGACGGCTTCAGCGTCGGGCGCGTCGCCGCGAGGCGGGTATCGGGCTTCGCAGGTTCGGCGGGCTTGGCTGCGGCAACAGCCGGCTTCGGCGCATCCTTCGCTGCATCCTTGGACGTGTCGCGACCCGGTACGAACCGGGTCACCGCGGCCTTCAGCCGGGACGCTGCGGTCGGCGGTGTCGTGGTCGTCGCGGCCGGAGCGACGGATGCCGTGGCCTGCGACGGAGGCGTGGTTGCCGTGGCGTCGGCGTTGCCCATGCCCATCTTGCGGCCGAGGTTGGAGAAGAAGCCGGATTTCTCAGGCGCAGCTGCGGTGGCGACGCGGGCGTTGGCGGCGGGCGCGCTGACGGCGACGACCGGCTCTTCCTGCGGTAAGGGCGCGGCTGCATCGAGATTCGGCTTCGGCGGATTGACGTGTCCAGGGATCGTGCCCGGCGCCTTCGCCATCGCCAGCATCTGCAAGGTGGTGCCTTCGGCGCCCTCCGACAGGCCGGTCGAGCCTTCCGGAATCTTCGCGGCGAAGATCTTGTTCATGCCGCCGTCGATACCGGTGTTCATGCGCGCAACGGGCGTACCGCGCGAAACCAGCTTGTTGTACTCAGCCTGGTCGCGCGCATCCTTCTCGCGCACGGCGCTGACGATCTCCTCGGGGACCACATAGGCCGGACATTTCGCGGACGCGTCGAACACCGGATCGCGCTTGGCGTCAGGCGCCTTCGCCGCGTCGAACACGTACTTCTTCTCGCAGAAATCGACCTTCGGCTCCTGCCGCGTCACCTCGAAATGATCATAGCCTTCCTTGATCATCTTCCAGAACGGCATGTTCGGATTGTTCCGGTGCTTGGCCATGTTCACCGGGGTCATCTTGAACGGATAGGCTTGCAGCTGGAACGCCTTCTGGCCGCCGAAGAAGGATTCGCGCCCGAGCGAATAGATCTCGGCGATCTGCTCGTCCGTCATCGCGTAGCAGCCGCGCGACGAACAATCGCCATGCACCATCAGCTGCGAGCCGCTGCGGCCCAAAGCCTTGTCGAACGCGTTCGGATAGCCCGTGTTGAACGACAGATAATACGCCGACTGCGGATTCATCTGGCCCGGATTGATCGAGTAGAATCCTTCCGGCGCCTGGCGGTCGCCTTCGCGGACCTTCGGGCCGAGGTCGCCCGACCAGCGACAGATCGGATAGGTCTTGAGCAGCGCAAACTGGCCGTTGCGGGTCTGCTTCCAGACCTCGAGCTCGGCCTCCTGCTTGAACAGGCGCACCAGGATAGGTGATTGCAGATCCATGTTCTTCTCGACCATCGCGGCGAGAAGCTTTGGCGGCACCGGCTGGTTGGCCTTGGCATTGGTCGCAAGCGAAACCTGGTCAGTATCGCAGCCGGCCAGCACAAAGCTGGCGGCAAGCGCCACCGAAACCAGAAACGCGCGAGCAAGCGAACGAGAAATCAAGATGGACCCCACACCGTCCAGGGCAGCGCGCGCAAACCCCAATCTTGAAGCATGATCCGACCGGAGACCGGGACCCGTCGCGACGGGCTTTTTCGCAATCACGCTCCAGCGCTTATGCCCTGAAGCCATTGATTAAAATTCTAACCTCTGGGTCATGTGGTCGCAACCCGAACGGAGATCACGAGCCCGTTGGCCCAAAGGCGTGGTCAACGAAGACTTAAACTGGGCCGTAACTTGGGCCTCGCGGCCAAACCGGTACAGAGATCGCTGATTTGGGCAAAAAAAGGGTTAACGCGGGGTTACCGGACGCCTGCGGGGCTTGGCCGGCCTCAAATCCAGCGTCGTCCTGGCGAAAGCCTGGACGACGGCGGAGGGTAACGCGTCCAACGGGTCCCAAACCGCCCGAATCAGCCCAGTTTCCGGCCGATATCGAGGAATTTCTGCCGCCGATGCTTGCGAATGGCGTCACCGTCGAGGCCCCGGAGTTCGTCGAAGGCCTTGGCGATGGCATCGCCCGTGGTGGCGATCATGGCGGCGGGGTCGCGATGGGCGCCGCCGACCGGCTCCTTCAGGATGCTGTCGATCACGCCGAAGCGGAGCATGTCCTGTGCCGTGATCTTCATGTTGTTGGCGGCTTCCTGCGCCTTGGAGCCGTCGCGCCAGAGGATCGAGGACGCGGCCTCGGGCGAGATCACGCTGTAGATCGCGTGCTCCAGCATCAGGACCTTGTTGGCGGTGGTGATGGCGATGGCGCCGCCCGACATGCCCTCGCCGGTGATGATGGCGACGTTCGGCACGGTCAGTGCCATGCAGGCATCGGTCGAGCGCGCGATCGCCTCGGCCTGGCCGCGCTCTTCCGCACCGATGCCGGGATAGGCGCCGGCGGAATCGGCGAGCGACAGCACCGGCAGGCCGAACCGCTCGGCCATCTCCATCAGCCGCACGCATTTGCGATAGCCCTCGGGCCGCGCCATGCCGAAATTATGCTTGATGCGGCTCTCGGTGGAATCGCCCTTTTCCTGGCCCATCACGCAGATGGCCTCGCCACGGAAGCGGCCGAAGCCGGCCACCAGCGCCTCGTCCTCGCCGAACTTGCGGTCGCCGGCGAGCGGGGTGAACTCGGTGATCAGGCCCTTGATGAAGTCGTTGAAATGCGGCCGCTGCGGATGCCGCGCGACCAGCGTCTTCTGCCACGGCGTCAGGTTCAGATAGAGGTCGGCCATCGCCTGCGCCGCCTTGTCCTCGATCCGCCCGATCTCCTCGGCAATGTCGCTGCCGGAGGCCGCAAGCGTCCGCAGTTCATCGAGCTTGGAATCGAGCTCGGCGACGGGCTTTTCGAAATCGAGATAGCTGCGCATCTGGTCTGGCATCAACTCAATATAGGGAGGACGGGGCGAGGCGGCGAAGCGGATTCGATGTCGTGGAAAGAAATGTAGGTCCGTCAATGAGTTGGCTTGTGTGTTCGCAACCAGCGCAGGCCAATCATCGTGAGGCCCCGGCTCTTTCTGCGGAGATGTGGCCGAAGTCAAGGCGGTTTCGGCCTTGGCCTGTAGCGGGGCGACGCGCCAGACCTACTTCTCCGCCAGCGGGTGCAGGTCGCGGACCAGGCTCTTCAGCCGCTCCTCGACCACGTGGGTGTAGATCTGGGTGGTCGAGATGTCGGTATGGCCGAGCAGCGTCTGCACGATGCGCAAATCGGCCCCGTTGTGAAGCAGGTGGCTGGCGAAGGCGTGGCGCAGCACGTGGGGGGAGACCAGCCGGGCCTGCAGGCCCGAAGCGACCGCGAGCTCCTTCAAATCGCGGGCAAAATGCTGCCGCGTCAGATGCCCGCTCTCGCCAAACGAGGGGAACAACCATTTCGAGGCCGCCACGCTGTTCTTCTTGTCGGTCTTGTTGTTGTCCTTGGCGGCCTCCGTCGCCGCGAGATAATCGGCCATGGCCTGGCGCGAGGCCTCGTTGAGCGGCACCAGCCGTTCCTTGTTGCCCTTGCCGCGCACCACGATCATGCGGGCGTCGCGCTTCGCGGCCGTGCGCGGCAGCGCCACCAGCTCGGAGACGCGCAAGCCGGTGGCGTAGAGCACCTCGAGCAGGCAATAGAGTCTCAGGGCGCGCAGCCGTTTCGAGGGCGAGGCAGCCTCCGCCTCGCTCAATTCCTTGGCGCGGCGGAGCATGCGGTCGACATCCGCGATCGACAGCACCTTCGGAAGGCCGCGGCCGCGCTTCGGCCCGGACAGGATCGCCGCGGGATCGTCGGTTCTGATGCGTTCGTTCAAGAGGAAGCGATAGAGATGCCGCATCGCTGATAGCCGTCGCGCGACGCTGGTGGACTTGAAGCCGCGCGTGTCGAGATCGGCGAGATAGTCGCGCAGCGTCTGTGTTTCCGCGTCCGCGAATGCATGGCCGACGCGGCCGAGAAACTCGGAGAAGTCGGTGAGGTCGCGGCGATAGGCATCGAGCGTATTGGGGCCGGCGCCCTGTTCCGCCGCGAGCATGTCGAGGAACAGGCCGGTGAGTTTTGTGTCCGAGGGCTTGCTGGCGGAAGATCTGGCACGCATGCCCGGCAGCCTAGCTTCTATTTCTTGAGAAACTTATCCGGAATCGCCCGCGCGAACGTTTTCAACCCGTCCGAACGCCGCCTCCGAAGGGCTACGGCATTTGACTGATCGCTGTGGCCTGCGACCAGACCACCATCCATCGTCCGTCACGATGTTCGTAAGTGTCGGTGTGCCAGTAATCGCCGGGGGCAACCCTGTGGCCGCTGAACACGATCTCGAGCCTGGCACGATAGCGGATGACAGCATAGCCATTTTGCTGCTGCCGTACCGCAATGGGGCCCGGTTCCCAGCCGAGATATTTGATCTGACCAGTCACGATTGCTGCGAGATATTCGTCCTTGGAGAGTGGCATCCCGATCGGCGTGATCAACTGGAACTCCGGCGCGTGAAGCGGCCCCGCCGCGTCCGTGTCGCCGGCGACCAAGGCGCGAAGCCGGGCCCGTTCGGTGTTGCGGATGGCTTCGGCTTCCGGTGAAGAGTCCGTGTCATTGGTGTGCGTTGGCATCAGGGTTGTCCAATTCTGGAAGGGGGTTAGGAGGCATTGTGACGGTGCAACCCTCGGGTTGATCCGAATGCGCAGGATCCGTCCTGTCCGTCTACGCCGGTGCGATCAACCGATAGTCGATCAGGCTTTGTGCGCTGGCGCGGATGCAGTCCTCGTCGGGCCGGGCTCTCCAGTTCAACACGCGACGGGCTTTGGCTGCACTGATGCTGAGATCGCGATCGAGTTCGTGGACGATCATGCGCGAACGCCCGCTGAACGGCGCCATCGCCCTCACGATCCAGTTCGGCACGTCGCCGCGAGGCAGATGAGCCGCATAGGCGGGGAACGACTTCGCCAGCACCGCGGCCAGTTCGCGCAGCCAGAAGAAACCACCGCCGACGATGAAGCGCTCTCCGGACGCCTCCGGACAGGTCATCGCGCGGACATGGGCGTCGGCCGCATCGCGCACGTCCACGACTGCAAAGCCAAAGCGCGGGACACGTTTCAGCTTGCCGCTCATCATTTCCTGGATTAGCCCGACCGAGGTGCCGTATTGCGGGCCGAGCAGCGGTCCGAAAATCATGCCTGGGTTGATCACCGTCAAGTCGAGGCCGCTCTTCCTGGCGAAGCTCCACGCAGCTTGCTCGGCCAGCGTTTTCGATCTGTAGTACGGCGTCGCCCGCGCGCTTGTCGGATCAGTCCAGTCGCTCTCGGTATAGGGAGCCTGGCCGCTGCCGTGATTGGTGGCTGCGATCGAAGATGTCAGCACCACCCGCGCGACACCGGCGCGATGGGCCGCGCTCAGCACCCGCAGCGCGCCGTCTTTTGCGGTCCTGATCAAATCGTTCGCGTCGTCCGGCAATCCTGCCGGAAAGGGCGAAGCCGTATGAATGACATAGCGGCATCCCTCGAGTGCGGCATGCCATCCGTCGTCGGAGCAAAGGTCAGCCTGCGTAAAACTGAGTGTGTCGGCGCCGGCGGGAATAGCACTGCAAAGCTGGCTCCTGACCCGATCGCAGGTGGCAAGGCTGCGGATCGTGCCGCGTACCCGGTAGCCGCCTGTCAGCAATTGTCTTGCAATATGTTCGCCGAGAAACCCGCCAATGCCGGTGACGAGCACCGTCGCGCCGGGCGGGTCATTCAGTGAGAACTTCATGTTTTCAATCCTTTTGGCGGCGGGAATTGCCGGATTAGACACTTGGACAGAGAGCGTCTAACGTGTATTTGACGGATTAGACGCAGTCTGTCAATTTGTCTAAATGAAAGAGAGTGATCAAAAATCTGCAGCGATTCTCGACGCGGCGCTTCCGGTGTTCGTGCGTCACGGCTTTCGCAAAACATCGATGGCCGACATCGCACGAGCCTCCGGCATCTCGCGCGCGGCGCTCTATCTGAGCTTTGGCAGCAAGGAGGAATTGTTCCGGGCCGGGTCGGCGCGGGCGCATGCCAGGACGATGCGCAACGTCGAAGCAGCGCTCGCAGGCAATGGCGATATCTTCAGCCGGATCGAGCTGGCGATTGGTATCTTCCAGCGCGACTTGATCGTGCCGTTCGCCGGCAGCGCCGATGCGTCGGAACTGTTCGACACCAATATGGCTCTGGCCAGAGACATTACGCTGGCGGCGCGCGCCCAACTGGTGGCTCTGCTTTCCCGCGGACTAACCGAGGCGCAGGCAACTGGCGCCATCACTCTGGATGATCTGAACTCCACGCCCGCAGAACTTGGTGCCGTCATTGTCGCCGCGATGGAAGGTATCAAGCACGCGCAACTCGGAGGCCAGGACCTCGTCGAAAATACGCGACTGTTTCTGCGTCTGCTGCGCCAAGCGCTGAGATGGCATCTGCAAGCCAGCCGACCCGCGCAATCAGCATCTATTTCTTGAGAAACTTGTCCGGCGGGATCGTCACCGTCATTTCCCGCGGCTTGGGATTGACGAAGTTCGCCAGCGCGAAGACCACGCCGTAGACGATGCCGGCGATCACGGCGACGACCGTCAGGAAGCGGAACAGGCTGGGCATCGGCAGGATCTCGGAGAGGGTCTCGGTCAGCGGCTTGGCGGGCAAATTAACCAATGAAATCATCCAACACGTTCGCCGTTTCGTGGCAAGAGTCCTCTGGCGAGGCCCCCTTTGGGGTCGTATAGGTGGCCAAAGGATGCCGCCTTTGGCGGCAGATCGAGCGAGACCCATTCGAGCGAGACAAATGCCCGACGCCGCGTTGCCGATCCAAGCTTCGCCCGAGGCCGACATCCTGTCGGCGCTGGGGACGCGCTCGATCGTGCTCGTCGGCATGATGGGGGTGGGCAAATCCACCATCGGCCGCCGCATGGCTCTCAGGCTCAAGCTGCCCTTCGTCGATGCCGACACCGAGATCGAGGCCGCGGCCGGCATGACCATACCGGAAATCTTCGAGCGCCACGGCGAGCCGCATTTCCGTGACGGCGAGGCCCGCGTGATCGCGCGTCTGCTCGACGGCGGCCCCATCGTCCTGGCGACCGGCGGCGGCGCCTTCATGCGCGAGGAGACGCGGAGCCGGATCGCGGCGAAGGCGATCTCGATTTGGCTCAAGGCCGATCATGACGTCATCATGCGCCGCGTGCGCCGGCGCGCCGACCGTCCGCTGCTCCAGACCGCCGATCCCGAAGGAACGGTGACGCGCCTGCTCACCGAGCGCGAGCCGGTCTACGGCCATGCCGATCTCACCATCGCCTCGCGCGACGTGCCGCACGACAAGATCGTTGAGGAGACCATCGAGACGCTACGCGCGCATCTTTGCGGCGAACGGGCGTCCCCGCCACCAGCCGACGTCGCGAGTGCCGCACGATGACCGCGCCTTTGAAACATTCCGATCCTGTCAACGTCGAGGTCGCGCTGGAGAATCGCGCCTATGACATCGTCATCGGCCGCGGCGTTCTGGCTTCGCTCGGCGAACGCGTCGCGCGCCTGCGCCCCGGCGTGCGCACCGCGATCGTGACGGATCGCACCGTCGCGAAATACTGGCTCGAACCCGCCGAGGCCTCGCTCGCAGCCAGCGGCATTGCGACATCGCGCATCGTCGTCGAGGAAGGCGAGATCTCGAAGACCTATGCCGGTCTCGAAAAGGTCAGCGAAGCCCTGATCGCCGCGAAAATCGAGCGCAACGATCTCGTCATCGCGCTCGGCGGCGGCGTGGTCGGCGATCTCGCCGGCTTTGCAGCGGCGATCCTGCGCCGCGGCGTCGATTTCGTGCAGGTGCCGACCTCGCTGCTGGCGCAGGTCGATTCCTCCGTCGGCGGCAAGACCGGCATCAACTCGCCGCAGGGCAAGAATCTGCTCGGCGCCTTCCACCAGCCGGTGCTGGTGATTGCCGACACCGCCGTGCTCGACACGCTGTCGCCCCGGCAATTCCGCGCCGGTTATGCCGAGGTCGCCAAATACGGCGTGCTCGGCGACGAGGCCTTCTTCGCCTGGCTCGAGAAGAACCATTCCGACATCTCCAAAGGCGGTTCGGCGCGCGAGCATGCGATCGCGACCTCCTGCCGCGCCAAGGCCGGCGTGGTCTCGCGCGACGAGCGCGAGACCGGCGAGCGCGCGCTGCTCAATCTCGGCCATACGTTCGGCCATGCGCTGGAAGCCGCGACCGGCTTCTCCGACCGCCTGTTTCACGGCGAGGGCGTTTCGATCGGCATGACGCTGGCGGCGCAGTTTTCGGCGAAGCTCGGCATGATCGGCGAAGCGGATGCGACGCGCGTCGAGCGTCACCTCGTTGAGGCAGGCCTGCCGACGCGCTTGCAGGACATCGCGGGCTTCGCGCAGGAGGGGCTTGCCGATGCCGACGCGCTGATGGCGCTGATGGCGCAGGACAAGAAGGTCGTGCGCGGCAAGCTCACCTTCATCCTGCTGGAGGCTGTGGGACGCGCCGTCGTCGCGAAGAACGTCGAACCGGCTCCGGTGCGCGACTTCCTCAAGGACAAGCTCGCCCACAAGGCGTGACACGCGGTTGAACGGCGCTAAAGCGTTTTCGAGCGAAGTGGGTACCGGTTCGCGTCTAGAAAACGCGTCAAAACAAGAAACCAGAGTGGTTCATGGATTGGCTCGGATTCACCATCGTCATTCTCTGCCTGCTCGTCTCCGGCTTCTTCGCCGCGAGCGAGACGGCGCTGACCGGCGCTTCGCGCGCCAGCATGCTGCGGCTCTCCAAGCAGGGTAATCGCGACGCCGACGTGGTCTCGCAGCTGCTCGACATGCGCGAGCGCCTGATCGGCGCGCTGCTGCTCGGCAACAACATCGCCAATATCAGTGCATCCGCCCTGGCCACCAGCATCTTCACGGCCTGGTTCGGCGACGTCGGCGTGCTCTATGCCACCGGCTTGATGACCGCGCTGGTCGTGATCTTCGCCGAGGTGCTGCCCAAGACCATTGCGATCAACGCGCCCGACCGCATGGCGCTGGCGGTGGCACGCCCGATGCGGCTGACGATGTACGTGCTGGGGCCGCTGCTGCGGATCGTGGAAGTCATCGTGCGGCTGTTGATGCGCCTGTTTGGCCTTGCCGGCGAGCACCAGGCGATCCTGTCGCCGACCGAGCGCCTCCGCGGCGCGGTCGACCTGCTGCACCATGAAGGCAAGTTCGAGAAGCACGACCGCGACATGCTCGGCGGGCTGCTCGATCTGCGCGAGCTCCAGGTCTCCGACGTCATGATCCATCGCACCGAGATGACGATGATCAACGCCGACCTGCCGCCGGAGGATCTGGTGCGCGAGGTGCTGGCGGCCGAATACACCCGCATTCCGCTGTGGCGCGAGAAGCCGGAAAACATCATCGGCGTGCTCCACGCCAAGGATTTGCTGCGCGCGATTCGCGCGGCCGACGGCGAGACCTCGCGCATCGACGTCTCCACCATCGCGCTGCCGCCGTGGTTCGTGCCCGAGATGCGGCCCGTCTCCGAGCAACTCAAGGCGTTCCGCCGCCGCAAGACCCATTTCGCCCTGGTCGTCGACGAGTACGGCGAAGTGGAAGGTCTCGTGACGCTGGAGGACATTCTGGAAGAGATCGTCGGCGACATCTCCGACGAGCATGATGTCGTGGTCGCGGGCGTGCGCGCCCAGCCGGACGGCTCGGTCGTCGTCGACGGCTCGGTGCCGATCCGCGACCTCAACCGCGCCATGGACTGGCACCTGCCTGACGAAGAGGCAACGACGGTCGCCGGCCTCGTCATTCACGAGGCGCGCTCGATTCCCGACCGAGGTCAGAGTTTCACCTTTCACGGCTTCCGCTTCCGCGTCCTCCGCCGCGAACGCAACCGCATCACAGCACTCCGTATTTCACCGGTGCCGCGCGAGACGGAGATGGAGGAAGCCAAGCGGCGGCGGGCCGGGACGTCGTTTTGACGCGGTAGCTGTCATCGTCCGCCTTGTGCGCGCTTGCGCACTGGGGCGGACGATCCGGTACGCCGCAGCGGCTCGATTCTAGCCGCGTCGCCTCGGAGTACTGGATGCCCGCCTTCGCGGGCATGACAGCCGTATCGGCGAGCTAGCTCCCGCCTTCTCCCGGCGCTTGCGCGTGGATCGCCAGTGCGTGCACGCTGCCGGAGAGTTCCGCGGCGAGCGCCGAATTTATCATGCGGTGCCGATCAACCCGGCTCTTCCCTTTGAAGGCGGAAGACACAATATAAACGCGGAAGTGCGTCTCGCCGCTCGGCCGATGGCCGGCGTGGCCCTCATGCAAATGTGACTCGTCGACGACTTGCAGGCTTTCCGGCGTGAAAGCTTCCTGCAACTTGTTGCTGATAGTGTCTCTGATGGCCATCTGGGTCATTACGGTGCGAGATCGCTCTCCGTATTGCATAGGCCGCCTCTGGCGGTCGTTCAAGGACGCCTCAGCATAGTTTCGGCTATGCTTTTCAGCTAATTGCAATGTCAAGACTTGAAGGTTTTTGCATTGCGTAGTCAAAGTCAGCCATGCCGATCGATTCATCAAAGTTCTTCGACTCCATCCGGATCAAGCCGAAAGGCAAGCAGCCGGAAGTGAAGCCGCGCGACGCCGTGGTCAATTGCGAATGGACCGGGTGTCAGAACAAGGGCGCGCATCGTGCGCCCAAGGGTCGCGACAATCAGCGTGAGTACTGGCACTTCTGCCTGAATCATGTGCGCGAGTACAACCAGAACTACAATTTCTTCTCCGGCATGAATGCCGACGCTGTCGCACGCTATCAGAAAGATGCGCTGACCGGTCATCGTCCGACCTGGAAGATGGGCGCCAATGGCGGCGTCAAGAAAGGCGCCGAGGCCGAGATCGACGGTGCCTTCGATCCGTTCAGCATGTTCCAGGAGCTCAACGGCCGAACCGGCTGGCGCGCCGGCCCGCAGGCCGCGCCCAAGGCCGAGACGCGCAAGATCATGAACGCCGAGCGCAAGGCGCTCCAGGTGATGGGCCTCGGCCCCGAGTCCACCCTCGCCGACGTCAAGTCCAAGTACAAGGCGCTGGTGAAGCAGCACCACCCCGACGCCAACGGCGGCGACCGCTCCACCGAGGATCGCCTGATCGAAATCATCAAGGCGTATAATTATCTGAAGACCGTGGTGCGCGAGGCCTGAGGCCGCGCCACTGTCTTCCCTTCTCCCCTTGTGGGAGAAGGTGGCGCGAAGCGCGGGATGAGGGGTTGCTTCCTCAAATTCCAATGCAAGGGATTGTGCGGGGAGAGAACCCCTCACCCGTCTCGCCGCTGCGCGGCGAGCCACCCTCTCCCACAAGGGGAGAGGGAAAGAACGCCGTTCCATCCAGGCTACGTTTCATCACGCCTTCGGCATCGCCCCCATATATGACGAGCTCGGCCGGATCAGCCGCCCCGTCCGCTGTTGCTCGCGCGCATGCGCGGTCCAGCCGGCGGCGCGCGCCACCGCGAAGATCGGCGTGAAGGCCTGCCTCGGGATCGCCAGCGCATCGAGCAGGATCGCGGTGAAGAACTCGACATTGGTCTCCAGCGGCCGGTCCGGATTCTTCTTGCGCAGCGCGCTGCGGATGTAGGCCTCCACCTCGCCGGCAAAGGACAGGTCGGCGCCGTCCGCGGCCAGCGCCTCGATCGCGGTTTTGAGCACGTCGGCGCGCGGATCGCGCACGCGATAGACGCGGTGACCAAAACCCATCATCCGCTCGCCGCGGGCGAGTGCCGCATCCACCCAGGGCTGGATGCGCTCGCGCGAGCCGATGGCGTCGAGCATTTCCAGCACGGGCTCCGGCGCGCCGCCATGCAGCGGACCCGTCAGCGCGCAATAGCCGGCGGTGACGGCGGCAAACAGGTCAGCCTGCGTCGAGGCCACCACGCGCGCGGTGAAGGTCGAGGCGTTCATGCCGTGGTCGCTGGCGGTGACGAGATAGGCGTCCAGCGCCGTGACCTCGCGTGGTTCGGGCGCGCGTCCGTGCAGCATGCGAAGCGTATCGGCGGCGTGGCTCGCGTTCGGATCTGGCGCCACGGGATCGAGACCCCTAGCGCGGCGGACGAGCGCGCCCGCAATTACCGGGAATGCGCCTACGATCGTCGCCTCATGGGCTAGGCCGTGCTCGGCGCGAAGTCCCGCGACCGCCGCGCGAAACCCGTCGACGACGCCCATGCCGCGCGTTGCCGGCAGCAGTTCATCCAGCCGCGCGAAGGCGCGCTCGCGTGCCGCGCCGAGGCTCGCGCGCACATTGGCTTCGCTCAGCGTGGTCGTGCTGGCGCCGTTCCAGAGCCGGGCGGTGACGCCCTCAAAGCTCGACTGACTCGCCAATCGGCCGACATGCTCGCCGGCGATGATCAACTCGCCGCGCTCGCCGTCGACATGGCTCAGCACGGTTTCGGCCGCGGGAACGCCGTCCAGCCCGATCTGGCTCTTGGTGAGGTGGATGTTCATGGCCCAAATCTCCTTTGCACCAGCCAAAGGTCGGGCCTCTCGACAGATTGATCAATCTTGATTATATAAATCAATATGAAAAATTCCGAGGGGCTTTACCTCTCCGCCCGGGAAGCCGCCGCCGAGCTCGCGATCTCGCCGGCCACGCTCTACGCCTATGTCAGCCGCGGCCTGGTCCGCTCCGAGCCGACGCCGGACTCGCGCAAGAACCGCTATCGCGCCGAGGACGTCCGGGCGCTGAAGGAGCGCCGGGTGCCGTCGCCGGAGCCGCGCGGCCTGCGCAGCTTCGATGCCGATCTGCCGGTCATGGACACGGAAATCTCCACCATCACCGAGGACGGCGCGATCTATCGCGGTGTCAATTGCGTCGATCTCGCCGAAAACGACACGCTGGAGCACACGGCGACGCTTCTGTGGGACGTCTCCGGCGTCGATCCGTTCGCGCCGGATAATCAGCCTGCGATGTCCGATGAGATGCGCCTGATCGCGCAGGCCGCGCGCCGGGCGGCACCGATCGATCGCGCCATTGCCGTGCTGGCGCTCGCATCGAGCGCCGATCCCCGCGCGTTCACGCGTGCACCGGATGGCCGCGCCATGGTCGGTGCGCGCATCGTCCGGCTCCTGGTCGCGACCATGCTCAACACGGAGCCGTCCGCCGAGCCGCTACATCAGCAGATCGCGAGGGCCTGGGCGCCCGACAACAAGCACGCGGCCGATCTGATACGTCGCGCGCTGGTTCTGCTCGCCGAGCATGAGTTGAACGCGTCCACCTTCACCGCGCGCTGCGCGGCCTCCACCGGCCTCAATCTTTATGATTCCGTCATCGCCGGCCTCGCCGCGCTGAAGGGACCGAAGCACGGCGGCGCCGGCGTGCTCGCCTCGCAGCTCGTCAAGGCGCTGGTGGATCGTGACGTCGAGCCAATGGTCCGCGAACGCGTCGCGCTCGGCGAACGCTTTGCCGGCTTCGGTCACGGCGTCTACAAGCGGGGCGATCGGCGCGCGCAGTCGCTCCTGAATGCCCTGGCCCGCGCCGGCGCGCCGCGCAAATTCACCAAGGAAGTGCCCGAGCGGATCGCGGAGGCGACCGGCGAGCTCGTCAACATCGATTACGCGCTCGCGGTGCTCGTGCACGCGTTGCGCCTGCCCGCAGGCAGCGAGCTCGCCTTGTTCGCGATGGCCCGCAGCGTCGGCTGGATCGCTCATGCGAGCGAGCAATTACAGCACGGCAAGCTGATCAGGCCGCGGGCAAGGTATGTCGGGCCTGCGCCGGGGCGGAGGGCGGGGGTTGCGGATTCCAAAGGATGATCAAAAAACCTCTGGTGAGGAGCGCGGAACGCGCGTCTCGAACCATGCAGGCCCCGCTGTCGCCCGCGGCCATCCTTCGAGACGCCCGTCGTTGGCAGGTCCTCAGGATGAGGGTGGTGTGCTTGGATAGATCACCCTCGCGGCTTCGCCACCGCGACGCCGCCGCCATTCCGGCGGCGATAGATCCAGACCGCCAGGCCCAGAACGATCGCGACGCCGATCACGGTCAGGATCCAGATGTGCTTGCCGACATGTCCATGGTGGTGCAGCCCGGCATATTCGTGCAGCACTGAGACCGCCAAAACACCCGGCAGCACATGCGCCGGCGCCCAGACCAGGATCGCCGGGATGTTGATGGCATAGAAGCGGGCCGGGGGCATGCCCAGCGCGCCCGCGGTGACCGGGACGAAGGCACGGATCGGCGGCACGAAGCGGGCGAAGAACACCGCCCAGGTGCCGAAGCGGTGGAAGAAATTCTCGCTCTGCTCGACCACGCGCGGATAATTGGTCAACGGCCAGGTGTTGAGGATCTCCCGTTGCTGCCGGTGGCCGATCCAGTAGGCTGAACCGTCGCCGAGCACTGCGCCGAGGGCTGCCGCCAGCAACACCCATTGCAGCCTAAGCTCGCCGCCCGGGACCAGGGCGCTTAGCGCCAGGATGATGGTCGAGCCGGGGATCACAGACCCCACCACCGGAACCGCCTCCAGCAGGGCCGCCAGGAACAGGGTCAGATAGGCCAGCCACGCATGGGCCGAGACGAATGAAATGAGGGGATCGAGAAAGGACGTCACGTCGTCTCTGTGGTGGGATTGGGCCTCGGGGTTCGGGCCCTGCATTCGGACCCTACATAAGTAACAAGCGGCGGTAAAAGTGCCACCCGCGTGGGCAGGATCGCGCCCTTGGCCCGAAATTCAGGCGTGATTCGCAGGGCAGCCTTCCAAAAATCGCGTTCCTTGCCTATCTAAATGAAAAGACAACGGAACTTTGATTGGGTCGCGGGCTTCTGCCCGCACGTTGTCTCTGATAGGTTCGCGATCGCACCCAGCCGCAGCCAACGTGCAATAACTGGTCTCGGGATCGCCCGGGACCTCGGAGGATTGATGACGACCGCCGCGATGTCCAAAGTTGAGGAAGTTTCCGGTTTGCCCGACATGAAGGTGTCGGTGCGCCAGGTGTTCGGGATCGACAGCGATCTCGAAGTCCCCGCTTATTCCGAAGTCGATCCTCACGTCCCCGAAGTCGATTCCGATTACCGCTTCGATCGCGCCACCACGCTCGCCATTCTCGCCGGCTTCGCGCACAACCGCCGCGTGATGGTCACGGGCTATCACGGCACCGGCAAATCCACCCATATCGAACAGGTCGCCGCGCGGCTGAACTGGCCCTGCGTGCGCGTCAACCTCGACAGCCACATCAGCCGTATCGACCTCGTCGGCAAGGACTCGATCGTGGTCCGCGACGGCAAGCAGGTCACTGAATTCCGCGACGGCATCCTGCCCTGGGCGCTCCAGCACAACGTCGCGCTGGTGTTCGACGAATACGACGCCGGCCGTCCGGACGTGATGTTCGTGATCCAGCGCGTGCTGGAAGTCTCCGGCCGACTGACGCTGCTCGACCAGAACAAGGTGATCAAGCCGCACCCGGCATTCCGCATGTTCTCGACCGCAAACACCGTCGGCCTCGGCGACACCTCGGGCCTCTATCACGGCACCCAGCAGATCAACCAGGGCCAGATGGACCGCTGGTCGATCGTCACCACGTTGAACTATCTCAGCCATGACGAGGAAGTGGAGATCGTGCTGGCCAAGGCCAAGCACTATCGCACCACGGAGGGCCGCGACATCGTCAACAAGATGGTTCGCCTCGCCGATCTCACCCGCAACGCGTTCGCCAATGGCGATCTGTCGACGGTGATGAGCCCGCGCACGGTGATCACCTGGGCCGAGAACGCCGACATCTTCAGCGACATTGGTTTTGCGTTCCGGGTCACCTTCCTCAACAAATGCGACGAGCTCGAACGCCCCCTCGTCGCCGAGTTCTACCAGCGCTGCTTCAACGCGGAGCTGCCGGAATCGGCGGTGAACGTGGCGCTCAGCTGATCTCTCTCGGTGTGTGGTCCCGGCCGAATGCGCAATTGCGCACGGGGACCGGGACCCATGCCGCGAGGTCTCTCGGTGAAGCGACGCTGATAGTTTTCCCTGACGCAACAACCGTCGGTGGCTATGGATCCCGGCCTTCGCCGGGACGACGGTGAGATCGAGATGAGCACCACGTCCAACTCCAAGTTCCGCAACACCAAGGAAGCCCCGACCGAGCCGTTCAAGCGCTCGGTGGCCTCCTGCCTGAAGGCGATCGCCAAGGCGCCCGAGCTCGATGTCAGCTTCGCCGCCGAGCGTCCCGGGCTCGCGCCGGGCAAGGCGCGGCTGCCCGAACCCGCGCGAAAGATGACCAGGCGTGATGCCGCGATCGTGCGCGGCCACGCCGATTCCATCGCGCTCAAGCTCGCCTGTCATGATCCAAAGGTGCATCGCAAGCTGATGCCGGGCAATCCGCAGGCGCGCGGCGTGTTCGAGGCGGTGGAGCAGGCCCGTGTCGAGGCGATCGGCGCGCGGCGCATGGCGGGCGTTGCGAAAAACCTCACCGCGATGCTCGACGACCATTTCCATCGCGGCAAGTTCGACGAGATCACCGATCGCGCCGACGCGCCGCTCGCCGACGCGCTGGCGATGCTGGTGCGCGAGCGCCTGACCGGCATGGCGCCGCCCACGGCCGCCAAGAAGATGGTCGATCTCTGGCGTCCCATCCTGGAAGACAAGATCGGCAGGCGGCTCGACCGGCTCGATACCGTGGTCGAGGACCAGACTAGGTTCGGCGATGCCGTGCATGATCTGCTGACGGCGCTCGAGATCGGCGACGAGCGCAGCGCCGACAGCGAAGACAATGACGAGAACGACGAGAACCAGGACGGCGACAACGATCAGTCCGGCGCCGAGGGCTCGCCCGATTCCGACGCTGCGCAGGAGATGAGCGCCGACCAGGCGCAGGCCTCGAGCGAGGAGATGAGCGAGAGCGCGATGGAAAGCGCGCAGGCCTCGACCTCCGACACCTTCGACGACGGCGAGCTCGGCGACGACGAGACGCCGGGTGAGGCGACGCGGCCGAATTCGCACGGCAAGAACGAGCCGCGCGGGCCGGAATATCATGCCTTCGCGCCGAAGTTCGACGAGGTCATCGCCGCCGAGGATCTCTGCGACCATGACGAGCTGGAGCGGCTGCGCGCCTATCTCGACAAGCAGCTCGCGCATCTGCAGGGCATCGTCGCGCGTCTCGCCAACCGGCTGCAGCGCCGTCTAATGGCGCAGCAGAACCGCGCCTGGGAGTTCGATCTCGAAGAGGGCATTCTCGATCCGGCGCGGCTGTCGCGCGTAGTGACCGATCCCTATCACCCGCTGTCCTTCATGCACGAGAAGGAGGCGACGTTCCGCGACACCGTGGTGACGCTGCTCTTAGACAATTCCGGCTCGATGCGCGGGCGCCCGATCACGGTCGCGGCGACCTGCGCCGACATCCTCGCCCGCACGCTGGAGCGCTGCGGCGTCAAGGTCGAGATTCTCGGCTTCACCACGCGCGCCTGGAAGGGCGGGCAATCGCGCGAGGCGTGGCTTGCCGCCGGCAAGCCGGCCAGTCCGGGCCGTCTCAACGATCTCCGCCACATCATCTACAAGTCGGCGGACGCCCCGTGGCGTCGCGCGCGAAAGAATCTCGGCCTGATGATGCGCGAGGGGCTGTTGAAGGAGAACATCGACGGCGAGGCGCTCGACTGGGCGCACAAGCGCCTGCTCGGCCGGCCCGAGCAGCGCAAGATCCTGATGATGATCTCGGACGGTGCGCCGGTCGACGATTCCACGCTGTCGGTCAATCCCGGCAACTACCTCGAGCGGCACCTGCGCCACATCATCGAGGAGATCGAGACCCGCTCGCCGGTCGAGCTGATCGCGATCGGCATCGGCCACGACGTGACGCGCTATTATCGCCGCGCGGTGACGATCGTGGACGCCGAAGAGCTCGGCGGCGCCATCACTGAAAAGCTCGCCGAACTGTTCAGCGAGACCAACACCGCGCCCACGCAACCGGCCGGCCGCCCGCGACGCAAACTGCATTCGTGAGCAACCATCGATCCCGCCGCAGCTTTATCGGCCACGCGGCGGCGGGATTTTCCACTTTCGCACTGTCTCGCCTGGCGCAGGCGCAGCCTGCGCCGAAGCCGGCGCTTATCGAGCACGCCGTCGCCGCGTCCGTTGGCATCGAGGTCAACGCGCGGCCGATCCCCAATTTCGAGCCGCGCGACCGCGCGCGCACGCGGTTCGGTTCGCTGGACTATCGCGGCGGCCTGGTGCTGACCTCGCCGCATCGCGGCTTCGGCGGCCTGTCCGGCTTCCGCTTTCTCGACACCAAAGGCGAGCGCTTCCTCGCGGTCTCCGACCAGGGCACCTGGTTCACCGGTCGCATCCGCTATTCCGGGCGGAGCATGACCGGTCTCGACGACGTCGTGGCCGCGCCGGTGCTCAATGCGGAGGGGCGGCCGATCACGGAGAAGCGGCTGTGGTACGACACCGAAGCGCTCGCGCGCGACGGCGACCTCGTCTATGTCGGGCTCGAGCGCGTCAACCAGATCATGCGGTTCGATTTTTCGAAGGGCGGCACAAGCGCCCGCGGCGAGGTGCTGCCGACGCCGCCCGCGGTGCGCAAACTGCCCTACAACAAAGGGCTCGAGGCGCTGGTGTTTGTCCCCAGGGACCTACCAAAGGGGCAGCCGCTCGCGGGCACCTTGATCGCGCTGTCGGAGGGCGGCTTCGATGCCGACGGCAATCTGATCGGCTTCTTGATAGGCGGCCCGACGCCGGGCCAGTTCAGCATTCGCCGCACCGACCAGCAGCTCATCAGCGACGCCGTGCTGCTGCCCTCGGGCGATCTCCTGATCCTCGAACGCAAATTCTCATGGTTCACCGGCGTCGACATCCGCATCCGTGCGATCCCCCTGAAATCGATCGCGCCGGGCGCATTGGTCGACGGCCCCGTGCTGTTCAAGGCCGATCTCGGCCATGAGATCGACAACATGGAAGGCATCGACGCCCACGTCACGGCCGACGGCGAGACCGTGCTGACGCTGGTGTCCGACGACAATTTCTCGATGCTCCAGCGCACGCTGCTGCTGCAGTTCGCGCTGGTGGAGTAGGGCGGCGCGGCCGCAATGCATGACGCTACGGGCGGCCATTCCCCCGGCGCGGCTGGCAATCCGCGTTTCCCTCACTACACTCCCCTGCATCGCCCTCCCTCCCTTTCGGAACTCCCCGCATGAGCGCCCTGTTTTCTCCGATCAAGCTGCGCGGCCTGACTTTGAAGAACCGCGTCGTGGTGTCGCCGATGTGCCAATATTCGGCCGAGGACGGCGTTCCCACCGACTGGCACTTCACCCACATCAACAATCTCAGCCTGTCGGGCGCGGCGATGTTCTGCATCGAGGCGACCCATGTCGAGGCGATCGGCCGCATCACGCCGGGCTGCCTCGGGCTCTATAGCGATGCCGCCGAGGCCGCGCTGAAGCAGATCCTCGCCTCGGTGCGGAAACATTCTTCCACCGCCGTCGCGATGCAGCTCGCGCATGCGGGCCGCAAAGCCTCGAGCGCGCGGCCTTGGGACGGCGGCCAGCTGATCCCGCAGGACCAGGGCGGCTGGCAGACCGTGGCGCCGTCGGCGCTGCCGCACAAGGAGGGCGAAGCCGCGCCGCTGGCGCTCGATGCCGCCGGCCTCAAGCGCGTCCGCGACGCCTTCGTGGAGTCGGCGAAGCGCGCCGATCGCATCGGCATCGACGCGATCGAGCTGCACGGCGCGCACGGCTATCTTCTGCATCAGTTCCTGTCGCCGATTTCGAACAAGCGCACCGACGAATATGGCGGCTCGCTCGAGAACCGCATGCGCTTCCCGCTGGAGGTCTACGACGCGGTCCGCGCGGTGTTCCCGCACGACAAGCCGGTCGGCATGCGGGTGTCGTCGACCGACTGGGTCGAGGGCGGCTGGGATCTGGCGCAGACGATTGAGTTCGCCAAGGCGCTGAAGGCGCGCGGTGTCGACTGGATCGATGCCTCCTCCGGCGGCGTCTCGCCGCTGCAGAAGATCGCGCTCGGCCCCGGCTATCAGGTGCAGTTTGCAGAGGCCATCAAGCGCGAGACGGGTTTGCCCACCATCGCCGTCGGCCTGATCACGGAGCCGAAGCAGGCCGAAGAGATCGTCGCATCCGGCAAGGCCGACATGGTCGCGCTCGCCCGCGGCTTGCTCTACGACCCGCGTTGGGCCTGGCACGCCGCAGCCGAACTCGGCGGCGAGGTCGAAGCGCCGCCGCAATATTGGCGCTCGCAGCCCTCGACCCAGAAGGCGCTGTTCGGCAAGACCACGTTCGGGGCGCGGTGAGGGGGGCGAATTCGCGGCCCCAATTACGGTGTCGTCCCGGCCTAGTGCGCAATTGCGCACTAGGCCGGGACGACGGGGAGAGGGAGGCAACACCCCGCCTCACGCCTCCGTAAACCCTCTCAGCTTCCACCTCCGCCAAATCTGGCCTAACCTCGCGCGCGTCCAACTCCTCGCGGAGGCCCGCCATGCGGTTTCGTGTTCGAAAGGCTGCCCACGTCATCGAGCGCGTGGGGCTTGCGATGGCGGGCGCGGCGTGCGGGCTGTTTGTCGGCGCTTATGTGGGATCGGCAATTCCCGCGCTCACCACCGAGGGGTTCCTGCTGCTGATGATGGTGCTGGGCTTCGTCGGCTTCTATCTCGGCATCGACACGCCGCAATTGCCTTTCGACGAGGCCCACGGCGATATCGACGCCGCGGAACTGTTGAGCGCCGCCGGCACACTCTGCGCCACGCTCACCGCGCTCGCCTCCGTCGCCATCATCGTGCTCCGCCTCGAACCGCACATCGCCTGGAGCTGGTTCGCCCTGTTCGGCTGGATCGCCGGCGTGGCGATGCAGATCGTCGCGGGCGCAAAGGCGCGGATGCGGACTTAGGGAGACCGTCTTAAAACACCACGCCCACCTTCGTGCCGCGCTTCCACGCGACGCGGCAGCGCTTCTTGGTGTTGACGTGCAGCAACTCGAAGCGGTCCGGAATCTTCACCTGGCCGCCGAGATCGACGCAGGCCCCGCCGGGCGAATAGTCGATCAGCGTGCAGGGGATCACCGGCGCGCGCGGGTCGGTGATGATCTTGGCCTGGCGGGACACCAGGCCCGCGGGTTTGACGCGGGCATGTCGGCGCGGATGCATTGGCACTCTCCTCCAATTTCCGCGGATGGCGCGGGTGGTCTGGGCACCATGATGAACGAGAGGTGATTCGATCCGGCTAAAGCGGGGGCGATAATTTTAATGAATATTGGTGGTAGCCTGGTGGGGTGGCGCGGGGTCTGCTTCGCAGGCACGACAGGGATGGTGTCGTGCGACGCTGCCTCAACCATCGTCATTGCGAGCGCAGCGAAGCAATCCAGACTGCCTCTGCGGAAAGATTCTGGATTGCTTCGCTGCGCTCGCAATGACGAGGCGAGTCACCCCACCACGATCTCCCCCGCCTCCGCCGCCATGCCCACATGGGGCGGCACCGGCATCGGCACCGTCACATAATCCTTCGGCAGATTCACCGGCCGATAATCCGGCTCCACCGCCATCCGCTTCACCACGCTCTCATGCACATGCGCGCCTTCTGGGATGGGGCGCGGTTCGCAATCGGGGATGTAGAGCCCCATAAGCACCTTGCGCTCCGGCCATTCCTTGTAGGTCGCGCTCTTCGGCAGATACTCCAGCACGCGCCACACCGCCGTCATCGAATTGTGCAGCTCGCCCGTCTTGCCGGTGTAAGCCGGCGGCACGTATTGGAACGGCGAGTTCGTGCGCTGGATGCCCCAGGCGAGCTGGTTCACCGTGCGCGGGTTGAAGTTCAGCCCGGCCTTGGTCGCCTCCTCGATCATCCAGAGCAGCGGATATTTGGACTCGCCGCTCTCGGCTTCCGGATAACCGCCGCCGACGTCGCAATGCACGCCGGCGAACCACACCTGCAGGATATCCTGCGGCTCCTTCTTCTCGTCGGGCACATAGCGGTTGCGCCAATAATCCTGCGGCTCCTCATAGGCCTTGAGGCGGAACATGCGGCGCTGCTCGTCGATCGCGATCGCCTGGCGAAAGATGTTGACGCTCGGATTGCGCAGCGTGAAGGCGAGCTCCTCCAGGCTGAAGACGAGGAAGAAGACGTCGCGCCGCGGCACGATCACGCTCGCCACCGTGTCCCAGACGCCGATGAAGTGGATGGTCGGCCAGCGCGTCGAGGTGATGCGCGCGAACTGCGCTGCGAGGTCGAACTGGTCTTTCGGCAGCGGCCCCTGTTCGTCGACGGCGATGTCCTTGAGGTCCTCGATATCGTTGCCGCGCCCGGTGCCGGAATATTGCTTGTAGGCGACGAGGCCACTGCCTGCGAGGTTGGCCTGCTCCGGCGAGATCAGGCCGATCTTGTGGATCAGCCCCGCCAGCACCCGCACGGTATAGGCGCCGCGCGAAAAGCCGAACAGGTAGATCCTGTCGCCCGGCGCGTAGTGCTGGACCAGGAAGCAATAGGCCGACAGCGTGTTGTCATCGAGCCCGTAGCCGGTGGCGAGCCCCAGCACCAGATTGACGTTGGCTTTCCAGCGGTGCCACGTCGACGGCTCCGTCACGGTGCCGACCCCGGGGTCGTAGAACACCAACTGCCGCGGCTTCGTCTTGTCGGTCTTGCGCAGGCAGCGATAGAGCTTCAGGACGTTGGAGATGTTTTCCGAAATCTCGTTGCCGGTGCCGTCACAGCAGATGACGAGGTTCTTCGGCTCGGATGTGTGGTCGGCGTTGCGCTCGTGATCCACAGGATGCCCCTCCCGCTGATGCTACCCGGGCGAGTATAGCGGAAAAGGGTGGGGAGAGGGAGATGGTGGTTCTTCCCCTCTCCCCTTGCGGGAGAGGGTGGATCGCCGCGAAGCGGCGAGACGGGTGAGGGGTCTCTCTCCGCGCGCGAATCTCCCGCGTCGGAGCTCCGCGGAGACAGACCCCTCATCCGGCGCCATAGCCGATGCGAAGCATCGGCGTTTTCAAGAACGGCGGCCGAAGGCCGCCTATGCCACCTCTCCCACAAGGGGAGAAGGGAAAACAGCGCCCGCTACTTCTTCTTCTGCCCGATCTCCGGCTGCCAGGCCGCATCCTTGCGGCTGGGCGCTGCGGCGCTGGTCTTGATCTTGTCCTTCTTCGGCTTCTTGGTCTCGCGGTTGCTGCGTTGCTGTCCCTTGGCCATGACGTCGTCTCCTCCTGGGTTTCGAGTTCGTCCGCGTGCGAGATCGGCGCTGCAATGGTCGCTGGCGGGCTGTAAGATGCGTCCGCCGAGCCATTGAAGATCGCCGCCGCGCACACGAGGCGCGAAAGATGCAGCGCAACATCGACGCGCGGCAATTGCGTGAGCTGCGCTGACGTGGTCCAGCGTACGCCCGCGCCATGCCGATTGCGAGGACTAAAACGCCGCGCGCGAGCGCCGCGATTGCGCCTTAAGTCCCGGCCCGCGCTGACATAATGCTGGCTATTGCCGCGCAAGAAGCGCATGCTTCGCCACAGCTGGCGTCGGTTCGGGGCCCCTTCTTTGCGAAAGGCAGGCGCGCATGACCATCCGCTCGCGGCGAGAAACCATCACCTTCAAGCATCCATTCCACATCCGCGGCCTCGATCGCGAATTGCCGGCCGGCGCCTATGAGGTCATCACCGACGAGGAGATGATCGAGGGCCTGTCGTTCGCGTCCTATCGCCGCGTCGCCACCATGATCACGGTGCCCTCCGAAGGCGTGCGCGGTGCGACGGAGATGCTGTCGATCGGCTCGGTCGACCTGGCGGATGCCCAACGTATCGACGCGAGTGCCTGAAATGACTGACATCCCGGTCGATCTCGACAGCCACCGCGGCATGGCCGCCCAGAAGGCAACCGATCTGCGCCGCGCGCTGGCCGATGTCGAGGCCCAGGTCAGGGAGCTGCGCGAGCGAGAGGCCGATCTCGAAAACCGCATGATGTCGGTGCCGGCCGCCTCCTGGCCGGAGGCCGCCGTGAAGGCCCGCCATCTGCTCAACCTCTATGCCGCGGGCCTGCCCGCCGAGGACACCCGCCACCGCGCGCTGGTGACCGCGCTGTTCGACGATTTCGCAAGGCTCAACGGCGACGGCTGACGGTAAGCCACTCAGGCGTCGTCCCGGCCGAGTGCGCTATTGCGCACGGAGCCGGGACCCATAACCACCGAAGCGCATTGTTGTGCACCCTTGTGCCACAGCGTGCTTCGATAACGCTGATCCTCGTCCCCCGTGCGCAAGTGCCACAAGGCCGGCACGACGCGCGGACGCAAAAGGAGTACCCCATGACGCTCACCACCAGCCGCTTCATCGCTCACGACCAGGACCGCGGCATCGTCCAGTTCTCGATGCAGGACGGCGCGAAGGAAATCGCCTGCGCGATCTCGACCTCCGCCATGGACGACCTCGAGCGCGGCCCGCGCGCCAGGCCGAGCGAGCGCGAAGAGCAGTTCACCCGCCTGCGCGAGCGCATCGAAGCCTGCACCGGACGCAAATATCAGGCGACGGAGTTCGAAGGCACGCCGCCGGGCATTGTGCTGCGGAGCATTGATTTTCGGGGGTAGGGAGAGCGAGGACGCCTACTTCGGCGGTTCCTGGGGTTTGCCCTGGAATTGAATGTTGCACTTCTTTGCGATCGAGGCCTGCTCGACCGCAATCAATTGTCCCTTCATTTGCGCAAGTTCGGCCGCAGCCTGTTTGTCGCCGCCGACCAGGAACGCCGCGGGCCAGAACACAACGACGGCAACGCCCGTTACGACCTGATCCTTGGTGCGCTGGCTGTCTTGAACGCCGGAGAGGGTCGCTGCTCTGGTGGATACCGACTGCGCCTCGAGCGCGAGCTGCTGGCAATTGTACTGTTGATATTGCACCGGCGAGACGTAAGCCGCCGAGATGTCAGATGAAGACGACGCGCAGCCAGCAAGTGCGGCCGCAAGGACCGCCACGCCCAAATTACGCATTAGAAGAATCCCCCGGAAAGTTGCACAAAAGCGCAACCAGTGCGGGAGATCAATAAGACCTTGGCTTAGCTAGTAACACTACGGGGTGGCTCGTTGCGCGGCGGCAACTGTGGATCGACAATTCTGAGTCTTGGATCGTCGCCACCTCGCATGAGCGTCCGGTTCTCTCTGCAGGACGGCGCGAAGGAAATCGCCTGCGCGATCTCGACCTCCGCCATGGACGACCTCGAGCGCGGCCCGCGCGCCAGGCCGAGCGAGCGCGAAGAGCAGTTCATGCGCCTGCGCGAGCGCATCGAAGCCTGCGGGGAACGGAAGTATCAGGCGACGGAGTTCGAAGGCACGCCGCCGGGGATCGTGCTGCGGAGCATTGATTTTCGGGGGTAGTGCGGGGGCACCGCGGGAGCGTTGTCGATAGGCCAGCCCAAGGTATCACGCTTAGTCCCGACCATACGTCAACGCGAGCCGGCTGACCCATGCTATTCGTCGTTCTCGTCTTCATCGTTTTCTAACGATGCATGAACCTTGATACGCTTCTCGATCCACAGCGCTGCAATCGTGGCAAGTGTCCCAGAGGACGTCATGGTCGTCACGATGAGGCCCTTCTGAGTGAGAGAAGGGAAAAGGAAGTCGGACGCGACTAATATCGCCACTGACCAAAAGAGCATGGTTGTCCCAAACAGTATTAGAACAAAAGCCGCCACCCAACCAAAGCCACGAGCAATACGAGCGAGAGAAGATCTCCTACGGATCCATGGTTCGCGCTCAATTGGTTCCGCGAAAGACAGGCGATACTCAACAACGTGATGCCGCGATTTATCTTGCGACTTCCATTTTGCGCCGATGATAGCAGCGGCAATTGTGCCGCTCACACCGACAATGGCGGCCAGCAACGTCGCAGTCGCCGGGTCCACGACTACCATTCGAGAGGTACAAGTGCGCGGCCGCGCCATTCTTCTGTAAGCCCCACGCCTGGAAGATCACCCCAAACTTCTTCGTCGGCGTGATCCAAGACAATGATTTGAAGGCGGCCCCCAGCTGCTTCGGTCTCCCGCCCCAGTAGTGCGAACACTTTGCGAACTGCGACTACGTCTTGATCTCGTAGTGCAAACTCGTCACGGCTATCGTCGCTTGCAACTCGCTTCGGAAAGTAAACTTGGCTCGGCTGGTCATAGATCAATAGTCCGGGCACAAAATGCCGCGGCTCTGCAAGAAAGTACTTCTGTAGGGCTAGCGTCAGGCTTACGTGGTAGGCAAGCCAATTGGCTCCGCTGCCGATCTCCCAAAGATAGTCTTCTCTGCTCCCACGAAGTACTTTTACAGTTAGGTCGGGGACGATCAATCTAACAGGCGAATCGGGCCATTCCGCATCAAGTTGGGGAACATATTGGCCAATGATCCTCTCAATTCTTGTGAGAGCATTTCTCAATTTTCGGCTTATTTCGGCTTCTGAGACGATCTTTTCAAGCTCGTCAATTTGAGCCCGAAGCCTTGAAATCTCATTTCTTAGATCGGAAGATTGGTCAGCTCTGTCGTATAGCTGCAGTGCTTGCTCAAGCCTTCCAAGAAAGCGTTCAATTCGGTCGAAATGGTCGGCAACCTCTTGTGCTGCCTTCGAGTCGCGTTCTAGCGCGGAAATCTCATTTCGGACTTCGTTGAGACGGTTCAACACGGTCTCTGTTGCTCCTCGTTGGCGAAACGTCTCTTTGTCGATCGTGCCAGATACGCTAGGAAGCGATCTCAATCTCACGTCGAGTGCGTCCAAATTGTCGCACAATCTCAGCAGTTGTTCTCTGTCGCCGGCGGCAAGTGTCGTAACGGCATCGTGGGAGTCGGTGGTGACTAAACTACGAAGCCATTTTGCTAGAGCGAGCCTATCACGTTGGATGTGTATCGAGTCGCCATAAGCCTCGCTACTTTCTAGCAGCCGGCGCAGTTCGTTAAGGCGCTGTCGGTGTTCGCCGAGTTGTTGCGCCAATTCGCTGTCTTCTTTGCGCAGGCTCTCAAGTCGGGTAAGGGTGACGTCAATTCCGGCGAGCGATGGCCTTGCGTGCTGAGAATTCCCGGCAACAACTTGCCGAAGCAAGTCCACCACACTCGGCCAATCAGGCGGAATGATTTGTTCAGGGGAAAGTAATCCGAGTTCGATTGCCTGCCTTAGCCATCCTTGAGCTTCCAGTTGCCAAGCAGAACTTGCTGCAGACACGGCTCGCAACTCCGCCTCTTTACGCCGTAGAATGCGGTACAATCGATCCAGTTCAAAGCGCGCCTGAAGAACAGCCGCAGTGACGGCGCCGAGGATGTACGGAAATATGGTCTTCAACTTTTCTCTATGCTCGGTAGTGTCTGCTTTAAAGAACATCACGTCCGGGTTCGCAATGATGTTTTGTGGCTGAAACGTGAAGGCCATTAAGTCACGAAAACCTGGGCGTGACTTAAATCTGTTCTCTGTGTTTGGCTCGAATTCTAGATTTGTGAGGCCAGCCAATCGATTTAGTTCTTGCTTCACGAAGTCTAGGTTCGCATTCTTCTCTGCTATGCGTTCAGGAATCTCGACATCGCCTCCTTCAAGGAAGAACATATCTCCCGTGGTTTGCTGATCTCCGGGCTCGCGTCTAGCGAGGAGCTTTAGGCCTTCGACAGTTTCAATCAGAATTCCAAACCAACCGCATTTTTCTCGAATGACTCCAACTGGAATTGCACATTTGTCAGCGCCCAAGCAGTAGTCGATGATTGGGATAACGGCTGACTTCCCTGTCTTGGAAGAGCCGCTGATTACGTTTACGGATCCCCTCTTGAATTCAAGCACTCTTGGTGAAGTGTTCGCTCGCGGCCAGAGAATGAGTTTCAGAATTTGGAAATACATCAGAATTGCACCACCAAAATGGAAGCTACCTGCTGAAAGCTGAGCTGTGAGAACCAAAAGCCGAGTTTATCGGCACCGTTAGTGAGCGCTTTGATTCGTTCCGGGATAGCTGGTTTTCCCTTCGACGAATCTGGTGTGTTGGCGCGAATCGTGACGTTCTCATAATCGAGAGTCAGAAGACGTTGATTTATTCCTAGTCCAATAGATTGGAATGTTAGGGGCCGAAGCGCGAGGGCCCGTTCATGGATCGCCAAAAGATTTTCTCGCTCCTTTCCTAGCTTTCCCGCAAACAGGGCCAAGCCCGATGTTTTATATGTCGAGCTGATAACCTCTAGCGTGGGCCGGTGAAGTAGAAGCGGCAGCACAAGAAATGATAGCGGCAATAGAGGAGCGCGGCCGTCCTCAGATTGGTATCCGAGTCCAAACCGCCATAGTACAAAAGCGCCCAGCGCGGGATTTTGAACTATTTCGATTTCGCTTAGCGGCCGATGGTCTGGCACACCGAATTACTCCTCGTTCGAATCGATCAGTGATTTGTAGTCTGGATGCCAACCCAATCGCATGAGATCGGCCAGTTCGTTCAGCGAACCGTGGACGAAGTGTTCGGGGACGGATCGACTATCAATTGGAACTTGTAGCAGCGCGCAGCGCCGATATACCTGCCGGCCTCTGAACGATGCGTCATTCTGAGAATAGATGTCAGCTATCTCGCCGGAAATCAGCGCATATCGGCGAATAAGAGAGTCGTCGAAATCTGTTAGGCTGTCCTTGAACACGAGTCCGATTTCCGCCCAACGGGACTTATCTGACGACGCTCGAAGATAGTCACTAACCGCTCGTACACGGTCGTCGTCGCTAGCATCTACTATTTCGAGTTGGCGAATAAAGGTTGGGCGCTTCACAAGCATGGCCGCGACTTCATCTTCTCCAGGCTTTGAAGTCAGAGAGGCGAGCAGGCCTGGCAGATTGTTCTTCTGAACGAATGCGATGAAGCCGGTTTTGAATTTGTCACCGTCGATTTTGGAAGGCTTGCCTTGGCGGATCAGTTCATCAGCTTGTTCTTTGGCCATTCCGATCGCTGAGTGGCAAAGAACATCAACCAAATCCGGGACAACTGTCGTCTTGATAAGCGAACGTAACCTCTCAAGGGGGGACGCTTCGCTGACTACCGCTAGTCGAGTAACGACGGCGGTTCTCTCATCGTCTGTGGCCGTAAGAAATCGCTGAACATAGATGGCGCAGGTCGCGGGCTTTTTTTTGTTAAAGCTCAGAGCTACAGCGGCAGTGAGTTTTTTGACGTCATTATCAGATTTGCAGTCGTTAAGTGCTTCAGCCCAAGGGCCAGTATGGAAGGGTGAAACGTAAATGCAAAACTGAGACTTCTGGGGATCGATTGCTCCACTCGCCGCACTATCAAGCCAATTGGCAATTGCCTTCCAAAGATCTGCAGCCCAATCAGATAGCGGATTTTGCTTAAGGGCACTTTTCGTCTGTTCTAGGGTAAGCGAACCATCGGCGTAATGAATCGCTACATCATCGAGCAGTTCTAACGAGACTTGAGCTCCGTTAGGGCACGTTAGGAGATGATAGCAGAGTCGAACCGGTTGCAGTGCAAAGCCCAGATATGGTCCGGGTGCAGCGTGTTTTACGGCTTTTACAGCAACGTTCATTCCGCCCCCGCCGGATGGCAATATGAGTCGCGACGACTTCTCTAGTTCTTTTTATGCACGCCGCGGTTGATGGCCAATAAGGCTAAAGCATAGGCTGTGAATCGAGGGGAGTGGAGTCTCACGGTAGGAGATCGTTGTTTTGGTCAACAACAAAAACGGCCGGATCTTCCGATCCGGCCGCAATGCAAAACTCCACTTGGCCAAGCCTACGCCTCGCGACGCAACCTAGCCTGGTCGAATTCGAAAACTCCTAGCTGGCCTTCTTCGCCGGCGCGGGCGTCGGGCCGACCTTCTTCTGGATGGCGCGCTTCAGCTCGAGGGCGCGCGGCGACAGCAGGTCGGCCTTGACCTTGAGCAAATAGGGATCGAGGCCGCCATTGTGGTCGACGCTCTTGATCGCGTTGGTGGAGACGCGCAGGCGCACGTTGCGGCCCAGCGCTTCGCTGATGAAGGTCACGTTGACCAGGTTCGGCAGGAAGCGGCGCTTGGTCTTGATGTTGGAGTGGCTGACCGTGTGGCCGACCTGGGGGCCCTTGGCCGTCAATTCGCAGCGGCGAGACATGGTAAAATCCTCAATCTTTCCCAACGATGTGCGGCCGCCATTCGGGGCGCCACGGGCAAATTCTCTGTCCTTGCAGGGAGCGGGCGGACGTATAGGGGGGAAGGGGCGGGACGTCAAGGTTTTGGGGCGGCTGGGACGCCAGTTTCGCGCCCGGCACTCGGTGTCGTCGCCCGCCTTGTGCGCACTCGCGCACTGGGGCGGGCGATCCAGTACGCCGAGCCGGTGCGGCTGACCAGAGGGGCCGCGGCGTACTGGATGCCCCGGTCAAGCCGGGGCATGACAGCGGTGGCGGTGGCGGGGTGAGGTGCGCGCTTCTGACCCGCCCCGATCACCAAAACGGCAATGATTATCGCGCCTTACCATCACATAAAGGGCGTATTCGCGCCCGAAGAGTCCGGTGGAGTTCCGGACGCGGATAGGCCCGGACGCATTGCTTGGCGCGCATTTTGGCTTAAGTAACAACCGTTCGCGCCCCGATTGGATTGTTTCGTGCTCACAACGCCTCATCTTGCGCCAAGCCTGCGCACAACGGAGCTGCGCCCAAATGAGCTGCGCTCAGCGGAGCGGCGCGCAAATCATCCGCGCGCTGCCGGCCGCTGGGTCTTGGCGGCCCTTGGCGCGCTCGTTTTGGCGTGGGCGGCGGAGCCCGCGGCGGCGCAAGGCAAGCTCGAGGCGCAATACGAGGCGACGCTGGCGGGCATTCCTGTCGGCAAGGGCGCCTGGAACATCGACATCCAGGACGATGTGTTCGCGGCCGCGGCCTCCGGCGGCACCTCGGGGCTGCTGAAATCCTTCGCGGGCGGGTCCGGCACCGGCGCCTCGCAAGGCCGCGTGGTCAACGGCGCGCTGGTCGCGACCGGCTACCAGGCCTCCACCACCACCTCGAAGAAGACCGAAGAGATCCGCATCACGCTCGACAAGGGCAATGTGAAGGATTTTGCCATCGTGCCGGAGCCTCCGGTCGATCCCGACCGCATCGTCGTCACCGATGCGCATCGCCGCGGCGTCTGGGACCCGATGACGGCCTCGCTGGTGCGCGTATCCGGCACCGGCGACGTGCTGTCGGCGGACGCCTGCCACGGCAGCGCCGCCGTGTTCGACGGCCGCATGCGCTACGAGCTCAAGCTCGATTTCAAGCGCATGGAGAACGTGAAGGCGGAGAAGGGCTATCACGGCCAGGTCGTGGTCTGCTCGCTGTATTTCGTGCCCATCGCCGGCTACATCCCCGACCGTCCTGTGATTAAATATCTCGCCGCCCAGCGCAACATCGAGGTCGCGTTCGCGCCGATCGCGGGAACGCGCATCCTGGTGCCGTTCTGGCTGAAGGTGCCGACCCCGCTCGGGCCGGCCATGCTGGAAGCGACGTCCTTCATCACCAGCGCCCAGCCGCCGAAGGTCGCGAAGACGCAGTAGGCCGGGCCTCCCGCGCTGAACCTCGCTTTTTGGCGAAAATAAACGCAAGCGATTTCAATGACATGCCTACTGTGCATGGGGTTGTTTTCGCACTTTTTGTTTGGAGGGGGTCGAGGAGCGGGAATCCATTTGACTCCTCCCCGTTTCTGATTCGACTCCGCGCCGTCCCCAGCTTTAACGAATCCGCCATCGAAACGTCGCTTGTGCGGCGGGGCAAAACTCCATCTAGTGCGAACCCATAAGCCTCCCGCGACATGTTGCGTGAACGGAACGGGACTCACGGGGGAGTCTGCGATTCGGCCGCGATTCGTTCTCAACTCGTTCCGAAGCTTAAAGCCAACGGGAAAAGCGTCGCAAAGTGAGACAGTTGCGCGAGGTTCGGGGAGAATGCTCCCACACTCTCGGTGTCATCGCCCGGCTTGACCGGGCGATCCAGTACGCCGAGGCGTCTACGATTGAGCCGAGAAGCCGCGGCGTACTGGATGCCCGGGTTAAGCCGGGGCATGACAGCGGAGAAGCCGAAGCCGGGTGACTTCCAGGCCCTTCGCGCCACCGCCCCAAAACAGCACTGACATTCGCCCCAATCGCCATTACCTAATCCCCCAGATGCCTTTTTCCTCCTCCCCCTTCGCTTCCGAGCGGCTTCCCGGCGCCGGCGTCACTGCGGTGCTTGGTCCCACCAACACCGGCAAGACCCATCTCGCCATCGAGCGGATGCTCGCGCATCCCTCCGGCATGATCGGGCTGCCGCTGCGCCTGCTCGCGCGCGAGGTCTACAACAAGATCGCCGCGCGGGTCGGTCCCGATGCCGTCGCGCTCGTGACCGGCGAGGAGAAGATCAAGCCGAAAGCGCCGCGCTACTGGGTCTCGACCGTCGAGGCGATGCCGCGGGATCTCGACGTCTCGTTCCTCGCCGTCGACGAGGTGCAGATCGCCTCTGATCTGGAACGCGGCCACGTCTTCACCGATCGCATCCTCAACCGCCGTGGCCGCGACGAGACGCTGCTGCTCGGCGCTGCGACCATGCGTCCGATCATCGAGCGGCTGCTGCCGGGCGTCTCCATGATCACGCGGCCGCGTTTGTCGCAGCTGGAATTCGCCGGCGACCGCAAGATCACGCGGCAGCCGCGCCGCACCGCCATCGTCGCCTTCTCGGCCGACGAGGTCTACGCCATCGCCGAGCTGATCCGTCGCCAGCATGGCGGCGCCGCCGTGGTGCTGGGCTCCCTGTCGCCGCGCACCCGCAACGCGCAGGTCGCGATGTTCCAGGACGGCGAGGTCGATTACCTCGTCGCCACCGACGCCGTCGGCATGGGCCTCAATCTCGACGTCGACCACGTCGCCTTTGCCTCCGACCGCAAGTTCGACGGCTACCAGTTCCGCCGCCTGACGCCGTCCGAATTCGGCCAGATCGCCGGCCGCGCCGGCCGCGCCACCCGCAACGGCACCTTCGGCACCACCGGTCGCTGCGCACCGTTCGAGCCCGAGCTCGTCAATGCGCTGCAGAACCACACCTTCGATCCCGTGAAGGTTTTGCAATGGCGCAATTCGAAGCTGGATTTCGCGTCCCTCGGCGCGCTCCAGGTCTCCCTGAACCTGGCCCCGGGCCATGAGGCGCTGACGCGCGCGCCCATCGCCGAGGACATGCGCGTGCTCGACCACGCTGCCCGCGACGCCGAGGTGCGCGACGTCGCGCACGGCAAGGACGCCGTGGAACGGCTGTGGGAGGCCTGTCAGGTCCCGGATTATCGAAAGCTGTCGCCGGCCGCCCATGCCGAGCTGGTCACCACGCTCTACGGCTTCCTGATGCGGAAGGGATGCATCCCCGACGCCTGGTTCAGGACCCAGATCGACCAGGCCGACCGCGTCGACGGCGATATCGACACGCTGTCGGCCCGGATCGCGCAGATTCGCACCTGGACCTTCGTCGCCAACCGTCCCGACTGGCTGAAAGACCCCGAACGCTGGCAGGGGATCGCCCGCGAGGTCGAAAATAAATTATCGGATGCGCTCCATGAACGCTTGACTGAGCGTTTCGTTGATCGCCGGACCAGTGTATTGATGCGCCGCCTGCGGGAGAACACGAGCTTGAATACGGAAATCGGCAAGACCGGCGAAGTCATCGTCGAAGGCCATGTCATCGGCCGCCTCGATGGCTTCACCTTTGCACCGGATGCGGCGGAAGCCGGCTCGGATGCGAAAGCGTTGCAGGCTGCAGCGCAGGCCGTGCTCGCCGGCGAGATCAACGCGCGCGCCGAAAAACTGGGCAATGCGCCGGACGAGCACTTCGTGCTGACCTCGGAAGGCATCATCCGCTGGACCGGCGACGCCGTGGCGCGGCTGTCTGCCGCAGAGGACGCGCTGCATCCGCGCATCCGCATCATCTCCGACGAACGCCTCACGGGCGGCCCCCGCGACAAGGTGCAGGCCCGGCTCGAGCTCTGGCTCAAGACGCATATCGAAAAGCTGCTCGGGCCGCTGTTCGAGCTCAGCAAGGCCGAGGACGTCACCGGCATCGCCCGCGGTATCGCCTATCAGCTCGTCGAGGCGCTCGGCGTGCTGGAGCGCCCGAAGATCGCCAACGAGCTGAAGGACCTCGACCAGCCCTCGCGCGCGACCTTGCGCAAATACGGCGTCCGCTTCGGCGCCTATCACCTCTATTTCCCCGGTCTGCTCAAGCCGGCCGGGCGTGCGCTGGCCGCGCTGCTCTGGGCGCTGAAGCAGGACAATGTCGATCCCTCCGCGCTGTCGGGCGCGCAGCATCTGGCAAGCTCGGGCCGCACCTCGTTCCCGGTCGACAAGCAGCTGCCGCGCGACGCCTATCGCGTGCTCGGCTACAAGCAGGCCGGCGAGCGCGCCGTGCGCGTCGACATCCTCGAGCGCCTGGCCGACCTGATCCGTCCGGCGCTGGCCTGGCGCGAGAACGCGTCCGGCGAAAAGCCCGCCGGTGCGTTCGACGGCCGCAGCTTCGTGGTGACGCAGGCGATGACCTCGCTCACCGGTTCGGCCGGCGAGGATTTTGCGTCGGTGCTGCGTGCGCTCGGCTATCGCATGGACAAGCGCCCGCCGCTGCCGGCGAAGCCCGCTGCGGCTGTTGCCGAGATCCCTGTTGCTGAAGCCTCCAGCGAAGAGACACCCGCAACCGAAGCGCCGGTCGAGGACGCCGCCGCGCCCGCGGACACCGCGATCGAAGCCGCCGCCGAGCCTGTGACTGTCGAAGACGCGCCCGGCATGGAGCAGCACGACGAGCCCGCACACGACGAGCCGGCGCTTGAGGCTTCCGTCACGCCGGAAGACGCTCCCGGCATCGCGCCACCTGCGGAAGAGGCTGCGGCACCCGTTGAAGCTGCTGAAACCGTGCCCGCTGAAACCGCGTCTGCCGAAACCGCGCCTGCAGAGACTGTTGCAACCGAAGCCGCTGCGTCGGCCGATGCGGCAGCACCCGTGGAGGCCGCGGCGACGTCCGCCGAGCCCGAGCTCATCGAGGTCTGGCGTCCCGCCGGCCGTCACGACGATCGCAAGCCGCGCCACGAGCGCCATCGCAACCCGCGTCACCAGCCGCGTCCGCAGGCAGCTGCTGAAGCCGGCGCTGCGCCTGCCGAAGGCGAAGCCGCGCCTGCTGCCGACGGCGAGAAGCGCGGTGAGCGTCATCGCCATGGCGGCGGTCATCGTCGCGATTCTGGTCGCGATGGCGGCAGGGATTTCCGCAAGCCGCGCGAAGGTGGGGCCGAAGCCGCGCCGCGTCCTGAGGACAAGAACCGCCGGTTCGAGGGCAAGAATGGCGGCAACAAGGACCGCGACAACAAGGATCGCAACAAAGGCAAGTTCGGTGGCGGTGATCGCGACAAGGGCCGCGACAACCGTGGCCGCGACCGCGACAAGGGCCGCGACCGCCAGGGCGGGCCGTCGCTGCGTCCCTACGCATCGAGCGCCACCCCGCGCGAGCGCGATCGCCCGGTCGATCCGAACTCGCCGTTTGCAAAACTCGCTGCGCTAAAGGAGCAGCTGTCAGGGCGTAAGGAGTGAGCCCACGACCGAGCGGCAGCGCATCGACAAATGGCTATGGCACGCGCGGGTGGTGAAGGCGCGCACCTCCGCTGCCGAGCTTGTCGAGTCCGGCCATGTTCGCGTCAACGGCGCACGCGAGAAATCGCCGGGGCATGCGATCAAGATCGGCGACGTGCTCACCGTCGCGCTCGATCGCACCGTGCGCGTCTTGAGAGTCATCGCCTTCAACGAGCGCCGCGGCGATGCCGCCTCGGCCCGTGTGCTCTACGAAGAGCTCAGCGAAGGCCATCCGAATTCTCAGCGCAATTAATTGCGCTTTGAATTCATTTCTTGGTCGATCAAGCGCATAAAGCCGTCCTGATCGGCCGTTCCTGAGCTTGCGGCGCCGGGCCATCCGCGCTACGCAAGCCGCGACTTTTAAAAGAGCTTTTCGGAGCGTTGGATGACTTACGTCGTCACTGAAGCGTGCATCAAGTGCAAGTACACCGACTGCGTCGAGGTCTGCCCGGTCGATTGTTTCTACGAGGGCGAGAACATGCTCGTCATCCATCCTGACGAGTGCATCGACTGCGGCGTGTGCGAGCCGGAATGCCCCGCCGATGCCATCAAGCCGGACACGGAACCGGGCCTAGAAAAGTGGCTCACGGTCAACGCCGACTACGCCAAGAGCTGGCCGAACATCACCCAGAAGAAAGAATCACCCGCCGACGCCAAGGATTTCGACGGCATGGAGGGCAAGTTCGACAAGTATTTCTCCTCGAACCCCGGCTCCGGCGACTAATTCGGGTCAAACTTAACCCTATTAGCGGCGTTATCGCTGAAAACCAGCCCTTAAGACCCCTAAATCATTGATTTTTGCGGGAAATGTGCTATATTGGGCACATTGAGCCGAACCCTGGTTAGCCCCGTCGGCCCCGTTGGGTTCCCGTGAAACCAAATGTCGAACAGGGGCGTGGCAGTTTCCGCGCGCAGGCTGTGTCACAGAAAACGCGTAAAAAGAGTACTTCAGCGAAGGCTTCCCATAAGGACGCCAAGAAAGTCGCCGCGGCCAGCCGTAGCGCATCCAAGGGTCGGACCGCGACGAAGGCGCCGGCTGCAAAGTCCTCGAAGAACAAAAGAAGCGCAATGCCTAACAAGACTGCCAAGCCGGCCGCGAAAGCGACCGTTGCCAAGCCTGTTGCCGCCAAGCCTGCCGCCAAGCCCGCTGTTGCAAAGACGCCCGCTGCCAAGGCTCCCGCTGCCAAGCCCGCCGCGCCGAAGGCTCCTGTTGCTGCTGCTCCCGCCAAGGCCCCTGTCGCTGCCGCCAAGCCGGCCGTGAAGCCAGCGGCTGTCGCGCCGAAGGTCGAAGAAAAGAAGGTCGTGACCCAGCGTCAGGGCTTCAAGGCCAACGAATTCGTCGTCTATCCCGCTCACGGTGTCGGCCAGATTCTGGCCATCGAGGAGCAGGAGATCGCCGGCGCGAAGCTCGAGCTGTTCGTCATCAACTTCATCAAGGACAAGATGACGTTGCGCGTGCCGACCGCCAAGGTCGCCAATGTGGGCATGCGCAAGCTGTCGGACCCCGCGCTGGTGAAGCGTGCGCTCGAGACCCTCAAGGGCCGTGCCCGCGTCAAGCGCACCATGTGGTCGCGCCGCGCCCAGGAATACGAAGCGAAGATCAATTCGGGCGACATCGTCGCGATCGCGGAAGTCGTGCGCGACCTCTATCGCTCCGAGTCGCAGCCGGAGCAGTCCTACAGCGAACGCCAGCTCTATGAAGCCGCGCTCGACCGTCTCTCCCGCGAGATTGCGGTGGTGCAGCACTCGACTGAGACCGAAGCGGTCAAGGAGATCGAGGCCCAGCTCGCCAAGAGCCCGCGCCGCACCGGCGCCAAGTCCGAAGCCGCCGAAGGCGAAGGCGAAGGCGATGCGGACGCCGAGGGCGACAGCGACGAGACCGATGGCGGCGCCACGGTCGCCGACGAGGCCGCGTAAGCGTCTCGCGCATTCATCGCAACAAATCAAAAGCCCGGCCGTTTGGCCGGGCTTTTTGTTTCGGAGGGACGGTCAGCGGGCCGAATTGCTTCTGAGCCTATGCGGTCCTGAACGGCATCAAACCCGCGATGCGCTTCCCGAAGCGCCGCGCCCGGTCTCGCGGCTGTTTCCGCCCGCGTCAGTCGCAACCGTCGACCACCAGGCGCCTAACGCATCAATCAACGGCACCAAGGTGTGGCCGGCGGCGGTCAGATCGTACTCGACCCTCAACGGGTATCCGCCGAATTCCGTGCGGGTCACGATACCGGCGTCCTCCAGTTTGCGAAGCTCGAGGGCGAGCATCCTGTGCGAGATGGTCGGATTGTCCCGACGCAAGTCGCTGAACCGTTTGGTGCCCTGTTTCAAATAGTAGATCAGAAGCGTAGGCCACCGGCCGCTCAGGATCTGCATCACTTCCTCGATGGGACATCTCGAAACGAGGTCTTTCATCGGCGGACTCCAGGTTACAAAAATGTTCGCAATTTACTTGATGGAGCGAGCGACTAGGGTTCGGGACCGCTGCGCAGCGTGATCATCAGAAATCACGGAGAATAGATCGATGGATCCAATCCTACTCTACGGCTTCCCGATGGGAAGCTCCATGGGACTCGTTGCAGCTCTTGAATGGCTTGGCAGGCCATATCGCCTGTGTCGCGTCGACATGCTGGGCGAGATGCTGAGCCCGTCATACGCCAGGATCAATCCGCGACACGAGACGCCTGCACTCATCACGGACCAGGGTGATGTACTGACGGAAACCATGGCGATCGCAGCTTGGCTCGAAGCCAGGGATACCGAACGGCGCATCAGCTTTGATCCGTTGTCGCCGAAAGCCGATCGCATGCATCAGCTGATGGCGTTCGTGAATACCGGCTTTACCGGCGCCTTCGCGCCGCTTTGGGTCGCACTGGAAGGCGTGGCGATGGACGACGCCATGCGCTCGGCCTTGCGGGAGTTCGGAAGGAGAAAGGTGATCGAACGCCACGACAAGCTCGAAGGCATGATCGAGCCGGCAAGATTCCTGCTGGCCGACCGGCCGACCCTTGCCGACGCCTTGCTGACAGGTGTGGCGCGCTGGCTCGACTTCCACGCCGTCGCGGAGAGGAGCCGCTGGCCAAAGCTGGCGGCGCTGCGCCAACAACTCGAGGCCGATCCCGCGGTCATCTACGCCACCGCCGTGGAGCGCGGGAGCAGTGATCCGGGAGCAGGATCCTGTGCGGGCCATATCGCGCTGGCCGACGTCATCGCGCGATATGGCAAGCAAGCCTAACCAGTGGAGAGGAGGAGCGGCTTCGATCCGCTCCTCCCTACTTCACCGGCCGCTTCTCGAGCTTCCTTGCCAGCGTGCGCCGGTGCATCCCGAGTCGTCTTGCCGCTTCCGAGATGTTGAAGTCGGTCTCGATCAGGGTCTGGTGGATGCGTTCCCATTCCAGCGTTTTGATCGAGGTCGGCCGGGCATCGAGCGCGACCTCGGCATTGCCTGCGGCCTTGTTGAAGGCGGCCTCGATGTCGTCGGTGTTCGACGGCTTGGCCAGATAGTGGCATGAGCCCAGCTTGATGGCCTCGACGGCGGTGGAGATACTGGCAAAGCCCGTCAGCACCACGATCAACATCTCCGGATCGTGCGTGTGCAAGAGCTCGACGCAGGCCAGGCCCGAAGCTCCCCCGAGCTTGAGGTCGACGACGGCATAGCCGAACGATCGCTCCTCCAGGACTTTCCGCACCTCCTCGATCGAGGCGGCGAGCACGACCTCGTAGTCGCGGCGCTCGAACGAACGCTTCAGGGTGCGCGCGAAGCCGGCATCGTCCTCGACGACGATGAGCGAACGGTCAGGCGTCAAAGCTGCCTCCGATCGCCAGCGTTGCGAGCGGCAGCGTGAGGCGCACCGTGGCGCCGCGCTTCCTGTGGTTCTCGGCGGTCACGCTGCCCCCTAGCTTGCGCACCACGTTCACCACCAGGAACAGGCCGAGCCCGCCGCCGGCGCGGCCCTTGCTCGACTGATAAGGTTTTCCGATTTGTGCCAGCATCTCCGGCGCAAAGCCGGGGCCGCGATCGCTGATCGACAGCACGAGATGATCGCCCTCGCGCCCGGCAACGAGCTCGACCCAGTCGCGCGAGACCTCGTAGGCGTTGTCGAGCACGTTGAAGATCACCTGCTTCAGCGCGACGTCCGAGACGATCGCAACGTCTTCGCCGAAGGTGTTGACGAAATACAGCGTGCGCGCCGAGCGCGCGTCGCGCCACTCCTCCACCAGCGCTGTGACGAAAGCCGCAACCGTCGTCGGCGACGATCCTTCGCCGCGGGCTTCGCCTGCTGAGACCAGGATGCCCGTCACGATCGACTTGCAGCGTTGCAGCGACGTCTCCATCTCCGCCAGGTCCTCGGCCAGCTCCTGATCGGCGGCGAGGTCGGGCATGCGGCGCCAGTCGCCGAGGATGACCGAGAGCGAGGCGAGCGGCGTGCCGAGCTCGTGCGCAGCGCCGGAGGCGAGCAGGCCCATGCGCACGATATGATCCTGCTCGGCCGCATGCTGGCGCAGCGCCGCCAGATGCGCGTCGCGCTCGCGCAAATTCCTGTTGATGCGGGTGACGAACACCACCAGCAGCACGGCGTTGAGCACGAAGCCCAGCAGCATGCCGGCAACTGTGAGCGTGTAGGTCTCGCTCAGCGGGTTCGGCGGCAGCTCGAGCGGCCGATAGGCGACGGTCAGCCAGACGAAGCTCGCGCAGGTCAGCGCGACCAGCGACCAGGTCGAGCGGCCATCGAGCAGCACCGCGCCCAGCGTCACCTGAAGCAGGAACAACGAGGTGAAGGGATTGGTGGCGCCGCCGCTGAGGTAAAGCTGCGCGGTCAGCGCGGCGACGTCCAGCATGAGGGCGACGAGCAGCTCGTTGTTGGTGATCGCGGCGCGATGGCGCACCCAGACCAGGCTGGAGATGTTGAGAAATATCAGGGCGCCGATCACTGCGCCCATCCGGGTGAGGGGCAGGGGAATGCCGAGCCACATATGCACGCCGCCGATGGTCACGATCTGGCCGACCACTGCAGTCCAGCGCAGCTGGATCAGCAGCGCCATGTTCTTGCGGTTGGTCTCGTCGTCGGTCGGCGCAGCGCCGATCAGCTCGCTGCGCGCGTCCGCCTGCGATTGCAGCGTGACGGCGCCATGCGTTCTTCCGTCGTCAGGTGGGCTCGACGATCGTTCCAGCATCTGATCCCGTCTTGCGGGCGACGGCATCGGAGCCGCCGGCCGCTTCGTGGACGAAGCCGCTCCAGGGCTCCTTGCGGCGGAACAGCCCGCCGCCGAATGTGACGAAAAGTTTACCGGCCAGCATGAAAGTTAGGGCAAACCACGTCAGCGCGTAGATCAGGTGGTTATTGGGAAAGCTGATCACGGTCAATCCGCCGATTGGGCTGCTGCCGGATTGTGATCGAGCGTCGGCATCGATGAAAAAGGGCGCGACGTGGTCGAGGCCGCGTGCCGCCGCAATCGCTGCGACATCCCGCGAGTACCAGCGATTGTGCTCCGGCACGTTGGTCCTGAGGAATCCGCCTTTTGGCTCCGTCACGCGCAACAGGCCGGTGATCTCAACCGGGCCTTGCGGATTGCCGTCCCGGCGCGTCGAGGCGTCGCGCCGCTCGGACGGCACGAAGCCGCGGTTGACCAGGACCAGCGTGCCGTCGCTACGCTGAAGCGGCGTCAGCACCCAATAGCCCGGGCCTTCTTCGGTGACGGCCTGAACCAGCGTCTCGCGGTCATGCAGGAAGCGGCCGGTGACGCTGACGTGCCTGTACTCGTCGTTTGCGGCGGAGACGGTCGGCCATGCCGCCGGCGAGGGGATCGGTTGGGCCGGGGCATGAACGCGCTGCTCGACGCGATCGATCAGCGCCAGCTTCCAGGCGCGGCGCTCGATCTGCCAGACGCCGAGCGCGATCAGAAGCGCAAAGGCCGTGAGCGAGAGGACCGTGAGCCACAAGGACAGGCGCGCGGCGTCGCCGCGCACCTCGTTTGCCTTGCTCGTCATGGTCCCGTTCTCGCTCATTTCATCCCGGTCATCTGGTGGATCGGCATCATGTTGCTGTTGAGGTGGTTCATCACCCACAGCGAACCCGACAGCGCGATCACCACCATGACGATGGTGAAGATCAGAGCCATCATGCTCCAGCCGTTCTCGGACGTCGTGTTCATGTGCAGGAAGTAGATCATGTGCACGACGATCTGCACGATCGCGAAGGCCATGATCACGAGCGCGGTGATCTGCTTGCTCGGAAGCGCGCCGCTCATCACCAGCCAGAACGGGATCGCGGTGAGCACGACCGAGAGCACGAAGCCGAGCATGTAGGTCGAGAACGAGCCGTGGGCGTGGGCTTGCGCGTGGCTATCGCCGCGGTGATGATCGCCCGCATGGGCGGCGTGAGTATCGGTGTTCATCGCAGAACTCCCAGCAGATAGACGAAGGTGAAGACGCCGATCCAGACCACGTCGAGGAAGTGCCAGAACATCGACAGGCACATCAGGCGGCGGCGGTTGGCCTCGATCAGGCCGAACTTCCAGACCTGCACCATCAGGGTCACCAGCCAGATCAGGCCGCAGCTGACGTGCAGGCCGTGGGTGCCGACCAGGGTGAAGAAGGCGGACAGGAAGGCGCTGCGCTGCGGCGTCGCGCCCTCATGGATCATGTGGGCGAACTCGGACAGCTCGATGCCGATGAAGGCGGCGCCGAACAGGCCGGTGATCGCCAGCCAGATCTGGGTCTGCGCGATCTTGTTCTGCTGCATGGTCAGCATGGCGAAGCCATACGTGATCGACGACAGCAGCAGCATCGAGGTGTTCACCGCGACCAGCGGCAGCTCGAACAGATCCTTTGGCGCGGGACCGGCGGCGTAGTTGCCGCCGAGCACGCCGAAGGTGGCGAACAGGATCGCGAAGATGAGACAGTCGCTCATCAGATAGATCCAGAAGCCGAGCGAGGTGCTGTAGCCTTCCGGATGCGGGTGTTCGTCGGCGAGGTAGAACACCGGCTCGCCGGTTTGCGTGGGATTGACAGCGACAGTCATTTACTTGGCTCCGGCGAGCAGTTTGGTGCGCGCGTCTTCGGCCCGGATGACGTCCTCGGCCGGAATGTCGAAATCGCGATGATAGTTGAAGGTGTGACCGATGCCGACGGCGAGCATCGCGATGAAGCTCGCGGCCGCCAGCCACCAGATGTACCAGATCAGGCCGAATCCCATCGCGGTGGCAAAGCCGGCCAGGATGATGCCGGTGCCGGTGCTGCTGGGCATGTGGATCGGCTTGAAGCCGGTGAGCGGGCGCTGATAGCCGCGCTTCTTCATGTCCCACCACGCGTCATTGTCGTGAACGACGGGAGTGAAAGCGAAGTTGTAGGCCGGCGGCGGCGAGGAGGTCGCCCATTCCAGCGTGCGCGCATCCCAGGGATCGCCGGTGACGTCCTTGAGCTGCTCGCGCCTGAGGAAGCTGACCGCGAACTGCATCAGCATCGAGAGGATGCCGAGGAAGACCAGGAAGGCGCCGATGCCGGCGACGATGAACCAGATCTGCAGGCTTGGGTCGTCGAACACACGGAGCCGGCGGGTCACGCCCATCAGGCCGAGCACATAGAGCGGCATGAAGGCGAGGTAGAAGCCGGTGACCCAGAACCAGAACGACAGCTTGCCCCAGAACGGATCGAGCTTGAAGCCGAACGCCTTCGGGAACCAGTAGCCGATACCGGCGAACGCGCCGAACACGACGCCGCCGATGATCACGTTGTGGAAGTGGGCGATCAGGAACAGGCTATTGTGCAGGACGAAGTCGGCCGGCGGCACCGCGAGCAGCACGCCGGTCATGCCGCCGAGCACGAAGGTTAGCATGAACGCGATCGTCCACATCATCGGCAGCTCGAACCGGATGCGGCCGCGATACATCGTGAACAGCCAGTTGAACATCTTCGCGCCCGTCGGGATCGAGATGATCATCGTGGTGATGCCGAAGAAGGAGTTGACGCTGGCGCCCGACCCCATCGTGAAGAAGTGGTGCAGCCAGACCAGGTAGGACAGGATGGTGATGACCACCGTGGCGTAGACCATCGAGGTGTAGCCGAACAGCCGCTTGCCCGAGAAGGTCGAGGTCACTTCCGAGAAGATGCCGAAGGCGGGGAGAACCAGGATGTAGACCTCGGGATGACCCCAGATCCAGATCAGGTTCACGTACATCATCGGGCTGCCGCCGAAATCGTTGGTGAAGAAGTTGGTGCCGACGTAGCGGTCGAGCGAGAGCAGCGCGAGCACGACGGTCAGAACCGGGAAGGAAGCGACGATCAGTACGTTGGTGCAGAGCGCGGTCCAGGTGAACACCGGCATCCGCATCATGGTCATGCCGGGGCATCGCAGCTTGACGATGGTGCAGATCAGGTTGATGCCGGACAATGTCGTTCCGACGCCCGCGACCTGTAAGCCCCATATGCAATAGTCGACGCCGACATCCGGACTGTAGCCGATGTTCGACAGCGGCGGATAAGCCAGCCAGCCGGTGCGGGCGAATTCGCCGATGAACAGCGAGGCCATCACCAGCACCGCGCCGCCGACCGTCATCCAGAAGCTGAAATTGTTCAGGAACGGGAACGACACGTCGCGCGCGCCGATCTGGAGCGGCACGACGAAGTTCATCAGGCCGGTGACCAGCGGCATCGCCACGAAGAAGATCATGATCACGCCGTGGGCGGTGAAGACCTGGTCGTAGTGATGGGAGTTGAGATAACCCTCGGAGCCACCGAAGGCGAGCGCCTGCTGCAACCGCATCATCAGCGCGTCGGCGAAGCCGCGCAGCAGCATCACGATGCCGAGGATCATGTACATGATGCCGATGCGCTTGTGGTCGACGCTGGTGAACCACTCGCTCCAGAGATAACCCCAGACGCGGAAATAGGTCAGGCCGGCAAGCATGATGAGGCCGCCGGTCGCCACCACGGCAAAGGTGCCGACGACGATCGGCTCGTGCAGCGGCAGCGATTCGAAGGTGAGCCGGCCGAAGATGAGCTTGAGAAGATCAGGAGACATGCGGGATCTCTTTACGAATCTGACTTCGGACGTTGTCCGAGGAAGAAGGACGAGGACTTCAGCGGCGTGAAAGTCGGCCGCTTCAGGCCGGCGCCGAGCAGCGGCGCGGTGTCGACAGGTGCCGTGATGGAGGCGGTGGTCCTGCCCTGCGGCGCATCGGGCGTGCAGGTGCCGGCGACGAAGGTCGGCTCCGGGCCAAGCGCCGTGCCGCGGCGGGCGTACTTGTCGTAGGCCAGCGGCAGGGTGTTGTTCAGGCCCTCATGGCCGAGGCCGCCCTTGGCGTCGATCGCCATCATCTCGCTCTGGCACATCTTGCCGGTCTCGACGCACATGTTGAGGATCAGGCGGTAGAGATCGGAATCGACGGTGCCGTAGCGCCGCACCGGCTCGTTCTGGCTGGGCTTTTCGAGCTGGAGATATTCGGCGCGGCCGAGCGAGCCGCCGCCGGACTTGGCGCTTGCGATCCAGGCGTCAAAGCCCTTGTCGTCGAAACCCTGGAAGTTGAAGTGCATGCCGGAGAAGCCGGCGCCGCTGTAGTTCGCCGAAAAGCCCCGGTAGGTGCCGGCGTGGTTCACGACGGCGTGGAGCTTGGTCTCCATGCCCGGCATCGCGTAGATCTGGCCGGCCAGCGCGGGGATGTAGAACGAGTTCATCACCGAGGACGCCGTGATGCGGAAGTTGATGGGGCGATCGACCGGAGCTGCCAGATCGTTGACGGTGGCGATGCCGTAGTCCGGATAGATAAAGAGCCACTTCCAGTCGAGTGCGACGACGTCGACCTCGAGCGGGGCCTTGGATTGGTCCACGGCGCGGTCGGCATGGATGCGGCCGAGCGTGCGATAGGGGTCGAGCAGATGCGTGCCCATCCAGGTCAGCGCGCCCAGGCAAACGATGATCAAGAGCGGCGCCGACCAGATCACCAGCTCGAGGCTGGTCGAGTGGTCCCATTCCGGCTCGTAGCGGGCGTCGGTGTTGGACTGGCGGTAGCGCCAGGCGAACAGCACCGTCAGCGCCATCACGGGGACGACAATCAGGAGCATCAGGACGGTGGAAATGATGACGAGGTCGCGCTGTTGCGCTGCGATATCGCCGGCCGGCGCCAGCACGATGTAGTTGCAGCCGCTGAGCGCAACCGCCAGGGGTAGCAGCGCCAGGATCTTGAAACGGGACACGGGCCGAGCCTTATGAGAATGAGTTTCTTTCGCGGGGCCAAGGGGTAGCTGCAACGCAGCAATCCGGACATTGGACAATTTGTCCAATGTTGCAGTGCGGGATGTTGCGCCAGACAGGGCTGGATTGCCTGGCGCCTCGCCGGGCGGTCGGCTTTGGTTTTCAGGACGTTAAGGGCGCGCGAATGGCGATGGCACAGACCCCCGCAATGGCAGACCACTCGGGCGAGCACGGCCACGACCAGGCCAGTCCCGGCGAGATCGCTATCGGCGTCATCATCGGCCGCACCTCGGAATTCTTCGACTTCTTCGTCTTTGCGATCGCCTCGGTGATCGTCTTCCCGCGCCTGGTGTTTCCGTTCACGAGCGAACTGACCGGCACCCTCTATTCCTTCATGGTTTTCGCGCTGGCCTTCATGGCCCGGCCGATCGGCACCGTCATTTTCATGACGGTCGACCGCGGGTACGGCAAGACGGCCAAGCTGATCTCGGCGCTGTTTCTGCTCGGCACCGCCACCGTCGCGATCGCGTTCCTGCCCGGCTATCACGAGATCGGCGCTGCCGCGATCTGGCTGCTGGCGCTGGCGCGCATCGCACAGGGTCTGGCCTGGGGCGGCGCCTGGGACGGCATGGCCTCGCTGCTGGCTCTGAACGCGCCGCCTTCGCAGCGCGGCTGGTACGCGATGGTGCCGCAGCTTGGCGCGCCGCTCGGTCTGATCGTGGCGAGCGGCCTGTTCGCCTATTTCGCCGGGAATCTCTCGGCCGACGATTTCTTCGATTGGGGCTGGCGCTATCCGTTCTTCGTCGCCTTTGCCATCAACGTCGTGGCGCTGTTCGCGCGCCTGCGCATGGTGACGACGGAAGAATATGCCTCGCTGTTCGAGACCCGCGAATTGCAGCCCTCGCGCATCTCCGAGACGGTGGCGCGCGAAGGCCAGAACATCATGCTCGGTGCGTTCGCGCCGTTGGCAAGCTTCGCGCTGTTCCACATGGTTACGGTGTTTCCGCTGTCCTGGGTATTCCTGTTCACCCGCGAAAGCCCGGTGCGCTTCCTGATCATCGAGATCGTCGCCGCCGTGTTCGGCGTCGGCGCGATCGTGCTCTCCGGCGTCATCGCCGACCGCGTCGGCCGCAAGTCGCTGCTGATGGGATCGGCGATCGCGATCGCGATCTACAGCGGCTTTGCCCCGCAGCTGCTCGATGCCGGCGCGTTCGGCGAGACCATCTACATGGTGATCGGCTTCATCCTGCTCGGTCTGTCGTTCGGCCAGTCGTCGGGCGCGATCGCGTCGAACTTCAAGCAGGCGTATCGCTACACGGCCTCGGCGCTGACCTCCGACATGGCCTGGCTGTTCGGCGCCGGCTTTGCACCGCTGGTCGCTCTGCTGCTTGCCACCAATCTCGGCGTCATCGCCTCGGGAGCGTACCTGCTGTCAGGCGCGTTCTGGACCTTGCTCGCGCTCTGGCTCAGCGGCCAGCGCGAGGCCGGCGATATGGACGCGGGGCGCTGATCGGGCGGAGCTTGAAGGGTGGGCAAAGGCGCGTAAGCGCCGTGCCCACCACCTTTCGACAATCCTGGCCGGAAATGGTGGGCACGCTTCGCTTTGCCCGCCCTACGGCAGTTTAGTGTATGTCAATCCGCCACGACCTTCACACGATCGCGCACCTTCACCTGCGCGTTGCGATCGAGCCCGTTGAGGACGCGGAAGCGCTCGGCGGGGTGATCGACGCCGGCCATGCGGTGGGAGAGCGATTCCACGGTGTCGCCGGGCTGCACGGTGATGACCTTGATGCGCAGCGGGCGCGCGGCCTGGATCTCGTCGAGCGTCAGCCGGCGGAATGAACCGACGGTCTCGCGCGCATTGCGCTCGCTCTCGGTCGATTTCTGCCGGGCCGCGAAGATGAAGCGGTAGACGTCGCTGCCGAAGCGCAACGCATAGACCTTGAACTGCCACTGGTCACCCTTCGCGGTCGCGGACGCAGCCGGAAAACCGTTGATGGTGATGTCCTCGGTGGAGGCCTTCTCGACGCCCTCCATCCAGCCGGAATTCAGGTAATCGCCGAGCGACTGTTCGGCCGGCACCCGCACGACGTCGAACCGCATCGCCTGCGAGCCGCCGTCGCGCACGCCGATCACGGCCTGCGCGGTGTTGTCGAGCGTGAAATTGTCCGGCGCCTGGAAGGTGAAGCCGAGCTTCGGATGCAGGAAGCGCCGGCCGCGGACAAAACCTTCACTGGGGTCTTCGCCGTAGACGAGATTGTCGATCGCGGCGAGATAGGTCTCGCGGTCGCGCTCGCCGCCCTCTGGCGCTGCGTATTGCCGCGCGATGGTCTGCGCGTTCTGCACGCGCTCGGGCGTTGCCGGATGCGACGAGGTGAAATCCTGCGCGCGCGGATCGAGCGAAGTCTTGCCGACCTTCAGCTCGGCATTGCGCTCCATCGCCGAGAGAAAGCGTGCGGCACCATAAGGGTCGAAATGGGCCTTGGCGGAGATGCCGACGCCGACGCCGTCGGCCTCGAACTCCTGATTGCGCGAAAAGCTCGCCATCGTCAGCTTGGTCTTGGCGAGCGCGAGCGCGGTGAGATCGGGATCGTTGCTCATGTCGGTGACGACGCGGGTGACGATCGCCGCCTGGCGGGCCTGGTCCTCACGCATCGCGGCGTGCTTGGACAGCACATGCGCCATCTCGTGGCTGAGCACGGAGGACAATTCCGACGTATCGCTCGCCAGCGCAAGAAGGCCGCGCGTGACATAGAGCTGACCGTTCGGCAGCGCGAAGGCGTTCACCGCGCCGGAATTGAGGATCGTGACCCGGTAACCCTGATCGGGGCGGTCGGACGCCGCGACCAGCCGGTCGACGGTCTTGGTGACGAGCGATTCGAGCCTGGGGTCGTCGTAGGTGCCGCCATAGCTCGCCAGGATGCGCTCGTGCTCCTTCTCGGTGGCGGGGGTCTGCGCGACGGCCGGCTTCGGCTTGGGCATCGCGACGGTCGGCGGGGCCGCCGCGGTCTGGAACCGGCCCATATCGCCGCAGCCGGCGAGGGCTGAACCCAGCACGAGGCATAGCGCAGCCGGCGCTGCCCGCAGGCGGCGGTGTTCACCTCGTCCGTGCCGTCCTAGCACCCCATTCACGTCGCTTAACCCGTGCCTGGCCCCTTTTAGGGCCTTACCCCTGTCGGCTCGTTTGCGCCCAGCAACTCGATCTGTCCCACGAGGCGTACATCGATACGCGGCCCCGTATTCCCCTCAGCCCAGCCCCGGACACGAATACGTTTATTTTCCAGAGACTTAAGGACGATCCCGGCGCCTTCGAACGCGGGTACCATGCGCTTTGAAATAGTCACGGCGAAGCCGCGTGTCCAGTTCCGTCCGAAGTTGAGGTAGGTCATTGCCCCAGCTTGCCGGACCGACAGGACTTTGCCCTCGACCACCACAAAACGCCCGATCCCCGCCAAAATATCGTCCGGACTTTCCGCGTTTTTTATGGCCGACGGGTCAGCCCAGCTGCCCTTTTTTTGGCGCCTCGCCTCGGCCTCCGACGCCATCAGGGCGGCCGCGCAGTCCTTATCGGCGATCTCGGCGGAGACGATGGCGTCGCCCTGGGCGAGGAGCGTTGCCTGCACGGAGATGTCGCTCTCGCCGACAAAGACCAGCGCGCCCTGGCGGCCATAGCGATCGGGCGTGTCGTCAGCGCTGCGCAAAATAACGTCGCGACCGACGAGCAGCGTGGTCAGCGCCTGCTTCGTGGTCGCGGTCGGCTCGATGCCGGTCAAGCGGATTTCCCGGCCGTCATCGAGACGCAGACTGCGCGCATCGATCGCGGCGACGCGGCCTTCGCCCTGGGACTCGAACTGGCACGGCGCGGCGGACGCACCGCGAGCCGCGACCAGAAGACATGCGACGATGAGATGAAGCAGTCGCGTCACGTTGCCCGGAAAGGTTGCGTTGCGCTCCAACCATAACTCAAGCGCGGTGGGGCGCGAAGACTGTTTGTTCATACTCCGTCATTGCGAGCGCAGCGAAGCAATCCAGAGTCCCTCCGAGGAAAGATCCTGGATTGCTTCGCTGCGCTCGCAATGATGGCGGAGGCCACTCTTCCGCATCTCGTCATTCCGCTTTGCGGAAAGCGCGTGTTGATCGTTCATCTGCAGCGTCCCGCGCGCTTGCTGCGCTGTCGCGCATGCGGCATGATTGCGACAACACCAATAACCAAGCCGCCATTAGAGACAGGCGATCAAGGGAGGTCTTTTTCGATGAAGCATGTTTTGTCGGGCATTTTCGCTGCTGCGCTGGCGCTTAGTGCAAGCGCCGTGCAGGCGCAGGACAAGCCGCCACTGAAGATCGGCGGCATTCTCGACATGTCGAGCCTCTATGCCGACATCACCGGCCCCGGCAGCGAGACCGCGGCCAAGATGGCCGTGGAGGACTTTGGCGGCGAGGTGCTCGGCCGCAAGATCCAGGTTCTGGCTGCCGACCATCAGAACAAGGCCGATCTCTCCGCCAACATCGCTCGCGACATGCTCGACAATCAGGGCGTCGAGATGATCTACGACGTCGCGGCCTCCGCGACCGCGCTCGCCGCCGGCGAGATCGCGAAAGCGCGCAACAAGATCATCATGTTTAACGGCCCGGGCTCGATCCGCCTCACCAACGAGGCCTGCGGTCCCTATACCATTCACTACGTGTTCGACACCTACGGCCAGGCCAATGTGACCGGCCTTGCGGCCGTGAAGTCCGGCCTCGACACCTGGTACTTCCTCACCGCCGACTACGCCTTCGGCCAGGATCTGGAGAAGGACACCAGCGCCGTCGTGACCAAGACCGGCGGCAAGGTGCTCGGCAGCGTGCGCCATCCGCTCAATACGTCGGATTTCTCGTCGTTCCTACTCCAGGCCCAAGCCTCGAAGGCAAAGGTGATCGGGCTCGCGAACGCCGGCGGCGACACCGTCAACGCCATCAAGCAGGCGGCCGAGTTCGGCATCACCAAGGGCGGCCAGAAGGTCTCGCCGCTGCTCGCCTTCGTGACCGACATCGACTCGATCGGGCTGGAGACCGCGCAGGGCCTGTTGCTGGCGGAAGCCTTCTACTGGGATCTGAACGACGACACCCGCGCGTTCTCGAAGCGCTTCCAGGAACGCATGAAGCGGCCGCCGACCTCGGCGCAAGCCGGCGTCTACTCTTCCGTGACGCACTATCTGAAGGCCGTGAAGTCGGCCGGCACGACCGACGCTGCAACAGTCATGAAAGTGATGAAGGAGACGCCGATCAACGACTTCTTCGCCAAGAACGGCAAGATCCGCGAGGACGGCCGCATGTTGCACGACATGTACCTGTTCGAGGTCAAGAAGCCGTCGGAATCCAAGGGCCGCTGGGACGACTACAAGCTGCTCGCCACCGTGCCCGGCAGCGAAGCGTTCCAGTCCCTGGAGCAGTCGCGCTGCCCGTTGGTGAAGAAATAAACCTCGTCATTGCGAGGAGCGAGGCGACGAAGCAATCCAGGCTGTCTCCGCGGAAACATTTCTGGATTGCTTCGCTTCGCTCGCAATGACGAGCGTCGATAGACCGAAGCAAACAACAGCAAGGGAGACGTCCCATGAACGACATGGTCCTGCAGAAGCTCGAAGGCGGGCTGCTCACCATCACCATGAACCGGCCCGAGCGGAAGAACGCGCTCAACCCGGACATGGTCGCCGGGCTGGTCGTGGCGGCACGGCGCGCGGCTGATGATCCGGAGGTGCGTGCGGTCTTGTTCAAGGGCGCGGGCGGCAGCTTCTGCGTCGGCGGCGACGTCAAGTCGATGGCCGAGGGCCGGGCGCCGCTGCCGTTCGAAGTGAAGATGGCGAACCTGCGCCGCGGCATGGAGGTGTCGCGCATCCTGCACCAGATGCCAAAACCCGTGGTGGCGCAGCTCGACGGCGCTGCCGCCGGCGCGGGTCTGTCGATGGCGCTGTCGTGCGACCTCCGCGTCGCCTCCGAATCCTGCAAGATCACCACCGCGTTCGCAAAGGTCGGCTTCTCCGGCGATTACGGCGGCACCTATTTCCTCACCCAGCTGCTCGGCAGCGCGCGGGCGCGCGAGCTCTATTTGACCTCGCCGGTGCTTTCCGCGAGGGAAGCGCATGCGATCGGCATGGTGACGAAGGTCGTCCCCGACGCCGAGATCGACGCGGCCGCGCACGAGCTCGCACTGTCGCTGGCGCAAGGGCCCTCGATCGCGCTCGGCTTCATCAAGCGCAACATCAACAATGCCGAGCATCTGGCGCTGGAGGATTGCTTCGACGGCGAGGCGATCCACCACACCCGCTGCAGCGACACCGAGGATCACAAGGAGGCCGCCAAGGCGTTCGTCGAGAAGCGCAAGCCGACCTTCAAGGGCGCATGACGATGGCGCCCTATATGCGGTTGCGGCAGATCTGCCTGGTCGCGCCGCAGCTCGCGCCCGTAATCACCGATATCGCTGATATCATGGGCCTCGCTGTCTGCTACCGCGACGGCAATGTCGCAAAGTACGGCCTGGAGAACGCGCTGCTGCCGGTCGGCACGATCCTGCTGGAGGTGGTCGCGCCGTTCAAGGACGGCACCACGGCCGGCCGCTTCATCGAGAAGAGCGGCGGGCGCGGCGGCTACATGGCGATCTTCTGCTGTAACGATCCCGACGAGCGCGGTCGTAACGCCAACGCGCTGGGCGTGCGCACCGCCAACGTCATCGACCACGCGCCCTATCACGGCGTGCAGCTCCATCCCCGCGACTGCCGCGCCGCCTTCATCGAGTTCAACCACACCGAAGGCAGCGACGACATTTTGGGACCCTATCCACCGGCCGGCCCCAATTGGCAAAAATTCATCCGCAAGGACGTGACGCAGGCGTTGACGAGCGTGGAAATGCAGAGCCCGGATCCGCAAGGGCTGGCCGAGCATTGGGGCAAGATCATCGGCGTTGCGCCGAGCGGCGATGCTGAACTGAAGTTGCCCAACGCGACCTTCCGCTTCGTGGAGGGCGCCAGCGAAATCATGAGCGCGCTGGAGTTTCGGGTCGCTGATGTTGCCGGTGTGTTGCACGCCGCGAGGGCGAAGGGACATGCCGTGGCGGGCAACGAGTTCTTGCTCGGTGGGGTGACGTTCCGCGTCAGTTGAGTGCTTGGTAGTGATCCGTCACCCTGAGGTGCTCGCCTCTTGCGCGAGCCTCGAAGGGCGACGGCCACCAGCGGGGCCGCTCATCCTTCGAGGCTCCCAGCGCGATGCTAGGCATCGCGCTACTCGCACCTCAGGATGACGGATTGAGAGAGGGCGTGCGGCGCGACCCTGCCGCAATCACCTGCCCTTGAAATTCGCCGTCCGCCGCTCTTCCGTGGCTTTCACGCCTTCCTTGAAGTCTTCCGTCGCGCGCAGGCGGGTCTGCTCCTCGAGCTCGTGATTGGTCGCCGCCATGACGCGGTCGGCCAACCCGGCGCGCATCGTGGCGCGGGTGGAGACGAGGCCGAGCGGGGAGCATTCGGCGATTTCGCTGGCGAGCTTCAGTGCCGCCGCCTTGACCTGGTCCTGCGGCACCAGTTCGTTGGCGAGGCCCCATTTGAAGGCTTCCTCCCCGGTGACGCGGCGGCTGGTGTAGAACATCAGTTCGGCGTTGTTCTTGCCGATCAGCTCGGGCAGCGTCACGGTCAGGCCGAAGCCGGGATGGAAGCCGAGCTTGGTAAAGTTCGCGGAGAAGCGCGCTTCGGGGCAGGTGACCCGGAAGTCCGCCGAGACCGCGAGGCCCAATCCGCCACCGATGGCGGCGCCCTGCACGGCCGCGACGATCGGCTTCTTGGCGCGGAAGATGCGCACGGCCTGGATATAGAGATGGTTGATCGCCCCGAGGCTGTCGGCCGGATCGCCCTTTGCCGTCTTGTCGGCTTCGCGTGCCTCTTGCGCCTGCCGTGCCGGATCCTGGAAATTCGCGCCGGCGCAAAACGCTTTGCCCTGCGCCGACAGCACCGAGGCGCGAATCTCGATGTCGCGATCGAACTCGTCGAGCGCGTCCGCGATCTGGTTGATCAGCGAAATGTCGAAGAAGTTGAGCGGCGGGCGGCGGATTTCGATGGTGCCGACGTGACCAACTTTCTCGACGCCGATATCTTTGTAAGTGCTCATGATGTCCTCGAATGATTAGCGCAAACCAAGCCCGCGGGCGATGATGCCGCGCAGCACCTCGGTGGTGCCGCCCTGGATGGTGAGTTTCGGCGCGGTTTTGATGGCGAAGTCGAGCTGCCGCTCCAGCGTCTCGCGGTTGGTCGCGGTCTCCTCGACGAAGGCGGCGAGATCGCGCACGCGGTGCGGCAGCTGCTGTTCCCACACGGTGCCGATGTCCTTGACGATGGAGGCTTCAACGACCGGCTCCTTGCCGGCTTGCAGCATGCCCGCGACCGAGACCGACATGCGCCGCATGGTGTGGAGCTGCGCCACCAGCCGGCCGATGCCTTCGGCACTGCGGGTATCAGGATTGGGGCCGACAGCGCGAACCAGCTCGGTCAGCACGTAATAGGTCTCCAGGAAACGCTCGGGGCCCGAACGCTCATAAGCGAGCTCGCTGGTGGCCTGCTTCCAGGCGCCGTCGACTTCGCCGAGTACATGATCGTCGGGCACGAAGAAATCCGTGAAGACGACCTCGTTGAACTCGTACTGGCCGGTGATCTGGCCGATCGGGTTCACCTGGATGCCGGGCTGCTTCATCTTGACCAGGAACTGGGTCAGGCCGTGACGCCGGTTTTCGTTGGTCGGCTGCGACGTCCGGAAGATCGCGATCATGTAGTCGGCGATATGCGCCGACGAGGTCCAGATCTTGGTGCCGTTGATGAGATAGCCGCCGTCGGTCTTGGTCGCGCGCGTCTTCGCGGCGAACAGGTCCGAGCCGGAGTTCGGCTCGCTCATGCCGATCGCGAAGCAGATCTCGCCGCGGCAAATACGCGGCAGGATGTCCATCTTGATGTGCTCCGGGGCGTACTTGATCAGAACCGGCCCGCTCTGGCGGTCGGCGACGAAGAACCGCCGCGTCGGCGCGTTGGCGACGCGCATCTCCTCGGTCACCACGTAACGTTCGAGGAACGAGCGCTCCTGGCCCCCATATTTTTTCGGCCATGTCATGCCGAGCCAACCCTTGGCGCCGACCCGGCGAGAAAATTCCGGCGCGTCGGTGTCTTCACGGTTGGGCTTGTGCGGATCGAAGGTGCCGGCGGCGATTTCCTCCGCGAGGAAGGCGCGCACTTCCTTGCGCAATTGCTCGCATTTCTCGGGCAGGCGGATCGGATCGAAACGGAGGGCAGCAGTCATTGTTGTCTCGTCCCTGATCAGCGCGAAGCCACGAGCGGCCACAATTCGTCGGCTCCGCGGTTGGCAATGAGCTTGCCGAGCTCGACGGCCCAGTGGCTTTCCGAACCGAAATCATCGCGCCAGGCCAATGCCCGCAGCGAATAGCGGTGCAGGATGTGCTCCAAGGTGAAGCCGATCGCGCCATGAACCTGATGCGCGATGGCGCCGCCCTTTTCCGCGGCTTCCGCGCAGCGGATTTTTGCCGAGGCGGCTTCGAGGTAGACCGCGTCGTCGAACGACTTTGCGTTGGCGATAGCATCGGCGGCCGAGGTCGCCGCGGCAAGGGCAGCAGCCGACTCGCCGGCGAGGCGGGCGAGATTGTGCTGCACCGCCTGGAATTTCGAGATCTTCTTTTCGAACGCGACGCGCTCGTTGGAATAGCGCACGGAGATGTCGAGCATCGATTCCAGCGCGCCCGCGATCTGAAGGCTGCGGGCGACGCCGCCCATCAGCATCATTGTGGTCTGGTCAAAGCCGTCCGGGGCGGGCTTGACGGTGACGGGCTGCACCTTGTTGAGCGTGACGGTGTCGCTGTGGTCGTAGCCGACATTGAGTCCGGTCTCGATCCGAGCCTTGCTCGCATCGACCAGCGCGATCGAGGCGCCGTCCTTGCCGTGGGCCAGCACCGCGAAGTGCTTTGCCGCCTTTGCGAAGGGCACGCCGCGGGCGCGGCCGGAGAGCGCGCCGTCGGCGTCGCGGGTGATGCGATCCTTGGGCGACGCCGGCAGCACCGTCATCTCCCCTTCGGGGGATGCGATCTTCGCCTGCGCCAGCAGCCAGCCCGCCAGCATGGTTTCGGCCAGGGGAACCGCGACGGCGAAACGGCCGGCGGCGTTCAACAGCGCAAAGCCGTCGGCAAGGCTCGCGCCGGAGCCGCCGAGATCGTCCGGCACCCAGGCCAACGGCAGGCCGGCTTCGCTCAGCGCCTGCCACAGCGGCGCCTGCCATGAATCCTTCTTGTCGTTGTTGACGGTCTGCGGATCGGCGAGATCGGCGAAGATTTTCTCCGCGGTCTCGACGACGATATTGTCACTCTCCGCCACAGCGTTCCCCGTGTTTTGCCATTGGCGCTTCCCGCCCCGTGGGCGGACGCGCAGGTTCTTCTTGCGCCCGATGATCCGAAAAAGCCATGGCCCTGACAAGCGCTGATCGCAGGTCAACCTGCGGCGCGGGCATGGGCGATGAGCTAATTCCGCTTAGCGGAGTTTGCTCGATTTGCAGGGCGCGGCAAACTCGCTAAACAGAATGTCGATACTCAATCAAGGGGAAGGAAATCCGGATGGCAAAGGACAGTTTGTGCGCAGTCGTGACGGGGTCCGCCTCCGGCCTGGGTGCTGCGACCGCGGAAATTCTCGCACGGAGCGGAGCGCGGCTCGTCATCAACTATTCCTCGAGCCAGAAGGAAGCGGAGGCGACCGCTGAGCTGTGCCGCAAAGCGGGCTCACCGGAAGTTCTGGTCGCGCAGGGCGACGTCTCCAAGGATGACGATTGCCGCAAGATCGTTGCGGCAGCTGGCGCCTGGGGCCGGCTCGACGTGCTCGTCAACAATGCCGGCACCACCAAGCATGTCGCTCATGCCGATCTCGATGGATTGTCGGCGGAAGATTTCCAGCGCCTGTACGGCGTCAACACCATCGGCCCGTTCCAGATGGTGCGCGCGGCGCGCAGCCTGCTCGAGGCGGGCGCCAAGGTCTCTGGGCGGCCGTCCGCCGTGGTCAACATCTCCTCCGTCGCCGGCATCAGCGGCGTCGGATCGTCGATCGCATACGCCGCGAGCAAGGGCGCGCTCAACACGATGACGCTGTCGCTGTCGCGCGCGCTGGCGCCGCTGATCCGTGTCAACACGGTATGCCCGGGCTATATCGATACGCCCTGGTTCACCAAAGGCCGTGGCGAGGCGGGCGCCAAGCAAGTGCGCGACAGCGTCGTGGCCAAGGTGCCGCTGAAGGTCGCATCATCGGCGGAAGACATCGCGCAACTCGTCTGCTTCCTGGCGATGCCGGCCTCCAGCAACATGACCGGCGAGGTCGTGCGCATGGATGCGGGCATGCATTTGGTGACGTGAAGTCGTCATTGCGAACGAAGCGAAGCAAGCCAGACTGCCTCCAAGGCAACACTCTGGATTGCTTCGTCGCAAGAGCTCCTCGCAATGACGATGTGGGGGCCGTGTGCCTTTTCCCCAGACGCCTTAGCGCGTCACCCCTTGATCACGCCGCTCGCCACCAGCCGGTGCCAGATGAACAGCACCACCACGGCGCCGATGGTGGCCATGATGAATCCCGCGCCCTGGTCGGGACTGTAGTGCCCGATGGCCTGGCCGATGAAGGTCGCGAGAAACGCGCCGGCGATGCCGAGGATGGTGGTGAGGATGAAGCCGCTCGGATTGTTCGGTCCCGGCGCCAGCCAACGCGCGATGAGGCCGGCGACGAAGCCGACGACGATGATCCACAACAAGCCACCCATGCTCATGTCCGTGCTTCCCTCGTTTGACTAAACTAAATCAGACTCTGCCCGCGATCTCATGCTCGGTCGGCAGCCGTCCGTCCGGCGTCAGATGATCGACCACCTGCGGCAGATACTGGCTGAGACCCGAGAGCAGCTCGTCACGCGACAAGCCGCTTTGGGCGGACAGGCTCTCGATCTGGTCGGCGCCGAGCGCATTGGCGAGATCGCCTGGTGCGATCGCCTTGTTCTCGCCCTTGCCGACCCAGGTATTGGCAGCGTCGCCATGACCGCTCTGCTGGAGCTGGTTGAGGAGATCGCCGAGCCCGCCGCTGAGCACGCTGCCGGCCGCGCCGCCCGCGAGCAGGCCGCCAAGGCCGCCCTTCAACAGGTCACCGAGGCCGCCGCCAGCGCCCGCATTCACCGGCGGGGGGAGATGCGTCGGCGTCGGTGCCGGGGACGGCTGCGGCGCGCTGCCGCTCTGGTTGCCGCTCAAATGCTTGAATGCCTTCCAGGCGAGCAGGCCAAGCAGCGCCATGGTCATGGGCGACATGCCGCCGCTGGATGAGGATTGTGAACTCGGCGTGCTTGGGCCGCGCGGGCCGTTCTGCATGCCGTTGAGGACGTCGAGCAAACCCATGGCGTTCTCCTTTGGCGTTTTCTTGCCGGTAACAAGCCCCGTTCGAAAACATATGAGGCTGTCATGACGGTTACAAGGCGATTGCGCCGCAACTGCGGGAATGGGCAGCAGGCACAGCCTCTGCTATCGAGGGCAGATCGTTAAAGGGGGCAAGCCGAGGTGATGGCGGATCGACCGATCGTGGTGGCCGGCGCAGGCGCCATCGGATGTTTCGTCGGCGGCACCTTGGCGGCTGCCGGCCGCCGCGTCGCGTTCCTGGTGCGGCCGCGGGTGAAGACCGAGATCGAGCGGTTCGGCCTGCTTCTGACCGATTTCGACGGCTCCGAGACGAAGCTCGACCCGGGCCGTCTCGCGCTGTCGGAAGATCCCGCGATCTTTCACGGCGCCGGCATCGTGCTGGTCACGGTGAAGAGCGCCGACACGGCAGGTGTCGCCGACCAGATCGCGCAGCATGCGCCGCAGGACGCCGTCATCGTCTCGCTGCAAAACGGCGTCGGCAATGTCGCGGTGCTGCGCGAGCGCCTCGGCGACCGCCGCGTGCTCGCCGGCATGGTGCCTTTCAACGTGGTCGGGATGGGCGAGGGCCGCTTCCACCGCTCGACCTCCGGCGACATTCATGTTGGCGAAGACGACGCGAACACGGCCGCAGCGCTGTCGGTGCCGGGGCTCGCCATGCGCGCGAGCCACGACATCACCGGCGTGCAATGGGGCAAGCTGATCATCAATTTGAACAACGCGCTCAGCGCCTTGTCCGACATGCCGCTCGCCGCGCAATTGGCGAACCGCGATTGGCGAAGGCTGTTCGCCGACCAGATGGCGGAGGGGCTGGCTGCGATGAGGGCCGCGGGCATTACACCGGTCTCGGCGACGCCGATCCCGTCATCCTGGACGCCCAGCTTGCTGAGACTGCCTGATCCGATTTTCAAGCTGATCCTGGGACGGACCATGAAGATCGATCCCGAGGCGCGTTCCTCGATGTGGCAGGATTTGAAGCAGGGCCGCAAGACCGAGATCGACTATCTCCAGGGCGCGATCATCGCGCTCGCCGAGCAAAACAATGTCGACGTGCCGCTGTCGCGCCGCATTGTTGCGCTGATCAAAGAGGCTGAGGCCGCGGGCACGGGCTCACCGCGGCTGACGCCGCAGCAGGTTCGCGGATAACGCATGAGTTCAGGCTGCGCGACGGGAGGAGCAACGATGAAACGTCGTCTGACGATCGGATTCGCGTTGGCCGTGCTCTGCGCCGCGTCCTCGGTCGCGGAGGCCCGGCCGCCGACGGTCATGAACTCTCCCGGCTATGACAGGCGATTGCAGGAGAGCAGGTCGCAATTGGGCAGTTCTCCGACGACAACGGCGCCTGCGAATGCGCCCGTTGCGTCTCCCAAGCGCAGCAAGAAGAAGCCTCCGAACTGAGGATGTAAGCGCGGTCTCCATCACACCCGTCATTGCGAGCGCAGCGAAGCAATCCAGAATCCCCACGCGGAAAGACCCTGGATTGCTTCGCTGCGCTCGCAATGACGGCGGAGACTCAGCCCTTCTTCGCCGGCTTGCTCGGCGTCGGGCTGAACAGCTTCTTGATGTCGTTCAAACCATCCGACAGCCGCGGCCATTCGCAGGAGAACGAGCCCTTGGTGCAGGGCGCGCCCTTCGGCCGCGGCCGCGCGTCGCCGATGGCGGCCTGCTGGACTTTCGGCCGCTCGACCGGCACCGGCACGCGCTCGACCTCGGTTCGCAACGCGACCCGCTGGAGCTGCTGCACCTGTTGTTCCTGCTGCTCGCGCTGCTGGCGCGCGGTGGCCTGCGCGGCTTCATTGCTGCGGCGCTGATTGGCGAGATAGGCGGTGTAGGCTTCGTCGATCTTCTTCTGCTCCTCCGGCGTCGGATTGGGGCCGGCGATATCGAAGGTGCGGTCCTGGAGGAAATCGTAATAGGAATAGCCGCCGCCTGCCTTGCGCCGGCCGGCGAATTTGGCGTTGCAGTCGGCAAGCGCAGCCGTCTTCTCGGATTTGGTCGTGGCTTTTTCGGCGGCGTCGGCGCAGGCCTCGAAGTCAACAGGCGCGCGCTTCCACCATTGTGCCTGGGCATGCGACGGCGCCAGCAGGAAAAATCCTGCTGCGGCAACCACAAGCGCCGCACGACGCGATGCAACTACGTCCGACATTCTACGAGAGCATTCCTTGCAAAACTCAACCCGAACTGAGTCGGACTGATTTTTGCCCCTTTATGGCCGGCTTGTCACCCATGGAACCCGGGAATTTCATGGCTGCGATGCTGACATTTTTTGCTTGACGTGGCGCGGGAGTCACAGCGTCACTTGATCCTGCGGTCGCCTCGTCGGCGACGCCAAGAAGACGAAGTGGAAACGCCTGATGCTGCTGCCCCTGTCCGACGTGCCGCGCTGGTACGCCGAGCGCAAACCGCAAGGCACGATCGCCGTCCGTCACGGGCAGGATACGCTGACATGGGACGCGCTGGAGCGCGGCGCCAATCGGCGCGCGCGGGCGTTCATGGCCAAAGGCGTCAGGCCCGGCGACTTCGTCGCGATCGGTTTGCCGAACGGCAATGCGTTCTTCGAGACCTCGTTTGCGGTGTGGAAATGCGGGGCGACGCCGACCTCGCTGTCATGGCGGCTGCCGCGCGGCGAAGCCGCCGCGGTGCTCGACATCTTGAAGCCGGCGCTGGTGGTCGGCGGCGAAGCCGACTGGAACGCGCCGAACCGTCTGCCCGCGGATTTCGTGCCGGAAGGGTTTTCGGACGAGCCGCTCACCGCACCGGTGACGCGCTATTGGAAAGCGATGACCAGCGGCGGATCGACCGGCCGCCCCAAGGTGATCCTCGATCACCAGCCGGCGGTGACCGACACGGTCGCCGCGCCGCCGCTCAACATCCCCTTCGGGGTCTCGCTGCTCAATCCCGGTCCGCTCTATCACAATGCGCCGTTCATCGTGTCGCATTACGCGCTGTTCACCGGCGGCCAGCTCACCGGCCTCGTCAAGTTCGATGCCGAGGAGGCGCTGCGGCAAATCGCGCGCGAGCGCGTGCAATGGGTCAATTTCGTGCCCACCATGATGCACCGGATCTGGGCGCTGCCGGAGCACGTGCGCAACGCCTATGATGTGTCTAGCCTGCAAACCGTCTTCCACATGGCCGCTCCGATGCCACCCTGGCTGAAGGAGAACTGGATCGCCTGGCTCGGGCCCGAGCGAATCTGGGAGCTCTATGGCGGTACCGAGCGGCAGGGCTCCTGCATCATCTCCGGCACGGAATGGCTGACGCACAAGGGCTCGGTCGGCAAGATCGGCGAGATGGCGCGCTTGCGCATCATCGGCGAGGACGGCAACGACGTTGCGCCGGGCGAGACCGGCGAGATCTACTTCCTCAACAATGACGGCAAGGATGCCACCTATCACTATCTCGGCGCCGAGCCGAAGCGCCGCGCGGACGGCTGGGAATCGCTGGGTGATATCGGCAGGCTCGATGCGGAAGGCTATCTGTATCTCGGTGACCGCCTCGCCGACATGGTGCTGCGCGGCGGCGCCAACATCTATCCCGCCGAGGTCGAGGCTGCCGTCTCCGCCTGTCCGGGCGTGCGCTCCTGCGTGGTGGTGGGATTGCCCGATCCGGAATTGGGCCAGCGCGTGCACGCCATCATCGAGCCGGAGGGCGATGCGGTCGGTCAGGCCATCGCCGACGGCATGGCGGATTTCCTCAAGGACCGGCTCAGCCGCTACAAGCATCCGGAGAGCTTCGAGATCGTCACGGCCCCGCCGCGCGACGATTCCGGTAAAGTTCGCCGCACCCTGTTGCGCGACGAGCGCGCGGCGTGGATGAAGGAGGGGCGCGCGTTCCGGGTTTGGCCGGCGAAGGCGCGGGTGGACGCAGAGTAAAGAGCGCACGCCGAGTAAAGACAATTACGGAAGGATTTTGGGACATGACCATCACCATCGCTGCGAACGCCGTGCCGAAGCCGCCGGCCGAGATCATCGAGGGTTTTCGCGGCGCGCCGACCTCGGTCATTTCGGACAATCTCGGCCGGCTGCCGGGCGCAGTGGGGCTAAAACCCTATCATCGCGGCGCCAAGCTGGTGGGCACGGCCTTCACGGTCCGCACCCGTCCTGGCGACAATCTCGCCATCCATCGCGCGCTCGAGTTGGTGGGCCCCGGCGACGTCATTGTGGTCGATGGCGGCGGCGATGAGACCCGCGCGCTGGTGGGCGAGATCATGAAGAATATCGCGCAATGGCGCAAAGCCGAAGGCTATGTCATCGACGGCGCGATCCGCGACGTCGCGGCGTTCGCGGCCGATGACTTTCCCTGCTACGCCCGCGCGGTGATCCACCGCGGCCCCTACAAGAACGGCCCCGGCGAGATCAACGTGCCTGTTTCGATCGGCGGCAGCGTGATCTCGCCCGGCGACATCGTCGTCGGCGACGAGGACGGCGTGGTGTCGTTTGCCGCCGCCGGTGCCGCGGCGCTGCTGGACGCCGTGCGCGCCCAGGTCGCGCGCGAGGAGGAGACGCTGAAGGCGATCCGCGAAGGCCGTTATCAGGGCTCGTATGGCAAATCCTGATCAGAGAAAAAGAAGGGGAGGATGGCGTGAGCCAGAAGGACGAATTCCACAATCTCGACGACACAGCCGACGGATTGTTTCGCGAGCTCGCGGCAGGCGTGACCACGCGCATCTTCTCCGGCGAGCAGGCCATGCTGTCGGTGGTGACCCTGGCGCCGCATGCGCAAGGCACGCTGCACCATCATCCCGAGGAGCAATGGGGCGTGCTGCTCGACGGCTCCGCCATCCGTGTCCAGGGCGATGAGGAGATTGCCGTGAAGAAGGGCGATTTCTGGCGCACGCCCGGCAACGTGCCGCACACCATGCGCGCCGGCCCCGACGGCGCTCGCGTGCTGGACATCTTCAGTCCGCCGCGGCCAGAATACAGAAAAGCGGGATCCGGTTTCGGAAAGACCTAAAGCGCCAAGAGCAAAAGCCGGGCGCGAGAAAACAGGGGAGGGATACCATGACGATCACACGACGGACGCTGCTCGCAGCGCCGGCTATTCTCGCGATGACGCCGGCGTTGGCGCAGGCTTCAAAAATCACGCTGGTGGTGCCGTTTCCGCCGGGCGGATCGACCGATGCGATGGCGCGGCTACTCCAGAGTCATCTGCAAACCAAGCTCAGCCGCATCGTCATCGTCGAGAACAAGTCGGGCGCCGCCGGCGCGCTCGGTGCGGCGCAGGTCGCCAAGAGCCCGCCTGATGGCTCGACGTTCCTGGTCACCTTCGATTCCCACGCGGTGATCCCCTCCATCCTCGACAAGCCGCCCGTCGATGTCGAGCGCGAGCTGATGCCGGTGTTGCTGGTCGGCACCGCGCCATATGTGATCGCGGCCGGTGCGGGCCGTCCCTACAAGAGCTTTGCCGACGTGGTGGCGGCCTGCAAGGCGACGCCCGGCGCGGTGAAATATGCCTCCGTCGGCATCGGCACGCTCGGCCATCTCGCCATGACCGTGCTCGGCAACAAGGCCGGCGTCGAGATCATGCACGTGCCCTAGCGCGGCGGTGGCCCCGCGATGAACGACGTGCTCGGCGGCCATGTCGATCTGATCGCGGGATCGGCGGCGCTGGTCGCAGCCCAGCTCGGCACCAACATGCTGCGCCCGATCCTGCAACTCGGCCGCGAGCGGCTGCCCGGCCTGCCGGATACGCCGACCGCGATCGAGGCAGGCTTCCCGGATTTCGAGACGCTGGCCTGGTGGGGCATCTTCGCGCCCACGGGCACGCCGCCGGACATCGTCGCCGGCCTCGCGACGGCATCCAAGGAGATCCTGAGCGAGCCCGCGACCGCCGCCCAGCTCAAGGAAACGCAGCAGATGACGCTGCTGCTCGAGGATGGTCCTGCCTTCAAGACTTTCTTCGACAAGCAGGTCGCCACTTGGGGCAAAGTGGTGAAGGACAACAATATCCGGGCGTGAGGCTGTCCGGCTGGCGTTTGCATTGATCGAGGTGAGGGCTTCCGATCCCGCCTCCGCTTTGATATGAAGCCCCGGTAACCCGCTCTGCGGGTTCCGCGGTCCCGTAGCTCAGCCGGATAGAGCGACGGTTTCCTAAACCGTAGGTCGCATGTTCGAGTCATGCCGGGATCGCCAGACTTTTCAAACGTTTAGCTAAAATCCCCGTCGGGTTTAGCCATTTTCTAGCCACTAACCTCGTAAGAAAAAGCCCCGTTTTGAAGCGGGGCCTTTGTCTCAATCTCGTTCTTTGACGATAGTTTTGCTGCGGGTGCCATCATCATGTTCTTTTTTGATGACGGTGGTGCGATCGGCAGGCTCGTGCTCTCTGACTACGGTTTCACGTTCACGAACAACATCGCGATCTCGGTCGGGGCTTTGACCAACAGTCACGCCAGCCCCAACTGGGCCGACGCCGACACCGACGCCAACTTCATCCGCGAGTGCGGGCGTGGCGAGCGCGCCCAATGCAGCTAATACCAGTAGGGCTTTCATCGACATCTCCTCTGTCCATTACAGAAAAGGAGCAATCCAGCCCTTTGGACGAAGTTCCTGAAGCGTTGCAAACCTCTCCGGAACTTGATCGGACACCAGGCCACTACCCGTTCAGTGGTGATGCCGGTGTCGCCACCGGCATCGTTCTGACTTAACGCTGACCCTTCTTTTCGTCCTGAGACAAGACAGAGGCTGCGAGCTTCTTCGATTCAGCAGCGGTCGGCTTTTTGTCGCCGCTGAGAACCTTGGATGCAAGGGTGGAAAGTTTGCTCGACGATTGCTTAGTAGCCATTTTAGTTCCGTTCATAATGCAAGGGAGAAATCTCCCTTCGTGAATGAGACAGACTTGACCGATTGGTAGGACTTCGATTCAATGAAGTCGTCTATCCACCCATCGACCTGCCTTGCCCGTCTCGGGTTTGTGGCAGGCTGAAAACTTCGAAGCCGCTTTGAGCCTTGCCGCTCGGGGCGGCTTCGTTGCTTCCAGTTCCATCGAAAGTACGGTACGCGCGTTACGCCCGTCAAGAACTAGTGCGAGTTCCTGAATCAAATACTAAATATGGTGGAAAGCCGAAGAAAACGGGGGGCTTAGCACCGCCTCGAACTGCGCCAAGCATCAGTGATTCCTCACATATTCGGAAGCGAAAAGAATCCCTATCCTCCGCTGAAATTTAGCGCTGTACCCACTGTTCACAGGCCCGGATTTTTTGAGCCGCAGGTTGTGGTCGCACCACAAGCTATTCTGGCGCTTCCGAATTGCGCCACGGCCGAATCAGATACCGTCGCCGCCCATGGCGACGATTGCAGAGCTACAAGCAAAAGGGTTCGAGGTTCAGTACCTCTCGCACGCAAGCGCGATTCTGACCGTTGATTTTCCGGATGCACTCACTGAGCTATGCTCGGTCCTGATCGATGCGACGATCCCGATTGAGGAGATCATCGCTGGCGGTGGTGGCGAGTCAAAAGGCACGCAGCGGCTTCGCAAAGCACTTACGGAATTGAAGTGGCCGAAGACCACGTTCACCGTGCAGAAGATCATCAATGGCAAGGAGCGCGAAGCGATCTCGCATGAAATCGATCACGTTCGTGACTTCGATGCTGGCACAATCGCGCTCGAAATCGAATGGAACAACAAAGATCCGTTCTTTGACCGCGACCTTGAAAACTACAAACGTCTGCACGCCGATGGTGCCATTTCGGTTGGCGTGATCGTGACGCGCGGCAAATCGCTACACGGCAACATGCGCGATCTCGTCAGGCGTTTTGTCGATGAGCGCAAGATCGAGAAGTTCGACGATCTGCGCGAATGGGGCTACGAGCCGACTTCAAAACAGCGCAATGCGATCAATAAGCGGATGACGCGCAAGAAGAAGCCCCTGACTTTTCAGGATGCCTTCATCGACAAATTTGTGAAGGATAAATTCGGCGAGGCAACGACGCACTGGCGCAAGCTCGAGGACCGGGTGCATCGCGGCGTCGGCAATCCGTGCCCGCTGCTGCTGATCGGCATGCCCGATTCGATCGTCACCTTCCACGAGGGCAAGAAGGCGCTTGAGGAGGTGCTGGAAGCGGAGGAGGACGAGCCGGAAGAGGCGGAAGCGTGACTACTCTGCGGCGATCTGAGAGTTATAGCCGTACGTCTTCCATGTCAGCTTGTAGTCCTCGGACTGGTTGCCCCAGACCGTCCAGCCCTTGCGCGGGCCGCGTGCGAAGAGCTCGAAGAATGGACCGGGTGAGCACTTCTCGATAATCGGGTACTGCTCGTCGGGCTTGCGGCTGTGTTCGCGCTTGCGAGTCGCCATGAAGTTGACCTGCGTGCGGCCGGGCGCAAGCGTCCGCGCATTCTTGCCACGCACCCCGAAGAGGAGAATCTCGGTCACGTTCCGGAAATAGAACCCGACACCACGCCCGTCCGGGCCGCCATCCTTCCGGATTTTGTGCCAGACGATATTTCCCTTGTACTTGAACCCCCACGCCTCCATGACCCGCAGGCCGTCTGGCAGCATGGCGTTAGGCACCCAGAGGTACAAATGCGACGTGTCGGCCGCAACCTTGCCAACGGGGAGAGCCTCGATGTCAGCAAGTGTCATCGTGTCGTACCGGGCGAGCCGCTTGTGCCCGGGTGCAATCTTGCCGGTCTTGTTCTGAAACTGCCATGGCGGGTCGGCAAGGATTGTGCCGAATTTCTTCCCATGCGCCGCTCGCAAAAGGTCACTCGTCGGATCTGTGCGATTCGTGGACATAAAATATCAGTAGATGAGGCTTGGACTCCCGTCAAAGCCGATGTGTTACGTGAGTAAAAATACAAGGGGACGGTGTACCGGCCGGTACTGGTCGTTCATGTAGGCGTTGGACTCGCTGCATTGAGAAGCTGTGATACCGCTGTCGTCACTTGCGAGGGAGCGAAGGGCTTTGTGATCAACACGCTGTTGGGCACACCGTAAGTGGCCCACTGGTCTTGGCTGTCGCCGGTCATGTAGACAACGGGAAGATCGGAATTTATCTCACGAGCGCGCCTCGCGAGATCCCAGCCCGTTGGTTTACCCGGAGCGAGGTTGATGTCGGTAACTAAAGCCCGATACGGAGCGTCGGGAGCATCAATCATGTCCCGGGCGTCTTCTGGCGTGGATGCCTGCGCAACCATGAAGCCACCATCAACGAGCGCTTCGCCAACGATGTCGTGAATGAGCGGATCGTCTTCGACTACGAGAACAACGACTACTGAGGTATCCATGCAAGCAGCTCCTGCCATGAAAGGCGGCGGGAGCTGTGCGGATAAGACGCTTCTCTCAAACGCTGAGTGCCAGTACTCGGTTCAGCGGCTGCCTCTTTTAGCATCGCAGTGATTAAATTTCAATCATTTTGTTCGTTCACAAACGAACTGCTGTTGAGTAACGTACTCATTTTGAGCAATCAACCTAGGCGTAGCTATCTGCTATCAATAGTTCCGATGCTGTTGACAGAGCGGTAGCAACTTTGTCTCTGGCTGATGGATGATCGGACTAACTCTTTCCGTCCGGATTTCTAACCTGCCAATTGCATCGACCCCGCAGATGCCGCCAGCGTTCTCCGGGACGACAAAGCAGCAGCGATCTTTGAGCTCGAGATGAGCGTCGTGTGCATTATTGCTCCCGAGCCTCCATTTGCCTCGACGGTCTTTGAAAAGAAAGCCGGTGTTGAAGGCAGAGTCTCTAACAGTCTGTCTGTAGTTTTTCGGGGTCGGCCACCAGTTGTTCATGTCGCGGAGTTCGGCGGTCATACCTTTGCTGGCGTCTGGTAATTATCGAACCACGCCAGTCTCTCATCATTCTCCTTGAGCATCTGTGCTCTCTGGGCGGCATTGAGGTAGGTGACACCATTGATGCTGACGAGGTAATAAATGAAGTCCGCACCGGTCTCCTCAGTTCGGAAGACGTAGTCCTGTTTTTCGAGGTCGATGATACGGGCCGCGCAGCGCGTGATGAAGTTTCTGAGACATTCATTCCTGGTGATCATTCCACGATCGTGGAGGCGAGCACGGATACGCTCAAGCTGGCTGAGTTTGTTTTTCATTTCGCGTAGTTGCTGATGTAACCCGCAGCTTCGGGGTCTGGTAATGGAATCTCAGTGAGGGCGGAAATCTTGTCGAGATATTCTCCGAATGCGATTTTGTCCAAGTCTTTCGTCGAGGCGGGAAGTTTGATTTCCTCCCCACGTATTTTCTTGAACACTGGCGGCAGTAGTTTGCGCTTGAAGAATTCGTGAAGGTCGTTGGAATTTTCGCCAGTCTCTCGCTCAATCACGCCGAGGTATAGCCAGTAGTAAGAATTCTGGTTGTTGGTGCGGTCGATTTTCTCAAGCTCAATCGTTACCCTCTTGCCGTCGTTCGCGAGCAACCATTCCCCGAACTTCTTGAGAAGAACGGGGCCAAAGTTCAATTTCTGATCTTTGATGTTTGCGTGAAACATGAGCTAATTGAAGGGCGTGTCCTCCCGCGTAATCCCGTCCACAGGAGCGAATGGATCGCCACCTGTGAATAGCGCCGCAAGGTTGACTGGCGTCGCTCTCAGAGCCGCCTGAGCCTCTACAGGCACATCCCTGTGCGGAGACGGCTGTACAGAATACTCGGTGTCGAGCTTCTGGCCCTTTTTGGTGATGGCGATGTCGTAGGCCTGCGGATTGCCCCAGTCGTCATTTGTAACAAGGTCTTCTATCGGGCCTTGGATTGAGGCCTGGGTGATCTCCAAGATTTGCACCTTGCTGTCGCGGTAGTTCCAGACGGCAAAGGCCCAGAAGTGCTTCACCTTGTCTGCCACTCCGTTCTGTACACGGATGTCCTCGGGGAGGGTCTCAGGGCGTGCCTTGAGGCGAGTAGGCTTGTTGTCGTTGGTCCAATAGAGAAATCCGATAACAGGACTTGAGAGGATGCGGAATTTGTTAGCGCCGTCCTCTAGCTTTGCGTAATTTCCTCCCGCTGTCTTTGGTGCTTCATATCCTTCTGGAAGCCAATTGTCGTTTTGCATATTGTTTAGTTTTTAGATTCGTAATTTTGTCCTATCTGCTCGCCTGCGTCGTAGCCGTTAATAAAGTCGCCTTGGCCTGTAGCGGCCTCGACCCGCCGCCATCCTCCGTCACCCTTTCGATGTGATCCATTGAGTTGTAGGAGGCGGCGCAAGACCTGTGTTGTTGTTTTGATGGCGAGCATATTACTTAAGGCGATCTTTTAGTTCGTCGAGCGTCAGGTTTTCGAGCCAAGCTTCGTATGCATCTGACATGTCGTCGTCAGTGCCGTGGTAGTTCTTGGCGTGTGCTTCTTTGAGCTGTTCTTCCTGAGTGACGGTGAGGTTTTCAAAGAGGGCGGACTTTTCCTGTTCGTCTGCCAGCGTCTTTTTGTAGAGCAGGATGTAAGCCTCTACACGGTCTGCCTCTTTGATGTTGTCTTCACTGCCGTAGGTCTTCGTGACTTGAACGCATTCCATCATGTCATTCATAATCTCTGCTGGGATTGAGTGAATGACGGTGCTGTATCCTTCGAAGTAGGCTGCCATATCATTTTTGTTGTTCTTGTAATTCCTCCGCCACCTCTACGATTGTTGCGGCGAGACTGGTATTGAGTTCGATCAGTTTGTTTTCAATTGCGTAGATGAGCATCTTGGCGCGAGCGTCGGCTTCGGTTTTCTCTTCGATTTTGTACGCCTCAGTGCTGTCTTGAAGTCTCATCAGGGTGGAATAGTAGCGATTACCCATGAGACCTTTCTGAGTAAGGACGTAATGGCCACCGAAGTTTCCTGGCATCATTTCGCCAAGCTCCGCGACGGTGAAGGCGGCCACACATATTGTACCCTCAATACCAAACCGCAATAATCGCCACTCTCCGTCTTCGTGCTCTATCCATGAAAATGCACTCTCCCACTTCACTCCCAATTCCTTGAGCTTCTTGGCGAGGTCGAGGCTGCAGACCTGTTGTTCGAGTTTCATACGAAGTGAGCTGTCGGAATTGCCACGCTAGTAAGCGCAGTCACGAGCAGAGCACTCCACGCGATAAGGTGACTACCGTTGAATGAAATGTTGAGCGCGCGATATTTGCGGCGCTTCCATTCCATGAGTGAGCGTTGGGAATCTTTTGCGTATTGGACGAGTTCGTTCTGACAGATGGTGTCCATATTCAAGAAGCGAGATACTTGAAGGCGCAGGCGATGATAAATACACAAGTGACCCACACTGAACCCTGAATAAATGAATTCATGATTATTTTGTTTATCCCTCAGCCCCCGCCGTCATCGAGTGAACGGACGGAGGAAGCTGAAGGCTCGATGATATTTGTAATGCGAGAGAAAAGCTGGGAGGGAGAGCTGAGTTATCGGTGTGCGTTGCACTCAGCAATGTCAGCGGCACACAAGCTGTCTCTCCCCCTCCAAACTTTCCTCCCGTCGTCACGAGCTGGGATGGGGCGACCGTCGAAAGAAAAAATGTTTATACATCGCCCCGTCCAAACTCGCGACGGGAATCCTAACTTCAGTTTTCAAAGATCAAACAGTGGAAGAGGCGACCGGCGTAGATGCATGCACTCCGTGTCGGGTGCCTAGGTCAGCCGCCTCTTTGATCCACCTGTTTCAATTTTACGCGTGGAATGCTTACCGTCAAGCTCGCGCGGGTGAATGTGGGGATAGCCGTTTCCAGCGTGCAGCGGCAGCGTCTTCGGCGATTCTTTTTCGGCGGCTTTTCGACAACTTCTTCGCGCGTGCAATGCCGCCAAGCTTTCCGAGCGCTGATGCGTGTTTGTTCATAGCGTCAAGTATAGCAATTACATTCCCCTTCGGGTCCACTTTTCCCCAGCACCGCTACTTCCCAGACGCTTTGGCATTTGGATAGATCCTCTTGAGCTCATCGGCCATGCGATTTGCTTCTTCCCTCGTCGCATTGTACTTATCAGAAGGTGCGAACCTGTCCGTAATGAGCACACGTAGCTTGGGCTCAAGGTCAAGAGCTGCCAAAATGGCAATCAGCTGTCCTTTTTCCGAGCCGCATCGGGGCTCCTCACTATTTTGCAACGGCGTCCTTTGGCGCGGGAAAGATTTTCTTGATTTCGTCCGCCATTCTGTTGGTCTCTTCACGTATCACATTGTACCTGGAGGCCGGAGCGTATTTGTCCGTGACCATCACGCGGAACTCGGGGTCAAGCTCAAGCGCGAGAAGCCACGAAATCAGAATCCCTTTTTCAACGCTTCGTTGGGCGATGACCGTTTCCCACATTAGTTGGCACACTTTTTTCTGCTTGGGATCTTCAAGAACCCCGCAGGCCACCATCCGATATCGCGCCGCCGCGTGCGAAGCGGCATCGTTGGCAGAGATCCACGCATTTATTTTATCGGAATATTCCTGATCCGCTTTCTTGTCAGCGTGCGCAGATGCAGTGAAACCAATAATGCTGACGCCAGCAATAACTGCAATCCAATGCATGGGAGCCACCTTTCGTGTTCTCCGCAAGGATAGGGAACATACACCGCATTTACTTTTTGAAGAAGCGTGGCGACTGGGTGAAGAAGAAAAGTCTAATTAACCGTTCCTTCGCCAATTCCCCCAGCCCAGACTAGTAGATTTCGAAAGCATCGCTTCCACAAGAGCCCGCGATCGACCAAAATTTGCAGCAGTATTCCTTACATTGCTCGGCAAGTGTCCCCGTTCCAACTCCGCCACCTCCGTCTGTGCAAGAGTTGCATCCGTCCTTCGCCCGTTTAGTGTCGAGACAAAGCGATACTCTCCTATCCCAAGGTTCATTAGAATACTGGGATGACAGTCCATTGCTGTACCCATAATCGGTGCGTCGTTGGGACCGACCCTAAACGATATGAGAGTGCCAGCATTTCCGAGCACCGCATCTCGCACCTCGTCACTTAATTGAGAAATGAACTGGTGAGCGATGGTGAGTGACAATCCCCACTTCCTGGCCTCAGAGAGAATGGTGGCAATTGTCGATGTGCCGAATGACTGAAATTCATCTATGAAAAGGTCGTAGTGCTTCGGTTCCCGCGCTGATTGCGCCGCTTGCTTGAATGAGTTGATCAGGAGCGCACCGATGAGCGCAGCGGGTTCATCACCCAGGCCAGAGAGATCGCAAATCAGCACCTCGCCGCGTTCCAGTATTTTGTCGATGTGCAGTGTGGTGGTTTGTCCGAGTATGTAGCGGAGCGGAAGCGGATCAGCGAAGGCAGCCACTTTGTTCTGGAGGCTTCCAATCTCCTCAGCTTGCTGTTTCGGCGTTTTTTGAGCAAACTCCGTCCATGTTTGACGAGTCTCTATATCAGTACACTTCTTTTCCAGGCGGGCTCTGTATGTGCTGTCAGAAAGAATACGCCGAATACCCAACAAGGTTGTGTTCGGGCTGTCGAGCAGAAGCCGCACAGAAGCTCGCAAGTAGTATAGAAGCCGAGGCGTCTCAGGTCCGAGCTTCCAGACGTCGGCGAAAATAGCGACGACATCTGCCGTCACCTTCCATCTGTCGTCGGGATGGACGTCTTGAAGGGGATTGAGACCGATGGGATGGGATAGATCGGCGGGCTTCCAGAAAACGCAAGGCCGACTATCTGCAATCTCTTTAGCCAGAGTCCCGTGCTTATCAATAAGACAGAATGCCATCTCGGGTATCAACTGTTTGAGCAATGTACTCTTGCCCGTACCGGTCGCCCCGATCAGATATTTGTGCGCCATGGACGAAAGCACTAAAGCTTCTCTCGTCCGTAACTCACATCAGTGTAGCTTCAGAATACCACGGTGAACTTGTGAATGATGGATGCGGCAAAGCCAATTCAAATCCAGTCTGCGCGAGTAATCTTGATGATGCGCGTCAATTTTCGTTTCAGTGCACCCATCAACCTCGCAGTGCTCTGGCCTAATGAGATGACCTTTTTTCAAATGGTATCTGACATTCGCCCGGGCATTATGCTTGTCACGGTTCCTTGCAATATATCCGTAGACTGACCGCCTGACCGCAGCCTTGCCAGCCTCGGTCTGTTTCCACTTTTTTACGAAGTGACTTTTACACGGGCGACACACATAGATGACGTTCTTCAATCTGTTCGTAGGCTTCGGAGCTTCCTTGACTAGTAGGTCTTCAGTCGTTCCGCATTTCCAGCATTTTGGCATATTGTAGGACGATTATAGCACAGACCAGCCGCCCTCGATCTCCTTGCTTGCGGTTTGGTAAGAGGTGGAAAGATAGACGGCTGGGCGTCTGTGGTGGTCCGGGACCAAAGAACTACTGAGTTAATTCTACCGCGTTAGAAGGTCATGCAGAAAGGAGATGCACTCGGGCGATTGCTGAGATAGATCGTCGGTACGGAGGTTCCAGAAGGCGCGCGTTCCGCCGTAATGAAACCATCCATTTGATGCGACCGTAGCGAAATTATCCCCGCGACACCTTTGGTCAATCGCCACCAAGCAATCTGCGAGGCGAATGGGACGGCCGAGGATTTCGTACTCTTTAGGATAGAGATTGAATGTGTGGTGCAGTAGCTCCTGTTGCTCTGGCGCATACACATCAAGGCTGTCATTCGATGTGTTCCAATAGGTCGCAATCATTACCTCACCATCGACAAGCACCTGACACCCAAACTTCAACTCCACAATCTCCGGCACTGCCTTGATGATCGCGGCTCGCACCTGATCTAGTTTCGTCATATGGTGAGTAGTTTATTTTCGATAAGATAGATGAGCATTTTGGCGCGGTCATTTGCCTCGTTGTCAGTCGCTAATTCGTTGTAGATGTATTTTCGGCGCCGTCCGACGTTTGTTTGCTCCCAATCGCCATAAAGCGCACATCCGTTCAGACCTGCATACAGGCCGTCTTTCGAATACTTCTTCAGCATCTCCCCAAGCTCTGCGACGGTGAAGGCGGAGCAGTGCTCATCCACTTCAAGCTCGGTGTTCTCAGGAATTTGGAACGATGCATATCCACCCTTGGCTGACACCCTGATACTTCCGTCGCGGTGCCACCAAAACAAACTCTCCTGCTTCACTCCCAAATCTCTAAGTTTCCGAGAGGGTTCGAGGCTGGTTACCTGATCTTCTATTTTCATACAGTGAGGAGTTCGGGGTTCTCGTAGATGTTGCCGATGACCACAGGCTTGAAGTACTTCTGCACATTGAAGGCGGCTAGGTCTTCTACCCAATCAACAGGGTAGCTAACTCCGTCGTTTGTCGAAACGATATCCCCCTCATAAACCTCCTTGCCGTTCTTGTCTTTGAGGCCGGTGAATTGCATGAGGATGATATTTTCATCCCATGGCAGTGCTTCTGTCTTTTGATCGGTGACATAGACACCAATCTCCGCTTCGTTGAATTGGATGTCTGAGACGGTGAATAATTTGGACTGCTTCTTGTCCCACGCACGAAACTTTATCTCTCTTTGCATTGTATTTTCTCTCAAGTGTACGCACGCCAACTAGTAGGAAGTCGCGCGCACACACTTGAGAGTACTAGTTGATATCTTTGAATTGTACCGCAGATACGGAAGTGCGCAACACGAGGCGTGAACAGCGAGCCTATCGTGACGACAATTGTGACTGCTCGCGAAGCAGAGCTGTTCAATTGTTGTTCGATAGGCTGTCCGTTATCTCTTCTTCCGATAAGTCAGGCGATTGATGCGCGAGTTGAGTGGTCGCGGCTTGTCGGTGTTCGGGACGAACTTCTTGCACAAGCATTGCATTGTGCATTGTCCCCGATAGAGATCGCGGATGTCACTGCGATGCTGTGTGTACGCGTGTCCGCACTTGCAGACCAGAACTGTCATTGTTGAATTGTCTCACGAGTGTACGCAGCAGAGAAGTGAATCGTGTTGTGTAGTGTGCCGCACAGTGAACAGCGCGACTTCCTACCTATGGAATTTGTTGTAAAGGACAGGCGGGGTGCACGCTCATGGACGCGAAAGCTATCGGACGGTACTCCGTTCGACTAGCCTTTTGTGTTCATGAGCGTGTGGTGATCCACGCATTGTCTGGCCGTGCAACAGGCCAAGGGCGGAGCCCCACACGGAGTGAAAAGAAAGAATAGTAACCATAGGTAGGAAGTCGCGCTGTGAACGGTAAAGCGGAGCGTGCGGAAAAGTGAATGGTTACAACGCGCTGGAGGCGCGGCACGGGTCAATGGGGTGGGTCAAACAGTGAAATGGTCTCTCTGAGCCCCTGTGTGAGGGAGGTGTTTCCCACGAAGTGGCTCGGCGTTTTTCTACGGTTGATGTCAAGCGGCACAGTAATGTAATTTGTCGCGCATCCGAACGAGGAAGCGGCGCTGTCTCCGGATGATTCCGGATCACTAAAGCTCGCCGCGCTGAACCTCGATGAATCGGAGTCGTTCGCGTACACGCTGTGCAAAAATCCAATCCTGTATACAGCGTTTGTAAATCGCAGCGATAGTACGCAAGGTGGGCCGTCATCACCAACTGAGGTCATTTGTTTGTCTAGTGCGGCAACGCTAGCTCTTTGACACCTGGTGGCGGCCTATTCTTGTTGTCGGATATCCCCAGCTTGCCATTTACTCGTGAAAGTGGCGTGAGAGAATTACGGTGTGATAGAGGCCTGAGTGTCTCTTGGAAGGGCTTCTGTCCGACACCCTTGAATAAAGTTCAAACATGGATCGTTCTGCCAGACATTCATTGCCCCTATGAGGACAAGCGATCTCTCGCAGCCGTTGAGAAATTGATGGCCGACATTCGCCTAGACGGCTATCTCCAGCTCGGCGACGTTGTAGATCTCGACTGCATTTCAGCTCACAACAAGAACAATCTTAGAGCTGTGGAGGGCAAGCGGTTGATGCTCGATTACGACCACACCGCTGAAATGCTTGATAGGCACCAGAAGATAATCCGCGCCCGTAATAAGGCAGCGGAATTTGTCATACTAGAGGGCAACCACGAATTCAGGTTGGAGCGATACATTGACGCCAATCCTGCCCTGGAAGGAATGGTGGAGGTGCCTACCGCATTGGAGTTCGGCCGAAGGAAAATCAGATGGGTTCCCTCGTGGAGCACAGGAAAGATGTTCACGATCGGCAAGGCCAACTTCATCCACGGACGATACGGCGGTGAGCACCACGCAAAGAAGCACGTCAGCAAATACGGCTGCAACATCTTCTACGGTCACATCCACGATGTGCAGACATATTCAGCAGAAATGCTCGGGCAGGAAAACACTATGGTCGGGCAGTCGCTCGGATGTCTTTGCCTGCCTCAAAAGTATATGCGAGGGGCGCCCGACAAATGGCAGCAGGCTTTCGCTATATTTGAATTCCTGCCGGACGGGCATTTCACTTATAACGTGATCCGCATTTTCAAACACCGCTTTATTTACAACGGGAAGGTCTACGAAGGGTAGCATGACGCGTCTCTCCCGAAGGGAGTAGAGGTGCAACTATTTCGACAGAGTTTTGGTGAAGCCGGGCCTTTTCCAAAGGGCTGTGAGTGCTTCTTGTCACGTTGAGATACAGATCGGATGGCAGGGAGGACGCGTGGCCTTTTTCCCTGCTTTCACATCTGTACCCCACTCTATGAGACTTTGATGATTCTTAAATTTGCGGCGGCGAGGATTTGACTCGTGGTTGATTGTATCCACCAGAGTATAAGTCACCTCGCACGTGGGCGGCTGGTAAGGCCGGTCCACCGTCCAGTCCACTCTCTTTCACGTGAACCCTAACGCCCCTTTGCGCAACACCGCAGTTCTAAGAACCATCTCGTTTTGCAGTTTCCTACTTATGTTGATTGGCTGGGAGGGGAAAACAACATAGGAAGCTGTACTCCTTGCGTTAAGTGTCTCGGTCTTAACACCGCCGATGCTTTAAGCCAGCTAGAGACTTGCATCGGGTCTTAAAAGTGTCTCGTACTCCTGTTGTAATCCCCTCCAAACCAACCACACCGCTGATCCTGATAGGGCGGTGGTTTCTCTGTCTGTGAAAGAGCAGGAGATTGGCTGAGAGGGAGGAGGTAGTTATTTTCATTTTCGTCGGGCGGACACCGGGGTCATGGCGTTACCGTGACCGAACCTCTCCCCTCTCAACCAATCTCAAATAAAAACAACCGCCCGTGAAGGCGGTTCAGTCAAGTTCTAGATTGCGAGCGGCAATTTTATGACGAATTGCAACCCGCTCGCATACAAAACTCGACTCTATGCAATTCGTCATACCAAAATATTAGCACGCGCGTTTCACACGAAACCGTCCAGGGTGGGGATAACTTGCACTACCACGCAAAGGAAGTAGACTCTCCTGTCTGGAACCGCAGGAGGTTGCCATGACTGTCAACTGGTTCGCGGAAGCAAAGCCGACGTTTGAGCACTTAGTGAAGCTGTGTGATCACCTGGCGAAAGAATTAGAGATAACGACGGCGGAGTCAGCAGACGCGCGCGCGCTGCTGAGACGGGCGGGTGCCTTTATCGGTGTACTGGAACACACCGCAATCGATCCTGCGTGGCTCAAGGATGCTGCAGAGACGATGCCGGAAAACGAAGTACTCTTGAAGATGATTACTGATGAGGCGTTGTTCTTCTCAGGACTTGCGGAGAAGTATTTCGGCGATCTAAAAAGTGAGCTGAAGGACGTTGCTCACTAAATTGGCGAGCCCGCATTTGCGCGGGCTCTGGACTAGCCGTATCAGGATAGGCTTCTTTTTTTTATTCTTACTGGATGCCTGCGTTCATCTTACCACGTAGTAGCCAAGGTCACGTGCGCAGCTCCAGGTATCAGTCTTCCAATGGGAGGCCATATACCGGACTGCAAAGTCACCATCGAGGGCTTGCTCTTTCGTGACGTAGCGCCCCGAATTTGGGCCGTGGGCGGGAAGATAGATCTGAGCTGCACCAAATGACTTACCGTGATCTCCGACTGCTGTGGGATCGAAGTTACTCTCACAGCGCATTGTTTCCGTCATCTGGTGAGCAGAGACTCTGTAGTACTGCGCCCAATATCTGATTGCACCTAATGCATCGTCGTTGAAAAGCGGCGCGTGAGTTTCAGCGGCGTATGCTGTCTGCGCCGCGACAAGCTTAGAGAGCTTGTCCTGGGCAAGCAGTAAAGCAATGACCATCGCGCCTATTGCGGAGGGTTCCAGAAGCCTAGACGCGGCCTCCAAAGATGTTCACTCCGCCCGCCTTTATGCGAGCAATGTAGGTGAGAACAAGTCCAGGGAGTGCGCCGAGCACGGGGGTTGCTTTTGCGAGGATTTCATTTGAGCAAACGTCAGAAAAACCGAATTGCACAAGAAGTAACCCTCCCACAGCAAGCCAGATGCCTCCAATTTGTTTTGACATACAGCAATTATAGCACCTGTTTTTTGTTCACAAGGGCAGATAGTGGAAAACTTCCAATCCTCTTTTATGTGCGGCCTCACGCCATCCGAAATCAGTGTAGTTCGCTTCCCATTTGCCGGTGGCACTGTTGTTGCTCATCACCCATCCTCTCTTGCCCCAAATGCCGCAGTGACCGATCACGCCTCCTTTCGTGGGGAATACTGAGACGCATCCAGCTACAGGGGTGACGACCATCTTAAATCTCGCGTCCATCCAGAGATGCTTATCGAGCGCGATAGTGGAGAGGATTACAGGGAAGCCTGGCATCACCTTACGGATGATATTTGACACAGATTCCGCGCAAGCGCGTTCGTCAGGTGCCTTGTCACCAGGGCTCGCATCTTTACCTATGGCGTTGAAAGCAGCTTGATACAGTAATTCGGCCGTAGTCGGCTTTTGCGTTGCAGGAAGGGGCTGTTTTAGCTCAATATGAGGCTGTATGGGCTGCACTGGCTCTGTGTTCATAGGAAGTTCACTGGGGTGCTGAGCGAGCGGGTCGTGAAAGACGTTGATTATGAAATCGTCGAGCCAATCTATCAGCGCGAGAAGTAGATTCATGCACCTATAAGTATCGCACGGATTTTTAGGAGGACTGCGATGAGTTGTTTATAGAGACTGATCTGTTTCACAGTAGCGTTTGGGTCTTCAGCAGAAAGGATGACGCGGTAGCCGTAGTCATAAAATTTGAAGTCAGGTGCGAGGTTCTTAGTGTAGTCCTCTGGCGCTTCGCGGTAGTTGTCGAAGGCTTGGAATTGCGGAAGGGAATAGAGAAGGAAGGCATGATTGATCTGCCCGTCCCATCGTGGGTACACGCCATTGACCTTCTCGGGCCATGCTCCTCCAGCTACTCCAACCATATCGTCAGTTAGTACGTCGCCGAAGTGAACGCTCTGCACTTGCTCGTAAGTTACGGCGAAACGTCGAGCGAATTCTGCACCGAGGTCGCGCATTTCCTGAGTGATACGTTTTGGATCGTAGTTCTCATCAAAGCCGTGGAGCTGGGGAAGCATCCACTTAGGAATGAGCCCTTGTGAGTGGATTGCCTGTAAGGGAGCCTTGAGAGAGTTTCCTGAGCGAGTTGTGCCGCTGTTGATAGCTACGAAAACGTCCGAAAAATCCACCGGAGCATCATCGATATCTAGAAGATAGCCCTTGTCTTTGAGCCACTTTTTGTTGTCCGGGTGCATTGCATGATTGTAGTGATAGGTGAAAAGCGCCGCCAAGTGATTTACAGGGCTGCGACTGGCGCAATCAAACTTCTCTTCTCCAATGTTTTGGTCTTCACCTAGAGGGAGATACTTCTCACGTTCTGCGAGGGGGATTGAAACGATACCAGGTTGTGAGAGTGCGCCGAATTGAAGCTCTGTGCCGTCTTGGTGTTGGCGCTCAAGGTCAAGATTTAGACCTCGGTTCATACCTTATTCGAGAGATACGCAAATCCTATCCAGCCGAGAAATGTTTTTATCGCAAGGAAGATGACGGCGAGAGCACCGAGAATCTTTGCGGCGTTGATTATGAAGTTACTGCCAATTACGCCGTAGCCCTTGAAGAAATCAATCAGAGCCTCGTTGACTATCGTCTTTAGCTCTTCTCTTTGTGCGTCTGTAAATGGCTGGTCACTCATATTCAGTCACTTAAGACAATCCCTTCTGGGTGTCCTTTTGCGATGATTTCGTCGCCGCTCATGTCGTCAAGAGATTTCTCTTCGTTCATGAATATAGTATACCACCTAATGTCCCCACCAAAATGCACGGGAGAGTGGCATCGTGGCAACGGCTGTTGCCACGGAGCTTGATGCGATTGTGATCGTCATCGGGGCATCATAGAGTTGGTCAACCCATGAGCCGTTGAATCTATATGCAGTCCCATTGGGATACGTGCTGGCACTTCCATTACCACATAAGTAGTACCAAGTAGTGCCCGAGCTTGTACTTCCGGTTCTACTTACGGTGATGTAATAGGTCGTTCCCGAGATGACAGAAACAGGAGATGCAAAGGTAAAATTTGAACTGCCACATACACCACCTCCAACAGCGGGAAACGTTGTGCCAGTGACGTTGCCAGAAATTCCTAATGCACTGCCGCCATTTGTGGTGTCAATCGACAAATTTATACTGTCGGGCGGACTCCCGTTCTGCGCCGTTAGATACGCAATAGTTGATATTTGACCCGTACAAGTTGCCTGGAATGACTGGCTCATTTTGGTGAATGTCGTCACGGGTGTATCCCCCCATCCCCCTTGAGCGCTCGTGACAGTACTCGGAGTAATCAGACAGTCTGCATAAGTTGTTATTGGGAGTGCAGAGAGTGATGCCAAAAAAAACACCGAGCAAAACAAGATCGAAAATATCTTTTTCATAGCCTTAGAATGTTGTTACCGTCGCGCGCGGCGTGCAAGTAATCTGCACAGGCGACGTTGCGGGAGTGCCGTAGTCGGCCTCGATAATATCTCCGCGATTGAATGTATTACCGGAGGTAAAGGTCACAGTGCCAACCGTTGATGACGCATTGAACATCGGGACTATGTTCGTCGAGTTGATCTTGAATTGGACATTGAGCGTTCCTGCGGGGACACTGCATATCACGTCCTGAAGTGTGCCGGAAAAAGGGGCTGGTAATCTGGTTTCAGTTGTTGTCCCCGTCCACCCAGTCGAGGTTGCTCCGTAGGCAAATGTGGCGTTTTGATACGGATTCACCTGTTTCGAGGCGACGAAAAGAGATTGCGAAAATGTACCATTCGTCGTTGATGCGTTCGAGACCGTCATGAGTGTGCTGGTAAGGGTGAAGTTGGCGAAGTTTACGATTCTTGTTCCGTCGAATGCCAACATTCCGTTCGTCGTCCCGATAGAGGTCGCGTTGGTGCCTCCATTAGCGATGGGCAGTATGCCCGTTACCTGTGAGGTGAGATTCACTTGTCCCGCGAGCGTTGCGAGTGTGAGGCACGTGTTCTTGAAGGCATAACAACCGGTGTTGATGGTCATGCCGTTGCCGAATGTCGATGATGCGGTCGTGCCGATCATATCAAGATAGGATGCTTGAATGCCTGAAGAGAATGTAGAAGTCGCTCCTGCGTTCACACTAAGGGCACCCGTCGTATTACTGATCGAAAACGCAGACACAGAAGACGTTGCTATCGCAGTCGATGTGGCGAGGAAGAATTTCCCACTCAAAATATTCACAGCCCACAAGGGATCGGCCGCGATATTGTCCGTGAATATTATCTCTGGTGCGGTTGAGCTACCAATGGTAAGGGCTCCGAACTTTGGAGTTGTCGTGCCGATCGCGACATAATTAGAAAACTGGATCAATCCTCCTGAGAAGGTGTTTCTATCGATCAGCAGAGTTGAAGAAGCACTACTGACTGCTGATACGGTCAGTGTTGTTCCGTCCCAGGTAAGACCGCTGAGAGCCGCGCTTTTCACAGCCGAAACCCCATTACCTGCGAGAATGCCGCCGAGTGTACTTGAGGCAGTCCCGCCGTGGGCAACGCCGACTGTTCCGGTTATGTCGGTGTCAGCTACTGATGCACAGGTAAATGCTCCTACGGCAGTGATGGCGCGCAGGAATTGATTTGAGCATGCTGAGGGTGCGACATAGCCAGTAATTCCACCTGTAGCGCCCGCGAGCAGAAGAGCAGAGGATACTCCACGAATTCCGAAGGTGGTGGTCGTCGCGTTCGTCGTCGTGCTGTTATTTGCGATGAAGTTATCAATGTGACTGGGATTCGTTGGCGTCGATGATGCGTTAAATGCGCCCTGCAACCAGAGCGGTGTTGTTGTCGAGAGTGAGAGGGCGCCGTAGGTGGTGGAGAGCGTAAAAAGATTGCTGAGATTTAGCTTTGCGGAGAAGGTCGCGAAATCAGCGGCTGCGAGGGCTCCCGCCTGTGACGCGCTCGCGCTTTGAATACCGAGCGTGCAGCCTGTTCCGACACAGATGAAATTACCTGTGAGTGGCGAAGAGACTGTACCGCTGGATGTGGCGACAGACGCGACAGTGTTAAAGCCTGTTGCATAGACGAGTTGATTAGCTGTGATTGCAGATGAGGTGCCGATCTTGGTTGCGAATTTCGCGTCTAGATCTGTCTGGTTTGAAAGCGTTCCTGTAATCGCGCCCCAGGCAATCCCAGTGATGTACCCCTTCTGAGAGCCCCACCAATCGGCGGAAGTCGTCGAGAAGAAATTACGTTGAGTTTTCCAGTAGTCTGCGGAGGTCGTCGAGAAAGCGCCATCGGCAGTTCCGGCCGACCAGGATGTAATGCACGAGTCTGCAGTGAGACAGAATTTATCTGCCGTCATTCCTGTCGAGGTCGCCCACGATCCCTGCAGATATAGGCTCTTCGCGAAAGTGACAGTGGTGATCGCGTTATAAGGAGATGAGGTCGCTTTGAATAGTTGGAGCTGGTCTATGGTGCCAGTGCCGCCGCTGAAGAGGACTGATGTCCCCAGAATCCAACCCACGAGATGTTTTAGAAGCTCCATATGTTACAGTTTAGAGGTGCATTTGATCGTTATTTTCATAGTGGTTCTTTGGTGCATTTACCGGCTACCCAAGCTGTTCGACTGACCAAGGGGAATAGGATTTTTACCGGGGGCCTGTAATTGGAGTAGGTCGGGTCGGCTGAATGTTCGGTTTATTTTCTGTGCAGGCTTTTCGTCCGCGAATGCTCTCCCCATTGGGCGTGCAGTGTAGACCTCCTTGTAGGTGCCCCCTGATCGGCCCGCCGGTAGCATTAGGCGTGGCTGTTTCCCCAGCGCCGTAGCGGATTTCATTGCCTCTGATGCTTTAAGACCGGAGCCCGTCTTTCCTGAAAGCTTGGTTGACATGGCGGCTCCCTTGATGCCACCCGCGAGCTCTGCGCCAGCGATTGTGCCGAGAGGTCCAAAATGAGAACCAACGGCCGCGCCGATCGTTTTCGCAAAGTACTTTCCGAGCTTGCCTCCATCCACCTTTTTGCCATCTAGTTTCTCCAGTAATTTCAATACGGAGAAGTGCTGCGCCAATTCCTTATTAAGCGCATCCACTGCCACCGATTTTGTGTGTTCCTGCACGAGCTGCTTGTATGTCTTTGCTATCGCCTTATCGGCGATCTTCGCCCCTTCATCCATGTAGTTGATGGTTGAGTACTTATTGATTTTTGCGTCATGAACTTTCGAGAGCTTGATCTTCCCACTTGAATCAACGCGACGCGCAAGGCCGGCCAATTCTGCATCAACCTTACCGTAGGCGGTTTCAAGTGCCGCGCCCTCGAGACCGCTCTTGTCGATGGCTGTTTTCAATGAGCGCTCTACAGTCTTCATAGGCAGGAGCACGCCTTCGCGTTCAAGATTTTGCGATACGGCCTTCTCGTAGGGAGAAATGAAGTGCTGCAGTTCCTGAATAGCTGACTGCGTTCTGATTGTGCCAGTGGTATCTACAGCACCATGAAGAAGATCGGTCTGGGCAAGTATTTTCTTTGTGTCGATTCCTTTACTCATTGCCGAGGAGGTCACTTTGCGCACTGGCGCGTAGCTGTCTTCGAGCCTCTGAAGTTCTTTGGTGCGATGGGCGATAATTCCGTCTGTATCGCGTCCTGTGAGAGCTTTTCCTTTTTCCAACACAGCATTCGTTGCAGCCTTGGTGCCCCTCACTGTTGCCTTAGCGCCAATATCGCCTGGGATGGCCATCTCAGCCATTACGGTATTGATTACACCCTCTTGTTGCTGAGGATTGGATGGAGTGACCGATTTATCAAATGCGCCGAGAGCGGCAGCGAAGCCTGGAGCGCTTGCTTTCATAGCTGCACCTACCGGTCCAGCATTCTGTGCTCCTACGGAAGAGATGTCTCGCACCGCCTGCTTTAGTGCTCCCTTCCCGACTTCGAGATTTTTGTCTCCTTCGCCAGCAGCGAAGCGCCCGAGTGGGGTGCTGAATGGTTGCTCTGGGGCAGAGGGAGCAGGAGCGATAGGTTTAAGCTTCGAGGTGTAGCTCGGTGTCGAGGTTGCTATTGGTTTCAATTTTGCAGCGTATGAAGGCATAGTTTATTGTTCAACATACCCGTCTGCTTTTGCCTGGGAGAGTTCTTCCGGCGTGAGATCGGAAGCGTCAAACGATTGGCCATCCTTTGCGAGAATCTTACTGCCGGATGGTGAAAGACCCCCAGTATCGAACTGATTATCCATCGTCCCGAGTGGATTGACGAACGTATTGAGGCCAACAGCCGACTTGTTTTTGAGAATTTCTTTGACGTTGAGCAGGCGCTGCTTGAGCTCGGTTGGCGAGTATTTCGTTGAACCGAAAAGCTGCTGGTATTCTGCGTCTTCCTGATCACCCCATGCTGCCCCGGTAACAGAATTTCGGTACGGCTGAATGGCGGAAGTAAGAAATTGGTTGATCTTCGCCAGCTTCGGGTCGTAGTCCTTGCCTACTACGTTGAAGGCATATTGAAGCTTGTCATTGATGAATCCAGTCTTGACGCCGGAATCGATCTCTGTGATCGCTTTGTCGATATTGGAGATACCAATGGCTTGATTGGAGAAGTCCTGTCTAAATTCTGCTGGTGCTCCTTTCAGAACTTGCGAAGCAACGAGACTGAGCTTGTCTGAATCGCCGCGAGCCTTCGCGATTTGAGACTGGAAAGTAGCTTGTCCAAATTTGCTAGGGATTGAGGCCAAAGCCGCACCGATAACGGCGTCGAGATCGTTCTTGTATGGGCTGTCGGCGCCCGGCGCAGTACTTCCGGTGTTTTTCGCCGTGCCGGGAGCCATACCCTTATCAATTGAGATGATTTTGCTGGTGTCTCCGTCCCAATTCTCGGGAGCAAAGAGAAGCCTATTGCCGGCATCTGCGAGTGATTTGTAGCCGTTAGGGATACCAAGATCCACACTCTCCATGCGCACCTTGCCACTCAGCGGGTTCTGATAGGCGATGATGAATTTGCCGTTTTCTACACGTTTATCGAGAATAGTTTCTTGTGATCGGTTGAGCGTGAAGAGTGCTTTGAGCTGTTCTTCGCCTCCTGCTTGCCGTGCGAGATATTCATACGAGGCGGGATCAGTCGCCTTCAAGCCATCAGATGTGGTGCCAGCTTTGGCGAGATTGGTGAGGTGGGCGTTTGCTTCCTCCTGGCGTCCTTTTCGAGCAGATAAGATCTCCTCTGCGCTCTTCCGGGCCTCATCCCGTGAGTCTTTGGCCTCCTGTGCGGCAGAACTACGGATTTGAGAGAAGATGCCCTGTACGGCGACCTCGCGCTCCTTGTTTATGGCTTCATTCTCGCGCTGATTGACCTGTGATGTCTTCGTAGCTGCGTTCTGAGCGTCCGATGAGCCCGAGAGCCCACTGATCACGGATATTGCATTGGTCCCACGGTCACGGCCATCATTGATAGTCTGTTGCTCTTGAAGCCTTGAATCATAGAGCTTGTTGATGCTGTCAATTTGCGCCTGTGCCGCTTTTGTCTTCTCGGCAGCGATGTCTTCCTCAGACCTCGGGGCTTTAAACGTGTTCAGATAATTAGATGCAGCGGATTCTCCGGGAGTTGAATAGCGAGAGTAATAGTCCGAAGTACTTGATGCTGGTTTTGTGGCTGCGCCGGCACCTGCCGTCGTATTCACTGAGCCATCGGGATTGTACAGAGTAGGCACAGGGTCAGGCTTGGCAGAAGCGAGATTTACACCAGACGTTTTCCCGACCACGCGAGCGTTGTATTGGTCGATCGATTCTGTTGGTAGTTTCTCGTAGGTATTGGCCATAATTTAGAAGAGGCTTGTGTTTTGCTCCACTGAAGAGAAGCCAGAAGCGCCAGCTCCTCCGGTACAACTAACACCAGTTGCACCAGAAGTGCCTTGAGAATATGCAGTGCTTCCTCCCGCTCCACACGAACAGCCTGCATTGCTACCGCCCAATCCACCGACACCGCCAGTTACGTTTATTGTGCCAGAGTTTGCGATAAGTGAGTTGTATACGATTTTTACGAGACCTCCCGCGCCACCTCCACCTCCACCTCCAAAACTCATATTTGTGGGACTTGAGCCGACAAGGCCGAGAGCAATAATTCCGTTTGTGGTCGTGAAGTTTAAGCTCCCTGCGACTTCCAAGAGAAGTCCACCGCCACCATTTCCTCCCGGTCCCTGTGTTGCATTATTGGAAGCGTTATTTGTTCCTCCTCCACCACCTCCTGCACCCACCCAAAATTGCCCCCCGTACTTCATGAGTGTTGTTGTGGACCAAGAAGTTGGGAGGATCGCTGTCGGAAGCGCGCCAGCCGCAGGGGAGCCTGAGCTGCCACCGACCCCACCGTTCGTTACGAACAGATAGAACGGGTTTCCAGTTGAACCTGTAGATCCGCTGCTTGCACCTGTTGCCCCTCCCGCTCCGCCGCTTGCACCCATGCCGGAAACATCGATACATGGCGCAGGTGAACATGTAAGAGTCACGCCTCCTTGGGAACGCAGTACGATGAACGTTCCGTTGGTGTTGGCATTGCTGAAAGCAAGGTGTCCTGTGCCAGTAATCGAAATTGAGGTGTAGTTTTTTTCTAAATAGCTCGCTGATGCCGCCGATATAGTCGTGGTCCCACTCGAAATTGAAAGCACCCCGTCCGTTCCTGTGCCACCAAATCTCGGCTGCAAGTATACGCCATTCCAAATCATTGTGGATGATGCGACATTGAGTGATTTAACCGTTGAACTAGCGTTTGAGATGAATCCAGCGGTGAAAATATGTAGTCCGGTCCACGTGTATGACTGTGTGAGATCAAGGAATGTTTGAGCAATCTTTCCCGCGTTATTCGTAATGACTGTCCAAAGCCCGGCGTATCCCGGTGAAGATGTTGCATATTTCGCTTGAAGCACAAGCGGTGCCGTGATGCCAAGATCGGTGGACGACGCCATTTGGAGCTGTGTGGCAAGCCTTACTTTTCCACCAATCGTTTCTGTCGATGTTGGTGAGCCCCCCGCAATCACATTGTTCGCGTAACCCTCAGCGTAGAGGGCCGTGACCAACTGATTGGAGCCTTGGGTAAATGTCGGAGCTGAGGTGTATCGCGCAATAGTATCGAGCAGAAGGCTATTTGGAATTGTGTCCTCGCCATTTAGCTGCGCTTTGAGGATCTGGATAAGCGGAAAGTCAGTGATTTTTACATTCGCTCCACGTCGATGTGCAAATTGAAGAGCGGCTACCGTTGTAGTCCCGGTCGATTGGCTTATGCCTCGGGTCATTGCCGTTACAGCGGTAGAAGATACCGTGCCACACACCGTTTCCGCCTGAGCACTGCCTTCGTCTATCGTGAAGCAGTTGTAACCTGACAGGGCTCCACCTCCTCTAACTGCATTTGCAGTCAGGGTCATTGTGGTGGCCGAAGAAGTGATCGCTGACTGGAGAGACGTTTCAAAGATGGCCGTTGCACTTGGGAGGGCCTGGCCGAAAGTCAGCGATTGATGCTGTCCGAGATTAAATCCGACCACTGACGAGATGAGAAAGAGAGCCGAGAGGACTACGTTCATAGTGAGAATTGTAATAAAGTGGCTAATGTTGGTGGCGTTAGGTGGTCCGCACCGGCAGATTCTTGCGGCCTTTGTCCCGATTGTCTTTGAAAGTGAAGTCGTTTATTTGGGCGAAACCGATGTCAGTCGCCTCAAACTTTATGCGTGCATAGACATATTTGTCGCTGTTGAGAGGGAAATCGACAGTAAATGGGTGAGCGACAGAGCTTCCGCCGCTGCCAATCGTTTTCGATCCGATAGTAGGACCGCCGATATAGGTGTCGATACCGCTATCCACGTAAGAAGCATTTCCCTCGATAGTGTAGACCTTCGTGAATTCACCACTGTCATAGGACACGGAAACATCAACGTTTTGATCGGGCTGAATGAGACCCGCTATAACCATTCGTCTTGTTGTCTTTAGACGGTCACTATCGAGGTTGAGATCACCGGACTTCCAGTAGTTTTCAATCACGTCCCCGTCTTCGTCGTACCCTGAGAAGAGGGTGTAGACATTGTTCGAAATGCTGTCCCCAGCGATGAGTGTGCCGTTGTACTCGGCAAGGCATGAGGCGTAGTAATTTAGGAGATCCCACGAGCCCGAGAGCGTGTTCCTGACGAGCATTTTCGAATTGAATGTGTTGGCCGTACCGTTGACCTTCTCCTGGAAGCAAAACATCTCGTAATCCCCCCACCGGAAGGCGACGCAGTAGTCAAAGGCATATCCCGAGAGGTCGAGTGCGTCTGAAATCGACAGCGGCTCGATCGTTGTATTGGTCGTGCCCTGAAGCACCTGTAAACGCCTAAATTTTGGGTCTGTTGGCCTCGAAAGGTCGGCAAAAATGATGCCTTCGGGTGTCTGAAATGCTGCTCTCTGGTATGAAATTCCGACGTCACGATAGTGCAGATTGGTACTGTCGGTGTCATCGAGTGCTGTAGTCACTTGCCATGTCTTCAGAGGATGGAAGCAATAGGCGACGTTGCCGATGTAGTAGATAGCCATGAGGTTGCCCCCACCATCATCCTGACGGAAGGACTTCCCCTGGCCGTTTGATGATCCAGAGAAGTCGAGAATGCCACCAGAGCTCGCTGTTTCGTAGTAGTAAGAACAAGTCATCGCCGCAAGGTTGGCCGGAGCAGTAGCGAAGGTCACTGATACTGCACCCGTCGCGTAATTGATGGTCCCGGTGCCTCCCAAATTACCCTCCATTCCTCCGCTTCGGTCATCTGTGAACGTTTCCGTGCCATCCGTCACAGCGGCATACATAGCCGTTTTTGGAGCTGAAATCCCTGAAAGTGTGTGAGCGAATGTCTTTGTTACACCATCACCTGTCCCATATGCCTCGCCGGTGGTTTGCGCGGGAAAAGCAGAGAGTAATGCGTGATCGATGTAGGAGAGGTAGAGGCCTGTCGCGTCTTTATTGCCTGGCGTCGTGCCGTTTCTCTGTCCAGCAAACGCACGCCCTTGACCGATCTGAAATACTTTGAAGCGGTAGGTCGTGATCGATTGGTCTACAGCACTGCCCGGATTTGCTGCGGGAATCTTATAAATACCTGAGTTCGGAGAGCCGAGGTACATGAAAGACCCTGCGAGGTTTTGGTATGAACGCATCCATACATCCTCGCCGTCAGCGGTGGCTGGAAGGAGATTGGACCCCACCTCGATGCCATCGTCGGTCGTCACGTCGTAGTATTTGACCTTTCTGCCGTGAGAGTAAAACGGGATCTGGGTGCCATCGTAGCGCATCCCAACACCGAGACCGGTTATCTTTCCGTTCCCAGCCTGCGCGGTCATTCCAAGGCGCGCATATCCGCGTCGAAGCTCAATATGGTCCTTATCTTTTCCGGTAATCCAATTGAGTGAATCGGGAGAGACGCCTGGCTTCAACGCATGTGTGTCTTTTATGGCCGTGTTGAGCCCTAAAAATGTGTTGACTGAATAGTCAGGGATAATCATGAATTTGTATCGATCGCTCCGCTGCGCGGGGTTGAATACAATTCAGTAGGGTCGCTATTCTCTATCGCTGACAGTTGGCGTGCGTCATCCCACTTCTCCATCGCGTTCTTGAGTGCCTGCATGGTTGCGCGGTTCTCAGGAAGCATTTGTGCGTTGATGTCGTCGTAATCCACTGCACCCTTATGGATGCCGATAGCATAGAAGCCGAGGAGTGGAAGAAAGCGCGATGGAAAGACCGACCAGACAGCGGAAGTGCTCGCTAGATCGATCGCGGTGCTCGTGGATACGTATGGGATATGAAGTGTGCCGGCAAATGGCGGCGTGCCATTGAAATACAGCGTGCCCGCATTTTCATCGAAGACGAATGTTGAATTGTCGTCTTTATACTCAAGGCGACGGTCAAATGGTACTTGGCTGTAGTAGTGAATGAGATTACTTCCATCGAATAGTTTGATGACGCCATCGCCGTAAAAACGTGAGAAGTCCGTTATCCCTGAAAGGGATTTTGCGGTTTGCCATGTATTCGTGGTGAGGAGTGACAGAGACGTATCAGTCTTGCGTAGCGCCATCCATGGCCGTTCCTCTTCGAGGACTGTTTTTGCCGTGTCAACGAGGACATCCAAGAGTGTCGTATCGATGGTCGCGCTTCCGTTCAATCCGGTGACAAATGTGGTGAGTTCGGTTCCTTTTGAAATCATAGTGCGAGTGATTTAAGGTCAAACGGCTGCGCCTCCTCTTGCTTTGGTGCTGCAGGAGTGTTCATTTTCATGGTGGTAGGTGCCATTGAGAAGGTGGTGTCGCTCACGATTCCCTTGAGCTGTGTGAGCACTTCCGACTTAATACCCTCAACAACCTTCGCAGTGATTTCATCCTCACGAGTAAGAAATACCTGGGCGAGCCGTTTCATTTCCTGCTCCATGAGTTGCTGTAGAGGAGTGAGGTCTGTTTCAGGGGTGACATCCTTGGTGTCTATCGCGCTTCTCACTTCATCAATCTTCGAGAGAACAGGTGAGAGGTCAACGTCAGGTACTTCTGTCTTGTTTCCTTTGATCGCAGTGATGATTTCATCGGTTCTGTCTTCAGGCATTTTCTGCTTGGGGAATTTGATTGGTTCTGGTGCTGGTATGTTGCCAATCTCTTCCTTGATGATTCTCCGTACAGTGAAGGCGTCGAGCGATCCCCCACCACCTCCCAGCGTGCGCATGACGCGTTCCTGCACAAGGTAGGTATTCTCCTCGTCGCCGTAGTTGGCGTTCTTGGTCGTGTAGATCGAGTTGGTATAGACCGAAGTGACCACCGAAATGTAGAAACCTTGACCCGATGGGTCTGCGGGCACTTGCCAGTCTTTTTTGAAGCGCTGACTGCCTTTATCGGTCAGATCGAGCGTTGCAATGATCGCATCAGTGTACGCGTTACGAATTACAGCCCGGACGTAGTTGGTGTCCGTATCGAGGTGGTTGGCAATTTGCCGGACCACTGTGAACGAGTTGCCGGGCTGAAGAATCATAGGTTAGAAATTTGCACTGGCGGAGCATGTATGCTCGCCGTCGGTTGTTTCGAGAACGATGCAGCGAATACCTTGGAAGGTATCCGTGCGAAGATCTAGTGCAACGACAACGGTTGAAGTTGCAGCGTTGATCGTAATGGACGATGTTGCGGTCGCTGAAACATCTGAACCGATGAGACGATTGAAATCATTCCATGTAGTACCAGCGTCATTCGTAACCTGGATACGAAAGCGCGATAGCCCGAGGTTTGGCTGCACACGTCCGCCACGCGAAACGATGATCTCTACCTTCTTCGCACCAGCAATATTGAACCAGCCACCACTGCCAGCGAGATTGGTTGAGGTAGCGTTTGTGGTCGTTGCACTGAAGAACGTGAAGTTTTGATAACTGTTTACCTGCGTATCGATGTGGGATGATATTTCACCATATGCCATAGCGAAGAAAGCGAACACTGTAATCAGTGCCGCTGCGATGAAACCTGTGAGTTTTAATTTATGAGTCATAGATTGCTTTAGTTTTTAAGAGGTCGTGGCCTCATCTCCAGCCCTATAAAGGGCCAGAGTGAGGCTGCGACTAGAGAGGGTCGATACAGATCAACTTCCATTTGCCAGACGAAGACGCAGTGGATGACCACGTAAACGTGTTTCCAGTGTTGTTGAGAAGTCTTACGTCTATGGTTCCTGAAAGTGTCGTTGAGGCGAGCGCACCGTCAACAGAGATACCGCCAAAGACGGCACTCACTGTTGGAGATGGGACAACGCTGCAAATACTATCTGTCGTGATACCCGCGATTGCCGATGCAGATGAGATTACTCCGTTCGTTGCACCTCCGCACGAAACGACAACCGACGACGAAGCCGCGATTGTGTTCGAATAGGAGTTGATTGTGCAGCCGGTGGCTTTAATTCCCATGATGTTCGTTCCAGATGGGCCTACGTGGAATCCAGCTTGATCAAAGGATTGCTGGACCTGGTTGTAGACGCCTCCGAAATCTATCGGTGCCGGAGCTTTGTTCGTAGCTACAGAAACTAGCCAACCAACAGCCAGTCCTGCGATGACGAGTGCAGTGCTTTTGAGGATGTTAGTCATAGTGGCTGATTGTTAGTTGCTATTTCTGTGTAGTAGCTGCTGCGGTGAAGCTCGACGAGTTCACTTCGAGGGCAACGATCTGCGGAGCCTGGTCAACGAAGACCTTGATTCCGTAAGCAGCCCACGTGATGTAGTCGCGACCGATCTTTCCAGAGACAGAGTTGTCTTCGAGAGATGGGTCTTTTTGGATCACAACACTGACAGACTTAGACAAGGCAAAGAGGCAGTGAAGCATTTGCTTGGTCGAGGTCCATGTGTCTGTTGGATCAGTGAATGACTTCGAAACGACGACCGTACCCCAGCCACTACCGACGAGCGTGAGCGTGTCAGCAGAGTTCGAGTTAGTGGCCGTGAGGTTCTTCATCAGCCTTTGGTTCGCTGCAGTGAGTGCTACACCGTTCGAGTCGGTTGTCCCTGGTGTATTGATGAGACCGGCGAGATTTGCGCGAGCTGCATCAGCAGAGCCACCGATCAAGACGTTACCGGCTGTGGAGCCGAGTGTGGTCTTGAACGTGAAGGTAACACCGTTGACAGTCACGGTATCACCATCAGAAGGCTGAGTGACCATCGAGAGCACACCTGTCCATGGCAACGTGTTCACACAGAACACATTGAAGCCCATGAAGTAGCCCTGGAATCCGTTTCGGGATACCTGGTCGCCCAAGAGCGTGTCTTTTCCACCGAGGAAGAGCTCGATGTAGGTGAGGATTTCCGGCGATACGATCGCAATCGGCATACCCTCTGGTACTTCGAGGTCCATTGAGGACTGGAAACGGTTGTTGTAAATGACGTTCTTCAAGCGAAGCTTCTGCTTTGCGGTAGTGAAGACAGTCGCGACGTTCGACGCAGTGACCGTGAAAGCATTGCCGGATGTTCCGGAGAATGTTCCATCGTCCATAGTCGTACCCGCACCGTTGTAGGCAGCGAGGGTCACGTCACCATCGATCTGGTTGATCATGGCGTTCGCGAGCTTGCGACCGTACTTTTGCTTGACTGAGAGGTGTGCCTGGAGCTCATCAAGTTTCTTGATGTAGATCGAGGCTTCCTTCTCCTTGTTGATAGTGAGCGTCTCTGCCGTATCTGTGATTGCCTGTGTTGAGTAGGAACCATCAGCACCCATGTCGTTCACAACGACATCAGATGCGTACGAGCGGGAAACGGTCTGGCCTTTTGTAAGACCAGCCTCAAGGCGCGTGTCACCTAAGATTGGGTAAACTGGCTCCTTGAAGTGTGACATTTGGTATTCGGCCGAGTAGACCGTTTTAAATGTCATTGTGTTTGGATTTGCAGCCATAACAATAATTGCTAAGCCGAAAGAGCAGCGTAAACGCTAGATGAGTATCTTCTTTCCCTGCGCGTTGGTCATGAGGCCCTCAGACTTCTTTGTCAGCTCCTTGTATGTTTTCTCCCATTCCTTGCGTTCGGCCATGGTCATCTTGCTGTAATCAGCTTCAGGGTTGAATTCGAAGTCGGGTTGTTCGACTTCTTTTCGTCCCTTAGATTCCATGCCGCGCTTCTTGGGGGAAACGAGAGCAGACAGTTTGTCCTGGTGTTCGAAAGCGACATAAGCGAGCGACTTGTCATGCCATTCCTTTGTGTGGGACAGCGTGTCGAGCTCGGCTTTAATCGTCTTCAATTCCTCATCATTGACCGTAGGGAAGAGCTTTTTCAGAGACGGGACGGACTTCTCGAACTCATCATTGAACATTGATTGCTCGATGCTCTTGGCGTTGGTGGTTTTCCAAGCCTTGAATTCGGCGATGTCCTTCTGCAATGATTCATCCGGCTTCTGCTCAAACCCCTTGCGGGCATCTTCGATGATGCGCTTCACGAGGTCTGGATCAGCACCGACTTTCTTGGCGTACTCGACGGCATCCTTGGCAGTCTCTTTCTCGTCGTCAGTGCCCTTGGCGGCGACCGCTTCTTCGAGTAGACGCTTTGCTTCGTCGCGCTCCTTCTCCGCTTGCTCAGCTCGTGCTTCGGCCGTCTTACGTTCGGATTTCTCCTCTTTGTAGACGTCGTAGATCGAGCGCTTGCGTTGCTCTTTCGGTTCTTCTTTTAAAGGTTCTTTTGGTTCCTCGGGCTCGTCCTTTGGCTCTTCAGCTTCAGGTGCCTCCGGTTCCTCTTTTGGAGTGTCTTTCAACTCCGGGAGGTCTACGCCAGCTTTGGCTAGTACCGCCTTGTATGCTTCTTCGTCTTGCGACATAGGTTTGTTTGTCTATCAGCGTCGTAACCACGACGGACAGTTTTTGATAGGTGCCTGTGAACCGTGCCCCTGTAAAATTCCGAGGCGCGAAAAGGCAGTATTAGGAGCTTGCCAAGAGCAAAGAGCTACGAAATGACAGCGTCGGGATATTGATCCGCGAACTGCTTTGCGAGCTTTTGGAAGTTCTCACCGTGTATCTCTTTCGAGTAGGTGCGCTCGTTGCCGCGCCACGACACAGTGACAGATGTGACTTCAGCCTTCTCCGGAACGCCTGTGCGTCCTTCTGGCTCCGCGTCTTTTACTTTCTTGGGTTTAGTCATGATTTTGGAATAACTGGTAAGTATCGTAAGTATGCAAAATGGCTACGCACTTGTGGCGTTGATTGCTGCAGTTATTTCCATATTGATCTTCTCGATCTCTCTTTTCGGATCGTCTGCTGCGAGCTGAATGAGCCACAGCATGGCGTCTTGTTCCGCCCAGGCTGATTGACGCTGCACTTCTGTCATGGATCGACGCTTCCACAGCATCATTGCTGTCTGCTTATAGCTGTCTCTGGCGCGCGCGATGATCTGCTTGGTGATGTCATGCTCTTTCCAGGATGCAAGAGCCTCGTTGTGGACAAGTGCGGTCTGCCATTCCTTGATTTTCTCCTCATTATCAGCGCGAATGTCCTCATCTACTTCGGTGAGGAATATCTCTCTCAATTTGTCGATGTCTGTGCTCATGCTTTGTAGCCGAACTCCGTTGGTGTATCGGCGTTCTGCGCTGCGATATTGACAATCTTGCCCTTACGCTCGTTTTGAATAGCTTCAGTGATGCTCTCCGCGTCTACTTCCTTGGTAATGACGTATCTCATGCGGCGAGCTGGGCGATGTTCATGGCGTGTGACACACCTGGAGGGACACCGGGATTCTGTGCCTTGCTTGGTGCTGCGCCGGGTGCAGCGGGAGCTGCCCCTGGTGCTATACCCTGCTGCATCTGCATGGCACGCGCATCTTCCATAGCCTTACGCTCGATGTTCTGCATGGCAATCTGCTCGTGCGAGCTGGCGTACTCAAGGAGCTGGTCAAACTTCTCGCCTAGAGTAGCCCTATTGTCAGAGGCGAAATCGACGATCTTCTGCATGAAAGCAGGGGTGGCACCGAACCACTGCACGGGCTGCTTACCCTGTAGGATGAGCTGAATAGCCTCGGATGCTTTAGCGAGGGACTTCTTGTCGTTATTGCTCTTGGTGTCGGTCGCTTCCGCGATCTCTGCATCCTCGTACCCACCCACAGCACTGAGAAGCTCGCTTGCGCGCCATTTGGCGTTGATGATGGGGGAGAGAATAGGATCGGCACCGATCGCCTCAAGAGCGTTCTTGCGTTTTTCCATGTTCATGTCACTCTCTTCCTGCTGCTTGTCAGTCGATTCAATGAGGACGTCGACGTCCTTGGTCGTATCGAGATCGAGGCGTGTGATCTGCTCCCACTCCCATCCTCGCTCGCCCATCATGCGGATAGCCATTTTGGAAGGCATGTGGTCTTTGAGGCCGTAGATATAGCGCTTGCCCAAGCCCGCCATCATGTCCTGGAAGGGCTGTGCACCCCACGAGAGGCGCTTTGATACCGATTTTTGCTCTGCAAAGGCTACTGAGGCCTTTTTAGACACGTCAGTGACGCTCCCTTGCGCCATGTCGTTTGCTCCGTTGTTTCTACCGAGGGTACTGACAGTCCAGTCGATGAGATTGACCGTTCCGTTCAATTCACCTGACTTAAATTCAAAGATACCCTCTGAAATGCGCTTGGTGCCGCCCATAGTGTCAGCAGGGACGAGAGCATCAGGTCGATACTGAGCTTCGTCGAGCTTGCGGACGTCCTTGAACATGTCCTTGTCGTAGTAGCGCGTGCCGAAGTTGCGCTTTTCGCGGTTGGTGAGCTCCTGGTTGAACATGGCGACGATTGCATCACACGCAGCATAGGCGTCGTCACCGTATGACTTCGAAAGAAGGTTCTCGTCATCCTCGTGTGTGGTGTAGGGATTCCAGGGATAGAGCTCGGAGCTGCACATGTCCTTCCACGGTTCAAATCTGAGCCATATCTTGGTCCATGGGTGCCAACACAAGTAATAGCGGGTGCCATCGATATTCAAAATCCATGAGGCAAGCTTAAACACGCTCTCGCCTACGTAGGTGGTGTTGTCGGGGTTGAGGCCAAGTGGTTTGAAGCGTGAAAGCTTTTCGCTCATATCCGAGCGTCCATCAGGTAGGTAGTCACTATCGGCAGAGAGGCGCAATAATTCCTTTACTTGTTGCTGGTCGTACGAACCTGAGCGGGCACCTGATACGAGTTCCGACCTTGTTTTCTCGATATCCTCTTCGCCATTGAAGAGATGATTCTCGTTGTAGAGTCCGCCGCGCGGTTGGAAGTGATAGTTCTTTAGATTGACGATTTCGAGCTCTGATTTGTACTCAGGATCGCTCTCCGCAGTCAGCTTTGGAATGGCGATGCCGTTCATAATAGCGTGCTTTCTAGCCATTCTGAGCTTGCTATCCCATTTACTGTTCTGTGCGGTGTTCATCACCTCCATTTGAAACGCACCGTTGATCTTCTGGACCTTGAAATAGTCTGCAGCATCGCCTTCCTTAAATTTCAAGCGAATAGGCGTGTCGTATTGTGCATTAAGCGTGTCGATCATGCCGGGAAATACAGGGATAGGCACATTGAAAAGCTGGCGCAGTTTCTTCTGCACCTTGCCATCGTAGAGCTGCCAGTACTTTGCGAGGGTTGCGAGGCGTGGCTTCTTGAAATCAGTCGAGGCCATGAGCTGGCGGGTTGCGACAGTGACCGCTTCGTCCGCGAGCTGCTTACCGCTCAAATTCTTCCAACGGCTATCGAGGTATTCAGAAGAATCTTGTGCTGATTTTTCTGTATCGGTGGAGGCGTCAGTAGACATTCTCTGAAGTGTACAAACTACGCCCTGTTTTGTGGCGTTCGAAGTGATCGCATGTAATCTCGGTTGCACATACCTCTGGCATGATGGTCCACGATCGTGAACGGAATAGAGCACACCTTACAGCGTCCTGACTGTCCTGAATCGCATGGAGAGTAGAGACAATGCGGACAAGGGAAGCACAGTAGCTGCTTCTCACGAATAGGCGACTTGCGGACATTGGGGATGTCGTAGAGCTCTTCACAGCGCTGACAACGGCGCTTAATCGTTGATGGTTGGCAATTCATATGGTGGCTGGTGGAAGATCGGCGTGCAGTTATTGGGACAGATATATACGCCAGTCACAAGATCACGTGTGCAGTCCTTGTCGGGGAATAACCCCTTGCAGTGCTGACACCGAAACATGTCGTCGCGTCTCATACTTTTTTGGTGAGGTGAAAGTATGAGCAGCGGTCACACAGATAAATGCGCAGAGGAATCATGGCTTTCGCTTCTTGTATGAGCTTCTTATCTTCCGCTTCACCTCGGGTCTTCCAGCAGACCTTTTGTCCGCAGTACTCAATGACTGCGTTCGCCTCATTCCAAAACTGCCAGCGGTTCTTTCGCCACCGCTCAATAGGCCTGATGGTCTGCTTTTTAGGATAGTGTTGGTGACTCATATGCTGGTTGCGTGTATCCGCTCTCCTCCTTTTTCACCTCTGCCCAATCTTTCATCTGGTAAGCGATGGCACAGGCGATAAGTAGGTCGAAGTGGCGCGTCGTCTCTCTAGGATCGTCATCTTTGTCTAAAAGGTCATCTCGCGAGTAGCTCTTGAGCTCCGCGATGAGGTCAACGTCTGAGAGTTCGAGGTGCCCATCCTCTACAGCCTTCTTGAGGGCAAAAATCATCTTGGGCTTCGTGTCCGCATTGGTATTCCAGCCCAGCGTCCTGACGCGTGGTGGGGTTCCAACGCGGGTGCCTGGAAGCTCTTGGAAGTAGATGCTCTCGTACTTGAGCTGCCTCAATCGCTCTATACAGCTATCGTATTTATTGTTTTCAATGGCGACGAGGCACGCTCCAAAACGGTCAGCCTCACTCCGGATTTCGTCTCCAAATGTAGTGGGCTTAATCGTATTGCTTTTGAAAGTGGCGACTACCCTGCTTGGTGTCGTGGAGAAATCAATGAACACAGAGGTAGAGCTGTCCAGGCCCACGCCACCGGCTACGTCATGCCCTGAGCCATATCGGTGTGAGGCATCGTATTCATGAAAGATCTTAAATTCAGCGATTGTTCGTTTTGGTGTTCTGACGGGTTGGCCATTGATCTTCTCACGGTCGAACATGATGTCATGGCCAGCCGATGGCATACATAGATAATCGCCAGCAGGATCGTCGGCATTTCGTATCTTGGTCTCAACATCTTCGGGCGTGTAAGAAGCTGGCCATGTAGGTGGTCCGTCTTCATGCACTCCGTTGACAATTGTTCCTTTGATGGGGGTTATCAGCACCTTAGTATCACCGCCGTCCGTGAGTACGAGCTTGTGTACATTGCCGCGCTCTGAGAGATAGTTGCAGTTGTAAATCGCGCCACCATCCTTCGACAGACCTTGTTTCGCCTCATCCATATTCGCCCAAATCGCCATCGTAGTGACTGCAGATCGCAGTGTTTTTCGCGTCTCAAAGTCATCAAACCATATGAAATCGGGCCGTGTCTCTTCCTGAACGTCACCGCGTTGGTCGGTGCCAACAGAGTCCGAGTCCATCTTGACGCCGGTGGCTGTTGTAAAGGTTGCCATCGTCTCTTGGCGCTTCTCGATCGTCTTCTGGAAAATCTCTGGGTAGTAATGTTGAACGCGCGCGGCAATGAGCATGTTGTATACGTCAGTCACGATTTGCTTGGCATTGTCGTAATCGGCGCTCAACACCTTGAAGTATCGGCGTGTGTGATCTGTATCGTTTGATATTGCAAAGGCGACGAATAGCTTTGTGCGCGTTGTCTTGGCGGCACCACGAAAGGCAATGTCTACGAAGAACTTAATGAGCGCCCACACCTGGTCTGCAAATCGGATCTTCTTACCTGAGTAGACAGCGTAGTTGTATCGGTCGATCTTGACGTGGAATGGAGCGTCTGCGGTCTTGTAGAACTTGGTATGAAACCAGCGTCCCCATAGGTTGAATTTAAGCAATACCTCTTCTTCGGTATTGGTGCTGTTAAAGGCGAAGAGAGCCCTGATCTCGCTCTTAATTCCCCTGTCCAGTATTTCCGAGATAACCGCTGATGGCGGCATCTGCTTTTGCTTTTGTGTCGGCATCAAATAGTGGTTTACCGTCCTCTCCTGTCACCTCTCTCCTCTCTGCAAACTCCTTCTTACGCTTTCTTTCGAGATACCAAGTGGCAAGTGACTTATCCCCGCTCTTCAAACCCCTCACGATGGTCTCACGAGCTTTCAAAACAGGGTTATTGCGTAGCTCCTCCAAACGGGCAGATAATTCAGGATCGGCTTTTGTCCACTCGTAATAGGTGGGCTTTGTAATCCCTGCGTAAAAGCACATTTCTTCGATGGTGCAATCGAGCGCAGCAGCTTCCTCTAATTTCTTACGAACCTCGGGCGTCAATTTCCCTTTCGGACCCCGTTTTGCCATATCAGCTCAACTTCGCGATCTGCTCGTCGAACTTTGCAAGGTTGATGTTGGTACGCGTTATCTCGGCTGCGTTCATCCGGCGCTGATTGTCGAGTTGATCGTAAGCACCCTGAGCTTCAGCGAGCTTGTCAGCTGCAGCTTTTTTGTCGTCTGCCTTTACGTACGTTTCGCTCTTTTCGAGCGTGTTGACGTTGGCCTGCGCGACATTCACACGGTCCTGGCAGTCCGCGATAAGGAGGTCGAGTACAGACTGAGAGTGCTCGATGATGTCGAGCTCGTTCTGCATGGTGTTCTTCTGCTCGCCTATTGCGGCAATTCGCTGCTCTTTGGTCTCTGGTTGCCCATCCTCATAGCCAATACAGATGTTTCCATTGGAAACGAGGATACCGATACCCTTTCCAATTCTATTGGTGTCTAGAAGCTTGTTAATTCCTTCGTCGTCAGTAATCGCAAACGATTTTACTCGTAACATTGGGTAAGGAGATTAGCCTTTTAATACTGTAATTCTACAGCACGATTGGCAGCGACCACCAGCCACACATGGGGATAGTGAGGGTCATAGCGGCCAAAGATAATCCAAGTAAGGAATGCCGAAAAACCACTTCCACACTAGGGGTGGTGACATGTGGGGTGCAATTTTAGCGCGAACTCTGTAGCCATAAGAAATGTGAGAGTGGATTTCTGTCATACAGCGAAGTCAGCCATTATCTTGTTCCAGTAATACGTCATGGATTTCTGTTCCCACTGAAAATACAGCGTGACGAGCCAGAGATCGATGAAGAACCGACACTTGTATGTCACCACGACCGCCTCGACTGCATATCCTTTTTCAGCTCGCTCTTCTTCGTTGAGGGTGCGCGAGTTCATAAGCCACGGCATCTTCTGAAAATAGCAGATTGCGTCGATGGCGTATCCCTCATCTCGCTCGGTCAAGATTCTGAATGGCCACTTGAAGTATAGGTGTTTCATACGGCAACAAGCTTCATACAGTCGATTATAGCTTGAGTGAGTGGATACGTCCCCTGAGCACGCTTCTGCATCGCGGCGTATTTCGCCTTGCCGAGTTTCTTGAGCATGAAATCTCTGTAGTCTCCTTGCTTCTCCTTTTCCCAATGATATTTGTGGCAGGGCATCCAACATACCGCATCGCAGTTCTCAGGATCGTACCGAGTGCCTTTATGTTGTCGGGACCAGAAGTGAGAGCATGTAAGATTTTTGTCAGTCCCACATCGACGGCACGTTTTGTCTCGCGCTCGTATGAATTTAGAAAACTCCTCATCGGCCTTTTTCATTGACCAGATGAGCGTTTTTGTCTGCTCCTTCCTACTTATTGCCTTCCGCTTTTTGGCGGTCATTCCATCCATTGTACCAAAGAAAAAGCCGCACCATGTAGATGCGGCCTGTGTATAAAGAACAGAAAGAGCTTAGTTTAGAACCTGGCATGTGCCATCGATCACTTCATGCAGCCGCCTGGTGAGATCTGGCTTTTCTGACACTTTGCCGGCGAGGGCGTAGGTAGCTGCGTTGAACAGTCTCCAGGCTGTCTTGTCTCCCCAGTTGTGCTCGGGCATTTCCCATTGGTTTAAGACCTGTCCGACGGCTTGTACCCCGATCACGTCTTTTCTGTAGAGTTGAAGTATCGCGTGATCTGCCTGCATGTCGGTCAGTGGCATCTGCTGATAGTTGAGCAGCTTTTGATTTTGAGCGATGCGCTGGTCCTGAAGGGGCCGGATGATCTCGGTTATGAGACCTGGCAATTCCTTCTTCGCCATGGCCGTGTGCTTGCGTTTGACGACGTGGTCTCCCATGAAGGCAAGATTGTCGCAGACAAAGACGCGCGAGCCATGGCAAATTCCTAGAGAAAAACTGCGGTCGTGAGAATTTCTTAGACCCAAGGAATCACAGTAATCTCCGTACGGACTCCTGAGCGAGAGAAGGCCGAAGTATCGTGAGCCATCTTCAGAGATGGCGTGATGCTCCTCAGCGATCTCATGTTGGTAGAAGCCGAGGGTGAACCGGACCAATTCGACAAGTTCATGATGGGGTACAGGCAGATGAGTGCTCGTACCTTCCGGTGTGTGAATTCCACGTAGATCGTCGTACGTAGCGGGTTTGGCGCCCGCGTGTAGCATCAAGGTCATTGCATCCTCCTATTCGTACAGCCACGATTCGTCGATGAAGCGGGGTGGGTCAGGGTCATGCACGTACGACCGAGCGCAGAACTCGGAGCAGCACACTATCTTCTCGCTGTCGGACGTCCAGCAGACGATATGCCCATCGACAACCTGAAAGGCATTACTCTGACAGAAGCCACAAGCGTATGTCAGGCGGGGCTTTCCGTTGATGAGTTGATATGCTGACTCATCCATCTCGATCCTTCCCTTTATGATTTTCATGTTGCCCTCAGCTTCACGACTTTGGCCTCTTCAAGCGCACTCACGCGCTGTTCAAGGTCTTCGATCATGTCCTTGAGGGTTTCGAGATAGAGATCGTCCTCCTTTTTCTCGGGGGGCGACTTTGGAGTTGTGGGGGAACTGTCGAGGCCGACCTTTTTCGCGATCTCGGCGGCAGCATCCCGCTGTGAGATGCCTTGCGTGTGGGCGATCATGGCAATGAGGTCGCCACCCGTTCGCGCCGAGAAGCAGTAGAAGGACGCTTTTTGCGTATTCACTGCGAGGACGCGATCATCTCCCTTCGGGCAAGCAGGGCACGGGCCGCGTCCCTGATTTCCCTTCCACTTCTGCTTGAGGTCATAGAGGTTGCAGACATCCTCGATCTTCACCTTCTCTTTCAAGGCGGCAAAATCTGTGAAAGTCATTCATTCCTCCTGCTGGCAACGCTGTGTGTACACTGTAACACATACACGCACATGCTGCACTTCTTGCGCACACAACCACAAAGACATATATTAATCGTGCGTTGCTGCAACCAGAGGAGAGTGGAAATGAGTGAGAAACCAGTTGCGAAGTTTCGAGTCGGGAATGTCACGGCCGCCGTGTGGAAGAATGCGAGCGACTTCTTCTCCGTCACCCTTCAGCGCAGTTACAAAGACGGAGAAGAGTGGAAGAACACTGACGGCTTGGGTCACGGAGACCTTGCCAACGCAGTGCTCGTGCTCCAGAGAGCTGAGAGCTTCATCGCTTCAAGGTAGTTGCCAAAAACTTAGCCCCGCATTTTCGCGGGGCTTTTCCTTTAGTCGCAATCGTAGGGCGTCACTTTCTTCCCGCACAGGCATTTCACATGGATGCGCATCAGCTTCGGGAGGATCGGGATGATGGGCGGCTTAGTTTCCATTTCCCATCGCGCGTCACAACGCTTGCAGTGGAAGATGTATCTCATTGCATCGTCTCCTGTCTGATGGTCTTTCCACAAAAGGGACACCGCTGCTTCTCAGGGTGTGGAATGGCTTTCAGCGCGTATATGAGCCAAAAGCTTTTGCAAGATTTGCAGAGGAAGGCGTAGCTCATGCCTTCTCCTTATTTTCTTTTGGTTTGCGTGGGGTCTTCAGGGCTGCCGACTCCGCCTTAATCGCTTCAGTCAGCAATTTCAGCTCTGCTTTCAGTTCTGTAATTCGCGCTACTCTGTCCATTTCATCCTCTGAGGTTCACAGTCTTGCCACCACATTGGAGCCACGGCTGATTGAAGGCCCAGCCGCGATCAGTGGGCTGCGGTGTGTTGCCCATGATCGTTGGAAAATCCTTGAAAGCGAAGTGATTGAGGTACTTCGTACTGAGTGTGGGCAAGATATTCATCATGCTCTCCAAGCGAGTGTGATTTGGGGTCGTGAAGAGGATTGTTAGATTTGGAAAGCCGAAATGAGTGTTGTAAATGCGCTGATCTAGGACATTGAGATACGACAAGAATTTTCGTTCGATGGTCTGACGATCAGAGGTCGACCAACGTAACTGCTCGGTGCCCAGATCGACTTCCAGGCAGTAAAAGCGATACGTGTTGTTGGGATAAGAGATAGCAAACGGCAGCGCGTCCGGTATGACCCTATCGTAGTCTTTCCCACGATAAGAGAACTTGACCGGTATCGAATGATCGCGTGTCTCTCTAATGCGTTGCGGAGTACTTGAGCTATCGAGAATGTCGTTGAATGAGATAAAGCGATTTCGCGCGCCAATCTCAAATGAGGCGGCGACTTGATTCTCTGTGAGAGTATGGATGAAATGAATTGAGGGCTCGCGGTACTCGACGTGAACATCCTTGTCTTGAAGAAAGGCCACACCTTTGCGCGTGAGGTGATAGGCGAGCCTCGTAGAGCGATGTAATCGGCTCTCATCGGATTGCGAGCGGTGGACCTGTACGAGCTTGTGCGGTTCGCGCTTGAGGAACCTAATGCGCTCATTGACCGCGTGAGCTGAACGGTTCTTGAGAGTAAGCGCGGCAATATCCAAAACCGTGAGGATTGGATAGCGGGCTAAGATTTTTAGGATTTCAATATTGCCATCGGCATCAGCGCGTACCGTGACGGCCTTGCCGTTGCGTTTGACTACGTTAGTTGTCCAGCGTGAATTCATACAGCATGAATTAAGACCCGTTGATAAAACGGTCTAGGCGGCAACTAAGGTGATCTACGTACAAGTATATCCTACGGTGGAGCGCTATGTTGAATCGCACCTGTACAAAAATTAATCTCTTTTCCACACTGCTGGCGCGGGGAGATCATCTGATACAATGGGCCTATCAACTTCAGGAGAAATACCTGCGGATGATATCTTGGCTCCGGCCTTGCCTTCGCGCGAAGGAGAAACGCTCACAGCCCTCTCGGGGGCTGTTTGCGTTGTAACTTTTACAGGCGTTTCGTACCCGTACAGATCAATCATCCTCTGCTGATGCGCTTTCGTTTCTGCTTCCGTCATATTGCGGAAGGGAAGCTTAGCTCGCGGGACTGTCACAATTTCAGAACCTTTGCCCCTCACATGGATTGCAAATTGGCCACGGGGTAGATGACCGAGAGGTTGAGGGCAAAGACGTTCTTCGGGGATGTGGAGTAGCTTACTGAAATAGGATGCCTCGGCCCCCACGTTGACCATTTTTATAGCGCAGTCCTCAAGAGCGGAAAGTACATTGGGGTCTTTGATCTGTCCTTTCCTCTGTATGGCCAAGATCAAACATATACGAGCTGCCCTGCATTTATCGATGATGTCCGCTATCGTGTGATCGATCACCGTGTCCGCTTCATCGAGGTAGACAAATACAAGCTTTTTCTCTCGCCTGGGATGGAGAAATCGTGCCATCGCACCTTCCCATATGGCAGATAGAAAATACTTTCCCATGAAAGCAGAGCCCAACTTCCCTACAAGGGCGATAGAATTATCTATCACTATGGGGCCTCGGCGGTTCATCTCTAAAGGCATCTTGAAGCGTGTTTTGGGCGCACTGAAAAGTGCTCGTATGAGTCGATTATCAAGGAGAAGACGAAGCCGCCATGTCAATTCCGAACGCGTCGCATCATAGTCGCCCCACTCCACATCAAAGAAATTTCTAAGATCGGGCGGTAGTTGTTGAATGTGCGACTGGAATGGACGTTTGTCGTTGATGACAGTTTGTAGTGTGGCAAGGGTTGGGTCGGGGAAACCCGTGACCATCGCTCGGAGGAGAGGGCGCAAAAAGGCTTCTTGTTTTGGTGTTACCTTTGCGTTTTCCGCTATGGCTGTGAACAAGAAGAGAAGTTGGTCTATCGCATCCTCTCCGACATCGAGAGGGTTGATGGCTACGGGATTTCTGGGATCGATAATCCGCAAACCTTCTATGTGCAATTCCCTCACGGCTGCTGTGAGTTCTCCCTTTGCATCCATGCATATAGTGCAGGCGTCTCTCTCGAGGTCGGATTCGAGCATATGCAAAAGTAAATTGGTCTTCCCGACTCCGGGCTGTCCCACAACCCATTGAGAAGCACAGCGTGTATCTAAATCAATGCTCATAATTTAAATGGCTTCGCCCGCCACCTCTCTTCCTCAGCCTCTTTAACTTCTCTTTCCTCATCGAGTTTGCGTTGCTTTTCGTCTTCCTTCTCCTGTGCGAGGCGCTGCTTCTCTTCCGCCTTTTCTATGCGCTCGACTAACTTCTCTTTTCTCTCTTCGCGCTCCTCCTCATCTTCTTTAAGTTTGTGTTGCCACTCGGCGTACAGATGTTCATTCAGCTCCACTTCAGCGAGGAAGATTTCAGTGCTCTGAATTTTATAAAATTGATCCTTGATATGCCCCACCTTAGATTGGATGAATTCTGACTCCGACATGCGAAGTTTCTTATTGAATAAGGTTGATAGCAGGCCGCCGCTCATTTCCGTCATGAGTTCAGCGTATGCGTCCTCAACGGCTGCTTTGTACGCTTCATCGTCTAGATGTGTTTTATCGAAATCATAGCGACGATCTTTGATATATTTTCCTACTGTCTTTTTGTAGCAATCGATTGAGCAAAACCAGGACGGCAAACCCATGAATGTACCGTCTGCAGCAAGATTGGCGTCAGGATAGGCACTTGTATCAAGATCAGTCGGACGGCGACGAGAGCCGCAGGCGAGACATCTCTCGCTTGAGATGAACACTATTTCCTCTTCCGTATTTGTTCGAGGTAATGCTGTTTCCGCTCTGCTCTCTCAGAGGCGCGCATTACCGGAATGGCTTGTACCCACATGATAACGCCGACTGCCAGAACGACCCATCCAGTCGCAGCCGTCGTGTTGTACCACCAGGGCATGGTGATGATCATTATGCCGACGAATCCGACGATGAGACCTAAGAAGGCGAGTAATGTGCGCAGTAGGTCCATGGTGTGACCTCCAATGAGGCGAGGGAGCTACCCTCGCCCGCCCCTACACGGAGCGGCCAGCCTTTGCCTTCGCTTCAAGCCACTCGACAATCTCGTGCAGCCACCATACTGGCGGTGAATTGCGGAACTCCCCTAGCTTAAAGCATTGAGGAAATTTGCCCGCGCGCATTAATCGCCAAACATGGACACGTGCATAGGGAATACCGAGTTCCTTGAGTGCACGAAAGTTAGCAACTTCTTTGCCTGTCAACACAGTCATCTCCTTTGAAGGAGCTGCCTGCGCAGACAGCTGGGAATGTCAGCTGACGGGCTAAGGTATCACATGCTGCAAAAGGTAGGATTCGTAATTTGCTTGGGCGAGAGCCATTTCATTTAGGTAAATGTGTCTGTCGTAGATGCGGTCAACTTCCGTGCGGGAGCTGACGTGGTTGACCAACCGCTCTGCGATATGTGGGGGCGTCCCGATCTTGCCGTGGATGGTGCGGTAGGTGCGTCTGACGTCGTGTAAAGTCCAATTAGTTAAACCTGTGACTTTATCGAGAGCAGTTTTTGCTTTGCTCCAACCCGCGAAAGACGAGCTCCTGTGTCTCGCCGGAAAGAGAATGCCAGTGTCGTGACATGTGCCAGACGTGATATGCGTCTTTAACAATTCCCCACATGTCGGACCAAGCGGCAAAGTGTGCTCCCGCCCGTTCTTCGTCACGCTCGCTGGTAGTGTGATTGTCCATAGGTCAGAAGAATTTTGCGCCGAGGATAAGGCCGGAGAGGAATGCACCGACGATAGCGGAATAGAGGACAGTGTCGGTGTTGAATTTATCCATGAAGTTTGAAGTGATGCGATCTCCGTTTTCCTCTGTCCGGTAAGGATGAGGAGCTGCACGATCTTGCAGTAGCTTGCGGGCAATGTTCTGTGTGCAAGTGCACTCCGGCCGGAAGTGTCTTTGCCAAACTCTCCACCATCACCTGGAAGGTTTCGGGCTTCATCGAATTCCACAGAACGCTGCTCACAAGCCTGCCATATCGATTTTAACTCGGAATCGGAAAGTGTGCGAGCGCGTGACTTATGGCCATGTGGGGACACGCCACGACAGGGATTGTCTTCGATGTAGCGGCGGTTCTGACACCATGTGAAAAAGGTCTTGGCTACAGAGAGCGCGTGATCATGCTCTGAAGTGGATTTGATCTTCCCGAGCTTCCGGACCAATTCGGGATGCGTGAAATCCGCAAGCTGCCCTGGAAATTTGAAATGGAGGTCGAGCCGCTGTTTGAGGTTGTGGTGGGTGCGCTCACGACGGGTCTTCTTCTTCTCTGCGAGAAACAGCTCTTTGGCGGCTGCGAAGGTGATCGACTGTGGGCGTACTTTCCCGAGGGTGAACTCGGCCATGAGCCTCTTAGCCTCTGTGCGGGCTTCCGAGAGCGTCAGGACCCCAAACCGGCCGATGGTCAGGAGGGTGTTGTGCCGATTGACCACAAAGGTCTTGGAGCCGCCCTGGGATATGCGCAGACCGAAGCCGGGGAGGGACTTGTCCCACACCGAAATCTGCCCTTTCCCCGGAGGCTCAATTGACCGCAGCTTCGTGTCGCTGAAACTGATTTTAGCCATTGGCTAGCCACCAAAAATCGTCTGGTACAGCGGTTTGCTATGTTTATCCTTGAGGTCGCTAAACTCTATAAACTCAGTGGCTTACGGTGGGTATGTAGCACAGTCTGGTGCTATTGACAAAGCGGGATTACTGTTTCCTAAACCGTAGGTCGCATGTTCGAGTCATGCCGGGATCGCCAGTTTTTCAGTGAGCAATCGTCGCGCTTGCCACGCTTGTCGGCGCAAAAATTGCTAGAAGCGCGAAGCGTCCTTCCTGGCCCGGACTGACTGCCGGCCCGCCTCACTGCCCCATCCGGAGACGAGAATGCCTTTCGACTTGATCCTGCGCGGCGGCCGTGTGGTCGACCCGTCCCAGAAGCTCGATGCCGTGACCGATGTCGCCTTTTCCGGCGGCAAGGTCGCTGCGATCGGCACCGGGCTCAAGGCCGATCCGGGCACTGACGTGCGCGACGTCTCGCAGTTCATCGTGACGCCGGGGCTGATCGATCTCCACACCCATGTCTATTGGGGCGGCACTTCTCTCGGCATCGATGCCGAGGAATTCTGCCGTCTCTCCGGCGTCACCACCGCGGTCGACACCGGTAGCGCGGGACCCGGCAATTTCGCGGGCTTCCGCAAGCACGTGATCGAGCCGAGCCAGGTTCGCATTCTCGCTTATCTGCACGTCTCGCATGCCGGTATTTTCGGCTTCTCGCACCGGATCATGGTCGGCGAGAGCGAGGAGCTGCGGCTGATGAATCCGATCGAGGCAGCCAAGGTGGCCGACGCCAACCGCGACCTCATCGTCGGCATCAAGGTGCGCGTCGGTTTGCACTCCTCGGGCACGTCGGGCGTCGTGCCGCTCGACATCGCGCTCGAGGTTGCGAACGAGGTCGGCATGCCGCTGATGGCGCATATCGATCATCCGCCGCCGAGCTACGAGGAGGTGCTGGCGCGCCTGCGCCCCGGCGACGTGCTCACCCACGCGTTCCGGCCCTTCCCCAACACGCCCGCGACCGCGCAGGGCACAGTGAAGCGGGCGGTGCTCGACGCCCGAGAGCGCGGCGTGCTGTTCGACATCGGCCACGGCAAGGGCTCGTTCGCGTTCAAGACCGCACGTGCCATGCTCGCCAACGGCTTCTATCCGGACACCATCTCGTCCGACATTCATCAGCTCTGCATCGACGGCCCGGCCTTCGACCAGGTGACGACCCTGTCGAAATTCCTGTGCATGGGCATGCCGCTGTCCGACGTCATCGCAACCTCGACCGTCAACGCCGCGATGGCGCTGCGGCGGCCCGAACTCGGCAGCCTCAAGCCGGGCAGCGTCGGCGACGCCACGCTGATCTCGATCAAGCAAGGCCAGTTCGACTATGAGGACGTCGTCGGCGAGCACCTGATCGGTGACCGCAAGATCGTCTCCGAAGGCGTCGTGATCGGCGGCCGCTGGTGGCATCCGAATTGAGCGGCGGGCCGCTCACGACCCGCTCACAACGACCTCGCGATCAACAGCTTCATGATCTCGTTCGTGCCGCCATAGATCTTCTGGATGCGGGAATCGATGAAGATGCGCGAGATCGGATATTCCTGCATGTAGCCGTAACCGCCGAACAGCTGGAGGCATTCGTCGGCGGTCTCGACCTGCTTCTCCGAGCACCAATATTTCGCCATCGACGCCGTGACGGTGTCGAGGTCCTTGGCGACCAGCCGCTCGATGCACCAGTCGACGAAGACGCGCGCGATCATCGCTTCGGTCTTCCGCTCGGCGAGCTTGAAGGCGGTGTTCTGGAAATCCATCAGCGGCTTGCCGAACGCCTTGCGTTCCTTGGTGTAGTCGACGGTGAGTTTTATCGCGCGCTCCGTCGCGGCGACCGCGCCGACGGCGAGCGCGAGGCGCTCCTGCGGCAATTGCTGCATCAGCTGCACGAAGCCCTGGCCTTCCTCGCCGCCGAGCAAATTGTCTGGCGGGACCGCGACGTTGTCGAAGAACAGCTCGGACGTGTCGGAGGCATGCAGGCCGATCTTGTCGAGGTTGCGCCCGCGCTTGTATCCATCCGCGCCTGAGGTTTCGACCACGATCAGCGAAATGCCCTTGGCGCCGACATCGCCGGTGCGCGCGACCACGATGACGAGATCGGCGGCCTGGCCGTTGGTGATGAAAGTCTTCTGTCCGTTGATGACGTAGGAATTGCCCTGCTTCCTGGCGGTGGTCTTGACGGCCTGCAAATCCGAGCCGGTGCCGGGCTCGGTCATGGCGATGGCGCCGACCATCTCGCCCGAGGCCATCTTCGGCAGCCAACGCTTCTTCTGCTCCTCGGAGCCGTAATTGAGGATGTAGTGGGCGACGATGGCGCTGTGCACGGAGACGCCGGTCGTCAGCTCCGGTACCGTGCTTTCGAGGTCGTCGAGCACGGCGGCGTCATAGGCGAAGGTCGCGCCGAGGCCGCCATATTCCTCCGGCACGCTCGCCAGCAGCGCGCCCATCTCGCCGAGCCCGCGCCAGGCAAAGCGGTCGACCATCTTCTGCTCGCGCCATTTTTCGGCATGCGGGGCCAGATCCTTGGCAAGGTATTTCCGGAACTGGTCGCGGAAGATTACGAGCTCTTCGGTCATCCAGGAGGAGCGGTAGGACATGGAAACCTCGGTTGATGCAGTGTTCCGGCTTGGTAGGCCAGTCGGCAGCAGCAATTATTGTGTTTTCAGGCTGCGCCGGTGACGCTACCAAGGCGGCCGGAGTAGCGTCTGTCGGAATGGTTGATTGTGGCTGCCAAAACCAAAGAGCTCAAGCTCGACATCGCGCGCATCGGCACGGTCTCCGCGATCCTGATGCAGCCGGACAAGGCGCGCGGCTGCTACGTGCTGGCGCATGGTGCCGGTGCAGGGATGCGGCACGCATCGATGGACAAGATTGCGGAGGGGCTCGCTGCTCGCGGCATCGCGACTTTCCGCTTCAATTTTCCCTACATGGAGAACAAGCTGGGCCGTCCCGACCAGCCGGCGGTCGCCCATGCCACGATCCGCGCGGCAGTCGAGGAAGCCGCGCGGCTCTGCCCAGGTGTGAAGCTCGTCGCGGGCGGAAAATCCTTCGGCGGGCGCATGACATCGCAGGCGCAGTCCAAGACGCCGCTGCCTGATGTCAAAGGGCTCGCCTTCCTCGGCTTTCCCCTGCACGCCGACAAGAAGCCGTCGACGGAGCGCGCCGAGCACCTGGCCCGTGTCGAGATCCCGATGCTGTTCCTGCAAGGCACCCGCGACGGGCTCGCCGATCTCGGCCTCCTCAAGCCCGTCATCGCCGCTCTTGCCCCGAAAGCGACGCTGCACGAGGTCGAAGGCGGCGATCACTCCTTCGCGGTGCTCAAAAGGTCCGGCCGCAGCAATGAGGAGGCGCTTGCGGAGGTGCTTGATGCGCTGGTGGTCTGGATCGACAAGCTCGCCTGAAATCTCACGACGAATAAAGCCCTTTGTCGCGCGCTTTCTGGATCGCGAGGGCGGCGATCAGGTCGAGCGTTGGCGTGGACAGGCCGGCGGTGCGCGCGAAGGCTTGGGGCGCCTTCACCAGGACGTCGATCTCCATGGCGCGGCCGAGCTCGTAATCCTGCAGCAGCGACGGCTTGTGATTGGGGGCGGGGCCGCTGCGTGATACGCGCTTGACCTCGGGGATGAAGTGCTGGGCGATCTCGTTGGCCTCGTTCAGCATCCGCGGGATAACCTCGGCGAACGCAGGATCGTCGCGCACGCCGCGCGCGGTCTGGCCGGTGAGCAGGCACAGCACCGACAACGACATGTTGGTCAGCAGCTTTGACCAGATCGCCTCGCGGATCTCGGCGACCGGCGGCGATTCCAGCCTCGCGTCTGTGAAGACACCGCGCAGCGTCGTGATGCGCTCGCAATTGCGATCGTCGCATTCGCCGATCAGCAGGCGGTTGCGGTCCGGCGTCAGGTTCTGCACCACACCGGGCGCGATCACCTCGTTCGAGGAGAAGACCACGCCGCCGACGATCCGCTCCTTCGGAATGCAGGCGCGCAAGCGCCCGCCCGGGTCGAGGAACGAGATGTCGGGCGGAGTCGGGTGTCGTGGCGGCAGGCCGATCCCGTACCACCAGGGAATGCCGTTCTGCGCGAACACGATGGCGGTGTCGTCCTGCAGCAGCGGCTTGAGACTGGAGACCAGCCCGGTCAGCGCGGTTGCCTTCAAGGTGCTGATCACGACGTCCTGGGGGCCGAGCTGGGCCGGATCGCCGGAGGCGTTCACCTTGGCGGAGACCTCGGAATCGCCGACGCGCAGCTTGAGGCCGTTGGCCCGGACCGCCTCCAGGTGGGCGCCGCGCATCACGCACGAGACCTCGTGGCCGGCGCGGGCCAGCCTGACCGCGAGATGGCTGCCGACGGCGCCCGCGCCGAAAATGCAGATGCGCATGTAATGTCCGTCCCTGATCCCTTGATGCCGCCCCGCGGCAGCATGACACAAGCCGCCATGCGATGGACGCGGCTGCCCTACGCTCGAAAGATATGGATCAAGGTGCGGAGCCTCGGTCATAGTGCGCGCCAAACAAACGAGCGGAGGAACACCAATGACCGACAGCCCCGTCCTGTGGACCCTGGACGCGCGTGGGGTTGCGACCGTCACGTTGAACCGGCCGGAGGTCAACAACGCCTATGACGGCGCATTGATCGCGGGCGTGCTCGCGGCCATGGACGATCTCGGCAGCAAGCCCAACCTTCGCGTCGTCGTGCTCCGCGGTAATGGCAAGCATTTCCAGGCCGGCGCCGACCTCAAATGGATCAACGGCGTCCGGCCGCAATCGACTGAGGCGAACGAGGCGGCGTCGCGAGCGACGTTCGAGGCCGTGCAGCGGCTCAACACGCTGCCGATCCCGACGGTTGCGCTAGTGCAGGGCGGCTGCTTCGGCGGCGGCACCGGCGTGATCGCAGCCTGCGACGTCGGGATCGCGGCCGACAACGCCCTGTTCTCGATCACCGAAGTGCGCTGGGGCCTGACCGCGGCCATCATCATCCCGCAGCTCTGCGATGCCATCGGCGTACGGCAAGTCCGCCGCTATGCGCTAACAGGTGAACGTTTCGGCGCCGAGGACGCCCGCCGCATCGGCCTCGTCCACGAGGTCGTGCCGCTCGCCGATCTCGAGGCCGCCGGCGCCAAGGTGGTCGAGCAGTTGCTTGCCAACGGACCTGAAGCGATGGCCGAGACCAAGCGGCTGGCGCTGGAGAGCTCGTTCGGCGGAATGGCAGTCGACGATGCCGCTTACAAGCGGCTCGTGCACCTGCATTCGGTCAAGCGACAGAGTGCGGAAGCCGCGGAAGGGCTGGCGTCGTTCGCCGAAAAGCGCGCGGCGAATTGGAGCGGCGGCAAGGCATGAGCGCGCCGCTCTGCGGCAGCCCCATACGATCTGCATCGTGCATCATCCCCAAATCTTGTCCGCGGGACCGATTCGAATCCCCGTAATTCCGCGGGGTCATCCTTAAGAGTTCAATCATTCCCGGCCATTATGGTTACGACAATTGTCACGCCATGGTGTCGAATGCACAGAGAAGTTCTGGGGTTTTGGAAGGCCGGATCGATCGTCGCGGCGGCAACGCTGCTGGTCCTGCATCCGGTTGCCGCTTCACCTCGGCTGGTCTCTCTGGCGTTCAATTCCCAGCTCGGAAGCCCGCAGCAGATCGGGGCGGATGAGTTTCGCCAGAAGCTGGTGGCATTGTCCGGCAAGCACATCGTGATCGACCAGCGCGCCACCAATGCGCTCGGGAGCGAGAACGCCATTCTCGCAGCGACGCAGTCCGGCGCCGTCGATATGGCGGTGCTGTCGGGTTCGGTGGTCAGTGCGGTCGTCCCCGAACTCGGCGTGTTCGACATTCCCTTCCTGTTTCGCGATACGGCTCACGCCAAGGCCGTGGCGCAAGGTCCGGCCGGCGCGGCAATCGCCGCCAAATTCGGCGATAAGGGGCTGACCCTGCTGGCGATTGGCCGACAGGGCTTCCGCAACGTCACGAATTCCAAACGGCCCGTTCGTAGCCCCGACGATATCAAGGGTTTGAAGATTCGTGTCATCCCGAACCCGATCTATCAGATGACGTTCAAGGCGCTCGGTGCCGAAGTGGTCCCGATGGAATTTCCGCTGGTCTATACCGCGCTCAAGGACGGCCGGCTCGATGGGCAGGAAAATCCGGTGCCGACCATTGCCGGCTCCCGTCTCTATGAAGTCCAGAAGTACCTCACATTGACCGGCCACTTCTTCGCGCCGGTCGTGTTCATCGCCAACCGGGCCATGTTCGAGCAGCTCACTCCGGCCGACCAGGCAACGTTGATCGCGCAGGCAAAGGCGGGAGCGGAGGCGACATGGCAGGCGAAGCTCGATGCCGCGTCGCTCGAGCAGGTGCGCAGCGGCGGCATGGACGTGATCGAGAAATTCGATCGCCAACCCTTCGTCGACGCGGTCAAGCCGCTCGATCAGGAATTCGAGAAGCGGTTCGGCAAGGATCTGCTCGCCACCATCCGGTCCACCCAGTAAGAATTTCGGGATTCCCATGAAATTATCGCACATGATGTCCCGGATCGGCATCCGTCCGCGCGTGTTTGGCGGTTTCGCGCTGGTTCTCAGCTTTCTGGTCCTGCTGGCGGGCTTCGCCGTAGTCCAGGTCGAGCGGATCGGAGGAACGGTCAATGACCTCGTGACCAGCGCTGCTGGCGACGCCGGCATGTCACAGGCGCGTGCCGCGCTTTTGGAAGCGAACTCGGCGGTCGAGAAATTCATCCGAACCTGGAATGTCGGCGACAAGGATGCCGCAGCCAAGGCGATCGACGGCGTGGGCAAACTGGCCGATCAGGCCGATCGGCAATTCGGCAAACTGCAAGCGATCGCGGAAGGCATCGGCCCGGTCAAGACGGCGCTGGAAACCTATCGTTCGTCGTTCACCGCGGCGGCGGATGCCGCGGATCGGCTGCGCGCCGCCACCACGAAGACCGACGCCCAGGGCGCGGCCGCCGGCCTCAATGTCAGCGGCATTCAGGTTGCACTCGCCAATCGCTCGGATGACGCGGAACGGCTTGTCAACCCGATGCGGCTGGCCGGCGTCGTCGACGCGCTGCGCGTCACCGTGATGCGCTATGGCTCCACTTTGTCGACAGGCGATGCCGACGACGCCAGGCAGGCGTTGTCCTACGCCCAGTTGGCGATCGCAGACACCGAGGCTGAGCTGGCGACGGCGGACGCCCCCAAATTGAAGACGCTGGTCGCAGCACTCAAGACCGCGATCGCCGCCGACACGACGGCGCTCGAAGAGGTCATCAAGGTTGCCGCCGATCTACGCGCCAGGCAGGCCGAACTGAAGAAGGCGAGTGCGGCGATCGACGATCAGGTCAACAAGATCAATGCGAAGCTCGGCACCGTGCGCGCCGAGCAGGGTGACAAGACCTCGGCAGCGGTCGATCAAACCAAACAGACCGTCATCGCGACCGCGGCCGGCGCGCTGCTGCTGGGAGCGGTGCTCGCATGGCTGATCGGCGCCAGCGTATCCGGCCCGATTCGCGGCATGACAGACCGGATGCAATCGCTGGCGGCGGGCGAGCTCGATGATCCCATTCCGGGCGGCGAATCGCGCGACGAAATCGGCCGCATGGCGCGTGCCGTCGAGGTGTTCCGCGAAAACGCACTGGCGGTTCGTCGCATGGAAGGCGAAGCCACGGCACAGCGCGAAGCTACCGAGGCCGACCGTGCCCGCATGATGTCTGATCTTGCCGGCCGCTTCGAGCAGGGCATGCAGGGGGTGATTGCCGGTGTCGGTGGTCGCGCCGACGACATGGGGCGCAGCGCCGAGGAGTTGGCAAAGGTCGCCGAGCGTGGTCGCGGGCTCGCCGAAGCGGTCGCGACCCGCGCCGAGCAGGCATCGATGAACGTGCAGACCGTCGCCTCCGCCACCCAGCAGCTCGCGGCCTCGATCCGCGAAATCTCGAGCCAGGTGCATCGCTCCGTCGCGGTCTCGAACCGGGCGACCGACGAGACCAACCGCACCTCCGATTTGATCCATGGGCTGTCGGATGCGGCTGAAAAGATCGGCACCATCATTCAATTGATTCAGGCCATCGCCAGTCAGACCAATCTGCTGGCACTGAACGCGACCATCGAAGCGGCGCGCGCCGGTGACGCCGGCCGGGGCTTCGCGATCGTCGCCAGCGAGGTCAAGAGTCTCGCGACCCAGACAGCGCAGGCGACCGAGCAGATCGCCAGCCAGATCGCGACGATCCAGAGCGCGACCGGCCAATCGGTCCAGGCGATCAAGCAGTTCGGCACCACCGTCAAGGAAATGGCCGACATCGCCACCGCGATCGCCGCGGCGGTCGAAGAGCAGGGCGCGGCAACGGGCGAAATCGCCCGCAACGTCGAAGAGGCGGCCAACGGCACCACGGCGGTGACGCAGGAAATCGGTCAGGTGCGCGCGGTGGCGGGCGAGACCGACGCCGGTGCTGAAGCCGCTCTTACGGTCGCGGCGGCCCTCAAGCAGCAGGCGGATTCAATGAAGTCGAACGTCGACGATTTCCTCCACACCATCCGCTCGGCGGCCTGAATTCCCGGAGAAATCGGCGACGCCGCCGGTGCAAACGAAACGGGCCTTACAGCACCGGCAACAGCGAACTCTTCAATTCGCGCAATAGCGCCTGAACCGCTGCAGCCTGGACCCGTCGCTCGGGAATGGTTGCCTTGACCCATAAATCGGGGATTGGAAAATCCGGCAACACGACCTGCAACGTGCCTTGGCGTAGGGCCTCTTCCGCAAGGTAGTGCGAGATGAAGGCGATGCCGTTGCCGGCGATCGCGCTCTTCACGAGCACGTGGCCTTCGTTCGAACTCAACAGCGGGCGGACCTGAACGGTGATACGGTCGCGCGGCCCGTCGAACACCCAGTCCGGGCCGGTGGGAAGAAAACTCAGGCAACGATGATCGACCAGATCGCGCGGGTGCCGCGGCATGCCGTGTGCGCTGAGATAGGCCGGTGACGCGCACAACAAGCGCTTCAATCGGCATAGGGGTTCGTCGACCACACCGCCGAACGAATGCGGGAACGCGCCGATGGCGATATCGAATCCTTCCGTCACCGGATCGACGGGACGGTCGATCAAGACGATTTCGAGTTTCAGCTTCGGGTTTTGGGTCTGGAACGCGCTGAACACATCGGCAAGCCGGGCGATGGTCAGCGATGTCGGTGCCTTGATACGCAAATGATCGATAAGATCATGTCCTTTCTCGCCCATGCGCGACAGGAGATCGCCGACATCGGCGACCACGCTCCGCGCCCTCTGGACATATTCCTGGCCGGCCGCGGTCAGCCGCAATTGTCGCGTCGAGCGATGAAACAGCGGCGTGCCGATCCGCGCCTCCAATTGGGTGACCCGCTTTGCGACCACCGAAGTCGCGACGTTGAGTTTTCTCGCCGCGGCGGAAAATCCGGCGGCGTCCGCGGTGGCGAGGAAGGCTTGGAGGTTCACGAGGACGTCCATTTTTCACCTTTCTCGATTCGCGAAAGCTGATCGTGTATTTTGGTGGATTGTAGCCCGGCCCGCGTTAATTCATAGTCGGCTTAACAACAGATTTCGGGAGCAGAACGCGCCATGCAGGCCATGACGATCGAAGAACCGGCGCGCCATGTGCCGATCTATGGCGAATATGAAGTGGTCGTGCTCGGCGGCGGTCCGGCCGGCATCGTGGCGGCGGCCTCAAGCGCACGCGCGGGACGGAAGACGCTGCTGATCGAGCGCTACGGCTTTCTTGGCGGCATGGGGACCGCTGCCGGCGTCACCAATTTCTGCGGCCTGCACGGCAATGTTTACGGCGAGGCCCACCGGCTGGTGCAGGGCATGGCGTCCGAGCTGCTGGCGCGGATCGATCGCTTGAACGGCCTCAATGCGCCGCATCTGATTCTCGGCAAGGTCTTCGCCCAGGCCTACGACACCGCCGCCTACAAGATCGCGGCCGACCAACTGCTCGCCAGTCACAAGGTGCACATCCTCTTCCATGCGCTCGGTGCCGGCGTCGTGATGGGCAACGATCGGCGCATCGATGCGCTGATGGTCGAGACCAAGGCCGGCCGGCAGGCGGTGCGATCGGAGATCTTCATCGATTGCTCCGGCGACGGCGATCTTGCGGTCTGGGCCGGCGCGCCGTTCGAATTCGGCGACGAGCACGGTCATCCGATGTACCCGTCGATGATGCTCCGTCTCAACGGCATCGATCCCGCGAAGGCCGGCGATGCCTGGCGCACCATCCCGCAATTGATGGAGAAGGCAACCGCCGCCGGCACCCACACATTCCCGCGCAAGAGCGCGATCGTGCGGCCGCAGAAGTCCGGCATCGAATGGCGGGTGAACTTCACGCAAGTGGCGCGCGAGGACGGCCATGCCATCAACGGCATCGAGCCTGACGATCTCACCCGCGGCGAGATCGAGGGCCGCAAGCAAGCGCTCGCCGCATTCGAATTCCTGCGCACCGTGCCGGGCTTTGAAAAATCCTACATCGTCGACCTGCCGCCGCAGCTCGGCATCCGCGAAACCCGCCGCATCACCGGCGGCTATCAGCTTAGCGGCGAGGACGTGCTCGGCTGCGCCTCGTTCGAGGATTCCATCGGGGTCAATGGCTGGCCGATCGAGGCCCATGTCCCCGGCGACGTCGTCTTCACCTTCCCGCCGATCCCGGAATCGCGCGGCTATAACGAGCTGCCTTACCGCATGCTGGTGCCCGAACGCGTCGACAATCTGCTGGTCGCCGGCCGCTGCGCCTCGATGACCCATGAGGGCCAGTCGGCGGCCCGGGTCTCCGGTGCCTGTTTCGTGATGGGGGAGACCGCCGGTTCCGCCGCCGCGCTGGCGCTCTCCGGAAACCGGATCCCGCGTGACATCCCCGTTGAAAAGCTGCAGGAAACGTTGAAACAACAGGGCGCCTTCATCGGACGGGACCAGCCCGTGCCCGAGGGCCTGTAACCGACTGCAAGATAACGACGGCGAGGAAACGAAATGACCGGAATTGTGCGGCTCGCGCTAGCTGCCCTGATGGCGATCACAGCGATGGGCACGGCCCGAGCCGAGGACGCGCTGAAGGCCAGGATCGGGGTGCTCAGGCTATCCTCCTCCGCGCCGGTCTTCATCGCGCAGGACAAGGGCTATTTCCGCGAGGCTGGCCTCGACGTCGAGCTGAAATTCTTCGATGCGGCGCAGCCGATCGCGGTGGCGACGACCTCGGGCGACATCGATTTCGGCGTCACCGCCTTTACCGCCGGTCTCTACAATCTCGCCGGCAAGGGCGTGCTCAAGGTGATCGGCGGCATGAGCCGCGAGAAGGCCGGCTATCCCCTGATCGGCTATTTCGCCAGCAACAACGCCTATGCGAGCGGCCTGAAGACGCCGAAGGATCTCGCGGGCAAGCGCGTGGCGATGACGCAGGTCGGCTCCTCCTTTCACTATTCGCTCGGCCTGCTTGCCGACAAATACGGCTTCAAGCTCGCCGACGTGAAGATCGTGCCGTTGCAATCGCTGTCGAATGCGGCAGCCGCGCTGAAGGGCGAAACCGTGGACGCCGCGCTGCTGCCGATCTCCACCGCGCGAAAGCTGATGGACGACGGCGGTGCGAAGTTTCTCGGCTGGGTCGGCGACGAGACACCCTGGCAATTGGGCGCGGTGTTCGCCTCGCCGAAGACGCTGACCAACAAGGTGCTGGTGACGAAGCTGCTCGGCGCTTTGGCAAAGGCCGACCGCGAATATCACGACGTCATCCTTGCCGCGATGAAGGATGGCGTCGCGCCGATCAATGACAAGACAAAGCCGCTGCTGGAGATCATCGCCAAGTATACGAACCTGCCGGTCGAGCAGGTGGTCGGCAATTGCGCCTATATCGATCCCGACGGCAAGCTGGATGTGAAGAACGTCGACAATCAGATCAAATGGCTCCAGGAGCAGGGTTTTGCCGACAAGGGCTTCGACGCGAATGCGATCATAGCCAAGGAATTTGTGAAGGCGGATTGAGAGTAGAACGCAGCCTATGGACCTGATCGCCAACCACATCACCCATCGTTTCGGCGATCTCGCCGTGCTCGACGACGTCTCGTTCACCGTCGGGGCGGGCGAGGTGGTGGCGATCGTGGGGCCCTCGGGCTGCGGCAAGAGCACGCTGCTGTCGATCCTCGGCGGGCTGTTGCTGCCGACCTCCGGCGCGCCTGAGCTGCGTGGATCGCCGCCGGCGGACAGTCTCAATCCGCTCACCTTCGTGTTCCAGGATTTTGCGCTGCTGCCCTGGGCCAATGTGGAAGAGAACGTCGAATTCCCACTGCTGCACACCCAGCTCTCGACCGTGCAGCGCCGCGCGCTGGTCGACGACGCCTTGCGCCGCACCGGTCTGACCGATTTTCGCAAAACCTATCCGAAGCAGCTTTCCGGCGGCATGCGCCAGCGCGTCGGCATTTCGCGCGCGCTCGCTGTGCGCCCCGCCATCCTGCTGATGGATGAGGCGTTGTCGGCGCTGGATTCGCAGACCCGCGAACTGCTGATGGAGGATTTCGTCCGGCTGCTCGCCGATGGCGGCATGGGCGCGGTCTATGTCACGCATAATCTCGAAGAGGCGGCGCGGCTTGCCGACCGCATCGTGGTGCTGTCGCGGCGTCCTGGCCGCATTCGCGAGGTCGTGAGCGTGCCGATGACGCGCACCGAGCGCGGTGACATTGCAGCCCGTGAAAAGCTGCTCGCGCTGCAGAACCAGATCTGGTCGCTGATCCGCAACGAGGCGATCGATGCCGAGCGCGAGGTCCAGCATGCTTGATCGCGCTCCGGCGGGAACATCTGTGAAGGATGAATTGGTCCGGCGCGTCCGTTTTCGCGGCGCCGGCTTCGTGCCGGCGAGCAGCCGTTTCGGCGGCTGGATCGCGCTCGCGCTGGTCATTGCCATCTGGCAGGCGGCGGGCAGCGGCGGTCTCGTCAATCCGCTGTTCCTGCCACCACCATCGGCGATCGCGCGTGCGATCTACCAGCTCGCGATCTCGGGTGCGCTGTGGCAGCACCTTTCCGCGTCGCTCCTGCGCATCGGTGTCGGCTGGCTGCTCGGCACGGCGGCCGGTGTCGCGGTTGGCTTTGCCATCGGCCTGTCGCGGCTGGCGCGCAGCGTCGGCATCACTTTCATCTCGGCGCTGTTTCCGATCCCGAAAATCGCGCTGCTGCCGCTGTTGATCCTCTGGCTCGGCATCGGTGAAGAGCCCAAGATCGCGACCATTGCGCTCGGGGTGTTCTTCTCTACCGCGATCTCGGTCTATAGCGGTGTCGACGCGGTGCCGCGCAACCTGATCCGCATGGCACAAAGCTTCAACGTGCCGTTCGCCACCATCGTGCGCAAGGTGGTCTGGCCGGGCGCGCTGCCCGCGATCCTCGCCGGCTTCCGCATCACGTCGTCGGTGGCGCTGCTGCTCGTCGTCAGCGCCGAGATGATCGGCGCGCAATACGGCATCGGCGCGTTCGTGCTGCAGGCCGGCAATTTGATGCAGACGGATCAGCTGCTCGCGGGCGTGGTGATTTTGTCGGTGTTTGGATTGATGGTGGGGCGGGTGATCAACTGGCTGGAGACACGGCTGTTGCACTGGCGGTGAGGTTTACTCCATCATTGCGAGCGCAGCGAAGCAATCCAGACTGTCGCCCCAGAAAGATTCTGGATTGCTTCGCTGCGCTCGCAATGACGACGGGGCTGACAGCGCAGCCTAAACGTTCCCACGATCCTCGCGGAACAAGTCCAGCTTCTGCTGCACGGGTCGGTCCGAGAAGCTGAACAGGACCGCGTCCATATCCGCCTCGTGCGTGACCCATTGCCAGCTCGGCACCACGAACAAATCGCGCGGGCCCCATTCGAAGGTCGATTCCCCGATGCGGGTACGGCCGTGGCCTTCGATCGGACAGAACACTGTTGCGTCCGTCGCGCGATAGCGCGCGGTCTTGAAGCCCTTCGGCAGCAACTGAATGAAGGTGCCGATGGTCGGCATCGCGAAGTCGCCGGTCTCGGGGTTGCTGAACTTCAGCTTCAGCCCGTGACATGCGTCCCACTCCTGGCTCGCGCGGGCCTTCTCTAGTGCCTCGCGCGTGTAGGCATAGGGATAGCTGAAGATCGGCGAGGTCTTCGAGCTCCGCTTCACGTCGACCGGCAGCAAATTGTGGCCGTAGCGCGCGAAGCTGTCGCCGGCGGGCCTTGTAATCTTCTGCTGATCCTCGTTGGAGACTTCCGCGAAGGAGCAGTCGAAGAACTGCACCAGCGGAATGTCGAGACCGTCGAGCCAGAACATCGGCTGGTCGGTCTCGTTGGAATGATCGTGCCAGGTCATCGACGGCGTGATGATGAAGTCGCCGGGCTCCATCGCGGTGCGCTCGCCGTCAACCGCTGTGTGGGCGCCCTTGCCTTCGAGAACGAAGCGCAGTGCCGATTGGCTGTGCCGGTGGGCGGGCGCGACGTCGCCGGGCACCACCATCTGCACGCCGGCATAGAGCGACGTGGTGATTTTCGACTGCCCGCGCAGGCCGGGATTTTCCAGCACCAGTACGCGCCGCTCGGCTTCTTTCGCCGTGATCAGCTTGCCGGCTTCCGTCATGTAGTCGCGGATGATGTCGAACTTCCACAGATGGGGCCGGCAGGCGCTCTTCGGCTCCGGCGTGATCAAATCGCTCATGACGGTCCAGAGCGCGGTGAGATTCTCGCCGTCGATCTTCTTGTAGAACGCCTCGCGTTCCGGCGTCTTGGTCACGGCTTCCATGGTGCGCTCCCGTCATTTTGTTGATTGACAGTATACTTACGATCTAGGTAGCGTCAACGTGCGAACGAGAACGAAACGGGAGGGTTCCGATGAAGCTGCACGGCTATTTCCGCTCCAGCGCCGCCTACCGGGTACGAATCGCGCTAAACCTCAAGGGTCTCGGTGCCGAGCACCTGCCGCATCACCTTCGCAAGGGCGAGCAATGCGCGCCCGCCTATCTCGCCATCAATCCGCAGGGCCTGGTGCCCGCGCTGGAGAACGATGCGGGCGCAGTGCTGACCCAATCGGTTGCCATCATCGAATGGCTCGACGAGACCCATCCCAACCCGCCGCTGCTGCCGAAGGATATTTTGCAGCGCGCCAAGGTGAGGGCGTTCGCCTTGGCGATCGCCTGCGACACTCACCCCGTGCAGAATCTGAAGGTGCTGGCGCGGCTGCGCGAGCTCGGGCTGCCTGAGGAGAAGGTTCAGGACTGGGCGGCCTGGGTCAACCGCGAGGGGCTCGCGGCCTGCGAGACGCTGATCAGCGCCGAGCCGGGCCCGTTCTGCTTCGGGGATGCGCCGACGCTCGCCGACCTCTGCCTGGTGCCGCAGCTCGCCAATGCGCGCCGCTTCGGCGTCGACGTCTCTGCCTATCCGCGCCTGCTGAAGGCGGAAGCTGCGGCCAAGACGCTGCCGGCGTTCGTCAACGCCGCGCCGGAGAACCAACCCGATGCCGAGTAAGCCTGCGCCTCAGATCACGATAGACGCGGTTTATGCCGCGCCGGGCTATCTGTTCCGTCGCATGCAGCAGATCGCGGTCTCGATCTTTATGGAGGAGTGCAAGGCGTTCGACCTCACGCCGGTGCAATACGCGGCGCTGATCGCGATCCACACCCATCCCGGCATCGACGCGACGCGGCTGTCCGCGGTGATCGCCTTCGACCGCTCCACGCTCGGCAGCGTGATTGAGCGGCTTCAGGCCAAGGATTTCGTCGAGCGCAGGCCAGCGCCGGAAGACAAGCGGATCAAGCTGCTCTATTTGACCAAATCAGGCGCGGCGATCCTGCGCGACATCATTCCCGCCGTCGAACGCGCCCAGGCGCGGATGCTCGAACCGCTCAAGCCGGCGGACCGCAAGGCGCTGATGGGGCTCCTGGTGCAGCTCGTCGATCTCAACAACGAGGCATCGCGGGTGCCGCTCCGGGCGGAGGACGCGCTGGAGCATATGGGGAAGGCGGGGTGAGGGTGGGGGCGTCAAATACCGCCGTCGTCCCGGCGAAGGCCGGGACCCATAACCACCTAGTTGGGTTTGGCGAAGACAGGTGGTGACCAGCTCGCGCAATAACTCTCACTCGGCGTATGGGTCCCGGCCTTCGCCGGGACGACAGCGAGAGTGTGGCCACGTCCTTCCTCACATCCGCAACAGCGCCTGCCGGTCGATCTTCCCTGTCCCCGTCTTCGGCAACTCGTCGATGAAGATCACCTCACGCGGATACTTGTACGGAAGCAGCTTGCCTTTCACGTAGTCCTGCAGCCTGCGGGTCGTCTCGCTCTGATCCGCCGCGCGGCTGTTCATCACCACGACTGCCTTCAGCGTCATGCGCCGGTCCGGCAGCTCGGCCGCGAACACCGCGCATTCGCGGATGTCCGGGTGATCGGCGAGGCACAGCTCGACCTCAAGCGGGTAGACCCACTGGCCGGAGATCTTGATGAGATCGTCGGCGCGGCCGCGGAAGAAGTGAAAGCCGTCGGCATCGCGGACGAAGCGGTCGCCGGTGTAGATCCAGCCGCCTTCGCGGATGGTCTCGGCGGATTTGTCCGGCCGGTTCCAGTACAGCGGCGTGTTGGAATCGCCGCGCACCCACAAGATGCCTTCCTCGTCGTCGGCGACGTCCCGGCCGTCCTTGTCGCGCAGCGCGACCTCGTAGCCGGGCACGCGCAGGCCGGCGGCGCCGAGCTTCTTCCGCTCGGGGCGGTTGGAGAGATAGATGTGCAGCACCTCGGTCGAGCCGAGGCCTTCGACGATCTCGAGACCGGTGAGCGTCTTCCAGCCGTTGAAAACGTCGGCCGAGAGCACCTCTGCGGCTGAGAGCGCCATGCGCAGGGACGAGAAGTCGGTCCTGTCCGCACCCTCGGCCTTGGTCAGCGACGTATAAAGCGTCGGCAGGCCGAAGAAGACCGTCGGCTTGTATTGCTCGATCGCCTTGAAGATCGCCGCGGGCTTCGGCTGGCCCGGCAACAGCAGCGTCGTCGCGCCCGCCGAGAACGGGAAGGTGATCGCGTTGCCAAAGCCATAGGCGAAGAAGATTTTCGGCACCGAGAAGCAGATGTCGCCGGGAGCCAGCTTCAGCACGTCCCGGGCAAAGGCGGCCTCGCTATAGGCCAGGTCGTGCTGGAGATGCACGATGCCCTTGGGCCGGCCGGTCGATCCGGACGAGTACATCCAGAGCGCCATCTCGTTGCGGTGCGTGTCGGCTTCCGCGAGCTCAGTCGGAAATTGCGGAAGCCAACCGGCGGCAGAGATGGCGTTTGGTGCTGCGTGATCGCTCACCGCGCCATTGACGACGACCAGCGTATGCAGGGGCGTGTCCTTGCAGGCCTCGGCGTTGAAACGTGCACAGAACTCGGCATCCGCCACCGCGACAGAAGCGCCGGAATCGGCGAGATAGAATTGCAGCAGATCCGGCGGCGTCAGCGTGTTGATCAGCAGCGGCACGAAGCCGGCGCGCACCGCGCCGAAGAACGCTGCCGGATAGGCCGGGGTATCGTCGAGGAACAGCAGCACGCGGTTGCCGCGCTCGAGGCCGAGCGAGGCAAAGCCGTTGCCCCAGCGCCCGGCTTCCGCGCAGAGCTCCGCGTAGGTGCGCGTGCCCGCGGGGCCAATGAGCGCGAGCTTGTCGCCGCATCCTCTTGCGAGATTGTCGAACAGCACGCGGCTGGCATTGTAGACCTGCGGAACGGAAAAGCCGATCTCGCGCGCGCCCGCGCTGTTGGCGGGCACCTGGTCGTGAATCTGCTCGCTCATGCCTCGTCCCCACCGTTCTTGGCGGCTTCGTAGCGCGCCATGAAGGCCGGCGACATCGCGCGCAGGCGGGAGTCGTCGATGCGGCCTGAGCGGGTGATGTAGCTATAGGCAAAGTCCATCAGGCCCTGCTGCATGTGCTGAGCAAAGTGCTCGTACCAGAAAGCGCTGGTCCGCGCGGCGTTGACGAGCTTCTGCACCACCGGCTTTCGCGCGGCCTGGTAGCGATGCAGGGCGGTCGAGAGATGGGCATCCGATTCCAGCGCCTTGACCAGCGCAATGGCGTCCTCGATTGCGAGCCGCGTGCCAGAGCCGATCGAGAAATGCGCCGAGTGCAGGGCGTCACCGAGCAGCACCATGTTCTTGAACGACCAGTGCTCGTTCCAGACCCAGGGGAAGTTGCGCCAGACCGATTTATTGGAGACCAGCGAGCGGCCGCCGAGCGTGTCGGCGAACACCTCCTCGCAGACACCCTTGGACTGCTCCACGTCCTTGTAGGCGAAACCGTAGGCCTGCCAGGTCGCGTGGTCGCATTCGACCAGGAACGTGCTCATGGTCGGCGAGTAGCGGTAGTGGTGGGCGTTGAAGGCGCCGCGGTCGGTCTTGACGAAGGTCTGCGACAGCGTGTCGAAGCGTTTCGAGGTGCCGTACCAGACGAACTTGTTGGAGGAGTAGGACAGCGAGGTGCCGAAATCGCCCTCGAAGGCGCGGCGTACCAGCGAGTTCAGCCCGTCGGCGGCGACGATCAGATCATGGCCGTTGAGCTGGTCGATGGAGTGGATCGGCGTGTCGAAGCGTGGGGTGACGCCGGCATCGAGCGCGCGCTGCTGCAGGAATCGCAAGAGTTCGAGCCGGCCGATCGAGGAGAAGCCGACACCGTCGATGGCCACGCTGTCGCCGCTCAGGTTCAGCGTGATGTTCTCCCAGCTCTCCATGTGCGGCGCGATCGCGTCGACCGTCTCGGGGTCGTCGGCACGCAAGAATTCCAGGGCCTGGTCCGAGAACACGACGCCAAAGCCCCAGGTCGCGTCGGCCGGGTTCTGTTCGAACAGGTCGACCTGATCCTCGGGATGACGCTTCTTCCAGAGATAGGCGAAGTAGAGCCCACCGGGCCCCCCGCCAATCACGGCGATCCGCAACGTCTGTCCTCCCTGATTGACAGTATACTTACTATCTAGGGGTAGACTAATGTGCTCCGGCTTCCCGCGCCAGCGGAATTATCGGCGAAGCGCGCGGCACGCCGAAGCTCATGTCCGGACGCGCGTTTGGCGCGTGTCCGAAGCAGTGACGTGCGAAGCATAGCCAAACCGCGCCGGCTTGGCCATCCGCAGGTCAGACGCAGGGCTTGATCCAGCCGCCGTTCACCAGCGCCGTGGTGCGGCGGGCCGCCGGACGGCTTGCTTCTCTAGCGTGCAGCGAACGGCGCCAGCACGTCCTTGCAGGCGGGCGACAACGACGCGGCGTTGCTGGCAACGCATTGGATGATCCGACCGCCACCTGGCGCCACGCTGCCGCACAGCGTGCGGACATCCTCGCGACATGCGGACTGGACGATGAACAGCTCTTCGCGTGGCCGCAGCGGGCGCAGCACGATCACGGCGGGCGCGGCTGCCGGTGCTGCTGCCGCTGCAGGAGCTGCGCCCGCAGGTGCCGCCGTTGCTGCCGCGCCACCGCCGGCCGCGGCGCTCACGGCCTTCTCGCAGGCCGGCGAAACCCTTGCCTTGTTCTTCTCCAGGCATTCGAGCGCGGGCGCGCCGCCCGGCGGGACGCTGGCGCACACCTTGGGATAATCGGCGCGGCACGCGCTCTTGACGGCAGCGACCTGCGCGCTGCTCGGCTGTTTGGTCGCCGGGGCGGCTGCGGCGGCCTTGGGCGCGGCAGCCGGCTTTGCGGCGGGAGCGGTTTCAGCCTTCGGCGCGGCAGGCGCGGTCTCCGCCTTGGGTGCAGCCTCCTTGGGTGCAGCTTCGGTCTTCGGCGCGGCTTCGGCCTTCGGCGCCGCAGCTGGCTCGACGGCGCGAACCGCGGTTTGGCATCCGGAGGACAGGCCCGACATGTTCTTCTGCAGACATTGATAAGCTTCCACACCGCCCGGCGTGACGCTCGAACAGTGCGCGATGAAGTCCGAGCGGCATGCGGAGCGGATCGCGCTCTTCTGCGCCTCGGTCGGTGCTTGTGCGAACGCGCCTGCTGCAGTTGCGAAGAGAGCCGCCGCCAGCAACGTCCCGCGTGCCGACGCATGTTTCAACATGTTGAACATCTGAGTGAATTCCCGCCCTGTCGATAACGCCGACAATTTTTCAAATGTGATGCAAACAATCGTCGCGGGTGATGCCGCGCGCGGCATCATTGGCCGCCGCGACCTCTACCGCAAGTAGATTTTGGCTTTGCAATTGCGACGTAACTACGTCGTCAGAGCTTGACCATCCGCTTGCCGCGGTTGTCGCCCGCCAGCAATCCGATCAGCGCCTTCGGCGTGTTCTCGAGGCCGTCGATGATGTCCTCCTGCACCTTCAGCTTGCCGGATGTGACCCAGGCCTGGAGGTCGACGAGGGCGCGCTGGCTTTCCTTCATGTAGTCCATCACGATGAAGCCCTGCATGACGAGCCGTTTCACCACGATCAGGCCGGGCACGCCGCGCGGGCCGTGTGCCGAGGGCGCGCCGTCATATTGCGAGATCGCGCCGCAGCAGGCGATGCGGCCGTAATTGTTCATCTGCGGCAGGCAGGCTTCGAGAATGTCGCCGCCGACATTGTCGAAATAGACGTCGATGCCCTTCGGAGCTGCCGCGCGCAACGCCTTGAACACCGCGCCGTCCTTGTAGTCGACGGCTGCATCGAAGCCGAGCTCGGAGGTCAGCCAGTTGCACTTGTCGGCGCCGCCGGCGATGCCGACCACGCGGCATCCCTTGATCTTCGCGATCTGCCCGACGATCGAGCCGACCGAGCCCGCGGCCGCGGAGACCACGACCGTCTCGCCCTCTTTGGGCTTGCCGATCTCCAGCAGTCCGAAATAAGCCGTGAGGCCGGCGATGCCGAACACGCTGAGCAGATGCGTCATCGGCTCGAGCTTCGGCATCTTGGTGAGGTGCTTGGCGGGCACTGCCGCCAACTCCTGCCAGCCGGTGTCGCCGAACACGATGTCGCCCGGCGCAAGCCCCGGCGCCTTCGAGCTGACGACCTCGGCGATGGCGCCGCCGGCCATCACGCTGTTGGCTTCGACTGCTGAACGATAGGTCGCGCCGTGCATCCAGGCGCGGTTGGCGGCGTCGAGCGAGATGTATCGCACGCGCAGCAAGGCCTCGCCGTCCTTCGGCTCGGGCACCGCACCTTCGACCAGCTTGAAGTGCTCGGGGCCGAGCTTGCCGCTGGGCTTTTCCACCAAAAGAATCTGACGATTGACGCTGCCGCTCATGATGTTTCCCCTCGGTCGTTTGACGATTATTGATGCAGCTGCCGCAAGAAAAACGTGCAAGCCGCTTTCGTTGTGCGCTGCATGAAGGCTAGATCGCGGGCGCCAGTTTCGCAACGGGAACATCCGCCCCGACGATCGCACGCCAAGCGTGTTGCGCAGCCGTCATATCTGCGACATCATGAAGCGGTCGGTGTAGCGGGGGTGTTCAATGTCGAACAGGTTTACGCAATTCATTCTGGTGGCGATGGTGCTCGGCATCATCATGGGCGCGGCGATCTACAACTTCCTGCCCGATACGCGGGGCGATTGGGCCTCGTCCATCAACCTGATCGCCGTGATTTTCCTGCGCCTGATCAAGATGATCATCGCGCCGCTGGTGTTTGCGACCCTGGTCGGCGGCATTGCTCATATGGGTTCGGGCTCCAAGCTCGGCCGCATCTTCGCCAAGACCATGGGCTGGTTCGTCAGCGCCTCTTTCGTCTCGCTGATGCTCGGCCTCGTGATGGTCAATCTGCTCCAGCCCGGCGCGAATTTCCCGGGTACGCTGCCTGACAAGGCGCAGTCGACCGGCCTGCCGGTTTCCGCCTTCTCGATCGAAAAATTCCTGACCCATCTGATCCCGACCTCGATCGCGGACGCGATGGCGCAGAACGAGATCCTGCAGATCGTGATCTTCGCCGTGTTCTTCTCGGTGGCGATGGGTTCGATGCCCGAGCGCTCCAAGCCGATCCTGGCGCTGATCGACGATATCGGCCACATCATGCTCAAGGTGACGGGCTATGTGATGCTGTTCGCGCCGTTCGCGGTCTGGGCCGCCATCACCGCGACGGTTGCCAAGAACGGCCTGCTGGTGCTCTGGAAGCTCATCGTCTTCATGGGTGGCTTCTATCTCTCGCTCGCGCTGCTGTGGGGCATCCTGGTGGTCGTGGGCTTCATCGTGATCGGGCCGCGCTACGCCCATCTGCTGAAGCTGATCCGCGAGCCGCTGATGATCGCGTTCTCCACCGCGAGCTCCGAAGCGGCCTATCCGAAAACCCTGGAGGGGCTGAACAAGTTCGGCGCCTCGTCGCGGATATCGAGCTTCGTGCTGCCGCTCGGCTATTCCTTCAATCTCGACGGCACCATGATGTACTGCACCTTCGCGAGCGTCTTCATCGCGCAGAGCTACCACATCGACATGCCGCTCGGCACCCAGCTCGCGATGCTGGCGACCCTGATGATCACCTCGAAGGGCGTCGCCGGCGTGCCGCGCGCTTCCCTCGTGGTGATCGCCTCGACGCTGTCGCAGTTCGGCATCCCCGAGGCAGGCCTGTTGATGATCATGGGTATCGACACCTTCCTCGACATGGGCCGCAGCGCCACCAACGTGATCGGCAACACGCTCGCGACCTCGGTGGTAGCCAAGTGGGAAGGCGAACTCGGGCCCGAGCACGAGCTTGAGCCGGGCGATGCCGTGCCGGGGGACATGATCCCCGGCGAAGTGCCTGCGATGGCCGGCCATTGATCGGAGTGCATCATGCGCCTTTCAATGGCGATATCGGGCGGCTTGTTGCTGGCAGCGTGCCAGCTGGCCACGGGTGCCTCCGCCCAGACCGGTGGCAGCGAAGGGCTTAGCCCGACGCTGTCAGCGATCAAGACCGCGCACACCGTGCGGCTCGGCTATCGCGAGAGCTCGCCGCCGTTCTCCTTCCTCGATCAGGCCAACCGGCCGATCGGCTACAGCCTCGAGCTTTGCGAGGCCATCGTCGAGGAGATCGGCGTCGAGGTCGACGATCCCAATCTCAAGATCGCCTACGTCAAGGTCACCTCGGATGACCGCATCGACGCCGTGCTCCAGAACAAGATCGACCTGGAATGCGGCTCGACCACGGCCAATGCCGAGCGCGGCAAGCGCGTCGCCTTCTCGCCGCTGATGTTCGTTGCCGGCACCAAACTGATGGTGCCGAAGGCGTCCAGCGTCCAGTCACTGGCTGATCTGAAGGGCAAGACTATCGTGGTGACGAAGGGGACCACCAACGAGCAGGCGATCCAGGCGGCCGACAAGAAGTCCTCGTTGGGACTGACCATCGTTGTCGGTGCCGATCACGAACAGTCATACCAGATGCTCGTCGACGGCAAGGCCGATGCGTTTGCGACCGACGACATCCTGCTGTCCAGCCTGATCGTGCGCCACAAGGCACAGGACAAGTTCCGCGTCACCGGCGATTACCTGTCCTACGATCCCTACGGCATCATGTTCCGCAAGGGCGAGCCGCAACTGACGGCCGTGGTCGATCGCACCTTCCGCAAGCTCGGCTCCAACCACGACCTCGTTCCGCTCTACAACAAATGGTTCACCGCAAGGCTTCCGACCGGCGAACGGCTGAACGTGCCGATCTCGCTGCAGCTGGAGGAAGCCTTCAAGGCGATGGACGATTCTGCGAGCGCGAATAACTAGTGCCTGTGCGACGAGCGCCGCTGCGCCCTCTCCCTTTACAAGGGAGAGGGCCTGGCAACGATCAGCGCGTGCTCACGCGCCTGCGGGCACCTGGTCCAGAAATCCCGTGATGCTCCTGATGCGGCCGTCCTTCAGCACGGCGAAATCAGTCCCCTTGATCGGGCTGTCGATGCCATCGGGACCAAGGCCCCAACTGAAGCGGACATGGTCGCCGTAGCCGTTGGGCTCGCCGATCAGCTTGAACTTGAAATCGGGAAAGCGCTGCTGCACGCCTGCGATCAGCGCATCGACGCCGTCATGGCCATCCCCCTTCATCAGGGGATCGACATAGCTCGCATCCGCCGTCCAGTTCTGGCTCAGCAGTTCGCGCCGGCGGCCGGCTGCACGTTCGTTCCAGAGATCGATGTAGCGGCGGGCGATGGTGATGGGGTCGGTCATTGTCGTCTCCTTCGATGGCGCCGTGTCGTTCGGCTGACCTGACTATCGAAGGTTTGCGCGCGCTGATCGATTACCTCGGAGGTCATGCGCATGATCCGGGAAGGCGGTTTCCCGATCGGATCATGCGTCGACAAGCGCGCGCAAATGTCGTCGCGAACTTACTTCGCCGCGGTGACCATGATTTCGACGGTGTATTGGGCTGCCGCGAGCTTGGCTTCGACGGTGGCGCGTGCCGGCGTGTTGCCGGGCGAGACCCAGGCGTCCCACACCGCGTTCATCTCGCCAAACGTCTTCATGTCGGTGATGTAGATCGTGGCCGAGAGCAGCTTCGACTTGTCGGTGCCCGCTTTGGCGAGATGGCTGTCGATGGTCGCCAGGATGTCCTGGGTCTGCTTCGTCACGCTTTCGCCTGCGGCGTTGTTGGCGACGACACCGGCGAGATAGACGGTGTTGCCGTGCACCACGACCTGGCTCATGCGCGGGCCGGTTTCAAGACGCTGAATGCTCATTGGGGTCTCCTTTGAATGGCGGCCCTGTCTAGCGCAGCGGCTTGCCTCGTGCCACCCCAGGCACGCATGCGTTGCCGGGCACGCATGCGTCGCCGGCTATGCATGCGCTGCACTTCAAGGAAACTGGCCGAAGAACGTCCAGATCGTCTCGGCGGCGTCGATGTCGCCGTTCTGCGATCCGAGCAAGCTGGCGGCGACCTTCGGGAAGCGGGCATCCGGAGAAAATCCGGGCATGCGGTGACCGCCTTGATTGATGCGATAAAGCACGACGTCGTGCCCTCCAGGACAGCGCGACGAGATCCGTGTCACCGTGGACTGATCTGCGGGCGCCCTGTCGGGCAAATCGGTCGCGTCGGCGTTGTCGGTCTCGCAGCCGTTGAGCTTGCGCCAGAACGCAAGCGTCTCGTCGGTGGACCAGAACCCGTCTGCGGCATAATAGCTCGATCCGCGGCCGCCCTCGTAGGGGACCAGCGGATCGGCGGTGCCGTTCATCAGCAGCATCGGCAGCGGCCGCGACGGATGGCACGTGACCGCGGCCTCATCGGTGAGGTTCATGCTCACGCTCGCGCCGGCAGCAAACAGATCGGCGCGGGCACAGACCAGCGTCATGGCCATGGCGCCGCCATTGGAGATGCCGGTGACATAGACGCGGCGAGGATCGGCGGTGCCGCTCGCCACCAGCTTCTCGACGAGCTTTGCGATGAAGGCGACGTCGTCGGTGCCCGCGGGCGGGCCACGGAGCGCCGGTCCCGCCTTGGTCCTCGCATCGGCCCATGCGTGGTTGAGGCCATCAGGAAAGACCACGGCAAACCCTTCGCGCTTTGCGACCTGCGGCCACGCCGTCCGTGTCATCATGTCGGCGCCGCGCTGGGTCTTGCCATGCAGCACGACGACGAGCGGCACGAGCCGCTTCGTTGGCAGTTGCACAGTGTAGGACCGCTTCACGCCGTCGATGTCGATCGTGTCGGCGGACGCAGCCGAAGTGGCGGCCAATGCCGCGACAAACGCCGCGATGCGCGTTCGCCGCCGCATCATCTAGCCCACGGCTTTCGCCGCGGCGCGGCCCGCATTGCGGCCCGAGAACAGGCAGCCGCCGAGGAACGTGCCTTCCAGCGAGCGATAGCCGTGCACGCCGCCGCCGCCGAAGCCGGCGGCTTCGCCCGCTGCATAGAGACCGGGGATGACGCTGCCCTCCTCGCCGAACACGCGCGAAGAGAGGTCGGTCTCGAAACCGCCCAGCGTCTTGCGCGTGAGGATGTTGAGCTTGACCGCGATCAGTGGCCCTTGAGCGGGATCGAGGATGCGGTGCGGGGAGGCGGTGCGGATCAGCCTGTCGCCGATATAGCGCCGCGCATTGTGGATGTTCATCACCTGCGCATCCTTGACGTAAGGATTGGCGATCTCACGGTCGCGCGCCTCGATCTGCATCTTGATGTGCTCGAGCTTGAGGAGGTCGCTGCCGGCCAGCTTGTTCATGGCCGCAACGAGATCCTCGATATTGTCGCGCACGATGAAGTCGACACCATGGCTTTTGAACGCTTCCACCGGCGCCGGCGCGCCCTTGTTGGTGGCGCGCTTGATGGTCATGCGCCAGCTCTTGCCGGTGAGGTCGGGGTTCTGCTCCGAGCCCGACAGCGCAAACTCCTTCTTGATGATGCTCTGGGTCAGGATGAACCAGGAATAATCGTAGCCGGTGGACATGATGTATTGGAGCTGGCCGAGCGTGTCGGAGCCGGGAAACAACGGCGCCGGCAAGCGCGTGCCGGCGGCGTCGAACCACATCGAGGAGGGGCCGGGCAGGATGCGGATGCCGTGGCGCGGCCAGATCGGTGACCAGTTCTGGATACCTTCGACATAATGCCACATGCGGTCGCGGTTGATCAGCCGCGCGCCTGCTTTCTCGGTGATGCCGATCATGCGGCCGTCCACATGCTCGGGCACGCCGGAGATCATGAATTTCGGCGGCGCACCGAGCCGCTTCGGCCAGTTCTGCCGCACCAGCTCGTGATTGCCGCCGATGCCGCCGGACGCCACGATCACGGCTTGCGCCTTCAACGCAAACTCGCCGACGACGTTGCGCGATGAGCTCTTGCCGCGCTCGACATTATCCGGGGCGAGAATGGCGCCGCTGACGCCATCCACCGTGCCGTTGGTGATCGAGAGCGCATCGACGCGACGGCGGAACCGGAAGCTCAGCCGGCCGCTTCTGACGGCCTCGCGCGCGCGGCGTTCGAACGGCTCGACGATGCCGGGCCCGGTGCCCCAGGTGACATGAAAGCGCGGTACCGAATTGCCGTGGCCCATGGCGTCATAGCCGCCGCGCTCGGCCCATCCGACCACGGGGAAAATGCGATGGCCCATCGCGCGCAGCCACGCACGCTTCTCGCCGGCCGCGAACGCCACATAGGCCTCGGCCCATTGCCGCGGCCAGAAATCCTCGTCACGGTCGAAGCCGGCGGTGCCGAGCCAGTCCTGCATCGCGAGGTCGAAGGAGTCCTTGATGCCGAGCCGGCGCTGCTCCGGCGAATCGACCAGGAACAATCCGCCGAACGACCAGAACGCCTGGCCGCCCAGCGACTGCTCGCCCTCCTGGTCGACCACGATCACGTTCTTGCCGGCGTCCGCGATCTCGGTTGCGGCCACGAGGCCCGACAGTCCTGCGCCGACAACGATGACGTCAGTCTCTTCAGCCATCTGTTCGGCCATATGTTTCCCCCTTCATGTGTCTCCCCTTCACAGGTTCCCCCCTGTAGTTGCCCGGATTGAAGCCGGCGGTTGCAACTGAGATCAAGAGTGTGCCGCGTAAGACATCGTTAACTTGTTCCACTTCGGGAAAAAGACCGGCTGAGTGCAGCGCCGGCGCAACACTGGATGTGAATTTGTTTTGAGCGAGCCGGCATGCCTAGACAAAACCGCGGTTACGACGGACCCTAGCAGGGCATCACCACCTGACACACAGATTCGAATTCGACTGGGGCGGGGGCCAATGAAGTTTCTGACGGGGTTGCTTGCGGCGGTTCTCCTGATCGCGAGCATGGGCGCTTCTCACGCGGTGGTTCGGATCGCGGATGACCGCGGTGGCCGGATCGGAACCTACGTCGACAAATACCAGGACCTGCGACAGTCGGGCGACACCGTCATCATTGACGGTCTCTGCGCCTCTGCCTGCACCATCGTCCTCGGCGCCATCCCGCCTGACCGCATCTGCGTGACGTCGCACGCGACACTGGGCTTCCACGCCGCGTGGGATTTCGGCAGCAACGGCCGCGCCGTCACCAATACCGAAGCGACCCAGATGCTCTATGCGATGTATCCTTCGCAGGTGAAACGCTGGATCAATCAGCGCGGCGGCCTCACCCCGCATATGCTCTTCCTGAAGGGCAGGCAGCTCCAGGCCATGTACAAGCCCTGCTACCTCGACGCGCAGGCCTCCGCCAACAAGCCATCGCCGCGGTAGGGCGCGGCAGTCATTCGCCTTTCACTAATTGATCGTCATGGCCGGGCGTAGCCGTCCGAAGGACGGCGTCGCTTTCGCTCGCCTATGTCCCGGCCATCCACGTTTTTGGCCCGGCTGGAAAGTCCGTGGATGCCCGGGCCTTCGCCTCGCCGGAGCGGCTTCGGCCGCGCAGGCGGGACAAGCCCGGGCATGATGGAGATCCTCCGCCCCAATTGATCTCCGGCCCGCCGGCTGCGCTTGCCCGGTCCCGTCCCAGCGCCTATTTGAAAGGCAGGGAATTCCGGCCTTCACCCCGATCGTTGTCATGGCTCAACCACTGCACCCCGCACATCCTGTATCGGACAATTCGCCCACTGCCGGCCGGATGCCGTTCGTGCTGCTGTTGGCGGGTGCTGGCGTCGGCGGCCTGGTCGTGCTCGGCGTGCTCGCGCTCTGGTTCCACTACGGCAGCCAGGTGTTCTTCGAAATGATCAGGACCGGTTTCGCCGCCTGCTTCTGACCCGCGACAGGAAGTTTTCCGCCCATGAGCTCCGCCGCCCGTCCGCTGGTGATCGCGACCGCCTTCGCCGCAAGCCTCATCCTCGGGCTGCTGATCGTATTCTGGGCCATGGGCGGGGTCAGCAAGGTGGCGCAGCCGGCCGCGATCGGCGGCCCGTTCCAGCTCACTGACCAGAACGGCAAGGCCGTCACCGACAAGAACCTCAAGGGCAAGCCGACCCTGATCTTCTTCGGCTACACCCATTGCCCCGACGTCTGCCCGACCTCGCTGTTCGAGATCTCGGAAGTGCTGCGCGCGTTGGGCAAGGACGCCGACAAGGTCAATGCTGTCTTCATCTCGGTCGATCCCGAGCGCGATACGCCGGCGGCGATGAAGGATTATCTGTCGAGCTTCGACCCGCACCTCGAGGGCCTGAGCGGCGATCCTGCCGAGACCGCCAAGGTGATCACCTCCTACCGGGTCTACGCCAAGAAGGTCCCGACCAAGGACGGCGACTACACCATGGACCACACCGCGCTGATCTATCTGATGGACCGCGACGGCCGCTTCGTCTCGCCATTCAACCTGAAGCGCACGCCTGAAGAGGCCGCGGTGGACTTGAAGCGGTATCTGTAGGCTTCCCTATTGGCCGCAATCCGCGCTCGCGTTCCCGGCCGGATGGGCTATAAGGCCCTCCGATCTCAACGAAATTCGTTCATTTTCAGCCGATGGCCCCATCGCAACAGGCGAAATCGTCCAAATCCGCCCGTGGCTTGCTGACCGGGCTGGTCGTCGGCGTCTGCCTGCTCGCTGCTGCGCCGCGCGCGCAGGCGCAGGCCCCGGCCAAGCAGCCCCCAACGGCGCCGCAAGCCTCACCCCAGCTCGCGCCGCAAGCCGCCCCGCAGGCCGTGCCGGGCTTTTGGGACCCGCGGCGGCGGCCGGAGCGGCCGGATTTGTCGCGCCTGACCGTGATCCGCTTCCTGACCGAGACTGATTATCCGCCCTTCAACTATACCGGCGCCGACGGCAATCCGGCCGGCTTCAACGTCGACTTCGCCCGCGCGCTGTGCGAGGAGATCAAGGTCACCTGCACGGTGCAGATGCGCCGCTTCGAGACGCTGGTCGATGCGCTTGCCTCCAACCGGGGCGACGCCATCATCGCCTCGATGGCGGTGAGCCCGCAGCTCCGCGCCCGGGTCGACTTCACCGACCCCTATTACCGCGTGCCGGCGCGCTTCGCCTCGCGCAAGGACGCGGTGATGCCGGAGATCCGTCCCGAATATCTCGAGGGCAAGAAGGTCGGCGTCATCGCCGGCTCCGCGCATGAAGCCTATCTCAAGGCGATGTTCACCGACGCCGAGCTGCACCCCTATCCCAACGACGATGCCATGCGCGGCGCCTTGCGCAAGGGCGAGGTCGATTTCATCTTCGGCGACGCCATCGCGCTCGCGTTCTGGATCAACGGCACCGATTCCGGCGATTGCTGCGCCTTCTCCGGCGGCCCCTTCGTCGAGAGTCGTTTCTTCGGCGAAGGCATCGGCATCGCCGTGCGCAAGGGCAACGACGTGCTGCGCCAGGCCCTGAACTGGGCGATGTTCCGCGTCTGGGAAAAGGGCCGCTACACAGATCTGTGGCTGCGGTATTTCTCGGTGAGCCCGTTCTAGTTTCGCTGCCTGCTCTGCCGTCATTGCGAGGAGCCCTTGCGACGAAGCAATCCAGGCTGTTTCCGCAGTGGCAGTCTGGATTGCTTCGCTTCGCTCGCAATGACGGCGCGGTGGCAGTACCCCGCAAAATTGCATTCTGCCTGGAAATCGCTATTTTCCGCGCCCCGGAGGCCCCTTAGATGTCCGTTATCGATCTTGCCGCGAACCCGAGCGATCTGCGTGCGCTCGCCGAACAATCCAACGCCTGGCCGTTCGAGCAGGCGAAGGCCATTGTCGCGCGGCTGAAGAAAAGCCCGAAGGACGAGGTGCTGTTCGAGACCGGCTACGGGCCATCAGGCCTGCCGCATATCGGCACCTTCGGCGAGGTCGCGCGCACCTCGATGGTGCGGCACGCTTTTCATGTGCTGACCGAAAACAAGATCAAGACCCGCCTGCTCGCGTTCTCCGATGACATGGACGGGTTTCGGAAAGTGCCCGACAACGTCCCCAACAAGGAGATGCTGGCCGCGCATCTCGGCAAGCCGCTGACCCGCGTGCCGGATCCGTTCACCAACGAATATCCGTCGTTCGGGCACCACAACAATGCGCGGCTGCGCGCCTTCCTCGATCATTTCGGCTTCGACTACGAATTCGCGAGCTCGACCGACTATTATACGTCCGGCCGTTTCGACGCGACGCTGCTCAAGATGTTAGCTGCCTACGACAAGGTGATGGCGATCATCCTGCCGACGCTCGGACCCGACCGCCGCGCGACCTATTCGCCGTTCCTCCCCATCAGCAAGACCACGGGTGTCGTGCTGCAGGTGCCGATGATCCGCCGCGACGTTGCGGCCGGCACGGTGACCTATCTCGATCCCGATACCAACCAGGAGGTCGAGACACCGGTCACCGGCGGCAACGTCAAGTGCCAGTGGAAGGCCGACTGGGCGATGCGCTGGGTCGCGCTCGGCGTCGATTACGAGATGGCCGGCAAGGATTTGATCGACTCGGTCAAACTCTCCGGCGCGATCGCGAGGGCGCTCGGCGCCACGCCGCCGGAAGGCTTCAACTACGAGCTCTTCCTCGACGACAAGGGCCAGAAGATCTCGAAGTCGAAGGGCAACGGCCTCACCATCGACGAATGGCTGCGCTACGCCTCGCCGGAATCGCTGTCGCTGTTCATGTATCGCGAGCCGAAGGCGGCCAAGCGGCTGTATTTCGACGTCATCCCGCGCAACGTCGACGACTACCAGCAATTCATCGACGGCTTTGCCAAGCAGGACGCCAGGCAGCAGCTCGGCAATCCGGTCTGGCATGTCCACAGCGGCCATCCGCCGAAGTTCGACATGCCCGTCACGTTCCAGCTCTTGCTGACGCTGGTGTCGTCGTCGAATGCGGAGAATGCCGAGACGCTGTGGGGTTTCATTGGCCGCTACCGGCCCGGCGTGAGCCCGCAAACGCATCCCAAGCTCGATGCGATGGTCGGCTATGCCATCAACTATTATCGCGACTTCGTCGCGCCGACGAAGACGTTCCGCGAACCGACCGACACCGAGCGCGCGGCGCTGCAGGATCTGCGGGATGCATTATCGCAGCTTCCGCAGGACGCCTCGGCCGAGGACATCCAGAACGTCGTCTACGAGATCGGCCGCCGCGAGCCGTTCCTCGACCAGGTCAAGAAGGGCAAGGACGGCCGTCCCGGCGTGACACTCGACTGGTTCAACATGCTCTACCAGGTGCTGCTCGGCCAGGAAAAAGGCCCGCGCTTCGGCTCCTTTGTCGCGGTGTATGGCGTGCAGAACGCGGTGAACATGATCGACGGCGCGCTGGCGCGGAGTGCGTGAGTCCAGCACTCACCGTCATCGTCCGCGAAGGCGGACGATCCAGTATTCCAGAGACCGCCGTGCTGAACCGAGACGCCGCGGCGTACTGGATTCCCCGCTTTCGCGGGGAATGACAGCGGAGCACCCCTCACTGGCTCGCCCACACGATCCTTGCGATCCACGCAACCTCGCTCGCTGCCATCGTCCGCTCGGGCTGTGGCGGATCGAGCGGCTGCAAATCCAGAACCTTTGCTGTGCGGCGCTTCAGCGTTGCCACCGTGACCTCGCCCGCTTTGGTCTTCACCACCACGCGATCGCCTTTGCGGACCGGTGTGCCGGGTGAGACCAGGATGACGTCGCCGTCGCGATAGGCGGGCTGTAGCGCTTCGCCGGAAATCTGCAGCGCGAAGCTGTGGCTGTCTTCGGCGGTGGGAAGCGCAAACTCGGTCCAGCTCTTGCCGATGGGAAAGCCGGACTCGTCGAAGGCGCCGCTCGCGCTCGCCTGCGCGAAGCCGAGCAGCGGCACCGAGCGGCCGCCGCCCGTCTCGTCGCCGACCAGCCTGGCAAAGGTGTCGATCGAGGAATCTGCCGCCGCCAGCGCTTTCGCGATCGATTCGGTCGAGGGCCAGCGCTCGCGGCCGTCGGAGGTGACGCGCTTGGACTTGTTGAAGGTGGTGGGATCGAGCCCGGCGCGCTTGGCAAGGCCCGACGGTGACAGGCCGGCACGCTCCGCCAGCCGATCCAGCGCGCCCCAGATCTGGTCGTGAGAGAGCATCCTCTGCGCTTTGGCCTGTCTGACCATGGAAGGTCCAGCCCGTCGCAACTCAGGAAAACTATCCTCAAATCAATCGGTTTTCCGTTTTCGGTGCAAGAGGCGGCGTCTAAGTCTTGAGTTCGGCAGGGGTGGCCTTTACGGTCCCGCCCGGGATTTAACGACCCACGAGAGACGAAAATCCCCAGGAGACTCAAAGAGCTGTCTCCACGGGCAAACAGGACTGCGTAAGCGGTGGTCAAGATCTACAAAATCTGTCCGGCCTCGGCCTGGCGTGAGGCGGAACGGCAGGGTGTCTACCGCGGCAGCGCGGACGATTCGCGCGACGGATTCATCCATTTCTCGACCGCATCCCAGGTTCCCGAGACCCTGCAGAGGCATTATGTTGGGCAGCGCGCGCTGTTCCTGGTCGAGGTCGACGGCGATGCGCTCGGCAGCGCATTGCGCTGGGAGCGTTCGCGCAATGAGGAGCTGTTTCCGCATCTCTATGGCGAGCTCGATCTCGGCGCTGTGATGGCCGTGATGAACCTCAACACGCGCTCCGACGGCGGCCACGACGTTCCGGAGCTTGCCCCGTGATCCGCGCTTTCGACGCTCTCTCGCTGCCGGTGTTGCGTTGGCTCGATCCGGAGGATGCGCATCGCCTCGCGATCCAGGGCCTGCGCTTCCTGCCGCCGGGCAAGCCGCAGGCTGACGATCCCAAGCTCGCGGTGCGTGCCTTCGGGCTCAACTTCCCCAATCCGATCGGCATGGCCGCGGGCTTCGACAAGAGCGCCGAAGTGCCGGATGCGCTGCTGCGGCTCGGCTTCGGCTTCGTCGAGATCGGCTCGGTGACGCCGAAACCGCAAAGCGGCAATCCGCGGCCGCGGCTGTTTCGCCTGGAGCGCGACGAGGCCGTGATCAACCGCATGGGCTTCAACAATGACGGCGCGGAGACCGCCCTGCGCCGGCTCGCGGCGCGCGCGCAGCACGGCGGCATCGTCGGCGTCAATGTCGGCGCCAACAAGGATTCGCCCGATCGCGTCAATGACTACGTCAAGCTGATCGAGACCTTTGCGCCGGTCGCGAGCTATTTCACCGTCAACGTCTCCTCGCCGAACACGCCGGGCCTGCGCAATCTGCAGGAAGGCGCGCTGCTCGACGATCTCCTCGCCAGGGTGATCGACGCGCGCCAGCGGGTGCGCGAGAGCGCCGGCGACACGCCGGTGCTGCTCAAGATCGCGCCGGATCTGAGCCTCGCCCAGCTCGACGACGTCGTGCAGGTCGCGCGCTCGCGCCGGGTCGACGGCATGATCGTGTCGAACACCACCATCGCGCGGCCGAGCACGCTGCGCGAGGAGATGCGCGCCAAGGAGCAGGGCGGCCTGTCAGGCCGGCCGCTGTTCCGGCTGTCGACGCGGATGGTCGCCGAGACCTATGTGCGCGTCGAGGGCGCATTCCCCCTGATCGGCGTCGGCGGCGTGGATTCGGGCGGCGCCGCGCTGACGAAAATCCGCGCCGGCGCGAGCCTGATCCAGCTCTATTCGTCGCTGGTCTACAAGGGCCTCGGCCTCGTCGACGAGATCAAGCGCGACCTCACCTCAACCCTATTGCGCACCGGGCGGGATTCTCTCTCCGAGATCGTCGGCTCCGACGCCGCCACGTTGACGGCGGAAACCTGGCCGGGGATGTAGCTCTTCGCGGTGTAGCCCGGATGGAGCGAAGCGCAATCCGGGATTCGATCCGCGGACGCGAAGGCCCCGGATTACGCTTTCGCTCCATCCGGGCTACGCGTTACAGCGACTGCTTCGAAAACGTCTTCCTGTACAGCGCCGGATAGCGCGCGGCCTGCAAGCCGCCGCGCGAGACGTAGGAGGCGATCAGCGCGCTCCACAGCCCGGCATTGCCGAACGATTGCAGCGCCCACCATGTGGCGAGGAAGATCGCGAGCGAGGCCAGCATCAGATTGCGCATTTCGCGCGCCCAGGTCGCGCCGATATAGATGCCGTCGAAACCGAAGGCGAACACGCCGGGAATGGGCGCAAGCACGACGAACGGCAGGAATTCCCGCGCACCGCGACGGACGGCCTCGCTCGCCGTCATGACATCGATCAAATTCGGCCCAAACAGCGCGAACAGCGCGGACACGACCAGCGCGAAGCCGAGCCCCCATAGCAGCACCAGCCGGGTCGAATCCGCAAATCCCCTCGCGTCGCGTGCGCCGAGCGTACGGCCGCAAAGCTGCTGGGCTGCGTTCGCTAGACCGTCGAGGAAGAAGGCGCTGACCAGCAGAAAATTGTTGAGCACGGAATTGGCGGCCAGCGTGACGTCGCCAGCCCGTGCGCCCTTGGCGGTGAAAAACAGAAACACGGCGATCAGTGCCGCGGTGCGGATCAGGATGTCGGAATTCACCGCCAGCAGCCGCATCAGCTTGGTCCGGTCGAACAGCTCTGCGTATGGCACCGCGAACCCGCCGTCCGCATAGCGGCGGCAGACCATCATGCCGAGCCCGAATCCGGCCGCTTCAGATAGCAGTGCGGCGATCGCAGCACCCGCGATGCCGGTGTCGTAGAGCAGCACCAGCAGGATCGTCGCCGCCGCGTTGACGAGATTGATGACGACCTGGAGCGCGAGCGCCGGATTGGCGCGGGCCTGGCCGACCAGCCAGCCGAGGATGACATAATTGGCGAGCGCCAGTGGCGCCGACCAGATCCGGATCACGAAATAGGTTTTCGCCGCGCGCGTAACGCCTTCGCTGCCGCCCATCAGGTCGAACAGCACGGCGGCCAGCGGCAGTTGCAGCGCGATCAGGGCTATGCCGATCAGGCCCGCGACGATGAAGCCGCGAACCAGAATCGCGGTCAGCTCGCGCGTCTCGCCGGCGCCGAGCGCCTGCGCCGTGAAGGCGAGCGTGCTCATGCGAAGGAAGCCGAATAGCCAGAACAGGCAGTCGAAGATGACGGACGCGATGGCGACGCCGCCGAGCAGCGCGGCATCGTCCAGCCGTCCGATCGCGGTGGTCGAGACCACGCCGATCAGCGGCGTGGTGAGGTTCGCGACCATCGCAGGTCCTGCGATGGCGAAGACCTGACGGGAACCGATCTTCACGTGAACGGGTGCGTGCATGTCAGAACACGAGCACCATGCCGTCTTCGGCGGCGAGATGGGCGATGTCGTCGAGGCGCGACAGCACGTCTTCGCTCATATGGGTGAGCACGAGCCGTTTTGCGCCGATTTCGGGAAGGTGCTGTTCCAAGGTCTTCAGGCTGAGGTGATTCTTGACCACCTTCTCGTACATATAGGCCTCGGCGATGAAAAGGTCCGCGCCATGCGCCAACGGAATGAGCGTCTCCGTCCATTCGGTATCGGCGCTGTAGGCCAGCGTGCGGCCTTCCGCTTCGACGCGATAAGCGAGGAACGGTCCGCCGGATTCACCGTGCACGACGGGGTAGGGCGTCACCGTCACCGCGCCGAAGCTTTGGCTCTGCTCGGGCGCGAGCTCGACGACCGACAGCTCGAAGCGCTGTTTCGTCTTCGAGGAGTGCTCGAACAGAGCCTCCATCACTGCACGCAGCCGCGTCTCGATGCCTTTGGGGCCGGCGATCGTGAGCGGCCGCGTCCGCCGCGAGAATTGCGCGTCGAGCAGAACAAACGGCAGCCCCGCAAAATGGTCGCCGTGGAAATGCGTGATCAGGATGAGATCGATCTCATTGCAGTCGATCTCAAGCCGCTTCAGCGCCGGCAAAGCCGACGCGCCACAATCGATCAGGAAGTTGGCTTCGCGCCCCGAGACGTGGAAGCAGGTGTTGAGCCTGCCCCCCGATCCGAAGGCGTCGCCGCAGCCGACAAAGCGCAATTGCATCGGCTGCGAGCTCCCTAGAGCATGATCCGGAAAAGTGTGAAGCGGTTTTCCGACAAGATCATGCTCAAAACTAACGGCCTACCTGCGCGGCGCGCCGAAAACGCGCATCAGCAGCCAGATCGGGATCACGATGACAGCGCCGAGCAGGAAGTAGCGCCACAGCCAGTTCACGGTATCGAAGCCGAGATCCCACAACCGCTGGAACAAGAGACGAATGCTGTAGAGAATATTCCAGGGATCGAAGCCGATCGTCGCCAGCACGACGCCGACCAGGATCGAGAGCAGCACCAGGCGAAACGCGACCGCCAGCGGCGAGCCGCCGAGAAAGCGGTTCAGGCCATCACTGCGGCCGGCCGGCAAATCTCTGACGTCGTGGGCCATCTCAAACTCCTCAGGGGATTCGACCCTATCATAGGGCAAGGCGGTGGACATGGGGAACCCGTGAGGGGGCGTCAATCGGCTTACGGGATTTTAATTCGGGCAAGCACACGCCCGGGGCTTCTTAAGCCTCAATCTCCGCCGCCTCCGCTTTCAGCATCTTTTCCAGCGTTTCCAGTCGGTCGGCCTCCCGCGGCGGCTTGTCCCAGCGCAAGCGGCTGATGCGGGGAAAGCGCATCGCGACGCCGGATTTGTGCCGTGGTGAGCGCTGCAGCCCCTCGAAGGCGACCTCCAGCACCAGGCCTTTGTCCGGCTCGTGCACGACGTGGCGGACGGGACCGAATTTTTCGGTTGTATTGCGACGCACGAAGCGGTCGATCTGGAGCAGCTCCTCGTCAGTGAAGCCGAAATAGGCTTTCCCGACCGGCACCAGCTCGTCACCGCCCGCGCCTGCGGTCCAGACACCGAAGGTGTAGTCGGAATAGTAGGACGAGCGTTTGCCGTGGCCGCGCTGCGCATACATCAGCACGGCGTCGATGATGTGCGGATCGCGCTTCCACTTCCACCACTGTCCCTTCGGCCGTCCCGGCAGATAGGGGGCATCGCGCCGCTTCAGCATCACGCCTTCGACGGCGTCCGCGTCTTCGCCCGCACCGGCGCTGGCGGGATCGGCGCGTGCGGCGGTCAGCGCCTCCCAGCTTGCGAAGGGCACGGTGGGCGAGAGATCGATGCGGGAATCGTCGAGCTTGCCGATGAAGGTCTCCAGTCGCTCGCGGCGCTCCGCGAACGGCAGCTCGCGCAGATCATTCTCGTCGTCCCCGAGCAGATCGTAGGCGCGCAGATGAATTGGAAACTCCTTGATCAGCTTCGGAGACACGACCTTGCGGTTGAGCCGCTGTTGCAGAACATTGAAACTCTGCACGCGCCCTTCGCGCAGAATCAGAAGCTCGCCGTCAATGGCGCCGGGTAGCCGCAACGATGGCACGAGATCCGGAAAGCTTCCGGTGATGTCCTCGCCGGTGCGCGAATAGAGCCGCGCGGTGATCTGGCCGTGCTCGTCGCGGCCGGCGACCGCCTGCACGCGGATGCCGTCCCATTTCCATTCGGCGATGTAGTCGGCGGGATCGAGCGCGGCGAAATCGGTGTCCTCGATCGCATGCGCCAGCATCACGGGGCGGAACGGGGCGGGATCGCGATTGACCGGCTTGTCGCCGCGGCCTTCCAGCCAGGCGAACAGGTCGAGATAGGGCGGCGCGAGACCGGGCCAGATCAGCTCGACCTCATGCGGGTCCTTGTCGCCGAGTGCCGCGGCCGCAGTCTTGGCCAGGCGCGCGGAGATGCCGATGCGCAACGCGCCGGTGACGAGCTTCAACAGCGCCCAGCGGCCGGTCTCGTCCAGCTCGTCGAGCCAGCGCTCGAGCTGTTTTGGCAGCTCGGTCTTGCCGAGCGTGCGCAGCGTGGTGACGACCTCGGTGAGGGTTGGGGGTGGCGGGTTGTTGTGGACACCCATGGCCTTCGGCCACATCAGCGCCACCGTCTCGGAGAGATCGCCGACATAATCGTAACTCAGCCCGAACAGCACCGGATCGGTGCGCGAGGCGATCAGGTCGCGGATCAATGCGGGCTTGGCGTGCTTGAAGCTGAGCGCACCGGTCAGCGCGGCCAGCGCGTAGCCGCGGTCGGGATCGGCGACCTCGCGAAAATAGCTGGTGATCAGGCGCAGCTTGTTGTTGCGGCCGGGCTCGTAGGCGAGGCGGTCGAGCAGTTCGGCGAAGCGGTTCATGCTTCGGCCTCGTCAGCGAGCGGGGTCTCGGTCTCCTCCTCGTCGCCATAGCCGACCAGATCGAGCGGCCGCGCCCGCAAGCCCTTGCTTTGGCACCAATGCACCAGCGCGTCTTCCTGGCCGTGGGTGACCCAGATCTCGCCGGCACCGGTCGCCGCGATCGTGGCGGTGAGGCCGTCCCAATCGGCATGATCCGAGATCACCAGCGGCAGCTCGATGCCGCGTTGCCGCGCGCGGGCGCGCACCCGCATCCAGCCGGAGGCGAATGCCGTGACCGGATCGGGAAACCGCCGGGTCCAGAGATCGGATGTCGCAGAGGGCGGCGCCAGCGTGATGGTGCCGGCGAGCGCCGCCTTCTTCACCCCCTTCACCGGCCGCAACTCGCCGAGCTCGATCCCGCGGCTCTGATAGTAATGCGTGATCTTCTCCATCGCGCCATGCAGATAGATCGGCGCGTCGTAGCCGGTTTGGCGCAGCAGCGCGATCACGCGCTGCGCCTTGCCGAGCGAATAGGCGCCGACGAGATGCGCGCGCTCCGGAAACAGCGCCACCGAAGCCAGCAGCTTCTTGACCTCGTCGGCCGCATCGCCATGGCGAAACACCGGCAGACCGAACGTCGCCTCGGTGATGAAGACGTCGCAGGGCACGAGCTCGAACGGCGTGCAGGTCGGGTCGGGTGCATCCTTGTAGTCGCCGGAGGCGACGATGCAGGTGTCCTTGCAGGTGACCGCGACCTGCGCCGAACCGAGCACATGGCCGGCCGGGTGAAACTTCACGCTGACGTCGCCGAGCCGGATCTCCTCGCCATAGCGGATCGCCTGCGTCGAGCCGGCGAAATTCTCGCCATAGCGCAGCCGCATCATGTCCAGCGTTTCCTGCGTCGCCAGCACCGCGCCGTGGCCGGCGCGGGCATGGTCGGAATGGCCGTGGGTGATCACGGCCCGCTCGACCGGCCGGACGGGGTCGATATGGAAGCCGCCCGGCTTGCAGCATAGGCCGGCGGCAACTGGCAGCAGGATGTCTTGCGGACGCATGCCTGTTATATAGGTCGCGACCCCGCATCTTCGAGTCACCCGCTCACTTCGCTTCCTGGTTCCCCAATGCCCCTGCGCCTGTTCCTGACTTCCGGCGATCTCATGGCCGACCGGCGCTTCGAGTTCGCGCGCGATCTTCAGCTCAAGGGCGATCTGGCGGCCGCTGCCGATCTGCTGGAGCAGACCATCGAGCTTGCGCCGAATTTCACCTCGGCCTGGTTCACGCTCGGCGAAATCTGCGCGCAACTCGGCGAGCGCGACAAGGCGATTGCGGCCTTTCGCAAATCGCGCGAGTCCGACCCGAGCGATCAGCACGGCGCTCATCTGCATCTGATGCGCCTCGGCGACGCGCAATTTTCCGAGATGCCAAAGGCCTATGTGCAGGCCTTGTTCGATCAATACGCGCCGCGCTTCGAGCACGTTCTGATCAACGATCTCGGCTATCGCGCGCCGTCGTTGATCTTCAAGGCGGTGGTGGCTGGCCGCGTCGCCGCGAAGAAGCCCGCGCTGTTCAAGCGCGCCATCGATCTCGGATGTGGGACGGGGCTTGCGGCCGCCGCCTTCGCAAAACAGGTCGACCAGTTCATCGGCATCGATCTGTCGCCCGGCATGGTCAAGGAGGCGCGCGCCACCGGCCTCTATGCCGAGCTCGAAGTCGCCGACATGATCGAGGGCCTGCGCAGCAGGAGCGATGCGAGCACGAACCTCGTCGTCGCGGCCGATGCGTTCGTCTATCTCCCCGATCTCGCCCCGGTGCTCGGTGAAGCCAGGCGCGTGCTCGCGTCCGGCGGCGTGCTTGCGTTCACGCTGGAGACTCATGACGGCAGCGGCATCGTTCTCGGCGAAGGTCTGCGCTATGCCCATTCGGCGGAATATGTGCGCGATACGATGGCGCAGGCCTGCTTCAAGCTCCTCACTTTGGAGCAGGCTTCGCCACGCACCGAGAACAACGAGCCGGTGCGCGGCCTCGTCGTGGTCGCCGAGAAAACTTGAGTCTAGGCGCTATATGTGGCGCTTTAAGCGTCATTGCGTCGCAAAGCCGTGACTTCCCACTTGCGAGCCGTGCGGCGATGCCAGCACAATGCGCGCACCAGGGAGAAACGAATAATGACGAAGAATCCATCGCGGCGCGATTTCAGCGCCGCCGCGCTCGCGACCATCGCTGCATCCACCTTGCCCGCGCCCTACGTCTGGGCCGCGGAGAAGAAATATGATGCCGGTGCCAGCGACACCGAGATCAAGATCGGGCAGACCGTGCCGCACTCCGGCCCCGGCTCGCTTTACGGCGTGCTCGGGCGCATCGGCGAAGCCTATTTCCAGATGCTGAACGAGAAGGGCGGCATCAACGGACGCAAGGTCAAATTCCTGACCATGGACGATGCCTACAGCGCGCCGAAATGCGTCGAGGCGACGCGGCGCCTGGTCGAACAGGAAGAGGTGCTCGCGCTCTACGGCTCGCTCGGCACCGCGCCGCAAACCGCCGTGCACAAATATCTGAACTCAAAGGGCGTGCCGCAGCTTTTGCTCAACACCGGCGCCTCCAAGTGGAATAATCCGAAAGAGTTCAAATGGACGATGGCGGGCCTGCCGCTCTATCCGACCGAAGCCCGCATCCTGGCGCGGCACGTCCTCAGCGTGAAGCCGAATGCCAAGGTCGGCATCCTCTATCAGAACGACGATTTTGGCCGCGACTTCCTCGGGCCCTTCAAGAAAGTCTTGGAAGACGCCGGCGGGGCCGCAAAGGTGATCATGGAGCAGACCTACGATCTGACCGATCCGACCGTCGATTCCCAGCTCATCAATCTCTCGAAGTCCGGCGCCGACGTCTTCTACAACATCTCCACCGGCAAGGCCTCGTCGCAGTCGATCCGCAAGGTCACCGAGCTCGGCTGGAAGCCGCTGCAACTGCTGTCGGCCGGCTCCACCGGCCGCTCGATCCTCAGTGCCGCCGGACTCGAGAATGCGACCGGCATCGTCGCGATCCGTTACTCCAAGGATGCCGGGCCCGGCCCCTGGGAGGCGGATAAGGACGTGATGGCGTTCGACGCGCTGCGGAAAGCCTATTTGCCGAGCGTCGATCCCGACAACACCATCGCCTACGCCGGTTACGGCCAGGCGGTGACCATGGGCGAGATTCTGCGCCGCTGCGGCGATGAGCTCACGCGCGAAAACGTGCTCAAGCAGGCATCGACCCTCGACGGCTTCCATTCGCCGTTCTTCCTCGACGGCGTCAATTACAACTACACGCCCGGCGACTACACCCCGATGAAGACGTTGTTCATCTCGACCTTCAACGGCAAGGATTGGATCGTGTCCGACAAGCCTGTGACGGAGTAGAGGCGAGCACTGCTGTATCTTACCCTCTCCCCGCAAGCGGGGAGAGGGTAAGGAAGGCCTCCCACCCCTCGACGAACCCCGCCCCACGGCTTACCTGTCATGCCGTGCCTCCCCGTATCCGCAAAATATCGGCCCAGCCGGCCACGCTGTTGCCCGACCGCTTCCAGGCGTGGTTCGCGGCCCGCGGCTGGTCGCCGCGCGAACATCAATTGGCGCTGCTGGAGAAAGCCCGCGAGGACCGTTCCGCGCTGCTGATCGCGCCGACCGGCGCCGGCAAGACGCTGGCCGGTTTTTTGCCGACGCTGGTGGAGCTGAGTTCCGCGCCCGCAGCTCCAGCGAAATCCGTCGTCTCCACCGGGCGCACCCTGCAACGCAGCGGCGGCCTGCATACCCTTTACATTTCGCCGCTCAAGGCGCTCGCCGTCGATATCGCGCGCAACCTCGAGCGTCCCGTCGCCGAGATGGCGCTGCCGATCAAGATCGAGACCCGCACCGGCGACACGCCAACATCGCGGCGGCAGCGGCAGCGGCGCTATCCGCCTGATATCCTGCTGACGACGCCCGAACAGCTCGCGCTGCTGCTGTCCTCCGACGACGCGCCGTTCCTGTTCTCCTCCTTGAAGCGCATCGTGCTCGACGAGCTGCATGCGCTGGTGACATCCAAGCGCGGTGATCTTCTGTCTCTTGGGCTCGCGCGGCTGTGGCGATTGGCGCCGCAGATGCGCGCCATCGGCCTGTCGGCGACCGTGGCCGAGCCGGAATCGCTGGCGCGCTTCCTGGTGCCGCAGCCCGGCGGCAAGGAAGCGGCGGCCGACATCGTCATTGCAGGCGGCGCGGCGCCGCCGCTGGTCGAGATGATGGACACGCGCGAGCGCCTGCCCTGGGCCGGCCACAGCGCGCGCCATGCGCTTCCCGAGATCTACGAGCTGATCAAGGCCAACAAGACCACGCTTGTTTTCGTCAACACCCGCAGCCAGGCCGAGATGCTGTTCCAGAACCTCTGGAGCATGAACGACGACAACCTTGCCATCGCGCTGCATCACGGCTCGCTCGACGTCGCCCAGCGCCGCAAGGTCGAGGACGCGATGTCGGCGGGCAAACTGCGTGGCGTGGTCTGTACCTCCTCCCTCGATCTCGGCGTCGACTGGGGCGACGTCGATCTCGTCGTCAATATCGGCGCGCCCAAGGGCTCCTCGCGCCTGATGCAGCGCATCGGCCGCGCCAACCACCGGCTCGACGAAGCCTCGCGCGCGGTGCTGGTGCCCGCGAACCGCTTCGAGGTGCTGGAGTGCCGCGTCGCGATCGACGCCATCGCGGAGAATGCGCAGGACACGCCGCCGCTGCGGATCGGGGCACTAGACGTGCTGGCCCAGCACGTGCTCGGCTGCGCCTGCGGCGAGCCGTTTTTCTCCGACGAGCTCTACGACGAGGTGCGCACCGCCGCGCCCTACGCCGATCTCACGCGGCAGGATTTCGACGACGTGGTCGATTTCGTCGCCTCCGGCGGCTACGCGCTGAAGACCTATGAGCGTTTCGCCCGCATCAAGCAGGACAAGGAGGGGCGCTGGCGCGTCGCCAATCCCAGGGTGCGGCAGAGCTACCGCATGAATGTCGGCACCATCGTCGAGGACGACATGCTCAAGGTGCGGCTGGTGCGCTCGCGCGGCGGCGGCCAAGGCAAGGCAGGCGGCTCGACGGGCGTGATCGCGCGCGGCGGCAGGCTGCTCGGCGAGATCGAGGAAGCCTTCATCGAGGGCCTCAGTCCCGGCGACACGTTCGTGTTCAGCGGCGAGGTGGTGCGCTACGAGACCCTGGTCGAGGACCAGGTCTACGTCTCGCGCGCCAACGACAAGGACCCGAAAGTGCCGTCCTACATGGGCGGCAAGTTTCCGCTCTCGACCTACCTTGCCGAACGGGTCCGCCGCCTGCTCGACGACGGGCGCGCGTGGGGCGCCTTGCCGGAGCAGGTGCGCGATTGGCTGTCGTTGCAGAAGGATGTCTCGCGCGTGCCTGAAGTGCGCGAGCTGCTGGTCGAGAGTTTTCCCCGCGCCAACAAGCATTACATCGTCTGCTACCCCTTCGAAGGCCGTCTCGCCCACCAGACGCTCGGCATGCTGTTGACGCGGCGGCTGGAGCGCGCCCGCGCCAGGCCGCTCGGCTTCGTCGCCAACGAATATGCGATCGCGGTCTGGGCGCTCGGCGACCTATCCTTCATGATCCGGGACGGCAGGATTGACCTCGACGCGCTGTTCGATCCCGACATGCTCGGCGACGACCTCGAAGCCTGGCTCGCCGAATCCGCGCTGATGAAGCGCACCTTCCGCAATTGCGCGATCATCTCCGGCCTGATCGCGCGCCGGCACACTGGCGAGGAGAAGAGCCGTCGCCAGGTGCTGTTCTCGACCGATCTCGTCTACGATGTCTTGCGCAAGCACCAGGCCGATCACGTGCTATTGCGTGCCGCACGGGCCGATGCCGCCACCGGCCTGCTCGATCTGCGCCGCCTCAGCGACATGCTCACCCGCATCCAGGGCCGCATCACGCATCGGGAACTCGACCGTGTCTCCCCGCTCGCCGTCCCCGTGATGCTGGAAATCGGCCGCGAGTCAGTCTATGGCGAAGCTGGAGACGAGCTCCTGGCCGAAGCCGCCGACGAGCTGGTCAAAGAGGCGATGGGATAACAGCAGGTTTTGACGTGACGGCAGGCGCGCTGGGTTCAGGGGATATCGAGGACATGCGCGTTTCGAATGTCAGCATCAGCAGCGTGACGTTCGCGGCCGATCTTTCCGGCGCGCTGTTCTGGGAAGAGCAGCGCCTGCTCGTCGTCTCCGATCTGCATCTGGAAAAAGGTTCCAGCTTCGCCATGCGCGGCGTGCTGCTGCCGCCTTACGACACCATCGCGACGCTCAGTCGTCTCGCTGCTGTCATCTCCCGCCATGATCCGCGAATCGTCATTGCGCTCGGCGACAGTTTTCACGATCGCACCGCGCATGGACGGCTGTCGGCGGAGGATCGCGACGCGGTCGCCGCCATGCAGGCCGGCCGTGACTGGATCTGGATCTCAGGCAATCACGATCCGGCGCTGCCGCGTGATCTCGGCGGCACCGTCGCCGACGAAGTCGCGATCGGCGCGATCACCTTCCGCCACGAACCGACCGGCGCGAGCGGCGAGATCGCCGGCCATCTTCATCCCAAGGCTCGCGTCTCCGCGCGCGGCCGTTCGATGGAGCGCCGCTGCTTCGCCTGCGACGGGATGCGCGCCGTGATGCCCGCCTTCGGCGCCTATGCCGGCGGCCTCAGCATCCGCGACGCGGCGTTTGCAAAGATCTTTCCAAAGAACGGTTTTGTCGCGCATTTGCTCGGCGACCGCCGCGTCCACGCGATCGCCGCGTCACGGTGCAGTTAAGCCGCCTTCGCCTGCACATCGTCGCAGAACTCAGCCAGCCGATCGGCGAGCCGCAGCGTCGCGGGACTTGCGCCCGGCGCGGCCATCAACGCGACTTCCGTCCGGTTGATTGGCGCAAAGCCGTCCTTTGCGGTCAGCACGCGATGGTCGGACTGGATCGCCATCTCCGACAGGATGCTCAAGCCCATGCCGGCGGCGACCGCGGCCTGGATGCCGGCGAGGCTCGATGACGTATAGGACATGTGCCAAATGCGGCCCGCGCTTTCCAGCGCGTGGATGGCGCCGGCGCGGTAGAGGCAGCCGAGCGGAAAGCCGATCAGCGGCACCGAGGCGACATCGGCATGGATCGGATGGCTCTTGCTGGTGACCCAGTGCACCTGCTCCGGCCACACCGCAATGGCGCCCTTCTCACCGGCCGCGCGCTTGAACAGCGCCAGATCCAGTTCGCCGCGATCGAGGTCGCGCGCGAGATTCTTGCTCTGGTCGGCGCGCACATCGAGCCGCAGACCCGGATGCGAGCGCGAGAAGGCGCCGAGCAGTTTCGCCAGCCGATACGCCGCGAAATCCTCGGGAATGCCGAGCCGGATCGCGCCTTCGCCGTCGGGCTCGCGCAGCACGTCGCGCGCCTCTTCCGCAAGCGACAACAACCGCCGCGCATAGGACAGCAGCCGCTCGCCGGCTTCGGTCGGGCGCACGTCCTTGCCGTCGCGATGCAGCAGCACCTGGCCGACATCCTCCTCCAGCCGCTTGATCTGCTGGCTGACGGTCGATTGCGTCCGATGGACGCGCTCGCCGGCGCGGGTGAAGCCGCCGGCATCGACCACCGAGACGAAGCTGCGCAGGAGTTCCAGATCGAGCATGGACCGCCTCCATTCGAAAATCCACTGATCGGTAGTTAATCATTTAATTTCCAAATGGCAAGCGGGCTCTCTAGATCGAGGGCTAGGAGAATGTCCCTCATGTCGCTCGCCCCTTCGATCTCCGTTCCCCGCAGTCGCTTCAACACGCTGCCGCTTGCGATCGGCCTGTTCTGCCTGCTCTGGAGCTACGCCTTCGTCGCCGGCAAGATCGGCGTGACCCATTGCCCGCCGCTGATCCTGCTCGCCGCGCGCTTCTCGCTGGCCGGCATCCTGATCCTCGGCGCCACGCTGGTTCGCGGCGATGACTGGTCGCTGTCGTGGCGCGATGCCGCCATCTTCGCCGTGCTCGGCGTCGCCAACAACGCGCTCTATCTCGGGCTCGGCTACACCGGCCTGCAGTCGGTTTCGGCCGGCCTCGGTGGCCTGATCGTGTCGGCCAATCCGGTGTTCACGGCCGGCCTCGCCGCGCTGCTGCTCGGCGAAGGCATGACGTGGCGCAAGGCGAGCGGCCTCCTGCTCGGCATCATCGGCGTGACCTTGATCGTCTGGCACCGCCTGTCGGTCGGCACCGACTCGCTGCACGGCATCGTGTTCACGCTGGCCTCGCTTGCCTCCCTCGTCGCCGGCACCATTTTGTTCAAGCTGCTCGCGCCAAAAGGCTCGTTGTGGATCGGCAATGGCGTGCAGAATCTCGCCGCCGGCATCGTGCTGACGCCGGTCGCGCTGACCTTCGCCGATGTTCATGCCATCGACTTCACGCCGGGCCTGATCGGCGCCTTTGCCTTTCTCGTGCTCGGTGGCTCGATCCTGGCGTACTGGCTCTGGTTTCATCTCCTGAAAGTGTGTGGCGCGACGGCTGCCAGTGCCTATCATTTCCTGATGCCGCCGCTCGGCATGCTGTTTGCGTATCTCGTGCTCGGCGAGCACGTCGAGGCGTGCGATCTGCTCGGAATCATTCCGGTCGCACTCGGCATCTACCTGGTGACGCGGCCCGCCAAATCCGTCTCGTAACAGGAGTCCATCATGCCCATTTCCATCACCCTGATCGGCGGTCCCACTGCGCTGATCGAGATCGATGGCTTTCGCCTGCTCACTGATCCGACCTTCGATGCGCCGGGCGCCTATCAACTGCCGCACGTGAAGCTGGAGAAGACGATTGGACCCGCGCTGAAGGCAGACGCAATCGGCCCGATCGATGCGGTCCTGCTCAGCCACGACCAGCACTCGGACAATCTCGACAATTCCGGCCGCGACTTTCTCAAACATGTGAAGCACGTGCTGACCACCGAGGCCGGCGCGCAGCGCCTCGGCGGGCATGTCGAAGGTTTGGCGCCGTGGGGCACGGCGCAGCTGAAAGATCGTGACGGCAACTCGCTGACGATCACCGCGACCCCGGCGCGTCACGGCCCGGCCGGCATCGAGCCGCTGTCAGGCGATGTCATCGGCTTCGTGGTGACGTCGAGCCGGACCGACACCACATCGGTCTACATCAGCGGCGACACCACCTGGTTCGACGGCGTCGCCGAGGTCGCGCGCCGCTTCAAATGCGGCGTGGTGATGCCTTTCGCCGGCGCCGCGCAAACGCGCGGGCCGTTCCATCTCACCATGGACACCAACGACACCATCGAGACCGCACGCGCCTTCCCCGATGCGATGATCGTGCCGGTTCATACGGAGGGTTGGGCGCATTTCCGCCAGAACAGCGAGGATCTGCGCAAGACGTTTGATGTGCTGGGTTTCGGGACGCGGCTGCGGTTGCTCGAGCCCGGCGTGCCGACGGTGGTGCAGGCGCCGTAGTTAGCACCACAGCCGTCATTGCGAGCGCAGCGAAGCAATGACGAGCGCATGCGGCTAATCCTTCCTGAACACAATCGACGCCATCCACCCCGTCATCAGCGCCATCGCCGCGGTGACGAGGCCGTAGATCAGCCCGTTCTGCCGCGCGGTGGTTGCGACGAACTGCTCGAAGCCGACCTTGACGATCTCGAACGCGGTCTCGGTCTTGCCGATGAACGCGCCGTCGGCGAACAGCTTGATCTCGACCTCATAGGTGCCGATCGGCACCTCCGCCGGCAGTGGAATGCCGGTGCGGAACAATGTCGGTGTCAGGAACGTCACCGCGCTCGGATCCTCGCGGTAGAGACCGCGCTGGGTGCGCAGGCGGATGAAGGCGGAGCGGAACGCGTCGTTCGGCACCACGTCGGCATAGTCGCCGCTGACACGCTGGGTCAGCAGCACGTTATTGAGCCCGATCTGCTGGCGCCGCGCGATCTCGGGCGAGGTGATGACATCGAAGGAGCGGTTGGCGAACAGCGCAAGATAGCTCGGCACCGCCAGGAACTGACGGTAGTCGGTGTTGATCCAGATCCCGAAGGTACGCTCCTTGCGCCGCGTCACCATGTCGGCGCGCGGGCCCATCACGGTGACGACGAGATCGTAGGTCTTGCGGTCGGCGGCCGTGGAGGCGTCCTTCTCAACCGAGCCAAACAGTACCAGCTCCTCGCCGGAATAGTTTGGCGTCACCGTGACGCGATGGTTGGAGACCGACACGATCAGCCGCTCGGCGCGCGCGGCGGAGCCGAGCAGCAGAACGAGCAGGACCGCGAGAGCTGCGCGCATCATCCGTTCACCCCCAGTTCGCGGATGGTGAAGAGGTCCTCGGGCCGGATCACCAGCTCGATGGCGAAGCGAACGCCGACCGAGAGGATCAGCAGGCCGAGCAGCAGCCGCAGCTGCTCGCCGCGGATCTTCTGGCCGGCGCGTGCGCCGAACTGCGCACCGGTGACGCCGCCGACCATCAGGATCAGCGCCAGCACGGCGTCGACCAGGTGGTTGGTCACGGCATGCAGCAGGGTCGCAAACAGCATCGTGACCAGCGTCAGGACCATCGAGGTGCCGATCACCGTCGAGGTCGGCACCCGAAGCAGGTAGATCATGATCGGCACCAGGATGAAGCCGCCGCCGATGCCCATGATGGCGCCGATGAAGCCGATCAGGATGCCGACGATCACGACCGGAATGACCGAGAGGTAGATCTTGGAGCGCTTGAACCGCATCTTCAGCGGCAGGCCATGAATCCAGTTATGCGTGCGTCGTGGCGCCAGCGCGCCGCGCCGGGTCCGCATCAGGGCACGCAGGCCTTCGGAGAACATCAGGCTGCCGACGGTGGTGAGCAGCACGACGTAGGACAGTGCGATCATCAGATCGAGCTGGCCGAGCGCGCGCAGCTGCGTGAAGGTCCACACGCCGAGCGCCGTCCCGGTGACGCCGCCGCACAACAGCACGCTCGCCAGCGCGGGGTCGATCGCGCGGCGCCGCCAATAGGCAAGCGCGCCGGAAAAGGACGAGGCCGCGATGTGGCTCGCGACGGAGGCGACCGCGACCGCCGGCGTGATGCCGATGAAGATCAAAAGCGGCGTCATCAGGAAGCCGCCGCCGATTCCGAACATGCCGGAGACGAAGCCGACCGCGGCGCCCATCGCCAGCACGAGGAAGACGTTGACCGGAAGATCGGCGATCGGGAGATAGAGCTGCATCGAGAGACCACGCTTCCCGCGAGACGGATCGGTTGCGCGGAATGCTCGCAGGAGGGCAGAACGATTGCCGCGTCCCTCAATAGCGGAATTCGGCGGCGGGCGGGACCAGGAATTTCGGGCGTGGTGAATGGGGGTGAGGAGGGTGATCGAGGAAGCCGTGGCTCCTCCAATGTCGTCCTGGCGAAAGCCAGGACCCATTATCCCGACTGGTAGTTATCGCGGCAGGCTGTGGCCACACCGTCCTCCAAAAACGATCGCTTGTGGTAATGGGTCCTGGCTTTCGCCAGGACGACCAGTCCAGATTTTCGTCAGAGACGGTTGAGTGACCGCTCTCAATGCATCGCCGACGCCGCGCGCTTGGCGGCAACCGGCTTCGGCGCAGGCTTCGCGTTGGCCTGCGGCGCGCTGTCCCAGCCGCCGTTCGGGGCCGCAACATTGACGGCGTCGTCGGGCTGCGGCTCGGCGCTGAAGGTCTGGATCGCGAGCTTGGCAGCGGCGAGCGATTGAGGGTCGAGCCGCTTGGCAACATCATCGCGCTTGGTTGCTGCGTCCGCATCGCCCTGGGCGGCGGCGAGGGTGAACCATTTGTAGGACTCGGCGAGGTTCTGCTCCACCCCGATGCCGCGGGCATAGAGGATGCCGAGGTTGAACTGGCTGTCGGCGACGCCGCGGTCGGCGGCCTTGCGGAACCACAGTGCCGCGCTCTTGTAGTTGGCGCCGCGTCCGCCGCCATCGGCGTCGAGCACCGCGAGATTGTGCATCGCCTTGGCGTTGCCGCGCTCGGCCGCCTGCGTGTAGTAGCGGCGGGCGATGTCGGCGTCCTTCTTCACGCCGAGACCCTTTTCGTAGAGTGTCCCGAGGCGGAAGGTCGCGGGTACGACGCCGGCCTGCGCCGCGCGGTCGTACCATTTGGCGGCTTCTTCATAGTTTGCAGCCACGCCCTTGCTCTCGGCAAAGCGTACGCCGATCTCGTAGGCCGCGGTCGCATCGCCCTTCATCGCGGCGGTACGCAAGCCGGGGCCACCGATGCCGTCAGGCAGCTTTTCGGTCGGCGGCACCTGGATCATCGCGAGTTTCGCGCGGCTCGTGCCCGACAGCGCGCCGGTGACGTCGCTGGAGGCCGGCTGCGGCGCTGCGGCAGGCACCGGCGGAATTTCGACCGAGGCCGAGTTGCCAGAATTGGCGGCAGCAGGCGCGGCATTGTTCTGGGATTGCCGGCCGATCGGGGTCGGCGAGGTCATTGACGGCGTGACCTGCTCGGGCGTGGCGGGCTTGTTCTCGACCGGCGGCGGTGCCTGCGGCGCGGGTGCGGGCGACGAATTCTCCATCGCCTGCGGCGACGGTGACGAGCTGCTGCCATCGAGCAGGTTCATCGCCATCTTGAAGGTGCCGAGCACGATCACGACCACGCTCGCGCCGACCAGCAGCGAGCGGATCTTCGAGGTGATGGTCGAACCGCCATCCTTATCGCTGGCCTTACCCTTGTCCTTTGCGCCGCCGGCAGACGCCTTGGCGGCCCGGCCTGTTTTCTCGGGTGGCTGCGCGGCGGCGGCTTGCGCTGCGCGGCGCGCGGCCGCGATGAAGCTCGACGACGACACCGGCTCCTTGGGCGCGGCCGGGATTTCGCTGATCGCGCTTTCGGACGCAGCAATGCGCTCCGACGGCGTGGCGATGCGTGCACCCGGCCTTGTGCCCGGCTCGAGCGGATGATCCGGCGGCAGTTCGGGCGCAAGCGCGGCGCGCGTGGGCGCCGTATGCGGCTCCAGGATTTCGCTGATCGCGCGTGGCGGAACCGGCGGCGCCATCGGCATCGGCGGCGGCGCTGCCGGCGCGGCGGCATGGAATTCGCGCGGCGCGGCGGCGAAGGCGGCGTGCGCCGCCTGCGCGGCGGCCGGGTTGGGCAACTCGGGCTTCGGATCGTATTTCGGGTGCTGCTGTGGCTGCGGCCGTGGCTCGCGCGCCATCGGCGCGGGCTCCATGGGAGCGGCCATCGGCATCGGCATCGGCTGCGGCGCAGGGGCGGGCGGCGCGGTGCGCACATTGCGAAGATCGCCCTCGATCATCGAGAGACGATCGACGACGTGGCCAAGGGCGTTGTGGACGGCCTCCAGCGAATCCTGGGTGGTCCGGTTGGTCTCGGCCTGGCTGAAGCGGATGTCGGAGAGCTCGCGCTTGACGAGATCGACCATGCCGGAATCGGCAGGCGGCGTGGAGTTGCGGCTCTCGGCGAGCGCGGAATAGGTCGCCTGCTGCCGCTCCAGGTGGCGCAGGATGTCGTGCAGCCCGTCCTCGACGCGGCTGAAATTGCCGTTGCGCGGATCGGCGGCGGCCTCGAGCCGCTCCAGCAGATACGAGACCCGCTGTTCAAGATGAGCAAAGGTCGAAGCCGAGTCGTTGCCGACCTGCATGCGGTCGAAACGGTCGGACAGGGCGCGGATCGCGCTTTCGAGCTGCTCGCTGCTCTCGGATGGCTGAGGGCGCTCGCGCGTTTCCAGAGCGGCGGTGAGCGCCGCGATGCGCTGCTCCAGCACCGCAAAACTGTCGCCCTGGCCGGACGCACGGGTGACCTGGTCGACCTTGGACGACAGCAGCTGCACGTCGTCCGAGAGCCGTGCCAGCGCTTCGTTGGAGGCGACGTTGGAGACGATGCCGCGCAGCGCCGAGATCGCGCCTTCGAGCTGGCGGACCGTCGAGGGATCGTCATTGGCGCGCAGGATCAGATCGAGCTTGGCGCCGAGATTGCGGATCGCCTCGTCATAGCCGGTGAGCTGCTCGGCCGGGGTCAGCGTGCGGAGCACCTGCTTGATCTCGGACAGCGCGTGCTCGATGCCGGACAGGACCTGACCGTCGGTGCCGTTGGAGCGGGTCTCGTCGATGCGCCGATGCAGCGAGCGGATCTCGTTCTCGATCGATTCGATCGCGCGGCGCGGCATTGCCTCGGTGATGGCGTTGCGGATATCCGCAAGCTCGCTGCGGAACGTGTTGATCGCCTGCTCGGTATTGTCAGGGCGCTGCAGCGATTCGATCTGGCTCGTGATCTTGAGCAGATGGCGCTCGAGCGCAGAGAAATCCGGCCCCGGCTGCGGTGGCGGTGGAGCGTAGGCAGGCGGCGCGGGGGGCGCGTAAGGAGCTGCCGCAGGCGCGATCGAGGGCGCGGCGCGCGGCGGCATCTGCCTGGGCGTAAAGCCGTCGAGCTCGCTCTGCCGTGCCGTGATCTCGGCGACCGCGACGTCGAACGAAGCGGGGCTCAGGGGCGGTGAGCTGCGATAGACCTGCGCTGCCGCGCGCTCGACCGCATCGGCCTGGCGCTGGCGCGTTTCAACGGGGGCCTGTCGCGGTGCCGGAGCCTGCTGCGGCTTCGAAATTTGCGACAGCCTTGCATCGAGCCGTGAGATCGCGTCGTTGAGCTGGCGCGCAACGCCCTGCTCGCGCGAAACGTCTTGCCGCGGAGTGTCTTGCCGCGAAGGATCTTGGCGCGGCGCCGGCTTTGAAATCCGTTCGATCTGCTGGGTGATGGCGTCGAGCCGCTGGTGGATGTCGGCGACTTCGCGGCTTTCCTGGCTCGGCACGTGACTCGGCAGTTGACTCGGAACGTGCTGGGCTTGCGGACGCTGGTCGTAAAGTCCGCGAAAGTTCGGCGGGGCGGTCTCGCCGAGCGTGGAGTTCAGCCAATCGTTGAGTGACATTCCGGCGCGACGCGCAGCAGCTTCGGCCCGCTCCCGGACGGATGGATCGATGCCGTCAACACTCCACGATACGCGCGAATTCATGACTCTGTCCGGTTCCGACTCCGGCGCCCCACCCGGCGCCTCCAGTCTTCCCTCGCGTGCCGGTTGCAAAGACAATCGGATTTGGCGCGGGTCGTCTGCCTCGAAAACCGACTTTTGTCTGTTACGGTAAATAACGGGTTAAGGAACCCGTTGACGGTGTCTTAAAGTTGGGCGGCGGGGTGCGGGTGGCTTGCACACAAGCCCGGCCATGACGAAGCAGAGACACCTCAGCCCTTGCCCTCGCGCTTGCCTTCCTCCAGCGGCACCACGGTGCCCCCTGCGCTCATTGCCGACAGGGCCTCGAGCGCCTCTTCGCAGAAATCGGCCACCATCTGCTCGTGCCGGGCGCCGAGCTGAAGCAGCAGCAGGTTACCGAGGTCGAGCACGCCGGAGGCTGCCCCTTCCGGAAAGCGCTTCTTCAGGATGCGCTCGTAGTTCTCGTGGCGATCGCGGTGGTGCTCGAGCCGGGCCATCAGGTCGGTGCGCATGGGCTCGAGGCCGATACTGTCCAGCGCATGCAGCCGCACCAGGAGGTCGTCCTTGATGGAGGGGGGCGTGCTTGGGCGCGCGGCCCAGTGCCGCAGCGCTGTTCGGCCCTCCGGAGTCAGCGTATAGATCAGCTTGTTGGGCTTGCCTGTCTGCACGACCTCGCGGCCCTGGATGTAGCCGCGGTCGCGCAACTTGGAGAGCTCGCGGTAGATTTGCTGGTGGTCGGCCTTCCAGAAGAAGCCGATCGAGGAATCGAATGTCTTGGCGAGCTCGTAGCCCGTCATCGGACGTTCCGTCAGGCATGCGAGGATTGCGTCGCCGAGTGCCATGATCGGTCCTCCTGTTCTCGACTTAACCAATTGGCTTGACTTTATGCGCATCGGCGCATATGCGTCAATGTGCATATGAGGCGACCCAACAACGAGGGCAAAAACCGCCCCGAAAAACTCAGTGGAATCAACGTTCGCGCTACTGTGCATGGGGTTGTTTTCGCGCTTTTTGCCCAAGCCTTTCGTTGCTTTGCCTTTAGGGAGGCACCCGAGAATGACCGGCCTCGATTCCTGGTACGGCTACATGAAGTCGCATGACCGGGCAGCCCTCTGGGACCTGCTCCATCCCGACGCCGTCTTCGAAAGCCCCGTCGTGCACGCACCGCAGCGCGGCCGCGACATCACCTTCAAATATCTGGCCAGCGCCGAGAAGGTGCTCGGCGGTCCCGGCTTCATTTATGTCGGCGAATGGAAGAGTGAGAGGGGCGCCGTGCTCGAATTCAAGACCATGATCGACGGCATCGAGATCAACGGCGTCGACATCATCAGCTTCGACGGCGAGGGGCGCATCACGCATTTCAAGGTGATGGTGCGGCCGCTCAAGGCGATCAACATGCTGCATCGCCTGATGGCGGAGCAGTTGGCCGCCGCCCAATCCTAAACCAGCATCATCACTTCAAGGCCTGCCGGGAGACCACCATGCCGATCTACAAAGCCCCCGTCGAAGACGTGAACTTCCTGCTCAACGACGTCTTCCAGATCGACCGCTACGACAATCTGGCCGGCTTCTCCGATGCGTCGAGCGACGTGCGCGAAGCCATTCTCGGCGAAGCTGCCAAGCTCGCCGAAGAGGTGCTGCAGCCGCTCAACCGCATCGGCGATCTCGAGGGCTGCAAGCGCGCCGATGACGGCAGCGTCACCACGCCGAAGGGCTTCAAGGACGCGTTCAAGCAGGTCGCCGAGGGCGGCTGGCTCGGCCTGTCGGCGCCGACCGAGTTCGGCGGCCAGGGCCTGCCGGTGACGCTCTCCCAGGCGGTCAACGAATTCCAGATCTCCGCCAACATGGCGTTCTCGATGTATGGCGGCCTCACCATGGGCGCGACCGCGGCGCTGATCGTCCACGGCACGCCGGAGCAGAAGCAGACCTACGTGCCGAAGATGGTGGCGGGCGAGTGGACCGGCACCATGAACCTGACCGAGCCGCATTGCGGCACCGATCTCGGCATGCTCCGCACCAAGGCGGTGCGGCAGGCCGACGGCAGCTTCAAGATCACGGGCACCAAGATCTTCATTTCGGCAGGTGAGCATGACCTCGCCCCCAACATCATCCACCTCGTGCTCGCCCGCGTCGAGGGCGCGCCCGCCGGCATCAAGGGCGTGTCGCTGTTCGTGGTGCCGAAATTCCTCGTCAATGCCGATGGCTCGGTCGGCGCACGCAATGGCGTGGTCTGCGGCTCGATCGAGCACAAGATGGGCATCCACGGCAATTCCACCTGCGTGATGAACTACGACAACGCCGTGGGCTGGCTGATCGGTGAAGAGAACAAGGGCATGCAGGGCATGTTCGTGATGATGAACGAGGCCCGCCTCGGCGTCGCCGTGCAGGGTCTCGCGCAATCGGAAGTGGCCTATCAGAACGCGGTTGCCTATGCCCGCGATCGCATCCAGGGCCGTTCGCTCACCGGTGCCAAGGCGCCCGACAAGCCGGCCGATCCGATCATCGTCCATCCCGACGTGCGCCGCACGCTGCTGTCGATCCGCTCCTTCAACGAGGCCGCGCGCGCCTTCGTGATGTGGACCGCGCTGAAGAGCGACGTCGCCCATCGCTCCGAGGATCCCAAGGACCGCCAGGCCGCCGACGATCACATGGGCCTGATGACGCCGGTGCTGAAGGGTTTCCTCACCGACTACGGCTTCGCCAATGCGGTGCAGGCGCAGCAGATGTATGGCGGCCACGGCTACATCGCCGAGCAGGGCATGGAGCAGTTCGTGCGCGATGCCCGCATCGCCATGATCTACGAAGGCGCCAACGGCATCCAGGCGCTCGACCTCGTCGGCCGCAAGCTGCCGCGCGACGGCGGCCGCGCCATCATGGCGTTCTTCGGCGAGGTCATGGCCTTCGCCAAGGAGAACGGCGGCGACGAGGCGATGAAGCCCTACGTTACCCCGCTCTCGGCTTCGCTCGGCCATCTCCAGCAGGCCACGACGTGGCTGATGCAGAACGCGATGGCCAAGCCCGACAATGCCGGCGCCGCCGCGACCGATTACCTGAATCTCTTCGGCTTCGTCGCGCTCGGCTACATGTGGGCGAAGATGGCGAAGGTGACGCAAGCCAAGATTGCCGAGAGCGGGGCGACTCCCTATCTCTCGACCAAGCTCGTCACCGGCCGCTTCTTCATGGAGCGGATGCTGCCGGAGACCGCCGCCAATCTCGCGCGCATCCAGGCCGGCTGCGCCACCATTATGGAACTGCCGGCGGAAGCGTTCTGAAGCCGCTTTCGCTGCGACCCGATCAAGACCAGAAGATCATCACATCAGGAGGGCGTCATGCCTGAGGCATTCATTTACGACCACGTCCGCACCCCGCGCGGCCGCGGCAAGGCGGACGGCGCGCTGCACGAAGTCACCGCGCTCGCGCTCGCGACCGTGCCGCTCAAGGCGCTCAAGGACCGCAACAACCTGCCGGAAGATTCCGTCGATGACGTCATTCTCGGCGTGGTCGATCCGGTCGGCGAAGCCGGCTCCGACATTGCGCGCTTCGCCGCGCTGAAGGCGGGCCTCGGCGAAGCGGTACCGGGCGTGCAGATCAGCCGCTTCTGCGCCTCCGGCCTCGACGCCGTGAATTTTGCCGCAGCCCAGGTGATGAGCGGCCAGCACGAGCTCGTGATCGGCGGCGGCGCCGAATCGATGAGCCGCGTCGGCATCGGCGCCTCCGGCGGCGCCTGGCCGATGGACCCGTCGATGGCAGTGCCGGCCTATTTCATGCCGCAGGGTGTCTCGGCCGATCTGATCGCGACCAAATACGGCTTCTCGCGTGACGACGTCGACGCCTATGCGGTGCAGAGCCAGCAGCGTGCGGCGAAGTCCTGGGATGAAGGCCGCTTCGACAAGTCGGTCGTTCCGGTGAAGGACATCAACGGCCTCACCATCCTCGCCAAGGACGAGCATATGCGTCCGTCGACGACGATGCAGTCGCTGGCGCAGTTGCAGCCGGCGTTCACGATGATGGCGCAGATGGGTGGCTTCGACGGCGTCGCGTTGCAGTCGCATCCGGAAATCGAGCGCGTCAATTACGTGCACCACGCCGGCAATTCGTCGGGCATCGTCGATGGTGCCGGCGCGGTTCTGCTCGGCAGCAAGGAAGCCGGCGGCAAGTACGGCCTGAAGCCGCGTGCGAGAATCCGCGCGTTCGCCAATATCGGGTCCGAGCCGGCGATGATGCTGACCGGTCCGGTCGACGTCACCGAAAAGCTGTTCGCGCGCTCCGGCATGAAGAAGTCGGACATCGACCTGTTCGAGCTCAACGAGGCCTTCGCCTCCGTCGTGCTGCGCTACATCCAGGCCTTCGACATCGACAACGCCAAGATCAACGTCAATGGCGGCGCGATCGCGCTCGGCCATCCGCTCGGCGCGACCGGTGCCATGATCCTCGGGACCGTGCTCGACGAACTCGAGCGCACCAACAAAGCGACCGCACTGGTGACGCTGTGCATCGGCGGCGGCATGGGCACCGCGACCATCATCGAACGCGTCTAAGGGTAGGGAGCAACCAGCATGACTTACAAGAACTTCAAGGTTGAGACCGATTCCGACGGCATCGCGCTCGTCACCTGGGACATTCCGGGCCGTTCGATGAACGTGCTCGACGAGACCTCGACCAACGAGCTCGACGCGATCGTCAAGGCGACCACGGCGGATGCTAGGGTTAAGGGCGTCGTCATCACCTCTGCAAAGGAGGCGTTCTGCGCCGGCGCGGACCTGTCCATGCTCGAGGGCATGAACCAGGCCTACGCAAAAGTGTTTGGGGAGCAGGGCGAGACCGCCGCGAACCAGATGCTGTTCGAGCAGAGCCGACGCTTCTCGCAGGTGCTGCGCTCGATCGAAACCTCCGGTAAGCCGTGGGCGGCGGCGATCAACGGCCTCGCGCTCGGCGGCGGTTTCGAGATCACGCTGTGCTGCCACTATCGCGTGGCGGCGGAGAATCCCAAGACCCGCCTCGGCCTGCCCGAGGTCAAGGTTGGCCTGTTCCCGGGCGCCGGCGGCACGCAGCGCGTGCCGCGCCTGGTGCCGCCGCAGGACGCGATGACGATCCTGCTCAAGGGCGATCCGGTCACGATCGAGAAAGCCAAGGCGCTGAATCTGATTCACGCCGTCGTTCCCGCCGCCGATCTCATCAAGGCGGCAAAGGACTGGATCAAGGGCGGCGGCAAGGCCGTTGCGCCCTGGGACGAGAAGGGCTTCAAGCTGCCAGGCGGCCCGGTGTTCTCCAAGGCCGGCATGATGATGTTCCCCGCCGGCAACGCGATCTATCGCCGCGAGACCTACGACAATTATCCGGCCGCACGCGCGATCATGAGCTGCGTCTATGAGGGCCTGCAGCTGCCGATCGACGCCGCATTGCGCGTGGAATCGCGCTACTTCACCTCGGTGCTGCGCTCGAAGGAAGCGGCGGCGATGATCCGCAGCCTGTTCCTGTCGATGCAGGAATTGAACAAGGGTGCGCGCCGTCCGAAGGATGTGCCGCCGACCAAGGTGAAGAAGATCGCCGTGATCGGCGCCGGCTTCATGGGTGCGAGCGTCGGCTATGTCTCGGCCCGTGCCGGCCTCGACGTCGTCCTGATCGATCGCGACCAGGAGAGCGCCGACAAGGGCAAGGCGCATGCGCAAAAGGTGATCGAGGAGCAGATCAAGAAGGGCCGCGCCAAGCCCGGTGACGCAGAAGCGCTGCTCGCCCGCATCACGCCGACCGCGGACTATTCCGCGCTGAAGGACGTCGATCTCGTCATCGAGGCCGTGTTCGAGGACCGCAAGGTCAAGGCTGATACCTTTGCCAAGGCGCAGGAGCATATGAAGCCGGACGTGATCTTCGCGTCCAACACCTCGACGCTTCCGATCAGCTCGCTGGCGGAATCCTTCAAGGACCAGGGCCGGTTCGTCGGCATCCACTTCTTCTCGCCGGTCGAGAAGATGATGCTGGTCGAGATCATCCAGGGCAAGAACACCGGCGATCTCGCGATCGCGACCGCGCTCGATTACGTCCGGCAGATCGGCAAGACGCCGATCGTCGTCAACGACTCCAGAGGCTTCTTCGCCAATCGCTGCGTCGGCCGCTACGTCGCCGAAGGCAACGAGATGTTCCTCGAAGGCGTGCCGCCCGCGATGATCGAGAACTGCGCCAAGATGGCCGGCATGCCGGTCGGCCCGCTCTCGCTGTCGGACGAGGTGGCGCTCGACCTCGGTCTCAAGATCATGAAGGCGACGGAAGCCGACCTCGGCCCCAACGCCATCAATCCCGATCAGAAGAAGCTGATGGTGGAAATGGTCGAGAAGCAGGGCCGTCTCGGCCGCAAGAACAGCAAGGGTTTTTACGACTACCCCGAGAAAGGCAAGGGTCAGAAGAGCCTGTGGCCGGGCCTCTCCGCGCTGCAGCCCAAGCAGCTCGATCCTGATACCCTCGACGTCGAGGAGCTGAAGCAGCGCTTCCTGGTGGTGCAGGCGGTGGAGGCCGCGCGCACGGTGGAGGACCACGTCATCACCGATCCGCGTGAGGCGGATGTCGGCTCGATCCTCGGCTTCGGCTTCGCGCCGTTCACCGGTGGCACGCTGTCCTACATCGACTTCATGGGTCCCAAGAAGTTCGTCGAGCTTTGCCACAAGCTGGAAGCGAAATACGGCTCGCGCTTCACCCCGCCGAAGCTCCTCGAGGAGATGGCCGCGAAGGGAGAAACCTTCTACGGCCGCTTCGCGCCGAAGAAGGCGGCCGCGTGATTCTCTGAACCCCTAGCCGGGATGAAAAATACGAAAGGCCGGATCTCGATCCGGCCTTTCGCATCTGCGCCTCAGGCAGCCTGAATCAGCCCTTCCTTCTTCATCGCTTCCTGCACCTGCGGCCGCGCCGCGACGCGGGTCTTGTACGCGGCAAGGTTCGGCATCGCCGAGAGGTCGAACTTCATCCGGTCGCCCCAGGTCAGCATCGTGAAGAGATAACCGTCGGCCACCGTGAACTGCTTGCCCATGAGGTAGTCGCGGCCGGCGAGCTGGCTGTCGATGTATTTCAGCTTGCCCATGACGCGGTCCTTGAAGAAGGCCTTGGCCTCGTCGTTCAGCGCCGGCGCGAACATCGGGCCGAAGCTCTTGTGGACCTCCGAGGTGAGGAAGTTCAGCCATTCGAGCAGCTTGTAGCGCTCGGAGCTGCCGTGGGCCGGCGCCAGCGCCTTGGCTGAGGCCTGATCGGCGATCATCTGGACAATCACCGGGCCTTCGGTCACGATCTCTCCGCTATCGAGGCCCAGCGCAGGGACCTGGCCCTTGGGGTTCAGCTTCAGATAATCCTCACCGTTTTCGAGCTTCTTGGCCCGGATATCGACCTTGACCAGTTCATAGGGCAGGCCGGCCTCCAGGAGCGCGATATGGGGGGATAGCGAGCAGGCACCGGGCGAATAGTACAATTTCATGGAATTTCCTCCTCTTGTTGCTTGGCTCAGGCGAAAGAACGACTACATGCATCTGCTTGAAATAGTCAAGATTGATGCAGGTGCATCGAATAGGGTAAGAGACGGGCGACGAGCTTGAGCGGGACCATGAAACGCAAACCATCGACCGAGGCGACTTCCGCCTGGATCCGCTTGATGCGGGTGCAGAGCCGCGTGCTCAATTGCGTCGAGCAGGACCTGAAGAAGGCCGGCTTCCCGCCGTTGGCATGGTATGACGCGCTGCTCGAACTGTCACGGGCGCCCTCGGGCGAGCTCCGGCCGGTCGAACTCGAACGGCAGATGCTGATCCCGCAATATTCGACATCGCGGCTGATCGACCGTCTGGTCGACGAAGGCCTCGCCTCGCGGCGTGAATGCAAGATCGACAAGCGCGGCCAATTCGTGGAGATCACGGAAGCCGGCCGCGAATTGCAGAAGCGGATGTGGGGCGCCTATTCGGCCGCGATCGAGAAATATGTCGGTTCGAAACTGTCCGATGCGGATGCCGTGAAGCTCAGCGGTCTGCTCGACCGTCTCGGCTGCTCGTGCGGCGAGATGAAACTGCCGCCTGCCCACGTCAACGAAACCACGCCGTCGCGATGAGCGCGCGGCACACCAGCTCGTCCGTGCAGCCGGTGGCTGCGCGGACCATCCCTGTCACCCACGCGCGTTCGATCGAAGCGCTTTTGATTAGAGTCTGATATGGCGCGAGACCAGATCGATATGACGCCGTTGCAATCGCGTGACGAGCTCGTCAAGTGGTTCGAGGAAGGCTGCAAGGACCCGTCCGAATTCCGCATGGGCACCGAGCATGAGAAGACGCCGTTCACGCTCGAAGGCCACCGCCCGGTGCCCTACGAAGGCCCGCGCGGTATCGGCGCGCTGCTCGAAGGCATGAAACTCCTGCTCGGCTGGGAGCCGATCATGGAGAAGGGCAACATCATCGGCCTCTACGACGTCACCGGCGGCGGCGCGATTTCGCTGGAGCCCGGCGGGCAGTTCGAGCTTTCGGGCGCCCCGGTCGAGAACGTGCACCAGACCCAGAGTGAGCTGATGGCGCATCTGGCGCAGGTGCGCGAGATCGCGACGCCGCTCGGCATCGGCTTTCTCGGGCTCGGCATGACGCCGTCCTGGTCGCGCGCCGACATCCCGGTGATGCCCAAGGGCCGCTACAAGATCATGACCAATTACATGCCGAAGGTCGGCCAGTACGGCCTCGACATGATGTACCGGACCTGCACGGTCCAGACCAATCTCGACTTCTCCTCCGAAGCCGACATGGTCAAGAAGCTGCGTGTCTCGCTCGCGCTCCAGCCAGCCGCAACCGCCTTGTTCGCCAACTCGCCGTTTACCGAGGGCAAGCCGAATGGCTTCCTCTCCTTCCGGTCCGAGATCTGGCGCGACACCGACAACGCGCGTGCCGGCATGATGCCTTGGGCATTCGAGGATGGCATGGGCTTCGAGCGCTATGTCGACTACGCGCTCGACGTGCCCATGTATTTCGTCAAACGCGACGAGGACTACATCGACGTCTCGGGCTCCTCGTTCCGCGCCTTCTTCGATGGCCGCAACAACAATTTGCCCGGGGAACGTCCGACGTTGTCGGATTGGGCCAACCATCTTTCGACGATTTTCCCGGAGGTGCGGCTCAAGCGCTATCTCGAGATGCGCGGCTCTGATGGTGGCCCGTGGGGCCGACTGCCGGCGCTATCGGCGTTCTGGGCCGGGCTGCTCTACGACGATGTGTCGCTGGATGCCGCCTGGGACCTGGTAAAGCAGTGGAACGCGCATGAGCGTCAGGCCCTGCGCGACGACGTGCCGCGCTTCGGCTTCAAGTCGCGGATCAAGGACCGCTATCTGTTCGAGATCGCCAAGGAGTGCCTCGCTTTGGCACATGCAGGCTTGCGCCGGCGCGGCCGGATCGACCAGCTCGGCCGCGACGAGACCAGGCATCTGGAGCCGCTTGACCGCATCATCGATTCCGGCCGCACGCCAGCTGAGGAGATGCTCGACAAGTTCAAGGGCCCGTGGAACGGCTCGGTGGAACCGGCGTACGCGGAATACGCGTTCTAGACCAAGGTCCCAACGGTCGGGACTCGAGCCGTTCATCGCCCGTACAGGTTTGCGGCGATCAAATGGCCGGCTGAAAAACCCGAGCGTCGTCAATAACTCGAAAGCTGTTCCGATGGGGAAGGGCCGCCTGGCCGTCATGGCAAGCGTCGTGGCCTGCGCCGCGCTGCTTTCGCTCGCGTTTGCGAGCTGGCCTGCGCGCGCCCAGACGGCGTTCGATCGGCCCGGCGGAGACTATTTCAGCACCCCCGTCACGTCGGGCGATCCCGAGGATTGCGCACTGCTGTGCGAGCGCGACCGCCGTTGCCGCTCGTGGAGCTTCAGCTATCCTGACGTCGAAGGCGGCTCGGCGGTGTGCTGGCTGAAGAACACCGTGCCTGCGCGGGTGCCGGGAAGCTGCTGCATCTCCGGTGTGCGCGGCGCCGGCGTGATCGAGCCGCGTGTCGAAGGCGTGGAGACCTCGATCGACCGCCCCGGCGGCGATTTGCGCAATTTCGAGATGAAGGACGGCGAAGGCGAAGAAGCCTGCAAGGCCGCCTGCACCGCCGACAACAAATGCCGCGCCTTCACCTATGCCCGCCCCGGCTACACCGGACGCGAAGCGCGCTGCTTCCTGAAAAAGGAAATCAAGCCGCCGCGGCGGAAGGCGGGGTTCACGTCGGGCGTGGTGCGGTAGCATGCAGCTCTCACCACCGTCATTGCGAGCGTAGCGAAGCACTCGAGAATTGCTTCCGCGGCGGCAGTCTGGGTTGCTTCGTCGTTTCGCCCTCGCAATGACGAGGAGGGTGAAGCGGACATCTCACTCGGCCGCGATCACCGTGATCTCGGGCCACAGCGTCTTCCAGCGTGCCGCCTTCGCCACGTAATTGGCCGCGGAAAAATTCGGCGCCCGATTGGGTCGCACGATCAGCTTCGCCACGTCGTCGAACCCGTGCGGCGCGTAGACGTCGAAATCCCCACCGGCAGGGCGAATGCCCAATTGCGTATTCTCCGTGAGGAAGCGGTCGATACCGTCGGTTGCGCGCATCAAGGGCGGATAGGGCAGACCGTGCTTGCCGGGATACCAAAGATGCACCCGCGCCTGGTTGCGGATTTCGACCTTGGGACTGAGATGCGCGAGCTGCGCGTGCAGCTTGCGGATCACCGCATCTTCCGCCTCCCATGAGGTGTCGGAATCGAAATAGAACACGTCGTAATCGGCGATGCCGTGATCGATCGGGCGGCCCGTGAGCACGTTCCACACCGTCTGCACCAGGCAGCCCGCGACGAGCCACGCATCCGGCAGCGCGAGGCGATGGAGTTCATCGAGGATCGCTGCGTTGAACGGATTTCGCAGGGCGAGACCCAGAAATTCGTCGCGGGTCATTACTGTTGCGCTCCCTCTCCTGCGTGCAGGAGAGGAGTGAAGACATTCTGGCCTTCAATGCACGGCGGTGAAAAACCGTGCCATGCGAAATCCGGACAGCCAGGTCCACACCGGCTGGCCCCGGATGCCGAGATCCCAGGATCCGAGCACGGCATCCGCGCGGCCGACCAGATTGTCGATAGGCAGCATGCCGACGCCGCCGGAGCGCAAGGGCACGCGGCTGTCGGCGGAGTTGTCGCGGTTGTCGCCGAGCACGAAGAGATGGCCGGCCGGCACCGTCACTTCCTGCGTATTGTCGAGCGGACCGTTGTCGCGCATCTTGAAGATCAGATGCGAGACGCCGTTCGGCAGTGTCTCGACATAGCGATAGGCGGGTTCGCTGCCGCCATTGTCGTCCTCGGCGGCGCCAACGCCGTCCGGCTTCAGCTCGGCGGGGCGGTCGTTGACGAAGAGCTGGCCCTGGCGCAGCTGGATGCGGTCGCCGGGCAGGCCCACGACGCGCTTGACCCAGGCCTGCGAGCGGTCGCCGGGCCAGCGGAAGACCACGACGTCGCCCTGTTTCGGCGTCTCCGCGAACACGCGGCCGCTCTCGGGCAGGTTGATCTGGATAGGCAGCGACGAGGTGCCGTAGCCGTAGGGAAATTTCGAGGCGATCAAGGCGTCGCCGATCAACAGTGTCGGCTCCATCGACCCCGACGGCACGTAGAACGGCTCGGCCAGCGCACCCTTGGCGATGAACACCGCCGCGACGATGCCTGCGAGCTGCACGAGCTGGCCGCCCCAGCCGCTGCTCTTCCGCTTGGTGGGGACAGTTATCTTCTCGACACTCATCCGCCTGTTCCACCCACCGTAATGCGTTCCATCAACAGCGACGGCTGGCCGACGCCGACCGGCACGCCCTGACCGTTCTTGCCGCAGGTGCCGATGCCGGTATCGAGCGCGAGGTCGTTGCCGATCATGCGGATGCGATGCAGGTCGGTCGGCCCGTTGCCGATCAGCATGGCGCCCTTCAGGGGCGCACCGATCTTGCCGTTCTCGATCTTGTAGGCCTCGGTGCACTGAAACACGTATTTGCCCGAGGTGATGTCGACCTGGCCGCCGCCGAAATTCGCGGCGAAGACGCCGTTCTTCACCGAGGCGAGGATCTCGGCCGGATCACGGTCGCCCGCGAGCATGTAGGTGTTGGTCATGCGCGGCATCGGCACATGGGCATAGCCCTGGCGGCGGCCGTTGCCGGTCGGTTTCATGTTCATCAGGCGCGCGTTCTGACGGTCCTGCATGTAGCCGACCAGGACGCCGTCCTCGATCAGCACGGTGCGGTTGGTCGGCGTGCCCTCGTCGTCGATCGACAGCGAGCCGCGGCGCGAGGCAATGGTGCCGTCGTCGACCACGGTGACGCCCTTGGCCGCGACCTGCTGACCCATCAGGCCGGCAAACGCAGACGTCTTCTTGCGGTTGAAGTCACCTTCGAGGCCATGGCCGACCGCCTCATGCAGCATTACGCCGGGCCAGCCGGCCCCGAGCACGACGTCCATCTCGCCGGCGGGGGCGGGAACCGATTCCAGATTGACCAGGGCCTCGCGCAGCGCGCCATCGGCGGCGTCGCGCCAATTCTTGCTTTCGATGAATTCGGCGTAGCCGGCGCGGCCGCCATAGCCCTTGCTGCCGCTCTCCTGGCGGTCGCCCTGACCCGCGACGACGGAGACGTTGACCCGCACGAGCGGGCGGATGTCGCGATAGCTCTCGCCGTCGGGCCGCAGGATCTCGACCACCTGCCAGGTCGCGCCAAGGCTGACGCTGACCTGCCGCACCCGCGGATCCTTGTCGCGCAGATAGGCGTCGATCTCGGCGAGCAGCTTGACCTTGGTCTCGAAGCCGGGGGCATCGAGCGGATTGTCGTCACTATAAAGCCGCACGTTGGTATGCGCTGGAGGCGCGGCGAAGCTGCCGGAATAACCACCGCGCACCGCCGCGACCGCGTCCGCAGCGCGAATCAGCGCCGGCAGCGACACGTCGGAGGAATGCGCATAGCCGACGGCGTCGTCCTTGACGGCGCGCAGGCCAAAACCCTGCGAGGTGTCGTAGGTCGCCTGCTTCAGCCGTCCATTGTCGAACATCAGCGCTTCGGTCTGGCTGTATTCGAGGAACAATTCGCCGTCGTCGGCACCGGCAAGCCCGCGCGCGAGCTCGTTGCGAACCTGGTCGCGGTCGAGATTGGCGCGGTCGAGCAGGGAGGTTGTGGCAGGGTTGGTCATGCGTCCGTCCATTATCGGGGGATGTGAGGCAAGATAATGGTTTCCCGGCAGTTCCGCGAGGGCGCCAAGTCTCACATTACGGAAACAATAGGATTCGCGGGCCTAACCGCCCTTCGCACTACGGCAGCTTATCATATCCCTCGCCGAGCCCGTTCAGGCTGAGCGGGAAGCCGATGCCTTCTTCCGGGGTCTCGAAGATGATGAAGGTCGCGGTCTTGGCGGTGCGGAGCTGGCCGAGCAGCTTGTCGTCCATGACGACCTCGGCGACGCAGCCATTGGGCAGGCAGCGGACAAAGCCGGCACGGCCGACATCCTGGTTGTCGAGCTTGAGGCCGAGGCCGGAGGGCAGGAGAACGCCGAGGGGGGCGACCACCCGCATCAGGCGGCTCTTCTGGTCGGCGGTCTTGAGAACGATCACGGTCAGGCCGGCGTTGGAGCGGTCTTCGGCCACCACGCTCTGGATCAGGGCGCATTGCTCGGACTGGGCGCCCGGCGGGGTGTCGCAGCGGATCTGCCAGTCGCCATGGACGGAGCGCACCGCGCCCTGCGCATGGGCGAGGCCCGGAAGCGCCAGGACGACGACCGCCGCCAGCAGGGCAATCAGCATCGTGAGGCTGCCAGCCCGGCTTTTAGCTCGCCTTGCCATGGATCTCGAAAACCCCATCGGGTCGGTCCCTCTGCTCGCCTGGGTCGCTCGCGCCGGGCGGACTGATACGGGAATGACGGCGTCTTGAAGGCGATTCGCAAGCAAATTCCACGCCGCCACGGCCGCCGTCGCCCGCACGAATCAGGTTCCTGTGCGGCTGTCTGCCAGTGCCTACCGCGGGCAATTCCGCTGTCAAGCCGCAGCATCCCGGGAAATGGTAATTTTGTCTGATGTTACTAGGAAATATCTTGCGGGTGATGGCTGACAGACGAGGCTCAAGACTGCATTGCGATAGATCAAGAATTATGGTTTGAGAGGCTTGATTTCGGCGTTCTAGCGATCTGGCCCCGATTCCTCTTAGAGGTATTCTTGCGCGGCGGTTTGTCAGACGGGGGGATCGAATAAAGCGTTTCCCGAAAATAGGGGAATGCACTTGGGGTGATTTCGTTAGGGGAGCGCGAACGGCATGAAGATGTCGATGGGCCCGGTGGGCCGGCACTTGCTGGGATTGGCCGTGGCGGGTCTGACGCTGGCGACGGGCGGCGCGGCATTTGCCGAGCTCGGGCAACCGGCTGCGTGGGAGTGGACTCTTCAGCAGTCCGCGTCCCCGGTGATGGACAACATCGTCTGGTTCCACAATTTCCTATTCGTGCTGATCACGCTGATCACGCTGTTCGTTCTGGCGCTGCTCGTGATCGTGGTCGTGAAGTTCAACGCGAGAGCCAATCCTGTGCCGTCGCGGACCACGCACAACACGCTGATCGAGGTGGCGTGGACGCTCGTTCCGGTGCTGATTCTGGTCGGTATCTCGGTGCCGTCGTTCCGCCTCCTGTTCCTCGAGCTCGACGTGCCGAAAGCGGATCTGACCATCAAGGCGACCGGCAAGCAGTGGTACTGGTCCTACGCCTATCCGGATAACGGCAAGTTCGAGTTCGACTCGCTGATGGCCCAGGACAAGCAGCCCCGTCTGCTCGGCGTCGACAACGAGATGGTGGTGCCCGTCAACAAGGTGGTCCGGGTTCAGGTCACCGGCGCCGACGTGATTCATGCCTTTGCGCTGCCGGCCTTTGGCGTCAAGATCGACGCCATTCCGGGCCGGCTCAACGAGACCTGGTTCAAGGCCACCAAGACCGGCATGTTCTACGGCCAGTGCTCGGAATTGTGCGGCAAGGACCACGCCTTCATGCCGATCGCTATCCGCGTGGTGAGCGACCAGGAGTTCGCCTCCTGGGTCGAGACCGCGAAGAAGAAATACGCGAGCGGCGGCACCAGCACCTACGCCTCCACGGCCGGCCCGACGCAGTAAGCGCCGGGCGAAGGGTTCGAGGAAACTGAAAGCGACATAAGGCGAGACCTCCAGAGGTCCGATCGGGACGCAAGGCAGGATTTAGAAAATGGCAACGAGCGCAGCGGCACACGGCGATCACGCGCAAGACCACGGACATGACGAGCACGCCCATCCGACCGGATGGCGGCGCTACGTCTATTCGACCAACCACAAGGACATCGGCACGATGTACCTGATCTTCGCGGTCATCGCCGGCGTCATCGGCGCCGCGATGTCGATCGCGATCCGTGCCGAGCTGATGTATCCGGGCGTGCAGATCTTCCACGAGACGCACACCTACAATGTGTTCGTGACCTCCCATGGTCTGATCATGATCTTCTTCATGGTCATGCCTGCGATGATCGGCGGCTTCGGCAACTGGTTCGTGCCGCTGATGATCGGCGCGCCCGACATGGCGTTCCCGCGCATGAACAACATCTCGTTCTGGCTGCTGCCGGCGTCGTTCGCGCTCCTGCTGATGTCGACCTTCGTCGAGGGCGAGCCGGGCGCCAACGGCGTCGGCGCCGGCTGGACCATGTACGCGCCGCTGTCGAGCTCGGGCCATCCGGGCCCGGCCGTCGACTTCGCGATCCTGTCGCTGCATCTGGCGGGCGCCTCGTCGATCCTCGGCGCTATCAACTTCATCACCACCATCTTCAACATGCGCGCGCCGGGCATGACCCTGCACAAGATGCCGCTGTTCGTGTGGTCGATCCTGGTGACGGTGTTCCTGCTGCTGTTGTCGCTGCCGGTGCTCGCCGGTGCGATCACGATGCTGCTCACTGACCGCAATTTCGGCACGACGTTCTTCAACCCCGAAGGCGGCGGCGATCCCGTGCTGTTCCAGCATCTGTTCTGGTTCTTCGGTCACCCCGAAGTGTACATCCTGATCCTGCCCGCCTTCGGCATGGTCAGCCAGATCGTCTCGACCTTCTCGCGCAAGCCCGTGTTCGGCTATCTCGGCATGGCCTACGCCATGGTCGCGATCGGCGGCATCGGCTTCGTGGTGTGGGCGCACCACATGTACACGGTCGGCATGTCCTCGGCGACGCAGGCCTATTTCGTCGCCGCCACGATGGTCATCGCGGTCCCGACCGGCGTGAAGATCTTCTCGTGGATCGCCACGATGTGGGGCGGCTCGATCGAGTTCCGCGCGCCGATGATCTGGGCGGTGGGGTTCATCTTCCTGTTCACCGTCGGCGGCGTCACTGGCGTGGTGCTGGCGAATGCCGGCGTCGACCGCGTGCTGCAGGAGACCTACTACGTCGTCGCCCACTTCCACTACGTGCTCTCCCTCGGCGCGGTGTTCGGAATCTTCGCCGGCTGGTACTACTGGTTCCCGAAGATGTCGGGCTATATGTACAATGAAGGGCTCGCCAAGGCGCACTTCTGGGTCACCTTCATCGGCGTGAACCTGGTGTTCTTCCCGCAGCACTTCCTCGGTCTGTCGGGCATGCCGCGGCGCTATGTCGATTATCCCGACGCGTTCGCTGGCTGGAACCTGGTCTCGTCGGTCGGCTCCTACATCTCCGGCTTCGGCGTGTTGATCTTCCTCTATTGCGTGATCGACGCCTTCGCGAAGAAGGTGCCGGCTGGCGACAATCCGTGGGGTGCAGGTGCGACCACGCTGGAGTGGACGCTGCCCTCGCCGCCGCCCTTCCACCAGTTCGAAGTGCTGCCCCGCGTGCAGTAAGCCAACGCTCGCGGCGCCCGTGACGGGCGCCGCGGCTCGACAAAGAAGCGAGTCAATCTAGTGTCCGTCCTCGACCACAATGCCGTCGACATCAATCCCCGCATCTCCGAAGCGGAGGTTGGCGATTACATCGCGCTCCTGAAGCCGCGGGTAATGTCGCTGGTGATCTTCACCGCGCTGGTCGGAATGGCGATGGCGCCCGGGCATTTCCACCCGGTGCTGGCCTTCACCTCGCTGCTCTGCATCGCCGTCGGCGCCGGCGCGTCCGGGGCGCTCAACATGGCGCTGGAAGGCGACATCGACGCCAAGATGTCGCGCACGGCGAACCGGCCGATTCCGCGCGGCCGCATCACCCGTCCCGAGGCGATGACCTTCGGCATGACGCTCGCCTTCTTCTCGGTGATGACGCTCGGCATCCTCGTCAACTGGATCGCGGGCGCGCTGCTCGCCTTCACCATCTTCTTCTACGTCGTGATCTACACGATCGGCCTGAAGCGCTGGACCGCGCAGAACATCGTGATCGGCGGTGCCGCGGGCGCGCTGCCGCCGGTGGTGGCCTGGGCCGCGGTCACAGGCACGGTCGACGTCGAGCCTCTGCTGCTGTTCGCCATCATCTTCTTCTGGACCCCGCCGCACTTCTGGGCGCTGGCGCTGTTCCGCTCCGACGACTACGCGCGCGCCGGCATTCCGATGCTGCCCAACGTCGCCGGTCCCGACGCGACGCGGCTTCAGATCCTGCTCTATACCATCGTGCTGATCGCAGTCGCGGCTGCGCCCTGGGCGCTCGGCTATTTCGACGCCATCTACGGCATCGTCTCGCTGATCCTCGGCGCCGGCATGCTGGCGTTCGCCATCAATGTCTATGTGCGTCGCGAGCGCAGCCAATCGCTGCGGGCGACCCGCAAGCTGTTCGCGTTCTCCATCCTTTATCTGTTTGCGCTGTTTGCGACCTTGCTGGCCGAGGTCGTGTTCCGGGCGCTTGCGCCGATGGTAGGGGGCGCATGATCGCAGGAATGGCCGACAAACCCGAGATAGATGGAATCGTCCTCACTGAGGCGCAGAAGAAGAGCCGTCGTCAGCGCTCGATCGCGATCGCGCTCGCGCTCGGCGTGCTCGTGGTGCTGTTCTTCGCCGTGACCATGGTCAAGGGGCCGGCCGTGCTCGTCCGGCCGATGTAGGAAACATGGATCAGAAGCCGACCATATCGCGGGATCAGAGCCGGACGGCCACCAAGGGCCGCAGGCCTGCCAAGGGGCTTGGCCGCGACGTGGTGGTCGCCTCGATCTGCGGCGGCGTGGTCGCGCTGATGGTCGGCGCCTCCTACGCGGCGGTGCCGTTCTACAACTGGTTCTGCCGCGCCACCGGCTTCAACGGCACGACCCAGGTCGCGACCTCGGCGCCGGCCAGCGGCCCGATCGCACGGAAGATCGCGGTGCGTTTCGATTCCAACGTTGCGCCCGGCCTGCCCTGGAAGTTCGAACCGGAGCAGAGCGAGATCGAGGTCAATATCGGCCAGGTCGTGACCGTCTTCTACACGGTGACCAACCAGGCCGCGCGGACCACCGCAGGCCAGGCCGCCTACAATGTCGCGCCGCTGACGGTCGGATCCTATTTCCAAAAGATCAACTGCTTCTGCTTCACCGAGCAGACCATGGCGCCCGGCGAGAAGCGCGAGATGCCGGTCGTGTTCTACGTCGACCCGTCGATTGCCGACGACCACGAGAACGACGGTCTCAACACGATCACGCTGTCCTACACGTTCTATCCGGTGAAAGATCCGGTGGTGAAGCCGCTCGCGGCCAGCGAAGACGACAAACGCAAGGGAAATCTCTGATCTCCGGGCTCACGCGCCGGGGTTGGAATAAGGGGATAAGTGCCTGACAGGCACGGGATTGAGGAGCGAGACCGCAAATGGCAACGGCGCACACCAAGCATCACGACTACCACCTGGTCGATCCCTCGCCATGGCCCGTCGTCGGCTCCATCTCCGCCTTCATCATGGCGGTCGGCGCGATCACCTGGATGCACCACATGTTCTCGGCTGCGCCGATCATCTTCGGTGTCGGCACCGTCGGTGTGCTCTACACCATGGCGAGCTGGTGGGGCGATGTGATCAGGGAAGCCCAGTACAAGGGCGATCACACCCGCGTGGTGCAGCTGCATCACCGCTACGGCATGATCCTGTTCATCGCCTCGGAGGTGATGTTCTTCGTCGCCTGGTTCTGGGCCTATTTCAACGCGGCGCTCTTCCCGGCCGACGCCGTCCACGCCACCCGCGATGCGGTGTTCGGCTGTGGTCTCGGGACGGCGGCCGGCGCCTGCGCCGTGCCGGGCACCTGGCCGCCGCACGGCATCGAGACCTTCGATCCCTGGCATCTTCCGCTCCTGAACACGCTGATCCTGCTCACCTCCGGCACCACGGTGACCTGGGCCCACCATGCGCTGCTCGAGAACGATCGCCAGGGCCTGAAGTATGGCCTGATCCTCACCGTCGTGCTTGGCGCGCTCTTCACCTGCGTGCAGGCCTATGAGTACAGCCACGCGGCCTTCTCCTTCGGCGGCAACGTCTATGGCGCGACCTTCTTCATGGCGACCGGCTTCCACGGTTTCCATGTGCTGGTCGGCACCATCTTCCTGCTGGTGTGCCTGTTCCGCGCCTATGCCGGCCACTTCACGCCGACCCAGCATCTCGGCTTCGAGTTCGCCGCCTGGTACTGGCACTTCGTCGACGTGGTCTGGCTGTTCCTGTTCCTCTGCATCTATGTCTGGGGACACGGCGCCGAGACCATGGCCCACGGCGCGCACTAAGCGGGCTGACTTCGGATCGAGAAAGGGCGGCCTCCGGGGCCGCCCTTTTGCTTTTTTGCGCGCAGGGGTTTCGGCAGAAACTGTGATAGACCCTGTCATCATGAACGAAGTCGCCGATACGTCCGAGCCGCAAGCCACCGTCCTGCAGAGCGCGCTGCGCGGGCTTGCCTGCAAATGCCCGCGCTGCGGCCAGGGCAAGCTCTATGCGGGCTTCCTGACGCTAGCGCCGTCCTGCGAGCGTTGCGGCCTCGACTATGCCTTCATCGATTCCGGTGACGGTCCGGCGATCTTCATCATCATGCTGGCCGGCGCGATCGTGGTCGGCTGCGCGCTCGTCGTCGAAGTCAAGTACCAGCCGCCGTACTGGCTGCACGCGGTGTTGTGGCTGCCGCTGATCCTCGCGACGACCCTGCTGCCGTTGCGCGCGATGAAGTCGCTGCTGATCGCGCTGCAATTCCACCATAAGGCGGCGCCGGGCCGGCTGGTCGACCGCGCGAAATGAACGAGATCGCGCGCAAGCCCCGCGTGGCCGGCTTCGCGCTGTTCACGCTATTCCTGACCGCGGTCTGTATCGTGCTCGGTGTCTGGCAATTGCAGCGCCGCATCGCCAAGCACGAGCTGATCGCCGCACTGACCGAGCGCCTCGCGGAGGCACCGGTCGCTCTGCCGCCGCCGGCACGATGGGCCGCGCTAAGTCCCGCGCGCGATGAATTCCGCCGTGTCAGCTTTACCGCGATCTATGCGCCCTTGCCCGACGCGATGGTCTATTCCCCCGGCTCCGCCGTGCGCAAGGACGCGTCGGGCCCCGGCACCTGGGCGTTCCTGCCGGCGCGGCTGCCGAGCGGGGAGACGGTGGTGATCGATGCGGGCTTCGTCGAAAACACCATGCAGGATCGCAGCGTCGAGGATCGCGCGGTCAAGAAGCTCGTCACGGGGCAGGAGGTCTCGTTCACCGGTTATCTGCGCTTCCCCGAGGCGCCCGGCTGGCTGACTCCGGCGGAGAACCGCGACAAGCGGCTGTGGTTCGTGCGCGATCACGTGGCGATCGCGAGCACGCTGGGCTGGGGCGCGGTTGCGCCGTTCTATGTCGACCTCGAGCAGCCGGCGCCCGAGAACGGCATTCCGCGGCCGGGGCCGCTCGACGTGCATCTCAAGGACGATCACCTGCAATACGCCATCACCTGGTTCACGCTTGCAGGCGCCGTGCTCATCGCCTTCGCCGTGTGGGCAAGAGGGCGGCGGCGGGGCTGAGCTCCGTAGATCCACCTAGGGAACCCGGTATCGCCCGGGGTTTACCATTCAGCGCACATTCACGAGTGTGGTCCTAAGCCGCCATCGTTTTTTCGCGGCAGACAGGATTGCAGCGTGAGCGATTTCGACCAGATGGGAATTGTCGTCGACTGGGTGGATGCCTGCAGGAAGGGCGACCTCGCGACGCTCCTCGACCTCTATGCGGACGATGCCCAGGTCGAATGCACGTGCAACGGCACGCAGCACTATCGCGGCCGGAGCGAGCTCGAAGCCTATTGGCAGCCGCGGCTCAGCGCTTTCTCGTCGGCCGGTTTCGGGCTGGAGGAAATCCATCCTGCGCCCCACGGCATCGATCTCGAATATTCCGTCGCCGGCGCGCTGCGCATTCGCGCCTCGTTTTGCTTCAGCCCGGACGGCAAGATCCGCGCCACGCTGTGCGAACCGGCGCGACAGAGCGCGCAGCTTGGCTGTGCTTGCTAGAGACTCCAGATTCTTGTTTTGACGCGTTTTCTTCACGCGAACCGGTATCCACCTCGCGAAAACGCTAGCCCGTGACCGGCGCCTCGCGCGCCGGTCCGGCGGGAAGGCGGCAGCGCACATAGGTCCGGTCGTCCACGCGCAGCAGTGACAGCGATCCGCTGAGTGCGCGCACGCGCTCATGCATGCCGGTCAGGCCGCGACCGAACACATTGCCTTCGGGGAAGCCGCCGCCGTCGTCGGAAATCTCGATGACAACCGCCTCGCCGGCGAAGGTCGCCTGCACATGGGCATTGCTGGCGCCGGCATGACGCAACACGTTGGTCAGCGCCTCCTGAATCACGCGATAGACGGTTTGAGCCAGCGGCCCGTCGATCGCGTTGAGATCCGGATCGATCGTGTCCGTCAGGTCGAGTGACGGCGCCTGCTTGCGGAAATTCCGGAGCAGCGTCTGCACGGTGGTCTCCAGACCCAATTCCTCGATGTAGAGCGGTCGCAACCGGTCGAGGATGCGGCGGTTGGTCTGCTGAAGCGCCTCGACCGATTGCAACACATCCTGCGCCGAACTGCCGGGATTTCCCGCCGGGGGCGAGGCATCAACCAATGCGATCGTGCCGGCGCGGATGCTGAACAGCAGCGGACCGAGTTCGTCGTGCAGTTCGCGCGCAAGATCGCGCCGCTCGTCGTCCTGGAGCGACACCAGGCGGTGCAGCAGGTCGCGATTGTCCTGGCTCAATTGCGCGAGCGTTTCGGCCAGCGCATTGGCCTCCTCGCAGCTTTGCCGGATTTCCGGCGGTCCTCCGACCGGGATCAGCGTTGCGTAGTCGCCGCGCCGTAGCCGCGTGAGGCCTGCGCCGAGATCTTGCAGCGGGCGCAGGGCCGATCCCGCGAAAACATAGGCAATGGTGCCGGTGAGCACCATCAGCACGGCAACGAGGCTGGTCAGCGCGAGAAAGCCGATCCATTTCTCGAACAGGTCGGCCGACAGGTCCGGCCGGAAGACGAGATCGCCGACACGCTTGTCGCCGATCGTCACCGGAGCTGCCACCTCCATGTCCGGAATGGTGAGCAGGTCGACAAACCATTGCGGGACGCCATGCGGCTTGCGCGGGCCGTCCCTCGCTGAGGACGCGGGACCCATCTCCGCGGCACGGAATTGGATATCAGAGGAGTTGTCCAGAAAATGGACAAAGGCGTCGAGCGTCTGCCGCGGATTGTTCGAGGTGCGCAGGGCGTTGTTGAGCGCGGCGGCAACGGTCTGGATCGAACGCCGCCCCGGCTCGTTCTCGTCCGCCAATTGGTCGGTCGCGAAGATCTGGAGCAGCACGCCGCTCATGATCAGCGCGGCGAGGAAGCTCAGGCCGAGCGGCAGAAACAGTTGGGTTCGGAACGAGAGGCGTTGCCACATTAGGTCAATTCTAACGCGCATCGGTCGGATTTGCTCTTTCCATTTGTTCCCGTCGGTTTATGAGTCGAAAAACTAGAGAGTTACAATGCAAGATACTGCCAAGCCGGCGACCCGCGTCCTGATTGTCGACGACCATCCCGTGGTCCTGTCCGGTTGCCGCACCCTGTTCGCCTCCGACCATTCGATCCGGATCGACGAGGCGACCGACGCCAAATCCGGGCATCGCGCCTATGTCAGCAAGCGGCCCGACGTCACTGTGATCGACATCAGCCTGCCCGACGTCTCCGGCTTTGAACTGATGCGGCGCATTCGCAAGGACGATCCCGACGCCAAGATCATCATGTTCAGCATGAACGACGATCCGGCCTTCGTGGTGCGGGCGGTCGAGCTGGGCGCGCAGGGCTACGTCTCCAAGGGCGACGATCCCCGGATCCTGCTCAAGGCGGTGCGCAAGGTCGTTGCGGGCGACAATTTCATCTCACCGCAGCTCGCGGAAGCCGTGACGTTTTCCGGCGCGGCGATCAAGGCCAATCCCGCCTCGCAGATGACGCCGCGGGAGCTCGAGATTCTCCGCCTGCTGGGGCGAGGCGACAAGATCGTCGAGGTCGCCGAGGCGCTCGGTATCTCCTACAAGACCGTCGCCAACACCACCTCCCTGCTCAAGCAGAAGCTCGGTGCCAAGAACCATTCCGACCTGATCCGGATCGCGGTGGAAATCGGGATGAACTGACGCCCGGGGCGCCGAACCGGCTGCTCCAGGATGCTGCCGGTTCGGCGGGCGGACCGGTCTCGGCGCTCAGCCGGGCAATGCATGGATAGCGCCGACACCATCCGCCGACACAATGAGCGCAGCCGTGGTTCGTTCCTGGACTGTCCGGTCGTTCGGGATATAACGGCAATGCGTGACGCACCCCGCTGGCGAACGCTTGCCCGCGCCGAAATCCGTCGGGAAAAACAGGAACATTTTCTCACACATCCCGTTTTGTCCCTTGACGATGTCGTGACAGCCGACGAAAGCTTGCGCGAACAGTTTTTGCGGGTCGGTGACCCCAAGAGGCCAAACCGGTCTGCACACAACGACAGACCTTCCAAGAGAGGGCTGCGGCATTGCCGCAGCCCTTTTCCTTGGCAGCCTTTTTACTTGGATGGCCCCAGCCGCGAAGCGGTTTCCTGATGCCGCAAAACACTTTATGGTGGCTCAAAGCCTCTGGCTGTTGACAAGTAATTTCGTAAAATCAAAGGCTTGCGGATCGAGCCCAGGCTCGGCCGGCCTTTGGAGGGCAGTTTGACTCGTTATATCTCGACCCGGGGCGAGGCCCCCGAACTCGGCTTCTGCGATGTGATGCTGACCGGGCTCGCCCGCGACGGCGGCCTGTATGTGCCGGCCACCTGGCCGCAACTCTCGACTGACGCCATCGCCGGCTTCTTCGGTCGTCCCTATTGGGAGGTCGCGGTCGAGGTGATCCGCCCCTTCGTCGCCGGCGAGATCTCGGACGCCGAGCTCGGCCGCATGGCGAACGAGGCCTACGCCACTTTCCGCCATCCGGCGGTGGTGCCGCTGCGCCAGATGGCGCCGCACCAGTTCGTGCTGGAGCTGTTCCACGGTCCGACGCTCGCTTTCAAGGACGTGGCGATGCAGCTGATCTCGCGGCTGATGGACCACGTGCTCGCCAAGCGCGGCCAGCGCACCACCATCGTGGTCGCGACCTCGGGCGACACCGGCGGTGCTGCAGTCGACGCGTTCGCAGGGCTCGAAAATGTCGATCTCATCGTGCTGTTCCCGCATGGCCGCATATCCCAGGTGCAGCGGCGGATGATGACGACGACGGGCGCGGCCAACGTCCATGCGCTCGCCGTCGAGGGCAATTTCGACGATTGCCAGGCCCTCGTGAAGGCAATGTTCAACAACCATCGCTTCCGCGATGCGACGTCGCTGTCCGGCGTCAATTCCATCAATTGGGCGCGGATCGTCGCCCAAGTGGTCTACTATTTCACCTCCGCCGTTGCCGCCGGTGCACCCGCGCGCGCGGTGGACTTCGTCGTGCCGACCGGCAATTTCGGCGACATCTTCGCCGGCTATGTCGCCAAGCGCATGGGTCTTCCGGTGCGGACCTTGGGCATCGCCGCCAACGTCAACGACATCCTGGCGCGCACGCTGAAGACCGGGATCTACGAGGTGCGGGAGGTCCACGCGACGGCGTCGCCGTCGATGGACATCCAGATCTCCTCGAATTTCGAGCGGCTGCTGTTCGAGGCTGGCGGCCGCGATGCTGCCGGCGTGCGCCGTCTGATGGATTCGCTGAAGCAGTCCGGCCGCTTCGTGCTGCCCGATGCGACGCTGGCTGCGATTCGCGAGGGATTCGACGCGGGCCGGGCCGACGAGACCGAGACCGCGGCCGCGATCCGCGCCGCCTGGCGCGAGGCGGGCGAGCTGGTCGATCCCCATACCGCGGTCGCGCTTGCGGTCGCCGACCGCGACACCACGGACAGGACGGTTCCCAGCATCGTGCTGTCCACCGCCCATCCGGCCAAATTCCCCGATGCGGTCGAAGCGGCCTGCGGCCAGCGGCCGCAACTGCCGGCCTGGCTCGATGGCCTGATGACCAAATCCGAACACATGAAGGTGATGAAGAACGACCAGGCCGAGGTCGAGCGGTTCGTGCTGTCGGTCAGCCGCGCCGCGAAACAGGGAGTTGCCGGATGAGCGTCGAGATTTCCAAGCTTGCGTCCGGCCTGACTGTCGTCACCGACAAGATGCCCCATCTCGAGACTGCGGCGCTCGGCGTCTGGGCCGGCGTCGGCGGGCGCGACGAGAAGCCCAACGAGCACGGCATCTCGCATCTCCTGGAACATATGGCGTTCAAGGGCACGACGAAGCGCTCCTCGCGCGAGATCGTCGAGGAGATCGAGGCGGTCGGCGGCGACCTCAACGCGGGCACCTCGACCGAGACCACGTCCTATTATGCGCGGGTGCTGAAGGCCGACGTGCCGCTTGCGCTCGACGTGCTCGCCGACATCCTGGCCAACCCGGCCTTCGAGCCCGACGAGCTTGAGCGCGAGAAGAACGTTATCGTGCAGGAGATCGGCGCGGCGCAAGACACGCCTGACGACGTCGTGTTCGAGCACCTCAACGAGCTCTGCTATCCCGACCAGCCGATGGGCCGCTCGCTGCTCGGCACTGCCAAGACCTTGCGTGCCTTCAGCCGCGACTCGCTGCGCGACTATCTGTCGACCCATTACCGCGGGCCGGACATGGTGGTGGCGGCCGCCGGGGCGGTCGATCACAAGCAGGTGGTCGCCGAGGTCGAGCAGCGCTTTGCCAGTTTTGAGGGGACGGCGGGTCCTAAGCCGCAAGCCGCGCAGTTCGGCAAGGGCGGCACTAAGGTGGTGCATCGCGAACTCGAGCAGGCGCATCTGACGCTGGCGCTGGAGGGCGTTCCGCAGACCGATCTGTCGCTGTTCTCGCTCCAGGTCTTCACCAACATCCTCGGCGGCGGGATGTCGTCGCGGCTGTTCCAGGAGGTGCGTGAGAAGCGCGGTCTCTGTTACTCGATCTACTCGTTCCACGCCCCCTATACCGACACCGGCTTCTTCGGCCTCTACACCGGCACCGATCCGGCCGATGCGCCCGAGATGATGGAGGTCGTGGTCGACATCATGAATGATTCGGTCGAGACCCTGACCGAGGTCGAGATCGCGCGGGCCAAGGCGCAGATGAAGGCGGGGCTGCTGATGGCGCTGGAGAGCTGCTCGTCCCGCGCCGAGCAGCTCGCCCGGCATGTGCTGGCCTATGGCCGGCCCCAGACCGCCGAGGAGCTGGTGGCCCGGATCGACGCTGTCAGCGTCGAATCGACCCGTGATGCGGCGCGTGCGCTGCTTTCGCGCAGCCGCCCTGCGGTTGTCGCATTGGGCAGTGGCAGGGGTCTGGACACGGCGGTGTCTTTTGCGGAAGGATTGACCCGGGCACGCGCCAAGGCGCGGCTGCATTAGGGGCCGCGCACGGGTTGATCCGCCCCCGGGAAGCATCACCATGGCCCTCTTCCGCCTGCCATCCAGTGGACCCGCCGCTCTCGCGCCGCGCGGCAACGGCCTGTTGCTACGCGCGCCGCAGATGTCGGACTTCCTGCAGTGGGCCCATCTGCGCGAGTCCAGCCGCGATTACCTGACGCCCTGGGAGCCGATCTGGCCGTCGGACGATCTCACGCGCTCCGGCTTCCGCCGTCGCCTGCGCCGCTATTCCGAGGACATCGCCGCAGACCGGTCCTATCCCTTTCTGATCTTCCGGGAGCTCGACGGCGCCATGGTCGGCGGCATCACGCTCGCCAATGTCCGCCGCGGCATCGTCCAGGCCGGCACCATCGGCTATTGGGTCGGCAAGCCCCACGCCCAGCGCGGCTACATGACGGCCGCGCTGCGGGTGCTGCTGCCGACGCTGTTCGGCGAGCTCAATCTGCACCGGGTCGAGGCCGCCTGCATCCCGACCAATGCGCCGTCGATCCGGGTGCTGGAGAAGTGCGGTTTCTCCCGCGAGGGGCTGGCGCGCCGCTATCTCTGCATCAACGGGATCTGGCAGGACCATTTGCTGTTCGGCCTGCTGCACGAGGATTTCCGCGGCTGAGCCCGCTTATCCATGTGACCAAAGTCTGCTTGTTTGCTGCCTTGGGTTCGCCGGTTTTGACGATATAACGGCGCAGCCCGGCCGGTGATCGGCCGTGATGTCGTCATGGAGTTTGGGTGTTGATGGTGCAGGAGCTTCGGTCACCGCGGAATGCGTTGCGGCGGGGGGCAGCGGTCGCGCTGGTGTTGTCAGTTGCGCTCGTCTCCGTCTCGCCAGTCGCGGCGCAGTCGCTGACCGATCGATTCAAGGGCCTGTTCGGCGGCAAGTCGGACGAGCCGGCCCAACCCAAGCCGGCGCCTGCACCGGGACAGCCGGCGGCTGATGACGATCTTGATTGCCCGCAGGTCACGGTGCGTGCCGGAGCCTCCACCTACGCGGTCGGTGCCACCGGCAAACCGGCCGTTGGCAACGAGATCCGCTTCCAGGCCACCATCACCAAGATGGCGCGCGAATGCACCCGCAATGGCGGCGACATCACGGCCCGGATCGGCATCCAGGGCCGCGTCATTGCCGGTCCCGCCGGCGCGCCGGCGAGCGTCGAGGTGCCGCTGCGCGTCGCCGTGGTGCACGGCGGCATCGGCGAGAAGGTGATCGCTTCCAAGGCCTACCGGACCACGGTCGGAATGTCGGAGGGCGGCAGCGTCCCCTTCACCTTCGTGGCCGAGGATCTGGTCTATCCGATGCCTTCGGCCAAGGACGCCGATAGCTACATCTTCTATGTCGGCTTCGATCCGCAGGCGCTGTCACCCGAGCCGAAGGCGCGGGCGAAGAAGAAGTAGCGAATGATTTGCAAGTGATCGTCATGGCCGGGACAAGCCCGGCCATGACGACGAGAAAGCAAACTATCAAACCAAAAAGCCGGCGCTCATGGCGCCGGCTTTCTTGATTGGTGAAGGCGAGGCCCTCAGTTCAGCTTCTGCCGAACCTCGGTGATGCCCTTGGCGAGCAGATCGTCGGCGACTTGGCCCCTGACCGACTGCGACAGGATCGTGGAGGCGGCCTGGACGGCGGCTTCCGCGGCTGCGGCGCGAACATCGGCCACCGCCTGAGCCTCGGCGAGCGCGATCTTGCCCTCCGCGGTCTTGGTGCGGCGAGCGACGAAATCTTCCACCTTGGCCTTGGCCTCGATTGCGATGCGCTCGGCTTCGCTCTTCGCGTTCGCGATGATGTCGGCGGCCTCGCGTTCGGCCGAGGCGGTGCGCGCCTTGTAGTCGGCGAGCACCTTGGCGGCTTCCTGCTTGAGGCGCGTCGCGTCGTCGAGCTCGGCCTTGATGCGATCGGCGCGATGGTCGAGCGCAGTCATGGCCTTCTTGAAGACCCCGAGATAGCCGAACACGACCATCAGGATCACGAAGGCGATGGCGACCCAGGTTTCAGGATCGAAGAACATATCGATTAACCCTTCAAGGACGCATCAACGGCGGCATTCACCAACGCCGCGTCCGGAACCACGCCGGTGAGCTGCTGCACGATGGTGCCTGCCGCATCGGCCGCGATGCCGCGGACGTTGCTCATGGCGGTCGCACGGGTCGAGGCGATGGTCTTCTCCGCCTCGGCAAGCTTGGCCGCCAGTTGCTCTTCCAGCGCCTTGCGCTCGGCGTCCGCCTGCGCATTCGCCTTGTCGCGGGATTCGTTGCCAATGGCCTGCGCGCGCGAGCGTGCCGAAGCAAGCTCGCTTTCATAGGCCTTCAGCGCCGCTTCGGACTGGTCCTTCAGCTTCTGCGCTTCGGCGAGGTCGCCCTCGATCTTGTTCTGACGCGCCTCGATCGCACCGCCGACGCGCGGCAGAGCGAGCTTGGACACGATCACGTAAAGCGCGACGAAGAAGATCGCGAGCGACACCAGCTGCGAAGCATAGGTGCCGCTCTCGAACGGCGGAAAGCCGCCACCGTGACCGCCTTCGGACCCGGTGTGGGCGCCCGCCGCCGGACCTTTTGCGCCGCCATGACTCTCAGCCATGGAGTACTCCTGTTGCTGTCATGCGCGTCGCTTCGGTCGAAGCGGCGCGAAAAATCGTCCTCAGAGCGGAACGAACAGCAGCAGCAGCGCGATCAGCAGCGAGAAAATGCCGAGCGCTTCGGTCACGGCGAAGCCGAAGATCAGATTGCCGAACTGGCCCTGAGCGGCCGAGGGGTTGCGAACGGCTGCGGCAAGATAGTTGCCGAAGATCACGCCGACGCCGACGCCTGCGCCGCCCATGCCGATGCATGCGATGCCCGCGCCGATAAGTTTTGCTGCTGCCGGATCCATTTTAGACTCCTTGGAAGAAAGATTGGGTTTTGGGTGGAAATTCCCCGGACCGCTCAGTGTCCCGGATGAATGGCGTCGTTGAGGTAGATGCAGGTCAGGATCGCAAACACATAGGCTTGCAGGAACGCGACCAGAATTTCGAGAGCGTACAGCGCGACCGTGAGCGCCAGCGGCAGCACGCCGCCGACCCAGCCAAGGGCGCCGAGCGAGAAGCCGAGCATGGCGACGAAGCCCGCGAACACCTTCAGCGCGATGTGGCCGGCCAGCATGTTGGCGAACAGACGGACGCTGTGGGAGACCGGCCGCAGGAAGAACGACAGGATCTCGATGAACATCACCAAGGGCAGGATGTAGCCGGGGACGCCGTGGGGCACGAAGATCGAGAAGAATTTCAGGCCGTTCTTGGCAATGCCGTAGATCAGGACCGTGAAGAAGACCAGCAGCGCCAGAGCGGCGGTGACGATCAGATGGCTCGAGATCGTGAAGGTGTAGGGGATGATGCCGACCAGGTTCGAGACGCAGATGAACATGAACAGCGAGAAGATCAGCGGAAAGAACTTCATGCCTTCCGCGCCGGCCGTCGAGCGGATGGTCGAGGCCACGAACTCGTAGGAGATTTCGGCGACCGACTGCAGGCGCCCGGGAACCAGCTGCGTGCCGCTGGCAAGCATCAGGATCGAGATGATCGCGACCGCCACCAGCATGTAGAGCGACGAATTGGTGAAGGCGATCGTGTGGTTGCCGATATGGCCCAGGGTGAAGAGAGGCTCGATGTTGAACTGGTGGATCGGATCGATTTTCATCAGCGCGGCATCTCTTGGTCTGCCGGGCGACGCCGGCGGGTCTCGGTCTGCCGGTCGGGCCCGGCCCGTACCGGCACGAGCCGGCACGATCATTCCTCTCCTGGTGTGGATCGCTTAAGAACCACCGCGCCTGTTTTGACCCACGCCTGCCGTTCTCACCACATTCACCACGCCGGCGACGAAGCCCAGCAGCAGGAACACGATAAATCCGAAAGGCGACGTCGACAGCAAGCGGTCGAACCCCCAGCCAATCCCCGCTCCGACAACGACCCCGGCGACCAACTCGGAGGATAACCGGAAACCAAGCGCCATCGCCGAGGCTCTGGCCGCTCTGTCCTCACCGTCACCTGCGGGTTGCTCGGTCTTGACGTGGCGGCCGCGAAATTCGGACAACCGCTGATCAAGATTTCCGAGCCGATCGGAAAGCGCAGCTTCCTCGGGCGATCTATCGCGATCTCCATTCTCGCCGTGTCCCGTGCCCTGTGTCATGCAACGAAGACCCGAAACGCCGCGGCTGAATGGAAATTACGCCCGCCACCCTCAAAAGCCGCGCGGACCATACTGATGGCCCATAATCAAGTCAAGCCAAGTCACGATTGTGTCCATTCCAGTTATGTGACTGATTTATTTGACAATATTGGCGCAAGCGGCAGCGCTGCACACAGCGTGACGCCGCACCGCAGCAGGTCTCCGCTTGATCGGCGGACGCAGTCGCCATTTCGCGCGGCTGCCGGGATCAAAGGGGGCGCCGTGATCGTTCATATCAGAGGCGCGTTTTGAGCGGCGGATCGCCTCGCCGGGGTGTAGAATTCGCAAGAAGTGCCACCCTTATGAGTGCCACCTTTATGAGCGCCATCTTTGGACGTGCTACCGGCCCGTCGTGGCGGAGAACGCGATGAGACCAGCGAATTCATCCACAGCATCATGGCTTACGGCGGCGGCGTTCGCGGCGGTGATGGCGGTCAGCGCCGGCGGCCTCGCCGCGCAATCCGCGCCCGACGGCGAAAACGGCCGCTACAGCATGACCCCCATCCCCGAGGGCGTGCTGCGGCTCGACAGCCGCACCGGCACGGTGTCGACCTGCACCCGCAGCGGCGCCGGCTGGGCCTGCTACGCGGTGCCCGATGAACGTACCGCGCTCGACGCCGAGATCGGCAGGCTCCAGGCCGAAGTCGAGACGCTGAAGGGACGGCTCGCGGCGGGTCCGACCGTCTCGGGCAAGATCGACGAGGCGCTGCCGAAGACCGATCCGCTCAAGAAGGCGGAGCCGCAAGCACGAGAACCAAAGGCCGCCGAGGGCGAGCGCAGGATCGAGATCCCGCTGCCGAGCGACCAGGACGTCGATCGCGTGATGTCGTTCCTGGAAAGGGCCTGGCGCCGGCTGATCGACATGGCCAATCGCGTGCAGAAGGACGTGTCGGGGAAGATTTAGCGCGCGGCGAGATGCCGTAGGGTAGGCAAAGGCGCGACGCGCCGTGCCCACCATCTATCCGACTATGCAGGGTGGGCACGCTTCGCTTTGCTCACCCTACGGCAGCTTTCGATCAGGCGAGACTTTCATGACATCAGCCAAATCCATCACGCGCTCGGCGCCATCGTCGGTGCAGGCCACCACCCTCACATCGTCGCTGTTGACCGTGCAGACGCCGGGCCGCGGCTTCACCGACCTCACGGGCGAAGCTGCGAAGTTCGTTGCCGAGACAGGCGCGCGAGATGGCGCGTTGACGCTGTTCGTCCGTCACACCTCGGCATCGCTGACGATCCAGGAGAACGCCGACCCTTCCGTGCTCGTGGATCTCACCACGGCATTGTCCCGGCTCGCGCCGGAGAACGCCGGCTGGACGCATGATGCCGAGGGACCGGACGACATGCCGGCGCACGTCAAGACAATGCTGACCCAGACTTCGCTTCATGTGCCGGTCCTGAGCGGCAAGCTCGCGCTCGGCACCTGGCAGGCGATCTACCTGATCGAGCACCGCAAGCGCCCGCACCGACGCGAAATCGTGCTGCAATTCATCGGCGGCAATCAGTAGAGCGTTTTCGAGCGAAGTGGATAAAACAAAACCGGCCGCGGAGACCGCGGCCGGCTGGTGTTGATCTGGATCTGCGTCGATCAGGTCGACTTGATATCGACGTCCTTGGTCTCCGGCAGGAAGAACAAGCCGATCACGACGGTAATCGACGCGAAGATGACCGGATACCAGAGGCCCGCATAGATATCGCCCGTCGAGGCCACGATGGCGAAGGCGGTCGCCGGCAGCAGGCCGCCGAACCAGCCGTTACCGATGTGGTAGGGCAGCGACATCGAGGTGTAGCGGATGCGGGTCGGGAACAGTTCGACCAGCATCGCGGCGATCGGGCCGTACACCATGGTGACGAAGAGCACCAGGACGAACAGCAGTCCGACGACCGCGGCCACCTGCGGACGGAAGATATCGAACGGATGCGCCATCTTCACGATGCTCGCATCGCCGGGCTTCGGATAGCCGGCTCCCTGCACGGCGGCGAGGACTGCCGGGTTGCCGTCCTTGGCGTTGGCGTAGGCAACTTCCTTGCCGTTGACCATCACCTTCACGCCGGAGCCTGCCGCACCCGGCGTGGTCGAGTACTTGACCGACGACTGCGACAGATAGGCACGTGCGGTGTCGCAAGGCGAGGTGAAGACGCGGGTGCCGACCGGGTTGAACAAGTCGCCGCAGCCTGCGGGATCCGCCACCACGTCGACCTTGACCGTCTCGATCGCCTTTTCCAGCGCCGGGTTGGCGTTGGTGGTGATCATCTTGAAGATCGGGAAGAAGGTCAGCGCCGCGATCAGGCAGCCGCCGAGGATGATCGGCTTGCGGCCGATCCTGTCGGAGAGCATGCCGAACACGATGAAGAAGCCGGTGCCGAGCAGGAGCGACCAGGCGATCAACAGGTTGGCAGTGTAGCCGTCGACCTTGAGGATCGATTGCAGGAAGAACAGCGCGTAGAACTGGCCGGTGTACCAGACCACGCCCTGGCCCATCACGCCGCCAAGCAGCGCCAGCAGCACGAGCTTGCCGTTCTGCCAGTTGCCGAAGGCTTCCGTCAGCGGGGCCTTCGAGCTCTTCCCCTCGTCCTTCATCTTCTGGAAGATCGGGGATTCGTTGAGGCGAAGCCGGATCCAAACCGAAACGCCGAGCAGCAGCACCGAGACCAGGAACGGAATGCGCCAGCCCCATGCCGCGAACTCGGGTTCGCCGAGCGCGGAGCGCGTGAACAGGATCACCAGCAGCGACAGGAACAGGCCGAGCGTCGCCGTGGTCTGGATGAAGGAGGTGTAGTAGCCGCGCTTGCCGTTCGGAGCATGCTCCGCGACGTAGGTGGCCGCACCGCCATACTCACCGCCGAGCGCCAGGCCCTGGGCGAGACGCAGCGCGATCAGGATGATCGGGGCCGCGATGCCGATGGTCGCCGCGTTGGGCAGGAGGCCGACGATGAAGGTCGACAGACCCATGATCAGGATGGTGACGAGGAAGGTGTATTTGCGGCCGACGATGTCGCCGACACGGCCGAACACGATCGCGCCGAACGGGCGCACCAGGAAGCCCGCCGCGAAGGCCAGCAGCGCGAAGATGTCGCGGGTTGCCGGCGGATAGGCCGAGAAGAACTGCGCGCCGATGATGCCGGCCAGCGAACCGTAGAGATAGAAATCGTACCACTCGAAGACGGTACCGAGCGAGGAGGCGAGAATGACGAACCGTTCGTCCTTCGTCATCCCTCCCGCGCCTGCTTGAGACACAGCCATTGTCGACATATTGAGTCGCTCCCCGAAAAATCGTTTCCTCGCGTCCTGGATGTCCGGTCATGCCGGATCAACCCAAGCCTTGTCCCCAAGGTAACATTGGCGTGAAACCCGCCCCAATACGACTTTCGGCCTTTCGCACTGACGCGCACCTGACGTCGCGGGCGTTCCATTCGGCAACATAGTGCCGGCATGTGGATTAACCCCGTTGCCGCAAAGGGATAATGTCCACTTGCATGCCACGGCTGGTCGGGAAACAATTGACCGAGGCCCCGCGCCGGCCTACTGGCCCGGTGCGATTGCCAGCAAGAGAACGATGAACGCTCCCTCGACCCATCTCGTCATTGCCGATGACCATCCATTGTTCCGCGCCGCGCTGCGGCAGGCGGTGGCGGGCGTCCTGAGCTCGGCCAAGATCGACGAGGCTGGATCGTTCGAGGATTTGACCAAGCTTTTGGAACAGACCTCCGACGTCGACCTTATCCTGCTCGACCTCTCAATGCCCGGGATCTCCGGCTTTTCAGGCCTGATCTATCTGCGCGCGCAATATCCGGCGATCCCGGTGGTGATCGTCTCCGCTTCCGACGATAGCGCCACGATCCGCCGCTCGCTCGATTTCGGCGCCTCCGGTTTCATTCCGAAGCGATTCGGCGTCGAGACCTTGCGCGACGCCATCCTCAAGGTGATGGAGGGCGACGTCTGGGTTCCGGCAGACACCGATCTGTCGGCCGTCGCCGATCCCGACATGACGCGCCTGCGCGACCGGCTGGTGACGCTGACGCCGCAGCAGGTCCGGGTCCTGATGATGCTGTCGGAGGGGTTGCTCAACAAGCAGATCGCCTATGAGCTTGGCGTCTCCGAGGCCACCATCAAGGCGCATGTCTCGGCGATCCTGCAAAAGCTCGGCGTCGAAAGCCGGACCCAAGCCGTGATCGCCGCCGCGAAGATCGCCGGCGGCCAATGGAAGCAGGGCACCCAGACGGGGTGAGTATGGAGCGAGCGTCCCGTAGCCCGGATGCGCTCGCTGTGTCGCCCTTCTGTCAGTCCGCGCTCGCAAAAATATTCCACTTTACCGAAATTCGGTTTTGACGTATGTGTCGGCCATCCCGGCTCATTCTTGAGGGGCGATCTTGTGGTCGTCATGTTCGCGAGCCGGACTTGCGGTGGACGCGGCAGCGTTTGGGTGCGAGAGGCTAAGGGCAGGGCGGATTGCTCTCCGTGAGCCCAAGGCTGCGTTCCGACGAGCGGCGCTGCTAGGCTTCGACGGTGCGCTGCAGAGCCGGGGCCCATGTCGCTGCATTGTACCGTGTCGCTTGTGGATCCCGGCTCTGCGCAGCAGCGCAAGAGCCTTGCAGTGCGCCCGGGACACGAGCGGCACCGAGTCCGCGTCATAATGTTTGCAACAACTTGTCGGCGGCCCGGATATCCGCTGTCTCCGAGCCCGCGGCGAAGCCTTCATACGCAGATTGAAGCCACCGCCTCGCTTCCTCGCGCCGGCCGCGTTCGGCAAGGAGACCGGCGAGATCGATCGCGGCCCGCAGCTCCCAGGCTTTGGCGCCTTTGCGACGACTCAATTCCAGTGATTGGACGAAGTGGGCTTCTGCTTGATCAGCGTCGGGCTTGGGCCTCGCCAAGAGAACCCTTCCCTTCATGCGCAGCAGCTCGGGCATGTACAGATGATCGCCGCTTTGCTCGACGAGGCGGATCGCATCGTCGATCAGGGACGCACTCCGCTCGATCTGCCCAAGCGCCATCAAGCCCTGAACAAGCGCGATGTTGAACGTCGTGGTGAGCAGCTCGTAGCCGGCATCGTGGAGCTCACGCAGACACGTCCCGATCGTCTCGACGCCTTCGGCGGCATGGCCGCGCCGGATCGCCAGTTCGCCTCTGACGCCGCGGCCTACCGCAAGATAGGGGCCCATGGAGCGCGATTCGGCATGGGCGATGAAGCGGTCGATGTTCTCTTCCGCGGCATCGAGGTCTCCGCTCCAGAGATCGATCGAGACCGCCCAGATCAACGCAATGCAGAGCGTGATCGGATGGTCCATCTGCGCGGCCTCGACGACCGTCTGTCGGGCCAGTTGCAGCGCATCCGCGGGGCGGCCCTGCAACCAGAACTCGCGCGCGAGCGAGATGCCGGTCCGGTTGCGGTGATCGAAGCCGTAGACGGTGCTGATCCGTTCCGTGCCCGGCCCATGCCAGGCGGCCTCCAGCATCGTCAGCGCGTCGCGATGCTCGCCGGCAAGATGCAAGGAGACACCGAGGAGCGAATGGGCGAGGGCGAGGGAGGCGGCCCCGCCGAGTGTCCCGGCGACCGTAAGGCTTTGCTGCGCATAGCCGAGCGCGGCGTCGAACTGTCCCATGCGCTCGTGGAAGATATGCATGCGCCCGAGCAGCTGGAGCTGGTTCGGCGCGTCGCCGCGCGCCTCGGCGATCGCAAGGCTCCGGCTCAACGCGGCACGCGCCGCTTCGCTGCCGCCGCGCGTGAACATCAAGGTCAGTCCGAGAGCGGCCTGGATGTGCATTTCCTCGGCGCCGCCGCGCGAGGAGGGATCGATCGCAAGCAGCGCCCGTTCAGACCAGCGCCGGCACTCGACCAGCAACGACATCGCGAGAAAAATTGGCGCTGCAGCTGCGGCCAGTGCAATGCCGATGCTGGCATCGCCGTCCGTGCCAAAACACCAGTCCAGCGCCGCGCGCACGTTGTGAAGCGCGGAGAAGTGGATCGCGCGCTCGTCGGCGCTCGGCACCGTGGCCCACGTCGTGCCGGCCTGCTCCAGCCATTGCCGGTAATAGGTCGCATGCCGGGCGGCGAGCGCCGCGTCATCAGGCTCGATCTCGAGCAGATAGGCGCGCGTCGTGTCGAGCAGACGGTAACGCATCATGGCGCCGATCGGCCGCGCCGCGACCATCGACTTGGCCACCAGGCCGTCGATGGCGTCGAACAGGCGGGAGCGGTCGACACGTTCGTCCGGCACGATCTCGAGTGCGGCGTCGATGGTGAAGTGACCGGCGAAAACCGCGAGCCTGCGTAGCACGAGGCGTTCGATGTCGGACAAGAGCCCGTAGCTCCATGCCAGCGTCGCCTGCAACGTCTTTTGTCGCGGCGGCGCCGTGCGCTGGCCCTGCCAGAGCAGATTGAGGCGCTCGTCGAGCAGTGCTGCGGTCTGCTCCAGGCCGTAGGCTTCGACGCGGCCGGCGGCGAGTTCGATCGCCAGCGCCATGCCGTCGAGCTTGCGGCAGATCCCGGCGACGATCGCGGCATTGGCATCGTCGAGCGCGATCTGCGCGCCGCCGGCCGTGGCACGTTCGAGGAAGAGTTGAAGCGCGGGATAAGTCTGCGCAGCGGCCGCCGTCAGCCCAGGATTGTCGGGCGGAACGGCGAGCGGCGCCAAGCGATAGACCTGCTCACCCTCGACCCGCAGGGCTTCGCGGCTCGTCGCCAGGATATGGACATGCGGTGCGGCGTGGAAGATGTCGGCGGCCAGCGGCGCCGCCGTGGCGATGACGTGTTCGCAATTGTCGAGGATCAGCAGCATCCGTTTGTCCCTGAGATGCGCGAGCAGCGCAGGCAGGGGATCCTCGGTTTGCGCCGGCAAGCCCAGCATCAGCAGGATCGAGGTGATCACGAGATCGGGATCGCTCAGCGCGGCAAGATCGACGAAATGTGCGGCGTCGGAAAATGTCGCGAGCAGATCGTGAGCAATCGCAACCGCAACGGCGGTCTTGCCGACACCGCCCGGGCCGGTGATCGTGACGAAGCGGGAGCCGACGAGCCTGTCGTAGACGGCGGCGACCGCATCGTCGCGCCCGACCATCCGTTGCAGCCGGTTCGGCAGTTTGACGGGCGGCAATTCCGTTCGCGCGGCGGTGCGCCGCTCTGCCGGGATATTCACCTGCGAGATTAGCGCCACGAAGCAATAGCCGCGGCCGGAGAGTGTGGTGATGTAGCGGGCACCGTCCTTGCCGTCGCCAAGGGCCTTACGAAGCGCCGCGACGTGAAAGCGGAGATTGGCGTCCTCGACCGTCATGCCGGGCCACACCAGCGCCATCAGATCATACTTGCTGACGACCTGGTTCGGCCGCGACATCAGTGCGAGCAGCGTGTCGAAGGCCTTTGCGCCGAGCGGCAGCGCGACGCCATCGCGGGTCACGAGTCTTTCATTTGGCATCACGGTGAATGGCCCAAACGAGAGGGTTCCCGTTGCGGTGTCGGCCGGCTCGGTCATGGCGAAATCCTGATCCTTTCGAACGGACCGGATAGCCAGATGACCGCAATCCGGCAAGACCGTTCCCCGCGTCGCGATCAGACTGCGGTTGCAGGCCTCTGTGAGGCGCGCGAGCGGAGACCTCACAACTTCTCACAAGTCCCAACGGGTGTGTCGCGGCAGCCGCTGCTAGTCACTTGTGCGACGGCAAGGAGACCTTCATGACCCAGGCGACAAAGTTGCTTTACACGGCCCGGACCCACACCAGCGGCGGGCGACAGGACGGGATATCTCGCAGTTCCGACGGCCGCCTGGATGTCAAGCTGTCGCCGCCGGGCGGCACCGGCATCGGTACCAATCCCGAGCAATTGTTCGCGGCCGGCTGGTCGGCCTGCTTCGAGGGCGCGATGGAGATCGCGGCCCGCAAGCGGAAGATCGAGCTCCCCAGGAAATGCGCGATAGATGCGGAGATCGACATGGTGCTCGACGAGGGCGCCTATTCCCTCAGGGCACGCCTCGATGTCAGCCTGCCCGGCCTCGATCGCGAGATCGCGCGCGGGATCGTCGATGAGGCGCATCAGACCTGTCCCTATTCCAAGGCCGTCCGCGGCAACATCGACGTCACGGTCGCGCTGATCTGACGGCACCACCTCCAACCATCAACAAGGTAGCACCATCATGAAACAGATCATCGACCAGCACCGCCGCCAGTTTTTCGGCATCGCCGCGGGAACTGTCGCCGCCGGCCTCGGCGTGATCGGCCTCGCCCGCGCCGAATCGGAAGCGCCGCGCTCGGCCGCGACGAATGCGCCGTTCGGCGCGATCAAGCAGATCGATGCCGGCGTCCTCAACGTCGGCTACGCCGAGGCCGGTCCCGCGAGCGGTCCCGTCGCGATCCTGCTGCACGGCTGGCCCTACGACATTCACGCCTTCGTCGACGTCGCGCCGATCCTGGCAAAGGCCGGTTACCGCGTCATCATTCCCTATCTCCGTGGTTACGGCTCGACCCACTTCCTCTCCGCCGAGACGCCGCGCAACGGCGAACCTGCAGCAATGGCCGTCGACATCATCGCACTGATGGACAAGCTCGACATCAAGAAGGCGGTTGTCGCCGGCTTCGACTGGGGCGCGCGTACCGCCGACATCATCGCTGCGCTGTGGCCGGATCGCTGTCGTGCGCTGGTGTCGGTCAGCGGCTATCTGATCTCCAGCCAGGCCGCAGGCAACGCGCCGCTGCCGCCGTCGGCCGAGCTGCAATGGTGGTACCAGTTTTATTTCGCGACCGAGCGCGGCCGCGCCGGATACGAGAAGTACACGCATGATTTCGCAAAACTGATCTGGAAGCTGGCTTCGCCGCAGTGGAAGTTCGACGACGCCACTTTCGATCGCAGCGCGGCGGCGCTGGACAACAAGGATCACGTCGCGATCACGATCCACAATTACCGCTGGCGGCTCGGGCTCGCCCAGGGTGAAGCGAAATACGAGGAGCTCGAAAAGAAGCTCGCCGCAGCTCCCGTCATCAGCGTCCCGGCGATCACGATGGAAGGCGACGCCAACGGCGCGCCGCATCCCGATCCAAGCGCCTATGCTAAGAAATTCTCGGGCCGGTACGACTATCGCCTGATCACCGGCGGCATCGGCCACAATCTGCCGCAGGAAGCACCGGAAGCCTTTGCCAAGGCCGTGATCGACGCCGTCGGCGGTGCGTGAGGATTTTGGCAGCACCTCGGTCCGGCAAGGCCGGGCCCAGGCCTGATATGCGATCGCAGCTCAGTGAGGCGTCATGACGACAATGAAATCTGAAAAGTCAAAATTTCCATCGTCTACGACGATGATCGTGCTGGCCGTGCTCCTCCTCGTCGTTGTCCTGACCTGCGTGCCGTATCTGGTCACGATCGCTTTCGCGCAGGGCGAGGCCGATGCCTCGCCGATCTTCGGCGTCACTGTCCCGGAAGGCTACAAGCAGTGGGAGCTGATCGCGCCGGCCGAAGAGGCGGCTCCCCTGGACGAGCTGCGTGCCGTCGTCGGCAACAGCACCGCGATCGATGCCTATCAAGGCGGCAAGCTTCCGTTCCCGGACGGCACAATTCTGGTCAAACGCGCCTGGAAGCGGAAGCAATCCCCCGAATTTGCGTCCGCGACGATTCCCGGTGAGGCCACCACCGTCCAGGTGATGGTCAAGGATACCAGAAAATATGCCTCGACCGGCGGCTGGGGATTTGGTCGCTTCGTCAACGGCAGGCCGGTCGACGAGGCTCAGCATCGCACCTGCTTCGCCTGCCACGAAGCTCGTGTGAAGAGCCGCGACTACGTGTTTACGAGGGTTGCGCCCTGAGAGCGGAGGCTCACTCCGCCGCCACCATCTGCTGCGTGCGCCACTGGCCGAGCAGGGCGCGGAGCGAAGCCGGCTTGACCGGCTTGTTGAGCACCGCGACCTTTTCGTCGCGCGCCGCCATTTGCACGGCGGGGCTGCGGTCGGCGGTGATGAGGATCGCGGGAATGCCGTCACCGAAGCGGCGGCGGATGTCGCGGATCGCGGCGATGCCGTTGCCGCGGTCGAGATGGTAGTCGACCAGCAGGCCGGTCACGCGGCGGCCGGCAGTTTCGATCGCGGCGATCGCGCCCTCGGGATCGGCGACCGCGATCACTTCGGCGTCCCACGCCTTCAGTAGTGTGCGCATGCCGTCGAGGATCGCGGCGTCGTTCTCGATGCAGACGATCAGGGTCCCCGAGATCGAGGTGCGTGCGAGCGGCGTTGCGCTGGTCACGGCCGCGGTGTGGGTGATCGCCTTCGCCGTCGGCACCGTCACGGAAAAAACCGAGCCGCCGCCGACATTGGAATCGATGGCGATGCCGTGCTTGAGCACGCGCGCCAACCGCTCGACGATCGACAGGCCAAGGCCGAGGCCGCGGGCGATCCGCGCGCCCTGCTCGAGGCGGTGGAATTCCTTGAAGATCTCGCCGCGCTTGACCGTCGGGATGCCGACGCCGGTGTCGTAGACGCAGATCTTGAGCGAGGCGCCATGGCGGCGGCAGCCGACCAGGACGCGCCCGCGCGGGGTATATTTGATCGCGTTGGAGATCAGGTTCTGGAGCAGCCGTCGCAGCAGGAGACGATCCGACTCGACGGGCAGCGAGCACGGCACGAAGACGAGCGCCAGATTCTTGGCGCGTGCGATCGGAGCGAACTCGATCTCCAGCGAGCGCATCAGATCGGCCATCTTGAAGCTCGAGATCGAGGTCGTCATCGCGCCGGCGTCGAGCCTGGAGATGTCGAGCAGCGCGCCGAGGATCTCCTCGATCGCCTGAAGCGATTCGTCGATGTTCTCGACCAGCCGTGTCTCCTCGCCGCTGTGCTGGCGCTCCACCAGGCTCGTGACATAGAGCCGCGCCGCGTTCAGCGGCTGGAGAATGTCGTGGCTGGCGGCGGCGAGAAAGCGCGTCTTGGAGATGCTGGCGTCTTCGGCCGCGCTCTTGGCCAACGCCAGCTCGGAATTCAGCCGGGTCAGCTCCTCGGTGCGGTCGCGCACCCGCTTTTCCAGTGTCGCATTGGCCCGCTCCAGCGCTTCGGCCGCCTCGAACGTGGGCGTGACGTCGGTGAAGGTGATGACGAAGCCGCCGCCGGGCATGCGGTTGGTCAAGATTTCGATCACCATGTGGCGGTCGGGCAGGCGCTCGAGATAAGGCTCGCCGTCGGTGGTGTAAGCCACCAGCCGGCGCTCCAGCATGGCCTCGCGCTCGATCGGATCGGCCGGCTCGCTCACGCCCATGAATTCCAGGATTTCACGCAACGGTGTGCCGAACTGGATGAAATGCGGGGGAACGTTGAGGAGATCGCCGAACTGCCGGTTCGAGCAGATCAGTTGCAGATCGGCATCGAACACCGCGATGCCCTGGCGCACATGGTTGAGCGCGGTCTGGAGGATCTCGCGGTTGAAGTGTAGCGCCGCATGGGAATCGTCCAGCAGTTTTAGCGCCGCCTTGGCGGAGACCGTCCGCTTGCGCAGCAGTAGCGACATCACCAGACGCGATGAGGCCGCACCGATCGAGGAGGCGATCAGGTGCTCGGCGTGCTGCAGCAGCTCGAAATCGGCGGGCGCCCCGGACTCCAGCCGCACATTGCGCCGCGCGGAGAATGCCTCGAAGGAATGCCGCGCCCGGTCAGGCCCGAGATATTGCGCCACCGTGGTCTGGATGTCCTGCACCGTGACGGTGGTGCGCCAGCGCCGGAAGCTCGGGGAGATCGGCGCGAGCGTGTTGGGGACGAACAGATCGGCTTGCACCAGCTCGATCGAAGACGGCCGGCGCGCCAGCGACAGCAGCACATAGGTGAGGATGTTGAGCGACAGCGACCAGACCACGCCGTGCATCAGCGGCGGCAAATCGGCGCCGAACAGCGCCTGCGGCCGCAGCGCCTCGATCCCGAACGGGCCGTGCTGGAGCAGCAGGATGCCCGCCGTCGAGGTATCCATGAAGCTCGGGATGAACAGCGTGTAGAGCCACACCGCAAAGCCGACCAGCATGCCGCCGATCGCGCCGCGCGCGGTCGCTCGCCGCCACAGCAATCCGCCGAAGAAGCTTGGTGCAAGCTGGGCGATGGCGGCAAAAGACAGGAGCCCGATCGCCGCGAGCTGGGTGTTGCCGAGCGCGCGGTAGTAGAAATAGGCCATCACCATGATGGCGAAGATCGCGAGCCGGCGCGAGCGCAGCAGGAAGTCGCTGAAATCGGCGCCGCCGGTGCGCCCCTCGGGCCGTCGTTGCAGCACCAGGGGCACCACGAGATCGTTCGAGACCATGATGGAGAGCGCGACGCATTCGACGATCACCATCGCGGTCGCCGCCGACAGCCCGCCGACGAAGACGGCGACGCTGAGCAGATCCGCGCCGCCCTCCATCGGCAGCGCCAGCACGTACATGTCAGGATCGGCGGCGCCGAACGGGAAGCTGACGAGGCCGGCGAACGCGATCGGGATCACGAACAGATTGATGGCGACGAGATAGAGCGGAAACAGCCAGCGCGCGCGGCCGACCTCGGCGTCCGAGGAATTCTCCACCACGCTGACGTGGAACTGGCGCGGCAGCAGCATGATCGCGCACAGCGACAGCAGCGTCATGGTCAGGAAGTTGCCGATCGACGGCGCATAGTTGATGACGCGCACCGCCTCCGGTGTCTTCATCGCGCGCTCGATCAGTTCGTGCGGCGAGAACATCCAGAACGTGACAAAGATGCCCGCGGCGAGGAAGGCGACGAGCTTGATGATGGATTCGGTTGCGACCGCCAGCATCAGGCCGTGCTGGTGCTCGGTGGCGTCCGTCTGCCGCGTGCCGAACAGCACTGCGAAGGCCGCCATCGCCAGCGTCACCATCAGCGCCACGTCGCCGACGATCGGGATGTGGGAGAAGGCCTGGTCTTCGCTCAGGATGGTTTCGAGCGAGGAGGCGACCGCCTTGAGCTGGAGTGCGATGTAGGGCACCGAGCCGATGATCGCGATCAGCGCGACGGTTGCCGCCACCGCCTGGCTCTTGCCGTAGCGCGCGCCGATGAAGTCGGCGATCGAGGTGATGTTGTGGGCTTTCGCGAGCTGGATCACGCGGCGGAGAACGCCGGCCCCTAACCCGATCATCAGGATCGGGCCGACATAGATCGCGAGGAAGTCGGTGGAGGTGCGGGTGGCGAAGCCGACCGAGCCGAAGAAGGTCCAGGAGGTGCAGTAGATCGCCAGCGACAGCGGATAGATCAGCCCCGAGGCGCGGCCGCGCCCGGCCGGCGAGCGGCGGTCGCCATGGCTCGCCACCAGGAACAGAAAGCCGATATAGCCGAAGGCGGCGGCGATCACGCCCCAATCGTGCAGCATGGCGAGCGTGCTTCTCCCGGGGCGCGCTGGCCGCGCCCGATCTCATTTTCCCTGTAAATCTAGCGCGTTGGACGGCCGCAGGCGACAGCGAAATGCCGTGCGGGTGCGGGAACTGGGGTTGTCGTTAAGCAGGACGACCCGGAGCTACTCCGCCGCCAGCGACTTCTCGCGCAGCGGCAGACCCAGGCGGTCCCACACCTGCAGCAGGGCTTCGGCGAGCTGATCGATCAGGCCGTCGTCGTGATAGGGCGAGGGCGTGATGCGCAGGCGTTCGGAGCCCTTGGCGACCGTCGGATAGTTGATCGGCTGGATGTAGATGCCGTGCTGCTCGAGCAGGAGGTCGGAGGCCTGCTTGCACTTCTCGGCATCGCCGATGAACAGCGGGACGATGTGGGTGTCGCTCGACATCACCGGCAGGCCGGCCGCGTTGAGGATCGCCTTGACCCGGGCGGCGCGATCCTGGTGACGCTCGCGCTCCCAGCTCGACGTCTTCAGATGCTTGATCGCGGCGGTCGCGGCGGAGCAGATCGCCGGCGGCAGCGCGGTGGTGAAGATGAAGCCCGGCGCATAGGAGCGCACCGCGTCGATGATCTGACCGTTGGCGGCGATGTAGCCGCCGAGGCAGCCGAACGCCTTGGCGAGCGTGCCCTCGAGAATGTCGATGCGATGCATCACGCCGTCGCGCTCGGCGATGCCGCCGCCGCGCGGGCCGTACATGCCGACGGCATGGACCTCGTCGACATAGGTCATTGCGCCGTACTTCTCGGCGAGGTCGCAAATCCTGGCGAGCGGGGCGATGTCGCCGTCCATCGAGTAGAGGCTCTCGCAGGCGATCAGCTTGGGCCGGCTCGGGCCCGCAGCCTGCAACAGCGCTTCGAGATCGGCGAGGTCGTTGTGGCGGAACACGACCCGCTCGCAGCCGGACTGGCGGATGCCCTCGATCATCGAATTGTGGTTGAGCTCGTCCGACAGGATCAGGCAGTTCGGGATCAGCTTCGCGATGGTCGCGATGCCGGTCTGGTTCGAGACGTAGCCGGACGTGAAGAGCAGCGAGGCTTCCTTGCCGTGGAGATCGGCGAGCTCGGCCTCGAGCTGCACCAGCGGATGATGCGTGCCGGCGATGTTGCGGGTGCCGCCGGCGCCGGTGCCGACGCGGGTCGCGGTCTCGACCATTGCGCCCACCACCTTCGGGTGCTGGCCCATGCCGAGATAATCATTGGAGCACCAGATCACGACGTCGCGCTTGCCCTTCGGCGAGTGCCAGAGCGCATGCGGGAACCGGCCGGCAATGCGCTCGAGATCGGCGAACACGCGGTAGCGCCGCTCGGTGTGGAGACGATCAAGGGCGGAATTGAAGAACTGGGCGTAATCCATCGTCAAACCTGCAGCGGAACCGACCAAAGACCCGCATATCCTTAGAGCTTTTCCAGCTCCAATGTCTATGCGCTATCCCACATTTGGACCTGCGGGGCATTTGGGCAAAATGCCCTATCGTGCGATTTGAAACTTGATCCGGATCAAGTTCGCGCGAGATGCAATGGTGCTCTGCACCATCCGGTGAATTGAGCGCAGCCTTCAGGTCGTCCTGAACTGCAACACGCCGTCTTTCATCTCCGCCGTCAGCCGGCCTTCCACGATCATGTAGTTGACGTGGGCGACCAGTTCGCCGGCGGCGAAGCCCATCTGGTGTTCGTCCAGCACGTGCTTGTTAAACACCACGGGCACCAGGGCGCGCGAGGTCTGCGGCACCTCGCGGCAGGCTTCCGCGATCAGGCGGCAGCGCTCCTCGTGGTGATCGGCGAGCTGCTTGATGCGGGTCTTCAGGCCGTAGAACGGCACGCCGTGGCCGGGCAGCACCAGCACGTCATAGGGGAGAGTCGTCGTAAGGCTGGCGAGCGAGGCCAGATATTCGCCCAGTGAGTTCTGATCGGGTTCGACCGCCCACACGCTGACGTTCGGCGAGATCTTGCTCAGCACCTGGTCGGCCGAGAGGAACAGCTTGTCGTCGGCGCAATACAGCATCACCTGGTCGAGCGCGTGACCGCCGCCGGTGATCACCTTGAAGCGGCGCGTGCCGATCACGACGTCCTCGCCATGCGAGATGCGGCGGTAGGACGGGGGCAGCACCGAGACGCGCTTGAGGTAGTCCTGGCCGCGGCCGAGCAGTTTTTCGGTGAGCGACTCGTCCATGCCGTGGCGGCGGAAGAACAGCCGCTGCGCTTCCTGCCGCTCCTCGGTGCCGCGGTTCTGGTGATAGACCGATTGCAGATATTCGACCTGCGACATCACCAGCGGGCAGTTGAACCGCTCGACGATCCACCCGGCCAGACCGACATGATCGGGATGGGAATGGGTCACGATCAGGCGCGTGATGTTGACGCCCCTCAGCGGCCCGTCGAACAGCTTCGTCCAGGCTTCGATCGTCTCCTCATTGCCGAAGCCGGCATCGATCATGGCATAGCCGTCACCGTCGGCGAGCAGGTAGATGTTCACATGGTTGAGCCGGAACGGCAGCTTCAGCCGCGCCCACAACACACCGGGCTTCACCTCGACGACCTGTTCGGGGCCGGGATGCTGTTCCCAGGGATAGCGCAGGGCGTCGGCGGAGGACTGCACGGTGTCGGTCTTTGCGTTCATGCTACCGACTTAAACCCGCCGCCCCCGCCGCGCCAGCCGAAAAAGGACGCTGGCGGGGTCCGCATAGCGGTCATTCCGGGTTACGGAACGGCGCCTACGCCGCCCGCATGTTGTTGAGGAACGCGTCGATCTCTCCGCGCAGCATGTCGGCCTCGCGGCGGAGCGCGTCGGAGGCGCCGAGCACTTCGTTCGCCGCTGCGCCGGCTTCCGCCGAAGCCGTGGAGACGCCGACGATGTTGCTGGAAACCTCGCTGGTGCCGCCAGCGGCATGCTGGATGTTGCGGGCGATCTCGCGGGTCGCCGCGCCCTGTTCCTCGACCGCGGCGGCGATCGTCGTGGTGACGTCGTTGATCTCGCCGATGATCCGGCCGATGCCCTGGATGGCGCCGACGGCCGAAGTCGTCACTGACTGCATGCTGGCGATCTGGCTGCGGATCTCCTCCGTCGCCTTGGCAGTCTGGCTCGCGAGGCTCTTCACCTCGGAGGCGACCACCGCGAAGCCACGACCGGCTTCGCCCGCGCGCGCCGCCTCGATGGTGGCGTTGAGCGCCAGCAGATTGGTCTGCGAGGCAATGGTCTGGATCAGGTCGACCACCACGCTGATGCGGCTCGCGCTGTCGGCGAGGCTCTGCACCGTGGCATCGGTCGCGCCGGCTTCGTCGACCGCCTTCCTGGCGATCGCGGCCGAGGTCACGACCTGCTTGCTGATCTCCTCGATCGAGGACGAGAGCTGCTCGGTGCCTGATGATACGGTCTGCACGTTGACCGAGGTCTCTTCGGCTGCGGAGGCAACCGCGTTCACCAGCGCATTGGACTGGTCTGCCGTGTTCGACATGCTCTGCGCGGTCGATTGCATCGAATTGGCTGACTGCGCGAGATTGTCGAGTGCGGTGCGGACCGCGCCCTCGAATTCTGCAATCTTCGCTTCCATCTGCGCCGCACGCTCGGCCTTGGCGACGCGATCCCTGTCTTGCTCGCTCGCAAGCGCGCGAGCTTCGATCATGCTGTCGCGGAACACCGTCAGCGTTTCCTTCATCGCGCCGATCTCGTCGTTCTGCCGGGAGCGGACGATCTCGGTGTCGAGGTCGCCGGCCGAGAGCAACTGCATGGCGCGTTGAAGCTCGCGAATGCGGCGCAGGATGTTGCGGCCGACATAGAGCCAGACGAACAGCGCCGAGCCGACCAGCGTCAGAGCGCCGAGTGCCAGCATCGCGGTGGTCGCGAGCGAGATCTCATGCCGCGCCTGGAAGGTCGACGCGTTGGTCTCCTTCTGCACGCCCTCGACGAGCTGCTGCACGCTGATGCCGAGGCCGACATTGAGCTTGCGGGTCTCGTCCAGGATGGTCTGGCCGTAGTCGATCGCGTCGAGCTCTTTCTGGCGGATCTTGAACACGCCGGACTTGCCTTCGCCGAAGGCGAACAGCTTTTGCACGGTGTCGCGCACCGCCTGCATCGAGGCCATGTTCGGCAGGTCCTCGAGGTTCGACTTGACGCGGTCGCGCGTCGCCTTGAACTCCTTCTCGATCGCCTCCAGGGTATCGCTGTTGTTGGCCGACAGCGCCGCCATCATGTCGGCAGCCATCAGATTGCCGTTGGCGGAGATGGTCGCGACCTGGGAGACGGTGCGGGCGGCTTCGGTGGCATCGTCGGCGGAAACTTCCGCCGCGCCGAGGATCGCGTTCAGGCGCGTTTGCGCATCCAGCATGGCAGGACCGGCCGCACCGACGAAGGTGAGCTGCGCCTTGCGGAGCGCTTCATATTGCTTGTCGTGCAGTGCGCCGGTATCCAGCCGTTCGCGCGCAGCCGACACCAGGCTCTGGGTCGCCTCGTCGATGCTCTTGGCGGTGTCGCGCAACGCGGTTGCGATCTGCTTGTCGGCGCCGAGCTCGATGATCTCGCCGAGCTTGGCCATGGCGAGCTGCTGGATCTCCTGCACCTTCTTGGTGCGTTCGTTCAGCGCCTCGTCGGACGGCGACGCCAGGAGGCCCGGCCCCTGTGCCGCAAGCGTTGCGCTTTGCGATGCGAGTTGAAGGCTGGCGGAAAGGCGCGGGATGTCGCGGCCGCTCAGGTCCATCATGGTGCTGCCGAGATGGTTGAAGACGAAGCCGGCGCCGGCTGCAATCACGAGGCCCATGCCCGCGATCACCGCGAAGGCCGTGAACAGGCTGCCGCGCACGCCCCATGTCGGCATTTTGAAACGAGGCCGGATACGACCAAGCAAGCGGCCAAGGCCCAGACGGATCGCCATCGAAATTCCCCCACGCGTGATCTTTATGTTTTCGCCGCGGAGTATCCTCGGGCCAGGTTAAAAAATCGCAAGTTACTCAATCGGTTGCCTACGTTCCGCACAGCGAAAAAAGAAAGGGCCGGCAATGATGCCGGCCCTTCATCATGATAAGGTCTTGGTAACCGTTCAGTAGCGCGCGACCGCCGAGTTGGCCCAGTTGAAGCGGTAGTTGACGCCCGCCTTGATGGTGTGGTCGTCGGTGGTGAAGTTGCCGGTGCCCGCCAGCGGACCACCGGTGAAGTGCGCGTCGCCGAAATTGTAGTACTGGTACTCGGCCTTGGCCGACCAGTTCGGCGCGAACATGTATTCGAGCCCGGCGCCGACGGTGTAGCCGTTGCGGTGATCGCCCGTGATGACGAAGGCAGCCGGCACGCCGCCGACGGTCACCTTCTCGTTGTTGTCCGAATAAGCGTAGCCGCCCTTCACATAGAGCAGGCCCGGACCCCAGGTGTAGCCGACGCGGCCGGTGATCGAGCCGAGACCACGCTGGTCGTTGGTGTAGGCGACGCCGCCCGGGAACACCGCGCCGACGCTGCCGGAGAGCCAGGAATACTGGCCTTCGACGCCGACAACGAAGTTCGGGTTGAACTGCCAGTCCGCGCCGGCCTGCAGACCGCCGAGGAAACGGCCGTTGCCGTTGTTGCCGGTGGAGAGGCCGCTGAAATTGTTGTCGCTGGAGAACGCGCCGCCGACATGGCCGCCGATGTAGAAGCCGGTCCAGTTGTAGATCGGCGCGGCATAGGCGGGCGCGGGCGCCTTATAGTAATTGCGGTTACCGAGATCGGCACCGACCGCCGGCGCGGCAGCGCCCACCACGAGCAGCGCAACGGTCGCAAACAGAATCTTCTTCATCATCCAAACTCCAACACTTAGGTCCGCGGCAGGCGCGCTTTCCGCGCCGTCGTTGGTTCTGCAGATAGCTCGCTTTTGACGAAAATGCTGTCACATCCGTGGCACAGCGGCAGCCAACCTAACTTATTGGGCTGTAAATGATTTTCGTGCTTAATGGCGGCTTAAGAAGTGGTGAAGGAAGGCTTAACTCGGCGCTATCAGGGTAACTTGCGCGCGCATCTCGTTAACCAAGGCGGCGCCGCGCCTCATCGCGCATCTGTTCGCGGAATGCAGCGCGCTTTGCGGGCCGGTCTTCCTCGCGCACGTCATGACGATCGAACACGTCGAACTTCTCCAGGATCGGATAGCGCTCGCTCGCCATCGCGAGCACGCGCAGCACCTTGGTCGCCGACGGTGCCGGGCCGCTCACCTCCCAGCGCCGGATGGTGTCGGCGCCGCCCTTCTCCGGCAATCCGCAAAGCCGGGCCATGTCGGCCGCGGTGAGCTTGCGCTCGAGGACCTCCGAGAGATCGTTGCGGAGTTGCTTCAGTTCGGGACCGGTCATGTCGCCTCAATACGCGAAGTCGATGAGGTGAATGCACTAGCGCTGATTCGGGTCCATCCGAAGGCGGGCAATCCGCGCCTGACCTCATCCATGTTGCCTCGCCAGCGCGACGCAATCGACCTCGATGTCAAATGGCCCAGGCCACGACGGAACGTGCAGGAAGATGCGCGCCGGTGAACAGTCCTGGAAGTAACGGGCATAGACCTCGTTGAACGTGGCGAAATGCGCGGGATCGGGCGTACAATAGACATTGCACTTGATCACCTCCGCCAGCGACGACCCCGCCGCTTCCAGGCAGCATTTCATCTGGTCGAGCACGATCTCGGCCTGCCGCTCGAACGGTAGCGCTCTGACCTCGCCCGTTTCGGGATCGAATGGCGGCAAGCCGGATAGATAGACCAAGCCTTCGACGACGACGATGGGATAGATCGGGCCTCTGCGGCGGCGCTCCAGATAGGTCGATATCGGCTCCACGCGGATGCGTTTCATGCTGGGTCTCCGGATTGTGTCGGAGCCACGGTAGAGCGCGCTCGGCGTCCAATGGTTCGGCCGCGGCCAAACCATCACCGTTGTCGTGCCGGGACGGTCGCGATACGCTTTCTCCATGGTCGCAGCGGCAAACATGGTCGAGGTGGCGGCACTGGTCGGCGATACCGCGCGGGCCACGATGCTGGCGGCGCTGATGGGCGGGCAGGCCCTGACCGCGAGCGAACTGGCGGCGCGCGCGCGAATATCGAGGTCGACGGCAAGCGGACATCTCGGCAAGCTGGTCGGGGCGCGGCTGCTCATCGTGACGCAGAAACGTCGCAACCGCTATTACCGCATCGCGTCTCCTTTGGTGGCCAGGATGCTGGAGAGCATCAAGGCCGTTGCCGCCATCGAGGTTCCGCCGCGCCATCAGTCACGCTCGATCGCCGACGATCAACTTCGCTTTGCGCGCACCTGCTACGACCATCTGGCCGGCTATCTCGGCGTCGCCATCGCCGACGCCCTCGTCGCCAAAGCGCACGTCGTGCTCACCGATGACGGCGGAGAGTTAACGGCCTCCGGAACGCATTTCCTCTCCGCGTTCGGCGCGGTGCTGGAGCCGAAATCCGGAAGCAGGCGAATCTTCTGCCGCCCATGCCTGGACTGGAGCGAGCGTCGCTTTCACGTCGCCGGTCACGTCGGCGCAGAGATTCAACGTTGCTGCCTGGAGCGCGGCTGGCTGAGACGGGACCGCGACACGCGGATCGTGCACGTCACGCCAGCCGGGCAAATCGGTTTGAGCAAGACATTCGGCATCCATCTGAGCGGTAACGGCAACCGCTCCCCGGCACCTTCGCCCGCGCACGAAGTTATGAATGGGATACCCATGGAAATCCGCCGCTGAATGAACAAATGCCAAGGGGGCCGTAGAATGAAGTGATCAGCCATGACAAGCATCAAACCCGCCATTGCCGCCCTCGTCACCATCGGGCTGCTTGCCACGCCGTTCGCGGCTGAAGCCAAGAAGCACCGGTCAAGCCGATCTTACAGCACCGGCGTGGTGGCTCCGAATTATGGGAGCGCCGGATCGTTGGCAGCACAGCCCAGAGCCTACGGGTCCAGCGGACAGTCGGTCGGGACGGTCACGGCGCCATCGATCGGCACGTATAATTGGCCGTCCGTCGGCGTGACCAACGCAGTCCCGACCTGGAACAACACCAACCCGCCCATCCGATAGGCGCGCCTGTCCGGCGAGCCAATGCCGGTCAACCTGCGCCGGTCGCAAGGCCAGAGAAGATCAAGCGCGACCAGCAATGATCATGGCGGTGGCCCAGGCATTTCGGATCGTTCAGGGACAGCGCAGCCCGATCCTAAATTCCCCGACCGACCTGTTGGCCGATCACGCAGCGCCATCCGGCGAGGCGCTCGGCTGGATGCTGGTTCATCCATTCGGCGAGCTGTGGCGCACCCATCAGGCACGATTGCATCGAGACGTCGGCGAAGTCGGATGTGGTGACGGTTTGCTCATGACAGTTCGCTGGAGAGGCGAGGTTGCAGAGCACGGCAATGATCTTGATCACGCGAGGTTTCCTCCGTCGCTGCGACGCGCGCAGGCTCCGCTCGATCGTTCGCCTACCGGATCAGCCGGCGGGAAGATGCTGTCGTAGATCGCGCGCGCTTCCTGGATGAGGCGAATGCGCTCGCGCTCGGATTTCGAGATAAACTCAATAACCTGGCCCATGTCGGCTCCAATAGATCCTCAATCCATCATCACATGATGGAAATCATTTCATGCGGATGTGGGGTGCCGGCTTCGGCTTTGCAGCCGTGCGGGCGGTCACGAGGGATAAAAAGCCCGTGAGTATTCCGTTCCTGAAGTGGACCGGGATACCTTCAGCGATGCGCCGGTCTCACGACGCATCTGTTCGGCCGGGATCGCTTCGCAGCTTCGTGATGACGTGTTGAGCTCTGCGGTGTGAGGGCATTGCGGCACATTTTCTCGCGCGCGGAGTTGTAAGATCACTCAGTGCACGTGCGCCTGACGAACGGCATTGCGATTGAGAGACCGCCCGAAAGGATCAGCCATGACAACAACGAAACGCCCCATTGCTGCACTCATTGCTCTCGGATTGGCCGCAGCGCCACTCGCTGTCAACGCACAGACGTCGGCGACAGGTACACCAGGCAGCACGAGCGGACGCACCGGAGCGCCGGTACAGCAAGGAACTATCGGAAGTTCCGGGCAGACCGTCGGCACCGTGACGGCGCCGTCGGTCGGAACGTCCAACCAGCCCTCCGTCGGCGTAACAAACTCAGTCCCCACCTGGAACAACACGAATCCTCGAACGAAGTAGAAATCGGGATCAGCTGACTCACGCCGCCGGCGCGCGATCCTTCCGTCCAGGCACCGCCGCGAGCAGTTCGCGCGTATAGACATGCTCGGGCGCGGCGAAGAGCTCCGCGGTCGGCTTCAGCTCGACGATGACGCCGCGCTGCATCACGGCGATGCGGTCACAGATCTGGGCGGCAACGCGTAGATCGTGGGTGATAAACAGCATCGAGAGGCCGAGGCGGGCCTTGAGGTCTTCGAGCAGCCTCAGGACCTGCGCCTGCACGGAGACGTCGAGCGCCGAGACGGCCTCATCCGCGACGATGATCTCGGGCTCGAGTGCGAGCGCGCGGGCAATGCCGATGCGCTGGCGCTGGCCGCCGGAGAATTCATGCGGATAGCGCTCGAACGCGCCGGCATCGAGGCCGACCATCTTGAGGAGATCGCGGGCGCGGTCGAACGCGACTTTCGGATCGGTGCCGGCCGCGATCGGGCCGTCGACAATGATATGACCGACCTTGCGGCGCGGATTGAGCGAAGCGAACGGATCCTGGAAGATCATCTGGATGCGATGGCGCTCGGCGCGTAGCGCCTTGCCCGCGAGCTTTGTGAGATCGGTCTCGCCGATCCGCACGGTGCCGCGGTCGACCTCGATCAGCCGCATCACAAGGCGGGCCACCGACGATTTGCCGGAACCGGATTCGCCGACCAGGCCGAGCGTCTCGCCCTTGAGAATCGTGAAGTTGACTTGGCGCGCGGCATCGACGCGGCGGTCCTCGCGGAACCAGCCGCCCGAGGTGACGTAGGTCTTGTCCAGTCCGATCACCTCGAGCGCCTTGGCCTGGTCGTCGAGGGCGCTGCGGGCGGGCGGGTCCATCGAGGGCACGGCGGCGAGCAGCGCCTTGGTGTAGTCGTGCTGCGGCGCGTTGAAGACGGCCGAGGCGGGGCCTTCCTCGACCACCTTGCCGTGGCGCAACACGACGACCTGGTCGGCGATGTCGGCGACCACGCCGAAATCATGGGTGATGAACATCACCGCCATGTTGCGATTGCGCTGGAGGTTGCGGATCAGTTTCAGGATCTGCGCTTGCGTGGTGACGTCGAGCGCGGTTGTCGGCTCGTCCGCGACCAGCACCGCCGGTTCGAGCGCGAGCGCCATCGCGATCATGGCGCGCTGGCGCTGGCCGCCGGAGAGCTGGTGCGGATAGGCGCGCACGATGCGCTCGGGATCGGGGAGGCCGACCTCGCGCGCCAGCGACAGCGCCTTGGCGCGCCATTCCCTCGGCGTGAGCAGCCCGTGCGCCTCGAACATCTCCGCCATCTGGTCGCCGATCCGCATCAACGGATTGAGCGCGGTCATCGGCTCCTGAAAGATCATCGCGAGCCGGCGGCCGCGCAGATCGCGCCAGCCGTCGTCGTCGAGCTTGAGCAGGTCGCGGCCTTCGAACTGGATCTCGCCGGAGGTGACGGTGACCGTGTCAGGCAGCAGGCCCATCAGCGCATGCGCGCACATCGATTTGCCCGAGCCGGATTCGCCGACGACGCAGACGATCTTGCCCGGCCGCAGATCGAGCGAGACGCCGTCGACCGCGAACGGCCGTTCCGCGCCCTTGGGCAGCGCGATCCGCAAGTTCTTGATGGAGACGGCGGGCGGTGCGGTCATGATCAGCGGCCCTCCCGTGACAGCCGCGGATTGAGCGCGTCGTTGAGGCCTTCGCCGATCAAATTGAGGCCGAGCACCGAGATCAGGATCGCGACGCCGGGAAATACGGTGATCCACCAGGCCTGGCGGATCACGGTACGGCCGGCACCGACCATGTAGCCCCAGGAGATCAGATTGGGATCGCCGAGGCCGAGGAACGCCAGCGAGGATTCCAGCAGGATCGCGGTCGCCACCATCAGCGAGGCCAGCACGATCACCGGCGACAACGTGTTCGGCAGGATTTCGCGCAGGATGATCCAGGTGTTGCTCTGGCCCGTGACCACCGCGGCCTGGACGTACTCCCGCGTGCGCAACGACAGCACCTCGCCGCGGACGAGGCGCGCGACCGGCGGCCAGCTTACCAGCGCGATCGAGGCGACGATCGAATAGATCGAGGGCTGCAGGATCGCGACCAGCACGATCGCGAGCGCAAAGCTCGGAATGGTCTGGAAGAACTCGGTGAAGCGCATCAGGGCGTCGTCGACCCTGCCGCCAAAATAGCCGGCCATGGCGCCGATGGGAACGCCGACGACCAGCGCCACCAAGGTGGAGACCATGCCGACGAGCAGCGAGACGCGTGCGCCAAAGATCATTCCCGCGAACACGTCGCGGCCGAGTGCATCGGTGCCGAGCGGCACGGTCGCGAGCGTGAACGGCGGCAGGAACGGCCGCTGCACCATGCGCCAGGGCGAGTTCGGGAACAGCATCGGACCAAACAACGCGACCGAGATCGCAAGGAGCAGGATGATGAGCCCGATGACGCCGCTCGGGCTCCTCAGCATCGATTTCCAGAACTGGTTCATGTGGTGAATTCGATGCGCGGGTCGACCAGGCGATAAACCAGGTCGGTGATGAGGTTGAAGATCAGGACCATGGCGGAGCAGATCACGAAGACGCCGAGCAGCAGATTGTAGTCGCGCTGGAGCAGGGCGTCGTACATCAGGCGTCCGATGCCGGGCCAGGCGAACACGGTCTCGGTGATGACGGCGCCGCCGATCAGGGTGCCAGAGTGGACGCCGGCGAGCGTCACGACGGGGAGCAGCGCGTTGCGCAGGACGTGGCGACGCTGGATCACGGCATCGGAGAGGCCTTTGGCGCGCGCGGTCTTGACGAAGTCGAGACGCTTCACCTCCAGCATCGAGGCGCGCGTCATGCGGGTGTAGGTCGCCATAAAGAACAGGCCGAGCGTCATCGCCGGCATGATCAGGTGCTTTGCCACATCGACGGCATGAGCGAAGCCGGTGAAGTTGGCGCCGACGGTCTCGTAGCCGAAGCTCGGCAGCCAATCCATGGTGACCGAAAACAGCAGGATGCTCATGAGCGCCACCCAGAAGATCGGCATTGCGTAGAATATCAGGGCAAAGACGGTGATCGCGGTGTCGAGAAAGGTTCCGGCAAAGCGCGCGGCGAAGGTGCCGAAGAGAATGCCGAGTACGAGCGAGATCGCAAACGCCGTCAGCGTCAGCAGCAATGTCGCGGGCAGTCGTTCGCCGATCAGCTTCGCGACCGGTGCCTGCTGGCGGAACGAGAAGCCGAGGTCGAGGGTAGCAATGCCCTTGACGTAGATGAAGAGCTGCTCAGGCAGCGGCTTGTCCAGACCGAACTTCTCCCTGAGCTGCTGGACGAAGATCTGGTCGCTGGCGCCCGCCTCGCCCGCCATCACGACGGCGGGATCGCCGGGCGCGAGCCGGATCAGGAAGAAATTGAGGACGACGATCGCAAGCAGGACGATCACGCCCTTCGCGATACGCTGAGCGACAAAGGAGAGCATCTAGAGGATCATATCGGTGACGTGACCTGGAGCGACAGAGATGGAGCGATCACCTCTCCCCGCGAGCGGGGAGAGGTGACGGAGGCAGCCCTCACTTGTCCAGCCATGCATCCTTGAAGCCGTCATTGACGCCGATGCCGGTCGTGATCAGGTTCTTGACCTTGCAGCGCATGATGGTCGGGAATTGCAGCTCGAGCATCCAGGCCACCGGCACGTCCTCGACCAGGATCTTCTGCGCCTTCTCGTAGATCTCCTTGCGCTTGGAGTCGGGCGTCGCCACCGCGCCGTCGGCGAACAGCTTGTCGATTTCCGGGTTGGAGTAACCCTCGACGTTGTTGAACACCTGGCCCTTGGCGATGGCGCTGGAGACGTAGTTGCGACCGACGCCGAGGGCCGGATCGCCGTACTGGTAGAGATAGGTGAAGGCAATGTCGTAGTCCCAGTCGCCGATCTTCTGGTTGCCGCCGGCGACGTCAGTGGCGATGGTCTCGATGTTCATGCCGACGTCCTGGAGGTTCTGCTTCACGGCTTCACCCCAGCGCTGCCAGGTCTCGCCATAGGCGAGCGGCAGAAGGCGGATCTTCTCGCCCTTGTAGCCGGCTTCCTTCAGCAGCGCCTTGGCCTTGGCGGGATCGTAAGGGTATTTCGGCACGTCGTCGGTGTAGTATTTGATGGTCGAGGCCGACGGGCCGGTTGCGACCTTGCCGAGCCCGTTCCAGATCACGTCCTTGGCGAAGTCGCGGTCGATCGCAAACATGACCGCCTGCCGCACCCGCTTGTCGGCGAGCGGACCCTGGCGATTGTTGAGCCACAGCCAGGCCAGCGGCGAGAAGAACTCCCAGCCGGCGCCGGTGACGCAGGTGTCCTTCAGCTTGGACAGCCGCGGCACGTCGAAATTCTCGACCGAGCCGCCGGGCAGCACGTCGACCTTGCCGGTCTCATACGCCACCGAGCGCGCCGCGGCATCGGGAATGATCTGCCAGTAGATCTCGTCGAGATAGGGCTTGCCCTTCTCGCAATAGTTCGGGTTCTTGACCAGGCGGATGAATGAGCCCTTCTGCCATTCCTTGAACATGAAGGGGCCGGTGCCGACGGGGGCGTTGTTGTAGGGATTGGTCTTCCAGTCGGTGCCTTCATAAAGATGCTTCGGCACCATCGGCATCGAGCCGACCTCGAAGATGCCGAGGAACGGGCCGAACGGCTGCTTCAGAGTGAACACCACCGTGTAGTCGTCGGGAGCCTCGACCTTGTCGACCTGCGCCAGATTGTTGCGGGCGCGCGCGTGGGTCTGTTTCAGCATCTCGAGCGAGAACAGCACGTCGGCGGCGGTGAAGGGCTTGCCGTCATGCCACGTCACGCCCTTCCTGAGCTTGAATGTGTAGGTTTTTGCGTCCTCGCTGACACTCCAGCTCTCGGCGAGCTCCGGCTGCGGTTCGAGCTTGGGGCTGTAGCGAAGCAGGCCTTCGAAAATGTTGCCCGACACCATCTGCACCGGGCCGTTCTGGACCATTGCCAGCATCAGGCCGGGCGGCTCGGGCTGAATCACGGCATTGATCGCTCCACCCGCTTTCGGCTCTTGCGCCAGTGCCGGGGCCGCGAGACCACAAGCCAGGAGGACACCAAGCAACACTCGTTTTGACATGTCGTATCTTTCTCAAGCGAGACCAGCCGCAAACGCTTCGCACGTCATGGCGCGCAAAGCTATGGCCGGCCCATCCCAGTCCCCATCCGGGATCGAGGCTCACACAGTCTCGTTCGGCGCCGCAAGATGAAAGTCTCGACAGTGTTCGCACAAAAAATGTACAGCGCGTCCTGTTATGGCATTTGACGGCCAAGCCGGCGCCGCCGCGCCGCACGGCTTCAGGAGGGCCGCAGCACCCGTTGCAACTCGGCAAGCGCATCCGGGAGTTGCTCCCGGTGCGCGATGTCGTCCTTGGGGATGGCTGCGACACTGCCCGCGAGCTCGCGCAGGATTCCGGCGAGCAGGCCGAAATTGAGGTGCAGGTGCACCGATTTGCGTTCCTCCGCCGTCCCCGGATGCTGCAGCACCAGCGCAACGCCGCTGCCGTCGAGGCGAGCCTCGAACCGCGATGAATGCCCGAAGGTGCCGACATAGAACTTGTCGGGATATTCGAGCGCGATCTCTGCCTTGTCGGGAACCGGCTTGGACATGCGAGCCTCATTGATGTCAGGCTATTCTGGCCGGGAATAAACTCGGCCGCCTTGCGATAGGTCAGAGGCGGGCTCGTTCCGGATTTGATCGGGATCAAAGCCGGGCTGCCGCTTCTGCGATCTGATGGCAGGACGCGTGAAGCCCCGCGTGCCCGGTCAACTGCGAGTGCATCGGCGATGAACGTCCATTCCACCCCACCCGAAGCGGATTCAGACGATATCGCCATCTCCTTCGCGGACGAGGCGTCGGCACGTTGCGCGCAACTGCTCGGCGATGCCGGCCTCAGGCTGACGCGCCACCGTCTGGCGCTTGGTCAAATGCTGTTCCTCTGCCCCCATCGTCATGTGACAGCGGAGGGGCTTTATGAAGAAGCGACGGCCGCCAATCTGCGGCTGTCGCTTGCGACCGTCTACAACACGCTGAACCAGTTCACCGAAGCCGGCCTGTTGCGCCGGATCGCGGCCGACGGCATCAAGTCGTTCTTCGACACCGATACGTCCGTGCATCCGCATTTCTACCTCGAAGGCGAGGATGTGCTGGTCGACGTCACCGACCGCCTGACCTTCACCAGGATACCCGGGGCGCTTCCGGGCCACGAGATCGCGCGGCTCGACGTCGTCGTCCATCTGCGCCGGAAGCGCGACGCAGACCCGGCATGAGGATCGTCTAGCGCAAGCCCGCCCGCCGAAATCCTTCCAGATAGTGCTCGCGGTCGGCCTCGTTGGCCCACGGCAATTGCGTCGCGATCCAGTGCAACGAGATGTTGGGCTGGGTGCGGCGGAGCTCGCCCAGCGCCATCTCCGCAACCATGCCGTCGCCGGTCATACCGGCAGAAACCGCCAGCACGCGGTAGGCGCCGGTGAGGTCGCCGCGGTGGCGGATCGCCTCGCGCGCGAGCGCGATGGCCTCGCCATAGCGCCGCTCGGTGAAGCGGGCATAGCCGGCGATGCCATGATAGATCGCCAGGGATGGATCGCGCGGCGAGAGCCGCATTGCCCTCTGCGCTGCCTCGAATGAATCCTTCGGTCGCCCGGCATAGGACAGCGCCAGTGCGTAATAGCCCTGCGCCAGCGAGAAGTTTGGATTGAGCGCGAGCGCCTGCTCGAACTCGGACAGTGCGTCTGCAAGCCTTCGCGTCGAGAAGTAGACGCTGCCGAGCGCGGCGTGCGCCCAGGCATCCTCGTGGTCGCAGCGCACCGCGGCGAGCGCGGCGACTTCCGCCACCGGCGCCACCAGCGCAAGCTCGGCCCAGCCGAGATGCACGCCGAACATGTGGTTCGCCGCGAGCACCGACAGCGCCTGACCGTAGTTCGGGTCGATCCCGATCGCGCGTTCCAGCAGCACCCGTGCGGTCTCGTGATCCCGCCGCGTCACGCGCCAGTAATGCGATAGCGCCCGCATCAGGAGATCCCAGGCATCCAGGCTCGCGGGGGGCTTGCGATGGGCGCGAAAACTTTCCGCAGCATGAATCTGCGGCTCGATCGCCGCGGCGATCGCGTTGGTGATTTCGTCCTGCACGGCGAACACGTCGACCAGCTCGCGGTCGTAGCGTTCGGCCCAGAGATGGCTGCCGGTCGTGGCGTCGTTGAGCTGAGCGGTGATGCGCACCCGGTTGTCCGACTTGCGCACGCTGCCTTCGACGACGTAGCGGACGCCCAGTTCCTCGGCGATCTGCCGGATGTGGACCGCGCGGCCCTTGTAGGTGAAGGACGAGTTGCGGGCGATCACCATGAACCAGCGCTGCTTCGACAGCGCGGTTAGGATGTCCTCGCTGATGCCGTCGCCGAAATAGTCCTGTGCGGGATCGCCGCTCATGTTCTCGAAAGCGAGCACCGCGACCGCCGGACGGTCCGCCTGGGCGCGCGGCAGAACAGCGACGGGTTGCGCAGGCGCCGTCGCGGCTGCCACTTCTTCCCGGACTTCGCCGACGAAACGAAAGCCCTTGCGCGGAATGGTCTTGATCAGCCGCTGGCTCGCACCGTCGTCGCCGAGCGCCTTGCGCGCGGCGTTGATCCGGCTGTTCAGGGCGGAATCAGAGATGATCCGATCGCTCCAGATCTGGCTGATCAGGTCATCCTTGCTGACCACACGGGTGCGCTGCGCCACCAGATAGAGCAGGAGATCGAACACCTGCGGCTGCAACGGCACGGCGGCGCCGCTGCAGGTGAGTTCCCGCAGGTCGCCGTCGAGCACGTTGTTTTCAAAGCGAAATCGCACGTTTCTGTCGTCTCAAGCAAAAATCAAAGTCGTCTCAGGCGAAAATCAACCGTCCGCGAAAGTCTTGAGACCTCCGGTGCGGCATGGTGCAGCGACCAATGAAGTGTCGGCGTTTTGGCACAACGGAGCTGTTTATGACCCAAATTGATCATCAGGTTCATCCTATCGGCCCGGTTGCGGGCTCACGCATTTTCAAGTTCATCGCATTTCTGTACGGAATTGCGGCGTATCTCGTGTTTTTCGTCACCATTCTGTACGCCATCGGCTTCGTCATGGGGCTGGTGGTGCCGAAGACCATCGACACCGGGACCGACACGCCCGTGGCCGAGGCCGTCATCATCAATCTGCTCCTGATGGCCCTGTTTGCGGTCCAGCATAGCGTGATGGCGCGCCGGCAATTCAAGGCCTGGTGGACGCAGTACGTCCCCAAGCCGGTCGAGCGCAGCACCTATGTGCTGTTTGCGAGCCTGTCATTGCTCCTCCTGTTCTGGCAGTGGCGTCCGCTGCCCACGGTCGTATGGGACGTCGCGAACCCGGATCTTGCTGTGACGATCGTCACGCTGTCGCTGGTGGGCTGGGTCCTGGTATTCACCTCGACCTTCATCATCAATCACTTCGAGTTGTTCGGATTGCATCAGGTGACCAATCATCTCGTCGGCAAGGAGGCGTCGCCGCCGCGCTTCAAGACGCCGTTGCTATACAAGTTCGTCCGTCATCCGATCTATCTCGGCTTCATCATCGCGTTCTGGGCGGCGCCAGTCATGACCGCGGGCCATCTGCTGTTCGCCGCCGTGACCACGCTCTACATCTTCGTCGGCATCGCGCTGGAGGAGCACGACCTCATCGATCTCTTCGGCGACGAGTACCGGCAGTACAAACAACGGGTGTCGATGCTTATTCCCTGGCGCAAGTCGGTATAGCTTCCGCGTCTTCTCGTCGCGTCCCCCGAAAGGAGGACGCGCGGCGGCGCAGAGGCGCGTAACGGATCCTGCCGGACGCAACCTTCAACGTTTCTCGGGGTGAATCCCCCTCATCCCGACGCTATCAGTGCGAGCAAAGCTCGTCGCGACCCCCGCATTCGTTCTCGCCGAGTTATCGGCAAACAGGAGCGGGGAGAGGAATCTGAACAATCATCAACGGAGACGACCTAATGAAACATGTTGGAAACTGCTTCTGTGGCGCAGTCACGATCGAGGTCACGGGCGCGCCGGAGGCGATGGGCTATTGCCATTGCAGCTCGTGCCGCTCGTGGTCGGGCGGTCCGGTGAACGCCTTCAGCCTGTGGAAGCCCGAAGCCGTGCGCATCACCGAAGGTGCTCAGAATGTCGAGACCTTTGCGAAGACGCCGCTCAGCCAGCGCAAATATTGCAAGAAGTGCGGCGGCCATCTCATGACCAACCATCCGCCGCTCGGCCTGGTCGACGTCTTCACCGCCACCATCCCCACCCTCGCCTTCGCGCCCGGCGTCCACGTCAACTACGCCGAGACGGTGCTGCCAATGCGCGACGGCCTGCCCAAGCTCAAGGATTTCCCGGCCGAATTCGGCGGCAGCGGCGAGATGATGCAGGAGTGATGCGCTTTCCTCCTCTCCCCGCAAGCGGGGAGAGGAGAGATTCGCTACCTCATCCCCGCGCGCCGCAATCCCTCGAGATAATGCTCGCGATCCTCGTCCCGCAGCATCGGCAGCTCGCGCGTGATCCAGGCGAGCGAGATGCCGGGTTGGGCGCGGCGCAAGCCTTCCAGGGCGGAAGCCGCGCGCGCGGGATCGCCCGACATTCCGGCGGCGGCCGTCAGCACGCGATGCGCGCCGACGAAATCGGCGCGCTGCCGCATCGACTCGCGCGCCATCTGTGCGGCGCCTTCGTAATCGCGGCCGATGAACCGGGCATAGGCCGCGACGCCGCAATAGATCGCCGCGAGCGGGTCGCGCGGGCTCAGCCGCAGCGCGCGGCGCGCGGCGACATCGCCGTTCTGCCATCGTCCCGCGTAACACAGCGTCACGCCGTAGAAGGCGTGTGCCATCGCAAAATTCGGATTGAGGTTCAGCGCCAGCTCGAACTCCGCCAGCGCGTCATCGAAGCGGCGACGGAATAGATAAGTATAAGCCAGACCATGATGAGCCCAGGCATCCTCGCGATCGGCCTCCACCGCCGCGAGCGCGGCGCGCTCGGCGACCGGCACGGTCGGGGCCATGTCGGACCAGCCCATATGCGCGCCGAAGATGTGGCTGGTCGCGAGCAGGCCGAGTGCCTTGCCATAGGCGGGATCGAGCGCGACGGCCTTTTCGAGCAGTCCCTGCGCGGCGGCATTGTCCTCGCGGGTGATGCGCCAGTAATGCGACAATGCGCGCATCACGAGGTCCCATGCATCCAGGCTTCCCGGCGGCTTCTGCTGGGCGCGAAAACTCTCGGCGGTATAGAGCTGCGGCTCGATCGCGGCGACGATCGCCTCGGTGATCTCGTCCTGCACCGCAAAGATGTCGGCAAGCTCGCGGTCGTAACGTTCGGCCCAGAGATGGCTGCCGGTCGAGACGTCGTTGAGCTGCGCGGAGATACGCACGCGATCGCCGCTCCGCCGCACGCTGCCTTCGAGCACGTAGCGCACGCCGAGCTCGCGCGCGACCTCGTTCATGTGCACCGCGCGGCCTTTGTAGACGAAGGAGGAGTTGCGCGCGATGACGAAGAACCAGCGCAGCTTCGACAGCGCCGTGATGATGTCCTCGCTGATTCCGTCCGAGAAATAATCCTGCTCGCGGTCGCCGCTCATGTTGGTGAAGGGCAGCACCGCGATCGCCGGCCGGTCCGGTAGCGGCAGCGGGGCCCGCAGAAGCTTCGCTCCGAAATCGGATTCCGGCGCGGTTGCCCCACGCTTGGTTTCGACGTCGCCGACGAAACGAAAACCTTTGCGTGAGATGGTGCGGATCAGCGCCTGGCTTGCGCCGCTGTCTCCGACCGCCTTGCGTGCCGCATTGATCCGGCTGGTCAGCGTGGATTCGGAGACGCTGCGCCCGTGCCAGATCTTGTCGATCAGTTCGTCCTTGCTGACCACCCGATCGCGGTTCTCCATGAGGTGGACAACGAGATCGAACACCTGCGGCTCCACGGCAACGGGAACCTGCTCGCGGCTCAGCTCGCGCAAGTCGGTATCGAGCAGGTGATCCCGGAACAGAAACTGCACGTCGAAAACTCAGACCTCAAGGCAACATCGGGCAATGATGAAAGCAAAACGGATTTCGGCTGATGTCTGTGAGTCCGCCAAGGGGCCTGTCCGGTTCACCACGATCGCGTGATGGCAGCCATGCGATTTACGGGGAGGAATGCAACCTGGATTAGAATAAAGCCGTTTCGGCCGGATTGTCGCGATTTCGTCACGGCGTTGCGAGCAATCCATCCTGCCGCCGCGGAGCTAGCGTGGATTGCTTCGTCGCAAGGGCTCCTCGCAATGACGGTGTTCAGGCAATGGTGTGCGGCAGCTTCCCATGTTGTCCTGGCCTTCGCGACAGCATCGAATACCTGACGAATAGTGAATGTCCATTGCCGAACAGTTCCGTGTGCGTAAGCTGCCCTCACACAAAACACCAACCACGAAGAAACGCCCATGCCCGCTTTTCATGCCTCAACCACCGTGCTCGATTCCATGCTGTTCCGCGATGCCTTCGGCACGCCGCAGATGCGGGAGGTGTTTTCCGATATCGCGACGGTCGCGCGCTATGCCGAGGTCGAGGTGGCGCTGGCGAAGGCGGAAGCGAGATGCGGGGTGATTCCGCAGGACGCGGCCGATCAGATCGCGGCGCGGACCGACGTTGCCGCGCTGGATTTCGACCTGTTGCGGCAGGAGACCGATGTCGTCGGCTATCCGATCCTGCCGCTGGTGCATCAGATGGTGAAGCAATGCGGCGATGCCGGCCGCTATGTGCATTGGGGAGCGACCACGCAGGACATCATGGACACCGCCGTGGTGCTGCAACTGCGCGCAGGCCTCGAGATCGTCGAACAGGATATCGCGGGCTTGCGCAAGATCCTCGCCGACCTCTCGAAGCGCTACCGCGACACGCCGATGGCGGGGCGCACCCATCTCCAGCAGGCGCTGCCGGTCACCTTCGGCTACAAGACCGCGATCTGGCTCGCGATGTTCGATCGCCACGCCGAGCGTATCAGTGAATTGAAGCCGCGCGTTCTGGTCGGCCAGTTCGCCGGTGCCGCCGGCACGCTGGCCTCGCTCGGCGACAAGGGGTTCGAGGTGCAGGAGGCGCTCTGCGCCGAACTGAGGCTCGGCGTTCCCGCCTCGACCTGGCACGTCGCACGCGACGGTTTTGCCGAGGCTGTGAATTTCCTGGCGCTCGTCACCGGCTCGCTCGGCAAGATCGCGCTCGACATCATGATCATGGCCTCGACCGAATTCGCCGAGGTCTACGAGCCCTTCGTCAAGGGACGCGGCGCGTCCTCGACCATGCCTCAGAAGCGCAACCCGATCTCCTCGGAACTGATGCTTGCGGCGTCCAAGGCGGTGCGCCAGCACGCCGGCCTCATGCTGGATGCCATGGTGCAGGATTTCGAGCGCGCCACCGGGCCCTGGCACGCCGAATGGATGGCGATCCCCGAGAGCTTCGTGCTGACCGCTGGCGCGTTGCACCAGGCGAAGTTCGCGCTCGCCGGCCTCATCGTGGACGAAAGCAAGATGAACGAGAATCTCGCCGTCAGCCGCGGTCTGATCGTGGCCGAAGCCGTCATGATGGGGCTCGCGCCGCAGATCGGGCGGCAGGAGGCCCATGACGTGGTCTATGACGCCTGCCGGCTCGCCAATGAGAAAGGTCTGACATTGGCGGACGCACTGTCGTCCGATTCCCGCGTCTCCGTCAGAATCGATCGTGCCACGATCGAGGCGCTGACATCACCGAAAAATTACCTCGGCCTTGCTCCCGCCATGGTCGACCGGGTGCTGAAATCGGCAACGCGTTGAAAACCAAAATGCGCGAAACTGCGTATCTTTGGGGTGTCGCAAGGCACTCGCGCACTTGTGTCTCGCGATGCTAGACTTAGATTGAGCGAGAGACGTTCGGCAGAGGATTCGGCATGACTGATCAACGCATCACCTCCACTCCCATCGATCCCGTGAAGCTCGACCGGCTGGCCGAGGTTGCGGTGAAGGTGGGCCTGGGCTTGCGGCCCGGCCAGGATCTGCTCTTGACGGCGCCTGCGATCGCGTTGCCGCTGGTGCGGCGGATCGCCGTGCATGCCTACAAGGCCGGCGCCGGCATCGTGACGCCCATTCTCTCCGACGAAGAGATGACGCTGGCGCGCTACCGCCACGGCCACGACGACAGCTTCGATCGCGCCGCCAACTGGCTCTACGAGGGCATGGCCAAGGCGTTCTCGAACAACACCGCGCGTCTCGCCATCGTCGGCGACAATCCGATGCTGCTGTCGGGCGAAGATGCATCCAAGGTCGCGCGCGCCAGCAAGGCCAATTCCATGGCCTATCAGCCCGCACTGGAAAAGATCGTCAATTTCGACACCAATTGGAACATCATCGCCTATCCGAGCCCGTCCTGGGCGAAGCAGGTCTTTCCGAACGATCCTGAAGAGGTCGCGATCGGCAAGCTCGCGGACGCGATCTTCGCGGCGTCCCGCGTCGATCGCGAGGACGCGCCGGCCAATTGGGCGAGCCACAACGCGGTGCTGCGGGAGCGCACCAACTGGCTCAACGGCCAGCGTTTCCGCGCGCTCCAGTATTCAGGACCGGGCACCGACCTCACGATCGGCCTCGCCGACGGCCATGAATGGGAGGGCGGTGCTTCGCTCTCCAAGAACGGCATCAGCTGCAACGCCAATATCCCGACCGAAGAGGTCTTCACCACGCCGCATTGCCGGCGCGTCTACGGCCATGTTGTGAGCTCGAAGCCGCTGTCCTACCAGGGCACGCTGATCGACAACATCGCGGTGCGCTTCGAGGACGGCAGGATCGTCGACGCCAAGGCTTCGCGCGGCGAGGAGGTACTGAACAAGGTGCTCGACACCGACGAGGGCGCGCGCCGTCTCGGCGAGGTGGCCCTGGTGCCGCATTCCTCGCCGATCTCGCAGAGTGGGCTGTTGTTCTACAACACGCTGTTCGACGAGAACGCGGCCTCGCACATCGCGCTCGGCCAGTGCTATTCGAAGTGCTTCGTCAACGGCGCCCAGCTCACGCCGCAGCAGATCGCGGCGCAAGGCGGCAACCAGAGCCTGATCCATATCGACTGGATGATCGGCTCGGCCGAGACCGACATCGACGGCATTCTGGCCGACGGCAGCAAAGTGCCGGTGTTTCGCAAGGGCGAATGGGCGAAGTAACGCGTCTTGCAGTCCATCCTTCTAGACGCCCGCTTCGCGGGCTCCTCAGGATGAGGTTTCTTCTTGCGGTGAGATATTAGACCCTCCTGGTGAGGAGCGCCGTTCACGGCGCGTCTCGAACCATGAAGGCCGAGCACGTTCCTATTCTCAAAGCCCGCCTTACGCCGCCGCGTTGCGCAGCATCGGGCTGTTGTCGATGCTGAAGCGGTTGAACAGCGTCGTGAACGGGCTGCCGTCGGTGGCCCGCACGACGGCGTCGGAGGCCGCCACCGCGTCGTAGAGCGCACCGACCGGATCATTCGCCTCGGGCAAGTCGAGGCCGTTGCGGATTTGCTCGCGGGCCTCGTTGACGTCGTCCTCGTCGTCGAGTGTGGCCTCCAGCGCGTCGGCCGCCCGCCGCATTTCATGGAGGTCACCGCCGGCGGAAAATTTGAGGATGTCGAGCCAATAGGGGCGCGCCACGACGAGCTGGACGAAAGCCTCGAAACTTTCCGCGATGATTCCCGCGCGGCCTTCCGATGAGACATAGAGCACGTTCTGAGACGGCAGCAGCACGAACGCGCCACCGGAGCCGTCACTGCCGATCTGCCGGGGGCTGTCGATTCCGTCGACCGTGAACCAGGGCTCCTCTTCGGTTGCGAAGGAGACATCAAGGCTGCCGAGCCAAGCGACGACCTCGCCTTGAGTTGCGAGAACCTCCGGGGTGAGGGGCATCGGCATGGCTCCTTTCAGATAGCTTCGCGCACTTTGTCGCACCCCGGAAAAGAAGGGTTCATGTGCGCGAAATTGCAGGGAAATTGCGACGTTAACCGTTTCGCGTCTGCAACTTGCGGCTGATTGTCGGCCCCTGCGTAAGAAAGAATTAAAAACCGGCTACTAGCGTTCCCGCCATCTTTGAACAATCCGGGCCGAGACCCGGCGGATCATATTTTATCCCTTGGGGAAACAGATGTCGCGTACATTGATTGAAATCAGCAGTTGCAATGTAGACCTCGAGCTGCGGCCGATCGAACCGTCCTGGATCATCGAAGGCAATCCGGTGTCGCGCTCGCACATCCTGTCCACCAGCGCTGACGGCACCGCTTCGACCATCATCTGGGCCTGCACCGAAGGGCGCTTCAACTGGTACTACGATATCGACGAAACGATCATGATCATGGAAGGGTCGATCGTGCTCGAAAGCGACGGCATGCCGCCGAAGCGCTACGGCCCGGGCGACGTCATCTTCTTCCGCAACGGCGCGCATGCCAAATGGCATGTCGAAGGCCACGTCAAGAAGATCGCGTTCTGCCGCAAGACCAATCCCGTGATGATCGGCTTCCTGATCCGCGTCGTCAACAAGCTCAAGAAGATCTTCGTCTCCACCGGCGAGCGCCGTCCGGCCTCGCTGATGGGCGCCGGCTAGAGTTCAATCAGTTTCAAGGACGCTTCCCAGCGGTCACGACGGAACGGGGGCCGGGATCAAGATCCCGGCCCCTGTTCTCGTCATGACGGCAATCCTTTTTAAGGCAAATCGAGCCGGTAGAAGTTGCTCGCGGTCTGCGAGAACAACGCCGTCTTCTCGGTCTCGCTCAGGGGCGCCGCGATACGCTTGAAGGCGTTGAAGATCACCTGGTAGCTGCACTGGCCCTTGTCCGGCGGGAAGTTGCTCTCGAACATCGCGCGCTTGGGTCCAAACGCCTCGATGCAGGTCTCGACGTAAGGCCGCCACGCGGCGGCAAGCTCCTCGGATGACGGCGGCCTCTCGCGCAAATGGAAGTCGTAGCCGAGCAGGCACATCGCGAGCCCGCCGAGCTTCACCACCACGTTCTCGCATTTGGCGATCTCCTGGATCGACGCCCGCCATTGCGGAAACACCTCCTCGCGTCGCCCGGCAAACCGGCCGATTCCGGCCGGGCCGCCGCAATGGTCGAGCACGATCCTGGTGTCGGGAAATGCGCGGGCGAGCTCGGTCAGCTCGCCGATCTGCGGATGGAACAGCCAGGCATCGAAGCTCAGATTCAGCGGCGCGAGACAGGCGAAGCCCCTGCGGAAGGTCGGGTCCTGCAGCAATCCCTGCGGCCGGTTCGCATACATGCCGGCGACAGCAGGATCCGGGTCCCAGGCCGAGGAATGCCGGATGCCGCGGAAGCGACCGTTGCCTGCCGCGATCTCGGCCTCCAGCACCGGCTTTGCGGCATCGCCGAGCAGCAGATTGACGTGGCTGACGATGCCGGCGCAAATCGCGGCCTTGCCGTAACCGCCGCTGGCGCTCATCGCGGCGACGCCATTGGCGAACTCGACCTCGCCCACCGGCCGGAATGCTTCTGGCCCGTGCGCACGATACATCGAGCGGCAATCGACATAGACGGTGGCGATGACGTTGTGGCCGGAGGCGATATCGGCCGCCATCTCCTCGATCAGATAGCGGTGCCCGCGATTCCAGAGATGGTGATGGGGATCGACGATCGGCCGTAAGGGATCGATGATCTCCTCCTGATGCAGCGCGAGCCAGTCCTCGCGCGGCTCGACGAATAACCCGCTCGTGTTGGCGGGCAGACCGCTTGCGGCCATCGGTGTTCGCTCCCCTTATGAATGCTTCTTGTTCGGGGAGCCTAGCACCTCGTCATCGCACACAGCAGCGCGCGTTGCGCAACCGCACCCGGCATCACGGGCACAGCGGCGCCGTCGTCAACCGTTGCGCCGCTTCGCCCTCACATCGACCACCAGCCGCCAATCGGTTGCGGTGGCCGGCTTGACCTCGCCGAGCCAATGGAAGAAATCCTCTGTGATTTCTGTAAAACTCCAGCGCGTCAGGTCGCCGGCTTCGGTCGTGCCTTCCTGCACGATGTCGGCATCGCGCGGATGGCCGATCTGCTGGCGGAATATGCAGCGACCGGGATCGACCCAGGAAATCCGCCAGGCATCGATGGTCGGATCGTAGACCCGCAGCGTCGTGCCGTACCAATTGCCGGCGACCGGCAAGGCCGGGTTGCCAGCCGGGCGCGGAATGATCCAGACGTCCTGCACGGCGCGGCCCTCCAGCACCCAGCCGAAATGGATTTCGCCGGGCGCGGTGTGTTTCGTTCCATCGGGTCCATGGGCGGTGATCTCGGCGTCCCAATCGCCGACGAAACGGCCGTAAAGCCGCAGCGCCGCCGCGTGCTCGGGGTTCGGTCCGTCCGCGTGCAATAATCTCGCAAAGTCGGTCATGTCGATCTCCTGTTGCGAGGAGATCAGCACGACCGGCCGGCAGCCGACTTGGAGAAAATTGCGCGGCGCCCGCCGTCAAGTCTTGTTGGGCGACAGATGCCCTATGCCAGGATTAGACTTTTCGTTCGTTGGTCGGCTCGTTGAACGTTCCGCGAGCCAAATGACGATCACGGAGACAATGACGAGACCCGCACCAAGCAGCATCATGCGCGAAAATGGCTCGTTCAGCACGACAGTGCCGAGCAGCACAGCGATCACCGGGTTGACGAAAGTGTAGGTCGACACCAACGAGGTCGAGACGTTTTCCAAAAGCCAGTTGTAGGCGACGAATCCGATCACGCTGCCAGCGATGATCAGCCAAAGCGCCGCTGCGAGCGAGACCAGCGAAACCTCGCTTGGCCTGAAGTTTCCGATCTCGCCTGTCAGCCAACTGATCGCGAACAACACGGTGCCGCCGATCGAAAGCTGGATGCCCGAAAGCAGGATAGCGGATGCCTGGCTCGACATGCTCCGGGACAAGACAGTCCCGGCCGACCAGGACAAGGCCGCAGCCAGCAGCCAGACGACGGGAAAGATGCTGATGCCAGCCTGCTCGACGTTTTGCCACGCCACGAGTCCGACGCCGAAGAAGCCCGGCGCGAGAGCGAGCAGGGCAAGGGCCTTCGGTCGCTGATCGCCGGGGAACAAGATATCGATCAGCAGGATCCAGAACGGGATCGTGGCCAGCACGATGGCCGCCACGCCCGACGGAACCGATTGCTGCGCGAAGGCGAGTACGCCGTGGCAACCGACAAAGAACAGGAGCCCGCACAGGCTCGCCCTTATCCATGCCTGCGCGGATACGTTCGCGACCTCACCGGCACTCATGGCCAGCAACAAGATGCCGCCACAGAACGAACGTAACGCCATCAGCAGAAATGGCGGAATCGATTTCAGGCCCAAAGTGATGGCGAAGTAGGTGGAACCCCACAGCAGGTAAATGGCCGCAAATGAGCCTATGACCAGCAACCGTCTGCTCATGATTGCTCCGATCGTAACTGATCTCGAAGCAACCAAGTCGGAGGAGGCTGATGTGTTCCGGCTTCGCGCCTCACACCCCGTCGAGGATGATCACCGTCGGCTTCGACGGCAGCGCATCCCGGGACATCCGGAAACTTCGTTCCATGCGGCGATCGATCTCGAACTGCTGGCCGATGCGTTGCATGAAATCGTCGAGCGGGGTGGCGAAGCGGTGCATCGGCAGCACGACCGAGGCGCGCAGCCGCTTGGTGATCTCGGAGACGCCGTCGAGCGACATGGTATAGGTGCCGTCGATCGGCACCATCACGATGTCGAGCCGCCCGATCTGGGCAAAATGGCTGTCGTCGAGCTTGTGGTGAAGATGGCCGAGATGGCCGATGCAGAGGCCCGCGACCTCGAAGATGAAAATGGAGTTGCCGTCACGGATCATGTCGGCGCCGGAATCGTCGCCGAAATAGCGGCGGATGTCGGTCGTGACGTTGCGAATGAAGGTGTCGCCGATGCGCTCCGACACGATGGCCGGCTTGCCGTCCTCGCCCCAGCCATGCAGCACACGTGGAATGCGCTTGTCGGGATATAAAGAGTAGTGCGTGCTGTGGGCCCGGTTCATGGTGACGACATCGGGCAGCCGGCCCACCTGGTAGGCCCCGCTATAGTCGGTGGCGATGCGCAAGCCGCCGGGCGTGTCGATGAAATAGGTGGAATGGCCGGCATAGGTGATCTCGACCTCGGCCGCCGCCGCCGCCTGCTTGAACGCGACCGACATGAGGCGCGGCGCAGCATTGGCCATCGCCAGGCATTCGCTGCGCTGTGGCTGTTGGGCGAGGGCATGCGACAGAGTTGCGCCGAACAGCGCCAGAGCCACCGAAACCAGTCGCCGCATGAATCCATCCCCGATGACTTCAGGGGAAAGTCTAGCGTGCAATGCAACGCATGGCCAACAGCGCGCGATCAACAGCGCGTCAGTGTCGCACCCTCACGACGGCCCATTGTCACTCCCGCCGCGGGCTGAACTTCCAGGTGATGGCGACGAGGCCCGCGGTGATCAGGCCGCTGACGAGACCGACGATGGGCAGCGTGAGCACCAGGGCAGCGCTGGCAGCCCAGCCGATCGAGGAGAACGCCTCGGCAAAGGTCGCAAGCCGCGACGAGGTCTGGCGGCGGCGAAATTGGCTGCGCCGGGCCTGCACCCGGAACCAGAGCTGGATTGCGGTGGCGGAGGCCGCGCTGACGATGACCGCACCGGCGCTGACCGCGGCCTGGAACGCCGAGGCGAAAGCGAGCGCCGCGATCAGCGGGCAGAAGATGACGGCGATCGCGATCAGCACCACCTCGATCTTGGCGCGGACGACGCTGGACGGCGTCAGCGGCGCGGTCGCAACCAAGTCGGGCGCGTCCTCGCCCGAGATCGTCAGCCAGGCAAGCCCGCCGGCGAGTTGTCCCGCCGCCATGACGATGACGGGCGTGATCAGCGTCAGTGCCGCGGAGCTGTCGGCAAAGTTGCGCCAGAGCAGCAGCGCCGGTGGCACCAGATAGAGCAGCTGCATCAGCGTCTGCGAGATCAGCCAGGGATCGCGCCAGAGCAGCGAAAACTCCTTGCGCCGCAGCGCATGCTGCCGCGATCCGCCGCGAAACGGGCGCTCCTTCGCGCTGCGACGGCCGGACGCGCCATAGGCGGCGGCATCGATCGCCGTGTCTGCAAAGCGGCTCGAGAAGATCGCCATGACGCTTCCGAGCAACACGAGCCCGAGTGCCAGGAGCAGCAGCAGCGCCTCGGCATCCCCCATCGCCGCTCGCGCCGGCCACCACCAGATGCTCTCGGCATCGGGCGCGTAAGCGGCCAGGCTACCCGAAGTCAGGATGGTGAAGCGCGATAGCGTGCCGTAGGACATGATTGCCGCGACCTGGAGCGCGATCACGAAGCCGGCGCCGATGATCGCGGCGAGGATCTGGGCGACGAACCGTGTCCGCGCCGGACCGATCAGGCGGAACAGCAGGATGGTGACGGCGATCGCGACCGCTGCGGCCGACAGGCCCATCGCGACGACAACGCCGAACGCTGCAAGCCAGCGCGCGCCGCCCCCGAATACCAGCACGTCGATAAAGGGTGTCGAGAACAGCAGCGCCATCACCGTGACGGTGAGCGCGATCGCGGCGATGCGCACCGAGAACAGATTGGCCAGCGTCGCGGGTGAGGACATGATGAGGTCGAGATCGGCGCGGGCGTAAAACACCCGGGTCACCGATTCGATCGCCTGCGACAGCATCAGCGTCCAGGCGAGAAAAATCGTCGCCGAGATCACGATCAGCGAGGATTTGTCGAGCGGCAATTGCAGGTCCGCGAAGCGGCCGATCACCGCCCAGGCCGGCACGTGCAGCAGCGCCGCGAAGAACAGCAGGCCGATCACCGCGGCACGTGTTCGTTTGCGCCGCCCGCCGGTCATCATGGCGAGCCATTCGCGCCAGGCGAGCCGGAGCTCGTGGCGGGCGAACCAGGACAGCGCGGTGGCCGAGCTCATGCGGCTTCCTGGAGCGTCACCAGTGCGATGAAGAGATCTTCCAGGCTGGTATCGGCATGCCCGTTTTGCTGCCGCAGCTCAGTCAGCGTGCCCTCCGCAACCAGCCGGCCGGCTGCGATCACGCCGATGCGGTCGGCCATACGTTCGGCGACCTCGAGGATATGCGTGGTCATGATGACGGTGCAGCCGGCGCGGACGCGCTCGCTGAGGAGTCCCTTGACATGGCGGGCGGAGACGGCGTCCAGTCCCGTCAGCGGCTCGTCGAGGATGATGAGGCGGGGATCGTGCACCAGGGCGCCGGCGAGGGCGACCTTCTGGCGCATGCCCTTGGAAAAACCCTCGCAGCGTTCGTGCCGGTGCGGCTCGAGCCCGAGCGAGTTCAGGAGCTCCGCGGCGACCGGTTCCGAGGCCGATGGTGCGATGCCCCACAGACCGGCCACGAATTCGAGATATTCGAGCGGCGTGAGCTTGTCATAGATCATGGGCTCGTCGGAGACCCACGCCATCACCTGCTTGGCGGAGACGGGGTTTTGGAGCGCATCGATGCCGAAGATGGAGACTGCGCCGGCATCGGGCCGCAAAAGGCCCGCAACCATGCGCAAAGTGGTGGTCTTGCCGGCGCCGTTGGGGCCGACGAGCGCATAGAATTCGCCGGCATGGATGGTGAGATCGAGGTTATCGACCGCCAGACGGTCAAAACGCTTCGTTAACCCCAGGACTTCGAGCGCCGAGTCGTCCCGCTTCATCACGGCCACACCTTGCGGTTTTGCATCGCTCGCGACCATGCCCCGAAGATGTTTCGGCACCGTGAATCGCGCTGCGGCAAATTCCGTCATCCGGACTGGACTAATGGCAAGTCACCGTTTGTTGACAGCGCTTGGCGGTTCAGGCTGAATTGGCGAAGGGACGAATGGCGCGAACGCAGCGAAACGACTGCACACAAGATGCGGCAAGGCGGTCAGGAAGAACCGCCGGTTGTATCGGGAGGATGCGCGACGATGCTGGATTTCGTTCAGCAGCTGGTCAGCGGTGTTGCGCTCGGCTGCGTCTACGGCCTGATCGCGCTCGGCTTCGTGCTCGTCTACAAGGCCACCGAGGTCGTCAATTTCGCCCAGGGCGATCTGATGATGCTGGGCGGCTTCTTTGCCTTCACCTTCATCGGTATGATGGGCCTGAACTACTGGATCGGCTTTGCCGGCGCGGTGGCGGCGATGGCGCTGTTCGGCATGCTGGCCGAGCGCGTGGTGGTGCGGCCGATCCTCGGCTATCCGCAATTCTCCATCATCATGGCCACCATTGGGCTCGGCTATTTCCTGCGCTCGGTCTCCGGCATGATCTGGGGCACCGACGATTTCAAGATCGACACGCCCTTCAGCCAGGGCGTGCTGCGGATCGGTTCGCTGGTGCTCGCCCATGACAAGCTCTCGGTGATCGCGGCGACGGTCATCCTCTGCGCGCTGCTCTGGCTGTTCTTCAACAAGACCACGCTCGGCACCGCGATGCGCGCCAGTTCCGAGAACATGCTGGCGGCCTATTACATGGGCATCCCGGTCAAGCGCGTGGTGTCGATTGTCTGGGCGATCAGCGCGGCGGTTGCGACCTGCGCCGGCGTGCTGCTGGCGCCGATCACCTTCATCCATTCCAATGTCGGTCTGGTGCTGGGCCTGAAAGCGTTTCCGGCCGCCGTGCTCGGCGGCTTCGGCTCGATCCCCGGCGCCGTCGTCGGCGGCGTTCTGATCGGCGTCATCGAGAGCATGGCCGGCTTCTATCTGGCCGAGGGCTGGAAGGACGTCGCGCCCTATATCGTGCTGCTCGCCGTGCTCTTGCTCAAGCCCGAAGGTCTGTTCGGCCTTCACGTCCGCAAGAAGGTCTGAACGCATGCGCTTCCTGTTCAAGACCGACTACGAGGACGACATCAGGCTGTTTCCGCATTCGGGCTATTACGTCTCGTACGGTCTCCTGCTGGCCGTGCTGCTGATCGCGCCTTATGTGCTCTCCAGCTATCTGATGAGCCAGCTCGTCTTCGTCTGCATCTACGCGACCGTCGGCGTGGCGCTGCTGATTTTGACCGGTTTCACCGGGCAGGCCTCGCTCGGGCATGCGGCGTTTCTCGCGATCGGTGCGTATACGGCGGCCTATCTGCAGAAATACGGTGTGCCGTTCCCGGTCTACTTTCTCGCCGCCGGGCTCCTGACCGGGCTGATCGGTGCGCTGGTCGGCTTCCCCGCGCTGCGGCTGCAAGGCATCTACCTCGTCATCGCCACCATCTCCTTCGCCTTCATCGTCGAGGAGATTCTGGCGCGTTGGGAGAGCGTCACCAACGGCAACGAGGGCATGCGGATCAAGGCGGTGTCGCTGTTTGGGGTCGCGGTCTCGCGCGACAGCCCCACCTTCTATTTCCTCTGCCTCGCGGTGCTGGTGCTGACCATCGTAGGCACGCTCAATCTGCTGCGGTCGCCCACGGGGCGCGCCTTTGTCGCGATCCGCGACAGCGAGACCGCGGCGCGCAGCATGGGTGTCAATGTCGCGTTGTACAAGGTGAAGTCTTTTGCGATCTCGGCGGCGATCACCGGCTTCGCCGGCGTGTTGTTCGCGCACAAGCTCTCCTTCATCTCGCCGGAGATGTTCACGCTCCAACTCTCGATCGAGTTCATCATCGTAATCCTGATCGGCGGCACCTTCAGCCTGCACGGCGCGGTGCTGGGGGCGATCTTCATCGTGATGATCGATCCGTTCCTGACCTACCTCAAGGACGACATGCCCGGCATCATCGCCGGCATTGCCGCGACCTTCGGAGCGGGCACGCAGACCGCCGCCAATGTCCAGTCCAAGGTCGCGGCCTTTGCGTCGCTCAACGGCCTGAAAGGCGCGATCTACGGCATCATCATCGTATTGTTCGTGCTGTTCGAGCCGCTCGGGCTTTACGGCCGCTGGCTCAAGATCAAACTCTTCTTCCAGCTGTTCCCGCTCTACAAACGCGCCACCTTCAAGCGGCAGAAGATCTACGTGAAGTCGGAGCGCAACCGATGAGCTATTTTCGCGCCGAGAGCTTGTCGCTGCATTTCGGCGGGCTGAAGGCCGTCGATGCGGTGTCGTTCGCGGTCGAGAGGGGCGAGATCCTCTCGATCATCGGGCCGAACGGCGCCGGCAAGAGCTCGATTTTCAACCTGATTTCGCGGATCTACCGGCCGACCTCCGGCCGCATCTTCTTCGAGGATCAGGACATCACGGAGCAGCCGCCCCACGACATCGCAAGGCTCGGCATCGCCCGCACGTTCCAGAACATCGAGCTGTTCGAGAACGCGACGGTGCTTTCGAACCTGCTGGTCGGACGCCACCGGCATTCGACCACGCAGCTTTGGCAGGAACTGTTGTTCCTACCGGGCGTCCGCGCCGACGAGAAGGTGCATCGCCGCAGGGTCGAGCAGGTTATCGAATTCCTCGATCTCGAACCCTACCGCGACAAGCTGATCTCGGGTCTGCCTTACGGCGTGCGCAAGGTGATCGAGCTGGCGCGCGCACTATGCTCGGAGCCGAAGCTGATCCTGCTCGACGAGCCGTCCTCCGGCCTCAACGTGGAGGAGACCGACGACATGTCGTTCTGGATCCGCGACCTCAAGAGCGAGCTCGGCGTCACCGTGCTCATGGTCGAGCACGACATGTCACTGGTCAACCGCGTCTCCGACCGCGTCATCGCCCTGAACTACGGCCGGGTGCTGGCGATGGGCTCGCCCGCCGAAGTGCAACAGCACCCCGATGTCGTCGCCGCCTATCTGGGAGCCTGACGCGATGGATGCCGTGGTGACACCAGACATCATCCTGAAACTCTCCAACATCGAGAGCTATTACGGGCCGATCATGGCGATCCGCGGCATCTCGCTCGAAGTGCCGCGCGGCCGCATCGTCACGCTGCTGGGCGCCAACGGCGCCGGCAAGACCACGGTGCTCAAGACGATCTCGGGCATTCTCGATCCGCAGAAGGGCGCCATCGAGTTCATGGGCAAGTCGATCCAGCGCATGGAGGCGGACAGGATCGTGCGGCTGGGTCTCAGCCATGTGCCGGAGGGACGCGAGGTGTTCCCGTTCCTCTCCGTGCGCGAGAACCTGATGATGGGTGCCTATCCGCGCAAGGATCGTGACAGCGTTGCCGAGGATCTGGAGCGCGTCTACGGCTATTTCCCGCGGCTGAAGGAGCGCATCAACCAGCCGGCCGGACAGCTCTCCGGCGGCGAGCAGCAGATGCTCGCAATCGGCCGCGCGCTGATGAACCGACCGACGCTGTTGCTGCTCGACGAGCCCTCGCTCGGGCTGTCGCCGATCCTGGTGAAGGAGATCTTCGCTATCATACGCCGCGTCAACGAGGAGCAGGGCATGTCGATCCTGCTGGTCGAGCAGAACGCCAAGGTGGCGCTGGAGACGGCGCATTATGGCTATGTGCTGGAGATCGGCCGGATCGTGATGAACGACAGCTGCGACCGTTTGATGCATTCGAAGGACATCCAGGAATTCTACCTTGGCGCCAAGGAAGCGGGCGCACGAGGCGAGCGGCGCTGGAAAAAGAAGAAGACTTGGCGTTGAAGCAAGCCTTGGCGTTGAAGCAAGACTTGGCGTTGAAGGAAGAATTGGCGTTAGATCGGGAGACCCGTCCGAAACAATAGACCGCCGGCAAGGCGGGCAGCGGAGGGGAATGCGACAAGGAGGAGACGTGAATGGCCCGACCGGCGGTGCTGACGGTCGCTGACACGATCGCGAAGAGCTTTTTGCGCGCCGCGGAAACGCGGGGCGACAGGACGGCTATACGCGAGAAGAAATTCGGGATCTGGCAGCCGACCAGCTGGCGCGAATGGTTGGAGATCTCGAAGGAGATCGCCTACGCGCTGCACGCCATCGACTTCAGACCCGGCGACGTTGCTTCCATCATCGCCAACGCAGTGCCGGAATGGGTCCATGTCGACATGGGCATTCTGTGCGCCGGCGGCGTCTCCTCCGGCATCTACCCGACCGATGCCTCATCCCAGGTCGAATATCTCGTCAACGATTCCCGGACGAAAGTGATCTTCGCCGAGGACGAGGAGCAGCTCGACAAGGTCCTTGCCTGTCGCGCACGCTGTCCCTCTCTGCGAAAGATCATCGTGTTCGACATGGAGGGCCTCAGCGGCTTCTCCGACGACATGGTGATGTCGCTCGACGAGTTCCGCGCGCTCGGGCGCAACCACATGGCCGGCCGTGACGCGCTATGGCAGGAAATGGTCGACAGTCGTAGTGCGAGCGATCTCGCGGTCCTCGTCTATACATCCGGCACCACGGGCCCTCCCAAGGGCGCCATGCATGCCAATCGCAGCGTCACGCACCAGATGCGGCACGCTAACGATTTCATTCCGGCGCGCGAGAACGAGGACCGGCTGATCTTCCTGCCGCTCTGCCACGTCGCCGAACGGATTGGCGGCTATTACATCTCGGTCGCGCTCGGCTCGGTGATGAATTTTGCCGAGAGTCCGGAGACCGTGCCGGACAATCTGCGCGAGGTGCAGCCGACCATCTTCCTCGCGGTGCCGCGGATCTGGGAGAAATTCTATTCCGCGATCACTATCGCCCTAAAGGACGCGACGCCGCTGCAGCAATGGGTCTACCGCCGCGCCATCGATATCGGCTATCGCATGGTCGATTGCAGGATCGAAGGGAAACCGCCGCCGCTGTCGTTGCGTATCGCGAACGGCATCGCTTATCGGCTCGCATTCCGCAACATTCGCCGCATGATCGGGCTCGACCGTTGCCGCATCGCCTTCACCGGCGCGGCGCCGATCGCGCCGGAGCTGATCCGCTGGTATCTCGCGCTCGGCATCGACATTCATGAGGTCTACGGCCAGACCGAGAATTGCGGGGTCGCCACCATGATGCCGGCGGAGCGGATCAAGCTCGGCTCGGTCGGCAAGGCGGTGTCGTGGGGTGAAGTGGCGCTGTCGCCCGACGGGGAGATCCTGATCAGGGGCGACTTCCTGTTCATGGGCTATCTGAACCAGCCGGAGAGGACAGCAGAGACCATCGACCATCGCGGCTGGTTGCATACCGGTGACGTCGGCACCATCGACAATGAGGGCTTCGTCCGCATCACCGACCGGATGAAGGACATCATCATCACCTCGGGCGGCAAGAACATCACGCCGTCCGAGATCGAGAATCAGCTGAAATTCTCGCCCTACATCTCGGATTCCGTGGTGATTGGCGACAAGCGGCCATACCTCACCTGCCTCGTGATGATCGACCAGGAGAATGTCGAGAAGTTCGCGCAGGACCACGACATCCCCTTCACCAATTATGCCAGCCTGTGCCGCGCGGCGGAGATCCAGGACCTGATCTGGCGCGAGATCGAAGCGGTCAATGCCAATTTCGCCCGCGTCGAGACCATCAAGAGATTCTATCTGATCGAACGGCAACTCACTCCGGAGGACGAGGAGCTGACGCCGACCATGAAGCTGAAGCGCGGCTTCGTAAACAAGCGCTATGCCGCCGAGATCGACGCAATGTATCCGACGCGGGCGGTGGCTTGAACAATCCTGTTTGAATAACAGCGAAGGAGTGATGGCCCCACCCTTCGCATCATAAGGGCCCCAAGGAGAGGAGACGTCAATGTCGAGATCGTTGAGAACGTTCGGCTTTGCGGCAGGCGCGGTGGTGCTCACCTGTTTGCCTGCCGCGGCGCAGACCAAGGTCACCAATGAAGGCATCTCGGCCTCCGAGATCGTCATCGGCACCCATCAGGATCTGTCGGGGCCGATCAAGGTCTGGGGCGTGCCGGTCTCCAACGGCATGAAGATGGCGGTCGAGGAAATCAACGCGGCCGGCGGCATCAATGGCCGCAAGATCAGGATGATCCTCGAGGACAACGGCTACGATCCGAAGAAGGGCGTGCTGGCGTCCCAGAAGATGGTCGAGCGCGACAAGATATTTGCAATGATCGGCTCGATGGGATCGGCGCCGACGCTCGCCGCGCAGGATATCCTGTTCGATGCAGGCGTGCTCCAGCTCTTCCCGCTGACCGCCGCCGAGTTCACCTTCAAATTCGACCCGGCCAAGCCGCAGGAGCGGCTGAAGTTCAACAACCTCTTGCCCTATGTCGAGAGCACGCGCGCCGCGCTGAAATACATGGTGGAGTGGAAGAACTTCCAGAAGCCCTGCATCATGCATCAGGATGACGAGTATGGAAAGAACGTGCTCGACGGCTTCACCCAGCAATTGACGGCCATGAAGCTGCAGCCGGCGTCGGTGACGAGCTACAAGCGCGGCGCCTCCGATTTCAGCGCGCAGATCGCCAAGATGAAGTCCGACGGCTGCGATCTCGTCGTGCTCGGCACCGTGATCCGCGAGACCATCGGCGCGATGACGGAGGCGAAGAAACTCGGCTGGGACGTCACCTTCCTGGGGGCGACGCCGACCAACGTGCTGGAAGTGCCGGCGCTCGGCAAGGACGCCGTCGAGGGCCTCTATGCGGCGAGCGGCTTCGAGATCCCCTACGAGGACACCGCCAAGGGCAAGGTCCACGACTGGCTCATCAACTACAAGAAGATGTTCAACACCGATGCCAACACCCAGGCGATCATCGGCTACAACGCGGTGACGACGTTTGCGTTCTACGCCAACAAGGCGGGCAAGGATCTGACCGGCCAGAAGATGCTGGACGCGCTGGAATCGGGCGACAAATTCCTCGACATCTTCAACTCGCCGCCGACCAAATTCTCCAAGACCGACCACCTCGCCAACACCATCACCCAGGTGCAGCAGGTCAAGGGCGGCCGCTGGGTTCTGGTGAAGGACAATCTGATGTTTTGATTTCTTCGCCTCTCCCCGCATGCGGGGAGAGGCCGGAATTTACGCAGCAAATTCCAGGTGAGGGGGCTCTCCGCGCGTCCAACTGTCACCGGATTCGCTGAAGCAGCCCCTCACCCCAACCCTCTCAGCGCGAGCGAAGCTCGTCGCGACCCCGTAAGAACCGGGAGAGGGAGAGCACACAGCCCCTACGATCCCCCACCCGCGGTGCCTGAATTCACCGGGGCCAGTTCGTCTTCCCGGCAGCGCCAGCCGTCGGCGGCTTTGACAAACGCAAAGGTGCGCTGGATCCGCAGGCGGCGTGTGACGTTGAAGGCGTCTGCGGAGCGCTCCTTGTTGCCGACGCCAGGCTGCGGACGACCCGTTGTGGCGTTCCAGCAGGTGCCAGTGCACGTCGTGGCGATCTTGCTGCAGGTGGCGAAGGGTGCCAGCACGGCCATCTCGATTTCGCCCGTGACCTGCGCCTCCTGCTCGCCCACCTGGCTGTCGAGCGCGTAGACGCGGTTGATGCGGAGGAAGTTGCCGCAGGAATTGGCCGCGTGGATTCGCGCGGCGCAGAAATCGATGGCATCGGTGTCGGGCGCGCGGGCTGCGACCTGCCGGCCAAACACCTTCTTCGGATCGCCTTTCGCCGCGCCAATCTCGTCGGCCTTGTGCTTCAGATAGCCGGCGAGACAGTCCTCCGCGGACTCGAGCTCCCCGAGCGGCACGTTCTCCTTGCCGACCAGATTGCATTTGCGATCGCGCTCCCGCGTCCACCGGCCATATTCGGCGAAGGCAAAGCGGGCCGCGGTCGGATCGAGCTTGCCGATCAGGCCGAGAACCTGGCTGTTCAGCTCGGTCTCGGCAAGGGCCAGCGAAGGGTCCGCGCAGATCAGTGCGCCCGCGGCGGTGTTGGCGGCGAGACAGTCGAAATCCGGATCGCGTACGATCGCGGCGCGCTCATCGGTCACCTTGAGAAGACATGCCTTCACCCGGTCGAAATCGTCGGTGCGGATCGCGGTCTGGCCGACGATGCCGCAACCGAGGTTGCGCTGGCGAACCCAGATCGCGTTCTCCTCGATCCCAGGCAGGCGATCGGGCAGGCGGGCAAGCCGCGCCTCGATTCCGGTACTCAGCTTCTCGGCGGCGGCGGCAAGCTCGGCATCACCGCAGAACAATTGATTGCCGGGATCTCGGATCTGCTGGCAGTTGTTCCTGGCGAACAGCGGCAGCCTGTCGGCGACGGAGCGGGCGGACGGGCTGGATTGCGCGAAGCCTGGAGCCGCCGGCAAGGCCAGCAGCGCAAGCATAGTCAGCACGATGAACCGCATTCCAGTCGCCCCCGCATAGCCGCGGCCATGCTAGCGTCCCGGATCGCACTGTGGAATGGGTTTGTGGGTAAGCGTACTTTGTGCTGGTAGCCCGGATGGAGCGAAGCGCAATCCGGGATTCGTGCGACAGGCGGCAGCGGCCCCGGATTTCGCTTCGCTCCATCCCGGCCTACAAGAAAATCAACGCGCCTCGGCGGCGACCATCGAGAACCGCACGGGTTCGTCGACATATTTCAGCACGGCCGACTGGTAGAGGACGAACAACGGCTGATAGCTCCGCGCAGCGTCGTCCTCGACCATTGCCATGCGGCGGTTGTCGAGCATCAGCCAGTGGCCGTCGAGCCGTGCAGCGGCAACCGCATGCTCTTCGCCGGCCCTGACGTCACGCACGACGACGATGCGGAGATCTTCGGTGGCGACGCCCGCGAGCCGCAGGGCGGCGATCTTGGCAATGGCGTAATCCTCGCAATCCCCGGCGCCGCGCGCGAAGGTCGCGAGCGGTGAGCTCCAGACGTCCTCGGAACCGTCATCGGCGGCACGGATGGCGAGGTTGATGGCGCGATTGGTTTCGCCCAGCAGAGCGCGGCCGTCACGGCTGCGGGCCTGGTCGACGATGGCGAGCAGTTTCAGCGCAGCGGGCGACGCGCAATTGTCCCGGTCGCCGTCGCACAGCGCGAGCTGCACCATGTCATCGTCGAGCCTGGACCTCAGCGCGAGCCATTTCTGTTGCAGGCTGCCGGCGGAGATAGCGAAGGCGAACACGCCGAACGGCTCGGCGGATTTGCGCACGAGGACGCCGGCCCCCGGCGACAGTAGTGTTCCAGCGCGAAGCTCGGCGGCCGATCCGAGCAGGATCAATCCGCACAGCACAACGATTGCGCGCCAAGCGCGCGAGCGAGCAGCGGTCTCCATTTGACATCCCCTTCCGGCTTCGCCAGGTCCCCCTCGACCTGCACGTGCCGGGCTTTGTTGCTTTCGCGGAGATAGTGCGAGGCCGCCGGTTTTGTTCTGCTTAACGCGCCCGGCTGGGGTGCCAAAACCGGGCAACAGGCTGAAATGGGCCTGCTCAAATTGCGTAAAATTTTACGATTCGCCGGCTAGGAGGGCGGCAGTTGCCGCGAAGAAGGACCAATTGCAGGCACAAGTTGTCGTGGAACTGATTCTGCGCCTTATGGCTAACGGCTCGCTATTTCACGGCTTCTGTTAGTTGGATCACAGATTTGGCCCCGTATTTGCCGCAGGGTGGTGCGGGGATCCACGAACAAAAGATGACATAAGTATCTATTGTAGGATTTCTACAACGGAATACATGGGGTTACTGGAAATGAGCGAAAATAAGCGCTATTTTACTTATGAGTATTCCAAAAATTACTTTGGCTTCTCTGCGGGCGCCCAGCCGCCTGAGAGCATCGACCGCTTGGTGATGCCAAATCACACAAGCAATAGGTGGTTTCGCTAAGGACTTGGTAATGATATGCAAGTTTAGGCGAGCGATACTTACTTAGATTTTAACTCCTTTTTTGGTGCCCGGATTGAATTACGCTGGCAAATTTGACGCCGCGATTTCCTTGGACGGCTTGGGTTCCCTATCGCCCGCCGATAGCCATGTTGATTCCTTTACCGCGAAGGCACACGGTCACGTGCCCGAAGGCGCGGTCGTTGTTGCCGACCCGAACCTGATCTTTCACGGCGAGTACAAGCGCGCCGGCGCCGACCTCGTGGTGTCCCATGAGGGTCACGAGTTCGTCGTTCACGATTACTTCAGGGGTGACAAGCGCGCGGCGATCGCCTCGCCCGATGGTGCCCACCTCACCGGCGATATCGTCAATGCGCTCACGGGCCATGTGCAATACGCGCAGGCCGCCTCCGGCATTGCCGCGGCCCAGGTCATCGGCCACGTCACCAAGCTCTCCGGCAGCGCCACCGCGGTCCGCAACGGCGTGTCGATCGTCCTGAACAACGGCGACAATGTCGAGAAGGGCGACGTGGTCTCGACCGGCGGCGACTCGACGCTCGGCATCACCTTCATCGACGGCACCGTGTTCGGCCTGTCCTCCAACGCGCGGATGGTGCTGAACGAGATGGTCTACGACCCCAACGGGTCGAACAATTCCTCGCTGCTCAGTCTGGTCGCGGGCACCATCACCTTCGTCGCTGGCGAGACCGCCAAGCACGGCGATATGAAGATCGACACGCCGGTCGCCACGATGGGCATCCGCGGCACGGCGGTGTTGAACCAGATCAATTTCGTCGTTCCCGCCGGCGGCGGCGATCCGCAGCCGCAGGTGAGCTTCCAGGTGCTGGTCGAGCCGAACGGCACGACCGGCTCCTACATCCTGTTCGACAAGGTCACGCTGCTGCCGATCGCGACGGTCAACCAGGCCGGCCAGATGATCCAGATCAGCGGCGGCAACGTCTCGATCTCCAATGCGCTGATGTCGCCGGACATCCAGAAGCTGATCACCGACGTGTTCACGCTGAAGTTCACGGACAACAACAGCAACACCAAGCTGACCCAGAACTTCACCGACTCGATCACGCAGACCGGCAACGTTGTCTTCATCAAGACGGATACCGGTGCCACCGCGACCGCGACCTTCACGCATCTCCCTGAGCCGGGATCGCAGGGGCCCGGCCATGATCCGGCGACCAGCACCCGCATTCCCGGCCCGCCCCTTGCGCGCAGCCTCGATCTCAATGGCAATGTGCAGAAGGCGTTCCCGCTGACCGAGCGCGCGGACACGACCGGCGACACGACCCATTACGATACCATCTCCGGCCTGATCACCTTCGACGACCAGAACCTGGGCGACCGGCCGACTGTGAGCATGAGCGTCGCCGACGCGCCCAACTACGTCTACAAGGACGCCGGGCTGCACGATGTCACCGGATCGCTCACCGCGCTCCAGAAGCAGGACATTGCTGCGACGCTGATCAACATCGACGTGGTCGCCAATGGCGGCAACACCAACCACGGCTCGGCGGTCTGGACCTACACGATTCCCGACCACGTCTTCGACTTTCTCGCGGCGGGTGAGACGCTGACGCTGACCTACAAGGTCCGCGTCAACAATAATTTCTCGGTCAATCCCGAAGCGTCGACCATCGACATCACCATCACGATCACCGGCACCAACGACAAGCCGGTGATCACCACCAGCGTTCCGGTCATCATCTTCGAAGGCGGCACCAGCGTGCCGGGTGGCCCGCTCACCAGCGAGGTGCCGACTTCGGGCACGCTGACCTTCAAGGATGTCGACCTCACTGACACCCACACGGTCGCGGTCAAGCTGACCAGCGCGACCCTGCCTGACGGTAGCGTTCCGCCGGGCCCGCTCGCGGCGTTCCAGAGCGCGATGTCGGTCGCGATCGCGGCGGGCGCCGACAGCAAGGGCAGCGGCACCGGCACCATCAATTGGTCGCTGGCTGACCTGCCGGTCTATCTCGCCGACTTCATCCCCAAGGGTGAAGTGCTGACGCTGGTCTACACCGTGACGCTCAAGGACGCGCAAGGCGCCACTTCGCAGCAGACCATCACCGTCACGATCACCGGCACCGACGCTCCCGCCGTGGTGTGGATCGCCACCGACCATGCCGGCGCTCCCTCCGGCGGCTTCTGGAAGGACGCGGCCAACTGGGAAACCGGCACGGTCCCCACCATCAATGACGACGTCATCGTCATCACGGATCAATTGCACGGGCTGACGCCGTCCTATCCGGTGACGATCGACGCGGCTGCCTATGCCAAGTCGATCACGATGAACGACTACGACACCACGGTCGGCCACACGGCACCGGAGGTCATCAACAAGAGTGCGTTGACGATTGCGGGCGAGGTCAGCCTCAAGGCCGATTCGAAGCTCACCAATTTCACGGCAAGCACGATCTCGGTTGGCGGCAAGGCCGAGTTCCTGGACAGTAGCGTGCTCACCAACGCCGGCGATCTGACGCTCAAGGGCGGCGGCGATTTCGCCGAGGGCACCACGATCACCAATTCCGGCACGATCGAGCTGTTCGGCGGCACGCTGAAGACGCTCGCCGGAATTAACAATGCCGGCGGCACGCTGAAGGCGGATGCCGGCACGACGCTGATCGTCGACACCGCCACCATCAGCGGCGGCACGGTCACCATCGCCGGCACGCTGGAACTCGACGGCAGCAGCGTCCTCAAGGACGGCACGCTGAACAATTCAGGAGCCGTCAACGTCAAGGGCACCGCGGATTTCGCCCATGAGACCGTCTCCAACACCTCCGGCGGCACGATCAAGGTGCTGGCGAATGGCTGGCTGACGATCGACCAGGGCTCGACGGTTGCGAATGCCGGCAACGTCACGGTCGATGCCAACGGCAAACTGACGGTGAACGGGGCCACGATCAGCGGCACCGGTACGGCTACAGGCAACGGTGAGATCGATCTGACCGGCGCTGCGGTGCTAAGCGGCGGCATCCTGAACAACAACGCGGCCTTCAAGGTCAGCGGCTCCGGCAATGCGCTGGACCACGAGACGATCACGAATGTGACAACCGGCACGATCGAAGTGCTGGCGAACGGCGCGCTGACGATCGACCAGGGCTCGACGGTTGCGAATGCCGGCAACGTCACGGTCGATGCCAACGGCAAGCTGACGGTGAACGGGGCCACGATCAGCGGCCCCGGCACGGTGACGGTCACGGGCAACGGCGAGATTGATCTGACCGGCGCTGCGGTGCTGAGCGGCGGCATCCTGAACAACAATGCGGCCTTTAAGGTCAGCGGCACCGGCAACGCGCTGGACCATGAGACGATCACGAATGCGGCCACTGGCACGATCGAAGTGCTGGCGAACGGCGCGCTGACGATCGACCAGGGTTCAACGGTTGCGAATGCCGGCAACGTCACGGTCGATGCCAACGGCAAGCTGACGGTGAACGGGGCCACGATCAGCGGCGGTACGATCGACGGTCTCGGCACGATCGACGTCACTGGTGCCAGCAAGATCGACGGCGGCGCGACGCTGAGCACGGCCACAGTTAGCGCCAATGCCCAGTTGACGCTGGACGGCATCACGGTGTCGGGCTCGGCGATCACGGACAATGGCGGCATCGAGCTCGACAACACCGTCAAGCTCAAGGACGGCGCCAGCATCCAGGGTGGCGCGGTCGCCAATACCGGCCTGCTGGAGATCGCCGGCGCTGCGACGCTGCTCAACGACGTCGTGACCAATACCGGCACGGTGACGGTTGACGGCGGCCAGACGCTGACACTGTCCGGCACGGAGATTTCGGGCGGGGCCGTCAACGGCACCGGCACGATCGATGTCATTGGCAGCAGCAAGATCGATAAATCAGCGACGCTGAGCACCACTGCCGTGACGGTTGAGAGCGGCGTCATCCTGACGCTGGATGACGTGACAATTGCGGGCACCGCAATCGCCAATCACGGCACGGTCAAGGTCGATGCAAGCAGCAAGCTGACATTGAACGGTGCGAGCCTGACAGGTGGCGCGCTCACCGTTTCGGGCACGCTGAATTCGACCGGCACAACTGCGATTACCGACGCCAATATCTCGAACAACTATCTGATCGAGGCAACCCTGGGCGCCTTGACGCTGCTGGCGACGACCTCCGCAAGCTCGATCGCGAATGACGGCATCCTCCGGGCCAATGGCGCCGAGCTCGACATCAACGGCGAAGCCGTCGCAAACACCGGCACGTTGGCGGCGATCAATCACGGGACACTGAAGCTGATCGGGATGACGGTGACCGACACCGGCAGCGGTCATGTCTCGGTCGAGTCCGGCTCGATACTCGATCTCCAGGGCGCGACCATTGACGGCGGTACGGTGACGATTGCCGGTACGCTGGAATCGACCGGCACGAGCGCGATCAACAACGCCGACATCACCAACACCGGCACGATCACGGTCACCAGCGGCACCCTGACGATTGATCCGGCCATCCTCCACACCATCAACAATCACAATCTGATTCAGGCGAATGGCGGTGAACTCGATATTTCCGGTGACCTGATCGTCAACTCGGCCGATATCATGGCGGTCCACGGCGGCACGCTGAAGCTTGCGAGCGTCATCGTGACCAATTCCGGCGGGACGATTGCGGTCGACGGAAGTTCGAAGCTCTATCTGTCCGACGTTTCGATCAATGGCGGCAGCCTGAGCAATGCCGGCAATCTCTACAGCGTATCCGGCTCCAATACCGTTTCGGCAATGGTCACGAACACCGGCACCATCGAGGTGCAGGCCGGCACGCTCAACCTCGCCGGCGGCCTCAGCGGTGTCGGTTCGGTTATCATCGATAACGGCGCGACGCTCGAACTCGCGGGGGCGACGGCGCAGACCATTGCCTTTGCCGGTGGCACCGATACGCTCCAGCTCGACAAGGTGGCGGGCCAGAGCTTCACCGGCACCATTGCCGGTCAGTCGACGAAAGCCGGCACGTTCACGATCAAGGGCGCGGCCGATATCACGACATCGAGCGGCGATGCGCTCGACTTCACCGCATCGGGCGGCACATCAGCAGCGCCCGCCGACATCGTTCTCACGCCCACCGGTGCACTGACGGGCGCGGCCAATGGCGTCGCAATCACCCAGAACGGTACCGGCGATATCTCGTTCACGGCGACCGGCGACATCAAGGGCCTCGCCGGCCACGGCATCTGGCTGCGCGACAGCGCGACCGGCGCTGGCGATATCACTGTCAACGATCTCACCGGCAAGGCGACGGGCACCGGCGCGAATTCGGTCGGCGTTCTCGTCGAGAATTTGAACAGCGCCAATGCCGGCGGCATCTCGATCACCCAGCTCGGCGGCGCTGTCGGCGGCGCATACGGCATCGACGCGACCACGCAGGGCAACGGCGACATCGCCATTGACGCCGGCGGTACCATCACCGGCAGCTCCGTCTACGGTATCCGCGCGCGGAGCTATGGCAGTGGCAGCGAGACCGTCACGACCGAGGCCGGCAGCGCCGTCACGTCGGGCAGCTCCGCCATCATCGCGGTCAATCGGGCAAACTCGATCGACGCGTCAGACGGCAGCACCATCACCGTCACGACCTACGGCACGATCAATTCCGGCAGCAGCCTGAACCAGAGCGGCAACACGCCGGCGGGCATCCAGGCCGGCTACACCGGTGCCACGACCGGATCGACCGCCAATACCAACGTCAACGGCACCGTCACCATCAGCAATCACGCCAACATCACCGCCGCGGCGGGCTATGGCATCGACGCCTACAATTACGGCAATGGCGACGTCAGGGTGACCAGCTTCGCCGGGACCACGATTTCGGTCTCCGGTACCCAAAGCGTCGGCATCAACGCCTCGGCATTGAGCGGCGGCACTGGCGACGTGACGGTCACGCTTGGCGAAAATGTTACGATCTCGGGTGCGACGAGCTACGGCATCAGGGCTTACAGCATCGATGCGGGCGACGTCAGCGTTACCATGGCGAACGGCGACAGCATCACGTCCGGCAGCACCGGCATCGTGGCGGTCAACTACGCCGCTGCGATCGCTGACGGCCTCGGCAGCACGATCTCCGTCGAGGCCCATGGCACGATCCACTCCGGCTCGACCTCGAATAACGACGGCACCACTCCCGGCGGGATCATCGCCGGCTACAAGCCCGGCGGGACCGGCACGTTCTCGAATGCGGTCAAGGGCGACGTCACCGTCACGAGCGATGCAACGATTATCGCCGATGCGGGCTACGGCATCGAGGCGTTTACCTGGGGTGCCGGCAACCTCACGGTCACGACCGGCGCGACCTCCTCGATTACGGCCGCCGGTACCGCCATCGGCGCCTTCGATCACGGTGGCGGCGACGTCAGCGTCACCAATAATGGCTCCGCCATCGGTGCGGTCGGCGTGTCTGCCGTCGCCAACGGCAGCGGCGACGTCACCATCGTCAATCACGGCGGTATCACCAGCACGAGCCTCGCCGGCATCAGTGTGACGCAGAACGAAATGGGCGCGACCGGCTCGACCCATATCACCAATACCGGATCGATCGTGGCCCCGAGCGCCCATGCGGCGATCTTCATCCAGGAGAACGCGACCGGCATCGCGCAGATCGACAATTCCGCCACCGGAACGATCGGACCAGCCGTCGCCTCGACCGTGACCGCCGCGACTTACGCCATCGTCGAGACCGGCGGCCACATCACGATCAACAATGCCGGCCACATCAACGGCAATATCTCAGTCGCCAGCGCGACCTTCAACAACGAGCTGGGCGGCACCTGGACGGTCGCCGGCAGCGGCATCTTCGGCAACGCGTCGTCTATCGTGAACCACGGCGCCATCGATCTGCATGGCGCGTCGATCTCCGGGTCCGGGCTGAGCGTCGAGAATTACGCGACCATCGACAGCTGGGGCACGGCGTCGATCACGGGCACCGTCGCCAATACCGGCAGCATCGAGGTCCACGCTGGGACCCTGACGCTGTTCGGCTCGCTGTCGGGCGCAGGCTCGGTCACCGTCGACGTCGGCGCGTGGCTGAAGCTCGAGGGCACGGTGACGGCCACGCAGACGATCACGCTCGATGGCGACGGCGCCCATCTTCAGATCGATGCGTCGACCTTCGGCGGATCGATCGCGGCGTTGTCCGCGCACGATACGATCGATCTGTCGAGTATTGTTTATGATGACGGCACGTCGGCGACCTATAACACCGCGGCCGGCGAGCTCGTGGTGAGCGACGCCCACAACCATACGATTACGCTGAAACTCGCCGCCGGCGTCGACTATAGCAACTATCATTTCGCCGGCAGCGACGACGGCCATGGCGGCACGCTGATCACGATCAATTCGGATGACGACAAGCCGGTGTTCGATACGGCAACGGCAACGTTGACCGCGACCGTCCCCGAACGCGAGAACACCACCGGCTCTTCGGCACTCGACCCGACACCCACTGCCGCGACCGGCTCGATCGATTTCAAGGACGTCGATCTCACCGATCGGCCGACGGCGGAGATCACAGGTCAATCCGTGACCTGGCTCGATACCGACGGCACGACTCCGTTGACGCTGACGGGCCAGGAAGCCGCGCTCGAACACGCCCTGACCCTTCTGCAGCAGACCGGCAAGAACAACGGCACGGCCACCTGGAGCTATTCGATCGCCGACGGCGCGCTGGATTTCCTCGGCGAGAACCAGAGCGCCAAGGTAGTCTCCACCGTTACCCTTGATGACCACCAGGGCAAGACCGATACAGCCGAGGTCACGGTCACGATCATTGGCAAGAACGATGCGCCTGCGATCACGGCGGAAACGAACGACCATTCCGGCGCGGACCTGCTCGAGACGAATACGGAACTGGTGAAGCACGGTACGCTGACGGTTTCGGATGCCGATGCCACCGATCACGTGACGGTCGCGGTTGATCATCTCGATATCTATCTGGACGGCGTGCTCCAGACCGACTATGTCGGCGAGCCCTCGAGCGCGACGCTGCTCGACTATCTGGCGGTGCAGCCCGGGGACATTCTCAACGGCTCCGCCACCAACGCCGCGTTTACGTGGGACTTCAATTCAGGCAGCGAGGCCTTCGACTTCCTTGCCGCCGGCCACACGCTGTCGCTGCAGTACACGATCGTGCCCGACGACAGCCACACGCCGACCGGCGCCGGCAACGGCGTCCTCACCTTCAACATCGCCGGCAGCAACGATGCCCCGACTCTGGGTGACGCGACGCTAGCCTCCGTCAGTGGAGATAACAGAGATCCGGCTGGCTCCAAGGTCAGCGATCTCTTCGCCGGCAAGTTCCACGACGCCGACGATGGCGCGAGCTTCCAGGCCGTCGCGGTCAGCGCAGACGACGCCAATTCGGATCAGGGAGTCTGGCAGTACGAAATCGCCGGCTCTAACCAGTGGGTCGACATCGCCGGCGTCAGCGACACGACTGCGCTTGTGCTGAGCACGGATACGCTGGTCCGGTTCGTGCCAGCCGACGGCTTTACCGGAACGCCGGCCTCACTGGGCGTGCATGCGATCGACAATACTTACACTGGCGATGTCACGACTGACGTGTTGACGCCGGCGACGATCGATCTCACGGCGACGGGCACCGGCGGCGCCACGCCGGTCTCGCACGAGCTCACCGCCATCGACACCAAAGTGACGGCGCCCCCCGCCAGCGGCCCTGTCATCAACACCGATCACTTCCAGGTCTGGCACACCAACGAGCCGAACACCGACTCCATCACCGGTCTCTCGGTCGTCGATACCGATTCCGGTGCCGCGACGGACGACTTCAAGATGACGGCCGTAACCGGGCAAGATCCGGACAGCAGCGTCGATCCGGGGACCGCTTGCGGCAACCTCGACGATATCAACTCGGTCCTCGCCGACGGCGTCACCTACAGTCCAGGAGCCACCCCGCCCGCGACTGACCAGATCACACTGACGGTGACGGACAAGACCACGGGCCTGTTCGACACCGTCCACTTCATCTTCAACGAGGCTGGTGAAACGAGCCAGGGCGTCAGCCTGGAAGGCACCAGCGGCAAGGACGTCATCTTCGCGACCGAGACGGGCGACACGTTGACCGGCGGCGGCGGCAGGGATCAGTTCGTGTTCTCGCCAAACGCGTCGGGAAGCGATAGCGAGCACACCATCACCGATTTCGCGACGGGTCTCGACAAGATCGACCTGCGGCAGTTCTCGGATGTCGGCTCCATCGACGATCTCTCCTTCACCCCGCAATCTGACGACACGCTGGTGTTATGGAGCCACGAGATCGGCCAGCGTGATGGAGAGCCGGTTCTGGAGCAGGAGTCGATCCTGCTGAAGAATGTGACCGCAAGTCTCAAGGCCAGCGATTTCATCTTCCACGTCACCTGATGAACGGCCGACCGATGACCAATTGGCTTTCCTTCGGCCGGCACGCGCCTTGACCGGGGCAAAAAATCCATAATCCTCCACCGCCAGGGAATGGCCAATCGCGTTCCGGCGCTGCATGATCAGTGCGCACGGCGCGAGGCAGGGCAGGAAGTCCTACTGAAATGAAACGTCTCAAGATCCTGCGGCGGTGGTTTGCGCGGAAGTTTGGGTTTGCGCGGCTGATGTGCCTTGCGCTGCTCGTCGTGTTTGCCGGCGCTCGCCTCTGGGATCCGCCGCCGATCCAGGAACTGCGGCTGCGCACCTTCGACATGTTTCAGTTGATCGATCCGCGTCACAAGACGGTGCGGCCGGTCACCATCGTCGACATCGACGACAAGAGCCTCGCCAAGCTCGGCCAGTGGCCGTGGCCGCGGACACGGATCGCCGACCTGATCCAGAACCTCACCAATAACGGTGCGGTGGCAATCGGCTTCGACGTGGTGTTCTCGGAGGCTGATCGGCTCAATCCGGATCTGGTCGCGAGCCAGATGCGGTACCTGGACGACGCCACCCGCGCCAAGCTGCGCGAGCTGCCGAGCAACGACCAGATCCTCGCCGACGCGATCAAGCGCTCGCGCGTGATCCTGGGCGAGACTGGGCAGCGGGCGATTTCGTCCGAGGTCGACAAGACGCTGCCCTTTACGGGCGTCGCAACGGTCGGCGAAGAGGGCGCCGAGCGCTTCCTGTTCGAATTTCCCGGGCTGTTGCGCAACGTGCCCGAGATCGAGAAGGTCGCGGCCGGCCGCGGCCTGTTCTCGATCAAGACCGAGCGCGACGGCCTGATCCGGCGCGTGCCGATGATCATGCGCGCCCAGGGCATGGTCATGCCCTCGCTCAGCCTCGAGATTTTGCGCGTCGTCACGGGCACGCCGACGCTGCTGGTTCGGACCGACAAGACCGGCGTGCGGGCCGTGCGTCTCAAGGGCGTGGAGATCCCAACCGACAGGAACGGTCAGCTGTGGGTGCATTATGCGCGCCAGGATCCCTCGATCTACGTCTCGGCTGCCGACGTGCTCGACAATACCGTGCCGCCGAACAAGATCGCCGGCAAGCTGGTGCTGATCGGCACCTCCGCGGTTGGGCTCAATGACATCAAGACCACGCCGGTGTCCTCGACCATGCCGGGCGTCGAGATCCATGCGCAGGTGCTGGAGAGCGTGCTGAGCGGCGCGGTAATATCCCAGCCGAACTACGCGCTCGGCGTCGAGCTGCTCGCCGCGCTCATCATCGGCTTGCTCGTCATCATCTTCACGCCGAACCTCGGACCGGTCCGCCTCGTGCTTGCCGGCGCGACCTTCGCCGCGATCCTGATCGGAGTGTCCTGGTTCTTTTACGTGCAATACCGCTATCTGATCGATTTCACCTATCCGCTGCTCTCGACCACGGCGATCTATTTGACGCTGATCTTTGCCAGCTTCGTGCGCGAGCAGCGGCAGCGCGTGCAGATTCGCGGCATGTTCGCGCAATACATGTCGCCGGTGCTGGTCGAGCAGCTCGCGCAGTCACCGGAAAAGCTCGTCCTCGGCGGCGAGGAGCGCGAGATGACGATCATGTTCTCCGACGTGCGCGGCTTCACCACCATCTCGGAAACCTACAAGCACGATCCGCAGGGCCTGATCGCGCTGATGAACCGTTTCCTGACCCCGCTGACCGACGTGATCATCGATCAGAAGGGCTATATCGACAAATATATGGGCGACGCCATCATGGCGTTCTGGAACGCGCCGCTTGACGATGCCGAGCACGAGGTCAACGCCTGTGAGGCCGCGATCCAGATGTTGGAGAGGATCGACGCGGTGAACAAGGACCGCGAGCAGGAAGCCGTCGATGGCGGCCACGTCTACATCCCGCTCAATGTCGGTATCGGTCTCAACACCGGCATCGGCGTGGTCGGCAACATGGGCTCCGACCTGAAGAAGAACTATTCGGTGCTCGGCGACAGCGTCAACCTGGCGTCGCGCCTGGAAGGCCAGTCGAAGGAGTACGGCTTTCCGATCATCGTTGGCTCGCGCACCGCGCTCGCCGCCAAGGACAAGTTCGCGATTCTCGAGCTCGACTTCATCATGGTCAAGGGCAAGACCGAGCCGGAAGTGATCTACGCGATCGCCGGCCGCGCGGACGTGATGCTTTCGGGCGCCTTCCAGCGCCTGCGCAACGTCACCATCGAAATGCTCGCCTGCTATCGCAGCCGCGACTGGCAGGGCGCACTGGATGCGATCGAGCGCGGCCGCAGGAGCGAGGATGCCGACACTCTGGAAAAGCTGTTCAAGCTCTACGAAGTGCGCATCAAGGAATTCCAGATCAACCCGCCGCCGGAGGGCTGGACCGGGGCGTATGCGCTGCTGACGAAGTAGGGGGCAGATGTGCGGTTTGAAGCTAACCACACACTCGCTGTCGTCCTGGCGACGCCAGAACCCATTACCCCAGGGAGAAGTTGTTGCGGCGAGCGGCCAACCACCAATCTTCGCCAAACGAAATTCGGTGGTTATGGGTCCTGGCTTTCGCCAGGACGACGGTGTGTTTGCGGAAGCTGAGTGCCGCCGGCCTTGAGCCTCACTCCGCCCCGATCGTCGTGAGGTCCTGGAACCAGTGCTGCGCCTGTGCGAATTGCTTGACCTTGGGCGACAGCGCATGCGGGTTGGTGTCGTGCACCACCCACACCAGCGTGGCGTCGTCGACGATCAGCGCGTGCGCCTGCGCCAGCAGCTCGTCCTGCTTGGTGCTGTCGAAGGTCTGCTTGGCCTCGTCGATCAGCGCGTCGACCTTCGGATTCTTGTAGCCGCCCCAGTTGACACCGACCGGCGCGATCTGGCTCGAATGGAAGAAGCGGACGATGGCGTAGAGCGGGTCCGAGGTGACATAGGCGATGTTGTTGGCGGTGATGCCGGCGTTCATCTCGTCGGCCGCGCCCTTGCGCCAGTGCGTGTATAACGTCTCGAGCTCGACCACCTTGAAATCGATGTCAATGCCGATCTCCTTGAAGCTCTGCTGCAAAAATTCGTTCATTGGCAGCGACAGCATCTGGCCGGTGCCGCCCTGTGCGATGATGAAGGTCGCCTTCAGCGGCTTCGCCTTGGAGTAGCCGGCTTCCTCGACCAGCTTCTTCGCCGCGGCGACATCGTATTTCAGCTCGAAGCTCGGCTTGCCGAACCACGGGCTCGACGGATCGACCTGTCCCTTGGCGGGTTTTGCGAGGCCGTTCATCAGGCCCACCACGGCTTCACGATCGATCGCGAGGTTCAGCGCCTTGCGCAGGCGGATGTCGGTCCAGGGCGAACCCGGCAGCACGCTCAGATGATAATTCCAGACATGCGGCGTGACGTTGTCGACGAGCTTCATGCCGGCAGCCTTGAGCTGCGGCACGGCATCCGGCGCCGGCGTCTCGATCAGATCGACTTGCCCGGCGAGCAGCGCATTGGTCCGCGTCAGCGCTTCCGGCATCGGCACCAGCACGAGCTTGTCGACCTTGGGAATGCGCTTCTTGTTCCAATAATCCGGATTCTTGGTCAGCTCGGCGAGCTCGCGCGGCACCAGTTTTGTCAATTTGAACGGGCCCGTTCCCGAAGGCTGGCTCGCGAACTTGTCCCAATCCTTGCCGAGCTTTTCGTATTGCGTCGGGCTCGAGACCAGGAACCACAGCATCTGATAGGGGAAGAACGAGTCGACCGTCTTGGTGGTGATCTCCACCGTGGAGTCGTCGATCTTGGCGTAGCTCGCGACCGAAGGCAGGCGGGTCTTGACCTGCGCGCTCTGACGCTTGTCGAATTGTGGCGCCTTGTCGTTGAGCACCTTGTCCAGATTCCAGATCACGGCATCGGCGTCGAACTCGCTGCCGTCGTGAAACTTCACGCCCTTGCGCAAGGTGAAGCGCCATTTGGTCTTGTTCTCGTCATCGACTTTCCACTCGGTGGCCAGTCCCGGCACCAGCTTTCCCGGGCGGTCGGCGACGTCCATCTCCCACGCCACGAGCGGATCGTAGATGGTGTAGGCCGTGAACTGATAGGCGCCGGCGCCGCGATCGGGCTGACCGGTCGTCAGCGGGATGTCCGCCATCGAGATGCCGTAGCGCAGCACCGTCTCGGCGCCCGCGGGAATCGCGGACAACGCCAGTGCAAGCACGGCGAAACAGGTCGATAGTCGGATACGCATGGGCCAAAGCTCCAGGGAAGGCTTCAAGGACAATCGGAGCCAAACCTGCAATCTTGATGCCAGAATAGGCAGCAAGGTGCTTTCACCGAGGCGTCATCACAAGGACTTGTCGTCGCAGGGGCAATTTGCAGAATAAGTTTCCCCATTGGCATAGGCATTGCATACGATTGCATCAAAATTAGTCATCGAAGCCGGAAAAGGATTGAGTCAATGCTTATCAATAAGAACAAGACCCGCGCGGCGCTGATCGCGTTGCTGGCGCTCAGTAGCGCGGCTGCGTGGCCGCGCTCCGCAAGTGCCGAAACCGTGCTGCGCATCGCCATGACGGCTGCCGATATTCCGCGCACGCTGGGCCAGCCCGATCAGGGTTTTGAAGGCAACCGCTTCACCGGCCTCACCATGTATGACGCGCTCACCGGCTGGGATCTGTCCTCGGCCGACAAGGCGAGCGTGGTGATCCCCGGCCTTGCCACCGAGTGGAAGGTCGACGATGCCGACAAGACCAAATGGACTTTCAAGCTGCGGCCGGGCGTCACCTTCCATGACGGCTCGCCGTTCAATGCAGACGCCGTGGTGTGGAATGTCGAGAAAGTGCTGAAGCAGGACGCGCCGCAATTCGACGCCAGCCAGGTCGGCGTCACGGCCTCGCGCATGCCGACGCTGGCATCCGCGAAGAAGGTCGACGACATGACGGTCGAGCTCACCACCAAGGAGCCCGACAGCTTTTTGCCGATCAACCTCACCAACCTCTTCATGGCGAGCCCGGCGAAGTGGCAGCATTTCTACGACAAGGCGGAGGGCGCCGACGCCAAGGCGAAGTCGCAGGCGGCTTGGACCGCGTTCGCCAAGGACGCCGCGGGCACCGGCCCGTGGAAGATGGCCGCGTTCACGCCGCGCGAGCGGCTCGAACTGGTCAAGAATGCGGGCTACTGGAACAAGGACCGCGTGCCAAAAGTTGACAAGATGGTGCTGTTGCCGATGCCGGAAGCGAATGCGCGCACTGCGGCGCTGCTTTCCGGGCAGGTCGATTGGGTCGAGGCGCCGGCGCCGGACGCTTTGCCCGAATTGAAGCAGCGCGGCTTCAAGCTCTACGCCAACGAGCAGCCGCACGTCTGGCCGTGGCAGTTCTCGCGCGTCGAGGGCTCGCCCTGGAACGATATCCGCGTGCGCAAGGCCGCGAACCTCTGCGTCGATCGCGAAGGGCTCAAGGACGGCTTGCTCGCGGGGTTGATGGTGCCCGCGACCGGCACCTTCGAGGCCGGCCATCCCTGGCGCGGCAAGCCGACCTTCGAGATCAAGTACGACAAGGTGGCTGCGCAGAAGCTGATGCAGGAGGCAGGCTTCGGCCCGAACAAGAAGCTGACGGTGAAGACCCAGACCTCGGCGTCCGGCTCGGGCCAGATGCAGCCGCTGCCGATGAACGAATATCTCCAGCAGGCGCTGGCCGAATGCTATTTCGACGTGCAGCTGGACGTGATCGAGTGGAATACGCTGTTCACCAATTGGCGCCGCGGCGCCAAGGATCCCAGCGCCAACGGCTCGAACGCGACCAACGTCACCTACGCGGCGATGGATCCGTTCTTCGCGCTGGTGCGCTTTCTGCAATCGGGCATGGCGCCGCCGGTCTCGAACAATTGGGGCTTCATCAACAATCCCAAATTCGACGAGCTGGTGAAGAAGGCGCGGCAGACCTTCGATCCCGCCGCGCGTGACGCCGCGCTCGCCGAACTGCACGCGGCCTCCGTCGACGACGCAGCCTTCCTCTACGTCGCCCACGACGTTGGCCCGCGCGCCATCAGCCCGAAGGTGACAGGCGTCGTGCAGCCGAAGAGCTGGTTCATCGACTTCTCGCTGGTGTCGTTGCAGTAATTCTCTCGGCTTGCTCAGTGCACCCTCTCCCCTTGCGGGAGAGGGTGGCTTCGCGAAGCGAAGCCGGGTGAGGGGTCTCTCTCCGCGAGAGACGCTCTCTTATTCGTTAACACTGCATCCGGGGAAACAACCCCTCATCCGGCGCTTCGCGCCACCTTCTCCCACAAGGGGAGAAGGGAAGAAAAGAAACAACGTGCTCGCCTATATCGCCAGACGCATCGTCTACGTCGTCCCGATCGTCATCAGCGTCGCGCTGGTGTGTTTTCTGCTCGTGCACATCACGCCGGGCGATCCGCTCGTCGCCGTGCTGCCGGCCGACGCTTCGCAGGAGCTCGCCGCGCAGCTCCGCACCGCCTATGGTTTCGACCGCCCGCTGCCGGTGCAGTTCGGGCTTTGGCTGCTCCGCGCGCTGCATGGCGATCTCGGCAATTCCATCGCCACGGGCCGCCCGGTGCTCGCCGAGGTCATGCGCGCGGTCAGCAACACCGTCACGCTGGCGATCGCGGCGGCGATCATCGGCTTCACGATGGGCGTCCTGCTCGGCCTGATCGCCGGCTATTTCCGCGAGACCTGGATCGACAAGCTGGCGACGTCGTTTGCCATCGCTGGCGTTTCGGTGCCGCATTATTGGCTAGGCATGGTGCTCGTCATCATCTTCTCGGTCCAGCTGAACTGGCTGCCCGCCGTCGGCGCCGGACCCGGCGGCTCGGCCGCCTGGGCCTGGGACTGGGCGCATTTGCAATATCTCGTGCTGCCGGCGATCACGACCTCCGTGATCCCGATGGGCATCGTCACCCGCACGGTGCGCGCGCTGACCGGCGACATCCTCAGCCAGGACTTCGTCGAGGCGCTGCGTGCAAAAGGCCTGCATGAGCGCGGCGTGTTCCGCCACGTCATCAAGAACGCCGCGCCCACCGCGCTCGCGGTGATGGGACTTCAGCTCGGTTACATGCTCGGCGGCTCGATCCTGATCGAGACGGTGTTCTCCTGGCCGGGCTCGGGCTTCCTGCTCAACTCGGCGATCTTCCAGCGCGACCTGCCGCTGCTCCAGGGCACGATCCTGATCCTGGCGCTGTTCTTCGTCTTCCTCAATCTGCTGGTCGACATCGCGCAAGCCGCGATCGACCCGCGCATCAAGCGGGGCTAGCGATGAGCGAGCTTCCGTTGTCAGTCACAAGCGACGCCGCGCTTCAGTCCGCGCCCGCGACCAAGGCGCGCGGCTATTGGGCGACCGTCGGCCGTCGTATCCGGCGCGACAAGGTCAGCATGGTCTGTGCGCTGGTGCTGCTGCTGATCTTCCTGTCCGCGATCGTTGCGCCGTGGCTCGGTCTGGAAGATCCCTACAAGGGCTCGATGATCCGCCGCCTGCGCCACATCGGCACATCAGGCTACCCGCTCGGCACCGACGAGCTCGGTCGCGACATGCTGGCGCGCCTGATCTATGGCGGCCGGCTGTCGCTTCTCATCGGCATTTTGCCTGTGATCCTCGCCTTCTGCATCGGCACCTCGCTCGGCCTCGTTGCCGGCTATGTCGGCGGCAAGCTCAACACCGCGATCATGCGCACGATCGACGTGTTCTACGCGTTTCCGTCCGTGCTGCTGGCGATCGCGATCTCGGGCGCGCTGGGCGCGGGCATCCTCAATTCCATCGTGTCGTTGACCGTCGTGTTCGTGCCACAGATCACCCGCGTCGCCGAAAGCGTCACCACCGGCGTGCGCAACATGGACTTCGTCGATGCCGCGCGCGCCTCGGGCGCGGGACCGTTCACCATCATGCGCGTTCATATCCTCGGCAATGTGCTCGGTTCGATCTTCGTCTACGCCACCAGCCTGATCTCGGTCTCGATGATCCTCGCGGCAGGCCTGTCCTTCCTTGGCCTCGGCACCAAACCGCCCGAGCCGGAATGGGGCCTGATGTTGAATACCTTGCGGACCGCGATCTATGTCAACCCTTGGGTCGCCGCACTCCCCGGTGCGATGATCTTCGCGGTCTCGATCTGCTTCAACCTGCTCTCGGACGGCCTGCGCAGCGCCATGGACATCAGGAACTAGCCATGAGCGAAGTCAGCACGTCAGTCGTAATGCTGGAGCCGATCGAAGACCTCGGCGGCGTCGCTCAACCGCTGCTCCAGGTCAACGGCCTGACCAAGCATTTCCCGGTGCGTGGCGGCCTGTTCGCCGCAAAGCGCACCGTGCGGGCGGTTGATAATGTCTCGTTCACCGTTGCCAAGGGCGAGACCGTCGGCATCGTTGGCGAGTCCGGTTGCGGCAAGTCGACCACCGCGCGGCTGCTGATGCATCTGATGCCGCGTGACACCGGCGATATCATTTATGATGGCATGAGCGTCGGGCAGTCGCTCTCCCTGCGAGAGCTGCGCCGCGGCATGCAGATGGTGTTCCAGGATTCCTACGCCTCGCTCAATCCGCGCCTGACCATCGAGGAGTCGATCGCCTTCGGCCCCAAGGTGCACGGCATGGCCGACGGCGCCGCGCGCGCGCTGGCGCGCGAGCTGCTGGGCAAGGTGGGCCTGGTTCCTGCAAACTTTGCCAACCGCTACCCCCACGAGATTTCCGGCGGCCAGCGCCAGCGCGTCAACATCGCACGTGCACTGGCGTTGTCGCCGCGGCTGGTGATTCTCGACGAAGCGGTTTCCGCGCTCGACAAATCGGTCGAGGCGCAAGTGCTCAATTTGCTTGCCGACCTCAAGAGCGAGTTCGGCCTGACCTATCTCTTCATCAGCCACGATCTCAACGTCGTGCGCTACATCAGCGATCGCGTGCTGGTGATGTATCTCGGCGAGGTCGTCGAGCTCGGCCCGGTCGACCAGGTCTGGGACCAGCCAGCCCATCCCTATACTCGCGCACTTCTCGCCGCGATGCCGTCCTCGGATCCGGATCGCCGCACCGAGACGCCGCCGATCACGGGCGACCCGCCCAATCCGATCGATCCGCCCTCGGGCTGCCGCTTCCACACCCGTTGCCCGTTTGCGGAGCCGCTCTGCGCAAATGCGACACCAAAACTCACCGCGCTCGATAGAATGGGCCACGAGGCCGCGTGCTACATGGCGATCCCGGGTTCAGGCCATAGCCGCGCGCCCAAGGAGGAAACCGTATGACGAGACCGACGACGAAAGAGATCAAGGCGACGGCACAGGTCGCCGGCGTTCCCGTCGACGACGAGATTGCGACGCGCATCTCCAATTCCATCGGACCGGCCTTCGAGGGCTTTGCGGCCATTGCCGGCACGCTGCCGTTCGATCTCGAGCCCGCGCTCTATCCGATCGCGCAGACTGCGAAGGTCTCGAAATGAGCACCGAGCCCGCATTGATGACGCTTACCGAGGTCGCGCGCGCGATTGCGATGAAGCAAGTGTCCTCACACGAGGTGACGCGCGCGCTGCTGCATCGTATCGCGCAGTGGCAGCCGCATCTCAACGCCTTCATGTCGATCGAATCGGAGGCGGCGCTGAAGGCCGCCGATGCCGCAGACGCCAAACTCGCCAAGGGCGAAGTCCGCGGATCGTTGCATGGCGTGCCGCTCGCGCACAAGGACATGTATTACGATGCCGGTCACGTCGCGACCTGCGGCTCGCTGATCCGCCGCGATTTCGTTCCGACCGTCACCTCCACTGCCTTGCAGCGGCTGAAGGACGCCGGCCAGGTTCGGCTCGGCACGCTGCATCTGGCGGAGTTCGCCTATGGCCCGACCGGTCATAACGCCCATTATGGTCCGGTTCGCAATCCCTGGAATGTCGCGCACATCACCGGCGGCTCGTCGTCAGGCTCGGGCTCGGCGGTCGCGGCGCGATTGACCTATGCCGCGCTCGGCTCCGACACCGGCGGCTCGATCCGCATGCCCGCGCATTTCTGCGGCGTGACGGGACTGAAGACCACCGTTGGCCGGGTCAGCCGCGCCGGCGCGATGCCGCTGTCGCAGTCGCTCGACACGGTCGGCCCGCTCGCCCGCACCGCCGAGGATTGCGCGCTGCTGCTGGCGCTGATGGCCGGCCCTGATCCCGAGGATTCGACCTGCAGTCATGAGCCGCTATCTGACTATGTCGGCGCGACCAAGGGCTCGCTGAAGGGCCTCAAGGTCGGCGTCCCCTCGTCCTTTTATGTCGACGATCTCGACGGCGAGGTCGCGCGCGTGCTGGACGAGACCATTGCGGTGCTCAAGCGCGAGGGCGCCGACATCGTCACGGTTGAGCTGCCCGACCAGCGGCAATTGTCCTCGGCAAGCCAGCTCGTGCTTGCAGCCGAAGCCGCCGCTTTCCACAAGCGCTGGATGATCGAGCGGCCGCAGGATTATGGTCCGCAGGTGTTGATGCGGCTTCAGAACGGGCTCGCGGTGCCCGCCATCACCTATCTCGAGGCGATGCGCTGGCGCGGACCGGCGCTCGCTGCGCACCACGCTGCGACATCAGGTGTCGATGCGATCATCGCGCCCGCGTCGCCGGTGCCGGCGCCGACGATCGAGGAGAGCGACGTCGGCGGCGGGCCGAACGCGCCGGCGCTGTTGCAGCGGCTGACGCTGTTCACCCGTCCGGTGAATTACCTCGGCCTGCCGTCGCTCACGGTGCCCTCGGGCTTCACCAAGAGCGGTCTTCCGATCGGCATGCAATTGATCGGCCGCTCGTTCGATGAAGCGACGCTGCTCACCATCGGCGCCGCATTCCAGCGCGCCACCGACTATCACGACAGGCTGCCGAAACTTCCGTCATGACAAAGCTCGTCGAGATCTCAGGCCTCAACATCCGCTTCACCGGCGAGCGTACGGTCTATGCCGTGAACGATCTCAGCCTCTCGCTCGGCGACGGCGAGGTGCTGGGCCTGCTCGGAGAGTCCGGCTCGGGCAAGAGCGTGACCTTGCGTGCACTGATGCGGCTGTTGCCGAAGAAGCGCACCCAGATCACGGGCAAGGTCAACGTGATGGGTCGCGACGTGCTCGCCATGAACGACGGGCAGCTGTCGTCGTTCCGTGGGCAGACCGTGTCGATGATCTTTCAGGAGCCGGCGCTCGCGCTCGATCCGGTCTACACCATCGGCGCGCAGATCGCCGAAAGCGTGGTGCGTCACGAAGGCAAGTCTTACGCGGAGGGTAGGGCGAGGGCGCTCGAAATGCTCGAGGTCGTGCGCATTCCTTCCGCAAAGCGCCGGCTCGATGCCTATCCGCACGAGATGTCCGGCGGCATGCGTCAGCGCGCGATGATCGCGCTGGCGCTCGCGTGTCGTCCCAAGATATTGCTCGCCGACGAGCCGACCACCGCGCTCGATGCCACCGTGCAGATCCAGATCCTGCTGCTGTTGCGCGAATTGCAGCGCGAGTTCGGCATGTCCGTCATCTTCGTCACCCATGACATCGGGGTCGCCATCGAGATCTGCGACCGGGTCGCGGTGATGTATGCCGGCCAGATCGTGGAGCAGGGCACGCTTCGCGACATCGTCCGCTCGCCGGTGCATCCCTACGCCAAGGGCCTGCTCGCCTCGACCGTCCACGGGGCCAAGCGGGGACAGCGGCTCGAGACCATCCCCGGCACCCCGCCGTCGCTCGGCGAGAGGCCGCACAACTGCTCCTTTGCGCCCCGCTGCGCCGTAGCCCAGCCGCGCTGCCTGGAACAACTGCCAGGGACGGTGGAGGTCGGCCCGGGCCGGGCGGCACGGTGCGTGCTGGCGGAGCCGGTCACCGCACTGTCCTGACATTCGACCGCGACCGGGAAGCGGGGAACAGCATTCACACCTCGTTCATCCCGGTTCCGCTTCCATGGAACCGTTCACGGAGAGGGACCTCACTTATGTACATTTCCAATGAAGGCCTGCTTGTCATCCTGTTCGTCGGCTTGGTGGCGGGTTGGCTGGCCGGCAAGGTGGTGCGCGGAACCGGATTCGGCATTATCGGCGATATCGTGGTCGGCATCGCCGGCGCACTGGTGGCAAGCTTCCTGTTTCCGAAGCTTGGCATTCACATCGGCACCGGACTGATATCGGAGATCATCTATTCCGCGATCGGCGCGGTCATCCTGCTGCTGGTGGTGCGGTTGGTCCGCGGCGGTGGCCGGTTCTAATGGCGCCCGAGTTCAATTGATCGAACTTTTGACCTCTCCCCCCGGGGAGAGGTGACATGTCTGCAAGAAAAAGCCGCAAGATCGTGAGATTCCGGACTTGCGTGCAGGGCCGGTCGGGGGTGATGTGGGCCATAGGGGTCCCGGGTATTCGACTGCGTTGGGCGATGAGCGCAAACGCGATGTTAATCCGGGTCAATTACTCCTGAATTTGCCTTTGAAATCAGGGACTTTGGCCCCTACCCGAAAGAGATCAGACTGATGGCAGCCGTTCCCGGCGTCCGCCGCTCAGAGCTCGGTGATGCGCTGCGCGCCTGTCGCACGGCGTTTGTCGGCGTCGGCTTGATGAGCTGCATGATCAACCTGCTCTATCTGACCGGGTCGATCTTCATGCTGGAGGTCTACGACCGGGTGCTGCCGAGCCGCAGCATTCCGACCCTGGTCGGCCTGATCGTCCTCGCCAGTTTCCTCTACATGGCGCAGGGCGTGCTGGACATGATCCGTAACCGGATCCTGGGTCGGGTCGGCACCGCGCTGGACGAAGCCCTGAACAAGCGGGTGTTCGACACCATCGTGCGCCTGCCGCTGCTGGTCGGCAGCCGCAACGAGGGGCTTCAGCCGCTGCGCGATCTCGACAATGTCCGCTCCTTCCTCGGGGGCATGGGACCGAGCGCGTTCTTCGACCTGCCCTGGCTGCCGCTCTATCTCGCCATCTGCTTCGCCTTCCACGTCATGATCGGCCTCACCGCGCTGGTCGGCGCCGTCATCCTGGTCGGGTTGACGCTGGTCACCGAGTTCATGTCGCGCCAGCCGGCGAAGGACGCGATGGGCCTTGCCGCCCAGCGCAACGATCTCGCCCAAGCCAGCCGCCGCAATGCCGAAGTCATGGTGTCGATGGGTATGGCCGGCCGGATGAACGCGCGCTGGAGCGAGGCCAACGAAAAATATCTCGACGGCAACCAGCGTGCGAGCGACGTCGCCGGCGGTCTCGGCGCGGTCGCAAAAGTGCTGCGCATGATGCTGCAATCGGCGGTGCTCGCGGTCGGCGCCTATCTCGTCATCCATCAGGAGGCGACCGCCGGCATCATCATCGCCGGCTCGATCCTCTCGGCCCGTGCGCTCGCGCCGGTCGACCTCGCGATCGCGCACTGGAAATCCTTTGTCGCGGCACGCCAGAGCTGGCATCGCCTGACCCGCCTACTGGAGCAGATGCCGGCGCAGACGATGCCGACCCAGCTGCAGGCGCCGACCAGCCGCCTCTCGGTCGAAGGCATCGCCATGGTGCCGCCGGGCGACCAGCGCCTCATCGTGCAGGACGTCACCTTTGCGCTCGAAGCCGGCAACGGCCTCGGCGTAATCGGACCGAGCGGCTCCGGCAAGTCGTCGCTGATCCGCGCGCTGGTCGGCGTCTGGCAACCGGTCCGCGGCAAGGTGCGGCTCGACGGCGCGGCGCTCGACCAATGGTCGTCGGACATGCTTGGCCGCCATATCGGCTATCTGCCGCAGGACGTCGAATTGTTCGGCGGCACCATCGCGCAGAACATCAGCCGCTTCGATCCCGAGGCCACGTCTGACGGCATCATCGCCGCCGCCAAGGAAGCCGGCGTGCACGAGATGATCATCAAGATGCGCGAGGGCTACAACACCCAGGTCGGCGAGCAGGGCACGGCGCTCTCCGCGGGCCAGGCGCAGCGCGTGGCACTGGCGCGCGCGCTCTATGGCAACCCGTTCCTGATCGTGCTCGACGAGCCCAATTCCAATCTCGATACCGAAGGCGACGAAGCGCTGACCCGCGCCATCCGTGCGGCGCGCGAGCGCGGCGCCATCGTCGTCGTGGTGGCACATCGCCCGATCGGCGTGGAAGCGGTCGACCAGATCCTGGTGCTGCGTGACGGCCGCATGCAGGCCTTCGGGCCGAAGGAGCAGGTGCTCGCCCAGGTGCTCCAGCCGCGTGTGACGCCGCCGGCGCCGATCAAGATCGTCAGCGAAGGCGGAGCCAAGGCATGAGCACGATGGCGCTCGGCGGGGCGAAGCCCGCCGCGAAGCGGACCGTACGGCAGTCGATCCGGTTTCACCTGATGCTCGGGCTTGGGATCGTGCTGGTGCTCCTGGTCGGGCTCGGCGGCTGGGGATCGACCGTGCAGATCTCGGGCGCGCTGATCGCGCCCGGCCAGATCGTGGTCGAATCCAACGTCAAGAAGGTGCAGCATCCGACCGGCGGCGTGGTCGGCGAGCTGCGCGCTCGCGATGGCGACGTGGTCAAGGCCGGTGACATCGTGGTGCGGCTGGACGACACCGTCACCAAGGCCAACCTCGCCATCGTCACCAAGAATCTCGACGCAGCGCAGGCGCGTGCCGCGCGGCTCCAGGCCGAGCAGCGCGGGATCGACAGGATCGACTACCCGCAAGCGCTGCTCGATCGCGGCAACGATCCCGACGTCAAGGCGCTGCTCTCCGCCGAAACCAAGCTGTTCGACGTTCGCGTCAACGGACGCGCCGGCCAGAAGGCGCAGCTGCGCGAGCGCATCCAGCAGCTCAACGAGGAGATCGAGGGCCTCTCCGCGCAGGAGCGGGCCAAGGACAGGGAAATCTCGCTGGTGCAGCAGGAGCTCGTCGGTGTCCGGGATCTCTATGACAAGCACCTGGTGCAGATCTCCCGCCTGACCACGCTCGAACGCGACAGCGCCCGCCTCAACGGCGAGCGCGCGCAGTACATCGCCTCGCGCGCGCAGGCCAAAGGCAAGATCACCGAGACCGAGCTCCAGATCATCCAGGTCGACAAGGACATGGTCAGCGAGGTCTCCAAGGATCTGCGCGAGACCAACGACAAGATCGGAGAAATGATCGAGCGCAAGGTCGCCGCCGAGGACCAGCTTCGCCGCGTCGACATCCGCGCGCCGCAGGACGGCATGGTGCTGCAATCGACCGTGCATACGGTTGGTGGCGTCATCACCGCCGGCGACGCCCTCATGCTGATCGTGCCGCAGGCCGACGATCTCCAGGTCGAAGCCAAGGTCAATCCGGTCGATATCGACAAGCTCCAGATCGGCCAGAAGACGCTGCTGCGCCTGTCCGCCTTCAACCAGCGCACTACGCCCGAGCTCAACGGCATCGTCAGCCGCGTCTCGCCCGACGTCACCACCGATCAGCGCACCGGCCAGAGCTACTACACCATCCGCGTCTCGCTGTCCGCGGAAGAGGTCGCCAAGCTCGGTGACTCCAGGCTGATCCCCGGCATGCCGGCGGAAGCCTTCGTCCAGACCGGCGACCGCACCATGCTGTCCTATCTGATGAAGCCGCTGCACGACCAGTTCATGCGCGCGTTCCGGGAGAAGTGACGCGCGAAGGCGCGTCATCGCCTCCTTTCGTCATTGCGAGCGCAGCGAAGCAATCCAGGTTGCCTCCACGGCGAGATTTCTGGATTGCTTCGCTACGCTCGCAATGACGGGCGGCTTCTTTCTTGCTTTAGTTTTCTTGCTATAGTTCGATTCAGCCCCAGCAACCCGGCGTCGAACAATGCAATCGATCCAATCTCCACCCTCCGTCTCCACCGAATCCTTTTTCGACGCCGGCCTCGCCGTCGCCCGCCTCGAACAGATCTACGAGCGCAACACGAAGTTCCTGCGAGACCGGTTCGAAGCTTACGTCAACGGCGAGGCAATCACGACGCGGGTGCGGGCCTTCTATCCCTTCGTCCGTGTCACCACCGCGACGCATGCGCGGCTGGATTCGCGTCTCGCCTACGGCTTCGTCGCCCGGCCCGGCGTGCACGAGACCAGCGTCACGCGTCCGGATCTGTTCCGGACTTATCTGACCGAGCAGATCGGATTGTTGATCCAGAACCACGGCGTTCCGGTCGAAATCGGCGAGTCCGACGAACCGATCCCCGTTCACTTTGCCTACCGCCGCGACATCAACATCGAAGCCGCCATCACCACCAGCGAGAATTCGCCCGTGACGCGGTCGCTGCGCGATGCGTTCGACGTGCCTGATCTTGCGACCATGGACGATGCCATCGCCGACGGCACTTTCGAGCTCCAGCCTGGCGCGCCCGAGCCGCTGTCCCTGTTTCGGGCGGCCCGCGTCGACTACTCGCTACGCCGGCTCTACCATTACACAGGCACCGACCCCGAATATTTCCAGAACTTCGTGATCTTCACCAACTATCAGTTCTACGTCGACGCCTTCGCGCAACTCTGCCAGCAGCGGCTTCAGGCTGGCGAGGCCGGCCTCGATGCCTTCGTCGCTCCAGGCAATGTGATCACGCGCAGCGGCGGCGCGACGACGGGCGTTGCGCCCGCGCGCGGGCCGCAGATGCCAGCCTTCCATCTGGTCGCGCCCGGCTATCGCGGCATCACCCTGATCAACATCGGCACCGGTCCGTCCAACGCGCGCAACGTCACCGACCATGTTGCCGTGCTGCGGCCCCATGCCTGGCTGATGCTCGGCCATTGCGCGGGCCTGCGCAACACGCAGCGGCTCGGCGACTACGTGCTCGCCCATGGCTACGTTCGCGAGGACCATGTGCTCGATCGTGAATTGCCGCTGTGGGTGCCGATCCCGGCGCTCGCGGAGATGCAGGTCGCGCTCGAGGACGCGGTGGAGGACGTCACCGGGCTCGAAGGGTTCGAGCTCAAGCGCCTGATGCGCACCGGCACCGTCGCGAGCGTCGACAACCGCAATTGGGAGATCAGCGGGCCCGATGTCATTCGCCGCTTGTCGCAGTCGCGCGCGGTTGCGCTCGACATGGAATCGGCCGCGATTGCCGCTAACGGCTACCGCTTCCGCGTTCCCTACGGCACGCTGCTGTGCGTCTCCGACAAGCCTCTGCACGGCGAGATCAAGCTCGCAGGCATGGCCAGCGAATTCTACCGCCGCCGCGTCGGCCAGCATCTCGAGATCGGCTTGAAGGCGCTGGAACGGCTCAAGCAGCAGGAATCCGAGCGGCTGCATTCGCGAAAGCTCCGCAGTTTCGCCGAAGTTGCGTTCCAGTAGGCGATGGATTGCCTTTGCTGCTGACAAGCAGCGGGATTTTCGGCATTTTCGGCGCGGGGGTCGACCGGGACGATTTGATGCCACTCATGCGCGACAGGATCATTGGCCATGATCTCGAACGGCTCGCCTTTCGCTTCACCATGCTGAACGACGACGAGGTCGTGCAGTGCCAGATCAGCGACGCCGCGATGGACGAGCTTGCGGGCATGCAGGGCACCGAAAGCAGCGCGCGGCAGGCCCAGTTCCTGTCGCTGCGCGAGACCATCGAGCGGCTCGCCTCAGACCTCTACGACGAGGCGCCGCGGGTCAGGGGTCACGTGGTGCGGATCTTTACGCGACATTTGCAGCGGTAGTTCCGCTCGATCCTCCGCATCATGCCCCGAAGCAGTTCATAAAGTATTCGCTAACCAAGCAACCGGTTCGCCGCAATCCTAAGACCTGCGAAACCAGACGTTATGCAACTGTGAATTGATGGCCCGTAGAGGTTAGGTCACGAAAATGGAGCCTCACGAGTGATCGCGTGACAAACGACATTGTTGGAAGCGACGCGATCCGCGGGGCTGGTCATGACGTCAAGGCGGACAAGACGCCACCAAACCATTGGCCGCTTGCAATTGCCGTAGCGATCGGATGCGGACTCGTGGGCCTTGCGCTCCGCTACTTCGCCCGGAAGCACGCGACCGACGACGCCATTCAGCATCTGATCCCCTGGTATGTCTTCGCTCGCGATCACGGTGTCGCTGGACTGGCCGAAGCCTTTACCAACTATACGCCGTTCTACAGCTATCTCCTGCTGATTGCCGCCCGATTTGATTGGCTAGGCGAGCCACTTTCCCATGTGAAAGCGATCTCGGCAGTATTCGAGTTGGGCTGCGCGATCACTGTGGCCCAGATCGTCTGGCGAGCGACAAAGTTGCCATTACGCGCTTCCCTGGCCTTCTGCGCGGTTTGGCTTGCACCGACGGTGATTTTCAATGGCGCAGTGTGGGCGGAGAGTGATTCGATCTGGACCTTCTTCACGCTGGTTTCCGTGGCGCTGTTCATGCAGGACCGAAATGGCGTTGCGTCATTTGCGATGGCCTTTTCGGTGAAGGCTCAGGGCGTGTTCCTGGGACCCTTCGTGCTCGGCATGATTCTGCGCCGCAGGATCCACCTGGCATGGCTCGCCACCGTTCCCGGGATCTATGTTGTCCTCGCCATTCCGGTTCTGGTCGCGGGGAGATCCTTGGCCTCCGTGTTCGCGGTCTATTTGGACCAGGCTCACACCTTCGATCGCCTCACCATGAACGCAGCGAACATCTGGGTGCTGGCTGGCGGAATGCCGTACGCGATCGGAGTCGCCGTCGGCATGGTGCTCGCGGCCGCGAGCGGGCTCGCCTTGTCGATCTTCATCGCGCGCTCTCGACGGACGGGGCCGGAGTTTATTCTGCTGGCCGCGTGTGTATCGCTCATGCTCATGCCGTATCTGCTTCCGAAGATGCACGAGCGGTATTTCTACGCGTTCGAGCTTGCGTCGATCGCCCTGGCCTGCCTCAATCCGCGCTATGTGCCCTTCGCGGTGATTGCCCAGGTCAACGGCGTATTATCCTATCTGGCGTTCGAAAGCGGAATCGTCCTGGGCGTGCTGCCGGCGGCACTCTGCAACACCATTCTCGTGTACTACCTCGTGCTTGATCTTTGGCGCGGCGAACGTGGATTTCGTTTTCCGAGCCTTGCCTGGCTCGGCTTCATCGTGTCGACCGCGGGACTGTTCTCTTATCTGGTCTTCGAGGGGCCCGGTTTGAACATATCGCCCGTGTACCTGCTCACCACCGGTCTCGTCACAGCTGCGGCGCTGCTGCTCCTGAAAGAGTCGCGTTGCGACCTGGCCGGCCCGGACCAGTTGCCTCAATCCTGAGCGTCCCGCCTCATCCAGCCATCAGCTGTCGAACATGATCACGCTGCGCAGCGTCTTGCCGGCTTTCATGTTTGCAAAGCCTTCGTTGATCTCGGAGAGCTTCAGCTTGGCCGAGATCCAGTCTTCCAGGTGCAGCCGACCGCGCAGGTAGAAATCCACCAGCCGCGGCATGTCGACGCGAAAATGGTTCGAGCCCATCGAGGAGCCCTGGATCCTGCGCTCGCGCAGGAAGTCGAAGCCATGCAGCTCGATCTTCTGGCCGAACGGAATCATGCCGACGATGGTGGCCGTGCCGCCCGAGGCGAGCATACCGAAGGCCTGCTCGGCGGTCTCCTTGCGGCCGAGCACCTCGAAGGAATGATGCACGCCGCCATTGGTGAGATCGCGCACCTGCTTCACGACGTCGCCGTCTGCCGGGTTGATGATGTCGGTGGCGCCAAGCTTGGTCGCAAGCTGGAGCTTGGCCGGATTGGTGTCGATGGCGATGATGCGGCCGGCGCCTGCGATCTGCGCGCCGTTGATCGCAGCCATGCCGACACCGCCGCAGCCGATCACGGCCACGGTCTCGCCGGCCGTCACCTTCGCCGTGTTCACGACCGCGCCGTAGCCGGTAATGACGCCGCAGCCGATCAGCGCGGCGAGATCGAGCGGCATCTCCTTGCGGATTTTGACGATCGCGTTCTCGTGCACCAGCATCTGCTCGGCGAAAGAAGAGAGGTTGAGAAACTGATGAAGCTTCTCCGAGCGGGCCCACTGCATCCGATTAGAGGCCCCCGGCAGCAATTTCACCGTGGTGTCGGTGCAGAGCACGGTGCGGCCCGTGGTGCAATTGTCGCAGGTGCCGCAGAACACCGAAAGGCAGGTCACGACATGATCACCGGGCTTCACATAAGTCACATCGGAGCCGACCTGCTCGACGACGCCGGCGGACTCGTGCCCGAGCACCGCAGGCAGCGGATGCGGATACAGGCCTTCCATGAAGTGCAGATCGGAGTGGCAGAGACCTGCGACCGACGTCCGGATCAGGACCTCGCGCGGGCCGGGCTTCGGCAGGCTGACATCCTCGATGACCAGAGGCTTGTTGACTTCATGGAGGACGGCGGCCTTCATCGAGCACTCCCTATCGCCTTTTTTGCTTTGAACGTGGGTGCAGCCTACGCCGCCAAGACCAGTTCGCCAACCTCGCTCATATCAGCTGCGCGGTCGCCGAGCAGCAGCGTGGCGATCTTCTGCTGCACGGCATTTTCCGTCAGCCGGAACGGATCGCTCGGCGACACCCGGTGATCGATCACCAGCCGCGACAACAACAGCCTTCGCGCATCGCCACGCATGCCGTGAATACGATGCGCCTCCCAGGCGAGCGCAACGGCGCTGGCGACATGATAGAGCAGGCTGGTGGCGCGGCGCGCATCGGCTTCGTTTTCGGATTTGGCCGCGACCTCGCGCGCAAAACCGACCGCGCGATCGGTGAGGCCGCGGAGCCGGTCGCGCCAGGCCTGTGGCACCGAGGGGCTGTCATCAAGGCGGGCGTGCAGATCGGCGGCGAGCGCGGATTCGGCGCCGTGGCGGCCGACCGCACGCCGGAGCGCATCGATCGCGACGATGTTGCCGGTGCCTTCCCAGACCGAGCCGAGATGCGCGTCGCGGAGCAGGCGGGCGGTCGCGAATTCCTCGATATAGCCGATGCCGCCGCGCATCTCGAGCGCGTCGCCACAGACCTTTCGCGCATCGCGGGTCGCGCGGAATTTCAAGGTCGGCGTCAGGATGCGCAGCAGTGCGGCTGCATCCTGGCTGCCGGCCTCGGCGCGGTCGAGCGCGTCCGCGGTGAGAAAGCTCATCGACAACGCCTGCTCGACCGGCAGCATGATCTTCAGCATCTGGCGCCGGCCCAGCGGCAGGTCGATGATGCGGTTGCCGAACACCACTCGGTTCTTGGCGACCGTCATCGCGTCATGGTAGGCCCGCCGCATCAGCGCGGTGGATTTGACGCCGTTTGAAAGCCGCGACGAGTTCACCATCTCGGCCATCTGCACGAAGCCGCGATCGAGCTTTCCGACCGCGTAGGCGATCGCGCCTTCGAGCTTGATCTCACCCGAAGCCATCGAGCGCGTGCCGAGCTTGTCCTTCAGACGCACGATCCGGTAGTGGTTCTGCGAACCGTCGTCCAGGAAGCGCGGCATCAGGAACAGGCCGACTCCGCGCGTGCCGGGGCCGGCGCCTTCGGGGCGCGCCAGCAGCATCACGACTTTTGCGTCGGCGTTCGAGCAGAACCATTTTTCGCCGGTGAGGCGCCAATGGTCGCCTTCCTGCACCGCCGTCGTGGTCAGCGTCCCGACGTCGGAGCCGCCTTCCTTCTCGGTCATGAACTGGCCGCCCTGGGTCAGCTTGCTCATGTCGGTCTGGGTCAGGCCGTCGAGATATTTCGCCTTCAGCGCGTCGCTGCCGAAATTCGCGAGTAGCTTGGCGCAGCCGTCGGTGACGTTGATCGGGCAGCCCATGCCAAATTCGGTCTGGTTGAACAGGAACGTGAAGGCGTGCTTGGCTACGACGGGATATTTGTCCGGCCAGCCCATGATGCCCTTGCGGATCGAGAGCGCGTGGATGCCGAACTCGCCGAAGGCTGCCTTCTCCAGCTCGCGATAGGCCGGGTGGTATTCGATCCACTGCACGTCGCAGCCGAACTTGTCGCGCTGGTGCAGCACCGGCGTGTGCCGGTCGGCGAGCCGCGCGCATTCATCGAGCACGCCGCCGGCGAGTTCACCCAGGCGATCGAGATGCGGCTCGATGTGACGGAATAGCGTGTCCGGCAGATGAATGCGCAGGAGATCGGTGAGCGCCTGATCGGCGCGGTAGAAATTCATGCCGGTGGTATCGGGAGCCAGCAGTCCGGATGGCGCGGCCGCGACCTGTTTTGCCTGCGCGGGAGCCGGCTTGTGCATGATCGTCCTCTTCGTTTCCGCCTTGCGGTCACTTTGCGCTGATTTGGCGCTTGCCGCTTGGGATGATGTCGATCATGCTCCAGTCGCGAAAGCGGATAAAGCCGCAAATTGTCAGGGAGGCATGATCGCCGCGTGGGAGCAATTCGCTCTGCGGAATTGTGATCGTCCTGGCTGGTTGTCCGCGCGGACCGTGCATAGATCAGCGGCTTCCCGTCTTCGAGAGATCACGTCATGGAACACCCCAAATACAAGATCGCCCTCATCGTCGGCGCCGGCGAAGGCCTGAGCGCATCGCTGGCGCGGCTGCTGTCCGCCCAGGGCATCCGCGTCGCACTGGCCGCTCGAAAAATCGAGAAGCTCGGCGCGCTCTGCAGCGAGACTGGCGCCAAGGCCTATGCCTGCAACGCCACAGACCCTGATGAGGTCGAGCGCCTGTTCGGCCTGGTCGAACGCGAGATCGGCACGCCCGACCTGGTCGTCTACAACGCCAGCGGCCGCGCGCGCGGGCCGTTCGTCGATCTCGTTCCGGCCGACGTGGCGAACGCCATTGCGGTCAGTGCCTATGGCGGCTTCCTGGTGGCGCAGCAGGCGGCCAGGCGCATGCTGCCGAACCAGCACGGCGCGATCCTGTTCACCGGCGCCTCGGCCAGCGTCAAGGGCTATGCGCAGTCCGCACCGTTCGCGATGGGCAAGTTCGCACTGCGCGGGCTCGCACAGAGCATGGCGCGCGAATTGTCGCCGCAAGGCATCCATGTCGCGCATTTCGTGATCGATGGCGGCATCAGGAGCGTAGCGCGCGCGGAAGCGCCGGAGAAGCCGGATTCGATGCTCGATCCCGATGCCATCGCGGAGAGCTACTGGAACGTGTTGCAGCAGCCGCGCAGCGCCTGGAGCTGGGAGCTGGAGCTGCGGCCCTGGGTGGAGAAGTTTTGAAGGCGATAAATTCACAACGACCGTCATTGCGAGCGAAGCGAAGCAATCCAGAAATGCCGCCACTGAAAAAGGCTGGATTGCTTCGTCGCTTCGCTCCTCGCAATGACGAAAGAGAGGGAGCGGCATGACCACGGAAACCACCATCGATACCGGCACCAATGAACTCCTCTGCGTGATCCGCGATCGCGTCGCCGTCATCACGCTGAACCGGCCCGAGGCGCGAAACTCGCTGTCGGACGCGCTGACCCCGGCGCTGCGCACGATAATCCGCTCCTGCGGCGAGAACCCCGATGTCGGCGCGCTGCTGATCACCGGCGCGGGCGAAGCGTTCTGCGCGGGCGGCAACGTCAAGGGCATGGGCGCGCATCGCGACCCGAAGAAGCTTGAAATGTCCTTTGACGATAAGGTCGCCGATCTCCAGGAGCGGCAGCGCCTGCTCACCGGCGCGCTGGTGTCGGTGCGCAAGCCGACGATCGCGGCGCTGCCGGGGCCGGCGGTCGGCGCGGGGCTCGCCATCGCCATGGCCTGCGACATCCGCATTGCCGCGCAATCGGCCTTCGTGGCCACCGGCTATGCGCGCATTGCGCTCAGCGGCGACTATGGCATCGCGTGGCTGTTGACGCGCCTCGTCGGCACCGCGCGGGCGCGCGAGCTGCTGTTCACCGGCGATCGGGTCGATGCCGTCAGGTGCGAGGCCATCGGTCTCGTCAACCGCGTGGTGCCCGACGATAAATTGCAGGCAGAGGCCCTTGCGTTGGCGAAATCCCTTGCCGGAGGTCCGCGCCTCGCGTTGCGCTACATGAAGGACAATCTCGACGAGGCCCTGCTGTTCGACTTCGAGACCGCGCGCGACCACGAAGCCGAGCGTCTGGTCCGCCTGACCACGACCGCCGACCACAAGGAGGCGGTGCAGGCCTTCATCGACAAACGCAAGGCGGTGTTCACGGGGAAGTAGGGGCGAAAAAAATGCCCGGCACTGGTTTCGCCAGGCCGGGCACGAGTGGAGTCAGGCCGAGGCTGAGGGGCTATCGGCCTGACGGGAAAGGGCGACGAGACGCCAGCTCGCGCAAGGAATGTCTTTCGGTGCGACGGAGATCTCCTTGTCGAAGCGCACCAGCTTCCAGTCGTCAGGATGTTTGACGAAGGCGAAGCTCGATTTGCGTGCGAGCGAGATCATGGCCGCGTTGGAGCGCAACGTGTCGCCGAACATGTGGTCGGCGCCAAGCGCGGCGGCGCGGCATTCAAGATTCTTCATCAGCACGGTGGCGATACCGTGGCCCTGCCAGCGGTCGGCAACCGACAGGCCGAATTCAAGCGTCGCGGTTTCGGCATGCAGCGCATAGCGCGCTTCGGCGACGATGGTCTCGAAGCCGTCGACCATCATGGTCGCCACCACGGTGAAACGTTCGCGTTCGCCGATTTGAAGGAATTCGTGCAGCAGGCCCTGCGGCAGTTCGCTGATCGCGCCGAAGAAGCGGTTGTAGCGGGACCGCGTCGAGAGCGAGCGAAAATAGTGCTGGAGCTCCTCGGTGTCGCGCGGCTCGACGAAGCGAACGCGCAGCGCCTCGCCGTGTCGCGTGCGCAGCGTGTCCGAATATTGCTTCAGATCTTCCAGGCGAAGGGTGCTCATGACACGCGCCCCCAAGGGGACCAAAGGGAAAAGGGACCGCCGGCGCCCCCACAGTCAGGCGGCGCCGGCCTGGCGGCCAATCAGGCCCGCCAGAAGGGTTTGTCGGCCTCGTAGGCCACATCGCTCCAGGACAGCCCGACGTCCTGAAGGTCGCGCGCGGACCAGTTGGTGAGCTCCCGCCGGGTCCGGTAGCGCTCGTGCCAGATGTGAAGGGTCTCGCCGATCTGGTGGATCAGCCCTGGCGCATGATGATTTGTCATCGAATTCTGGGTCAAAGTAGACATTGTCAGCTCCTGGAGCTAAGTTGACCGCTAATATCTGCTTACGGGTGCACTGCGACAAACGACAATTTGTACTCTTTCGCATGAAATAACGTCATGTATCCTGCTGCCGTATGACTGCCAGATTGCCCTCCCTGAACGGATTGCGGGCCTTTGAGGCCGCCGCGCGCCATCTCAGCTTCACGCTGGCGGCGTCCGAGCTGAACGTGACCCAGACCGCGATCAGCCATCAGATCCGCAGGCTCGAGGAGGAGCTCGGCATCCGCCTGTTCGTCCGGCAGAACCGCGCGCTGACGCTGACGCCGGAGGCGCGCGACTATCTGCCGGGCGTCCGCGCCGCCTTCAACGACCTACGTCTCGCCACCGACCGGCTGCTGCGCAAGGACGATGACAAGGTGCTGACGGTCTCGACGCTGGCTTCGCTGGCCGCAAAATGGCTGCTGCCGCGGCTGACCGATTTCCAGGAGCACCATCCCGGCATCGACGTCCGCATCACCACCTCCACCAGCCTCGTCGACTTCCAGCGCGACAATGTCGATGCCGCGATCCGTTACGGGCGCGGCCAGTGGGCGGGCTTGCGCGCCGACTGGCTGATGGCGGACGAGCTGTTTCCGGTGTGCAGCCCGTCTCTGCTGCGCGGTGACAAGCCGTTGCGCTGTCCCGAGGACCTCAAGAGCCACATGCTGCTGCACACCTCCAATGCCAACAGCGACGACTGGCGGCTGTGGTTGACGGCGGCGGGTCAGCCGGCCGACATCGCCAGGCAGCCCGGCATCACCTTCGACATGATCTTCATGACCATTCAGGCCGCGATCGACGGCATCGGCGTGGCGATGGGGCGGACCTCCTACGTTCAGGACGACATTGCCAAGGGGCGACTAGTGGTCCCGTTCAAGATCGCGCTGCCGGCCGATGCCGGCTTCTACCTGGTCGCGCCGGAGGGCCGCCGCGAGGCGCCGAAGCTCGCCGCATTCCGCGACTGGATGATCGCGGCAACGCAGAATAAAGCTTGAGATCGCCGGCGCAATTCCGCGCCGTCTGCTTCGCTACAGGTCCACCACGACGTAGTCGCTCTCGACTTTCACCGGTATCGTCTCGGCGACATACGGCCCCTTCACCACGCTCGCACCCGGCTCGACATGGGCCGGGTACGCCTTGACGCGGAAGCGGCGGGGGTCGCAATAGGACTGGCCGGTGCGGATGTCGAACTCCCAGCCGTGCCAGGGGCAGCGGAGGATCTCGCCGAGCTTGGTGTATTCGATCTCGCCCGGATCGGTCGATTGCGCGAGTCCGATCAAGGGTCCCTCGCACAGCGCCGCGCCCTGATGCGGGCAGCGGTTCATCAGGCCGAAATATTCACCCTTGATGTTGAAGATTGCGATCGGCCGTCCGTCGATCTCCAAAAATTTTCGCGTGCCGGGCGGAAGCTCATCGGCCGCGGCAATCACATGCCGCGCCATCAAGCGATCCCGTACAGCTTCTTCGCATTGCCCAGATAGAAGGCCTCGCGATCATCGTCGTTGACGCCTGCGGGCAGCACGCGCGAGGGCTCGTCGTAATCCCAGTGCGGATAGTCGGTGGCGAACAGCAGCCGGTCCCAGCCGATCCACTTGATGACGTCGAACAGATCCTCGCGCCGCTCCGGATCCTCCATCGGCTGCGTCGTCCACCACACCTGCTCGCGGATATATTCGGACGGCGGCCGTTTGACATGCGGCACCTCGCTGCGCAGCCGTTGCCAAACCTTGTCGAGTCGCCACGCCAGCGACGGCGCCCAGCCGAAGCCGGCCTCAATCATCACCATCTTCAATTTCGGGAAACGCTCGAACACGCCCTCCAGCACCAGGCTCGCGAGCGCCGATTGCTGGCACTGGGAGTGGCCGACCATCTCCTCGATGTAATAGGAGGGCCAGCCCGACGGCGTGATCGGGTTGCCGCCGAAGCCGAAGGCGTGGACGCCGACGGGAAGGCCGGCCTCTTCCGCGGCCTGATAGATCGGCCAGTAGCGGCGCTGGCCGAGCGGCTCGACATTGCGGCTGAGCAGCAGCACCTGCACGAAGTTCTTGTCGCCGGCGCGCTCGCGGATTTCGGCTGCGGCCGACAGCCCGTCCTCATTACCGACGACGATGGAGGCCTTCAGCCGCTTGTCCTTGCTGGTCCATTTGTCGATCTGCCAATCGTTGATCGCCGAGCACAAAGCGGCCGAGAGCTCGTGATTGCGGATGCCCTGGCCGGTGTTGAGCGGATTGAGCACGCCGAGCTGCACGTTGTTGGGATCGAGCAACTGCTTCTGCATGAAGGACAGCGAGGAGCCCTGCGGCCCGCCTTCCGGCGGATAGGCGTCGCGGCGCGAGGCGTTGGGCTGGGCCTTCGGATAGGGCGGACCTTCCATCATGCCCTGATAGGCATGGACGCCGTAGACTTCGAGATGATGCTGCCAGCGTTTGGCCAGATAGGGATAGAGCTCGGCGCGGGTCGCGCGTGCCGGATGGATGTCGCAGTCCGCGATCGCGGTTTTGACGGCCAGTGGGGAAGCGGCTTCGGAGCTTTCGCGGAACTGAATATTCATCGCCTTGCCTCCTTTGGCAGCGGCTAAGTCAGGCGGGGATAGGTCGCATGCGGATTATCGATCATGATCTTGCGCACGAGATCGGGGGTGAGACCTGCGGGCAGCGCCTCCTGGCCGTCGAACTGCCAGTGCGGATAGTCGGTGGAGAATACGACCAATTCGTCCGACTGCATATGATCAAACAGGCGAATTAATGTCGCCTCATCCGGCGGTGCATCGAATGGCTGTAACGAGAACCGGATGTTGCTGCGCACAATGTCCAGCGGTGCGCGATCGACCCACGGCGTCTCCATCCGCACCCCACGCCAGAACTTGTGCAGGCGCCACAGAAATGGGGAGATCCAGGACACCCCAGATTCCAGCATCACCATCTTCAGGCGTGGATATTTGGCGAACACGCCCTCGACGATCAGGCTGGTGAGCTGGGTCTGGAACGCCTGGGCCTGACCGGCATAATCCTCGATGTGGTAGGACCCCCAGCCCACGGCCGTCGGCGGATTGTGATAGGCGGAACCGGCATGAATGCCGATCGGAAGTTCCAGCCGTTCTGCCGCCTCGTAGATCGGCCAGAGCGCGCGCTTGCCGAGCGGCGTGTCGCCCATCACCAGCATCAGCACCTGCACGAAGCGGCGATCCGTCGCACAGCGCTCGATCTCGGCGACGGCCTTCTCGACGCTTTGGGTGGGAATCACGATCGAGCCGCGCAGCCGCGGATCGCGATCGAGCCATTCCTTCGCGAGCCAGTCGTTCAGTGCGCGGCAGAAGGCGGCCTGCAGATCCTCTGAAAACACCATCTGCACGCCATAAAGCGGATTGCAGATAGCATGCGAGAGCCGGAAGGGATCGAGCACATGGCGCTGCATGTCCGCTAGGCTCTCGCCCGGCTTGCCGCTTTCGGGGCGCCAGTCGGGCCGCGCCGTGATCGGCGAGTTTTGCGGGTAGGATTGCGAGATGAGATCGACCATGCCGCGCGTCGTCACCTGATCGCGCCAATAGTCGTTCAGGTAGGGCAGCAGGCTGGTCAGATGCGGCACGGCCGGATGCACATCGCAATCCACCCCGCCGGCGATCAGGGACGCCATGACGTGTCCTTCACGTTTCCTCGTCGCGTCGTCTCGCGGGCGGCGCTTGGCCGCTCCGCCTTTGGCCGCCATTCAAGCAGGCCTGCCCGTTGGCTGCAACTCGGCCAACGGCGCTGTCATATGCTAGAAAGGCCGAGCTCGGTTGCGAAGGCATAAGGGGTCAGGGAATGAAAGAGCTCGTTAGCATTGCGGAACAGGTCGCCGCAAAACTGATCGCGCGCAAACAGACCATTGCCGTGGCGGAATCCTCGACCGGCGGACTGATCTCGGCCAGCCTTCTCGCGGTCCCCGGCGCGTCCGCCTATTTCCTCGGCGGCGCCGTGGTCTATACCCGCGATGCCCGGCGCGTGCTGATGGATATTTCGGACGAAGGAATGAAGGGCTTTCGTTCCTCGTCGGAGCCCTACGCGCAACTGCTGGCCGAGCGGATGCGCATCCGCTTCAACTGCGACTGGGGCCTGTCCGAAACCGGCGCGTCCGGTCCCACCGGCAATCGCTACGGCGATGCGGCGGGCCACAGCTGCATGGCGGTCGCCGGGCCCGCAGTCGAGGTGACAACGCTGGAGACGGGCGACAATGACCGCTTCGCCAATATGCAGATATTTGCAGCGACAGCGCTGAAATTGCTGCTGAAGAATCTGGGGCGGTGACCTCGCGGTCTCCCGGATATCTGGCTGTCCCGGAGAATGTGCAGTCTGACGCGCTCCCTACCGCGACACGTGCGCCGACAGAGCCAGCCACGTCTCGTCCTTCTTCGCCCAGCAATCGGTATATCGCCCGGAGGCCTGCTGGCCGTCCGCATTGGTGTAGCTCGTTGCCGCATGGATGATGGCGAAATCGCCCATAATACGGATGATGACCTCGTGTGCCCTGAGGTCACAGATCGCAATCGGCCGCGCCGTCTGCTTCAGGAAGGCCTCGCGATCGACCAGCGTCTTGTCGGGATTGGAGCAGTAGAACTCCGGCGCCAATATTTCGTCGAAGCGCTTGACGTCGCAATTCTGCACCGAGGCGACATAGTCGCGGTTGAGCGCGGTGAGCTGTTCGAGGTCGTTGTTCATGAGATTTCTCTCAGTCATTGAACAAGGGCGGCGGCACGAACCCGCCGAACTCGCGTTCGATCAGCTCGGCGAGCTTCAGCGGTGTGCGGTCCTCGAGGAAGGGCCCGATGATTTGCACGCCGACCGGCAGGCCATCCTTCGACAGACCGAGCGGAACGGCCGTTGCCGGCAGTCCTGTCAGCGTGGCGATGCCGGGCCACGCAAGCTGGTCCGGATAGGCGTGGTCCTTGCCATCGATGTTGATTCGGCGCTTTTCCTGCTCCGGCGAATGATCATGCGGATAGGCCGGGGTCGGCATGATCGGGCAGATCACCGCATCGAATGTCCTGAACAATTGCCGCCATTGCGCGCGCAGGCCGGCGCGAGCGCCCTCGTCGAACACCCAGGCCTGATGTGTGCTGGTCATGCCGCGCAGCCGCTCGGCAGCAAGGCTCTTGTCTTCTGGTGAGAGCTGCGCTGCCCCGGCACGCGCGCCGGCGAGAATGTCCGGCGGAAAGAAGGCGCCGAGAAAACCCATCAGCATGCGCATGTAGAGGCGGGAGGCTTCCGTGAAGTCAGGAAACATCGGGCTTTCACGTGTGATGCTCGCACCTGCTCCCGCCAATTGTTTCGCCAGCTTCTCGATCGCGGTGCAAATGTCGGCATTCGCAGGCAGCAGCGGGTGGCTGTCGATCACCAGCACACGGAAATCCTTCAACGCACGGTGTCGCGCCTCCGGCAGCGCGAGCTTGTATCCGATGCCCAGGTCCAACGGATCGGGGCCTGCCATCACATCCAGGAGCAGGGGCAGGTCGACGGCGCTGCGCGCCATCGGACCGATCACCGCCATATCGCGCTCCATCGGGATGGCTGGAAACGGCGGCGGCGTGTGGCCACGCGTTGGACAGAGATTGTAGGTCGGCTTGTGCGCATAAACCCCGCAATGGAAGGCGGGCACGCGCAGCGAGCCGCCGATGTCGGACCCGAGCGAGAGTGGTCCGTAGCCTGCCGCCAGCGCCGCAGACGAGCCGCCCGACGAGCCACCCGGCGTGCGGCCGAGATCGAATGGATTGTTCGTCGTGCCGTAGATCTCGTTGTAGCTCTGCCAATCCGCCAATCCCACGGGCACGTTGGTCTTGCCGAGGATGACGCCGCCGGCACCCTTCACCCTGGCGATCGACAGCGCGTCCTCCGCCGGCTTGAAATCTTTCTGCGGCGTCCAGCCCCAGGTCGTGGGTAGGCCGGCGATGTTGAAGGATTCCTTGATCGTCATCGGCAGGCCGAGCAGCGGCTTGCGCTCGCCGCGGGCCAATGCGGCGTCCGCCTCGCGTGCGGCGTCCAACGCACGGTCGAAATCCCGCACGCAGATCGCGTTGACCTTGCCGTCGTGCCGTTCGATGCGGTCGATCGCATCGCGGGTGAGCTCGACCGACGAGACCTTCTTCGCGGTCAACGCGGCCGACAGCGCGACCGCGCTCTTGAAGCTCCATTCGGATTTGGCCATGGCGCATCTCCTGTTCTTATTGTCGAACGATGATGCGCAGTTTGGCCCAGCACCGCAACCGCCGTTTGATCGCGATTGACATGTGAGCAAGACGGAACGCGGTGAGCCAAGCAACCATTCGCAGTCATCGCCCGGCTTGACCGGGCGATACAGTATTCCACCGGCGCAGATCGGATACGGAGAGGTCGCGGCGTACTGGATGCCCCGGTCAAGCCGGGGCATGACAACGTCCTACGCCGCTCCGATCAAAATCCCCACCGCCAGCACGATCGCGCCGCCGAGCACGATCTGGAACACGGCCTGGAGAAACGGCGTGTCCATGTAGCGCGCGCGGATGAAGGCGATCGCCCACAATTCGAAGAACACGACAATTCCGGCAATTCCGGTCGCGATCCAGAATGCGTTGGACCAGGTATCGGGCACGAGATAGGGCAGGGTGTGCCCAAGCCCGCCGAGCGTCGTCATCAAGCCGCAGGTGAGACCTCGCAGCCAGGGTGAACCTCGACCCGTCAGCGAGCCGTCGTCGGACAGCGCTTCCGCAAAACCCATGCTGATGCCGGCGCCGATCGAGGCGGCGAGGCCGACCAGAAATGTCTGCCAGTTCTGATGCGTGGCGAACGCAGCCGCGAACAGCGGCGCCAGCGTCGAGACGGAGCCGTCCATCAGGCCGGCGAGACCTGGCTGCACATATTGCAGCACGAACATGCGCCGGTTGGTGCGGTCTTCTTCGGCGCGCACGTCTGAGCTCAGGATCTGGTCCGTCAGCTTGGCGGCCACCTCTTCGTGGCCTTTCTCGGCTTCGGCCAGATCGCCGAGCAGGCGGCGCACGCCGACATCCTGCGCCTGTTCGGCGGCCTTCACGTAAAAGCGCTCGGCCTGCAATTCCATTGTCTCGACTTCCCTGCGGACGGTGTCGAGCGGCAGGTTTTTGGTGAGCCAGACCGGACGACGGCGCAGGAAGCCTTTGACGTCCTCGCGGCGGATCGGGGGCAAATGCGGACCGAAACGCTGCTCGTACATTTCCAGCAGCATGTGACGATGGCCGCGCTCTTCCTCGGCCATCTGCTCGAAGATCTTGGCCGAGTCCGGATAGCGCTCCTTCAGGTCCTCGGCGAAGCTCATATAGATGCGGCTGTCCTCCTCCTCGGAGGAGATCGCGACAGCAAGCACTTCGCGTTCGGTCAGATCGGCAAAATTCTTCACGGCCACCCTGCCTATATAGTTTAGAATAGTTCTAAACTATATAGGACGCCGAAGTTCCCGGGTCAAACCACGCCGCGGCTCTTCGCCAGGAAATCGAGCAGCAGACGGCTCACCTCGGCCGGTTGCTCCTGCTGCACCCAGTGACCGGCGCCGTCGACGAGGTGGCAGCCGAGCAGCTTCGTGCAGGTACGCGCCTGCATGGCCTCGAACACGCCGGGACGCTGGTAGGTGCCCCAATCCTGCTTGCCCGAGATGAAGCAGGAGGGAACGTCGATGTTGCGGCCGGCCAACAATTGGAGCTGGCTGTTGAATGCACCCGATGTGCCGCAGCGATACCATTGCAGGCCGCCCTGGAATCCGGTGCGGCCATATTCGGCGCTGTAGTAAGCGAGCTCGCGGTCGGGCAGCCATTGATTGGCGGCGATTGCGGCCGGCGAAGGCATCTCCTTCGCGACCGTCTCGGCCATGGTCTCGTTCAGGTCCATCACATAATAGGTCGGCAGCTTCGCAAGCTCGTTCGCCGACCAGGATTTCAGCGGATACGGCTTGTTGTCGGTCCAGTCCGCGCTCTTGTGATGATAGTAGGCGCGCAGGAAATCATGCACGCCCTGCGGCGCGCGGTGGATGTCGGCATTGGCCGGACGTGTCGCATAGTACCACTGATAATGCTTGCGCGGACGCGGCAAGGCGGCGAGCTCGCGATGCACGGGGTCTTCGGCCGGTGGCTTTGCCGGCGTGTCGACCGTGTTGAACGGCAGCGGCGGCGCTCCGCCGAACGGCGCGCTCATCATCGCCACCGAACGAAATACGTCAGGCCGCATCAGCGCGCACCAGGCCGCGACCGGACTGCCGAAATCATGTCCGACCAAATCGACCTGCCTGTATCCGAACGCCGACACCAGCCCGAGCGCATCCCGCACCAGGTTGAAGAGCGAAAACGGCGCGAGGTCGCCGTCGTACTCCGCGCTCGATCCCGTCGTCCGGCCATAGCCGCGCTGGTCCGGCGCGATCACGTGATAGCCGGCCGAGCTAAGCGCCGGCATCACCTTGCGCCAGGAGAAGGCGAGCTCCGGAAAGCCGTGCAGCAGCAGGATGCAGGGCCGGCCCTTGGTCTCGAAGCCGGCCTCCAGCACGTGCATGCGCAGGCCGTTGATGTCGTCGACATAGCGTGAGCGGATGCCGGCGGGCAGCGGGATGTCGGGGAGGTCGGTCATTGCTTTCTCCACACGGGTGGAATCGTAGGGTAGGCAAACGCGTGCTTCGCGCGCCGTACCCACCATCATTCTACAACGCGTTTGGCATGGTGGGCACGCTTCGCTTTGCCTACCCTACGGCATCTCGGCTAGATCACACCGCCGCGCAGACGAACCCGCTGCCCTTGCGCCGGATCTTTCCCACCGACGGCGATGGGAAATGCGCGGTGCAGCACAGCGTGTCGGTGTCGCAATAGCGTTCCAGGAAGCTGCGGCGCGTCGTTGCCGCCATGGCCTGATCGAGGTCGAACTTGACCGACAGCTCCGGATAGAGCATCTGCAACGGCGAGTGCATGAGGTCGCCGGAGAACACGGCCTCGTCCTTGCCGCGGCCCATCGTGATGGCGATATGGCCCGGCGTATGGCCCGGCGTCGGCAGGATGCGGACGTGATCGCCGATCTGGTGATCGTTGCCGACGAGCTCGTGGCGTTTGGCCTCGACCACCGGCAGCACGCTGTCGGCGAAGGGCGGCACCTCCGCCTTCGCGTTCTGCTCGCTCCAGTGATCGAACTCCTGCTTGGCGAAGACGTAGCGCGCTTTCGGGAAGGTCGGCACCCAGCGGCCGTTCTCCAGCCGCGTGTTCCAGCCGACGTGATCGACATGCAGATGCGTGCACATCACGAAGTCGATGTCGCCGACCGAGAAACCTGCGGCGGCGAGACCGCGCAGATAGGCATCATCAGTCTTCATGTTCCATTTCGGCCGCTGCGGCCGGGGCTTGTCGTTGCCGATGCAGCTGTCGACCAGAATGGTGTAGTGAGGCGTCTTGATCACGTAGGACTGGAAGCACAGCATCAATGTGTCGCTGTCATCCAGGGCTTTCGCCTCCCTCATCCATGCCCGGTTCTCGGCCAGCAGCTCCGGTGTCAGTCCCGGCAGCATCTCCAGCGCCGGGACGAACGAGGTCTCCTGCTCGATGATGCGATGGATGGTGAGATCGCCGATCGCGTATTTCAGGCTCATGCTCGCTTCCTTGCACTCACCGTGCATCACGCACGGACGGAATGACGATGTTGGAGAGGACGTCGATCGCGGCCAGCCCTTCCTTCGGCTGGCCGTATTGGGCAGCGGTGGTCATCATGACGAGATCGAGCTCGGGCACGATGAAAATGCGTTGTCCGCCCCAGCCGAAGGCGCCAACCCATTTGATTTCCCTCCCGCTGGCCAGCGAGCGGCCCATCCACCATTGATAGCCGTAGAACAGCGTGCCGCCGAAATAGCCGATCGCCTGGAACCGCGGTGCGATCGATTGTGCAATCCAATCGGCCGAGACGATTTGTTGGCCGTTCCACCGGCCGCGATCGAGCACGAGCTGGCCGAGCTTGGCGGCATCTCGCGGACGCAAGCGCAGGCCGGCGGCCGCCGCGATCTTGCCGTTCTTCAAATAGGCCTTCCACTCGAAATCGGTGATTCCGAGCGGCTGGAACAGCACCTCGCGCGCAAACGTCTCCAGCGGCTTGCCGGAGACGCGTTCGAGGATGTTGCCGAGCAGTTCAGTCCCGCCGCCATTATAGGTCCAGAGCACATCCGGCGGCGCGGCGACGGGCCTTGCGAGCACATAGCCGATCGGATCGACCTCAAAGCCGAGATGCGGCTCGTCGTTGTTCGGATCCGTCCAGGCCCGCGCCTCGTCCCATTTCATTCCCGAGGACATCGTCAGCAGATGGCGCAGCGTAATAGCCTCCCAGCCCGCCTGCTTCACAGCCTGATGGTCGGGGAAGAATCTGAGCACAGGTTCGTCGACGCCTTCGATCAGCTTGCGATCGAGCGCGATGCCGACGAGCAGCGAAACGACACTCTTCGATGCCGAGCGCATGTCGTGCTTTGTCGTCGCGGTGAATTCGCGCTGGCCTTCCGGTTGTCCCCAGGGTTGGTCGTAGCCGGCGAAGTATTGCTCGAAGACGAGCTTGCCGTGGCGCGCGACGACAACCGAATGGACCGAAGTCGCGCGTTGCCCGAGTCGTGCAGCGATGCCACAGAGTTGCGCGCCGTCCATGCCGACGCTGTCGGGCGACGCAGCCGTCCAGCCGTCGTCGGTTGACGATGGCGGTTCGCAGGCGAGGTTTCGCTGTCCAGGCACCATGCCGTCGGCTTGCACGGAAGTGGTTGAGACGGTCAACGCGAGCACGAGGCTCGCGCCGAGAATGCCGAGGCGGGCGAAGCGATCGTGCATCATCCTCTCCGCCGTCGCGATACTATGCCGCGGGCGGCACCGAAATCTTCACGGAGGGCCGCTCCAGCATCTTCTGGTGGAAGGCGTCGAGCTTCGGATAGGCCTTGCGCCAGCCGCATTCGGCGAAGCGGAAGTCGGCATAGCCGAGCACGCAGACCAGGCCGATCTGCGAGATGTCGAACGGGCCGTTGAGGACATCGGGCATGTTCTCGAAGCGCGCCATGCCGGTCCAGGCCCGGTTCCAATGGTCGTCCGACCACGCCTGCCATTGCAGGCCCTGCGGCCGCACCATCTTCTCGTAGCGGCACAGCAGCATGGAATCGAGCATGCCGTTGATCAGGGCATGATTGGTCTTGGCCTTCCAGCGCCGCGGACCGTAGTCGGGGATCAGGCTGCCGCCGGCCATCTCGTTGAGGTATTCGACGATGACGTAGGAGTCCAAAATAACATCGCCATCATTGGTGATCAGCACCGGCAGCTTCTTCAGCGGCGTGATGCGCGAATAGTCCTCGTTGGCCTGACCCGGTGCCACCGCTGCCGGCGTGAACTCGATCTTGTCGATCAGCCCGAGCTCGATCGCGGCGATGCGCACCTTGCGGGCGAAGGGCGAGGCGGGGGAGAAGGTGAGCTTCATGGCGAGTATCCAAAAAATAAAAGTTTTGCTTCGTCATTGCGAGGAGCACTTGCGACGAAGCAATCCAGACTGTCTCCGCGGATGGATTAGTGGATTGCTTCGCTTCGCTCGCAATGACGGTGTGGCGGCAGTGATGATCGCGGCTTACGCCGCGACGATCTCCTGGCGCTGCTCGCCGAGGCCCTCGATGCCGAGCGTGATGACGTCGCCGACATTGAGGAAGGTCGGCGGCTTCATGCCGAGGCCGACGCCGGGCGGGGTGCCCGTCGTGATGATGTCGCCCGGCAGCAGCGTCATGAACTGCGAGACGTAGGAGATGCACTTGGCCATCGAGAAGATCATGGTCTTGGTCGAGCCGGTCTGGCGGCGCTGACCGTTGACGTCGAGCCACATCGGCAGGTTCTGCACGTCCTTGATTTCGTCCTTGGTGGCGAGCCAGGGGCCGAGCGGGCCGAACGTGTCGTGCGACTTGCCCTTGGTCCACTGACCTAGGCGCTCGATCTGGAAGGCGCGCTCGGAGACGTCGTTGCAGACGCAATAACCGGCGACGTGGTTGAGCGCGTCGGCTTCCGAGACGTATTTTGCGCGCGTGCCGATGATCGCGGCGATTTCGACCTCCCAGTCGAGCTTGGTCGAGCCGCGCGGCTTCTCGACGGGATCGTTCGGGCCGGACAGCGAGGTGTTGGCCTTCATGAAAATGATCGGCTCGCTCGGGATCGCCGCGCCGGTCTCCTTGGCGTGGTCGCTGTAGTTGAGGCCGATCGCCACGAATTTCGACATGCCGGTGACGGGGGCGCCGAACCGCGGCTTGCCGGAGACGGCGGGCAGCGAGGCGGGATCGAGCGCCGCCAGCTTCTTCAGGCTCTCGGGCGCATAGGCCTCGCCGGTCAGGTCCTTCACATGCGCCGACAGGTCGCGCAACTGGCCGGATTTGTCGATCAGGCCGGGCTTTTCCGCACCCTTCTCGCCATAACGAACAAGCTTCATTCTCGTTTCTCCCTGGACTGGACCGATCGGTTGAACAGCTTCATGGAACAGGGCGGCGGGAAATTCAACCGCTCAAAGAGGGCGCATTGCAGCCCTCTCAATTCGGGAGGTTCGTCCGGGGCACGAGACCTGGGCCAGCGCCTCGAACCTGAACGCGTCCCCGTCCTGGCTGATATGCCCGGCCGAAAAATGCCCGCCGATCACCAGCGTCGGGGTCTCGGCAAACCGGCCGAACAATTCGCGCCGCGTCGCGGCAGATTGGCTCTGATCGGAATCCGCGGTCGAGGACCAGCCGAGATGCGCCATCTGGCAGGGATGATGGGCGACGTCGCCCGTCAGCAGTCCCTGCTCGCCGTCCGACTGGATCAGAATGCTCATATGCCCGGGGCTGTGGCCGGGGGTCGGGATCATGCTGATCTCGTCGCTGAGCCGGTGGTTGCTCGCGACCAACTCCGCCCGCTCTGCATCGACGATCGGCTCCACGGAATCGCCAAATACCGCCCGCTTGTCCGGCTCGGTGGAATGGTCGCGCCAATGCTCATACTCGGTCTTGCCGAAGACATAGCGCGCGTTGGGGAAGGTCGGCACCCATTTGCCGTCGACCCATTTCGTGTTCCAGCCGACATGGTCGACGTGAAGGTGCGTGCACAGCACGGTATCGATACTCTCGGGCGGAAAGCCCGCCGCAATCATCGTCTCCAGGAACGGTGTGGTGCGATTGTTCCAGGTCGGGACGTTGCGGCCCTGCTTGTCATTGCCGAGCCCGGTATCGACCACGATGCGGCGCGTCGGCGTCTCCACCACCAGCGAATGGATCGACATTTTCAGCCGGCCTTCTTCCGTGGCGAAATGCGGGATCAGCCAAGGCAGCTTCTGGATTTCTGCATTGCTCGCCAAGGGCAGAATGAAGCGGGTCGAGCCGACCGTCTCCAATTCCACGACTTTGGTGATTTTGACCCTGCCGACCTTCCACTGCATCCGGCGCATCCTCATGTTCTTGCTTTGGCGGGGAACATGCGCAGTTTCGCGGGCAGGCGCAATGGATCATCTGACGCGGTGCGGCGTTATCGCGGGAACCCAGGGAAAGACAAAGGGCCAGCCATGCCAGAGCTTGCGATTTCCGCGGAGAAGGTCGCCTTCATCATCGAAAAGGCGCGTGAATTCGACGTCAAGCAGGCGGATTCCGATCCGGATTCCGGCTCGAATGCGACGGATGATGGTGCGGTCGACGTCCTCGAGGATGACGGCTCCGATCCGGTGGTCAACGAACTCGGAAGTTTCATCGTGGCTATGAACGAGGACGAGCAGATTGATCTCGTCGCGCTGACCTGGCTCGGCCGCGGCGACGGCACGATCGACGACTGGGACGATCTGCGCGCACGCGCGGTGGAGGCGCGCGCCGAGTATCGCAGTCCCCGGCGCGAGACGGCGCATTATCTCCTCGGTGAGCCGATGCTGGGCGATCTGCTCGCCGACGGGCTCGACGAATTCGGCGTCGACTGGACCGACGGAAACCCAGTCGCCGATTCATCCAGTCCGAGCCAGCGGGACGAAGACGAGCCCACCAAGCAACAGCGGTGATTCCGGCCGATATCAGCGCGCGCAGTCAACGACCACGGTGCCGAGCTTGTCGCCTTTCTCGACGGCGACATGGGCTTGCGCCGTCTCCGACAGCGCAAACTGCGCCGCGACATTGTGGATTCGCGGCCCCGCTGCCAGCCATTTCGAGATGTCGGCCTGCGCCGCCGCGAGCAGCGCCGGCGGCAGCGCGAACAAGACGAGCGAGCGGAGCGTGATGCACTTCTCCATCAGCTCGCGCATCGGCATGGTCGGCGTGCGGTTGCCGTTGGTGGCGTAGACCGCGATTGTCGAATTCATTGCCATCAACTTCAGGGTCGTCGCGATGTTGCCGCCGAAATCGACATCGACCAATTGGTCGACCCCGCGTCCGCCGGTGAAGGCCATCGCCTTGGCAACGACGTCTTCGTCCCTGTAATTGACCACGAGATCGGCACCAGCTTGTCGCGCCTGCTCGCCTTTCATCGCCGAGCTGACGGTCGCGATCACCTGCGCGCCGCCCCATTTCGCGAGTTGCACGGCGTAATGCCCGACTGCACCCGCGCCGCCGGTGACCAGCACGGTCTTGCCGACGATCGGTCCGTCCGCAAATAGCGAGCACCACGCCGTCATAGCGGGAATGCCCAGCGTCGCGCCTTCCGCAAAAGTGAGGTTGTCCGGCAGCGGCGTCACCAGATGCTCGGCAAGCGCGATATGTTCGGCCGCGGTGCCAAAGGCGCGGCCGTTGCGCTGGCCGTTGAACAGCCAGACCCTGTCGCCGATCTTGAACCGCGTCGCGCCATCGCCGGCCTGGTCGATAAACCCCGCGCCATCGCTGTTCGGAATGACGCGCGAAAATTCCTTCGCGCGATAGCTGCCCCCGCGCCGGCCGACATCGGCCGGATTGACGCCGGAGGCTTCCAGGCGAATACGAACTTCGCCTGGACCTGCGACCGGCGTCGCCATCTCACCATAGGTGAGGACGTCCGCCGCCGGTCCTGTCTCCTCGTACCAGACCGCCCTCACAGCGTTCCCGGGAAGGCACCGCCATCGAGCAGAAGGTTCTGACCGGTGATGAAGCCGGCCCTGCTGCCGCACAGGAAGGCGCAGGCGTAGCCGAACTCGTCGGGATCGCCGAAGCGGCCCGCGGGATTGAGCTTGGCGCGCTCGGCCAGAACCTGGTCCGGCGTGATGCCGCGCTTCTCGGATTCCCCCTTCGCGGTGCTGCGCAGGCGATCGGTCTCGAACGGGCCCGGCAGCAGGCCGTTGATGGTGACGTTGTTGATCACGGTCTTGCGCGACAGGCCGGCGATGAAGCCGGTGAGGCCGGCGCGCGCGCCGTTGGAGAGACCGAGAATGTCGATCGGCGCCTTCACCGCGGCCGAGGTGATGTTGACAATGCGGCCGAACTTGCGCGCCATCATGCCGTCCACGGTCGATTTGATCAGCTCGATCGGGGTCAGCATGTTGGCGTCGATCGCCTTGATCCAGTCGTCGCGGGTCCAGTTGCGGAAATCGCCGGGCGGCGGTCCGCCGGCATTGTTGATCAGGATGTCCGGCTCGGGGCAGGCCTTCAGCACGGCCTCGCGGCCCGCCGGCGTCGTGATGTCGCCGACAATCTCGGTAACGGTCACATCAGGATAGGCCTTGCGGATGTCGTCGGCCGTCTTCTTCAGGGCCTCGGCGCCGCGCGCGGTCAGCGTGACGTGAACGCCAGCCTCGGCCAGCGAGATGGCGCAGGCGCGTCCGAGGCCTTTGCTGGATGCGCAGACGATGGCGCGGCGACCTTTGATCCCAAGATCCACTGTTTCACTCCCGTAATGTCATGCAGGTTTTTAGAGCCGCTATTCTAGCCAACCTTGGCGCCGCTGATAAGGGATTGGCTCGCATCAAAATGCATGCGCGCTTGCCCGGCGATGCAAATGCGCCTCATCAGATGCGCCGCTCCTGCTTGAGGCGGTCGATCGCGGAGGCCGCCTCCGGCGGCAGCGACTTGAAGCCCATCCGGCCGGCCGTCGAGAACAGCGGCCGCAGGTGCGAGCCGGCGAGAAACGGCGGCTGGCGGTTGGCCGGCACGATCTGGTCGAACACAAGCACCAAGGTGGTGGCGACGAGGCCGACCCTGATGGCGCCGAGCGCTGCGCCGCCGAGCCGGTCGCCGATGCCGGCCTGCCGTATCGTGTCGCTCAGCGCCAGCCGGCCGAGATATCCAAACAGCATGCCGACCACCACGAAGATACCGAAGAACCAGATCCAGTTCTGCAGCAGCGGCGCGTTCGGATTGCTCGCGACCTGCGGGACGATCAGCGGCATCAGCGCGACGGCGATGGGGGCGGCGAGGAGATAGGCCAGGATCGTCATGGCGCTGCCGAGCAGGCCGGTCCTGAAACCGAAGCCGATCGCGATGGCGAACGCCGCATAGACGGCGAGATCGAAACTGTTCATGCGCGGGAGCCTGCCATGGAACGAGTGAACGCAGAACCGATCATTCCGGTTTCAGATCGTTAAAATCGTCTGTATTGATGGCCAAAAGCTCAGGGATCGCCCGAAGGAAAGCGTCAAGGAAAGCGTCATGTCAGACCTATTCGACGTTAGTCAGGAAACCATCCTCGTCACAGGTGCGAGCCAGGGCTTGGGGCGGCAATTTGCCCGGGTGTTGGGGGCACATGGCGCGGCCGTCGCGCTCGCGGCGCGGCAGACCGACAAGCTGAAGAGCCTGGAAAACGATATCCGCGGCAAAGGCGGCCGTGCCGCCGCCGTCGCACTCGACGTCACCGACACCGCATCGATCGCCAGGGCCGTCGATGCCACGGAAGCCGCGCTCGGCCCGGTCACGGTGCTGATCAACAATGCCGGCATCGCCATCGAAAAGCTCGCGACCGAGCAGACCGAGGCCGATTGGGACGCGGTGATCGGCGCCAATCTCAAGGGCGCCTATTTTCTCGCGACCGAGACCGCGCGCCGCATGATCGCGCGCAAGCAGGCAGGCAACATCGTCAACATCGCCTCCGTGCTCGGCACCGGCGTGCTGAAGGCGCTGTCGCCTTACGCGATCTCCAAGGCCGGCATCATCCAGGCGACCAAGGCGATGGCGCTGGAGCTTGCGGGGCAGAGTATCCGCGTCAACGCGCTGGCGCCCGGCTACATCGACACCGAGATGAACCACGCGTTCTGGTCGACGCCGCCGGGCGAGCGCCTGACCAAACGCATCCCACAGCGCCGCATCGGCGCCGAGTCCGATCTCGACGGCGCGATCCTGCTGCTCGCGTCGAAGGCCTCGCGGTACATGACGGGCAGCGTGGTGACGGTGGACGGCGGGTTCTTGTTGAATTGAGCGCACCGCTGTCGTCCCGGCCTAGTGCGCAATTGCGCACTAGGCCGGGACGACGAGGTAGAGTCACCGCATCTCCGCCCTGATCATATCCGCCGCCTTCTCCCCGATCATGATGGTCGGCGCATTGGTGTTGCCGCCGATCAATGTCGGCATGATCGAGGCATCGACGACGCGCAGGCCTTCGACGCCGTGCACCTTCAGCGCCGGATCGACCACGGCCATGGCGTCGGTGCCCATCTTGCAGGTGCCGACGGGGTGATAGACGGTGTCGACACGCGCGCGCAGGATGGCGCGGATGTCGTCGTCCGTTCTCACATCGGACGTGAACATGTCCTTCTTCTGCAACGCGCGCATCGCGGGCGTCTCCATCAGCCGCCGCGTGGTCTTGAAGCCGGCGACCATCGTCTCGAGATCCTCCGCCTCGCCCAAGAAGTTCGGATCGATCATCGGCGCCGCCAGCGGATCGGCGCTTTTCAGCCAGACGCTGCCACGGCTCTTCGGTCGCAACAGGCAGACATGGCACGAGAAGCCCGCCTCCTTGTGCTTCTTGCGGCCGTGGTCGTCGAGCATCGCGATGATGAAGTGCAGCTGGATGTCGGGCACATCGAGATCGGTTCGGGTTTTCAGGAAGCCGCCACACTCGGCGAAATTGGTGGTCATCAGTCCGCGCCGGTCCCCGCGATATCGCTGGATGGCGCGGAGGAGGGATGGCAGCCGGCCGAGCGATGAGTGGACGAAGTGCGGGTAGTCGGAGGCGTAGACGAACACGAAATCCGGATGATCCTGCAGATTGCGTCCGACGCCCGGCAGGTGATGCACGACGCCGATACCGTGCGCGGCAAGCGCCTCGCCGTCGCCGATGCCCGACAGCATCAGCAATTGCGGCGACTGGAAGGCGCCGGCGGCGAGGATCACCTCGCGGCGGGCGCGCAGCTGCTTTGTTTGCTTGCCCTGGACATATTCGATGCCGACCGCGCGCCCACCTTCGAACAGGATGCGCGTGGCATGCGCCTGCGTCTCGACACGCAGATTGGCGCGCTTGCCCATGTGCGAATTCACATAGGCTCGCGCCGCGCTCCAGCGCTCGCCATTATGCTGCGTCACCTGGTAGCTGCCGAGCCCTTCGTGGTCGTCTTCATTGAAGTCCTCGCGGATGCGGAACTGCGCCTCGCGGGCGGCCTGATGGAAGATTTCGTGGATCGGATTGTCCGAGCGCAGCCTGTTGACATGCAGCGGGCCGCCCTTGCCATGATACGCGCCGTCGAAATCGGCGTTGTTCTCCGAGCGCTTGAAATAGGGCAGTACTTCCGCGTACGACCAACCGGCATTGCCGAGCGAGGCCCAGTGGTCGTAGTCCCATTTGTTGCCGCGGATATAGACCATGGCGTTGATCGCCGAAGATCCGCCGAGCCCCTTGCCGCGCGGTTGATAGCCGACACGGCCATTCAATCCCTTCTGCGGCACGGTATCGAAGCCCCAGTTCGCGACCTTGTATGGCAAAGCGAGTCCGAACGGCGTGGTGATCCGCCAATTGTCGTTCCGTCCGCCGGCATCGAGCAGCGCCACGGATGTCCCCGCATCCTCCGACAGCCGCCCCGCCACCGCGCAGCCGCCGGAGCCCGCGCCCACAACGACGAAATCGAATGTGTCCGTCACTGATGTTTCCCCCTGCATTCATTCTTTCCGTCATTGCGAGCGCAAGCGAAGCAATCCAGACTTTTGCCGCGGAGGGATTCTGGATTGCTTCGCTGCGCTCGCAACGACGAATGTTGAAACCTACGACATGAACCGCATCATCTTCTCCAGCCGCGCGATCTTGCCGCCGTAGGGCGGATAGAGGTCGGCGAGGCGGTTGAATTTTGAGCGGTAGAACACCGGCTTCAGCTTGCTGAACGTGCGAAAGCCCCATTCACCGTGATAGGCGCCGGTGCCGGATGCGCCGACGCCGCCCATCGGCTGGTTGATTTGCGCGAAATGAAAGAGGCAGTCATTGATGGTGACGCCCCCGGAGACGGTCCGCGCCAGCACCTCGTCGCGCGCAACGTGGTCCTTGCCGAACCAGTACAGCGCCAGCGGCCGGTCGCGGGCGTTAACGAAGGCGATGGCGTCCGCCGGTTCGCGATAGCCGAGCACGGGGAGCACAGGACCGAAAATCTCCTCCTGCATGACCGCCATGTCTGCGGTTGCGCCCACGATCAGCGTCGGCGGGAATTTGCGGTGCGCTTTCCAGTTGGGATCGTCCGCCTTCGCCGGCTGCAGGATCTTGGCGCCGCGGCGTGCCGCATCCGCAACGAGAGTCTCCAGCCGGGCATAATGCCGGTCGGAGATCACGGAGGTGTAGTCCTTGTTGGCGGGGTCGGTGCCGAACATGCGTCGCATCTGCGCGCGCACTTTTTCGGCGAAGGCCTGCAGCGAGCGCTCGGGCATCAGCACATAGTCCGGCGCGATGCAGGTCTGCCCGGCATTGAGCAGCTTGCCGTAGGCGATGCGTTCGGCGGCCTCTTCGAGGTCGGCCGAGGCGTCGATGATAACAGGCGACTTGCCGCCGAGCTCGAGCGTAACCGGCGTCAGATTGCGCCCCGCGGCCTCCGCCACCAGCCGTCCGACCCGGGTCGAGCCGGTGAACACCAGATGATCGAACGGCAGCGATGCGAAGGCCTTCGCGACCTCATCCTCGATGCCGGTGACGAGCACTTCCGCAGCGTGGAACCGCGCGGCGACCGTCTCCTTCAGCAGGCCTGCGAAGTGCGGCACGAGCTCGCTCGGCTTGATGATGACGCGGTTGCCGGCGGCGAGCGCGCCGATCGCGGGCGCGAGCGTCAGCTGGAGCGGATAATTCCACGGCGCGATGATGCCGACGACGCCGAGCGGCTGCGGCATCAGCCGATTGCGCGCGGGCAGGAATTGCAGCGCCGTCGAAACGCGCTGCGGCGCCATCCAGCTCTTGAGGTGCTTGGTGGCATGGCGGATCTCGGAGAACACCATCATGGTCTCGGCGATGGTGGTCTCGACCGCGCAGCGGTGGCCGAAATCCGCCGAGATCGCCTGCCGGAAGCGCTCCTCGTTGTCGGCGACCACGGCGCGCAGCCGCGCCAGCCGGTCGAGCCGCTCGGCGAGGCCAGGCGCCGGCTCGGCCCGCGACCGCGCGACCATGGCATGGCAGGCGTCTTCGAGGCCCCGAAGGGGGGCGCTCGGCGGGGGGCGTTCCAAGAAGCGATCCGAGGGGCGATCCAAGCCGTGGTTCATGGCGTTCTCCCCCTTGAAGTGGCGTTTCCGCCTGGTTTGTGGCCGCAAGCTGGCCCCTTGTGGAACTTCTGGCAAGGGCGGGCCAAACAGGCCGCAAATTCGTCCACCGCGCTGTCATAAAGTCGAAAAAAACGTCCCCGCAGCCCTTTCCAAAGGCAGCCCGGGTTGGTACATACCGCCCGCACCCAACGGGCTTTGCCCGGGGTTGCCTTCCAAGGAAGCCTTCGGGACGGACGAAGCAAGCCACGCGAACAGCGCCGGCCCTTCATTCACCGTCCCCGGCACTTTCACGAAGGCAAGGCAACGGTTAACGCGGGGTGGAGCAGCCCGGTAGCTCGTCAGGCTCATAACCTGAAGGTCATAGGTTCAAATCCTATCCCCGCAACCAAGTTCGGACCTTACCGGTCCCGACACGAAAATGGCCCGCCTCGCGCGGGCCATTTTTGTTTTGGGTGTCCTCGAGCATGCATGTCCTGCTTTGGCTGAGCCTTGGTTCGTTCGGACCATGCCGAAGCACGTCCCGTCGCCGTCGGTGGAGGTCCCGAGCGCAAGCGCGATCCGTCCAGAGCATGCCGTCCGGGAAGGAACCCAGGATGCCGCCGGGCGTCAACACGAGTCACCGGCGCGTCCGGTGCTCACTTGTTGGCTTGCCGTCGTTCGGAAGGAGAGGGCCAATGCAGTTCGAAGATTTCGAGGCCGCCGATGTTCGGGCGGATGAGACACGAATCTTCATCCGTCGCGCCGGTTCGGGGCCGGCCGTTCTCCTGTTGCACGGATTTCCGCAGACGCATCTGATGTGGCGCGACGTTGCGCCGGTGCTCGCGCAAAACTTCACCGTGGTCTGCGCCGATCTTCGCGGATATGGCCAAAGCGATTGTCCTCCCTCCAGCCCGGACCATGCGCCCTATGCAAAACGAGCAATGGCAAAGGACATGGTGTCCGTCATGACGAAACTCGGCTTCGACCGTTTTTCGGTCGCGGGCCATGATCGCGGTGGCCGTGTCGCCTATCGGCTCGCGCTTGATCACCGCGAACGCGTGCAGCGGCTTGCCGTCCTGGACATCGTTCCGATCGCCGATGCCTGGGAGCGCGCCGACAAGAACCTGACGGTCGGCTATTGGCCGTGGTCGTTGCTTGCGCAGCCTGAACCTCTTCCCGAGCGGCTGTTGTCGGCAGCCCCCGATGCCATCATCGATAATGCGCTGCATGGCTGGGGGTCTTCAGCTGGCAGCTTCAGTCCGGCGGTGCGGGCAGCCTATATCGACGCGTTGAGCGATGAGGCGCATGTTCATGCGATCTGCGAGGAATATCGTGCGGCCGCGACACTCGATCACGCGCACGATCTGGCGGACCGTCGTTCCGGCCGCCGAATTGACTGCCCTGTGCTCGTGCTCTGGAGCGGTCGCGGCCCTCTGAACGCGTGGTATGCGGGCGAGGGCGGCCCGTTGGGGCTCTGGCGGAGCTGGGCCGATGATTTGGACGGAAAGCCGCTTGATGGCGGGCACTTCTTCCCGGAGGAGCTTCCGCAGCAAACTGCGTACGAGCTGAACCGGTTTTTCGGAAGCGGCGGATAGGACCAGCGGCTTGGCCGTGCTGCTTCCTTCGACAGCTCTTGGCGAGCGCGAGGGCTGCCCCTTGGGGCGGGCGGCGATCGGAAGCAAACATTAAGCCCGCGCTAATGCGCAGGCGTAATGCGTTCTTGCGTACTATCCGAAGCTCAGGGTCTGTGCGGACAGACCATCGTCAGATTGAGCAGCGTGGGCGTCTTGCTGTCTGCCTCGTACTCCCACTCCAGTCGAATCTCGTGCCGGTCAGCGTCGCGATCGGCCGGCGCATGCGTGATGATGTTGGTCTTCATGGGAATCGGAGGCTCCGAGTTGAAGCACTTCCGGACACAGGCATCGAGCAACGCGCATCGCGTCAGGGGAATCACGTCCGGCTCGTCCTTCGACAGCGGTGTGGTATTCGGTTGGAACGTGAGATCGACGCGAGCGCGGCCCTTCTCCTTCTGCCAGTGCTTCGCGCTTCCCTGCGGCCACTTGCTCTTCGGCGTCAAAACTAGGTGATATTGGCCGTATTCCAATGTCGGGAGGTGGATATTTTCCGAGGCCTTGAGCTTCTTTACGCTCTTCTTCATGTTCTCCAACGGGTAGTAGTTGCCATTCATCAGGTCCTTAAATGGCTTACCCGTATATACTCTCATGCCCATGTATTTTGCCCCTCAATGAGTACTTGGCTTCCCCGGGAAATGTGCAGCTCCGCGAAGCTTGACGACCACAACACGAGCCTGGCGGCTCGTCATACGCAGCCTGTTTTTCGCGCAGCTTTCGGCAAGCTACCACCTGGGACTGTGAATCGTCCAGATCAGCAACCGGTTCGAGGATGTTTGCCCAAGATGAGCCGCATGCCCCGTTGCTAACCAGGTTTCCATAAGCGATCTTATTGCTTCGTTCGCAGAGGCCGACCGACGATGCCGCTGCAAGGCCTTGAAAGCACGGGAATGCATTGCGCGGCATGTCAGTCGACGATCGACCCTGGCGACAGCCGGTGTCCCAATTGCGGTGCAGGCGTGCAACGTTCCGATCCCGACAGCGAACGACGGTTCGTCACGATTTTACGGGCCGATGTGATTGATTCCACCGGGCTTGTTGCCGAACTGGATCCGGAGGAGGCGGTCTCGCGCCTGGAGCCGGCCCTGGCGTCCATGAGAGGCGCGGTTCGGCAGTTCGGCGGCATCGTCAGCAAGGAGCTGGGCGATGGGCTTGCCGCGGTGTTCGGCGCCCCGATCGCGGATGACAATCATGCCCCGATGGCCTGCCACGCCGCGATCGAGCTCGTCCGCCGCGTCGCAAGCCTGGGTGACCCCGGACTTCAGGTGCGGGTCGGTCTCCACTCTGGCCATGTCGTGGCCTACATGGTCGCCAGCGAGTTCTCCAAGGTTTACGAGATCGGGGGCGCCGCCCAGCATCTGGCCGCTCGGTTGGAGGCGGCGGCAGAGGCGAATCAGATCTACGTCTCGGAGGCCTGTCAAAAGCTCGCCGAGGGACATGTCCGGTTCGAATCATTGGGCGACAAGTCCCTGCGCGGCTTCAATCAGCCCGTGCCGGTCTACCGGATCGTGGGCGCGAGCGACCTGTCGAGCTGGCGGGTACGGCGGGCGCGTAGCGTTTCTCGCTTCGTCGATCGCACGATTGAGCGGGCTCTGCTGGAGCGCACCTCCGGAAACGCCAGGACAACCCGGCAGAGCGTCCTGCTGCTGGGCGATGCGGGTATCGGAAAATCGCGGCTTGCGCACGAGTTTGCCCAGCAGCTGAGAGCGGATGGCTGGCGGTTGATCGATGCGGAATGTAGCCCGAACCTCCAAGGCGCGCCCTTCAGCACGCTCAAGCGGCTCTTGCTCTCGATCCTGGAGGGGACAGCAAGACACCCCGGCAGTCCAAGCGATCCTCGGGACGATCTGCCGGCGATACAACAGTGCGCCCTCGACGCAGTGCTCGACCTACCGATATCGAATCCGTACTGGGACGAGCTGGAGCCTCACGCACGGGGACAAGCGATCGCAGACGCAAGCTGTGCCCTCGTTGGAAGCCTGGCCCATCGCCAGCCAACGGTAGTCTTGCTCGAGGATCTGCACTGGATTGACCGTGCGAGCGATATCGTCGTAGCCGCCGTTGCGTCGCTACAGGCGCCCGGTCTTCTCGTGCTGTTCACCTCCCGGCCGAATGGCATGCCGGTCTGGATCGCGCGCTGTCACGCCGAGATCGTCGCGATGCGGCCCCTCGACGACGATTCGGGGTTGGCCATGCTGGCAGACATGCTTGGCTCCTCGGAGACCAACGCCGATTTGAAGAGCCGGATCATTTCTCATACTGCCAACGTTCCCCTGTTCATCGAGGAGGTCTGCCGCGGGTTGAAGGATAGCGGCACGCTGCGTGGCCAATGGGGCGATCTTGCGCTCGTGCGTCCGATCGACGAACTCGGCATTCCCAGCAGCATCCAGGGCGTGATTGCAGCGCGCCTCGATCGGGTATCGAAGCAAGAACGGTCCATTCTGCAGATCGCCGCCACTTTGGGGCCGAGATCGAACGAAGCCTTGCTTGAAAAGATCGCAGCCCTGTCTCGTGACGTTCTCCAGGGGTGCCTCGCGGCGCTCGATCGCGCTGAGTTGCTTGTCAGGATCGATAGCGAATTGGAGAATTCCCTGGAATTCCGGCATGAGATGGTCCGGCAGGTCACCTATGACTCGATGGTCGAAAAGGTACGCGAAGACATCCATGCGCGCGTTCTTTCGGCCCTGGAGGACAGCGAAGGCAGTGCCGACGATCCCGACAAGCTCTGCTACCACGCCACGCGGGCGAAGGATTGGGACAAGTCGTTCAGCTATGGCAGGGCTTCGGCGAGAAGATGTCTGGCGCGGTCGGCATTTGCCGATGCGGCTGACTATTTCGAGGTAGCCATGAGGTCTTTGGACATGATGCCGGCGAATCCCTTGAGGGAGGCGAGCGCCGTGGATGTTCGTATCGAGGCGCGTGCGGCATTCATTGCGTCTGGCCAGATTGCCGAATGGCTCAACCTCGGCAAGGAGGCTGAGCGTCGCGCCGATGCGATCAACGACATCGGACGGAAGGTGGCGGCCATGACGGTCATGGCGGCTGCACAAAACTTCTACGGCACGCCCATCGAAGCGATCACCCTCGGTGAGCGAGTCGCGCACCTCGCGGAGGAGTGGGGTAATCCTGGATGGCTCAATGCCGCGCACTACGGGCTCGGACAGGTGTATTTTCTTGCCGGGCGCTACCGTGAAGCTGATCGATTTTTCGCCCGGAGCTGCGCTCAGCTGATGGGGCCGGAGCCCAGCGCGCCTTTCGGCTCGACACCGAAATACGCATTGTTGCTCTGCTGCATGATGAGCAGCATTACCCACACCGTCATGGGCGAGCTCGATGCCGCCGAACAACTCCAGCAACAAGCCGCCGCGATCGCGGAGGAGACGGGCCGGCCCTATGACCGCGTCGCCGCCGCCTACAGCGGCGGCTGGCTGAAGCTCGGCCGCGGCGAGCCGGCGGCGGCCGCGGCCATTCTCGAGGATGGTTTTGTCCTGGCGCAGAAGCACGGCATCCGGCTGTTCGTGCCGGTGCTCGCCTGCCATCTCGGCATGGCCTATCTGGAGCAGGGGCGGTTCGACCGGGCGCGCGGCATGCTGACGGAGGCGCGTGAGGAGGCCAAGGCCGTCGGCTATACCTCGGCGGTGCTACGCAGCTCGATCTACCTGGCGCTCGCCACCCACCGGCTCGGCGACGTCCAGGCCGCGCAGAACATGCTGCGCGAGGCGCGCAACACCGCGCGGCAACAGGGGTTCTCCGGCCTGGAGGCGGAGGCGCTGTTCGGCGAGGCCGTGGTGACGCCGCCGTCGGATGCGGAGGCCAAGGCGGCGATCCTTGGCGCCGTGCGCGCGACCGTCGCGATCGCCGCCGAGAGCGGCGCGCTGCCGCTGCGGCACAAAGCCGAGGCGATGCTCAACGAGATGCAGGCGGCGGGTGACGAGCTCAGCTGACGGTAGCGGCGGCCGGGCTGCCATCGCGGCCGAAATCTGCCCGACGCGTCAAATAAATTCAGCAGGCGTCGCAAGGAGTTAGCTACTGTGCATGGGGTTGTTTTCGCCCTTTTATCTTGAAGGGCCCTTCATGGCGCGGCGCAGAGGACGGCACGCTGGTGCGGCCCGCTCCGATGACTATGCCCTTGCACGCGCAGCAAGGTCGGCTACCGTCGGCCCTGGCCACACGGCCAGGCGACTTTTGATTTCAATTTTTTAGCATTCGATTTTCCGGCGCCGCGACGGCGCGACGCCCACCGAACGAGGCGGGGCCATGATCACACGGGACCAGTCAGCGCTGCTCGCGCCGGTCGAGCGCGACCTGCGGCTCGATCTCTTCCGCGGCATCGGTCTGTGGATGATCTTCCTCGACCACATCCCGCACGACGTCGTGGCTTGGCTGACCTTGCGCAATTACGGCTTCAGCGACGCCGCCGAATTCTTCGTCTTCATCTCCGGTTATCTGGTCGGCTGGATCTACGGGCCGATCGTCGCGGGCGGCTGGTTTCTCGCCGCCCTGAAGCGGCTGTGGCGGCGCGCGGTCGAGATGTATGTCGCCCACATCATGCTGTTCCTGCTGTTCACGGCGCAGATCGCCCGCACCGCGCGCCGCTTCGACAATCCGATGTACGAGCACGAGTTCAACGTGTTCAATTTCCTGTCGCATCCGGACGAGCTGATCGGGCAAGCGATCCTGTTGAAGTACAAGCCGGTCAATCTCGACGTGCTGCCGCTCTACATCACGCTGGTGTTCGCCTCGCCTTTCATCGTGTGGTGCCTGGTGCGGCGGCCGAACCTGACGCTCGCCGCGTCCGTGGTGCTCTACGTGCTGGCGCGCTGGTTCGACTGGAACGTCGCCTCCTATCCGCCCGGCACGCACTGGTACTTCAACCCGTTCTGCTGGCAGCTGATGTTCGTGTTCGCGGCCTGGTGCGGCATCGGCCAGATCGACAAGATCGCGAAATGGGTGTGGTCCAAGGCGGCGATGGCGCTGGCTGCGGCTTGGCTCGCCTTCGCGCTGCTGATCGTGATGACCTGGCACGTCCCCGTGCTCGAAGCCCTGATCCCGAAATGGATGATCAAGGCGATCTACCCGATCGACAAGACCGACCTCGACATGCTGCGCTTCACGCATTTCCTGGCGCTGGCGATCTGGGTGACGCATCTCATCTCGCGCAAATGGCGGACCCTGCACGGGGCCTGGCTGCGCCCTGTGATCCTCTGCGGCCAGCATTCGCTGCCGATCTTCTGCCTCGGCGTCTTCCTGTCGTTCTCGGCGCACTGGATCCTGACGCAATACACCAAGGGGGTCTGGGAGCAGCTCGCGGTCTCCGTCGTCGGCATCGTCATCATGATCGCAGCCGCCTGGCTGCTCGACCGGGCCGGACGGGTGCCGAACCTGTTCGTGAAGGTGACGGAGATCGAGGAGGCCGACACCGTCCTGGAAAGCGCGCCCGCGGACAGGTCTGCCGTGGCGCCCGCGGGTCATTGAGGTTCGCCGGCCTGTATTTTGGCGGAGAGATCCAACGGAGAAGTTCATGTCCAGACTTGTGTTGACGATCGCCGCCGCCCTCCTGCTCCTGATTTGTGGTGCGTCGGCGCAAGCACCGTCGCCGGAGGCGATGAGCGCGGCGCGCAAGCTCGTGGTCACCTTGAAGATCGCGGACCAGTATCGCGCGCTGTTGCCGCAGCTCCTGCTCAAGCTGAGGCCCGTGATCGCGCAGGACAGGCCTGAGATCGAGCGCGACTATGACGCGGTGACGGCACCCGGTTCCGAGATCTACACCCCGGCCCTCAACTCGATGGTCGATCAGGTCTCAGCCCTCTATGCCCAGAGCTTCAGCATCGACGAACTGCGTCAGATCGAGGCTTTCTATGTCCAGCCGGCCGGGAAGAAGCTTCTGGAGAAGTCCGATGCGCTGGCGCAGGCAAGCGCGCAGATCGGCCAGGACCTCGGCCAGAAGACGGCCGACGAATTGAAGCAGCGCCTGATCGAGGCGCTGCGTCAGAAGGGGCACAAGCTCTGAGCTTACCGACAGGGCTCGCGACCCTATACCTTGTCCGTCCTGCTGGCTCACTTCACAAGAGGGCAGCCGCCGTCCTTCAGGGGCCGGAAGGCCTGGTCGGCAGCGACTTCGGCGAGCAGCTTGTAGTAGTCCCACGGGCCCTTGGACTCCTCGGGCTTCTTCACCTGGAACAGATACATGCTGTGCACCATGCGGCCGTCTTCGCGTAAGCTGCCGTTGTCGGTGAAGGCATCCTTCACCGGCAACTCGCGCATCTTGGCCATGACGGTTTTGGTGTCCCTTGTGCCGGCGGCCTGCACCGCCTTCAGGTAGTGCAGCGTCGCGCTGTAGGTCGCCGCCTGGTTCATCGTCGGCATGCGCTTGACGCGCTCCATGAAACGCTTGCCGAAAGCGCGGGTCTTGTCGTTGAGGTCCCAGTAATAGGCCTCGGTGATGATCAGTCCCTGCGCGAGCTTCAGCCCTAAGCTGTGCACGTCGGAGATGAACATCACGATCGCAGCCAGGTTCTGGCCGCCGGCGACGATGCCGAACTCACCGGCCTGCTTGATTGCGTTGATGGTGTCGCCGCCGCCGTTCGCAAGCCCGATGATCTTGGCCTTGGAGGCCTGGGCCTGGAGCAGGAAGGAGGAGAAGTCCGCGGTGTTTAGCGGATGCTTGACGCTGCCGAGCACCTTGCCGCCCGCGGCCCTCACGACGTCGCCGGTGTCGCGTTCGATCGAATGGCCGAACACATAATCCGCGGTGAGGAAAAACCAGCTGTCGCCGCCGTTCTTGACGATGGCGCTGCCAACCGTGTGTGCGTTGGAATAAGTGTCGTAGGTCCAGTGCGCGGTGTAGGGCGAGCAGGACTTTCCGGTAATGTCGGAGCTCGCCGCATCCGTCACGATCATGATCTTCTCGTACTGCTTCGACAGCTCCATCACCGCGAGCGCGGTGGCGGATGTCGGCAGGTCGATGATCATATCGACGCCTTCGGTCTCCCACCACTTTCGCGCGATGGTCGAGGCGACATCGGGCTTGTTCAGCACATCGGCGCTGACCATGTCGATAGGCTTGCCGAACATCTGCCCGCCGAAATCCTCGATCGCCATTTTGGTGGCCTCGACATTCCCCTGGCCTCCGATGTCGGAATAGACCGAGGAGAAGTCGGAGAGCACGCCGATCTTGAGCGGCGCCTGCTGGGCGAGAGACGGGCTGATCAGAAACGCAGTCAATCCGGCCGCTAGGGCGGCACGCATAATTCGGCACATGGCATTTCCCCAAACTCTATCGTTGGTGCACGAGGCTAGATTTGCCCCCCTGAAGCGTCAACTCTTGCGTAACGGCGCCGCGCTCGCTGGCTGATTTGACGCGGCCGGTTGCCCCGACTACGCTTTTGCAGAGAACAAGAAGCGGGTGAATGCGGTGGCCTGACCTGTGCTCAGGCGGCCCTCACGAAGAGAAAAAATCCAGGGGAACGGAAATGACCGGCGATATCGCAGCCACCATCTCGAAGGCCCGCGAGCATTCCATCGGCGACCTTCTGCGCCGCGCAGCGGGTCGCGATCCTGGCAAGCTCGCGGTGAGCTGCGGCCACGTGAGCTGGACCTTTGCCGAGATGGACGCGATCTGCAATCGGCTCGGCCGCGGCCTGCTTGGCCTCGGCGTGAAAAAGGGTGACCGCCTCGCCGTGCTCTCGCGCAATTCGCACGCCTTTGCGGCGCTCCGGTTCGCATTGGCCAGGATCGGTGCGGTGCTGGTGCCGATCAACTTCATGCTCAATCCGGACGAGATCAATTTCATCCTGAAGAGTTCCGGCGCAAAGCTGCTCGCGGCCGGCCCTGATTTCGTCGAGTCCGCGCGCGCGGCCAGCGCCAGGGATTGCGCGGTCGAGAAGATGATCTGGCTGCCGGGTGAGGATCCTGCCACGGCGCCCGCGGGCCTCACCAGCTTCGACGATCTCCTCAGCCCAGACGGCTCGTACCTCGAGGCGTCGGTCGACAGCCGGGATCTCGCACAGATCGTCTACACCAGCGGCACGGAGTCGCTGCCCAAGGGCGCGATGCTGACCCATGAAGCGGTGATGTGGCAGTATGTCAGCTGCATCATCGACGGCGGCATGACCGTGGACGACAAATTCCTGCACGCGCTTCCGCTCTATCATTGCGCGCAGCTCGATGTGTTCCTGGGGCCGCAAATCTATCTCGGCGCCTCCGGCGTGATCACGGACAAGCCGACCGCCGACAACATTCTGTCATTGATCCAGACGCACAGGATCACGTCGTTCTTTGCGCCGCCGACGATCTGGATCGCGATGCTGCGCTCGCCCAATTTCGACAAGACGGATTTGTCGACCTTGCAGAAGGGTTATTACGGCGCCTCGATCATGCCGGTGGAGGTGCTACTCGAACTCCAGCGCCGCCTGCCCAGCGTGAAGTTCTGGAACTTCTACGGCCAGACTGAGATCGCGCCCCTCGCAACCGTGCTGGGTCCTGCGGACCAGCTGCGCAAGGCCGGCTCTGCCGGCAAGCCCGTGCTCAATGTCGAGACCCGCGTGGTCAATACTTCAATGGAGGATGTGAAGGTCGGCGAGGTCGGCGAGATCGTGCACCGCTCGCCGCATCTGCTCTCCGGCTATTACAACGATCCGGTCAAGACGGCGGCGGCGTTCTCCGGCGGCTGGTTTCACTCCGGCGATCTCGCTACCGTCGATGACGAGGGCCACATCACCGTGGTCGATCGAGTCAAGGACATGATTAAGACCGGTGGCGAGAACGTCGCGAGCCGCGAGGTCGAGGAGATGGTCTACCGCATCCCCGCAGTGTCCGAGGTAGCGGTGGTAGGCCTGCCCGATCCGCGCTGGATCGAGGCAGTGACTGCGATTGTCGTGGTCAAGAGCGGCGAGAAGCTCGACGAGGAATCCGTCATCAAGTATTGCGCCGGCCAGATGGCGCATTTCAAGGTGCCCAAGCGCGTCATCTTCGTCGATGCCCTGCCCAAGAACCCGAGCGGCAAGTTGCTCAAGCGCGAGCTCCGCCAGCGCTTCGTCGGCGGCGAAACGCTCGACAAGGCGATCCAGAAGAATTTTGGGACCTGACGCGGAGCGCCCGACCATGAAAGTCTGGCAAATCGCGCGGGACTGGTCGATCGAGGGAATGGAGCTCGCCGATCTACCCGAGCCCAAGCCCGGTCCGGGGCAGGTCGCGGTGCGCATGCGGGCGGCATCGCTGAATTATCGCGATCTGCTCACGGTGCAGGGCAAGGGTGGCGTCACCAGATTGCCGCTGATCCCGTTCTCCGATGGCGCCGGCGAGGTGATCGCCGCCGGCGACGGCGTTTCCTGCGTAGCAGTCGGGGACCGCGTCTGCCCGATGTTCTTCCAATCGTGGATCGACGGAGCGGTTTCAGCCGCGAGCCGGCGCTACGCGCTCGGTGGCACGCGTCCGGGTGTGTTGCAGGAAGTCATGTTACTGGACGCGGAGGGTGTCAGCCGCATTCCGTCGCATCTCTCTTTCCAGGAAGCGGCGACGCTGCCTTGCGCCGGGCTAACCGCCTGGCGCGCACTGTTCGAGGAAGCCAAGGTGAAGCCCGGCGACACCGTTCTGGTGCAGGGTACCGGCGGCGTGTCGATCTTCGCATTGCAATTTGCCAAACTTGCAGGCGGGAGCGTGATCGTAACGTCATCGAGTGACGAGAAGCTCGAACGCGCTCGTGCGCTTGGTGCCGATCACACGATCAACTATCGCTCGGTTCCTGAGTGGGGCAAGGCCGCGGCAGAGTGGACCGGCGGCGGCGTCGACCACGTCGTCGAGGTCGGCGGCAAGGATACGTTCTCGCAGTCACTCGAGGCGGCGCGGATCGGCGGTACCATTCTGGTGATTGGCGTGCTCTCCGGCTTCTCGCAGCAGATCGCGATTCCAAGCCTGTTCTCCAAGAATTTGCACGTCATCGGCCTTTCTGTCGGCAGCCGCCGTATGTTCGAGGGTATGACGGGAGCGATTAGCCGCAATGGCATGAAGCCGGTGATCGGCCGCAGTTTTGCCTTCGATGCCGTGGGCGACGCGTTGCGGTTGATGCAGCAAGGCGGCCATTTCGGCAAGATCGTGGTGGAGTTTGGTTGAGCAGAATTCGGCGAGAGCTGCAGCGCGCAACTCGTCCTACATCGTCATTGCGAGCGCAGCGAAGCAATCCAGAATCTTTCCGCAGGGACAGCCTGGATTGCTTCGTCGCTTCGCTCCTCGCAATGACGGCTGAGAAGGCTGGCCTCAATACTTCTTTACAGCCGCGCCGAACGCGAACCACAGCGCCATGGACGCGAGGCCAAAACCGCCGAGCAGCAGGAAAGTCGGGCCGTAGCCGATCCATTGCGCAATCCAGCCGCCCAGCGCGGGACTGAGGCTCGCGCCGATGCCCTGCACGGTGATCACGGCACCCTGGCCGAGATTGATGCGGCCGGTGCCGTTGAGCGAGCGTGCGACCATGCCGGGAACGGCAACCGTCTGGAGCCCGGTGCCGATGCCGTCGAGCACCTGCATCGGTACGACGCCCCACCATCCCGTGACGAAGAAGGCGAGCACGCCGCGGATGGGCAGGAACATGAAGGAGACGAGGATGATGGGCCAGTAGTTGCGCTTGCTCGCCGCCTTCATTGCGATCAGCGAGGTGATGATCATGACGCCTTGTGCGATCACGACGGTGGTCGCGACGAAGCTCGGGCCGTTGGCCTGGCCTTCGGCGACCGCCGCCAGGCTATAGAGCGGCACGATGGCGGCATTGCCGAGATGAAACAGCGCGAGCGCCATTGCCAGCACCAGCAGCGCGCGGTGCTTGAGCAGCATCGTGAGCGCGTCCGGCGCGCTGTCCGGATCGTCCTCCTTGCTGCCGCGCGCGGCGCGATCGTCGATCGCCTTGGCCGGGATCATCATCACGCAGGCGATCGCGATGGCGCCGAACACCGCCGCCAGCACGAACACGGCGACATAGCCGAACTTATAACCGAGATAGCCCGACAGCGCGGCGCCGACCATGTTGCCGGCGTGGTTGAATGCCTGGTTGCGGCCGTTGAGCGCGTTAAAGCCCTTCTGCTTGGCGATGCCGAGCGTGATGCCGGTGACCGCCGGCACGATCGCGGCGCTCGCCAGCGATTGTGCGACCTGCGAGAATGTCACCGCCCAGAAATTCTGCGAGATCAGGATGATCGCGGACGCGAGCACCACGCAGATGCCGGGAATGACGACCCACATGCGCTTGTTGCGGCTCGCGTCGATGAAGCCGCCGATCGGCGTCGTGATCAGCATGCCCGCGACATTGCCGATCGTCATCGCGGTGCCGATCAATCCGCTCGCCCAGCCGCGCTCCTGGAGGAAGACGCCGACGAAAGGGCCGATGCCCGACTGCATGTCGGCCATGAAGAAGTTGAGAGCGAACAGGGGCCAGATACGAGACGAGGAGGGGGACCGCGATGTCATCGATACCAAAACGTGGTCTCAGCCGGGATGCGGCGGGTGGGACATGATCCTTTCAGCCAATCGTTCTGGCGCGGACGAGAGTTTAACGAGCGCTGATCGGGTTGGTTCCAGGTTTCGCCCGGTCGGTGGGGCTTGCGGTCACCGCCAGCAATTCCTTATTGACGTTGGATCGTCTCTGTCGGGAGTACGGCATGCCCCTCTGGACCTGCGAAACCTGCGGCGCGCAATTTCTGGGCGAAAATCCGCCAACGTCCTGTGAAATTTGCGAGGACGAACGGCAATACGTCGGGTGGAAGGGCCAGACTTTCCTCACGCGCGAGGCGCTCTCGGAACGTCACCGCATGGTCTGGCGCGACGATCTCGGCCTGACCGGCCTCGCGCTCGAGCCAAGCTTTGCCATCGGCCAGCGCGCGCTGCTGGTGCCGCTCGCGGACGGCTGGCTGATGTGGGACTGCGTCCCGCTGGCGACGCCGGAGGCGATCGCGCATGTGCGGTCAATCGGCGGGCTGAAGGCGATCGCGATCTCGCATCCGCATTACTATGGCGCGCTCGCCGACTGGAGCGAGGCGTTTGGCGGGGTGCCGGTCTATTTGCACGCCGACGATCGCCAATGGGTAACGCGTCCGCATGCTTCGATCGTGCACTGGACCGGCGACAGCCATCGCATCTCCGAGGATGTGCTGCTGCTGCGCACCGGCGGTCATTTCGCCGGCGCCGCCATGCTGCATCACGCGAGCGGTGCGGACGGCAAGGGCGCGCTACTCACCGGCGATATCGCGCAGGTCACGATGGATCGCCGCTTCGTCAGCTTCATGTACTCCTATCCGAACTACATGCCACTCAATGCCGCCGCGGTGCGACGGATTGCGGCTGCCGTCGAGCCGCTGGCCTTCGATCGCATCTACGGCGCGTGGTGGGACCGCAACATCGCCGCAGGCGCCAAGGCCGCATTCGCGGCCTCTGTCGCGCGCTATCTGGCCGCCATCGCCTGAGCTGGCGCGCGACCGGATTTATCTTGCTGGTCCCTAATAAATGGACTATAAGTACAGTTATTAAGCGTGACGCGACGATGCGTCTGCGGGACCGGCATGATCGATGCATCGCTGTTTCCGCGGCGCGCTTGCCGCGTGAGCGGGAGTTCGGTCGATGACGGCAGGGCGCGACTACGAGATTTTCGAGGCCGGCGACGTCGCGCTCCGGTCCGGGGCCGTCGTCCCTTCGCTCAAGCTCGCCTACAAGACCTACGGCACGCTCAGTCCGGACAAGGACAACGTGGTTCTCTATCCGACCTCGTTCAGCGCGCAGCACGCCGACACCGAGTGGCTGATTGGCCCCGACGGGGTGCTCGACGCCACGCGCTACTTCATCATCATCCCGAATCTGTTCGGTAACGGGCTGTCGTCCTCGCCGTCGAATACCGCCGCGCCGTTCCCGATCCTGACCTATCACGATGCCATCGCGGTCCAGCACCGGCTGCTCACCGAGCGGTTCGGCATCTCGAAGCTTGCCCTGGTCTATGGCTGGTCGATGGGCGGCATGCAGGCCTATCACTGGGCGGCGCTGCATCCCGATATGGTCGAGCGGGCGGCCGTTGTCTGCGGCAGTGCCCGCTGCGCGCCCTATAATTACGTCTTCCTGGAAAGCGTGAAGGCCGCGCTAACCGCCGATCCCGCCTTCCGCGACGGCCGGTTCGTCGAGAAGCCTGTCGCGGGCTATCGCGCCATGGGGCGCGTCTACGCAGGTTGGGCGATGTCGCACGGCTTCTATCGCGACGAGATCTGGCGCGAAGCAGGCTTCACCTCGCTGGACGACTATCTCGTCCGCACCTGGGATGCGGCGTTTGCCCGGCGCGATGCCAACGATCTCCTGGCGCAGATCGGGATCTGGCAGAACGGCGATGTCAGCCGCTGCACGACCTTCGATGGCGATTTCGATCGCGCGCTCGGTGCGATCAACGCGCACATGTTGCTGATGCCCGGTGCGACCGACCGCTATTTCGACGTCCGCGACAACGAGGACGAACTCGGCCGGCTGGTCAATGCGCGCTCTGCGGTGCTGCATCCGATCCCGTCGCTGCACGGCCATCGCGCCGGCAACCCCGTCAACAATGCGCGCGATCGGGCCTTCATCAAGGCCGAGATCGCAGAGCTTCTCGGCAAGTAGGGCAGGCATCCGATCATGATCGACGCAACCGTTTCAGAGTCCGGCCATCGGCTGAAGCCGCTGGCGCCGGCGATGCTGCGTGAACTGTCGGTGCGGTCCAACCTCAGGGGTGCCGTGCAGAGCCTCGGCCATTACGGCGTGATCCTGCTGATCGGCGGGCTGATCTGGATGGTCGCCTCACGCCATGGCGTGCTCTGGGCGCTGCCGCTGATGGCGGTGCAAGGCTATCTCGTCGCCTTCCTGTTCATGGCTGTGCACGAGACCGCACACAAGACCGCGTTCAAAAGCCGCGGTCTCAACCTCGTGGTCGGCTATCTCTCAGGCTTCATCATCGGATTGCCCTACGAATATTATTGCCTGTTTCACTGGGACCATCATCGCTACACCCAGGATCCTGACAAGGACCCCGAACTGATCGTCGGCGTGAAGCCCACATCGGACACGCAGCTCGCGATCGCCTATAGCGGCCTGCTTCAGGTCGCCGGACGCTTGCGGTTGATGCTCGACCATGCCGTCACCGGCAAGGTCGTCGTGCCCTGGATCCCCGAGAACAGACGCACCATCATCGTCACCGAGGCGCGCGCTTACGTCGCACTTTATGCGCTGCTGCTCGTGCTCTCGCTGTGGTTCTCGTCGGCGCTGCTGCTCTGGGTCTGGATCGTGCCGCTGATCATTGGGCAGTTCTTCCTGCGACCCTATCTCTACGCCGAGCACACCGGCTGCGAGCGCACTCGCAGCGCATTCCAGAACACCCGCACCACCTACACCGGCGCACTCGTCAAATGGGTTGCGTGGAATATGCCTTACCATGTCGAGCACCACGCTTATCCCACGATCCCGTTCCACGCGCTGCCGAAGCTGAACGGGATCGTCGACGGCGAGATCGTCCACCGCGGCCGCGGCTACATCAGAACGACGCGCGAGACCTGGGCCTGGTTTCGCCGACATCGACAGGCCGGCTAGTAGAAAAAAATTGACGTGCAAAGGCCCCGATCGCGGTGCGATCGGGGCTTTGTCGTGAATGCGGGATATCAGTAGATCCCGTACGCGCAGACGTTCACGACGCGGACGCGCAGGCCGTGGCGGGTCTGGACGACGCGCTCCTGATAGCAATTGTTGACGCCGCTGTTGACGTAGACCCCGCCAAAGCCCCAGCCGGGACCCCAGTGATGGTGGAAGCCGTGGGCCGACGCGGCGGTGGGGGCGAGAGCGGCAACGCCGAGCGAGCCGGCGGCGATCAGACCAAGTGCAAGCTTACGAAACATCTTCATTCTCCAGTGTGGCGCAGGGGCCGTTGTTGTGTCCCTGCATCTCGGTCGAGCCGAAACGCGGATGCGTTCATGCAGGCAGGGGAGAATCGTGTTTCAGGAGTGTTTCGTCGGTCGCGGTGCGTTGCGCCGCCGTCCTGCTTTCCGCGCCGCGCGATAGCGCACAGCCATCGCCTCTGTCAGCTCGGCCATCTTCTCGCGCAGATCGGCCGGCTCCAGCACTTCGGCCTCGGGCCCGAGCCGCAACAATTCGGCGGCGGCATGCCATGACGTCTTGCCGGTCGGCACTCTGGCAATGCGCCAGCCGTCCGCATCCGCGGTCTCTTCGAGCTGCGTACGCGCCCTGACGTAAGGCTGGCTCAGCGCGTCGAGCAATTTCACGCCGAAGGACGACAGCCGAACGATCGCGACGTTGGGATGCATCTCGGCCTCGAGACGCAGCGTTGCGTCCCGCCAATAGGCGGCGAGATCGAAACCGGCGGGCCGCTCACAGCGATCTTCGAGCGCCGTGCAGTCGAGCACGCGCGCGACGCGATACGTCCGCACGCTGCCGTCGACCAGACCTGCCAGATACCAGCTGCCACCTTTCAGCACGAGACCGAGCGGCGCGACGCGACGCTGCTTCTCGGCGCGCCAGCTCTGGTAGCGGATCTTGATCAGTGTCCCGCGCAGGGTCGCGGCAGCGATGGTGCGCAGATGCTTGGGTTCTTCCGCCTCGCCGAACCAGCCCGGCGCGTCGAGGTGAAAACGGTCCTGCATCCGTCCGGCGTCTTCGCGCAAATTGGCGGGCAGCGCGGCCATCAGCTTGTTCTGTGCGGCGATCATCGCCGCATCCAGCCCGAACGCTGCCGCCGGGCCCGGCAATCCCGCCAGGAACAGCGCTTCCGCCTCGCTTTGCGACAGACCGTTCAGCCGCACGCGATAGCCATCGAGCAGGCGATAGCCGCCCTCCGCGCCGCGGTCGGCATAGACAGGGACGCCGGACGCCGCGAGCGCGTCGATGTCGCGGTAGATCGTGCGCACCGAGACTTCGCAGGCCTCCGCGAGCTCAGGCGCGGTGACCTGCCCCCTGGCCTGCAGGGTGGTGAGGATCGACAGCATCCGGCTCGCGCGCATAATCCTTTTAACCATACCTGACACAGGATGTCAGGTATGGTTCGCTATAACGCCATCGCCAGCCGGCCAGATGGAGACCGCCATGACCGATCCGAACCGCATCACGCTGTATTATTCGCCGCAAACCCGCGCCACCGGCACGCGGGTGCTGCTTGAGGAACTGGGGGCGCCCTATGATCTTCATGTCCTCAACATGAAGGCCGGCGAGCAGCGCCAGCCGGCCTATCTCGCCGTCAACCCGCTCGGCAAGGTGCCGGCGATTCACCACAGCGGGCAGCTTGTGACCGAGCAGGTCGCGATTACCGTCTATCTCGCCGATTTGTTTCCGCAGGCAGGGCTGACGCCCGCGCTGAACGATCCGCTGCGCGGCCCCTATCTGCGCTGGATCGCCTATTACGGCGCCTCGTTCGAGCCGGCCCTGATCGACAAGTTCATGCAGCGCGAGCCGGCACCGATCACGCAATCGCCTTATGCCGACTACGACGCCATGCTCGGCGCGCTCGAGGCGCAGCTGTCGAAGGGACCGTATCTGCTCGGCGAGCGCATGACGGCCGCGGATGTGCTGTGGGGCGTCGCGTTCAGCTGGACGATGATGTTCGGCATTGTGCCGAAAAAGGACGTGTTCGTCCGCTATGCCGAACGCATGACCTCGCGGCCGGCGTTCCAGCGCATCAACGCGGCGGATGCTGAGATGGCGGCGCAGCATGCTGCGGCGCTTCAGGGCTGAGTGATCCAAGGTTGAAGATGACGAAGCCGATGCACACGACCAACTGCTTCAACACCTTCATCCAGGTTGCTGAAGATTGTCCTGCGCGCACAGGCGAAGAGCCGCCGCTACGCGCGGGAAAGCCGACGGTGGCGTGCCTGCAATACGGGATGATCGCGAAGGCGCCTTACAAATACACGTCCGACGACGTGATCTTCGCGACGTCTGCGCCAGGACGCGAACTCGCCGTGAAGGCGATGGAAACAGAGAAGCAGGCGGCCCGTGAAGCGTTCTTCTCCCGAGGGCAGGCGTGCATGAGGGCGTCGAGCCTGGGCAAGCGCTTCGGCTGGGGCGTTCATGCCGATAGCAAGGGCCGGATCGCGCTCTATCCCATCGAGAGCAAACGCTACCAGGCGCTTGCCCGCGATCCCAAGCTTACGCAGGTGCGGGCGATGCGGTCGAAGCGGGCGTGATCAGAAAATTGGCGGCCGCTTCTCCGCGAAGGCCTTGATGCCTTCCTTGATCTCGTCGCCGCGCATGCTGTCACGGTGGCGCTGGTCGGCGCCTTGCTCGTCGAGTTCGCCGCGGGCGAATTCGTTGATCGCGCGCTTCATGCCGCGCATCGCCTGCGGCGCGTTGCCGGCGAGGATGTTGACGAGCCTATCGACCTCCTCGTCCAGAAACTCGACCGCCACCATATCGGTGAGATAGCCGATCCGCAGCATCTCCGGCGCGCTGATCTTTTGCGCGGTCAGGAACAGCTTTTTTGCATTGTCGACGCCGAGCCGTGTCACGTAACGCTTGATGCCGCTGCTGTAGTAATGCAGCCCGAGGCGTGCCGCGGGCATGAACATCTCGGCGGTATCCACGCCGATGCGGAAGTCGCAGGCGAGCGCGAGATCGGTCGCGCCGCCATAGACGCCGCCGTTGAGCCGGCAGATCGTGGGGACGCCGAGATCCTCCAGCCGGTTGACGACTACCTCAAAGGCGGAGCCCGCGCTCTGCTGCTCGTTCGCACTGACCGCGCGCTCGGCAACCGAGTTGAGATCATAGCCCGCGGAGAAGGCGCGCCCGGTGCCGGTCAACACCAGCACGCGGATAGCAGGATCGGCCTCGACCCGATCGAACAGTTTGACCAGCTCGCCGAGATCCTCGGCCTGGAGCCGGTTGAGGTGTTTGGGACGATTGAGGCGGATGGTGGCGCGTGCACCAACGAGGTCGAGCAGCGGGCCAGTGGCTGCGTCGGTGATGTCCGACATTCTTGTCTCCATTTATTTGCTTGTCGCCATTTATTTGTTTTCGAGCGTGCGCCGCTTCGCCTCGGCATCGATGGTCTCGGCGAGATCGGGATGCCGCGCCATCAGCACGCGGAAGTCGACGAGGTCGAGCACGAGCAGCCGCGACACCTTGGTGGTCGAGACATTGGCGCCGCGCAAATTGTTGCCGAGCAAGGCCATCTCGCCGAAGAACGCGCCATCGCCGAGCTGCACCTTCTTGCCGGGCAGGTCGACCTCGACCTCGCCCGCGGCGATGAAATACATGCAATCGCCCTGCGCACCCTTGCGAATGATCATGGTGCGCGCCGGCAGCTCCATGGTTCGCAGCATGTGGGTGACGTCGGCGATGGCCGCCGGTCCGAGCGCCGCGAAGAACGGCACCTTGCTGACGGATTCCCAGGTCTTGAGGAAATTGTCGCGCCGGGTCTCCGCGGCAAAGCCGGTCGCCAAAATACCGGTCCAGAGGCCGAACACACCGAGGCCGGAGATCATCACCAGCGCGGCCACCATGCGGCCCAGCGGCGTCACCGGCACGACGTCGCCATAACCCGTCGTCGTCAGGGTTGCGACGGCCCACCACAGCGCGGCGGGGACGCTGCCGAAGGTCTGCGGCTGCACGTCCCGCTCCAGGAAATATTCGGCGACCGAGGCCAGGAAGACCACCATCAGGAAGATCACGAGCACGCTGAGCAGCGGCCCCGATTCGAGCACCAGCACGCGGCGGAGCTGCCGCAGGCCGGGAATGCCCGGTACCACCTTCAGCACTCAGAGCACGCTGAGCAGCCACGCCGTCCTGGGCTCGATTCCGAGAATCAGCGCGGCCGGCACGGCCAACGCACCGACCGCGTCGACCAGCCCGGCGGAGGAGGACATGTAGAGTGCAAGGCGCCCCTGTCGCGCCATATGGCGCAGCCGGACCACCCATTCGAACACGAAGTAGACGAGGCAGGTCCAAAGCAGGGCATCGACCCAGCGATGTGCCGCCTCATAGGCCGGGTTGACCGTCAGCAGCACCATGCCGAGCACGCCGACGCCGACGGCCACATAGGCCGCCCTGGTCATGTTGCGGCCGGCCGTGGCGGCCGCGAACTGGGCCAGAGCGGAGATCAGCGGCTTGGACATGCGGGAAGGCGGCTCGGTTTTGTCTTTGCGGTCCCCGGCTGGAACCTCGGTGCCAAAGTGCCTGCCCGGGTCGAGGCCGTCAACGACGGGCGCGGCCGCGGGCCACGTGCCGCTACTTGAAATGCGGCGGTTCGTCGTAGCCGCGACGGCTGCTGAAGAACAGCAGCACCATCAAGCCGATGCCGACAAGAACGGAAAACCCGGCCCCCAGCGCCAGCGCCACATAGCCTTCCGTTGGAATCGGCTCGCCCTCGACCGCCATCGCGGAGTAAGCGAAATAGCCAACCGCGGCCAACATTCCCAGCAGGAAGATGATGAGGAGTGCACGCATGGCGCGGTCTCCGGTTGATCCGAGAACAAACGGTTGTGGACAGGGACGGTTCCCGGACGAGGGTCCCCCGGTCCTTCGCGGACGTGCCGGCAAGCGTCACCGCAGATCTTCAAATCGATAGGTCAGGCACTCTGAGCTGTCTTCACCACCACGACATTGCTCTCGTCGTGGTGGGGAGGGGCCGCATCCTGAGCGGCCTTCTCGCCCTCGCCCGCATGGCGCTTGAGGTAGTCGCGGCGCATGCCGATCTCGTCGCGGACGAATTCGTAGCCGAGCTTGAAGGTATCGAGCCCGTCGGTACTGATCGTGCCGTCTCGCAAGCCGATGACCGCGCCGCGCAAGATGCCTTCCAGCTCGTCCTGGAGACATTCGAGCTGGTCGAGCGAATGCGCGTGTTCGATCCGCTCGCCGATGTCGAGGATGGCGGTGGAAAGCTCGCTGGCCTTCTCCGGCGCGATCCGGGTGATCTTGGCGTAGATCGCGGCGAAGATCGAGCCGATGACGCTGAGCGCGGCAGCGGCCAGATACATCAGGTCGCTGTACTTATCCATGAACGACTTGGTGTCGTCGTTGATGTAGTCGGCCGCCCCTTGATGCGCCATCACGAAGGCGTCCTTCTCGACGGAGGCGGGTTCGATTCTGCTGGCAAAGCCACTGTCGAGCCCGAGCGCGGACTTGTTCTCGTAGACGCTGCGCGCGAGCTCCCCGGCCGCCGTCGGCGACATCCGGGATTGGGCGACCAGCAACCATTCGAGCCCGATCGTGTCGAGATCGTCGTCGGGAATTTCCGGTGATGCAGACAGCGTGCCCGCCGTCAGCGTCTCGCTGGAAATGCCGGGGATCCTGCGCGCCAGCGCTTTCGCCTCGTCAATCGCATTCAGCGTGAAGCCGCCGCGCCTGGCGACCTGCTCATACGCCTTGTCCCGCACCGCCCTCGAGGCGTGGACGATGGCGACGACCGCGCCAAAGCCGCTTGCCGGCGCGAACAGCTTGTCGAGCGTTGCGCCCGGTGGCGCCATCTGGATCCTCGCCGCGTCCGCGCCGTCGGGAATGTCGAGGATGCCGCGGACGAAGGCGAGCGATGATTCGTTGTCGGCGAGGACGGCGACCTTCTTCTTCTTCAGTTCGGCGAGCGACTTGATCTTCTTGTTTCCCGGCCCGAGCAGCAGCACGAGATCGTGCTCGAGGATCGCGAGCGTGCGCGCCCGCAGCGGCACCTTGGCGTCGGTGCGCAGCACCGCGAGGTCAGCCTGCTTGCGATCGAACTGGGCGATCGCCTTGGCGTTGTCGGCGTTGTTGACGATCTTGATCCGGAAGCGCGAGGCGTTGTTCTTCAGGACGGCGGCGAGCTTGGCTGCGAACAGCGCCTCGTCGCTGTTAGGGGCGCCGACGGCAAAGGTCAGCGTTTCCGAACTGTGCACCAGCATGCGGCCGCCCCAGACGGTGGCAAGCGACAACAGCAGGGTCAGCACGACGTAGAGGAAGACCTGCTGCTGATTGGTCTTGATCACCTTGGGTCGCCGGGGCGGTGGCTCGATCGGCGATGAGGTCGGGCCCTCAGTACTCATGGCAGCACTCTGGCCTTATGCTTCCGGTGGCGGGCGGCATCGCGGATGCGATCGCTGCGGTCGCCCTGTAATTCGTAAACGTCTGAAAAAAGAACGATATTCTCTGCCGGCAATGATAGCGCGCAGGCCGCGGAATGCAAATTCCGAGCCGAAGGTAACCTTACTCAACCCGGCCGCGGCGATTGGTCATCCTATCACCAGTTAGCCACAGTTGGCGATTTTCCGGTTCCCCCCGGCTGCATTCCGCCGCGGGAGGTGTCATAAATCGCAGGTCCCGGCGATTTGACCGGTCCAGGAAGAGATTGCGCTGAACGCTCCAACTCTTCTTGCCACGTCAACGAGGGCGCCTTGTCGTTTCCACCCCTGTCATCGGCGGTTCCGGTCGAAGCCCTCATTGGTTGGATGTTGCTGCTGACGTTCAAGCACATCATCGCCGATTTCGTCCTCCAGACCGCCTGGATGGCGCATGGCAAGGACCAGAAGCACGGCTGGGCCCTGCCGCTCCTGGTGCACTGCCTGGTTCACCTTGCGGTTGCGCTGCCGCTCATCCTGATCGTGGCGCCGAAATTCTGGTTTGTGGCGCTGATCGACTTCGTGATCCACATCACGATCGACCGCGCCAAGGGGCTCGTCTCGGCCAATTTCGGTGTCGATCTTGCGCATCCCTGGTTCTGGACCTTGATCGGTGTCGACCAGGCCCTGCACCATCTGACCGGCTTCGGCCTCTCCATCTTCATGGCGGCGAACTGAGCGCTGGCGGCCGTCTGGAGTGGCTGGCGGGCCTGCATGGTTCGAGACAGCGCTTCGCGCCTCCTCGCCACGAGGACTGAGAATCTTTCAGCAGAAGCAGACCTCATCCTGAGGGCCCGCCGAAGGCGGGTGTCTCGAAGGATGGCCACAGAGAAAACCCTTTCCAGCCCATTGATTCGCGGCCCACGCGCAAGCACCCCGGGTGACTACCGGGCAGCGTGGTTAACCTTTCATTAGAGAATTGCACTGCATCTTCCCAGACGAGGGAGAACTGCAATGTTTTCAAGCCGCGATACCTTTGAAGGCGATTCGTGCCCGGTCCGCGACGAACTCCTTGGCGAGATGTACCGCGCCAGCGAGAGTGGCCTGCCGAGGCTGGTTGAAAGTGTTTCCCCTGACGCGCGCGCCACGCTGGCGCTGTTCTGCTATCGCCGAAGCCATCTGCATTCGCTGGCGGTCGCGATCGCAGGCAGCTGCAACGAGCGCGACCTGATCGAGAACGGCGGCCGTGTCGGTTCGACGCTCTACGCGCTTGCGCGCGAAGGCGCGGCGAAATCCTCGCCGTCGCTGTCCGGTGGGCGCAAGCCGATCACGCTGTCGACCAAGCCGCTCTCGGTGCTCGCGCCGCTGGACGACGAGATCGACGACGAGATCAGCGAAGCCGTCCCGGCCTAAACGCTCGCGATCATTGGCAGCCCGAATTTCCGTCGCGCCATCGCGCATTCGGCGTCGCCCGGCATGCACGTGCGGCACACGTCCGGCCGCACTGCGTAGATGCCGCACGCGGTCGCTTGTCCGATCTCTCCCTGCAGCGCCGAACAGCGATCGCCTTCGCAGCGCATGCCGGATTGACGGTCGTTGACGAGCGCTTCGGGAATCGCGGCGAGCTCCTCGTCGCTCTCGATCGAGAAGCGCGGCCAGTTCGCCGAATAGCCGCAGCAGGCGCCGCAACTCTGGCAGCAGCTCGACAGGTCGATGTGGGCGTTCTCGTCCATCGTCACGTGTCCTTCACGTATCCTTGGGCGGGCCCCAGACCAGGCTCTGCCGCCATTTTGCGCGCAGCACGTCGCGCCTTTCAGGATATCTCTCATCGGGATAGGTCGCGTCGACCACGCGGTCGGTGCGGAAGCTGCGGAAGTCTCCGCGCAGCTCGCACCAGGCCGCGAGCAGGCGCACGGCTTCGAGATAGCCGATCGAAATCGGCCAGATCATGCGCTCGCTGGCGCGGCCCTGCTCGTCGCGATAGCGCAGCATGATCTTCTTGCCTTCGTGGATCTGGGTGCGTGTGCGCGCCATGTCCAGGCGGTCGGGCTCCCTGTTCCAGCTCGGCCGGGCCCGGCTTGCCGGCTCCAGCACGAAGGGACGCAGGCGCTCCGGGACAGTGTCGGCGATCTTGGCCATCAGATCTTCAGCCGCGCGCGCCAGCGCGGGATCGGCATGGCCGGCGACCCATTGCGCGCCCAGCACCGCCGCCTCGATCTCGTCGGGTGTCAGCATCAAAGGCGGCAGGTCAAAACCCTTTTCCAGGATGTAGCCCATGCCGGCTTCACCGCGGATGGGCACGCGCTGGCCGATCAGCGTGGCGATGTCGCGATAGATCGTGCGCTTCGAGGTCTCGAGCTCGGCCGCGATGGCGTCCGCCGTCAGCGGCTTACGCGTGCGCCTCAGCACCTGGATGATTTGAAACAGCCGGTCGGCGCGTCTCATGACGGGTCTCTTGTCGGTGGTTTTTCAGATGGTGGCGCGCGGCTGCTGACAGGATGTTGGCAGCAGGGGAGTTCTATACCGGGTCAACACGTCGACTGAAGAGGATTTGTCCATGATCATTCCAACTCATTTCGGCCCGGCCGCTGCGCTGTGGCGGACCCAGCCTCTACAGGTCCAGCCTTTGCAAGTCCTGCGTTTGCAACTCCGGGCTTGGTACGCATGGGCGTTCGGCCGCCTCGTATCCCTTGATCTCATGGTCGTCGACCTCCGCCTTGCGCTCGCGACCATGGTGGCTCGCTTCCTGGTCCAGGCCGCGGACGCGCTGGTCCGTCATGTCATGGCCCGCGCCTGGCGAGGGGCCCGTTTCGCAGAAGATATCACGGCTGCTGCCACCATGGTGGCAGCAGCCCGCGGTTAAGTTCCCTCAACTCTTTCGGTGGTTTCAGGAGAGCCTTCATGATCACGCTTTACGGCTTTGGCACCGGCTTCGGCCTGCCGGAAATCAGCCCCTTCGTCGCCAAGACGGAGGTGCAGCTCAAGATGGCGGGATTGCCTTACCGCAAGGAGCGGGCGATGCCGCCCGCCTCTCCCAAGGGGCAGCTGCCTTTCATCGACGATGGCGGCGAGGCGGTGGCCGATTCCACCTTCATCCGCGCCCATATCGAGCGCCGCTACGGCTTCGATTTCGACGCCGGGCTGTCTCTTGCCGAGCGCGCACAGGCTTGGGCGTTCGAGCGCATGATCGAGCATCACGTTTATTTTGCGCTGGTCGGGGCGCGCTGGGTCGACCCCGTCAACTTCGCCAAGGGGCCTGCGCATTTCTTCGACGGCGCGCCGGAGCACAACCGCGAGAAGTTGCGCGAGGACGCGCAATTCCGTGTCGCCGAGAACTATTTGCTCTCCGGGCTCGGACGGCACGCGCCCGATGACGACGTCGATCTCGCCGTGCGCTCGCTGTTTGCGCTCTCGGTGCAGCTTGGTGACAAGTCCTATCTGATGGGCAACAAGCCCTGCGGCGTCGATGCCACCGCCTTCGGTGCACTCGCCGGGATCCTGACGCCGTTCTTCGAATCCGCCCTGCGCCGTCGCGCCGAAGGATTTTCGAACCTCACCGCTTATGTCGACCGGATGATGGACACTTACTATCCGGAGTTCGCCTGGACCCCGCTGCGGCAGGCGGCTTGACGACAGCGCGTCCGCAGAGCGTGGCGGGTGAGGGCTATCTCCTCTGGGCGCTTTGCCGGTAGACGTCAGACAATCCCAATGCGGAGGCACCCTCACCCCAACCCTCTCCCGCAAGCGGGAGAGGGGGCGACACCGGAGGTGCGGCTCGCTCATACAGCCAAAACAAAAGAGCCGGCCCATCGGGCCGGCTCTGTCGTCTCTAATTTTCGCCGCGTCTACTTCACCAGCGAGTACTTGCCGTTCTTCACCGTGAGCAGGATGCGCGAGCGCTCGTCGAGGCCGTAGCGGTCCTTCTCGGTGAAATTGTAGACACCCTGGCTCGCCGCAAGCTCCTTCTCCGACAGCAGCGCCTGGCGGATCGCTTCGCGGAATTCCGGCGTGCCGGGCTTCGCCGTCTTGAGTGCCGCCGGGATGATGCGCTTGAGAATCTCGAACGCATCGTAAGAGTGACCGGCGAACTGACTGCGGCTGTTCGGGCCGTACTTGGCTTCATAGGCCGAGTTGAGCGCGAGGCCCGGCTTCTTGGTGGCAGCTTCGTCCGGCTGGTCCTCGGGATCCATGACGGGACCAGAGGCCATCAGCACGCCTTCCGCCGCTTTGCCGGCGATGCGGATGAAGTCCATGCTGGCGGCGCCATGGGTCTGGTAGATCAGGCCCTGATAGCCACGCTCGCGCAGCTCGGTCTGCGGCAGCGCGGCCGCGGTGCCGGAAGCGCCGACCAGAATGGCATCGGGATTCGCTGCCACGAGCTTCAGCACCTGTCCGGTCACCGACGTGTCGGGGCGAGCGAAGCGCTCCTCGTCGGCGATGGTTATGCCCATCGGCACGGCCTGCGCCTTCAAATCGTTGAACCAGAGGTCGCCATAGGAGTCGGAATAGCCGATATAGCCGACGGTCTTCACGCCCTTGGCCTTCATGTGGTCGTACAGCACCTTGCCCACGATCGGGATCGGCTGCGGCATCGCCACCGACCACTTCATGCGCTCCGGCGTGATCGGGAAGGGCGCCAGGCCGAAATGCGGAATGCCGGCTTCGTTGGCGACGTTGGACACGGCGATGGTCGGCGGCGTCAGCGCCGAGCCCATGATGATGTCGGCCTTGGATTCGGTCACGAAGCGGCGTGCGTTGGTGGTCGCGGTGGTGGGATCGCCACCGTCGTCGAGCACGATCACCTTCAGCGGCACGCCGCCGATCTCCTTCGGCACGAACTCCAGCGCATTGCGCTCGGGAATGCCCAGCGCTGCGCCCGGGCCGGTCGTGGTGGTGGTGATGCCGATGGTGACCTCGGCGGTCTGAGCCAGCGCGGGCACGGCCGGCAGCGCAAGCGCGGCCGCGGTGACGGCGGCGGTCAGGTAAAAGCGTTTCATCTATTCCTCCCTTTATGTGTTTCTTTGAAAGCAGAAATCGGGGGGTAATTCAGCCCCCTCTTTTGGTGATGTGGCGATTTAGCTCCGGGTCTCGCTCCCCGTGAATTTGGCTACCATTTCCGCAGGAAACGGTGCCGATTTCAGTTTGTCGGGGTTAACGGGATCGCGCCCGACCAGGACACGGGTCTCGAAACCCTCGATCGCAAGCGCCTCGCCCTTGAAGACGCTGTGCTTTACCTCGAAACTCGAGCGCTTGATGCTCTCGACCTTCGTTTCGATGGTGATCCAGTCGCCATAAGTCGAGGGGATGTAGAACTTGGCGCGCGTATCGACCATGGGAATGCCGACCAGGCCGTATTTCTTGACCAGGTCCTGCTTGGAGAAGCCGGCGACTTCGAACAGGGTCGACGTCGAATCGTCGAACATCGCGAAATAGCGCGGGTAATAGACGATGTTGGCGGGGTCGCAGTCACCCCACTGGATCTGGACGTCGCGCCGGTTCACGAACATATGCCGCGCCCTATTTCGGCGCCATGCGCAGCGAGCCGTCGAGGCGTACCACTTCGCCGTTGAGGTAGGAATTCTCGACCATGTGCAGGGCGAGCGCCGCGAACTCGTCGGCGTGGCCGAGCCGGCGCGGGAACGGGATTGCGGCGGCGAGTGAGTCCTGGGCTTCCTGCGGCAGGTTGGCGAGCAGCGGCGTGAGGAACAGGCCGGGCGCAATCGTCAGCACGCGGACGCCGAACTGCGCCAGCTCGCGCGCGATCGGCAGCGTCATGCCGACGATGCCGCCCTTCGAGGCCGAATAGGCCGATTGCCCAATCTGGCCGTCATAAGCGGCAACGGACGCCGTGTTGATGATGACGCCGCGCTCGCCGGTGGCCTGCGGCTCGAGCTTGGACATCTCGTTTGCGGCGAGACGCAGCATGTTGAAGGTGCCGATCAGGTTGACCTTGATCACCTTGTCGAAATCGGCGAGCGCCATCGGGCCGTCGCGGCCGACGACGCGCTTGGCAACGCCGATGCCAGCGCAATTGACCAGCACGCGCGCGGGTCCATGGGCTTTGGTCGCCTGCGCGATCGCAGCTTCCGCGGACGCGGCATCGGAGACGTCGCAAGCCACAGCCACGCCCTTGATCTCGGCGGCGACAGTCTCGGCGAGCTTGGCATTGAGATCAAACACCGCGACCTTGGCGCCCTGGCCAGCCAGCTTTCGCGCGGTCGCCGCACCAAGTCCCGACGCGCCGCCGGTGACGATGACAGCCTGATCCTTCAACAACATGGCGTTCTCCCTGGTGCGATATTTCTTAGCCGACCGATATCACACGGTCCGATGGATTGGCAGCGTAGAGCTCCTCGATCAGCAGGCTGCGATGCTCGAGCACCGCGCGCTGGTTGATCGAGCCCTTGTCGGTGACCTCGCCCTTGTCGATCGAGAGCGGCGTGTCCATGAGGATCGCGCGCGTGATCCGCGTCGAGGATCCCGTGGCCGCGCCGAGAAAGCGGGTCAGCCGTTCGCGAAATGCCTCGCGCACCAGCCGGTCGCGGGTCGCGACGACGAGATCGTCGGTCGGCAGCGTCGGGTTGATCAGCCTGCAGCCGTCGAGATCGAGCACGACGAGCGCGGAGACCTCGTCACGGTTGATGCCGGCGATGACGACGTCGCGCACCAGCGGTGCGCAGGCCGCAACGAAGCGCGCGCGCAACGGGCCGACACTGACCCAGGTGCCGCTGCCGAGCTTGAAATCCTCGCCGATGCGGCCGTCGAAATCGAAGCCGGCATTGAGATCGTCGGGATCGACGGGCTTGAGTGCATCGCCGAGCTTGTAGAAGCCTTCTTCGTCGAACGAACTTGCGGTGATGTCGGGCTGGCGCCAGTAGCCGGGCATCACGTTCGGCCCCTTGCAACGAACTTCCATCTTGCCGTTGTTCGGCACCAGCTTGGCGTCGTTGCCGGATACGGGAAGCCCGACATGGCCGGAGCGGCTGGTGCGCGGGTTGACCGACATGAAGAACGGCGCGGTCTCGGTTGCACCGAGGCCGGTCAGCATCGGCACGCGGTAGCCTTTTTCCTTCACCGCGAGCTCGTCGAGGCTGTTCCAGACGAACGGCGACAGGGCCGCGCCCGAGAAGAACATCGTGTGCAGCCGGTCGAAGAATTTTGCGCGCAGGCCCTGGTCGTCGCGTAGATAAGGCAGCAGCGACTCGTAGCCCTTGGGGACGTTGAAATAGACCGTCGGCGATATCTCCTGGAGATTGCGCACGGTCTCCTCGATGCCTCCAGGCACCGGCTTGCCGGCGTCGAGATACATCGAGCCGCCATTGTAGAGCGTCAACCCGATATTGTGGTTGCCGCCAAAAGTGTGATTCCAGGGCAGCCAGTCGATGATGACGGGCGGCTCGTCCTTGAGGAAGGCGAGCGTCTCGCGCAGCATCACCTGGTTGGCGCAGATCATGCGCTGGGTGTTGACGACTGCCTTGGGGTTGCCGGTCGAGCCCGACGTCAGCAGGAATTTCGCGATGGTGTCGGGGCCGATCCTGCCGTGGACCTCGTCCAGATCGCCGCGGATCGGCGTTGCCATGAGGTCGGCGAGCAAGGTGACGTCGCGGCCCGGCACATGGCCGTAGGACGCGGCGATCTCGGTGCCGAGCGAGACGTTGGCCGCGAGCGCGTCGGCGAACTTGTCGGCGTCCTCGGCGAAGACGAGGCCGGGCGTCAGCAGCTTCATCAGGTAGGAGAGCTTGCCGTAATCCTTCGACACCAGCGAATAGGCCGGCGACACCGGGCAGAACGGAATGCCGGCATAGAACGCTCCGAACGCCAGCAATGCATGGTCGATCGAATTGCCGGAGAGGATGACGACCGGCCGCTCCGCCGACAACCCGCGCGCAATGAGTCCTGAGGCAATGTGCCGGCTCGCGGCGAGCAGCTCGGCGTAGCTGATCTTGCGCCAGCCGCGGCCGCCTTCGCGCTCGGCCATGAACACGCGATCGGGGGTCGCGCTCGCCCAGTGATGCAGGCGGTCGGTGATGCGAGCCGGATAGTCTCCGAGCGGCTGTTTGGGCCGCAGGTAAATCGTGCCGTCGTCGCGCCGCTCGATATTCACGACCGGATCGCCGAACGAAATGGGCCGCAGCGGGGAAGTGCTCGCGCCGCGCTCCATGCTGGAAGAGGACGACGGCTGCGCGCTCATGATTTCGGCTTCACCTTTGCGGTCTTGTGTTCGAGGAACTCGCGGATCCTGCGCTTGGCTTCCTTGTCGCTCTGCGCCACCGTCGCCATCAGCGATTCCATCAACAGGCCGGTCTGCGGATTGGCCTCCGCGATCATCGGTAGCGCCTGGAGCACGGCGAAGTTGGTCAGCGGCGCGTTGGAGGCGACCTTGTTCGCAAGCTCCATCGCCTTGCCGAGGCCGTTGCCGGCTTCCGTGACATATTGCGCAAAGCCGTAGGAGGTGCCTTCCGTCGCGGAATAAACGCGGCCGGTCAGCATCATGTCCATCATCCTGGCGACGCCGATCAGCCGCGGCAGGCGCACCGAACCGCCGCCACCGACAAAGATGCCGCGCTGCCCCTCCGGCAGCGCGAAATAGGTCGAGGGTTCGGCGACACGGATATGCGCCGCACATGCGAGCTCCAGCCCGCCGCCGATCACGGCCCCCCTGAGTGCCGCGATCACGGGCACCCGGCTGTACTGGATGCGGTCGAACACCCGGTGCCACATCTGGGAATGGAGAAGGCCGCCGGTGGCATCATGGTCGGTCAGTTCGGAGAGGTCGAGACCGCTGGAGAAATGGTCGCCGATGCCGTGGATGACGACCGCGCCGATATCCTCGGGCAGGGACGCAAAACACTCGCCGATTTCCAGGATGATGCCGTCGTTGAGCGCATTGCGCTTGGCCGGCCGATTCAGGCCGACCGTCAAAACCCGGTCCGCCCGCTCGATCCTCAAAAGCCCGGAGGCGCCCGCGTCAGCGGTCTCGGCGTTTCCCTGTGTCATTTGCGTCCTTGTCAGAATAGTTATGTTGTATAACGAATTCAGGGGGAGTCAATACGGCTGACAGCGGGGAAGCCGATGCATAGTCCGGAAAAGGGACGACAGTCCGGGTGCAGCGCCCGTACCCGGATGCCCGATCCGCAAGATTGGGATCGATATTACGGACGCCGATGCGATCCGGTCGCTACGCCGCCTTCGTTCCACTTTGGGGTTGCGCCACAAGATTGATACCCATGGCGTGGAGAACTTTTATCACAGTGCCGAATTCGGGTTTGGCCTCGCCGCCAAGCGAGCGATACAAGTTCTCACGGGATAGACCGGCCTTTTCGGCAATGGCGCCCATGCCCTGAGAACGGGCTACGGCACCGATTGCCATCGTTATTGCGGACGGATCGTCAGATTCAAAGGCTTCGGTGAGATAGGCCGCAATCATCTCGGGGCTGTCGAGGTACTCCGCAGCATCGAATGATTTCACTTTTGCCATTGCTCAGACCTCCAATTCGCTCGCGATCTTCTTTGCCAACGCTATGTCCCCCGGCTGAGAGCCTTTATCGCCACCGCAAAGAAGGACGATGATCTCCTCGCCTCGGGCAACGTAGTAGATCCGGTATCCGGCGCCCTCATGGACTCTCATTTCGCTGATGCCGCCTCCGACCGCAGCAACGTCTCCGGGATTGCCGAGCGCCAGCCGATCGATCCGGGCGAGGATTTTTGCCTTCGCTCTCCGGTCTCGCTGTTTTCTAAGCCAGTCAGAGAATTCGTCGGTTCTCTTGATTGTCGGTATCTGTAGCGTATACGCTACAGATACCGACATGTCAATGGACTAGCCGGCCCTTGCGGCGCGACGCGTTCACATCACCTGATGCACGTCGATCACCACGCGATCCGCATGCCGCGCTGCTGAACCGACAAAAATGTGCTCCATCAGCCAGCGGTATTTCTCATGCCCGGTCTCGAACCTCGGCACGGTGCGGAAATAGATCTGCTTCGGGTCGACCGGCTCGCCGCGCTTGAGCTTTTGCAACAGCTCGACCGGGCCGAAGCGCATGCCCTTGTTCTCGACATAGACGATGGCGCCGTCGTCGGTTTCAAACGCATACTTCGCTTCGAGATCGATCAGCTCATTCGGGCGGATGGTCTGGAAGTCCGCGCCGAACGGCAGCACCTTGCCGGTGATCGCACCCGAGACCTCGCCGCCGATGATCGGGATGATTCGGCGAATGCCGATGCCGGTCTCGCCGGCGGTGACGACGTCGCCGATTCGTGCGGTGACGGTAAAGACGTATCTGGTTTCCAGCGCCGGTATGGTCATCGATTCACCCCTCAATGGGCCATCATCCGCGTCGGCAGCCACGTCGCCAGCAGCGGGAAGGCGATCAGGATCACCAGGCGCACGAGGTCTGTTGCAACGAACGGGATCACGCCCCTGAAGATCGTGGAGAAGGAGACGTCCTTCACTACGCTTTTGATGACAAAGACGTTCATGCCCACCGGCGGATGGATCAGGCCGAGCTCGACCGTCATGACGATGATGACGCCGAACCAGATCGGGTCGAAACCGAGATGCATGATCACGGGGAAGATGATCGGCACGGTGAGGATGATCATCGCCATGGCGTCCATCAGGCAACCGAGCACGAGATACATCACCATGATCAGCGCCAACACGCCGTAGGGGCCGAGGCCGAGGCCGGTGAGGAATTCCGTCACCTTCTGCGGGGTCTGCGTCACCGTGAGGAAGTACCCGAAGATCAAGGCGCCGATCAGCACGGTGAACACGGCGGCCGCCGTGCGCGTCGCCTGCAGCAGCGAGGCCAGAATCTTCTCGCGGTCGAGCCGGCCGGTCGCCACGCCGATGATGAAGGCGCCGGCAGCGCCGACGCCGCCGGCTTCCGTCGGCGTGAAGCGCGGCAAATAGGGCAGGCCGTAGAGGCCGCCGATCACGAACACGAACAGCAGCACCGGCGCCCAGATGTCCTTCAGGCCGGCGAAGCGCTCGCGCCACGGCAGCACCTTGCCCTTGGGCAGAAAGTCCGGCCGGAAATAGCCGATCAGGAAGATCGTGATCATGTACATGGTCATCGCCAGGATGCCCGGGATGATGCCGGCGATGAAGAGCTTGCCGATGTCTTGCTCGGTGATGATGCCGTAGACGGCGAGCACGGTGGAGGGCGGCAGCATCGCGCCCAGCGTGCCGCCGGCCGCGATCACGCCGGTGGCAAACGATTGCGGATAGCCGAAGCGGCGCATCTCGGGATAAGCGACCGCGGAGAAGGTCGCTGCGGTCGCGACCGAGGAGCCGCAGATCGCGGCAAAGCCGCCGCAGGCGCCGACGGTAGCGATGCCGAGCCCGCCGCGCAAATGGCCGACAAAGCCGTTGGCGGCGCGGAACAGCTCGCGGCTCATGCCGGAATTGCTGACGAAGGAGCCCATCAGCAAGAACATCGGAATGACGCCGAAGGTGTAGTCGGTCACCGTGCGCATCGAGGTCTGGCCGACCAGCTTCAGCGCCGGCGTGGCGCCGACGAGATAGGAGAAGCCGGAGACGCCGACGAGGCCCATGGCCATGCCGACCGGCACGCGCAGCAGCATCAGGGCGAACAGGGAAACGAAGCCGATTACGGCGACGGCATCGGTGCTCATGATTACTCCGTCGCCTTCAGCTTGGGGTCGTGCATTTCTTCGGGATGGAAGATCAACCGGTAGGTGCGGATCGCGATCAGCAGCACGGCCGAGACGTCGCCGATCCAGGCGATCGCGAAGAACGGCCAGGTCGGCATGTGCATGTCGAAGGTCTGGACGTTGTCGTTGTAGGTGCCGCGGACCTTGTCGAACAGCGTCCAGGTCTGCACCGTCACGACGAACAGCAGCACCAGGGTCGCGAACACGTCGATCCAGCGCTGGTAGCGCGGCCCGACATTGCCCCAGACCAAATCGACCGTGATGTGGGTGCCGCGATAGGAGGTGGCGGCGATGCCCCAGAAGATCAGGATGCCGAGCAGCATGCGGCCGATGTCGAAACTATCGGGGATCGCATAGTTCAGCGTGTTGCGCAGCAGCACCGACAGGAAGATGTCGAGCGCGACGATGCCGACGAAGGCCGCTGCGATCCATTCGATCGAATCGATAACGCGATCCATCCAGCTGCGCTTCATGTGAGCTTCCTAGGAGATGTCATCCTCAGGCGGGAGAGGGAGAGGACGCGCTCCTCGCGTCTCGACCCGCTTGCAGAACAACGGCGGCGAGATGCATCCCGCCGCCGCCTGTGTTTCGACGAAGAGCTACTCCGCCAGCGCGTTGTACTTCTTCAGCGAGGCTTTCAGCTCGGTAAGCGCCGCGTCCGGATCCGCGCCGGTCTTCTTCGCGCCGTCGCTCCAGGTTTTCACCAGGGGCTCGGCGGCTTTCTTCCAGGCGGCGGTCTGCTCGGGTGTCAGCTTGTAGACCTCGTGACCGGTCTCCGCCTTGACCTTGTCAATGCCGGCATCCTCGAACTTGCCCCAGTGCTCGCCGACCACACCGGCCATCTCGACCGTGCAATTCTTGTCGATCGCGGCCTTCTGCTTGTCGGACATCGCATTGTACTTGTCCTTGTTCATGACGAACACGAAGGTCGTGGTGTAGAGCGGCGCCTCCATGTCGTACTTTGTCACCTTGTCGATGCCGAACAGCACGAGAGAGCCCCAGGGGAAGGTGACGCCGTCGGCGACGCCGCGCTCGATGATGTCGCGCACTTCGGGCGCGGAGGACTGCACATTGGTGCCGCCGAGCGAGGTGACGAAGTTCGCCATGGTGGCGTGGGCGGGCCGGATCTTCAGGCCCTTCACGTCCTCCGGCATCACGATCTTCTTGGTCTTGGAATGGAACGAGGAGGGCGAGTGGACGAAGGCGAGGCAGTATTTGACGTCCTTCATCTCCTTCTCGGCGTATTTGCGGTACCAGGCGTCCAACCCCATCGAGCCGCCCTTGGCGTCCGAGATCAGGAACGGCAATTCGCCAGCGCCGATGATCGGGAAACGGCCCGGTTGGTAGCCGGGATTGACATAGGTGACGTCGGCGATGCCGTCGCGCGCCATGTCGTAATGGTCGAAGGCCTTGCCCATCTGCTGGGCCGGAAACACCTTGCCCTTGATGGTGCCGCCGGAATCCTTCTCGACCGCGGCTGCCCAGTCCTCGAGCGATTTCTGCAGCGGATGCGAGGCCGGCACCCAGTGCGAGATCTTCAAATCGAAGGTCTTGTCCTGCGCGAGCGCAGGGCTCACGCTTGCTGCCAGCAGCAACGCCAGACAGGCTTTCCTCATCACGTGTCTCTCCCTCTTTTGACGGCGGGCTTCGATGGCCCGGTCTCGTTAATTAACATGTTATCTAATTGGCCGGCGCGTTCAAGCCGGAACTGGCGCGGCGTGCCGCCGCGCACTCCCTTTTGCCCAACCGTTATATGATATAATTATCGTGCGCGGACGGCTGCGACAAGCGAGCCGCGCCGAAAGCCTACAGGATCGGGAGGAGCAAGTATTGCGGACAAAAGTCGCAATCATCGGGGCAGGGCCGGCGGGATTGTTGCTTGGGCAACTGCTGCACGGTTACGGCATCGACAATGTCATTCTGGAGCGGCAGAGCCCGGACTATGTGCTCGGCCGCATCCGTGCAGGTCTCCTGGAAGAGGGGACCGTCGCGCTGCTCGACCAGATCGGCGCCGGCGCGCGGGCGCATGCCGAAGGTCTGGTGCATGAAGGGATCGAACTCGCCTTTTCGGGGCGCCGGCACCGCATCGACATGAAGGCTTCGACCGGCAAGACGGTCATGATCTACGGCCAGACCGAGGTCACGCTCGACCTGATGAATGCACGCGCGGCCGCCGGTCTCACCTCGGTCTACGAGGCCAGGGACGTGCAGCCGCATGATTTCGACGGCAGTCACCCGCGCGTAACCTACGTGAAGGATGGCGTCACCCACACGATCGATTGTGATTTCATCGCCGGCTGCGACGGCTTTCATGGCGTCAGCCGCGCCAGCGTTCCGGCTTCGGCGATCGAGGAGTTCGAGCGCATCTACCCGTTCGGCTGGCTCGGCATCCTCTCCGAGACGCCACCGGTCAGCCACGAGCTGATCTATTCCAACCACGCCCGCGGCTTTGCGCTGTGCACCATGCGTTCGACCAGACGCAGCCGCTACTATGTGCAGTGCGCGCTCGATGACCATGTCGACCAATGGCCGGACGACCGTTTCTGGGACGAGCTCAGGCGCCGGCTCGACCAGGACGCCGCCGACAGCCTGATCACGGGCCCCTCGATCGAGAAGAGCATTGCGCCGCTGCGCAGCTTCGTCGCCGAGCCGATGCGCTTCGGCAGGATGTTCCTGTGCGGTGACGCCGCCCATATCGTGCCGCCGACCGGCGCCAAGGGGCTGAACCTGGCGGCCAGCGACGCGCATTATCTGTCGAGCGCATTTCGCGAGTTCTACGACGAAAAATCCAGCGCCGGCATTGATGCCTATTCGGCGAAGGCACTGGCGCGGGTCTGGAAGGCCGTGCGCTTCTCCTGGTGGATGACCTCGATGCTGCACAAATTCCCCGACACCGGCACCATCGGCGCGCGCATCCAGCTCGCCGAGCTCGACTACGTCACGCAGTCGCAGGCCGCGATGACGTCGCTGTCGGAGAATTACGTGGGGCTGCCGTTTTAGGACGGTCACCGTCATGCCCCCGCGAAGGGCGGGGCATCCAGTACGCCGCGGCCTCTCCGTATCACGTCGCCGTCTCTGGAATACTGGATCACCCGCTTTCGCGGGTGATGACAGTCCTGGTGAGGCGACGCCGCCGTCCATTTCAAACGCCCGCGCAAATGTCGTTTAAAACTTTGTAGGTGATGCAACCGTCACGTCCCTCGCGTTCAATGGCGGCAGCCACCAACGCGAGATGGACATGACCAGCACCGACATCCCCGCCGGCTTCGAGCCGCACTTTCGCAAAGCCCCGCTCACCGATCCCTGGGAGCCGCTTTACTCCAGGAAGACCGACAACGGCGTCACCGTGGGATTGCGGCTGGCAACACCGCACACCAACGCGCGCGGGCTGATCCATGGCGGCCTGATCGCGGCGCTGGCCGATGCCGCCATGGGCTACAGCTGCGCGCAGGCGACGGGCTGGACCACCTCGTTGGTCACGATCTCGCTGTCGGTCGACTATGTCGGCGCCGGCGAGATCGGCCAATGGCTGGCAGTTGAGGGTGAGGCGATCAAGACCGGCAGCACGATCTGCTTCGCGCAGTGCCTCGCGAAGGCCGACGGCGCCGTGATCGCGCGCGCCAGCGGCACCTTTCGCGTCGTGCCGAAGAAGGGGTGAGGGCGTCACCCAAATTTCCACTCCGCGGTCTCCACCACGAGATCGACGAAGGCGCGCACCTTGGCGGAGAGCAGGCGCGAGGTCGGGTAGACGATGTGGATTGGCAGCGCCGGCTGCTCGTAGTTCGCCAATACGATCTTGAGCCGCCCGCGCCGCAAGCCTTCGTCGGCCTGATAGGCCAGCACTCGGGTCACGCCGCCGCCGGCCTCGGTATATTGCAGGGCGGCGTCGGCGCTGTTGCTGGCGAAGCGTGGATTCGGCGCCACCTCGATGTCGCGGCCGTCCTGCTCGAAGCGCCAGTTCGCGGATGGACCGAAGGCGATGGTCTGGTGCGCGAGCAATGCCTCCGGCGTCTTCGGCTCGCCATGCCGCTTCAGATAGCCTGGCGTCGCCACCACGATCCGCCGCATCTCGCCGACCTGGCGCGCGACGAGCGAGGAGTCGGTGAGATGGCCGATCCGCACCGCAACATCGACGGCATCTTCCACGAGGTTGACGAGGTGGTCCGACAGCCGCAATTCGCAGGCGACCTCGGGATAGCGCTTGAGGTAGGCGATCATGACAGGGCCGACATGGAGCCGGCCGAAGCCGACCGGCGCCGCCACTACCAGCCGCCCGCTCGGCCGGCTGCGCTCCTCCCGTGCCGAGCCGTCGGCCTCCTCGACATCGGCGAGGATGCGACGCGCACGCTCCAGATAGCGCGTTCCGACGTCGGTCAGGGTCACTTGACGGGTGGTCCGCTGCAACAGCCGCGCCCCGAGATGCTCCTCCAGAGCCGCGATCAGCCGCGTCACCGCCGAGGGGGACAGCCGCAGCTTTCGTGCCGCCGGCGCGAAGCCGCGCAAATCGGCGACGGCGACGAAAACATGCATGGCTTCGAGGCGATCCATGGCATTGTTGCATATACCGCAATGATGAAGTGTCAAGCGGACCGATTGTTTTAGCCTGCGAAAAGTCCACTTTAGCTGGCGAAGACGCAGGGATGCGTCGGATTTCAGGAGATGGTCCGATGACGGCAACTCACACCTACGCCAGCGACGTGGCATTCACGCCGGCGGTGAAGTCGATCCAGACCCGAAAGGGATCACGCGAAGGCTATGCGCATGCCGAGCAGCGCGGCTGGCGCACCGAGGTCGATGAGAACCTCGCGGCGTTCCTGGCCGATGCCAACAGCTTTTATCTTGCCACCGCCTCGGCCGATGGCCAGCCCTACATTCAGCATCGCGGCGGCCCGAAGGGCTTCTTGAAGGTGCTGGACAAGCAGACGCTGGCGTTCGCGGACTACGCCGGCAATCGGCAATACATCACGCAGGGAAACCTGTCCGAAAATCCCAAGGCTTACATCTTCCTGATGGACTACGCCCATCGCCGCCGGGTGAAGATCTGGGGCGAGGCCCGCGTGGTCGAGGACGACGAGGCGCTGACGACATCGCTGATGCCGAAAGGCTATCGGGCGCGCCCGGAGCAGGTGATCCTGTTCAAGATCGAAGCGTGGGATACGAACTGCCCGCAGCACATCCCGCAGAAGTTCGACGCTGGCGATGTGGCAGCGGCGCTGGCGGCGAGGGATGCGAAGATAGCGGAGCTGGAGGCGGAGGTCGCGGCGCTGAAGGGGGAGGCGAACTCACCATCCAATGAAAGCTAGAGCGACTTGCGCGGGATGAGGGGTCCCTCTCCGCGAATGAAGCGCTTTCCGTTTGGATGGATACCCCTCATCCGGCGCTTCGCGCCTCCTTCTCCCGCAAGGGGAGAAGGGAAGAGGAGTTCACGGCGCACTTACAACACACTCGCGCCTTCGTGCTGGAAGCCGAGATAGCTGGCGGCGACGCGTTCATTCGCCGCGATGTCGCTGGCCTTGCCGCTGAGCACGAACTCGCCGAGCTCCATGACGTAGGCTTGATCCGCGATCTTGAGCGCGGCCTGCGCGTTCTGCTCGACCAGCAGCACGGAGACGCCGGCGGCACGCAACTCGGTGACGATGCGGAAAATGTCGGCGACGATGATCGGGGCGAGGCCGAGGCTCGGCTCGTCCAGCATCAGGAGCTTGGGCTCGCCCATCAGCGCGCGGCCCATTGCGAGCATCTGCTGCTCGCCGCCGGAGAGCGTGCCGGCGAGCTGCTTGCGCCGCTCCTTGAGCCGCGGAAACAGCGTGTAGACCCGCTCCATCGAGGCTTTCGCCTTGCTTCTCTCGATGCGGAAGGCTCCTAACTCGAGATTGTCCTCGACATTCATGGTCACGAACAATTCGCGGTGCTCGGGAACGAGGCCCAGCCCCATGGCGACGCGGTCCTCGATGTCGAGCCGCGACAGATCCTGACCTGCGAATGAAACGCGCCCCTTCAGCGGCAAAATGCCGATGATGGCGGACAGCAGCGTGGTCTTGCCGGCACCGTTGGCGCCGACGATGGTGACGATCTGGTTCTGGCCGACTTCGAGCGAGACAGAGCGCACGGCCTCGACCTTGCCATAGGCGACATGGGCGTCGGCGACGGACAACAGCGCGCTCATGCCGCCACTCCGAGATAGGCCTTGATCACTTCGGGATTGGTCTTGATCGTGGCCGGCGTTCCTTCCGCGATCTTGGTGCCGAAATCGAGCACCACGATGCGGTCGGCGAGGTTCATGACGAAGCCCATGTCGTGCTCGACGAGCAAGACGCTCATGCCGCCGTCGCGCAGCTCCCGCAGCAACGTCGCGAGCTGCTGCTTCTCCATGTGGCGCAGGCCGGCCGCCGGCTCGTCGAGCAGCAGCAGCATCGGATCGACGCACAGCGCGCGGGCGATCTCGACGATCCGTTGTTGTCCCAGCGACAGCGAGCCTGCGAGCTGATGCATCTGCTCGCCCAGTCCGACCCGCTCGATCTGGCGGGCGGCTTCGGCGAGCAGCTTTGCCTCATCAGTGCGGTCGAGCCGCAGCATTGAGGAAATCGGCCCCGAATGGCCGCGCAGATGCGCGCCGATTGCGACGTTTTCCAGCACGGTCATGTCAGGCACCAGCTTGACGTGCTGGAAGGTGCGGGAGATGCCGAGCTTGACGATCTCCTGCGGGGGCGCCCTGTCCACCTTGTTGCCGAGCACGGAGATCGAGCCCGAGCTGGCCGACAGCACGCCGGTGATCAGGTTGAAGGTGGTGCTCTTGCCTGCGCCGTTGGGGCCGATCAGCGCGACGATCTCGCGAGCCTGAACGTCGAAGGAGACGTTGTTCACCGCGACCACGCCGCCGAATTGCTTCCGCGCCTTCTCGACCTGAAGCAGGACGCTGGATTGGCCGGGCGAGCGGGTGCGCTGCTCCAGTTTCAGCGAAGTGTCCGGCTTCTTGCCACTGGTACGCTGGGGCAGGAACGACATCAGCCAGGGCCAGACGCCGCCGGGTGCGAGCTGGAGCAGCGCCACCAGCATGATGCCGAACACGATGGTCTCGACCTGGCCGGAGCCGGGCAGGATCAGCGGCAGGTAGCTCTGCAGCACTTCCTTCAGGACCACGACGAGCGCCGCACCGAGGACGCCGCCCCAGACATAGCCGGCGCCGCCGACCACGGCGATGAAGAGATATTCGATGCCGGCCTGCGCGCCGAACGGCGTCGGATTCACCGCGCGTTGAAGATGGGCGTAGAGCCAGCCGGAGAGGCCGGCAAGCACGGCGGCATGGATGAACACCAGCATTTTCGCCCGCGGCGTGTGCACGCCGAACGCCTCGGCCGCGACATGGCCGCGCCGGAGCGCGCGGATGGCGCGGCCGGTACGGGAGTCCAGCAGGTTCATCGTGAGCAGCGCCGAGAGGATTACGGCAACCCAGATCGCGTAGTAGATCGAACCGGGCGAGAGCATTTTGAACGAGCCGATCGATAGCGGTGGGATCGCCGAGATGCCGTCGTTTCTTCCCAAAAACTCCAGCTTGCTGAAGAGATAGAACAAGCCGAGTCCCCAGGCCAACGTGCCGAGCGGCAGATAATGGCCGGACAGACGGACCGTGACGAGGCCGAGCAGCACCGCCAACAATCCGCTGACCACCAGCGACAGCGGCAGCGTCAGCCAAGGCGACATGCCGTAGGTCGTCGACAGCACCGCGGTGGTGTAGGCGCCGAAGCCGACGAAGGCCGCTTGTCCAAACGAGGTCAGGCCGCCGACGCCGGTCAGCAGCACGAGGCCCATCGCGACCAGGGCGGTGAGGCCGACATTGTCCAGCAGCACGATCCAGAACGGGGGCATGCCCGGAACGAACGGGATCGCCGCCATGATCAGCGCGAAGATGAGGATGGGAAGCCGGCTCTGCATCTTGGCATCAGTCCTTTTCTTCCTCGACCGCAGGCGCCGCGAGCGAGCGCAGCAGCAGCACGGGAATCAAGAGCATGAAAACGATCACCTCCTTGTAGTTGGAGGCATAAAAGGACGAGAACGCCTCGACGATGCCGACGACCAGCGCCGCGACCGCGGTGAGGGGATAGCTGACAAGCCCGCCGATGATGGCGGCGACAAAGCCCTTCAGGCCGATCAGGAAGCCCGAGTCGTAATAGAGCGTCGTGATCGGCACGATCATGATGCCCGACAGTGCGCCGATGACGGACGCCAGCAGGAAGGCGATCTGCCCGGACAGCGTGGTGCGGATGCCGACGAGCCGGGCACCCAGCCGGTTCACGGCGGTCGCGCGCAGCGCCTTGCCGTAAAGTGTCAGCCCGAAGAACAGCCACAGCCCGACGATGAAGGCGATGGTAATGCCGTAGACCGTGATGCTCTGGCCCGTGAAGCGCAGCGCGCCGGTGGTGAAAGATCCGGCCAGCACGGCAGGTCCGCGCTGGCCTTCGGCGCCGAAGAACAAGAGGCCCAAACCCTGAAGCGCCAGGTGGACGCCCACCGAGGCGATCAGCAGCACCAGCACCGAGGTGTGCGCCAGCGGCTGGAATGCGATGCGGTAGAGAAACAGGCCGATCATCGCCACGATCACCAGCGACAGCGCGATGCAGGCCGCAACCGGCGGCTTCTGGGTGGCGTAGTAGACGGTCAGCGCCAGCACGATGGCCGGCAGCACGATGTTGGTGAGGACGCTGCGCAGCACCAGGCGTCCGTGCAGCGCCTTGCGCGCGGCGAACAGGTCGAACGCGAAGGCGCCAATGCCGAGGGCGAGCGCAAGTTTGGCCGTGCCCGGCATCTGGCCCGCGGCCAGCGAGGCATAGGTCAGCGCGCCATAGGTGACGAATTCGCCTTGTGGAATGAGGATGACGCGGGTGACGGCGAACACCAGCACCAGCGCCAGGCCGAGCAGCGCATAGATCGCGCCATTGGTGATGCCGTCCTGCAGCAGGAACAGCATGATGGTGGTATTCAAGACCGGACGCTCCCCCTCAAAGATTCAGGACCGGTCCCCTGATTGTGGTGGACGGTCCGCTCACAGCCATTGAACAGCGCTGACGATATTTGATATGGTCCATAACAATTATCAAATATAACATCAAGGGTGGCGAACGATCCTCCCGAACTTAACGGGATTGCGAGCATGAGGCGATGACCGTTTCCAAAAGCGCTGAAAAGTCCTCTGAAAAACCCGCCGAGACCGCCAAGGGCCGCAAGGACGCGGCCGACGGGCCTGGCGAAGCCCTCCAGCTCGGCGAGCTCTCGGAGCAGCTCGGCTATGTCCTGAAGCGGGCACAGCTCAAGGTGTTCGAGAACTTTCTGCGCTGCATGGCCTCGCTCCAGCTCACGCCGGCGCAGTTCTCCGTGCTGCTGCTGGTCGAGAAAAACCCCGGCCGTAATCAGACCGAGATCGCCTCCACTCTCGGCATCCTGCGGCCGAATTTCGTGGCGATGCTCGATAATCTCGAGAGCCGCGACCTTTGCGCGCGGATCCGCTCTACCAACGACCGCCGCTCGCACATCCTGGTGCTGACCGACAAGGGCAAGGCCGTGCTGGCCCGCGCCAAGAAGCTCGTCGCCACCAAGCACGAGGCCCGGCTGAACGAGCTGCTCGGGCCGTCCAACCGCGAAGCCCTGCTCGGGATGCTCTCGAAGATCGCCAACGAGTTTTGACGCTTTCATTGCTCCGAAGACGGAGCATCGAACCTGGAAACGCGGGCGGGGCGGCGGTTACGCCGCGGCGAACCGATCGGGCATGGCAGGTGCTTCCGCGAACAGGAAGCGGCGCTCGATTTCCAGGGCGGGCAAGGGCGGGCTGAACAAATAGCCCTGCATTTCCGTGCAGCCTTCCGCTGCGATCCGGTCCCGCTGCTCCTCGGTCTCCACGCCCTCCGCCGTCGTCGTCATGCCCATCCCGCGCGCCAGTGCCGCCACCGCCCGCACGATGCTGAGGGAGGCCGCATTGTTTTCCACGCCGCTGACGAAAGACCGGTCGATCTTGATCTTGTCGAAGGGGAAGCATTGCAGATAGGTCAGTGACGAATAGCCGGTGCCGAAATCGTCCATGGCGACCTTGATGCCCAGCGCCCGGAGCTGGTGCAGCGTCGTCAGCGTCCCATGCCTGTCCTGCAGCAGAACGCTTTCCGTGATTTCGATTTCCAGCCGCCGCGGATCGAGGCCGGAGGCCGCGAGCGCGCCGACGATCACCTCTGTCAGGCCCGGCTGGCGGAATTGCACCGCCGAGATGTTGACGGCGACGTGCAGATGGTCCGGCCATCGGCTTGCAGTGGCACAGGCCTGCCGGATCACCCATTCGCCGATCGGCACGATCAGGCCGATCTCTTCCGCAAGCGGGATAAAGCTGTTCGGCGCGACCAGTCCGCGCCCTGGATGTCGCCAACGGATCAAGGCTTCGAAGCCGCTGATCTCGCCGCCGTCGGTCTTCACGACCGGCTGGTAGTGCAGTTCGAACTCGCCGGCGGCAAGGCCGTTGCGAAGGTCCTGCTCCAGCGCGCGACGGCTTTGCGCCTCTTCGCCCATGGCCGGTTTGAAGAAGCAGTACATGCCGCGGCCGTCGCTTTTGGCGCGATACAGGGCCAGATCGGCATTGTGCAGGAGTTGCTCGGGCGTCGAGCCGTCGCCGGGCGCAATGGCGATCCCGATGCTCGCGCCCACAATAGCCTGGTGTCCGTCGAGCCCGAACGGAGCACTCAGGGTGCTGACAACATCGCGCGCCAGCGTGTCCGCTTCGCTCGAATCGGAAATCGGCGACTGGAGGATGACGAATTCATCGCCGCCCATGCGCGCGATCGTGTCGCTGTCGCGCGCGAGCTGCTTGAGGCGGCGGCTGACATCCTGCAGCAGGATGTCGCCGGCCTGGTGGCCCAGGGTGTCGTTGACGGCCTTGAACTTGTCGAGATCGATGTGGTGGATCGCGAACATCCCGCCCTGCTCGAGCGCCTGCTTGAGGCGCTGACCGAGCAGGGCGCGATTGGCGAGGTCCGTCAGCGCATCGTGGTGCGCCATATGCGCGATCTGCAATTCCGCCTTGCGCTGCTCGGTGATGTCTTCGTGGGTCGCCACCCATCCGAGATCGGGCATCGGTCGGTGCCTGATCTTGAAGGTTCGCCCGTTCCGCATCTCGACGATGCTGTCCATGGCCTCGGCCGACGTGGCGACATCGGTCCGCCATGTGGCGTATTCCTCCCGCGTCATCGCCGGCACGCTGCCGGCTTCGAAGCGCAGGTCGAGGATCTCCTGGAGCGGCGTGCCCGGACGAACGCGGTCGGGCGGCAGGCCGTACATTTCGATATAGTGCGTGTTGCAGACGAGCAGCCGATGGTCGGCGCTGAAGAAGCAAAGTCCCTGCGACATGTTGTTGATCGCAATGTCGAACTGAAAATTGCGCTCCTGCAGCCGCGCACTGAGCTCTTCGCGCTCGGTAATGTCCTCGTGGGTCGCCATGCCGCCGCCGTCGGGCAGGGGATGGATGGTGTAGGCGATGATTCTTCCGTCGGCGAACTGCTGGACCGTCTGCTCGCTGACGACCGAGCCTTCCGTGCGGGCGCGGACATAGGCGCCGGCTTCTCCGCCGATGTTCAGGCCCAGTTTGAGCCGATGCTGGATCAGGTCCTTGATCGGCGTTCCCGGGCGCACCTGCTCGGGCGAGAGCGCGTACATCTCGCGGTAGCGCGGATTGCAGAAAATGACCCTGCGGTCGCTGCCAAAAAGGATGATCCCAAGCCACAGATTATTGGCGGCGCACTTGAGCAGCTCGCCGAGCACGAGCGGATCAATGCTTGCGACCTCCTGATCACTTTGCGCCATGTGCGTTGCCCCCGGGACGACGCGATTAGAGCAGGCGGTGGTGAATCAGCCCAACAATACGCCCAGTTTCGGGACATGTTCCTGAAACTGCGGCGAATGCGAGGTTAAAGGCGGCGATGCCCGCCCCCTGGAAAAGAGGACGCCGACGAGAATTCAGAGATCGTTAACCAGGCCGTCCCGCCGAACCGCGCGCGGCGCCGGCGGGATGGCGATGCCGCCGTGTCAGTCGACCAGGATCACCCTGATGTCGTTCACATTGGTCAGCGTGGGACCCGGCAGCAGCAGGTCGCCCGTCGCCTCGAAGAACGTCGTCGCATCGTTGTTGTCGAGATAGGCCTGCGGCTGCAGCCCCTGCGCCGTCATCTTCGCGAATGTCGCCGCGTCGATCAGCGCGCCGGCGGGGTCGGTGGGATGGCCGGCACCGCCATCGGCGCCGTCGGTGTCGCCGGCGAGCGCGGAGATGTCAGGCGTGTCCTTCAAGAGGGCGGCGAGCGCCAGCGCGTATTCCTGGTTCGGGCCGCCGCGGCCATTGCCCCGCACGGTGACCGTGAGCTCGCCGCCGGAGAGGATCGCGACGCGCTTGCCCTGGGCGCGGGCCTGAAGCGCCAGCCTGGCGTGATCGGTGGCAACATCGCGGGCCTCGCCTTCGAGGTCGGCGCCGAGATCGATCGTCTCGTAACCGGCCTCATGCGCGAGTTTGACCGCAGCGTCGAGCGATTGCTTCGGACGTGCGATCAATTCGAAATGCGCGCGCGCGAACGCGGCGTCTCCCGGCTTGCAGCTTTCGTTGGCGGGGTCGTCCAGCGCGCGGCGAACGGCATCGTCGATGTCGAGCTTGTACCGGGCGACGATGGCGCGCGCATCATTGAGCGTGGTCGGATCGGGCACGGTCGGACCCGAGGCGATCGCGGAGGGATCGTCATGCGGCACGTCGGAGATCGCAAGCGTCACGATCTCGGCGGCATTTTTGCCCGCGCGCGCGAGCCTGCCGCCCTTGCTCCGCGACAGATGCTTGCGCACGACATTCATCTCGCCGATCGGAGCGCCGGAGCGGAGCAGCGCCTTGTTGACCGCCTGCTTCTGCGCGAAGCTGATGCCGTTGACGGGCGCGATCCAGTTCGCCGAGCCGCCGCCGGTGAGCAGCACCAGGAGCAAATCGTCCGGCCCGGCCTCGGCTGCGAGCGCAAGCGTATCGGCCGCGCCCTTCAGGCCGGCTTCGTCAGGCACAGGATGACCGGCCTCGACCACGCGGATGCGGCGGGTCGGTACGCCGTAGCCGTGACGCGTGGTGGCGATGCCGACCAGGCGCTCCGGTGCGATCCCGAGCGTGTCGAGATAATGCCGCTCGGCGGCGGCGGCCATCGCGGCCGCGCCCTTGCCGGCGGCGAGACAGATCACGCGTCCACTCGGAACGGGCCGCAAATGCGGCGCCAGCACCGTGTTGGGATGAGCGGCGGCAACGGCGGCGTCGTAGAGCGCGCGGAGCAGGGGGCGTCGGTCGGTCATGACGAAGGGCCTTGAGCGGGCAGGAAAGACGGGCGGCAAACGCGCCGCTCACCTGCCTACCGCATCATGCGCCAAAGCGTAAGCCGGCTTTGCCATCATTCGATTGTGCAATCGCGTGATCATAATCGACGCGCAAGCAAAAACCCCCTGCGATGGTTCGCAGGGGGTTTTCATCGTCGTGGGTATCAGGCGGTTAGCCGCCGACGTCGGCGCTGATCACGTCGCCGAACAGTTCCCACTTCTCGCCCTTGAACTTCTCGAGCTGGAGCTGGCTGATCGGCGCGAAATCGGTCGGCGAGGTGTTGATCTGCACGCCCGGCAGCAGCACTTCGGTGCGGAAGTCCTTCAGGCTGGCGGCCTGTTTCATGACGTTCGCGCGGGTGAGATCGTCGCCGCACTGCTTCAGGATCTGGACCAGGGTCTGCGCCACGCCGTAGCCGACGATAGTGCCGTGATCGAGCTTGTCGCCGTCAGGAAAGTACTTGTTCATGAAGGCGACGAAGTCCTTCATGCCGGGGTCGCTGTTCCACGTCGAATCCGAAATGTCCTTCAGATAGTCGGCGGAGATGATGTCCTGCGAGTTCTCGAACCCGGCGGGCTTGAGCACGCTGCCGACGGAGGCCGAGACGTTGTTGAGGAAGTGCAGCGGCTTCCAGCCGATCTCGGCCACCTTCTTGATCGCCTGCGCCGCGAATTTCGGCGTCGTGATGTTCATGAAGACGTCGGCGCCGGTCGACTTCAGCTTGACGATGTGGTTGTCGATGGTCGGCTCGGAGGTCTCGTAGCTCTCCTCCATGACGATCATCGACGCGGCCTTGGCGCCGAGGCCGTCCTTCAGACCTTTGAGATAATCCTTGCCGTAATCGTCGTTCTGGAACAGCACGGCGATCTTGGCGTCCGGCTTGTTCTTGAGCAGCCATTTCGCGTAGATCTGCGTTTCGCTCTGGTAGTTGGGCTGCCACCCCATCGTCCAGGGGAAGTTCTGCGGATCGTTCCACTTGGTGGCGCCGGTGGCCACCAGGAGCTGCGGCACCTTCTTCGAGTTCATGTATTTGTGGATCGCCGAGTTCGGCGGCGTGCCGAGCGAGTTGAAGATGAACAGCACCTCGTCGCTCTCGACCAGCTTGCGCGCCTGCTCCACCGTCTTCGGCGGCGAATAGGCGTCGTCGTAGCTGATGTAGTTGATCTTGCGGCCGTTGATGCCGCCTTCGTCGTTGATCTTCTTGAAATAGGCGGCTTCCGTCCGCCCGATGATGCCGTAGGCGGAGGCCGGTCCGCTGTAGGGCATGATGTTGCCGACCTTGATCTCGGTATCGGTCGCGCCGGTATCGTATTTCTTCTGGGCCGATGCAGTGGAGGCCGAGGCCGCAATGAGCGCGAGCGCCAGTGACGCGGCCGCAAGTTTGCCGGTGACAGCGGGCATTCCTATCTCCCTATTTTCTTGGTGTGTGTGCGTCCCTTTTCTTGTGTTGCCTGTTCTTGGTGACGCAGCCGCAATTCAATACGATTTACCTGATGCCTACAACAGAAAGCCCCTGCGGCGGGGTCGCAGGGGCTGCTTCTTTAGTAGTCAGGGACGGGCGCGCGCGCGTGTGCGACTGCGAGAAGGTGCATCCGTCTGAGTTGACGAGCCGATCAGGAGCGAGTTTGAGTTGCGCGGCTTCAGTGGCCGAGTTCGCTCGAGATGACGTCCCCGAACAGCTCCCATTTCCGGCCCTTGAACCGCATCATCTGGAGCTGCTCGATCGGGGCGAAATTATCCGCTGCGGTGTTGATCTTGATGCCGGGCAACAGGGTGTCGGGCTCGAAATCCTTCAGGCTTGCCGCCTGCTTCATGACGTTGTCGCGGGTGAGATCGTCGCCGCACATCTGCAGCACCTTCACCATAGTCTGCGCGGCAGCATAGCCGAACACGACGCCGGCATCGAGCTTGTTGGCCTTGGGATCGTATTTGGCGAGGAAGTTGTAGAACTTCTTCATGCCGTCGTCGGCATTCCATTGCGGGTCGGACCCGTCCTTGGTGTAGCTCGCCGACAGGATCCCTTGCGAGATCTCGAGCCCCGCCGGCTCGAGCACGCCGCCGACCGAGGCCGAGACGTTGGAGATGATGTGGACCGGATGCCAGTTGATCTCGGCCGCCTTCTTGATCGCCTGTGCCGCAAATTTCGGCGTGGTGATGCTGACGAAGATGTCGGCGCCGGAGGCCTTCAATTTCACGACGTGCTCGTCGATTGCCGGCTCCGACGTGTCGTAGCTATCTTCCAGCACGATCATCGAGGCCTTGGGCCCAAGACCGTCCTTCAGTCCTTTCAGATAGTCCTTGCCGAAATCGTCGTTCTGGTAGAGCACGCCGATCTTGCCGTCCGGCTTCTCCTTCATGATGTACTTGGCGTAGATGCGCGCCTCGCTGGCGTAGCTCGGCTGCCAGCCCATGGTCCAGGGATATTGCTTCGGATCGTTCCACTTCGAAGCGCCGCTCGCCACGAACAATTGCGGCACCTTCTTCTCGTTCATGTATTTGCGAATGGCGCCGTTGGTGGAGGTGCCGAGCGAACCGAAGATCAGCAGCACCCCGTCGCTCTCGACCAGCTTGCGGGCCTGCTCCACCGTCTTCGGCGGCGAATAGCCGTCGTCGTAGGAGATGAACTTGATCTTGCGGCCGCCGATGCCGCCCTCGGCATTGATCTTGTTGAAATAGGCTTCCTCGGCCTTGCCGATCGCCGCATAGGCGGAGGCCGGGCCGCTATAGGGCATGATGTTGCCGATCTTGATCTCGGTATCGGAAGCGCCGCTGTCGTATTTCTTTTGCGCCAGGGCCGGGCCGCTCATCGCAGTGCACAACGCGAATGCGGCCAGAACGCCCGCAACCTGAAATCGAACGGCAGCCATCTTTCTCCACCCGGAACGGATCGTCGCCGCATTGAACAAGATTGATGCGCGACGTCAACAAAAAGCCCCCGCGATCGTTCGCGGGGGCTTCTCGACGTGTCGGACTATAGCGTCAGGGTGTCACTCGGTGGCGATGTCGCCGCTGATGATCTCGCCGAAGAGTTCCCACTTCTCGCCCTTGAAGCGCTGCATCTGGAGCTGGGCGATCGGGGCGAAGTCGGTGGGCCCGGTGTTGATCTTGACGCCGGGCAGCAGGGTGTCCGGTGCAAAATCCTTCAACGAGGCCGCCTGCTTCATGATGTTGGCCCGGGTCAGATCGTCGCCGCACATTTCCAGGACCTTGGTCAGCGTCGACGCCGCGCCGTAGCCATAGACCATGCTGGTGTCGGACTTGTCGGCACCCGGCATGTACTTGTCGACGAACTCGTTCCACTTCTTCATGCCGGGGTCGTTGGCCCACTGCGGGTCCGTGGAGTCCTTGGCATAGGCTGCCGACAACACGCCCTGCGAGGCCTCGAAGCCGGCCGGCTTCATCACGCTGCCGACCGAGATCGACACGTTGGTGAGGATCTGCAGCGGCTTCCAGCTCAGCTCGGCGGTCTTCTTGATGGTCTGGGCGGCGAACTTCGGCGTCGCGTAGATCAGCAGGACGTCGGGATTGGCCGCCTTGATCTTGACGATGTGACCGTCGATCGAGGGCTCCGACACCTCGTAGCTCTCTTCCATGATGATCATGGACGCGCCCTTGGCGCCTAGGCCGTCCTTGGTGCCCTTGAGGTAGTCTTTGCCGAAATCGTCGTTCTGATAAAGGATCGCGATCTTGGCGTCCGGCTTCTCCTTCAACAGCCATTTCGCGTAGATCTGCGCTTCGCTCTGGTAGGAGGGCTGCCAGCCCATGGTCCAGGGGAAGTTCTTCGGGTCGTTCCACTTGGTGGCGCCCGTGGCGACGAACAGCTGCGGGATCTTCTTGGCGTTCAAATACTTCTGGATCGCGCTGTTCGAAGGCGTACCGAGCGGGTTGAACACGACGATCACTTCGTCGCTCTCGACCAGCTTGCGGACCTGCTCGACGGCCTTCGGCGGCGAATAGCCGTCGTCATAGGTGACGAAGTTGATCTTGCGGCCGTTGATGCCGCCCTTGTCGTTGATCATCTTGAAATAGGCTTCTTCGGTCTTGCCGATGATGCCATAGGCCGACGCCGGACCGCTATACGGCATGATGTTGCCGATCTTGATCTCGGTATCGGATGCGCCGGTGTCGTATTTCTTCTGGGCAAATGCGGCGCCGGAGCTGAGAGTGATGACCGCCGTTGCCGTCACCAGCGCAGCGGTTCGCAGTGTTCTTTCAAAAAACAATTCGGGTCTCCTTAGCTTAATCAACGGGTTGTCAGTTCTTTCTGAGCCGGCCGACGAGTTGCTGGCCCATGATCGCGATCTGCCTCGCGCCGTGCGGCACGAGGTAGATGACGGCGAACAGGAGTACGCCGAATACGGCGCCGGAGAGGCCCTTGGAGATGCCCTCCGCCATGTTCGGCACGAAGATGATGAAAGCTGCGCCGACGAACGAGCCGGGCAGCCAGCCGACGCCACCGACGACCATGCCGAGGAACAGCGAGATCGCCAGCGTGATCGTGTAGCTGTCGGGCGCGACGAACTGCACGGCGATGGCGCCAAGCGAGCCGGCAACGCCGGTGATGCCGGCGGACACGCCGAAGGCCAGCGTCTTGTACAGTGCGACGTTGACGCCCATCGAGGAGGCCGCGATCTCGTTGTCGCGGATCGCCATGAAGGCACGGCCCGAGCGGGAGCGCAGCAGGTTTACCGAGAAGATGTAGATCGCGAGCACGACGGCGAGCGAGAAGTAGTAGAGCCAGGTGTCCTGCGACATCGGCAGCCCGAACGGCGCGTCGGGCTTGGTGACGACGAGGCCCTGCACGCCGCCCGTCCAGTGCTCGAGGAAGTTCAGCTTCAGCAGCTGCGGCATCGCGGTGGCAAGCGCAAAGGTCGCGAGCGCGAGATAGACGCCCGATAGCCGCAGCGCCGGCTTGCCGAACAGGTAGCCGAATGCGAAGCAGACCGTCGCGGAAATCGGAATTGTCAGCGCATAGTTGACGTTGAAGTACTCCATCAGCACCGCCGACGTATAAGCGCCCACGGCGTAGAAGGCGCTCTGGCCGAGCGAGAACTGGCCGGAGCCGCCCGTCAGGATGTTCAAGGCCAGCACCGCGAGCCCGTAGATCAGGAGCATCGTCATCTGGAAGATGATGAAGTTCTTGACGAACACCGGCACGATCAACAGCACCGCCAGCACTAACAGGGAGGTGCCCGTGCCCAGCGTCATCGCCCGCTTCGGAACCGCCTCGACGGCCGGGGCTTCCGTGACGACGTCTTCTGCAGCGCTCATGATCAAACTCGCTTGACGATTTGCCGGCCGAACAGGCCAGCGGGTTTGACGACCAGGACGGAAATGATCAGCGCGAGCGCGATCGGGAGCTTCAACTCGTTGCCGACGCCGGGAATGTAGGTGCCGGCGAGGTTTTCGAAGACACCGACCAGGAAGCCGCCGACCACGGCGCCGAACGGGCTCGTCAGTCCGCCGAGCACCGCCGCGGCGAAGCCGTAGATCAGCACGCCGCCCATCATGTTGGGCTCGAGGAACACGACCGGTGCGATCAGCATGCCGGCGATCGCACCGATCGCGGACGCCATGCCCCAGCCCAGCGCGATCATCCAGCTCGTGTTGATGCCGACCAGCCGTGCCGATTCAGGTACGGAGGCGGCCGCGCGCATGGCGAGGCCGATCTTGGTGTACTGGAAGAAGAAGTAGAGGCCGAGCAGCAGCAGCACCGTCACGCCGATCATGCCGGCCTGGTGGGTCGAAATCAGCTGGCTGCCGAGGAACGGCGAGGAGCCGAACGGGGTCGGATACTGCTTGATGGTGAAGTCCCAGATCAGGCCGGCCGAGGAGTTGATGATCGCGAACAGCGCGATGAAGCCGGCGACGTTGGTCAGCACCGGCGCCTTGGCGAGCGGCTTGAACAGGATGCGCTCGATCGCGATGCCGCCGACAAAGGACAATGCCAGCGTGATCACGAAGGCGGCCCAATAGGGAATGCCCCATTGCATCAGCTGCCAGGAGATGAAGGTCGAGAACATCGCCATCTCGCCCTGCGCGAAGTTGAGATGGTCGATCGCCTGGTAGATCATGACCACGGCGAGCGCCATGCAGGCGTAGATCGCGCCCGTGGCGATGCCGGCCAGCACTTGGTTGGTGAACAGCTCCATCGTGCCGGCTCCTCAGTAACCCAGGTAGGATTTGCGGATTTCTTCGTTGTTCGCGATGTCCTTGGCGTTGCCCGACATCACGATGCGTCCGGTCTCGATCACATAGGCCTGGTCGGCGAGCTCGAGCGCGAGCTGGGCGTTCTGCTCGACCACCAGGATCGACACCTTGTCCTCGCGATTGATCTTGCCGAGGATGCCGAACAGGTCGCGCACCACCAGCGGCGCCAGGCCGAACGAAGGCTCGTCCAGCAGCATCAGCCGCGGCCGCAGCATCAGCGCGCGGGCGACCGCGAGCATTTGCTGCTCGCCGCCCGAGAGCGTGCCGGCCTGCTGGGTATGCCGCTGCTTGAGCACCGGGAAATGCGCATACATGCGCTCGATGTCGGAGACGATGCCGGCGCTGTCCTTGCGGGTGATTGCGCCGAGCTGGAGGTTTTCCTCCACCGTCATGGTGGTGAAGGTGCCGCGGCCCTGCGGCACATGGGCGATGCCGAACCGTACGATGCTTTCGGTGGAGCGGTTGTTCAGCGGCTTGCCGTCGAACTCGATGCCGCCGGTCGAACGCACCATGTTGCAGATCGCGCGCAGCGTGGTGGTCTTGCCGGCGCCGTTGGCCCCGAGCAGCGTGGTCAGCGATCCCTCGCTGAGCGAGAAGGAGAGGCCGTGGAGCGCCTGGACCTGGCCGTAATAGGCGCGCAGGTCCTTGACGTTGAGCAGTGTCGTCATTGGTCCTTGCTCCCGAGATAGGCCTTGATGACGTCGGGATCCGCCTGCACCTGGGCCGGCGTGCCTTCCGCGAGCTTCTTGCCGAAATTCAGCGCGACGACGTGGTCGGCGATCGACATCACGAGGCCCATGTGATGCTCGACCAGCAGCACGGTCATGTGGCGTTCGTCGCGGATGCGGCGGATGAGGTCGCCGAGCACGTAGACTTCCTCGTGGTTGAGGCCGCCGGCGGGCTCGTCGAGCAGCAGGATCTTCGGATCGGCAGCGAGCGCGCGCGCCAGTTCGACGCGCTTCTGCGTGCCGAACGGCAGGCCCGACACGACGGTGTGGGCGACGTCCTCGAGGTCGAGATAGGCGAGGATCTCATGCACCTTCTTGTTGACGTCGCTCTCGCTGCGGCGAACCCAGGCCAGCCGCAGCGAGTCGCTGATGATGTCGCTGGAGGTGCGGGCATGGGTGCCGACGCGGACATTGTCCATCACCGACAAATTCGGAAACAGCGCCACGTTCTGGAAAGTGCGGCCGATGCCGATCTCCGCGATCCGGTGCGGCGGGCGCGTCAGGATGCTTGCGCCCTCCATCAGGATGTCGCCGGACGATGGCTGGTACAGCCGCGAGAGGCAGTTGAAGAGCGTGGTCTTGCCGGCGCCGTTAGGGCCGATCAAGCCGAGGATCTGGCCCTTGTGCATGTCAAAGGACACACCGTTGAGCGCGACGATGCCGCCGAACACGACGCTGACGTCGCGAACCGCGAGCAGGGGCGATGTCCCCTGCGCGAGCTGTGCCTGCGTCATCTCGTCTCGCCCACTCTGTTCGGTGAGCGAAGGAGCGATGTGAACCGCTCTCGATGACAACAAAGGCTATCTGATCCCCTCGGCCACACGCGCAACTTTCCCTCCTGATTTCAGCTTTTTGCTGACGTCTTTTTTGGAATGCGGCATCAGACCCCCAAGTGCCGCTTCGATGTTCCTTACCATCGCAAGCAGACGCGGTCCAATGTCGTTGATCAAACGCTCTTCCGTGAAGCGGAATGCCGGCGCGCCGCAATTGAATGCGTAGGGGCCGGTTCCGTCGTTGAGCCTGAGTGCGACGCCGGCGGCGCCGATGTCGTCGTGCCAGTCGCCGACCGAAATCGCAAATCCGTATTTCGCGACCGTCTCGCCGGAACGTTCCAGCCCGTCGCGCATCTTGGGCCAGCGGCTGCCGTAATGTTCGCGCAAGACACGAGACAGTTCCGCCCGATCGTTTTCCTCGAGCGCCCAGAAATAGGCGCGGCCCATCGCGCTGGTTGCAATCGGCACGCGGGAGCCGACGTCGAGTTGAACGCCGACCGTCTCGCTGCCGCGGCTTTGCCCGAAATAGATCATGCTGTGACGGTCGCGGCCGCCGACGGCAACGGCTCCGCCGGTCGCGCGCATCATTTCCTCGCGGAACGGTTCGGACAAATGCCGAACGCCGAGATTGGACAACGCGGCGTAGCCGAGCGCCATCGCGGCCGGCGCAAGCTGATATTTCTCGAAACGGGGAACCGGCGTCAGATAGCCGAGCTTGGTCAAGGTATAGGTCAGCCGCGAAACGGTCGGCTTGGGCAAATTGGTACGGGCCGCGATTTCCTGATTGCCAAGAAGTCCGTCGCTGGGCTGGAATGCGCGCAATACGTCTAGTCCGCGGGAAAGCGCGACGACGAAATTCCGATCGGTCGCGGTCTTCTTTCCTGTACGCTTCATCCCAGATCTGCTTCTTGCGCGGAGTCGTTGACAAGCCACGTGCTTCAAAATAACCCTGCCGTCAAGATGCGGAATTAAATTCCGCAGTGCGAAATTGAACAAAAGTTACCCCACCAAGGAGGGACACCGTGAGCGAAGTGGTCAAGCTTGAGCGTCATGACGAAGTCGGGATCGTCACGGTCGACAGCCCTCCGGTCAACGCGCTGAGCGCCGCGGTTCGCGGCGGAATTCTGGGATGCATCAAGGCCGCAATCGCCGATCCCGCCATCAAGGGCATCGTGCTGACCTGTGCCGGCCGCACCTTCATCGCAGGCGCCGACATCACCGAATTCGGCAAGCCGCCGAAGGCGCCCGCCCTCAACGACGTGCTTTCCGAGATCGAGAATTCACCGAAGCCGGTCGTGGCCGCGATTCACGGCACCGCGCTCGGCGGCGGCCTCGAGGTCGCGCTCGCCTGTCATTTCCGCGTCGCGGTGAAGGAAGCCAAGCTCGGCCTGCCCGAGGTGAAGCTCGGCCTGCTGCCGGGCGCCGGCGGCACCCAGCGCCTGCCGCGCGCAGTCGGACCGGAGCTCGCGGTCAAGATGATCGTCGGCGGTGATCCGATCGGTGCGGCGGAAGCTCTGAAGAACGGCCTGATCGAGGAGATCGTCGAGGGCCCGGCCGCCGGAGGTGAAGCCTTCGTACGAAAGCTGCTGGCTGAAAAGCGTCCGCTGCGCCGTCTGCGTGACGACGACTCCAAGATCGCGGCGGCCAAGGTCGATCGCTCGATCTTCACCAACGCGGTCGCCGCCATGACCAAGAAGTCGCGCGGCCTGGAAGCTCCGTTCGCGGCGGCTGACGCCGTCGGCTCCGCCATCGACCTGCCGTTCGACGAAGGCCTCAAGAAGGAGCGCGAAGGTTTCCTGAAGCTCGTCGCCAGCGATCAGTCCAAGGCGCAGCGTTATGCCTTCTTCGCCGAGCGCGAGGCCAGCAAGATCGCCGGCGTTCCTGAGGGGACCAAGCCGCGGCCCGTGAACCGCGTCGCCATCCTCGGCGCCGGCACGATGGGCGGCGGCATCGCGATGTCCTTTGCCAATGCCGGCGTTCCCGTCACCCTGATCGAGACCGGCGAGGAGCAGCTCAAGCGCGGCATGGGCATCATGCAGAAGAACTGGGAAGCGACCGCTGCGCGTGGTGGCATCCCGGCGGATGCGCCCGCCAAGCGCATGGCGCTGATCAACGGCGTCGTCGGCATCGAGAACGTCGGTGATGCTGACCTGGTGATCGAGGCCGTGTTCGAGACCATGGCGGTGAAGAAGGAAGTGTTCGGCAAGCTCGACCAGTACGTCAAGCCGGGCGCCGTGCTCGCCTCCAACACCTCGTACCTGAACATCGACGAGATCGCGAAGTCGACCAAGCGTCCGCAGGATGTGCTCGGCATGCACTTCTTCTCGCCCGCCAACGTCATGAAATTGTGCGAGATCGTGCGCGCCGACAAGACCGCGCCGGATGCCCTTGTGACCGCGGTCTCGATCGCGCGCAAAATCGCAAAGGTGCCGGCCGTGGTCGGCGTCTGCGACGGCTTTGTCGGCAACCGCATGCTGGCCCAGCGCGGCAAGCAGTCCGAGAAGCTGCTGTTCGAAGGCGCGCTTCCGCAGCAGGTCGACGCCGTCGTGACGAAGTTCGGCATGCCGATGGGGCCGTTCGCGATGGGTGACCTCGCCGGCCTCGATATCGGCTGGCGCTCGCGCAAGGACCGCGGCATCAAGTCGGAGATCGCGGACGCGCTCTGCGAAGCCGGGCGCTTCGGCCAGAAGACCGGCAAGGGCTATTACAAATACGAAGCCGGCTCCCGTTCGGCGCTGCCGGATCCCGAAGTCGAGAAGCTGATCGATGAGACGCTGCTGCGCATGGGCCGCAAGAAGCGCGTCGTCAGCGACGACGAGATCCTCGAGCGCATGATGTATCCGATGATCAACGAGGGCGCAAAGATCCTGGAGGAAGGTATCGCCGCGCGCCCGTCCGACATCGACGTGGTCTGGCTCTATGGCTATGGCTGGCCGATCTACCGCGGCGGCCCGATGTTCTGGGCCGACACCGTCGGCCTCAAGCACATCGCCGATCGTCTCTCCTTCTATGCCAAGGAGACCAACGATCCGAGCCTCGAGCCCGCGCCACTGCTGAAGAAGCTCGCGGCCGAAGGCAAGACCTTCGCGTCGCTCGCGGCGGGCTCGAAAGCGGCGTGATTGGATTGGGGTGGCTGTGATGTCTCGCCCCGGGCAACGCCCTCTCCGTTCCATCCCCCCTTGTGGGGGAGGGTCAGGGAGGGGGATAGCCCCGGGCGCAGGCGTTTGTGGCCACCCCCTTCCCCAACCCGTCCCCACAAGGGGGAAGGGAGCCCGTCTGTCCGTGCCCGCCTCACGTTTGCAAAGTAACGGCCTTCAATGACCCATCCCGGCGAACAGTTTTATCCCGAGGGCGTGCGTTGGGACGACGCCATCGTCCAGGGCACGCTCCCTGACCTGCTGTCGAAAGCCGCCGCTGACTACGGTGCGCGCACCGCGCTCGAGTTTCGCGATCGTCCGATTAGCTACACCGAGCTCGCCGCGATGGCGGAGCGTGCGGCTGCCGCGTTCCTGCGCGCCGGCTGCGGCAAGAATACTTCCATCGCGCTGTTCCTCGGCAATACGCCGGACCATCCCGTCAATTTCTTCGGCGCGCTGAAGGCCGGCGCCCGCGTCGCGCATCTCTCACCGCTCGACGGCGAGATCGCGCTGACGCACAAGGTCTCCGATTCCGGTTCGCGCCTGCTCGTCACGTCCAACCTCGCGGCGCTGCTGCCGACCGCGCTGAAATTCCTGGAGAAGGGCCTGATCGACCGCCTGGTGGTCTGCGAGGACAATAATTGGGGTAAGGTCGGCACGCCGCAGGCTGCGATCCCCAGCGATCCCCGCATCGTCACCTTCAAGGCCTTTGTCGAGGGCGCCACCGCGCCGGCAGAGTGGCCGCAAGTGAGCGCCGACGACGTCGCGCTGCTGCAATATACCGGTGGCACCACCGGCTTGCCCAAAGGCGCGATGCTGACCCACGGCAATCTCACCTCGGCCGTGTCGATCTACGACGTCTGGGGCAAGCCGTCGCGCGCGACGCGTGGCGACGTGGTCGAGCGCGTGATCTGCGTGCTGCCGCTGTTCCACATCTATGCGCTCACAGTCGTGCTGCTGTCCTCGCTCAGGCGCGGCAATCTGATCTCGCTGCATCAGCGTTTTGACGTCGAAGCGGTGATGCGCGACATCGAAATCAAGCGCGCAACCTACTTTCCCGGCGTGCCGACGATGTGGATCGCGATCGCGGCCCTTCCCGATCTCGACAAGCGCGATTTTTCCTCGCTGGCGACGATCGGCTCCGGGGGCGCGCCGCTGCCGGTGGAGATCGCGAGTTTCTTCGAGCGCAAAGTCGGCAAGAAGCTCCGCAGCGGCTGGGGCATGACCGAGACCTGCTCGCCCGGCACCGGCCATCCGCCTACAGGTCCCGATAAGCCCGGCTCGATCGGCCTGATGCTGCCCGGCATCGAGCTCGACGTCGTTTCCCTGGACGATCCCACGAAGGTGCTGCCGCCGGGCGAAGTCGGCGAGATTCGCATCAAGGGCCCGAACGTCACCAGGGGCTACTGGAACAAGCCCGAGGGATCCGCGGAGGCCTTCGTCGACGGCCGCTTCGTCACCGGCGACATCGGCTATGTCGATAGCGACGGCTATTTCTTCCTGGTTGACCGCAAGAAGGACATGATCATCTCCGGCGGCTTCAACGTCTATCCGCAGATGATCGAGCAGGCGATCTATACCATGTCAGGCGTGCACGAGGTGATCGTGCTCGGCATTCCCGACCAGTACCGGGGGGAGGCGGCCAAAGCCTTCATCAAGCTGAAGCCGGATGCAAAACCGTTCTCGCTCGACGAGCTGCGCGCGCAGCTCGCCGGCAAGCTCGGCAGGCACGAATTGCCGGCGGAGGTCGAATTCGTCGACGATCTGCCGCGCACGCCGGTCGGAAAGCTGTCGCGCCATGAGTTGCGCCAGCAGCAGAAACCATCACAATCCGCCCAACTTGCCACCCGACTTGCATCAGGAGATCGCTCTTGACCGACGCCGTCATCGTTTCCACCGCCCGCACCCCGATCGGCAAGGCTTATCGCGGCGCGCTCAACGCTACCGAGGGCGCAACCCTGCTTGGCCACGCCATCGGCGCGGCCGTCGCGCGCGCCAAGGTCGACCCCAAGGAGATCGAGGACGTTGTGATGGGCGCAGCGCTCCAGCAAGGCGCGACCGGCGGTAACATCGCGCGCAAGGCGCTGCTCCGTGCCGGTCTCCCCGTCACGGTCGCCGGCACCACCATCGACCGGCAATGCGCCTCGGGACTGCAGGCGATCGCGCTCGCCGCACGTTCGGTGATTTTTGACGGTGTGGAGATCGCGGTCGGCGGCGGCGGCGAGTCCATCTCGCTGGTGCAGAACGACAAGATGAACGGCTTCCATGCGCAAGACCCGGCGCTGCTCGAGATCAAGGGCGAGGTCTACATGCCCATGATCGACACTGCCGAAATCGTGGCCAAACGCTACGGCATCTCGCGCGAGAAGCAGGACGAATATTCGCTGGAGAGCCAGCGCCGAACGGCCGCGGCCCAGCAAGGCGGCAAGTTCAGGGACGAACTCGCGCCGATCACCACAAGGATGGCGGTGACCGACAAGGCAACCGGCGCAGTCTCGTTCAAGGACATCACGCTCTCGCAGGACGAAGGCCCGCGCCCCGAGACCACTGCGGAAGGCCTCGCCGGCCTCAAGGCCGTGCGCGGTGAAGGCTTTTCGGTCACCGCCGGCAATGCCAGCCAGCTCTCTGACGGCGCCAGCGCGAGCGTGATCATGAGCGACAAGGAAGCGGCGAAGCGCGGGCTGAACCCGCTCGGCATCTTCCGCGGCTTCGTCTCCGCCGGCTGCGAGCCGGACGAGATGGGCATCGGCCCGGTGTTCGCGGTGCCGCGCCTGCTCAAGCGTCATGGCCTCACCGTCGACGACATCGGCCTGTGGGAGCTCAACGAAGCCTTCGCGGTGCAGGTGCTGTATTGCCGCGACAAGCTCGGCATCGACCCCGACAAGATCAACGTCGACGGCGGCGCGATCGCGGTGGGGCATCCCTACGGCATGTCGGGCGCGCGTCTCACCGGCCACGCTCTGATCGAAGGCCGCCGCCGCAAGGCGAAGTACGCGGTCGTCACCATGTGCGTCGGCGGCGGCATGGGCGCGGCGGGGCTTTTTGAGGTGTTGCAGTAGTTCTGGTCCAGTAGCCGTCGTCCCGGCGAAAGCCGGGACCCATACTCCGCAGCAGGAGTTTGGCGCACGAACAACAATGGCCTTCGCAGGACAACGAAGGCCGGTGGTTATGGGTCCCGGCCTTCGCCGGGACGACACATTCACAGGAGGATCCGATGGATCTCGCATTCACGAAAGAAGAGCAGGCGTTTCGCGAGGAAGTGCGGTCATTCTTCCGCGACAATGTGCCGCCGGATACGCGGCGCAAGCTGGTCGAGGGCCGCCACCTCTCGAAGGACGAGATGGTGACGTGGTGGCGCATCCTCAACAAGAAGGGCTGGGGCGTCAGCCACTGGCCCAAGCAATATGGCGGCACCGGCTGGACCTCCGTGCAGCACTACATCTTCAACGAAGAGCTGCAGTCCTATCCGGCGCCGCAGCCGCTCGCCTTCGGCGTCAGCATGGTCGGTCCCGTGATCTACACCTTCGGCAATGAAGAGCAGAAGAAGCAGTATCTGCCCCGCATCGCCAATGTCGACGATTGGTGGTGCCAGGGCTTCTCCGAGCCCGGCTCCGGCTCCGACCTCGCCTCGCTGAAGACCAAGGCCGAGCGCAAGGGCGACAAGTGGATCATCAACGGACAGAAGACCTGGACCACGCTCGCCCAGCACGCCGACATGATCTTCTGCCTGTGCCGCACCGATCCGTCCGCCAAGAAGCAGATGGGCATCTCCTTCATCGTGTTCCCGATGAAGTCGAAGGGCGTCACCGTGCGCCCGATCCAGACCATCGACGGCGGCGCCGAGGTCAACGAAGTGTTCTTCGACGACGTCGAAGTGCCCTACGAGAACCTGATCGGCGAGGAGAACAAGGGCTGGGATTACGCGAAATTCCTGCTCGGCAATGAGCGCACCGGCATCGCTCGGGTCGGGGTCTCCAAGGAGCGGCTCCGCCGCATCCGCGATCTCGCCGGTAAGGTCGAATCCGGCGGCAAGCCGATCATCCAGGACGCGGCCTTCCGCGACAAGCTCGCGGCCTGCGAGATCGAGCTCAAGGCGCTCGAGCTGACGCAGCTCCGCGTCGTCGCCGACGAAGGCAAGCACGGCAAGGGCAAGCCCAATCCGGCTTCCTCGGTGCTGAAGATCAAGGGCTCCGAGATCCAGCAAACCACCACCGAGCTGTTGATGGAAGTGATCGGCCCGTTCGCCGCGCCCTACGACGTGCACGGCGACGACGGCTCGAACGAAGCCATGGACTGGACCGCCCAGATCGCGCCGAGCTACTTCAACAACCGCAAGGTCTCGATCTACGGCGGCTCCAACGAAATCCAGCGCAACATCATCGCCAAGGCGGTGCTGGGGCTGTGATCGTACACTATTAACGCGCACTCACCGTCATGGCCGGGCTTGACCCGGCCATCCACGCCTAGCGCCACGAAAGAACGTGGATGCCCGGCACAAGACTGGGCATGACGACATCGATACCGGAGAGCAAAGAATATGGATTTTGATCTGAACGAGGAGCAGCGGCTTCTCAAGGAAAGCATCGACGGCCTCTTGACCGATTCCTACGATTTCGAGAGCCGCAAGAAGTACATGAAGGAGAAGGGCGGCTGGAGCAAAGCGGTCTGGGGCAAGCTCGCCGAGCAGGGCCTGCTCGGTCTGCCCTTCGCGGAGGCCGATGGCGGCTTCGGCGGCGGCGGCGTCGAGACCATGATCGTGATGGAAGCGCTCGGCAAGGCGCTGGTGCTCGAGCCTTATCTCGCAACCGTCGTGATCGGCGGCGGCTTCCTGCGCCATGCGGGCAGCGATGCGCAAAAGGCCGCGCATGTGCCCGGCATCGTCGACGGCAGCAAGACGCTCGCCTTTGCCCAGCTCGAGAAGAACTCGCGCTACGATCTCTTCGACGTCTCCACGACGGCGAAGAAGAAGGGCGAGGGTTGGGTCATCGACGGCGAGAAGTTCGTCGTGCTCAACGGCGAGAACGCAGATACCCTGATCGTGACCGCGCGCACCAGGGGCGAGCGCCGCGACAAGAGCGGCATCGGCGTGTTCCTGGTGCCGGCCAACGCCAAGGGGGTCGCCAAGAAATCGTACCCGACCCAGGACGGTCTGCACGCCGCCGACCTCACCTTCACCGGCGTCGAGATCGGTGCCGATGCCGTGCTCGGCAATTCCGACGATTCGCTCGCGCTGATCGAGCGTGTGGTCGACGAAGCCCGCATCGCGCTCTGCGCCGAAGCGGTCGGCCTGATGGACGAGTCTCTGAAGACAACAGTCGAGTACATCAAGACGCGCAAGCAGTTCGGTGTCGCGATCGGTTCGTTCCAGAGCCTCCAGCACCGCGCCTCCGACATGTTCGTCGCCGCCGAGCAGGCGCGATCGATGTCGATGTTCGCGACCATGGCTGCTGATTTCGAGGACGCCAAGGAGCGCAGCAACGCCGTCGCCGCGGCCAAGGTGCAGATCGGCAAGTCGCTGAAGTTCGTCGGACAGCAGGCGATCCAGCTCCACGGCGGCATCGGCATGACCATGGAGGCGAAGATCGGCCACTACTTCAAGCGCCTGACCATGATCGAGAACAGCTTTGGTGACACCGACTACCACCAGCGCCGCGTGGCGGACGGTGGCGGGTTGATCTAAGCGCCACCGCCGTCATTGCGAGGAGCGTAGCGACGAAGCAATCCAGACTTTCTCCGCCGAAAGATCCTGGATTGCTTCGCTGCGCTCGCAATGACGCAGTCAACGGAATCAACGGAGCAACAACAATGAAAAACACCCCGTTCGATCTTACCGGCAAGGTCGCCGTGGTCACCGGCTCCAGCCGCGGCATCGGCCGCTCATCCGCGGAGTTGCTGGCAAAGCTCGGCGCCAAAGTGGTCGTCTCCTCGCGCAAGGCCGACGCGTGCCAGGAGGTCGCCGACGGCATCAAGGCGGCCGGTGGTGACGCCACCGTCATCCCCTGCAACATCGCGCGCAAGCAAGAGGTCGAGGCGCTGATCGCGGGTGCGACCAAGCACTATGGCAAGATCGACGTCCTCGTCTGCAACGCCGCGGTGAATCCGTATTACGGCCCGCTGCTCGACATCACCGACGAAGCCTTCGACAAGATCATGGGCAGCAACGTCAAGAGCAACATCTGGCTCTCCGCGCTGGCGATCCCGCAGATGGCCGAGCGTGGCAACGGCTCCGTCGTCATCATCTCCTCGATCGGCGGCCTGCGCGGTTCGACCGTGATCGGCGCCTACGGCATCTCCAAGGCCGCCGACTTCGCGCTGTGTCGTTCGCTCGCCGGCGAATGGGGCCCGAAAGGCGTCCGCGTCAACTGCATCGCGCCCGGCCTGATCAAGACCGACTTCGCCCGTGCGCTGTGGGAAGACGAAGCGAATCTGAAACGCCGCACCGCCACCACACCTCTTCGCCGCATCGGCGAACCCGACGAAATCGCGGGCGCAGTGGCCTACCTCGCCTCCGACGCGTCGAGCTTCATGACCGGACAGACCATCGTCATCGACGGCGGCGTGACCACGGCGGCGGCGTAGGTCTCTCAGCTGATCGTCCCGGCGAAGGCCGGGACCTATAACCACAGGGAGTGGTTTGACGAAGTCTGGTCGTGCTGGATCGGCATCGTGCGCAATCGATGGATCACGCGGTATGGGCCCCGGCCTTCGCCGGGACGACAGCTGAGCCCTTCTTGACCTTCCCGCCCTAATCCGCTCCCTTTGGCGCGACACAATGATCCCTCCCGGGACAACGCCAAGAAAACAACCAGCAAACCCCAAGGGTGCTTCCATGTCTTTCGTCCTTGCCATCGACCAGGGCACCACCTCCTCGCGCGCGATCGTGTTTCGCGGCGACATTTCCATTGCGGCGAAGGCGCAAGCCGAGTTTCCGCAGCATTTCCCCGCCTCGGGCTGGGTCGAGCACGAGCCCGAGGACATCTGGACCTCGACCGTGACGGTCTGCCGCGACGCGATCGCGCAGGCCGGCATCAGCGCAAAGGACATCGCCGCGATCGGGATCACCAACCAGCGCGAGACCACCGTGGTGTGGGACCGCGCCACCGGGCAGGCCGTGCACCGCGCCATCGTCTGGCAGGACCGCCGCACCGCCGACATCTGCGCGAGACTGAAAGCCGACGGCCGCGAGCCCGTGATCTCGCAGAAGACCGGCCTGATCATTGATCCCTATTTCTCCGGCACCAAGGTCGCCTGGATTCTCGACCACGTCCCCGGCGCGCGGGCGCGCGCCGCGCGCGGCGAATTGATGTTCGGCACCGTCGATTGCTATCTGCTGTGGCGCCTCACCGGCGGCAAGGTGCACGCCACCGATGCCACCAACGCCTCGCGCACGCTGCTGTTCAACATCCACACCGGCCAGTGGGACGACGAACTGCTCGAGATCATCGGCGTGCCGCGCTCGATGCTGCCCGAGGTGAAGGATTCCTCCGCCCGTTTCGGCGAGAGCACGCCGGACCTGTTCGGCGGCGCGATTGCGATCTCCGGCATCGCCGGCGACCAGCAGGCCGCGACCATCGGCCAGGCCTGCTTCCGCCCGGGCATGATGAAGTCCACCTACGGCACCGGCTGCTTCGCCCTGCTCAACACCGGCACGACGCCCGTGGCCTCGAAGAACAAGCTGCTCACCACCATCGCCTACCAGCTCGGTGGCAAACGCACCTACGCGCTCGAAGGCTCGATCTTCGTCGCGGGCAGCGCGGTACAGTGGCTGCGAGACGGCCTCGGCATCATCAAGCACGCCGCCGAGACCGGACCGCTCGCCGATCAGTCCGACTCCATGCAGAGCGTGTATCTGGTGCCGGCCTTCGTCGGCATGGGCGCGCCGTACTGGAATCCGCGCGTGCGCGGCGCGCTGTTCGGCCTCACCCGCAACACCGGCCCGGCCGAGCTTGCCCACGCCGCGCTCGAAAGCGTCTGCTACCAGACGTTTGATCTCTGGGCCGCCATGCGCGCCGACTGGCCGAGCTCGGAAACCGCAAGCGTCGTGCTCCGCGTCGACGGCGGCATGACCGCGTCCGACTGGACCATGCAGCGCCTCGCCGATCTGCTGGATGCGCCGGTCGATCGTCCGGTGATCCAGGAGACCACGGCACTCGGCGCCGCCTATCTCGCGGGCCTGCAGGCCGGCGTCTATCCCGAGCCGACCAAGTTCGCCGACAACTGGCGCCTCGAGCACCGCTTCAAGCCGAACATGAGCCAGGCGACAAGGGAGCGGAAGCTGGCGGGCTGGGCGAGGGCGGTGAAGGGCGTGCTCGCGAGCGACGAGGGCGAGGGCTAGGAGGATCTCGTAGCCTGGATGGAGCGCAGCGAAATCCGGGGTTCTGCATGGCACGGTTCCCGGATTGCGCTGCGCTCCATCCAGGCTACAAGAAACAGCAACAAAGGGAGCACCAACAATGAACACGGATTTCAACCGGGTCATCCAGAAGCTTTTTGGCGCAGCGATCTGCGCCGCGCTGCTCACCTCGACCGCCATTGCGCGTGAGAAGCCGGACCCGCTCGGAAGCGCGCGGCAGGTCAAGACCGACGTCGCCGGTCTCAAGGCTCCCGCGCAGATTCTGGTCGATGTCTGGGGCATCCCGCACATCTATGCCGGTAATGAGCACGACCTGTTCTTCCTGCAAGGCTTCAACGCCGCGCGCGACCGGCTCTGGCAGATCGATCTCTGGCGCAAGCGCGGGCTCGGTCTGCTGGCCAAGGATTTCGGCGCGGCCTATGCCGAACAGGACAAGGCGCTGCGGCTCTTTCTCTATCGCGGCGATATGAAAGCGGAATGGGCGGCTTACGGCCCCAAGGGGAGGACCTATGCGGAGGCATTCGTCGCCGGGGTCAACGCCTACGTCGCCGATGTGCGCGCGGGCAAGCGCCCGCTGCCGACCGAGTTCAGGATCGCCGGCACCATGCCGGATCCGTGGACGGCGGACGACATCGTCCGCATTCGCAGCCACGGCCTGACGCGCAATGTCGCCTCCGAGGTCAAGCGCGCGTTGGTCGCCTGTGCGGCCGGCCTCGATGCCGATCGCTTTCGCGTCAAGCTCGAACCGGCGTGGACGACGAAAGTGCCGGATGGTCTCGATCCCTGCAGCGTGCCGAAGGCGGTGCTGGCGCCTTACGACCTGGCGACGCGCCCGGTCGCCTTTGCCGCGCCGAAAGACCGCCAAGCCGCGCTCGCGCACGATCCGGACAAGTACCTCACCGAGGCCGACCAGCAACGCGACACCATCGGCTCCAACAATTGGGTGATCGCGGCGTCGCGGACCGCGACGGGACGGCCGATCCTCGCCAACGATCCGCATCGCGAGCACAGCGTGCCGTCGCTGCGCTACATCGTCGGCCTCAATGCGCCCGGCCTCTCCGTGATCGGTGCGGGCGAGCCGGCGCTGCCCGGCATCTCGATCGGCCACAACGGCACCATCGCCTTCGGTCTCACCATCTTCAACGTCGACCAGGAAGACCTCTACGTCTACGAGCTCAATCCGCAGAATCCCAACCAGTACCGCTATGGCAGCGGCTGGGAGGACATGCGCATCGTGCACGAGAAGGAGCAGGTGAAAGGCGAAGGCGATCGCGATCTCGAGCTGAAATTCACCCGGCATGGTCCGGTGATCTATGTCGACGACGCCAACAAGCGCGCCTTCGCCGTCCGCTCGATCTGGTTCGAGCCCGGCACCTCGGCCTATTTCGGCTCCTCCGACTACATGACCGCGAAGGATTGGAACGGTTTCCTCGGCGCCATGCGGCGCTGGGGCGCGCCATCGGAGAACCAGGTCTATGCGGACACCAAGGGCAATATTGGCTGGGTTGCCGCCGGCAAGACGCCGCGGCGCGCCAATTATGATGGCCTGATGCCGGTGCCGGGCGACGGCCGCTACGAATGGCAGGGGTTTCTCTCGCTCGACGAACTGCCCAAGGCCTATCAGCCCAAGCAGGGCTTTCTCGCCACCGCCAACCAGATGAACCTGCCGGCGGATTATCCCGTCAGCGAGCGCAAGGTCGGCTTCGAATGGGCGGACAGTGCGCGCTGGCAGCGCATCACCGAGGTGCTGCAGGCCAACAGCAAGGTGACGCTGGCCGATGCCATGGATTTGCAGAACGACGACACCACGATGCTGGGGCGGCGGCTCGTCAATCTGCTGCAGCCGCTCACTTCGGACGATGCCAACGTGAAGAAGGGCCTCGAACTGCTCAAGCCGTGGGACGCGCGTGATGCCGCCGACAGCGCCGCTGCCGCGGTGTTCGAGGTTTGGATCGCCAATCATCTTGGACCGGTGCTGTTGAAGACCACGGCGCCCAAGGCGGCCGACCTGATCGCGCCCGAAGCGTCCAGCATTTCGGCGCTTGTCCCCTTCCTGGAATCTCCAGACGCGTCGTTTGGCTCCGATCCCGCCGCCGCCCGCGACCAGATCCTGCGCGACAGCCTTGGCGCCGCGGTGGCCGATGTGACGACCAAGCTCGGGGCCGATTCCTCAACCTGGCGCTGGGGCCGCCTGCACGTCGCGAAATTCGACCATGCTCTGATGCCGCTTGCCGACAAGGCGACGGCCGCTCAGCTCTCGGTCGGTCCGCTGGCCTACGGCGGCGCCGCCAATGTGCCGCGCGCGGCCACCTATCGCCGCACCGATTATCAGCTGTTCGCCGGCGCCTCGTTCCGCATGGTGCTGGACGTCGGCAATTGGGATGCGAGCCGCACCATCAACACGCCGGGCCAGTCGGGCGATCCCTTCAGCGGCCACTATCGCGACCTCGCGCCGCTGTGGGCGACCGGCCGGTATGTGCCGCTGCTCTACAGCCGCGCTGGGGTCGAAGCGGCGACGGCTGAGGCGATCACGCTGACGCCGCGGTGAATGAGGCGTATCCACAAACTCCGCCGTCGTCCTGGCGAAAGCCAGGACGACCCCGAATGTGTGGCCGGCGTTCAGCTTCAAAGGGACGCATCCCATGATCCTCCCCGACGGCTATTCCGACATTCCCGCCGGCAAGATCGCTGCGGTCGTCACGCATCTCGAGATGACGGCGCGTCCGCCGCTGCGTGGCGATCCCCTTGGCGCATGGACCCTGCGCAAGGTCGATACCCCCGCGGTTCATTGGTATCGCGATCTCCATCGCCGCGTCGGCGAGGAGTGGTTGTGGTTTTCGCGGGCGCGCATGAACGACGCCGAGCTCGCCGCAGTCATCCATGCACCGGGCGTCGAGGTCTATGCGCTTGTCGTGGACGGCAACGATGAAGGCCTGCTGGAGCTGGACTTTCGCGAGGCCCGCCAGTGCGAGCTCGTGTATTTCGGCGTCACCGCAAAACTGATCGGCAGTGGTGCCGCTCGCTTTATGATGAACCGCGCGCTTGAGCTCGCGTGGTCACGCGACCTGTCCGGGGTCTGGGTGCACACCTGCACCTTCGACCATCCGTCCGCCGTCGCGTTCTATCAGCGCTCCGGCTTCCGCCCGTTCCGCCGCCAGATCGAGGTTGCCGACGACCCGCGGCTCGATGGCACGGCGCCGCGAACCGCGGCGAAGCATGTGCCGATCATCGAATAAAAGCTACTGTCAGACGTCGCCCCGGACTGGCCGAAGCTCGAAGCGCGAAGGCGGAAGCGCAATCCGGGACAGCGTCCCCGCATTCCGCTCCGCTCCATGCGGGCTACTCCTCAAAACACCTTCTGCTCCGCCCGCGCCAGCGAAAACCCGCGCTGCAAAATGACCGGTGCGGACGGCAGGGCGAAATCGGCGAGATCGGCCTCAACGAGCGGCGTGCGCCGTATGTGCGGACGGATGACGGCCTCGGTCGCCGCGATCCGCTCCCGATTGATGTCCATTGTTGCTGTCATGATGCCGTCCTTGATAGCGCATCCGGCAGACGCTGTCGCGGCGCCGTTGCATCCGGCGCAATGCTCCACTTCCATGATTTTGCTTGCGCTACTGCGGCCTTGCCGTGGAAACTGATCGGCCCTGCCTCGTCTAAAAGCCAGAGAAGAGCGCAAAACCATGTTCCTGATCGGCCAATACGATTCCCCCTTTGTCCGCCGCGTCGCAATTGCGCTGCGGCTGTACGGCCTCGCCTTCGAGCACAGGCCGTGGTCGACCTTCGGCGACGCCGACAAGATCGCGCCCTATAATCCGCTGCGCCGCGTGCCGACGCTGGTGCTCGACGACGGCGAGGCGCTGATCGAGAGCACGGTCATCCTCGATTATCTCGACGAATTGGTAGGGCCGGAGAAGGCGATGCTGCCGCGCTCCGGCGCCGAGCGCCGGCATCATTTGCGCATCTGCGCGCTCGCCTCCGGTCTCGGCGACAAGGCGGTCAGCCTGCTCTACGAGCGCGTGTTGCGGAAGGAGCAGCTTGCGCTGTGGGTGCAGCGTTGCGAAGCGCAGATCGCGGACGTGCTGAAAGCGCTGGAGGCCGAGCGCGCCAAGGTGACCACGCCATACTGGCTAGGCGACCGCATCGGCCATGCCGACATCGCGGTGGCCTGCGTCGTGCGCTTCACCCGCGAGGCGCACCCGCTTCTGTTCGAGACCTCGCGCTATCCGGCGTTGTCGGCGCATGCCGACGCGTGCGAGGCGCTGGTGCCGTTCCAGGAGATCGTGCAGCCACTGTCACCGCCAAAGGGGTGAGGCTCTTTCAATCCCTCCCGCTTACGGGGAGAGGCGAAGGGAGAAGCGCCGCTATGCGAACCCGACCTTGATCAGGATTGTCAGGAACAGGCCGCCGACAACCGCGCAGACCGCGGCGCCGATCAGCGGCCCCAGCGCGCCTGCGCGGCTTGCAGGCTCCAGCACGGCTTGACCGGGCTGGTCCGGATCGTAATAGACCTGGACGCTCTTCCCGGGCCTGTATTTCGCAGCGCCCTCTTCGGCGACCTCGCGCAACCCGGAGATCATGGTGCCGTTCCAATCGACTTCGGTGCCGATGAAGTCGCGCTTGCCGACCCTGTAGGCGTAGCGCAGGTCGACCTGATAGCGGTGGACGAGCTTTGAAGTCGTCGGTCGATTGTCGTGCTCGGTCTTCTCCTCGACGATTTCCTCGATCACGTCGCAATGGGTGACCCTACCGGCAGCGGTCGGCCAGCGCAGGCTGGCGCTCGCCAGCCGGCGCGTCCGGACATAATCGGCGGCGAGGAACACCCCGCCCACGAGCACGATGATCGGCACCGCGAACGCGAACAGCGGCACGCCCTTGTCGGCGTAGAGCACGTGGCCTGCGAACGAATGCGCGGTCAGCGTGGCGGCGATGATGCCGAACACCATTGTGAACGCCACCAGTGCCGCGACGTTCTGCGCGGCGGCGGGCTCCAGCAGCGCCTCGGTCGGTTGCTTCGGATCGACGTGGACGTCGACATGGGCGCCGACCGGATAACGTCCGGTCAGTTTTGCGGCCAAGACCCTCGTCGTGATGACGGTGCCGCCGACAAAGACCTTGTCGCCTTCCAGCTCCTGGCCGCCGGCCTGATAGCGGTAGCGGATGATGGGCTTGGCGTCGTTCCGATCGTCCGAGGTGTGCGCCGCTGGCTGGTCGACCCGGGAGACCGTGATGATGCCCTCCACCTTGTCCCAACTCCGCGCCGCGACCATCCGGCCTCGCATGCGGATCAGGTTGAACAGCGTCAATCCAAACAGCAGCACCGCGATGCCGGCGGCAATCTGGGTCCACATTAATTGTTGGGCGTTCAGCATCCGATTCCCCTGCGCTTCGGCGGCGACCGCCATTGGTCGCGGCGAACGCGCGTTGCGTTCACGTCAGGGGTGCGGCGCCGATCCTATCTCCTCGTGCAGGGCTTGATCTCGCCCGAAGCAGAGTGCATCACGATCGGATTTGGCGACAGTCTGATGCCGAAAAACAATTGAGAGCCGGAGACCTTGTCGTTCGCCCCCTCATGGACGTCAAGATCGAGCTTCGTCGCGATCTCGGATGTCAGTTTGGCCCGCTCCTCCATCGAAATAGTGTTGTGATATTTGATCTCGTAGACGACGTCGGCCTCCAGCACGGACCGCGTCTGGCACACGACGCCGCCGCTCGAAACGTTCTGGGTGACCGCGTCTTCACACTCGGCTTTCAGCAAGGCGTTGCGGGCCGAGATCAGCGACTCGTCGGATATCAGCAGAATGTTGGCGTTCTCGAGCTTGAGGTTGACGGTCTCGACCTGCTGCATTCCGGCGACGGCCGACAGCTTGTCCCTGACCTGGGCCGACACGTCGAGCTTTTTCTCGAGCGACTGCTTCAGGTCGCGGTCGACGGTCCGCGATTTTTGAATCTTGCCGGTGAGCAGCGTCGGATCGACCTCGCAAGTCGGATGCAGCTCCACCCGGCCATTGCTCAGATACTCGATCGTGTTGATCGTGCCGGGGCCGCCGAACGTGCTTGGCGGCACCACCTCGAAATATCCGGTCTCGGAGAGGATGGCCGTGATGGTCTGCTTCTTGCGCGGGAATCCCGCGTAGACCGAGACCATCACGAGGGCTATCGCGACAAAAACTCCGCTACCAAGCCAAAGCCATTTGCGGCTTGTTACTTTCCCGGGCAGCACAACTGATTTTTCTCGCCGCATGGCACATAGCCTTTCGGACAGTCCGCCGCGGCAATCGTGGGTAGCACGACGAGAGCGATCGCGGCGACGAACGGTGCAATGAACTGCTTCATATGTTCGATCCCAAGCAAATCGTCGGTTAAAGGTAGTAGGCCGAGACAGTAGCGAACCAAGGTTGAGCGGACAAGTGAACGAGTTCACAAGCGGCCGATTCTTGCGAGGGCGCATCCGCAGCTGTTCGATGTGCTGCGTCGTTCCGGTACAGGCTAGAGCATTTGCCTCACCGATATTGTTCTGGGAAAGCCAGGACCCATCACCCCAGTTGGTCATTTGGCGAAGATTCGTCGTTCGGTAGTGCCCGCGATCGTCACCGATGGGTCACTCGGCATGAGTCCTGGCTTCCGCCATGACGACACCGAACGTTCGACACCGAACGTGTGGCGCGCGCTCATGATCGCGGCGGACGAGGCAGCGAGTATCAAATGGGCGCGGTCGGCGATCATGCATTCATACAGGTGTTTTGCCCGACGCCGCAAGCCATTTCGGGAAGGACGAAATTTGTCGAGCTTTTTCAACCCCATGCCTACTGTGCATGGGGTTGATTTCTCGTTTTTGTTTGGAGGGCGCCTAGCCCGCGCCCGCGCGCTTCTTCTGCCAGACCAGGTGCACCGCGCAGGTGCAGCCCGGCGGATGCGAGGCAAGCTCCTTCGACGTTTCGTCGTTGGCCGGTGTTGCCGCGAATGCCGCCTTGTCGGCCGTGCCCTCTCGCGCCGGGATGTAGTTCAGGATCGGCGCGAGCCAGCGCTCGGTCTCGGCGACGCTCATGCCCTTGCGCGCAGCATAATCCTCGACCTGATCGCGCTCGATCTTGCCGACGCCGAAATAGTAGCTCTCGGGATTGGCGAGATAGAGCCCCGACACGGAGGAGCCCGGCCACATCGCAAAGCTCTCGGTCAGCTTCACGCCGGCGGTGTTCTCGGCGTCGAGCAGCTCGAACAGCGTGGCCTTCTCGGTGTGATCGGGCTGCGCGGGATAGCCGGGAGCGGGACGGATGCCCTGGTACTTTTCGAGGATCAACTCGTCGGTCGAGAGCGTCTCGTCCGGCGCATAGGCCCAGAACTCGCGGCGGACGCGGGCATGCATGCGCTCGGCGAAGGCTTCGGCGAGGCGATCGGCCAGCGCCTTGCACAGGATCGACGAGTAGTCGTCATTGGCCATCTTGAAACGGTCCGCGACCACATCCTCGCCGATGCCGGCGGTGACGACGAAGCCGCCGACATAATCGGGCACGCCGGTGCCGGCGGGCGCGACGAAGTCGGACAGCGCCGCGTTGAAACGGCCCTCGCGCTTCTCGAGCTGCTGGCGCAGCGTGTGCAGCGTCGCGATCGTCCTGGTCCGGCTCTCGTCGGCGTAGAGCACGATGTCGTCGCCCTGCGCATTGGCCGGCCAGAAGCCGACGGTGGCGCGCGCGCGAAACCATTTCTCCTTGACGATCAGATCGAGCATCTTGCGCGCGTCGTCGTAGAGTGAGCGCGCGACTTCGCCGACCTTGGCATCGTCGAGAATGGCGGGGAAGCGCCCGGCGAGCTCCCAGGTCTGGAAGAACGGCGTCCAGTCGATATAGGGCACCAACTCGGCGAGATCGTAGTCGTCGAAGCTTCGGGTGCCGAGGAAGGTCGGCTTCACCGGCTTGTTCGCGGCAAAGTCGACCGGCACGCGGTTGGCGCGGGCGGTCGCCAGCTTCAGCCGCTTCTTGTCGGCCTGGGCGCGCATATGCGCGTCCGAGATTTTTGCGTATTCAGCGCGGACTTCGGCGGCATAGGCCTCGCGCCTCTCGGGCGACAGCAGAGCAGACGCAACACCAACCGCGCGGCTGGCGTCGTTGACATGCACCACGGGGCCGGCGCGATAGCTCGGGTCGATCTTCACCGCCGTATGCACGCGGCTCGTGGTGGCGCCGCCGATCAAGAGCGGCAGCTTGAGGCCTTCGCGCTGCAATTCTGCGGCGAAGAACGCCATCTCGTCGAGCGAGGGTGTGATCAGGCCGGACAGCCCGACGATGTCGGCCTTCTCCGCCTTCACCGTCTCGACGATCTTGGCCGCGGGCACCATCACGCCGAGATCGATCACCTCGTAATTGTTGCACTGGAGCACGATGCCGACGATGTTCTTGCCGATATCGTGGACGTCGCCCTTGACAGTCGCGAGCACGATCTTGCCGGCGGACGATGAGCCTTCCGTGCCGATGCCGTTGGCGAGATTGCGCGCCTTCTCCTCTTCCATGAACGGCATCAGCCAGGCGACAGCCTGCTTCATCACGCGGGCCGACTTCACCACCTGCGGCAGGAACATCTTGCCGTCGCCGAAGAGATCGCCGACCACGTTCATGCCCGCCATCAGCGGACCCTCGATCACGTCGAGCGGGCGCTTCGAGGCCTTGCGGGCCTCCTCGGTATCCTGCTCGATGAACTCGGTGATCCCGTGGACCAGCGAATGCGACAGCCGCTTCGCCACCGGCCATTCGCGCCAGGCGAGATCGGCTTCCTTGGTCTGGGTCTTGTTGCCGCGGAATCTTTCGGCGAGCGCCAGCAGACGCTCGGACGCACCGGGGTCGCGGTTGAGGATGACGTCCTCGCACACCTGGCGCAATTCGGGATCGATGTCGTCATAGACGATCATCTGCCCGGCATTGACGATGCCCATGTCCATGCCGGCCTTGATGGCGTGATACAGGAACACCGAGTGCATGGCCTCGCGCACCGGTTCGTTGCCGCGGAACGAGAACGACAAATTGGACACGCCGCCCGAGATATGCGCGCCCGGCAGATTCTTGCGAATCCAGCGCGTCGCCTCGATGAAGTCGACGCCGTAATTGTTGTGTTCCTCGATGCCGGTTGCGATCGCGAAAATATTCGGATCGAAGATGATGTCTTCCGGCGAGAAGCCGACGCGGTTCACGAGGATGTCGTAGGCGCGCTTGCAGATCTCGGTCTTGCGGGCGAACGTATCGGCCTGGCCGACCTCGTCGAACGCCATCACCACGACGGCCGCGCCATGACGGCGGGCGACCTTCGCCTCGTGAATGAACTTGTCCTCGCCTTCCTTCATCGAGATCGAGTTGACGACCGGCTTGCCCTGCACGCATTTCAGGCCAGCCTCGATCACGGAGAATTTCGAGCTGTCGACCATCACGGGGACGCGGGCGATGTCGGGCTCGGCGGCGACGAGGTTGAGGAAGGTCACCATCGCGGCTTCCGAGTCCAGAAGGCCCTCGTCCATGTTGACGTCGATGATCTGCGCGCCGTTCTCGACCTGGTCGCGCGCCACCTGCAGCGCGGCGGTGTAGTCGCCGGCGGTGACCAGCTTGCGGAAGCGGGCGGAGCCGGTGACGTTGGTGCGCTCGCCGACGTTCACGAAAGGAATCGCGTCGGTCAGGATGAACGGCTCGAGGCCGGAGAGCCGCAAGCGAGGTTCGATCTCCGGCACGATGCGCGGCTTGTGCGGCGCGACCGCCGCCGCAATCGCCGCGATATGATCCGGCGTGGTGCCGCAGCAGCCGCCGACGATATTGACGAGGCCGTCACGCGCGAACTCGCCGACCAGGCGGGCCATGTATTCCGGGGTCTCGTCATACTGGCCGAACTCGTTGGGCAGGCCGGCATTGGGATAGGCACAAACGAGCGTGTCGGCGACGCGGCCGATATCGGCGATATGCGCGCGCAGATCTTCCGCGCCGAGCGCGCAGTTGAAGCCGATGGTGATGGGCTTGGCGTGTTGCACCGAATGCCAGAACGCTTCCGGCAACTGGCCGGACAACAGGCGGCCGGACTTGTCGGTGATGGTGCCCGACACCATCACCGGCATGTCGATGCCGCGTTCTTCCGTGATCTCGGCGATCGCGTACAGCGCCGCCTTTGCGTTGAGCGTGTCGAAGATGGTCTCGACCAGCAGCAGATCGACGCCGCCGTCGAGCATGCCGTTGATCTGCTCGCCATAGGATTTGCGCAAATCGTCGAACGTGACGGCGCGGTAGCCGGGATTGGACACGTCAGGCGAGATCGAGGCGGTGCGGTTGGTCGGTCCGATGGCGCCGGCGACGAAGCGCGGCTTGCCGTCCTCGGCCTCGACGCGGCGTGCGGCGTTGCCGGCGAGGCGGGCGCCTTCGCGCGCCATCTCGTAGACGATGTCGGCGAGATCGTAATCGGCCTGCGCTATCGAGGTCGTGGAGAAGGTGTTGGTGGCGACGATGTCGGCACCGGCACGCAAATAGGCGGCGTGGATGTCCTCGATCGCCTGCGGCTGGGTCAGGATCAAGAGATCGTTGTTGCCGCGCAAATCGCGATGGAAGGTCTTGAAGCGCTCGCCGCGGAAGGCGGCTTCGTCGAACTGGAGGTTCTGGATCATCGTGCCCATGGCGCCATCGAGCACGAGAATGCGCTCGCGCGCGGCGTTGAGCAGGGCGGTTCGCTTGGGAGAGGTGGATACGGTCATGCTGTCTTAAGCCGCCTTCTGCGCGCTCTTGGCGCGGATGCCGAGCAAATGGCTGATCGCGAACACGAGATCGGCGCGGTTCATGGTGTAGAAATGGAAGGTGTCGACGCCGTGCTTGGCGAGCTTCTGCACCTGGCCGGCGGCGACGGTGGCCGCCACCAGCTTGCGGGTCTCGGCGTCTTCATCGAGGCCCTCGAACTTCGCGGCGATCCAGTCCGGCACGGAGGTGCCGTTGCGGGTGACGAAATTGCGAGCCTGCTTGAAATTATGCATGGGCATGATGCCCGGCACGATCGGGATGTTGATCCCGCGCGCCTGCACGCGGTCGAGATAGCGGAAATAGAGGTCGTTATCGAAGAACACCTGCGTGATCGCGCGGGTCGCACCCGCATCGACCTTGGCCTGCAGCGTGTCGATGTCATCGTCGAAGTCGCGCGCCTCCGGATGCTTCTCAGGGTACGCCGAGACCGACACCTCGATATCGCCGTGCCGCTTCTTGATGCCGGCGACGAGGTCGGCGGAGCTCTGGTAACCGTCGGGATGGCTGGAATAGGCCGTGCCGATGCCGCCCGCGGGATCGCCGCGCAAGGCCACGATGTGGCGGACGCCGACCTCGTGATAGCGATCGACGATCTCGTCGATCTCCCCGCGCGAGGCGCCGACGCAGGTCAGATGCGCGGCCGGCAGCAGCGCGGTTTCTTTCAGGATACGCGAGATGGTCGCGTGGGTGCGCTCACGGGTCGAGCCGCCGGCGCCATAGGTGACCGAGACGAATTTCGGGTCGAGCGGGGCCAGCCGGTTGATGGTGTCCCAGAGATTGCGCTCCATATCTTCCGTCTTGGGCGGAAAGAACTCGAAGGAAATCGCAGGCCGCTTCAGGTACCCGTCTTGCCCGTCGGTGTGGGCAGGCATCGTCGCGTCAGTCATGGGCACCACTCACTCCAAGGGCGCGCCGGGTCGTGGGCGGGCCGCGGTCAGGTCTAGATTGGGAGAGGTCAAGATAAGCCAAAGCGGCCGCGCACGACAGCCCATCGCAGATGGGAAATGGCCCACTTTTGTTATTATCGTAGCAAATGAGATGTCGTTTGAAGTCGAAGTGGGCTAAATGCATTCAGCTATAATGATAAATAAATCAGGCATATAGCCAGAATCCGTGGCCATTTGACGCAAAGTTCTGGCGTGGGCAATGTGAAGGAGTTGTTTTCAGATCGATCTTGTCCCAACTTCGCGGCGCGGTCCGGCGCGCGAGCCCGCGGCCTGCACGTCAGACCTGCGCGCCCTGCCCATTGCCGCTGCGCCGCTCTCCATTACGTTAGCGCGCCATGATCCCGCTCTCAGTCCTCGACCTCTCCGTCGTCACAACAGGCACAAAGCCGGCCGCGGCACTGCGCAACAGCATCGACCTGGCGCGCCATGCCGACGGGCTCGGCTATGTCCGCTACTGGCTCGCCGAGCATCACAACCTTGCCTCCGTCGCCAGCCCGGCGCCCGACGTGATGATCGGGCAGATCGCGGCGGTGACGAAGCACATCCGTGTCGGGTCGGGTGGCGTGATGCTGCCCAATCACGCGCCGCTGGTCGTGGCCGAGCGCTTCAAGATGCTGGAGGCGCTGTTTCCGGGTCGCATCGATCTCGGCCTCGGCCGCGCCCCCGGCACTGATGGTGCCACAGCCTATGCGCTGCGCAGTCGGCTCGATCGCCGCGAAGGCGACGATTTCCTCGAGCGGCTGCACGAATTGATCCTGTGGCAGACCCGGGAATTCCCCTCGGGCCATCCCTACCACAACGTCGTCGCGATGCCCGACGATACGCCGTTGCCGCCGATCTGGCTGCTCGGCTCCAGCGATTATTCGTCCGAGCTCGCCGCGCAGGTCGGCATGGGCTTCGCATTCGCCCATCATTTTGCATCCCACGATGCGATCGATGCGATGGTGCATTATCGCAATCGTTTTCAGCCCTCGGCCTGGAGTTCGAGCCCGCGCGCGATCCTCGCGGTCGCCGTCATCACAGCCGACACGGATGACGAAGCCGAAAAGCTCGCCGCATCTTTCGACCTCAACCGCCTGCGCCGCGACCGCGGCCAGTATCTTCCGTTGCCGAGCGTCGCAGAGGCGCTGGCCTATCCCTATACCGACTCGGAGCGCACCTCGATCCGGCGCAACCGCTCGCGCCTGTTCGTCGGTAACCCGGCGACGGTGCAGAAGACGCTTCAGCCACTGATCGATGCAAGCAAGCCGGACGAGTTGATGGTGATCACCGCCGTCTATGATCACGAGGCGCGAAAGAAATCGTATTCGCTGCTGGCGGAGGCGTTCGGGCTTAAGACGGTCGGATAAGGCTCTCGTGCTCCGGCTCGCGCTTCGCGCGTCCGGGACACGAGACTATTCCATCGTCGCGCGGAACGGGTGGCCTGGATACACGCCGACGATGCGGAATTCGCGCGAGAAGAATTTCAGCTCCTCGATCGCGAAAGCGAGGCCCTTGTCATCAGGGTGGCCGTCGACGTCGGCGTAAAACTGGGTGGCGAAGAAATTGCCGTCGACCATGTAGCTCTCGAGCTTGGTCATGTTGACGCCGTTGGTGGCAAAGCCACCGAGCGCCTTGTAGAGCGCGGCCGGCAAATTGCGCACCCGGAACACAAAAGTCGTGACCAGCGGACCGGAGCCCTGTGCGGCCCATTTCGGTTCGCGCGCGAGCACCACGAAGCGCGTGGTGTTGTGGGCCTCGTCCTCGATGTCCTCGGCCAAAATGTCGAGGCCGTAAATCTTTGCGGCCAGGCGCGAGGCGATCGCGGCGACGGACTTGTCGTTACGCTCGGAAATGTCGCGGGCGCTGCCGGCGGTATCGGCGTGCACGATCGGCTTGATGCCAAGCTTGCGAATGATGCGCCGGCATTGGCCGAGCGCGTGCACGTGGCTCTCGACGCTCTTGATGTCCTCGAGCCTGGTCCCCTTCACCGCCATCAGCTGATGCCGGACCGGCAGAAACCATTCGCCGATGATGAAGAGGCCGGAGGCCGGCAGCAAATGATGGATGTCGGCGACGCGGCCTGCGACCGAATTCTCGATCGGGATCATGCCGAGATCGGCTTCGCCCGACGCGATCGCCGACAAGGCGTCCTCGAAGGTGGCGCAGGGCATCGGCTCGGCGTCGGGATAGGCCTCGACGATGGCGATGTGGGAATTGGCCCCAGGCTCGCCCTGGAATGCGATTTTCAGCTTGCTCATGCTCGGCCTTGTAACAGCGGCTCAGGATTTGGAAAGGATGCTGCGGGCGGTTTCCAGGTCCGCCGGGGTGTCGACCCCGCGGGGCACGGTATCGACGATGGTGAAGTCGATGCGCATTCCGGCCTCGAGCGCCCGGAGTTGCTCGAGCTTCTCCTGCAATTCCAGCGGCGAAGGCGGAAGCCGGACGTAGCGCTCCAGCGCGGCGCGGCGATAGGCGTAGAGGCCGATATGGTGGTAACGCGGCCCGTCGCCGGTCGGCGCGGTTGCGCGGGTGAAATAAAGTGCACGCATGCGTCTGCCGCCGAGCGAGGTCCCGATCGCCTTCACGACGCTGGGCGCGAGGTCCTCCTCCTCGGTGTGGATCTGCGAAGCCAGCGTTGCGATGTCCACGACGGGGTCTTGCAGCGGCGGCAGCACCTCGCGGATGTTGTCGATCGTGATGGTCGGGAAATCGCCCTGGAGATTGACCACGATCTCGGCTTTGCCGTCCGGATCGAGCTTCAGCATGGCCTCGTGGATGCGATCGGAGCCGGACGGGTGCTCCGGGCGGGTCATCACGGCCTCGCCGCCATGGGCGGTCACGACGGACGCGATCTCCGCGGTGTCGGTTGCGACCGCGACCCGGCCTATCCCGGCGGCCTCGGCGCGGCGCATCACGTGCACGATCATCGGCTGCCCCGCGATATCGGCGAGCGGCTTGCCGGGCAGGCGGGTGGCGGCCATGCGGGCTGGAATCAGCACCAGGATGCGGGGATCGATCATGGTTCAAGGGCCTGGAAACGGGGCGTTTTCCGCGCCGAGAAATGGGGTGGGGACGGGCGTGAAGCCCGCTCGCTTATACGGGTTGCCAGACCCCGGGCAAACCGATATCTCAATGGCAAAACTCGGGGAAACAATAAAGGAACGTTGATTCTCCGAGGCTCGTCCTGGCGGCCGCATTGGGCCGCTCGATCCTTCTTGCGGTGTGGGGCCTGGCCGGCAATGGACTCTTTCGAACTGAACAAGATTCTCGGTGCCGTGCTCGGCACCTGTCTCCTTCTGCTGGTGACGAGCTTCACCGCGAGTGCGCTGTTCTCGCCCAAGATGCCGGAAAAGCCGGGCTTCGAGATCGCGGTGAAGGAAGACGCCGGTCACGGCAAGGAAGGCGGCGCTGCCCCCGCGGCCGCCGAACCGATCGAAAAGCTGCTCCAGACCGCCTCGGTCGAGAAGGGCGCCTCCGCCGCCAAGAAGTGCGGCGCCTGCCACACCTTCGAGAAGGGCGGCCCGAACCGTGTCGGTCCGAACCTCTACGGCGTCGTCGGCGACCATGTTGGCGAGGGCCGCGGCGGCTTCAACTTCTCGGCTGCGATGAAGGCCAAGGGCGGCACCTGGGACTTCGATGCGCTCAACAAGTTCATCGCCAATCCCAAGGCGGCTGTCCCGGGCACCGCGATGGGCTTTGCCGGCATCCCGAAGGATAGCGAGCGCGCCGACGTGATCGCTTACCTGAACAGTCTCTCCGACAGCCCGAAGCCGCTGCCGACCGCGACGAAGTAAGGCCTGTCGATTTCGATCTTGGTACGCGGCCGGGCTCAAAGCCCGGCCGTTTGCTTATCCGGGCCTCGCGGCGTTGTTATCGGGGCGTTTGGCCGCAGCGATCGGCCAGCCGGGCTTCCAAGATGAGGAAAAAGCAACATATTCCGTCGAAACCTCGCCTATATTGGGAACTTAAAGGAGTAGCCTCCTTCAAGACAGGAATGTTGATTTGGCCCTTACCCGACGCGATCTCCTGCTCACTGGCACCGCTGCCGCAACGCTCCCCGCCCTTGGTTCCGTAGCGGGCCTTTCCGGCGTCGGCGTGGCACACGCGCAATCCGCCAGCGAGCCGACTTGGCGGCACGCGCTGTCGCTGTTCGGACAGGTCAAGTACCCTGCGGACTTCAAGCGCTTCGACTACGTCAATCCGGAAGCGCCAAAAGGCGGCGTCGCGCGCCAGATCGCCGTCGGCACATTCGACAATTTCAACATCGTCGTCTCCGGTGTGAAGGGGCAAGTTGCCGGTGCCGTGGCATTCATCTACGAATCCCTCACGACGGCCTCGCTCGACGAAGTCTCGACCGAATACGGCGCGCTGGCCGAGGCCGTCAGCCATCCGGATGATTTCTCCTTCGTGACTTACCGCTTGCGGCCGCAAGCCAAATGGCATGACGGCAAGCCGGTTACCGCGGACGACGTGATCTTCTCGCTCGATTCCTTCAAGAAGCACCACCCGCAGTACTCGGCCTATTACAGCCATGTGGTGAAAGCCGAGAAGGTCGGCGAGCGTGAGGTAAAGTTCGTGTTCGACGCGCCGGGCAACCGCGAATTGCCGCAGATCGTTGGGCAGCTCACGGTCCTGCCGAAGCATTGGTGGGAGGGCACCGACGCGCAGGGCCGCAAGCGCGATGTCTCCGCCACCACGCTCGAAGTGCCGCTGGGTTCGGGCCCCTACCGGGTCAAGGAATTCGTTGCCGGGCGGTCGATCGCGCTGGAGCGCGTCAAGGATTATTGGGGGCGCGATCTCGCCGCCAATGTGGGCCGAAATAATTTCGACGAGCTGCGCTACGAGTATTTCCGCGACGCCACCGTGGCGATCGAGGCTTTCAAGGCCGATCAGGTGGATTGGCGCACCGAGAACAGCGCAAAGAATTGGGCGACAGCCTACGACTTCCCGGCCGTCACCGAAAAGCGCGTGATCCTCGAGGAGTTCGCCAATCGCAGCTCGGGCGTCATGCAGGCCTTCGTGCCGAACCTGCGCCGCGCCAAGTTTAAGGATCCGCGCGTGCGACGCGCGCTCAATTACGCCTTCGACTTCGAGGAGATGAACAAGCAGATCTTCTACGGCCAGTACAAGCGCATCAGCAGTTATTTCGATGGCATTGATGAGCTGATGGCGACCGGGCTGCCGCAGGGCAAGGAGCTCGAGATACTCGAGACAGTCCGCGCCGAGGTCCCGCCCGAAGTCTTCACGACGGCCTACACCAACCCGGTCGGCGGCAGTCCGGAAGCCGTTCGCGACAATCTGCGCGAGGCGCTGCGCCTGTTCAAGGAAGCCGGCTACGAGGTGCGCGAGCGCAAGCTGATCGACATCAAGACCGGCGCCCAGTTCTCCCTGGAATTGCTGAACTCAGATCCAAGCTTCGAGCGGATCACGCTGTTCTACAAGCCGTCGCTGGAACGGCTCGGCATTGCCGTCAGCGTGCGGACGGTGGATCCCACCCAGTACGAGAACAGGACGCGGGAGTGGGATTTCGACATCGTCACCAACCCCTGGCCCGAGTCGCAGTCGCCGGGCAACGAGCAGCGCGAGTTCTGGTCATCGAAGACGGCCGACATCGCGGGTTCGCGCAATATTACCGGCATCAAGAACCCGGCGGTCGACAAACTGATCGAGCGCGTGATCTACGCCAAGGGTCGCGACGATCTGGTTGCGGCGACCAAGGCGCTGGATCGGGTGCTGCTGTGGAATCACTACGTCGTGCCCCAGTGGAATTATCCAAAGGTGCGCACCGCGCGCTGGGACCGCTTCGGCCGGCCGGCGGAATTGCCCAAATACGGTCTGTCCGGCTTCCCGTTCGTCTGGTGGTACGACGCAGACAAAGCGGCGCGGATCGCAAAGAAGTCGTGAAGGGCATTTCTCGCATGGCGCAGCTTTCACGCCGGCATGTGCTGGCCTTGGGTGCCGGTGGCGCGTTCAGCGCCTCCTGGCTCCGGGGCGCGGCAGCGTCCGAGATGCATGCAGAGGCCCACGGCATGTCGGCCTTCGGCGACCTCAAATATCCCGCCGACTTCCATCACTTCGACTACGTCAATGTCGACGCGCCGAAGGGCGGCACCTTCTCGCTTATCCCGTCGGTGCGCGCCTACAACCAGTCCTACCAGACCTTCAACTCGCTCAATGCCTTCATCCTCAAAGGCGATGGCGCGCAGGGCATGGACATGACCTTTGCGCCGCTGATGGTGCGCGCCAATGACGAACCGGACGGGATGTACGGGCTTGCCGCCAAGTCTGTAAATATATCGGCAGACAAGCTGGTCTATCGCTTCACGATGCGGCCCGAGGCGAAATTCCACGACGGCACCAAGCTGACCGCGCACGACGCGGCGTTTTCGCTGACGTCGCTGAAGACGAAAGGCCATCCCCTGATCATCGTGCAGATGCGCGATATGGTCAGCGCGGAAGCCGTTGACGATGCGACGCTTGTCGTGACCTTCGCCAAGGGACGTGCGCGCGACGTGCCGCTCTATGTCGCGAGCCTGCCGATCTTCTCGAAAGCGTATTATGCCTCTCGCGCTTTCGACGAAACGTCGCTCGATATCCCGTTGGGCTCGGGGCCGTACAAGGTCGGCAAGTTCGAGGTCAACCGCTACATCGAATACGAGCGCGTCAAGGATTGGTGGGCTGCCGATCTGCCCCCCTGTCGCGGCAGCTACAATTTCGACGTCGTGCGCTACGAATTCTACCGCGACCGCGATGTCGCTTTCGAAGGTTTCACCGGCAAGAATTATCTCTACCGCGAGGAGTTCACTGCTCGTATCTGGGCGACCCGCTATGACTTCCCCGCGGTCAAGGACGGTCGCGTCAAGATGGAGGTCGTGCCCGACGACACGCCGTCCGGCGCGCAAGGATGGTTCATCAACACGCGGCGCGAAAAATTCAGGGATCCTCGCGTGCGTGAGGCACTGATCGACGCCTTCGACTTCGAGTGGACCAACAAGACCATCATGTACGGTGCTTATGCTCGCACGGTGTCGCCATTTCAGAATTCGGACCTGATGGCGAGCGACGGGCCTCCGCCGCCGGAAGAACTGAAGCTGCTGGAGCCGTTTCGCGGCCAGGTTCCCGCGGAGGTGTTCGCCGCACCGTTCACCCCGCCAGTCTCCGACGGCTCCGGGCAGGACCGCAGCCTGTTGCGCAAGGCGCAGCAATTGCTCAGCGACGCCGGCCTGCCAATCAAGGACGGCAAGAGGGTGCTGCCAAACGGAGAGATCTTCAGGATTGAATTCCTGTTGGACGAAGCTTCGTTCCAGCCGCACCATGGGCCCTACATCAAGAATCTCGCGACGCTCGGCATCGAAGCGAGCGTGCGCCTCGTCGATGCCGTACAACATAAGGCGCGCCAGGAAGATTTCGACTTCGATATGACGATCCAACGCTTCAGCATGTCGGCAACGCCGGGTGACGCCATGCGCGCGTTCTTCTCGTCGCAGGTCGCGGCAACGAAGGGCTCGTACAATCTCGCGGGCGTCGCCAGCCCGGCGATCGATGCCATGATCGAGAAGATCATGGCGGCCGACAGCCGCGAGGACTTGACCATCGCCTGCCGCGCCTTCGATCGCCTGTTTCGCGCCGGCCGTTATTGGGTGCCTCAATGGTATAACAAGACGCACCGGCTTGCTTATTGGGACCAATTCGGTCATCCGCAGAAGCCGCCGCGTTATGCCAACGGCGTCGGCGCTCCCGACATCTGGTGGTACGAGGGTGGCAAGGCCGCGAAGCTCGATCAGGCGAAACAGCCATGAGCGCCTATATCGCCCGCCGCATCCTGCTGATGATCCCGACCTTGCTCGGGATCCTCTTCGTCTCCTTCATCGTCGTGCAGTTCGCGCCGGGCGGCCCGGTCGAGCGCGTGATCGCGCAGCTCTCGGGCGCCGACACCGGCGGCACCTCGCGCATTTCCGGCGGCAGCGACTTTGCGCAGCGCGCCCCGGGGCAGTTGGGGGCCGGCGGCGACGCCATCAATTCGAAATATCGCGGCGCGCAAGGCCTCGATCCAGACTTCATCAAAAAGCTGGAAGTGCAGTTCGGCTTCGACAAGCCGGCCCCTGAGCGCTTCGCGCTGATGGTCTGGAATTTCGCCCGCTTCGATTTCGGCAAGAGCTATTTTCGCGATGTCAGCGTGCTCCAGCTCGTCAAGGAGAAGTTGCCGGTCTCGATCTCGCTCGGCATCTGGCTGACGTTGCTCACTTACCTGATCTCGATTCCGCTCGGCATCCGCAAGGCGGTCAGGGACGGGACGCGCTTCGACACCTGGACGTCGAGCGTGCTCGTGCTCGGCTACGCCATACCCGGCTTCCTGTTCGCGATCCTCCTGATCATCCTGTTTGCCGGCGGCTCGTTCTTCAACTGGTTCCCGCTGCGCGGACTGACGTCGGACGGCTGGTCGCAATTTCCCTGGTACTGGAAGATCATCGATTACTTCTGGCATTTGACACTGCCGCTGATCGCCATGGGGCTCGGTGCGTTCACCACCATGACGTTCCTGACCAAGAACTCGTTTCTGGACGAGATCCGCAAGCAGTATGTGATGACCGCGCGCGCGAAGGGCTGCAGCGAGAACCGGGTGCTCTACGGTCACGTCTTCCGCAACGCGATGCTGATCGTCATCGCCGGCTTTCCCAGCACCTTTATTCACGCCTTCTTCTCGGGCTCGCTTCTGATCGAGACCATCTTCTCGCTGGACGGACTGGGACTACTCAGTTTCGAAAGCGTTCTCAACCGCGACTACCCCGTGGTGTTCGGCACGCTCTTCATCTTCTCGCTCGTCGGCCTCGTGATCAACCTGATCTCTGACCTGACCTATATGTGGATTGATCCGCGGATCGATTTCGAGGCGCGGGAGGTCTGATGACGCTGGCCGCTCCCACCACGCCGATCGAAACCACTGCGAAGTCGCCGCTCGGCAGTGCCGTGCCGATCACGCGCAAACCGTTCGTGCCGTCGCCGCTCAACAGGCGCCGGTGGCAGAATTTCAAGGCGAACCGGCGCGGCTACTGGTCGTTCTGGATCTTCCTGATCCTGTTTGTGGTGTCGCTGTTCGCCGAGTTGATTGCCAATGATCGGCCGTTCCTGATCAAATATGACGGCCACCTCTATTGGCCGTCCGTCGTCACCTATTCGGAAACCACTTTCGGCGGCGACTTCGAAACGGCGGCCGACTATCGCGATCCCTACTTGCAGAAGCTGATCAGGGAGAAGGGCGGCAGCATCGTCTGGCCGCTGATCCGCTATTCCTACGACACCCACAATCTCGATCTGCCGACGCCGGCGCCGTCGCGGCCGACCTGGATGTTGACGGAAGCGCAGTGCAAGCCCGTCGTCGAGAAGAAGGGCCTCAAGAGCTGCCGCGATCTCGAATACAACTGGCTTGGCACCGACGATCAGGGCCGCGACGTGGTGGCGCGGCTGATCTACGGCTTCCGCATTTCGGTGCTGTTCGGCCTCTGCCTGACCATCGTCTCCTCCGTCGTCGGCATCGCGGCCGGCGCGGTGCAGGGCTATTTCGGCGGCTGGATCGACCTGTTGTTCCAGCGTTTCATCGAGATATGGACTGCGATCCCTTCGCTCTATCTGCTGCTGATCCTGTCGTCGGTGCTGGTGCCCGGTTTCTTCGTGCTCCTCGGCATCCTGCTGTTGTTTTCCTGGGTGTCGCTGGTCGGGCTTGTGCGCGCGGAATTCCTGCGCGGGCGCAATTTCGAGTACATCCAGGCGGCGCGGGCGCTCGGCGTGTCGAACAAGGTCATCATGTTCCGGCATCTGTTGCCGAACGCGATGGTCGCGACCATGACATTCCTGCCGTTCATCGTGTCGAGTTCGGTGATGACGCTGACGGCGCTCGACTTCCTGGGGTTCGGACTGCCGCCCGGCTCGCCGTCGCTCGGCGAGCTGCTGTCGCAGGGCAAGTCCAACGTGCAGGCGCCCTGGCTCGGTTTCTCCGGCTTCTTCTCGGTCGCGATCATGCTGTCGCTCTTGATCTTCGTCGGCGAGGCCGTGCGCGACGCGTTCGATCCGCGCAAGACGTTCAGGTAAGCCAATGGACGCGATCAACCAGCCTCTGCTCAGCGTGCGCGACCTCTCGGTGGCTTTCCACCAGGGCGGCGCCACCACGCTCGCGGTCGACAAGGTCTCGTTCCAGATCAGGCGCGGCGAGTGCCTGGCGCTGGTCGGCGAGTCCGGCTCCGGCAAGTCGGTCAGCGCGCTCTCGATTCTCAAGCTGTTGCCCTATCCGAACGCCTCGCATCCTTCGGGCAGCATCCACTTCAAGGGCCAGGAACTGATCGACCGGTCGGAGCAGGAGATGCGGGAGATTCGCGGCAGCGACATCTCGATCATCTTCCAGGAGCCGATGACCTCGCTCAACCCACTCCACACGATCGAGGCGCAGATCGGCGAGATCATCCAGCTGCACAATCCGACCAGCAATGCCGAGGCGCGCGGGCGGACGCTGGAATTGCTGACGCAGGTTGGCATTCCCGAGCCAGAAACGCGGCTGAAGAGCTATCCGCACCAGCTCTCCGGCGGCCAGCGCCAGCGCGTGATGATCGCGATGGCGCTCGCCAACGAGCCGGACCTGCTGATCGCGGACGAGCCGACCACGGCGCTCGACGTCACCGTGCAAGCGCAGATCCTGACGCTGCTCGCAGAGATCCGCGGCCGGCTCGGCATGAGCCTGCTCTTCATCACCCACGATCTCGGCATCGTGCGCCGCATCGCCGACCAGGTCTGCGTCATGAAGGGCGGCGAGATCGTGGAGCAGGGGCCGGTCGAGCAGGTCTTCAAGAGCCCGAAGCATCCCTATACGCGCGACCTGCTCGCCGCGGAGCCGAAGCCGGATCCCGCGCCGCCGCAGCCAGATGCGCCGGTGGTGATGTCGGCCGACGATCTGAAAGTCTGGTTTCCGATCAAGCGCGGGTTGATGCGCAAGACGGTCGGCCACATCAAGGCGGTGGACGGCGTCAGCATCGCCGTGCGCAAAGGCGAGACGCTCGGCGTCGTCGGCGAGTCCGGCTCGGGCAAGACCACGCTGGGGCTCGCATTGCTGCGGCTGATCTCCTCGAACGGACGCATTGTGTTCCTGGGGCAGGATATCCAGGGTCTGCGCTTCAAGGAAATGCGGCCGTTCCGGCGCGACATGCAGATCGTGTTTCAGGATCCGTTCGGCTCGCTCAGCCCGCGCATGTCGGTCGCCGACATCGTCGCGGAAGGCCTCACCGTGCATCAGCCGCAGCTCTCGCGCGGCGAGCGTGAGGAGCGCGTCGTCAAGGCGCTCGAGGACGTCGGATTGAAGCCGGATACCCGCAACCGTTATCCGCACGAATTCTCCGGCGGCCAGCGCCAGCGCATCAGCATCGCGCGGGCGGTGGTGCTGGAGCCGGATTTCGTCGTGCTGGATGAGCCGACCAGTGCGCTCGACATGCTGATTCAGGCGCAGATGGTCGATCTGCTACGTGAATTGCAGCGCCGTCGCGATCTCACCTACATGTTCATCTCGCACGATCTGCGCGTCGTCGCCTCGCTCGCGAGCCATCTGATCGTGATGCGTGGCGGCAAGGTGGTCGAGGAAGGCCAGGCCGCCGAGATCTTCAGGAATCCGAAGACGGATTACACGCGCGCGCTGTTTGCGGCGGCGTTCCGGCTGGAGACGGCCGAGAACGGTTCGGCGGCGACGTAGCGTCCGTCAGAGCCGCTTGATCGCGGTGACCTCGCTGCCGGCTTGCTTGATCCGTGCGATGGCCGGCTCGATCGGCTCGATCACCGTTGCCATGTGATGCGCATTGGCGTGAACCATGGTGCCGCCATCGCGGACGATCGCGACATGCCCCTTCCAGAAGATGAGATCGCCGCGTTGTGGCTTGCTCTGCTCATGCGGCTCCAGCGCGCGACCGAGGCCGGCCTGCTGCATGTCGCTGTCGCGCGGGCAGCCGATGCCCGCTGACGTCAGCGAGATCTGGACGAGTCCGGAGCAATCGACGCCAAGGCTGCTCTTGCCACCCCAGAGATAGGGCGTGCCGACGAAACGCTCGGCGACGGCGACGAAATCCGGCTCGCGATGACCGAGCGGGACGAGATGGGGCTTGGGCAGATATTGTCCGTCGCGCGTCACGGCGAAGCTGCCGTCCTCGCGCACAACCACGATCTTTGATCCCATCACCAGGGTGTCTGCGGGCGGCAGCTTGATCGAGGGACCGGGGAAGGCAAAGGTTCGTAGCGCGCTGACCATATGGGTCGGGGCGGCCGAGGGCTTCATCAGCGCTGCATCCGGCAGCCAGCCGACATAGCCGTCACCGGAAAGCTGACCCCACACCCAGCCTTCGCCGTTGCGGTCGTAGACCGTGACGCGCTCGCCGCGCAACGCTTGCGTCATCAGCATCGCGTTCGACGACGGCTGTTCGCGCACGGGCGCGATCGCCTCGACTGTCTCGAATTCCTCGCCCGTGACGAAACGATCCGCCTGCACCTTGCCTTCGAGGTATTTTGCGGCGAGGTCGCCGCGCGCGGGTGTCAGCCTTGGATCTCGCCCAGGATCACGCATAGCGCTCGCTCAACAATGTGTAGATCGCGCGCGCGGCCTGGCATTCGCCGCCCTCGGGGCGTGCGGGCTTCGCCGACGGTGTCCAGCCATAGATGTCGACATGCAGCCAGCTCCTGGCGTGTTCGACGAAGCGTTGCAGGAACAGTGCGCAGATGATCGAGCCGGCAAAGCCGCCTGATGGTGCGTTGGTGATGGTGGCGGTCTTGGAGTCCAGCCACGCATCGTAAGGCGGCCACAGCGGCATGCGCCACAGCGGATCGTTCTCCTTCACCGCGCATCGTGCGACGTCGGCGGCAAGCATCTCATCGTTGGTGTAAAACGGCGGCAAATCCGGCCCCAGCGCGACGCGTGCCGCTCCCGTCAGCGTGCCGAGATCGATCAGCAGGTCCGGCTTTTCCTCGTCCGCCAGCGCCAGCGCGTCGGCAAGCACCAGCCGTCCCTCCGCGTCCGTATTGCCGATCTCGACCGTGATGCCCTTGCGCGAGGTGAAGATGTCGAGCGGGCGAAAGGCATTGCCCGCCACCGCGTTCTCCACGGCCGGAATCAGCACGCGCAGACGTACCTTCAGCTTCGCATCCATCACCATGCGCGCCAGCGCCAGCACGTTGGCGGCGCCTCCCATGTCCTTCTTCATGATCAGCATGCCGCTCGAAGGCTTCAGGTCGAGCCCGCCGGTGTCGAAGCAGACGCCCTTGCCGACCAGCGTCACCTTGGGATGCGCCGGGTCGCCCCAGCCGATGTCGATCAGCCGCGGCGCGCGGTCTGAGGCCATGCCGACGGCGTGGATCAGCGGAAAACTCGTCTTCAACTCATCACCGATGGTGCAGGCAAAGCTTGCACCGAATTCGGCGGCGAGATCCTGCGCGGCTGCGGCAAGCTCCTCCGGCCCCATGTCGTTGGCCGGCGTGTTGATGAGGTCGCGCGCCAGCATTGCGGCGTCCGCCATGCGGTTGATCTCGGTCGCGTCGACGCCGTCGGGTGGCACGAGACGGACCTCGGGGCGATCCGCCTTGCGGTACCGGGCAAAGCGGTAGCTGCCGAGTGCGAAGGCGAGTGCGGCGAGCCGTGCATCGTGCGGTGCATTGGCGAAGCGATAGACGCCCGGCGGCAGCAGGCCGGCCAGGGCGCCCGGTCGGAACAGGTCGCGCGATCTTGCACTTTCGTCCTCGATCCCGAACAGCACTTGCGCGATCGCGCCATCGGGCGCGGGCAGCGCAAGATAGCCGCCCGGCTTTGCGGTAAAGGCGCTCGCAGTGGCGAACTGGCGTTGCGCCGCCGGTAGCCGCTCAGCGACCTGATCCCAGCTCGACTTGGTGACGAAGGTGATCGGAATGGCGGTAGGCGACGTCTCGAAGACAGAAGGCATTGGCGGGTCCGGATCGTCAGATCGAGCGGGTCATACGAACGGACGAGATTTCGCAGAGTTTCGCCGCCGCTGCAATCAGCTTTGCTGCCATCGTTGAGCGATCCGCTACTCGCAGCAAGGGGGCCATGCTAGGTTCCGGCAACGGCCGTCAGGTGCAGATCTCCGGCGGCCGACGACAAAGCCGGCCGGGAGGAAATGCAATGGAATTTGTGTGGAGCGTGGTCACATTCATCGGCCAGGCGGTCGAGGCGATTTTTGGCTATGTCGAGCATCATCATTGGATATTCGCGTTCCTCGCCGGTGGTTACGTCTTCTATCTCCACGACCGCTCCGTTCACGCGCGGTTCGATGCACTGGACAAGCGCATTGACGAAATCCGCAAGCGGCTCGCCATCGAATATTGATCTGGTGAACGAAACCATCATCGGGCGGGCCCCGTATCTCATGCCGAGGACCGCCGTTCACGCGAGCGGCCGCAGGGCTTTACTAGCGCTGCGGTTGTGGCATTATTGGCCAATATTTTAGATTGTGTCGTGCGGTTCTGCACGTGGCGAGCGCAACAACGAGGCATGCGGTCGCTTCTTACCCCGGCTCATCATGGCTCGGGCTGATACAGAACGGAACTGATCGTCGAAGGCATTTCTCTTATCGTTTACGCGGCGCGGCATTCGCAAATAAGCGACGCAAAATGGATAGATCTTTCGTCATCGTACAGATTTCCGACCTGCATCTGGACGGGTCTGGTCGGCTGCTTGCGACGATCGAGACGCTCAATGCCGCAATTCGCGAGAGGATGGCGGACTTCCCGGATGTTCCCGATCGCATCCTGCTGATCACCGGCGATATCGTCGACGACCCGACGCCGCCTGCGCTCGACGAAGCGCTCGCCGTCATTACGTCCTTCCGGCAGACCGGGCTGTTCACCGACATTCAGGCCATTGCCGGCAATCACGACGTCAAGCGCCCGAGCCAGCGTGCAGGCCGCCACGATGTGTATGATTACCTGCATTTGCCGCGGACCTCGAAGAGCGTCTACTACCGTCAGGCCGGTCTCGATCTGGTGCTGCTGGATTCGAACCGCGCGAGCCTCACGACGCTCGCGAGCGGCAACGTCGACCAGAGCGCCTATCACGCCCTGGTCTCGGATTCCTCGCGGCTGAGCGTCGAACTCGCGGGCAGCCTCGGGTCGGGCGGCCGCGCCGATTATGCCGAGCCGGTTGAAAACCTGGTGCGCGTGCTGGCGCTGCACCATCATCCACTGCCGCAGGCGACCGGAGAAGGAAAGCGGTTTCTCGGCGTGCCCGACGAGCCGCTGATGTATCTCGCCGCGCCCGCGACCTTCCTCGAAGCGGCGACATCGCTCAACGTCGATCTGGTTCTGCACGGACACCGGCATGTCGAAGGCTTGACGCGCTATTCGATTCCCGATCCGCGCGCCACGTCGAGTGAGAGCGATGAAGCATTCTGGCGCACGATCTACGTCCTGTCCTGTCCATCATCGACCGGGCAGGCCGGTGACGATGCCGGCTTCAACGTCATCCATTTCGGCCCGATGTCCCATGGCGGCCGCACCGAGTATCGCTTCGCGATCGCCCGCTACTCACGTCCGCGCAAGGATGGTGTCTTCAGGCCGCTCGATTCCAACCTGCCGCACGGCGTCGTCAGGCTGTCGGCCGGGCGCGAGTTTTCCCGAGATCCGGCCGTCCAGTCGGGCATCGAGATCGACGCATGCACGACGCTGAAACGGGATCAGGTCGCGGCATTCGCCCGCCGGCTCCTGCTACGCCGCGCCTTCTATGCCGACGGCGAGGTGGATTGGGCCGATTTGCTCCACGTCTATCTCGTGACCTCTCACGCCTGGGCCGATCTCGACAGCAAGTTCTCGAGATCCGCACGCAAGCATGACCTCGACGCAGTAGCCGTGGTGACATCGCTGCTGCGTCGGTTGGTCGAGCAATCTGCAAATGTGCTCGGCATCGACGACGTTCAGCTCGACGAGCTCCGCGCGAGGCGTCTGGTCAATCGTGACGATCTTCGGCGCGAATTGCCGAGGGTGGTGCGGCCGGGCATCGATGTCGAGATCGAAACGCGGCAACGACTGCAATTGCTGCGAGACCTGAACGAGCAGGTGAAGGCGCTGGGCCTCGATCAGGGCCTCGGCGGCGAGGTGCCGCCGCAGGCGCCGCGGTGAGGGACGCGGCAGGGAATTAACCGGCTGTTAGGGTTAACAGTCTATTGCTGGCGTGTTCGGCTCGATCAATCGGCTCGAGAGTCAAAGCGTCATGCGTCAACGGTTCGGTCTTGAACGGTTCGGTCTTGGACGGCTCAGTCTTGGACGACTCAGTCTTGCCCGGCTTCTTGCGTCCACCTCGCTGGTTGCGGCGGTGGCCATGGGCCTCGGCGGCTGCACGGCGATGTCGAAACTCTCCGACGTCACGGGCTCGGTCGGGCCGCGGGCGGAAGCCGCTCCCACCGATCCCGCGCGCGCTGCCGAAGTCTATGGCGAGCGCTATCGTGCCAATCCCAAGGACGCCGATGCGGCGCTCGCCTACGGCCAGGCCTTGCGCGCCAACGGCCAGCACGCCCAGGCCGCCGCCGTGCTCGAGCAGGCGACCATCGCCAATCCCGGCAACAAGGCGCTGATGGCCCAATACGGCCGCGCGCTCTCCGACAACGGCAATTTCCAGCAAGCCTTCGACGTGCTGACGAAGGCGCATTCGCCCGACAACCCGGATTGGCGGCTGCTCTCGGTGCAGGGGACCGCGCTCGATCAGATGGGCCGCCACGAGGAAGCGCGTTCCTATTACGCGAGCGCGCTCAAGATTGCGCCTGGCGATCCCGGCGTGCTCTCCAATCTCGGCCTGTCCTACATGTTGTCGCGAGACCTGCCGAAGGCCGAAGACGCGCTGCGGCAAGCCTATGCCTCGCCGCGCGCAAACGCGCGGGTGCGGCAAAATCTCGGTCTGGTCGTCGGTCTCCAGGGCCGCTTCGCCGAGGCCGAGACCATCGTGAAGGCGGACCTGCCGCCGGACCAGGCTGCCGCCAATGTCGCCTATCTCAAGGAAATGCTGACCCGCAGCGACGTCAAGCGGGGTGCGCCGAAGCGGACTCCGGTCGCCTCGCTCGGCCAGCCCGAGTGATCAGACGTGATCGTCCAATCTTGAGAAGGCAGCCGCGGACCTTGCGCGGTCCGTCTAACGTCATTGCATCTCGGTGACCTTGATCCCCGTCGGTCCGAGAATGACGACGAACAGCACCGGCAGGAAGAACAGGATCATCGGTACCGTCAGCTTCGGCGGCAGTGCCGCGGCCTTTTTCTCGGCCTCGTTCATGCGCATGTCGCGGTTTTCCTGCGCCATCACCCGCAAGGATTGGCCGAGCGGGGTGCCGTAACGCTCCGCCTGCTGGAGCGCGAGACATACCGACTTGACGCCCTCGAGCCCGGTGCGCCGCGCGAGGTTCTCGTAGGCGACCTTGCGATCCTGCAAATAGGACAGCTCGGCCGTAGTCAGGGTGAACTCCTCCGACAGCGCGATCGATTGGCCTACGATTTCGACCGCGACCTTCCGGAACGCCATCTCGATCGACATGCCGGATTCGATGCAGATCAGGAGCAGGTCGAGCGCGTCGGGAAAGGCGCGCTTGATCGAGAGTTGGCGCTTGGAGATCGCGTTCCTGAGGAACAGCATCGGCGCTTGAAGTCCGAGATAGGCCGCGCCGACGCAGATGCCGATCTTGATCGGCATCGACTGCTGCATATGCGCGATCAGGAACACGTAGACGACCGAACCGACGAACAGCACGATCGGGGCAACCAGGCGGGCAAACAGGAAGGTGATGTAGGGCGCCTGGCCCCGATAGCCCGCCATGATGAGCTTGTCCCGCGCAGCTTCCTGCGCGAGCCATTTGGTCAGGTTGAAGTCGTCGACGACCTTCGAGACGAGCTGCTTCGGCGTCTGGCGCAGCGAGACTTTTTCGCTCTTGTGGAGGCGCTCGCGCTCGCGCTGCCGGATGCGCTCACGTTCGTTCGCTACCGCCTTCATGCGCTTGGAAAGGCCTTCGCCAGCGAACAGCGGCATCACCAGCGTATAGACTGTGGCGCTGGCGGCAACGGCGGCCAGCAGCATCGTCATGAAGTGGACATCGTGAAGTTTCGCAACAAGGAACTCTACCATAAGGCACCATCAGAAGTCGAAATTGATCATCTTCTTCATCACCATGATGCCAATCGACATCCAGACGACGCAGCCGACCAGCATGAGCTGGCCGGTGGGATGAGTCCAAAGCATCGAGATGTATCCCGGCGTTGTGAGGTAGACGAGGAACATCACGATCGGCGGCAGCGAGCCGATGATGCCGGCCGAGGCCTTGGCTTCCATCGACATCGCCTGGATCTTCTCTTTCATCTTCTTGCGGTCGCGCAGCACCTTGGAGAGGTTGCCGAGTGCTTCGGAGAGGTTGCCGCCCGATTTCTGCTGGATCGAGATGACGATGCCGAAGAAATTGGCCTCGGGCAGCGGCATCCGATCGTAGAGTCGCGTGCAGGCCTCGCCGAGCGGCATGCCGATCGCCTGCGTTTCGATGATGGACAGAAACTCCGAGCGTAGCGGCTCTGGCGCATCGGCGGCGACGACCTTGATCGATTCGAACAGCGGCAGGCCCGCCTTGATGCCGCGGACGATCACGTCGACCGCGTCGGGCAGCGCCTTCAGGAATTTGGCTTCGCGGCGCCTCTTCAGGAAGCCCAGCGCCCAGCGCGGCAGACCGAAGCCGCCGGCAAAAGCGAGTCCGGCGGCACCGAGCAGGCCGCCGCCGATGAACAAGGCGACTGCGAACAGCACGCCCGCCACGACGGCGGACACGATCCAGAATTTCTGCGGCGCCCAGTCGAGGCCGGCCTGCGACAGGCGAACACTGAGCGGTACGCTCTTCTCCTGCTGGCGTCGTGCTTCGAGATCCTTGAGCGAAGTTTCGACCTGCTCGCGGCGCGAGCGCTGCGTCTTCTCGGCCGCGCGGGCCGTGGGCGCCTCTGCCCGCGAGATCGAGGCGCGGCGGCTCTCGGCCTTCCGTTCTCCGGACAGCATTGGATAAAGGAAGACCCAGGCGAGGCCGCCGACGGCGGCGGTGGCAAGGAAGGCGAGGGCAAGGACTTGCATGTTCATGGCTGCGCTGACCTGCTCACGTCGTGGGCGCCACTTCCGCGGCGTCGAGCGCCGCGGCAAGGCGCTTCTCTTCGCCGTAATAGCGGGCGCGTTCCCAGAACTTCGGACGGCCGATTCCGGTCGACCGATGCCGGCCGATGATCTTGCCGTTGGCGTCCTCGCCGACCATGTCGTAGAGGAAGACGTCCTGGGTGATGATGGTGTCGCCTTCCATGCCCATCACCTCGGTGATGTGGGTGATGCGGCGCGAACCGTCGCGCAGGCGCGCGGCCTGGACGATGACGTCGATCGAGGCGCAGATCATCTCGCGGATGGTGCGTGAAGGCAGGGAGAAGCCGCCCATCGTGATCATCGATTCGCAGCGCGATAGCGCCTCGCGGGGATTGTTGGCGTGCAGCGTGCCCATCGAGCCGTCATGGCCGGTGTTCATGGCCTGGAGCAGGTCGAACGCTTCGGGTCCGCGGACTTCGCCGACGATGATCCGCTCGGGACGCATACGCAGGCAGTTGCGCACCAGCTCGCGCATGGTGACCTGGCCCTCGCCCTCGATGTTGGGCGGGCGGGTTTCCAGTCGGACCACGTGCGGTTGCTGGAGCTGGAGTTCGGCGGCGTCTTCGCAGGTGATGACACGCTCGTCGTGCTCGATGTAGTTGGTCAGGCAGTTGAGCAACGTGGTTTTGCCCGAACCGGTACCGCCGGAGATCAGCACGTTGCAGCGGACGCGGCCGATGATCTGGAGGATTTCCGCGCCCTCCGGCGAGATTGCGCCGAACTTGACGAGCTGATCGAGCGTCAGCTTGTCCTTCTTGAACTTGCGGATGGTGAGCGTGGGGCCGTCGATCGACAGCGGGGGCACGATGGCGTTGACGCGGGAGCCATCGGCCAGGCGCGCGTCGCAGATCGGCGAGGATTCATCGACGCGCCGGCCGACCTGGCTGACGATACGCTGGCAGATGTTGAGGAGCTGCTGGTTGTCGCGGAAGCGGATACCGGTGCGTTGGATCTTGCCGGCGACCTCGATGTAGACGGTGTCGGCGCCGTTGACCATGATGTCGGCGATGTCGTCGCGCGACAACAGCGGCTCCAGCGGACCGTAGCCGAGGACGTCATTGCAGATGTCGTCGAGCAGCTCTTCCTGCTCGGCGATCGACATCACGATGTTCTTGATCGCGATGATCTCGTTGACGATGTCCCGGATTTCCTCGCGCGCGGACTCCGAATCGAGCTTGGCGAGCTGGGCGAGGTCGATGGCCTCGATCAGCGCGCCGAAGATGGTCGCCTTGACCTCGTAATAATTGTCCGAGCGGCGGGCTTCCATGGTCGGCGCAGGCTTCGCCGGGGCAAGCGGCGGAGAGGTGACGGCCGGCGGCGGCGGCACGCGCGACACAGCGGGCGCCGAAGCCTGGGCAGGCTCTGACGACACGGCACCGGGCTTCGAGGCCCGAGGGTCGGTGTCTGTTCCGCTACGCTTACCGAACACTTAAAAACTCCATGCGGCGACCTATTTTCCCCGCAACTTCTCAATCAGGGGTGAAAGCAGGGACGACTTTTGCTTCTTCGTTTCGCTGCGGCCGGTCAGGCGCTGGGCGATCTGAAGGAACATCTCGATTGATTTGTGATTGGCCGAGATCTCCGCGATCATCTGGCCGTTATTGGCCGCCGAGCCGAAGATCTGCGGCTCGAACGGGATCGAGACGACTGGCTGGCTCTCGATCGCCTTGGCGAACTCCGCCGCGGCGATTTCGGGCCGTTTCGGCACGCCGACCTGGTTCAGGCAATAGAGCGGCGGACGGTCGTTCGGGCGCGCGGCCTTCAGGAGATCGAACAGGTTCTTGGTGTTGCGCAAATTGGCGAGGTCGGGTGCCGCCACGATCAGGATGTCGTCCGCTCCGATCAGGGCGCGTTTTGTCCAGCCCGACCATTGGTGCGGAACGTCGAGCACGATGCAGGGCATGGTGGAGCGCAGCGTGTCGAACACGGCATCGAAGGCGTCGGCGCCGAAATCATAGACCCGGTCGAGCGTCGCCGGCGCCGCCAGCAGGCTGAGGTGGTCGGTGCATTTCGACAGCAGGCGGTCGATGAAGGCGGTATCGACGCGATCGGGCGAGAACACGGCGTCGGCAATACCCTGCGGCGGATCCTGGTTATAGTCGAGCCCGGCAGTGCCGAAGGCGAGGTCGAGGTCGGCGACGACCGCGTCCATCGCGAGATCGCGGGCGATCGCCCAGGCGACGTTGTGGGAGATGGTTGACGCGCCGACGCCGCCCTTGGCGCCGACCACGGCGATGATACGGCCGACGGCCTTGGCTTCCGGCGCCGAGAACAGGTTGCAGATCGAGCGCACGACGTCGATCGCGCCGACCGGCGCGAGCACGTAGTCGCTGACGCCGCGGCGCACCAGCTCGCGGTAGAGCATGACGTCGTTGATGCGGCCGATCACGACCACGCGGGTGCCGGCGTCGCAGACGGTTGCGAGATGATCGAGCCCGCCCAGGAGGTCGTTGCGGCCGTCGCTTTCGAGCACGATCACGTTCGGCGTGGGTGCCGAGCGGTAGGCTTCGACCGCAGCCGCCATACCGCCCATCTGGATCTTGAGATGGGCCTTGCCGAGACGGCGATCTTCGCCGGCCGACTGCACGGCGGCCGCCGTTTCCACGGTCTCGCAGAAAGCCTGGACGGAAACGCGGGGCGCAGGCGCAATATGCTCCTCGGCCGGCGGGAGCGATGCCTCGGACTGCTCTTCTTGGGGCTGGCGAGCGTAGCTGATCATTTGCCGGTGTCGCTGAGTTTGGCCTTGTCGGCCTCAGGATAGGCGACCGCCGTCGGCATTCCCTTGCGATACTTCTCGAACGCGGCGGTGCGCCGCGGCGTGTAGGACGGCGTTTCGGGCCGCGGCTGCTCGAGATCTGACGGATTGTCGACCATCGCCGCGAGGTTGCGCTGATAAGCGCAGCCGTAATTGTAATATTCCTTGTTCTCGAACCAGCTCTTGTTCTTCATCGAAGGGCCGATATCTTCCGGCCACAGGCCGCAGGGACCCGCGACCGCGGCGATCTTGGAATAGGTGAGCCGGATCGGCGGCAGGAAGCGCTTGTCTTCCGGCTGGTAAGAACGGGCGCTGACGCCGCGCGGCGGAACGCCTGCCGCTGACAGGATCGCCTGGATTTCACGCATGGTGTCCGCGACCGGACGCGCGTTGGGCGTGCCGGACGGCACGTCGATCTGGATCGCGCCGGTGCCTTCGTGCATCCAGGCCGACGCGACGCCCATCACGTCGGCGCGCTGGGCGGCGGTCAAGCCGCCGCGGGCATGGCCGACGAAGACGACGATGGAGCGATTCTGCTCCTCGATGGCGATCGGATGGCGCTGCTTGTAGCTGTCGGGAATGGAGGCGGTGACCGCTTCGTCATGCTGGCAGCCGCCAAGGGCGAGCGCCATGCCGACGAGCGCGCCGCCGAGGTGGATGGCGCGCCTGCGAATCTGGGGTGGTCTAGTGATCTTCATGAAGTCCCCGTTCCGCCTCAATCGGTGATGAAGCCGTAGGTGCCGCGGTAGTTCTTGGCCGGTTCGGTCCGGCCGGGCACGCCGTAGATGCGGTTGATGTTGCCGAGCAGTTCGGCCTGCGGATCCGCAGGCGCGGAGAAGCCATCATCCGGCCGCGACAGATCCTTTTGCGCAACTGCGCGAACGATATAGGGCGTCACGATCACGACCAGCTCGGTCGCGTTGTTGACGAAGTCGCGGCTGCGGAACAGCGTGCCGAGGACCGGGAGCTGCATCAGGCCCGGCAGTCCGCTGACCGCCTGCTTGGTCTGCTGCTGGATCAGGCCGGCCATAGCCATCGCGCCGCCGGAGGGAATTTCCAGCGAGGTTTCTGCGCGGCGGGTCTTGATCGAGGGCACCGTGAGCGAGTTGACCGAGGTCGAGGTCACGGCCTGGGACAGCGTGATCGCGTTTTCGTTGGAGAGCTCAGAGACCTCGGTCATCACCCGCAGGCTGATCTTTCCCTCGGTGAGAACGACGGGGGTGAAGTTGAGCGAGATGCCGAACTTTTTGAAGCTGATCTGGGTAGTACAAACGTGCGTGGTAGGGTCGCACGCGTAGCCGGCAGGCACCGGGAATTCACCGCCGGCGATGAATGTTGCCGATTCACCGGAGATCGCGGTCAGATTCGGTTCGGCCAGCGTCCGGATCACACCCGCGGTTTCCATCGCACGCAGGGTGGCCTGCACCGACGGGGCCCCGCCGAACTTGGTGGTCAGATTGTTGCCGTCGACGAGGTTCTTGCCGAGAGCCGTGAACGGATTGGAGTTGCTGAAGCTGACGACCGAGGTGCCGTAGCTGAGGTTGGCGGTAAGGTCGATTCCGAGCTGCTTGATGATGCTGCGCTGCACTTCGGCAACAGTCACCTTGAGCATGACCTGGTCGCGGCCGCGGACCACGATCGAGTTCACGACCTTCTCGGGGCCGCCCGCGAGGCGCACGGCGAGGTCGTTGGCCTGCTGGGCTTCGGCGGGATTCGCGGCCGAACCGGTCAGGATGATGCCGTCCCCGAGCCCGTCGATCTGGATGTCTGAATTCGGCAGGACCTGCTTCAGTGCGGCCCGCACGCCGTTGAGGTCGCGCTTGACCGCGATGTCATAGGCCGCAATCTGCTGGCCGGCGGAATCGAAGAACACGATATTGGTCTGGCCGATCGCGGCGCCGATGATGTAGGCGCGCTGCGCCGAGCGGACGACCGCATTGGCGATCTTGGGATCGGCGACAAGCACGTCCTTGATGTCACGCGGAAGGTCGATCACGATCGACTTGCCGATGCCGAGCGAGAGGAATCGCGCGTTCATCTGACCGTCGGCCGCAGCCTGCGCCACAGGGCGATAGTCGGCGGCAACCACAGGGGTCAGCACCGGGTTGAGCGCGAGCGCGACGGTGGCCGAAAACGACAGGGCGCGGACCACAGAGGTTCGCATCGTCGCCAAGTTCGCCCTGCATTTCATATCGACAGTCCTCATCGTGCCTTCGCCGTCGAGCTTGGGATACCGTACCGAATGATCGAAATGCCATCGCGCTTCTGCGCGGAATCATCGAGCGTGATCTCGCTCAGCTTGACGTCGACGATGCTGCGCAACGCCAGCGACAGCGTGCCGCTCTGGCGTGCGGAGGAGAGCGTCGCAGTCTGCGCAGGATTGAGCTCGAGGGTGACGGTCTTGCCGACCACCGCGTTCTGCCCGTCCTTCTCCTTCGGCGCCTGGTCGATGGCCAGGACGCGGATATTGGCCAGGATGATCTCGGACGTGATCACATCAGGGGCGCCGCTGCTTTGGTCCGGATTCTTGAGACGGCGCGTCAGAAGCACGTCGACGCGGTCGTTGGGGAGGATGAAGCCGCCTGCGCCGGTTTCCGGCGAGATCTCGGTCGAAATCGCCCGCATGCCGGTGGGCAGGATTGCCGCCATGAAGCCGGAGCCTTCGGCCTTGACCAGCTTCTGGTCGCGGATCGGCTCACCCTGGATGAAGGGAGATCGTGCGATCGAGCCGGTGACCTGGGTTACCCCCTCGGGGCGCTCGTTGCGGCGGATGAAGGTGGTGCTGGCGGTCGCGGACGGCCAGGTCTGCCATTGCACGTCTTCCGGCTTGACGGTCTGGCCGAGGCCGATGTCGTTCTTGGCGACCAGGACGTCGACGGTGGGAAGCTGCGCGACGGGAGCCGGAGGCGGCGCAGAATTGTCCGAGCCGCTCGCCAGATACGCGGCGACACCGCCGGCGCAGATGGCGACCGTCAGGACGACAATGCGTGCCCTATTCATACGCTTCACTTTCCAACAAACGCCGCGACGCTGACGCCGCCGTAATCGGCAGTTGACCAGCTATTCGTCAAAGCATGGTTAATGAGGCGTATCTAAATCGCCTTAACGCCGGGTTGACCCGATGCGTTCAGCGCAATGCGAGGTGAGCGAGGTCGATCGCCTTCACCCATTCGGTCTCCGGGTAGACCATCAGCGCACTCATTGCGAGCGCGATGCCGTAGGGAATGCCGCTCTCCTTGGCGTGCAGCCGCGCGAGCCAGGCTTGGCCCGCCAGCCCATAAGGCAGCGGCCACTGCCGGAACTGGAGCAGGAGCAGCGTCAGCGCCCCGCCGAACAGCGAGGCGTAGAGCAGGAAGTTCATCAGCTGTGCGAACCCGAACCAGAGTGCGACGGAGGCCGCGACCTTGGCATCGCCACCGCCGACCCAGCCCATCGCAAAACAGGTGAAAGCCACGACCAGGACGAGCGCACCTGAGCCGACATGGCTCAGCATCTCGTAAGGTGCCATGCCACCGGCGAGAGCGAGCGCGAAAAAGCCGGCGACCAGCGCCAGCGATACGCGGTTAGAGATCGTCATCGTGAAGAGATCGCTCGCGGCGGCAAACGCCATCAGGGCAGGGAAGAGCAGAAGGCGCGCAAGGTCGAGGATCATGGGTTGCGTCTTGAGGCCTGGGTTTGCCGCGGAGCTGGCGTCGCCGGATTCTAGCCGGCAGTGCTAAACAAACCGAAAACGGCGGCAGCCGTTTCGATGGGCGGAACCAGCCGAAGGTGTTCTCACCAGAGGGAGGCGATGCGTGCGGCAAGCGCGACGGTCGCAAGCAGCAGGGCCAGGCAGACCCAGTAAGCCGGCGAGCCGGTCTGCGCGGCCTCCGCCACGTTTGCCGCGACCGCGGCATCGGTTCTGTACTTGCTTAACGCCACTGGAACTCGCCGTCTGAAAAACAAAGGCCCCGGAGGCCCGGGGCTTTTGCCGTCGTTCGTCGATCGCTTACTTCAGCGAGCTGCTGATCGAGGTGAACTTGGCGTTCAGCGTGGTGCCGAGATTGTTGACGACGGTGATGATGGCCAGCGCGATGCCGGCGGCGATCAGGCCGTATTCGATGGCGGTGGCGCCGGATTCATCTTTCGCGAAACGCGCAATCAGGTTCTTCATGAACAAAACTCCATCTGGGGTGGGATCGCCTCGTTCGGCGTTGTGCTTGACGCAATGACCATGAGATCCGAGCTCTTTCGGGAGAGTTAATTCGATCGGGCAAACCCGCCTGCCGCTGGCCAGAGTGAATTTCGCCTTAAGGCAGCCAGCTGCAATCGCTCCAGTTCCGGATGTGCAGCAAGCGCAGTTCCGGCTTCACCGTCCCTTAAATTTGAGGGAGTACGCGTAGGCGGGACCAGCAATTCGCAAGAGAGGCGACAATGTCGAGCCTGCCCATGGAAATCGCCCTGATGCTCGGCGAGACCATCGCGAAGGTGATCCCCACGACTTTCGCGCTCGCGGTGGTCTTCACCGTGCTCGAGCACGTCTGGGCCTGCAATCCCGGCGTGCCCTGGTGGCGCAAGCGGGAGATCGTCACGGACATCTGCTACTGGTTTGTCGTTCCGGTGTTCGCACGCGTCATGCGGATCAGCCTTCTGATCGTCGGTGCGAGCTTCGTCTTCAACATCCATGATGCCGACGAACTCATCGCCTTCTACGACAATGGCCACGGCCCGCTGTCGCTATTGCCGCTCTGGGTCCAGGCCGTGCTGTTCCTGGTCCTGTCCGATTTCATGCTGTACTGGCTGCACCGGCTGTTCCACGGCGGCGGGTTCTGGAAGTACCACGCGATCCATCACTCCTCGGAGGAGATCAGCTGGATTTCCGCGGCCCGCTTCCATCCCGTCAATCTCGTGCTCGGTACGATCGCGGTCGACGTCGTGCTGCTGATGGCCGGCATTTCGCCGAACGCCATGGTCTGGCTCGCCCCGTTCACGACCTTCCATTCGGCCTTCGTGCACGCCAACCTCAACTGGACCTTCGGGCCGTTCAAATATGTGCTGGCGACGCCGGTGTTCCATCGCTGGCACCACACCTCGCTCGCAGAGGGCGGCGACACCAATTTTGCCGGCACGTTCCCGATCTGGGATGTGCTGTTCGGCACTTTCCGCATGCCCGCGGGGCAATTGCCGCAGGATTACGGCAAGGATGAAGCCACCATGCCGAAGGAGATCGGAGGGCAGCTTGCCTATCCGTTCCGCCGCTAGGTTCTCGAGGGCCGCGAAATGCCAGTCCGTTCAAACAATAGTCGGCGAATTTGCGGAACGTTCACGAATTGAGGGCAGGTTAGCCAGGTCGGGCACCGGCTCGGCTGTTATCTGATTGCTTCTGCCGGTTTGTGACGTCCCGGGGGTAAGAGTATGCGTAAACAACTGCTGCGCCGTCATGCGCGCGTCTGTCTTCTGGTTGCGGCCGCGGTGCTGGCATCGCCGGCTGCTGGCCTTGCCGAGCCGACCGCAGATGCCATAGCCGTGAATGTCGACCAGGCCAAGCTGGTGCGGTTGCCTGGCAAGGTGGCGACCATCGTGGTCGGCAATCCCATGATCGCCGACGTCACGCTCCAGCCTGGTGGCATGATCGTCGTGACCGGCAAGGGCTATGGCGCCACCAATTTCATCGCGCTCGACAGAGGCGGCGAGATCCTGGTCGATCGCCAGATCCAGGTCGAAGGTCCGAGCGATCGGCTCGTCACCGTCTATCGCGGGATCGAGCGCGAGTCCTACAGCTGCATGCCGGTTTGCCAGCGTCGCGTGACGCTCGGCGACAGCGACACCTATTTCAACAACACGATGAGTCAGGCCGGTTCGTTGAGCAGCACGGCCAGCGGCAATGCTGGTGCGGGCGCCAAGACGAACTGAGTAAGACCAACTAAGTAAGACCAACCAGCGAGTTTGATTGGCGGGTTTGCCGGGGCAAGGATCGCCCCGGGCCGATGCGGGCGCATGAGTTTCTCTCTCCGTATGCTCGTCTCAATGCTCTCGTCTCCTTGGCCTGGGTCGTTCACGGTTAACGCGCCCCTAATGGCCCGGGTCGCCGGGTGCGGATCGCCTGAAACACTTAAACAATCAGTTTCCGCTATTGAACATGGCAGATGATTGCTTCTGCTGCTGGGGAATTTGATGCCTTCGCCTGCACCTACGAGGTTCACGCTCCTCGCCATGCTGCGCCGGTTTCGCGGCAGTCGCCGCGGCTCCGCAGCCGTCGAGTTCGCGCTGGTCGCACCGATGTTCTTCGCGCTGCTGTTCGCCATCATCGAGACGGCGCTGATGTTCTTGGCGACCCAGGTGCTCGAGAGCGCCAGCCAGAATTCCGCGCGGGTGTTGCTGACGGGGCAGGCGCAATCCGGTTCGGTGGCGGCCTGCGCGGTGTCCGGCGTGAGCACGCCCTGCTCGCAAACGACGTTCAAGGCTTACGTCTGCAGCCAGATCCCAGCGCTCTTTGATTGCACCAAGCTCTACATCGACGTTGTGAGTACAAACTCGTTCGGAGCACTAAGCCTCACCAGCTACGGCAATTCCTGCAGCTTCAACCCGGCCGGCGTGCAGTACAATGCCGGGGCCGCCGGCCAGGTCGTCGTGGTGCGCCTGTTCTATCAGTGGCCGCTCATCGTCACCGGCCTTGGCTTCAACATGGGCTGCAGCAACAAACGGCTGCTGGTCGCGACCGCGGCCTTCAAGAACGAACCTTTTTGAGACAGATGGATTCGAGCAAGCCGATGCAGCCGATTGCGCATATCTGGAGGAATACCGGTCACTTCGTGCGTGACTTCGTCGCCGACAAGCGCGCGCTCGCGGCGACCGAATTCGCGGTCATCGTGCCGCTGATGCTGGTGATGTTCTTCGGTACCGTCGAATTTTCATCGGCCGTGGCGATTGATCGCAAAGTCACAATGATTGCACGGACACTGTCCGATTTGACGTCGCAGTCAACGTCGCTCGACTCGAACGACTTGCAGGACACGTTCACGGCAAGCATTTCGATGATCATGCCTTACGACGCTACGCTCGTGAACGGCACGGTTCTTCAGATCTATATCGACTCGAGCAGCGTCGCCAAAATTAAATGGAGCCAGTCCGCCACCATTGCCAACGGTGCGACGCAGGCCACGCTGACGGCTCCGCCCTCGGCTCTGGCTGCTGGTACCACGGTCACCTCGATGATTCCATCGACGCTCTTGATCCCGAAGACCTACCTCATTTACAGCGAGGCGAGTTACCTCTACACGCCTTCTGTCAAATTTGTTCTGAAGTCGGGCATCACGCTGAGCGATATCTCCTACACGCGGCCGCGCCAGGTCACCTGCGTTCCTTACAACGGCGTACCGTCGCTGCCGTGCCCCCTGAACTAGAAAAAAGGCCGGGCATTGTGCCCGGCCTTTTCTTTTAACTTGTTCGCTCGAGCCGATCGGGGCCGTAAGCGGTAGGCTCAACCGGCGGAACGGAGGTTGTCCGCTGCCGACTTGCCGGAACGGCGGTCGGCCACGATCTCGTAGGAGATCTTCTGACCTTCGCGCAGCGTGCCGAGGCCTGCACGCTCCACAGCGCTGATGTGGACAAACACGTCCTGGCCGCCATCGTCGGGCTGGATGAAGCCGAAGCCTTTGGTCGCGTTAAACCACTTCACGGTTCCCATGCTCATGGGGGTAGTCCCTTCTCAGATAACACAATGTCAGAGCCCGCTCGCGCGGACAGGTTAGATCGAATTTTTGGAAGGGTCGTCAGCGTGTCTGAACCGGCTGTACCGGTGGATGCTAATGTCGTCCGGCCGAAAATCGATTAACTCATTTTATTGGAAACAGAACCCCAAAACAATGCTGACGTGCACGATTTTTTGATCCGCCGTGATGTTCACGGCGGATCAGCATACAGGTCGGAACTTCAGGTCCGCGCTCGCGCGCTGAGCCTCCCGACTAGCGGCGGCGGAACTGGCCGCCGCGCTGTCCGGGGCGCGGAGGGCCGCCCATCCCGCTCGGACGTTCGTCCTTGTGGCGGAAAATCAGCCGGCCCTTTTCGAGGTCATAGGGCGACATCTCAACCGTCACGCGGTCGCCCGCCAGAGTCTTGATGCGGTTCTTCTTCATCTTGCCGGCGGTGTAGGCGACGATCTCGTGTCCGGCGTCGAGCTGCACGCGGTAGCGCGCGTCGGGGAGGATTTCAGTGACCAGTCCTTCGAACTGGATCAGCTCTTCCTTAGCCATGAATTTCTCCAGGTCGTGGACGGCTAGTGCGAATGGGGTTTGCGGTTCGGTTGGCCGTTCGGCCGACTCTCGCGGCGCAAAAAGGCAACGCCTTGTATCCCATCAGACGCCCCGGCGCTATGCGCGGAACGCTGTTCCGGACGGCCGTTTGGCGAAGAATGCGCCTTGCCGCCGGTGTGGTCGCGACGAGGAGCCTTCGAAGCCTTCGGGCCACTGCCGGGCCGTGCGTCAGCACGCCTGGCGTCGCCATGCCGTCCCTCGCCGGGTCTTCCGTCGCCCTGCTTGGCGGCACTGTGGTGGCGCCCGTCCGCATGCCTTTCGTCGGCACGGCGACCGTCACCGTGGCGTCCCTCACCAGACCTTGCGCCTTGCGGACGCTGGCCCGGGCGGCCCGGCCGACCCTGTCGTTGCTGCTGCGGGGGAGGGCCCGCATCCCGGCGGCCGGCGTCGGTGCGGCGATCCTCACGCGGCAGCGCCACTTTGATCAGCCGCTCGATATCGCGGAGATAGCTCAGCTCCTCGCCGCCTGCGACCAGTGAGATCGCGGTACCCTCGGCACCCGCGCGCGCGGTGCGACCGATGCGATGCACATAGGTCTCCGGCACGTTGGGCAGGTCGAAATTGATGACGTGGGTGATGCCGTCGACATCGATGCCGCGGGCGGCGATATCGGTGGCGACCAGCGTGCGGATTTCACCGGTGCGGAACTGGGCAAGCGTCCGTTCGCGATGGTTCTGCGACTTGTTACCGTGGATGGCGCTGGCGGGGATCCCCGCCTTCTCGAGTGTCTTAACGACCTTGTCGGCGCCGTGCTTGGTGCGCGTGAAGACCAGGGCTCGGTTGACCTGCTCCTGCTTCAACAGCTGGGCGAGGAACGCCGGCTTGGCGGAGAAGTCGACCTGGATGATGCGCTGCTGGATGCGCTCCACGGTCGAGGAGACCGGGGTCACCGCGACGCGGGCAGGGTCGCGCAGCATGGCGTCGGCCAGCTCGGCGATGTCCTTCGGCATGGTGGCCGAGAAGAACAGCGTCTGCCGCTTGATCGGCAGCTTGGCGACGATTTTGCGGATGTCGTTGATGAAGCCCATGTCGAGCATGCGGTCGGCTTCGTCGAGCACGAGGAATTCGACGCTTCCAAGCTTCAGTCCGTTGCTCTGCACGAGGTCGAGCAAACGGCCGGGGGTGGCGACCAGCACCTCGACGCCCTGCATCAGCGAGCGGACCTGACGGCCCATCGGCACGCCGCCGATGGCGAGGGTCGAGGACAGGCGGATGTGGCGGCCATAGGCGTTGAAGCTGTCGAGGATTTGGCCGGACAGTTCGCGGGTCGGCGACAGCACCAGGACGCGGGTCGTCTTCGGCTGCGGCTTGATGCGATTCTCGAGCAGGCGGTGCAGGATCGGCAGCGCGAAAGACGCGGTCTTGCCGGTTCCGGTCTGGGCGATGCCGACGACGTCGCGGCCGGTCAGCGCGGTCGGAATCGTCTGGGTCTGGATGGGGGTGGGGGTGACGTAGTTCTCTTCGGTGAGAGCACGAGCGATGGGTTCGGCGAGGCCGAAATCCTGAAACGAAGTCAAAAGGTGGGTTCTTTCCATGTCAAAAGCGGGCGCCCGGCGCATTCGGCGCGGCGCGCGCAAAAGGGTGTCGAGAGGGACACCTGCGTGTTTGGGGTGTCGGATGGCTTGATGGGATGGGGCAAGCCAGACGCCCGTAAGGGCTTAAGAACACGCGGCTCGCAACGGTCTCTGATTCGCAAGAGACCTCGCCCCCCATATGGAACATTGAGGCGGCGCTTTCAAGGCAGGCGCACCACAAATGGCGATCGCGTTGCAGAAATAGTTATGCCGGAAATTTAGCCAGGGTCGGAAATTTGCTTAGAAAATAGCCTGCCTGCCGCATTCGCATACATTTGAATTGCTCAATGTTTAGGCGACGTGGCTATGGCGATGATTGGTTTTCTGTCGATTTTGCCAGCGAAATCAATGGCTTAATATGTGTCTGATCCATGGCACGGTTCTTGCGAATCCGTTAATCGCAGGCGGCCGTTGGGGCCGTTTCGCAGCGTTTTCACGTCTGCGTCAGGGAGATGAGACACTCATGCATAGCAAATCCACTCACGATATAGCGGCGCCATTTAGCCGCCGTGGCGTTCTCGCCGCGACCGCCGGACTGATGCTTGGTCTGGCTTCCATTTCCGGTGCGAAAGCGGCGGACGACACCATCAAGGTCGGCGTGCTTCATTCTCTCTCCGGCACTATGGCCATCAGCGAGACCACGCTAAAGGACACCATCCTCTTCCTGATCGACGAGCAGAACAAGAAGGGCGGCGTCAACGGCAAGAAGCTCGAAGCCGTCGTCGTCGATCCCGCTTCAAACTGGCCGCTGTTCGCCGAGAAGGCGCGCGAGCTGATCACCAAGGACAAGGTCTCGGTCGTGTTCGGCTGCTGGACCTCGGTGTCGCGCAAGTCGGTGCTCCCGGTGTTCAAGGAGCTGAACAGCATCCTGTTCTACCCCGTGCAGTACGAGGGCGAGGAGAGCGAGCGCAACGTGTTCTACACCGGTGCAGCGCCGAACCAGCAGGCGATCCCCGCCGTCGACTATCTGATGAAGGACGAGAAGGTAAAGCGCTGGGTGCTCGCGGGCACCGACTACGTCTATCCGCGCACCACCAACAAGATCCTGGAAGCCTATCTGAAGTCCAAGGGTGTCGCCCAGGAAGACATCATGATCAACTACACGCCGTTCGGTCATTCCGACTGGCAGACGATCGTGGCCGACATCAAGAAGTTCGGCTCGGCCGGCAAGAAGACCGCCGTGGTCTCGACCATCAACGGCGACGCCAACGTACCTTTCTACAAGGAGCTCGGCAACCAGGGCATCAAGGCGAAGGACATCCCGGTCGTCGCGTTCTCGGTGGGTGAGGAAGAACTCGCCGGCATCGACACCAAGCCGCTGCTCGGCCATCTCGCCGCCTGGAACTACTTCCAATCGATCAAGTCGCCGGAGAACGAGAAGTTCATCAAGGCGTGGCAGACCTACACCAAGAATCCGAAGCGCGTGACCAACGATCCGATGGAAGCGCACGTGATCGGCTTCGACATGTGGGTCAAGGCGGTCGAGAAGGTGAAGTCGACCGATCCGGACAAGGTGATCGACGCGCTCCCGGGCATCGAAGCCAAGAACCTGACCGGCGGCACCTCCAAGATGCTTCCGAACCATCACATCACCAAGCCGGTGTTCATTGGCGAAATCAAAGCCAACGGCCAGTTCGACGTGGTGTGGAAGACCCCGGGTCTTGTCGCGGGCGACGCCTGGTCGAAGGAGCTCGACGGCTCCAAGGACCTGGTCGGCGACTGGGTCGGCAAGAAGTGCGGCAACTTCAACACCAAGAGCAACAAGTGCCTCGGTTCGGGTTCCTGATCCGAATCTGACACTTCATTGCATGATCGGAGAAGGCGGCGATCCCGCCGCCTTCTCCACCCTTTTCTGCCGGGGTCTTTCACAGTGCCAGCCAATTTGTCCGCCCGCCTCTGTTCGCTCCTGCTCTCGTTGTTCCTGATCGCGTTCGCACTGCCGGCCTTGGCTGGTCCGTTCGAAGATGCGGTCGCCAAATTCGCCAACGACGATTATTCCGACACGGAAGAGGCGATCGGCGTGGTCGCGAGCAGCGGCAATACGCTGGCCTTTCCGATCATCAGCGCGCTCCAGGACGGCCGGCTGATGGCCGATCCGGACAGCAAGAAGGTTTACGTTACCGGCGCCGACGGCAAGTCGATCGATGCTGCGACCGGTCAGGCCGTGGCCAGTGTGCCCGACAGTGCAAGCGCGGTCCGCCTCAACAACCGCCTGCGCCGCAGCGTCGATGCCGCGATCGGCAGTCTGACGCTGCAGTCACCCGACATCGGAGCGCGGCTCCAGGCGGCGCAATCCGTCTTCAAGTCGCATGAGGAGACGTCGCTCGAAGCCGTCGACGGCGCGCTCGCCAAGGAAACCAACCGATCCGTCAAGGCTGCGCTGGGCGACGCCCGCGCGGCGATCCTGTTGTTCAAGCCTGATGCCACCGAGGTCGAGAAGCTCGAAGCCGTTGCCACCATCAAGGCGCGCGGCGACCAGGAGGCGATGGCGCTTCTCACCGGCATGGGCGACCAGCCGGCCTCGGTGACCAAGGCTGCCGCGAGTGCAATAGGCTCGATCCAGAGTTCGCTCGCGGTCTGGTCGATGGTGCAGAATGCCTGGTACGGCCTCTCGCTCGGTTCGGTGCTGCTGCTTGCAGCGATCGGGCTTGCCATCACGTTCGGCGTGATGGGCGTCATCAACATGGCCCATGGCGAGATGGTGATGATCGGAGCCTACACCACCTTCGTGGTGCAGGAGGTGATCCGCACCCGCTATCCCGGCCTGTTCGACTATTCGCTGCTGATCGCGGTGCCGCTCGCCTTCCTGGTGGCGGGCGCGCTCGGCGTCGTGATCGAGCGCAGCATCATCCGCTTTCTCTATGGCCGTCCGCTGGAGACGCTGCTGGCGACGTGGGGCCTGTCGCTGGTGCTGCAGCAGGCCGTGCGCACCATGTTCGGCCCGACCAACCGCGAGGTCGGCAACCCCTCATGGATGAGCGGCGCATTCGAGCTCGGCCAGATCACGATTACCTATAACCGGCTCTGGATCCTTGTCTTCACGCTCGCGGTGTTCGTCATTCTGCTCGCGATGCTGCGCTACACGGCACTCGGGCTCGAGATGCGCGCGGTCACGCAGAACCGCCGCATGGCGGCTTCGATGGGCATCGCGACCTCGCGTGTCGATGCGTTGACCTTCGGCCTCGGCTCGGGCATTGCCGGCATCGCCGGCGTGGCGCTGTCTCAGATCGACAATGTCAGCCCCAATCTCGGCCAGAGCTACATCATCGACAGCTTCATGGTCGTGGTGTTCGGCGGCGTCGGCAATCTCTGGGGCACGCTGGTCGGCGCCTTCACGCTCGGCATCGCCAACAAATTCCTGGAGCCGGTCGCCGGCGCCGTGCTCGGCAAGATCGCCATCCTCGTTCTCATCATCCTGTTCATTCAAAAACGGCCGCGCGGTCTGTTCGCGCTCAAGGGCCGTGCGGTGGAAGTATGAGTCCTCACATGCTGACGCGATCGCTGGACCGCGGCGCGACGATCTTCCTTGCCGTCGTCGTGGCCTGCGGCATCCTCATCCCGCTCTCCAACCTGCTGCTGCCCGCGGGCTCGTTCCTGCAGGTGCCGACCTATCTGGTCGCGCTCTGGGGCAAATATGTCTGCTACGCCATCCTGGCGCTCTCGATCGACCTGATCTGGGGCTATTGCGGCATCCTTTCGCTCGGCCACGGCGCCTTCTTCGCGCTCGGCGGCTACGCGATGGGCATGTACCTGATGCGGCAGATCGGCAGCCGCGGCGTCTACGGCAACCCGATCCTGCCGGACTTCATGGTGTTCCTGAACTATTCGAAGCTGCCCTGGTACTGGTACGGCTTCGACATGTTCTGGTTTGCCGCGCTGATGGTGCTGATCGTACCGGGGCTGCTCGCCTTTTGCTTCGGCTGGCTCGCCTTCCGCTCCCGCGTCACGGGCGTGTATCTGTCGATCATCACGCAGGCGATGACCTATGCACTGCTGCTCGCCTTCTTCCGCAACGATTTCGGCTTCGGCGGCAACAACGGCATGACCGACTTCAAGGACATTTTGGGCTTCAACGTGCAGGCCGAGGGCACGCGTGCTGCGCTGTTCGCGCTGAGCTGCCTGGCGCTGATCGCCGGCTTCCTGATCTGCCGCGCCATCGTCTCATCCAAGCTCGGCAAGGTGCTGATCGCCGTGCGCGATGCGGAATCGCGCACGCGCTTCCTCGGCTACCGCGTCGAATCCTACAAGCTGTTCGTGTTCACGGTGTCGGCCTGCATGGCCGGCGTCGCCGGCGCGCTCTATGTGCCGCAGGTCGGCATCATCAACCCAAGCGAATTCGCGCCGGGCAATTCGATCGAGGCAGTGATCTGGGTCGCCGTCGGCGGCCGCGGTACGCTGGTCGGCGCTGCGCTTGGCGCCGTCGTCGTCAATTACGCAAAGACGTTCTTCACCTCCGGCATGCTCGCGCCTTACTGGCTGTTCATGCTGGGCGCCATGTTCATCCTGGTGACGCTGCTGCTGCCCAAGGGCATCGTCGGCACTTTCAACGCCTGGTGGGACTCGTCGAAGGAAAGGCGCGAGGCCGCGACCATTGCGAGCGCCGCGGCCGAAGACGGCGTCACCGAACCTAAAATGGCGGAGGAAGCGCAATGAACGTCATGGACACCCGCGCCACCTCCGCAATGCTTTATCTCGACGGCGTGCACGTCTCGTTCGACGGCTTCCACGCCATCAACAACCTCTCGCTGACGCTCGAGCCCGGCGAGATGCGTGCCATCATCGGCCCGAACGGCGCCGGCAAGACCACGATGATGGACATCATCACCGGCAAGACCAAGCCTGACGAAGGCACCGTGCTGTTCGACGGCGTCACCGATCTGACGCGGCTGGACGAAACCCGTATCGCCGAGCTCGGCATCGGCCGCAAATTCCAGAAGCCGACCGTGTTCGAGAGCCAGACCGTGCAGGACAATCTGTTGCTCGCGCTCAATGTCGACCACAGCGTCAAGGGTACGCTGTTCTGGCGCGGCAGCCGGGCGGAATCCGAGCAGATCGACAAGGTGCTGGAGACGATCCGCCTCACCGATGCCCGCGCCCGTCTCGCCGGCAGCCTCAGCCACGGCCAGAAGCAGTGGCTCGAGATCGGCATGCTGCTCGCACAGGATCCGAAACTGCTTCTCGTCGACGAACCCGTCGCCGGCATGACCGACGTCGAGACGCATCTCACCGCCGAGCTGCTCAAGCAAATCAACAAGACCCACACCGTGATGGTGGTCGAGCACGACATGACGTTCGTGCGCGAGCTGGGCGTGAAGGTCACCTGCCTGCATGAGGGGACCGTGCTCGCGGAAGGCACCATCGACCAGGTCTCGTCCAACGAGCGGGTCATCGAAGTCTATCTGGGGCGCTGAGCGATGCTTGAGGTCAAGGACATCAACCTGTTCTACGGCGCGGCGCAGGCGCTGCGCGGTGTCTCGATCGCGGCCGAGCCCGGCAAGGTCACTTGCGTGCTCGGGCGCAACGGCGTCGGCAAGACCTCGCTCCTGCGCGCCATGGTCGGGCAGTACCCGATTTCCTCGGGCGCGATCGTGCTCGACGGCAACGATATCACGGGCCTGAAGCCCTATGAGCGCGCGCGCAAGGGCATCGGCTTCGTGCCGCAGGGGCGCGAGATATTTCCGCTTCTGACGGTCGAGGAAAATCTCAAGACCGGCTTCGGCCCGCTCAGGCGCGAGGACAAGCACATTCCTGACGACGTGTACTCGCTGTTCCCGGTGCTGCAATCCATGCTCGGCCGGCGCGGCGGCGATCTCTCCGGCGGCCAGCAGCAACAGCTCGCGATCGGGCGCGCGCTGGTGATGCGGCCAAAGCTGCTGCTGCTCGACGAGCCGACCGAGGGCATCCAGCCCTCGATCATCAAGGACATCGGCCGAGCCATCTCGTATCTGCGCAATCTCGGCAACATCGCCATCGTGCTGGTCGAACAATATCTCGACTTTGCCTGCGAACTCGGCGACAGTTTTGCGGTGATGGATCGCGGCGCGGTGAAGTTCACCTGCGACCGCTCCAATCTCGACGCGAGCGAAATCAGCCGCCAGATGGCGCTGTAGGCCATTCTGCCGCGACCGGCTGGGGAGGCGGATGCGCAGCGACGTTTTAGCGACATCTTCGGTGTTCGACGCCAACCGTGCCCGCGGCGCGGTGCGCTTCGACGTCCACGCGCGCGACGGTGTGACACGTCGCGGGATATTGCATGAGTCCGGCTCGCTGCGCGTGCGCTTCCCTTCGCCGGAGGACGAGGGTCTCTCCGGTGTGTTCGTCAACACGGCCGGCGGCGTTGCGGGCGGCGATCGTTTCGACATCGAAATCGCGGCCGCAGATAGCTCGAAGCTGACGCTGACGACGGCAGCCGCGGAAAAGGTCTACCGCGCGCCAGCGCAGGCGGCGGAGCTCAATATAACGCTGAAGGTTGCCGCAGGCGCACATCTCGGCTGGCTGCCGCAGGAGACGATCCTGTTCGACCGGGCGCGCGTGCGGCGCCGCTTCGACATCGACCTCGATGCGACTGCCTCGCTTCTGCTGTGCGAGATCGTGGTGTTCGGCCGTACCGCCATGGGCGAACGAATGGAGCAAGGCGAGTTCGTCGACCACTGGCGGCTGCGTCGCGGCGGCAAGCTCATGTTCGCCGAGACCGTCAGGCTCGACGGCAATATCGGCGCAAAGCTTGCGCGATCGGCGGTGGCGAAGGGCGGCGCTGCGATCGGCACGGCGCTGCTCGTGCCCGGCGACGAGGCCCTGATCGAGCGTCTTCGCGAGGCCTCGGAATCCTTTGGCGGCGAGGTCGGGATATCCGCCTGGAATGGCTTTGCAATGGCGCGGTTCTGTGCCCAAGATGCGGCGCGGCTGCGCGCGGACATGATGGCCGTCCTGGCGCGCACCGGTGCGGCGTTGCCGCGGCTCTGGCTCAATTGATCGGCTGAAAGTGTTGAACGGAAGAGATTTCGCATGAACCTGTCTCCCCGCGAAAAGGACAAGCTTCTGATCTCGATGGCGGCGATCGTGGCCCGCCGCCGGCTGGATCGCGGCGTCAAGCTCAACCATCCGGAGGCGATCGCGCTCATCTCCGATTTCATCCTCGAGGGCGCGCGCGATGGCCGCACCGTCGCCGAGCTGATGCAGGCGGGCGCGCAGGTCCTCACCCGCGAACAGGTGATGCCGGGAATCCCTGAGATGATCCACGACATCCAGGTCGAGGCGACCTTTCCGGACGGCACCAAGCTCGTCACCGTGCACGAACCGATCAGGTAGGAGAGAAGCATGATTCCCGGCGAACTCTTCATCCAGGACGGCGAGATCGAGCTCAATGCCGGCCGCAAGACCGTGACGCTGACGGTCGCCAACACCGGCGACCGCCCGATCCAGGTCGGCTCGCACTATCATTTCTTCGAGACCAACCCGGCGCTGAAGTTCGATCGCAAGAAAGCCCGCGGCATGCGCCTCGACATCGCCGCCGGCACCGCCGTTCGCTTCGAGCCGGGCCAGACCCGCGACGTTCAGCTCGTCGCGGTGGCCGGTAAGAAGACCATCTACGGCTTCCGCGGCGACGTGATGGGGAAGCTGTGAAATCCACAGGAACGAGCGTGGCGCGCCACGGTTGAGGCGAAAACGGAGGACTTTGCCATGCTGTCACCTGTCCGCCTCATCTCCGAAGCCGCCGAACTCGCCGCGCGCCGCCACAACGGCATGGCGCGCAAGGGCCGCGGTCATGAGCCTTACATCAACCACCTCGCCGAGGTCGCGAACCTGCTTGCGACCGCGACCGACGGCACCGACGCCGAACTCGTTGCCGCCGGCTGGCTGCATGATGCGATCGAGGACACCGACACCACGCGCGAGGAGCTCGCGCAAAAATTCTCCGACCGTGTCGCGTCGCTTGTCGAGGAATGCACCGACGATATGAGCCTGCCGAAGCCGGAGCGGCGGCGGCGTCAGGTGCTCGACGCACCGAAAAAATCGGCTGGCGCCAGGCTGATCAAGATCGCCGACAAGATCAGCAATATCGGCGCGCGCGTGCATTCGGATCCGACGGCCGCGGAACGTGACGACCTCGTCGATTACACCGACTGGGCCGAGCAGGTTGTCGCCGGTTGCCGCGGCGGTAACTCCTGGCTGGATACGACATTCGACGACACGGTGCTCACAGCGAGGACCTCGCTGTGAGCACCGATCCAAAATTCAAACGCAAACGGGGCTTGTGATGTCCGTCAAAATAAAGCGTTCCGTCTATGCCGACATGTTCGGCCCGACCACCGGCGACAAGGTGCGGCTGGCCGACACCGATCTCATCATCGAGGTCGAGAAGGATTTCACCACCTACGGCGAGGAAGTGAAGTTCGGCGGCGGCAAGGTGATCCGCGACGGCATGGGCCAGTCGCAGGTCACCAACAAGCAGGGCGCGGCGGACACCGTCATCACCAATGCGCTGATCGTCGATCACTGGGGCATCGTGAAGGCCGACGTCGCGATCAAGGACGGCATGATCGCTGGCATCGGCAAGGCCGGCAATCCCGACATCCAGCCCGGTGTCACCATCATCATCGGCCCCGGCACCGACGTGATCGCAGGTGAAGGCAAGATCCTCACCGCCGGCGGCTTCGACAGCCACATCCATTTCATCTGTCCGCAGCAGATCGAGCACGCGCTGATGTCGGGCGTCACCTCGATGCTAGGGGGCGGCACCGGTCCGTCGCACGGCACGTTCGCCACCACCTGCACGCCGGGGCCGTGGCACATGGGCCGGATGATCCAGTCGTTCGACGCCTTCCCGGTCAATCTCGGCGTCTCCGGCAAGGGCAACGCCTCGCGGCCCGCGGCGCTGATCGAGATGATCAAGGCCGGCGCCTGTGCGCTGAAGCTGCACGAGGACTGGGGCACGACGCCGGCCGCGATCGACACCTGCCTGTCGGTCGCCGACGACTACGACATCCAGGTGATGATCCACACCGACACGCTGAACGAGTCCGGCTTCGTCGAGGATACCATCAAGGCGTTCAAAGGCCGCACCATCCACGCCTTCCACACCGAGGGCGCCGGCGGCGGTCACGCTCCTGATATCATCAAGGTCGCGGGGCTGAAGAACGTGCTCCCGTCGTCGACGAACCCGACGCGGCCCTTCACGCGCAACACCATCGACGAGCATCTGGACATGCTGATGGTGTGCCACCACCTCGACCCATCGATCGCGGAAGATCTGGCGTTTGCTGAAAGCCGCATCCGCAAGGAGACTATCGCGGCCGAGGACATCCTGCATGATCTCGGCGCGCTCTCCATGATCTCCTCGGACTCCCAGGCCATGGGCCGCCTCGGCGAGGTCATCATCCGGACCTGGCAGACCGCCGACAAGATGAAGAAGCAGCGCGGCTCGTTGCCGCAGGACAAGGGCAAGGACAACGACAATTTCCGGGTCAAGCGCTACATCGCCAAATACACGATCAATCCCGCGATCGCCCACGGCGTTTCGAAGCTGATCGGCTCGGTGGAGAAGGGCAAGCTCGCCGATCTCGTGCTGTGGTCGCCGGCCTTCTTCGGCGTCAAGCCGGATTGCGTCGTCAAGGGCGGCATGATCGTCGCGGCTCCCATGGGCGATCCCAACGCCTCGATCCCGACCCCGCAGCCGGTGCATTACCAGCCGATGTTCGGCGCCTTCGGCAAGGCGCGCACTGCGTCTTCTGTGGTGTTCACCTCGAAGGCCGCGATCACCGGTGGCCTCGCGCGCAAGCTCGGCATCGACAAGAAGCTCTATGCAGTCCAGAACACCCGCGGCAGGATCTCGAAGAAGAGCATGATTCACAACGACGCCACGCCCAATATCGAGGTCGATCCGGAGACCTATGAGGTCCGTGCCGACGGTGAGCTTTTGACCTGCGCCCCCGCCGAGGTGCTGCCGATGGCGCAGCGATATTTCATGTACTGAAATAGCGCCTCAACGCATGTCCCAGGAATATGTCTTGGTCGCATATCGGAGACAGGTTTTCCGGTTTTGCGTTCGATCCCGCCTGGTCTAAGGTCCCGCCCGGTATCTGAAGCCCAGAAGAAAAGCCGGGAGGATTTCTCGTGATCTATGTCGTCGCCACCTTGACCATCAAGCCTGAAACGCGCGCCGAATTCATTGCAGCCGCCACCGCCTGCATCAAGGAGACCCGGAAAGAGCCCGGCAATATCGCCTATGATCTGCATGAGAGCGTCACCGATCCCGCCAAGATGGTGTTCGTCGAGCAGTGGGAGAATGCCGAGGCGCTGGTGCCGCATCGCGCCATGGAGCACATGAAGACGTTCGGCCGCGTCGCGGTGAAGTGTTTTACGGCGCCGCCGAAGATCGAGGTGATCACGCCCGAGAAGGTCGAGACACGGTAACGGGGTAAAAGCGCATGATCCGGGCGACGCAGGTCAGGGGACAACACCGCTTCGCGGAAGCGCCGGCGGATACGGTCGTGCTCGATTTCGACGATCGACACCGCCGCCGCATGGCAATGACGGGGACGCGGGGGCTCGAGTTCCTGCTCGACCTGGAGAATGCCGTCGCGCTGCGCGGCGGCGATGCGCTGGTGTTGGAGGACGGCCGGCTGGTCGAGGTGGTCGCCGCGCCCGAGCCGCTGCTCGAGATCCGCGGCCACGATCCGCACCACCTTATTCGCGTCGGCTGGCATCTCGGCAATCGCCATCTGCCGACGCAGATCATGGCCAAGGGCCTGCGCATCCGCCGCGACCACGTCATCGAAGCCATGGTGAAGGGCCTCGGTGCCCGCGTGATCGAGATCGAGGCGCCGTTCGATCCCGAGGGCGGCGCCTATGCCGATGCCGGTCATGCGCATGGACACGACGACCATGCGCATCACGATCATGGCCACGATGATCATCATGGCCACCACCATGATCATGCCGCACATGGTGACGGTCACGATCACCATCACCACGACGAGCATTGCGATCACCCCGATCATCACCACGGCCACAAGCATGCTCATGACCACAAATGAGCCGGTCGCGGCCCGCGACCTCGCGGAGCGCGAGGCGGCGGCGCTGTACCGGTTGATGACCTGGCTGTCGCCCGCGTTTCCCGTCGGGGGCTTTTCCTACTCCAGCGGCATCGAATGGGCGGTCGAGGCCGGCGACATCACCGACACAGCGTCGCTGGCGGACTGGCTCGATGCGATGCTTCGCGACGGCTCGGGCTTCTGCGATGCGACGTTTCTGGTCCACGCCTATCGCGCCACTGAAGCGGGCGAGGGCGACACCTTGAGCGATATCGCCGAGCTCGCCGCGGCGTTCGTGTCCTCGCGCGAGCGGCAGCTGGAGACGACATCGCAGGGCCGTGCCTTCATCGATATCGCCCGCGCCGCGTGGGATGCCGACGGGCTGGATGCCATGGTTGCGGCATGCCGGACGCCACTGGTCTATCCCGTTGCCGTTGGCGTGGTCGCCGCGATGCACGGCGTGCCGCTGGCGCCGACGCTGCACGCCTTCCTGCATGCGCTGGTCTCGAACTGGATTTCCGCGGCCAGCCGGCTCATTCCGCTCGGCCAGACCGACAGCCAGCGCGTGCTGGTGAGGCTGGAAGCCGCGGTTGCCGCGACGGCAAATCGTGCGCTGAATGCGACGTTGGACGATGTCGGCGGCGCGACGTTTCGCGCCGACCTCGCCAGCCTGCGGCACGAGACACAATACACGCGGCTGTTCAGATCTTGATTGCGGCCAGTACACTCCGCAGCCGCCAGGACGACGTAGGAAAGAAGCAATGGCTACATCTCACGGCCCCTTGCGTGTCGGCATCGGCGGTCCGGTCGGATCGGGTAAGACCGCGCTGATGGACCTGCTCTGCAAGACCATGCGCGAGCGCTACGACATCGCCGCGATCACCAACGACATCTACACCAAATGGGATGCGGAATTCCTGGTGCGTTCGGGCTCGCTGACGCCGGATCGCATTGCCGGGGTCGAGACCGGCGGCTGCCCGCACACCGCGATCCGCGAGGACGCCTCGATGAATCTCGCCGCGGTAGCGGATATGCGCGCCAAGTTTCCCGGGCTCGATCTCGTGCTGATCGAATCGGGCGGTGATAACCTCGCTGCCACTTTTTCCCCGGAGCTCGCCGATCTCACCATTTACGTCATCGACGTGGCGGCCGGCGACAAGATCCCGTCAAAGGGCGGCCCCGGCATCACCCGGTCCGACCTCCTCGTGATCAACAAGATCGACCTGGCGCCCTATGTCGGCGCCTCCTTGGAAAAGATGGAGACGGACGCCAGGCGCATGCGCGGCGAGCGACCGTTCGTCATGACCAACCTGAAGAAGAGCCAGGGGCTGGACCGCATCATCGGCTTCATCGAGGCCAAAGGCGGCTTGAAACGGGCCAGCTGACCGGCGCGACCACCTGGCGCAGGCGTTTTCCCCTGATAACGGCACAGGCAGAGCCGTGTCCGCGGAACAAATTTCGGTCACGGCAATTGATTACCTCCGGTGCCCGGAGCAAATCCATCCCGGCCCGACCATCGGCCGGGCGGCTTTAAGCTTCTCAGGCGACCCAAGTTGCGTATCGATGCCTCCTCCTCCATTATCTCGGCCATTGGGGTTCACCCTGTTTCGGCACGTGCCCGTTCGAGCGGCGTCCATATGCTCCGTGTTTATTGCCGACCTCCTGCTTTCGCCTGAGTAGTCGCGTGGTCAGGCTGGGTTTCATCATCGGCTTCATTGCTCTTCTCGGAGCCCTGCTCTCCGGGCTTGCGGCTTATCGCGTCCACGACCAGGAGCTGGCGCTGGACCGGATCGCGCTTGCGCGCGCGATCGACGTCCATGCGAGCCTGGTCCAGGACCGGCTCACCGAGCGTGAACTGCTCGCGCGGGTTGCCTCCGGCCTGTTCCGGGCACCGTCGGTGCTCAAGCCAAACATGCTCGAGCCGCTGCGCTCGGCCATCTACGCCTTCAAGACCGATTTCGTGGTGGCGGGCTGGGTGGCCCGCCTGAAGCCGAACGAGCTTGCCGCAGCGCAGGCCGCCATCGCGAGCGCCGGCTTCCCCAATCCGCGAATCCGCACCTATGACGACAAGCCGATCGATCCGGCAGGTGTCACCCAGCCGATCGACGTGCTGCTGGATCTCGAGCCGCGCAGCAACGAGACCAAGGGGCTGCCTGGCCGCAGTTACGACCAGGACCAGGTGCGCAGCGCCATGCTGACGCGCGCCAGAGTGGAGAAGAGATCGGTTGCCTCAGAACCGGTTGCCCTCCTGCGCGGCGACGGGCCCATCGGCATCATTGTGGCCGCTCCCGTCATCCCCGAGGGCGCAACGGAGCCGGCGGGCTTCATCACATTTTCCTACGAGCTCTCTTCCCTGATGCTGACCAACGACGACATGTCGTTGTTCGCGGTCGCGTTGAAGGATCCGCGCCTGGAGGGTGGCGAGCTGGTCGCCAACGATCAAGGCGTCGTCTCCGGCCGAACGACGGCGGCCGATGGGCCCGCGCCGTCGGCGACGCGCACGGTGAGCTTCGGTGGCCGCGACTGGCAGCTCGGCTATTACGCCAAGACCAATTCGGCGCGCCGCGCCGAACAGACTGCGATCATCGTGGCGGCGATCGGCTTTGCGATCACCGCGATGGTGTGCGGCCTGTTCGGCTACGTCGCCTACAACAATTTGCGGCTCAGCCGGGAAATCCAGGTCAGAATCGGCTTCGAACGCCGGCTGACCGCTGTCATCGACGAGCTCAACCACCGGGTCAAAAACATCCTGGCGGTGATCCAGTCGATCGTGACCCGCACGCTGCGCCATGGCTCCGACATCGATGTCGCGCGCGAGCTCCTGATCGGCCGCATCCACGCCATGTCCAATGTCGTCTCGCTGCTCAGCGAGAGCCAGTGGCAGGGTGTCAAGCTGAAGGGCCTGTTCGAGGCGCGCGCGATCCCGCATGCCGACCGCATCGCCGTTACCGGTCCTGATATCGCAGTCAGCGCGCGCGCGGCGCAGAGCCTCTCGCTGCTGTTCTTCGAGCTCGCCTCACACTCCGACGAAGGCCTGTCACTGGTCGGCAAGCATCCGCACATCACGGCCAATTGGACGGTGACGAATGAGGGCGCCGGCGAGGTCTTCTATTTCCGCTGGGAGGAGTTCAACACCAGCGAAGCGACGCGCCGCCCCGACTCCGATTTCGGCCTGATCCTGCTCGACCGCGTCGCGCCCGAGGCGCTCGGCGGCACCGCCAAGCGCTATTTCACCGACGTCTCTTATGTCTACGAGCTGACCGCGCCGATGGAGACGGTCGAGGACATGACCGAGCGCGACCGCACCGACAAGCTGTCGGCACCGATCCGGCCCGCGCGGTGATTCCAGATTAGCTCTTCGGCCGCAGCACGAGGTCAACCAGATTGCGCGCGTAGGCCGGTGTGATCGGCGCGATGCCGAAGACGTAGCGGTAGAACAGGCTGCCATAGATTGCGTCGTAGAGATCCTCCGGCAGTGCTTCCGCCAGAATGCTGCCGTCGTTTTGGCCGGCGGCGATCATCTCGACCAGCGCGTCGCGGCGGAATTGCAGGTAGCGGGCGTAGAACAGCTCCGCCGAGCCGGTCTTGGAGATGCATTCGGAGATGACGGCGAGCTGGACCTTGCCGAACTCGCCCTGGAGCGCTTCGGCATAGGCGGCGGCATGGCGGCGTGCGCGCGCGGCGGGGCTGCCCGAGCTTGCAGGCGGCAGCGGCAGCATCTGCGCGGCTTGATGAAGGAAGGCGTCGATCAGCAAGGCTTCGCGGGAGGGCCACCATTTGTAGATCGTCATCTTGGAGACGCTGGAGTGGCGCGCGATCGCGTCGATGGTGGTGGCGGCAAGGCCGGTGGTGGCCATCAGCGCATAGGCGCTTTGGAGAATGGCGTTGGTGGTCTCGATCGACCTCGGCCGGCCGCGCCGGGGCGCGCTGTCGGCTCCCTCACCCCCGCCATTCGCCATCGCCACGCCCCGCCTCCTCGCGCAATCCGCTGCCGCTCCGCTTAGCCTAGCCGCGATGGCCGGCCTAGCGGAATCGGAAGGTGCCGGGCTAGGCCTGTTGCCGCAAGGCCGCCGGCAGGTCCTGCCGCTTCGACCAGGCGATGTAATATGCGACCGCGGCCATCGCCGCGAAGCCGGCCAGACTCACGGCGATCTGCATCACCATCAGATTGGCACCGGTGATCAGGATGAGATGGCCGGCTAAGGACAGGAATACGCCGACGCAGAACACCGCGAGCCATTCCTCGCCGCATCGGATGACCGCCCGCAGCGATCTCCATTGCAGGCCGGGATGATCGGGCGGCACGAGATGTGTCGCGATGAAAGCGAGTGCGAGGAAGTGGACTACGCGATAGGGTGCGAGGTTTTCCTTGTCGGTCGGCGTGATGTTGTCGAGCACGATGTCCGGCAGGTAGGCGGCAAGCGCCGGCGAGTGGCGCATCAGCGTGATCGCCATTGCGAATACGAGATAGGCGCCTGCAAGCACGCGCAGCCAGGACAGGCCGTGTAGCGCGCGGCCCGACGCACCGGTCACGGCGAACCAGCCGCCCAGCACCATCAGCATCTGCCAGCAGAACGGGTTGAAGGTCCACTCCTGGTCCGGATAGACCCGGAAATTCCAGTCGAACCAGCGCGCCGCAACGTACAGCGCGACCGATGCCACAAGCGTCAGGTTCGGCCGCCGCAACAGCCCCCACAGCGCGAACGGAAAGAAGGCCATCAGCGGGATCATCAGCTGTAACAGATCGAGATTCAGCGGCTCCTCCTGGAGCACGAGGCCACGCACCAGGATGCGCAGCGGGTGTTCGAGAATTCCCGATATGTTGTATTCGTGGATGATTTCGGGCGCCATCGATTGAGAGGCGACATAGGCGATGGTGTCGATATAGATCACGAACAGCACGACATAGGCGGCATACAGCCGCCAGACGCGGCGAAAGATGCGCGTCGCCGCGACAACGTAGCCGCGCTCAAGCGCTATCCTGCCGTGAATGATCGCGACGCCATAGCCCACCACGAACACGAACAAGTCTGCGGCGCCGCTGAAGCCGAAGTTGCGCAGCGTCAGCAAATTGACCACGTTGTTCGGGATGTGGTCGACGAAAACCGACCAGTTGGCGATGCCGAGCGTCAAATAGAGCCGGGGGTCGTGATGGAATGCGGCGAGGTTCGCCTGGACAGACGGTTTCATCGAAAAATGACTTTTGGAATCAGGGGCGCTGCTTTTAGCGGCAACCGCCTGCCTATCCGAGTAGCGTTTGCGTGAGTAGGGACATTCGCGTCGGGCGACGCAAATTTGGCGGGGCGCCCGCGGGTGTCGAATTCCGAAAGATGCGCTTGCGGGACCTATGACGAAATTTTCTAACGCGCGCTAGCCGCTACTCGGCAGGTTCAGCCGAGGCATCGTCGGGTACGCCGGCGCGGCTCGCCATGATCCCGAGGGCGACGCCGCCGATCGCCAGGATCGGCAACAACCGCTTGATCCCGATGGCGCGAACGATCTGGAGTCCGGTGGCGAGCAGCATGGGGTCCGCGAGCATGCTCGAGGCCGCCGACCTCGTGGCGCGCTCGGCTGCGATATGAGCTTGCTTGCGCAGCTGCCGTTTGTAGACCCAATAGCTCACCGCTGCGGTCAGGGTCAGCAGAAAGAAAATGCCTGCACCGGCGAGGCAGGCTTGCACCGGTCCATATTTGTTGAGCACAGAAATGAACGCTGCCGCGCACAGGAAGCACGTGGTGATGAAGAGTGCGAGCGCCGCGCCTGCTGCCAGCGATGTCAGCCGCACAGTAGTACCGGTGGATGCGCTGATCCCGTCGATGATGCGCTGAAACATGGCCTTGCTCCTCAGATCCCCACAAGCCGGCACCGGCGGCGCCGCTGCGCCACCGTCTCAATACCCGTTCGCGATCTCAGCGACGCCAGACCGCGCCGATCAGGAAGCCGATGCCGAGCGCGAGCCCGACGGTCGCGAGCGGCCGCTGCGTGATCGCGTCCTCCAGCGTCTCCTCGATCGAGCCATAGGCCTCCTGTGCCGCGCCCATCATCGCGCTGCCGCGTTCCGACATATCGTCGATCGCGGAATCCACGTTTTCGCGCGCCTGGCTATAGCCGCGGCGGGCTTGCTTGCTGGAGGAGTTGGCAAAAGTATTGAGCGCGTCGGTGATCTGATCGGTGAGGGCGGCGATATCGCTTTTCACGGCTGCTACATCCTTCTCGAGGCGTTCTCGGGTGGCTTTGTCGGTCCAGTCTCTCATCCCGGCTTCGGCATTGGTGGCGGACATCGGGGGCTCCGAGCTGTTGACGGTTGAGACAGCCGGGAAACGTTTCGTCGTCGGGTAAGTTCCGTTCACGGAAACCGGTCAGTCCTGCGGGAGCTGCGGCGAATCCTGCGGCAGCAGATGCTCCTTCAGAATCAGGGCGACGATCAGCAGCGGCGACGACAGGAACGCGCCCATCGGGCCCCACAGCCAGGTCCAGAACGCCAGCGCCAGCAGCACCGCGAGCGCATTGAGCGCCAGCCGCCGGCCGATGATGGTCGGCGTGACGAAATGTCCCTCCAGGAAGGTGATGCCGCCAAAGGCGAGCGCCGCCATCAGGCCGCCGCTGACGGTCGGGAAAGTGACCAGTCCCACCACGACCAGAATGGCGAACATGGCCACCGGTCCGATGATCGGAATGAAATTGAGGGTGGCCGCGAGCGCGCCGAGGCCAGCCGGATTGGGCATTCCGGTGAGCGCGCAGACAATGCCGGCGGCGACGCCGACGCCGACATTGATGAGGGTCACGGTCAAGAGGTAGTTGCCGAGATGGACCTCGATCTCGTTGAGGATGCGAAGCGTGCGCAGCCGTGCCTCATGATCGCTGAAGGTCATGATCATCGCCCGTCGCAGGTCCCGCCAGCTGGCGATGAACAGGATCAGGGTGACGAAGAACAGCAGGAATTCGGTAAAGGTCGGTGACAGGAATTCGATCGTCGGCTGCACCCAATCGAATTTCGGCATCTGGAAACTTGGCAATCCCTCCGAGCCGCCGAGCATCATCTGCAGCTCCCGCCACAGCGCCAGCGGCCGGTCGAACACGTGGACCTTGTCTTTCAACTGCGCGCCGAGTTCGGGCAGGCGCGAGCTCCATTCCATCGCTGGCGAGGCGATCAGCGCGACGATGAAGCCGACCACGGCGGTCACCGCGAACACGATCAGCGCGGCGGCGAGGCTCCGCGGCACTTTCCGTTTCTCCAGGAAGGTCGCCGCCGGTGAGAGCATCGTGCCGGTGACGAACGCCATCACGACAGGCAGAAAGAACGCTTTTCCGACATAGAGCACCGCGACGATTGCAATGAGGAGCAGTCCGGCGAGCGAGAAGGCAACGAGCTCGGTGCGGCGGATCACCGGGGGGAGCTCGCCGTGGCTCTCGGGAAGCGGGGTGCCGTCGCCGTTGCCGGAAGTCATACGTTCACTGGGAAGGACGCGCACAATACCTCTCCGGCACGGAGTCTTCGGTCCGCGCGCCCAAGGACCAGGAGAGAACGTCCAAGCGCCCTGCGGGTTCCATCGCGGCTTCGTGAAGAAATGCTCGCTTGACTGTGACGTCGCTGCTGCATCCGGCAAGGGAACTTGTATCGGCTCGACCGCGTTGATCGGACCAGAGCATCACCCTGATGCAGGTATCCAACGGGGCAGCACATGACGAAGTTCTCTGCAGTCCGACGCCGCTTATCGCCGCGCCGCATCACCGCATTCGCGTTCGCAACGGCTTTGCTGGCGGTGCCGTTCGGCGCCGCAAGCGCACAGACACTGGGCTACACCTATCCGCAGGATCAGGCCTACCCGCAGGACCAGGGCTATTCGCAGGGTTATGCAAACCAAGGCTATGCGAACCAAGGCTATGCAAGCCCGAACGCGCAGGCCTCCGACGAGGATGCCGTGCTGCCCGATCGCCTGCGCAAGCAGATTGTCAGCTTCGACCGCAGCGAGCCGGCCGGTACCATCGTCATCGATACCAATAATACTTATCTTTACTATGTGCTCGGCCAGGGCCGCGCCATCCGTTATGGCGTCGGTGTCGGGCGCGAGGGTTTCACCTGGTCGGGCGTGCAGAGCGTCAGCCGCAAGGCGGAGTGGCCTGATTGGCATCCGCCGGCTGAGATGATCGCGCGCCAACCCTATCTGCCCCGCTTCGTCGCTGGCGGCCCCGGCAATCCGCTCGGCGCGCGTGCGATGTATCTCGGGTCGAGCGAATACCGCATCCATGGCACCAACGATCCTACCACGATCGGCAAGTTCGTCTCATCCGGCTGCATCCGCATGACCAATGAGGACGTCACCGACCTGTTCGGCCGCGTCAATGTGGGTGCAAAGGTCGTTGTGCTGCCCAAGAACGCGCCGGTGATGGCCAAAGGCGGGGATCCCGTGCGCAAGCGTCCGGCCGTGACGGCGCTGCCCTCGGGCCGTCAGGCGCTGAACATTTCGAATTCGGCCGTAAACTAAGGGTCGCGTGAGGTCACATGAAGAGACGTTCGATCGGCAAACTCGCCGGTGGCGCGGCGGCATTCGTCGCCGTTGCCTCCTTCGGCCTCGCGCTGACCCCATCGGCCCATGCGGAGGACTTTTTCTCGGCCCTGTTCGGCGGCTTCCGCGGGCGGCCGGCGCCGGAGATTCGCATGCCGTTCCAGACCGATGACATGCCGCGCTACGACACGCCGCGCCAGCGGGCCTCCTACGGCGGCGGCACGGCCTATTGCGTGCGCGGCTGCGACGGACGTTATTTCCCGGCGCAGGGAAATGATTCCGAGAGCAAGGCGCAATCCTGTAAGAGCTTCTGCCCCGCCTCGGAGACCTCGCTGGTCTATGGCGGCAACATCGAGGACGCGACGACGGACAAGGGGAAATCCTATTCCGACCTGCCCAACGCGTTCCGCTATCGCAATGAGATTGTCGCAGGCTGCACCTGCAACGGCAAAGATCCGGTCGGGCTCGCTCAGGTCAAGGTCGACGACGATCCCACCTTGCGCAAGGGCGACATCGTCGCGGGCGCCGACGGTCTGGTGGTCGCCAGCCGCAATGCGAACGACCGCCGCGGTGTCGCGATGAATTTCTCCCCGTTGCCGGATTCGGTGCGCGCAAGGTTCCGCCAAGTGCCGGTAGTGGCGAAGGAGTAACCCTCAACGTCGTCTTGGCGAAAGCCAGGACGACGTTGAGGGTGTGGGGCGCGGCTCTCTTTTTAACGGCCTACGCTACGCCGCGCGGATCTTGCCGAGGAAGTCGCTGACCTCATCGCCGAGCTGGCGGCTCTGGCTCTCCAGCATCTCGGAGGCGTGTTTTACGTTGTCAGCGGCGGCTGCGGCAGCGTCGGCATCGGATTTGACGCCGGTGATGTTGTCCGAGACGTTCTTGGTGCCCTGCGCCGCAAACTGGGTGCTGCGGGTGATCTCTTGCGTGGCCGCTCCCTGCTCCTGCACGGCGGCGGCGATCGCGGTCGCAACCTCGTTCACTTCGCCGATGATGCCGCCGATGGTCTGGATCGCGCTGATGGCATCGCCCGCGACCTTCTGGATGTCGGCGATCTGCTCGGAGATCTCCTCGGTTGCCTTGGCCGTCTGGCTCGCCAGCGACTTCACCTCGGAGGCGACCACGGCAAAGCCGCGCCCCGCTTCGCCTGCGCGGGCCGCCTCGATCGTGGCGTTGAGCGCGAGCAAATTGGTCTGCTGCGCAATGGTGTTGATCAGGCCGACAACCTCGCCGATGCGGCCGGCCGACTTCTGAAGTCCCTGGACCGTGCCGTCGGTGTCGCGCGCCTGGGTCACGGCGCGGCTGGCGATGCCTGCGGCATGCGCGGCCTGCTGGCTGATGTCGTTGATCGAGGCGCTGAGCTCCTCCGCGGCGGCGGCGACGCTGTCGACGCTCATGGACGCGTCATTGGAGGCCTTGCCCGCGACCTGGACGCGGTCGTTGGTCTGCCGCGATACCGCGGAGAGATCGCCCGAGGTCTTGCGCATTTCACCGGAGGCTTCGCTCAATTCGCCGAGCGTTTTGCGCACCGCGCCCTCGAACTCGCCGACATAGGTCTCGACCGCGCGCTGGCGCGCCGAGGCGCCCGCATTGCGTTCGCGCTCCTGCGCCTCGATCGTGAGCTTCTCGTTGGCCTGCTGCTTGAAGGTCTCCAGCGCGCCGGCAAGCGCGCCGATCTCGTCGTTGCGGTCGAGATAGCCGCTGTCGACGGCAAGATCGCCGCCGGCGACCTTGAGCATGGCGTCGCGAATGGTGTTGAGCGGGGTGATGACGCGGCGGCTGACCAGCATGATCGCGCCGACGGCAAGGCCGATAGCGAGCGCCAGCAGCGTAAGCTGTACGATCAGCGCGCGCTGTGCGGCGCCGCGCTGCTCCTGCGTGTGGATCTTGGCAGCATCGAGTGCACCTTCTGCCACTGCGACCGCGCTCGCCATGCGACCGACCGTGAGCGGGCTCCATTGGTTCGCCGTCATCTCGGGCTTCTCACCCTTGACCAGCGCGTCCGCGAGACGGTCGCGCAAGGCCAGATATTGCGGCTCGAAATAAGAGGACTTTGCAGAGGCCATCGCGGAAGCGAGTCCCGCCGGCAACTGCATGCCGGACGTCGACAACTCCAGCGCCTTCCACATCGCGCTCGTGCCGCCGACATGTTGGGTATAGGCGTAGCGGCCTTCCGGCGTGATTTTGCCGGCGGCAAGCCCGGTCGAGACGATCAGCGACGCCTCACCCGCGGTGTTGCGGAGCAGCCAGGCGTTCTGCTTGATCGACAGGAGCTGGTCGATCGCGGCGTCCTGGTGATTGACGGTGGCGGCCAACGTGTTCGAGAGCTTGTCGAGCGTGTCGAGCAGGCCCTGCGTCGTCTCCATGTATTCCTTGGGCAGGCCGGCGCGGCGCTGCTCCTTCGGCTTGGCCACGTCCTCCCAGAACTGCTTCTGCTCCTCGATCAGCAGCTTGTAGAGGCGCGCGAGCTCCGGTACCAGCGTACCCGATTGCGGAAAGTCGATGGTCGGCAGCAGCTCGAGCGCGCGCGCCATGGCGGGCATCTGCGCGTCACGCAGCGCGCGCAGATATTTCTCGATCTCGCCGTCCATCTGCTCGGTCGCGTTCAGGAGGCGGACCGTGGTCGAGCGATCGGTGCGCAGATTGTGCATCGCCTTGAACAGATCGGCGGACGTGTCGGCGATCTGGGAGATGCGGTTGGCGGTCTTCAGGCGATCCCAGGACTCGTAGGCGGTGAGCGAGAGTGCGATCACCACGCAGACCGACGTGATCGCGATCACCGCCTTCAGCAGCGCGGATACGGTCAGACGATTCAGCATCGAAGTCCCCCAATTCCCATTACAAAATGCGTGAAGTCGCCCGGCAACATCGGAAAAGTGGGCGCACGCAAGACCAGGCAATCGCATGCCGTTTGTGGCTCAGGGCCCAAACGGTGACTGCATCTGAAAGGAAAAGGGTAAAGTTTTAGGCAGGCCGGCTGACGGTAGAAGTACGTATTTACTAGAAGTTGCAGAGGGTTGCGTCGATGGAACCAAGCCGGGAGTTGCGCGTTAGGAGACCGTCAGCAATTTTGCCTAAAGGGGGGTCCTAGCGATGCTGGTCGGCGTACTCGTCACCTTTCTCGTCGTCATTCTCGTACTTTACCTCATCAACATGCTGCCGATGGACGGCCGCGCCAAGCAGATCGCGCGCGTCGTCGTCATCATCATCGGCATCGTGTCGCTGCTGAAATATCTGGCCGTGTTCTAGCCGCGCTTTCGTAGTCCGGACGGATCGCAGCGCAATCCGGGTCTTGCCCCAAACCATAGCGGCCCCGGATTACACTTCGCTCCATCTGGGCTACGGCTCCAACAAAAAAGCCCCGGCGTGAGCCGGGGCTTTGCTGCTCGGTGATTCGGGCCTACCCCGCCGCTTTGGCCTCGCGGCGGCGGGTGGTGAGGATGTATTCGGTGTAGCCGTTCGGCTGCTCGCGGCCCTTGAAGATGAGGTCGCTAGCCGCCTTGAAGGCCGTGCCGTCGAAGGCGGGCGCCATCGGCTTGTAGATGGGATCGCCCGCATTCTGCTTGTCGACGACGACCGCCATGCGCTTGAGCGATTCCATCACCTGCGCCTCGGTGATGACGCCCTGGTGCAGCCAGTTGGCGAGGTGCTGGCTGGAAATGCGCAAGGTGGCACGGTCTTCCATCAGGCCGACGTCGTGGATGTCAGGCACCTTGGAGCAGCCGACTCCCTGGTCGATCCAGCGCACGACATAGCCCAGAATGCCCTGGCAGTTGTTGTCGATCTCCTGCTTGACGTCGTCGGGTGCCCAGTTCGATTTCGACACCGGGATGGTGAGGATGTCTTCGAGCTTCGCGCGTGGGCCGCCCTTGGCGAGCTCCTGCTGGCGCGCGGTGACGTTGACCTGGTGGTAGTGCAGCGCGTGCAGCGTCGCGGCCGTCGGCGAGGGCACCCAGGCGGTGGTGGCGCCGGCCTGCGGATGGGCGAGCTTCTGGGCCAGCATGTCCGCCATCTTGTCGGGCGCGGCCCACATGCCCTTGCCGATCTGGGCATGGCCGGGCAGGCCACAGGTCAGGCCCATGTCGACGTTCCAATCCTCATAGGACTTGATCCAGGGCTGCGCCTTCATCTCGTTCTTGCGGATCATCGGACCCGCCTCCATCGAGGTGTGGATCTCGTCGCCGGTACGGTCGAGGAAGCCGGTGTTGATGAACATGATGCGCTTGGAGGCGCGCTGGATGCAGGCCTTGAGGTTGACGGTGGTGCGCCGCTCCTCGTCCATGATGCCGACCTTGAGCGTGTTCTCGGGCAGCGACAGCATCTTCTCGACGCGGTCGAAGATCTCGCAGGTCAGCGACACCTCGTCGGGGCCGTGCATCTTCGGCTTGACGATATAGGCAGATCCCGTGCGGCTGTTCTTGACCTTGGAGTTGCCTTTCAGATCATGCACGGCAAGAAGCCCGGAGACGGCGGCGTCGAGCAGGCCTTCCGGAATTTCCTCGCCCTTGTCGTCCAGCACCGCGTCGGTGAACATGTGGTGACCGCAATTGCGCATCAGCAGCAGGCTGCGGCCGTGCAGCTTGATCTCGCCCTTGCCGTCAGGCGTCTTGTAGCTGCGGTCGGCATTGAGCGAGCGCGTCAGCGTCTTGCCGCCCTTCTCGAAATCGGCCGACAGCGTGCCGTTCATCAGGCCGAGCGTGTTGCGATAGACCAGCACCTTGTCCTCGGCATCGACGGCCGCGACCGAGTCTTCCATGTCGAGAATCGTGGAGACCGCGGACTCCATGACCATGTCCGCAACGCCGGCCGGATCGTCGTTGCCGATCGCGCTGCTGCGGTCGATCTTCACCTCGACATGCAGGCCGTTGTTGGAGAGCAGCACCGCGCTCGGTGCGGCTGCGTCGCCCTGGAAGCCCGCGAATTGCGCGGCGTTCTTCAGCGCGGTGGCGTTGCCGCTCTTCAGCTTCACCGCGAGCTGGCCTGCGACCACGCTACAGGCGGTGACGTCGGTGTGACTGCCGGTCGCCAACGGCACGGCGGCATCGAGGAAGGCTTTCGCTTTTGCGATCACCTTGTCGCCGCGCGCCTTGTTGTAGCCCTTGCCGCTCTCGGACGGATCGTGCGGGATCGCGTCGGTGCCGTAGAAGGCGTCATAGAGCGAGCCCCAACGCGCATTCGCCGCATTCAGCGCGTAGCGTGCGTTGGTCAGGGGCACGACCAGCTGCGGGCCGCAGATCTTGCCGATCTCCTCGTCCACATTGGTGGTCTCGACCGTCTGCGTCGCCGGCTCCGGGACGAGATAGCCGATCTCCTTCAGGAAGGCGGTATAGGCATTGAGGTCGAACGCCTTGCCCTTGTTGGCGCGGTGCCAGTCGTCGATCTTGGCCTGCAGCGTGTCGCGCACCGCCAGCAGCGCGCGGTTCTTCGGGCCCAGCTCCTTGATGATGGCGGCAAGCCCGGCCCAGAACGCATCCGGCGCGATACCCGTCTTCGGGGCCGCTTCCTTGGCGATGAAATCGAACAGGACGGGAGCAATCTTCAATCCGTGGGCGTCGACGCGTTTCATGATGGGCTTTCTCGTTGGAAATGGCTGTTTTTGGCTGCTTTTGACCCGACAGCAGCAAAATGCGCTCCAAGGAGCGGCTTTCGGGGTCTTATTAGCCCCAAAATCGGGGCCGTGAGAAGGCCCCCAAAAGTTGTCAAAATGTCAAGGCGAGGTGGGCGGCCCACGTACGGTGTCATCCCCTGCGAAAGCGAGGAATCCAGTACGCCGCGGCCTCTCGGCTGAATCACTGCTGTCGGTGGAATACTGGGTCGCCCGGTCAAGCCGGGCGACGACAGCGGGGCAGCAGCCCGGCTCAAATATTCGCGGCGAGGTCCACGAGTTCGTCGAACAGCACGCCGGTTGTCTTGAGCATCTGTTCGATCTCGTCCGCCGCCTCGGCGACCGTCCGCGTCGACGTGTCGATCACGAGCTCAGCGGCTTGCGGCGTCTCGTAGTCGTTGAGGATGCCGGTGAACGACGCGAGCGTGCCGGCGCGGGCCTTCTTGTAGTGGCCCTTGGGGTCGCGCTCCTCGCAAATTTCCGCAGGCGTCGCGACGTGGATCTCGCGGAACGAAGTGTCGGCGATGCGGCGCGCGGTGGCGCGGTCCTCGCGGGCGGGCGAGACGGCGGCGACAATGGCGATGTGGCCGTTGCGAGCGAGATGCGTGGCGACTTCAGCGAGACGCCGGATGTTCTCGCTGCGATCGGCGGTCGAGAAGCCGAGATCGCTGTTGAGCCCGGCGCGTAGCGTATCGCCGTCGAGCAGGATCGGCGAGCCGCCATTGCTGAACAGCCGCCGCTCCAGCGCTTTTGCGAGAGTCGACTTGCCGGAGGCGGGCAAGCCGGTGAGCCAGACCACGGCGCCGTTGTGACGATAGCGCGCGGAGCGTTCGTCGGGCCGCAGCGCGGATTCCACCGGCACGATGTCGACGGGCACAGCGCGCTGGCCGGCGTCGACCGACAGCACGAGACCGCCGCCGGCGATGCGCCCGGACACCTCGATCACGAGACGGCCGGTGCGCGGATTCTCCGTGTAGGGATCGGTGGCAATCGGATTCGAAAGGGAAATGTCGATCTCGCCGACATGGTTGCGCCCGATCGCCTTGTTCTCGACGCTCGACAGCTCGCCCGGATCGACCGCCTTCTCGATTGCGACGACGGTGGCGCGGCTTTCCTTCGGTCCGCAGCGAACCAGGAGCTGGTCGCCCTTGGCCAGCGGCTTGTCGTGCAGCCAGAAGATCCGCGCGCGCAGCCGCCGCGTCTCGCGCGGCGCGCTGTTCGTATGCGCGATGATATCGCCGCGTTCGAGGAACAGCTCGCGGTCGAGCGTGATGCCGACCGAGCGGCCCGCACCCTGTCGGCCCGCGACCGGCGTCACCGGCCAGCTCTCGACCGTCTTGATCCTGGCGATCTTGCCGGCGGGCATGATCACGATTTCGTCGCCGGCGACCAGGCTGCCGGATTCGATCCGGCCCGCAACGATGCGGCGATCGTCGAATTTGTAGATCGCCTGCACCGGCAGGCGCAGCGCCAGCGCTTCCAGCGGCCGCGCCGGCTCGAGTCCATCAAGCGCTTCGACCACGGTCGGACCCTTGTACCAGCCGATGCGGGCGGTGCGCTCGGCGACGCCGTCGCCGTCGCGGGCGGAAATCGGGATCACGGCCGTGGGCTTCACACCGAGGCCTTGCAGATGCTCCGAGATCTCGTCGCTGATCTCCTTGAAGCGCTCGGCGGAGAAGTCGACGCGGTCCATCTTGTTGACGACGACCGCGACCTGCTTCACGCCGAGCAGATGCAGGAGATAGCCGTGCCGCCTTGTCTGGTCGCGCACGCCTTCGAGCGCGTCGATGATCAGCACCGCGCCGTCGGCCTGCGAGGCGCCGGTGATCATGTTGCGCAGGAATTCAGCGTGGCCGGGCGCGTCGATCAGCACGATGTCGCGCGAATTGGTGCGGAAGCGGATCTGCGTGGTGTCGATGGTGATGCCCTGGTCGCGCTCGGTCTGGAGCGCGTCGAGCAGGAACGACCATTCGAACGGCATGCCGCGCCGCGCGCTGACGGCCTTGAGCATCTCGAGCTTGCCGTCGGGCAGGCTGCCGGTCTCGTGCAGCAGGCGGCCGACCAGCGTCGACTTGCCATGGTCGACATGGCCGACGATGACGATGCGGACCTGCGGACGCGTGGTGCCGTTCGGGGTCGCAGGCGATGCGGGGGTGACGATCATGTTCATACGACGCTCGCGTCCTTGATCAGAGATAGCCGGCGACGCGCAGGCGCTCGAAAGCGTCCTCGGTCTCGTGGTCGAGCGCACGGCCGGAACGTTCCGGCACCTTGGTCTGCTCGAGCTCGATCAGGATCTCGTCGATGTTCGACGCGTTTGAGGCGACCGGATTGGTGATGTCCTGATCGCCCAGCGAGCGATAGCGCTTGCCGTTTTGCGACAGATACAGCGGGATGATCGGGATGTTCTCGCGCTTGGTGTAGGCCCAGATATCGGACTCGGTCCAATGCAGGATCGGATGGATGCGCAAATGCGCGCCTTGCGGCGGCGACGCATTGAAATGATCCCAGAACTCCGGCGGCTGGTCGCGCACGTCCCAATTGCCCTCGAGGCCGCGCGGAGAGAACACGCGCTCCTTGGCGCGCGTCGCCTCCTCGTCGCGGCGAATGCCGGCAATCAGGCCGTCGAAACCGTATTTGCCGAGCGCCATCTTGAGGCCCTCGGTCTTGCGCGCGGCGGAACGGGCGGCGGGCGGCAGCGTTGGGTCGACGGCATCAATCGGCGGGCAGGGCTCGACGCGCAGATCGAGATCCCATTCCTTGCCGTAGTGATCGCGAAAGCGATACATCTCCGGAAACTTCTTGCCGGTGTCGACATGGAGGGCCGGGAACGGCAGACGGCCGAAGAACGCCTTGCGCGCCAGCCAGATCATGACGTTGGAGTCCTTGCCGAGCGACCACAGCAGGGCGATCTTCTTCAAACGGGCAAAAGCCTCGCGGAAGATGTAGATGCTCTGGGCCTCGAGCTGGTCGAGATGGTCCATGCTCGGTGCCAGGTCGGCAGAAAATTCTTGCGCGGGCACGCGCTCGGCGAGAGCGGGGCTGCTCAGCCCGCCAGCAGTGGAATTGTCCTTGAGAAGATGCATCTCTGCCACTTTGCGTTTGGAGGCGAAAATTCTATAGTTGCAGTGCAAGGGAGAAGAAAAAATTTTCTCTTTGCGCGCTCGAAACAACACATATATAGAAAATAATTCCAGTCAACCCCGGATGTGGGGGAAGCGAGTATCGTATGCGGTTCTTGCCCGTGTTCCTCGATCTCAAGGCCGGTCCGGTGGTCCTCATCGGTGCGGGTGAGCTTTTGCGCGCCAAGCTGCGCGTGCTCACTGCGGCCGGTGCGCGCATTCGCGTGCATGCGATCGACGGCAATCAGGACCTGGGTCTGAGCTCCGAGGACGCCGCGCGTATCGACATTGCGGCGGCCGATCCGCTGACCGCCGATCTCTCGGGAATCATCGCCGTCGTTTGCGCCGGCGCAGGCGATGTCGGCGTGGCGATGTCGGCCCGCGCCAAGGCGCTCGGCCTGCCCGTCAACGTCATGGACGATCTCGAGCATTCCAGCTTCATCTTTCCGGCGATCGTCGATCGCGGCGATGTAGTGGTCGCCGTCGGCACTGGCGGCACGTCGCCGGTCGTGGCGCGGCGCGTGCGCGAGAAGATCGAGGCGCTGCTGCCGGCGCGCATCGGCGAGCTCGCCGAGTTCATCGGCGGCTTCCGCAAATCCGTCAACGAACGTATTGCCGAGTTTCCGCTGCGCCGCCGCTTCTGGGAGCGCGTCATCGACGGCCCGATTGGCGCTGCCATTCTGGCCGGCCGCAAAGGCGAGGCGGACGCAGCGCTCAAGGCGATTTCCGATCCATCCGCGTTTGCGCGGGGCGACAAGCCGGAAGGCTCGGTCGCTCTGGTCGGCGCCGGTCCAGGTGATCCGGATTTGCTCACCATCAAGGCGCTGCGCGCGCTCCAGGATGCCGATATCGTCTTCCACGACGAACTGGTCTCGCCTGAAATTCTCGATCGCATCCGCCGTGACACGACGCGTGTGCCCGTCGGCCGCCGCGTCGGCAAGCCCGGCATCGGGCAGGACGCCATCAACAAGCGCATGATCGAGGCCGCGCAATCCGGCCAGCGTGTGGTGCGGCTGAAGGGCGGCGATCCCTTCGTGTTCGGCCGTGGCGGCGAAGAAGTCGAAGCGCTGCGTGCTGCCGGCGTTGCCTATTCGATCATTCCCGGCATTACCGCAGGCCTCGGCGGTGCCGCCGATTTCGAGGTGCCGCTCACCTACCGTCACGAAGCAACCCGCATCACCTTCCTCACCGCGCACAAGGCGCGCGACGCGGAAGTCGTGGACTGGTCGACGCTGACCGACGCCAGGATGACCGTCGTGGTCTACATGGGCATGACGGCTGCGCCCGCTATACGCGCCGGCCTGTTTGCCGCCGGCCGTTCGCCGGAGACGCCGGTCGGCGTGTTCGCCCGCGTCACGCGCCCCGATGCGCAAGGCGCGATCGGCACGCTGCGCGACCTGCCTGAGCTGGTGCGACGGACCAACGGCGGGCCTGCCATTCTCATCATCGGCGATGTGGTCCGGCATGCCGGATCGCTTCGCCGCCAAACCCCAAAGCAAATCATCTCTGACCTATTGGATGCAGCCGAATGACCTCCCCGCTTGAACAGAAAAAGATCAAAATCGCCGGCCCCTCGGTCGTGACCGCCAATCGCACCTGGGACGGCATCGTGGTGTACCGCACCGCCGCCAACGGCTGGTCTGCCGACCTCTCGGAAGCCGCGATCGTGCGCAACTCCGACGAGGCGAAAGCGTTGCTTGCGGAGTCCGTGGCCGATGACGTGGGCGCGATCGGTCCCTATATCGCCCCGGTACAGGTCGGCGCCGACGGCAAGGTCGAACCCGGCAATCTGCGCGAACAGATCCGCCGCACCGGCGTGACCATCGGACAGCCGGTCCAGGTTTAAGGCATTCTCTCATGTACGCTTACGACGAAATCGACCGCACGCTCGTCAACGAGCGCGTCTCGGAATTCCGCGACCAGGTGAAGCGCCGCCTGTCCGGCGAGCTCACCGAGGACGAGTTCAAGATCCTGCGGCTGCAAAACGGCGTCTATCTGCAACTGCACGCCTACATGTTCCGCGTCGCGATCCCCTACGGGACGCTGGCGTCCAACCAGTTGCGGGCGCTCGCCCACGTCGCGCGCAAATACGACCGCGGCTACGGCCATTTCACGACGCGGCAGAACATCCAGTTCAACTGGATCAAGCTCGCCGAGCTGCCGGATGCGCTGGCCGATCTCGCCGAGGTCGGCATCCATGCGATGCAGACCTCCGGCAACAACATGCGCAACGTCACCTCGGACCAGTGGGCCGGCGTCGCGCCCGGCGAGATCGAGGATCCCCGCGTCTGGTCGGAGCTGATCCGCCAGCACACCACGCTGCATCCGGAATTCTCGTTCCTGCCGCGCAAGTTCAAGATCGCGATCACCGCGTCGGACCACGACCGCGCCGCGATCAAGATCCACGACATCGGGCTGAAGCTGATCAAGAACGAGAAGGGCGAGACCGGCTTCGAGGTTCTGGTCGGCGGCGGGCTCGGGCGCACGCCGTTCATCGGCAAGACTATCAAGCACTTCGTGCATGGCCGCGACATTCTCAGCTATATCGAAGCGATCCTGCGCGTCTACAACCAGTACGGCCGCCGCGACAATATCTACAAGGCGCGCATCAAGATCCTGGTGCACGAGCTCGGCATCGAGAAGTTCTCGCGCGAGGTCGAGGAGGAGTGGCAGCACATCCGCAACTCCTCGCTCCAGATCGACGACGAGGTGGTCGAGGACATCCGCTCGCGCTTCACCTATCCCGCCTACGAGAAGCTGCCGCACATGCCGGACGAGCTGCGCCAGGCCGCGGCCGATCCGGATTTCGAGGCGTGGCGCAAGAACTCGGTGGCCCCGCACAAGGTCCAGGGCTATTCCATTGTCACGATCTCGCTGAAGCCGATCGGCGCGCCTCCGGGCGATGCCACCGCCGAGCAGATGGATGCGCTCGCCGATCTCGCCGACAGATATTCCTTCGGGGAGATCCGCGTCGGCCACGAGCAGAACCTCGCTTTGCCGCACGTTGCCAAGCGCGACCTGCCGGCGTTGTGGAAGGCGCTCGACAAGCTCGGCCTCGCGACGCCGAACGTCAATCTGATCACCGACATCATCGCCTGCCCGGGGCTCGACTACTGCTCGCTGGCCAATGCGCGCTCGATCCCGATCGCGCAGGAACTGACGCGGCGCTTCGCCAATCACGAGCTGGCCAATTTGATCGGCCGGTTGCACATCAACATCTCCGGCTGCATCAACGCCTGCGGCCATCACCATGTCGGTCACATCGGCATCCTCGGCGTCGAAAAGAACGGCGAGGAAGTCTACCAGATCACCATCGGCGGGCGCGCCGACGAGAGCGCCGCGCTCGGCAATCTGATCGGCCCCGGCGTCAAGTTCGACGAGGTCGCCGACGTGGTCGAGGACATCGTGGAAGCCTATCTAGCGCTGCGCGAGCGGCCCGAAGAGCTGTTCATGGACACCGTAAAGCGCCTCGGCGTCGAACCCTTCAAGGAGCGCGTTTATGCCACTCGTTAACGGCGGAAAGATCGCCGACGACAGCTTCGTCAAGCTCGCCGTCGACACGCCGCTGCCCGAGGGCGGCGACATCCTGGTGCCGGCCGAACGCTTCGTGGGCGAGGCGGATACGTTGCTCAAGCGGAACGGCAAGGTCGGCGTGATCTGGCCGAACAATCGCGACATCGCCGAGCTGGTGCCCTATCTCGGCAAGATCGCCGTCGTCGCGCTGGTGTTCCCGACCTTCCGCGACGGACGCGCCTACAGCCAGGCGCGGCTGCTGCGCGAGCGCTACAATTACCGCGGCGAATTGCGTGCGACGGGCCAGATCCTGCGGGACCAGTTCGTGTTCATGCTGCGCGCGGGCTTCGATTCCTTCGACGTCAAGAAGCAGGCCGACGCGGAAGCCTTCATGCAGACCGCGAAGCGCTACTCGGTATTCTACCAGCCCACCGGCGACGGCCGGATCACGGCGCTGCACCGGCGCATGCAACTGCGTCATTCCGAGGGTGTCGGCACGTGAACGCAATCGCCTCTCCGGTGTCGTCAATCTCCGTCTCGGCGCTGCCCTCGGCGGAGGAGCTCGATCGCGCCTTGCGCGATGCCTCGCCCGCCGAAATCATCGCCGCTGCGTTGAAGACGGTCGGTCGCGACAAGCTCGCGCTGGTGTCGTCCTTCGGCACGGAATCGGCGACGCTGCTGAAGGTCATGGTCGACGTCGATCCGGCGATCCCGGTGATCTTCCTCGACACCGGCTGGCTGTTCGAGGAGACGCTGACCTATCGCGACACGCTGATCGCGACGCTGGGCCTGAAGGACGTCCGCTCGATCAAGCCCGCCGAGGAGACGCTGTCGCGCGAGGATCCCGACCGCGACCTCTGGTTCTCCGATCCCGACGCCTGCTGCCGTATTCGCAAGGTCGAGCCGTTGGCGCGGGCGCTGAAGCCGTTCGATGCGTGGCTCAACGGCCGCAAGCGCTTCCAGGGCAGCGCGCGCGCCGACATTCCAGTGGTCGAGGACGACGGTGCACGGTTGAAGTTCAATCCCTTCGCCAATGTTTCGCGCGAGGAACTCGAAGCGATCTTCGCCCGTGCCAAATTGCCGCGTCATCCTCTGGTTGCGTCCGGATTCCTGTCGGTTGGGTGTATGCCTTGCACGAGCAGAACGGCCGAAGGCGAGGATGAGCGTGCCGGTCGCTGGCGCGGCCGGGCCAAGACGGAATGCGGCATCCACACGATGAAGACTTCGTAGCATGGTCACGCTGCCCTGCTACGAACAAGAAAATCCGGTTCCGTTGACTTAAGCGCGTTTCGACCCGAGTTATGCCTGCCATCGATGACGCCGACGTCATTGATGCGAATGGAGATGGACATGATGCGCCGTATCGTTCCGCTCGCTGCAGGACTGCTCGTGACAGGCTTGTTGGCAAGCTCGGCTCTCGCCGCTGACATCAATCTGCTGAATGTGTCGTACGATCCGACGCGTGAGCTCTATGTCGAGTTCAACAAGGCGTTCGCGGCAGCCTATCAGAAGGAAACCGGCAAGAGCGTCGAGATCAAGCAGTCGCATGGCGGCAGCGGTTCGCAGGCGCGCGCCGTGATCGACGGATTGCAGGCGGACGTGGTGACGCTTGCGCTCGCCTACGACATCGACGCCATCGCCAGCAAAGGCCTCGCGACGGCTGATTGGCAGAAGCGGTTGCCGCAAAACTCGTCGCCCTATACCTCGACCATCGTGTTTCTGGTCCGCAAGGGCAATCCGAAGGGCATCAAGGACTGGGACGATCTGCTCAAGCCGGGCGTCGCCGTGATCACGCCGAACCCGAAGACATCAGGCGGCGCGCGCTGGAATTATCTGGCGGCCTGGGGCTTTGCGCAGAAGAAATACGGCTCGGCGGACAAAGCCAAGGATTTCATCGGAAAGCTCTATCAGCAGGTGCCGGTGCTCGACACCGGCGCGCGCGGCGCGACCGTGACCTTCGTCGAGCGCGGCGTCGGCGACGTGCTGCTCGCCTGGGAGAACGAGGCGTACCTGGCGCTCAAGGAATTCGGTCCGGAAAAATTCGAGATCGTGGCGCCGCCGCTCTCGATCCTGGCGGAACCGCCCGTGACGATCGTCGACAAGGTTGCCGATAAAAAAGGCACCCGCAACGCCGCCGACGCCTACCTGCAATATTGGTATACCAAGGAAGGTCAGGAAATCGCGGCGCGCAATTTCTATCGTCCGCGCGATCCCGAGATCGCAAAGAAACACGAAAACTCCTTCGCGAAGGTCGAGCTGTTCACGATCGACGAACTTTTCGGCGGCTGGACCAAGGCGCAGAAGGAACATTTTGCCGACGGCGGCGTCTTCGATCAGATCTACAAGAACTGATCGGGCGCTGTCGGCGGGGCTTAAACAGGGGGCCTGGTGAGCGCAATCGCAGCACGACGCCGGACATTGCCGGGCTTCGGTCTCACCATGGGGCTGACGCTGTCCTGGCTGTCGATCATCATCCTGATTCCGCTCGCGGGCCTGTTCCTGAAATCGCTTGAGCTGAGCCCCGAGCAGTTCTGGAACATCCTCTCCAGCCGCCGCACCCTGAATGCGTTGCGCGTATCCTTCGGACTCGCCTTTGCGGCCGCCTGCGTCAATCTCGTGATGGGCAGCATCATCGTCTGGGCGCTGGTGCGTTACCGCTTCCCGGGAAGGCGGCTGTTCGACGCCATCGTCGACGTGCCCTTTGCGCTGCCGACGGCGGTCGCCGGCGTCGCGCTGACCGCGTTGTTCGCCGAGAAGGGGTGGCTCGGCGCGCCGCTTGCGGCGGCCGGCATCAAGGTGGCGTTCACACCGGTCGGCATCTTCGTCGCCATGATCTTCATCGGTATCCCCTTCGTGGTGCGCACCGTGCAGCCGGTGCTCCAGGACCTCGACCCTGAGATCGAGGAGGCCGCCGGAAGTCTTGGCGCGAGCCGCTGGCAGACCATCATCCGCGTGATCCTGCCCTCGCTCGGCCCGGCGCTGCTCACGGGGCTGGCGCTCGCCTTCGCACGCGCCGTCGGCGAATACGGCTCGGTGATCTTCATCGCCGGCAATCTGCCCAACGTCTCCGAGATCGCGCCGCTGCTGATCGTGATCCGCCTCTCCGAATTCCGCTATGCCGACGCGACCGCCATCGCGGTGGTCATGCTGGTCGTGTCTTTCGTCATCATTTTCGCCGTCAACCGGCTCCAGCGCTGGGCGCAGAGCCGGATCCCGGCACGCTGAGGGCGGATCATGACGATGCAGATCGCAGATTCGGTTTCGCTCTCGGCTCCCGACGCCAAGACACGCGCGCATGCGGCGGCCGCGCGGAATAACCTGCGCACCGAACCGCGCGCGGTCCGCATCGTCATCATCGCGCTGGCGATGACCTTTCTCTCTGTCTTCGTCGTGCTGCCGCTGGTCGTGGTGTTCGCGCAGGCTTTCTCGAAGGGAGTCCTCGCCTATTTCGCCGCGCTGGCCGACCCGGAAGCGCTTTCCGCAATCAAGTTGACGCTGTTGGTTGCGGCAATTTCCGTCGGCCTCAATCTTGTCTTCGGCCTGGTCGCGGCCTGGGCGATTTCAAAATTCGAATTCTCGGGCAAGACCTTCCTGATCACGCTGATCGATTTGCCATTCTCGGTCAGCCCCGTCATCTCGGGCCTCGTCTTCGTGCTGCTGTTCGGCGCGCAGGGCTATTTCGGCGGCTGGCTGCGCGATCACGATATCCAGATCCTGTTCGCGGTGCCCGGCATCGCGCTTGCGACCACCTTCGTGACCTTCCCCTTCGTGGCGCGTGCGTTGATCCCGCTGATGCAGGAGCAGGGCACGCAAGAGGAGGAGGCCGCGATCTCGCTCGGCGCCTCGGGCCTGCAGACCTTCTTCCGCGTCACGCTGCCCAACATCAAATGGGGCGTGCTCTACGGCGTCCTGCTCTGCAACGCGCGCGCGATGGGCGAGTTCGGCGCGGTCTCAGTGGTCTCCGGCCATATCCGCGGCGAGACCAACACGATGCCGCTGCTGGTCGAGATTCTCTACAACGAATACCAGTTCGTCGCGGCGTTCGCGATCGCCTCGCTGCTGGCGATGCTGGCGCTGATCACGCTGATTGCCAAGACCGTTCTCGAAAATCATCTCGACGAAGGACACGACGCAAGTGAGCATTGAAGTCAGGAATCTCGTCAAGAAGTTCGGCAGCTTCAAAGCCCTCGACGGCGTCGACCTCAAGGTCAATGACGGCGAGCTGCTGGCGCTGCTCGGTCCGTCCGGCTCGGGCAAAACAACGCTGCTGCGCATCATCGCCGGCCTCGACTGGCCCGATTCCGGTGAGGTGTCTTTCAACGGCGAGGATGCGCTGGCGCAGGGGGCGCGCGAGCGGCACGTCGGATTCGTGTTCCAGCACTACGCGCTATTCCGCCACATGACGGTGTTCGAGAACGTCGCCTTCGGGCTGCGCGTGCAGCCGCGCGCGATCCGCAAGGACGAAGCGACCATCCGCGCGCGCGTCAAGGAGCTGCTCGATCTCGTGCAGCTCGACTGGCTCGCCGACCGTTATCCGAGCCAGCTCTCCGGCGGCCAGCGCCAGCGCATCGCGCTGGCCCGCGCGCTCGCGATCGAGCCGCGCATCCTGCTGCTCGACGAACCCTTCGGCGCGCTCGACGCCAAGGTGCGCAAGGAGCTGCGCAAATGGTTGCGTTCGCTGCACCAAGAGATCAACGTCACCTCGATCTTCGTCACCCATGACCAGGAGGAGGCACTCGAAGTCGCCAACCGCGTGGTGGTGATGGACAAGGGCAAGATCGAGCAGATCGGCTCGCCCGATGACGTCTATGAGAGCCCCGCGACCGCCTTCGTCCACAGCTTCATCGGCGAATCCATCGAGCTTCCGGTGCTGATCGCCGACGGTCTCATCACGCTCGGCGACCGGCCGCTTCAGCTCGCGGCAGATGGGCTTGCGCCTGGCGCGTCAAGACTGTTCGTGCGGCGACACGACATGCTGGTCGGCCCGCCCGGCAGCGGGGCCTTCGAGGGCGCCGTGCGGCATGTCCGGAATTTCGGTCCCGTACAGCGGGCCGAGGTGGCACTCGCTGGCGGCGAGACCATCGAGATCGACGCTCCCCGCGACAGGGAACTGCGCGCCGGCGACACGATCGGCCTGGAGCCCCGCCGCTACCGGATATTTGCGGGCACCTGAGCGGGATCAAAGGCTCAATTTTTCCTCAATATTCACCTTTCAGCCACGGTTGGTATGCAACAACGGCCCCTGATTTTGGGGGCTCCTGTTCATGCGCGCCGCGGCCGCAATACTCATCACTTTGCTGCTCGCCGGCTGCGCCGGCAACGAAGCACCGGTCCAGCAACCCTCGATGTATGACGATATGGCTGTCCCGGGCGCAAAGCTCGATGCGCAGGCGGCAGCGATCATGATTTCGCAATACCGCCAGAACAACGGGCTCGGGACCGTCGTGATCGACCCCGAATTGATGCGGCTCGCCGAATCCCAGTCCCAGGCCATGGCAGCGGCCAACAAGATGGACCATGACGTCCGCGCGCCGCTGGCCAAGCGCCTCAGCGCCGGCGGCTATCCGGCGACCGTTGCAGTAGAGAACGTCTCGGCTGGCTATCACACGCTGGCGGAAGCGTTTTCGGGTTGGCGCGACTCGCCCCCCCACCGCGCCAACATGCTCAAGAGCGGTGTCACAAAATTAGGCATCGCGGCGGGCTATGCTCCCGGCACCAAATACAAGGTGTTCTGGACCATGATCCTGGCCTCGACGGACTCCCGATAAGCCAGACTTGATCCCGGGATGCATTGACGCCGCGGCAGACTGTCGCCACGGTCGCTCGCCATCTGCTACTGTTCCCGCATGACCGATCATAGTCCAGAAGTCGCAACAATCCCCGCGAACGCGCAACGTGTCCTGGTCCTCCAGGGCGGCGGCGCGCTCGGCTCCTATCAGGCCGGCGCCTATCAGTCGCTCTGCCATGCCGGCTTCGAGCCGGACTGGGTCGCCGGCATCTCGATCGGCGCGGTCAACGCCGCGATCATCGCCGGCAACGAAGGGCAGACGCGCGTCAAGCGGCTCAAGGAATTCTGGGAGATGGTCTCCGCGCCGGTGCCGTGGAAGCCGATCGGCAAGAGCGATCACAGCCGCGAACTGTTCAACTCGACCAGCGCCGCATTGATCGCGACCTTCGGCGTGCCAGGCTTCTTCACGCCGCGCATCCCGCCCGCGCCGCTCTGGCCGCCCGGCAGCCCGCAGGCCGAGAGCTATTACGACACCGCACCGCTGAAGAAGACGCTGGAGCGACTGGTCGATTTCGACCGCATCAACGATCTGAAGACGCGGCTGTCGGTCGGCGCGGTCGGCGTCACCTCGGGCAACTTCAAATATTTCGACAATTTCGAGTTCAGGAAGCTCGGCAAGAAAATCGGCCCCGAGCACATCATGGCCTCCGGCGCGCTACCGCCCGGGTTTCCGTCCATCGTCATCGAGGGCGAGCATTATTGGGACGGCGGCATCGCCTCCAACACGCCGCTCGACTACGTGCTCGACGCCGAGATCGACCGCGATCTTCTGATCTTCCAGATCGACCTGTTCAGCGCCCGCGGCGATCTGCCGACCTCGCTGCTCGAGGCGACCGAGCGCGAGAAGGACATCCGCTTCTCCAGCCGCACGCGGATGAACACTGACAAGAACAAGCAGGTGCACAACGCCCGCAGGGCCGTGCGCGACCTGATTTCCAAATTGCCCGATTATCTCAAGAACGACCCTTCCGTGGAATTCCTTGCCAAGGTATCGCGCGAAAGCACTGTGACTGTGGTGCACCTGATCTACCGCAGCAAAAATTACGAATCCTCGTCCAAGGATTACGATTTCTCGCATGTCGCGATGGTCGAGCATTGGGAAGCCGGCGTGCGTGACGTGCATCTGTCGATGCGCCACAAGGACTGGCTCGAGCGGCCGCAATCCGGCGAGACCATGGTGACCTACGATCTCACGGGGGACGTCACTGTGCCCCCGCCAAAAAGGAGCGAGTAATATGGGTAGTTTGTCAGGCAAGAACGCCGTTGTGACCGGGTCGACCAGCGGCATCGGGCTTGCCTATGCGCGCGCTTTCGCCGCCGCCGGCGCCAATGTCGTCATCAACGGGTTCGGCTCGCCGGAGGACATCGAGAAGGAGCGCGCCAAGATCGAGTCCGATTTCGGCGTGAAGGCGGTCTATTCGCCGGCCGACATGACCAAGCCGGCCGAGATCGCCGGGATGATCGCGCTCGGCGAGAAGAGCTTTGGTTCGGTCGATATTCTCGTCAACAATGCGGGCATCCAGTTCGTCTCGCCCATCGAGGAATTCCCGCCGGAGAAATGGGACCAGATCATCGCGATCAACCTGTCCTCGGCGTTCCATGCCATTCGCGCAGCCGTCCCCGGCATGAAGAAGAAGGGCTGGGGCCGCATCATCAATACCGCTTCCGCGCACTCGCTGGTCGCTTCGCCCTTCAAGTCGGCCTATGTGTCGGCCAAGCACGGCATCGCCGGCCTGACCAAGACCGTGGCGCTCGAGGTCGCGACCAGCAAGATCACCTGCAACTGCATCAGCCCCGGCTATGTCTGGACGCCGCTGGTGGAGAAGCAGATCCCCGACACCATGAAGGCCCGCAATCTCACGCGCGACCAGGTCATCAACGACGTGCTGCTCGATGCGCAGCCGACCAAGGAGTTCGTCACCTCCGAGCAGGTCGCAGCCCTCGCGCTGTTCCTGTGCGGCGACGATGCCGCGCAGATCACCGGCACCAACCTGTCGATCGACGGCGGCTGGACCGCGGAGTAGAGCGCCACGGCTGGCAAATGGCGGAGCCGAGCTCCGCCATTTTCGTTCAGTGCGTCCAGGCCAGCGCCGTCTCGAATGCCGAGGACAGGTGCAACTCCGCGAACATGATCTTGCCGGCGACCACGAACAGCACGCTGGCAAGTGTCAGGCGCAGCACCGTCTCGGGCACGCGCGTCGCGCTAAAGCTGCCGACGACGATGCCGGGCAGCGAGCCCAACAGCAGCACGCCCATCAGCGCCCAATCCACGTCGCCAAGCGCCCAGTGCCCCATTCCGGCGATCAGCGTCAGCGGGACGGCATGGGCGATGTCGGAGCCGACGATGGTCGCCACCGGCAGGCGCGGATAGAGCAGCAGCAGAACGGTGACGCCGACCGCGCCGGCGCCGACCGATGAAATCGAGACCAGCACGCCGAGCACGATTCCGGTGACGACGGTTGCGATCGCGGTGGTGCGGTCATCGACCTGCTCCAGGCGCCGGCGATAGCGCTCCATGATCGATCTGCGGAAGATCAGCGAGGTCGCGGTCAGCAGCAGCGCGAAGCAGAGCACGAGGTTGACGAGATTGCGCTCGGAATCGCTCTTGAGGTCGAGCTTCCACAGCACGAGCAGCGTCAGCGCGCTCGCCGGAAGGCTGCCGCAGGCGAGCCGCAGCACCGCCGGCCAGTGCACGCTGCGCGACCAGCCATGCACCAAGCTGCCGCCGGTTTTGGTGGCGGCGGCATAGAGCAGGTCGGTGCCGACCGCGGTCGATGGATGAATCCCGAACAGCAGGATCAGCAGCGGCGTCATCAACGAACCGCCGCCGACGCCGGTCATCCCGACCAGCAGGCCGACGCCGAACCCGGAGGCGACGTAGAGTGGATCGATCATGTCCAGGGAATCTTAGGTTTATCTCGTCAGTTGGGCAATATGACGTAGAATAAACTTTCTCTGCAGCGCAACCGATTGGAGCGAATAAGAAAAATCCTCCTGCAGGGGGCCGAAGTGGAGGCGTTTTCTCCAATTCATCGCTCTCTTGCAAAACGGACATTCGGTTAGACGTCAAACAAGAATCCAGAGCTTCGGTTCTGATCAATCAGAACCGATAACGCTCTAGGCATATTGCCTACCGGGCTCATTCAGCCCCGCGACCGGTCGCCGGGACGTGTGGCGGATGTGGACGGTATGGATTACGGACACGGTAAAATATCCGGAATGGGTAGCGGACGACCGCTGCGACACGAACCTCGGAACGGTGCGCAACGCGTGGCGCCGAGAAAGGCGCGCGACGGACGCGCTCCACGACGTCAACAAATCTCCGGTCGACAGCTTCGGCGACCACAGGGCTGGCGTTGCTGGCATAATAGGTCGCGATGTCCGCGAGATCAGCAAGCGCCTCTCGCGTCCAGACGACCTTCATCCGCGCGCAAATTTCGCGAAGGCTTCCGCAACCTCGGCATCCGTAGCGACCTCGCCGCGATCGATGGAGGCCAAGGCCGCGTCGATGCTCCGCAATTCCTCTTGCGTCGCAAGATACTCGCCGCCGAGCAGCTCACTCTCGATTTCGCTGGCAATGGCGACCAACTCGTTCTGGGCCTCTTCAGGCCAGGTCTGGGCACGTTCCAGAAGGTTTCGTAGATCGCTTACAGCCATGGATCCGACTATATCAGGCGGCGGTTGGCTTTCCAATTGCCGTGAGCCGACGGCTATTTCCCGAACGCCAGCACGTGCAGCCCGAGCCGCTGTCGCACGATCCAGAACAGCAGCACCGTCTCGAAACTGAGCGAGATCGAGGTCGCGGCCGCAGCACCATGGCCGCCGAAGTGCGGCACCAGCGCGATGCAGAGCACCAGGTTCATCGCAAAGGCCAGCGCATAGGCCAGCGCGCAGATCTTCTGCTGGCCGAGCATGTTGAGCAGCCGTTCGACCGGGCCGATCGCGGATCGGACCACCAGGCCAATGGCGGCGACGAACATGATGTCGTAGCCGACCACGAATTGCGGCCCGAACAGCCAGAGCAGCGGCTTGCCGAGCGCGAGCAGCACGATGGTCGCCGCCAGCGACGGCCAGAACGTCCAGTTGATGGCATGCGCCACGTAAGCCGACAGCCGCGCCTTGTCGCCGCTTGCATTGTATTCGGCGAAGCGATGCGCGGTCGTTGCCGACATCGCGTAGTGGATGAAGGAGACCAGCGCGAGCGTCTTCACCACGGCGAAATAGACGCCGACCTCGTCGGAGGGGCGGAACTGCTGAAGCACCAGCACGTCGGTGTAGGACAGCAGCAAATAGAAGCTTTCGACCAGCAGGATCGGCAGCGAGACGGCGAGCCAGCCGCTGACGTCGTAGGCCTTGGGACCGGGCTCGATGTGACCAGCGAGCTTGCGGTTCAGCACCACCATCTGCCCGGTCATCGCGATCCACACCGCGCCGGCACTCGCGATCATCGCGGCGACCGCGCCGAGATGATAGCCGAGCAGGAAGGCGCAGGCCGTGATGCCGATGATCAGCGCCTGGCGGATGATGAATTGCGGCATCAGGCCGAGCTGCATCCAGTCATGCGAGCGCGCGATGCCGTCCTGGGTGTTGGCGACGACGAAAGCGGGCAGCGTCATGCAGCCGATATAGAGCGGCAGCTCTTCGGCCGGCTCGATCCAGGGTGACAGCAATTTGACGAGACCGGCGAGGCCGAGCGAGACCAGCGCGGAAACGGCAAAGGTCAGCCAACGGCTGCCCGAGAGAAAGCCGCGCAGCAGCGCATGCTCGCCACGGGCGCGGTATTCCGGGATGATTTTTTGCGCGGAGGCCGAGATGCCAAAGTCCATCATGCTGCCGAGCAGCAGCACCCAGGTCCAGACATAAACATAGACCCCGTAGTCCGAGGTCCCCATCCAGCGCGCGAGCAGGACCTGCGAGAAATAGGCAAGGCCGGCGCTGATCACGCGGATGACGAAGATGGTGCCGGCCAGCCGCCGCGTCAGCGACGCCTCGCTCGACCCGCCCGTCAATTTTTCGCGCAGCCGCGCGATGAGGCCGGCAGGTCCGGTCGTTGCGGGTTCTGCATCCATCACGGCCAAATCGAAGGGTCCCCGAGGCGCGCACGAGTGCTGCGGCAGACTTGCCGCAGGAGCCCTGGGGATTAGCAACCATTCGTTAAGATTCGGTTGGATCAAGGATGTCGTCCTGGCGAATGCCAGGACCCATACCGCGTGATCTGTCAGGAGGAATTGGGTAGCAGTTCCAAAGAAGGAGTCTTCGCCAAACTAATCCCTGGGGTAATGGGTCCCGGCCTGCGCCGGGACGACAACTAATCCAAATTGGCATTGAACTCGTACGACTTCTCCGGTCCGACCAGCGTGAACTTCAGCGCTGCGCCGTCGGGCTTGGCGCCCGGCGGCAGTCCGTCGAGTTCGAAAGAAAATCGCTTCACGCCCGGTGGGCTGGGCTCGACCGGCGCCGGGATCGGCAACGCCCAATCGGGCGTCGGACCTTCCACATAGAGATTGACGGTGCGCGCATCCGGCACGACGACGTCCACCACCACATTCTTGGGCCCGTCGCGCTTGACGTCCCGGATGGTGAGCGGGTTGGGATCGCCGATCGTGGCAGGCTTGGGCACGGTGTCGAGCGCTGCACGCAAATTGGCGTCCTCGGTCGAGGCGACGCTGTTGAAGCCAAGCTCGGCGCGAGCCTCGACCGGGATGCAAAGCTTTTCGCACACCGCATAATTGATCTCGGCGCGCAACGTCACCGGCTTGTCGGCCGCCTTGGCGATGATGCGCAGGGGCAGCACGATCTGGTCGTGATAGCCGATCGAATGGCCGCCCGCGCCGTCGTCGAATTTCTGCGGGGCCGGCCACATCACCGTCACCGCCTCGACATTGTCGGATTTCGAGAAATCGAAGCGCGGCGGAACGCCGGAATCGCCCGGCATGCGCCAATAGGTTTTCCAGCCGGGCTGGATCTGGAAGGCAATACCGCCGAGCAGGACGGCGCCGCTGCGCGATCCCGCCAGCAACCGCACCGCGGAATGTCCATCGCGCTGCCACGGCGATGCATCGTCGGCATGGGCCGCAAGCGCCAGCGACGACGCGAGCAGGGTTGTCGCGACGCCAATCGCCGCACGCCGGGGAACTCTTGTCAGCATGGTACGTCTTTACAGGGTCACCCCGCGGCAAACCATTGAATTGCTTGTGATGGATGCACTTGAATCGAGGCCCTGCAAGCCTTGATTTGACAGCGGCCCGGCCCGACATCAGGATAGGAATTGAAACCGGAGTGCTTCACCGATGGCTCCCACAGGCAAGAGGACGGGCGAAAGCACCCGCAAGTCAGCCCCCGCGCTCCCGAGCTCGGCGGGCTACCTCGACGGCCAGCTGTTGATCGCCATGCCCGTGATGGGCGACGAGCGCTTCGAGCGCTCGGTGATTTATCTCTGCGCCCACTCCGCCGAAGGCGCGATGGGCATCATCGTCAACCACCCGGCCGGCAGCATCGACTTCCCCGAGCTGTTGCAGCAGCTCGGCATCATCAACAAGGGCGAGCACATCAAGCTGCCGGAGAATGCCGAAAGCATGAAGGTGCTGCGCGGCGGTCCGGTCGATACCGGCCGCGGCTTCGTGCTGCATTCCAGCGATTTCTACATCGAGAACGCGACGCTCCGGATCGACGATGGCGTCTGCCTCACCGCGACGGTCGACATCCTGCGTGCGATCGCCAACGGCTCCGGCCCCAAGCACGCCATCCTCGCGCTCGGTTATGCCGGCTGGGCGCCCGGCCAGCTCGAGACCGAAATCCAGAGCAACGGCTGGCTGCATTGCGACGCGGATTCGGATTTGATCTTCGGCGATGACGTCGACGAAAAATACGGGCGCGCACTGCGCAAGATCGGCATCGATCCCGGCATGCTCTCGAACGAGGCCGGGCACGCCTAGCGCCTCGCTGTCGTGCCCCGCGAAGGCGGGGCATCCAGTACGCCGCGGCGCATCGGTTCTATCACAACTGTCTCGGAGTACTGGATCGCCCGGTCAAGCCGGGCGATGACACCGATTGCTGAGTAACGCCTACTCCGCCGCCTGCTGCTGGACCGTCGGCTCCGTGCCTGCGACCGTCGCGCGGCGCATGTCGCGGGGCTGCGACTGGTCGTAGCGGCGGACGCGGTGCATGGTCTGGCGGTTGTCCCACATCACGAGGTCATGCAGCGTCCATTTGTGGACGTAGACGAACTCGCTCTGGGTCGCGTGCTCGTTGAGATCGCGCAGCAGCAGCCGACCCTCGGGGACGCTCATGCCGACGATCTTGCCGGCATGCGATGAGAGATAGAGCGACTTCCGGCGATGAACGGGATGGGTGCGCACGAGACGTTGCAGCACCGGCTTGAACATCTGCTTCTCGTCGTCGGTGTATTCGGTGAAGCCGAGCGATCCCCGCGAATACATCAGCGAGTGCTCGCAGACGAGATCTTCGATCTCCGCCTTGGTCTCGTCGTCGAGCGCGTCATAGGCCGCCCGCATGTCGGCGAATTCTGTGTTGCCGCCCTTCGGGTTGATCACGCGGGCCGACAGCAGCGAGAATTTTGCCGGGATGGGGCGGAACGAGCTGTCGGAATGCCACAGGCAGTTGCCGAGGTTGAACAGATGCGCGCGGCTGTCCTTTGCCAGCGGCTTGCCGTCCTTGCCGAGATTGGAGACGTCGTTCAGGCCCGATTGGAGGCGGTAGTCTTTTTCCTTCGTGACGGTGCCGCCGCGCGCGTCCTCGCGCTGGCCGAAATTCAACGCGAAAGCCATCTGCTGTTCGTCGGTGATGTCCTGGTCGTGGAACACCAGCATCGCATATTTGTCCATGGCGGCTTCGATCTCGCGCGCCTCGGCCTCGGTGAGAGGTTGCCGCAGGTCGAGGCCGGAAACCTCGCCGACAAAATGTTTGTGAAGCTGCCGGATGGCGATCGTCATGACGTTTCTCCCGCGAACCGCGAGCGGTTGGTCCGCTCTGTCGGTGAAAAAGTTACTCCCGTAACAAGCGATGTCAACGCTAGGCGCGCATAGCTGCCCGTAGCCCGGATGGAGCGCAGCGTAATCCGGGAAGTCTTCCCGCGAGGTGAGAACCCCGGAGTGCGCTGCGCTCCATCCAGGCTACGCACCTTTGGTGCCGCTCACGCGTTGCGCGCCATCAGGCCGCCGTCGACGGGGATCACCGCGCCGGTGAGGAAGGACGCTGCCGGCAGGCACAGGCTCAGCGTCATGTGCGCGACCTCTTCGGGGTCGCCGTAGCGGCCCAGTGCAGTGCGGCGCTTGGCGTAGATGGTCTTGTGTTCTTCCGAGATCCTGTCGGTGATGGCGGTGCGGACCGGCCCCGGGCAGATGCAGTTGACGGTGATGCCTTCGCGGCCGAGCTCCACCGCCAGCGAGCGGGTAAGGCTGGCGACGCCGCCCTTCGCCGCCGAATAGGGGCTGTGCAATGCGGTGGCGCCGAGCGCCTCGGTCGAGGCGATGTTGACGATGCGCGGGCTCTTCGACTTGCGCAAGTGAGGCAGCGCGGCGCGGATGATGCGCGGATGCGCCGTCAGCATCACCGCGATACCCCTAGCCCAGGCGTCCTCATAGGCCTCGTCGTCGATCGCGACGCGCACGGAGATGCCGGCATTGTTGACGATGATGTCGAGCCCGCCGAAATGCGTCGCGACGTCGCCGACCACGCGCCTGATCTCATCGCCGTCGGCCACGTCGAGCTTCCAGGCTTTCGCGGCTCCGCCGCTTGCCGCGATCTCCTTCGCCACGGCCAGCGCGCCCTGCTCGTCATAATCGGTGACGGCGACGTTGGCGCCCTCGGTGGCGAACACGCGGGCCGTTGCGCGTCCCATGCCGCTGGCCGCGCCGGTGACGAGAACGGTCAGGCCCTTCACGGAGCGGCTGAGCTGTTTGAAATCGGACATGGTGTTTCCTCGTGCTCTGCTTGTTCTTGTTGTGATTGACAAGGCTGTCATCGATCCGCAGACAGGTCAAACAAGCAAGACGATCGGGGAGGCCTGCGATGACGAACGAGCTCGATTTCTCAGGCAAGCAGGTGCTGGTCGTCGGCGGATCCAGCGGCATCGGCAACGGTATCGCGCAAGCCTTTCGCGTCAGGGGCGCGCAAGTCGCGGTCTGCGGCACGCGTGCTCACGCGAAGGAATATTCAGCTGAGGAGGGCTCGGATCTCACCGGTCTCTCCTACGCGCAACTCGACGTCGGCAATGCCGGCGCGGTCGAAGCGTTCAAGCCGTCGTTCGAACGGCTCGATATCCTGGTGCTCGCGCAGGGCGCGGTGCTCTATCGCCGCGGCGAGTTCGAGATGGCTGGCTTTCGCAAGGTCGTCGAGGTCAACCTGATGAGCCTGATGGCCTGCGCCACGCGATTTCATTCCATGCTGCGGGACTCGCGGGGATCGCTGATCATGGTGTCCTCGACCGCGGCCTATCATTCCACCATGGGCAATCCTGCTTACAACGCGTCGAAGACCGGGGCGGTCGGATTGACACGGACGCTCGGCGAGGCCTGGGCCGAAGACGGCATCCGCGTCAACGGCATCGCGCCTGGTCTGGTCGACACCAAGATGACGAAGGTGACGACCGAGAATCCCAAGCGGCTCGAAGGTGCACTTTCACGCATTCCGCTGCGGCGATTGGGCACGCCTGCTGACATGGCGGGCGCGGCGCTGTTCCTGGCATCACCGCTGTCGTCCTACATCATCGGCCAGACGTTGGTCGTCGACGGCGGGCTGATTCTCTGAGTCCAATTTCAAGTCAGATGGAACTGCGCCGCTCCTGATCGGTTACTTGGGCTGACCCCCGAGGAGGAGCATCATGGATAAAGATCGGATTGTCGGATCGGCCAAGGAATTCGCCGGACGCGCGGAAGGCGCTGTCGGTGATCTCGCAGGCGATGCGCAGACACAGGCGTCGGGCAAGGCACGCGAAGCGGCCGGCACGGTGCAGAATCTCTACGGCCAGGCCAAGGATGCCGTACGTGACGCGACCGACACCGCGGCCAGCTATGCCAAGGACGCCTACGACAAGCCGGCCGAAACCTTGCGCGACGGTTCGCAGGCGATTGCCCAGAAGGTGCAGGACAACCCGCTCGGCGCGCTGCTGGTCGCCGGCGGCATCGGCTTTGCCCTTGCACTGCTGATGGCGCGGCCTGCGCGCCGCCCGCCGCCGCGCTGGCGCTATTACGGCTGAAGCCAACGCAATAAGCATCTGGCCCCGGACGCAGTGCGGCGTGTAACGCCGCACTGTGAGCCGGGGCCCATCTTTTTGTGGCCCATTCCTTTGTGACTGTCGGACGTGCTGGGTCCCGGCTCTGCGCAGCAGCGTTTCACGCTGCAGCGCGTCGGGGACACGAGATCTCAGCTTAGAAAATTATCGGAACACTTCCGCCGATCGCCCGACATTGCCAGGCGGCCGCGGGATCGCGGGGTTGGGATTCGGATTGCGCGGCGCGGGCGCCAATTGACGCGGCGGGGGCGGCGGCGAGCCAAAGCCGAAGAAATCTCGCATCGATGGCGCTGCCTGTGCCGGTTGCTGCGGCACCGGTGGCTTCTTTGGCGCAAGCTTTGGCGGGGCGATCGCTGCGGCCGCACCCGGCGTACCGCCATCAGGCGTCGTCGCGGCGACCGGCGTATCGCCCTTGGCCTGCTCGCGGCCGACTTCGCGGCGCGGCCAGGCATAATCGTCAGCGCGGCCGGCCGGCGCAGCCAGTGGCTCGCCCTTCACCATCGTCTTCGCAGCGAGCGCATCGACGGCGGCAGGACGTGAGCCCGGCCCACCCAGCAATTGATCGGTCGAGATCGAGGCCGCAACCAGCGGCACGATCGGGCCGGCCAGCGGCCGCGGCGCGGGCTTGCCGGGTTCGGCACTGGTGTCGGGGGTCGCCGGTTCGCTCGGCAGCGCGATCGGGCCGGAGCGCCCGGCGAGCAGGCGGGTGATCTCGCGTTCGACATAGTGGGCGAGCTTGCGCGCGCCGGGTTTTGTGAAATAGACGCCGTCACCGCTGCGGAGTTGACGGATCTGGCCTTCGAAGTCCGGGCCCTTCTGCAGGAAGCGGCCGGCCTCGTCGACAAAGCCGTCCCAGACGTCGACGTAAGTGATGCCGGCCTTGGCCGCGCCTTCGCGATAGAGCGAATCCAGGAACAGCATGTCCGCGGTGCCCTTGGGACCGCGGATCGCGGGCAGGCCGACCCAGAGCACCGGCACGCCCTTGGACTTGAGGACGTTGGCGAGCTCCTCGATCTTCTTGCCGTAGAGCTCGACCCAGCGCTCGTCGCGGAATTCGTAGAGGCCGTTCGGGTTGCGTGCCGTCTTCTCGGGCGCTGCGACCGCCGGTGCGTCAGCGTTGTCGGCATCATCCTGCGGCAGGTCGGCATCGGCCGGCTTGTCGTCCGGTTTCGCCGCGGTGTCGCCGGGCTTGGCATCGCCGGGCTTGGCCGGTGGTTTGCCGCGCGCGCCCTTGTCGTTCTTCTTGTCCTTGTCGGTCGCCTTGTCCGATTTATCGGGTGCTGCCGCCTCGCGGATCGCGATGCGGTCGTTGAGGCCGAGCATCACCACGATCACGTCGGGCTTCTCGGTCTCGAGAATGCCCTTCGCAGCAGCCGTCCAGTCCGAGGGCTCACCCTTGGGCTGGTACTTGATCAGGCCGGACGTGGTCTTGTGCTTGCGGATCACGCCCATGTCGGGCTGCTCGGTGTAGGCATCCTCCAGGCCGTAGGCGAGCCAATCGGCCATGGCGTCGCCGATCACCAGCACGTTCCTGTCGGGAATGGTGTCGCGCTTGGCCGGCGCCGGTGCGCGCGAAAAATCCTGACGCGGTGCTTGCGGCTGTTGCTGCTGGAACGGCGCGAAGAAGTCGCCGCCGAACCATCCGCCGCCGCCGCCTCCACCTCCGCCGTTCCGCGGCGGCGGCGGAGCCGCGCGCTGCGGTGGGCCGCCGAAGCCGGGGAAGTTGAAGAACTGCGCCGAGGCGGGTCCCGCGACCGAGACCAGAATCGCAAGCGCCGTCCCCAGCGCGATCAGCGGGCCGGTCTCGGTCAGCACCTTGAACAGGGACTTCTTCGACATGCGATCTCGGCACGTGCAATGGGGATCGGGACAGGCTCGAATATAATAACGGAATCGGGCGCCAAACGGGCAGATTCTCTTTCCAGATTCTCTTCAGATCCTTGAGATTCTTGGCCCAAGATTATTGGCCCATACACGGCGAACCGCCGCCCCGGTCAAGACTGCCGGCCAAAATCCCTGTTCAGGGTTACTTTCGGCGCGATTTTACCGCCCGCGCAGCCGGTTCAGCGCGTCGGAGGAGGCAAATCCGTCCGCGGGGACCCCGATCGAGGCCTGGAAGTTGCGCAGGGCTTCCCGGGTCTGGCCGCCGAACTGGCCGTCGGGGGTGCCCTTGTAGAAGCCGCGCTGGGCCAGCAACTGCTGGAGTTCCAGCCGCTCGGTCCGAGACAGCTCCCGTTCCTGCCGCGGCCAGGGCTGCATGAACGGCTGGCCGCCGCGCAGGCGGTCGGCGAAATGGCCGATCGCCAGCGCATAAGCCTCGGCCGGATTGTACTTCATGATGACCCGGAAGTTCTGCAGCATCAGGAAGCCGGGCCCTTGGGCACCGGCCGGCGCCAGCAGATAGGCCTTCTCGGCTGGATGCGGGAAGGGCTGGTTGGCCGGGCGCTTGAGGCCGAGCTTTTCCCATTGCGCCACCGTCATCGCCTTGGCGCGATCGGCCAGCATGTAGTTGAAGCCCTGGGGCACCACGACCTCGTAGCCCCAGGTCTGGCCGGGCTGCCAGCCGTCCTTCTTCAAATTGTTGGCGGTCGACGCAATCAGGTCGGAGGGATTGTCGACGACGTCACGCCGGCCGTCGCCGTCGCCGTCCACGGCAAAGCGCTTGAACGCGGTCGGCATGAACTGGGTCGGGCCGAAGGCGCCGGCCCAGGAGCCGCGCAATTGTTCGGGCCTGAGATCGCCGCGGTTGAGGATCTCCAGCGCGGAGAGGAATTCGTCCTTGAAGTAAGCCTGGCGGCGGCCGATGCAGGCGAGCGTCGCGGTCGATTGCAGCACGCTGCGGTCGCCCATCTGCGTCGAGTAGTTGGACTCGATGCCCCAGATCGAGGCGATGATGTAGCGATCGACGCCGGCGGCTTTTTCGGTGGCGTCGAACTGCGCCTTGTATTTGGCCAGGACCTCGCGGCCCTTGGCGAGGCGGTTGTCGTTCACGAGGATGTCGAGATAATCCCAGATCGACTTGGTGAACTCCGGCTGCGAATCCATCAGGTCCATGATGCGCAGATCGGGCGCGAGGCCAGCCGTGAAGCGTTGGAAATTTTCCTGCGTGATGTTGCGCCGTGCGGCATCGGGCCACATGCCCGCGACGCAATTGTTGAAATTGCCCGCGGCCTCTCGGATCGCGGCGGCTGTCATCAGCGGATGACCGGAGGCGCCGTCCTCGCCGGTCCAGGGTTGAACTCCCGTTTGAGCGCCGCTGGGCCCGGGCGCTGCTGGCGAAGGCGCCTGGTTCGGGCCGGAGAAAATACCGCCGAACAGATTTGACAGACCGTTCTGAGCCTGCGCGCCGGCGGGAAGCGGGAACAGCAGGGCGGCCGCAATCATCGTCGCACCGGTCACGGACCCGCCCCGTTTTGCCAGCCCTGCCATTGATTGCATCATGTCCACACCTGTCCGGCCAAAATCCGCCCTCAGGAGGCCTGGTTACGGTTGCCAACAGCTTAACAAAGGTGAAATTTTGATGGTGGCCTTTTTCTTAACTCTGTGAGGATGAGGCCCCACATCCGCCTTTGTTGGCGGCTGCAAACAAGCTAGCAAGATGCCATTGCTCCCTTCACGTGTTCCTCAGGTATTCGATCAATCCCATGAAAATCCGCAAAGCCGTATTTCCCGTTGCCGGCCTCGGCACCCGCGTCCTGCCCGCCACCAAGGCGATGCCGAAGGAAATGCTGACGATCGTCGACAAGCCGCTGATCCAGTACGTCTATGACGAGGCCCGGGAAGCCGGCATCGAGCACTTCATCTTTGTCACCGGCCGCAACAAAAGTGTCATCGAAGATCATTTCGACCGGATGTTCGAGCTCGATGCGACGCTGGCCGCGCGCGGCAAGAAGACCGAGCAGGACGTTCTGGCGCAGAACCAGCCGGAGGCCGGCGCCGTCAGCTTCACCCGCCAGCAGGCGCCGCTCGGCCTCGGTCACGCGGTCTGGTGCGCGCGCGACATCGTCGGCAACGAACCGTTCGCGGTCGTGCTGCCCGACGAACTCGTGCTCAATTCGCCCGGCTGCCTGAAGCAGATGATCGACACCGCCAGCAAGCTCGGCGAAAAATCCAACGTCATCGCGGTCGAGGCGGTGCCTGACCATCTGACCCATCAATACGGCATCTGCGGCGTCGGCAAACGCACCGGCAAGATGTTCGAGGTCGACGGCATGGTCGAGAAGCCGGCCAAGGGCACCGCGCCCTCCAACCTCTCGATCACCGGCCGCTACATCCTGCAGCCGGAGATCTTCAAGGTCCTTGAGACCCAGGAGCGCGGCGCCGGCGGCGAGATCCAGCTCACCGACGCCATGATCGGCCTCGCCAGATCGCAAAAATTCTACGGCGTCGAGTTCGAGGGCGAGCGCCACGATTGCGGCTCCAAACCCGGCTTCCTCCGCGCCAATATCGCCTACGGCCTGAAGCGGCCGGAGCTGCGTGACGGGCTCATTGCGGAGATGAAGAAATATCTGGGGCAGTAGCGCTCCGCTCGTCATTGCGAGGAGCGAAGCGACGAAGCAATCCAGGCTGCCTCCGAGGCGACAGTCTGGATTGCTTCGCTTCGCTCGCAATGACGGAACGAACTCCTCACGCCACCAGCGACAGCTTCGGCAGGCTCGCGACCACAGACTGGTTGCGGCCGCCGGCTTTTGCGGCGTAGAGGGCCTTGTCGGCGGCGGCGACCAGTAGCGGCCAGTCCATGCCCGTGGTCGGAACGAGGCTCGCGATGCCGCAGGACACCGTCGAGCTCGTGTGGTCGTCGGACCAGCCCTGCACCTTGGCGCGGATCTTCTCGGCCACCGTGAGGGCGTCGGTGACCGAGGTGCCCGGCAGCAGCACGGCGAATTCCTCGCCGCCATAGCGCGCCGCGCAATCGCCGGCGCGGCTCACCGAATCGGAAATGCAGATGGCGATGCCGACCAGCACCTGGTCGCCGGCCTGGTGGCCGAACGTGTCGTTGTAGGCCTTGAAATGATCGGCATCGATCATCAAGAGCGCGATCGGCGTCTGCTGCCGCATCGCGCGGCGCCATTCGACGTCGATCACCTGGTCGAACTTGCGGCGGTTCTTCAGGCCGGTGAGCGCGTCGGTCGTCGCCATCTCCTCGAGCTTGCGCTCGGCCTCGGCGCGCCGGCCGATCTCGCGCGCGAGCACCAGCGTCGATGCGAGCATGAACAGGCTGAGCGCCAGCACCACGGCGCCGATGCGGTAGGCTTCCCTCTGCCAGAGCTCGAACACCGCGGCCAGCGGTTTGCCCGCCACCACGAACAGCGGACCGCTGTCGCTGCTGCGCACATAAAGTCGCGGAGTCGGATCGACCGGGCCCTGGCCCGCATAGGAGGCGCCGACCCGGAGATTTTCGGCCTTCCATGTCCGCCGATCGTTCAGGTTGGTGCCGATCACGTCGAGGTCGAACGGGCGCCGCATCATGATGGTGCGGTCGCGCTTGAGCACGGTGATGGTGTCATGGGGATCGAGGTTCAGCCGCTCGAACAACTCGTGGAAATAGCTGAAGCGGATCGAGCCGGCGACGACCCCGAGGAAGCCTCCGTCGGTGTCGCTGATGCGCCGGCTCAGCACGATTGCATAGGCGCCGCGGAACAGCATCGGGCGGCTGATGAAGAGGCCCGTTTCGGGACTGTCGCGATGGACCCTGAAGTAATCCTCGTCGCCCCGGTTCACGACAACGGGATCGAGCGTCGAGGCGTCGATGGTCAACCGGCCGTCGGCATCGAACACCTGGATCGCGCCGAAATGCCTCGCCGTGGTCGAATGGTCGAACAGGATGAGGTGACGGATCGGCTTCGAGACCGTGGCGATTTCCGGCAGCAGCATGTTGCTGGCGACCGCCTTGAGGGCCAGATCGTAGATCTCGATGTTGCGGCTGACGTCGGACTCGATGGTCGTCGCCAGGTTTTCCAGGGTCTGGCGGGCGAGCGCCTCCTCGCCGCGGCGCATGTCCAGCATGACGTTGACGCAAATGGCGGAAAAGCCGATCACCGTCACCACGGACGAGATGATCAGCAGCTTCGCCGAAAGCCGCCATGGCCGTCGGGCCGTGACGTCGCGCCATCGAGACAACATCGTTTGCTCCCGGCACCAGTGAATGCGCCCGAAAGCTTGAGTAGTGTTTAAGCCGGGACGGCGCTGCCGGAATGAGTTAAAAATTGGTTTCCGCGGCTCACGTTTTTGGGCAAAGCGGGCCTTCGACCAGCGAAGAGGACAGCGGTGAACGACTACGACGCGTTGCGCGATTATCTGATGCGGCAGAAGCAGGCGGAATTCGTGCTGACCTATGAACAGATCGAAGAGATCATCGGCGCGGCCCTGCCGCGCGCGGCGAATCGTGCCTCATGGTGGGACAGCCTGCGCAGCCCGGATATCCAAATGCCGCAACGCGAAGCCTGCCTCGCCGCGGGTTTCAAGGCGATGCGGATGCCGGACGGCGAGAGCGTGCGGTTCACCAAGCTGAAGAGTGACCGGCGTAGGCCTGGGTGAGGCGAGGGGAAGCTAGCTCGCCGCTTCCAGGCGCACTTCCGTGAGCAGGCGCATCGCGGCGTCGGCATCCATGGGTTCGCCGAAGGCAAACCCTTGCGCATATTCGCAGCCCATCTGGTAGAGCTCGACCGCGTCGGAATCGGTCTCGGCACCTTCGGCGACCACGTCCATGCCGAGGTCGTGCGCGAGCGCGATGATGGACTTCAGGATCACCGGGCGGGTGCCGCGGTTGGTGGTGCGAACGAAGGACTGGTCGATCTTGATGGTGTCGAACGGGAAGCGCTGCAGATAGGCCAGCGACGAATGCCCGGTGCCGAAATCGTCGAGCGACAGCCCGGTGCCGAGCTCGCGGATCCGCGTCAGCATCTGTGCCGCGTGCTCCGGATTCTCCATCACCAACGATTCCGTCAGTTCCAGCTTCAGCGTGCCGCGCGCGACCGAGGAGCGCGACAGCACGGTGCGGATATCGTGGATCAGATCGTGGCGCAGCAATTGCCGCGAGGAGACGTTGACCGATGCGAAGATCGGCTCGCGCGAGCGCATCGCGCGCTGCCAGATCGAGAGCTGCTTGGCGGTCTGGTCGAGCACGAACATGCCGAGGTCGATGATCAGGCCGGTCTCTTCCGCGATGGTGATGAATTCCGACGGCGCCATGCGTCCGAGCTTGGGATGATCCCAGCGCACCAGCGCCTCGAAGCCGGCGACGGAGCGGTCTTCAAGCCGCACGATCGGCTGGTACAGGATCGTGAGCTCCTGCCGCTCGATGGCGCGGCGCAGTTCGCTCTCCAGCGTCAGCCGGTCGGTCTTTCGCGCGCGCATCGCGGACTTGTAGACGTCGATGCGGTCGCCGCCGATGCGCTTGGAGTGATACATCGCAAGCTCGGCGTCCTTGATGATCTCGTCCGTGAGCTGAACTTGCGGATCGGACAAGGCAAGGCCGATCGAGGCCGTGAGAAATATCTCGCGTTCGTTGAAGGCGATCGGCGCGCGGATGGTCTTGCGGATGGTCTCGGCGAAGGCGGTGATGCGGGCGGGGTCCTGCTCCGACAGCAGGATCAGGCCGAACTGGTCGCCGGCGAGCCGCGCCAGCGTATCCTGCGGCTTCAGGATGCGGGTGAGGCGGCGGGCCAGCGTCAGCAGGATGGAATCGCCGACCGCGATGCCGACGGAATCGTTGACCTGCTTGAAGCGGTCGAGGTCGATCACCATCAGCGTCGGCCGCAGCGTCGGCATGGTCTTGGCAAAATGCGCGACGGCGCCGAGGCGGTCCATGAACAGCTTGCGGTTGGGCAGGCCGGTCAGATTGTCATGCACGGAATCGTGGAGCAGGCGCTCCTCGGCGTTGCGGAGCTCGGTGACGTCGGTGAGGGTGCCGACCACGCGCGAGACCTCGCCGTCGGAGCCGACCACCGGGCGCGCCTTCAGCGCGAACCACATGAAGTGACCGTCCGGCGTGCGCAGGCGGAAATCCTGCACCAGGCGGCCGCGGCGCTGGTCGAGCACGCTGTCGAGCGCTGCGCGAAAACGGTCCTGGTCGAGCGGGTGCAACACTTCGAGCCAGGAGGCGGCCGGACCTTCCAGCGTGCCGCGCTTGAGGCCGAGCAGGGCCTCGGTCTCGGGGCTGGTGAAGACCTTGTCGGCGGAAACGTCCCAGTCCCAGATCAGATCGCCGGAACCGGCCAGCGCCAGCGCGCGGCGCTCGATGTCGGAGACGACGCCGGTGGTGGCGCCGCCGCCGGCGAATGCATGCTGCATCACCGTGAAGCCGATCAGCATCACGATCAGCACGAGGCCGCCGAGCAGCGCAGGGCCGACGATGTCGTTGGTGACGGAGCCCGCGACCGTCATGCCGGCCGCGACCACCCAGACCACCAGCAGGAACCAGGTCGGGATCAGCAGCACCGCGCGGTCGAAGCCGTGGGTGGAGAGATAGACGATCAGCGCGAAGCCGGCGAAGGCAATCAACACTAGCGATATGCGAGCGATGCCGGACGCCACCGCAGGGTCGAACAGGGCTAGCGCCACCAGGGAGCCCAGGAACGCGAGCCAGCCCACCGTGATGTGGGAATATCGCACGTGCCATCGACTGAGATTGAGATAGGCGAACAGGAACACCAGCAGCGTCGCCGCCAGGATCGCCTCACCCGCCGCGCGCCAGATGCGCTCGGCGTTGTTCGACATGTCGAGCACCTTGCCCCAGAAGCCGAAATCGACGCCGATATAGACCAGCACCGCCCAGGCCAGCGCCGCGGCGGCCGGGAACATGATGCTGCCCTTGACCACGAACAGGATGGTCAGCACCAGCGCCAGCAAGCCGGAGATGCCGATCACGATGCCCTGGTACAGTGTGAACGAGTTGACCTTGTCCTTGTAGGATTCCGGCTCCCACAGATAGAGCTGCGGCAGCTTGTCGGTGCGCAGCTCCGCGACGAAGGTGACGACGGCGCCGGGATCGAGGGTGACGCGGAAGACGTCGGCGGTCGGACTCTCCTGCCGCTCCGGCCGGTCGCCGGTCGAGGGCGTGATGGTCGCGATGCGCGACAGCCCGAGATCGGGCCACAGCAGCCCCGAAGAGACGATGCGGTAATGCGGGGCGACGATCAGGCGGTCGAGCTGGTCGTCGGTGTTGTTGGCGAGCGCGAACACCACCCAGTTCTGGCCACCCTCGCGGGCGCGCACCTCGATGCGGCGGACGATGCCGTCGGTGCCGGGCGCGGTGGAGACCTGGATGCGGTCGGCGTCGCTGCGCTGATGCTCGAGCACGCCGGTGAGGTCGATTGCGGGCGCGTCACCGCGGACGCTGACAGCGTCCAGCGCGCGCGCCGGGAACGCGCAGACGAGAATCATGAGGCCCAGCGCTATGGGCGCGAGGCACCTGATCAGACGCAAGGTCAGTTCTCCGCGTTCGACGCAAACTCTTCGGTGCAGGCTCTTCGGTGCACGGCGTTTTCCGAACGGAACAAGGTGGTTCGGTGCGTCGCGATAGATGCCACGAAAGCAAGGAAAATCAAAGGGTTTCCGGCCTGCCCTGTGGGCCGCTGACCTAGACCTCCAACACAATTTCGCCAATATGTGCCGAGGTTTCCATCCGCCGGTGCGCGTCGGATGCCTTTTCCAGCGGGAAAGTGCTGTCCATCAGTGGCTTGACCCGGCCTTCGCGCAATAGCGGCATCACTTTCGCCTCGATCGCGGCCACCATCGCCGCCTTGTCCGCATTACTACGGGGGCGCAGCGTCGAGCCGGTATGGGTCAGGCGCTTCACCATCACCTTGGCGATGTTGACGGTGACCTTGGGCCCGTTGAGGGTCGCGATCTGCACGATGCGGCCGTCGAGCGCGGCGGCGTCATAGTTGCGGTCGACATAGTCGCCGGCGACCATGTCGAGGATCAGATTGGCGCCGGCATTGTTCGTCTCCGCCTTGACCACGGCGACGAAGTCTTCCGTCTTGTAGTTGATGGCACGATCCGCGCCGAGCTTGAGGCAGGCATCGATCTTGTCCTGCGATCCCACGGTGACGATCACCTTCGCGCCGAACGCTTTGGCGAGCTGGATCGCCATGGTGCCGATCCCGGACGAGCCGCCATGGATCAGCAGCGTCTCGCCGGCCTTTAGGCCGCCGCGCTCGAACACGTTGTGCCAGACCGTCATCAGCGTTTCCGGCAGTGCGCCGGCTTGCTTGATCGACAGCGACGGCGGCACGCTCATCGCCTGGCCGTCCTGGGCGATGCAGTACTGCGCATAGCCGCCACCGGCGACCAGCGACATCACCTTGTCGCCGATCTTGTGCCGCTTGGCGTTGCTGCCGACGGCCACCACTTCGCCGGCGATCTCGAGGCCGGGCAGGTCGCTGGCGCCGGGCGGCGGCGGATAGGCGCCGGAGCGCTGCGCGACGTCGGGCCGGTTGACGCCGGCGGCCTGCACCTTGACCAGGATCTCGTCGGGGCCGAGCTGCGGCAGCGCCCGTTGTTCCGGCACCAGCACTTCCGGTCCGCCGGGTTTCGAGATGGCGACCACGGTCATTTGCGCGGGCAGCTTGTCCATGATGTGTCCTTGAGCAAAGGTGCGGGATGGAACGAGGCCATTGCTTAGCCAGCGCGGTGCAGGCTGGCAACCGCCTCAGCCGCTTGTGATGCGAACGCAGGAGGAACCAGGATGGCGATGGAAGACGACGACCGCCCGCGCAAGAAGATCAGCCATGACATCGGACAGGATCTCTCACTCTTGTCGGTGGAGGAACTGACCGAGCGCATCGCGCTGCTCAAGGGCGAGATCACAAGGCTGGAAGAAGCCGCAACGAAGAAGCGCGCCTCGCGCGATGCGGCGAACAGCGTCTTCAAGAAGTAGGCTCGAAACAATAGCTGTCGTCCCGGCGGAGGCCGGGACCCATACGCCGTGCGAGCAGTTTTACGAAGATTCGGAGTTGCCTGTTCGCGCGACGACTTTTCCCTGTGGCTATTGGCCCCGGCCCCCGTGCGCAATTGCGCACTAGGCCGGGCCGACGGAGAGAATTCGTTCCGCGGGCGCACTCGGCCACCGACCGACATGGCTAACGAACCCTCAAAATATTCGCTCGTTTACTCCACATTAAGCTTTCGAGTTTATGACTGGGAACTGTCCTCGTTTGGACACCGAGTGGCTCCTGTCCACTCTGTTTGACGCCTCCCTGTTATCAACTTTCAAAGCCGCCGGTTTTCCGGCGGCTCTTTTTTTGCGCCCAGCTCCGCCTTTTTGCGTCTCGCACCGGTTGAATTCCGAGCAAAGACCCGCGGAAACCATATCCATGCTTGTCACTGGACTCGGCGTCCCGCCCGCGCAATGATTTGTTCATCATAAGCCGGCGCCAAGGCCGGGCAGTCAGACAGTTGCGTAAGGGGCGTTAACCATGGAACGTTTGCAAGCCGAAGGCGCTCTCGTTCAACTCAGCGAGCGGTTCACTAATTCTGCGGCGTTCGGCGTCCTGTTCCGCGAGGGCATGGACCTGGTCGAGGAGACCGCCGCCTATCTCGATGGCGCCGGCCGCACCGAGGCCAAGGCGCTCGATCGCGCCGTCAGCCTCACCTATGCGACCGAGAGCATGCGTCTGACCACCCGCCTGATGCAACTCGCCTCATGGCTGCTGCTGCACCGCGCCGTCAAGGAAGGCGAGATGACGTTGGGCCAGGCCAACCGCGAAAAAACCAAGGTCAAGCTCTCCGCCGCCGATCCCGGCTCCACCGACAGCATCGAGAAGCTGCCGTCGCAGCTCCAGGATCTGATCCATCGCTCGATGAGCCTCCAGACCCGCGTGCGCCGCCTGGACACCACCATCCACACCCCGCCGGTCGATCATTCCTCGATCGGCAACCCGCTGGTGCCGCATCTCAACGCACTGAAGGCGGCATTCGAGCGGTAAGCTCCCGTCATTGCGACGAGCGTCCCCCCAAAACAAAAAACGCCCCCGGCTCTCCGGGGGCGTTTTTCGTCTCCAGCCGCGAGGGCCGGATCAATCCTTTTTGAGAAAGCCCGAAAACTTCTTCTGGAAGCGCGAGACGCGGCCGCCGCGATCCATCAGCTGCGCGTTGCCGCCGGTCCAGGCCGGGTGCGACTTGGGGTCGATGTCGAGGTTCAGCGTGTCGCCTTCCTTGCCCCAGGTGGAGCGGGTCAGGTACTCGGTTCCGTCGGTCATCACGACCTTAATCGTATGATAGTTCGGGTGAATTTCGGCTTTCATGGCAATTCCTCGGCGCCCCGGCGCCTCACTTGAGTGGCTATCGAATGACGGATTTGGCGGGGTCTATACCCCACGGGCCCCTGTAAAACAAGCCATTGCAGAGCCTTTGGGGCCTTAGGGGACCGGGCGGCCCCCTAAGGGACATCCCGGATTTGCCACGCCTGCTCGCGCGGCCTATCTGGAGCAGACTACCTCTCTTTGTCTTTTGGTCGGATCTCATGAGCGCAGTAGAACGGCTTGAAACCGGGCCCGCGGAGGCCCCGTCGATCGAGGCCGACCTGGTCGAGGCGCCGGCGAAGAGCCGCGCGAAGCTGCGGCCGCTGCTGGCGCTTGCGCCCTATGTCGCGCGCTATCGCGGCCGGGCTGCGCTGGCCTTCGTGGCGCTGACGATCGCGGCGCTGACCACCCTGCTGGTGCCAGTCGCGGTGCGCAGGATGATCGACTTCGGCCTGACGCCTGAAGGCATCGAGCTGATCAACAGCTATTTCTCGGTGATGATCGCCGTCGTCGCCGTGCTCGCACTCGCGAGCGCCGCGCGCTACTACCTCGTGATGACGATCGGCGAGCGCATCGTTGCCGATCTCAGGCGCGACGTCTTCGCCCATCTGTTGTCGCTGTCGCCGGCCTTCTTCGATTCCGCGCGCAGCGGCGAGCTGGTGTCGCGCCTGACCGCCGACACCACCCAGATCAAATCCTCTGTCGGCGCCTCGGTCTCGATCGCACTGCGCAACCTGATGATGTTCTTCGGTGCCGCGGCGATGATGGTGATCACCAGCCCGCGGCTATCAGGCTTCGTGCTGCTCGCCATTCCCCTGATCGTGCTGCCGCTGGTCGCCTTCGGGCGCTGGGTGCGGCGGCTGTCGCGCAATGCGCAGGACACGCTGGCCGAGGCCTCCGCCTATGCGAGCGAACTCGTCGGTGCGATCCGTACCGTGCAGGCCTATACCAGCGAGAGCCTCGCCGAGAGGCGCTTCGGCGGCGAGGTCGAGCAGGCCTATGAGGCCGCGCGCACCTCCACGCAGGCGCGCGCCGTGCTCACGGCCATCATCATCTTCATCGTGTTCGCAAGCGTGGTCGCGATCCTCTGGATCGGCTCGCACGACGTGCTGACCGGCACCATCACGCCGGGCCGGCTCGGCCAGTTCGTGCTCTATGCGGCCTTCGCCGCGGCCGGCCTCGGCCAGCTCAGCGAGGTCTGGGGCGAGATATCGGCGGCATCAGGCGCTGCCGAGCGCCTGTTCGAGATCCTGCATGTGCAGCCCGACATCACCGCGCCCACCTCGCCGCGCGCGCTGCCGGTGCCGGCGCGCGGCGAAGTCGGCTTCGACCATGTCAGCTTCGCCTATCCGGCACGGCGCGACGTCAATGTGCTCGATGCCATCTCGTTCACCGTGCGCCCCGGCGAGAAGGTCGCCATCGTCGGTCCGTCCGGCGCCGGCAAGAGCACGATCTTTCATCTGCTGTTGCGCTTCTACGATCCGCGCAGCGGCGCGATCTCGCTCGACGGCGTGCCGGTCAAATCCGCAGATCCCCGCGATTTCCGCTCGCGCGTCGCCCTGGTGCCGCAGGAATCCAACGTGTTTGCCGCAAGCGCCCGCGACAACATCCGCTTCGGCCGGCCCGATGCTACCGACGCCGAGGTCGAGCGTGCCGCCGAGCTCGCGCACGCCGCCGAGTTCATTCGCCGCCTGCCCGAAGGTTTTGACACCCCGCTCGGCGAGCGCGGCGTGACGCTGTCCGGGGGCCAGCGCCAGCGCATCGCGATCGCGCGTGCGATCCTGCGCGATGCGCCGCTTCTCCTGCTCGATGAAGCCACCTCCGCGCTCGATGCCGAAAGCGAGACGCTGGTGCAGACCGCGCTGGAAGAACTGATGCGCCACCGCACCACGCTGGTGATCGCGCACCGCCTCGCCACCGTGCTGTCGTGCGATCGCATCCTGGTGATGGACCAGGGCAGGATCGTCGAGCAGGGCACGCATGCGGAGCTCGTGGCCGCGAACGGACTCTATGCCAGGCTGGCGCGGTTGCAGTTCGAGGGGGCGTGAGGCGAGGGCGGGTTCGGACTGCTGCCCCACTCACAGTGTCATCGCCCGCGAAGGCGGACGATCCAGTACTCCGAGACCGTCGTGATCAATCGAGAAGCCGCGGCGTACTGGATTCCCCGCCTTCGCGGGGAATGACAGCGGAGATTTTGGAAGGCGCGTCGCGCCACATCGTCTTCGTGAGTGCATGCTGCCTTGCAGTTCCCCCGGATGTGGCGCCTAATCAGGTATCGCCGGCCAAAGGCTCGTCCATAGGCGTCGGTGCCTGAGAGATGATTTGCGCTCCCGCCTCAACGGGAGTGCGCATCATGGCCCAGCCATACAGCGAAGAGACCCGCGAACTCCTGGAGCGGGCGCAGCGAACGATCAACGAGTCGATCGAGCTTCGCGAAGAAAGCCGCCACGCGATCCTCAAAGCCAAGAGCTGGCAGTTCGAGCTCGAACTCCGCCTGAGCCGAGAGCGCGTCACGGCGAGTTACGCGACAGCGCCGATCACCGACACTTCGGCGACAGCGCCGGCACATTCGGCCACGGCCAGTTCTTCCAGCTCCCGTCCTCATCAACGCAGGCCGATGGCCCAAGGCCGTTCGTCGGAGCACTCGACGTCTTGACCGGCGTGGCGAGGCGCTGGTCGACATAGCTCGTGGAGACATATCCGGCGACGATGACGCCGAGCAGGACCGAAGATCCCTTGGCCAAATCGCTCAGTTTCATCGGTCATCTCCATCCGCTTGCCGGCGCAACTTCCGGGCACAACGACTAGCTGACGTCCTGGGATCCCGACGTGACGGCCGTCACGCCCGCCAGAATCTAAGGTTGCCAAATCATCTTCAGCACCGGACGTCCCGAGGTCGGATTCACCTCGTCGCCGGCATGCGCGAAGCCGTTGCGCTCATAGAAGCGGATGGCGCGGCTGTTGTCCTTGTTGACGAGCAGTGTCACGCCGGTCGGTGACAGACGCTTGGCCTCGTCCACCAGCAGCCGCGCCGCATCCGAGCCCCAATGCGCGGGATCGACAACGAGCTGGTCGAGATAGCCGTAGCCGTCGATGGTGACGAAGCCCGTGAGTGCGCCGTCCTGCTCCGCCACCACGATCGAAGCCTTCGGCACCAGCTCCTTGCGCCAGCGTTCGCGCCACCAGTCCAGCCGTGCCGCGAAGTCGATCTGCGGATAGGCCTGCTGCCAGGTGCGATGCCAGAGATCGATTGAGGCGGCCTCGTCCGCGGGAAGGTAAGGACGAAGATGGGGGGCGCTCACTACCGCTCCGTCAGCTTCAGCTCGATGCGGCGGTTGCGCTTGTAGGCGTCCTCGGTGTTGGCGGTGTCGAGCGGCTGGAATTCGCCGAAGCCGGCGGCGACAAGGCGCTGGGCGGGCACGCCGAGCGAGATCAGGTACTGCACCACCGAGATCGAACGGGCGGCCGAGAGGTCCCAATTCGACTTGAAATTCGCACCGTTGACCGGACGCACGTCGGTGTGGCCGTCGACGCGCAGCACCCAGGGGATCTCGTTCGGGATCTTCTTGTCGAGATCGATCAGTGCGGCCGCGAGCGTGTCGAGCTCGGCGCGGCCTTCGGGCAGCAACACCGCCTGTCCGGTGTCGAAGAACACTTCGGACTGGAACACGAAGCGGTCGCCGACGATGCGGATGTCGGGGCGGTTACCAAGGATGGCGCGCAGGCGGCCGAAGAATTCCGAGCGGTAGCGCGACAATTCCTGCACCCGCTGCGCCAGGGCGACATTCAGGCGAGACCCCAGATCGGCAATTCGATTCTGCGATTCCTTGTCGCGCTTCTCACTGACGTCGAGCGCTTCTTCCAGCGCCGCTAGCTGCCGCCGCAGCGCGCTGATCTGCTGGTTCAGCACCTCGATCTGCGCCAGCGCACGGGCCGAAACCACCTTCTCGGAGTCCAGCGCCTTGCCGAGCTCGGAGGATTTGCCCTGCGCATCGTTGCCGGCGGCGGCGAGCCCGTCATAGAGGCCCTTGATGCGATCGCGTTCGCTCTCGGCCGAGGCGAGGCCGGCTTTCAGCGACGAAACCTGGTCGTCGAGCGTGAGCTTGCCGAGCTTCTCCAGCGACAGCAGTTCGTTGAGCTGCGCGATCTTGGCGTTGAGCTGCTCCAGCGCCTTGTCCTTGCCGGTGACCTCCTGCGACAGGAAGAACTGCACGACCAGGAACACCGACAGCAGGAACACGATCGACAGCACCAGCGTCGACAGCGCGTCGACGAAGCCGGGCCAGTAGTTGAAGGAGGTATCGCCGCGGCGGCCGCGCGCCAGTGCCATGTCGTTAACCCTTCTCGGGCTGACGCGCGATGCGCTCCAGCAGGCGCCGGATCTCGCGGTTCTGCTCGCCCTGGCCGTCGGCCCATTCACGGATCATCTGCTGTTCGGTCCGCATATGCGAGACCAGCGCCTGGATGGCTTCGGCGAGGCTCGCCATCGCTGCGGTGGTGCCGCGGCTGCCGCTGCCTTCCTCGAGCACCGTGCGCAAGCGCTCGACGACGGCCTGAAGCTCGCCGCTGGCAATGCCACCGCCGCCACCGCCGGAGGCGACCGCCACCTCGCCGTTGCCATATTCGCGCACGGTGGTGGCAAGCCAGTCTTCGAGATCGGTGTAGAAACGGTTCTGCGCCTGGCTCGATTGCAAATCGAGGAAGCCGAGGATGAGCGAGCCGGCAAGGCCGAACAGCGAGCTCGAGAACGAGATGCCCATGCCGCCGAGCGGGGCGGCCAGCCCCTCTTTCAGCGTGTCGAACAGGGCGCCGGAATCGCCCCCGACCTTGAGCCCGTCGATCACCTTGCCGACCGAGCCGACCGTTTCGATCAGGCCCCAGAAGGTGCCGAGGAGGCCGAGGAAGACCAGAAGCCCGGTCATGTAGCGGGAGATGTCGCGGGCCTCGTCGAGGCGGGTCGCGATCGAATCGAGCAGGTGCCGCATGGTGGTCTGGGTGATCGACATCCGCCCGGTGCGCTCGCCGCCGAGGATCATCGCCATCGGAGCCAGCAGCTTGGGGTGGCGGGCGGGCGCAAGGCCGGGATCGGCGATGCGGAAATTGTTGACCCAGGACACTTCGGGGTACAGCCGGATCACCTGGCGGAAGGCCAGGATGATACCGATGAACAGCACTCCGCCGATCAGGGCATTGAGCCCGGGATTGGCGAAGAAGGCCTGGATGATCTGCTTGTAGAGCACCACCCCGACCAGGGCGCAGAGCACCAGGAAGACCAGCATCCGCACCAGGAAGACGCTGGGCGAGGATAGCTTGGTGTATTCGATGTCGAGGGAGGAGCGGGGCGAGGCGCCTGGCGGCATGGCCGGTATCATCCGTTAACTTGCTTGCGGGGCGCACTATGGCACAGCGCCAGCCCAAAAAAAGCGCCGGATGCGCCGATTTCAGGGAGAGCTGGGGAACCCAAAGCTGAAACCGGGCTTTGGTAAGGACGTACTTTACAAATCGTCGGCATTCCACAGGTTCAAGTCGCACTTTTCCCCCTGGCGCCCAAAACCCGCCGCCCAAGACGGAGTCGTCGCATGAGCGTCGTGTCCGCGATCATCGGGACTGCCGAACGGGTGCCGCTGCCTGATGTCGTGATCCGCGCGGCGATCCAGCGCCTGTGCTCGCGCACGGTGACGCGCCTGTCCGCGCTGGGCGGGGCCGACGATGCCACCTTCGCCGGGCGGATGATGCTGCGGCCGATCGCCGAGGACGCGGAGGCCGGGCATGACAAGGTGCCCGCTTCGGTCTTTGCGAAGGTGCTCGGTCCCAACCGCAAATACTCCTGCTGCTTCTACAAGACGGACGCGACCACCTTGCAGGAGGCCGAGGAGGAGGCGTTGCGCCAGACCGCCGAGCATGCCGCTCTCGCCGACGGCCAGACCATCCTCGAGCTCGGCTGCGGCTGGGGCTCGCTGTCGCTGTGGATGGCGCGACAGTTTCCGCACGCCAAGGTGACGGCGGTGTCGAGCTCGCAGGCGCAGCGCGCCCATATCGAGGAAGAGGCACGGCTGCGCGGTCTCCTCAACCTGCGGGTGGTCACGGCGGACATCAACGTGTTCGCGCCTGACGGTCAATTCGACCGCATCGTCTCGGTCGAGATGTTCGAGCACGTGATGAACTGGCGCAAGCTGATGACGCGCCTGCGGTCATGGCTCGCGCCCGAGGGGCGCTTCTTCATGCACATCGTCGCCCATCGCTCCGGCTCTCATTTATTCGACCGGGCCGATCGCGAAGACTGGATCGCGCAGCACGTCTTCACGGGCGGGCTGATGCCGAGCCATCACCTCGTCAGGCAATTCGACGATATCTTCACGGTCGAGAAGGAATGGTGCTGGAGCGGCACGCATTATCAGCGCACCGCCAACGACTGGCTCGCCAATTTCGACGCGCATCGCTGTTCAATCGAAGCGGCCTTGCGCAACATCCATGGCGAGGAGACCGGCCTGCGGATGCGACGCTGGCGCTGGTTCTTTCTCGCGACCTCGGGCCTGTTCGGCTATGCCGATGGAACCGAGTGGGGCGTCAGCCACTACCGGATGAAGGCGGCGGGATAAGGCGCGGACACTCGAAAGAATTTGTTAAGCGTCTTTCGTTGCGCAAACGGCACACGCTGCGCGTTTTCTTTGCAGGAACATGTTGCGATTGTTGTCTGATCATTTCCGCTCGCCTATCGTCGTGGTTGTCCTTCGTGGACGACATAAATCCGCATCCCCGAACGGTGCGGACGCAATTGGAATGACGTATGCGCGAATGCATCGGTGCTGCCTCGATCCGACGACACCACGATGATCCGCTGCGGAGGAGTCTGAAACGGACGCAGCGCTCTCGATCCAGCGACACCCGGACGCGAATGCTTCGCTTGCTTCTGGCAAGCGCCTCGGCAGCGGCACTGATAGCCCTGTCCACAGCATCCGCCTCCGCCCAAAGCTGGACCGGTACGACCAGCAATGACTGGACGGTCGGCAGCAACTGGTCGGGCGGAGTGGTCCCAATCGCGGGCAACGGCGTCAACATCAATACGACCTCGCCAAACCCGACCGTGCTCGGCGCCAGTGGCGCGGCGGTCGGAGCGACCGGAAGCCTCTTCCTTGGCGGATCTTCCAGCAGTCTGACGATTCAGAACGGCAGCACGCTGACGAGCAACGGCGCGTCTCTCGCGATTGGAGTCGCAGGCGGGAACAACGGCACCGTGACTGTCAGCGGCGCCGGATCGCAATGGATCACATCCGGCGACCAGATCGAAATCGGCGCCAGTGGCAATGGCACACTAAACATCCAGAACGGCGCCAGAGTCGTCGCCCAATCAGGGGTTGCGCTCGGAACCTTCGCTGGCGGCGCGGGCACGCTCAATATCAATAGTGGCGGCACACTCGAGACGAACACTCTCGCACGCGTCGCTGTCGGAACCGGACAGGTCAATTTCGATAACGCCATCCTGCGCGCCCGGATAAATACCGCCTTCTTCATCGGTGGATTTTCGGCGGGAACACTCAACATCGCCACAGGCGGGCTGACCGTCGACACCCAGGCTTTCACCGTGAGCGCGAGCTCCGGTTTTTCCGGCGTCGGCGGATTGACCAAGACCGGCACAGGTACCTTCAATCTCCGCGCAGCCAATACCTATACCGGTGCGACGGTGATCCAGGCGGGCACGCTTGCCCTCGCCGTTACTGGCTCGCTAGCCGCGTCAAGCCGGGTCGTGGCAAACGGAACCTTCAGTATCTCGGGCATCACTGCCGCCGGCACGAGCATTCAAAGTCTGGCAGGAACCGGCACCGTCGCGCTGGGTGCGAAGAATCTCACCATCACCAACGCGAACGATCAGTTTGCCGGCGTGATCGGCGGCACCGGCGGCCTGACGCTCACTGGCGGCACCCAGACGCTGGCCGGCACCAATACCTACAACGGCGCGACCAATGTGAACGGCGGCACTTTGCGCGCCGGAGCCGCGAACACCTTCAGCGCGCCCTCGGCCTTTGCGGTAGCCTCCGGCGGCACGCTCGACCTTGCCGGCTTCAATCAAACGCTCGCTTCGCTCGACAATGCCGGCACGGTCACCCTCGGCGGCGCGCCGGGCACCACGCTGAGCGTTGCCGGCAATTATGTCGGCAGTGGCGGCACCGTGCAGCTCAACAGCCGGCTCGGCGGCGATGGCTCTCAGACCGATCTGTTGCGAGTGCAGGGAAGCACGTCCGGTTCGTCGTCGTTGCGCGTCACCAATGTCGGCGGCACCGGCGCGCAGACCGGCGAAGGCATCAAGGTGATCGATGTGGTCGGCGCGTCCAACGGCAGCTTTTCGCTTTTGGGCAGCTATGTCTTTCACGGCGAGCAGGCGGTGGTCGGCGGTGCCTATGCCTATACGTTGCAGAAGAACGGCATTGCCAGCCCGGGCGACGGCGATTGGTATCTGCGCTCAAGCCTGCTCAACCCGCCGCCCGCGACACCTGCCGGTCCACTCTATCAGCCGGGCGTTCCGCTGTACGAAAACTATGCGCAGGTGCTGCTCGGCATGAACGATCTGCCGACGCTGCAGCAGCGCGTCGGCAACCGCTATTGGGGTGGCAGCGATGCGATGGCGCGCGCCGGTGACGCGGCGACGGTGCCAGGCGCGGCGTCATCGGCGCCGACGGCGTTCTGGGGCCGCATCGAAGGCGGGCATTCGGATTTGCAGCCCTCCAACACTGCGGGTTCGACCTACAAGGCCGACCATCTGAAAGTGCAGACCGGGCTCGATGGCCTTGCGTTTGAGAACGAGCGGGGCCGGTTGTTCGTCGGGCTCACGGCACAATACGGCCTGACGACCGCCGATGTCGCGTCGTTCTTCGGCAACGGGCGCATCCGCGTCGAGGGGACGGGCGTCGGCAGCACGCTGACCTGGTATGGCGACAACGGCTTCTATGTCGACGGTCAGGCGCAGTCGATGTTCTATCGCAGCGATCTCAGTTCCGTGCTGGCCGGCAGCCTGATCCACGGCAATGAGGGGTTCGGCTATGCCTTCAGCGCCGAAACCGGCAAGCGGATCGGTTTGGGCAATGGCTGGCTGCTGACGCCGCAGGCGCAGCTTTCCTATGCGAAGGTCGCTTTCGACGGCTTTGCCGATCGGTTCGGCGCGCCGGTCGCGTTGCGTGATGGCGACAGCCTGCTCGGCCGCGCCGGGCTTGCACTCAACCATCAGAGGACCTGGAACGACGGCACGGGCATCGTGCGCTCCGACGTCTACGGCATCGCCAATCTGCGTTACGAGTTTCTCAACGGCAACACCGTCGATGTCGCGGGCACCAGCTTCGCCAATGCGCAAGACCGACTGTGGGGCAGCATCGGCGGCGGCGGCACCTATAGCTGGGCCAACGGGCGCTACGCTGTCTTCGGCGAAGTCTCCTACAATGCGAGCCTCAACAACAGTGCGGACAACCGCAATTACAAGGGCACCGGGGGCTTCCGTCTCACCTGGTGAGTCACGCGCCCGCAGCAGGGTGGGAACACCGCTCGTTGCGATCTTCTGTCGCAGCACGCGGCGGTGGAACCGGACTCACAATCGAGTGAGGCGTAAAAAGCGCCCTGAACTCAGCAGCATAGACCGTGTGACATTGGGCCGCCCGCAAGGTGCGTTGCGTCGCAGCACGTCCCCTCTATTTTGACGGCATCAGCCGCGTGCCATGGCCCAGAACGGGCGCCCGCGGCGCGTGATCAGTTTCAACAATATCGGGGCACTTAACTTCATGTCAGGACTTCGCGCGCGATCGGCATGCGTTGCAATGATGCTCGCGGCCTTTACGCCGCTGTTGGCAGGCTGCGACGAATCCAGCTCCGCCATTTCAGCCGCCCAGCCCAACGACCCCGATGTCAGCATCGTCATCGTCAAGCCGCAACCGCGCGCCGTGGTGCGCGAGCTGCCCGGCCGCATCGCGCCGACGCGCGTCTCGGACGTGCGGCCGCGCGTCTCCGGCATCGTGGTCGAGCGCCTGTTCCGACAGGGCAGCGAGGTGAAGGCTGGCGATCCGCTGTACCGGATCGATCCGCGTCCGTTCGAGGTCGAGGTGATGGCCAACGACGCCGCGGTCGCCAAGGCCGAGGCCGCGCTGATGCAGTCCCAGCAGCAGGCCCGCCGCATCGCCACGCTCACCGCCCAGCGCGCCGCGCCCGAAGCCGAGAACGAGAAGGCGATCGCGGCCGAGCGCCAGGCCCATGCCGAGGTCGAGGGCCGCAAGGCCGACCTCGCACGCGCCAAGCTCAATCTCGATTATGCCACCGTGCGCGCGCCGATCGACGGCGTCGTCGGTGCCGCCCTGGTCAGCGAGGGCGCGCTCGCGGTCCAGAACGAGACCAATCTGGCCACCATTCAGCAGCTCGATCCGATCTATGCGGACTTCACCCAGTCGGTGAACGAGCTCAACCAGCTCCGTCGCGCCTTCGAGAGCGGCGACCTCGAGCGCATCGCGCCCGATGCCGCCAAGGTGCATCTCGTGCTCGACGACAACACCCTCTACTCGCTCGACGGCAAACTATTGTTCTCCGACGCCAAGGTCGACGCCAATACCGGTCAGGTGACCTTGCGCGGAGAGTTCCGCAATCCCAAGCGCGAGTTGCTGCCGGGCATGTATGTCCGCGTCCGCATCGACCAGGGCCTCGATAGCGACGCGATCGCGGTGCCGCAGCAGGCGATCCAGCGCAATGGCGGCGGCGGCAGCGAGGTATTCGTCGTCAAGGACGACAACCACATCGCAGTACAGCCGGTGCGCACCGGTTCGGTGCAGGATGGAATCTGGTTCGTCACCGAGGGCCTGAAGGCCGGCGACAAGGTCGTGGTCGAAGGCTTCCAGAAGTTCGCCGCCGGCGACAAGGTCAAGCCGCAATCCTGGTCGGAAGCGGATGCGACCGCCGACAATCGGCACGCCCAGAAGCTGACGCGGTAACGCGCCATGGCGAGCTTCTTCATCGACAGGCCGATCTTCGCCTGGGTTGTCGCGCTGTTCATCTGCCTGGTCGGCGCAATTTCGATTCCGCTGTTGCCGATCGCGCAATATCCGATCATCGCGCCGCCCTCGATCTCGATCTCGACCAGCTATCCCGGCGCCTCGCCCGAAAACCTCTACAACAGCGTCACGCGGCTGATCGAGGAGGAGCTCAACGGCGCCTCCGGCATCCTCAATTTCGAATCGACCAGCGACTCGCTCGGCCAGGTCGAGATCATCGCCAATTTCGTGCCGGGCACCGACACCAGCGCCGCCTCGGTCGAGGTGCAGAACCGCATCAAGCGCGTCGAGGCGCGGCTGCCGCGCGCGGTGATCCAGCAGGGCATCCTGATCGAGGAAGCCTCCAGCGCGGTGCTCCAGATCATCACGCTGAATTCGACCGACGGCAGCCTCGACGAGGTCGGCCTCGGCGATTTCATGATCCGCAACGTGCTCGGCGAAATCCGCCGCATCCCCGGCGTCGGCCGCGCCACGCTGTATTCGACGGAACGCAGCCTGCGCGTCTGGGTCGATCCGGCAAAGCTGGTCGGCTATGGCCTGACCGCCGACGACGTCAACAAGGCCATTGCCGCGCAGAACGCGCAGGTCGCTTCGGGCAGCATCGGCGCCGAGCCGTCGACCGCGACCCAGCGCACCTCCGCGCTGGTGCTGGTCAAGGGCCAGCTCTCGTCCCCGGACGAATTCGGCACCATCATCCTGCGCGCCAATGCCGACGGCTCGACCGTGCGGCTGCGCGACGTCGCGCGCATCGAGGTCGGCGGCCTCAGCTACCAGTTCAACACCCGTCTCGACGGCAAGCCGACCGCCGGCCTCTCCGTGCTGATGTCGCCGACCGGCAATGCGCTGGCGACCGCGAGCGCCGTCGAAGCGAAGATGAAGGAGCTGTCGCGCTTCTTCCCGGCCAATATCGGCTACGAGATTCCCTACAACATCACGCCCGTGGTCGAGGCTTCGATCAAGAAGGTGCTGACAACGCTGGTCGAAGCCATCGTGCTGGTGTTCGTGGTGATGTTCGTGTTCCTGCAGAACATCCGCTACACCATCATTCCGACCATCGTGGTGCCGGTAGCGCTGCTGGGCGCCTGTACCACGCTGCTGCTCGCCGGCTACTCCATCAACATGCTCTCGATGTTCGGCATGGTGCTCGCGGTCGGCATCCTCGTCGACGATGCCATCGTCGTGGTCGAGAACGTCGAGCGCATCATGGCGGAGGAGGGGCTGCCGCCGAAGGAAGCGACGCGGAAAGCGATGTCGCAGATCACCGGCGCCATTATCGGCATCACGCTGGTCTTGATGGCCGTGTTCGTGCCGATGGCGTTCTTCCCGGGCTCGGTCGGCATCATCTACCGCCAGTTCTCCGTGACCATGGTCGCCGCGATCGGCTTCTCCGCCTTCCTCGCACTGTCGCTGACGCCGGCGCTGTGTGCGACCTTGCTCAAGCCCGTCGCTGCCGGCCACGGTCATGCCAAGAAGGGCGTGTTCGGCTGGTTCAACCGCATGCTCGACGGCAGCAAGGAGGGCTATTCCCGCACCGTCGGCTTCTCGCTGAAGCGCACCGGCCGCTTGATGCTGGTCTATGTCGCGCTGCTCGCCGGCCTGTCCTGGGCCTTCGTCAACCTGCCCGGCGGCTTCCTGCCCGTCGACGACCAGGGCTTCGTCACCACCGACGTGCAGACGCCGTCGGATTCGTCCTATGGCCGGACCGAGGCGGTGATCGAGAAAGTGGAAAAATACCTGGCGCAGCGCCCGGGCGTCGACAACGTCACCTTCCTCACCGGCTTCAGCTTCTCCGGCCAGGGCATGAACACCGCGCAGGCCTTCATCACCCTCAAGGACTGGTCGGAGCGCGGGCCGAAGGATTCGGCGGCCGCGATCGTCACTGACATCAACCGCGATCTGTCGTCATCGATCCGCGACGCCAAGATCTCCGCGCTGCAGCCGCCGCCGATCGACAATCTCGGCAACTCCTCGGGCTTCTCGTTCCGCCTGCAGGACCGCGGCCAGAAGGGTTATCCGGCCTTGATGCGCGCCGCCGACCAGTTGATCGCGGAGGCCAATGCGAGCGCTGTGCTTCAGAAGGTCTATGTCGAAGGCCTGCCCGAGGCCGGCGTGGTCAATCTCGTCATCGACCGGGAAAAGGCCGGCGCCTTCGGCGTGACCTTCGAGGACATCAACAATACGATCTCGACCAATCTCGGCTCGAACTACATCAACGACTTCCCGAACCGCGGCCGCATGCAGCGCGTCGTGGTGCAGGCCGATGCCCGCGACCGCATGCGGACCGAGGACATCCTCAACTACAACGTCAAGAACAGCCGCGGCCAGCTCGTGCCGTTCTCGTCCTTTGCCACCGTGGAATGGGCGCGCGGACCGACGCAGATTACCGGCTTCAACTACTATCCGGCGGTGCGCATCTCGGGCGAGGCGAAACCCGGCTTCACCTCGGGCGATGCCATCGCCGAGATGGAACGGCTCGCCGGCAAGCTGCCGCGCGGGTTCGGCTATGAATGGACCGGACAGTCGCTCCAGGAGAAGCTGTCGGGTTCGCAGGCGCCGTTCCTGCTCGGACTCTCGGTGTTCGTGGTGTTCCTGTGCCTGGCCGCGCTTTACGAGAGCTGGACCATTCCGCTCGCGGTGCTGCTCACCGTGCCGCTCGGCATCGTCGGCGCGGTGGTGGCCGCCATGCTGCGCGGCCTGCCCAACGACGTCTATTTCACCGTCGGCCTGATCACTATCATCGGGCTTGCGGCCAAGGACGCGATCCTGATCATCGAGTTCGCCAAGGATCTGCGGAAAGAAGGCAAGCCGCTGGTGGATGCCACCATCGAGGCCTGCCGCCTGCGCTTCCGTCCGATCCTGATGACGGGCCTCGCCTTCATCTGCGGTGTGCTGCCGATGGCCATCGCCCATGGCGCCGGCGGCGCTAGCCAGCAGGCGCTCGGCAGCATCGTGATGGGCGGCATGATCGCGGTGGTGATCTTGGCGCTGCTGATGGTGCCGGTGTTCTTCGTCTCGGTGCAACGCGTGCTGGGTGGGGATCGGGAGAAGGTGGCCGAGATGTACGGGCCGCCCGCGCCGGCCAAGCCGTAAGGTGAGGTGTCATGCCCCGCCTAGTGCGCAATTGCGCACGGGGGGCGGGGCATCCAGTACGCCGTGGCCTTTCCGTACCCAACAGACGCTCTGGAATACTGGATCATCCGCCTTCGCGGATGATGACCGTCGGGTTTGCGCTGGTGAGAGTCGGCCACTGAACGCCGGATCGGTCGGCTTGATTTCTCGGAGGCCTCAATCCAGACTGCATCCCTGGATTGAAACAACTTATTCGCACCGTGCGCGCGAATGCCCAGTCACCCGCCGATCGAGAGCATGTGATGCGTCCGTCCGACATTGCGATCTCGAACTATCGCTCCATTCGGCGGCTCTCCATACCCATCCATCCCTTGTCCGTGTTCGTTGGCGAGAATGGAGTCGGCAAATCCAATCTCTACAAGTCCTTGTCGCTGTTGCGCGACGCGGCGACCGGTCAGATTACCCGCACGATCGCCGATGAAGGCGGATTGAATTCGGTCTGCTGGTCCGGCATTCGCAAGCGAGGCGAAGACGGCCGGCTGCGGCTCTCGGCCACATTCGACAGCATGAGCTATTCCATCGAGCTGGGGTTTCCGAGCCCGCTTCAGGCCGCGTTTTCCGGCGAGCCGATGATCAAGACCGAAATTATCGAGGCGACACACGGCAAACGAAGGATCAAGCTGATGGAGCGTATCAATTCGCTCATCAGCGTCCGTGGCGAGAGCGGCGCCTGGAACGCTCACAAGGACGCGGTGCTGCCGTCAGAGACTGCGCTAGCGGCTTTTTCCGACGGCAAGCAATGCCCGGAAATCGACCTGATCAGAAATGCAATGCTGGGCTGGCGATTCTATCATGACTTTCGCACCGATCCTGCGTCGCCGATACGAAAGCCGTGTCTCGCGATCGCAACGCCCTCGCTCAGCGCCGATGGAATCGATCTGGCTGCCACCCTGGCGACCCTCTATGTCATTCGGGAAGACGCCAGCGACCTGCAGGACGCAATCCAGGATGCATTCCCGGGCGCCGAACTCCGCGCATGGGAAGAAAATGGCAGGTGCGAATTCGCTCTGCAATTGCCGGATATGCCGCGGCCGTTCAGGGCTCATGAACTGTCCGACGGGACGCTGAAATACATCTGCCTGCTCGCGGTGTTCATGGGTTACCGGCTGCCGCCGTTCATCGCGCTGAACGAACCCGAGACCAGCCTGCATCCGTCGCTGCTGGCGCCGCTGGCCCGGCTCATCGCCAAGGCGTCGCGCCGCGCCGACATCTGGATCGTCACCCATTCGGAACAGCTGATGGACGCACTGCGAAGCGAGAGCTCGGTCCCGCTTCGCCGGGTCATCAAGTCGAAAGGCGCCACAGCGATCGAGGGCCTGACCATCGGCGGTGAATATCGCGAGGACGAGGACGATTCCGACGAGGACGACGATTCTTGAGCGTCGTAGATCGAGCCGTCGAGCTGTTACGCCGGCTTCCGCAAAATCTTCACCAGCTCCCCGTGCACGAACTCATTCCCGCACACGACATTGCCCGTCACCAGGACATCGCCCGACGTGTCGATGTCGGTGATTGTTCCGCCGGCCTCACGCAGCATGATCATGCCCGCCGCGATGTCCCAGGATTGCAGATTGCGCTCCCAGTAGCCGTCGAGGCGGCCGGCGGCGACGAAGGCGAGGTCGAGCGAGGCGGCGCCGAAGCGGCGCAGGCCGGCAACGCGCTCCTGCATCGCGGTCATCTCGCGGCGGAATTCCTCGTGGTCGCCGCGGCCGATATGGGGCAGGCCGCAGGCCACCACGCATTCGTTGAGCTGGCGGCGGCCGGCCACGCGGAGGCGCTGGTCGTTGAGGAAGGCGCCCTTGCCGCGCTCGGCGATGTAGAGCTCGTCATTGGCGGGGTTGTAGATCACGCCGGCGATGATCGTACCTTCGCGCGACAGCCCGATCGAGATCGCGAATTGCGGGATGCCGTGCAGGAAGTTGGTGGTGCCGTCGAGCGGATCGACGATCCAGGTGTGGCTTTTGTCGGAGCCCTCGCGCGTGCCGCCTTCCTCGCCGATGAAGCCGTAACCGGGCCGCGCCTTCGCGAGGTCCTGGTAGAGGATCTCCTCGGCGCGCTTGTCGGCCAGCGAGACGAAATTCGCCGGCCCCTTCAGCGAGACCTGGAGATGCTCGATCTCGCCGAGATCGCGCTTGAGGCTGCGGCCGGCGCGGCGCGCGGCCTTGACCATGACGTTGATAGTTGCGGAATACAGCATGAGCTTCCGGTCTTGATCGGGGGAAATGGCGCGAAATCGCGCCTGTTTGAGGGATGGGGTGCCCTGCGGGGGCCTCAACGTCAAGTCATTTGGCCCCGAGCCATTTCCTGGCGGCGGCCTCGGCCTTGGCCCGGTCCTCGGCCGGCAAATCGGACAATTGCTTGTCCAGCTCCGGATCGCCCTTGCCGGCGGTCTTGGCCACCAGATGCCATTTGAAGCCCTCGACCTTGTCCACGGCCGTGCCCATGCCGTTGATCAGCACCCAGGCCAGCCGGTTCTGCGCGATCGCGCTGCCCTGGCGGGACGCCTTGCGGAGCAGGGCGACGGCCGCCGGCTGGTTCTTCGGCGTGCCGGTGCCGTTGAACAGCGCGATGGCGTATTCGACCTCGGCATCGACATTGTCGGTCAGCGTGGCGACCTGGAGCAGACGCACCGCCCGCTCCAAATCCTTCGGCACGCCAGTGCCTTCCTTGTAGAAGGTCGCAAGCGCGTATTGCGCCTCGGGCAGACCGGCATCGGCCGCCTGGCGCAGCAGCTCGGCGGAGCGCTTGACGTCCTGCGGCAGGGTCTGTCCGTCGAGATAGAGCAGCGCGAGGTTATAGGCCGCCTTGGGCTCGCCGAGCTTGGCGGCGGACGCCATCAGCTTGACCGCCTCGTTCTTGTCGACCGGGCCGCCACGGCCGGACATCCTGAGCATGGCGAGCGCGAACATCGCCTCGCGGTCGCCGGCGTCGGAAGCGCGCTTGTACCATTGCAGCGCCTTGGCATAGTCGCGCCGGATGCCCATGGCGTTGGAATAGAGCTCACCCAGCATGGTCATTGCCTTGGCATCGCCGGTCTCGGCACGAGCGGTGGCGAGTTCGAAGGCGGTCTTGTATTGACCGCGCTGATAGGCGCCGAACACCAGATCGACGTTGGGATTGTCGGCCGGAGGCGCCGGGATCACGGTCGCAGCCGGAGCAGGCTTTGGAGAGGCTGAAGGCTTGGGGGAAGCTGAAGGCTTTGGTGCCGGCGCCGCTTCCTTCTTCTTGGTGATGGTGTGCGGCGTGGCCTTCGGCTTGTCCTTGCTTTTCTCGGCCGGAGGGTTCGGCGTTGCCACGGGCGGCGTGATCTGGAGCTGCGCGGCCGCGGGCACTGTGAGCAGCAGCGTGGCCAGGATGGTGATGCGCGGGAGCTTCATGACGGGCGCTAGCCGTGCTCCTGTTCTGCAAGCGCAGCCGCATGAGCCTTCTTGATCGCAGCGTCGGCCTCGATCAGCGCCGCCTTGGGTCCGCGCGGATCGGCCCAGATGAAGTCGCCCACCAGCACGAAATCGGCACCGCTGGCGGCGAATTCGTGGGCCTCCTCCAGCGAGATGGCAAAGCCGACGCAGGGCGGTTCGAACAGCTCGGCCCACCAGTCCAGCCGCTCGGCGATCGCTTGAGACGACGGCCGCTGGCCCTTTGCGTCGGGCTCGCCGAACAGCACGTAATCCGCGCCGATCTCGCCCGCATCCATGGAATGGTGCCGCGTCGTCAGCCCGCCGACGCCGGCGATGCGGTCGGGCTTGAGCGATGGCAGCGCCTCTTTCAGCGCGGCGATGCCGGGCAGGTGCGCGCCGTCGGCGCCGCCGCGTGCGACGAGCTCAGGATGGCCGTCGACGAGCAGGGCTGCCCCCGCTTTCTGAACCGGCGGCGCCAAAACCTTGATCCGCGAGATCATGGTGCGCTGATCGGTCACCTTCAGACGCAACAGCACGGCCGCGACGTCGGCGGCGGCGAGCAGGCCGGGCAGCTCGGCCAGAAGCGAAGCGGGATCGTCGACAACGGGCGTCGCGAGATAAAGGCGCGGCGCCGGGCGCGGCGGAGGAGATTTGTTCGACAAGATCTAGGCTGCTTTCTGTTCCAGGCCGCTTTGCCATTCGCCCCTAGAGGCGAGGCCATTCATGCGCGCGCGATGACTGAATGCGTTTTGTCCGGCTGCGACGTTCTCGGCCTTACCCGACCAGGCCTTCTGCGGCGCGGCCTGGAGGGCGCGACCGTAGGAGAAGGTCAGGCCCCAGGGCAGCGGGCCGAACTTGTGCATGGCGTTGAGGTGCGCCGTTGCCTCTTCGTCCGACTGGCCGCCGGAGAGGAAGGCGATGCCGGGCACCGCCGCGGGCACGCACGCTCTGAGCAGCCGTATCGTCTTCTCCGCGACCTCCTCGGCGGCAGCCTGCTTCGCAGACTTCTTGCCGGGGACTACCATATTCGGCTTCAGCACCATGCCCTCGAGCGCGACGCGCTGCACGCGCAATTCCTGAAACGTCTTGTTGAGTACACGGCTCGTCACCTCATAGCAGCGATCGATGTCGTGATCGCCGTCCATCAGCACTTCGGGCTCGACGATCGGCACGATCTGCGCGGCCTGGCACAGCGCTGCATAACGCGCCAGCGCGTGGGCGTTGACGCTGATCGCGGTCATCGAGGGGATGCCCCGGCCGTCAGTGCCACTGCCGATGTCGATCACCGCGCGCCATTTGGCGAAGCGCGCGCCGCGCTCATAATACTTCTTCAGCCGTTCGGCGAGCTTGTCGAGCCCGACGGTGACGAGCTCTCCGGGGCACATCGGCAGGGGTTGCGTGCCTTCGTCGACCTTGATGCCGGGAATGGCGCCGCTCTGTTCGATCAGCTTGACCAGCGGCGTGCCATCCTTTGCGTTCTGCCAGATCGTCTCGTCATAGAGGATGACGCCGGAGATATAGCGGCTCATGGCTTCGTTCGAGCGGAACAGCATCTCGCGATAGTCGCGGCGGTTCTCTTCGGTGGATTCCACGCCGATCGCGTCGAAACGCTTCTTGATGGTGCCTGAGGATTCGTCGGCGGCGAGGATGCCCTTGCCGGGCGCGACCAGAGCGGTCGCGATCCTGTTCAGCTCAGTCAGATTCATCGAGATGTCCTCCCAAAACGATTCTGCCCTTGCCGGCGAAAATAGACCGTTCTCGGGCAAATGCCGAGTTAACGTTCGTCGCAGGGTAGGGGGGAGGGGCTTTGGTGCCGGCAACAAGGCGTCATCCCGGGCTTACCGCCCGGAATGACGGAGAAAGTGGGGCTGGCTTACGCCACCTTCGGGGCGAGCTCGCCCTTGGCGTAGCGCTTGGCCATCTCGGCCGTGGTCAGCACCTTCTTGATCTTGGAGGCTTGGCCAGCGGTATTGAATTCCTGGAGCCGCTGCTTGCACAGCTTGGTCATCGCTTCCATCGCGGGCTTCAGGTATTTGCGCGGGTCGAACTCTTCCGGATTGTCCTTGAGCACTTTCCGGATCTGGCCGGTCATCGCCATGCGGTTGTCGGTGTCGATGTTGATCTTGCGCACGCCGTTCTTGATGCCGCGCTGGATCTCGGCCACCGGCACGCCCCAGGTCGGCTTCATCTTGCCGCCATAGGCGTTGATGATGTCCTGGAGGTCCTGGGGCACCGACGAGGAGCCGTGCATGACGAGATGCATGTTCGGCAGCTTGCGGTGGATCTCCTCGATCACGTTCATGGCGAGGATGTCGCCGTCGGGCTTGCGGGTGAATTTGTAGGCGCCGTGAGACGTCCCCATCGCGATCGCGAGCGCGTCGACCTGGGTCTCCTGGACGAACTTCACGGCTTCATCCGGATTGGTCAGGAGCTGGTCGTGGCTGAGCTTGCCCTCGGCGCCGTGGCCGTCTTCCTTGTCGCCCATGCCGGTCTCGAGCGAGCCGAGTACGCCGAGCTCGCCCTCGACCGAGATGCCCCCGAGATGCGCCATCTCGGTCACGGTCTTGGTGACGCCGACATTGTAGCCCCAGTCGCCAGGGGTCTTGCCGTCCGCCTTGAGCGAGCCGTCCATCATGACCGAGGTGAAGCCGGCCTGGATCGCGGTCATGCAGGTTGCCGGCTCGTTGCCGTGGTCGAGATGCACGCAGACCGGGATGTGCGGGTAGATCTCGGTCACCGCGTCCATCATGTGCTTGAGCATGACGTCGTTGGCGTAGGAGCGCGCACCGCGCGAGGCCTGGATGATGACGGGCGCGTCGACTTGGTTGGCCGCGTCCATGATCGCCAGTGCCTGCTCCATGTTGTTGATGTTGAAGGCCGGGACGCCGTAATCGTTCTCCGCCGCATGGTCGAGCAATTGACGCAACGTGATCCGAGCCATCTGTGTTTTTCTCCCGTTTGGGCCTGCAAGGCCACTGCTGAAGGCGGCTACGACTTGCCGACCGATTACTTGGTGCGCAGAACTTCGACGCCGGGCAGGGGCTTGCCTTCCATCCATTCAAGAAATGCGCCACCGGCGGTCGAGACATAGGTGAACTGACCGGCCACATGGGCCTGGTTGAGGGCCGCGACGGTGTCGCCGCCGCCCGCGATCGAGACCAGCTTCTTGGCCTTGGTGCGCTCTGCGGCATGCTTGGCGGCGGACATCGTGCCGCGGTCGAACGGCTGCATCTCGAAGGCACCGAGCGGTCCGTTCCAGACCAGCGTCGCCGCATCGTCGATCGCGGCATGGACACGCGCGATCGACTGCGGACCGACGTCGAGGATCATGCCGTCGGCCGGGATCGCGTCGAGGCCATAGGCATGCGACGGCGCGTTGGCCGCGAAATGATAGGCGACGGTGGCGTCGACCGGCAGGATGATGGCGCAGTTGGCGGCTTCCGCCTTTTCCATGATGCGCAACGCGGTCGCGGCGAGATCCTTCTCGGCGAGCGACTTGCCGATGCCGACGCCCTGGGCGTGCAGGAAGGTGTTGGCCATGCCGCCGCCGATCACGAGCGCGTCGACCTTGGTCACGAGGTTTTCGAGCAGGTCGATCTTGGTCGAGACCTTGGCGCCGCCGATGATCGCGATGACGGGCTTGGTCGGTGAGCCCAGCGCCTTCTCCAGCGCGACCAATTCGGCCTGCATGGTGCGGCCGGCATAGGCGGGCAGCTTGTGGCCGAGGCCTTCGGTCGAGGCATGGGCGCGGTGCGCGGCCGAGAACGCGTCATTGACCCAGATGTCGCCGAGTTTTGCGAGCTCCGCGACAAAGGCCGGATCGTTCTTCTCTTCCTCTTTGTGGAAGCGGGTGTTTTCCAGACAGAGGATGTCGCCGTCCTTCAGCGCCGCCACGGCCTTGGCTGCGGGCTCGCCGATACAGTCGTCGGCGAAGCCTACGGGCTTCTTCACGACCTTCGACAGCGCCTCGGCGACGGGCTTGAGCGAGTCCTTGGCATCGCGTCCTTTCGGCCGACCGAAATGCGCGAGCAGGATGACCTTGCCGCCCTTGTCGGAGATTTCGGTGATGGTCGGCGCGACGCGCTCGAGCCGGGTCGCGTCGCTGACGCGCCCGTTCTCCATGGGCACGTTGAGATCGACGCGCAGCAGCACGCGCTTGCCCTTCACGTCGACGTCGTCGAGGGTGCGGAATTTGTTGGTCACGAGGGATCCCCTGAACCGCCTTGGGTAATGTTGGGCCAGTCCTCGATCTTCCGATCCGGATCGGGCTTGATCTTCGAGCCCGATCGCAAGAACAGGAACAACAGGCCGCCGATCAACGCCAAGAGGAGCGCGAGGGCGACGAGTTGCGAGGTCATGGCGTTCTCCGGCTGTGCCGTGACGCGTGTTGGTTAGATCACCTTCGCCATCGCCACGGCAGTGTCCGCCATGCGATTGGAGAAGCCCCACTCATTGTCGTACCAGGACATCACGCGCACCAGCGTGCCGTTCTGCACCTTGGTCTGGTCCTCGTGGAACGTCGAGGAGTGCGGGTCGTGGTTGAAGTCGATCGAGACGTTCGGCGCGCTGGTGTAGCCGAGGATGCCCTTGAGCTGCTGCTCGGAGGCGCGCTTCATCGCCGCGTTGATTTCCTTGACGTCGGTGGCGCGCTTGGCGACGATCTTGAGGTCGACCACCGAGACATTCGGGGTCGGCACGCGGATCGCGACGCCGTCGAGCTTGCCCTTTAGTTCCGGCAGCACGAGGCCGATCGCCTTGGCGGCGCCGGTCGAGGTCGGGATCATCGACATCGCAGCGGCGCGGCCGCGATAGAGATCCTTGTGCATGGTGTCGAGCGTCGGCTGGTCGCCGGTATAGGCGTGGATCGTGGTCATGAAGCCGGTCTCGATGCCGACGAGGTCGTTCAGCACCTTGGCGATCGGCGCGAGACAGTTGGTGGTGCAGGAGCCGTTGGAGACGACCAGATGTTCCCGGGTCAGCGTGTCGTGGTTGACGCCGTAGACGATGGTGGCGTCGGCGCCGTCGGCGGGCGCAGAAACGAGAACGCGCTTGGCGCCGGCGGTCAGATGCGCGGAGGCCTTGTCCTTCGAGGTGAAGATGCCGGTGCATTCCATCGCGATGTCGATGCCGAGATCCTTCCAGGGCAGCTTGGAGGGATCGCGCTCGGCGGTCACCTTGATCTTGTTGCCGCCGAGGCTGATCGTGTCGCCATCGACGGTCACGGTGCCGGGGAAACGGCCATGGACGCTGTCGAAGCGAAGCAGATGCGCGTTGGTCTCGACCGGGCCGAGGTCGTTGATGCCGACGACCTCGATGTCCTTGCGGCCGGACTCGGCAATGGCCCGCAGGATGTTACGGCCGATGCGGCCAAAACCGTTGATTCCGACGCGGACTGCCATGTTTCGTCTCCTTCAATGACCGTTGTCATCCCGCACAACGCGCTAGCGCGCCTGCGAGGGTTTTTTTAGGGCGGACGCCCGGTTCGGCCGGGCGGGGCTTGATCATATGAGAGTTAGGTAGTCCTTTTTTTCGGCAATCTCAACTCTCAGGAAACGCGTTTCAGAACGGCGTTAACCGCGGCCTCGGCGGTAATGCCAAAGTGCTGGAATACCTTGTTGAGAGGGGCGCTGGCGCCGAAGGAGTGCATGCCGATAAACTCGCCATCCTGGCCGATCACGGCGTCCCAGCCCCAGCGTACGGCGGCCTCGATCGCGACCTTGACCGGGGCGTTGCCGATGATCTCGTCGCGGCGCTCCTTTGGTTGCGCTAGCAGGAGCTCGAGCGAGGGAACCGAAACCACCCGGGTCGGAATGCCGCGCTCGGCGAGCTGCTTCTGGGCGGCCACGGCCATCTCCACTTCGGAGCCGGAAGCAAACAGTGTCGCCTTGGCTTCGCCCTGGGCGGCCACCAGCTCGTAGGCACCGAACCGGCAGGGGCTCTCGTTCGGCGCGGCGGTGCGCAGTTGCGGCAGGTTCTGCCGGGTCAGCGCCAGGACTGTCGGGCCGTCGATGCGGTTGAGCGCGAGCTCCCAGCACTCGGCAACCTCGATGGAATCGCACGGGCGGAACACGCGCATGTTGGGAATGGCGCGAAGTGCTGAGAGATGCTCGACCGGCTGGTGGGTCGGGCCGTCTTCGCCGAGGCCAATGGAATCATGGGTCATGACATAAACGACGCCGGTCCCCATCAACGCGGCGAGCCGCATCGCGGGCCGGGCATAATCCGTGAACACCAGGAACGTCGCGCCGTTCGGCGCAAAGCCGCCGTGCAGGAAGATGCCGTTCATCGCCGCGCACATGCCGTGCTCGCGGATGCCGTAATGGATGAAGCGGCCCTTCGGCGTCTTGGCCGAGAACGCAGTCGCCGACTTCGCCTTGTTGTTGTTGGAGCCGGTGAGATCGGCCGAGCCCGCCAGAAACTCCATCGGCATCGCGCCGGCAATCACTTCGATCACGGCTTCGGAAGATTTGCGGGTCGCCGCATTCATCGGCTTTTCCAAGAGCTCCTTCTTGTAGCCCTTGAACGCCTTTGCCAGCGCGGCCGGGCGCTCGTGGCGCAGCCGACGCTCGAACTCGGCGCGCTTGCGGCTGCCGAGTTCACCGAGCCTTGCTTCCCATTCCTGGCGTGCCGCCGCGCCACGGCTGCCGGCCGCGCGCCAGGCCTTGAGCACGTCGTCGGGCACCGAGAACGGCTCCAGCGAAATGCCGAGATTTTCCTTGGCGGCCTTGAGTTCGTCGGCACCGAGCGCTTCGCCGTGCACTTTGTTGGTGCCGGCCTTGTGCGGCGCGCCGAAGCCGATGGTGGTGCGGCACGCAATCAGCGTCGGCTTGTTTGATTTCTGCGCGCGCGTGATCGCGGCCGATATCGCGGCCTGGTCGTGGCCGTCGATCTTTTCGGCTGCCCAACCCGCCGATTTGAACCGCTTCACCTGGTCCACGGAATCGGAGATCGAGGTCGGGCCATCGATCGAGATGCCGTTGTCGTCATACAGCACGATCAGCTTGTTGAGCTTCCAGTGCCCGGCCATCGCGATCGCTTCCTGCGACACGCCTTCCATCAAATCGCCGTCGGAAGCGATCACATAGGTGTGGTGATCGACGATCTTCTTGCCGAACTCGGCCGCGAGCATCTTCTCGGCGAGCGCCATGCCGACGGCGGTGGAAATGCCCTGGCCGAGCGGACCGGTGGTGGTCTCGATGCCCTTGGTGTGGCCGTGCTCGGGATGTCCCGGAGTCAGTGATCCCAACTGGCGAAAGTCCTTGAGCTGGTCGATCGTCATCTCGGGGCTGCCGATCAGATACAGCAGCGAATAGATCAGCATCGAGCCGTGCCCGGCCGAGAGCACGAAGCGGTCCCGGTCCGGCCAGTCCAGCGCGGCGACGTCGAATTTCAGGAATTGCGTGAACAGCACGGTCGCCATGTCGGCGGCGCCCATCGGCAGGCCGGGGTGACCCGATTTCGCCTTCTCGACGCCGTCCATGGCAAGGCCGCGGATCGCATTGGCCATACGGTTGTGATCGACCTGCGTCATGTCTGAAAATCCGTCTGAAATGAGGCGCTTGTGGCTGGATTTGGCCGCGCCGGAAGGAGCCTTTCGGCCGCTGGGGTCGCGGCTGGGATAGCATCTCGGTTCCGGCAGGCCAAGGCAATCAAACGCCGGTTTGGCCGTAAAAGTTGCTTACGGCATGATCCGGACCCGCAGGGCCGCGTTAGCGCAAAGTGGAGGCCGGTTTTCCGGCCAGGTCATGCCCGGCAGGAACTGATAGATCGGGATGAATCCCATCCCGATCTATCAGTGCATAGTTTCGTGGCGGCGTTGCGCTCCGCTAGCTTGCCACGTAAATTTCTGCTTCTAACCGCTTGCCGAACCGAGTCTTTTGCCGGACGGCAAGCTCCAAGGTAAATGCCCAAAGGAAAAGCCCAAGGGCAAGGCCACAGGTTCCGCCGCTGACTGCATGAACGATCGCGTATCCAACAGCTCTGCCATGACCGAGTCCTCGGCCGTCGAGATCGAGATCGCGACCCGCAGGCTCATGGCGGCGCTCGACTCGCTCGAAAGCGCCGTGGAGCGGCGGCGCGATGCCGATCGCGACGAGAACGAGCTCGCGGCGCGAATCCAGGCGCTCGGCGCGGACCGCTCGCGGCTTGCCGACGAACTCGACGGTGCGCTGGTGAAGGCGCGCAAGCTCGAGCGCTCCAGCCGCGAGATCTCCGATCGGCTGGATTCCGCGATCGTCACGATTCGCTCGGTGCTCGATACCGGAGAGGACGGATGAGCCACATCAACGTCACCATCAACGGCCGGCAATACCGCATGGCCTGCGAGGAAGGCCAGGAGGTGCGGCTGCTCAAGCTCGCCGAAAGCCTGGAGACGCGGATTCAGTCGCTGCGCGGAAAGTTCGGCGAGATCGGTGATGCCAGGCTCACCGTAATGGCGGCGCTGACCGTCTGCGACGAATTGGTCGACGCCGGCAATCGCATCCGGACCATGGAGCAGGAACTGACCGAGCTACGGGATTTCCGCAACGCCGCCGTCGAGCGCGCCCGGCTGACCCAGACCGCGGTCGTGAACGCACTGAACTCTGCGGCCGAGCGCATCGAGAAGTCGACCCAGGTCCTGAACCGCACCGTCGGCAACGGGATCGCCATCGGCTGACCGTTCACCGGGCTGGCGATTCGTCAGCATCGTTGTTACATTGCCCGAGCGGGGCTGCGACGCGCGTCAGGAGCCATTATCCCCGGGGCCTTATCGATCCTTTAGGGAACTGTCCCTGGCCGGGCCCGTGGGCTCGGACATATGGTGCCCACCTACTTTCGTAGGGAACTCCGGGATCGAGTGCTTCAACGGCGTTCGCGGCTTCGCACTGTTTTCTTCTGGCAATGCGTCCTCATCGAATTGCGTCCACGACAAACCGGCAGTGTCATGCCCCGCGAAAGCGGGGCATCCAGTACGCCGCGGCGTCGATGTTTGATCACTGGCGTCTCTGGAATACTGGATCACCCGCCCCAGTGCGCAAGGGCGCACAAGGCGGGTGATGACGGCGGAGCAAGGCTCAGCCTTCGGAGCAAGCGCGCATGACCAACACCAAAGCCGAACTCCGCGCCAAGGCCCTCGCGGCGCGCGATGCGCTGAGCGACAAGAAACGCACCGCCGCCGCCGCCAAGCTCGCCAAGCGCGGGCTGCCATTCTCGCTGCTGCCGGGCAGCATCGTGTCAGGCTATTCGCCGATCCGCAGCGAGATCGATCCGATGCCGCTGCTGAAGAAGCTGGCCGAGCAGGGCGCCAGGCTCGCGCTGCCTTGCGTCACCGCGCGCGGCCAGGCGCTGATCTTCCGCATCTTCCATCCCAACGATCGCCTGATGCTCGGCCCGCTCGGCATTCCCGAGCCGTCGCCTGGGGCCGCTGAAGTCATTCCGGACATCATGCTGACGCCGCTCGCTGCCTTCGATCGTCTCGGCCATCGCATCGGCTATGGCGCGGGGCACTACGACCACACCTTCGCGCATCTGCGAAAAGCCAAGACCATCGTCGGCATCGGGCTCGCTTTCGCAGCGCAGGAGATCAAGGCGGTTCCGGCACTAGCCCACGACGTGGCGCTGGATTATGTGCTAACGGAATCCGACGTATTCGATTTCCGGAGTTCTGAAGTTGCGCATTCTCTTCGTGGGTGATGTCGTCGGCCGTGCCGGGCGCAATGCCATCGCCGAATATCTGCCTGGCATGGTCAAGGACTGGTCGCTCGATTTCGTCGTCGTCAACGGCGAGAATTCCGCCGGCGGCTTCGGCATCACGGAAGCGATCTATCAGGAGTTTCTCGACGCCGGCGCCGACGCGGTGACGCTCGGCAATCACTCCTGGGACCAGCGCGAAGCCCTGGTGTTCATCGAGCGCGCCGAGCGCCTGGTGCGGCCGGCGAATTATCCGCGCGGCACGCCCGGCCGCGGCGCCGCGTTGGTCGAGACCAAGAACGGCAAGCATGCGCTGGTCGTCAACGCGCTCGGCCGTGTCTTCATGACCCCGTTCGACGATCCCTTCGCAGCGCTGGAGCGCGAGCTCGGCGCCTGCCCGCTCGGCATTGCCGCGGATGCCATCGTCGTCGACTTCCATTGCGAGGCGACCAGCGAGAAGCAGGGCATCGGCTTTTTCTGCGACGGCCGCGCCAGCCTCGTCGTCGGCACCCACACCCATGTGCCGACCGCCGACCACCAGATCCTGTCGGGCGGCACCGCCTACATGACCGATGCCGGCATGACCGGCGACTACGATTCCATCATCGGCATGCAGAAGGAAGAGCCGCTGCGGAGGTTCACCTCCGGGATCCCCTCGGGCCGCTTCGAGCCGGCGGCAGGCGCCGCGACGCTCAGCGGCGTTGCCGTGGAGACGGATGACGCGACCGGACTCGCACTGCGCATCGCACCGGTGCGCGCCGGCGGCCGGCTGGAGCCGGCGACGCCGAAATTCTGGTTGAGCTGAACGGCGCCACATATTCAGTGTCGTCCCGGCGAAGGCCGGGACCCATACCGCGTGATCTATCCATTGCACGCAGCCGGAGTACCGAACGACGAATCTTTGCCAAACAAATCGGGGCGGCTATGGGTCCCGGCCTTCGCCGGGACGACGCCGAGAGTGATGCGCTCACCGCACCTACTCCGCCGTCTGCTCCCTCAACTCCGCCACATCCTTCGCCGTCAGCCTCGACCCCTTCGCACCGAACCGCGCCGTGACGTAGTTCGCGACCGCCGCGATCTCGTCGTCGTTATAGGCGTTGCCGAATGCTGGCATCGACAGCGCCCCGTCGGGCGTATTCCGCTTGGTGCCTGACAGCACGATCTGCGCGACGTTGGTGGCGGCGGGGTCGTTGACGGCCCAGGTGCCGGTCAGCGTCGCCATCGGCGAGACCGGGCTCTCGCCGCTCCAGCCATGGCAGCTGGCGCAGGCGCTGGCGAACATTTTCTTGCCGCGCGCGTCCGCAGTGACGCCGTCCTTGTGCGAGGCGGGCGCAACGGGCGCGGTGGTTGCGGGCAGGTCGGGCGAGGGCTGCGGCGGTACGTTGCGCAGATAAGCGACGATGCTTCGGATGTCCTCAGGCGCGAACTGGCTGAAACTGTGGTCGACCGCTTCACCCATCGGACCCGACGCCGAGCCGTGGCCGGGCGCATGGCCGAGCGACAGATAGGAGATCAGGTCCTCGTCACGCCAATTGCCGAGGCCGGTGGCCTTGTCGGAGGAGATGTTGAAGGCGCGCCACCCCGCCGTGATCGCGCCTGCGAACTTCTTGCGGTTGTCCAGCGCAAAGCCGAGATTGCGCGGCGTGTGGCATTCGCCGCAATGCGCCAACGCTTCAACAAGATACGCGCCGCGATTCCACTCCGGGCTCTTCGACGTATCAGGCGCAAAGCGTGTGTCGGGATTGAACACGGCCGACCAGACAATCATCGCCCAGCGCTGGTTGAACGGGAAGGACAGCGTGTTCTCCGGCGGCTTCGCGCGTACCGCCGGCAGGCTGAACAGATAGGCCTTCACCGTCAGCACGTCGTCATCCGTCATATAGGTATAGGACGTGTACGGCATCGCCGGATAGAGCCGGGCGCCGTCATGGCGTTTGCCGCGCTGGACCGCGTTGAGAAAATCCTGGTCGCTGTAATTGCCGATGCCGGTGTCCTTGTCCGGCGTGATGTTGGTGGAATAGAGCGTGCCGAACGGCAGCTTGAAGCCGAGCCCGCCGGAATAGTCCGTCTCGCCGGGCTTGGTGTGGCAGACCATGCAGTCGGCCGCCTTCGCGAGGTATTCGCCGCGTTCGACCAGGCTCGCCTTTTCGAGCTTGGCCGGCACGCCGGTCGGTTTGCCGGCACGGTAATCCGCCAGCGCTACCTTGGGGCCGCCGCCGAAGTCGAGCGGGCCGGGCCCGCGGATGATCCAGACGCCGAGCGCCACCACGACAATGGCGATCACGACGATGCCGGTGAAGATACGCATCTTGCCGCTCATGCCTTTTTCCCCGCAGCCAGCAGTTTCCGATCGATCGGCAGGCGCCGCAGCGCGACGCCGGTTGCCGCGTAAATGGCGTTGCGCAGCGCCGGCGGTCCAGCATTGACGCCGGCCTCACCGATGCCGCCGGGCGCCTCGCCGCTCTTGACGACGACGACCTCGATCTTCGGCATCTCGTTGATGCGCATCATGCGGTAGTCGTGGAAATTCGACTGCTGCACGCGGCCCTTCTCGATGGTGATCTCGCCATAGAGCGCGGCGGTGAGGCCGAACACCAGGCCACCCTCGATCTGCGCCTTCACTGTATCGGGGTTGACCGCGATGCCGGTGTCCACCACCGATGTGATGCGGCGGAGCGTGATCTCGCCGATATCGTCGATCTCCGCTTCCACCACGGTGGCGAGGAAGCTCGCGAAAGACGGCTGCACGCAGACGCCACGACCGACGCGCGGTGGCAGCGGTTGGCCCCAGCCGGATTTCTCGGCGGCGAGATTGAGCACCGCGAGCATGCGCGGATTCTTGGTCAGCATGGAGCGGCGGAATTCGACGGGGTCCTTGCCGGCTTTGCGCGCCAGCTCGTCCATCGCGCATTCGACCGCGAACACGTTGTTGTTCGGACCGACGCCGCGCCAGAAGCCGGTCGGCACCGCCGGCGGTTCGGCGCGGACATATTCGACATGGAAATTGGCGAAGTCGTAGGGCGCATCGACAGCGGCATCGACCGCATCGATATCGATACCCTTCTGGAACGCCGGTGGCAGCCAGCGCGCCAGCACGGCGGAGCCGGCGACCTTGTACTTCCAAGCCGCGACCTTGCCGTCGACCAGCGATGCCGTGACCTGGTCGCGATAGACCGGGCGGTAGACGTCGTGCTGGATGTCCTCCTCACGGGTCCATATCACCTTGACGGGATAGTCGACCTGTTTTGCAATCTTCACGGCCGCCACCACCATGTCCGGCTCGAGCTTGCGGCCGAAGCCGCCGCCGAGCAGATGCTGGTTGACGATCACCTTGTCGACCGGGAGGCCGGCGGCCTTCGCCGCCTCCGATTGCACGCGTGTCATGATCTGCGTGCCGGTCCAAATCTCGCAGGCATCAGGCCTGACGTGAACGGTGGCGTTGATCGGCTCCATCGAGGCATGCGCAAGGAACGGCAGTTCGAAGCTCGCCTCGAACCTGTCGCCGCTTGCGAGCCCCTTGGCGATGTCGCCGACCGATTTCGCGACCACGCCGTCTTTCTCGCTGGCGGCGCGCAGATGCCGCCATATATCCTCCGTGCTGAGCTTGGCGTTCGGTCCCTCGTCCCACTCGATCTTGAGCGCATCGAGGCCTTTCTTGGCGGCCCACATGTGGTCGCCGATCACGGCGATTGTATCCTCGAGCACCACGATTTTGCGCACGCCCGGGATTTTTGTCGCCGCGCTGTCGTCGACCTTGCCGACCTTGCCGCCAAAGACCGGGCAATTGGCGATCGCTGCGATCTTCATGCCGGGTAGGATCGCGTCGATGCCGTAGACGACCTTGCCATTGACCTTGTCCGGCGTGTCGAGCCGCTTCAGCGGCTGGCCGATGATGACGAAGTCCTTGGGGTCCTTGACCGAAACATCCTTCGGCGGCGTCTGGCCCTGTGCGGCCAGTGCCAGTTCGCCATAGCCGAGCCTGCGGCCGCTTGCGGCGTGCACGACCTCGCCTTTCGACGCGGTGCAGCTTGCAGGCTCGACCTGCCATTGCACTGCTGCGGCCTGCACCAGCATCGCCCGCGCGCTGGCGCCGGCTGCCCGCAACGGTTTCCACCAGGCACGGATCGAGGTCGAACCACCCGTGGCCTGCAAGCCGAAGGCGGGATTGGCGTAGTGCTTGTCGTTGGGCGGCGCATGCAGCACGGCGACCTTTGCCCAATCGGCGTCCAACTCTTCGGCCAGGATCATCGCAATCGAAGTATAGACCCCCTGGCCCATCTCGACCTGCGGCATCATCAGGGCGGTGCGGCCGGTCTCGTCGATGCGGATGAAGGCGTTGGGCGCGAACTTGCCGTCGGTCGTGTCCTTCGGCTGCTCCGGCTCGTTGACGGCGGCGCGCAGCGGCAGGTGGAAGGCGAGCAGGAAGCCGGTGGCGAGACCGCCGGTCAGAAGCGCACGGCGGGAGACGTCAGGAAGAGTCTTGTCGGTGATCATGGCGGACCTCACGACTGACGACCGGAGGCGGCCTGCTTGATGGCCTCGCGGATGCGCACATAGGTGCCGCAGCGGCAGATGTTGCCAGCCATCGCGGCGTCGATGTCGGAATCGTCAGGGCTGGGCGTTGCCGCCAGCAGTGCCGCGGCCGCCATGATCTGGCCGGATTGGCAGTAGCCGCACTGGACCACTTCGGCATCGAGCCAGGCCTTCTGCACCTTCGCGCCCGCAGGCGTGCTGCCGACATGCTCGATCGTCGTGATGGCGCGGTTCGCGACCGTGCTGACCGGCAAGACACAGGAGCGGACGGCCTTGCCATCGACGTGCACCGTGCAGGCGCCGCACTGCGCGATGCCGCAGCCGAACTTGGTGCCGGTCATCCCGAGGACGTCGCGCAGGACCCACAGCAGCGGCATTTCAGGTGGCGCGTCGAACGATTTCGTTTCGCCGTTGATGGTGAGAACAGTTGCCATATGCATCCCCTTGCTCGCTCGATCGCTTACGGCGATCTAGTCAGCGAATTTGCGCGCACAATAATCATATCGATGCGAAACGATGAAGCGTCGACATTTCCGGCAATGCATATTTGCGTAGCGAGCGCGTCAGGCCATGACGTTCACGAATTTGTGCGGCGATCGCTGCGGTGATTTTGGGCTAATTGATATGATAATCGTCATTTTCTGACGCTTTTTCTTCACATGCGCCGTTGCTCGCCGCAGATGATCGTGCGAATGCGCAAAATCATGCGATGACGAAACTCGTGCGATTATGGAAGTCGATCGACGGCGCGGACTTCTTACGCGATCAATTGCGGCGACTCATTGATGTGCCCTCTCACCTTGTGGGAGAGGGCAGCGACGCCCGTAGACGCAGGCTCACTCGGGTGAGGGGTCCGTCTCCGCGTACGGGCACCGTTGTGCATCAACCGGCAAAGGGAAGCCTGATCGTGAACGAGGCACCGCCGTGCTCCCGATTACTCGCTGATATGAACCCGTTGCGCGCTTCGATAATGGTACGCGCAATGGACAAGCCCATGCCCATGCCTTCCGCTTTGCTGGTGTAAACGGCTCGAACGGTCACCGCCGGCGCTTGCTTGTGCGCACAGAAGGCCTAGCCGCGCTATCGGGCGTCGCCACGGATCAATAGGCGCAAATGTAGTTTCCGTAAGCATCGTAGCAACTGCGGCGGTACGCAGCAGTGCCAACGGCAGCCGCGCCGACCGCTGCCGCTCCTACACCGTAGCGCCGATAGCCGTAGCCGCGATAGCCGCCCCGATAGCCTGCGCCGCGCACTGCAACAGCGCCGCCGCCCCGCGGTCCTCGAACTGCGACCGCACCGCCGCGGTAAGCGCCGCCACCCCGATAGGCACCTCCGCCGCGCCGGGCCTCGGCATCATCGGGGATCAAGCAGGCGGTGAGCAAAACGAAAGCGGCAAGAGAAGCAAGAATGAAGCGGAGCATGACAGAAACCCTTCCATGAATTCCTTAAGCCCCGCTCGCGAGATTGCGGCTCACTCCGCGCGTGAGCTTGATGTAGATCAATCGAACCCGCGCATTGCGACGCCTACGCCATGTTCAGCCGCACCTGAGGCGCTTCCGTCACCTTTCGGTGACGCAAGTGCGAAGAGGGAGGTCCGCCATGCATCCGAGGAAGCTTCTTTCGATCAAGTCAGCGACGGTCGCGGGCATCGCCGCCAGCGGCCTGCTTGGGCTTGCAACCCTGTCGCTCAGTCCAACCCCAGCCAAGGCGGTGATTTACTGCCAGTACGTAGAATATCCGGCGGGTTGCGTTGCTCGTGCAGGCGTCGTGCTCAGGCCGCGCCCGGTGGCGCGCGCCGCAGTCCGTCATAACGCCGGTGGCAATGCGAATGGTGGCGTCAATCGCGTTGGAGCCGGGCGGTAAAGGCGGGTTTCGCAAGCCAGGAGGAAGCCGTCATCGTTTCGTTCCGGTGGCGGCTTTTCTTTGTCTGGCGGGGATGGCTTCGACAAGGAGAGAAGGGAGGAATGGAAATTTCGGAATAATAGCACTCTACGCCTGTTTTGCCCGACGCCGCAAGCGCTTCAGAGACGCCTGGATCGACGGATTCATCGGGCGCTTAAGCCATTGATTCTGCTCGCCCCGGCTACTGTGCATGGGGTTGTTTTCGAGGTTTTTTGATTCAAGGTCCGCAGGAGTGACCGTCAGCTCTGCCGAAAGCCCATCCGGAAGGCGCCCCAGTGCTTGCCGCGGATCATGATCGGCGAGGACAGGTCCTTCATCAGCACGAACTGCCCGCCGCCCATGTCGCGGCGATAGGTCTGGAGCAGGAACGGCTTGGTGTTGGCCGCGACCTTCTGCACCGCTCGATCGGTGAACAGGCGGCGGTTGCGGCAATTGGCGTTATTCCAGACCGGGTCCTTGCCCTGGGGCAGTCGGTAGTTCGGGTTGTGCGTCGGCAGATAGCCGCCCTTGGCCCAGGCGACGCAGAACACGATGCGGGGATCGGACTTCTGGATCGGATCCTGGATCGCGGGCAGCACGCGGTCGGTGAAGTCGACATAGTTAGTGTTGTACTGCTTGGGATCGGTGCCGGGGATTTCCCGATAGTTCTCGTCCATGAACTGGTCGAGCGTGATCTCGCCGCGGCCGATGGCGGCTTCGAACTCGTCGGAGATCCGCTTGGCGGTCTCGACGACGGTGCGGATCAGCGGCGCATCGGATGTCTCCACGCCGCTGTCGGCGATCAGCGCGATCAGGCCTTCGGACGTGTCGAGCAGTTTGGTCACGCGCTGATCCGCGTTCTTGAGATCGCGCGAGGAGAGGTCGACGCCCTTGGCGAGCTCGTTGAGCTCGCTGATGACGCTGTCGCAATGTCCGAGATTGGAAGTCGCCGCGCGCGTGACGCTGCCGATCTCCGCTTCCACGGAGGCGAAGCCCTGCTGGACCCGCGAGATGATGCCGGAGATCCGCTGGGCGCCTTCGCCGGCCGTCTTCGCGCGCTGCGAAGCATCGCTGCTCTCGCCGATCAGGCCTTCGATCTGGCCGTCGAGATCGCGCACGGTGTCGGAGATCTGGTGTGTGGCTTGGCGGGTGGCTTCCGCGAGGTTCTTGACCTCGCTTGCCACCACCGCGAAGCCGCGGCCGGCATTGCCGGCGCGTGCCGCCTCGATGGTGGCGTTGAGCGCGAGCAGGTTGGTCTGCTTCGCGATCGCCTCGATCGAGCCGGACACTTTTGCCACTTGCGCCAGCGCGGAGCCGACGGCGCTGAGCCGCGCCTCGATGCGTTCGACGGCTGCGACGAGTTCGGAGATGTGGCTCACTGCGGCATCGACTGCGCCGCGCGACTGCGCGATCTCGCCGACCGCCGCCGACGTGGTCGTTTGAACCGCCTGCGACGCATTGGCGATGTCGTGGTTGGCCGACACCATCGTCTCGGCGGTTTCCTGGAGATGATGAAACCGTTCCGACTGGTTCGCGACGCGGCTTGCGACTTCCTGGACGTTGCCGGCGATGTCGGCGAGTTCCACGCCGAGGCCGCCGATGCGGTCGGCGAGCTGATCGATCAGCCGCTCGGCAAGCGTTCGGTTGGAGCCGGTGTCCAGTACTGCAAGTTGTACGACGGACATGTCTTGAGAGTCCTCCAGTCAGAGCCGTTCGCCGGCTCTCCGCGGCATTCCCATTCCAATTCCGGTCTTAAGAGGTGATTCGCGCGTTGGCGTCTTGCCTGAGCGCGCACTAGAGCTTGTAGGCCGTCCGAAATCCGCCCCAGTGCCGGCCCTGCACGCGGATCGGAACGTCGATCTCGCGCATCATCACAGTATTTCCGTTGCCCATGTCGCGCGCATAGCTCTGCACCAGATACGAGCGCAGGTTGCGCGCGGCAGCCAACCCCGCCGGATCGTTGAACATCCGCCGGTTGCGGCTGTTGGCTGTGTTCCACGCGGCATCGCCCGGCCGCTGCGGATGCGAATAGATCTTGTTGTGCACCGGCAGGAAGCCGTTGCGATCGACCATGGCGCAGAACGCCAAGCGCAGGTCCTTTGCCAGAAACGCTTCCTGGAACGACGGCAGCGCGCGGTCGGCCCAGTCCAGATATCGGGTGCGGTACTGCTGCGGATTGGTTCCGGCGATTTCGGCATAATCGGCGTCGAAGAGGTCCTCGATCTTCACCTCGCCGCGAGCAACCGCCTGCTCGAAGATTCCGGTCAGCGCGTTGCCCGCCTCCATGGCACGGGTGACGAACTCCGTGTTCTCTTCATGGATCGACCAGAGCCTGTCCTCGATCTTCTCGCGGAGCGCGGCATCGGGATTGACGAATTGCGCGCGCGCGCCGGCCTTGGACTGCTTGACCACGCGCAGGCGGCAGGCGCCGACGCCTTCGAGGGTGCCTTCGATCATGGCTTGCGATGCAAGGCGGCCCGCGTCGGCGCCGCCGATCAGCACGCCGTCCATCGCTATCTCGTAGACCGGCAGCACGCCGCGGGCGGTTTCGAGCTTGAGATGGCAGGGCAGCCGTTCGGTCTTGCGGCGATCGTCGTGCTCGCTCTGGCGCAGCAGCACGGCACAGCGCGATTTCAGTTTCTGTGCGAAGGCGGTCACGGCCTTGCCGGCGCTCGCGACGTTCTCGCCGTGGCTCTCGGCCGCCTTGGTCGCAGCATCGATCTCGGCCGCGCTTTCGCCGACCGAGATGATGAACTGCGACGCGCTTGTCGCGTTGCCGGAGACTTCGCTGGTCGTGGCGTTCTGTTCGGCGACCGCGCCGTTGACGGTCTCGAAGACCGGGCGGATGGCCTCGATCGCCTGCGAGATGCGGTGCACCGCATCCGCGGAGCCAGCGGCGTCGCGCTGCAGCGCGTCGATCTTTTTGGTGATCTCCTCCGTCGCGCCCTGGGTCTGCACCGCGAGTGCCTTGACCTCGGTGGCGACGACCGCAAAGCCTCTTCCCGCAGCGCCCGCGCGCGCGGCCTCGATGGTCGAGTTGAGCGCGAGCAGCGTCGTCTGCCGCGCGATCTGCGCGATCAGATTGACGACGTTGCCGATGGCGGCCGAGGATTCGCGCAGGCGATCGACGTTGGCGCGGGCTTCCTGTGCCGCGGCGCTGGCCTCGTCGGCGAGCTTGCCGGCCTCGCGAACCTGCGCCCCGATGCCCAGCGCCGACTGGGTGAACTTGTCGGCGGCATGGGCGAAGGTGGAGGCGTTCGATTGCGCGGCGTTGGTCCGGCCGGTCAGGGCGTCGGTGCGGTCGCGGATGGCGGCAAGCGTCGTCGCGGTCGCCTCGGCGCCGCCGGCCACCGAATTGGCGGCGCGCTCGAGCTGGCGAATCATGGCGCCCAGCTCGAGTTCCAGCAGTTCCAGGATTTCCTTGGCCGAATCGCTTTCGACGGCCGCGGCAGGCTCGGAATGGGCCGCCGGCTGTGCAGCCTGCGGGGCAGCCGCAGTTGCAGTCATGTCCGGCAGACGCTTCCGAAATAGTCCGAATGCCATCAGGTCTCTCTTGTCGGGGGACGGTCGGACGCTATTTTCGCAGGCTGGAATGAAATCAGGGTTAACGATGCCTGACATCTAGGCACGGGCCCATACGGTGTTACCTTAAAGTCGTAGAGCCTCTTTCTTTCCAGGGGGGTGGCGGCCTATAAGGCCGCGCTTCCCACGCTCACCTTGGCGCACGATTCCCCTAGAGAAGATCACGCATGGCCGGACATTCCCAATTCAAGAACATCATGCACCGCAAGGGGCGGCAGGATGCCCAGAAGTCGAAACTGTTCGGCAAACTGGCGCGGGAAATCACCGTCGCGGCCAAGCTGGGGACGCCCGACCCCAACATGAACCCGCGCCTGCGTGCGGCCATCACGGCGGCGCGCCAGGAGAACATGCCGAAGGACAATATCGAGCGCGCCGTCAAGAAGGCGCTCGGTAATGACGGCGAGAACTATGACGAGATCCGCTACGAGGGTTACGGACCCGGCGGCGTTGCCGTCATCGTCGAGGCGCTGACCGACAACCGCAACCGCGCGGCTTCCGACATCCGCTCCTTCTTCACCAAGTCCGGCGGCAATCTCGGCGAAACCGGCTCGGTGTCCTTCATGTTCGACCGCACCGGCATCGTCGAATACGACCGCAGCGTCGCCTCCGACGATGCGGTGCTGGATGCCGCGATCGAGGCCGGCGCCGACGACGTGATCTCGAGCGAAGCCGGCCACGAGATCTATGCTTCGACGGAAGGCTATCGCGACGTCGCCAAGGCGCTGGAAGCCAAGTTCGGCGAGCCGCGCAAGGCCGCGCTGATCTGGAAACCGCAGAACACGGTCGCGGTCGACGACGAGACCGGCGAGAAGCTGCTCAAGCTGATGGACCTGCTCAACGAGCACGACGACGTCCAGCACGTCTACGCCAATTTCGAGGTGTCGGACGCGCTGCTGGCGAAGATGGGCGGGTAGGGGGCCACTTCCCCTGTTACTTCCGTTCTGTTTCTGTTTCCCCCACGGCGGCCAGCCGCTATCACTGGCCCATGACGACGCTCCCGATTCGTGGCCCCGTTCGCATCATCGGCATCGACCCTGGCCTGCGCCGCACCGGCTGGGGCGTGATCGAGGCCGAGGGCAATCGCCTGATCTACGTCGCCTGCGGCTCGGTGGAGCCGCCGGACGATTTGCCGCTGGCGAGCCGGCTGCTCGCGATCCATGAGGGGCTGGCCGCTGTCCTGTCCGGTCACAAGCCGATGGAAGCCGCGGTCGAGCAGACTTTCGTCAACAAGGACGGCGTCGCGACGCTGAAGCTCGGCCAGGCCCGCGGCGTCGCCATGCTCGCGCCCGCGATGTTCGGCATCAGCGTTGCCGAATACGCGCCGAACCAGGTGAAAAAGACGGTGGTCGGCGCCGGCCACGCCGACAAGCAGCAGATCGCGATGATGCTCAAGATCTTGCTGCCCAAGGCCGATCCGCCGTCCGCGGACGCCGCCGACGCGCTCGCCATCGCCATCACCCACGCCCATCATCGCCAGAGCACCGCGCTGCGGCTGAAGGTGGCAGGCCTATGATCGGCAAGCTCAAGGGCCTGATCGATTCCTACGGCGAGGATTTCGTCATCCTCGACGTCGGCGGTGTCGGTTATCAGGTGCATTGCTCGACGCGCACGCTTCAGCATCTGCCCTCGCCGGGCGAGGCCGCCGTGCTGTCGATCGAGACCTATGTTCGTGAGGATCAGATCAAACTGTTCGGCTTCCGCAGCGACCAGGAACGCGAATGGTTTCGCCTGCTCCAGACCGTGCAGGGCGTCGGCGCCAAGGTCGCGCTCGCCGTGCTCGGTACGCTGCAGCCGTCCGACCTCGCCAACGCGATCGCGTTGCGCGACAAGGCCGCGGTGGCGCGCACGCCCGGTGTCGGCCCCAAGGTCGCGGAGCGCATCGTCACCGAACTGAAGGACAAGGCGCCGGCCTTCGCCAATGTCGATCCGGCGGTCGTGCACCTCGCCGGTGCCGTCGACGACCAGCGCGCGCCGCGACCCGTGGCGGATGCGATCTCAGCGCTGGTCAATCTCGGCTACGGCCAGCCGCAGGCGGCGGCGGCGATCGCATCGGCCGCGCGCAGCGCGGGCGAGAGCGCCGGGACCGCGCAGCTCATCCGGCTGGGCCTGAAGGAGCTGTCGAAGTGAGCGCGGAAATGGTCAATCTCGTAGGGTGGGCAAAGCGAAGCGTGCCCACCATCTATAGAGCGATCAGCGACATGGTGGGCACGGCGCGAAGAGCGCCTTTGCCCACCCTACGATTTTCGGGAGTCCGCTGAGTGAGCGATCCCAAGGCCAACCGCATGGTCACGCCCGAGCGCCGCAGCGACGATGTCGGCGACACCGCGCTGCGCCCGCAATCGCTGTCCGATTTCGTCGGCCAGCAGCAGGCGCGCAAGAATCTGTCCATCTTCATCGAGGCGGCGCGCAAGCGCGGCGAGGCGCTGGATCACGTGTTGTTCGTCGGTCCCCCCGGCCTCGGCAAGACCACGCTGGCGCAGATCGTGGCCAAGGAGCTCGGCGTCGGCTTTCGTGCCACGTCGGGCCCGGTGATCGCCAAGGCCGGCGATCTCGCAGCACTCCTCACCAATCTCGAAGAGCGCGATGTGCTCTTCATCGACGAGATCCATCGCCTCAGCCCTGCGGTGGAAGAAGTGCTCTATCCCGCGATGGAGGATTTCCAGCTCGACCTCATCATCGGCGAGGGCCCGGCGGCGCGCTCGGTGAAGATCGAGCTGTCGAAATTCACCCTCGTCGGCGCCACCACGCGCGCCGGCCTGCTCACCAATCCCTTGCGCGACCGCTTCGGCATTCCGATCCGGTTGAATTTCTACACGATCGAAGAGCTTGAGAGCATCGTCACCCGTGGCGCACGCGTGCTCAACGTCGGCATGAGCGCGGATGGCGCCAACGAGATCGCGCGACGCGCGCGCGGCACGCCACGCATCGCCGGCCGGCTGCTCCGCCGCGTGCGCGATTTTGCCTCGGCGGCCGATGCCGACAGGATCGATCGCAAGATTGCCGATCACGCGCTGAGCGCGCTCGAGGTCGATGCCGCCGGCCTTGATGCGATGGACCGCCGTTACCTCACGACCATCGCACAGAACTATGGCGGCGGCCCGGTCGGCGTCGAGACGATGGCCGCCGCCTTGTCCGAGCCGCGCGACGCGATCGAAGACATCATCGAGCCCTATCTGATCCAGTGTGGCTATCTGCAGCGGACCCCGCGCGGCCGCCTGCTCACCTCGCACGCCTTCCGCCATCTCGGGATAGCCGAGCCCTCGCGCGATGCGGCGGCACAGTTCGGCCTGTTCGGCACCGACGAGAGCGACGACTGATCTGGGCAAGTGCAGCCTACTCGGGCCGTCATGATTTCCGGTCATCTCGTGCAGAGGGTCTGCACAAACGCACCCCATTTCCGCTCCAATAGGGCCGCATCAACAAACTGCATCACGATCGGACTGCCATGATCACGCGCCGTCATTTCTTCCGTTCCATCGGCGGCCTGTCCGCCCTCGGTGTATCGACCGCGGCCTATGGCGTCGGCGTCGAGCCGATGCTGCGGCTTCGGGTCACCCGCTATCATCCAACCCCGCGGCAATGGCCGGCGGATTTTCCGCTGAAGATCGCCGTGATCGCCGACATCCACGCCTGCGATCCCTGGATGTCGCTGGAGCGAATCGAAGCCATCGTCGATCGCACCAATGCGCTCAACGCGGATATCATCGTGCTGCTCGGCGACTATGTCGCCGGTCTGCACCAGGTCACGCGCATCATTCCGGCGAACGAATGGGCCAAGGTGCTGGCCGGCCTGAAAGCGCCGCTCGGCGTCCATGCCGTCATGGGCAATCATGATTATTGGGCGGACAGGACCGTGCAGCAGGCCGGCCACGGGCCGACGGTCGCGCATCGCGCGCTGGAGGCGGCCGGTATTCCCGTCTACGAGAACGACGTCATTCGGCTCACCAAGGATGGTCGCGCGTTCTGGCTCGCCGGCCTCGGCGATCAGCTCGCCTTTCTGCCGGCGCGACGCTTCCGGAGCACGGGGCGCTTCGGCGCCGACGATCTCGACGCGACGCTTGCCAAGGTCACCGATGATGCGCCGATCATCCTGCTCGCGCATGAGCCCAATATCGCGCCGCGCGTGCCCGCCCGCGTCGCGTTGCAGCTGTCCGGCCACACCCATGGCGGTCAGGTCCGCCTGCTCGGCTGGTCGCCGGCGGTTCCGCCGCAGCACGGCCTCCGGCTCGCCTACGGTCATGTCCGGCTGAAATGCGACGTCATCATCTCCGGCGGCCTCGGTTGCAGCATCATGCCGCTCCGCGTCGGCGTGCCGCCGGAGATCGTCGAGGTGACGCTGGGTCGGGGGCCTTTGATCGTCTAGCCGCGCTTGCGCAGCCGGCCGTTTTTGCGCAAAACGGACTGGTTACCGAAAGCGAAGAGGCTCGTGACGTGACAGCTCATCTCGACGGCGAGATCCGCGACGGCCGCCACCACATGCAGGTCCGCGTCTACTACGAGGACACGGATTTCCCTGACTTGCCATTGTCGTAGTAGGCAAACGTGCTGATTTCTCGCGCCTTGCTGCGGTTTTCTGGGAAAAGGTTCTTGCCGTAAAGCGCGGAGCTGTTCAGGTAGGGCGTATATTCGTAGGGCATCCGCTTGCGAACCGGATGCACTACTATGCATTCGATCAAGTTGCGGAAGGCTACGCGAGTTTCGATCGCCTTCGGATTGGCCTTGAGCGCGGTGACCAGTCTTCTAACCTCCGAACGGTATCGGTCACCGAATTTCGGGTGATCGAAGCCAATGACATTTTCGCCGCCAGCGCCCAGCAGCCGCAAGCGCTCTTCAACGCTTTCCCGCTCCAGGTCGCACTCATCGATGCGCTTGAGCAACTCGTCCGGCTTCCGGCGGCTATTTGCGATGGCATATGACAGGCGTTCCATCTCGGTAGTCAACACGCGGCGTCGACGCTCTAGCTTAGAGTGTTCGCTGCCCTTGTTCCGATCATTTTTGCGCTCCTCCTTCCAGGCACACATCGCCTCTTCAATGGCTTTCGGCGAAAGCAATTTCAGTTGGATTTGGTCGGAGGCATCCTCGAGCAGAACGTCCATGTCGAAGCTACGGGTGTGCTCGCACGTGCCCCGCTGATGCGCGCTCGCGCATGCCGCGCGCGGTGCACCGTTACGCGAGGATTGAGCGATTCGCATGTGGCCATTGCAGACGCCGCACCGGAGCACACCGGCAAGCGGGTGCTCGTTGTTGCGCGGGATCACGGCGCGACGCCGCGGCTTGCCAGTCGGTCCGAACATAGATACGGCGCGCGCGCTACGAACCTCATGCGCTCGATTCCAGAGCGCTTGCGGCACGATCCGTAGCTCCGGCTTCTTAACTATGATGTGGCGCTCTTCTGGATTGCGGCGCTTCTGTTTCTTCTGGGTCTCCGGGTTGAGAATTGTCGAGCGAATGTTCCAATGTATCTCGCCTATATATAGATCGTTGCCGATAATACCGCGACCATGCCGGCCGCCTGTAATGCACTGGTGATTCCAGGTGGTACGATCAGCCTTGTTCTTGTGACGAGTTGCCCCTGGTGAGGGCACGCCTTCGCGGGTGAGATCAGCGGCGATAGTTCGGGTCGAGCGGCCCGCTGCATATTCGCTGAAGATGCGGAGCACAATCTTTGCTTCGTTGTCATCGATCACGCGTTCGCCCGGCGCGCCCGGCCTCGGTCGATAACCATAGGCGCATGAGCCAGGAATTCTTCCGTTGGCAACAGCGTTGTCATGGCCGCGCCGAACCTTTTCGGCGAGCTGCGGCTTGTAAATCGTGTTGTAGAGACTTGCGATGCTGATGTCAGTGGCGGTCGCATAGACCCCCTTCTGATCCATCAGCTCAACGCCGTTGAACTCGAAAACCTGCTTGAGACGCTGGATGGTTGCGGGATCGCGCGACAAGCGGTCGAAATGCTCAACCACGACTACGTCAAAGTCCCGGTTTCTCACACCGTTGAGTAAACGCTGATAGCCGTCCCGCGCACCTTCGGTAAGACCAGATTTTGCGGCATCGACAAACTCGCCGATGACATCGAGGTCGTTGCGCAATGCGACCTTCCGGCAGAGCAATAGCTGACCATCAATCGAGGTCGCCTTTTGCATGTCGCTGGAATAACGGGCGTATAGTACGGCCGTTTTCTTCGATGACGCTGTCGTCATGTCGGTCCTTTATCGGCTGCCCCGAGCCGTGATTTTCATCCCGTGCGACCTGACGTCCGATAGCGCGCGCCAACTCAAACCAGATTTCCTCATTGTCCGGATTATCCCAGCTCTGAGGATGTGAGGGGGCGAGCGGTCGAATGATCGCTCGTTGTCTTCGGAGAGATCGGGTGCGGGTACGCATTTGCAAACTCGCGAGCAGAAGCTAGCCTAAATTTCTGCGCTGCGCTACAGCCAAGCCGCAGCGATTACTCGCAACGCTTCTCGCATGCTGACTTCGGCAGCGTCGAATGAAAATGAAATTGTTGAAGTGCCGCGGCGCGCGTGAGGGCATTCCTAGCGATGAGGCGCGTAGTCGAGAGCAGATACGCTAAGCAAAGCGGAGTAAAAATACTTGCGGGTGACGGCGACGAAGTCCGTGGCTGCGTGAGCTGTGCCTAGCGGACCCGTTCTCGGTCATGAGGCTTCTCGTACAGATGTGTAGTGGCCGGCGCGGAGCGCCGGCTCGTCCATCAACCGCTGGCGGACGGATTGTCGCGCACAGCCCAGACGCCGTGGTTCGACCCAAGGAACCGTCGCTGGTTGGGGCTTTCTTATTCCGTTGGTTTGATGACCCTTGCGTCGAGCGTCCAAGAGCAAGCAATCGCGTGTGGGTGAGCTCCGCAAGCGCGCGTCGAAAAAGCACTGTCAGAAAAACGCTTACTTCTGACAGAGTCCTCCCGTTCCGGCATCCAAGCAGTTCAAAACTGAACTCGCTTCAGCTCCCGTCCGGCGTCTGGATCCCCGCGGATTTCCTCCCTGTCGGCTGGCGAGACACCGTCGATGATGCCCCGTGGCGCCTCACCAGCGCTGGCGATATACGCGACCCGCTGGCCTGTGGTGGGAAGAGCACGCCGAGTCTGCCGTCTCGGCCAAGATCGGGTTGGACAGGATACCTTCGCCGTTTTCCACGAGGAATCAGCCAGCCCGCAACGGGAATCGCGGCTCCGTCGAGGCATTAGGATGGCCGCCTCGGTGCGTCGGAGTGGTGTAATTATGTTTTGTCCTATTTTATTGAACGTCTTCGCGTTTATGCGTCCATGTTTTGTGGGAACGGAGACCACGATGCCAAAGCATCAGACCTCGCTTGAAAAGATCGAGCGCAAGAAGGATGACGCTGTCTTCCTAGTGTGTGAGTTCACCAAGCTCGGCGGTGAAGATCAGGCCTTGCGCGCGCTTCGCACCGCTCTGGGCAAGGGCCGTCTTGTACGGCTCGGCCACGCCCCATGGCCGTGCCAGTCCCTCGAGGCTGACGCCGGATGGCTTCACCGGCGCGGCGCGTCAAGCGCTCGACGAGCGTGGCGTGGAAGGAGAACCTACCGAAGCCGAAAGTGCCCTATGATGAGGGCCTTCTCGACTCAGATTCCCGTCAAACCCGGTCGTCCCTCAAGGCCGCCTCTCGCGTAAAGGTCCTGATCATCATCCATGCAGGCACATACACCAGGTCGTCGCGGGAGGCATAAATCGGCTCAACCCGGGCAATTGGTCCGGCGGGCTTCGGAGGCTTACGGCTGCCGCATTTGCTGATGAAGGCGGCGGCTCATGGCGCTGTCGATGGCTGCCTCGCGCTCCTTGAGATCCTAGCTTGCAGGGCGCCGTCGTCTGACCTCCCGCGAGATCCAAAGGGCCTCCCGTGAGCGAGGGAATCTGCCCGCGGATCGGGCCGATGAGGAGCCGAAGCGCAGATCGTCGGTTTCGGAGCCGAAGAAGGACAGGCGCGCCGCATCAATACAGCCCAAAATGAGCGCGGAATTCAGCGATCGGGCCCCTCATATTCGGCCCAACAATCTGTCGTCTCGTACACCCTCACGCTCGAGAGTTGCGCAAGGCGCGGTTTCGCGTGCTGCCAGATCCAGATGGCGATATTTTCCGCCGTCGGATTTTCGAGTCCCGGGACTTCGTTCAGGCAATGGTGATCGAGCTTCTTTAGAAGAAGACCGAACGCTTCTTCCATGCTGAAGAAATCCATTACGAACCCGGTGTGCGGATCGACGGGCCCGTTCAGCACGACCTCGACGCGATAGGAATGACCGTGCGTCCGATGACAGCGATGTGTCTGCGGGACGGTTGGAAGTCGGTGCGCTGCCTCGAACTTAAATACCTGGGATATCTTCATCTGATGCCGGGATGTTTGTGACATTGCACGCTGATTCGCCATTTCCGATGAGTCAGGCGTTGCGCGACGGCCTGCCGCATGTGGTCGACGGCGCCAGGGCCGTCTGTGGGCCGAAGCAGAAATCGTCCGAGCCCTCTCATCGAACCGCCGGCACACGGCTGCGGCTACACGAATTTTGAGTTCGTGTCCGCGAGCGATGGCCAGTGCGGCGCGATTTGCTGCCGCAAACCCAGTTACCACGCCGGCCGGGACCAGCAGCCTGCCGTTCGTCTCGATCGCGACAAGGAACCCGAGATCATGGAGCGCTTGCACGACATCGTCGCCGAACCTAACACTGGCTCTGGGCACGTTCATTGCGTGTGCCATGCAGACGATGGAGCGTCTACTACAAGATCCGGTAGATGCCAAAGCCAAGTTGAGGCTCTAGGGTCCGGCCGCGTTCCCCCGCCGATCATCATCGAGGAAAAACGCAACGGATGAGAAGTCAACAAAGGGCAGAACGGCAGAATATGACTGGCAGAACCTAGGTGGCTACGCACGGACACCTCAATCAGGATCCTTGTTCTACTTAAGAGCCGCAGAAGCCTGCGATTGGCGGGAGGCGTATGCCTAGGGAAAATCGACCAAGGCAAAAATCAGCTTGTGCCGTCAAACGGGTCCACGCGATCACGACGATCGATCGGCGCAGATAAACTTATGTACCGCTGTGCAAGAGCGGATCGGAAAAGCTTGCGCTGAGTGCGCGATCAGCGAATTTGGAAAATCGCGACACGTTCATGCATGAATGAGCCGGATACGGAATTCGCGCTCGAGAGCGAGCGAAGTTTGATGCCACAGAAGAAACAGCACATCGATCTATCGGACCCGAATCTCTCGAGCCTTATCCTGCGGCTCGCCATTCCATCTGTTGTTGGTTTGTCGATCCATGCTTTACAGCAGGTCGTCAATGCGATCTTTGTTGGCGCACTTGGCGCGCAGGCGACCGCAGCTGTGAGCATGACCTTGCCGATCATGGTCCTGCTCGCGGCAGCCGCACAGGGAATCGGTGTTGGAACGGCGTCCTTCATATCTCGTCATCTGGGCGCTCGTGAGTACCTAGAGGCGAGTCGAGGCGCAAGCACAGCTCTCGCGCTCACCGCTCCGATTGGCATCATAGTTACCGTCGCTCTGCTTCCAAGTCTGCCAGCGATATTCGCAATCCTCGGAGCGACTCCAACCATCATGCCCGTGGCGCTCGACTACGCGGGAACGCTTTTGTTCGGGAACACCCTGATGCTTCTAAACATCGTTAGCGGGTTCATTGTCAGAGCCGAAGGCGATACGCGATTCAGCATGTGGGCGATGCTTACCTCGTTTCTACTGAACGCTGTGCTTGACCCTGTCTTCATATTCTTGTTTGACCTTGGCGTGCGTGGCGCAGCCCTCGCAACGCTGGTATCGCAGATCGCCGCTATTGGACTGTATATTGCGTATTTTGCGAAGCTTGGCGGGACAGTTCTCGTCAGGATATCTCACATATCATTGCGAGCAGATCGCATCAGACAGCTCGCGTTGGTGGGCGCGCCAGCGACAATGACGAGTATCTTATCGGCTCTTGCGGTTATGCTCTTGTACGGAGCTGCCGCACCGTTCGGCGATGATTCCATCGCTGCAGTTGGAATAGCTGTGCGAATCTTGATGGTCGGCGCACTGCCTATCACCGGGTTCTGCATAGGCGCTCAAGCTATCCTGGGTTTCAGTTGGGGCGCACGCGACTATGTTCGTATTCTGAAGGCTGCGAAGTTCATGCTCTTCGTGACGGTCGCATTCTCCATCGCGTATTCTGCGGCCGTTGTTGTTTTTGCAAGGCCTTTGGTGAGTCTATTTAGCGATAACGAGAATGTCACGGAAATAGCCGTCTCGTCCTGCATCGTGTTCCATCTCTTCTTTGGACTGTTTGGGGTTCAGAGTTTCGTGACGGCAATGCTTCAGGCGTTTGGGAGAGCACGCCTCAGTGCAATTGTGGCCCTGGCGAGGCAGGGCTATCTCTTCATACCGGCCGTACTGTTATTCCCGGTGGTTGCGGGTTTCGATGGGCTGTTAGCCAGTCAAGCAATCGCTGAGCTGGGCGCCGGAATGATCGCTCTGTTCGTCATGTTCCATCAGTTCGGTGAGCTCAGACGAGCGCTCCGGCACCGTGGCTCAAGAGCGATCGGGATAGCGGGTTGACCTTAGAATGGATGTCATCGAACCCAGAGCATTGGGCGCAAGCCTCCCGAGAAGCTCGCGGCAAGACGGGCTGCCAGTGGGCACGGATTTTGCGGGCTCGCGGGCGTGCGATCCGCGCGGTCCTTCCTCCAGCCGTGCTCCTCGCACTCGCGGATCGCACCGGCTCGCCTAGCGGACGGATCGGGCAGTTCGGCGAGCGATAGCCGATGTGCTCCCGCTCGCCAGGCGGGGTGGCAAGGGCTCTACGCGCGGTCGAAAGGCTCGGCTTTAGCAGAGTGGGTGGTTTCTGCGCTTATGCAGGTTTGTCTCTTAACCCGCGTCTTTGGAGCTGACTTGAATGCCGCCGCTTTGGGTCGACACTTCGCAGGACGCTCTTGAATTTTCGCCTGCCACGATTTGCTGTTGGGCCGTCGTGGCCGCCTCGGTCAATCTCGCTTTCATCGCATTGGTGATATTTCTGGCGTGACCGCGAGACGCAATCTTGCTGATTGGACTAGTTGTCTCACCCGCGTCTGAAACGCGCAACACGCACCAGGGAGCTCGGTGCTCTGAAGCACAAGCATTCCGACGTTTCATATCCAGGCTCAGGAGCTATCGTGACTGTCTGCACTGGGCAAGTGTTTGAGATGGCCGTAAAGCAATTCGAACTGATCGCGAATTATCCCGACGATACCAGACGACCTAAGAACCCGCCTGCTGATGCCGAAGGAATCTGTCACGGTATTGTTCAAGGCTTTGGAGATGTCGGTTCGATCACCGCACTCGAGCTACACAATATGCGAGCGAAAGTGATCGGAGTCAGAGATCACACGGGCGCGCTTTATCGACCTCGGCGCTCGATATACCACAGCTGGTCGGACATGCTGCCTCCTAGGTAGCCTGGATGGCCACTCCAGCGAGCTTGCTCTAGACCCAGGCGAGCTGCTGACGATCCCGTGTGACGTGCTTGTTCCGGCTGCCCGGAACGGGCATCGACCCCGAAATAGCCAGTAGGAAGGCCATCAGGAGCAGATCTTTCTCATCCCCATATTCTCCGCAACTCGGGCGGTGTCGTGGTCAGCTACTTTGAATGGGGTGCAGGGCTTCCAACGACTATTCTGGGAGGAGGAGGAAGTCACGAGTAGGGAGTATCAACTTTGGATCGTGCTTTCGAGCGCGTCTTGGCGCGAAGCAAACGTGAAAACAATCGCACGGCAGCCATCGCGATAGGTGTCGAGCGCGTTCGTGGAGCAAAAGAAACACGCGGACGGTTTCCCCATTAGTGTGATCTCGCTGCAAGTTCGATAGTCGGGCCGATGACGGACCGGAGTTTCTGCACCGTAGGCCTAGGTGGGTCACCGCCGAAGTTCACGGCGGCGGCCCTTTCTTTACTAGTGAATGAGTCCGTACGTCTTACGAATGCCCGTCGATCAGAATTGAACCTTGTTTTCACCCGTCACACTTACAAAGGCAAATCTTTGTGGGGCTTGTTGAAGGTGCCGATTCCAGCCTGGCGCCGCTCCCACGATTCCATCAGCTGCTCGACAGTATCTCACTACTATTTCGGCGGCGGACTCCACCGTAAATCCGGGCGGGCCACGCCGGTAATGACTTCCAGCTTCGAAAACGTCTCGGACGGTTCAAGGTACTTCTGCCAGGGAAACGCGTACGGCTTCAGGATGCTCGTCCAGGAAGGCTGGAGTCTGGAGCTTGACTACGGTGGGCCTTTTCAATTGACCTTGTAAGAGGCCTGAAAGAACGTACCCCAGCGCTCTATGCTGAACTTCGAAAACTGAGCCGCAGTGGTTCCCGGATAACAGCCTGTGCATATCGCTTCGCTGTCCTTTTGGGTCCACATTGCCCAATAGCGCCCGCCGACGCCGAGGCTGAGATTATCGGTGATGAAGTAGGACAACACGCCTTCGACCTGTACACCCCCGCCTCCATTCCCGCGATGATCAATAAAGGTAGTCCTCGGGCGCAACAAATGGTGGTCGCGACCAGCGAAATCGGTCCAAGGCAGGTAAGCGACATCCGTGCTTAAACGCCAACGCTCGGTAAGCATGGTTTCGGCGCTCAGGCCGACGCGAGGTGCATTCCACTGCGTATCCTGGCTGCCAATGATTTGATCAGCCGACGCCGGGCATGGTGTCATGGGGTTGGCAATCTGCATGCATCCCATCGTATCGGAGTTCTGGGCGTAATAGGCCCAGCCGATAAATCCGCCGAGCTTGTAGTTGGCGCCGCGCAAAAAATCGTAACCCGCGTCGACCGTATAATAGGTGAACCTTCCGTTTGCCTGGCCCGATATCGTGTTGCTATAAGAGACCCCGCGAGGGAGGCTCCAATCTTCATCGTTCATCTTTCCTTTATCGAAGCGCCCGATGCCGACGTTGCTCTTCAGGAACACTCCCCACGGGCTGTCAAGACGGCCAAATAATTCGCCGGAAAGTCCGTCGAGGCCGTGGTAGGTGAGCCTTGATACAAGAATGTTAGGATCTCCAGTAGGGATCCCATGGGGAACAGCGCTGGCGTCCCATTGGAATCGTCCCCGGCTGAGCCAGAGCCGCGATCCGCCTTCGAACGACCAACCGGCCGTGTAAGCAATCGGCGGCGCGCCGGCAGGTGCTTTCGCATACAGCGGCGCATCGGCCCATTGCGCCGCCCATGGATCGGCGCCAAAATGGTAGTTCAACCCGATCTTTCCGATGTGATAGCTGCTGGACAGGCTCGTTGTGTTCGCCGGAAGAATTGCGAACGGCGGAAGCTGCACCGTCGTAGGCGTTGCGACGCTTAGCCCACCGAAATGCAGATAGACATACTCTACGTTGACCGACCATGCAGGCGTAAGCGCTTGTTCGACGCCCAGCCCGATGACGCCACCGACCTGACCATAGTCGAAATGAGTTTTCTTCTGCAGCCCGAGGTCATTGAATTCGTAGTTATTGAGGACGTTGCCCTGATTGTATTGCCAAGCCACGCCTCCCTTGAGATAGGCCAGCGTATGGCCGAGAGCGTCCAACACGTAACCGACGCGACCGGTCCCGGTGGTAAAGAGGTTTGGACCAGCCGTGCAGTTTGCGCTCACAACAAAGCCGGAGGCGGCCAGACAAGTATTTGTGCCATCGGAGACAGCGCCGCTGGCATCTAGTTCGACGCCAAAGACCCAGCCGTTCTTCTGCCAATTGTAGCCGATCTGGCCTCCTGCGAGGAACACTGGGGTATCGACGACGCCGCCATAGATTGACGGACCGTAGGGATTACCGAAGGAGGTTCGGCCGTACCCACCGCCGACGTGCCCGCCAATATAGCCTCCGGACCAGCTCCACACCGCTGGTGGCAGTTTCACTTCTGGCTCAAGGTCCGCCGCATTGGCTGCACCGGTTGCGATGAGCGCAATTGTTGTGGCTCCCGAAAGAAAAACTCCAGATCGCACCAATACTTCCTTCCCTGCATTTTCTCGGTCGACAACCGAGCGCCCTTAAGTTATCGCCGCAGCAAAACGTCGGGGCGGACCAGACGCTAACGACGATGCGCCGAGCCCGTCCCGAAGACCATCGCACTGCGTGGTGATGATGATGACTGAGTAAAGCAAACCTCGTGCCGAAGAGAGTTCGAAGCTCTGCAGGCACTCCGTGAGGTGTGTAGCGTCAAGTTGCTGACATTTGTCTCAAGACTGACAGTCTGCGCTGCTATCGTCCGACAGGGCGTCGCGCTTCGAACAGTTGTCCCATCGCCCGTCAATACGCCGGTGTAGGGCATGCAACTCCGCATCGTTCAGCGCGGTGATCGAGGAAGCGCCGCTTGGTGTCGTCGGCCGGGGCGATCGCCGCTGCAACCGCGGCCGGCAAGAGAGCTAAAGAACGGCGGCATCAGTTGCGTGATGCTCTCCGCCGACACCATCCAACCGCGCGCCGACTGGTGCTGATCGCCAGCGACGATCTCATTGCCGCCCCCTCAATCGCAATGGCCTCAAGACCGGCAACGGCAATCGCGTACCCCGAGCGCGTCACATCAATGCGCTCGAACTACCATATCCCGGTGTTTAAGCCTGCCGATGGCGGAGTAGTGTGGTCGCCGCCGGGCCGTGTCCCCGTTGGTCTGCTTCACCGGGATCGAGATTGGACCCGTGGCGCCAGCAACGCGCCTGTCGCGATCCGCCCAGTTCCTCGACCTGGTCGAACACCATCTTGATCCTGGACACGCCGATCCGTCTTTCTCATAACGGCCGCCGGGCTTCATGAAGCCGACGGGCGCTGCCATAACCAACTCGCCCCGGAGCGCCTTCTCACAGCGTGCCGAGAGCGAGCGCTGGCGCAACAGATCCGGTTCGTACTCGTTGAGGCTGCCCCTTACCCGGAGCAGCAGGCGGTCGTTGCCAGGCCTCAGCGCTTAGATGGTCTCCTGATCGACCAGAGCCGGTATCGGCCACGCGGCACATCTCGATGAGTTGCTGCCAATCCCGACTGTTGCGAGCGAAGCGCGAGACCTCGCCGGCGCAAACCGCACCAACCCTACCAAGGCAAACCTCCGCTAGCATTCGCTCGAAGCCGGCGTGTGTAAGCCGCCGGCGGCTGAACGACCGAGATCATCATCGATCACTTCGATCTCTGAATAAGCTGGGTGATGACGGACTGAGATAGGCGGCGTATCAGGCGGATGTCGAGCCTGCCAGAAGCTCTCAAGGAGAGCGATACGCCATGAACGGGACCAGTACCCACTTTTCTTAGTCGCGAGTCGTGCTTCAGGAATATGGATGATCCTTGAAGCAAGAGAACTCCACCTTTTCGAGGAAAGATCGCAATGCGCTTGAGGCGTGTTGTCGCTCGCCATTTGGCGCCATCGCTATGCCGACTATGGCTTGAAGGGCTGCAAGACGAGCCGCGGTCTGGCAAGCAGCCGATTTACACGAGGACGGCCGAGGAGCGGATTCTGAAGCTGCTAGATGAGCTGCCCGTGCAAGGGTTTGCGCACTGGACAAGGCCCTCTGCCGGCCGAGGCGGCGGGCGACGTTGACGTCCAATATGTCGGGCGGTTCTTGCGCAGCCACAGTAGACCTCGCGGCTCGCAAGTCCTGGTGTGAGAGCACCGACGCGAACTTCACGGCCGCGCTCGTGCGCCCACTAGTTGATTGTTCGCGTTGAAGGTCTTACTGCACTTCTCTGCAGCGCCATGCCGCCCGCGACTTTCTGTTCGGCCCCCAATCGGAATGTCGGCCGAGCGTGCAAAGGAGCGCAAGCAAGCCGACAAGCTGGCTTGCGAGGCGTGGAAGGGACCGACCCCGCCGTCACCTACGATTAGCGACGCGATCAATGTCGGTTATTCTTACTTGGAAGTTCGGTGCCTGGGGTGCGACACCAATCAGACCGTGGCGCTCGACATCATCAGGCGTGTGAGGACCACGCCGGTGCATGAGCTAGATGTAAACTTTCAGGAGGTTGTCCATCTGGTCCGAACCCAGGAAGCTGAAGTTGCGAAGCTTCAGCGTTCCACGGAATGCCCAGATGAGCAGCCACAAGAATGCTCCCCTGACGCCGAAAGGTCGAGAGGCCATGGTGCGGTGTGTGGAAACGGCACTGAGCAATGCACGCCGCCGCGCGCCAGTTCAACACCACGCCGAAGATGGTGGCCAAATGGGTCGAGCGGCCGCACAACTGCGCAACGTTCTGGCCGCGCTTGCATCGATGTCAGCGCGCCGCAGCTTGGCCCTCAGCAGATGCCGGCTCCAGAACACCAGCACATATATCCAGCAGCGTAGCCTTTGAAGAAGCCTCCCTCCTTATGCCCGTGTACAGGTAGGTGGCGTCGAGCTCGAGGTTGATCTGCGGCGGGATCACTTGGAACGACTCCAGGAACGGCTTCAGGGGCGTCACCACTGCACCACGCTCTGTCGTTTGTCAGGGCATTCCTTCCACCACCAAATTCTTGTCGCAAAAGAACGCCTCGCCGATTCGCGTCCCGATGCTCCTCAACAATGTGAAAAATGCACGCTGCGCTCAGGAGAGGCCCTTGCGGCACCCGCTGAGCTGTGCGTCATAAAACGGAACGCTGCCATTGTAGCTCAGCGCTCGCTTGCGGGCAGCAGACCGATCAGCGCTTTAGCCTCGGACTTCAGAACTAGAATCGCAGCCTTCCGAGCATCTGCATCAAAGCGCCTCCGAATGGCGGACACCGAGAGAGCGCCGCGCAATTGGCCATGAACGTCGATCACAGGCACAGCTGCAGCCGCGACCTCAGGATCCCGCTCGCCGATCGAGACGTAGAAGCCACGATCTCTGACCTTCTTTCCATCGGTTGATGCAGAATCGCGGTAGGCGGTAAGAACACGGCCGGCAGCGCCGCGGTCAATCGGCAATCGGTGACCCTCTTCGAGGTGATGCCGGACCGAACGCGGAGAATTGACGCGATAAAGGCAGATGCGCTCGTCGCCCTCCGCGATGTAGAAGGATGCGGTCTCTCCGGTAGCCTCGACCAGACGATGGAGCGAGGGTCTGATCAGGTCACCAAGGTCGAGCCCGCGCTGATAGAGCGCCCCAAGGCGCCATAGCTCCGGTCCGGGTCGAAATAGCCGGTTCGTACCCCGCACCAGGAACCCACCCGCCTCCAGAGATGCGGCAAGGCGAAGGACTGTGCTCTTGTAGAGATCAGTCGCATCCGCAATCTGCGTCAGCGTCATCGCGGCGCGCTCCGGGTCGAACGCCTTAAGGATTGCCAGTGCCCGCGTGACCGCATCAACGCCTGTTCTTACCATCAATACCTCTGGTTCTGCTGTGCAGAACCAATAGTCAAACTGACGCCAGGAGTCCACCAAGCTAGCGCGAGCACAATCCCGCACGTCAGAATACGATTGACTCCTCGTGAGAACGCGAGCTACTCGGTTCCAGGTTTCAGAACAAGTTCTATGGAGCGAAACAATGGGGCGGCCGGGACTTGCCGTGGACTTGCACGACGTCATGATTCGCTTCGGCGACTTCACGGCAGTCAAAAGCATGAACCTCCAGGTGGCCGAGACGGAATTCGTTGCAGTGGTGGGTCCGACCGGCTGCGGAAAATCGACCATTCTCAACACTGTCACCGGACTGCTGAAGCCCGCCGCCGGCGACGTTCGCATTTTCGGCAAGTCTCTTACGGGCCTGAACGGTCAGTCCGGCTACATGCTTCAACAGGAAGGGCTGCTGCCCTGGAAGACCGCCCAGGACAATGTCGGCCTCGGGCTCGTCTTTCAGGGCAGGTCGGTCGCGAAAGCGCGCGAGCAGGCACGGCCCTGGCTCGCCAAGGTTGGATTGAAGGGATTCGAGGAGCGCTATCTGCATCAATTGTCCGGCGGCCAACGCAAGCGCGTTGCGATGGCACAAACCCTGATCATGGAGCCCAAAATCGTTCTCATGGATGAGCCGTTCTCCGCGCTGGACGTTCACACACGCCGACTCATGCACCGCATCCTGCTCGACCTCTGGCAGGCGGACCGGCGCTCGCTCATCTTCATCACCCATGATCTCGATGAGGCGATCACGCTGGCGGACCGCGTCGTTGTGATGTCTGCCGGTCCCGCCAGCCGCATGGTTGCCGACGTCAGGATCACGCTCCCTCGTCCGCGCGATGTTTCTGCGCTGCAGACCACCGACGAATTCGTCGCGCTCTATCGTGAAATTTGGTCGCTGCTCGGCGCCGAAGTGGAGAAAAGCTATGTCACGCAGGGGTAGGGTCGCTCTCACGCAGTTCGCCATCCTGCTTGGCATGATCCTGATCTGGGAATTGGGCGTCTGGGCCGGACTGATCGATCCCTTCTTCTTTCCGGCACCGTCGACACTTGTCGTAAGGATCGGGGAGTGGATGTCGACGGCGGACTTTTGGGGCGATATTGGCATAACATTGCTGGAGACGGTCCTGTCGTTCCTGGCTGGCATCGGGATCGGCACAGCACTTGGCATCTGGCTGGGTTTAAGCCCATTTGCTGCCGAAGTCGTTCAGCCCTTTATCAAGATGTTCAATGCAATCCCGCGGATCTTGCTTGGACCCATTTTCGTCATCTGGTTCGGATTGGGCCTCACCTCCAAGGTTGCGCTCGGCGTCACGCTGGTTCTATTCGTCGCATTCTTCAATACGTTCCAAGGCGTCCGCGAGGTCAATCCGGTCGTGCTGGCGAATGCCCGCCTGCTGCGTGCTTCGAAGTCGTCCCTGCTACGGCACGTCTACCTGCCGTCCGCCACGACCTGGATTCTGTCGAGCCTGCGGGTGTCCGTCGGCATGGCTGTGATGGGAGCCGTGGTCGCGGAATATCTCGGCTCGTCCGCAGGATTGGGGCACTTAATTGCGCAGGCCGAAGGCGTCCTCGATGCGACCGGAGTGTTCGCAGGAATTATCGTTCTCTCCGCCTTCGTCGTTGCCCTCGATGCCATCGTCGACTGCGCGGAAAAGCGGCTCCTGGTCTGGCGGCCGGCGCCTGCGCACGAAAGCTGATCGTACGCTCTCCCATCAATTATGGAGGTTCGCATGCACGTTTCCATAAGGTTGATGCCGGTGGTGGCGCTGGCCGCATTCTCGGTCATTTTGGCGCATGCCACCGAGCCCGAGAAAACAAAATTGAAGATCGCGGTGGGGTCAAAAATCCTCAACTATATGCCTGTCGAACTTGGAGTGAAGCTTGGCTCCTTTAAGGAAGAAGGCCTTGACGTTACCGTCGAGAACTTCCAGGCCGGTGGCTCTAAGGCTCTGCAGGCCCTGATCGGCGGCTCTGTCGACGGGACTATCGGCTTTTACGATCATACCATTCAGATGCAGGTGCTGGGTAAGCAAATTTCCTGCGTGTTCCTGCTGAATGACATTCCCGGCGTCCTGCTCGGTGTCCGCAGCGACCTCGCCGACAAGGTCAGAACCGGCGCCGACCTGAAGGGTCTCAGGCTCGGGATCACTGCGCCGGGGTCATCGACGGAGAGTATGGCGCGCTACTACATCAAGAAGTCAGGATTGGGTTCACGCGATGTCAACATCATTGCCGTCGGCAGCGGCGCACCGGGCATGGTGGCGCTTGAGGCCATGAATGTCGATGCCCTGGTCTATTTCGATCCCATCGCGACGCTTCTCGCGCGCAAAAAGAACGCGACAGCGCTGTTCGATGCGCGCACGATCGAAGGCTCAAAGCAGGCCTTCGGCGGGTCCTATCCGACCGCGTGTCTCTACCTTCAGCAGACTTTCATCGACAAAAATCCCGAAACGGTCCAGCGCCTGGTCAACGCCTTGCTCAAAACTCACCGCTGGATCAACGCAACGCCGACGGAGCAGCTCGTCGATACGATTCCTCCTGGTTACAAGACTGACAATCGCGAGGTGAATATCGAAATCATGAACGCATCGAAAGCGCTCTTCTCGCCAACCGGACAGATGGACATCGAGGCGGCCAAGGTCCCGCTGGCTGTCTTAAGCGACTTTGATCCAAAAATCGCTGCCGCAAAGATCGACTTGAACAAAACCTTCACCAATCGTTTCGCGGAACGCGCCGCACAACAACTGAAATAGCTGCCAGCCGGCCAAGCCCTCACCCTCGGATCACCTAAAGGAAGGCGTCTTCAGATGTCTCTGCCGCTCACCGGCATCCGCGTCCTGGACCTGTCGAACGTGTTGGCCGGTCCGTTCTGCGGTTATCATCTCGCGCGTCTTGGCGCGGAGGTCATCAAAGTCGAAAATCCGAACGGCGGCGACCTCGCGCGGCGCCTCGGCGCCGATCCGCAAAGGGCAGAGCGCTTGCAGGGCCTCTCTTTTGTCGCGGTGAACGCCGGCAAGCAATCCGTGGCGCTGGACTTGAAGTCGGAATCGGGCCGCGAGGTATTCTTGCGACTCGTCAAGGAAGCCGATGTGGTGCTCGAAAGCTTCCGGCCGAAGGTGATGGAACGGCTTAGCCTAGGCTTTAATGTGCTCAGCAGGCACAACCCGCGTCTCGTCTACTGCGCGATCTCCGGCTTTGGGCAGAGCGGGCCATGGTCCGCCCGTCCGGCCTATGACCAGATCGTTCAGGGTCTGTCTGGTGCCATGAGCGTCACTGGCGATACGGCCTCGGCTCCCCTGCGCACCGGCTTTCCGATCTCGGACACGATTGCGGGACTGACTGCTGCCTTTGCCATCGCCGCGGCTCTGGTCGAACAGCGGCATAGCGGCCGCGGTCGGTTCATTGACGTGTCCCTGCTCGAAGCCACCGTTGCAGCGATGGGATGGGTCGTCTCCAACCACCTGAACGCTGGTGTCGAGCCGCAGCCCATCGGCAACGAGAACTTCACCGCGGCTCCCTCCGGCACGTTCCGCACCGCAACAGGCCCGCTGAACATTTCCGCCAACGAGCAGAAGCAGTACCAAGCCCTATGCGACCTGATTGGCCGACCGGACCTGAAGACGGATCCACGCTTTGCTGAGCGCGAGATACGCAAGGTCCATCGCGCAGCGCTGAACACGGAGTTGAACCAGGCGTTGAGTTGCAAGCCCGCTGAAGAATGGGAGGCCCAAATGAATCTGGCTGGAGTCCCCGCAGGCTGCGTGCTGACGGTCTCCCAAATCTTGCAGCAGCCACAGCTCCTCGAGCGCGGATTCGTCGAGACTTTGGCCCCAGAACAAGATGGTGCGCAGCCGTTACGAATCATGCGGCCGGGCTTCCGGCTGGATGAGGAGTTTTCGGTGCCTTCACCACCTGCGACGCTCGGAGCAGACACCGAGCGATGGCTGCAGCGGCTCGGCTATTCGTATGCGGAGGTCGAGCAGCTGGTCTCAACCCGGGCCGTCGGGACGCCAAAGCAACGGGCGGCTGATTTCCTGCCCGTCCGCGTAGCCGCGGACGGACCAATATCATGATATTCGACGGCTTGCGGCGATCGGCAATGGCAGGGTTGAAGGGGCGGAACCGGAAATGAACGAAGAAGAATTGCGGCAGCACGCGGCCCGTTGGTGGCGAACCTCCATCTGCGACATCGCGCCCGGTCGCATCGCCTATCGGGGTTATCCAATCGAAGATTTGATCGGCCGGATTTCCTTTCCCGCCATGATCTGGCTGATGTTGCGCGGCGATCTGCCGACGCCAGCGCAGGATCGGCTGCTGCAAGCTGCGCTGGTCGCGTCCGTTGACCACGGTCCGCACGCGCCCTCCATCGCAATTGCGCAGATGGCGGTGAGCTGCGGGCTGCCCCTGAATGGTGCGATGGCCTCCGCCATCAATACACTCGATGAGGTGCACGGCGGAGCAGGGGAGCAGGCGGTCGAACTCTACGAAGATGTGCTGCGGAGGCGCGATGGCCTAGAGATCGGCGAGGCCGCGGCCGCCGCAATTGACCATTTCACTGCAAGGCGCGGCAAATATCTGCCCGGCTTCGGCCACCGGTTTCATTCGGTCGACCCCCGCGCCGCACCGCTATTGGCGCTGGTGGATGACGCAAGTGCTGAGGGCAGTGTCAGCGGCGACTATGCCAAGGCCGCCCGCGCGATCGAGCGGGTGATGCAGCAGCGCAAGGGCAAACTCATCCCAATGAACATTGATGGCGCGACCGCGGTCATTTACGGCGAGCTCGGATTCGCGCCGCCGCTGGCGCGCGGCGTCTTCTGCCTGTCGCGCGCGGTCGGAATCCTGGCCCACGCCTGGGAACAGACCAGGCGCAAGGATCGTAACAAGGGACCGATGCCCAAGCAGTTTGGCTACAAATATGAGGGACAGCCGCGCCGCACGCTGTGAGGCCCGTCATGATGTATCTCGACAAGCCGCCTCAGCTGGCTGAGACCCGCGTGTTCTCGTCGATGCCGCGGAATTTCGTCGCCGTGGTGTTTCCTCGAAATGGGCCGGATGCCAACCGCGGAGGCCATCGGTGGATTGTTTCATCGAGGGGCCGTCATTCGACAAGTCCGGGGATCTCTACGTCGTCGATATCCCCTTCGGCCGCATTTTCCGGATTTCGCGCGACGGGATCTGGTCTCTGATAATCGAATATGACGGCTGGCCGATTGGTCTGAAGATCGCACCTGATGGCCGGGTGCTGGTGGCCGACTACATGAACGGCCTCATGGAGCTCGATCCGCAGCGGGATACATCAGCCCGCTACTGGGGCACCGCAATTACGAGTCCTTCAGAGGCTGCAACGACCTGCATATCGCGACCAACGGCGACATCTATTTCACCGATCAGGGGCAAACTGGATTGCACGATCCGACGGGCCGGGTGTTCCGACTGTGTCCTCACGGCCGGCTCGATTGCCTGATTTCGAACGGCCAAGCCCGAACGGGCTGGTGCTCAGTCCCGACGAGGCCGTGTTGTTCGTTGCAATGACGCGCTACAACAGCATCTGGCGCGTGCCGCTGATGCGTGACGGCGGGTCGGGAAGGTGGCACGGTTCAGCTTATTCTCGGGACCAGCGGTCCTGACGGGCTGACGATGGATAAAAAAGGGCGGCTCTTTGTAGCGCACGCCTCCCTCGGCCACGTCTTCGTCATGGCGCCGAACGGCGAAACGATCGGGCGCATCAAGTCCTGCGGTGGGGCGACCTGCACGAACCTCGCATTGGAGGCGGCAAACGGCACATTGCTCATTACGGAAATCCTCTACTGGATCAGTGTTGATGGCTGATCTCGCTCACCTTCCTTGAACGTTCGCCAGCAGGAGTGCCTCAGTAACTCGCATTTTGTGGGAAGCACGAAAGAACGACTCGGCTATCGTTTGTAAGGCTGGGCCGGGCTTCGCCCGCAACTGCGCTGCCGACCCGGCTCCGCCCTTTTAACCGGGCAGGTTTCGGCTCGCGGTCCACGAGCCTTGAGAACACCATCGTATCCCTTCGCACTATGAAGAACGATTTGATGGCTGATACAAGCCAAAAAGGTCGAAGATGTAACCCGCTCGCAGTGGGAGTAAGCACCGCATCAGCGTCGAGGTTCTCAATTATCCTCGGCCGCGACGCACGCGTTGGAGCGTTCGTTTTGAGAACCAACAAGCAGCAGGATTTGCTGCTTTGAAAGTCTTTACTGACACGCCGAGTAGCGCTTTCACTGTGTGGAGGAGAGGTCGCAGCACTGTCTTAGCCTCTTGCGCGCGCGCAATCCTCCAACCCGATATCCCCTCTCCTCGTAGGAACGGAGTACCCGTTCTAAGGCCGGATAGCCATCAGGGGGCAACGCAACCTCAATCATCTGCCAGCCTCGGCACTTCGCCTCCGAATGTAGCGCCTCGAGCAGATGCCGACTGCTCAGAGCACACCGTACGCTCCAGCTGCTCTCACGGCCAGTACGGCCGAGATGGCAGCGATCCCTACAATCTGCCCGTGGCTTGTTCCTCGATGACAAAAAAGATGAAGCTCTCTTCGGGATCCTGAATCAGGAGCAAAGCAGCGTGCTTTGCGCCTTCAAGGCTGAACTCTGGTCCGGGGCCACCTAATTAAGAAAGTAGCTTTCCGACGGCTTCTGCGATCGCGTTCTCATCTCCTGGCACGCCTTTGCGCAAAGCCGTGCCCCCGTGGGGCAGGTCTTGCGCTTCAACCCCAACACGAACACCCGTCACGTTAGTCCCTCCAGTCCCTCCAGTCCCTCCAGTCCCTCCAGTCCCTCTTGAGGATATCCGTGTTCAGAAGGATACAGAGAGCGCAACTGAGAGCAACTATCAAGCTCGATAGGGAATAGGACGTCCGCACTCCCAATAGCCAACAGAGGTGAGGTAAGTGTAAGCTGTTGCCGTTCTCAGAATCGACCGCGGCTTGACCCGCTGCGAACTCATGATGGACTTCCTTCGACTAGATAGGAAATCCGCGAGACGGCACATTCGCGCGTGGGCAGGCCGGCCATGCCGATCAAACTTTTCGTAGGAGTGATTGCCGATCATCACTCACGAGAGTCGATTCAGTACATCTTGCAGCATGATAATCGCCGTGGCATAGGGCGCATCAGCTCGGCGCGTCCGAAGGTGAGATTCCCCACACTCGTGTGCGTCACTCGTACAAAGTTGCGCGAGCCGGGACAGGTATCATACGCGTGCGCCGACAAAATCGTCTGAACAACATCGCGAAAGATTTTGCACGCTAATGCACTATTTTAAGCTTACCTCGAAGAATCGAAAGATAGTGGCAAGCACTGCTTGTATGGACCTTCGCTCCTCGTTTAAGGGACCTTCACGGAAGGGGAGTGGTTGCGATGGAGCATGGGCAGGCCGAACTGGTCGGAGGGAAACCTGTAATCTTCGGCCAGCGTAAGGTGCGGCCGCGAGCGTGCGTGGCCGTGGGCAAGCGGCATCTGCGCGCCTTTCTACGCGATGTGCTAGAGGATATGGGGTTTGTGATCAGCGAATGCGGGACTGCTGACGAGCTGCCGCGCGTACTCTGCACGGACTTCCCTGATCTGATCCTGCTCGGCATTGGCTCCGATCGCATCGAGCCTGGACGATTGCTCGAGATACTCGTACGCGAAGAATTTGCAGGCAGAGTGCTGGCGTTCGGCGCCCGCGAGTCGATCGTCATGACGGCAGTGCAGCAGGTCGGGGGCGAATATGGACTTGATATGCTGCCGCCGCTGAGGACGCCGTTTGCAGCCGAGACGCTGCGCGATCGGGTCGCCATGCTCTTGCCCAGAGAGCCGGCGCCCCGTCCCGCAGTCCATGTCGGAGAAGCCTTACACGCTGGCTGGCTTGAGCTCTGGTATGAGCCGAACTTTGACCCGTGTACCCTCAGCCGCCGCGGCGCCGAGGCGCTTGTGCGAATGCGGCATCCGACCTGGGGCGTTGTTCCACCAGCGTATTTCATCCCGGAGGCTCACGATCCTCATTTTAGGGACTTGTCGCAGTTCGTGATCGACCGCGCGATCAAGGATTGGAAGTATCTTCTGGAGCAGCAAACTTCGACCGATCTCTCCATCAATCTCCCGGCAGCATTCCTGATTGACCCGCAGGCGGTACGCGATCTCTGTCAGCGCATGCCGTCGCACCCCGCTTTCGGCGGCTTGACGATCGAAATCGAGAGCGAGGAAGCGATCCAGAACCTAGATCTCCTGATCGAGGTCGCGCGTGAGGTTCGCTTTCACAACATTGGCCTTGCAATCGACAATATCGGCGCCAATTGGCCGCAGCTGATGGGGCTCGAAAAATTCCCGTTCATGAAATTAAAAGTGGACCGGCAGTACGTCGCCGGTTGCGGAAATGGGCCCCTGAAGCGAACGGTGTGCCGCCATATCGTCGATCTAGCCAAAGAGTACAGTGTGCGCACCGTCGCCGCAGGCGTGGAGAGCCATGCCGACCTGATCGCTGTGACCGAACTCGGCTTCGACCTTGCGCAGGGCCATCTGTTCGGAAAGGCCATGCCGCTGAAGCAATTTGCACAGTCATCTTTCAGCCCTGTTCCACTTCGTCCAAAATAGTTGTATGAGGAGTGACTGAGCACAGCCAGGCAAAGCGTACCAGCGCTGCCCCGCGCGGCCATGCCTACTCGGCACCAGGCATGCGGCTGACTGCAATTAAATCGGTCACTTTGCAAACCCAGTATCGCTGCTCCCGGCCGAACTTCATTCCCCTCCGAAGCGATGCCGAAGGTTATTGTAGCACAAGCCGTTTTGGCAAGCCTCCAGCGAGTCAATCCGCGGAGTTAACGTTGCAGGCGTGAGCGCGGCTTGGACAAAATCTCCGGTCAGGGCGTGTGACCGGAGGTTTGCCGACATCCGGCGTAGACGTGCGTCGGCTCGCGGCTTATACTCGCGCCGCCGGTTTCGGGAATCGTCGAGCGTCGCTTGGCCCCGCGCTGCCATGCCAGACAAACCGACGGAAGCTCGCAGCAGTCGAGTCGCGACTGGCTATCGGAGTAGGGGCCCGAGGGCTCGCACGGCTTGATATTGAAGCGGCCTATGCTGTCGCAGATGCAACATGGTCTCAGACCCCGCACAGCACCATTGGGCAAATTGCCCATCATTGAGCGCGCCTGTCCTTTGGCACGGCATTTGAAAGGGATCGCCAATGGCATCGCTCGCCTAAGGAGTCGGAAGGCATGGCTTACAAGATCGTCGCTTCGCAATGCACCGTTTGTGGGGCGTGTGAGTTCGAGTGTCCCAACGCGGCGATCAGCCTCAAGCGCGACATTTACGTTATCGATGCAAAAAAGTGTACGGAGTGCGAGGGCCATTCCGACACGCCGCAATGCGCTGTGGTCTGTCCGGTGCCTGACACCTGTGTCCCGTCTAAGACAACATAAGCAGCCCGCGTCCAGAAGGCTTCACCGCTCGATTTTGCGAACGAAGGACTAGATGTCGAGCTTGTGGAGGCCGCCGTCCGCGTGCGGCGCATCGAGGTCGATCAACATCGTTATGAGCTTAAGGCGCTGATCGACTCCGAGAAGCGCTCGAAGGGCTCTGTCAGAGGAGACCGTCAAATTTGTCTCGAATAATGACAAGGCCGCCTCGATGCTCCAGGTCGTCGCGTTGAGGCTTATCGTCGTTGGCTGACGAGCCGAGCCGAGGCGAGGTGGACGGGCGTCGAATATCCCAAGATCAGCTTGCAGGATATCTAAAGCTACGTCACTTCGAAGCCGAAGAGACGGTCTCCACGCGCGACGAGATCGGTCCGGAGATCCTGAAGACGTACGAGAAGCTCGGCATCTGCTTGCCCACCTTCCCCATGCACTAGTGCATGGAGCTAGGGTCGTAACAGGATCCCCGCCGCCCGCGCTCTCGCCGCTTACTCCCGTTCCGCAAGTCAGCGTGCATCCTGACGTCCGGAACTGTTCCTGCGATGCCGCGCAGACCAACGTCCAGGCTGCACTGCTCGCCAGCGGCGACGGAAACAACGAAGGCGCGGCCAAAGTCGCTCAGCACGTAAGTGCTTGGCACACCGAAGGAGATCATCTTGACCAACGCCACGGAGCGATCGAGCTCACGGCTCGTCGCGGGGTCCGCCGAACACAGGCAGTCCGGCCTGATCATCCGTTTGATCCTGGAGCAATCCGGCCTTGACAATTCCTAAGGAGCCTCATGGCGCTGTGATCAAGCGGATGCCGGCCGAGGATGATCGCAAACGTCCTCGCGGGCGAGTTCGAGAAGCTGCTGACGGAAAAGACCGGATTTGTCGCGATCACGCAGATGTCGAAGCGCGATCGCGTTCGTTCTGCTTGCGTTGGCTCATCCGAGTACGCCAAGCGGGTGTTGACGGACGCATTCACAAGCGGAGGCTCCACAGATCTAGGCGTTGTTACCAGGCCGGGAGTAAGACCGTTGTGCCCTAGCTGGTACAGCTCGCAATCGCTTGGGCAATATCGCGGCGACACTTAGTAGGTTGACGGATCGATCCTCGTGCGCCTAATGCCAGTCGTCGTGGTCTTCGGATTCGTTTGATCCGGAGCTAAGAGGGAAGCCGGTGCAATGCCGGCGCTGCCCCCGCAACTGTAAGCGGCGAGCCGCTGTCCAACGAAGTCACTGAAGCCATGCGGCTTCGGGAAGGCCGGACAGCAGCGACGACCCGCGAGCCAGGAGACCTGCCTCGACAATATATCGTCCACGGGCGGGGTGTCCCGGTGTGCGCCAAGCAGCTGTCGCTCACGCGATATTCGCTGCATGCGTCCGCCATGGCCTTTGCCCCAATCATGGGGTCTGAGCTATGTCTTTTCTTTCGCTTCCCGTTGCCACACTGGGGACGTCACGCATCGGCCCACGACGCGAACTCAAAGTCGCGCTCGAGAGCTACTGGGCGGGAAACTCCAGCGAAGCCGAGCTCCTCGAGGCGGGGAGTGGACTTCGTGCCGCTAATTGGGCACGGCAGAAATCCCGCGGTGCGACCGTCATTCCTTCGAATGACTTCTCGTTTTACGATCATGTGCTCGATACCAGCCTAATGGTCGGCGCCATTCCCGACGTCTACGGCTGGACCGAAGGTCCTGTGTCGCTCAAGACCTACTTCACCATGGCGCGTGGCGCTCAGGACGGTGGTCACGCTCAGCATGGGCCTGGCGTAGCCGCACAGGAAATGACGAAGTGGTTCGATACCAACTACCACTACATGGTGCCGGAATTTCACCGGGATCAGATCTTTAAGTATTCCTCTCGAAAGCCGATCGAGGAATATGAGGAGGCAAAAAGCCTCGGCTACCAAACGCGCCCCGTCCTAGTTGGCCCAGTCACTTTCCTGAAGCTTGGCAAAAGCGCAAATCCCGCATTCAATCCGCTGTCGCTGCTCGATCGGCTCCTCCCAGTCTATGTCGATGTTCTCCGCGAACTATCCTCGCGCGGTGCTGAATGGGTTCAGCTGGACGAGCCATGCCTAGTGATGGACGTCGACGAAGCATCGCGGGCGGCTGTCCGCCGGGCCTATGCTCATTTCGCAAAGCTTGTGCCGGCCCTTAAAATCATGCTGGCCACATATTTCGGGGCTATCGGCGACAATCTTGAAACAACCTTGGCCTTGCCCGTTGCCGGGCTTCATGTGGATCTGGTTCGGGCACCTGACCAGTTGGACGCAATTGTCGCCACAACCCGTAGAGATCTCGTGGTCTCACTAGGCGTCGTTGATGGTCGGAACGTGTGGCGCTCCAATCTTCCGGCGCTGCTCGACCAACTTGCTCCTATGGTCCAAAAATTGGGCAGGCACCGTGTTCAGATTGCTCCTTCCTGCTCGCTGCTTCATGTTCCGATCGACATTGAGCTAGAGACCGATCTCGATCCCAATCTGAAGACATGGCTGGCGTTCTCAGTTCAGAAGATCAAGGAACTTTCGATATTGGGCAAAGCGCTGGCCGGCCATGCTGCCGAGGTGGCCGATGAACTTGCGCTTTCGGAGGAGGCAGCCGTCACCCGCGAAACATCGCCCGAGATCCACAATGCGAATGTCGCCGGACGAATCGCCGCGATCGACGATAGCATGCTTCGCCGTCGCAGTGCGTTCACCCAGCGTGCCGACGTCCAGCGCGTCGCGTTCGCTTTGCCGATGTTTCCAACGACAACCATCGGATCCTTCCCGCAAACGGCCGATGTCCGGAATGCGCGCGCGGCTCATGCGCGGGGAACGTTGAATGACACGCAGTACGAGCAGCTTCTGAAAGCGGAGACAGCCCGTACCGTGAAGTGGCAGGAAGATATCGGCCTGGACGTGCTCGTACACGGTGAGTTCGAGCGCAATGACATGGTTCAATACTTTGCCGAGCAGCTGTTGGGCTTCGCTTTTACCAAGCATGGCTGGGTTCAGTCTTATGGCTCGCGGTACGTTCGTCCGCCTATCCTGTTCGGAGATGTCTCCCGGCCGAAGCCCATGACCGGAGAATGGTGGCGCTATGCGCAGTCTCTGACCAAAAAACCCGTCAAGGCTATGCTGACCGGACCGGTGACCATCCTGAACTGGTCGTTTGTCCGTGACGACATCTCGCGGCGCGAGACATGCCGACAGATCGCTCTCGCGATCCGAGATGAGGTCATCGACCTTGAGGCGGCTGGAGCGACCATGATCCAGATCGACGAGGCTGCGTTGCGGGAGGGATTGCCGCTACGCAAATCGCAGTGGAAGAACTATCTAGATTGGGCGGTGGACAGCTTCCGCCTTTGCTCCTCCGTGGTCGCCGACGGAACTCAGATCCATACTCACATGTGTTATTCCGAGTTCAACGAAATCATCGATGCGATCGCAGCAATGGATGCCGACGTCATTTCAATCGAGACGTCGCGTTCTAAGATGGAATTGCTCGAGGCCTTCAAGAGCTACAAATATCCAAATGAGATCGGGCCCGGCGTCTATGACATTCATTCACCGCGCATTCCCGCAGCGGCGGAAATCAAGCAGCTGATTGTGTTGGCGCGGCAGCGAGTTTCCGATCGGCAGCTCTGGATCAATCCCGACTGCGGACTGAAAACGCGAAGGTGGGAGGAGGTGCGTCCCGCGCTCGTCAATATGGTGGCCGCCGCACGCGAGTTGCGGGCCGAGCCATGATGGGCCGGAGCGTTTCGCCAACGCGTTTGTGAACAAGATGCACGCGCTTTGGGGGCTTACGATGTCCTTGGGAGCTTTCAAAGTTCCCAGCGCCGCGGAATGCGGGCGGGCGTCGGCGGAGGCGGTCGCATACAGCCGGCGACAAGCTCGATTCTCGACCCGACGGCCGACAGCATGCCGGCGAGGTCCGATCAGGTCCTATTGCGACGTCATTAACGCTCGACGCGAAGCACAGCCCGACTTTTTCATTTATCCATCGCGTGGATGCGTCTCATCACAACAATCTATTTTACGGTCCTTACGGAACGTCATACGAAATTCAGGCCCTGGCACGCTCTTCGGGAGAGGTAATCGAGCGTTGTTGGTTTTTGGGGACGTACCAAATGCTGCTGTGCGACGGCAAACTGCCGCTGGTGTTTCAGGGCACGGCAGCCAAACCGGCGCAGGATCCCATCTCGGTCAAGGCACTGCCGTCCCAACCGGACAGCGGGCGAGTGGTGGAAAAGTCGTGAAGTTTCCGACAGGAGCGGAAGGCAAACGGCTCCAGATTTCGCGCGGAGTGATATCCGTTTCTCCTTGTTTGACGGCGAATGCCCTCGCCGAAGATCGATCGGCGGTAAGTCCTCCCTGCCGACGAAAGCTGGTGCGATGCGTAAAGCAGCGTCGTTCCTGCGTGACTTTCGCCTGGCCTCCGGAGGAGGCCGGGCTTTTTTTGGTGCGCCAGGCATGGCGCGGACCGCCGTGACTGGCGCGATTCGACCGGAGTGGTGTCCGGTCGATGACTTGGAGGTCAGAGTCCTTTCCTGGGCACCATCAACTTCTTGATGTGCAGCAATTCGAGAAGTTATGCTCTTTCAGAGTGTTGCGCTGGCCCCGACTGTGTAACAATGGGGTGTAACATTGCTGTTCAGGGTTGTTCGGCCGATGCGCTGGGACGGGTCTCGCTTTCCTTCATTCGTGCGGCGCATTCCAGCGGACGTCCGCCCCAAGGCTGCGGGCATCGAGCTGGCTATTCCGCTCGGTGATGATTTCGTTTTTGTGACGCCTAGCGAGAGCGCTCAGGCCGTTCGATTTTCCCTCCGCACCCACAGAGCCCAGCGAAGCGAAGTCGCGCATGGAGTCGCCGCGGCCTATCTAGAGGGTGTTTGGCAGGCCGTCCGCAATGACGCTCCCGTGCATCCGACCCACCGCCAGGCAACGGCCTTGGCAGGCGAACTCCATCGCGTCTGGACGGACAGCGAGAGCCGCGCCCGGAGTGTCGCCATAGTTCATGCGCCGGGTGTCGGCTGGCTGGACGCCGGACACTGAGAGTCACGAGGAGCAGGAAGCTCACTGGGCGGCCGTAACGGAGATGTGGGAGAGGGTCGGCCAAAAAAATAGAGAAGCTGCTCGGGCCCATCGTGGACCGCGTCTTACTGACCAAGGGCATCCGCGGCGTGGACAGCGAATCGCGCGCTCTCTTGATGACCGGCTTTGGATGGCGCTGAGGGACGCGTTCGCAAGCCGGCACCGCAACGCTGGCCGCGACTGTTCGTCCGACCCCAAGGCGGGCCTCTGGCGCCCGTGGAAGCGACCATGGACACCCGCCAAGCGCTTGATGCAACGTGGGCTCGATCCGGAGCGGGCATGGCAGTCGGCCTTCAACGGCCGTGGCCTGGTGGAATGCCGGGGCCAGCCACATGAACGACGCTTATCGCGCCGCCTTTTTCGTGCACCTCGGTCTGCCGTTCCTCATTGGACTGCACCGCCATCTCAATCGGGCTTGACTAACCGCGGTTTACGGGTCCGTACGTAGGGTGGTGTGGGAGGGGGAAGCCGCGAGGCTTCCTCCTACCCGATCGCTTGGTTATGAGTGACAGCACGGGATCATTCATTTTAACGTCATTGCGGGACGCCGGGTTCTTGCGTCGCATCTGTTATCATTCGGCAAGATATGAGGCCGGTGCTGTTAATCCTATCTGTCTATTGAAGGCTTTGGCGTCGTGTTCGTCCGGGTGGGTAGTATCGGATACTCGATCTTAGGTAGCCGCCCGGTAAGCGAATTCAGGAACGCGACAATGTCGTTTTCCTCCCCATCGCTAAGCTTGGCGCCGAGCTGGATTTCACTCATCAAGGCAACAGCTTGCTTCAGGCTCCAAACCTGGCCCGAATGGAAGTAAGGGGCTCGCAAAGCAACGTTCCGCAACGGCGCAGCGCGGAAGACATATTCGTCGCCGACCGCCTTGGTGACCGCGAATCGGCCCTTATCGGCTTGCGGAAGCAGGGTTGCGTCCGGCTTCTTCATCACGCCGAACTGGAAGTAGGCCTGTCCACCGACATTGATTCCATTGTGGCAAGAGGAGCATCCCTTCTCCATAAACAGCGCCAACCCTGACTTCTGCTGATCATCGAGAGCATGTGTATTGCCCTCCAAATACTGATCGAACGGGGCCGCAGGTGTGATGAGAGTGGCTTCAAAAGCCTCGATTGCCTTCGCAAAGTTTTCAAAGCTGACCGGTCTCGCCTCGTTCGGGAAAGCATTTTTGAACAAGACGACATAACTGGCCATTGAGTTCAAGGTGTCGAGCACATGATCCGGAGTCGCATTCATTTCGGCACTCGCCTGCACAGGGCCAGTTGCTTGCGCCTTGAGGTCCGCGGCGCGTCCGTCCCAGAATTGCGCCGAATTGAACACCGCGTTGTAGACGGTTGGGGCCCGACGTAGGCCGACCTTCCAGCCGTGACCGACTGAGGTCGGACCGGCATCGACTCCGCCGCTGCCGAGATTGTGGCACGTATTGCAGCTAATGATCTCGCTTGCCGATAGCCGCGGATCGAAGAACAGAATTTTGCCAAGCTCGACCTTTTCATGCGTGACTGGATTGTCCTTTACCGCAGGAATGATTGAGGGGATCGGATGGAAAATCTGCCTGGCGGTTCTCATAAGATCATCGTCCGCGCTAGCTCCTGACGACATCAACAGGCCAATCGCCAAAACAGATGCTTCAGCCACAAGCCGAAGCTCCCGGATCGATTTGTTCATACACCCGCCTCATCAGCTCTGATTGATACGAAGGAAACAGTCGAAAGCGATGCCACACTCTGTTCCCTCAACGGGCCGGCGCAGCATGCACCGGATCCTGTGAAGCGAGGCTGCATCAAATGTTCGATTTCGAGGTGCTCGCTGCCGGCGTTCGCCCAAGAGGCTTTAAGCCGTTATTTGATTCGCGAATTCGCTTTGAGCTTAGATCACGACCTTGGTAGATCAGACTAGCGCCTCAACCTTCGGAATGATGGCCGATCTGACAACAATAAGCGTGCCGAAAAAGGATAATCTGTCCGGTGGCCGCATCGGTTCTCCATTGAGCGATTGGGTGGCCAATACGCTCCAGCGAAGTCTATCCGTGTTGCACCGCTGGTCGCGCTCAGCGCTCACGGTGTCGCTGGACAATAGCAACCCCCATGCCAGTCTTGCATCTGACATGCAAGCTGCTGATTTAGGTACAAAACGAGTCCGGGCTGCCGAACAACGTCGGATGTCTTGCTTTGATGAATACATACAGTGTCACAGATGCGACAAGCGCCAGTCCCGGCTAGACATCATCGCTCAGGAAGTTTTGTGATGAGATCCGATTGCCAGGCTTGCCGGCCACACGTGGCACGGCGGTACAAAGATCTACGCTGGCCTACGGCGAGACACTGAGCCGAGGCGCCCGGCGGTGCGCATCGCTCACGATTTCGCCTCGCCCTGCCGACTGAAGGCTCGCCGACTCAGTTCGGGTCGGCTCTTTGCGCGCCGCCTCCGAAATCGCGCTCGTTTGTAACAGACGAGCCCCGAAGCCTGAACATGGCTTGCCTTGAATCCCACCTGGGGTTCGCTGGCAGAGCAATTGCCCATCTCAAATCTGTTACCAAGACTAGAGTTTGACGGTACGACCGTCCGATTTACTCGGATATTCCCATTCGACACCAGCTGAAGTGCCGGCCTGACACCTGATCGGGCCGCGTGTGGGTTGGGATAAGATAACCATTTCGACCCACTCACGGCCTAGTGGCAGCTTTTGAAATCCTGCGCGCTGGTCGCAAGAATCGCTGAACTTCTGCAGAAGCAATGGTCACTTCGTGCTCTTGCGTTGAAAGACTTCCGTACAAGAGGACATGTTGGTAGGAGATCTTTACATCATGTCCGCAGATGGCCAGGTCGTGAGATCTCATCCGCGTCTTACTGAGGGAAGGACGTGATTGACCAGTTGTCCATGGCTGGTTCAAGTTAGATATGGCGTCGGTGATGGCTGCGATTGACGATCGATTGAATGAGATCCGACACGTGCGGAATGACATTTGGCGCTGTCGAAGAAGGCTTAAAAGCGAGCTGAGTGATCTCGAGCGTAAGGTTCTCGAAGATCGCCTGCTTGAGCGGCAATCTGCCTTTGAACGGCTCCTAGCGACCACGTTTCCTTTTACATTGACACTGTCAAGCAAAATTCGGGAGCCGCAGGTCATTGGCGCGCAAAATGGCGTCGGCTCATAGAACGCATGCGCCTGCGTCAGAAACGTAGGCTCCGTCGCCGCGGACCGCCGCGCCATCATGACCGCCGCCGAGCTGAAATGCGTCGGTCCTCAGCCTTTTCACCGATGTGCTGGCCCGCGGCGCACGGTGAGCGCCGATAATGAAACCGTTCGGGCCGGCCATCCAGGACCACGGCTGGGGGACACCGATTGCGCCTTTTCTGCGAAACCGCGGTCACCATGAGTAGCTTTCATCCGACAGAGCGATCGAAGAAGCTTGAATCGGCCGTAGCGTCAGGTTGTACAGAGCAGGCGAACGATACTCCAGACTAGGTGTAGCCGAATGAGAAGAGCCGCTATCGCTTTTGCATTATGTTCCGCTCTCGAGCTGCTCGGGCTAAGCGCGAGCGCGGTTGCGGACACAAGGCGGTACGCGTGCACGATCACTGCCGCCGATCGAGAGCCGGTCGGAGTTCGGAACGAGCGGGTCATTCTCACGGTTCAATATGGCTGCCGGATCGCGGATGGTCTCTCGCGTGACGCGGGGATTACAGCAGTGTCGGTCAGCGAGTGGGCTGCTGATAAAGGAACGTACCTAGCGTCCCTGGAATTTCACCGCGCGCTGGAGGGAGTTGCAATTGGGCAACTCTCCGAGGCGACCGGCTTCTCTAGCATGGAAGGGGAGCAAGGCATTGCGGTCGCAACTTCCGGCACGACAGTATTCAAGTTCGCATCTGGCTCATTGGCAGCCCTTTCAGGGAAGACCCTTAAATTCACCACCAAACTTACTGGCCTACGTAGCTTCGAATTGGAGTTCATAGATTGGCCAGAATCTCTTTTTTGGAAGTGACTCGTGTCTTACGCTTTATTTCCGCAAGCGCAGAAATATCCAAAGGAGTGAAGAGGGCGACGGACATTCTGCAGCAGATCGCACTGGAGGGGACTCCGCGCGGAGCTCGATCGGATGTTGCCGCTGGTGCTGCGGGTGATCCGTCAAGAGCCTGGGCGCGCATCTTCCACGGCGACACTTCATGTGGAAGATAAGGTTCTCAGCGTGTTCGAGCCGCCGGCCCGAGATCATCCGTAAGGACAAGCCGGCAAGCCCAATGAGTTCGGCAAAATGATCAAGCTGCAAGATTGTCGACTAACTCTATGTCCGGCGGCGCAATGGCGATCTGTTGATCACGGCCATCGCACCTACCAGGGGGCGTGCCGCGGCTGGTGGCGACTGACGCCGGATTCTACTCTGCCAGAACGAGGCCGCTGCGAGAGCATTGGGGGGTATGCATCCCCAATCGACCGAGCAAAAGCCCTGAGCGCAAGCGCGAACAGAAGAAGCGCTGGTTCCGCGATGCCAAGAATGGCGCACCCGGAATGCAGCGCTGGCTCGCCCTCGGTGTAATCTCAACCTCCGCAACATCGGCCGGACGATGAGCAGCCGAGCCGCTCCGTAGATCTCGGACCCATCATGCTCGCTTCAAGCCCCCGCCGTCCAGCCGGCGGGTTTGTTTTGCCCCATGCCGTTGGCCCTAAGGCTGGAAAGCATCAATTTCGCGCCGGGAAGTAGATAAAGTAGGCTATCCACGGGGCCCTATTTGCCGAACGAAGAATATGCGAAGCTTCATTGACGGAGGATGAACGCTCAACGCGAATTTGAGGGCAGCCCGCGCTGATGGAGCCGCTCTAGTGGTGTCCGTCTGTAGTGGGAGCAGCGCCTCGCGCTCATCATCAGATAGGCCTCGTTGTCGCTGCACTCAGTGCCGCGTGCCGGCGTCGGCTCACCGCGTCACGCTCCCGCAAGCGGCGTTAGCAAAAAGTCGACGGGCGAGCGATCCAAGCGCCGAATTGCGTCGGGGCGTGCCTTCCCGAGATGCTGAAGCGAGCTGCAACTGAGCTGCCGAATGACGCAGAACGCCGACCTCTTTACCCCGAATGAGCAAGGGCCAGGAGCTTGCGCCTTTAAGGCTATCGCGGGTTGAGAATCGATCAGCCCCAATGCTCTCCACGAGATCGGGTGTCGCCACTTAGAGCGCGTCTCCACGAGAGATCAACTGGAATGACGAGCGAAGCGAAAGATCGCCTGTAAGTGAAACAACGCCTTCTGACAACTGAGTTCTCTTAGTCATCCAGAAGAGGTGCTGCAACGCTCAACATCACTTGCTCAGTATCGATCGCAAACACCATGGGCGCATCTACGTGCGCTGAACTCTCTCGAGCCGATCGTGTTTGCGATCGCTCGATGGGGCGCCAAGCAAAGCTGCGCACCGGAGTGACGCCGGCGCGCGGGAAGACTCTACCTATCTCGCTGGCGGAGAGCGCAAGTGATTGTTTTGTTTCAGACAGAGCGTTAGCGGGCACGCCTGTCGGTGCCACGTAGGGTCGGGTTTATAACATCCGCATCCTGCCAGCTATCTAGCTCTACAGACGTGGGTTTTTCGTGTTCAACCAGCGCTGGCACACTCGTTGCAAACCCCTGCGCAACAGGCGGCTGTTAGCCCTTTGCATCGACATGCAGAGGGGCAGGCCGCCCCTGATGGCACGCGAGCGAGTAAAGAAGCCGATATGACCAAGGCTGGAGGGCAGGCATGACATCACCGAGACGCGTCTTGGTCAGCGATTCCGTCGACAAATCAACAGCGTCACACATGGCGCTCGCAAGCGCTTAGCCGAGATGAGCTGCAACATTCTGATCGATCGCTGCGGCATGATCCAGAACCCCGCAGAGTTGCGTCCGGTAGGACCGGCCAGCGAGATTGCACGCTTTACACCTCAACGCCGGATCGGAAATCCGTCGGTCTACCGGAAAAGCGCCGCTTCTTCATTTGAGACGACAATCGAAAGGAAATTTGTATGAGCCGAGCAACTACCGAGAGCGTCGCAGAGATCAAGGCGCGCAACAAGCAGCTAATCGATGAGGTGTTGAAGGTCTACCCAGAGAAGACCGCCAAAAGGCGCGCCAAGCATCTGAGTGTTCACGAGGCGGGGAAGTCCGATTGTGGCGTCAAGTCGAATATCAAGTCCATTCCGGGCGTAATGACCATCCGCGGCTGCGCCTACGCGGGCTCCAAGGGCGTGGTCTGGGGGCCGATCAAGGACATGATCCACATTAGCCACGGTCCGGTCGGCTGTGGTCAGTACTCATGGGGCTCGCGGCGCAACTACTACGTCGGCACGACCGGCATCGACACGTTCGTGACACTGCAGTTCACTTCCGATTTCCAGGAAAAGGATATCGTGTTCGGCGGAGATAAAAAGGTCACCAAACTCATCGACGAGCTACAGGAGCTGTTTCCTCTCAACAGGGGCATTACCATTCAGTCCGAATGTCCGATTGGTTTGATCGGTGACGATATCGAGGCAGTCTCCAGAGAAAAGTCAAAGGAATATGGCGGCAAAACCATCGTGCCTGTGCGGTGCGAGGGTTTTCGTGGCGTGTCACAATCGCTCGGCCATCACATCGCGAACGACGCCATTCGAGATTGGATCTTCGACAAGAGCGCCCCAGAAGCCAGCTCTAAATTTCAGCCGACCGCCTATGACGTCGCCATCATCGGTGACTACAACATCGGCGGCGACGCCTGGTCGTCACGGATCCTGCTCGAAGAAATGGGCCTGCGCGTCATCGCCCAGTGGTCCGGGGATGGATCTCTCGCTGAATTGGAGGCGACGCCGAAAGCGAAGCTCAACATATTGCATTGCTATCGCTCGATGAACTACATCTCACGGCACATGGAGGAAAAATTCGGGATTCCCTGGTGCGAGTACAACTTCTTCGGGCCTTCCAAAATCGCGGAGTCGCTGCGCAAAATTGCAAGCTTCTTCGATGATAAGATCAAGGAGGGCGCCGAGCGCGTCATCGCGAAATATCAGCCGCTGGTCGATGCGGTGACCGCGAAGTACCGGCCGCGGCTCGATGGCAAGACTGTAATGCTGTTCGTGGGCGGCCTACGTCCTCGCCACGTCATCGGCGCGTATGAGGACCTCGGCATGGATGTTGTCGGCACAGGCTATGAGTTCGGTCACAACGACGACTATCAGCGCACCGCCCAGCACTACGTCAAGGACGGCACGCTGATCTACGACGATGTCACCGGCTACGAATTCGAGCGCTTCGTCGAAAAGATCCGGCCCGACCTCGTCGGCTCCGGTATCAAGGAAAAATACGTCTTCCAAAAGATGGGCGTGCCGTTCCGCCAAATGCATTCCTGGGACTACTCGGGTCCTTACCACGGTTATGACGGCTTCGCGATCTTCGCCCGAGACATGGACATGGCAATCAACTCCCCGATCTGGGGGAAGACCACCGCACCTTGGAAGGACGCTCCGCGGCCGAGCCTCATGGCGGCGGAATAGGAAAGCCGACGCTCGGGCCCTTTCCTCCGCAGAGGAGGGAAGGGCAGGAGAACGAACACAAGAACCTGAAGAGTGCCATGATGACACAGAACGCCGAACACATCCTCGACCACTCCGAGCTTTTCCGGGGAGACGAATACCAGCAGATGCTGGCCAATAAGAAGGCGCTATTTGAGAATCCGCACGATCCCGCCGAAGTCGACCGTATCGGAGAATGGTCCAAGACGCCCGAATACCGCGAGAAGAACTTCGCCCGCGAAGCGCTAACCGTCAATCCGGCGAAGGCTTGCCAGCCGCTAGGTGCGGTGTTCGCCGCGCTCGGGTTCGAGCGCACACTGCCGTTCGTCCACGGCTCCCAGGGTTGCGTCGCGTATTATCGCAGCCATTTGTCGCGGCACTTCAAGGAGCCGACTTCGTGCGTCTCCTCGTCCATGACGGAAGACGCGGCTGTGTTCGGGGGGCTCAACAACCTGACCGACGGGCTTGCCAACAGCTACAACATGTACAAGCCGAAGATGATCGCGGTCGCCACGACCTGCATGGCGGAAGTCATTGGCGACGACCTCAACGCCTTCATCAAAACATCAAAGGAAAAAGGTTCAGTCCCCGCGGATTACGACGTACCATTCGCTCACACTCCTGCATTCGTCGGTAGCCACATTACCGGCTACGACAACACGCTCAAGGGCATCCTCGAGCATTTCTGGGATGGCAAAGCCGGCACGGCGCCTAAACTCCAGCGCAAAGCGAACAACTGGATCAACTTCATCGGTGGCTTCGACGGCTACACTGTCGGGAACATCCGTGAGATAAAGCGCATCTTCGAGCTGATGGGGATCGGCTACACGATCCTCGCGGATAACAGTGATGTGTTCGATACCCCCACCGACGGCGAGTTCCGCATGTATGATGGCGGCACGACACTAAAGGATGCCGCGAACGCAGTACATGCGAAGGCAACCATTTCCATGCAGCAATATTGTACGGAGAAGACGTTGCCCTTCATCAAGGGGCACGACCAGGAGGTCGTCTCCTTCAATCACCCTCTGGGTGTCAGCGCCACGGACGATTTCCTGATGACGCTGTCGCGTATCACCAACAAGGCAATTCCCAATGCGCTGGAGCGGGAGCGCGGGCGTCTGGTAGACGCAATGGCTGACTCTAGCGCGCATGTTCACGGCAAGAAGTTCGCGATCTACGGCGATCCCGACCTCTCCTATGGCCTTGCCGCATTCTTGCTGGAGCTTGGCGCTGAGCCGACGCACGTGCTCTCGACCAACGGAAGTAAGGGCTGGGAGCAGAAGATGCAGGCGCTGTTCGCGAGCTCGCCGTTCGGTAAAAACTGCCGCGCCTTCCCGGGCAAGGATCTCTGGCACATGCGTTCGCTCCTGTTCACAGAACCAGTCGATTTCCTGATCGGTAACACCTACGGCAAGTATCTCGAGCGTGACACTGGAACGCCGCTAATCCGAATCGGGTTTCCCATCTTCGATCGCCATCATCACCATCGTTATCCAGTGTGGGGCTATCAGGGTAGCATGAATGTGCTGGTCAAGATTCTCGACAAGATCTTTGATGAGATCGATAGAAAAACCAGCTCGGTTGGCAAGACGGACTACAGCTTCGACATCATACGTTGAGGCGAGCGCCCCGCCTCATCGTCCGCAGGAACAGCAGCGCTGTGGCGGGGATCCCGGGTTATCCGCCGGGCCATCCTCTTGGTCTGTGCGAATGTCTTGACATCCCCGAAAGAGACACCATGACTTCGCTTCCCACGACCATACAGGACGTCTTTAACGAACCGGGCTGCGCCAGGAATGCGAGCAAGTCGAACGTCGAGCGCAAGAATGGATGCACCAAGCAGCTGAAGCCGGGCGGCGTCGCCGGTGGGTGTGCCTTCGATGGCGCCAAAGTCGCACTGCAGCCCTTCACCGACGTCGCCCATCTTGTGCATGGTCCAATCGCCTGTGAGGGCAATTCTTGGGACAATCGCGGTTCCGCCTCCTCCGGCTCCGATCTGTGGCGCAGAAGCTTCACCACGGACATGAGCGAGACCGACATCGTGTTCGGCGGCGAGAAGCGGCTGTACAGGGCAGTCAAGGAGATCACAGAGAAATACGACCCGCAGGCCATCTTCGTCTACCAGACATGCGTGCCCGCAATGATCGGTGACGACATCGATGCGGTCTGCAAGGCAGCCTCCGCCAAACTTGGCAAACCGGTCATTCCCATCAATGCACCGGGATTTGTGGGGTCGAAGAACCTCGGCAACAAGCTCGCAGGCGAAGCACTGCTGGAGCACGTCATCGGTACCGGAGAGCCCGATTACACCACTGCGTATGACATCAACATCATCGGCGAATACAACCTGTCCGGCGAGCTCTGGCAGGTCAAGCCGCTGCTCGATGAGCTCGGAATCCGGATCCTGTCGTGCATCTCGGGGGACGGCAAGTATCGCGAGGTGGCTTATTCGCACCGAGCCAAAGCCGCGATGATGGTCTGCTCAAAGGCAATGATCAACGTCGCACGGAAGATGAGGCAGCGCTACGGCATCCCGTTTTTTGAAGGCTCGTTCTACGGTATTGAGGATTCCAGCGATTCACTACGCCAGATCGCGCGCATGCTGATCGAACGCGGCGCGCCGGCCGAGCTGATGGAACGCACGCAAGCCCTGATCGCACGCGAAGAGACCAAAGCCTGGGCTGCGATTGAACGTTTCAAGCCACGCTTTGCCGCAAAGAGGGTTGTTCTCATCACCGGTGGCGTGAAATCCTGGTCGATGGTGTCCGCTTTGCAAGAGGCCGGGCTCGAGATCGTCGGCACGTCCGTGAAGAAATCGACCAAGAAGGACAAGGAACGTATCAAGGAGTTAATGGGCCAGCACGCCCACATGATCGAGGACATGTCGCCTCGCGAGATCTACAAGATGCTAAAGGACGCAAAAGCCGACATCATGCTCTCGGGCGGCAAGTCGCAATTCGTCGCACTAAAGGCGGCGATGCCGTGGCTCGATATCAACCAGGAGCGCTGCCACGCCTATATGGGCTATATCGGGATTGTCAAGCTCATGGAGGAGATCGAGAAAGCGCTCTACAATCCGATATGGGATCAGCTCCGCCAAGCCGCGCCATGGGATGAGTTCGACCGAAAGCGTCAGGCAAGGACGGTTGCGCAGATGTATGCGCAAGCCGCTGATCCAGTTCGAGACGCGAGCAAGAACGGCGTCAATACGATAAGTCTCGCGAATGAAAATGAGGCCAGCGGTGGCGAGAGCGCGATTGCGGCCGATGGCCTGAACCTCGCCAAGCCATGCACCAATTCCACCGCACGGTGCGTTGCTTGTAAGGACATTCGTTCCGATTTGCAGCCCCCTGCGCTGCAGGCGGCGGAGTAGGGGAACGGCATGGCGGTCGTCACTACCTCGAAGAAAGCCTGTTCGGTCAATCCGCTCAAAATGAGCCAGCCGATCGGCGGCTCATTTGCCTTCCTGGGACTGCGCGGCGCGATGCCGCTTTTGCACGGTCCGCAAGGTTGCACCTCCTTCGGGCTAACGCTGTTCGTGCGCCATTTCAATGAAGCCGTGCCGATGCAGACGACGGCCATGAGCGAGGTTGCCACCGTGCTCGGTGGCCACGAGAATCTCGAACAGGCGATCCTCAACATCTACAATCGGCTCGAGCCTGAGATCATTGGTATCAATTCGACTGGCGTCACCGAGACCAACGGCGATGACGTCGAAGCCTTCATCCGGTTGATCCGACAGAAGCATCCGAAGCTCGAAAAGCTCCCCCTTGTCTACGTCTCCACCCCGGATTTCAAGGATGCATTTCAGGATGGCTGGGGCAAGACAGTGGCGCGGATGATCGAGATGCTTGTGGCTCCCGTCGACACGGCGAGACCGCGCGATATCTCCCGCGTCAACGTGCTACCTGGATGCCACCTCACGCCCGGCGATCTCGACGAGCTGCGCACGATTTTTGAGGATTTTGGGCTCAAGCCCTCGTTCCTGCCGGACGTCGCCGGTTCGCTGGACGGTCACATCCCCGACGAATTCACGCCCACCACGATCGGGGGCATTGGAGTGGACGAGATTGCGACCATGGGGCAGGCGGCCTGGACGATCGCGATCGGCGCGCAGATGCGCCGTGCGGCCGAGGCCATGCAGGTGCGGACAGGCGCGCCGTTCCGCCTGTTCGAGCGGCTCTGTGGCCTTATCCCAAATGACGAATTCATCGCCTTTCTGAGCCAGATCAGCGGCCGGTCGGTGCCCTGGAAATATCGCCGGCAGCGTGGACAGCTGGCAGACGCCATGCTGGATGCACATTTCCATATCGGCGGCCGCAAGCTCGCGATCGGCGCCGAGCCGGACTTATTATTCGATCTCTCCAGCTTGCTCCACGAGATGGGCGCACAGGTAAGTGCTGCGGTGACGACGACGAACTCACCGGTGCTCCAGCGGGTCAGGACCGAGGACGTCCTGATCGGCGATCTGGAGGACCTTGAAGAGCTTGCCAGGTCGCGTGACTGCGACCTCTTGATGTCGCATTCACATGGTCGCCAGGCCGCTTCGCGACTCAATGTCCCGTTCTTCCGGGTAGGCTTTCCGATGTTCGATCGCCTTGGCGCTGCGCACCTCACGATGGTTGGCTATCGCGGCACGCGCGATCTGATCTTTGACATCGCCAATCTGATCATCACGGACCGCGAAGCGAACCATGGGCCGACGCCCGACACCTGGCGATCAAGCTGCGGCGGCCCACAGGTCCATCCACCCAGTTGCATTGAGCAGGGAGAGAAAACAACCCGGATGAAAGTTGCATTCGCCACTCAGGACTTGAAGCACGTCGATGCCCACTTCGGCTGGGCCAAGAACATCGTGATCTACGAGGTCGGCCCGGACGGGCATCGGTTTATCGAGGCGATCCAATTCGACGGTGACCTCACCGAAGACGGCAATGAGGATAAGCTCGCGCCGAAGATCGAGGCGATCAGGGAGTGCGCAATCCTCTATGTTGCGGCGATTGGCGGCTCGGGTGCTGCGCGAGTCGTCGCCAGGAACATCCATCCGATGAAGGTGCTGCAGCCAGAGCCCATCCACGACCTTTGCGTCAAACTCGAAACCGTGCTGAAGGGGTCGCCGCCGCCCTGGCTGCGGAAGCTGCTCACCAAAAGCCGGGAACGTACGGTGGATTTCGAAGCCTGAAGGAATAAAGATGGCCGATCCGTCTGAAGTCACTCCAGCCGCCGCCGCCGCGGAATGGCCATTTCTGAAAGAGCTCATCAAGATCTGGCGCGCCCACGACACCCACGGCGCCTGGGAGGGCAAAAAGGATCTTGAACTGCTCGAACCCTACGTTCTCGACAAGCGCAAGCGCCGTGCGCTGCCGATCGTCGGCAATCCCGACCCGGACACGACATGGCGGCTGGAGCTGTTCTTCGACGCCGTTGCGCTCTCTATCGAGAAGGCAACCGGTGTGATGATCTCGCCAATGCTGAAGATGCATCACGAAGGGTTCGGTCGGATCGTGCTGATCGGCGGCCGGCTCGTTGTCGTGAGCAAGCAGCTGCGCGACGTGCATCGCTTTGGTTTCGACCATCTCTCTGATCTCGCCAATCAAGGCGACAAATTCGTCAACAGTGGCGTTGAGATGATCCGTAAGTTCCCGGAAGTGGCGAGTTGTTGAGGCAAGTGTGAGCGATATCGAAACTCTGAAAGCGGAAATAAAGAAGCTGTCGGCCAAGGCGACCCAGGCCAAGATGGACCTCCACGACCTCTCCGAGGAGCTGCCGGTCAACTGGTCGTCGATCCTGAGCGTGGCCCAGAAGGCCCACGCTGCCTTCAGCGAGCTCGAAAGCAAGCGCCAATATCTCGAGGCGCTGGACAAAACATAGCGGACGGTTAGCCATGTCATTCAGGACCCGCGACGGTCGCAATTGGAGGCCGGACTACCTGGTTTCTATCGATCCCAACAAGTGTATCGGCTGCGGCCGCTGCTACAAGATCTGCGGCCGTGAGGTCATGACGCTGAAGGGGCTAAGCGAGGGTGGCGAGATCATCGATCTCGATGAGGACGACGATGAGCTCGAAAAGAAGGTCATGGTGCTGAAGGACGCAGGCGCTTGCATCGGCTGCAGCGCCTGCGCCCGGGTGTGCCCAACAAACTGTCAGACCCACACACCACCTGGTTGATTCAGCTTTCTCCGTCGAGATCGACGAGTGAGTTGTCAGATACAAGCTGGTAGGGAACTCCCAGATCCGACCTGTTCTGGCGTGAAGCCGGCAGTTGCCGAATCGGGCCGCGACCTCGCATGGACCGCCGGCGGCGAAGGCCAGCAGGATCGTGAAAACGACAATGCCGACACCTCGTTGAAGAGTGACTCGCCCTGCATCTCGACCTCGAGACTTCAGGTGCCTTTACATTTTGAGCGTACCCATGACCGCCACCGGATCGGTCAGGCTGATGAGGCCGCCAGACACGAGCGCCAAAGACAGCGGCAGCGACTAACCAAGGAGACCAGCGGGCTGCCAAAATAGAAAGCCAAGGATAAACGTCGACGTGATCGTGGCGAAGGTGGCAAGCTCGATTGGGGGCACGGCGCGGCTTACCAAGGTTGCGAGATCGACGTGGAGCGCTCCCCCGAAGAGCAAGAATGCTAACAGTTCCGGACATCGCGACGGACCTGAAGTCGATCTGGAGCACTGTCTTTGTTGGCGCTTCGAGCAGATGCGTGGCGACGAAGGCAGAGATCCCGCCTTTGCCTGACGCTTCTGGCTCGATTGCAAGGTTCGCGATAGTGATGACGAAACAGTGGATCAGCATACCGTAAGCCCTGTGCAAAAAAGCGGGCTTCGTGCCCCAAACCTTCATTGGGAACGCGTGTGCGCGGATCTCATTATGGCCTGCCTGCAACAGCAGTCCACTTGCGAGAGGCCGCATATATTCCAGCAACTGGAATCGTCATTCAGGAGAACTGATAAAGAAGGTGTCGCCAGTCTGGCGTCTGACGACTATCCGACACTGTTCTGTCGCCTTTGTTGGTCCGCGACACTGGCCTAGTTCGCGAGCTCTTGTCTGGCCTCAGGCTAATCCGCTGAAAGCAATCACAATCTTTTCCTTCTGCTGGGTCGGCCAAATTGGCACGAGTTTTGAAGCTCCTTCGTTGCGAGCCGGGAGCCGCCGACCGACCTTCATTTCGTGAATGACACCGCGATCGATGGAACGAAGAAAGAAAAGCAAAATGTCAAATCCGCATCAGACAGCATTCTATGGGAAGGGGGCCTCGGCGAAATCGCCCCGATGTTCTCAGCAGTTTGCCCGAGCGCCTGGCGCGCGCCGGTCGGATCAGCCAGCCAACAGGTAAGGAAGATGGACGTGCAAGAAACCACGGCAGCATGCCGGGACGCCTTCGCCGAACTGGCGTCGCCAGCGCGCACCCACGACCCGTATCCGTTTATGCGGTGGTTGCGCGAGCACGATCCGGTGCATCGCGCGGCGTCGGGCCTCTTTCTATTGAGCCGCCACGCCGATATTTACTGGGCGCTCAAGGCCACGGGCGATGCGTTTCGGGCACCAGCGCCGGGCGAACTGGCGCGCTATTTTCCGCGTGCGGCGACCAGCCGGTCACTCAATCTGCTGGCGTCTACAATAGCGATGAAGGACCCACCGGCGCATACGCGTCTGCGCCGGCTGATCTCGCGCGATTTCACCATGCGCCAGATCGAGAACCTGCGGCCGAGCATCGCGCGCATCGTCGCAGCGCGCCTGGACGGCATGGCGCCCGCGCTGGAGCGCGGGGAGCCGGTGGACCTGCATCGGGAATTCGCGCTGGCCTTACCCATGCTGGTCTTGGCCGAACTGTTCGGCATGCCCCAGGACGACATGTTCGGGCTCGCCGCCGTCATCGACCCCATTCTGAAAGGCCTGGGCCCGCACGCCAGCGACCCCCAGCTCGCCGCGGCGGACGCGGCCAGCGCCAGGGTGCAGGCCTACTTCGGGGACCTCATACAGCGTAAGCGCACCGATCCCCGCCACGACGTCGTGTCGATGCTGGTCGGCGCACACGACGACGATGCCGACACGCTGTCGGATGCGGAGTTGATCAGCATGCTTTGGGGCATGCTGCTGGGCGGCTTCTCAACCACTGCTGCGACCATCGACCATGCGGTGTTGGCGATGCTAGCGTATCCCGAACAGCGGCACTGGCTTGAGGGAGACGCCGTGGGGGTGCAGGCATTCGTCGAAGAAGTCCTGCGCCGCGATTCGCCCGTCATGTTCAGCACCACTATGCGGATCGCCCAGCGCGACATCGAATTGGGCGGCGTGGTGATCCCGAAGAACGCGGACGTGCGCGTGCTGATCGCGGCCGGCAATCGCGACCCGGACGCCTTCGCCGATCCCGACCGCTTTGATCCCGCGCGGTTCTACGGCACCAGTCCCGGCATGTCGACGGACGGAAAGATCATGCTGAGCTTCGGCCACGGCATCCGCTTCTGCGTCGGTGCGCAACTGGCCAGGGTGCAGTTGGCCGAGAGCCTGCCGCGGATCCAGGCGCGCTTCCCCACGCTGGCATTGGCCGAGCCGCCGACCCGGGAGCCCTCCGAGTTCCTTAGGACGTTCCGCGCGCTGCCGGTGCGGCTGCGTGGGCAGGGGGGCTGAGATGCGCGTCGTGGTCGACCAGGGTCTGTGCGCAACGACCGGGCAGTGCGTGCTGACGCTGCCGGGCGCCTTTCGCCAGCGCGAACCGGACGGCGTGGCCGAAGTGTGCGTGGCGACGGTCCCGCAGGCGCTACACGCCGCCGTGCGGCTCGCGGCCAGCCAATGCCCAGTCGCCGCCATTCGGGTCATCGAAAGCGACGTTGGCGATGATGAGCGCGCCAGCGCCGACCCTGCGCCTTCTCCGGGAGAGGCCGAGCGGCATGCCGCGAAAGAACAACGCAATCCAGGAGGACACGATGGCGCGGTTTGAAGGCAAGGTGGCCGTGGTGACCGGCGCTGGCGCCGGCATCGGCAAGGCAGCGCCCTCGCCATCGCGCGCGAGGGCGGCAGAGTGGTGGTGGCCCACATTGATGGCTCGGCGGGCATCGCCTGCACCGCGCAGATCGCGGCCGAAGCGGGCCACGCGGCTGGCCGTGGCCACGGACATCGCGGACGCGCAGTCGGTGGCAGCGCTGCTCGAAACGGCGGAGCGGCACTTCGGTGGGGTTGACCTGCTGGTGAACAACGCGAGCGACATGCATCTGACCCCGCGCCACTGCGCGATCGTCGACCTGGACCTGGCCGTCTCGGATGAGACCATGGCGACCAATCTGCGCGGCACGCTGCTCTGCTGCCCGCAGGCCATATCGCTCGCGGCGGTGGCGCGATCGTCAACATGGGGTCGTGGCAGGGGCTCAGCGCTGACCCCGCGCAGACGTCCTACGCCGCGTCGAAGGCGGCGATGAAAATGCTGTGGGCCTCGCTCGCCACCCAGTACGGTCATGCGCAGATCCGCTGGAACGCGATTGCGCCGGGTCTCGTCATGACCGAGCGTCTCCTCGCCAAGCTGGATGAGTGCATGCAGCGGCATCTGCGGCGGCACCAGCTCCTGCCGCGCGTCGGCTGCGCCGAGGGACGTGGCCGCGCTGGGGGCATTCCTGCTCTACGACGATGCTGCGTTCATCACCGGCCGGGTCGTGTGCATCGACGGCGGCATGCTGGGGCATGTGCCGACGTACGCCGAGCGTGGCAACAGCCGCGCCGCGCGGCCTGCCGGCACACCGCCGAAGCGGCCGCGGCGCCGCGCTGCTGACGGACATGCTGCTCAACCCGCTGGACCGTCGGCACCGGCTGCGGCACAACATCCCGGTCGTGCCCGGCGCTTTCCCCCTGGTGGGGCATCTTCCCGCCATCGTCTGCGACCTGCCGCGCCTGCTGCGGCGCGCGGAAGGGATGCTGGGCAGCCACTTCTGGCTGGATTTCGGCCCTGCCGGACACATGATGACCTGCGTGGATCCGGATGCGTTCGCACTGCTCCGGCACAAGGACGTGTCCTCGGCGCTCATCGAAGAGATCGCGCCCGAATTGCTTGGCGGAACGTTGGTTACCCAGGACGGCGGCGCGCACCGGCAGGCGCGCGATGCGATCAAGGCGGCGTTCTTGCCCAAGGGGCTGACCCAGGCCGGCATCGGCGACCTGTTCGTGCCCGTCATCCGAGCGCGGGTGCAGGCGTGGCGCGACCGCGGCGACGTAACTATCCTGCGCGAAACCGGCGACCTGATGCTCAAGCTGATCTTCAGCCTCTTGGGAATCGCCGCGCAGGACCTGCCGGAATGGCATCGCAAGTACCGGCAACTGGTGCAGTTGATCGTCGCGCCCCCGGTCGACCTGCCCGGACTGCCCTTGCGGCGCGGCCGCGCCGCCCGCGACTGGATCGACGCGCAGTTGCGCCAATTCGTCCGCGACGTGCGCGCGCATGCCGCGCGCACCGGGTTGATCAACGACCTGGTGAGCGCCTTCGATCGCAGCGATGATGGGATGTCCGATGACGTCCTGGTCGCCAATATCCGCTTGCTGCTGCTTGCCGGTCACGACACCACTGCCTCGACGATGGCCTGGATGGTGATCGAGCTGGCGCGGCAGCCTGTGCTGTGGGACGCCCTGGTCGAGGAGGCGCAACGCGTGGGCGCGGTGCCGACCCGGCACGCGGACCTGGCGCAGTGTCCGGTCGCCGAGGCGCTGTTCCGCGAGACGCTGCGCGTGCATCCGACGGCCACGCTCCTGCCGCGTCGCGCGCTGCAGGAATTGCAACTCGGCCAACGGCGCATTCCCGCGGGCACCCATCTGTGCATCCCACTGCTCCATTTCTCGACCTCGGCGCTGCTGCACGAGGCGCCTGATCAGTTCCGCCCGGCGCGGTGGCTGCAACGCACGGAGCCGATCCAGCCGCTGGACATGCTGCAGTTCGGTACCGGCCCACACGTCTGCATCGGCTACCACTTGGTATGGCTGGAACTGGTGCAGTTCTGCATCGCCTTGGCGCTGACCATGCACAAGGCCGGGGTGCGACCGCGGTTGCTCAGCGGCGTCGAAAAAGGCCGGCGCTATTACCCAACCGCACATCCGTCCATGACAATCCGCATCGGCTTCTCATGAGCTGGCATCGCATCACCGTGTGGGGAGGCAGCGGCGCCGGCGACGGGCGGCATTGCTGCACTGAGCGCGTCCGCTCGGTGCGACGCCGGCAACACCGCGGCGGCTCGGCGCTCGCCGTGGCCGTGTCAGGTACAAGGACATGAACAACATGCAGACCGGTTCTACGCTACACGACGACCGAACTGGCGTTTCCGCGCTCGGCGGATTGGGCGCGCAGGTGCGCGGCGCATCCGGCAGGCTGCTGCCGGAGATCTGGATGCAGGACGGCGCAAAGCGGGTCGAACAGGCGTTGGCGCGTCTTCTCTGCGCCGAAGACGATGGTGAGGCCGAGCTGATGGCGGCGATGCGCTACGCCACCTTGAATGGCGGGAAGCGCACCCGCGCCTTGCTCTGTCTGGCTGCCGGCGCACTGGCCGACACGCCGGCGCACATGCTCGACGACATCGGCGCCGCCATCGAGATGATCCATGCCTGTACCCTGGTCCACGACGACCTGCCCGCGATGGACGACGACGTGCTTCGCCGCGGCCTTCCGACCGTGCACGTCAAGTTCGGCGAAGCCACTGCGATCCTGGTCGGCGATGCGCTGCAGGCGCACGCCTTCCTGACCCTGGCGAGCCTGGATGTGCCGGCCGACAACCGTATCGCGCTCGTGCGCGAACTGGCGCAGGCGGTGTCCGCCGAGGGTGCCGCAGGCGGGCAGGCCATGGATCTGTCGCTGGTCGGAAAGCACGTCGAGCTGGACAGGATCGTGGCGATGCACCGGATGAAGAGCGGAGCGCTAGTGCGCGCGTCCGTTCGCATGGGCGCGCTATGCACCATCGCCGAAGATGCCGTGCACGCTGCGCTGTACTGTGGGCTCGATCGCTACACGGCCTGTTTCGGCCTGGCATTGCAGGTGGTCGACGACATTCTCGACGCGACAGCTGATACCGCGACGCTGGGCAAGACCCCCGGCAAGGACGCGGCGGCGCAGAAGCCGACCTGCGCGTCGATCATGGGGCTGCAGGCAGCGCGCCAGTTCGCGCTGGATTTATTGCGCGACGCCGGAGAGGCCATCGCCCCACTGGGGCCGCGTGCGGAACGGTTGGCGCAGATGCTGCAGCGGGCCAACGCGTATCTGTTCAAGCACGCGCCATGCGCATGAGCGCGCCCGTCTGCGTGGAGTCGCCCCTGTGCCGCTGCGATCGGCGGGCGGGAGCGGTGCATGCTGCACCGTGTCCGAGTCCGCGGCGCCAATCGCAGCGGTTGCCCAGAACGGCCGCGGCGCGCTGCGCGCAAGCCTATGCGGCGGACCGGCGCCAGCATCGGCGCGTCGCCGCACCGGAGCAGGGCGACCGTCCGGCGCTGCCCATGCGCGGGGCCGCGACGGGCCCGCGGCGACGTGCGCGGCGTCTGCCCGGACCGTCTGCAGAAGGAACATCCCGAGTGAACGCGCTTTCCGAACAGATCCTTTCCGAATTGCGCCACCTGCTGAGCGAGATGAGCGACGGCGGCAGCGTCGGCCCGTCGGTCTATGACACGGCGCGAGCTCTACAGTTCCGCGGCAACGTCACCGGTCGGCAGGACGCATACGCATGGCTTATCGCGCAGCAACAGGCCGATGGCGGATGGGGAAGCGCGGACTTCCCGCTGTTCCGCCATGCGCCCACTTGGGCGGCGTTGCTGGCATTGCAGCGTGCCGATCCTCTTCCCGGCGCTGCCGACGCAGTCCAGGCTGCAACACGGTTCCTCGAGCGCGAGCCCGATCCCTACGCGCATACGGTGCCGGAAGACGCGCCGATCGCCGCGGAGCTGATCCTGCCGCAGTTGTGCGGCGAGGCCGCATCCTTACTGGGCGGCGTGGCGTTTCCGCGCCACCCGGCGCTGTTGCCGTTGCGGCAAGCGTGCCTGGTCAAGCTGGGGGCGGTAGCGACGTTGCCGAGCGGCCATCCGTTGCTGCACTCCTGGGAAGCCTGGGGAACCTCGCTGACCATCGCATGCCCGGATGACGACGGCAGCATTGGCATCAGTCCGGCGGCCACCGCCGCGTGTCGTGCGCACGCCGTGACACAGGGGAGCACGCCGCAGGTCGGGCGCGCCGACGCGTATCTGCTGGCGGCATCGCGGGCGACGCGCAGCGGCATCGAAGGTGTCGTTCCCAACGTCTGGCCGATCAATGTGTTCGAGCCATGCTGGTCGCTGTACACCCTGCATCTGGCCGGGCTGTTCGCGCATCCCGCGCTCGCCGAGGCGGTGCGCGTGATCGTCGCGCAGCTCGACGCGCGCCTTGGCGTGCGCGGTCTGGGCCCGGCCTTGCACTTCGCGGCCGATGCGGACGACACCGCCGTTGCGCTGTGCGTCCTGCGCCTCGCAGGCCGCGACCCGGCGGTCGATGTGTTACGCCATTTCGAAGTCGGCGAGCTGTTCGTCACCTTCCCCGGCGAGCGCAATGCCTCGGTGTCGACCAACATTCATGCCCTGCATGCGTTGCGACTGTTGGGAAAGCCCGCCGCCGGGACCAGTGCCTACGTCGGGGCCAATCGCAACCCGCATGGTGTATGGGACAACGAAAAATGGCACGTTTCGTGGCTGTATCCCACGGCGCATGCGGTCGCTGCGCTGGCGCAAGGCAAGCCCCAGTGGCGCGACGAGCGCGCGCTGGCGGCGCTGCTGCAGGCGCAGCGCGACGACGGCGGCTGGGGCGCCGGTCGCGCGTCCACATTCGAGGAAACCGCCTATGCGCTGTTCGCGTTGTACGCAATGGACCGGAGCGAAGAGCCGACAGGGCGCCGGCGCATCGCGCAGGCGGTGGCGCGTGCGCTCGAGTGGATGCTCGCCCGCCATGCGGCGCATGCATTGCCGCAGACGCCGCTGTGGATCGGTAAGGAACTGTATTGCCCCACCCGGGTCGTGCGCGTGGCCGAACTCGCCGGGTTGTGGCTGGCGCTTGGTTGGGGGCGGCGCGTCGCGGCCGAGGGAGCAGGAGCGGCGCCATGATCCAGACCGAACGCGCGCTGCAGCAGGTGCTGGAGTGGGGGCGTTCCCTGACCGGGTTCGCAGACGAGCATGCCGTGGAAGCGGTCAGGGGCGGCCAGTACATCCTGCAGCGCATCCAGGCGAGCCTGCGCGACACCAGCGCCCGCACCGGCCGCGATCCGCACGACGAAACGCTGATCGTGGCGTTCTATCGCGAACTGGCGCTGCTGTTCTGGCTCGACGATTGCAACGACCTTGGCCTGATCGCGCCGGAGCAGCTCGCTGCCGTGGAGCAGGCGCTGGGGCAGGGCGTGCCGTGCGCGCTGCCCGGATTCGAGGGCTGCGCTGTGCTGCGCGCTACGCTGGCCGCGCTCGCCTACGATCGTCGCGACTATGTTCAGCTTCTTGACGATACCCGGTGCTACTGCGCGGCGCTGCGCGGCGGACACGCGCAGGCGGTAGGGGCGGAACGCTGGTCCTACGCCGAGTACCTGCACAACGGCATCGATTCGATCGCCTACACGAACGTGTTCTGTTGCCTGTCGTTGCTGTGGGGGCTGGACATGGCGACCTTGCGCGCGCGTCCGGCGTTTCGCGAGGTCCTGCGGCTCATCTGCGCGATAGGGCGCCTGCACAACGATCTGCATGGACGCGACAAGGACAGGTCGGCCGGCGAGGCCGACAACGCGTCGATCCTGCTGCTGCAGCGCTATCCGGCTATGCCTGCGGTGGAGTTCCTCAACGACGAGCTGGCCGGCCATACGCGCATGCTGCACCGGGTGATGGCGGAAGAACGCTTTCCCGCGCCGTGGGGACCGTTGATCGAGGCCATGGCGGCCATCCGCGCGCAGTACTACCAGACCTCGAGCAGCCGCTACCGCAGCGACGCTGCGGGGGAGGCCAGCGTGCGCCGGCCTGAAGGCGCGGGAGGCGGCGGCGTGCGCGCGCTGCCGTCGGTCCGATCCGACGCAACGCCGTCGCCCGATGCGACGGACGGAGCGAGCATGAGCGACACCGCCCTGAGCCGGCGCAAGGACGACCATCTGGACATCGTGCTGGACCGACGAACGGCGCCGGCCACGATCGCCCCCGGCTGGGAGTACGTCCGTTTCGAACACTGCGCATTGCCCGAGTTGGACCTGACGCAGATCGACCTGCGCGCCTCGCTGCTGGGCAAGATCATGCGCGCCCCGCTGCTGATCAGCTCCATGACCGGCGGCACGTCACGCGCCGAGGCCATCAACCGGCATCTGAGCGAGGCAGCGCAAGCCTTGGGGATTGCCATGTGCGTCGGTTCGCAACGCGTGAGCCTGCAATCCCGCAACTCCCAGGGGTTGACGCGCGCGCTGCGCCGCCTGGCCCCAGACATTCCGTTGCTGGCCAATATCGGCGCCGCGCAACTGCGCGAGGCCGACGGCCTGGACCTGGCGCGCCGCGCGGTGGATGCGCTGGAGGCCGATGGACTCATCGTCCATCTCAATCCGCTGCAGGAAGCGCTACAGCCGGAGGGCGACCGCGACTGGCGCGCCGTCCTGGCGCAGATCGCTCGCGCGGCGCGCAGCGTGGGCGTGCCGATCGTGGCCAAGGAAGTGGGGTCGGGCCTGTCCGCCTCGGTGGCCTGTGCGCTCGTTGCGGCGGGCGTGGCGGTGATCGATGTCGCCGGCGCCGGCGGCACCAGTTGGGCCGCGGTGGAGGGCGAGCGCGCCCGCGATGCCGCCGACCGTACAGTGGCAATGGCGTTCGCCGATTGGGGGCTTCCGACCCCAGCCAGCCTGCAGGCGGTACGTGAGGCGCTGCCAACGGTGAAGCTGATCGCGTCGGGCGGGATCCGCGACGGCGTCGACGTGGCCAAGGCCATTCGCCTGGGCGCGGACATCGCCGGGCAGGCGGCCGGCGTGCTGCGCGCGGCTACGGTATCCACCGAGGCGGTTGTCGCGCATTTCGAGATCGTCATCCGCCAGTTGGCCGTCGCCTGCTTCTGCACCGGCTCGGCTGATCTGGCGGCGTTGCGTCACGCGCGCTTGTTGCCATCGGCGCATCTGCCCGCCGGTTGATGGCGGCGTCGCCCGCACTTGCGGCGGGCGCCTAGTCTTACTCAGCTAGAAAGTCGCGGATGCGGGGGATTCGCGGTGCTGGCGGATTTGCTCGGGTGCTGCTTCGTGATCAGGGAGGCGCCCCGCCATGCCCGACTGGACAGCCGAGAGTGAAGCCGCATTCGGCGCCTATGTCGATGCTTTGATCGGGGTGATCGGCCACGCCGAACGAGCTGAGCCTCTGACGGGGCCGGAACTAGGTGCGCCGGGAGCCCGGCAAGGAGTAGATGGTGCAAGTCCATTGCAATGAAGGAGTAGCGATCGACCCCGAGTCATGGGCGATCCGTCGTGAGGAGACCGGTAATTTCTGTGGTGTCAAACAAGGGTTGTTAGGCTCAAGCAGTCCCGTCAGCATCGTTTTGAGACCAAGCGATGGCGGTGGAATGATCGAGGGCCGGAACGAATTTGACGACAAATGCCGGAAGGAGGTCCGCACAGACATAGACAAAGAGCTGGGAGAGCCTGTTCGACGGCGACATCTTGCTTGTCGATGCGCCATACCAAGAAGATCATGGCAGCGCTGCAGAGCGCGTTCGTGAATCATGAGGCGGAGACTTATGCCCTTCTCGCCGGCTTTGCCCGGGCTGCCATACGCTCCGACCGGTCACCGACTACACGACACGCCGGATCCGAACCGTCTGCGGCTCCATTGAGGTTCGCAATCCCCGATGGATGCTGTGCCGCGAATGCCATCCAGGGCCGATCGAACGACACCGGAGCTGATGGAACTGATGGCGCGGCTTGAAAGCATGCTGCCCTACTGGCAGGCGCCAAAGGTGCTGGCCGATTCCTGCCCACTGAACCGACTGAGACGCATGCGATCGTGCGCAAGGTACGATCAGGATCGGCAAGCGGCTCGACGACCAGGTCATGCAGGAAATTGGCGTGCGAGGTCCCAAACGGATGACCGATGGCACCTTGAGATGCAGCTTCCCGGAGCTCGGCGCAAAGAGTTCGTCATCAGCATCGATACGGCGTACGTTCGTAGCGCTGATCAACATTCGGCGCGAATTTTCGAGCTCGTCGTGGCCAGATGCGCCCGCGGGGGACGGGAGAAAGGGGCGGTTGCTATTTCTTAACCGGCAGCACCGACCATCAGGCAATCCGCGATCGTGCTCTTCGCCCTCTCTAGGAAGTCGGAATATCGCGGCTTTGGGGATGTGACGGTGATCTCGGACGGGGCCGAAATCTTAAAGCGGCTGCCCCGCGCCATGCCGAAGCCAACGACCCACATCATCGACTGGTTTCATATTGCCATGGAGATCCAGCCCATACAGCAGATCGCCGATCGCATCGTACGATTCCGATCAGGCCCTTTTTGAGTGCTTCCAGCCATCGGCAGGGACGTCAGAACTGTGAAGTGGCGTCTCTGGCATGGGCGGGCGGCCGCGCGATCCGCGACCTGGAGCAACTTCCCAGGGCAGATTCAGTTGCGGCATGCTGCATAGCTTCGCTTCGTTCTCACAACATTGAAGACGTGCGGCCAAGTCTGCTCAGCTATCGCTTGGCCTGGCTCGACCAACCGGCACCCCGCCGTCGCGTTTTTACGGCTCTGCGGAATTGCATGTACGAGGCTTGACACTGGCTCACTGGGTTCTCTGGAACGATGCAAACGTGCGCGTTACTCAGTCCCCGGGTCGGTCTCCATCATTCATGGGCGCAGCTCGTCGATGACTTCGGCTGGCGAGCATCGAACGCGCGACATCTCTGCGCCACGCAGGCTGGCAAAGGCCTGGAGCACAGCGCCAAAGCCGAACCATACATCGGCGATCCGCCCTCTGAAATGTGACCGCGACCATCAGCCGATCAGCATTGGATTGTCCTGATCCCCATGGATGCAGTCAGGCGCACGGTCGTGGCCAGCCGCCCCTCAGTGCAGTTGACGACAGTGCTCTTGGCCGACACACGACCAGCAGAGTGGCGGTGTGATCTCCCGAAAGGGAGGCCGGTAGTCCATCACCAGGGTTTGTCAGAGCCAGTCCCGGTGAAGCGGGCGCAGTGACTCTCTCCGCGGCATAGTCGTCGAGCTGGCGAGAGAGAGGTCTGCCTCAGACGGGGCGGTTTTCGCTTCTGTTTTTCACCGGCTCCATTTTGGCCAGGCCGTCCTCGTATGAAACTTCCCTGTATGATTCACCGATGTCCTTGGCCGCGTCGAGCAGGTAGTCGAGCCTACCGGCCGTACCGAGCTTCTTGATGTCATTCTTGTCGACGCCGGCGAGGTCCATCATCTCCTTCCAGACAGTTGATTCGTCGCAAGGCAGAATGCGGAAGGTGATGTCGCCTATCTTGGTGCGGTACTTCGCCAGCAGATCAATGTTGTTGCAGAAAATGAAATAGCTGCCTTTGGGGCTCAGCCTGCCATCCAGAACCTTTGCAGCCTCAGGTAGATACGCGAACGAATGCAGATATCCGGCGAGGACTGGGATGGTCGGTTCGCCTTCCTGCGCGATTGCAAGAACTTGTTCAATGGAATAGTCCGGCGGTCGTTTTTCGTCGGCGAGCTGGGCTTGGAACTTCAGCGCGATGTCGCCCCGAAATCCAAATCGCCCCGGCTTCGTTGTCTCGGTCTTAAGCACCGCATTCAGCAACCGCCCCTCCTTGTCCAACTGGCCAAGAGCGGTGTTGTCGATCGACGTCATGGAAGGCTCCTCATCAATCTGTCGTGTACATGCATCGCCAATGCGGCGTGTCCGCTGACCTTATGCAAGTTGTTTGCCGTGCGCCCATGTCTGCAGCGACGCACACGGTAAGCGGCGGATTGGCGCAATGTGCAGGGATAATACGTGCTGGCACCATCACGAGGTCTCGGCCGGATAAGGGCGGGACGCCCGAAAACCGCCTGTCGCAAATCAGACAGGTCGCAAATCGAATGGTCGCCGCCTTCAAAACCAATGGACTTCAGCTGCATCTCGATTGGCATGGGATTTGCGAATTGTGCCTCCGACAGAAACTGAGAGCGAGCCAGAAATGATCAGCCTAACGGATAGCGCCATCAACGCACTGAAGGCCGCAATCTCCTCGACGGCCCAGCCGGCAAGCGGTTTGCGGGTCATGGTCGAAGGCGGCGGTTGCCAAGGGTTCACGTACAAAATGGGTCTTGCTCATGAGCCGGTCTCCGATGAGCCCGTGTTTGAGCAAGACGGGATCAAAGTCTTCGTCGACAAGGCGAGCCGGGCGCATCTCAACGGCACCACGATCGATTTCGTGGTGTCGCTCGAAGGATCAGGGTTCCGCTTCGATAACCCAAATGCCAAATCGAGCTGCTCCTGCGGCAAATCGTTCAGCTGAGTCGCCTTCGGACCATTCGCAATGGAAGGAGCATCGAACATGGGCCTGAAGGCTGAACGAACGAAGCAGTCTTCGAGTGCAGAGGCTTCCGATCGCGAGCGGATTGTCCGTGCCGTGCTCGATGAGATTCGGCCAAGCCTCAGGCGTGATCGTGGGGATTGTGAGCTCGTTGAAATCGAAGGCAACAAGATCATGGTCAGGCTCACCGGCGCCTGCATGTTATGCAAGCTTGCGAGAACGACGCTCGCGGCCATTCAGGCGCGCCTGATCGAGCGGCTCGGCGAGTTCGTCCGCCTGATCCCGCTCCCCGCAGCTGCCAAAGAGGGGCCTTAAGTGCAGAGCGGACAGTCCGTGCAGCCGATCTACCTGGATAACAACGCGACGACCCGTGCACATCCATCGGTAGTTGCGTCAATGCTGCCGTTCTTCTCTGGACAATTCGGCAATGCGTCGTCCGGGCATGCATTCGGCATTGAGGTTGCGCCCGCATTGAAACAAGCGCGCCGGAAGGTGCAGGCCCTCGTTGGCGCGGCATTCGATCACGAGATCGTCTTCACCTCGGGCGCGACTGAATCCGACAACACCGCGATCCTGTCCGCACTCGCCGTGCAGGAGGGACGCGACGAGATCGTCACTACGGCCGTTGAGCATCCAGCCGTGCTGTCCCTTGCCGAGGAGCTGGGCCGACGCGGAATCAAGACCCATGTCATTCCGGTCGATGCAAGCGGCCGATTGAACATCGAGGCTTATCGCAACGCATTGTCGAGGCGGACGTCAATCGCCTCGGTCATGTGGGCCAATAATGAGACCGGTACGATCTTTCCGGTGAAATCCCTCGCCAAGATGGCGCGCTCAGTCGGCGCGCTCTTTCACACCGATGCGGTCCAGGCGGTCGGGCGGATTCCGATTGACCTGAAGACTACGGACGTCGACATGCTGTCGCTCTCCGGCCATAAGCTCCATGGTCCGAAGGGGATCGGCGCGCTGTATGTGCGCAAGGACACCAGGTTCCGACCGCTGATCTTCGGCGGCGCACAGGAGCGGCATCGCCGCGCTGGCACCCAAAACGTTCCGGGCATTATTGGGCTGGGCAAGGCGGCGGAACTCGCTGCGGCACACCTCATACAAGAGCAGACGCAGATTGGCATGCTTCGCGACCGGCTGGAGCAAGGCATACTCGCTCTCGGCTGTTGCATCGTGCTTGGTGATATCAAGAACCGCTTGCCAAATACGTCCAACATCGCATTCGAGCATCTCGAAGCAGAGGCCATCGTCGACCACCTGAACCGCAACGGAATTGCCGCCTCGCTCGGTTCAGCCTGCGCGTCCGGCTCGATGGAGCCGTCCCATGTCCTGCGCGCGATGAGAGTACCACCGGCCCTTTTGCGCGGTGCGGTTCGCTTCTCGCTGTCGCGCGAGACGGCGCCGGATGAGATCGATCGTGTCCTGCAAGTCCTGGCGGACATCAATGCCAAACAGAGAGCCTTGTGGCGTGCGTGTCAGGAGCGCGCGGGCGAGAGCTCACAAGTTGCGGAGCTCCTATGAAGGTCATGATTCGCCGTTCGCCCGAGACGGGGCTTTCGATTTATGTGCCCAAGAAGGATCTTGAGGAGTCGATTGTCGAATGTGAGCACGAGACGCTGTGGGGTGGTTGGATTAGAATCGCGAACGGGTGGGTGCTCGACCTACCCGCGATGGCGAGTGACACCATCCTTCCAATTACGATCAATGCCAGGAAGCGCGGCGGCGAAGCAACCGAATGATGAATGCTGCGACTCCACAGAACCTCGCCAAACCAGCGGATGCGGAAGCTGTTCTTGGCGCAGCGGTCCGGCCTTTGCGAGGAAGGCCATCAATCCCTGGCTTTGGCTTGGCGTGGTCGAAGGTTCCAGCCGAACCTGCCGATGACTCCGGAAGCGGTCGAACCGTCCTTGGGACCCAAGATGGCGCCGACGCATGGTGTCAAACGCAATACTCGGCCTAGGCCTGCACTGTTGGGCCAGCGAGATGGCGTTGCCGGCGAGGCCTCGCGACGGCCCATTGTGCTGACATCGCCAGCCCGGTCGTTACATTCCGCACATCTTCACAGCGTCAGGCCAATCGCTGCAACTCCGCAAGATACAGTTTCGAGAGGATTGGATCTCGCACCGGGCCAAGTCGTAGCTTGCAATCGTGATGCAACGTTCGCGATGCAAATCCTTGAATCAGTCGAATTGCGCGAAGACTAAGGTTGTAAATGACGCATCGTCATACAATGAGCGTCGACGACTCGCGAACTGGAAGGCCAACGCCCTCCGCTCCTGACGATGATCCCTATCTGTGGTTGGAACAAATAGAAGGCGCGCGGGCGCTGAACTTCGTCGAACGGCAGAATAGCAGAACCCTGGAGGTGTTTGGCGGACCCGCAGCCGAACGAGACAGAGATGCGCTGACAGCGATTTACGACCGACCTGACAATATCCCCTATGTCAGCCGGCGCGGCGAGTATCTCTACAATCTCTGGAGGGACGCCAATAATCCACGCGGCCTCTGGCGGCGAACCACTCTGGAAGAGTATCGCAGGCTGAAGCCATCATGGGACATCCTGCTCGACCTCGATCAACTTGCGGTCAGCGAAGGCAAAGACTGGCTTCTGAACGCCACGGCCGCACCGCCTGGAGATCACTCGCGATGGATCTTGAGTCTATCGCGCGGCGGAAGCGATGCCGTCACCTTGCGTGAATTCGACTCAGACACGAAGCTCTTCATCCACGATGGCTTTGTCTTGCCGGAAGCCAAAGGCAGCGGCGTATGGCTCGATTTTGATACGCTGGTGTTGTTAAGCTCTCATGGTGACGGCATGGCCGCGACCACCGGCTATGCGCGCACGGTGAGGCTGTGGCGGCGTGGTACGCATGTTGACAACGCGGCAGTGATCTTTGAGACCAAGGCCGCTCATGTGTCAGTCGGTTGCAGTGTTGACGACACTGTCGTGCCGCCCAGGATCTGGTTCCTCGATGCGACAGACGTCTCCAATTGCGTGGTCTGGCTGGGCGATGAAACGGGAGCCAAGACGAGGCTCGATTTGCCAAGTAACATCTGGATGCGGTCGCATCGCAACTGGCTTGCCCTGAAGCCGCGCGAATCCTGGTCTGTGGCAGGGCACACCTATGCCGCGGATACGGTGCTCGTCATCGCGCTGCCGGCATTCCTGGCGGGCAGCCGCCAGTTCGAGATTCTCTTCGAGCCGGGCCCGCGCCGCGCGCTGCAGAGCTTCTTTTGGAGTGCGGGCAAGCTTGCGCTTTGTATTCTCGACGAACTCCGCCCAGTGTTCGAGATCTGCACGCCATCCGATCATCGCTGGAACCGCGAGCAATTGGGCGGGCTTCCTGATCTTGGCGTCGTTGACATCTGGTCTCTCGATCGCAATCCGTCCGAGAGCAATGGCGACTTGCTGGCTCACGTCGAGGATCCGCTCACCCCGCCGTCTCTCATCCTGCTGGAGCGGGGCGTGGGCAGTCCCGGCGTGCTGAAGCAGGCGCCGAAGACGTTTGCCGCGGAGCACTGCGTGGTCACGCGGCACGAGGCCGTCTCGATCGACGGTGAGCGAATTCCCTACCTACAGACCGGCCCGGTCAGACAGACCGGCAACGCGCCGGTCCATCTGAGCGGATATGGCGGGTTTGGAATGTCCGTGAAACCGTATTACAATTCCGCGCTCGGTAAGCTTTGGCTTGACTGCGGCGGCACCACGGTTCAGGCAAATTTGCGCGGCGGCGGTGAGTTCGGCACGCGCTGGCACGACGCCGGCCGGCTGGCCGGCAAGAGATTGTCGCATGACGATTTCGCAGCCGTCGCCGCCGATCTCGTTAAGCGCGGCGTGACACAGGCCAAGCGGATCGGGGCCGAGAGTGGATCGAACGGCGGCATCCTCATTACCAACATGCTAACGCGATATCCTGGGCTCTTTGGCGCACTGTTCTGCACCGTCCCGCTGATCGACATGCGCCGCTACACCAAACTGCTCGCCGGGGCGAACTGGCTTGCCGAATATGGCGATCCCGACAACGCTGAGGAGTGGGAGTGGCTGAAGACCTATTCTGCCTATCATGCTGCAAGACCCGGGCAGTCCTATCCACCGATCCTGATGGCCACCAGGCGGCGGGACGATCGCGTCCATCCCGGACATGCGCGCAAAATGGCAGCGAAGCTGCAGGCGATGGGCTATGAGGCTTATTTATACGAGCATGCCGCCGGCGGCCACGGCTGTGGCAAGGACAACAGGGAGCACGCCGGCTTGTTGGTGCTGGGTCTGCGTTTCCTGAAGAGCAGGATCGGCTGGCTGGATACCGAGGACGTCAGCCACGTAGTGTAGTTGTTGGACGGCAGTTCGTGCGATGTCGACCGAGGCGGCTGCAGCTTTACGAATCTGAGGTGTCCACACCCGCACCACCTATTCGAGATGCCTACCAACGTTTGGACGCACGGTCCAATTCGTGGCCGTCGGGACCCTGGGCACCAGGCGTTTCTCTTCACCTGCCCGACAATGCGTCCGGAGTGTCAGGAAGGGGCCCGCGTGATCTTCACGACATAGGTCGGTAACGGGTTTCTTGTCTGCATCTAGGAAGCATCGCCGGTTCAAGTTGTCCTTCAAAGCGCGTCCGGAACGTCTTTTGCGGATTGTGCTTTGCATACGCGTCACATTTCGGCGACAAGATCAACTTTCAACGACACCAGCCGCCATGCTCTTTGCTCAAGGGCATAGATGAACCAGCGTACCGCCGTCGTAATAGCGCTGCCGGGCGCTCTTGTGATCGCAATTCTGTCAGCTTTCGAACATGAGTTGATAAAACGGACATTCGAACGGACGGTGCCTAACTGCTTGGAGCGAAACACAAATACGTTTCTGGCAGGTATGGCACGCCAGTTGCTCTTGGCTTTTCAGAAACGACTCTGGGGATGCTTGCTGGAAGGATTCGGCTTGCGAAGAGAATTGGAAAAATGAGTACTTCAGCGCAACACCAGGTAGCCTGCGGCGGCGGCGAGATCAGCGAGACCATGCAAGTCATGGCTAAGCACAACAGCTGCGGTACGGTCGGTGGGAGCGGCAAGGCCAGGTGCCGATCTCAGGCCGGCATCGGCAATGTGCCAAATGAGGTCTGGGAAAAGGTGAAGAACCATCCCTGCTACAGCGAGGAGGCGCACCATCATTATGCCCGGATGCATGTCGCCGTCGCACCCGCCTGCAATATCCAGTGCAATTACTGCAATCGTAAATACGATTGCGCAAACGAATCGCGCCCCGGCATTGTCAGCGAGAAGTTGACGCCGGAGCAGGCCGCCAAGAAGGTGCTGGCGGTCGCTTCCGCCATCCCTCAGATGAGCGTGGTCGGCGTTGCTGGCCCTGGCGACCCCCTGGCGAATCCGGACAAGACATTCAAGACCTTCGAGCTCGTCAATAAACTCGCGCCAGATATCAAGCTGTGCCTCTCGACCAACGGTCTGGCGCTAGCTGATCATGTCGACACGATTGCAAGACTTAAGGTCGATCACGTGACGATCACGATCAACATGATCGATCCCGATATTGGCGCAAAAATCTATCCCTGGATCTTTTACCGCCACAAGCGCTACACCGGCATTGAAGCTGCAAGCATCCTCAGCAATCGGCAGCTCCAGGGCCTGGAGATGCTCACCGCGCGCGGCATCCTGTGCAAAGTCAACTCGGTGATGATTCCCGGGATTAACGATCAGCATCTGGTTGAGGTTAACAAGGCCGTGAAGTCGCGCGGCGCCTTCCTGCACAACGTGATGCCGCTGATTTCGTCACCCGAGCACGGCACCGTGTTCGGTCTCAGCGGGCAACGCGGCCCGACCGCACAGGAAGTGACAGCATTGCAGGATAGCTGCGAAAGCGAGATGAACATGATGCGTCACTGTCGCCAGTGCCGCGCCGACGCCGTCGGACTGCTCGGGGAGGACCGCGGCGCCGAGTTCACCATGGAAAAGATCATGGCCATGGACATCAAATATGATGAACAGGCCCGAAAGGAGTATCAGGCCAAAGTCGAGAAGGCGCGCATTGCAAAGCTTGCGGCCAAACAGGAGCAGCTTGCTGGGCTTGCCAGCGCGTCCAGCGAAATCAAGGTGCTGGTGGCGGTTGCAACCAAGGGCTCGGGATTGATCAACCAGCACTTCGGTCATGCCAAGGAGTTCCAGATCTACGAGCTCTCAACTTCGGGCGCAAAATTCGTTGGCCATCGTCCTATTCATTCCTATTGCCAGGGCGGCGATGGCGAGGACAGCAAGCTCGAAATCGCCATCGATGCCATCAACGACTGCCATGCCGTGCTCGTGTCAAAAATCGGCGGCTGCCCGAAGGCCGAATTGATCAAGGCCGGAATCGAACCGGTCGATCAGTACGCCTGGGAGTTCATTGATGGCTCGGCGATCGCCTGGTTCAAACTCTATCTCCATAAAGTCAATGAGGGGAAGATCAAGCACATTGAGCGGGTCGATCCGGCGGCCCGCCGCAATGCGCTGATTTCCGCCGCCTGAGGATGGGTTCAGACAATGCCGTTCAAGATCATCGCCTCGCAATGCACGGGCTGTTCGGCGTGCGAAACGCAGTGCCCGAACTTCGCTATTTCCGAGCGAGCCGGCGTTTTCCTGATCGATCCTGAGAAATGCACCGAGTGCGCCGCCTACTTTGATGAGCCCCAATGCGTGGCAGTTTGCCCGGTTGACAATACATGCGTGCTTGATACGGCGCTGCCGCGTCACCAGGCTGCTTGAGGGCCACGATGGATGTCACTACGACACTCGTTCAGAAACTCGGGCGGATGATGCTCCGCCTTCACGAGGCGCCGGCCACAACTTTCCCCTTCTCAGACCGGGTGGACGGCTCTCCCTGGTCGCTAACCTTTTCGCCAGTTGTCGACCCATATTCTGGCAACGCGTACGTTGGCGGGAGCGCTCGAGCTATTCCTGTCGACCCGAAGGCCGCTGTCTTGGGTGTCAAGGATCAATTTCGCCGATGGACCCACAAAGGGCTGACCCGTCTTCCACGATATCAATCCAGTCACGTGCGGCCATCATTGAACAGGCGATATTCATGCCCGAGGCCTTCTTCAGTTGGTCATCCGAGAGAGGGCGTCCTCACCGAGCCGTGTCTTGGTCGCACGGTATCGAGCCGGCTAAGCATCATCACAGGGCGACAGGGCTATCCTATCACCTCGATGAAGGTGCAGAAATACACCTGCGCCACGGCATGGCGTTCGGACCCGATCACGTGATGCGGAAACGAATTTCCTGCCACCGGTGCGGTCGGCGCCACCAAGTTGGAATTCGGCTGCTATGAGAGCACCTCGTGCGGGTCTTCCTGTTCTCGCTCAACGCCTATTGCCGACTTGCAGGTGCGTCTCGGGCAACCCGGCGAAGGACGGCAACTGTCGGAGGCTGCTGGGGCTTTGTCCGGCGGACGATGCTAGCGCCAAGGTGTTGTTGGGCGAGCGTATGGGCGGGACCGTGAGTGATCACGTCCACAATGCCCTCGGTTGCCGGGGTAATCAGGTCGACTCTGTCAGCTGTGCGCATCCCGCGCTGAAGCACGCGGCTCGCGGCCGGCTCAAGCACGCCCGGCTCGATGACAGACGCGCGTGCCGCGTCGATGGCTTCTTCAACATCAACGATGGGCTCACGGATAGTTGTCTCGATCGTCTCGATTTTAGGCTGCGGGCATTGACGTTGCTGCACCGGGATCCCGACAGGCTCATGCAATCCGTGACCCCAAGCGCCGCCGTGCGGGAATGGAGGGGGTCCATCGAGCATCATGATAGGGCGGTTCGTAAGCCCGGGCGCTCGCGAGGCGCGGTACAGTTGAACCATGGAGCGGGGACGGCAGCATGAGCAACATCGCCCGTGATAGTGACATCGTCGAGCTGACGGACGCCCCCTTCTTTGATTATGGTGACAACGTGCGGGCCAACCGCACCATCCGCAACGACGGCACCTATGTGGGCAAGGAGATCGGTGAGGTTCTGGTCAAGAAAGGGGAGCTTGGCTATGTCGTCTCGATCGGCACGTTCCTGCAACAATTTTATATTTATGGAGTCGAATTCCTCGGCTCCGGCAATCGCGTCGGCATGAAATGCAAGGAGCTCGATCTAGTCTCGCCAAGCCACGAAGGCGAGGAGCCGTTCTTGCCAGGAGCGGCACCCCGATGATCGAACCAAGATCGCCAAAATACCGGTCAGGCCAACGTGTCAAGGCGGCGATCGATCTGCTCAACGACGGTTCCTTTCCCGGCGCGTCGGCCGAAGAGTGTCTGGTCAGCGTCGGGTATATTGGTCAGATCGTCCAGGTCGGTCGCCATACGGGAGCGAATCTACCCATTTATATGGTCGACTTCGGCAAGCAGTTGGTGGTTGGCTGCCTCGAGGCAGAAATCTCTGCAGTCTAGGATATCGCGCAATGAACGCAGCAATCATCAGACGACATCATTCCGGATTGCCTGCGCATCCCAACGAGCTCGACCGGTGGCGGATCGTGCGCGCGCTGAAGAAGCGCGAGCACTACCGATATGTCTCGCCAAAGGTGACAGCGGTTGCTGGTGGCTATCTGGTCGAGAGCCCGTGCTGCTCAGGCAATATCAATGCGGAGGGCGGCCTCGTCGACGTCGCGCTGCTGCACCACGATCGGACTGCGGCGGCATGGCAGCTGCTCCGCAAAGATCACCGCAGGGGCCTTTGGGAGTGGCATTCAACCCATCAACGGCTTGGCCTGGCGACAGCGGTTCTGAACGCCGACCCTGAACGTTTGTTCTGGCAATAGATCGTTGAGATGGTGCTCGAAGGCGCCTTGACGGAGATCGAGTAGACGCTCGCCGCTATTCATACAGCCTCTGGGCCCTGCCTGACGCTCCGGCAGAAAGCTCCACATCTTGCCTGGATTTGTTGCGAGGCGTCCGAGATGACGCAGAATCCGTTCCGCCGGGTTGGAAGTTCGACCTGCATCTACTCGACAGTGAAGGTCACTGTTACAGATCACGAATGATCCGCAGCGCGCCGGCATTGTGCTGGCCAAGCGCTCTGGCAAATCGATCAAGCAATCGCCTGCCGGTGCCAAGCTCACACAGGACGGCTAGGCCCGCGGGTTGCTTGCCATGCCGTAGTGCCCGGCCCGGGAATATCACGATCAGGTCGCTCGCTCGTCCATCGGGTCCATAAGACGGGGACAGGCGATGGTCTCCCAGAACTGTTCGCTGAGGACGGAATCGCCTGGGAACGTCAACGTGGCTTATTAAACCAAGGATACTGCGGTAGATGAAGTTTGGATCAGCGAGCCGTGCTCGATCTGCTGACGAGGAATAACGCTCAGGCTTTGTAAGATGTGCCTTTGTGAGTACTCGCCCTTAGGTCCACCGCCGTGCACTCGCCGTGAAGGCCGGTTGATGATGCGCGCGCAAGTGAGGCAGTGCGACTGTCCCGGCCCATCCGCTCTCTCTAGTGCATCAACGTATTGGGGCTTGGAAATATCATACTACAAACTACTGAGTGAAGTCGGCGCGTTCAAGCAGAAGCGCTTTTCGAGTTGTTGTTTCGAAGACGCATCGAGTGTCCCATCTCTATCGCTTGCTTCCATGTTGAAGGCGCTGACGTGCACGTGGAAAATCAGGTTTGTCACGAATAAAGATCCAGATGACAGAGGACAAATTCGCGTGTAGTTCCGGTTCTTATCTCAAAGAGAAAAATCCGCTTGAATAGTTGTCGATGACCATTGATATGGTAATGGGAAGCAGTTGCGTCATCGCCAAAAACAAGACGCTACAAACAGATGTGCAAAGCGAAATCGGAGAACACGTGGCAAAAAGCACCAAGCGCAAAGAGTATAGTAAGGATGACGTCAAGCTGCTCAAGGCGCACTCAAAGGCCCGCACCCCTGTAGCTAGGGTTTCAAAGCTTATGAAGCGATCCGAGGGCTCTTTAAGACAGAAAGCACGTACCTTGGGGATTGGCTTGGGTCACCAGCGCTGAAATCCGCCTCAATGTTCGGAAATTGACCGGCGTGATGATCGAGACGGCCAGGCGGCTTACGACCGCCAGGCCACCCGATCGCTTCAGGTCCCTGCGCCCAAGGGTCAGCTCGCCATGAACGAGCTGACCGATTCCTGATAGACCGGCTCACTTGGCCTAAAACTCGTCGAGTCATGGTTTTAATCAGGGGTTGATAAGCCCGACTCGTTCGTCTCATAGTGCGGCTTACATCGGTCAATATAGATTTATCGAGCCCGGAAATACGGTCCGCGAGCGTGCCGGCGGATCATCATCCCGGCCGGTAGACGTCATTCGGCGCTGAGCTATCTCCCTCTGCCTCCATCCTTCTCGAGCCGCGACTACTGGAACCTAGTTGCCCGGAAGAGGGAGCTTGGCACGATTTTTCCGAGTCCGTGGGTGCCGGCATGTCGGCCTACAGCATTAGCGGCCTGCGGCTGACGCAGATCGCTCCGATGATGCTGCGGGCCGGCAAGGCGCAGAAAGAAGGGAATAGCCGCGGTCCGGCCTATGGCGACAACATAAAGGAACTCCGGCAGGAGATGTGCGTCCAGTAAGCGCAGAAGCGTACAAGTGTTTTGTATGTTCATGCGGAGCCGCCTCGGCATCCTCTTGTATGCGGGATTTGTTATGAGGTGAGCAAGAGCGGTGGTGAACCTTGTTCATCGTCATCATCGAGGCTGTTGATTTCGCCGCCGCGACTGCCGCGCGCGGACAGCGCGGCGGCCGCGGTAGACTCCATGGTGGCAATGAGAATTGAATTGCGTGCCGCACTCGCTAGCAGCAGGCCGCATTTGCGGTAAGATCGCCTGTATCCAGAAACGATTGAATATGACGTCCTTCGAATTCGGGAGCTGCTCCTTGCTGCACTTTCGATATGTTGTCTCAGGCAATTTTAAGCGTGTCGCCGCCGATTTCGCGGTTGCAAGGGCATAGCTCTTCCGTCTGTATCGCATCCAGAACGCGTAACGTGTCCGTCGGGCTGCGGCCGACATTGAGGCTTGTCGCATAGACATGCTGGACCGTGTTCTCAGGATCGACGATGAACGTGTAGCGATGCGCGATGCCATCACGCGATCGCACTCCAAGGCCATCGACCAGTGCGCCCTTGGTGTCCGCAAACTGCCAGATCGATAGACGGTGCAGATCCTTGTGCTCACGCCGCCAAGCGAGCTTGCAAAACTCGTTATCGGTCGAGCCACCAAGCACGATTGCATCGCGATCGGCGAAATGCTTGGACAGGCGAGCAAACTCAGCGATTTCGGTTGGGCAGACGAATGTGAAATCCTTCGGGTAAAAGAAGATGACTTTCCATTTTCCGGGGAAACTCCTCTCAGTCAGCGTCTCGAAGGCGCTCTGCCCGTTCTCCTCTGGCAGGTGAAACCCGGGCTTCACGCCTGTGATGTCGAACGGCGGCAACTTACTTCCAATTCCAGGCATATTGTCCTCACAGCATCGCGTCACACGGAAACAGCGTTCCGCGACTGGCAAAGCAAGCGATATGCCACCCCGCTGATGGCAAGTCCCATCATGCCGGTCGTGGAACATTCGCCTTTGATGATGGCGGTGTCCTCGGACCCTATCTGCACCGTGTGGTCTCCTCAATTGACTGGGCCCGGCATTCCCGTTGCGCGCTCCTTCGCCCGCCTCTCGCAGGGGAATCCACGCGCCCCGCTTTGTCGGTTTTCTGTCAGAGCCCTTGCCGCTGTCGGGTCCACCACAGCTTCCGGTCTCGGGCGCTGCGCTATTAGTCAAGCCTAATCAGATGCTTAACGCGCGTGCGAACGAATGGCACGCCAGTTGCTAACTGAATGCAGCAACAAGGAGTGAGGGCTGAGGGCACGCCGACGCCGATGGCGAGCGATGGCCTCCTTCCCGAAACCCGTGTGCCCACGTTTCTGAGAGAGAAACAGCCTCGCGCGTTCGGCGCGCAAAATTGGCAATCGGTTGATGGAGAGCAACATGTCTTCGCTGAGACAAATCGCGTTTTATGGCAAGGGTGGCATCGGCAAATCGACAACGTCGCAAAATACGCTGGCGGCTCTTGCTGAGCTGGGCCAAAGGATTCTCATCGTCGGCTGTGATCCCAAAGCGGACTCGACTCGCCTCATCCTGCACGCCAAAGCGCAGGACACCATTCTGAGTCTGGCGGCGAATGCCGGCAGCGTTGAGGACCTCGAAATTGAGGACGTCATCAAGCTCGGCTACAAGGACATTCGATGTGTCGAGTCCGGCGGTCCAGAGCCGGGGGTCGGGTGCGCCGGAAGAGGCGTGATCACTTCGATCAACTTTCTGGAGGAGAATGGCGCCTATGAGGACATCGACTACGTCTCTTACGACGTGCTGGGCGACGTCGTCTGCGGCGGCTTCGCGATGCCTATCCGCGAGAATAAGGCACAGGAAATCTACATCGTGATGTCCGGCGAGATGATGGCCATGTATGCCGCCAACAACATCTCCAAGGGTATTCTGAAGTATGCCAATTCCGGCGGCGTGCGCCTCGGCGGCCTGATCTGCAACGAGCGCCAGACCGACAAGGAGCTGGAGCTGGCAGATGCTCTTGCCAAGAAGCTCGGCAGCCGGCTGATCTACTTCGTGCCACGCGACAATGTCGTGCAGCACGCGGAGCTGCGCCGCATGACTGTGCTGGAATACGCGCCAGAGTCCAAGCAGGCGGATCACTATCGCAATCTCGCGACCAAGATCCACAATAATGCGGGACAAGGCGCGATCCCGACGCCAATCAGCATGGACGAGCTCGAGGATATGCTCATGGAGCACGGCATCATCAAGCCTGTCGACGAGAGCCTGGTCGGCAAGACCGCCGCCGAGCTCGCCGCTGTTTCGGCGTAGTTCATCTTGTCGGCCTTCTCGACCGGGGAAGGCCGACATCGTCCACTGCGGGACCTTTATGATTGGCACACAACGCGAATTTGCCAATACAGTGTCATCTCCTGTATCAGCAGCTCACGTCGCCGAGCAGCGCGATGCGAGTGAGCTCTACGGGCTTCTGACCGGGCGCCATCCAACAGAAGTCGACATCAGCGACGATAACGATTTCGATCGCCATGTGCTCGCTTGCGTTCTCGCCGCATCCGCTATGGATGGCGGCCAACTTCCCGAACGGGCCGGCTTGACTAACCAGGAGCTCGATGCGCTGTTGGTGCAATACTTTCCATCGACGCCGATCAGGAGTTGTACCTGGCGCGAACAGTCCGCGTTACCGGCTCCTGACGAGACGATTATGGTGCGAGACCTCCTGCTTGCGCAACGTTCCACTCATGGAGAGGTCGGCGGCTGGCTCGCGACGATGATCGCGCGGCGCGCCATGGAGCCTAATCACCTGTGGGAAGATCTCGGTCTGCGGGAGCGGGACGAATTGTCCCGCCTCCTGATGCGCCATTTCGGGCCGCTGGCGGCTCGCAACACCAAGAACATGCGGTGGAAGCGCTTCTTCTATCGCACGCTATGCGAAGATGACGGTCTGGTGATGTGTACCACGCCGGTCTGCACGGAATGCAATGATTTTGATCTTTGCTTCGGCGAGGAGAGCGGGGAGAGCCGGATGGCCGGACGCCGGCGGGATCATCTGCGTCGTCTCGATGACTCCGTCCAAGCCATCCGAAGTTCGCAGGGCTGAGCTCATATTGCATGCCCGCTCCTCGGCGCGAGTCCCGGTGTATCGGACCAGCTTTCGACCAACGGTCACATGACCGGACTGAGGGTTTGAAAAGACACCGGGTAAACAACTTCGCGCAGGCAGCCTAAGCAGGACGCGGCGGCCTGATCATCGGGCTTGATAACTGGTGGATGCGACCGTCACATTTACCGCCAAAATGTTCTATGTTGACGCGCGATCGAGGCCAACATCCGCCCTCTCGATCGCGCCCGCTGACTTTTTACGAACGACGACTTGTGGTTGGACGACCGGATGGCTCAAGAATCCTCTTCGATCAGCGCCGGGATGCACGCGCCTTTTCCCGAAGTGTTGCAGCTTGAGGTCAGGCCCGAACCGTTGCCCGGCTGCCAAGCTTCCAAGCTCGGCGCCTGCCTTCAGCTCGGTCGCAAGCGCACCGGACCTGGCGCTCCGCCGTTTCCACCCTGGCGGATTTGCGACACACCGGACTAATCTGAAATTCGACGTCATTCACAAGTTCTCGGGAATTCGAGCGGTTTGGCACAGCAGTTGCTGTACAGCTTCCGGAATAAACCTACGGAGCCGCTGATGGCGTTAGCTGCCGCAATCACCGCGCCCGACAAAGATCAGTCGAGGTCGATAGTCCTTAATGACACCACCTTGCGCGACGGCGAACAGACGCCGGGCGCGGCCTTCGCGACACCGGAAAATGTCTCGATGGCGCGTGTCGCTGGCCGCGGCCGGAGTCACGGAGATCGAGGCCGGCACGCCGGCGATGGGTCAGGAAGAGATTGCCGCGATCCGAGCGGTCGCCGAAGCTGGCCTCGCGGCCACGATCATCGGCTGGTGCCAGATAAAACCCGCGGACGTCGATGCGGAGATCGAGGCCGGTGTTTCGGTGGTAATCCTATCGATTCCATCGTCGGACGCGCAGATTGCGGCGAAACTCGGTGGCGCCGGTTGGCCGTGCTGGAGCGGGTGAAGCGCGTCGTGGCCTACGCTCGCGACAAGGGACTGGGTGTCGCGCTAGGTGGCGAAGACTCCTCGCGTGCCGATGTCAACTTCCTGATCGACCCACCGCATTGTGATCGGCGAGCATTCAGAGCTTGCCGCTGTCACTTCGCTGTTGTCCGACTTGCAGCTTTCGGTCACCGCCGACGAAACCCAAACCATTCTCGCGCGCGTTCGTAAGCATGCCGTCGAGCACAAAGGCCCGGTTTCCGAGGAACGGTGGTGGCGATGTGGCGCGACATTCATGAGAGATCGCTCCTCAACGGAGGGCGATCAGGTGGTCAGCCATGCGCTTCGCGCGATCAGGTTGGAACATTCGGGCCAGGACGGCTTCTGGTCGCGGATCTAGATGGAGGTTGAGAATGACGACGGACGGGATCCTTTCGCAATTGAACAAGGCCTCCGCGGCAGAGGAGTTTTTTGCACTGCTCGGCGTCGAGTACGATGCGAAAATCATCGACGTGGCGCGGCTTCATATTCTGCGTCGCATGGGTGAATATCTCGCGGGCGAGGAGTTTACCGGTGCATCCGATCCTGACATCGCCTCGCGTTGCAAGGCCACGCTCGAGCGCGCCTATGCCGATTTCGTCACGTCCTCCCCGATCGAACAGCGCGTGTTCAAGGTCTTGAAGGATGCGGCCGCACCACAATCGAACAAGCATCCAGCATTGGTGCAGCTCGGTTCTTTGGAGTGAATTCAGTTTATATCGTGCTCTGGAGCGTGAAGGTTCAGAGAACCTGCCAACCACCCAGGGCGCCGAATTCAAACGCAAGTTGCAGTTACGGCCGCGGGTCCGCAGCTTGGACACTCGGCTCCCTAAGAGCCAATCACGGCTCAGCGCTGATTTTTCCGTCGTTTCAAGCTGGTGCCCATGGTGCACCTATCTCCTGCAATTGTACGCCGGCAGCGGGGAGCACATACTTGGCGAGGAAAGAGCACCAAGATGCGGATGACTGTCTTCTGTCGCATTCTGGACATACGTCCAGCACGGTGTCGAATGTTCCGATCCTCGTGAGAGGCTGCCAATCCGATTTCCTTCAGTAAGATTCTGTATTGGCGGTCAATTTTCATCGTCTGCGCAATTGGTACGACAATTGCTGACATTTACTCAGCTAGTCTGGAGAAACGAATGCACATCTTGGTCCGCATCGAGTTTGTTTTTGACGCCGCGCAGTTTCGCGCGCGCTGCCTGTCGACACCATGATACGTCGCGACGCCAAAGCGATGGTTGCATATTCCGGCCCGGCTGAGCTGAAAACTGCGCGTGATCCGCGCCAAAGAGTCGTGGACGAAATCACTCCCGCTGGCCGATCTATGGCCGAGGTTTTCCGGGCGGCGCCCTTGCTCTCCGGCGCTGGTCGCGCGGCGCCGTTGACGGGCGGCTTCACCGCCGGCCCTCGTGCCCTCGCCAAGAGTTGCGGGCGTGTCGCTGCAATCGGAAATATTGCGAGGGCATTCGGAGTAATGGATCGCGTTTTCACCGGCAAGCTCGCGGGCGGCAATGGGACCAGCCGAGCCTCTGGCAGGTCCTCGGTCTGTTCAACTCGGTTGCATCTCGAAGATGAGGGGGACCAATCGATCGGATCGAGTGACCGCCCGGTTGCGTGCCTCACTAGTTCCATCGCCAAACGGTGACCCAGAATGCCGAACCGGGAAAGAACGCCCAAGCGCGTGCTTCCGGGCTCGTCGATCAAGGTCCAGCAACGGGTGTCTGGGCCCCGCGCTGCTGCCAGGCAGTGTTGAAAAAATGGCGGCGGGCACGCGGCCGAACTTTAACTGAAGCAATCTTCACCCGCGAATTCAAAGCTGGAGGCGGAGCACGCTTCGCTGGCGAGCCGCTACTGAACACGGATGGGAGTACAGATGATGAGCACCGCACCCAAAAGCGCAGCTCCGGCCCCGGGTGGTGGTCGCGCGGCGACCAAGAGGGAGCTGCCCGAACGATTCAAGGCTTATAGGCACGTCTGGGTCTTCATCGAGCAGGAACGCGGGATAGTGCACCCCGTCTCCTGGGAGCTGATGGGTGCCGGCCGCCGGCTCGCCGACAAGCTCAACGTTGACCTCGCCGCGGTTGTCATCGGCCCGGTCGGGGAGACAACGCAGCAGGCGGTCGCCGAATCCTTCTGCTACGGCGCCGATCTTGCCTATATCGTCGCGGATGATCTCTTGGCCGATTATCGCAATGAATCCTACACCAAGGCCCTGTCAGAGCTGGTCAATACGTACAAGCCGGAAATCCTGCTCCTAGGGGCAACTACACTGGGCCGCGACCTCGCCGGCTCAGTGGCCACCACACTGCTCACCGGTCTAACTGCCGACTGCACCGAGCTCGATGTCGATGCCGACGGCTCGCTTGCAGCGACCCGGCCGACGTTTGGCGGCTCACTATTGTGCACGATCTACACACTGAACTATCGTCCACAGATGGCAACCGTCCGTCCGCGCGTGATGCCGATGCCCGAGCGCGTGACCGGCGCCGTCTGGCGCGTCATCTCGCATCCGCTCGGGCTTGTAGAGGAAGATATCGTCACAAAAGTGCTGTCGTTCCTCCCGGACCGCGATTCTACAAAGTCCAACCTTGCCTATGCCGACGTGGTCGTCGCTGGAGGGCTCGGTCTGGGATCGCCTGAGAACTTCCAACTGGTACAGCAGCTCGCGGACGTGCTTGGCGCCGAATATGGCTGCTCGCGGCCGCTGGTCCAGAAGGGCTGGGTCACCGCGGACCGACAAATCGGCCAGACCGGGAAAACCATTCGGCCAAAGCTTTATATCGCGGCCGGTATTTCCGGCGCGATCCAGCATCGCGTTGGCGTGGAGGGGGGCGACCTCATCGTTGCCATCAACACCGACAAGCACGCTCCGATCTTCGACTTCGCCCATATCGGCATCGTCACCGACGCCATTCGACTGTTGCCCGCGTTGACCTCTGCATTCCGCGCGCAGCTGTCGCCGCACTCGCACGACCGCATCGCTGGCTAGGGGAGCTTGTTATGATCGAGGAAAGATTCGACGCGATCGTCGTCGGTGCTGGGATGGGCGGGAATGCGGCAGCGCTTACCATGGCCGAGCGGGGCCTAAAAGTGCTGCAGCTGGAGCGCGGCGAGTATTCGGGGTCGAAGAACGTGCAAGGCGCCATCCTCTATGCCGACATGCTGGAGAAGCTGATCCCGAATTTCCGAGAAGATGCACCGCTTGAGCGGCATCTCGTCGAGCAACGCTTCTGGATCGTGGACGAGCGTTCGCACACGGGGATTCACTATCGCTCCGATGATTTCAACGAGGAGAAGCCGAACCGCTACACCATCATCCGCGCGCAGTTCGACAAATGGTTCTCGCAGAAGGTCCGCGAGGCCGGCGCCACGGTGCTGTGCGAGACCACGGTGACCGAGCTCCTCCAGGATTCCCATGGGAGGGTCGTCGGGGTGCGCACAGACCGAGATGGGGGTGAAATCCATGCAGATGTCGTCGTGCTGGCCGAGGGGGTAAACGGAGTGCTCGGGACGGGTGCGGGCTTAAGAGGGCGGCCGAAACCGGACAAGGTCGCACTCGCGGTCAAGGAGATGCATTTCCTGTCGCGCGAGACAATCGATGCTCGCTTCAATCTCAAGGGCGACGAGGGGCTCGTCATCGAAGCCGCCGGAACCATCTCCCGCGGCATGACCGGTATGGGCTTCATCTATTCCAACAAGGAATGCATATCGCTCGGTATCGGCTGTCTTGTTGCCGATTTCCAGCGTACTGGCGAGACGCCCTACGGCCTCCTCGAGGGCTTCAAGCGTCACCCGTCCGTCGCGCCGTTGATCGAGGGTTCGGAAGTAAAGGAATATTCCGCGCATTTGATCCCCGAAGGTGGATACAGAGCGATCCCGCAGCTTTGTGGTGACGGCTGGGTCGTTGTCGGAGACGCCGCCCAGCTCAACAACGCCATCCATCGCGAGGGGTCCAATCTGGCGATGACGTCGGGCCGTATCGCCGCGGAAGCGATCTGTCTTATCAAATCGCGAAATGATCCGATGACGGCCAAAAATCTTTCGCTTTACAAAAAACTCCTGAATGAATCCTTCGTGATCAAGGATCTGAAGAAGTACAAGGATATGCCGGCACTGATGCACACCCACTCGCAGAACTTCTTTCTCACATATCCGCAGCTCTTCTCCAAGGCGATGCAGGATTACGTGCGCGTCGACGGCACACCAAAGCTTGAGAAAGAGAAGCTGATGCTGAGCTCGTTCATCAAGGCGCGGTCGTGGAGTGGATTGTTCAGCGATGCCCTGCGCATTGCCCGGGCCTGGCGGTGATCATAAACCAAAGACAACGACGAATGACGGAGCCAGAAACAATGCCGAGCGAGCCATCCCGACGTGTCGAAGACAAACTATTCTACAACCGCTATCTCGTTGATTCCGGCCGCGCCCATATCAAGGTGCGGCCGCACACCACACCTTCGTCGCGGCTCTTATCGATGCTGAAGGCCTGCCCTGCACGGTGCTACGAGCTCAGCGATAAAGGTCATGTTGAGGTGACAGTCGACGGGTGTGTCGAGTGCGGCACCTGCCGGGTGATCTGCGAAGAAAGTGGTGATATCGAGTGGAGCTACCCACGTGGCGGTTACGGTGTGCTATTCAAATTTGGTTAAAGCTTCGGGGTAGGGGCTGATCGGCAGGCTGCGGCGTAGTGGCGGTACAACGAGATCACGCGCGAGTTTGAGATTTCACCTGATTCAATCGAGTCCCGATCTTTCCATCTACCGGGCGGGCCCTTCCCAGGTTCCGCTACAATATGCCCGGAGATACCCAAAGCGAGCCGGATCCGAAACAGGGCGCAACGCATTGGCGGGAATAGGTCGTCCATCTCGGATCGACCGATCCTGGTTCTCTCCCCAAAATCTCGCCGGTTTCGTCCTTCTTGGAGTTCGCGGCGATCCGCCTGCCGCCACTGCCTCGCAACGCTGCCTATCACCTCAAACGGAACGCTGGAAGCAGGAGTTCGCTTCGCCATAGCCGCCGACCCGACAACGTGCCATCGAGCGCCTTGTAGACTAGACAAGCACGGCGGATCACAAAATTAGCGATTTGCGACTCCTTCGCGCAGCCGCCGGTTGCGCATTCGTCAGGTGGGCTGCGTGCATGCAGCACACAATTGTGCCCTTTCATTCGCCTGTATCGCCGGGATATATGGTCGGCCGGAGAGCATGACGATGGTTCGATTACAAAAGAGCAGGGCAGCCGCTAACGCGCGGCGAGCAGAGGCACGCCGTGAGAGTTCGGTGGGCGACATCCAGGCCCGCATGGCCGAACTGAGAAGCTTGCCGCGCGAGAACCTCGCGGATGCGGTGTTCATGCTCTCGATGAATGCAAGACGGCAGGGCGAGTTGATACGACATGCGATCGAGAAGCGCGCCGAGGTCGACTTGGACTTTGATCCGCCGCCGAATGCTGATTTCGCGACCTATCTCGCAAATGATGTGGTCTCGACCTTACGCCACCACGTTGCTGACCTTCCGACCTTGCTGGACCTGTTGGTTGAGCGAGCGCCTGACGTCTGCTTCACTGTCGATCGGGAGGAGGCCGTTTCGCTACTGGCCGCAATCATTCGCGAACAGCGGCTCGAAGGAGTCCTTGAAGGCCTCTAGGCTCGCCGGGCTCCTGAACGATCAGCCCAGGCCGGGATCGGTTCGGACGCGGATTTAAGAGCAGCTGCCGAGCGTGCGTGAGTGTCCAGGGCGCTTTGAGGGACAGTCCTGCAAGATTGAATGTCCAGAGCGGATGGGGACGTCAGAAAATCTCGGCGCCTGCTTGCGAGGTTAAAACCGCCTCCAAATTCGCGGCGTAGCTCCTTTGTCATCCGTTTCCCGTTTATCGCTGGCGCGGAGCCGCTATGCACGTCCGGTCGCAGTCCCGGCCGCGTCAAGCTCGGCGACCTTCGCGTTAGCGAGGACGAGATCCGCATTCTCAGCTTTCATGTTCAGTTGCAGCGCGCGTTTGCCCGCTGGCGGATCATGGAACCGTTCGCTAACAGCTACGCAAGGGAAATCACGGCAGGACACGTCGACCGAGCCGCGGCGATGTGCCAAAGCGGCGAAAGGCGGTCGCTCAACTCGGTGAGGCGTCCTGGGGGAATCGACAGCCCGCGGCCCTGGCAAGTATTCCGCGAGCAAGTCGAGAATAGCAGAAAAGCTGAGTGGCGGCCCGCTGCAAATTGGGAGAAAGGGCCTTCTTGGGTGGCGCTGGATCGTCGACATGAACGCTCCGCCGAGCGTCTGCCACAAACCCCCTATCCTTGCTCGAGGCCGGGAAATACGCCGAACTCGCGTCGGCTATTCGCTGTCTTCGCGAGCCGCAGCGGCTTTCGCCGAACGTCGTGTCCACGAGCACGCCGAAGACACAGCCGAAATCCGCAGCTGAGTACGGCCGAACGGCGCGTCCCACGTCAATGCCGGCCAGGTCGGTCAGTAGGCCTGCTCAAACCCCACGAAGGCGCCTCACGCGCTGCGGCCAGCCGCACGTCAGTGACCTGCTGCAATAATCTGAAAACATCCGATCGCAACTTCCATCACGATCAGCACGACTATAACCCACTCAAGACGCAGCGAGCGCCGTGTGTCGATAATGTCCGTCAGTGCGTTAGCCGTTCCGGAGATGGCCGACAGCTTGCGCTCAAGCATCTCAAGACGCTCCTTCAGTTCGTATTCGTCTTTCAGACGCGCATAGAGCCGCTCGAGTTCCGGCTTCTCCCAGAGTGCGTCGGGCTTTTCGGCAATCGCGATGCGGCCCGCGACGCGCTGCTCGACCAGGAGCGCATTGCCGATCAGTTGGAGAATGCCCTTGCGGCCCCGCGGCGTCCGGCCGCGCTCGGCCAGTTCGCGTGCAAAGGGTTCGATCACGTCGAACACCGCGGCGACACGGCGCTCATCTCGCTCCAGCGCCGTGCTCTTGGCTAGCGTATCGGCGATCAGCAGCAGCCGATCGTCACTAAAATTTCTAAGACAAATCCGCCCGCCCGGCAGGATGACCTCAGCACTCTGCTCGTTGCAGAGCTGCGCCTGCGCGCTATCCTCCTCACAGGAGGTGAGTTCACCGATGACGCGCGGTATCAGGGTTTCGATCAGAGCGGTTTCCTCCGAGGGCGACAACCCGATGAGCACTACAACGCCATAGCGGAAGACCACGACAAGGCCCGCATGAATGCGGAAAGCGACCGGCGTCGAGGACACCAGCGTTCCGATTTCCAGAGCCGACGGGTTGATACGATCCCCGAGCATGACTGCCCGAATGCGCAGCACCGAGGCGGCCGCCGTCTGTCCGGAGACCACAGGCTTACCGGGCGTAAGTTGATCCATGTTCACTTTAGCATCCGGTTTGGCGCCACTGCGACGCGATAGCGTTCCCCCAGAAACACGTCCAGAACTTCGCAGAGGGTGCAGCGGAATTTGCCGGGCGCGTTGCTGAGAGATGACGCTGAGATCCAGCAAATGCCGGCTCCAGAGTTTGGATGGGTGGTCTCTATTTCATGTTCGTGCATGCTTGCCCGCAAGCTCAATCGAACGCCCAGCAAAGCTCTTCGAGGAATTCGACGATCCCCGGCCGCCAAACATTTGGCTGCGCCGTAGGCGCCTTCCTCGAACAACGTCGAGCAAGATTGATGCCGAACCGGTGTCTTCGCGCCAGCGGCGTCAGGATTTCCGCTTCAATGGGCAACCGAAAATGATCGATTGGAACGGCGCAGGTTGATCAAAAAGCTGGTCGCGATGTGTGTTCAATTTCCTCCAGAGCATGTCGGCTACAGAACACGGCGGATCTTGGGCGCCGCACAAGCTTTCAAAGCGCAATCAGAGCCTTAACCGCGGCAGCGGCGCTGGCATAGCTGTTGCTATGAAATGTCGCAAAGACCGAGCGAAGGCTGAGTGCAGACCTGGTCCGATCGGGCGAAAACAGCACGTTGCCCGTGGACCGAGGATGGGGAAGGTGAAGTGCCGTTTCCAACCGTCAGCCACACGAACGTCGCGCCAAATTCTTGAGCCAAGGCCCGAGTACAACGGCAGAAAGGACTAGAGACCGTGCATATCGAACCGGGAATGGTAACAAGCGCCAAGTTCGTATTGAGCTGCGCGACAGGCATTGCGATGGGCTGCGTCGTCGCCAAGCTTGTGGTCGAGGCCATACACGAGCGGCGCGCTCTGTCATTTGCTGTGCAAGCCATCGCCGCGGCGGGCCTTGTGTTCACGTTATTCGAATTCCTGCCGCACTTTGCGGTTTGGGCCTCGGAAGTGCACCTCGTCCTGGGCTCCACGCTGTTCCCGTTTGGCGCGGCGCCGGCGGCCTTAGGTCTTGCGCTCGGCCTCTTGCTGCAAAGCGTCCTCTTTGTTCCGACCGACCTGCCGCAATATCGGATGAATGTCACGACGCCTCTAATGCCGCTGTTTGCGATCAAGGCGCTCGCCAAGCGCCTCATTCCATCCAAGGCTGCCTATCGCGATCTGCAGTACAGCAAGGCGCTTGCGCTCTCGACTGCGTATCAATCCGGTATCGCTGTCTGGATCGCGTCTTTGGCGCTCTATCGCGCGGGCTTCGGCGCCGCCAACCTCGGTAAAGTCGCATTGCTCGCGGTTTACTATGCAGTTGTGGCCTTGGTCGAGCCGCTGGCTGATCTGGCTGCGCTGGCGCTCGGGAAACAAATTGGGCGGCGTGAGTGTGAGGGGATCTGTCGCCTACCTCTCCCAGAAGGCATGTTGCGGTCGAAAGTAACGATGGCCGCCATCTCGGCCGCTTTGCTCAAGCGATACGTACGCTTTCCCCGATAGCAGCCGGCTGCAGCGATCCCGGGCGACGTGCGCTCGCTGTTATCCGCGAGGGGGCCGACTTTAGGCTCATTCCGCACAAGGCGACCAGGAAATCATTTCTCGCCGAATTGCGGCCGGCCGTCTGCGCCGGCCCGGTCGCTGGTGATCGGACGCGCACTACCGATTTCGACCTGCTGGTGCGTGATGTGGCGAAGGCGAACGGCCGCCACGACGTGGAGGAATGGCGGGAAGCGCTCAGGGCAGCAGCCTGGTCGCAGAGCATCGGGGGCGAGGTTGGACACGAGGGCGTCTTGCGCTGCTGATACACTGGGAGTCATCCGTCGAACGAGCTTATCCATGCAACATTGGCAGCCTCCTCAGCACAGCCGCGATGGACCGCCGTTCGGCGGCTTCCCATGCTCTGCTGCACTCGGCCGGAATGTTCGCAGTTCGACAAAGAAGATCGCCATGTATGGATTGATCGTGGTGTTGACCACGCTCGCACTGTGCAGCATCGTGTTTGCCGGCGAATTGACCGGGCCGGCAAAGGTCATCAGCACCGACACCCTTGAAATTCACGGGACACGCGTTAGGCTCTGGGGCATCGACGCGCCGGACAAGTCTCAAATGTGCCGAGATATCAACCTCAATCCTTATCGATGTGGCCTCATGGCCGCGAGCGATCTTGAAGCCTTCATTGCAGAGCGCGAAATCAGTTGTCTGTCAGTCCTGGAGGATGAGTGTGGACGGACATTGGCGATCTGTTCAGCTGATGGCATCGATCTCGGAGAATGGTTGGTGCGCAACGGTCTCGTGCTCGATTGGGAGCGATACTCCCGGCGCCGATACCACGCTGCGCAACGCGCGGCCGATCGTGCCGGACTGGGCTTGTGGGCGGGCAGCTTTGCCGTACCTTGGCTATATCGAGCGTGCATTCGGTTAGGTGGTGAACCAGCCAGCTGTTCTGACGACGCGAATGCTCACCCTTGACCGGTATTCCTCACACCAGAATATATACCAGAGTCGTTCCGCATGGCCGCGCAACCATGCTCAAAAGGGGTAAGATGGTCTCAAGCTCTCGTAAGCGCGAAAGTCGCAAGACAGAAAATCGCGAGCTCCACAGGAACGTCATGGTTCTCGCCCTAACTCTTCGGGATCATGGACTCGCAGTCATGCCAAGGCGGCGCCTTTTGAGTTCGAGAGAGCCGCATTTACTCGGAAGAATGGCGGGCTCTCCGGACAAAGCAAAGGCGTGGCACGGAAAACAATCAGTTCCGCCGGGTACAGGTTGAGCGGAAGAAAGAAGGCCAGTGGCGTTCAAGGCACCATTGGGCGAGAAAGGCAACATGAATGAGGCTTGGGATGCAGCCGACCTCCACTCGATTCGACGCAAACTTTCAGGTTTGACAAGCCCAGGGCTCGCAGCTTGATTCCCAGAGGTCGCCAGATGCCGTCCCACCAAAACTCATACACTCGCACTCAAGTCTGATGCAGGAAGCCGCTGTGAGCGCTTGCTCAACGCCGGCTCCGCGGGGCCTATCGAAAGGACGGTAATCGAATTGGGCCCTTTGCTGCAGGACGCCGCATAGGTCCCTTCCCGGACTTTCGCTGCTGTTGGCGATATCGGCGGCGATTGCCTTTTCAAGCCACGGCTGCTCCGATTCACGCCAGAATTTGGCCGGGCGCGTAACAAGCTGAACACCACACGTGCGTTTTCGGTCACAAAGACGTGTGGGCCTGCCTTGCAGGCGCCGATCACAACAATGCCTCAGAACACAATGCAGCTGCTCGTTCGGTTGGAAACAGCATGGCTCGCTGACGATTGGTTGGAGATCCGCCGAATGAGCAACCCCAACAAGAACGTCAGATCGCATCTCACCTTTCCGAACTCGAAGTGCGCGCGTTCCAGAACGAAGCGTGAGCCGCTGAATTCGCGGCGTCGCTCCCATGCCCTCGTTGTGTGCAGACTCTGTGCCGACGGGCATGATGCAAGCTCCCGGCGTTTTTCGATCGCGATGTCGTCTACGCGACAATAGCGATCATTGTTCAAACAAGCCGCGGGTCTGAGGTCGAACACGAATCGAATGCCGCGCGCCGGCACCGCCGGCTCGCTGATTTCAGTGAAGGCTCCTGCAAAAGACATTGGGTGAATGAGCTTCTTTGCAACCACACAATGAAGTCGCACCGGTAGTTCGAGCCGCGGAGCTGAGCTCACTCAGAGATCGCAAGCTCACCTGATTGCGGCTTGAACTGGGTCGGCAGTCTCTGATGGTGGCGACGCGGGATGGTCGTAAACAATTCAGAACGAACACGATCCGCCGATCTGCATCTTCTCCCTTGCTGCTCTGGAGAGGGTCCTATAACTCCGGCAAGCGACCTTTCTTGACCGTCGCCCGGAGATCTGCCGCATAGCTGGGTTTCAATGCCCAGACGGTCTCGGCCCAGAGGGCTTGCATCGGCATCTTCTCCTTGGCGACTTTCCTAGCCATTGTCGGCGCCGCGCCCTCCGCGGTGCGCTGGAACGTGGCCAGCTCGATCGTCTATGCCTGGAGAATCACGTGCCGACCTCGGCTATCGTTGCGGCGCTGACCTGGTCGGGTCAATGCTTTCGATGTTTTCGTCAGGACACGAGCTTCAGCCCGACAATGCCGGCGACGATCAGTCCGATGCTGGCAAGGCGAAATGCGGCGGCCGGTTCTCCGAACAAGATGATGCCGAGCGCCGCCGTGCCGACCGCACCGATGCCGGTCCAGACCGCATAAGCAGTTCCAATGGGCAGCGTCTTTAGAGCAAGGCCGAGCAGGGTCACGCTGCCGGCCATGGCCGCGAGCGTGAGCACGGAGGGAACGGGCTTGGTAAAGCCCTCGGTGTATTTGAGGCCGATTGCCCAGGCGACCTCCAGCAGGCCGGCGACCAACAAAATGCTCCAGGCCATGGCGGCCCTCCGTTTATCGCAGGTCGTCCCGGCGGCTGATGTGGTCATGCGCTGGAAGGCCGTCCTTGCTAGGCGCGCGATTCGCCTCGAGCAGGGGTTAACTTCTCTCAAAGATCAGCATTCCGACGTTATTGGTTCGGCGAATTCACACGATCGACAAAGCAGAAAGCCATCCGTTCCGTTCATGCGATCGGCAATGTTGCAAAATGCTGCCCCCTCAAAGAGATCCTTGTACCTGTCGCGGAGGAGGTTGCCCAAAACGTGTCGTCGCTCAAAATCCATGCAGCAGAAAGTAACGTCGCCGTTTGGGAGAAGAACATTACGATATTGCCGTTCGTCAGGACATGTCAGTGCTCCAGTGATTGGCTGCCGCGCTCCAACCATCTTCTCGCCGTTGCCAGCCCTGCTGCGCGGCGGACGCGAACGAACCAGCGCTTGGTCAGGAATTATGCCGACAAGGTCGGGATGCACCTCGCCCATGACTATGAAGAGCAACGATGAAATGTCGGCATCGACAAGTTGGCGCATCAAATCGACATAGTTGCGCCTGACGAGACCACTATCCATGTGCGTGCCGTCATCAAAAACATGCACTAGGAAAACGCGGAACTGCATCGCACGCAAACGTCTTAGATCCCGCCCGTTCATTCCTACCAGGGTTGTGAAAATTCGGATTCCATGACCACACGCATAGGCATGCTCAACCATTTCGGTGCAGACCGGATTCAGCCAAGGCTCCGAATATCCGGAAAAGCTAATGTCGACGGCTGCTGGTACGCGCGCCAGACATCGCTTGAAATCTTGGAGAGAAAGATGCTTCACGTCGGATATCGCTTTTTGCCGTTCGGCAAACTTGTCTTGCGGACAATAAGAACATCTGACGACACAGCCAGTTGTCGTAGTTATCTCCAAGACCCTACCGCCACTGATTGCAGAGCGCAGCTCCTGTGGAGTCATCGATTGTATATTGTCCACTTCCGCGCTCCGCGTTTGGAACAAAGAGATATTGAGGAGACGGTCGATTTGCATCTCATGCCGGTTCGCTCATGCTTCAGTTCTTCGATTCGTCGTCCACCAGCGCGACTCGGCATGGTCGCAAGCGCGATCGCGGCAGATGAAGAATGCGCCACGGCTCTCCCATAGCACCCCAGTCCAGCAGGATTGGACGGCTGCCGAATGCACATGCGTCGATGGGGTTCGTCTAACGTCTCGCTTATTCCAAGAAGCATCACTCATGCCATTGGCGGTACCGTCCTTAACTCGACACGTCGCGGTAAATGTCGTCCCAAATGCCGACCGAAGTGAAACTCTACGCAATCGATAGAGTACAATATGACGCTACGTACGATTCAAGCTCTCTCGAAGATGAGCTGAATGACAGCGTTCTTATGAACCTTGACGGTGTAGCTCTGCACCGAGCACCACGTCACCATGATGGTCGGCATCGACCCGAGAAGTTCCGATTGCGAGTACCCTTTGGCTCCGGTCGAGATTGCAAAGGCGTCACCCTTCGTGCAGCAAATCGCGAACTTCAGCAGTTAAAAACGTTGCTCAACATAGGAGTGAGCTGGCGCGATTTGCGCGCTCGGGCAAAGTGGTCGACCGCGTCTTCTTACTGTCAAAGGAAAAAATGGTCGCTCTCGCCCGTGATGCCGGTTCAGGTTACGCACTCGAAATCAATGGGCGACACAACACTGAATTTGCGACGAGAGACGGCGCCAAAAGCGGCGTGCGCGAGCTGAAGAAGCGGTTTCTCATGCTGCGAGTGAGAATCTATGACGCGCAAGCCAACACTCGAGAGGACGTCGCGTGAGGCTGGTCGAACGATCGCAGCGACGGCAGGTGCTGACTTCTTGCTGACAAACATCGCCTTGAAATCTATATCAAGACGAGCACGGCAAGCGTCATGAACCTGCCGGTACACTGCCGATTTCGGGCCCTAGAGCCCCACCTTCGAAGCGCTGAGGTCCGCCGCGCAGCAACAGTGCAGAGGAAGACAACAATGGTAGCTACGTATCCTATTGCCTTCAGCGGATGATCCTTCCCCTCTTTTAAGAACCACTGCGTTCTTCCGACCAGCCAAGACAAGGGCGTCAACAAGCGGGCGGTCAGGATACCAAGCGCGAACAACGGTAACCAAACGAAAACTGCGAGCGCAGGCCATGTGAAGAATAGGCTCTCAAGTACACTGTAGAGCGGGTGCTGATCATCCATTGCCCCCGGCATTAGTACCTGATTAACAATATTAAACAAGTCGTAACCCGGGCACTCCCCGCCTGCGCACCAGATAAGTAGCCATCGGAATGAATTGGTGGCAAGAACGATAGCTATCCCGCTCACGGCGGCGACCGCGAGGCCGATCACTGGTGTCGTGCCGCTTCGAATTAGCAATGGCCTGATCACAAACAGAGACAGGTAGTCTGAGAACAAGTTGAACACCAAACCAAACCCCAATTCTCGAAACTCATCAAATTCAGTCGCATGGAATTTCGGCCATGTCTCGTAAACGTAGAGAGCCGAAATTAAGGTCGTAATCAAAAAGGGCCGGAAGAATGCCCGCCAACGCAACAGCGGATGCGTGTAAATCCGATCAAATACTTCGACCAACGCTGAGGCGACCTGCTCGTTCTTGTAATCTTTAAACCTCATGGTTCGCGCGAGCGCGGCCTTTGCCTCATCTGACGCTTCTTTGTCTAACCAAAGAAAGAAGCCATATGCCAGCGCCGCGTACCCGAACGGCGCGGCGAAACCAAAATGCTCTGCTAGCTTCTTTAGAATCTCCTCCATCGTCCGGCGCTCCGCCTTCTTTGCAAGGATAACATACAAGTCCGACCTAAGTCCCCTGCTGCTGGGGGCGGTTCTCAACGGTACGAGCGTGCCGAGGACCGGGCGCCATCGCGATCCTATTAGCAGGTCTGCTACTATGACGCTTTCGAGTTTAAGCGCCCCGAATGCGCAGGCCGGAAAAAAGGCCGCACCTTAGGCTTCAAATTGATAACGTTCGGTGCGGCCTGTGCTAGTTAGGCTGCCTTCACGAGGAAGCTCTTCGCTCCCCTGCCTTTACCTTCCGAACCATACGTGACCCCCAGCTCCTTGAGCTTCAAGGTCGTCGGGTGGTTCTCGTCACGCAAAGCCTTCTGCAGGTCTTTCCGCTGGTGAGGCTTTAGGCCAAACTCGCGGCCGATGAGGCTCATAGAAGTCCTACCGGGGCTTCGGTTTGACATGAAGGTCACCAGTCGTTCGGCGGGCAGAACACTGCCGTCCACACGTATCTTGGGGCCGTCGAGTTCAAGGTCCCAGTCTCGCACTGAGATGTGGGGCAGCTCTTGACGGAATGTACTCGAGTATTTCCGCGCGCCGCTCGGTAGCACGATGAATACGTTCGTGGGAGCGCACCGGCCTTGCGCGTCAATAACCTTGCGAAGCCGTATTGGATCAGCTTGAACTGACGTTGGAGGAGCTGGAGAGTTCGGCGACGGAGGACGAACTCACCGCTGAAATAGCTGCGACCAAGACCACGAAGGTGGCGTCGTTCACGCGCAACGGCCGTCACGCCAGCCGTTCCCGGAGCATCTGCCTCGCGAGTGGGTGATGCTGCCGGGACCTGTGGCGTGCGCCTGCTGTGGCGGCGCGCGGCTGTCCAAGCTCGGCGAGGACATCACCGAGACGCTGGAGGTGATCCCGAAATCCTGGAAGGTGATCCAGCACGTCCACGAGAACTTTACTTGCCGTGATTGCGAGAAGATCAACCAGGCTCCGGCGCCGTTCCATGTGCTTGCCCGCGGCTGGGCGGGGCCAAGCCTGCTGGCGATGGTGCTGTTCGAGAAGTTTGGTCAACATCAGCCGCTGAACCGGCAAGCGGAGCGCTATGCCAAGGAGGGGGTGCCGATCAGTCTGTCGACCCTGGCCGACCAAGTCGGCGGCTGCACCGCGGCGCTGGCGCCTTTGTTCAAGCGCCTCGAGGCCTATGCGCTGAGCGCCGAGCGATTGCACGGGGACGACACCACGGTCCCGGTCCTGGCCAAAGGCAAGACCCACACGGGCCGGATCTGGGTCTATGTGCGCGACGACAAGCCCTTTGGCGGCCCGGCACCGCCTGGGGCGGTGTTCTATTACTCGCGCGACCGCGCCGGCGAGCATCCCCAGGGGCATCTGGCCGGTTCCAGCGGCATCCTCCAGGCCGATGCCTATGCAAGCTTTACGACCCAGGCCGCAACGCAGGTCCGATCCTGGAAGCCGCGTGCTGGGTCCATGCCCGGCGACCGTTCTTCGTGATGGCTGATCTCGCCGAGAATGCGCGTCGCAAGGCTCAGGGCAAGAAGCCGGCAGTGATCTCGCCGCTGGCGCTGGAAACAGTCCGCCGGATAGACGCCCTGTTCGAGATCGAGCGAGGCATCAACGGCGAGACGCCCGAACGGCGCCGGGCCGTCCGCCAGGAACTGAGCGCGCCGCTGATCGCCGATTTAGCAGCCTGGATGCGCGAGCAACGCGCCAAGCTCTCACGTCGCAACGACATCGCCAAAGCAATGGACTACATGCTCAAGCGCTGGACCGCGTTCACACGCTTCTGCCCGCGTTGGCCCCAAACTTTGCTCCGCTAAAGGACGCCTTTTCGCTTCTTTTCCCCTCCTACGACACCGGATCGGGGTTGGCGCGGTCGATTTCGGTCAATCGGTAGACCCTCGTGAATCGTTGCCGTCGTTGCGCGGTGGTAGCAGGCTGTGGTAGCAATCGTGCAGTAGTTGAGGTGATTTGTACGTGTTTTTCAGACCATGGCACTCGACAGTGGCGGCGGACTAGTGGTCGAGGCTCTCAAAATGGGCCGACGGATGGATGAGGAGAAGGTCTCCACGGTCATCCTACCGGGGCGAAGTGCGCCTCGCAACTTTGCACACAGGCGCTGATCACTCCAGCGAATATCGCGGCTTCGGCCGAATGCAGATGGTGAGCATGTAGCCGAATTTGATCCAACTGTCTGCTTGGCCGCAAATGATGCGGCCAGAATGAGCAACAAAAGAAGAATGTATTTGCCAGAAAATCAGCTTTCCTGCCCTATATGATGATACCGGCACCTCGATCTGTCGATTGGCTATAAACGAGTTGAATATCTTTCGAGATTAACCCATAAATTGTGGCATAAAACACTGGTTGGGGCGCATCCGTGGATTCAAAAGAGGTCTTGAACCAACTCAGAGACAGCTTGGGTAAAAGGCCAGATATCGACACGCTAAAGATGATTCGTGCCATGCTCGATGATGCGGGTTTCCTCCCGGAGATGGTCGACGACCTTCGTAGGATGAACGACCGCGCGGACGTTATAAATGGGCTCGTCGCGCTCAAGCGAGACGCAGACGACATGAGTCATCGGAGAAAGACACAGACAACGGCGTACTTCTTGGTGACCGGAACGGGCGGTACCGCGATGGTAGGTAGCATTGCGCTTGTAGCGACGGCAGTATCAGGTTTCTTCATACTTCCGCTGTTCCTGGGTTTAACTGTAGCAACCCATGGTTATATCAGCGCAATCGCCTCCTCGGAGGAGGAACGGATTTATTCTCAAATTGCAGAGCGGTTAGGCGCCATCGAAAATGCAATCGAGGAGAAATTAAAATGAGAGACGTTCTCCAGCACCTTCTCGAAGATGTGCGGTACCTGCCTGCGATTGCCGCTATGGCTCTAACTGTCATTTTGCTGCTGCTTCATTGGATCATGTTTCGTACCGGCCGGCGAACGTGGCGGCTTCGAGAACTCATCCAATCGGAAGTCGAGCCATGGTTGGCGGACGCTCGCCACAAGCACGAGGACGATTTCAAACCTAAAGATGAACCTAAACGCGCGCGCGCGCGTTCTACGTCAAATCCACGATAATTGGCTGACGCGTTACATTCATGCTCGCGGCATCTCTGTGCTGCAAGGGCTGTTTCGGACAGCCAAGGCCGCTGACCTTGCCCCAGCGTTTTATCCAGTCCTGAGTTTGCCCGTGCCGTTGGATTTGCCCGGTTGGGCGGTGGCAGCGACGGGACCTGGCGCGGAGCCTTCGGCATAGCGCAGCGCCAGATCCCGGCGCGGGTGGCAGGTCATCGCGAACTCGGACGGGGTTCTCCATCCGAGCTGCGAGTGTGGTCTTGTGTCGTTGTAATCGGCCCGCCAACTTCCAAGTGTGACGCGGGCTTGTGCCAGTAACGTGAACAACGTCTCGTTCAACAGCTCATCCCGCAGCCGGCCGTTGATGGAGAAGACGGCCCCGCTCCCTCGGCGCCGGCGCTATGCTGGCGATGTCTGTGCCTAACAGGAGCAATCATCATGGAAGTCGTGACAATTCGGTTGGATATTGCGAAGCACGTATTTCACGTTCATGCGGTTGACACTCAAGGTCAAGTGACCAGCCGCCAACGCCTCCGGCGCGGTGAGATCGTTTCCTTCTTCTCCTCGCTGTCGCCCTGCCTGGTTGGGATAGAGGCTTGCGCCAGCGCCCATTACTGGGCGCGCGAGATTCAGCGGTTTGGACATGATGTGAGATTAATACCGCCAGCATATGTGAAGCCCTATGTGCGGCGGAGAGCAAAGAACGATGCCGCTGATGCGGCCGCAATCTGTGAAGCAGTTAGCCGGCCCAATATGAGGTTTGTTCCTCATCAAAAGCGTCGAGAACCAAGGCTTCCTGATGCTTCATCGTGCAAGAGGCCTGCTGGTCCGCCAGAGAACCATGACCGCCTGCGCTATTCGAGCTCACTTTGCTGCCACTGCCCGTATGGCGCTGGCTGTTCTTGTGAACCAACTGAAGGAATTGGACCGGCAGGTCGACGCTATCGAGCGAGAGTTGGCTCAGATCCAGAGAGCGCATCCAGTGGCGAGGTTGCTTGCTTCTATCCCGGGCGTCGGCCCCGTAACGGCTACAGCCCTTGCTGCCACCGTCCCCGATCCAACCATGTTCCGTTCCGGGCGGGAGTTCGCAGCTTGGCTCGGCCTAACGCCAAGGGAGAACCCAAGTGGTGGAAAGGATCGGCTCGGCCGCATAACGAAGCAGGGAGATTCCTATGTTAGGCACTTGCTGGTCATCGGAGCACGTAACGTCGTCCGGTTCCCAAAGGCACGCTCACGGGTCGGAGGCGGATGGATCGAAGCTCTCCTCGAGTGACGTCGACCCATGGTGGTCGCAATCGCCGTTGCAAACAAGTTGGCTCGGATCGTCTGGGCGATGATGACGACTGGGGAGTATTATAGGCCGACATCCCCTGCGTGAAGCTGCGGATGCGGCTAACTTAAGGTGCGAGGGCAAATGACAGCGTGATGAAAACCGGCGGAGCTGGGGATCGAGAAAGCTCGAAGAGCTTTAAGCGCAACAAGCGCGACCCGTTGATGAGGCCTCGATCCGCGATCTCCATCAGGGCCAGCGACCATGGTATCGGTCGCACCAAAAGGCCGTATACATGAACGCACCCGACCGACATCAAAATGTTGTCGAAACCTCTTGCACCCGCGGGGCCGTCTATACATGAAGCTCTCGATGAAGGCGTTCTGCATGGGTTTGCCCGGCGCGATGTAGTGCCATTCGACACGGCTTTGGTCGGCCCACACCAGGATGGCGTTGCTGGTGAGTTCGCTGCCGTTATCGCTGACCACCATCTTCGGCTTGCCACGCTCGATCGTCAGTCGGTCCAGTTCCTGCGCCACACGGACGCCGGAGAGCGAGGTATCGGCCATCAGCGCCAAGCACTCGCGGGTACAATCATCGACGACGGTCAGGTGCGGAAGCGGCGACCGTCGGTCAGCTGATCCGACACAAAGTCCAGCGACCACCGGTCGTTCGGCGTCATCGGAACCAGCATCGGCTGATTCCGCTCGATGTCGCCCACCATTCCGGAATGATCTCGCCCACCATTCCGGGATGATGGGGCCCGGGGTGACGAGGCCTCTTCTGGCTCCGATACGGTCCCGCTTTCGGCTTAGCGAAGGGGACCTGGATGCCGACGGAGAGGCTTGCGATGCGCCATGTGCGCGATGTGATCAGATTGAAATCGGCGGGGATGTCGACCCGCGAGATTGCGCGGCAGGTGGGGACGGCCCCGTCGACGGTGCGGTTGACGATCCACCGGTTCGAGGCGGCTGGGCTGAGCTGGCCGTTGTCCGACGACATCACCGACACGGAGCTGGAGGCTCGGCTGTTCGCCAGCGCGGGAGCCGGTCTCGGCACCCGGCGAAGCCATCGCCGGCAGGCTGAACCGGACTGGGCAGCGGTGCATCGCGAACTCCGGCGCAAGCACGTGACGCTGGCGATCCTGTGGGAGGAGTACATCGCCGGCGAGCCCGGCGGGTATGGCTATTCGCGGTTCTGCGAGCTGTACCGCGCCTGGGAAGGCCGCCTGTCGGTGACGATGCGCCAGTCGCACGCGGCCGGCGACAAGCTGTTCGTCGACTATGCCGGCGACGGCGTGCCGGTGGTGATCGACCGGCGCACCGGCGAACGGCGCGCCGCGCAGATCTTCGTCGCGGTGCTCGGCGCATCGAGCTTCACCTATGCGCAGGCGACCTGGATCGGCGGTCACGTCGGCGCCTTCGAGGCGATCGGCGGCGTGCCGGCGCTGCTGGTGCCGGACAACACCAAGGTCGCGGTGATCAAGGCCTGCCTCTACGATCCGCGGATCAACCGCAGCTACGCCGACATGGCGGCGCATTACGGCACCGCCCTTCTGCCGGCCAGGCCGCGACGGCCACGGGACAAGGCGAAGGTCGAGCAGGCGGTCCTTATGGTCGAGCGCCGGCTGCTCGGGCGGCTGCGCCACCGCACCTTCTACAGCCTCGCCGAGGTCAACGCGGCGATTGCCGAGTTGCTGACCAGGCTCAACGAGGAGCGGCCAATCCGGCGGCTCGGCATGACCCGGCGCAAGCTGTTGGAGGAGATCGACCGGCCGGCGCTAAAGACCTTGCCGGAGAGCCCTTACGTGTTCGCCGAGTGGCGGATCTGCCGGGTCAGCATCGACTATCACGTCGAGGTCGAGGCGCATTACTACAGCGTCCCGCATCGCTTCGTCCGCGCCGAGGTCGAGGTGCGCTTCACCGCCCGCACCGTCGAGATCTTCTACAAGGGCGAGCGGATCGCCGCGCATCAACGCATGAGCGGCAACCACGAGCACACCACCGTCCCGGAGCACATGGCGTCCAGTCATCGGCGCTACGCCGGCTGGACCATCGAGCGCATCCGCAAGGAGGCCGCCGCGATCGGACCGGCCACCGCCGCGCTGTGCAACCTGATCCTCGATGAACGCACGCATCCCGGGCAAGGCTTCCGCGCCTGTCTCGGCATCATCCGGCTTGCCCGATCCTTTGGGCACGAGCGGCTCGATGCCGCCGCCATGCGGGCGATTGACATCGGGGCCCGCACCTACGGCTCGGTCAAATCGATCCTCGCCAACAATCTCGATCGCGTCCTTCGACCAAGCGCCCCGCGGACGACGCGCCGATCCTCCATCCTAACATCCGCGGGCCGCGCTACTGCAGTTAGGAGATCACGCCTTGCTTACCCATCCGACCCTCGATCAACTCCACGCGCTCGGCCTTCACGGCATGGCCAAGGCCTTCGCCGACATCGAAGCCGGCGGCGAGGCCGCCAGCCTCGGCCACGCCGAATGGCTTGCGCTCCTGCTCGAACGTGAAGCGTCGCTGCGACGCGACAAGCGACTGTCGAAGCGGCTTCAATATACCAAGCTGCGCCAGCAGGCCTGCGTCGAGGACATCGACTATCGCACTCCGCGTGGCCTCGACCGCAGCCTCCTGACGATGCTGGTCGAAGGCCAATGGATCGCGGACCACGCCAATCTTTTGATCTGTGGCCCGTCCGGCGTCGGCAAGAGTTGGCTCGCCTCGGCGCTCGGCAACAAAGCCTGCCGCGACAATCGCTCCGTGCTCTATCAGCGCGTCCCGCGACTGTTCAGCGATCTGGCCTTGGCGCGCGGTGACGGCCGCCACCCCCGCCTGCTGCGCGCGCTCGGCCGCGTCGATCTGCTCATCCTCGACGACTGGGGCCTCGAGCCGCTCGACGCCGCGGCCCGCCACGACCTCCTGGAGATCCTCGAGGACCGCTACGGCCACCGCTCCACCATCGTCACCGGCCAGCTTCCCGTCGATCAATGGCACGCGCTGATCGGCGACCCCACCTACGCCGACGCCGTCCTCGACCGCCTGGTCCATAACGCCCACCGGATCGATCTCTGCGGCGAGAGCCTGCGGCGAACTCGTAAGCCCGGCCGGAAGGCCTGAGCCCGTGGCGCTGTGGACATGCCGCTACGCTTGGACAACGCGAAAAGCGTTGCCCACATGCCCACAGCAGAGCAGCAGCAGACGAAGAAGGACTTCAAGCCGCGATTCAAGGTTGACCCCGCGGCTTCACCGATGCCAGAAACCAGACAGCTAGAACGCCTCGCGCCCCCGGGCGACATCAAATCGGAATGGTGGGCGAGATCATCTCGGAATCCTGGGCGAGATCAAATCGGAATACCCGGGCGAGATCATCGGAATCGGCAAGCATCGGCGCCCTGGTCCCGATCGCCCGCTTGCGGCCACCACGGCGGCGCACCGTCAGCTTCTCTTCCCGATAGAGCCGGAAGAGGTTTTTGTGGTTGATCAGATAGCCCTCCCGCCTGAGCAGAACATGCAGCCGCCGATAGCCGAAGCGGCGGCGCTCCTGGGCGATCGCCCTCATGCGTTGGCGAAGGCTGGTATCGTCAGCCTGGGTCGTCCGGTGTGTTTCGGCATGGAATAAGGGCTCTGACTCATATGTGGAACCGGGCTGCAAGATCTTTCTCTGGTTGAACAAGGGATGACGGTGCGGTCATATGTTCGCCCTGTGAACGCGGCGCCTGGCCGCTGGCCACGATGATATCCGCGGAAGCAATCGCCCAATCAATTTCTCGCGCTCGAAGCGCAGTGAGTCAGGCGGTCTGATTGCCACCGGGAATGACGTCATTCGGGGTTCATCCAGATTTGCACCTTGCCTCCTCGGCAGCTTTCTTCTTCCGCCGGAGAGCTCTTAAGATTAGGATTTCAGCATTGCGGCCGGCGCCTGATAGATGCCGCCTCTGACCAGCAAGGCCCAGATCGTGCGCGCAATCTTATTGGCGAGCGCGACCGATACGACCTTGACCGGCCGTCTTTGCAGCATGGTCCGAATCCAGAGTGGGACTTTCAAGCCTCGTTTAGCAAGCTTGATGATAGACGTCGCACCAACGATCAAGAGCGTCCGTAGTTGCCGATTTCCACGCTTTGATATCGCGCCGAGCCTTTCTTTTCCGCCGCTCGACTGTGCCCTCGGTGTGAGCCCCGTCCAAGCCGCAAAATCTCGTGCAGTCGCAAAATTGCGAGCGTCCAAAACCGATGTCCGAACGGTAGCGGCGATGAGAGGACCGACACCCGGAATGCTCATCAGACGCCTTGCATCGGGGTCCTTTCTGACGGCAACCAAAATCTCTCTGTCGAGCTTCTCTATGCGGGTTGTAAGCAACTCAATCTGTTCAGCGAATAGGATCAGGGCAAAGCGGGCGGCGCCGGGGATCCTATTGTCTTTTTCGTCCCGGAGAAGCACCAGGAGTTTTGCGATGCTTGCCATGCCTGTGCCGGCGATAATGCCCAATTCGGCCATATGAGCACGTAGGGCATTTGCAGTCTGGCTGCGCTGCCTCATCAGCAGCTCTCGCGTTCGCAAAATCATGCTGGCCGCTTGTTGTTCGGCAGTCTTCACCGGTACGAACCGCATTGTCGGGCGGGTGACCGCCTCACAAATGGCTTCAGCATCCGCCACGTCGGTCTTGTTTCGTTTGACGTAAGGCTTCACGTAGGCTGGCGGCATCATGCGGACAGCGTGGCCCAGCGCCGCGATATCGCGTGCCCAGTGATGGGCACTCGCACAGGCCTCCATATCTACCAAGCAAGCTGGAAGGCTCCGAAAGAAGGGCAGAACCTGCGATCGCCGCAATGTGCGGCGAACCAAGACTTTCCCGTTTTCGGCGATGCCGTGAACTTGAAAGATCGACTTGGCCAAATCCAAACCCACCGTGATAATCTTCTCCATGGAACGGTCCTTCCTTTGTGGCGCCTCTCTACGCGACCACGTTAGGCACTTTTGATGCCGGTTCGAAGGGCCGTTCCACATCATCATCAATTTCTGATGAAGTTCGCCGGCGACTGTGGTTCTTCAACGGAGAATCGCGCCATGCGGACAGGCTTTCGAATTTCATCGCTCGTACCGAGTGGTTTGGTGTTTGATGGCGTACAGAGGATTCGGTTATTCTGGCTGTTCGGTCAGAGGCTACGGAGGCCCAGTGCCCTTTGTGCACGACAGCATCGCGCCGAATCCATAGCCGTTACATCCGGCACGTGGCCGATTTGCCATCAGCGGCCAGAAAGGTGCGCCTCCGATTGCTCACGCGGCGCTTCACATGTGAGGTGCCGCATTGCCACCGGAGGATCTTCTCAGAGCGGTTTGGAGAAGACATCGTTCCGCTTCGACGGCGCCGGACGGCACGGCTGGAATACATCGTCCATCACTTGGGGTTGGCGCTCGGCGGCCGGCCGGCGGCAAGCTTCGCCAAGCGGCTCATGCTGCCCGTTAGCAACGATACCTTGCTACGGGTGGTCCGCCGGCGGGCGGCGATGCCGACAGATCCATTGCTTGTTGTGGGCATCGATGACTGGGCGTTCCGGAGAAACCATCGATACGGGACGATCGTGTGCGATTTGGAGCGCCGGCGGATCGTTACCCTGCTGCCCGACCGGGAAACTGCGACCGTTCGGGCGTGGCTATCGAGGCACCCAGCGATCAACATTGTGTCGCGAGATCGCGGTGGTGGATACGGCGAGGCAGCAGCCAAGGCGCTGCCGAACGCCATCCAAGTCGCCGACCGCTGGCATCTGATGGAAAATGCGAGCGCGGCCTTCCTTGATGCGGTGCGCCGCTCCATGAACAGAATCCGAACCGCAATCGGAGCGACAACGATCAACCCGGAATTGCTGACCTATGCGGAAAAGCTGCGCTATCAGGGCTATCTGCGGCGCCAGGACAGCCATGCCGCAATTGCGGCTCTCGTCAGCGACGGTGTGCCGTTCAAGGAGATCGTCCGCCGCACAGGACATAGTCGCAATCTGGTTCGCCAAATTAGCCGCGGTGGCGGTACGGATATCTTCCGCACCCGTCAAAGCACCCTGGATGGGCACCTGCCGTTCCTGGACGCACAGTGGTCAGGCGGCTGTCGTAACGGTGCCGAACTCTGGCGCCGTTTGAGAGGGCAAGGCTTTAAGGGATCGCTGCGCGTGGTGGCGGAATGGGCGACGCGACGGCGACGCGCCGAGACCATCAGCCGTCAACAATTGCAGAGGGTCCCCGCCGCCAGGACGATAGCGCAGCTGATGACGACGAAGCGCGACCACCTGACCAGGGCCGAGACCGTCACGCTTGCCGTCATCGAACAAAACGTTCCTATGCTGGCCGATGCCCAAGCTCTCGTTGGCCGCTTCCACGCGATGATCCGAAAGAAGGCTGAGATGGAGCTCGAACCTTGGATTGAGGAATCCAAGCGGAGCCTCATTGCCTCGTTCGCGAATCGAATCGCCAACGATAAGGGCGCGGTGCACGCCGCTATTACGCAACCATGGTCCAATGGCCAAGTGGAAGCGCAGATCACTAAGCTCAAGCTGGTCAAACGGCAGATGTACGGGCGCGCTAAGCTCGATCTCCTTCAGGCAAGGCTGATTGGCGCGCCATAAAAACAATCACGATCATCAAATATGCGTCAGAGCCCCAGTCGAACGCCGATTGACAGTCCGGTATCTCATGGTCATGCGGCAGCAGCCGATGGCTTTACACGCCCGCCGTTCGCTCATCCCATGGGCATCCACCAGATGAGCGACAGCTTTCCGCTTCCCCGCGGGCGTCACCACTAGACTGTATGTCCCCTCCATAAAATGAGGCGACTCACCCTCGATGTTGCGACGAGGGTTGCCTGGATGGACCGGGCAGAGCCTCAAACAAGGAGGGCGAGTCGTGGGTCATCATACCGAGGTCTTTGTCGGAATCGATACGTCAAAATCGCGCAATGCAATAGCCATTGCCGATGGCGGCCGTGGCGGCGAGGTACGATATCTCGGGCAGTTTTCTGCCACGGAGGCAGCGATCCGAAAGCTGGTGGCAAAGCTTGCAGCGAAATGCTGTCATCTTACGTTTTGCTACGAAGCAGGGCCGACAGGATATGGCCTCTACAGACTGCTCAAGAGCCTCGGCCATGACTGCCTGGTGGTGGCCCCCTCGCTCGTTCCGAAGAAGGCCGGCGATCGAGTGAAGACGAACCGGCGCGATGCGGTAAGCCTCGCCAAGCTGTTGCGCGCGGGCGAGCTCACCGCGGTGTGGGTACCGGACGAGCGCCATGAGGCCATGCGCGATCTCTCGCGGGCCCGTCAGGCAGTGAAGAAAGACCTCCAGGGCAAGCGTCAACAGATCTCGTCATTGATGCTGCGGCTGGGACGCATCTATCCGGGCACGACAACGTGGGGGCCAGCCCACATGAGATGGCTGATGTCGCAGAAGCTCGAGCATCGCGAGCAGCGCATCGCATTCGAAGAGCTACTTGAGGGGATACGCCAGGAAAGTGAGCGGATGGAGCGTTTGGAAGATGCCATCCGCGAGGTAGTACCCGAGTGGTCGCTTGCCGAGGTTGTCGCGGCCCTGCAGGCGATGCGGGGGATTGATCTCATTGCGGCTGTGGGGGTGCTGGCCGAGATCGGTGATCTCTCGCGCTTTCAAAATCCGCGCGAGCTGATGGGCTATCTGGGTTTGGTGCCCACGGAAAACTCGACTGGCGACAAAGTCAGGCGAGGCGGCATCACCAAAGCCGGTAATGGGCGGGCGCGACGTATTCTTGTGGAGGCGGCCTGGAGCTATCGATATCCGCCGCGCGTGAGCCGAGACAAGCAGCCAAAGGTGGAGGCGGCACCGAGACGCGCGCGCGAGATTGCGTGGAAAGCGCAAACCAGATTGTGCGGACGCTTCCGCTCACTTGAGCGGAAGGGCAAGCGGCGAACCGTAATCGTCACGGCGATTGCCCGAGAGCTATCTGCCTTCATTTGGGCAATCAATCGCGAGCTCATGCCACCTCGACAGGCATAGCGTCGTTGCGGGCTGTGGACCGCTCGAGTCGTGAGGTGCGCTCGACCGGCCCACAACCCCCTTTATTGCAATCAGGAGCAGGGGTAGTCGCAGACATCAATCGTGCAGAGGTGAAGGTGGGACCACGGCAGGGGAAATCCTGAAACCCATTATGTGGCCGACCATCCGATCGACGCCCGACGCTAGACCAGGGACAGCCCCAGACGAAAAAACGGAAATGCGGTATCCAACCCGCGCATCAGAGCCTGTTCACCGACGTCTTTGGGTTCCGCCTTCTCCTCTGCACGATCTATCGGTGCAAGAACTTCACGATAAGCCTCGTGGAGATGGGAAACCGTGCGTTGTGTGCTTGACTGGGGACATCAGAATGGGATGACCCGCCCCGTCCTCTCAGTCAGACTGAGTTGGCTTTTGAAAGGAGGAAGCAATGAGGACACGGAACAAGCCCAGGCCGGCAATGGTGTTCGGGATCGACATTGGCAAGAACCTTTTCCACGTCTTTGAGCTCGACGCCGCCGGAATGCCGATCCAGAAGGCGACCTTTCGGCGTGATACGCTCTTGCAGTTCTTCGAACGTGCAGGACCGGCTTTGGTGGGGATGGAGGCCTGCTCCGGCTCGCAATGGTTGGCCCGCAAGATCGCCGCCATGGGGCACACCGTTCGCATTATCCCAGCTCAATTCGTGAAGCCATATGTGAAGTCCAACAAAAATGACATCATCGATGCCGCGGCGATCGCCGAAGCCGTGACGAGACCAACGATGCGCTTCGTCGAGCTAAGGTCGCCTGAGCACATTGACCTGCAAGCGCTGCATCGTGTTCGCGATCGGATGATGTCGCAACGGACGTGCCTCATCAATCAGATGCGCGCTTTTTGCCTGGAATATGGGATCGCTATTCACCAGGGCGCCGGCAAGTTCAAGGCTGATCTGCCGAGGGTTTTGGCCGATCAGTCGAATGATCTAACCTCGGCGATGCGTCGCATTCTTGCATCTACATTTGACGAGCTGCGGCAGCTGGAGCTGCGGATTGCCGAGGTCAACCGCGAGATTGAGGCAATTGCCTCTCAAAGCGATACCGCACGTCGATTGATGACCATCCCGGGCATTGGTCCGCTGGCCGCGACGGCGCTTTTGGCCGCAGCTGGATCTGCCCGCCAGTTCAAAAAGGCCCGCGATATGGCAGCTTGGCTAGGTCTTCCCGAGAGAATATTCTACGGGAGGCAAAACGAAGCTGCTGGGGATAAGCAAGCGCGGCAATCGATATCTGCGCCGGATGATCATTCATGGCGCCCGTTCCTGCGTGACTCATCTTGATCGCTCGCGATACCGCCTTGGCGCGTGGCTTGATGGACTTCAGGCACGCATGCACACTAACAAGGTCACCGTCGCCTTGGCAGCCAAGATTGCGCGGATCGCATGGGTGATGATGACCAAGCCCGGCCCAAGCTATGAACGGCGGGATCCGGCCTTTAGCTGATCCCGTTTGTTCCAGACTGCGAGGTTCGTGAAGGTGATGACGAAACAGTCGATCGGCGCGCCGTAAACCCTGTGCAAAAAAGCGGGCTTCGAGCCCGAACCATTTATCTGGGAACGGCACGCGCGGATCTCATCATGGCCTGGCCGCAACAGCGGCCCACTTGCAAGAGGCCGGATACATTTGTGCAGACTGCATCGTCCTCATTAAACGACCTTGCACGGGCGGGGCCGGTCATACATTCTTTCCCACGAGATCCTTCAGCGCCGCATTGTCCAACATGGCGTCGGCCAGAAGCCGCTTCAGTTTCGTGTTCTCGTCTTCCAGCGACCGCAGTCGCTTGGCCTCCGAGACGTCCATCCCGCCGAACCTGGCCTTCCATTTGTAGATGCTGGCGTCGCTTACACCATGCTTGCGGCAGAGATCGGCGACCGTATCCCCGCTTCGTGCTCCTTCAAAATCCCGATGATCTGTTCTTCCGTAAACCGCTTGCGCTTCATGCTCTGGTCCTCGGCTTGGGCCAGAACGAACTTCAAACTGGATTAAGCCCGAGGGGCAAGGTCACTCAGCTTGGAATGAAAAATGGGCATCGCTACGAAGGTATGCCCGGCCAAGGATCCATTTTCAAGCGATCTGGAATCTGCAGATCAGGCATCGGTGGATGCAGGGCCATCGGATTTCGGCGGATCAATTCGATGCGTTCACGGATGCGATGCATTTCGAGGCGCACAACTTCGTCAAGCTGTCTTGGATAAACGTAGCTTCGATACTTGAGTGGATCGTTGTCGAGTTCTCCCTTATGCGCGAGCAGCATCATTCGGAAGTGGCTGGCCGCGCGCCAAAGATACGGCTGCACTGCTCCACCGGTGAGCCCTGAGTCATTCTGGATCAGTTTCAGGAGGGCTTCGTCGAGCGACACGATCTCATTGATCTGCGCGATGTCCCCCTTGGAAAAATCGTCCTTCCATTGTGGATTCAGTAGGATCAAAAGAATTCGCATTTCGTCTGGATTAGGTCGCCGACTCTTGAGTTCGGTCGCAATCAGCCTGTTGGTATTCGAAAGCTGGAGATACGGACCATAGAATTTGTCGAGTTTAGTTTCGAGCGCTTCCAGCTCGGCTTCGTTTGCCTTCTGAAGGTTTGTTTCCCGGGACGTGTTTCCACTCCGCCAGACCGCTATTCCCGCGACGAAGGACCCGACCATGCCAGCTATGCCGGAGAGCAGCGCGGCGTAATCCTTTCCATTCCATTTCTCTTCTCTCTTCACCAGAGATGTGCAGCAAGTGTCCGACCGGTCGGGAGGTTGATGTTGCACGCCGCCTGTCTGGGTAGCAGTCGCTGCCGGCTGCTTCGGTTCGGGGGAGGGGGCGACGGGCGGGGTTGTCGATGACCGCGCAGCATCAGGCACCGCCCCCCTGCTTTGAGCCTCCTGCGCCTGGCAGATCAATGTCATCGACATCAGGATGACAATCGTAGCCGCGAGCCTTTTTAACGTCGAAGTTCTCATCGTCGGATTACCAAAGAGCTGAGCCAACGATCCGCCTGGAGGTTTCGACTGGATTCGATGTTGTCATTGTACTCGACCGAGATTAGATCGAATTCAGCTTCTATCAACGCTTTCTTCCAGTCGTCCAACTCATATAAAACGAAATGTCGTCCGTTCTGATCCTGAAATTCTGCCTTTCCGGCCTTGACGGACGCAAAAAAGAGTCCGTTCGGCCTCAGAATGCGGCGCACTTCCTCTAGGGCTCCAGTTAACTCGGATCTCGGCAGATGAAGCAGCGATGCTGATGCCCAAACGCCATGAAAGACCCCATTGCGAAATGGGATAGCGCGGATATCGGCCACGACGACGGGTGCGGAAGATATCGAACGGGCAATCCGGGCAATGGATTCCGCATAATCCAAACCAGCTCCAAATCGGCCGTTGCGCGTAATGGTAAGCAAGTCATGGCCACCACCGGAGCCGAGATCAAGGATACTCGCATCGCCCGGTAGTTCTCGCAAGAAATTGACGAGCACGTCGGCAAGCGCGCGCACACGAGTCGCATCGGCATAGACCTGCGAATGCGTTTGGTAGAAGCTTCGGGTAGGGTCTTTCTTGAGGATCGGTGGCGGCTTCAAGTCAAACTCCGCGAAGTCAGCCGAATCTGTTCAGATTATAGGAGATCAAAAGCAGACGGCCCATCAACTTCTTCGTTCGTTTCTGACAGACATCCATCGTCTCTCATTCGCCTGGCGCCCGGACGCGCTTTGGGGCTTCGGGTAAAACAGGTCTGCGGCGTTAACTGTGTTCACCCTAGTCGAGCTGGATTGCCTTACGTAGCGCTACAACCTAGGATATGAACCGGTCTTGTCGCAGCTGGATGAACATCGTTTCGTCCAGTAATTGCCCTCAATCGACTGCAGGAACGTCCTGTGCCGGTCCGTGCCTATGATATCGTTGACCTGACCGAAAGGTATAAAGCCGATTCCCACGGCTTCTTTCTCAACGTCAAAAGATGGAAGAAGTTCAAGTCCAAGCATCGACTCGACTGGCAAAAGACGCGCTTCGAAGCGGCAAACGTTTCTGCAATTCCGTCGGAACGCGGCATATACGCGTTCACCTTGGAGTTGTCGCCAACCAAGTTGCCGGCTCATGGATATATCATGTACGTGGGCATCACCGGTAACACTTCCTCGTCGAATCTACGCAGGCGATACGCGCAGTACCTGCGCGAGTTGAGTGATCCCAAGGGACGGCCGAGAGTAGTATTCATGCTAAACAAATGGAACGGCGATCTATTCTTCAACTTTGTACCGTTACCCAAACAATCGGTCGATCTCGACAAACTTGAGAAGGCGATGCTTGACGCAATCATTCCGCCCATCAATCAGCGAGACTTCAACGCCGAGATTGCGTCGGCGAGGAAGGCGGCATTCTGATGAAGAACGATCCGTTGATTGTTCCAGCGCTTCGAGGCGCCTTCGGTGACTGGATCTATTATTCTTGCGTGATGGAGGTCTCCGATGTCGGTGCGAGAGTAAACTACGCTCACGAAATCCACCCGGACGAAGCGTTATCGCAGCTCATTCAGCGTAGCCTTGAAGGCACGCGTGCGAGGCACATTGCGAGTTACCTGGCGTCGACCCAGGAGCGCTTTTTCAATTCGTTGGTCCTCGCGACGTACGGAGGCAAGCCGGACTGGTTGGAGATTGGAAACTTCAAGTCGCCGGCGAATCCCGGGTTGGTTGGGGAGATCCCACCGCGCGCGACGGATGCTCTCGGCTTCCTCGCTTTGACTGGCAAGGAGAAGATATTCGCCATCGATGGTCAGCACCGCCTCGCGGGCATCAAACAGGCTATGAAAGACAACGTGGATCTCGCGGGGGAACAAGTATCTGTGATCCTCGTAGGGCACAAGAAGGACGCCGCTGGTTTACAGCGGACACGCAGGCTATTCACCACCTTGAACAAGACTGCGGTGCCGGTAGCGAAGCGAGACATCATCGCGCTCGACGAAGACGATGTCATGGCCATCACTTGTCGCCGCTTGGTCGAGACGAATTCGTCCTTCAGGAGCCCGAAGATCGCCGTTATCTCCAGTCAAGCCATTCCGGCGGGTAACAAGGAATGCCTGACGACCATCGCAAATCTCTACGATATCCTAAAGCTGGTATTCTCAAACCAAGACGGTAGTCGAACGGACCGTCACCTGAGATTCAACCGTCCATCCGAGGAAAGATTAGACCAGTACTACAAGTCTGCGACCGATTATTTCGCAGCATTGGGAAAGACGTTCAAACCCGTCACCGAACTCTTGTCGTCTACGCAGCCCTCAAAAGTTGCCCCGAAGTATCGCACCGAACTGGGAGGCCACCTCCTTTTTCGGCCCATCGGCCTCGAGATAGTAACTCGCGCAGCGATAAAATTGGCTCGTGACCAGAAACTCTCGTTGCCCCACGCGGCGGCCAAGCTAAAGAAGCTTCCCGTTGAACTCGATGCGGAGCCTTATGTCGGCGTCATTTGGGATGCCCAGCGCAGGCGGATAATCGGGACGGGGAAGGCGCTCGCTAGAGATCTCGTCATGTATATGGTGGGCGTGGATACCGACGAGGAAAAGCTGCTTGATCGCTATCGGTCGGCGGTCAGTGACGGCTCCGATTGGAGTGAGGTTGAGCTTCCGTTGAAGGTCGTCTAGTTGCTTCAAGCCGGTCTTGTCCTAGGCGGCTGGGCGCGAAATATCCTTCAAAAGCCGGATCTCGGCAATTAGGTGACCGAGAGCTGCCTCAAACTGATGTTTCGTCGTGAATCGGCCGGGTGCGAGGCGGAAGGCACCTTTCGCTCGCAAGCCATCACCGAACATAGCCTTTAAAACATGCGAAGTAGTGACCTTGTCGGTCGCGCATGCACTCGATGCGGAGAAGCTGATGCGATCGCGTAGCCGGCGCATCAGCGCAAGCGGTTCGATGCCTTCAATCGAGAAGGAAAGATTGTTGGCGAGTCTTCGGTCGGGATCTCCATTCAGCTTCGCCGCGGGTATTTCCGCGAGAAGTTTGGTCCGAAACTCGACGCACATCTGCGAGAGGCGGGCCGCGTCCTTGGTGGCCAACCGACTGGCCCGCGCGAAAGCCTCGCCCATACCGACAATGCCGGCGGTGTTGAGCGTACCCGGGCGCAACGAGCGTTCCTGGCCACCACCCAAGATGATCGGCTTTATCCTTGCCCGCGGTTTCCGAGACCGCACATAGAGCGCTCCAACCCCTTTTGGGCCGTACGTCTTGTGGGCGGAAAGGCTGGCCAGATGGATACCGACCTTTTCGACATCGACCGGAACGTAGGCGATGGTCTGGGCTAGGTCGGAATGAAAAAGTACTCCCCGCTGCAAGCAGATTGCACCGATCGTTTCGAGCGGTTGTAGCGTGCCTACCTCGTTGTTGGCCGCCATGATTGACACCAGAGAGGTCTCATCGGTGATCGAGCGTTCGAGTTCCGAAGGGTCGATCATTCCGTATTCATCGACCGGAAGGTAGGTCACACGCCATCCCTCGGTTTCCAACGCGCGTGCGGACTCGATTACGGCGGGATGCTCGATGGACGTCGTTATTATGTGTTTCTTGTCAGGATAAGCCTTCGCGACGCCAATGATCGCCAGGTTGTCCGCCTCGGTACAACTACCGGTAAAAACGATCTCGTTCGGTCGCGCGCCGATGCATTCCGCGGTCTGCTCGCGCGCCAACTCGACAGCAGCCGCCGCTAGATGACCGTCCTCGTGCTCGACGCTGGAGGGATTACCGTAGAATGTTCGTAGGTACGGGTCCATCGCCGCGAGCACCGCCGGATCGATCGGCGTAGTCGCGTTGTGATCGAGATAGACCCGCTCGGACATCTCGGTTCCCTTCACGAACGCTTGGGTACTAGTCGAAGAATGTCGGATGGCGATTTCGCGCGGACGGAAAGCGTCCGAACGCCCCGGTGAATGTGACTCCGAACCAGGTCGATAAGTTGGTCGTTCGATAAATCGCCGTCTTCCTCCGAAGAGCGGCCTTCCACCCAGCGGGTGAGCGCACCGATCAGTGCTCCGTATTCGCCAGTGAGGGTGTAGGCGTTGAATTCGGCGCCGGTCTCGTCCGGTGCTGGGGTCCCGAGCAGCGGCCCTTCCTCCAACGATGTCAGCAACGCCATTCGGCATAGCAAGTTAGGCGTAACGCCCGTACGTTGTCTCAACGCTCTCAGCCTGCTGGTAGCGTCGGCGGAGATCTTAAGCTTGCTGTAGTGCACGTGCATCCTCCCGGGCCTCTGGAACCTCGAAGTAGCCTCGAGAAACGGAGGTTCGACGAGATATAGGATCGTAATCCAGCCTGTAAGAATGAGATATGCTCGGCAGCAGCCTCTCGATCTGAGCTGCGTCGACCTCCGTATCGGTCGACAACATGATGACTTGGTGCGATGCCGCCGGAAAATACCGCTCCATCAGGTTTGCGCGGTGCTCCGAATCTAATCTGGCAAGAGGAGTATCGATGATCATGGGCAGCGGCCTACCACTGGTACGCGCCAGGGCCCAGAGCATCGCGATCGCGTAGACCTGTTTTTCCCCGGCCGATAATGCGTCTTTTCTGACCTCATTTCCGTCCTGGTCGAGGAGGGTGGTTCGGAACGTCACTGGATCGATACGGATGTCACGGATGAGGCCGGGCTTCCTCGCCAGGTATCCGAAACACCGCACGAATTCCGATTTGAGCTGAATTAGCTTGTGCTCGAGAAGGCGATGTTCATAGTCCGCCAGCACCTGAGCCGTTCGGCCCGCCAAGTCCACCCGGTCAGAAGCGCTCGCAGCCGCGCTCTGCTCCTCCAGCATGCGAACGCGCTCACGTTCCATGGTGACGCGTTGCCCTCGGACGAGGTCGAGTTCGGCCTGGCGTGTCTTCAGTGTGGCTTCCGTAGTGCCCAATTTCTGGTCGGCAAGCCGAAGCTCGTCCAGCATGGCACCCGCCGCGGCGTTGTCGGCGCGCGCAAGCTTCTTTTCCAGTTCGCGCTCGCGCCTCGCAAGGCTCTCGAGTCTTCGGAGCAGTGTTTCCGCGCGCGGGCGAACGACGCCTTCGATGTCGTTCAATCTCGCCAAAGCGGCCGTCCCGTCTCCGAGACCGGCAAACGCTGTTGCGGATTTCGAGCCCGAAGGCGTGCGCGCCTGCTGTTGAACGAAGCGTCGGAGATCCGACCAATGCTTATCGGTCCAACGCGCTTCGCGGTCGGGCGTTTCGTTCCTCTTCCAGGACGAAATCGCGGCACGCAAGGCGGCGACCGACGGTGCGACGCTCGACGAGTTCTCGGCGAGAAGCGCGTTTTTGAAACCGGCGATCAACTTCGGCGCCATCGCAAAAGGAAGCAGACCGTTCGCGAGCTCCTTCAGTTCGTGCTCGCCCCGGGATATTTCCTTCTTCACGCTTTCCCGTTCGCTCTCGATGCTGTTGCGAGCCATGGCCTCTTCGCCGCCTTCGGCGACGAAACGCCGTCGGATCCGCTCGGCCGCTCTTGCTTGCGAGTCTCGGAAAGACATCAATTCCGCGACCTCGCCGTTCAGTTCGTCGATCCGTTTGGCGTTGGCATTCAGTTGCATGACGACATCGTTCACCTTCGACGCGACGCCGTCGCCGGCGCTGCCTTCATGACGTCCGATGAACAGCGCGATATCGGTGCGCAATCGGCCTACAAGCTCGATGCCAAGCAGGCTTCGGACCGCGTCGGCCATCTGCTCGTTGTCGTCGTCGCTGGCGATCTGCTGTATCTTCTCTCCGTCGAAAAAGAACAATTGAGAGACGCCGGGAGGGATGAGCTCCTGAAGGAACATGTGCCATTCGTCGCGCGGCACCGCCGTCACGATGCTCCCATCCTTTTCCAGCGACAGATCTTCGGCTACCGCCTTGCCGCGGACTTCCCATTCGCGCCTGACTCGATAGCGATGGACGACACCGGCCTCCGCGTAATCGAATTCGAGTTCGACGGCTGCGCGTGCCGACGTCGAGTCGCGGTTGATGCGCTCCCGCAGATGGTTTTCATATTCCGACAGCCCAACCCTCGTGCCGAGCGCTCGTCGGCCGTAGAGGGCCAGGCGGACCGCTTCGAGAACGGTAGTCTTTCCGGCTCCGTTCTTGCCCCCGATCAGAACGATCGGGTTTTGGCGTCCCTTCACAGTGCGAGGAACAAGGTCGATCTCTACACTTCCGGCATAAAGGCCGAAATCCTCGAGCCTGATCTTGCGGAGGATCATGAAACCTCTCCGCTTTCGATATCCAATTCCACCTGCCCAACAATTGCCGCTTCGGCGTCGGCTCTGGACGATCCCTTGGCGGCCATCCGTTCCGCGACGATCGCGTCAAGATCGCGCCATTCCTGGCGGAATACATCTTCGATCCGCGTGTGCACGGCGTGCCGGCGTTTCAGGCCATGAGCGGCCTTCTCGATGTCCAGCAGACGGACGACGAGTTCGGTCGGTACCTGCCGGGCCGAGCAGACCTCGTCGAGCAGCCGCGCGTCTTCAGCACCTAACGATACGGAATCCTCGACGACCCAGTTGAGATCGCGCCCCAACGCTTTTCTCACAATGCTTGGAACGCTATCGGCCCAGTCGCCTCTCTCCGACCGCCATATCCTGCGGATCTCGTGCAGTTCGGCGTCGTGGATGAGAAGGCTGTCTTCTCCCGGGGGGGCGTTCTTCTGAACGCGAACCTGGGTGTCCAGGAGGCGTTCGAGCAGTAGCTTGCAGAAGTCCATCTTGTATGGGCCGGGAACGGGTTGATCCGAGTCCCCGATGAACGAGACGTGGCCGCCACGTCGCCGGAATTCGCGATAGATTTTCTTCTTCTGTGGATCCTGGGTTTCCGAAAGCATATCCCTGAATTCCAGAAGGGGCTCCAGCCAATCCTCTCCGGAATCGATCATGTTTTCCATGGAACGGTCCCGCTCCACGACCGTGCACACCCAGCATCCGAACCGGGAGTTTCCGCAGCTCGGAGTGGTCTTGTCCACGACGACTGGGCACTCGCCCTGGGCGTTGCGGTACATCGCGACCAAGTCGCGATTGTCGTTCCCCCAGGGGGATGCGTTCTGCAGGAGATAGGACCAGACGTCGTCAGTCGAAAATGCCTCGATCGGTCCGTAAACGAATGCATTCAGCAGCGAGGAATGCCTGGAGAGTACCGATCCCGTTAGCCGGTGCAATGACATGACCTGAGCGCGAGTGGCGCTCTCCGACGACCGAACTCCGAGAACCATCACTACTTCACCGAATTCGGCGACTTTGCTCTTGATGAAGGCGTCCGCCGGTTCGATCTTGAGCCGTTCGGTGCACCAGCGGAACCGTCGCGACGGCGCGGGATAGCCTTTCCCGATCAGATTGACCCAAAAGCTCTTCTCGACCGTCGGAGTCACCTTCTGGCTTCGAAACGGCAAACCTTGGTCCCGTGCGGTCTTTTCAATTCTAGCCAGAGTGACGTCGATGTATCGAACAATCACGGGCGTTTCCACGAGTGTGTCCGAACTGATGACATAGACCGGCTTTGTTCGCTGGTCGGGTGGCAGGGACGAGAGCGCGGTCCAGACGAGTTGAAGGACACAGGTCGAGTCCTTACCCCCGGAATAACCGACAACCCACGGACGGGCGTCCGCTAGGTAGACCTCGCGTATTTCCCTGCAGCGGTCTTCGATTGCCGCCTTATTGATCATGGGGGTCATGTTGCGTCCGCTGCTTCCAGTTCGATACCTGCCACCGGTGCGTAAAGGTCTTCGATTTTTTGCGCTTCGGGCGGCAGAGGTACTCCGAGCGCTTTCGAGATCACGTTGGCGACGAGGACGATGTTGTTCTTGGATTTGTTCACTTTGCCAGCCACCAAGGCGCGGTTGTCCCACAAGCGCCGGTTCGATCGCGACCAATCGATGTCACGAAGGCCTTGCAGTTTGGGGCGCCATCCCTTGGGGCTATCCGACGCCATTCGTCCTACCACTGTCGCGATCGCCTGGACGGCGACCCCATGAGCGTGCACATAGTCGCGCCTCAGATCGCATGCTGCAACTTGCCTCGTGCCCACTCGCTGCCAGTCGGGCATGTTTTGGATAATCTCCGTCCAGTAATCCACAGCCTTTTCCAGGTCTGCGTCATCGACCTTTCCGCCGTCATACATCTTGCCGACCAGTTCGGCGGTCGCTTGATGGAGGCTGCTCAACGTAAAGAGCTTGATTGAGCGGTTCGAGATGCTGCTTGTGTCCAAGCACGTGAAATCCCTGAACAACGGGATACGTTTGACGACGCTCCGAGTCAGGCCCGCTAGCGCGTCTCTATGGTCGTACAGAAGCTTGATCGATTTTGTCGGTCTCACGGCGTGGATGTTCAGGTCTGCGAACATCTGTTGCGACCGCTTCAGCCCCCGGTCGGCAAACACGACGACCGAAATCGTTTCATCGCCCAATAGCGGCCGTTCGCGAAGCGCCTCCTCGATGGCGGCGCGCCTGTGCTGACCGTCGTTGATTAGAATTGTGGCATCCATGGAAATACGAAGTCGTCCGACCGAGCGCAGCGCGCCGCTGGCGGCGGCAGGCTGAAATTCGATCTCGCCGTCGATAGAGGCGCACAGCGATGACAATATGTATTCGCCGGGATTGTTCGTGATGTAGCTAGCAATGACCGGTACACGGGCCCTGTTCAGAACCCTCTGAGCGCGCTCCGCGGCGCCCATCGCTTCATCCTCGAACTGGAAAAGGCGAGGAACAACCTTGAGCGGGACCATGATCACGTAATAGGCGTTAGCCGCCTGGATGCCTCTAATTGCCGTAAACTCAAGGCTGTTGTCGGACATATTACCACTCCAATGGATTTTCAATTATCCCATTTGGAAGTTCGATGGAAGTCAAATATTGTGTGAGTGGACCTCGGGTGCCAGCCGCCTGAATTTAGGAAATAACTTATATAAGGCAGTGTGTTAGGTCATTTTCAACAAGAAGGGGCATCAGGGTTTCAATCACGTCGCCGCTGTTTCGTGCCAAGCGTGCGAATTCGGCAACACGCTTCAACTCTTCCTCCAATAGCGCCCGTTCCACATCGCTCTTCTCGACCAGGCCATCCGGAATTCTGACCATCAGATCGACGATTTCGGCGAAGTGTTTGCCTGGCGAGCGCCGGAGTATCCGTCCCCGTCGCTGGATGAATTGGCGCGGGTTTCGACTGCTGGCTAGTATGAACGCCTTTTGGCACGCGGGAACGTCGATACCTTCGTCCAAGCAACGGATGGCGACCATCGCTTCGAGGTCCCCGAGACGGAAGCCGTCCAAGATTAGTCGACGCTCGTACGTCGCTTCCCGCGCCGTGAATCGCGAAGCCCGCCATCCGAGGTCGTGTAGTCTCTGGGACACCGCTTCGACCTGCCTTTGCGGCGCCGAATTGTCGTCGGAGTCGGTGCTTGCGTCGCTGCAATAGAACAGCGTGTGGGCGGTGGGCTCTTGTCCCCGTAACAGCCGGTCGAGGACATTCATCTTGTTGGAGGCACCTCCGAGCACTCGCGCTCGCTCGAACAAGAGGCGGTCGAGTTCCGGATTTCCTTCGCCGAGTCGCGCCGGAGATCGACCGATTAGACGGCCGATGCGCTCGCTCAACTCCAGATATCGGTCGGTTTCGTCCTCCGTGAGGTCGACCAACTCAACCTGATATCGATAAGGGGTGAGAACGCCGTCCTCGAGAGCCTGACGGAGGTCATAGGTATCGACGACGCGTCCGTAAAAGCGGTTCAATCGAAGGTTTGCTTCGGAGTTCAAATAATGATTGGGCGTCGCCGAAAGCCCCAGTCTGAGCTGTGCCTGGTCGGGAAGCGAAGCCGCATTAGTTACCGAGCCATGATGGTGGCATTCGTCGCCAACCCACAACATTCGATCGCCGGGGATATTCTTCAGTAGGTGCTGAAAGACCTCTCCGGTAAGCGTCTTGTTCACGACAACCAAACAGATGAATGGCGCTGCCCCCTGTTCGAAGAGGTGTAGCGCCTGGGCTACGTCGTCGCGCCAACGGGCGGTACCGCCATAGCATGCGAAGGCCTGGATAGAGAAAATGCGAAGATTCTCGACCCACTGATCCGCCAGGCTCTGGTAGGGGACGGCGACGATCAGGCACAGGCGGTTCGTTTGCTTGAAAAATTGCACGGCTGCGTAGATCGCCGTAACCGTCTTTCCCGCACCCGTCGCCAGGGCCAGGATGCCTTGGCAGTCCGATGCCCGCCACGCTTCCAGAGCCCGCCTTTGATGCGGCATGATGGCGAAGGGGCGGCCGCCCAAGGTCTTGGGCAGTGAGGGCTGTGAACGCGCCGGCGAAGGCATATATCGTTGAAGCGCCTCTTCCCATAACGCGCGCTCGGTATCGGTATCGGCAACACGCGACCGCTTTGCGATGCGTATGAAACGTTCGCGAACGGCGTCAGGAAAGTCGATGACAACCGTTCCGGGGCTTCGATTTTTCCAGAGCCTTTCGAACCCCGCAACGTGCGGCTCGAAATGTGCGGCGAGTTCCTGTCGCCAAGTCGGAAAAACGTTCATCGTCTCGAAATTAAAGTCGGGCAGGAGAGCATAGACTGTCTCGTTTGCCGATCCCTGAAAGACAACGCCGTCGCCGTTGGCATCCCTCATGATGCCAACCTTTGCGTGGTACATCCCCCTGCGCTTCAATGCGACTTTGATGTCGAGGTGACCGCTGGCAACAAGCCAGCTCAACAGCTCGATTCTGGTCTGAAAAAGATCGTCATCGACATTGTCGAGAACCCGCAGCAGTTGCCTGCCGATCTTCTCGCTGAGGATCCGGGTGTCGTATCCGCTTTGGATTGCGGCCACGTCCTCCTCGTCCAATTCGCCGCCCACCACTAGCCGCATTCTACCGTTGCCGGCGACGAATGCTGATATTCCCTGCGCCGCAAACGACAACATGCTGCCGGAGAAGAATCCGACCGCCCTGTCGTATTGAACGCTCTGGGAGAGCGCCGGGATGTAGAAGTCTCGCAGAAGATCGTCTCTGTCGGATTGGTAAACCGCCTTGAGATTGAGGTCCTTCAACATGCGACTAGAAGACGACCCGGTTGATAACGTCTGCCGCCGGCGGTTCCGCCTTGAGAAGCCCCGCCCTGTGCAGTCCGCTCAGAATGGCCCTGTCGCCGTTCTCGTCCGCGGGATCATCGTTCAGCCATTCCTTTAGAATCTCCAATCCGCCGGCCACGTAACGCTCGAATTTCGACACCAGCCGATCCGAGTTGGCTTCGTCGTTTTTCAGGATGTTCCTGTCGCGCGTCGCCGCCAATCCCACGAGATAGAGCATGTCCAACGCCTGGTCGTTTCTCTCGAAGATGCGGGCGTCCACGAGCAGTTCGGTCGGTCCGTCCAGCACGACCTTTCTGTCTCGTTCGAATCCGAGCAGTGCTGCGAAGCAGGCCAGCTCTCGAAACGTTCCGAAAATCGAGTTTCCCGTGTGCGGGTGCGTTGCCCTCGCAAGGAGTTCGCAAATCTCTGCGTGCCGGGCAAGTCGTCGAATGTTCTGCATCTTCAAGCGACCTCTTCCACACGCGTGAGATTTCTCTCCTGATTGAACAGCGACTGGTTGTAGTTGCGCCCGTTCAAGGCGATGGGGTCGTTGCTCTTTCCCTCGCGCGCCCGCCTGTTTTCGGAAATCAGCACGTATTCCTTGCCGACCCGGGCCTTCAACGCGTCGTACACTCCCGCGGACATGTGCGCGCTGGACAGCAGTAGGATAACTTGTCCCGCCATCTCGGGAATGAATTCCGCCGTCGCCTCCCTGTAGGACTGGTCCAGATGGCCGATCGGTGCGTCAAGGACCAGCGGGGCCACGGTACCCGGCGAAAGAAGTTCGTCCGTATTTCCCACGCGTTCCTTCGAGAACCGCACAAGCGCGGCGGTAAAGGCAAGGCTCATGAGCTGGTTTTCGCCTCCGCTCTTGGGGACTGGACCATCGATGTCGGAGTGGGTCAAAGCCATCGAAAAATCGTCGTCGAACTTGAACTGGTAGTCGCGTCGCGCGGTGCGTTCGAGGATGTCGTTGATTTCGCCTTCGATCGCGCTTCTGGCCCGGCTCTCGTACCGCTCCAGGCGGCTCTTCAGAAGGATCGCAGCGTCCAATGCGAGTTGCCGCTTCCTCATGATCGTGCGCGTGCGTTCGTTCTTCGCTCCCTTCACCTTGATTTCCTGGGCCAAGCTGTCAATGCGCGATGCCGCATTCCTGATCGTTGCCTCAAGATCGCCGATTCTCTGGTGTCGTTGACCCAGGTTTTTCTCGATCTCCCCTCTCGCTCTTTCTCGTTCCCGGACCCCGTGAAGATCGAGGCCTTCGAGCTTCTTGCTGACCTCACCCAATTCGGCAGCGACCCCGCGCCGCTCTTCGAGAAGCTGACCCAACCGTTCCTGTGTCGATGACAGCTGGTTCGGCGCATTTCGAGCCAACTCCTGAAAGGTATGAAGCCTGATGCGGACCCGTGCCAGACGGCTTTCCGCCTCGGTATTGCCCGCCGTCTTCAGGAGGGTGGCCACAGCGTTCCACTCCGACGTCGTCGGTTTCAGGTCTCGACAGCAGATGCAATTCTCCCGGTGAAGAAGGCTCTGGATGAAATCTTCACGATAAGGGCTCGGAAGCCGTCCTTCAACCGCCTCCGAATCGACGAAGCTCGCAGTTTCAAGCAGCGCCTTCTTGCTCAGAACGGCGATCGCTTTCTCGCCGATCCAACGGACGAGCTCGGCCTGTCTCTCGCGGACGTCGCGTTCGATCTGCTCCTCGCGCGTTTTCAGGCCGTCGCGGAGTTCTTGGACCTCGCTCGCTCCGGCGGTCAATCGGAGAGCTTCGTCGATCAGGGATTTCTGTTCGCTCAGTTGCTCGACGCTTTTCTTCTGATCGGCGAGGTCGGCTTCGTCGCGCGCCACCTGATCCTCAAGTTCAGTCAGTTTGTCGCGAAGGGATTTGAGTTCGTCGTCGCCGCCTCCGTCACCGGTCTGTTTCGTGTACTGACCGGCGACGGCCTTGAGGTCCTTCATCCCTTCCTCGGCGAGGTCGCAGCCGAGCATACTTCGGACAGCAGCCCCGGCGGTTTGATTCTTTTCGGCTGCAAAGGTCTCGGCGTGCTCGCCGTCGAAGAAGAAGTATCGCGCCATCGCCTTCGGAATAACAGAATTCACGAACGTCTCGGGAGCTCTGATCGGAACGTGCGACCCCCGGTCGATACGATAAAGAAGAAAGGACGTCTTGGCGGATCCGATCGAAAAGGTGCGGGACGCCCTGTAGATTTCGCCGTTGAACTCGAATTCGACCTCGACCTTGGCTTCTCGGATTCCTTCCTTCTCCGCCTCGAAGTTTACTATCCGGTTTTTCTGCTCGAACCTTGGCGTTACGTCGTCGAACATCGCCCAATATACCGCGTTCAGGATAGTAGTCTTACCGAGACCGTTCTCGCCATGAATAAGGGTCACATTCCGGTCGTCCTCGCACGCCAGCGCCAGCTTGGTGGTGCCGTAGAACTGGCGGAAATTGTACAGATCAATCTGGCGGATTTTCACGGTTTTGCCTTTGTCAGTTTCTCGATGACTTCCCTGATTTCGTCTCTGCGCTCCTGCTGTACGTTGCGGAGTTCGTTCGCGTTCCGCCGCTCGATCAGAATGACCTCGCGTAGCAGCGTCTCCACAGTTGCGTCGACCGGCTCGCCGTTATCCTTCATGATTTCCCTCTTGCATTTTGGCGCGTCGAACCGGCTGCCGTCGTCCAGCGCTCGACGAAGGTGGACCGCATGTCTGCAAGGATCGGAGGCAACCGGTCCTCGATCGTCAAACCGAGAAAAAGTGCGGCTCTGGTCGCGCCGACGTAAAGGTACTTAGCGAAGATATCGGGCTCGCGCTTGGCCAACCTGTCCAATCCCACGAAGAACACCGCTTCGAATTCCAGTCCCTTGATATGCTGGACGTCGAAGACGCGGACCTGATTGTCCCGCCCGATGGCCAGGCCGCCTTGGCAGGCCACGGCGTTCAAATTCAAGTTCCTCTGCGACAGCACGGTGTCCAGAGACTTTGCAAGCGGAGAAACGCGGTCTTCCACGTCGACAAGCACGGCGACCGAGGGGATTCCGCCGCTTATGTTCTCGATTTCCTCGATCCGGCGCACGATCCAGGCTGCGATGTCGGCGTCCGTCCTTAGACCGATGCCTAGAGCCGGCGGAACACCCTCGTTGTCTACATGCTCGGGAAGGCTCGGCGGAGCGCTATCCCGATACTCGCTGCTTATGAGTTTATGGGCGAACTCGTTCAGCTGCCGGCTGTGACGGTATGTGATGTTTATGCCTCGAACATCGAGGCCGTCCAAGAGGACTAGATCTTCCAGCGAGCGGCTACCCCAGGCGGTAATCCGCTGGTGAAAATCGCCGCACGCCGTGAAGGACCGTGCGGCAGGATCGCCGAGCGCCGCCATGCATGCCAGTTGGATCGGCGAAAAATCCGTCGCTTCGTCGACGGCGATCTGCGTCCGGTACAGATCGGCCACGTTTTTTAGCGAGGCGTAGCTTGCGTCGGCAATGCTTGCGGCAAAACGCCGGTCTGCAAGGAGCGTGGCCGTGCTTCTCAGCCTGGCAAGAAGTATCACGTCGATCTCCAAGGGGTGCGCCTCCGAACCGACGAAGCCGGAGGCCGAGTACCATTTGCCTTCGGCTTGTCGCTGGCGCCGGAATTGCCTGTACCTCTGCGGGATTCCGACCATGTAACGGCGGAGCGGATTTGATAATCGCGTGACGGCCGACGAAGCGCGAAGGGCCCGCCCGAGAATCGAAAGTTCGCTTTCGGACGGAATTCGTCCGCCGAGCCATGCGAGGATCTTGCCGGTCCTGGAACGTGGTGCGACCTTTCGTCCGGACACGTGGGCGCGCGCGAGTGCACCTACCGTCTCGACGTATACGAGGAAGGCTGCCTCCCGGGTATCTTGTGAAACGATCCTGTCTTCCTCGTCGTCCACCACAGCATCATCGGGCTCCTCGGCGTCGTCTTCCAGGCTGGCTACGAAATCCGCAAGCGCCGTTAGGAGGCCGCGGTCCTTAGCTAGCTGCTTCGCGAAGGCTTCGCGCGCGCGTCTTTCGGAGCCCTGACGCAGATCGAGGCTAGCCTTGGAAAGCTCGGCTGCCGTTTCCATGATGTCGGCAAGCGACAGCGGTCCCTTTGCATCGGCACCTTTCAGCAATCCTTCCAGGCGAAGCCCCATGGTACGCAATTCACCCGCTTCGGCCTCCAGAAGCAGTTTTGCATTCGCCCCTAGGTCGCTCCAGAACGCTTCGTTCTGCCAGATTTCGAAATCGACATACCAGGCGGTTTGACGTTTCAGTGTCGCGTTCTGGAGCGAAGATACGGTTTCCTTCATGACGAGGCCGCCCCGACGCGCGGCGGTTCTGAGGATGCCGAGCTTTTTGCGGGCGATGTCTTGGCGAAAGCTTGTCCATGTTTCAATGCGGAGATCCGACGCCGGCACCTCCTCCCTGGCGAAATTCTCCTTAACGTATTGAGCGAGAAGGTCGGTCGGCGCAAACATCAGCCAGCTGTTTCCGAGACCGGCCATTCCGGCGGCAGTCCGCGAAATGACACTCTTTTCGGTGTCGGTAAGATGCGTGACGTCGAGCTTTAGGCCAAGGCGTTTGATGAGCGTCGTCGTCTTTCCCGTGCCGGGCGGGCCGAGGATCAGCAGCCGGGTGGAAAGAGGCAGGCGGAATATTTCGTCTTGGAATTCGTCGAGTGCGCCCGCCTCGCGCAAGCCCATCTTGGCGAGGACGGAGCGTCGGAAGCCCTCGACTACGTTTTCGGCTTCCTTCGCCTCGGCAAGCAGTTCGTCGAGGAGATCCATTTCCATGGAAGCCGCCCGCGGAAGCAGGTGCCGCAGCGACACGATGGTCTTCGGAAAGTGCCCGATATGCTCGAACTTCGAATTCTTCGAGTCCCAACCTTCCGGATCCAGGGAAGGCTGCAGGAGAGTCTTTTCCAGGATTTCGAGCAGTTGCTCGCCTTTGGGTGTCGGCTTTGCGTACTTCGCCCCTACGGGAAGGGAAGCCAGACGCCCCAATGACGCACGGTAATTGGCGACCCGGATATTCGGCTCTTGACCGCTGTCCGGGGTCGCCCGCGCGATGTAATAGACAATCGGCTTGCCGTCCTCCATGACGACGATCCTGGCGATTGCAGGCTCACTTGAGAGGATCGCGAGCCGCCTTCGCTTCTCGGTTCCGATGTCCGAGAGTTTGTCCAGGGTTTTGGTGCCGGTGAACGTGTTGACCGCGGCAAGGGAAGCCGGTCCTGGCGCGCTTTCGTGCATCTCGGACCGAGCGGCGTCCGCCGTCTTTTTGAAAAACGAGAGCGTTTGGTCCGCCAGGCTTCCCAAATCGGCCGTCGTTGGTCCGCGCGAGCGCGACTTTCCTTCAGAGTTCATTTCCCCCAGCCCGGTGTTGACCCGGTCCACAGCACGCGGCGGGCTTTATTGGCGGAGCATGCGAGGCAACCACGCGTCGGCAAATCGGCGTATACACGCCGGCCGGAACGCTACCCCTTCCACCCCTAGTTTAGAACTCCGATTGTTATCACATCACAATACGCGAGTCTTGGCAGGGTTCGTCGTCCTTAGCAGAAAGGGTTAGAGCCAAAATGGGGCAAAAGCTGCAAGGGTATGGAAATCGGGCAGAATCAGCCTTCATGACCGACTTATGGACAGTCTGCTCGACGAAGCCCTGCACGGATGATCGTCACGGACGGCCGCGAAATGGCCCCGGGGCATGGTCAAAATCCTTGCTTGTCACCCGTCGAATGACCTTAATCTCAATACTTTTTTCATCACAAATGTCGCCCGCGGCAACAACCTCGAAGACTGCCTGAAAGTCCTGAAACTCGTGGGGATGGTGGCTGTAGTCTTTCGCGACGGCGACGGCGACGATGAAAGGATCCGTACCGGTTCGGTGTTCTTCCAATTCGTGTGCGTTTTGGAACCAGACTTGTTGAAAAACTTCCTTGCTGTTCTGTTTGGTGTAGCGACCCTTTGTCCATGTGACCGGCGCAATGGCGACGGCTTTGCCGTGGCTCCGTACCTCGGCCTTCCAGCTGGTGCGACTAGTGTATTGAGATCAAAACCACCGACCGAATGAGCCATCTAGTCCGCTCCTGCTACGTTAGGCATAGCACATCTTGCGGCAGGGCGGTGAGGTAACGCGCTTCGACGCCGCCCAGATCGATGATCACCTCGATGCGGCTATTGTGCCGAGCGTCGTCTTGATGAACCCGCCGTTCTCCGCATTGGCGAATGTCGATCGACGGATGGCGGACGTGGCTTTCCGGCACAGCCCGCGGCAGACCCGAGGATCTTTCCGGCCTCGGCCGGCATGGCGGCCGATGTCGCTACCTTGCTCGGCTGGGTGACCCGGCATGTGCCTCCGAGGCTGCCTGTTGCCGCGCCGGTCGTGATCGACGGCACCAGGCGCCCTACGAGGTTACGATCGCTCGGCGCCTCTGCGCTACGTCCATCGTCTACTCCGGGCGGCGTCGCGCCGGAAGGCGTGGAGCTTACGTATGAGACCATCGAGTGGTCGCCGCCGGAAGGTGCCCGGCTCACCGAGGCGCTGTATGAGCAATACGCACTGCAGGGCGATCCGTATTCTGGACGTGCATGCGCATCCGACCAAACTCGTGCAGTCCGCCGCAATGGCCTCGGTCGCGCCGCCGTAGCCATCTTACCGGCCACATCTGCCGGCCGATGTCGTGGCGGATGGCATCCTGTTCGACGCCCAGCTTGAGAGTGTCATCTATGCCGGAGAGGCGCACTCCGAATGTCTTGCGGGCTCTTGGACGGTCGATGCGACCTTTGATGTTGTGGCCGCCGCGCTCGACGACGCAGAAAAAGCTGTCCGCTTCCGTCGCGGCTGGTTCCTGGGCGACGGCACCGGCGCGGGCAAGGGTCGGCAGGTCGCAGGCATCCTCCTCGACAACTGGCTCAAGGGCCGGCGCCGCGCGCTCGGATCAGCAAATCCGACAAGCTGATCGAGGACGCGCAGCGCGACTGGTCCGTACTCGGCATGGAGCGGCTGCTCGTGACCACGCCCTCACCGAACTACAGCTCTTCGGCTATCGTCCCTTCGACCACCAGCCCGATCCAAGACCGCTCCCCGAGGGCAAGATGATCGCCGGCTCTGTGGCCGATACCTTTGACGCCCTGGTTGCGACCATGAGCGACACGCGGCTTGAACCGGACCTTGACGATCTGCTTTGGTCGACAGTCAACCTGTTCCATCGTGCCGTCGACCGCATCGAACGCCAGCTCGACGAAAACGAGCAGGCGCAGCACAAGAGCCAGCGCGAGCAGAATGGCTCGGAAGTGCGATCGGTCGAACTCGAGCGCCTCACGGTTGAAGGCATCACGCTGATCGAGCGCCGTAACTGCCTGGAACTGTTCCGGGATCAGGCCATCGCGCAATTTGAGGTCCACACCGGCTCAGCCTGGCGTCCTCGATCGGGATCATTGGTCAATCACCGGACGCTAACCGCAGCGATGATCGACTCCCGCGACTTCATCGCAGCAAAACGCCGCGCTGAGACCGAGGTCATGTTGCCGCCGGGGCGGAAAATCGCACTCACCGGCGGGCTCGACTTCAATGACCACCACTTGATCTGGGATCGCCTTGACAAGGTTCATGCCAAGCACTCCGACATGGTCCTGCTCCACGGCGGCTCGCCGAAAGGCGCCGAACTGTTCGCCTCGAAATGGGCGACCAGCCGCAAGATGGCGCAGATCGCCTTCAAGCCAGACTGGACCAAGCACGCCAAGGCGGCACCGTTCAAGCGCAACGATGCGCTGCTCGAGCTTCTGCCGATCGGCGTCATGCATTTCCCGGGCACGGGAGTCCAGGACAACCTCGCCGACAATGCGAAGCGGCTCGGCATCCCGGTCTGGAAGTTCGGCGGCGCATGAACGCCGTCGCCTCGAAGGCGCCAAGGCGGAGTTGCACGCCGCAACTTCGTCTCGTTTCGATTTTACGTCCGAAACCGCGCCGCGGTGGTGGTGGAAGGCGCGACTGGTACATCTATGCACATGGAGCCACCACCATGCTCGCCCGTGGGCTTGTTCTCAACACACTCGGCATTGGCTTGTTCTGCTGGGCGATCTTTGTGCTCGCTGTGTATGCCCTGCCGTTCTTCATTGCACTCACGTCGGGATGATGGCTTTTCGAGATGGCGCCGGTGTCGTCGGCGCACTGCTGGTCGGATTGGCCTCCGGCGCACTGACGCTTGCTGTCGGTCAGGTCGCCGTCGCGGTCAGTCGGGTCCGGATCTTGCGCATCGCGATCGAAGCCGCATTCGCCGTCCCTGCGGCTGTCGCTGGCTATCATGTGATATTCGCCCTGTCGCACATCGAGGTACCTTCGCTGGCTTGGCGCGAGGCCTTCGCTTGTGTAGGAGCGGTTTGCATCGGCGGCACGGCATGGGCGCGTTTGACCGTTTTCGGAAAGACCCGGCCGTCGGTGCCGGCCGGGGCGGTGGAGAATATGCCTCGACCAGTTCTTACGGCCGCCACGCACGAGCGATGAAGCTTCGTCGCCATCATCGGTCTCGAGAAAGGTTGCACAGGGCGCCACGTTAAAGGAGGGATCATCGAGCTTGGGGAAGAGGTAACCGCGCTTTTAGTCCCCCCGATCTCCGCCTGGTCCACATTGCTGCGGCGGAGCGGCGCGCCGCGCTCGATCATTCCTTCCGGGACTATACCGCCCTTTGCGGCAGATTGTTTCTCTTTCTGCGCCGAACGGTACCAACCTCTTGCGCAGCACAATCGAGATTCGCCAAGTCTTCCTCTTAAGATTGCGGTTCAGCACGCGACGAACGTGGCCTCTTTGATGGCTTGATCTGGCCGAAGACCGGCTGCGCCTCGATCATCTGAGCCGCAACGCCGTTGATGCGACTTTCTTCCCCTGGGCTTACGCCCATTCCTCGCGAAGCAAGAAAGTCGCAACGACGGCGTCCTCCGCTGCGCTCCAGCCCGCAAGCGGGTGCGTCGCCGATCGTCCTCGGCCTCTAGATCGCCATCGAGGCCGCGGTGGTCGCGGGCTCGAAACACAACAGGTAGAGTAGGGGCACAGCGCCTGTCCGTCTTGCGACGGATGGTTTCTGCGCCCCTCTCGCCGAACCGGGCGTGCAAGTTTCCAAGCAACCGGCTCTCCATGCGCCGCTTACGCCGCGTGTGATCCTCACTCGTCCATGAGGGTGTTGAACGACGCCCAGAAGCGATCGGCTCCTTTGCGGAACTTCTCGCCAGGATCGTTCCATCCGTTCGGTATGCGTATGCCCCGGTGCGGGAAGTGGAGTGATCCGCCTTCCCGGAAGAACCGCAGCGATTTCGGTCCGTCGACCCATCGCCAGCGGCTGTCGGGCGCTGTTGCCTGGAAGCGGCGACGCAGCTCTTGCCACGTCGTCTTAGGATGCTTCCTGTGCAGCCATCGCCCGATGCGCTCCCACAGCCACCAATCCAGACTGGCGAAGTCCCGCGTGGCCCACGTGGCGTAGCGGTAGTAGTTTCGCCATCCGGTGATGACCGGGTTGAGATCGTCGATGAGATCGGCAAGGGCTTGGCTTGTCGGCGTCGCCTTCACCCTGACCTTGATCTTGTGGCGCAGGTCTTTCAGCTTGCTCTTCGGAATGAAGAGATTACCGACCATACGTCCGGTGCGGCGTGCCTTGGTCTGCACCACCCGATAGCCGAGGAAGTCGAAGCCTTCCTCGACGCCGGTGATCCTGGTCTTTTCCATCGACAGTTCCATGCGCATTTCCGTTTTGAGGAACTGCGCCAACGCAAACTTTTCGGCTTCTGCTTCCTCGCGGGTCCCGTCCGTCAGCACGACGAAGTCGTCGGCGTAACGTACGGCGTAGAATGTAGGCCTGTTTCTCCGGCGATCGTAAAGCCGCCGGTCGGCTGCATTCTGCGGTCTTCGCGAGGGCGCATCGACCACCGTCCGTATCTCTCGTCGATGGCCGCCAGATAGACGTTGGCCAGCAACGGCGAGATGATGCCGCCCTGCGGGGTGCCCGTAACAGGGTGGCGGACGGTGCCCTCGATCATGACACCGGCTTTTAGGAAGGCGAGCACGAGCCTAAGGACCTTGCGATCCCCGATGCGTCGGCGCGCACGCTCCATCAGCACATGATGATCGACGGCATCGAAGCAGCCCTTGATGTCACCCTCGATCACGAAGCGGTACTCGGAAGTGCCGCTGGGTGTGGGGTGAAGTCGTCGCTGGATTTTCGCCAGCGCATCATGGGTGCTACGGCCGGGCCGGAAGCCATAGGAGGTCGGATAGAAGTCCGCCTCGAAGATCGGCTCCAGCACGAGCTTCAAAGCCATTTGCACCAGTCGGTCTTTGAGCGTCGGAATGCCGAGCGGACGCACCTTGCCGGGCTTACCCGGTTTGGGGATTAGCCTTTGCGGGACAGGCTCGGGCCGATAGGTGCCGCTGCGTAGTTCACCGCGGATATCCTCGATGAACCGTACGGCGCCGCCCAGCCGCTCTTCGACCGTCTTCCGCGTGACGCCATCGGTACCCGGTGTGCGGCTGCCTTTGTTACGGGTCAGCCGACGCCAGCTTTCCAAGAGCGTCCTGCGGTCGCATACGATGTTGAACAGATCCGCGAACACCTTTTCGGCATTCGCGATACTCCACCTGTGAAGCTTGCGCTGCATGTCGAGGACGAACGCGGTATTCACCGCGCCGGGCCTCATCGGCCCGCCTCCTGCCGGCTTGCTTCACCCACTGTCTCCCTTCGCCATGTGGACGGCTTTCCCGCCCTCCGACTACTACGAAGACTCCGTCCCCTGCCGCGCCGATCATCGGTCGCCTCGATCATCTCGCGCCATCCGGCGCGAGAGAACACGGCAACGTTCCCAAGTTCACCTGATGTCCCTTCACCTGCCTTAGGGACCGACTCTACCCCGTGAGGATTCCGGCCAACGGTCACCGCAAGCTGGGCCGCTGGCTGACGTGCGCGATCACGCACGTCCCTGATCCCCGTCCACTCAGCGGGGATCGGCACTCCTCCGGTCTTTCGACCGATCCGCCCACTTCCGGTTCGGCGGATTCCATGTTGCAACGAGGCTTCAAACATCGGTTCGATAACTATTTCCGTAGCAGGTACGCTCGCCGGACCAGCCTCGGACGGAAGTCCCGGGTCGTCCGACTTTGACGGGTTCTGCTCATTTATGGCTCGCCGGAGGCACCCGGCTTACCTCACCCGTCTGCTTCAACCCCCGTGCTTGCGGCACGTGGGCTGCGGAGTCCCCCACCCCGCAGGGGCAACAAGCGCGCGTGACGGACTCCACCCGTCACTCTTGGTGCACGAGAAGTGACATGGCTAACATCGGTTCTTTCAAGAAGGTCGGCAACGATTTCCAGGGCGAGATCGTCACCCTGAGCCTGCAAGCCAAGGGCGTCCGTATCGTCGCGGAAACCAACCGCTCCAGCGACAACGCGCCAAGCCACCGCATCTACGTGGGCCGGGCGGAGATCGGGGCAGCCTGGTCGAAGTGCTCCGAGGAGGGCCGCGACTACCTGTCGCTCAAGCTCGACGATCCCTCATTCAACGCACCGATCTACGCGAACCTGTTCGATGACGAAGGCGGGGAGGGGTACACCCTGCTCTGGTCGCGGCCGCGCAAGAACGGCGAGTGAGACTCGCTCTAAAGCCCCGCCCGAGTTGATCGGGCGGGTTCCTTTTGGAGCCTAAAGTCGAAAGACAGCGCTGCCGCTGTATAGGCGCAGTCGATTTCGTGATTTCGCGTTCTAGAGCTCGCAGTGCACTATCGATTTGGGTGATCATAAAGTCGCTCTTACGCAAGCAGTGCTATTTCTTCTTGGAACGTGGCTCGCCGGCTTGCGACCCTTACCCGAAGTCCTTCGGTGACGTCGCTCCTCTAGCTAGCTGAACAGACTCTTCAGCATGAGTGAACACACAGCGTGTCGGCCAGCTGAACCGCCCCGGGTTTGCCGGAGGCTCCAACTCCTGAGAGGATGGAGCCATGACAAGCAAGACCACGAACAAGTTTTCGCCTGAAGTCCGCGACCGTGCGGTTCGGATGGTTCTGGATCACGCCGGCGAGCACCCGTCGCGCTGGGCGGCAGTGACCTCGATTGCGGCCAAGATCGGCTGCACACCGCAGACGCTGCATGACTGGGTCAAGAAGGCCGAGATCGACAGCGGGCAACGGGCCGGTGTCCCGATTGAGATGGCCGAGAAGCTGAAGGCCCTGGAACGGGAGAACCGTGAGCTGCGGCAGGCCAACGAGATCCTGCGCAAGGCAAGCGCTTATTTTGCGATGGCGGAGCTCGACCGCCGGTCCAAGCCATGATCGCCTTTATCGACGATCATCGTGGGGCGCATGGGGTCGAGCCGATCTGCAAGGTGTTGCCGATCGCCCCCTCGACCTACCATGCCCATGTGGCCAAGCGGCGCGATCCCGCCAAGCTGTCGGCGCGAGCCCGGCAGGACGCCGCGCTGAAGATCGAGGTTCGGCGCGTCTTCGATGAGAACTTCTCCGTCTACGGCGCGCGCAAGGTGTGGCGGCAGCTCAAGCGAGAAGGCTTCGATGTTGCTCGTTGCACGGTGTCGCGGTTGATGCAGGACATGGGTTTGCAGGGGGTTATCCGCGGCAAACCGGTTAAGACCACGATCAGCGACAAGGCCGCGCCATGCCCGCTGGATCACGTCAACCGCCAGTTCAGGGCGCCAAGGCCGAACGTCCTTTGGCTCTCCGACTTCACCTATGTCGCGACCTGGAGCGGATTCGTCTACGTCGCCTTCGTCATCGACGCCTATGCCCGCAGGATCGTGGGCTGGCGGGCCTCGCGCACGGCGCACGCCAGCTTCGTGCTCGATGCGCTGGAGCAGGCCCTGCACGATCGCCGACCGGTCCACCGCGGCGGGCTCGTGCATCATAGCGATAGGGGTAGCCAATACGTCTCTATCAAGTACACCGAGCGCTTGGCTGAAGCTGGCGTCGAGCCTTCCGTTGGTAGTGTCGGAGATTCCTATGACAACGCTCTCGCCGAAACCATCAACGGCCTTTACAAGGCGGAGGTGATCCATCGGCGCGGACCATGGCGCAGCTTCGAGGCCGTCGAGTTCGCGACCCTGGAATGGGTGGACTGGTTCAACAACCGAAGGCTCCTCGAGCCCATCGGCAACATCCCGCTGGCCGAAGCCGAGCAACGCTACTACGCCATGATGGAACACCTCGCCATGGCGGCATAACTTAAACCAAGTGGCCTCCGGCAAACCCGGGGCGGTTCAAGCCAGTCGACAAACATCAATTCTCCGGTTGTCAGATTGCCTCTGGAGGCCACCATATATGAGTGGTCACGCCGACACTGTAGGCACGTTGCTCTTGGCGCACCGAGGCCTTGCCGATGCTGGTGTCAGTCGTGCGGAGTGCGTCTGCCTCGCCGCTGCGCAACCGTCTGCTGATCTTGCATTGGGCAGCAACAGACAGGCACCCAATGGTTGCTGTGCTGTAGTGCGCATTCAGGGAGCGCAACATCACCTTTGGTTCAAAAAGGCGCGGCGGCCAGCGTCCCGACGCCACAAGTCTGCAATCGTATATTTGCATTAGATTTGCGTCCCTGTGCCAAGATGGACAATGTGGCAGGGACGGAGAATGTGACGGCGGTCCGGCAACTTGCCTCTGACATTGAGCGATGAAGTTCGTGCCGAACTGAAGTCGCTGACGATGCGGCGGAAGACGGCGCTGGTGCTGGCGCTGCGCCGCGGATCGTGCTGACCTGCGCTGAAGGTGGTCAGAACAAGGAACTGGCCGCCAGCTCGGTCTTGACGGGCCGCCGGTAGGCGGCGGCGTTTTTGTGGAGCGGCGCGTGGACGGCTGCACGACGAGCCGCGCTCCGGGCACCGCGTACGGCTGAGGATGCCCGCATCGAAGCCGGTGCGAAGGCTACACCCTAGGCGGAGCTTCGTGTCGGAGCCACGCAGCAACTGCCGAGCAACTGGAAACGAGCGTCTGGCCGAAATCCTCTCATTTTTGCTTCGGCGTCTTGGTTCGCTCTTTGCAGAATTCCTCATCAGGCAACACGAGATCGACGTGGCTAACGCCTAATGTGCTCGCGAGTTCGAACAGCGTCACTACCGTGGGATTGCGCCGACCACGCTCTAAATCGCTGATGTATTGCTGAGTAAAGCCGGACGCCTCGGAGAACTTCTCCTGCGTGAACCCTTTTTGCTTCCGGAACTTAGCGAAATTCCGCCCCACCAACTTGCGCATGTCCATCTGCGCAAGTTGCGTGTTTACATACTAGGGGGTTTATCTCCTATAGTATGTATTCCCAAGTGTGACCGCCTTGGGAGCGAGGCCAGCGGACTTTCAGCTAACGGCCGCTGGAGCGTACCGTGGCTGCGGTCACTCTCTTATGTTTTTCTTGCGAGATTCTTGATGCAAACACCGCCGCTTGACCCGGATGTCGCGGATTTGGCGCCCCATGATGCGGTGCTCACCTCCTATGACGAGAAGCATCTGGTGACCTACTGGCGCCTGCTCGATGCCGACGCCGATGGCGCGGACTGGAAAGAAGTTGCCCTGATCGTCTTGCATATCGATCCGGAACGCGAACCGGCGCGAGCCCGCAATGCATTTGACAGCCATCTAGCGCGAGCAAAATGGATTGCGGACCACGGCTACCGCGACTTGCTTCGCGGCGGCGCCAATAAATAGCAAAAATTCTATCGTCTCGACTTCCAAATCGAGAACAGATTTCTCTCGCTGAAAGCGTGATCGCCTGCGCGCATCGCGCAATGCACATTTGGTGACTTCCCTGACAACCCACGGCTTTATAGACATTTCGCGGCAATCGATTTACGGCAGGGGATCAGAGTAATGTCTGAGTTCGACTGGCGCTCACCCGAGGGGTATCGGCACGCCATGAAGTCGGCGGAGATGCCGGACTTCGCCTGGGAGTCACTCCGACGCAGTTCCAACTATCGAGCTTCCTTTCGGAAAGCTCGCTCGAAAGGCGGGCAGGTGAGCTCCGAATTCCGGAGGAGATGGGGCCTCTGCTTTCGCTCATGACCCGCAGCTGTCCTTTTGCGAACAGACGATCTTCTGGGCGCCCGAGACGTTGCCCACCGTCGTCTCAGTCGTGCGTAGCGCGTCAGCATCACGAGCGATCGCTCTTGAGCTACCGCTTGCCGACCTTGGATCGGCAAGCATCAGACAGGCATCTGACGGCTGGCATGCCGTGTTGCGGATTCAGGGCGCGCAACATCATCTGTGGCTGAAAGAGGCGCCGCAGCCGGGTGTCTCTTATGCGGCTGAACTGCCGCTCGACCACGACTACGAGATCCGCGTCCACGCTTCACGTCGGTTGTGGCGCGCTATCACCGGCCGCGCCCCAGGACCCCCGTTCTATCAGCTTTCGGCGCAGCGACGCGAACGATTGGCCTTGGCGCTACGCGCGCTCGACGGGCACTTGGATGGCGCTACTTATCGCGTCATTGCCGAAGTGCTGTTCGGCCGAAAACGCATCCCTGAACGCGCCTGGAAAACGCATGAGCTGCGCAGCCGGACCATCCGCCTGGTGCAGGCCGGCTTGGCTCTGATGCGCGGCGGCTATCGCGCATTGCTGCATCGCTCATCCCGCAGGGAGTAGAGCAGGGGTGCCGAAAACCATCGGTCCATCTTCGGCATCCCCCCGAGCACTCCTACTCCGTCATGGTGACCGTCGACGCGCGACCGAACCCGGTCGCGCTCCAGACGACCACGGAGCCTCGCAATGCCCGATCCGAACGCCGGTTTGCCGCCGCGATATCTGCGCACGCCCGAGGCGGCGCGCTTTCTCGGACTATCAGGCCGCACCCTCGAAAAGCACCGCACCTACGGCACAGGCCCGACCTACCGGAAGCTGGGCGGCCGCGTTGTGTATGCGCTCGAAGACCTGACGGCGTGGGTTAACCGCGGCGCCAAAACCTCCACCAGCGATCCTGGCTCAGGCACAGTCCTGCCCGCGAAACGGCGCACACCGATTCCGTATGCGGGCAAGGAGCGGCGCTGACCCATGCCGGACAGCAACTCAACTGCAGTCGGCACGCGGCAGTCAGAGCGCGACCAACTCGATCTGTTTCGCGCGCTTCCTGGCGATTCTCGCTGCACGGGACGCGCAAGACTTGATGGCGTATCCGTTCTTTTCGCTAGCAAAGTCGAAGCGGATCGTTCCGATCGACTTCCGCGCAGGCAGCATCGCCATCCGTGTCGAAGCGGTGCCGGAACATGGCCTGGCCACGATCTGGGACGCGGACGTTCTGATCTGGGCTGCCTCACAGATTGTCCAGGCCCGTGATGCCGGGTTGAAAACCTCGCGCCTGATGTCCACCACCCCCTACAAGATCCTGACATTCGTCCGCCGCGGCACCAGCGAAGCGACTACGACCGCCTCAAGGCTGCGCTCGACCGATTGCAATCAACCAGCGTCATGACCTCAATCCGGCAACCGACAGAACGGTCGCGCCATCGCTTCTCCTGGATAAACGAATGGAAACACACAAGCGATGTGCACGGGCGTGCCCGTGGGATTGAGCTGATCTTACCCGACTGGTTCTATACGGGCGTTCTAAACGAATCGCTCGTTCTGACCATCGACCGCGCGTATTTCGATCTGACCGTTGGACTGGAACGTTGGCTCTATCGCCTCGTCCGCAAGCACGGCGGTCATCAGCATGGCGCTTGGAGCTTCGCGTTCGTGCACTTGCACGCCAAGTCCGGAACCCTCTCGCCGCTGAAGCACTTCGCCTACGACTTGCGCCAGATCGTGCATCATCAGACCTTGCCGGGCTATCGGCTGGCTATCACACACGACCTGAATGGCGAAGAACGATTGAATTTCGCACCCGTCCCGATTGACCCGCCTACGCAGCGATTGCGAAAGCGTCGCCTTATCAGCTCTGTGGGGGATAAGCTGTGAATACGGTCGTGTTATCAAGGACTGGAACACTCGTGCAATCGGGGACCCGATCGGCGTGCTACCGAGGACCGAAATCACACCTAAAGCACTGCAACGCCAATCTTTCCAGCTCTCTTAACTTTACTAACATACTGACACTAACTTCTTGTTGTGAATCAGTACGTTGTGAACAACTCGGCCGCGCGTGCAACGAGGATGCCTCAGGCACCCACACTGTCACGCGCAAAGCTTCGCTGCAATACGATTGTTGTCGCCAATGCACGCGCGGCAACGCGATCGCGCGCAAATCTTCGCGATCGTTGGCGTCGACATCATTGCCTGGTGCGCGTCACGTCCTTTTGCAGCCACTCGCTCGTCGAGGAGAACTCGCTAACATCCGTGGTTGGCACGATGGCCACCACAAGCCGGAATCTGAGGAAAGGGCGGTCAGGCTAACCAGCGCCGTGCGTGATGGCTTCAAACGTCGTCATGAAGCCGCCGGCAAGAAAAGTTGCGATCTCGCCCAGATCCCCGTCTCCTCGGGAGACGCTGCTCCGCCGTGGCGGAAGGAAAAGGCGCGCGTGGAAGCGGCCGGGTCGCGGAGGCCCTTACATGGCCGCAGCGACCCGGCCGCGCTTGCCGCCGGCGCCAAACCGGAACGTGGTGCCATCGATCCAGATCTTGTGCAGCAGCACGGCGAGCGCGCGCGCCACCGCCGTCGCCGCGCGCTTCAGACCCTTCTTCCTGGCCAGCCGCAGGCCCCACAGCCGCAGCTTAAAATTCTTCGGAATGCGCGTGAGGATCGCGATCGCCGCCTCGTACAACATTGCCCGTGTCAGCTCATCACCGCATTTGGAGATGCTGCCAATGCGATCGGTCTGCCCGGATTGGTAGCGCCGCGGCGTCAAGCCAAAATGCGCACCAACATTGGTCGACTTCCTGAATCGCGCCGGATCGTCGACGGTGGCGCGGAATGTCAGCGCCACGAGCGCGCCGATGCCCGGCACCGTCGTCATCCGCCGCACCACCTCGTCACCACGTGCTGCCGCCAGCACCAGGCGGTGCAGTTTTGCCAACTGCAGCCGCATCGCGTTGCGGGCGTCCAGCAGCGGCGTGACGATGGCTTCCAATTCCTTCTTCCCGGCCAGGAGATCGCGCACCCGCGCATCAAAACGGCCGACCGAGATCTCGCCGACCTTGAGGCCGAACGGGCGCAACAGGCCGCGGATCATGTTCTCCATGTCCAGCACCTTGCCGAGCATCGCCTTGCGCCCGACCAGCAGCGCCCGCAGCGTTTGCGCGCCTTCCGACTTGACGTGCACCGCGCGGAACCAGCCGGCCCGCATCATCTGCGCAATGCCTTTGGCGTCGTTCCGATCGGTCTTGTTCAGCATGGCGTTCAGCGCTGCCTTGGCATGGCGGGTTTCGATGCAGATCACGGGCAGGCCCTTTTCGGCAAGCGCCGTGAACAGCCAGGCACTGTACGAGAACGCCTCCAGCCCGACGCGCTTGAGCTGGATTCCCCATTCCGCCAGGAACAGCTCGATCGCGTCCGGATCGGTGTCGAGTTTCGCCTCCCGGACCACCTTGCCGTCGCCGTCCACCACGCAAACATTCGTTGCCTGCAGCGACACGTCGAGCCCTGCATGAAATTCCGTCGTTTCGTCTCTAGCATTCTCCGCCGGAACGGGCAGTCCGTTCCGTTCCCGGATTGTCGCCAAGCAACGTCTGCGCAATCTGGCCGGCGAAGGGACACAAGCCACTACCTCGGAAAACCTGCAATGCTTTCGATTCCTTCTAACGAATTGGAGCCTCGCCGATGTCGTCCCTTGCAGCAGGATTGCTGCAACCCTTCGGCGACCAGGATCCATCGCAGCGTCATTACAGCCGTCCTGCCGACGCAAAGGCTTCTCCCACGATGCGGCGGTGATAGCCATTCTCGGCACGTCCAAGATCCGTCTCAACAATATGGAGCAGTCGGGTGAGCGACCTCACAACTGTTGAGCTCTTGTGGCTCGAGAAGCGCATCGAAAATCGGATCCGGTTCGGTAAACCTGCATCACAGGAGATCGTTGACCATCACCGGCGCATTGTCTCGTTTTTGCCCGGCAGCATCTTCGCGTTTGTGCGCTGGACGTCCAACGACTTCGGAACCATCCTGTCTCGGATCGACATTTTGCGCGCCGTCGCGCCAGGGCAGCGATACTCAACCGTGCCTTGGGTCAGCCCCGGCGGCGAAAGCCTGCTGCGATTAGCTGGTTGGCCAAAGGTCGAACGCGTTCTCCAGTTGATCGACTCCGTAGAGTCACTGGGCATCCATCCCGCCGATGCAGCCCCCGAGTATTGGCACCACGCCCACAACCGTCTTTCCGTCAACGAAAAGCCGCGAGCTTATACCCGTGCACGCCACCAGGCGTGGCTCCATCGGCGCAGGATCGCACTCTGATGAGACGGATGGGGAACATTCTTGCGATGTGTGGGGCGACAATGCTCGGGCTGTGGCCAGTCAACAACACCTCACCATTGTACATCTGGAATGCCTCGGACAGCGTGCCGATCGGCGTCTATCGCTTGCAAGAGGCCGGACCATTGTACGTCACTGAGCTCGTGGCGGTTCGAACGCCAGACCCGCTCGCGACTTTTCTCGATCTCAACGGCTATTTGCCGAGCGGCCTTCCAATGCTCAAGCGTGTGCTGGCGCTGCCCGGCCAAACCGTCTGCAGAACGGGCCTCGCAATCATCGTTGACAGCATACAAATGGGTGAGGCAATCCAGCGCGATCGCCGCGGCCGGCCGTTGCCGGTCTGGCAGGGCTGCCGGGTCATTGCTGAGGGTGAAGTGTTTCTCATGAACTGGCAGTCGGCGGACTCGCTAGACGGCCGATATTTCGGACCCCTGCCGAGATCGGCCGTCATTGGCCGAGCGCTTCCGGTGTGGACCAGAGAGAAGTGACAATGCCAGATCTCCCCTATTGGCCCGTCATTTCTCCATATGGCCGGTCGCAACATCGTTCCTCCGTCTCGGCCAGCTTCTGGAGAATCGGCGCGCATTGCCCCAGGATCAGGCGACCTCAGGGCCGGCTGGGAGAAACGTTATACTTGGCGGCTGTCCGCACAATGCGATGTGGGGCCACGGCTTGCTTTTTGGGAATTCTGATGACATTCGGACCGCCCTCGACTGCCAGAGCGGAGGTCGCATCGCGGGCACCAGCTGCGCACTCCACAACCCTGCTTCGTAGCGTTGCATACGCCGCGTTCGTGACCGAAGCCTCACACCGGTTCGCGATCCCGGAGCGTTGGATCGATGCCGTGATGCAGGTCGAAAGTGGCGGTAATGCGCACGCCATATCGCCTCGAGGAGCGCTCGGGCTGATGCAAATCATGCCCGCGACCTGGGCCGAACTGAGCGCTCGTCACGATCTCGGTATCGATCCGTTTGATCCGCACGACAATATCATAGCTGGGGCAGCGTACATTCGCGAGATGCTCGACCGGTTCGGATCGAGAGGGTTTCTTGCAGCCTACAATGCAGGACCGAAGCGGTATGACGAGCATTTGGCGACAGGTCGATCGCTTCCAGAAGAAACGCAAACCTATGTAGCCAGACTCGCAGCATTGATCGGAATTGAGCAAAGCAACAGCCGTGGTTCGGCCGCCAGACACGTCGTCCTGTGGCAGCAAGCTCCAGTTTTTGTTGAGCGATACGGCGGCTCGTCCACTGCCGATAGCTTTGCATCAAGAGTGCGCACGATGGATTCGTCGAAGGCAGCGCCTAACGCCGTTGCCAGCGCACTCGTACCTCGCGCGACAGGGCCGTTTGTGCATCGATCAGTCAACGTGCACTCTCCATGATCGCAATCGGATTTGGTCGCATGGCCTCGAAGGTTCTCGCATGTTTGAGAATGGCCGGGAGGGAGCGGGGGGGAGCCGCCCGCCGATGGCCGCCCGTAATCGGTCTCCTGCAGAACTTGCGGCGGCGGAGCAGATGGTCTGCGCGATGAATATTGCGCACACTGCACCGGCTCAGCAACGCGGGAGGCGTGTGATGGAATTCTTCTGTGGTTTGGACATCGGCATGGACGAGACGGCGATCTGCGTGGTGGACGCGACCGGCAAGGTGATGCTGGAGACGGCGGTGGTGACCGATCCGGACGCGATCAAGGTGGCGCTGACGCCCTATCTTGGCCGCTTGCGACGCCTTGGTCATGAGGCGGGATCGCTGTCGCCCTGGCTGCATCCGGAGCTGCTCAGGCTGGGCCTGCCGGCGGTCTGCCTGGAGACTTTGCATGTTCGCGCGGCGCTGAAGGCGCAGCGCAACAAGACCGACCGGGCAGATGCGCTCGGGATTGCCCACATCATGCGCACCGGCTGGTTCCGGCGCGCCCATATCAAGAGCGAGGCCTGCTACCGGCTGCGGCTGTTGTTGACGCACCGGCGCAATCTGAAGCGCAAGTTTGTGGACCTCGAGAATGCGATCCGGCACTCGCTGAAAGTGTTTGGCATCCGGCTGAACCGGGTCGGGCGCGGCGGCTTTGCGCAAGTCGTGCGCGAGGCGGTGGCCCACGATGCGCTTGTCAGCGAGCTGATCGACGCCATGCTGAATGCGCGCGCGGCGCTGTGGAAGGAGTACTGCCGGCTGCACGACCTGGTGGTTCGCCTGGTCGCCGGCCATGAGCTGTGCCGGCGCTTCATGCAGATTCCTGGCGTCGGCCCGATCGCGGCGCTGAGCTTTATGACCGCGGTCGACGATCCCTCGCGCTTCAGGCGCTCGCGCGACGTGGCGGCCTATTTTGGCCTGACCTCGCGGCGCTGGCAGTCCGGCTCGTCTATCGACGTCAAGGGCCGGATCAGCAAGGCGGGCGACGGTGACGTGCGGCGGGCGCTGTACGAGGCGGCCAGCGCTTTGCTGACTCGCTACAAGAAAAAAGACAAGGTCAAGGCGTGGGGGCTGGCGCTGGCCAAGCGCTCCTCGCACCGCAAGGCGACGGTGGCGGTAGCGCGCAAGCTCGCTGTGATCATGCATGCGATGTGGACCAGCGGCACGTTCTACTGCGGCGATCCGGACGCCTCGGCGGCGGAGATGCATGCCGAAACAACAGCTAAGCAGCGCAAATTGCTCGGGCCCTACGCATGAGGCGCGTGATCCTGCAACCTGGCAACGACGCGGTGATGGCCGCGACCTGAACACGGAGCTCCGCCGCCGGCGGATGAGGACTGGTGCAGCACCAACACGACGGAACGCACGTTATCTTGCCTGCGACGATGCATCTTCGGATGCCGACCGATCGCGCCGGATTGCCTGTGATGTGGCTCCGTCACACCGATGGAAAGATGCGCCGCGACGGCGTCCGCGCTGCCTTGCTGCAGCGACACTGTGCCGTCGCTGAGCGCGGAAGACTGCACGGCGCATCAGGACTCGCAAGCCTCGCGGCGCATCGTGTCATGGCGTGGATCAGAGAGGCTTGTCGCAAGCGAGAAAGGAAGCGAGAATGGCTGAGGTCAGACAGACGACACGACCGATTAAGACGGCCGCCCGTAATCGGTTCTCCTGCAGAACTTGCGGCGGCGGAGCAGATGGTCTGCGCGATGAATATTGCGCACACTGCACCGGCTCAGCAACGCGGGAGGCGTGTGATGGAATTCTTCTGTGGTTTGGACATCGGCATGGACGAGACGGCGATCTGCGTGGTGGACGCGACCGGCAAGGTGATGCTGGAGACGGCGGTGGTGACCGATCCGGACGCGATCAAGGTGGCGCTGACGCCCTATCTTGGCCGCTTGCGACGCCTTGGTCATGAGGCGGGATCGCTGTCGCCCTGGCTGCATCCGGAGCTGCTCAGGCTGGGCCTGCCGGCGGTCTGCCTGGAGACTTTGCATGTTCGCGCGGCGCTGAAGGCGCAGCGCAACAAGACCGACCGGGCAGATGCGCTCGGGATTGCCCACATCATGCGCACCGGCTGGTTCCGGCGCGCCCATATCAAGAGCGAGGCCTGCTACCGGCTGCGGCTGTTGTTGACGCACCGGCGCAATCTGAAGCGCAAGTTTGTGGACCTCGAGAATGCGATCCGGCACTCGCTGAAAGTGTTTGGCATCCGGCTGAACCGGGTCGGGCGCGGCGGCTTTGCGCAAGTCGTGCGCGAGGCGGTGGCCCACGATGCGCTTGTTCAGCGAGCTGATCGACGCCATGCTGAATGCGCGCGCGGCGCTGTGGAAGGAGTACTGCCGGCTGCACGACCTGGTGGTTCGCCTGGTCGCCGGCCATGAGCTGTGCCGGCGCTTCATGCAGATTCCTGGCGTCGGCCCGATCGCGGCGCTGAGCTTTATGACCGCGGTCGACGATCCCTCGCGCTTCAGGCGCTCGCGCGACGTGGCGGCCTATTTTGGCCTGACCTCGCGGCGCTGGCAGTCCGGCTCGTCTATCGACGTCAAGGGCCGGATCAGCAAGGCGGGCGACGGTGACGTGCGGCGGGCGCTGTACGAGGCGGCCAGCGCTTTGCTGACTCGCTACAAGAAAAAAGACAAGGTCAAGGCGTGGGGGCTGGCGCTGGCCAAGCGCTCCTCGCACCGCAAGGCGACGGTGGCGGTAGCGCGCAAGCTCGCTGTGATCATGCATGCGATGTGGACCAGCGGCACGTTCTACTGCGGCGATCCGGACGCCTCGGCGGCGGAGATGCATGCCGAAACAACAGCTAAGCAGCGCAAATTGCTCGGGCCCTACGCATGAGGCGCGTGATCCTGCAACCTGGCAACGACGCGGTGATGGCCGCGACCTGAACACGGAGCTCCGCCGCCGGCGGATGAGGACTGGTGCAGCACCAACACGACGGAACGCACGTTATCTTGCCTGCGACGATGCATCTTCGGATGCCGACCGATCGCGCCGGATTGCCTGTGATGTGGCTCCGTCACACCGATGGAAAGATGCGCCGCGACGGCGTCCGCGCTGCCTTGCTGCAGCGACACTGTGCCGTCGCTGAGCGCGGAAGACTGCACGGCGCATCAGGACTCGCAAGCCTCGCGGCGCATCGTGTCATGGCGTGGATCAGAGAGGCTTGTCGCAAGCGAGAAAGGAAGCGAGAATGGCTGAGGTCAGACAGACGACACGACCGATTAAGACGGCAGGATAAAAGCCGCAAGGTGCGGCCGGTCGGTTGTGCGAGAAAGTGTATCGATTTCAATGATCGACTAAACATTGCGGCGGCTCGGAGCAAAGTTCAGCTTTTCCCAAGGCGCTGTTCTTACACGCTTTTCGATGCCTTGCGGCGCCCGGAATGACGCGCGACGATGATCTTCGGATCCGTCCCGGCCGTATCCGTTCCACGCGCGCGCCCCGGACGAAGCCGTTTCTGGCGCAGGTACTCACAGCCGCTCAGAAGGCCGGCGGCCTCTCGCGAGGCAAGGATGGCCATGGCGGAAAGTTTGGACGCGGCCGCGCCGCGAGCATCGCTGCGGCACGGCTCCTCAACGCCCGCGGCCGCAGCGCTATGGTCAAGGCGCGGGTGGTGCGGCGGATGCGTTCGCCGGGCGCGTTGCGCGCTCATATCGCTTACCTGCAGCGCGACGGAGTCACACGCGACGGCGCTCCGGGCAAACTGTTCGACGCTGAGGGGGATAATGCGGACGGTCGCGCCTTCGTCGCGCGTTGCGAGGGTGACCGCCATCATTTTAGGTTCATCGTCTCGCCTGATGATGCTGGTGAACTTGCCAGCCTGCGTAGCTTCACTCGGGAGCTGATGAACCAGGCCTCGCGCGACCTTGGCACACGGCTTGACTGGGTGGCGGTCGACCATTGGAATACCGAGCATCCGCACATTCACATCCTCGTACGGGGCCGTACCGATGACGGTGCCGACCTCGTCATCAGTCGCGATTATATCGCTATGGGCTTACGCGGCCGCGCCAGCGACCTTGTCATGCGCGAACTTGGCCCTCGTTCGGAGCTCGAGATCCGCCAGAGCCTTGAGGCGGACACGACAGCCGAACGCTGGACCAGGCTCGATCGGACGCTTGCCCGGGAAGCGGGGACGGCGGACGGCGTTATCGATTTGAGGTTTGAGCGGGACGCCGGGGGCGGTCCGTTGCGGGAAATTCGGATCGGGCGGATGCGGACGCTCGAGCGGCTCGGCTTGGCGGAACCTGCGGGCCCCGCGGTCTGGATTCTGGCCGCCGATGCGGAGGCGAGGTTGCGCGCGCTAGGCGAGCGCGGTGACATCATCAGGCGGCTGCACAAAATCCTCACGCGGGATGGCGCCGGCCGCACCGCGGCATCCTGGGCACTTGAAGGCGAAACTCATGGTGAACCGATCGTTGGCCGTCTCATCGCGCGCGGGCTTGATGACGAGCTGAAGGGCACAGCCTTTGCCATTGTCGATGGCATTGACGGGCGCGTGCATCACGTGAAGCTTTCTGACCTCGAGGCGGCGGGCGATGGGCCGATCGGTGGGATTGTGGAACTGCGCCGGTTTGCCGAGGCCCGTGGTCGAACACGGATTGCGTTCGCGGTCCGCTCGGAACTCGTTCTGGACCAGCAGGTCGCGGCGGATGGTGCAACGTGGCTAGACCGGCAGCTCGTTGCGCGAGATCCCGCCGAGCTCTCGCGCAACGCGTTTGGCGCCGAGGTCCGTGCGGCACTTGAACGGCGCATCGATGTTTTGGCCGACCAAGGGCTCGCTCAGCGCGATGGCAACAAGGTTCGGCTAAGACGCAACCTGATCGATACCCTCCGCCACCGCGAACTCGACGTCGTCACACGACGTCTCATGGAGGAAACGGGGCTTCCGCACTTGTCATCTGATGTAGGTGAGCAGATTTCCGGGGTTTATCGTCGACGCCTGTCACTGGCTTCCGGGCGCTTTGCGATGATCGACAACGGCCTCGGCTTTCAGCTTGTGCCCTGGTCGCCTTCGCTCGAGCGGGACTTGGGAAAGCAGGTCAGCGGCATCGCCGGTCCAGGTAGCGTCGACTGGGACTTCGGGCGCAAGCGCGGCCTATCGCTCTGAGGTCCTGGCGCTGCACTGCGCCCAATTGCAGGGAGGGAAGACCTGGTTGCCTCGCGTGGACCGGTCAGGGCGGAAAAATGGGCGAGGAGCGATAGTGAGCAGCGATAAGCGAATGGAGGATCCACCGTCCGGAACTATCTCTTCATCGCCTCCGGGTTCCTTCGACTTTGGTGGCGCTCGATCATCAAGTGGCCGCAGCTGTGTGGAAAAATGCCGGTTCACCCCTCGGTCGCCGAGACTCTGAACGGCTAAATCGGACAGCAGAAGCCTTCCAATCTAGATGGCCATCCCGTGTAGCGGAAACGGCATGGGACCTTCGATCTTTAAGTGATCGGAAGGTGTCTGGCTGGGTCGTGATTGCAGTGACGATGCTTCCGTGCGTGCTGCTCTCGGATGCCGATGGTCAGATGCTCTGCAGAAGAGTCCGGCGCTTCGTGCAACGCCTTTCGACCGCCAAAGTCCAGTTTGCTGCACCCAGTTGTGGGCGTGTCATCGAGCGGGCGAATAACGGTTACAACCTGCGCGATTTTGGTCCGGAGGCATTCGCGCGAGGTTATCCGCGTAGGCAGGCCGGCCAGCAATAGGACAGCTCCGGGCCTGCAAGCCGGCTTTGACGGCGGATAGCCGAAGTGCAACGCGATGTTCGCGCAATGAAGATTTGGGAAACGCCAGTTCGCCTGTCCCAGCTTTCAGAGAGACCGCAACAGCTGACCTACAACATCCAAGCATCTGGCTGGCCAAAACACCAGGACACCAATGGGCGACCGGCTGGAGTAGGCCTCGCTCGATATCGATGTGCGGGAGTATCTAGATGACCGTCGGCCCGGCAGTGTCGTCCCGTGGGGGATAAGCTCCTGCCGGGACGCTCCCCGCATGATTCTTGTACTCCGCGAGCTCCCCGCGCCGCGCCGATGTAATCCGGGAACGCCCGCCTCATCAACAACGCGTGGTGGCACGCCGCACGCTCTCTTGATCGCGCGCGCTTGACGGAGAGCGTAGGACAGACGCGAGCTAGCCTTCCGGGCATCTATAACCCGGAGCCTCGCTTCGCGAAGGCCGGCCGGTTCGCCTCGAGCGGCCGCACGGTACGAGTTGATTGTCTCATCACCCAAGCGCCTATCACGGGAAGCTGGTTGGGACGGTGCTTTGAGATGGCCTATTCTACGCGAGGCATGTTTCTCGTCCCAAACATGGCTTGCCGATCTGACCCGCCGATCCCTTCGCTAGCGCGCGCGCGACTACGAGAAGCATAAGCCTCTGATTGTAGCCAACACGTCGATGGTGTCGATATTGGCAAGCCATGTCTGCGACAAAAATCATCTGGCACCAGGTGATCCTGGTTTGCCTAGTCGCGTTCACCTTCCTGTGGGCAGCGACCGAATGGACCGCTTTTCAGCTTGCGTTCCAGCCACAGCTTGGACCGGCTTGGTTCAGCTTAGGGAGCTGGCCCGTCTACCAGCCGTTTGCCTTCTTCATCTGGTGGTTTGAATTCGACGCTTATGCGCCCACGATATTCCTCCAGGGGGGCGCCATTGCCGGGAGCGGTGGGATCGCGGCAGTCGCTGCCGCAATGATGCTTTCGGTCTTGCGCGCGCATGAGGCTCGCGATGTCACGACTTACGGATCAGCGCGTTGGGCCGATACGCGCGAGGTCAAACGGGCGGGGCTGCTAGGCAACGATGGCCTTGTGCTCGGGCGTCTTGATGGTCGATATCTTCGCCATGATGGGCCTGAGCACGTCCTCTGCTTTGCGCCTACCCGTTCGGGCAAGGGAGTCGGCCTGGTCATTCCAACTCTTTTGACCTGGCCGCGCTCGGTGATCGTCCACGACATCAAGGGTGAGAATTTCCAGTTGACCTCGGGATGGCGCGCGCGCCTTGGCGATGTAATCTTGTTCGACCCGACAAACGCGGCAAGCGCCGCCTACAATCCCCTTCTTGAGATTCGCCGTGGTGATTGCGAAGTACGAGACGCGCAAAATGTCGCGGATATCCTGGTCGATCCCGAAGGGGCGCTCGATCGCCGCAATCATTGGGAAAAAACCAGCCATTCTCTGCTTGTCGGCGCTATCCTGCATGTCCTCTACGCTGAAGCTGACAAGACACTTGCCGGGGTTGCCAGATTCCTTTCGGACCCGTGCCGCCCGATCGAGGCCACCCTGAATGCGATGCTTGCGACCCCTCACCTTGGTGATCGCGTCCATCCCGTCGTCGCTTCAGCTGCGCGAGAGCTGCTCAACAAGAGCGAGAACGAGCGGTCGGGCGTGCTGTCGACCACAATGAGCTTCTTGGGCCTTTATCGCGACCCGGTTGTCGCTAAGGTCACCGCGCGGAGCGATTGGCGCATTTGCGATCTCGTCGACAGACCGCAGCCCGTTTCACTCTACCTCGTCGTGCCGCCATCCGACATTGTCCGCACAAAACCCCTGATGCGGCTCATCCTCAATCAGATCGGACGGCGCCTGACCGAGAGCCTGGATCCCGACCGGCGCCGTCAAAAGCTCCTCCTGATGCTCGACGAGTTTGCAGCTCTGGGCCGCCTCGACTTTTTCGAGAGCCAGCTTGCCTTCATGGCGGGCTATGGCATTCGCAGTTTCCTGATCACTCAGAGCTTGAATCAGTTAGAACGCGCCTATGGGCCGAACCACGCGATCCTCGACAATTGCCACATCCGGATAGCCTTCTCCACAAATGACGAGCGCACCGCTAAGCGCGTCTCGGATGCGCTGGGGACCGCGACCGAACTGCGCGCCATGAAAAACTATGCCGAGCATCGCTTAAGCCCCTGGCTTGGACACTTGATGGTGAGCCGCCAAGAGACGTCCCGTCCGCTCCTGACGCCTGGCGAAGTCATGCAGCTCTCATCGAAAGAGGCGATCGTGATGGTGTCGGGCCTCCACCCGCTGCGTGCCACCAAGGTTCGTTACTACGAGGACCCGCAATTTCAGAAGCGCATCTTCAAGCCGGCTACAGCAGGAACAATTCTCTTGTCCTCGCGCCCGGATGAGGACGGGTCAGGGCACCCACCCCCTGCGCCCTCGATCGAACTGCTTGCGACTCGGCAGCGAAAGCGCGGCGATCCGAACGGGGGGCTGCGGCGCGAGCTAGAATTGCCGCAGCACGAGGAGATCGAAATCAAGGCACCGCTCGCGGAACATGAGTTCGATGCTGGTCCCGATGAGCCCGACGCAGATGCGGTCCAGGCACAAGCGCTAAGCCGCGCAATGCAGGGGTTAGCGCGCGCGACCAGCCTCGACCCTGACGATGGCATGGACCTCTGAGTGGGACAAATCGGTGAAAAAGGTTCAGCTCAGTATCTACCTTGATCCGCAGACATTCAGGACCCTTGATGTCTTCGCGGAGCGTCGTGGCCAGCCCAAGTCGCTGGTCGCAGAGGCCGCGATCGCGTCATTTCTTTCGCCTGACGATTCCGACCGACGCGAGGCGGCTATTGCCAAGCGGCTGGATCGGGTCGCGCGGCTGCTCGAGCGTCTCGAACGCAATGACAGCATCACGCTCGAGACGCTCGCCTTGTTCGTTCGCTTCTGGTTGACATCGGTGCCGGCATTACCAGAACAATCCAGTCCAGCCGCTCGCGCCAAAGGCGCCGAACGTTATGATCGATTCGTTGAAGCGCTTGGCCGAAGGCTTTCCAGTGGATCAAGCGTTCTGAAAGAGGTGAGCTTCGATTCGAATGCCGCAATTCCAGAGTAATTCAACAACCGCCCGAGTGGGCGGACGATGCAGGACTACAAGGGAATTTGCAAGGGTGCTCGCGCCGAGTAACGCCGCAAACAACGATAAGGCCGAATCGAACGGTGCGAGCGCGTTAGATCGGAATCGACGGCAGATATCTGAGGGGTAGCAGCCGCATGACATGAATGCTGAAATGTGAAGGGAGTTGAGGCGACGCCCGGCCCCATCGAGCTGCCGCTCAATGGAGTAACGCTGCTTGCTTGAGCAAGGGGAAGCGTAATCCAGAGTTCTGGAAGGTCTTCTCAATGGTCGCCCTACCAGTTTTTGCGAATTGCATTGCAGGTCCTCTGTGTTAGCAGTCCACCTTGTACCGTCTTAGTGTGCGAACATCCTGTCGAAAAATGCGAGCGCGTGCATTGCCCTTCAGCAAACTGATGCGACGTTGTCCGTTTACGTCAGATTGCAATCGGGCATCGCCTGAGACCGCATGCAATATGTTTCCACAATTCCAGAGGAACGGAACTAAATCATCCTCTTTCGATCGAAGGGACAACTGCGCCAAGAGAAGCACATTGGCTTGGAGCCGTTGAATGAGACCCAATTCCCCCGAGATGGCGACGATGGCCAAGCATTCTCACACCAAGATCAATCTGATCAGCTCTCTGGCCTCACGACAAGACGGCGTTACGCAAGCAGAGTTGCGCAACGCCACGGGATGGAAGCTTGTCCCGATGCCCCTGATCACCAAGCGGTGCAAGATGAAGCTGATTACCAAACGTGCGAAGGGCAACGTCACTCGCAAGAATGGTAAGATCGCCAGCAAGAGCGGCCACTTCGCCACGTACTACATGATGGCGCATCATTCGACTACAGCAGTAACCGGAGCGACTACCGACACAGTAGGCAGAAAGCCGTATCCCTCAATGCATAAGCGAAGCGATGCGGAAAACGCGTCATGAGCCAAAGACCTGCAGGGCATTGCGCAGCTATCCGGACAACGAGGCTTGGCTATTGCCGCTTGTCGCGCCGGCTATCCCGCTTCGAAGGAACGCGGAAAAACGTTATAGCCCATTTCGATGCCAATGCCGAAATAGTGAAGCTCGGGTCGCTCGCGGAAACAACGCAGCACAGCTTTGACGTCTTGAGAGTCGATTTCCCTAGATTCTATTTCAATGTTCAGAACGCGCCGCCTCTCGCTCGCTACCGAAACGCGATCGGCTTCACGGCTTCTTTGTCCGATCAGGTCGGAACGGCCGTATGGGCGTCTAAGGCCGCACTGTGCAACTTGCCGCGAGCGCTTTGCGGCGAACTGATCCGCCGAAGCGTTCGGGTAAACGCCGAGAGTTCGAGCCTCATCGAAAGTCCGCTGTTTAGAAACATCGGCATTTCCGAGGCCAGCGTGCAAGACCGCCGAACGGTCCCGGTGGAGCAGATAGCCGCGAAACACTTCGGAAAGCCACGGAAGATCGCGGCGCGTGAGCTTCCTCGCTTTCGGCGACGCATCCTACATCACCGGCAGCGACGTCGCTGTCGATGGCAGACGCACACAGCCCTGAGTCCAACCAGCCCCCATGGGCTCGAAGAGCCCCCGTGAGAGTCATCCGTCATCCTCTACACCAGTTGCAGTGCAACGCTCGGATACTCACAATGTGCAGAAGAAGAGAATGAGAAAAATCGTTAAGGCAGCCGCCGTACAGATCAGCCCCGTGTTGTACAGCCGAGAGGGGACAGTCGAGAAGATCACCAGAAAGATTCGCGAATTGGGCAAAAAGGGGGTGCGTTTCGCCACGTTTCCCGAGACCATCATTCCCTACTACCCGTATTTCTCGTTCGTCCAGCCGCCCTTCACGCTTGCCAAGGAGCATCAGAGGCTGCTTGAGCAGTCCCTTACGGTACCCTCTGCGGAGACGCATGCGATCGGTGATGCGGCCAAGGACGCCCAAATGGTCGTTTCGGTCGGCGCCAATGAGCGGGACGGAGGATCGATCTATAACACTCAGCTCCTGTTCGATGCGGACGGCACGCTGATCCAGCGTCGCCGCAAGATCACCCCCACCTATCATGAGCGGATGGTCTGGGGCCAAGGCGACGGTGCCGGCCTTCGCGCCGTAGACAGCGCCGTTGGCCGGATCGGCCAGCTTGCGTGCTGGGAACATTATCTCCCGCTGGCAAGATACGCCTTGATTGCCGATGGCGAGCAGATCCACTCCGCGATGTACCCCGGCTCGATCTTCGGCCCTCTTTTCTCCCAGCAAACGGAAGTGAGCACCCGACAGCATGCCCTTGAATCGGCCTGCTTCGTCGTCAGCGCAACCGCATGGCTCAACGCCGACCAACAAGCCCAAATTGCCAACGACACGGGCGCTGCTATCGCTCCGATTTCGGGCGGTTGCTTCACCGCTATCGTTGCCCCCGATGGCCAATTGATAGGCGAGCCCCTGAAGGAAGGTGAAGGAGAGGTGATTGCCGATCTCGACTTCATCGAAATCGACGGGCGCAAGAGGGTGATGGATGCAAGCGGTCACTACAGTCGCCCTGAACTGATCAGCCTGCTGATCGACCGGACACCTTCTTCGCACGTCCATCAACGGATTGTTCCTCCCAGGAGCGGGGCGACTAGCGGCCATCACGGCGAGGCCGTGCTCTGACGCCGCTTGAGAGCTAATGGTCGTCCCCGCCAGGGCCGGAGATTGGTGCATCCCGGCTTCGACCCGAACGACCGGAGATACAGGTAATCGTCCGAGAGTCGCATCTGCAAAGAAGGAGCTAGTTTGCAGCAGGGCCCATGCGGCCGCTCGCACGATCCAGACCGATTCTCTATTGGAGAAATGCCGAGCTGCGGAGCCTCGCCGAGGCCTTCAGCCTACAGCGCACCTCGTCACTGCAGCGGCAAGTTCGCTTCAGGTGTTCGAACTGTTACGCTGACCGCCGCATCGCCCATCCTTGCAGCGCCCCGCCTCGAGATCTGAATGTTGCCTCGCTGATCGCTCATATCGCAAGGCCACATTGTCACCGCGAGACGCCTCGTCATGGCAGGTCTTTCCCAGTGGCGCCCAGCGGCGGGGGAGATCAGGTCCAGGCAATCCTCGCCGGGAAGCTGGCGGCTGAAGGTGAACGCGGAGCCAAGCTATGGTGAACTCTATGCGAGGGCATCCAGCATCCTGCTAACACGAGCCCCATTGTTAGGAATTCCATGGAAGACGGTAGAACCAGACTACTCGACGAGAAGGTGCCCACTCTTGCGCGCAACGATTCGGACCCAGTCGCGCGGCTTGAGCGCTGGGCCAAAGAATACGAAAATGGTGTCCTCGACCCGCCTCCAGACGCAATGAAGATTCATAACTGCCGCCGCACGGTGCTCCGGGAGGCGCCGGCACGCTCTGAGTAAACAACCGCAGTTTCAGGGCGCAGTATCCAGGCCTATGCTGGCCGGATGGAGCAAACAGTACTTTTCAGGTGCCCACGCACAGGTACGAACGTGCAGCACCTGCTGACGGCACTGGAGCAGATCGGTCCCGACACTCATCTGCCGCTCGTTTGTCTGGCATGCTCCTCGGTCCATTCGTGAATGCCTCCACCGGCAAGCTGCTCGGCGGCCGCAGTGCTTCCGAAGTGCGGTCAGGGCGGTCGACTGGGCAAGATCCGGGTGCTCACTCCGGTTTGGGTGCGCATCCTTTCCCAACTAGTTCGTGTATCGTCCCTGGAAAATTCAACGCCTTGGAGGGGTGATGCTTGCTGCCGCTGCAGGCATCGCAGTCGACCTCGCTGCCGGGCTCTTCGTCAAGCTTCGCCAGCATCGGAGAAGGCGCTCCCGGCTGGCACGGTGCGGGGCAGCGGCAGCGTGCGTTGAAGATTGCGGCTGGCCGGCGAAGCTTTGCCCAGCTTAGCATCGTATTTCTCGGCGAGCACCAGAAGCCGCTTTCGCGTGAACGGGTCGGCCTTAGCGGCCAGATCGCGGGCCCGCTGTGCAAAGGTCCTGTAGAACTCGCCATCCATGATGTGGCCTCACTCAACGATACCAGGATTGCACTTAAGTACATCGACGGCTCCGACGTCAAGGCGGGCGAGCAAGGTGGACCTTTCGAAGAAGTTCTGCCACGAGCCTGTAGCAGCCGATCTGGCGCAAGTAAGCTCGCCGTCTGCAGGGGCAATTTGCATCTCAGTCCTCCATCGGATCCGGAAGCGATGCCCGGAGTGCGCAGGACCAATGGATCTCCTGGCTCGCGAGGACCGGCACAACGAGCGCTACGGCTGCAGCCATGGCGAGGGGGACCCGCTACGCGATCCACCGCCCGACAGTGGGGCCGACAGTTCCCCTGAGGCCCTGACAAGTGAGTGGTCGCACTGGGCCTGCTGATACGTTTCAACAGCCGTAGGACGGGCTCGACGCGCGGCACGCGAACGGTTGTAAGTCCTATCGCACGCTGGTGATGCATGCCGGAAATGGGTGAGGCGCAGGTGTATTTGGTCGCGCGCATGAGCTGGTGCTCTTCTTACGAGGCGCATCACCCCACAGGGAATAAGGCCGGTGCGTCCGCGCGGGTCGTTCGCGACCTCGAGGGCGTCATCTAGGTTGCGCCTACGCCTCTTTTTGAATCGGTAAGTTTGTCGATTTGAAGTAAGGGTGCACGCACCGTCCGCGAAATCGCGCGTCTGTCGGCGACCTGACGGTCTAGAGGGTCAAGAGGCTACGAGACGTCTGCCGCTGGTCTTTAGGAATCCGCCGTTTCTTTCTTTCGGTACGCCAGACTGCGACCAGAATGTCCCCGCGGTTGAAGCGGCATGCGGTCTCGGCCCATTTGTCGTGCGTCATCGCAGGGCGATTCATCCGTTTCGACCACATCCAGACCATGCGCGTGCAAGCGCGGGCAGTGTGCGGTCGCAGAAAGAAGGAAGCTGGAGTATGCAGATTAGCGGCGGGCGCCGGGAAGAACCGAGCTCAAGTCGGAATGAAGCTGAGGTGGACGCGCAGCCGAGTCCAAGCGAAGCCCAGCAGACCAAAAAGATAACGATTCAACTTTCTGAGTGCATTTTCCAGCAACTCCAAGCAGCGACTGACTGCCCTGGTATGGACAAGAGCGCCGTCGTCGAGGCGGCTCTTGCACGCTCACTGGATCCGGCGCCGCCTATAGAGGGTCTTGTTTACGACGCGATCGAGCGAACGAACGAGCAGGTGCTCAGTCTGCGGACGGACATTGCGGTGATCGCGGAAATAGTGGCTCTCCATGTGCGATACCACCTCACGCTGACGCCGCCGATGCCGCCATCCAAGCAGGACGAGGCGTGCGTACTCGGGCTCGAGCGCTTCCAGGCTTTTGCCGAGCAGGTCGATCATCGCGTACGGTTTGGTCGGCCCTTGCTGCAGGAGGCAATTGATAGCTCGGGAAATTCCAGCCGATCCGGGCTTGAAATGGGCGGCGGAGCGTCACACGCCGTTCCACGAGCGTCAGTTGAAGAAGAACCCTACTGTGTGGCCGTCGTAGGTGAAAGCTCAGACGCGGGTGCTGTCGCCGAGGAGGGCGGCAGCAATATCCACTTTCGACAGCTGCCAAACGCCTTCTGTTAAAGCCGGTGGCCGCGTTTCGAGCAACACGCGCAACGATGCCGCTGGGCTGATATCAGGCGAGAAGCCGGTCAACCGGGGTTGGAGCTGGCGGATCATCTCTTGCGTGTTCCTTCCCTTTGCCGCGGGATATTATCTTTCCTACCTGTTTCGGATGATCAACACGCTCATTTGTGACCGCCTCGCCTCGGAACTGGAGCTTGGTACGGCCGATTTGGGGCTGTTGGGCTCGATCTACTTTCTAGTCCTTACCGGCAGCCAGATTCCGATGGGCATGCTCTTGGATCGCTTCGGTCCGCGCCGAGTCCAGGGTGCGCTCTTGCTGCTGGCTGCCGCAGGTGCTGCGCTTTTCGGATCATCGAGTGGATTTCTGTCGCTTCTGATTGCTCGCGCGATGATAGCATTCGGCACCGCAGCTTCCCTCATGTCTGGCCTGAAAACAGTCGTGCTCTGGTTTCCGAGAGACCGCGTGGCGCTCATCAACGGCTGTATGATCATGCTGGGTGCACTGGGCGCGGTAACGGCAACCGCACCAGCCGAGGCATTGCTCAACTGGATAGGCTGGCGCGGTCTATTTGAGGTGCTTGCCGCATCCTGTGCCTCCGCGGCCGCTTCGATCTATTTTTTGGTTCCAGAGCATGAGTCAACTGCGAAGAGCCCTCCAGCGACAGTCAGCTTGAAGACCGTCTATACGGATGGGCGGTTCTGGAGAATTGCGCCGATTTCTTCAACATGTATCGGGTCGGCGTGGGCCCTGCAGTCCTTGTGGGCAGCGTCCTGGCTCAGCGATGTGGAAGGGTTGGATCGAACAAGCCTTGTCACACAATTGCTCGTCATGGCGATAGCCCTAAGCGTTGGCGCATTGCTGCTCGGCATGGTCGCCGATTCGCTGCGCCAGCATGGCAAGAAAATTGAAACGTTGCTCGCAATCATAGCTGCTGTGTTCATTGCAGCCGAACTCGCGCTGATATTGCATCCGCCATTCCCGTCGCTACCGTCCTGGATCATTGTGGCGGTGGTCGGATCAGCAATCGTCCTCAGCTACGCGATCATCGGAGATTACTTCCCGTCCCAACTGATCGCGCGCGCAAACGGCGTACTCAACGTTCTGCATTTCGGGTGGGCTTTCGTCGTCCAGTACGGGACGGGCTTAATTCTAGAGCAATGGCCGGTAAAGGACGGACACTACCCCTCGATCGCGTATCAGACGGCGTTCGGCATCAATGTTGTGCTGCAGCTGGTCGCCCTGATCTGGTTCTTCGCCCCTTGGCTCAAAGAGTTGAATTGGAAATCTGAGATCGTCGTCAAGCGCAAGTCGACGGGCCAAAGCAGGTCAGTTCACGTCATGATCCCGAGCGCCGAATTGGGGCACCTTGAAACCGATCAAGATGTGGAGTGGTGAACTCGGCCTTTGCCTGACTTCCCACCTCGTCGGTCTACAGGCGCGTCAAGAACGTCCGGCCGACTGATTGGCTTAGAAGCTCCAAACAGCTGGTCCGATATGCGACATGCGTCGCAAGGTCGACAGCAATGATACGAAAAATGCGTAATATCAATGAGCGCTGGCTGGCATGCGACTTGCTGTTGTTTTCCGCAGAGCCAGGTAAAGCGAATTTGAGCAATGAACAGTGTAGCTGAGAGCGCAAGTCAAATCGGTGCGGAGAATGTGCTGAGAGTCGGTTCGCCGGCTCCCTCCATCAAAGTTGATGACTGGCTACGTGGCCAACCCGTTACAAAGTTCGAACCTGGGAAAGTTTACATCATCGAGTTTTGGGCGACGTGGTGCGGACCATGTATTGCTTCGATGCCGAATTTGGTGATCCTGCAAAGCAAATACAGGAGCAACGGAGTTGAGGTCGTGGGCATCGCGGCTCACGAACAAGCTTCGACGGCAGATGAAGCGCGAGCCAGCTTGGACGCTTGGTTGACGAAGAGCTCGCCAAATCTGAACTTCGCGATCGCATTCGACTACGCCGGCGAAATGAACAAACTTTGGATGGATCCCAGCTTTTCTGTGGGGATTCCCTCGTCATTCGTGGTCGATCGTGACGGCCGCTTGGCCTTTATCGGCCATCCGACGCACCTCGATACTGCGTTGCCCAAAGTTCTGAACGGCTCTTGGGCAGTGAGCGACGAAGCCAAAGCCCTGGATGCGGAGAGGATAACCACGGGTCGACGCAGAAAGCGCGAACTGTCGCAAAAGCGAGCGCTGGTGGAGCCGATCTTTGCCAGACTTGAAGCCGCCATGAATAGTAAAGATTGGGCGGCAGCCCTTTCAGCCATTGAGGAGGCACTCGCGGCGATCCCGGACGATGTCACCTTCCGTGGGCTTCACGCGGAATTGTTGCTTCACAAGATGCGGGACATGCGGGCCGGCCTGGCGGTATTGCGCCAATTGGTTCGCGATGCGATCGACAAGAAATCTGTGGTTTGGATGAGCGTGGCCATCCGCCAACTCTTCGACCCCGCGAAAGACTACTCCGGTTTCCCACATGCCGAGCGCTTTGCCATGGGCAAGGACCTCTCCGAACACATCCTGGCGGCGAATCCGCCCCAAGGCAGCGAGGCCGCGAAGTTCCTCTCGTATGGGGCGGTCGCTCGGTATTATTACGAGACCGGTAATAGGAATCGCGCGATCGAATTGGTCGAGGTGGCGCTGCGATGGCTGGACGCAGCGCCTGCCTCAGATGTAGCGAAACGGGAGCTCGTGCAGTGCTCCCTCCAGGCGTTGGCAAGCTACAGGAGTGAGAAGCTCTGTTACGAGGAGTGTTGTTCGACACCGCAAAACACAGCTCCCGAAAAGGCGCAACCGGGATCGCCAATGGAGGCAGCGTGAGCAATGCTGCTGGCCATGTCTTCTCGGCCCTTGTTTTGCGATCGAAGTCGATGCCTTTGGGAATGTCGGGGCATTCACCTGAAGTGAGGATAGGATGAGTCAGTGTGAACGCAGGCGCGCCACACCAGCACAACTCGCTAGGGGTGAAGGTTTCTTCAATGTACGTCGCGGTCCGGCGCGATAGCCGCGAGAATGCCTCAGGTGAAGAGTGGTCGCCGGCTGCTAAAGCTGGCCTCTTAAAGATGCTATTGGCATCTTCGAACAACTAAAAAGAAATAGAAATGGGTGGTGACGCTGATGCATTCGAACTCTCAAGGAAGCTTTCTCAAGTTTTTACCGCTGGTTTCAGACGGGATTCAGGACTTCGTTTCGCATTGGCCGCAAGCCCATTCGGGAGAGGCGGCAAGCCCTGACAACGGATTGGGTTGTTTAAAGCGGTCAGTGCCCTGTGCGCGCCGCGCTAAGGGAACACTGAGCGAAGCCGCGGCTTCATTGTCTCCCCTCTTTGGTACCACGGCGCCGGGTCGAGCGTGATGTACAATCACCGCCAGCGCCGCTCTGTCAAAACCGCCGCCCTGTTCCAGCCATCTGGCCCCTGGTACAATGTTCTTTATATCCAGGTACTCATCGCGATCCTGATTGGCGTTCTCGTTGGCTGGTTGTGGCCTGCTGTGGGGACGAACAGCTGGGTGAAAGCGCTTGGTGACGGATTCATCAAGCTGATCAAAATGGTGATCGCGCCGATCATCTTCTGCACTGTTGTGTCCGGCATTGCGCATGTTCAGGATGCACGAAAGGTCGGCCGAGTCGGCGTCAAGGCGCTGCTTTACTTCGAGATCGTGTCAACCTTCGCGCTGATCCTGGGTCTCGTGATGGGCAATCTCGTTCAGGCCGGCCACGGGCTCGCTCCCAGGGCTGATGCCGCGGCGGTAGCCAACTACGTCAAAAGAGGGGAAGGGCAGAAGGCGGTCGAGTTCCTCCTCAATATTATTCCGGATAGCGTAGTTGGCGCTCTGGCCCGAGGCGACGTGCTACAGGTGCTGCTGTTTGCCATCCTATTCGGGTTCTCGCTGATGGCGCTTGGCGAGCGGGGTAAACGGATGCGCAGTCTGGTCGACGATGCTGCACACGCGGTGTTTGGTGTCATTAGGATCGTAATGAAGGTAGCGCCAATCGGGGCGTTCGGCGCCATGGCCTACACTATCGGCGAATTCGGACCGTCCGCGCTCGGTAAACTCATCGGCTTGGTTGCTCTGTTCTATGTGACAGCCGGGCTCTTCGTGATCATTGTGCTTGGCCTGGTCGCGCGCTTGGTCGGTTTTTCTATTCTAAAGTTCATCTTCTACATCAAGGATGAGCTGTTGATCGTGCTCGGAACATCGTCGTCCGAAAGCGCGCTGCCGCAGTTGATGGAAAAACTCGAACTGCTGGGCTGTTCCAAGCCGGTCGTGGGCCTGGTGGTGCCGACAGGTTACTCTTTCAATTTGGATGGGACCAACATTTACATGACGTTGGCGACCTTGTTCATCGCGCAGGCGCTCGGGGTCGATCTCGACTTCGCCCAGCAGCTCACGATACTCGTTGTGGCGATGCTCACCTCGAAGGGCGCAAGTGGTGTTACCGGTGCCGGGTTCGTCACCCTGGCCGCAACGTTGACCGTGGTCAGTCCTGACCTCGTCCCGGGCATTGCGATCGTATTCTCGATAGACAAGTTCATGAGCGAGGTGCGCGCGCTTACCAACATCATCGGGAACGGTATTGCGGCGGTGTTTGTGTCGTGGTGGGAAGGTGAACTCGACCATGTCTCGCTACACGCGCAGCTCAAGTAGATCTGCGATTTCAGCTCGGCCATTGCGGACTAGAATCACTGTTTGAATGCCTGCATTCTTCGTCGGCAATCGTCGTGCAGTACTGGACCACCCGGATTCCAGGGGGAATGGTGCAGGGTCATGCTACGCTCACGGTGGTGCACCAGACCAGCGTCGGCATTGGTGCCTGCTGCAGCCCGCCGGCTGATGTGGTTCATTATCCCACGTTTGAGCTTCCTCAAAAACTGGGAACTCAATCGTGCCCACGCGAGGGAGCGACATTGGTTCAGGAGAAGCAATGGAGGCTGAGCAAACACCGCGGCCGGGAAAGGCGTAAAAATAGTAAGCTCAGGACCATTGCTCATTGCTGATTTCTCGCCTCGCGGTCGAGGGGCCGGGGCGTCAAGCCGGCGCTCTTTTCAAATGTTCCTTTCTCTACGCTAGACTACGAACAGCATATTCCCTTTGTTGCGGTAACACGCGATCTATCTTTTACTTGCCTTCAGATGAGGACGCCGAAGCGGCCTCAGCAGCTTGGGGCAAATCGTGGCGATCCATTCCTTTGATTCAGAAGCGAACTTGCGCGGAGCGCGTATGCTGCGTACCGCGTTGGGGCCCGCCATCGCAGGGTTTTTGGAAGATCCGGCAATCGTCGAGGTGATGCTCAATCCCGACGGCCGGCTGTGGATCGACCGACTGTCGAGCGGCCTTACAGACACCGGAGAGAGCCTTTCGGCAGCGGATGGCGAACGAATCGTCCGACTGGTCGCGCACTATGTAGGAGCAGAAGTTCATCCCGGCTCGCCCCGGATTTCGGCTGAGCTGCCGGAAACGGGGGAACGTTTCGAAGGATTGCTGCCGCCGGTTGTTGCCGCGCCGACCTTTGCCATCCGCAAACCGGCGATCGCCGTGTTTGGCCTCGACGAGTATGTCGCCGCGGACATTATGAACGCGAGCCAAGCGAGCGCGCTTCGCAACGCGGTCGCCGCACGGAAGAACATCTTGGTCGCCGGCGGCACCTCGACCGGCAAGACCACGCTGACAAATGCGCTGCTTGCCGAGGTTGCCAAAGGTTCGGACCGCGTCGTTCTCATCGAAGATACCCGGGAGCTTCAGTGCAGGGCACCAAATTTGGTGGCGCTGCGGACCAAGGACGGCGTGATCTCGCTCTCCGATCTTGTGCGCTCCTCTCTTCGCCTGCGCCCTGATCGCATTCCGATCGGCGAGGTCCGTGGGGCCGAAGCGCTGGATCTTTTGAAAGCCTGGGGCACAGGACATCCCGGTGGCATCGGAACGATACACGCCGGGACCTCGCTTGGCGCGCTGCGCCGGCTCGAGCAGCTGATCCAGGAAGCTGTCATCACCGTCCCGCGCGCCCTGATTGCAGAAACCATCAACGTCATAGCCGTTCTCTCTGGCCGTGGCGGCGAACGGCGGTTGAGCGAACTCGCCAGCGTCGACGGCCTTGGATCATCGGGCGACTACAGCCTTTCGAACATCGGAGATCAGTCATGACCACACGATCGTCTCTCGGGCGCGGCTTCATCTCAATTGTGGCGTTCGCCAGCCTTGCCCTAGCCAGCGCGCCGGCCTGGGCCGCCGGCTCGAACATGCCTTGGGAGCAGCCGCTGAACCAGATCCTGCAATCGGTCGAAGGTCCGGTCGCAAAGATCATTGCGGTCATCATCATCATCGTGACCGGGCTGTCGCTCGCCTTTGGCGACACCTCGGGTGGTTTCCGGCGGCTAGTCCAGATCGTGTTCGGCCTCTCGATCGCATTCGCCGCATCGAGCTTCTTCCTTTCGTTCTTCTCATTCGGCGGCGGAGTGGTGATCTGATGGACGAGCCAGTTCCGGAATTTGTGGCTCCCGTCCACCGCGCGCTCACCGAACCGATCCTGATGGGCGGCGCGCCCCGCGCGGTTGCCATCCTCAACGGCACACTGGCCGCCGCACTCGGTCTCGGCCTGCGCATGTGGCTGGCCGGCCTTCTCCTCGCTTTCGTGGGTCACATGGCTGCGGTCTGGGCCGCAAAGCGCGATCCGGAATTCGTGGAAGTCGTGCGCCGGCACGTTCGCGTTCCCGCTCACCTGAACACTTGAAGCATCCCATGATGAATCTTGGCGAATACCGCCGTTCAAGCACGCGTCTTGCCGACTTCCTGCCCTGGGCTGCCCTGGTCGATGAAGGGATCATTCTCAACAAGGATGGATCGTTTCAGCGAACGGCCCGGTTCAGAGGGCCGGATCTCGACAGCTCCGTGCCTGCCGAGCTTGTTGCGGTCGCAGGCCGCCTCAACAATGCACTCCGTCGTCTCGGATCGGGCTGGGCCGTGTTCGTCGAGGCGCAGCGGCATTCGGCCGGACGATATCCGCCGGATACATTCCCGGACGTCGCCTCGGCGCTGGTGGATGCGGAGCGGAAGGCGCAATTCGAGGAAGCCGGCAGTCATTACGAATCGAGCTATTACCTGACCTTCCTTTATCTGCCTCCGGCAGAGAGTGCGGCGGCGGCAGAGCGCTTGCTGTACGAGGGCAGCCAGCGCACTGCGGGAGCGGATGCACGCGAGGTGCTCGCCGGCTTTAGTGACCGGACCAGCCGCGTGCTGCAGCTGGTCGAGGGTTTCATGCCGGAATGCGGTTGGCTTGATGACGAGCAAACGCTGACCTACCTGCATTCGACGGTCTCGACCAAACGGCACCGCGTGCGCGTGCCAGAAATCCCAATGTATCTCGATGCGCTGCTGGCCGATCAACCGCTGGCAGGCGGTCTTGAGCCCATGCTGGGCGACGCGCATCTGCGCGTTCTGACGCTCGTGGGGTTCCCAACCGTGACCACGCCCGGGATTCTCGACGAGCTGAACCGGCTGGCATTCCCGTATCGCTGGTCGACGCGGGCTATCATGCTCGACAAGACAGATGCCACAAAGCTCCTCACCAGGATCAGGCGGCAATGGTTTGCCAAGCGCAAATCGATCGCCTCGATCCTGAAGGAAGTGATGACGAACGAGGCCTCCGCGCTTTTGGACACCGATGCCCACAACAAAGCGATGGATGCCGATAGTGCGCTCCAGGAATTGGGTTCGGATCAGTTCGGCGAGGTCTTCGTCACGGCAACGGTCACAGTCTGGGACAGGGATCCGCGCGCAGCCGACGGAAAGCTCCGCCTCGCCGAAAAGGTCATCCAGGGCCGGGACTTCACTTGCATGGCCGAGACGGTCAATGCCGTCGAGGCGTGGCTCGGCAGCCTGCCTGGACAAACTTACGCAAACGTCCGCCAGCCCCCGGTCTCGACCCTGAACCTCGCCCATATGATCCCGTTGTCTGCGGTATGGGCCGGAGAGGTGAGGGATCACCACCTCAAGGCGCCCCCATTGTTCTTCGGCAAGACTGAAGGGTCCACGCCATTCCGGTTTTCTCTGCATGTCGCAGATGTCGGCCACACGCTGGTCATCGGACCGACGGGCGCCGGCAAGTCGGTCCTGCTGGCGCTCATGGCGCTGCAGTTCCGCCGCTACAGCGCGGCGCAGATCATTGCGTTCGACTTCGGCGGCTCGATCCGCGCATCGGCGATCGCCATGGGGGGCGACTGGCATGATCTCGGCGGCGCGCTCGAATCGTCAGAACTCGTCGCCCTCCAGCCGCTTGCGCGCATTGATGATATCGGCGAGAGAGGCTGGGCATCCGACTGGATCGCATCGATCCTGACGCGCGAGCGGATCGAGGTCACGCCTGAGACCAAGGATCATGTCTGGTCGGCATTGACCTCGCTCGCCTCGGCGCCGGTTACGGAGCGGACGCTGACTGGACTATCCGTTCTCCTGCAATCCAACGCTCTCAAGCGCGCCCTGCAGCCCTACTGCCTCGGTGGGCCATACGCGCGGTTGCTGGACGGCGAGCACGAACGGCTGGGTGAAGCCTCCGTCCAGGTGTTCGAGACCGACGGATTGATTGGGACCTCTGTCGCCCCCGCAGTTCTGGCCTATCTGTTTCACCGGATCGAGGACCGCTTAGACGGCCGTCCGACACTGCTCATCATCGACGAAGGCTGGCTCGCGCTCGATGATGCCGATTTTGCCGGCAAGCTTCGCGAGTGGCTCAAAACGCTTCGCAAGAAGAACGCCTCCGTCGTTTTTGCGACCCAGTCGCTTGCCGATATCGACGGCTCCAAAATCGCGCCTGCCATCATCGAGAGCTGCCCGACCCGGATCCTGTTGCCAAACGATCGCGCCATCGAGCCGCAGATCACGGCGATTTATCGGCGCTTTGGGCTGAACGACCGCCAGATCGAGATCCTCGCCCGCGCCACCCCCAAGCGACACTACTACTGCCAATCTCGACGCGGCAATCGCCTGTTCGAGCTCGGACTTGGCGAAATCGCGCTCGTCTTCGTGGCCGCCTCGTCCAAAGCCGACCAGGCTCTCATCGATCGGGTGCTTGCCGAGCACGGAAGGGACGAGTTCGTCACCGGTTGGCTCAAGGCGCGCGACCTCGGCTGGGCCTGCAACCTCATTCCGCAGCTCGCCAAACAGGGAGCACTCACATGAACCGTATCCTGCCGATTCTGGTGGCAAGTATCATCGCCATGACCATGGTCCAAGCGCCCGGCGAAGCGAAGGCGCAGTGGATGGTGTTCGATCCCAACAACTACGCTCAGAATGTGCTGACCGCCGCGCGTGAGCTGCAGCAGATCAACAACCAGATCACCTCACTCCAGAACGAAGCGCAGATGCTGATCAATCAAGCGATGAACCTGGCGAGCCTGCCTTATTCGTCGTTGCAACAGCTCGAGCAATCGATTCAGCGCACCCAGCAGCTACTCTCGCAGGCACAGCGAATTGCCTACGACGTCCAGCAGATCGATCGCGCGTTTTCCACCACCTATGCGCCGGCATCGGTCAGCATGTCCAATGGGCTCCTTGTCGGAAGTGCGCAGACGCGTTGGCAGAACTCCGTTGCCGGGCTGCAGGACGCCATGCGGGTCCAAGCGAGTGTTGTCGGCAATCTCGACACCAACCGCACCCAAATGTCGGCCCTGGTGACGGCGAGCCAGGGAGCATCGGGTGCGCTTCAGGCAAGTCAGGCCGGCAACCAGCTCCTTGCGTTGCAAGCTCAGCAGCTTGCGGACCTTACGGCTACTGTCGCGTCGCAAGGTCGTGCGCAAACGCTCGAGTCTGCCCAGCGCGCAGCTGCGCAGGATCAGGGCAGGGAGCAACTGCGGCGCTTTCTGACCCAGGGGCAGGGCTACCAACCAACAACCGTGCAGATGTTCCACTGATCATGAAGAAACAACTTGAACGACTGCCCGCCGCGGCAGCGCTTGGTCTAGCTGTCCTGGTGGTTGGCGTCTGCGCCATTCGGTTGGGTGAGGACGGGAGCGCGACCCAATCTTCCGTCTACCTCGCGTCAAAACCCGATACGACCGCGGCAAAGCTCGAGCAATGCCGCACCGTCACCTACGAGCAGAAAGAGACTCTCCTGGAATGCCGGAAGATTTGGGCCGAGCAGCGCAGGCAGTTTTTGGCAGGAAGTAGATTGACAGGTGATCCGGACACCCGGACAGGCGCGGCGCCATTCCTCTCTCCTGTCCCGCGCAAGGACGAAAGTCGCCACCCGTCCGGTTTTCCCTCCATTCCAAGCCAAACCGAGTGAGCCATGGGTGGTACCTCCGTCATCGATCAGTTCCTGGAAACCTTCACCCGCTACATTGATTCCGGGTTTGGCCTCGTCGGAGGCGAAGTGAGCTATCTCGCTACGACGCTGGCCGCGATCGACCTCACGCTCGCGGGCCTGTTCTGGTCCTTTGGCACTGATGAGGAGATTCTTGCCCGGCTCGTCAAGAAGACATTGTTTGTCGGCGTCTTTGCATATCTCATCGGCAACTGGAACAGCCTTGCCCGCATCGTCTTCGAGAGCTTTGCAGGCCTTGGGCTAAAAGCCTCAGGCACAAGCCTGTCGTCGGCAGATTTTCTGCGGCCAGGCCGTATCGCGCAAGTGGGGCTTGATGCCGGCCGCCCCATCCTCGACTCGATCTCGGGGCTCATGGGTTATGTCAGCTTCTTCGAGAATTTCGTGCAGATCGTGGTCCTGCTGTTCGCCTGGATTGTGGTGCTGTTAGCCTTCTTTATTCTCGCCATCCAGCTTTTCGTCACGCTTATCGAGTTCAAGCTGACGACACTTTCGGGCTTCGTTCTGATCCCCTTTGGCCTGTTCGGCAAGACCGCCTTTGCGGCCGAGCGCGTGCTGGGTAATGTCATTTCCTCCGGCGTCAAGGTCCTGGTCCTTGCCGTCATTGTCGGCGTCGGTTCGAGCTTGTTCCCGCAGTTCACGGCAGGCTTCGGCGGCAACCAGCCGACCATCGAGAACGCGATGGCACTGGTGCTCGGTGCGCTCACACTTCTGGGACTCGGGATTTTCGGGCCCGGTGTTGCCAACGGCATCGTCTCCGGAGGTCCGCAGCTTGGCGCCGGGAGCGCTGTCGGGACGGGCATCGCCGCCGGTGGCGTTGTTGCGGCTGGCGCAGGTCTTGCCGCCGGCGCGGCCGGTCTCGCGGGCAGCGCGATTGCTGGCGCGGCACGTGGAGGCAGCGCGATTGCAAGTGGTACGACGAGCGTGTCGCGAGCGGGGAGCTTGTCCGGCGCAGAGGCAAGTGCATCAGGTGCGGCTAGTCCTTTACGTTCGCTCGCCGCTGGTCTTGGTGGATCGTCGAGCCATGCCGGTCGGGAAGAGGGGGACTCTTCCGCCGCGGCTTCCGACGCGCCCCCTTGGGTTCGCCGGATGAAGCGGGGGCAGACGATCAGCCATGGCGCATCAGCGGCTACCCACGCGATCCGTTCGGGCGATCACGGCGGAGGCGGCGGATCTGTCGACCTCTCCCAACAGGACCGCTGACGCTTCACATCGACCATTTCCATTCCTGAGCATCTTGAGGTCAAACAATGTTCAAACGATCGGCCGTTCACTATGGCCGCATGCCGGAGCCTGTCACTCCGTATCAACGCGCCGCCCAGCTCTGGGATGATCGTATTGGGTCTGCGCGCGTCCAGGCCAAAAACTGGCGCCTGATGGCGTTTGCCTCCCTCTTCCTGTCCGCTGGTTTTGCCGCCGCCCTGGTCTGGCAATCCGTACACGGGACGATCACGCCCTGGGTGGTTCAGGTCGATCAATTGGGGGAAGCTAAGACTGTCGCTCCGGCAAATGCCAGCTACCAACCGACCGACCCTCAAGTCGCTTTTCACCTGGCGCGGTTCATCGAGCAGGTGCGTGGTCTGCCGATGGACGCCATCGTACTGCGCGAAAACTGGCTGCGCGCCTACGATTTCACGACGGATCGCGGTGCCGCGGCGCTCAACGATTATGCCCGCAATAACGATCCATTTGCCAAGCTTGGCAAAACGCAAGTCGCAATCGAAGTCTCGAGCGTTATCCGGGCCTCGCCTGAGAGCTTTCGTCTGGCCTGGATCGAGCGGCGCTACGACAACGGTCAGCTTGCCGCAACCGAGCGGTGGAGCGCAATTCTCACCATTATTCTCGAAATGCCGCGCGATCTGGACCGCTTACGGAAAAATCCGCTCGGTATCTATGTCAATGCCATTAACTGGTCGAAGGAGCTGGGCTAACAATGCCGTCATCTTGCATCTTTATGTCGAAGAGCATCCGGCCAGGCTTGCCTTTCGCTCTTCTGATCTGCGTGTCTAGCCTTGGCGGTTGCGCTACGTTCAAGCCCCCGCAGATCAGCTATGACATCGACCTTCTTCCCGCGCCAGACTTGCCGGCACCTGCCGACGATCGGCCGCGGCCGCTGCATGTGCCGCCAGCCTGGAAGCCAACACGCGGCGGCAAGAACGCGGAAGCCAAGGAACCCGCCGAGCGCATTGCGGCAGCCAATGATGCTTCACGTGTGCAGCCTCGCAAAGCGGGCTACTTCAACGCCGTGCAGGTGTTTTCCTATAGCCCGGGGGCTCTGTATCAGGTTTACGCTGCGCCTGGGCAGATTACCGACCTTGCCCTCGAACCTGGTGAGCAGCTGATCGGCTCAGGACCGGTCGCCGCAGGCGACACCGTGCGTTGGGTTGTCGGTGATACCGAAAGCGGCAATGGCGACACACGCCGTGTCCACATCATGGTCAAGCCGACGCGACCGTCGATTGAGACCAATCTCATCGTCAACACCGATCGCCGTACTTATCTCATCGAACTCCGCTCCCGCGAAAAGCCCTACATGCCATCGGTGGCATGGTTTTATCCGGCGCAACGGGGTGCGCACGGTGAAACGCTCCCGCCGACACCCTTCATTCCGGATCAGGCAGCACGCCGCTATCGTTACGCCATCGAGGGGGACAGCCCACCCTGGCGCCCCGTCAACGCCTATGACGACGGCCGCAAGGTCTATGTCGAGTTCTCGCCCGGCATCGGCCAAGGAGAGATGCCGCCGCTGTTTGTGATCGGACCTGACGGCAAGACCGAGCTCGTCAACTATCGTGCTTTCGGTAATGTCCTGATCGTCGACCGGCTGTTCGCAGCCGCGGAGCTGAGATTGGGCGAGGAGCACCAGCAGAAGGTCAGGATCGTCCGCACCGACGGGAGGTCGCTGTGACTGATAAGGGTGAAGCGGATGATACAGCAAAGGATGCATCGCAGCCCAAGCGTCCGGAGCACATTGCCGAAACCTTGCGGCTACGCCCAGAACCGCCGCAAGTTGCGCGTCTGTCGCGCAAGGTCCTTGCAGGTGGCAGCGCCTGTGTGCTCGTGCTGATCTGTGGTGCGATATTCTGGGCTTTGCAGGAGAGGCGCTCGACACGGCCTGCTGCCGAGGAGCTCTACGCAACCGACCACCACAACGTCGCCGATCAGCTTGCGACCTTGCCGAAGGATTATACCGAGGTCCCAAAGGACGTGCCGCGTCTTGGACCGCCGTTGCCCGGCGATCTTGGACGGCCGATCGCCGCAGCACAAGGCTCGTCGGCAAGTCCGCTCGGTATGGACGCGGAGCAGCAGCGCGTCAATCAGGAGAGCGAGGCGGCGCGCACCAGCAAGGTGTTTGCGAGCACAAACGTCCGCCCATCGAGCGCTGCAACGTCGGCCAATGAAGCTCCTTCAAACGGGTCGACATCGAGCGACGAAGCGTTTGCCCAGAATGGCCAGGACCGAAAGCTAGCCTTCGTCAGCGCTTCCGTTGATCGCCGGACAACCAGCCCCGATCGGCTCACAAGGCCCACTTCGCCCTTCGTGGTCCAGGCCGGGACCGTCGTTCCAGCTGCTCTCATTACCGGCATCAGGTCTGACCTGCCAGGCCAGATCACGGCGCAAGTCACCGAAGCGGTGTATGATTCCCCTACCGGTCGCGCCCGGCTTATTCCCCAGGGAGCCAGGTTGATCGGCACATACGATAGTCAGATCGCATTCGGCCAATCGCGCGTGCTGCTGGTATGGACCCGCTTGATCATGCCCAATGGTCGGTCGATCGTGCTGGAGCGGCAGCCCGGCGCGGACGCAGCCGGTTACTCCGGTCTTGAGGATGAGGTCGACAACCACTGGAACGAGCTCTTGGGCGCAGCAGCGCTCTCGACGCTGCTCGCCGTTGGTACTGAGGTGAATTCGGGTGCGGACAGCGGTAGCACGAACAGCGACGTCATTGCCGCGCTACGACGCGGAGCTGGGGATTCGATCAACCAAACCGGCCACCAATTGGCACGCCGCAACCTCAACATCCAGCCGACATTGACGATCCGTCCCGGTTTCCCGGTACGGGTGATCGTCAATCGTGACCTGGTGCTTGAGCCGTACAGGGGATGAGAATGGATAAGCTTAAACTCGGTGCAATTGAAGACGACAAGCCAGTTAAGGTGACGCACGAACTACCCGCGGGCATCCACCGGGATCTCGTGGCTTATGCCGAGGTCCTTGCCCAGGAGACGGCGCAGCCGATCGCGGATCCCGCCAAACTGATCGCGCCCATGTTGGCGCGGTTCATGGCAGCCGATAGAAAATTCCGGAATGTCCGACGAGCGCGTCAGCGTTCGAACGCGGACGAGGGATAGCGCTCGGAGAGCATTTTCAGGAAGGCCGCGAGGGCAGGGTTTTCGTTGTCGGCTCGCCAGTATGCGGAGAAATCGAACCGGCTCGAACCGGAGCCGTCGCGCAGCTCTCGGTAGACCAGGCCTGCATAGTTGATGCCCATGTCAGATTCCAGCACCAGGCTGATTCCCCCGTTCATGCTGATCAGGCTATTGATGATGCCGCGGCTGACGTCGTGACGCTCGATCTTGGGTCGATCCTCAGGCGAGACAAGCTTGGAAATCAAAAGATCTTCAAACTCCTTTCCGGGATCGTAGTAGCTCAGCAGCACCGTCTCGCCGCGCAGGTCGGTCCAGTAGACAGTATCGCGCTCGCTGAGGGGATGATCGTGATGGAGGGCGACAAGAACACGCTCGCTCCATAGCGACGTCGTTTGATTGTCGAGCAAAGGGAAGTGTCCTGTGACGATCACGACATCGAGAACGCCATTTCGAAGTGCCGTCCCCAAGCGTGTTCGTGATCGTTCGACCGTCTCGAGTTCGATGTACGGGAATCGCTGCCTGAAATCCAGCAAGCTGGTCTGCAGGTTGCCAATAGAAAGTGAGGTGCAGAATCCGACACCCAGCCGCCCGGCCTCGCTGTTCCGAACCGCCCTCGCGCTCGCTATCAGACCGTCGAACTCCTCCAGGATTGTCCTTGCCGCGCGAAGAACATTGCGGCCTGCCTTCGTTGGGCGCACACCGCCACTAAAGCGCTCAAAAATCGCAATTCCCAAGTGATGTTCAATCTCGCTGACCCTTCGGCTGAGGCTCGATTGTTGTAGTCTGAGCAATTCCGCCGCTTGACGAAGGCTGCCACAATCAGCCGCAGCCACGGCGGATCGCAGGTGCTTCAAATCAAGCGCTTTGCCGGCCTGAAGAGAAGGCCTTGATCGAAGGAAATCGTGCATCCTTAAAGCTCAACCAGAGGGCTCCGATATGTGCGCCAATGCCGCGCCCTTCTTGCTTCAGGGTTAAGCCGCCGCTCGGATGACTGGAGCCCAGAGCACCGGACCCAAGATCCGCCCTCTCTTGCGGATACGCTCCAGAGCATCGGTCGATACCTCAAGATAGCCGGCCATGGCAGTGGTATTTCCGAGAGGATGAGCTTTTCCGATCGGGCGGAGAGGCCAGGCCGCGCGCCTAAGAATGCGTTCCATCCGCGCGTCGGTGACAGTGACAATTTCGGTCAAGCCGATGGAAAGGCCGAACTCAATCATTCCCGCAAACAGCTCGTACGTGGCAGCGGCAAGCCCGCCACTCGCCTTCGGCGCATCTGGAGGAACATCGAGCGCAAATCGGCTGCTTTCCCAGATCCGGTCGCTTCGTGGCACCGGTTGCCCGTCCAGCAGAATCGGGAACGTGTCTCTCAGCATGGTCGGACCGGTCGAAGGCAAAAGCCGGACGCAACCTTGGATATTTGCGGCAGTCGAGCGGTTCAGTAGATGCACTGGTCGAAGGACATCGAACTCGTCGAGCTCCATCTCGCCGGTGGCCTCGACGTTCCAGTCGAGGCGCTGTTTGAAAACGCGGTAGCGCAGCCGGTGCATCTCGGCGAGATCATGTACGAAGTCGCCGTAGTACTCCGGCGTGATGAGCTGCATCATGCTCGTCCCCTGCTCGGTTTCGGCAATCAAACAGCCAAGCCGAGGCAAGCGCATCCTGTGTAGTTGCCCAGGTGACCACCGAGGTTCGGGGCACTATCTTCGAGACTTTGATTCGGTTAACAGCGCGATGGCCTGACGGAGCGAACTGACTCCGAGCTTCGCACGGGCGTTATCCAGGTGAAAGCCCGCAGTTCGCTCCGCAATGCCCAGAATGATCCCGATTTCACCGGCTGTTTTGCCACGCGCGGACCATTCGAGACATTCAAACTCACGAGGAGATAGCACGGCCCCACCGACCATGCGATCTATCGTCCAGAACCGCCTTGCATGCGCATGGAAAAAGCTTGCGATTAGCCGCAGGCTCTCGGCGTGCTCGACCAACGAGCGCTCGAAACCAGTTCGACGCTCGTCCGTGGCAAAGCTTAGCGCAGCGATCGCGCCCTTCCCATCGTGAATTGGCAGTGAAAATCCGCAACGAATCCCATATTTGGCGGCTTCCTCGAACAGCGCGCGTTCGGAATCCGACTGGCTTTGTGGTTCGTATCCAAGTCCCCATCGAAAGGGCCTAGGCGCGGCGATGGCCTGACGCACCACTGGATCGACGGACTCGTATCCGCGCTGCAAGTACAGAGCGGTCCAGGAGGATGGATATGTTGAGATCAGGTTGGGAGCACCACCGGGTCTGCGGGGCAGAGCAAGATATGCGAAGTATGACAATTTGAGCGCGGCGGTGATATCGGCCATGCTCTGCCGAGCGGCATCTGGGTGTGTGCTTTCGCTCAATCGCTCAGCAAATTTTTGGAAAACGCGATCCATCGTCGATGAACCCACGGGCCTCCCTCGTAAGCGCTAGTCGCGGAACCGGATCCAGCATCGTGCCGACATTGGACTGATGACAATTAACCTGAGGGCGGCGCTTCGATTGCGGCTAATGCTGGCGAGGTCTTCACGTCGAGCGAAACGATCGCGAAGATCAAGGAACCCAAACCGCCTGAATGGACGCAGCTGCGAGACACCAAGATCCTCTTCACCTGTCTGCATCTGGCACCGGAGCAGGCCAAGGGCCTCATGAAATCTGGATGCACGACAATCGCCTACGCAACTGTAACTGAAGCGTATGGAGGGCTCCCCCCGCTTGTTCTGATGAACGAAGTTGCAAGCAGGCCCGCAATCAACCCGGCAGGCGAAGCACCCACAGGCTACACTCGCGAAGCGCGCCTCGATAATGCTGCCTTGGGCCAGCGGCTTTGCTTCCCGTTGTGTTCGTTGCTTCGTCGAGAACCGCCTATGTGATAGTCGGGCCTTCGGCTGGCGGAAACACAATGCGGTCGTCCGTGCGGCAATAGGAATCAACGAACATTCGTCCGACTGGGTGATAGCGTTCCATATGCACGCGCATGGTTTCGTGATCCCATAGTTCGTCGCGGACATGGAAGTGGATCCCTTCGCCCAAGATGAGTCGTCGAGTGTCACCAACGTCGATTGCCTTCCAGGTCTTGCACTCCATCGCCCATGGCGCATCAGCAAGCCTTGGTGGCGCAATGCCGGTCGAGGACGCAAGCTTTAGCCCGAAATAATTCGGCTCGCCGATTTCGGGCGGAAAGTCGCCACTGGTCTCATGCATACTGCGCGCAAGTGGCTCGTCGGCCATGTTGACCACGAACTCGCCGGTACGCTGGATGTTTGAGAGTGTGTCCTTGATTCGCCCGTCGGGCCGCTTGCCGAGCGAGATGATGCAAAGCGGAGGGGTATCGCAATATACATTGAAAAAGCTGAAAGGCGCTGCATTGACTATGCCGCTGGGGCCGACCGATGTCACCCAGGCGATTGGTCGCGGCAACACAAAGGAGGTCAAGAGCTTGTAGCGATCGCGGGGCGAGAGATCAGCAGCCGCATATTGCATGTTTTAGATCCTGGTCTCTATTCCAATTGTTGTAACTTCACCAAAGCAGTTTTGGGGGCGGTTTCGCATTCGGAACGGCCACGGAGGTTCCGGCGGAGAAGGGGCGTATACACATAGTTGTTGAACCGTGGCTCATTTCAGCATTGTCTAGTCGCGGCCTTTAAAAGCAACTACGAATGAGATATTGCATGGCAATAGCTTGTACCGTATTCAGAAGTGCGAGGCAAATTGCATCGAGACGTTTTAGCTGACGCGGTGAAGCTCATCGAATACTCGACCTCTTCGCGATTCATCTTTTCTCGGCCCGAACATCCATGCGACGACGAAGACGCGCGTTGGGTCATACTTGTGGCATCAGCTTGAGCTCGGCGCGGTGCTCCGACGGGAGCCGTGCCTGTCGTATAGACAGCACGACCTTCACGACGCAAGTGACGGAACCGGTGCACGATTCCCCCACCGGTCGAGCCGGCTCAGCCCGCCGGGAGCAAGGCTCCTCGGAACGTACGATAGCCAGGTGGCATTTGGCAGTCGCGCGTGCTGCTGGTCTGGACGCGGCTGATCGTGCCGAACGGGCGTTCGATCGCAGATGCGGCGGGCTACACCATCGTCCCATTGGCGCCCACTAACTGACTCCGCGATACGCGTGCAACGGTCGTGCGCAGACCAACGAGCGAAGTCTCCTCCGTGACCAACGAGCGATGGCGGTCATCTCCCAGACCCAGACCTCGATTCAAAACTACAGGCGTTCTTAGGGGCAATCGGCATAAATAAGATGTATTGACTTGCGATACGATGTGGTTTAATGATAAAATTTGCGATCGATACCGCATTTTTCGTTGCGCGCGTGGTTCCACGAAAATTTGGGGGCGATGCATGCAAATCCGACAGGAGGCGAGAATGCGTAACAGCGTCCAAAAGCACCACGACCGTCCGTAAAGTGCTGCGCGATTTGCGGCGGAAAATTCGATCTGATCCGCCACTATTATTGGCGGACCGCCCTTTGCTCCAGGAAATGCGTCGACCGCTTCAGCACGCGGCGCGAGGCTGACCAAAAATGGCTTCGCTTTGCGCGAGGACTGGTACATGCCACCCAGACGCAGGCGGAGTTTGAAGGGAAGTCCTTAGAGGGCGAGTCCGTGAAATATCATCATGACTTTTACTCGGATGGGCCGTCCCTCCGTTGAAACGTGGGCCATGCGCAGAACAACGGAAGGCGGCCCATGCGATGCCGCAACAAGCAGATCCGAGCGGAACGCGCGGACCGATCCGCCCCATGAAGTTTATAGCTGTAAATCAAAGGACTTCGCGCGGCGATCGAACCTGATCGAACGTTCTCGCTCCCTAGCCCTTTTCTGGTGATCGCTCCTAACATTCAGGCTGAATCTACAGCAGGTTGTTCCTATATCGCACCGGAAAGAGCGCTCAATTCGATGGTCAGGATGTCCTGGTAGAGCTGAGCTATCGTTTTCTTGTGGTCGAAGCCTGTCCTGGCCTTCAAATCTATCCTCAACCGGGGCGATTGCGTCGGTCGATCCTCAAGGTACTGTCGCTCATCCAATCGAGTAAAGCCTCCAACGATCAATTTTATCGCACGTGACGTAAGACCGCCATCAACGTTTCTCAAGAACATCACGCATAGCCGACGGCTCCTTATGAAATTGAATTACTCCTGCAAACTGCGCGGCGAGGCCGCTTTGAGTATCAATACATGGCCGCTTGCGAACTATTGTCGTTAGAGTAAGAAAGCGCATCGATCTTTAGTTGGCGCGAGAGATGGAGGGGGTATGAACCGCTCCGGGTTTGCCGGAGGCCATTTGGTTTAAGTTATGCCGCGATGGCAGGGTGTTCCAGCATGGCGTAGTAGCGTTGCTCGGCTTCGGCCGACGGGATGTTGCCGATGGGCTCCAGGAGCCGCCGGTTGTTGAACCAGTCGACCCATTCGAGGGTCGCGAACTCGACGGCCTCGAAGTTCCGCCACGGTCCACGCCGATGGATCACCTCCGCCTTGTAAAGGCCATTGATCGTTTCGGCGAGAGCATTGTCGTAAGAATCTCCGACGCTGCCGACAGAGGGCTCGACACCAGCTTCAGCCAGGCGCTCGGTGTATTTCATGGATACGTATTGGGCTACCCCTGTCGCTATGATGCACGAGCCCGCCACGATGGACCGGCCGTCGATCATGCAATGCCTGCTCCAGCGCATCGAGCACGAAGCCTGCATGCGCCGTGCGCGAGGCTCGCCAGCTCACGATCCTGCGGGCATAGGCGTCGATGACGAAGGCGACGTAGACGAAGCCGGTCCAGGTCGCGACATAGGTGAAGTCGAGAGCCAGAGGACGTGCGGCCTCGGCGCCTTGAACTGGCGGTTGACGTGATCCAGCGGGCATGGCGCGGCCTTGTCGCTGATCGTGGTCTTGACGGGCTTGCCGCGGATGACCCCTTGTAGGCCATGTCCCGCATCAGTCGCGCCACGGTACAGCGGGCCGAACCCTTCACGCTTGAGCTGCCGCCAGACCTTGCGCACGCCGTACACGCCGAAGTTCTGATCGAAGACGCGCCGGACCTCGATCTTCAGCGCAGCATCCTGCCGGGCGCGCGCCGACAGCCTGGCGGGATCTCGCCGCTTGGCCACATGGGCGTGATAGGTCGAGGGGGCGATCGGCAGCACCTTGCAGATCGGCTCGACCCCATGAGCCCCACGATGATCGTCGATGAAGGCGATCATGGCTTGGACCGGCGGTCGAGCTCCGCCATCGCAAAATAGGCGCTTGCCTTGCGCAGGATCTCATTGGCCTGCCGAAGCTCGCGGTTCTCCCGCTCGAGCGCCTTCAGCCTCTCGGCCGTGTCGGTCGGAACGCCGGCCCGCTGCCCACTATCGATCTCGGCCTTCTTGACCCAGTCATGCAGCGTCTGCGGCGTGCAGCCGATCTTGGCCGCGATCGACATCACTGCCGCCCAGCGTGACGGGTGCTCGCTGGCGTGATCCAGAACCATCTGAACCGCTCGGGTCCGGACCTCGGGTGAGAACTTGTTTGTCGTCTTGCTCGTCATGGCTCCATCCTCTCAGGAGTTGGAGCCTCCGGCAACCCGGGGCGGTTCACTGCAAACGTTACGCGCGCTTGCTCTGGTTCGCGTTGGTGCGAACAAGTCAGCAAACTTTACCATGCCGTTGAAGGATGCACATCTAAATTTGGGGGCAAATCTTCCCCGCGATTGACAGTTTTCTGGAATTGGCCTATCCTCAATATAACGTATTTCAATACGATACCAAATGTCGGAGTGAGGAAGATGACCGATCTGGACGAATTGCGCAAAGCCACACTGCTGGCGGAGAAGTTCTGGGGCCGGATGTTTGGTGGTTTCCTGGCCACTACGTATCAAGATAAGGGCGAGACCGCCTATCTTGATACTTATTTCCAGACACTCCGCTCTCATCAGAATGTCAAATTCCTGGAAGGGCTGAAGAAGCTCGGCGTGCGCGAGGATGAGCCCCCAGCGGTCAAGGCATGCAAATATCACTATTTCAGCAACATACTTGGCGGTCTGAAGCTGCAGTACATTGAGGAATCGCCCAAGAAGTGTTGGATCCGTTATCTGGCTCCGAGGGCGACGTTCACGGGGCTGGCTATCCTAGCCGTGCCCGCACACACCGCGAAGACGGTGGCGCATTCCTGGCATCCTAGAAACGGCGAGCTGCTGGGCTGCGACCGGCTTCAGTATGTGCGGACCAAAAACATGATGGAGGGAGACCCATACGACGAGGCGTATTGGGTCGAACTCGATCGACCGGTCGCTCCCGAGGAGCGGCTTATATTCAGGCCCGAGATTCGTACGCCGGAGTTTGACCCGGCGAAGGCGCCGCAGCTCGATCCCAAGCTCTGGCCGGAAGGGCGCAGGCTGAAGGCGCGTGCAAACTATTCAGCGGGTTATGTGAGCCGCACGACGAGCGTGCTGGTGTCGAAGTTCGGGGTTGAGGCTGCGGCCGACATCGTGGGCAGGACCATGCGGGGCTTGGCCATTCAACACATCAACGAGCTCAAGGCTGACCAGGGGATCGAGGGCGCCGACTTGCATTCTGTGGTCCAATTCTTCGCCGGCATTCTCACGGCATGCCGTCAAGAATTCCAGATCGAGAAGGTGTCGCCAACCAAGACGCGGATCGTGCTCAAGAGCTACAAGCCGTTCGACTGGGAGGTGCCGGAAAAGCTGCGCGACGCGTTTTTCGAGTACCAGCGCATTGCGGTTCGCATCATGAACGGTCGCGTGAAACTCTTTCGCTCGGTCGCTCCCGAATTTGGTGCGACCGAGGCTGAAACTTGGGAGTTCGAGGATACCGGACGCTGGCTCTGGTGAGCCGCGAGCTTCGAGCCCAGTCAAGGCAGCGATGCCTCTCGCCAGTCTCTGAATTCCAAGGATGCTATAATGACCTCTACAAAATCGTCTCAGCTGCGGGATCGGGTGGCGGGCGCCTTGCGCAAGGTTGAGGCGCTGGAGGCGGCATACGAGACGATCACGGTTGGACAGCTTGTTTCAGAGCGAGCGCGAACGCACGGTACCGCCACTGCGATCAACGTCTTCGAGCGCGGCGAACGCGCAACGTACGCGGAGATGGACCGCTGGTCCAATAAGTATGCCCATGCTTTACGGGCATTTGGAGTGAGCAAGGGGGATCGCGTTGGTGTGATGCTGCCAAATCGGATCGAGTTCCCGATCCTTTGGTTTGCCTTTGCAAAACTCGGTGCCGTGATGGTGCCAATCAACAAGCGCCTGACGCCAAGAGAGATTGAATATGTTCTTAGCGACACGCAGGCCAAGTTTGCCGTCGTTGATGAGTCCTCATGGGCAGTGTTTTCGGCTATGGATCCATGGCCGCGAGATCTCTCGAAGGAGCGGGTCATTGTTGTTGGGCAATGCCCATCGACGAGCGGGGCGTGTGCTTCCCTGGATGATCTGCTCAAGGGCGCGGAAGAGTCTCCAGTTAACGAGGATGTCGGCCCCGACGATCTGCTGAACATCAACTACACCTCGGGGACGACGGGTTTTCCCAAGGGTTGCATGTTGACGCACGAACGGTGGGGGATAGGGTCCTACCAGTGGGCGTCCATGGATCGCGAGCCGTACAAGAGCTATCTCTCCATGGGGCCCTTCTCCTACGGTGAGCCGCAAGCCCATCTTCTGAAGTCATACCGGCAAGGCGGAACGCTTTACCTGGCTCCGCAAATCAGCTCGACGCGGTTGCTTGGCTGGATCAAGCAATACAGCATCGAGTGGTGTTCGTTTCCCGAATTGGTTGCACGCCAGGCAGAGGCCGAGGATATCGACGGAACGACTTCGCTCAAGCAGACCATAAATTGGGGCTGGACTCCCGAGACGCTAGCCCGCTTCCGAAAGCGGTTTCACGTGGCTAGCGGCGACGGCTTCTCGATGACAGAAATCGCGTTCGGCACCATATTGCCCAACGATCTTGGCGAGATGGCGGAATCCGGTTCGGTGGGGATACGCGCACCCTTTCGCGAGGTGCGGCTGGTCAATGATGACGGCAGTCCTACGCCGGTTGGCGAGATCGGTGAGGTTTGGGTGAAGGGACGCGGAATCCTCAAGGGTTATTGGAATAACCCGCAAGCGAACGCGAACTCGTTCGAGGGGGACTGGTTCAAGACGGGTGACCTGTTACGCTGCGACGAAAATGGCTTCTATTGGCTGGTCGGACGCAAGAAGGACATGATCCGTCGTTCGAGCGAGAATATTGCTGCGCGCGAGGTCGAGGCGGTCATCTGCGAAATCCCCGGGATCTCGGATGTCGCCGCGGTGCCAGTTCGCGATGTCAAGCGGGGCGAGGAGGTCAAGATCTACGTGGAGCTCAAGGAGGGCGTCACGCGAGCAGATCTGCCGGTGGAGCGCATTCTCGAGCATGCGCGTGCGCGTTTGGCTGCCTTCAAGGTGCCGCGATACATTGCTTTCATTCCAGCTCTTCCCCGGCCCGATACCAAATCGAGGGTGCTCAAACGAGAGCTGATGGCCATCGCAGATCCCATTGCCGGCTCCTTTGACACTGAGGAGATGCGCTGGTGTTGAAGTCCCTTTCAGCCAATTCGCTGGCGCGATCGTGGTCGGAACCATCTACATGCGCAGACTACTGCGAATGATCTCGAGATATGAACACAATGGGATGGCACGCGCCGCGCCACGCATTCGGCGATCATAGCTCGGTACCGACGATTTCAACCACTGGATCGGCAGCGTGCGGTCCAACCTGCGAAGGAAACCCTCTTTTCCTAGGTTGCCCGCAATTGGCTGAAAGCTCGCTAAACTTTGCTGGTCGGCGTGCAATGCATAAGACGATCGAACGCCGGACCAACCCTCGAGCTAGCGTAGGGTACGGCGGAGGCCTGAATGGGTCTCTCTCTGAGCTCATTCACTTCGCGGCCCGTTCTAGCGAAACCCAAAAGACGAATCTCTCCAGCAAAGCATCGCGAGCTTGAGCATTGAACGCGAAAACCATGACATCCGCTGTCGCAAACCAGTCACTGACGATCTTGAGGAGCTATCGATGAGTACGCCTGGAAACATCGCTACGAATGATAAGGGACACGGCCACAATCGGGTGTCCCCGATCGGGCCGCAATCGAAAATGGCCTTCGAAAAGTCTAAAGTGATCACGCCGGGGGGCAGTATGCGGGGAGCAACGTTCTTTGCGCCCCAAGCGCCGTATGCTTTGCGTGGCGAAGGCGCTTGGGTGATCGACGCCGATGGTCGCCGTCTGTTCGACTGCAACAACAACATGTTTTCGCTGATTCATGGACACGCGTTTCAGCCGGTTGTCGACGCTCTTCATAAGGTGATCGATGCCGGTACAGCATTCGGCTTGCCGACGACGGCAGAAATCGATTTAGCCGAGGAATTGTGTCGGCGTGCCCCACGGCTGGAGCAGGTACGGTTCGTCAATTCCGGTACCGAGGCCGTCATGTTCGCCATCAAGGCCGCGCGTGCGATCACTGGTCGTCCGGCAATCGCCAAGTTCGAAGGTGCTTATCACGGCGCCTACGACTGCGTTGAGGTCAGCCTGGATCCGACTCCCGCTAACTGGGGTGACACAGAGCCATTGGGCGTAGCTCACGATGCGGGAACGCCCGCTGGCGTCGTTAATGACACGGTCGTGCTACGACTAAACGACGTCGATGGCTCCCGCCGTCTACTCGAAGCAAATGCGGGGCGCTTGGCGTGCGTGGTGTTCGACCCGGTGACCTCGCGTGCGGGCATGGTCCCCCCAACCGAGACGTTTCGTGATATGCTGCAGAATACGTGCCGACAGCTCGGGATTCTGCTGGTGCTCGACGAAGTGATTTCTTTCCGCTTCGGGTATGGTGGCTCACATAGCGTTTTTGGGCTCGAGCCCGATCTTGTGGCGCTGGGCAAGATGATTGGCGGCGGGCTGCCGGTCGGCGCGATTGCGGGGTCGGCACACCACATGGCTGTTTTTGATCACACCAAGGCCAAGCCGCTCGTCTCCCTTGGCGGTACTTTCAGTGCAAATCCGCTTACCATGGTGGCTGGCACCGCAGCGTTGCGAGCCTTTGACGCGCAGGCAGTCGAGCGCCTTAACGCGCTGGGCTCCACCTTGCGGCAGAATTTGAACGAAGCGTTCAAGCAGGACCGAATCCCCGCGCAGGTGACCGGCTTCGGCTCGCTGTTTCGGCTACATCCCTTTACTAACCCGATCACGGATTATCGCAGCTGCTACCCTTCGGCGATTCAAAAGGCTGCCCTCAGCAAGATACAATTCAAGCTGCTCGGGGAGGGACTTTTGCTCACGCAATACTGCGCTGGTGCCCTATCCACGGCAATGTCACGGTCTGACATCAACGACCTCGCGGAAGCAATCGTCCTTGCCACAAAATCTGTTTTCATCGAGTCTCCGTGGGGTTAAACGCTGCGGCCAAACATGACGGTTGCCTGATTGATGGCGGTCGCCTGCTGCAGACGAACCAGCCCCCACGCAGTGTTCGGGGTGCCGTCCGACGGTTGGCATCGGCCAACTTGCTACCGATGGCAATAACTTCTTCTGAGATGTCGAGAATGTCCGCGGACCTCCGCCCGCGGTATTACGGGGCGCATTTCAGTGTAAGTTCAAGTTTCGTCATCGCAGCGGCGGATCTCGTAGAGCGAGCAAGCAAGCAACTGCTCGTTACTCGACTTGCGGATACCGGTTGCTATGACGTTGGGATGCTAGCGCCGGGCCCGCGCGAGCAGCCGGCCTAAGGATTGGCGAGGCGCTGAGGAGCCCCTCACCCCGGCAAGTTTAATTGGAAGAATGAAGCGGCCACTCACGCTTGACCGCTTCGCCTTATGCATAGTGCTCGCCAACTCGATCAGTCGTCAGGCTGACCGAATTGCAACGTCGACCTAATTTTATAGGCAGTCACAGCATGCGATCGGCGCGCGCGATGATGCCAGTGTGTGTCGTTGTTCCCAGTCCAGGAGCGAGACGCTTACCCATGAGACTATCCGTGTGAGCCTGAAAATTGTCGATCCTGTCGCCGTACGCCCGCGCGGCAGCGATTGACATGCCGATTCAAGTGGTGTAGCGGAGTGCAATATCTTATATTGGAAACCGATTGCGGAATGCCATAGCGCGCCGCGGCGATTTTCAGGGCTATAGCGGTTCATGTGCCACGTGTGGTGGTTCAGACAGATCAGCAACAGGCGGTAAGCCCGCGGCGCGTTTGGAGACTCGGCAGCTTATGTCGGCTCTCAAAGCAAACGCGACCGCTCGTCAAAGGGAGTAAACATATGAATGGTGCGGAAAGCCTGGTGAGGACGTTGGTGGCGGGCGGCGTTGACGTCTGCTTTACCAATCCCGGGACCTCGGAGATGCATTTCGTGGCCGCGCTGGACAAGGTCGCAGGCATGCGCTGCGTGCTCGGCCTGTTCGAGGGCGTCTTGACGGGCGCCGCCGACGGCTATTTCCGCATGAAGGGCACACCGGCCTCGACGTTGCTGCATCTCGGGCCGGGCCTCGCCAATGGTCTTGCCAATCTGCACAACGCTAAGAAGGCCAATTCCGGCATCGTCAATATCGTCGGCCAGCATGCGACCTATCACATCGGCTACAACGCGCCGCTGACGTCAGACATTGAGGGCCTGGCGCGGCCGATGTCGGCCTGGGTGCGCACCTCGCCGGATGCCAAGTCGGTGGCCGCCGACGGCGCCGCGGCGGTCGCCGCTGCCAAGAGCGCGCCGCCGCAGATCGCGACCCTGATCCTGCCCGCTGATACCGCATGGAATGAGGCGGACGGCATCGCCGAGGTGCCGCGGCAGAAGCAGCGCCCGAGCTATTCGCCGCAGGCGGTCGAGACCGCGGCGAAGATCCTGCACGAGGATGCGGTGCGGACGCTGTTGTTGGTGACCGGCAGCGCGCTGACCGCGCAGGGGCTGGCGCTGGCCGAGCGCATCGCCGGCAAGACCGGCTGCACCGTGATGGGCCAAACCTTCCAACCGCGCATGGCGCGGGGCACCGGCCGGTTCTCGATCAACCGCATTCCCTATGTGATTGATCAAGCGCTGCCGATCCTGGAAAAGTTCCGACACATCGTGCTGGTCGAGGCCGACGATCCAGTGGCCTTCTTCGCCTATCCGAATAAGCCGAGCATACTGAAGCCCGCGGGCTGCGACGTGCATCGCATGACCTCGTGGGGCGAGAATTCGGTCGCGGCGCTGGAAGCGCTCGCCGGCGCGCTGCATGCGATTGCCAAGGACGTCAAGCCGCAGGCTTTGCAGGAGCTGGCCAAGCCGACTGGTGCGATAAATTTCACGACGATCGCGCAGGCGATCGCCTACGCAATCCCGGAGAATGCGATCATGGTCGACGAGTCCGTCACGACCGGCCGCGGCTTCTTCCCGCCGACGGCCGCCGCGGCACCGCATGACTGGCTTCAGAACATGGGGGGCTCGATCGGCTTCTCGACGCCGGTCGCAACCGGCGCTGCGATCGCCTGCCCGGACCGGAAGGTGATCTGCATGGTGGGCGACGGGAGCTCGATGTACACCATCCAGTCGCTGTGGACGCAGGCCCGCGAAGGGCTCAACGTCGTCACTATCGTATTCGCCAACCGTATCTACCAGATCCTCCGCGGCGAGTTCGACAATGTGGGTGCCGGTGAGCCGGGCCAGCGCGCGCAGGACATGCTGAAGATTGACCGGCCGACGATCGATTTCGTCGCCCTCGCCAAGGGCATGGGCGTTCCGGGTCGCGCGGTTACCACCGCCGACGAATTCAACGATGCCTTGGCGGAAGCGATATCGGAGCCCGGCCCAAGGCTGATCGAAGTGCAGATGTAGGGTCAGTCGAAGCTCAGGACGTCTGACCCATTTCACCTAATCCGAACGCGCGATCCTGACGCCAGCGAGAATGTCAAATCTGCTTCGCTGAAGATCAACCCTCGGCGGCCTCCACCCACCTCACCGACAACTTCGCTCGCTCGGTCAGGTGCCGCCGCTTACCAGATTTACGACGCCTCAAATTCGCACGCAATCCTGCTGCTCAGTCTCGGCACGCATCAGTGAATTGGATGCCGTCGAAGACAGCGGAGCTGTCCGTGAACACTGCCTGCAGATTTGAATGATACGATCTACAGCTGCTTTCGACGATGCTAGCGCTGCTCGAGAATTGTCCGATGCCCGTTGACAGTTCTGCGAGCTACTCTGAATATAGAAGATTTCAGTACGATACTAAATGTCGGAGCGAGGAAGATGACCGATCTGGACGAATTGCGCAAAGCCACACTGCTGGCGGAGAAGTTCTGGGGCCGGATGTTTGGTGGTTTCCTGGCCACTACGTATCAAGATAAGGGCGAGACCGCCTATCTTGATACTTATTTCCAGACACTCCGCTCTCATCAGAATGTCAAATTCCTGGAAGGGCTGAAGAAGCTCGGCGTGCGCGAGGATGAGCCCCCAGCGGTTAAGGCATGCAAATATCACTATTTCAGCAACATACTTGGCGGTCTGAAGCTGCAGTACATTGAGGAATCGCCCAAGAAGTGTTGGATCCGTTATCTGGCTCCGAGGGCGACGTTCACGGGGCTGGCTATCCTAGCCGTGCCCGCACACACCGCGAAGACGGTGGCGCATTCCTGGCATCCTAGAAACGGCGAGCTGCTGGGCTGCGACCGGCTTCAGTATGTGCGGACCAAAAACATGATGGAGGGAGACCCATACGACGAGGCGTATTGGGTCGAACTCGATCGACCGGTCGCTCCCGAGGAGCGGCTTATATTCAGGCCCGAGATTCGTACGCCGGAGTTTGACCCGGCGAAGGCGCCGCAGCTCGATCCCAAGCTCTGGCCGGAAGGGCGCAGGCTGAAGGCGCGTGCAAACTATTCAGCGGGTTATGTGAGCCGCACGACGAGCGTGCTGGTGTCGAAGTTCGGGGTTGAGGCTGCGGCCGACATCGTGGGCAGGACCATGCGGGGCTTGGCCATTCAACACATCAACGAGCTCAAGGCTGACCAGGGGATCGAGGGCGCCGACTTGCATTCTGTGGTCCAATTCTTCGCCGGCATTCTCACGGCATGCCGTCAAGAATTCCAGATCGAGAAGGTGTCGCCAACCAAGACGCGGATCGTGCTCAAGAGCTACAAGCCGTTCGACTGGAAGGTGCCGGAAAAGCTGCGCGACGCGTTTTTCGAGTACCAGCGCATTGCGGTTCGCATCATGAACGGTCGCGTGAAACTCTTTCGCTCGGTCGCTCCCGAATTTGGTGCGACCGAGGCTGAAACTTGGGAGTTCGAGGATACCGGACGCTGGCTCTGGTGAGCCGCGAGCAGATTCGATGCCTCCGATCGTCGCGAACGGGGGCCTTGGGTTGGACGCGCATCATTGGGCCGGGCGCACCCTGATGAGCTTTCCACCCCAGAGGTTTTGATCTTGATTAGCGCAACGAAGCCGTTTCTCAGCGATCGGGTACGGATGAGAAATTGCAATACTCTAATCCCAGTGCCGTACGAGCAATAACTATAGTCATGAAGCCGCTAAGCTCGCTGTCAAGACGAGTTTGAATCGTTTCGTCCCAATCGGAACGTCCGGGGCGGGGCCGTGCAGCACATACCGAGGTAGCTCGGAATTCGACTTTAGAGAGGACATATATATGAGCTACGATTGTATCGCGGTGGAGCAGCGAGGGCGATCGCTTGGCTATTTCATAATCGACCTGAGTCGCGAAATGCGGAAAGTCGACAGTTGCTCGACGAGTTGGATACCGCGCTCGCCAACGCGGTGAAGGACGACTCAGTTAGGGTGATCGTGATCGCCGGAAAGGGGGATCACTTTTCCGCAGGACATGACCTTAAGGAAGCGCAGGCAACCCGGGCCGGATTCACCGTCGAGGAGCGTTATGCTTATGAGGAGCAACGCTACCTGGACTACGCGCTTCGGATTTGGGATTGCCCTAAGCCGACCATTGCATCTGTTCAGGGAGCCTGCGTTGCGGGCGGCTTCATGGTCGCCAATATGTGCGACATCGTGGTTGCCTCTACCGACGCCTTCTTTGCTGATCCTGTCTGTAAAAGCCTTGCGTCAGCCGCAGTCGAAGTGCTTGTTCATCCTTGGGTGATGGGGCTGCGCGCTGCGCACGAATTCCTTCTAACTGGTAGAAGGATGTCAGCTGTAGAGGCGCATCGTCTAGGCATGGTAAATAGAGTTGTACCGCGCGCGGACCTTGAGGTCGAAACAACAACGCTCGCCGAGGACGTATCTTCCGGTTATCCGTTTGCGTCGAAGCTTATCAAGCGCTCGTTAAAGCGCGCGGCCGACATCCAAGGCTTTCGCGCTTCGTTGTTAAGCCACTTCGATACTCATCAGCTTTCGCATGTGTCAGACGAATACCGCCAGATGCGGGAAGGGGGAATTGCCGCAGGAATTGCGCGCGGCAAGGAAGCAGCAAAGAAATGATCAGCCAGACGCATGCGTCTCATGGCTTATTTTGAGCAAGTCATTTTGCGGTCTCCAAAAATGCGAGAACTTGGGCGCCTCCAGCTTCGAGCGTCGAGTAGGGTACAGTATACCTGAGAAGTTGGTTACTGCCTGGCGAACGATACTCAGTCCACGACATGTAGCGAAAGGTAAGCATCCTGCCGTGGACGACGGGATAATTGTTGCGCGGAAGCCGTCGGTCTAGCGATGATTGGTCTTACGCGGCCTTCGCGGGTTCGACACCGCGCTGCTTGCACTCCCATGGCAGAAGCTCATGCAGTTGGCCCTGCGGGAGGCCGGCAATCCGGGCAAAGACGTCCGCAGCCAAGCCAGCCGGTCGACGTCGTCGAGCTTCGCCGTCGTGATGAGCGTGATCATGATCGGCGGTCGCGCGAGGCATAATAAACAGCCGCCGGCGGTACCCGGCCGCCGAAGGTCCAATCGTTGCGCACATAAGCCCAAATCCGCTGGGTCACGGTCCTGGCTGGTGCGAGGATCGGCACCTTGGTGTCATCGCCATGCAACCACTCGGCCGACAGCGATGGGTCTCGATCAGACGGGTAGAGCGGCATCGCAGCCCACACCCCGGCGTCGACCTGATCGGCCAGCGTCGAGACCGGCAGCCGGGAGGTCGATCCCTTCGCATTTGAAGCGTCGACTCTGGCGCTTCAGCGGCAAATGATGATCGAACTGTCGGCCGGGATGGTCGCGAGCACGGCCCAACAGAGCCGCGCGGCGTCGCATGGAACGGTGCTGGCGGCTGCGTGATCGTCTCGCAGTCCCGGCTGGTGAACTTTTCGCGGACCCTTTCGGTTACGTCCTCGCCGAGGTTCGACCGCCGCGATGAGCCACAGCATGAGTATTGCCCGGGAGCTTCGATCACCACCCGTTTGCGCGGGATGTTGTCCCGGAAGGGCTTGCGCATCAGCCGCCGGCGCTGGAACAACCGAACCGTCTGCGCCGTCGCCGCCGTAGCTTCAGCCGCGAGCTCGCCCTCCGTCGCCGCTGCCTCAAGCTATTCCGGCGTAAGCTCCATCTGGTCGAGAAGGCGTTCCCTGCGTTCCGAACGTAGCCGTAAAGGTCGCGGTGCAGCTTTTTGTCAATCGGCCCCTTAATTGCGGATTGATGTCAATTCTCTTTTTGAAGCCATTCGGCAAGACGGTAGCGCTCGACCCGGCCGAGCGGGTCGGGGTTGCGGAGACGGGGCGAGCGCGGCTGGTAGATCGATAGCCAGCTCGTAGTCATGGGCCGATTAGCCGTTACCTATATCTCAATGCGATCAGGTGCCGTCGCTGGGGTCATGGTCCTTTTCGAGGTCGCAAGCGCCTCATGATTGCGCGTTTCGCGGGATCGTGAGCACGGATTTCAGCGCATCGTGAGCAACGATTTCAGAGGATCGTGAGCAACGTTTGGCGGTGCCGGACGCTTCGACCGACAACTCAACCGGGCTGCGGATTTCTCATTCAACCAGTGAGGAAGCCTGATGCCTACCGAGAGATTGTCGATGCGCCGGATCCGAGAAGTTCTACGTTTGAGGCACCAGGGCCTGACCGAGCGCGTCATCGCGCGGACGTTGGGAGTGAGCAATGGGGTCGTACACGGTTATGTGCGTCGCGCCCGCCTTGCGGGGCTGACCTGGCCGCTGCCGGAGGGCCTGGACGACGAGAACCTTGAACTGCTGCTGTTTCCGGCGCCGACGGCAGCCTCGCAAAGCGACCGGCGCCCGACACCGGATTGGGCTTATGTCGAGAAGGAGCTGCGCCGCCGCAGCGTGACGCGCCTGCTGTTGTGGGAAGAGTATCGCGCCGCCAATCCGGACGGCTTTGGCTATACCTGGTTTTGCACGACGTTCGAGGCCTGGAAGCAGCGGGCCCGGCCAAGCATGCGTCAGACCCACGCCGGTGGGGAGAAGGTATTCGTCGATTTCGCCGGCGACACCATCGATATCTTCGATCCCATCACCGGCGAAGTGCGCGCCATGAAGCTGTTCGTCGCGGCGATGGGGGCCTCGAACTACACCTACGCCGAGGCCTGCCCAAGCGAGAGCCTGTCCGACTGGATCGGCGTGCATGCCAGCCTGTTCAGGTATCTCGGCGGCGTGCCGAAGTTCGTGGTCTGCGATAATCTCAAGGCCGCCGTGACCAACCCCGATCGCTACGATCCCGGGATCAACCGCACCTATGCTGAGATGGCCGGCCATTACGGCACCGCGATCCTGGCGGCCCGGCCGAGGCGACCAAAGGACAAGGCCAAGGTTGAGATCGCAGTCCAGATCGCCCAGCGCTGGATCCTGGCCCGCCTGCGCAACCAGCGCTTCTTTTCCCTGGCGGAGCTCAATACCGCCATCCGCGGGCTCGTCGTCGAACTCAACGCCCGCCAGATGCGCGGCTTCGGCTCCAGCCGGACCGAACTGTTCGCCGAGATTGATCGCCCCAGGTTGAGAGAACTGCCGGACCAGCCCTACGTCTTTGCGCGCTGGAAGCGTTGCCGTGTCGCCCCAGATTATCACGTCGAGATCGACGGCCATTGGTATTCCACCCCTTACCGCCTGATCCGTGAACTCGTCGATGTCCGTATCGCCGACAAGACCGTCGAGGTCTTCCACAAGGGACAGAGGATCGCCAGCCACGCCCGTGCGCCCAACCGGCGCGGCCACACCACGATTGCCGATCATATGCCCAGCGCCCACCGCCGCTACGGCAAATGGACACCGGGAGGGCTGATCGCCGCCGGCGAGAAGATCGGTCCATCGACGGCGGCGTTCTTCCAGGTCGTCATCGAAGCCCGGCCGCACCCCGAGCAAGGCTTTCGCACCTGCCTCGGTATTCTGTCGCTGGCCAGGAGCTACGACCATGCGCGCGTCGATGCCGCCTGCCGACGCGGCATCCTGATCAAGGCTCGCTCCGTCGCCTCGATCCGTTCGATCCTCAAGAGCGGCCTCGATCGCGCTTTCCTCGACGAGACGTCCGACCACCAGCCCCTGCGCCACGGCAACATCCGCGGTCAGGGCTATTTCCACTGAACCAGGGAGACTCCAATGCTGACACACCCCACCCATGAACGGCTGATCACGCTTGGCTTGACCGGAATGGCCAAAGCCTTCGAGGAGCAGCGACGATCACCGGACCTCGACGCCCTGCCGTTCGAGGAGCGCATCGGGCTTCTCGTCGATCGCGAAGCCGCCGAGCGCGACACCAAACGTCTCACGACCCGTCTCAAGTTCGCCGCGCTACGCCAGAGCGCATGCGTGGAAGACGTCGATTTGCGCACGCCACGCGGCATCGACCGCAGCGTCTTCGCCAGACTCGTCGGCGGCGACTGGATCGACCGCAACGAGAACCTGCTCATCACAGGGGCAACCGGGCTCGGCAAAAGCTGGATTGCCTGCGCCCTCGGCCACAAGGCCTGCCGCGACACTCGTTCGGTCCAGTATCACCGCGTCCCGCGCCTGTTCGAGGCGCTCGCCCTGGCTCGCGGCGACGGCCGATATGGCCGGCTGCTCAAAACCATCGGCCGCGTTCAACTTCTGATCCTCGATGATTGGGGCCTGTCAGTTCTAAATCCGCCCGAACGGCGCGACCTTCTGGAGATCCTCGATGATCGCCACGGTCGCGCCTCCACTATCGTCACCAGTCAGGTCCCTGTTGAACATTGGCACGACGTTATCGGCGACCCAACCCTCGGCGACGCCATCCTGGATCGCCTCGTTCACAACGCTCACCGTCTGCAACTCTCCGGAGAAAGCATGCGAAAGCAGAACGCCCGCAATCAAACTCTTGACGCCAACTCAAACCCCTGAACCAATCACCCATGTCGGTCAAAGCCGCTGCTCACCATCGCGCGAAACAGCTGCTCACGATCGCCTGAAATCGCCGCTCACCATCAGCGAAATGCGCATCATGATGATGTCCGGATCGGGTGCCTCATCGTTTGCAACGGCGTGCGGGCGAGCCCGCCACCAGCCGAATGACCGAGGTCACCACGACCACCGTCCCAGCGGGACATCGCCGGCCCGGCGAACCGGGCCAGGAACTTGCAAAATGAGGTCAGGCCGGGGCGTGGCCCCAGTCGAACGACGTGCCATCAACCCAAATGCAGTGGAGGATCACAGCGATCTTGCGCGCAATGGCGACCTTTGCCTTTTTCATACCGACCCGCTTCGCGAGCTTTATTCCCCAGGCCTTGAGGGAAGACCATTTTTTGGTCCGATAGAGAAGGACGGTCGCTGCCTCAAACAGGTAGGTTCCGAGAAGCCTGTCGCCCCATCGGGATATTTTGCCACTAGTGTCTATTTCACCGGATTGGTTGCGCCGAGGTGTAAAGCCGAGATAGGCGCCGACTGTCGAGGCTGATCGGAAGCGGGAGGGTCATCGATCGTATGGCGGAAGGTCAAGGCAGTCACCACGCCAACACCAGGAACCGTCATCAGGCGACGCGTCGTCTCGTCAGACTTCGCCAATCGGCGGACCTCGTCGTCGAATTTGCTCTGCTCCTTGCAGATATGTTCATGAATCGACAGGAGCGGCTCGATCACGTTGAGGAGTTGATGATCTTCGCCCAATAGCTCGCCGACCTGGTTGCGGAACTGTTGGCCAATCGCGCGAGGGAATAGCAACCCACTTCCTTGATCAGACTGCGGACCTGGTTCTCGATATCCCGGCGCATGGACACAAGGCGGAATCGCGCGACAAGGATCGCTCGAACCTTCTGGCTCTCCTCGCTCTTGATTTTGACTTCTCGATACCACCCAACCCGCACCAGTTCGGCAAGCCCCCGAGCATCATTCCGATCGCTCTTGTTCATGCGGACCGACAGTGCTGCGTGTCCATGCCTTGCATCGATGCAAACGACGGGGAGGTCAACCCTACGAAGTTCGTGCCAAAGCCAGCTTGCCATCGCGCCCGTCTCAAAGCCGATCCGCTCCGCCAATGGCGCATGCTTGCGAAGCAGCTTGGACAGATCCCCGGGATCAGAATTGGCCCTTCCTTCAAAAATCGCTTGACCAGTCTCGTTGACCACGCAAACCGAAGTCTCTCTTTGCGAGACATCCAGGCCGACGTATTGCCTCATGACAGCTCCTCCGAATCGCTTGATTGCGAGAGCTCGACGATAACGGAGCTTTCGTGGCCGCGAGCGCTGACCGCAATTACGTCATCGTATTCAAATTTGGCTCTGACTCATATGTGGAACCGGGCTGCAAGATCTTTCTCTGGTTGAACAAGGGATGACGGTGCGGTCATATGTTCGCCCTGTGAACGCGGCGCCTGGCCGCTGGCCACGATGATATCCGCGGAAGCAATCGCCCAATCAATTTCTCGCGCTCGAAGCGCAGTGAGTCAGGCGGTCTGATTGCCACCGGGAATGACGTCATTCGGGGTTCATCCAGATTTGCACCTTGCCTCCTCGGCAGCTTTCTTCTTCCGCCGGAGAGCTCTTAAGATTAGGATTTCAGCATTGCGGCCGGCGCCTGATAGATGCCGCCTCTGACCAGCAAGGCCCAGATCGTGCGCGCAATCTTATTGGCGAGCGCGACCGATACGACCTTGACCGGCCGTCTTTGCAGCATGGTCCGAATCCAGAGTGGGACTTTCAAGCCTCGTTTAGCAAGCTTGATGATAGACGTCGCACCAACGATCAAGAGCGTCCGTAGTTGCCGATTTCCACGCTTTGATATCGCGCCGAGCCTTTCTTTTCCGCCGCTCGACTGTGCCCTCGGTGTGAGCCCCGTCCAAGCCGCAAAATCTCGTGCAGTCGCAAAATTGCGAGCGTCCAAAACCGATGTCCGAACGGTAGCGGCGATGAGAGGACCGACACCCGGAATGCTCATCAGACGCCTTGCATCGGGGTCCTTTCTGACGGCAACCAAAATCTCTCTGTCGAGCTTCTCTATGCGGGTTGTAAGCAACTCAATCTGTTCAGCGAATAGGATCAGGGCAAAGCGGGCGGCGCCGGGGATCCTATTGTCTTTTTCGTCCCGGAGAAGCACCAGGAGTTTTGCGATGCTTGCCATGCCTGTGCCGGCGATAATGCCCAATTCGGCCATATGAGCACGTAGGGCATTTGCAGTCTGGCTGCGCTGCCTCATCAGCAGCTCTCGCGTTCGCAAAATCATGCTGGCCGCTTGTTGTTCGGCAGTCTTCACCGGTACGAACCGCATTGTCGGGCGGGTGACCGCCTCACAAATGGCTTCAGCATCCGCCACGTCGGTCTTGTTTCGTTTGACGTAAGGCTTCACGTAGGCTGGCGGCATCATGCGGACAGCGTGGCCCAGCGCCGCGATATCGCGTGCCCAGTGATGGGCACTCGCACAGGCCTCCATATCTACCAAGCAAGCTGGAAGGCTCCGAAAGAAGGGCAGAACCTGCGATCGCCGCAATGTGCGGCGAACCAAGACTTTCCCGTTTTCGGCGATGCCGTGAACTTGAAAGATCGACTTGGCCAAATCCAAACCCACCGTGATAATCTTCTCCATGGAACGGTCCTTCCTTTGTGGCGCCTCTCTACGCGACCACGTTAGGCACTTTTGATGCCGGTTCGAAGGGCCGTTCCACATCATCATCAATTTCTGATGAAGTTCGCCGGCGACTGTGGTTCTTCAACGGAGAATCGCGCCATGCGGACAGGCTTTCGAATTTCATCGCTCGTACCGAGTGGTTTGGTGTTTGATGGCGTAAGTGATTCAGAGGATTCGGTTATTCTGGCTGTTCGGTCAGAGGCTACGGAGGCCCAGTGCCCTTTGTGCACGACAGCATCGCGCCGAATCCATAGCCGTTACATCCGGCACGTGGCCGATTTGCCATCAGCGGCCAGAAAGGTGCGCCTCCGATTGCTCACGCGGCGCTTCACATGTGAGGTGCCGCATTGCCACCGGAGGATCTTCTCAGAGCGGTTTGGAGAAGACATCGTTCCGCTTCGACGGCGCCGGACGGCACGGCTGGAATACATCGTCCATCACTTGGGGTTGGCGCTCGGCGGCCGGCCGGCGGCAAGCTTCGCCAAGCGGCTCATGCTGCCCGTTAGCAACGATACCTTGCTACGGGTGGTCCGCCGGCGGGCGGCGATGCCGACAGATCCATTGCTTGTTGTGGGCATCGATGACTGGGCGTTCCGGAGAAACCATCGATACGGGACGATCGTGTGCGATTTGGAGCGCCGGCGGATCGTTACCCTGCTGCCCGACCGGGAAACTGCGACCGTTCGGGCGTGGCTATCGAGGCACCCAGCGATCAACATTGTGTCGCGAGATCGCGGTGGTGGATACGGCGAGGCAGCAGCCAAGGCGCTGCCGAACGCCATCCAAGTCGCCGACCGCTGGCATCTGATGGAAAATGCGAGCGCGGCCTTCCTTGATGCGGTGCGCCGCTCCATGAACAGAATCCGAACCGCAATCGGAGCGACAACGATCAACCCGGAATTGCTGACCTATGCGGAAAAGCTGCGCTATCAGGGCTATCTGCGGCGCCAGGACAGCCATGCCGCAATTGCGGCTCTCGTCAGCGACGGTGTGCCGTTCAAGGAGATCGTCCGCCGCACAGGACATAGTCGCAATCTGGTTCGCCAAATTAGCCGCGGTGGCGGTACGGATATCTTCCGCACCCGTCAAAGCACCCTGGATGGGCACCTGCCGTTCCTGGACGCACAGTGGTCAGGCGGCTGTCGTAACGGTGCCGAACTCTGGCGCCGTTTGAGAGGGCAAGGCTTTAAGGGATCGCTGCGCGTGGTGGCGGAATGGGCGACGCGACGGCGACGCGCCGAGACCATCAGCCGTCAACAATTGCAGAGGGTCCCCGCCGCCAGGACGATAGCGCAGCTGATGACGACGAAGCGCGACCACCTGACCAGGGCCGAGACCGTCACGCTTGCCGTCATCGAACAAAACGTTCCTATGCTGGCCGATGCCCAAGCTCTCGTTGGCCGCTTCCACGCGATGATCCGAAAGAAGGCTGAGATGGAGCTCGAACCTTGGATTGAGGAATCCAAGCGGAGCCTCATTGCCTCGTTCGCGAATGGAATCGCCAACGATAAGGGCGCGGTGCACGCCGCTATTACGCAACCATGGTCCAATGGCCAAGTGGAAGCGCAGATCACTAAGCTCAAGCTGGTCAAACGGCAGATGTACGGGCGCACTAAGCTCGATCTCCTTCAGGCAAGGCTGATTGGCGCGCCATAAAAACAATCACGATCATCGAATATGCGTCAGAGCCAGTATTGCAGGCCGAATGACAGCTTTTCGATCATGAGCTGCTGATGCACGATCAGCGCTTCCTGGCTGACAGGTCCGCCTGGCGCTTGCCGCAACGGCTTCTGCTTCCAGACGCGCGGCGCACTCGGAAAGATCGGTAGGAAGTGATTCAGGGGCGGTCACGACGGCGATGGCATCAGATCCATCACCTTCGGCAAGCAAAAATTACTGGCCCACCGATGTCGGGCGCCGGGTTTCTTGCGGATGGCGCCTCTGAGGCAGCAAATAGGAAATCTGTGCCGTCGAAATTCAGACGGCGCCGTTTCGCCGGGCGATGGCAAAACCAAACGACCTCTCCAGTTTCTTCGTAAGCAGACATGCCCTCTGGGCATCGGGTCAGAGCATCTTCAAAAGATCGCCACGTCGCCCGAGGAAGCAAAACAGATGACCGCTCAGCGGTTCGCGCCTCAGAATCTCGGGCGCCAGGCAACGACAGACCTGGGAAGCCGTATCGCATGTCTATATAGCCCGTCGCGCTCCAAACTCGAAGAGCTGTTGGGCCGGAATCATCGAAGCAATTCCAGTGCATGAAGCGCCGGGACTAGCGCACCAACTCAACATCGCGAGCAACAATGACATGTCATGCGTTTGTGCCCACGGTCTCATACGGCGTTGGCGCTGCGGCCTGTCTACCAAACGATTCGATCTCCCACACCACGACGGCCGGCACAAAAGCGTCCATCACGGCGTGCCCGAGCTGCCCCTCTCGAAATGCCTTGCGCCAGGAAATGCGTCGCTATCCATTTCAGTATGAATCATACCGTTGTGAGGCGAATAGAGCACAGTCGCTGAGCACGGGTGAAGGTTCGTCTGTTTCCTACGCAGTTTTCACGCCGATAACGAACGCGATCTGCCAACGTGACGATGCAAGAAGCGGAATGGTCCGCACCGCGTCACTGGGGTTGGCGTTTAAGCAACGCCCTCTACGTCGAGAGTGATTGGGGGCGAGGATGGTTGGCCTCCACGGTGCGCTCGGGCGACCACCTTTGAGATGCAACATTTGGGGGATTGGTATGAACTTGGTGAAGAACCTTTTGCTCGGTTCGGCCGCGGGTCTGATTGCAGTCGGTGCAGCACGAGCCGCTGATCTGCCCGTCAAGGCGAAGGCGATCGAATACGTGAAGGTCTGCTCACTGTATGGCGCCGGATTCTATTATATTCCGGGGACCGACACGTGCCTCAGATTGGGGGGCTACCTCCGCGTTGAAACAGTAGTGAATACCAGCGGCCACTATAACGCTGCCACCGATGGCGTAAGTGGAGCTCGCAACCGCTTGACCGACTACTACAGCACCCGCTCTCGTGAATACCTTTCCATCGACACACGTACTGCAACCGAATACGGCGTAGTCCGTACCTTCTTCGATGGGGGGGGTTACCTGGACCAGGGGTACCTATACCGGGGCGGGTACAACTGGCTTGAATGGTTCGACAGCGTATACCACGTCGATCGGTTCTGCGGTTGGCGCCGGTTCGCTTGGCGTTTATGACGCCTTTATCCAGTTCGCTGGGTTCACTTTCGGTGAGGCGGCCTCGCAGTTTAGCTCGCCCTGGACCCCTTATCCCGGCAACTTCTTCGAGCTACCCGGTGGTGGCGGCTGGGAGCCCGTAAACCAGTTTACTTACACGGCTGACTTCGGTCGAGGCATCACAGCCTCCTTCTCGGCCCAGGACCAAGTCGTTAATTACACAACCAACATCTGGAACGTGAGCGGTGCGACCGCAACTGGTCTCGCCACCGGTGCGTACGCTGCCAACGACATTGGTGGCACGCGAGCGCCAGACTGCGGATTCCGACGAAGTCGCCCAGGCGTACCGATATGAAGTCGCCCGTGGATTCCGAGACGATGTCGCCCACCTTTCCGATTTGATCTCGCCCAGCGGCGAGGCGTTCTGGCCGGCTGGTTCTCTGGCATCGGTCAAGCCGCGTGGTCAATCTGGAATCGCGACTTCAACCTGCTTTTCTTCTTCTGCGGTTGCTGTGGGCATGTGGGCAACGCGATTGCGTTGTCCAAGCGCAGCGGCATGTCCACAGCGCCACGGGCTCAGGTCTTTCGGGCGGATTGCCGGGTTCGGCGCAGGCTCTCACCGGTGAGGTCGAGCCGATGGGCATTGTGGACGAGGCGATCGAGCACGGCGTCGGCATAGGTGGGATCTCCAATGAGCAGATGCCACTGGTCCACGGGGAGCTGGCTGGTGACGATGGTGGAGCGATGACCGTAGCGATCTTCGAGGATTTCCAGGAGGTCGTGACGGGCACCGGCGTCGAGCGGCTCGAGTCCCCAATCATCGAGGATCAGCAGATCGACACGGCCAAGGCCGCGCAACAGGCGTGGATGGCGGCCGTCGCCGCGGGCGAGCGCCAGATCGTCGAACAGTCGCGGGACGCGCTGATAGAGCACGGAGCGATTGTCGCGACAGGCCTTGTGGCCGAGCGCCGAGGCGAGCCAACTCTTGCCAACGCCGGCCGGGCCGCAGATCAGGAGATTGACGTGGTCGTCGATCCAGCGGCCCTCGACAAGCTTAGCGAACAGCGGGCGGTCGAGACCGCGCGGGGTGCGGTAGTCGATGTCCTCGACGCACGCTTGCTGGCGCAGCTTGGCGTAGCGCAGGCGAGTGGCGAGCCGTTTGTCGTGCCGCAGCGAGGCTTCACGTTCGAGCAGCAGCGCAAGCCATTCGGTGTGACCGAGGCTTGCGGCCTCACCGGTGGCTTCGATGTCGGCGAAGGCCTTGGCCATGCCGTGGAGGCCGAGGGCGTTGAGGCGGTCGAGGGTCGGATGGGTGAGCAAGGGATGATCTCCTAATTGTAGTAGCGCGGTCCGCGGATGTTGGCATGCAGGATCGGCGCATCGTCCGCGGAACGCTGGTGAGCAGAACGCCGATCGAGATTGTTGGCGAGGATCGACTTGACCGAGCCATAAGTGCGCGCGCCGATGTCGATTGCCCGCGCAGCCGCGGCGTCCAGCCGTTCGCGCCCATAGGAGGCGGCGAGCCTGAGGATGCCGAGGCAGGCGCGGAAGCCTTGCTCGGGGTGCGAGCGCTCGTCGAGAATGAGGTCGCACAACGCGCTGGTCGCCGGCCCGATCGCGGCGGCGTCCTGGCGGATACGCGCGATGGTCCAGCCGGCGTAGCGCCGATGGCTGGAGGCCATGTGCTCCGGCACGGTGGTGTGTTTGTGATTGCCGCTCATGCGCTGATGCGCGGCGATCCGCTCGCCCTTGTGGAAGATCTCGACGGTACGGGCCGTGAACCGCACCTCGACCTCGGCGCGGGCGAAGCGATGCGGAACGCTGTAGTAATGCTTCTCCACCTCGACGTGGTAATCGAGACTGACGCGGCGGATCCGCCACTCGGCGAGGACATAGGGGGAACCCGGCAATGGCTTGAGCGCCGGCCGGTCGACCTCCTCGAGCAACCGGCGGCGTGTCACGCCGAGCCGCCGGATCGGCCGTTCCTCATTCAGCCTCGTGAGCAGTTCGCCGATCGCCGCATTGACCTCGGCCAGGCTGTAGAAGGTGCGATGGCGCAGGCGACCGAGCAGCCAGCGCTCGACGATGAGGACGGCCTGCTCGACCTTGGCCTTGTCGCGCGGCTTGCGCGGCCGCGCCGGCAAGATGGCGGTGCCGTAATGCGCCGCCATCTCCGCGTAGGTACGATTGATCTGCGGGTCGTACAGGCTCGCCTTAATGACCGCGACCTTGGTGTTGTCGGGCACCACCAGCGCCGGTATGCCGCCGATCGCCGCGAAGGCGCCAACATGGGCGCTGATCCAGTCGGCGAGCCCCTGCGTCCACGTCGCCTGTGCGTAGGTGAAGCTCGATGCGCCGAGCACGGCGACGAAGATCTGCGCCGTTCTGCGCTCACCGGTCAGGCGGTCGACCACCACCGGCACGCCATCGCCGGCATAGTCGACGAACAACTTGTCGCCGGCCGCATGGGCCTGGCGCATCGTCACCGACAGACGGCCTTCCCAGGCGCGGTAGAGCTCACAGAAGCGCGAGTACCGGTATCCGCCGGGCTCGGTGGCGATATATTCCTCCCACAGGATCGACAGCGTCACGTGCTTGCGTTTGAGCTCGCGGTGCACGCTCGCCCAGTCGGGCTCGGCGATGCGGCGGTGACCCTGACGGTTGCCATTGCCGGTCTTCGCGAACAGGCGAAGTTCCAGAACCGTGTCGGTGACGTCGTCTGGCAACGGCCAGCTCAAGCCCGCGGCCTCGAACCGCCGGAGCGCCAGTCGCACCGTCGAGGGCGCCGCGCCCACCCGTCGCGCAATCTCGCGGCTCGGCAGCCCGGCCGCCTTCATTCTGATCACATCGCGCACACGGCGCATCGCAAGCCTGTCCGTCGGCATCCAGGGTCCCCTTCGCAAGCCGAAAGAGTTGACCCTATGGGAGCCAGAAGAGGCCTCGTCACCCGGGCGACATCATCCCGGAATGGTGGGCGAGATCATCTCGGAACGGGTGGCGACTTCAAATCGGAATGGTGGGCGAGATCATCTCGGAATCCTGGGCGACATCGATCGGAATCCGCACCAGACCTAGTCGCGATGCTTCGTGTTGACCAGACGTGGGGTCTCTTCCAGGCGTCGGTCGCCGCGCATGATAACCATGCTGCCTACTCTGGCGCGACTGAAGTCACCGGCCATCCAGGCGACAAGTGGGGTTGGGCTGGTCAGTTGGCATTGTCCATCAAGAACATTCCGACGGGACCGGGTGATACCATCAACGTCCAAGGCGTGTATAGGAACGGGGCAAGCCGCTACAACTTCGATAGCTATAAGTCGACCACCTATGCGATGCATGGGGGCACCGGCCTCGCGGGTGCCAACCAGAGCGTCGGCTTTGCTGGTATCTCTGACACCGTGTTTGTGACTGGCTCCGATCAGCAGTCGACCACGACCTATGGCTTCAACGGCGCCTACACCCACAACTGGGATCCGTATTGGAGCACGGCAATCTACGGTGCGTGGGCAGCCGTACGCTACAACAACGCGGCCAAGGGCTATGTCTGCGGCGCGGTCGTCGCGACTCTGGCGCTGTCGAGCGGTCTTGCCGGCTGCAACCCCGATTTCAACTATCAGGTTTGTCGGTACAGTCACGCGCTGGACCCCGGTCAAGAACCTGACTTTCTCGGCTGAACTTACCTTCATGATGCTCGACCAGAAGTACAAAAGCGGAAGTACGGTGACTCTTCCGGTACAGTCGAGCACTGCCAAGCCGGGTGCCGCGTATGAGCTGAAGGACCAGAGCAACGTGGCGCTGCTGCTACGCGCTCAGCGCAATTGGTAAATTTAACTCGAACTTGCGAAAGGAGAAAAGACGCGGCCTATGGATCTGAGTGACCTCCAAGAAGGCCTTCGGCATGCCCGCCGGAGGCCTTAGAAAGTTAGAACCGATAAGCTTTGGAACAACCTTCCCAAGCTCTGCAAAAGCATGGTGTCGCTGAGCTACTTCCCGCGAGCGGTAGGCCGCGCGGAGGGATTCCTAAAGCCAACGGCGTCATCTGTTCTCTGAGCCTTCGAGCGCCGCGGACCGCGTCGACAGATCGATCATCAAACAGTATCTGCAACCGGACTTGGATCCTGTAGATCCTGACTCCTAGGCCCATCGGGCGGAAAAAAGAGCACCAAGCGATCGAGCAAACGACCAAGCGATGCTGAGTCTGTGACTGGGTTCTGGATGTCGCATCGAAGGCGCTTTCGGCACGCTCATCATGCCATTCCGGTGAGAGCGCTTCGGAAGCACTGTTAGGATCCCGGGTTTTGCTAGGGTTCAGACTCAATTGATCCAATAAGCGACGAGAGCGGCGAGGTGGACGGCGGCCAAGAAGTTACTGGCAAGTTTGTCGTAGCGAGTAGCAACACGCCTGAAATCCTTGAGCCGGCAGAAACAGCGCTCGATAACATTGCGCCCTTTATAGAGGCGCTTGCTGAAGCTGTGGAGGGTTACCCGGTTGGATTTGTTTGGAATGACGGGTTTCGCGCCGCGATTGACGATTTCGGCGCGAAAGCCGTCGCCATCGTAGCCTTTGTCCCCAATGAGGGAAGACATGGGCGGCGCGAGCTTCAAAAGGGCCGGCCCTGCGGCAATGTCTGCGGCTTGTCCCGGAGTGAGATGAAATGCGCAAGGTTTGCAATCAGGGTCGCTCAGCGCGTGGATTTTCGTGGTCCGCCCACCGCGCGAGCGGCCGATCGCCTGTTCACACTCCCCCCTTTTCCGCCGCTCGCCGAGCGATGCGCTTTGATCGAGGTGGAGTCGATCGACAAAGCCACTCGGTCCTTGCCGCAGCGGGCGAGCGCTTCAAAGATCGCCTGCCAATGTCCGCGCTTAGCCCAGCGATTGAACCGATTGTAGATCGTCGTGTAAGGGCCATAGTCGGACGGGCAATCGCGCCAGCGTGCGCCGCACTGGAGCATGTGAATGATACCGCTGATAATGCGTCGATCGTCTTCGCGCGCCGGGCCGGTCTGGTTCGTTGGCAGATGCGGCTCTATCTGAGCCCACTGCTTGTCGTTGAGCCAGAACAGTCCTTTGCGCATCGAAGTCCCCCGTGCCGAATCAACTTGGCACCAGGGAATCAGAACTCGCTAATTAGGTACAGACCCTAGCATTACAGTTGCTTTTGTTGCGGGCTTCTGAATCCATGGGCAACCATGATTCGAATGTCGTGGGCGCGGGCCGCGTCGGTTGAGGCGACGCTTGCGTTGTGGGCGGCGTCGCTTCGAGAGATCAAGCAACGGATACGTCCGTTGTTCACGCAAGAGCGTGTTGCGACGAATGCAGGTCTGTTCCTGGAAGGTCTGCTCGGAGATGAGCAGCGCAAGACCGGTTGGATGCGCGCGGAGGCGGCTGGCGATCCCGGCCCATGGCGGCAGCAGGCGATTCTGGGTCGTGGAGACTGGGACGCTGATGCCCTGCGCGATATCGTGCACGACTATGTCATCGAGCATTTGGCGGATGACGATGCGGTGCTCGTGATCGACGAGACCGGTTTTCTCAAACAGGGCAAAGCGTCATGCGGAGTGGCGCGGCAATACACTGGTTCGGCAGGAAAGATCACGAACTGCCAGATCGGCGTCTTCGCTGCCTACGTTTCGCGTCATGGCCATGCGTTCATCGATCGCGCGTTGTATCTTCCGAAGGAATGGACCGACGATCCAGATCGTCTGGAAGCCACATATGTGCCTGCCGATGTCGGCTTTGCGACCAAACCAAAGCTTGCGACGAGAATGATCGCACGCGCGATAGCCGGGTCTGTACCATTCAAGTGGGTTGCCGGTGATACCGTCTACGGTGTTGGCAACATCGAACAGCAACTACGTCGGGCAGGCAAAGGCTACGTGCTTGGGGTCAGCAGCGCTCATGTGTTTCGATCCTGGGGCAAGCGACCGCCGGTCGCCGGTACGGCTGCAGACCTCGCCCGGACGCGGCGCTCATCCGACTGGAAGCGCCTGTCGGCGGGAGCCGGAACCAAAGGACCGCGGCTGCACGATTGGTGTTATCTCGAATTGGCGGATCTCGAGGCCGAGCAGTCCAACAGTGCAAATGACGGTTTGTGGACACGCGGTCTACTGATCCGTCGTCGCATTGCCGATGATGACCTCGCCTTCTTCACCACCTGGTGCCCAGCGGGAACAGCCATTGAAACGCTGGTCGCGGTCGAAGGCCATCGATGGGCGATCGAGGACAGCTTTGAAACCGCGAAAAACGAGTTCGGGCTCGATCACAACGAGAGCAGATCCTGGCATGGCTGGCACCGTCATGTGTCCTTGGTGATGCTCGCCTTCGCCATGATGGCCGCGATCCGACATCGCGCTAATCCGCCACCGCCCAAAAAAACGAAACGGCGCCCCCCGGCAAAAGCCAAAACATAACCACCCCACCACTGATCCGTTGGTCAATCCAGGAAATCCGCCGCATTGCTATCAGACTTGCGCGGAAGCGGATTCAACCCGCACACATCATCGCATGGTCCTTCTGGCGCAGAGCTCACCAGGCTGCCGCTCAACGCGCCCACTTCAAATCAAAAAAGCAACTGTAATGCTAGGTGACGACTATCCAAAAGCCGCAAGCCGGAACATTGCAAGGCGAGTGGTAGACCGGCTGCTGGCGAGTCGTTTTTGTCCTTCGATGCTTGGACGTTTCCGACGCGCGGTAGCATTAACCCACAATCGCAAATGTCGCATATGGTCATGTTAGTGACGTGCCCCGTCAAGGAAGCTTGGTCTCACCTGAGGTTTAATACAAATCAACAGGGTGGCAGATAGGGCTGCAATCGGCCGATCTCCGCTGAACGTGCGTGAAATATGTCAAATGCTCTCAATCAAACCGGCGACTTCGCTAGTTTCGTGCATGTTGCGTTGCCGTACTGCATGATGGTGGAGCGCGGTATTCCGAACCGTTAGAATGGCAGAGTGCGTCGGAAGCGGGATTGCGAAAAACCGACAGTGCCGCGCGAACGTGCTGCGTCGTACGCGTCAATCGATGGGGACTGCGATCATAACGACAGCAGCATCATTGGCGGCCCGCCGAATAGGCGAGAAGTCACTAACATGCTCAGGAATTGACGATGAGTGCTATCGTAATCGATGGAAAGGCGATCGCCGAGGTCCTTCGGAATCGCGTTGCGCGCGATGTGGCGTGGCTTCAAGCCGAATGCAACGTTACCCCGGGGTTAGCCGTGGTGCTGGTTGGCGAGGACCCGGCCAGTTCGGTTTACGTGAGGACGAAAGCCAAGCAGGCGCAAGCCGTCGGCTTTAAATCTCAACAATTCCTGCTGCCGAGCAATGTTGGCCAAGCCGAACTGCTGACGTTAATCGAGAAACTTAACGCTGACGACACGGTCGATGGCATCCTCGTTCAGCTTCCACTGCCGGGGCACATCGACCGTTGCCGTGTCCTGGAAGCCATCGATCCGGCTAAGGATGTCGATGGCTTCCATCCTTACAACATTGGACGATTGGCGGCCGGTCAGCCCGCTCTTGCCCCTTGCACCCCTCTTGGTGTTGTCCACCTCGTCAAGACTGTTGTGCGTGACCTGGACGGGCTTGACGTTGTCGTTATTGGTCGCTCGAATATCGTCGGAAAACCTCTGGCACTGCTTCTCGGTGATGCCGGATGTACCGTTACAGCTGCACAGCTCCAGACGCGCAATCTGCCGGAACATTGCCGAAGGGCCGACATTGTCGTGGCTGCCGCCGGCTGCGCGGGGCTGGTCCGTGGCGATTGGCTTAAGCCGCGCGCGATTGTCATCGATGTTGGCATCAATCGCGCGACGGATACGACCGGCTCCCCCAAAATTGTCGGAGATGTTGCTTTTGCCGAGGCAAGCAAGCGCGCGAGTTACATTACTCCTGTGCCTGGCGGCGTTGGTCCGATGACGGTCGGCTACTTGCTCGCGAATACTGTTGACGCGGCGATTTCGCGCCGAGAGTTGTCATCGCTGGCGAATCCTTACGATCGGAACATTTCGTCATCATCCAAGCTCAAATCCGACAGAGAGATCGTTCGGCTTGATCCTGAGCGAGCAACCTAGAGGCCCGGCGTAACTGCTACCTTTCGGGCGTTTCGTGCAATCGCTCTGCTCGCGGCGCTTTACCGAAGCGTGCCCGGTATGTGCGAGAGAAGTGGCTCGCACTTGTAAATCCGCAGGCTAGCGCAATCTCGAGTACCGAAAGGCTGGTTTGCCTGACCAGATCACGCGCGCGATCGAGCCTCAGCGCTAAATAGTGCTCGCCGATTGAGTGTCCGAGATGTTGGCGAAAAAGGCGTTCGAGATGTCGGAGCGAAACGTCAGCGAGACGAGCCAGATCTTCCCGCGATACTGGATTTTCCACAGTTTGCTCCATTCGACTGATCACCCGAAGCAGGGGCGCATGTGCGATGCCGAGACGTTCTCGCAATGGCATTCGCTGGGGACCGGTTCCTTCGCGAACGTGAGTCTGAAGGAACCACTCACTCACAGCCATTGCTAAAGCGCTTCCGTGTTCGCGAGCAAGCAGGGCGTGCATCATGTCAAGCGGCGCAGCGCCACCGCTCGATGTCAATCGATCACGATCGATTTCATAGAGAGAGCGCCGCAGATCGAGGTCGGGGTAGTCCTCGACAAAGGCCGGCGCATGCTCCCAGTGAATGGTAAATCGGTAGCCGGTGAGCAGAGTCGCCCGCGCAAGAATGTAAGGTCCGCCCGATACCCCACCTAGAGTGACGCCGAGCCGAGCAAGTCTCCGTAGCCATGCGAAAGTCGGAGCATGTCGAAAGAGCGCCGGATTGCCGCCGGCGCATACGAATAAGTAGTCGAAGTGAGCGTCTGTCCCGACACAATAGTCCGTTTGAATACGTACGCCGTTCGATGCCGCGGTGGCTTCTCCGTCGATCGAGACATGACTCCAGTGGTATAGCGCTCGACCGGATAGGCGATTTGCGGCGCGCAGCGGTTCGATCACCGACACATAAGGCAACATTGCAAAATCAGGAATCAACAGGAAGCCGACATGAGCCGCTGGTTTGGTCAAGTTGTCGCTTCTGGGCAATCGAAGGTCGCTGGCGATCATGACGGAGAAGCTACGCCGTTCAATGTGCACTAGACAAGCGGGACTTTTGGGGCGCCGGCTTTGGGCCGCTGATGCCTGCCTCAGGAAAACGCCTGGCGCAAAGAAAGCGAAAGAGGTTGCCTGTGCTTTTGCAAACAGATGATGTCTTGTTGCCGTCGTTGCTGCGATGCAGCGATAAATTGGTGGCGACGTCCTGCAACCAATCCTCCCGCACGAAGGATTCAATTCTGGCTCGATCGCGCCGATATCTTCACATCAGCTAGTTGGCTGCATTTTTACTCCTTAGGCTCCCTATGATGACCTCTGCAAAGATAACACGAAACAAGCTGCGTGATCAGGTGGCAGGCGCCTTGCGCAAGGTTGAGGCGCTGGAAGCGGCATACGAGACGATCACGGTTGGACAGCTTGTTTCAGAGCGAGCGCGAACGCACGGTACCGCCACTGCGATCAACGTCTTCGAGCGCGACGAGCGCGCAACGTACGCGGAGATGGACCGCTGGTCCAATAAGTATGCCCATGCTTTGCGGGCATTTGGAGTGAGCAAGGGGGATCGCGTTGGTGTGATGCTGCCAAATCGGATCGAGTTCCCGATCCTTTGGTTTGCCTTTGCAAAACTCGGTGCCGTGATGGTGCCGATCAACAAGCGCCTGACGCCAAGAGAGATTGAATATGTTCTTAGCGACACGCAGGCTAAGTGTGCGGTCGTTGACGAGTCCTCATGGGCAGTGTTTTCGGCAATGGATCCATGGCCGCAAGAGCTCTCGAAGGAGCGGGTCATTGTTGTCGGGCAACGCCCATCGACGAGCGGGACGTGTGCTTCCCTGGATGATCTGCTCAAGGGCGCGGGAGAGGCTCCGGTTAACGAGGATGTCGGCCCCGACGATCTGCTGAACATCCAATATACCTCGGGGACGACTGGCTTTCCCAAGGGCTGCATGTTGACGCACGACTTCTGGGGCATTGGCTCGTATCGATGGGCGTCCATGGACTATGAGCCGTACAAGAGCTATCTCTCCATGGGGCCGTTCTCCTACGGCGAGCCGCAAGCTCATCTTCTGAAGTCATACCGACAAGGCGGAACGCTTTACCTGGCTCCGCAAATCAGCTCGACGCGGTTGCTTGGCTGGATCAAGCAATACAGCATCGAGTGGTGTTCGTTTCCCGAATTGGTTGCACGCCAGGCAGAGGCCGAGGATATCGACGGAACGACTTCGCTCAAGCAGACCATAAATTGGGGCTGGACTCCCGAGACGCTAGCCCGCTTCCGAAAGCGGTTTGGCGTGCGTACCGGCGACGGTTTTTCGATGACGGAAATCAGCTTCGGCACCATATTGCCGAATGAACTTGAAGAGGCGATCGACCTTGGCTCGGTGGGCATACGCGCGTCGTTCCGTGAGTTGCGGTTGGTCAATGACGACGGCAGCCCTACGCCGATTGGCGAGATCGGTGAGCTCTGGGTGAGGGGGCGCGGGATTTTCAAGGGTTACTGGAACAATCCACAGGCAAATGCTGCCGTATTCGAAGGTGAATGGTTCAAGACGGGTGACCTGTTACGCTGCGACGATCTCGGCTTCTATTGGCTGGTCGGACGCAAGAAGGACATGATCCGTCGTTCGAGCGAGAATATTGCTGCGCGCGAGGTCGAGGCGGTCATCTGCGAAATCCCCGGGATCTCGGATGTCGCCGCGGTGCCAGTTCGCGATGTCAAGCGGGGTGAGGAGGTCAAGATCTACGTGGAGCTCAAGGAGGGCGTCACGCCAGCAGATCTGCCGGTGGAGCGCATTCTCGAGCATGCTCGAGCGCGTTTGGCTGCCTTCAAGGTGCCGCGATACATTGCCTTCATTCCAGCTCTTCCCCGGCCCGATACAAAGTCACGGGTGCTCAAGCGCGAATTGACGGCCATCAGCGATCCAATCTCCGGCTCCTATGACACGGAGGAGATGCGCTGGCGTTAGCTCGTTCTCTTTCGCGCGAGCGAGCTGAGGCCGCGGTTTGTATATTTCGACAAGGAGAAGGGGCGTGCGCAAAGCTGAGTGGCAAGAGTGGTTTCGTTACGACTTGGCGGCGGCCTACAGATGCACGGCAGAGCCGCAATCACCTTAGTAGGAGCTACGGCCAGGCCAGCGCTCAAACGCCGCTTTGATCGCATAAGCCCGGAGCACGCGACCTGACGGTACGTAGGGGCGTGCAACCTGAGCGGTGGCAACCAATAGAGCCCATCATGAAAAGACCCTCCAAGACATTTCCTTGATGAATGGCGTGCGCTCGCTCGCGACTGGAGCACAATAAGGATCGAATGATTGGAGTAATCAGCCGCTCCGTCATTTCGCATGCGGAGTGGATTTGAGGTCAAGTGATACCTTTCAAATGGAAAAAAGTGGCGACCGCCTTTTCTAGTTCGGAACGGATACTGTGGACGTGGTCGTGGGTCGGAAAACGTAGCGCGCCTACCTCCTCGGAAAGCGCTGAAGTCGAAATGTCACGCAATCAATCTTCGTGGAAGTAGCAGGATGATGAACGATGTGGTGAATATCGATGATCTGCGTAAGCTGGCGAAGCGCCGGCTCCCGAAGATTGCCTATGATTACGTTGAGGGCGGCACCGACGACGAGGCGGCCCTACTCACCAATCTACAGGCATTCCGCCGGACGCGTGTCATTCCGAGGTACCTCGTCGATGTCAGTGTGCGCGATCAGTCGACCGTCCTGTTCGGTCGCACTTATTCCAGCCCGATCGGTATCGCGCCGACCGGACTGGCCGGCCTTCTTCGCCCGGGTGCGGACATCATGCTGGCTCAAGCGGCGCGCGACGCCAACGTGCCTTTCATCATGTCGGGCGTTAGCACGGGTTCGATCGAGGATCTTGGGAAGGTGGCACCCGACCATGGATGGTACCAGCTCTACTCGTCCAAGGATCCGTCGATCTCCGAAGACATGATTAAACGGGCGAGCGATGCTGGGCTGAGGACTCTAGTCTTTACCGTCGACGTGCCGGAATCCTCCAACCGCGAGCGCGACCTTCGGAACGGCTGGCGGCGACCGTTAAAGCTCACCTGGAAGACCAAATTCGAAGCGCTCCGGCATCCGGCCTGGATGATGCAGTGGTTGCAACATGGGGCACCTTACTTCGACAACTGGACCAAGTACGCAGGTCCCAATGCCAGCGTCGAACAGGTGGCCGATCTTGTCGCCAACCAATGCCGCGCGCCGATGACCTGGAAGCATGTTGAGCGCTATCGTGAGCTGTGGAAGGGAAACTTTGTGATCAAGGGAATCATGCACCCCGATGACGCGGTGCGCGCGCACTCCCTTGGCGTCGACGGTATCATCGTCTCCAATCACGGGGGCCGCCAGCTCGACAATGCGCCTTCGCCGCTCGAGATGCTGCCCAGGATTTGCGACGTGGTGGGCGACAACATGACCGTGATGCTCGATAGCGGAATTCGGCGGGGGCTTGATGTCTTGATCGCCATCTGCATGGGCGCTCAGTTTGTCTTCCAGGGCCGGCCAACGCTCTACGGCGTGACGGCTGGTGGAGTAGCCGGCGCAGCAAAGGCGCTGGCGATCTTCCGTCGCGAAATCGACATCAGTATGGCCCAGATGGGCGTGAGCAGCATCGCCGATCTAGGCCGGCATCACTTGATGTGGAAAGACAATGAGGATTGGCGCAGCAATCGCCGCGAAGAAACGTAGCGGGTCGACTTCAATCTGGTCTTGAGCGGCCATTCCTACCTCACCATCAAGCCGACTCGGTCGCGCCCGGGTGTGTGTCTGCCTGCGGTCACGCCAGCCTCCCCGCCGTGAGTATCCGCGACTTGACTGTCAAGAGCATCGATGTTCGGAGAAACAATGATCATGTCTGACGTTCAGAATTTGCTTGAGCGGTTGATCTCAGCGGGCACTGAGATCATTGGGGATGGTGGAATACTATCGCAATCTACAGATATCGCGGGGTATCTCGAAGATGGGCGTCGCCGCTACAAGGGTGAGGCGTTGGCCGTGGCACTCCCCAAGAGCACCCAACAAGTCGCCGCTATTGTCAAACTTTGCGGTGAGCTGGGCATCGCGATCGTACCGCAGGCCGGCAATACAGGCATGACCGGTGGCGCAATTCCCCTCGGCAATCGCCCTTCGATGATCCTTAATGTTTCTAGATTGAACCGCGTCAGAGAGATCGACATTCAAAACAATTCGGTGATCGCCGAGGCTGGCTGCATCCTGGGAACTCTGCGAGAGACCGTGCAACAAAAGCAACGGCAATTTCCGATGTACCTTGGGAGCGTCGGAAGCTGCCAGATCGGCGGGCTAGTCTCTACAAATGCGGGAGGCACAGGCGTATTACGGTATGGGAACATGCGCGATCTTATCTTTGGACTGGAGGTCGTGCTGCCCGACGGACGGATCTGGAATGGCTTGAAAGTGCTCCGCAAGGATAATTCAGGATACGATCTGAAACAGTTATTCATTGGCGCAGAAGGTACACTGGGGATCGTAACCGCGGCCGCCTTGAAGCTGTTCCCGCTGCCGACGACGACGGGGACGGCGATGGTGTCTCTATCGCGAGTCTCCGACGCTGTTGATCTGCTGAGGCTTTTCGCCGACTGCACGGGCGGCAAGGTTGAAGCATTCGAATTGATTTCGAAAGGGCAGCTACAAAATGTCCTGGCTCATTTCGGTGAGCGGCCCCCTATGGACATCTCATCGCCATGGTATGCCTTGATCGAACTCGCCGACAGCAGCACGAGCTGGGACCCGTCTGAAGTGTTCGAACGCGTTCTGAACGAAGGAGTTGAGCGCAAGCTCGTTAATGACGCGATCATTGCATCGGATTCACTTAAGGCAGAGCGCTTGTGGAAGTATCGGCACAGTATTTCCGAAGCAAACATGCGCAAAGGATTCTCGGTCGCTAATGACACATCAGTACCAATTTCTAAGCTGGAGATCTTTATCGAGCGCGTGGATACGCGGCTCCAAACCGAGTTTGACGCTGCGGATGTATTCCATTGCGGTCACATTGGTGACGGCAACATCCACGTGATCATCGTCTTTGACAGGCTCGTCTACGATACCCCTGTCAAGAGGGAGACGGCCGCGGCGCGCGCGAACTTCATCGTACACGAGGCAAGCGTCGAGCTTGGAGGAAGCATTAGCGCCGAGCACGGGATCGGGCTCATGCACGTCGAGGAGTTGAAGACCTTCAAGGAAGGCATCGATCTGGAGCTCATGGCTGGCATCAAGAAGACCCTAGATCCCCGAAATATCATGAATCCTGGCAAGATCTTGGGCTGCTGATGTCCTGCCGAAGACTGTACATTATTTCCCACACGATTGAGAGAGTACGATGAAGTTATTTTGTGCGCGGCTCCGCGATACGGTTCGCGTCGGCGTCCTTTCAGGTGATGAGGCCGTCCTTCTGCCACAGCGATTTGGAGACCTTCTGGAAATTATTGAGGCCGGCGAAGAGGCCCTGGAGGAGATAAGGCGAGTTGCCAGTGAAGCGAGCGCCGAACGTATGCCGTTTGCGGACCTTTCGCTGCTTTCTCCCATCCGGCGCTTTCGCCGTGACGTCTTGTGTGTTGGCTGGAACTATCTCGATCACTTCAATGAGGGGCGTGAGAAACGCGCTCCGCAAGCGGCAAAAGAATTGCCCAAGGCCCCGACGTTCTTCACGAAGAGCCCATATACAGTCATCGGTCCGCGCGATGCTATCGCTTACGACGCGAGACTTTCGGGTGAATGGGATTACGAGGCGGAACTTGCGATCATCATTGGGCGAGCCGGGCGCAGCATACCCGAGAAGGACGTTCGCAATCATATTTTCGGTTACAGCCTGGCGAACGATATCTCGGTGCGCGATATGCAGCGAAAGCATGGCGGACAATGGTTCAAGGGAAAGAGCATGGACGGAACGATGCCGCTCGGCCCTTACATCGTGACAGGCGACGAGATGGATCTCCCGGCTGTTCGACTGCAATGTCTGGTGAACGGCGAGCTTCGCCAGGATGCATCGATTTCTCAAATGGCGTTTCCGATTGAGCGCCTTATCGCCGAAATTTCGCTTGGAATGACATTGCAGCCGGGAGACGTGCTTTTGACCGGAACGCCTAGTGGGGTTGGATACGCGCGGACCCCTCCGTTGTTCTTGAAGGAAGGTGATGAAGTGCTGGTCCGGGCCACTGGGCTCGGCGAATTGAGGAATCGCCTCGTGCACACCGATCTTCTTGGTTGCTCTGATGTAAAAATTTGAGCGCTCACTACGTGCAGCTCGGCCATGATAGGGCAATCGCCATCCATGCTGCCGAAGCAGCCTTCCGTCGGCCTCGTTCGGTCTACGCGTGCGATTTCCAACCCAATCGACCGATCGAATGGAGCTGACATCGACGCGTCAAACCGATCTGCCTAAACGACGTTCTCGGAAGCCGCCCCTGTGGAGCTCGATACTTCCGAGTTCCTGACGACGACCGATACGAGCGCGCGGCTCCTGCAAAGAGTACACGCTCGCCAAAGGCTGTCGGCACCCATCCCGCAGCTGTTCCGAGAGCGATGCGAGGCGCATCGGCCGCAGTTGGTGCGATTGCGGGCGCGATCGTATCAATAGTTTTGTCGGACCAGGATCCGAGCGGACGACAGACGATACGTTTCCGGCCTTCACACGAGCGCGCAGATGGCGGTCGTTCGCAGTCCAGCCACGTCTCAATCCGAATAAGATCGGATTGTCAGCGCTCGTATTGGACTGGTTCGATCGATGGCGCGTAGACATCGGGGAGCGACATTCCCTCGCCAAAATATGTCCAAGGCAGCTAACCTGGATATCCCGCATCGCGATCCTCAAGTCGGGGGCTGCGGCTGGCGGCCTGATGCTGCTGCGCCCGATTAAGGCATTGGGGCAGGTTACCCGGCCATGAGGCGTCCGAACCTGGCATCGGCTGTGGCCAGAGGACCTGTCGCTTTCAGGCAATGGCAGGTCGCTAGCGATCATGCCGGCGAAGCAGAGCAGTTCAATGTGTATCAGAAGGCAGGACGATCCGGCCGCGCTTACCCAGTATTCGGACCCAATGCGCTATTCCATATTTTCTCTCATTGGCCAAACTCTAAAGGGACATCGTGGCTGGCAGCCTACCTGGCGCGACGCAGCGCCCAAGCCCGAATACGACGTTCTGATCATCGGTGGTGGCGGTCACGGTCTTGCCACAGCTCACTACCTTGCAAGTCGATTTGGCATCAACAACGTTGCCGTGATCGAGAAGGGTTATATTGGCTCTGGTAACGTGGGCCGCAATACGACGATCATTCGGTCCAACTATCTGCTCCCTGGAAATACCCCTTTCTACGAATTGTCGATGAAGCTCTGGCAAGGGCTGGAGCAGGACGTGAACTACAACGCGATGGTCAGCCAGCGCGGGGTTCTCAACCTCTTTCATTCGGACCCGCAGCGGGACGCCTACGCGCGCCGCGGCAATGCGATGCGGCTCGCCGGCGTCGATGCCGAGCTGCTCGATCGCGAGCGGGTGCGTGCCATGGTGCCCTTCCTCGATTACGAGACAAGCCGCTTCCCCATTCAGGGTGGGTTGCTGCAGAGGCGTGGCGGCACCGCGCGCCACGACGCCGTTGCGTGGGGTTACGCACGGGCGGCCGATAGTCGGGGCGTCGACATTGTGCAGAATTGCGAAGTCACCGGTGTCACCATCATGAACGGCCGCGTGAGCGGGGTCGCGACGACGCGTGGCCCGATCAGAGCGAAAAAGGTTGCGCTCGTTGTCGCTGGTAACTCTTCCCGTGTTGCCGCGATGGCAGGGATGCGGCTACCAATCGAGAGCCACGTTCTGCAGGCCTTCGTCTCCGAAGGGCTCAAGCCTTTGATCGATTGCGTGGTAACTTTCGGCGCGGGCCATTTGTACATCAGTCAGTCGGATAAGGGCGGCCTCGTGTTCGGTGGCGACATCGATGGCTACAATTCCTATGCTCAACGCGGCAACCTCCCGGTGATTGAAGACGTGATGGAGGCGGCGATGGGTCTGTGGCCCGGCTTGGGCCGGGTGCGGCTGCTGCGTCACTGGGGCGGCATCATGGATATGTCGATGGACGGCTCGCCGATCATCGATCATACGCCGGTTCAGGGGCTCTATCTCAACGCGGGCTGGTGCTACGGCGGCTTCAAGGCGACGCCGGCCTCCGGCTTCTGCTTCGCCCACCTCATCGCCAAGGATGAGCCGCATCCCGTCGCTGCCGCTTACAGGCTCGACCGCTTCGCCACCGGTCGGGTGATCGACGAAAAGGGCGCGGGCGCGCAGCCAAATCTTCACTGAGAGATCATTGAGCTATCCCAATGCGCATTCCATGTCCCCATTGCGGCGCGCGTGACGTCCAGGAATTTACCTATCTGGGCGATGCGGGCCTGCAGCGCCCCGATGGCCTCGCTGCCACGGAAGCTGCGATGTTCGATTACGTTTATCTCCGTGACAACCTTCGCGGGCTTCACGAGGAGCTCTGGTATCACGGCGCCGGTTGCCACGCCTGGCTCGCTGTGCGCCGTCACACATTGACCCATGCTATCGAGTCGGCGGTGCCGGCAAAGAGCCGCTGGACGGGAGCGGCAGCATGAGCACGCTGCCGTTCCGTCTCCCCAGCGGTGGCCTGATCGACCGCACCCAGGCGCTCTCCTTTCGCTTCGATGGCAAAGGCTATGCCGGGTATGCCGGCGACACGCTTGCCTCGGCGCTTCTCGCGAGCGGCGTGCGGCTCATCGGTCGGTCTTTCAAATATCACCGGCCCCGCGGTGTTCTCTCTGCCGGTTCCGAGGAGCCGAACGCGTTGGTCGAGCTGAGGACAGGTGCGCGACGCGAGCCGAATACGCGAGCGACGACCATCGAGCTGTTCGATAGTCTTGAAGCAACCAGCCAGAACCGCTGGCCCTCGCTCGCATTCGATTTGCTATCTCTAAACGGTCTCGCTTCGCCAGCTCTCGTCGCTGGCTTCTACTACAAGACCTTCATGTGGCCGGCCTCGTTCTGGGAGAAGCTCTACGAGCCATTGATCCGCCGCGCCGCGGGACTGGGACGTGCCGCCCAAGCCGGCGATCCCGACCATTACGAAAAGGCCTTCGCCTTCTGCGATGTTCTGGTGATCGGTGGCGGGCCGGCGGGCCTGTCCGCCGCCCTCGCGGCCGGCCGCAGCGGCGCGCGCGTCATCCTCTGTGACGAAGACTTTAGGCTCGGCGGTAGTTTGCTCGCTGAACAGCGCGAGATCGATGGGCGTCCCGCTGCCGAATGGCTAGCCGTCACGCTGGCCGAACTCGCAAGCTTGTCCGAAGTGCGCATCATGCCGCGCACCAGCGTGTTCGGCCTCTACGATCACGGCATCTACGGTGCGGTTGAGCGCGTCAACGATCACGTCGCCCTTCCGCCCGCGCATCAGCCGCGACAGCGCAGCTGGCGAATCTACGCCAAACACGCGGTCCTCGCCTCCGGTGCGCTCGAGCGACCGATCGTCTTTCCCGGAAACGATCGCCCCGGCGTCATGCTCGCCGGCGCGGTGCGCACTTACATTAACCGCTTCGGCGTTCTGCCCGGCCGCGAAGCAGTCCTCTTCACTGCCGGCGACGGCGGTTGGGCGACGGCGCGCGATCTCGCAGCGGCCGGTGCTCGCGTGGCAGCGATCGTTGATTCCCGTAGCGAGATCGATCCATCACTCAAAACGCTGGCCCAACGTGTCGGCGCGCCGCTGTTTGCGGGCAGCGTGGTCGAGGCGACGCAGCGGAGTCGTGAGCTGCGCGGCGTCGTCATTCGCGATGCTTCCGGCAAACGAACGACTCTGTCTTGTGACCTGCTTGCGGTCTCCAACGGCTGGAACCCGACGGTTCACCTCACGTCTCACCAGAATGGCAAGCCGGTTTGGGATGATGCGGTCCAGGCATTTGTGCCTGGCGCGCTGCCGCCGAACCTCGCTGTCGCCGGCAGCGCAGCCGGTCGCTTCACGCTCGCTGAAGCACTTAAGGACGGAGCGCGGCTTGGCCGGGAAGCGGCAGCGGAGGTTGGCCTCGCACCGGCGGCGGCCGAGGCGGCTCACGCAACTGACGCTGAGCTGAATGGCCTGATGCCTGTCTGGCGCGTGAGCGGCGGCAAAGGCAAGGCCTTCGTCGATCTCCAGAACGACGTCACCGACAAGGATGTCGAGATCGCAGCCCGCGAGGGCTTCCGTTCGGTCGAACATCTCAAGCGTTATACGACGCTCGGCATGGCCACCGACCAGGGCAAGACCTCGAATTTCGCCGGTCTCGCCATTATGGCCGAGCAGTCGGGCAGGGCGATCCGCGAGACCGGTACGACGAGTTTCCGTCCGCCCTACACGCCGGTTGCCATCGGCGCGCTTGCCGGCCACCACCGTGGCAAAGATTTCCGGGCAGCTCGTCTGGCACCGACCCATGAATGGTCGTGCCAGCAGGGCGCCGTCTTCGTCGAGACCGGCCAATGGCTGCGAGCGCAATATTATCCCAAACCGGGAGAAAACGATTGGCTGACCGCGGTCAACCGAGAGGTGCTTGCGGTGCGCGGTAGTGTCGGATTCTGCGATGTCTCAACGCTTGGAAAGATCGATATCCAAGGCGTCGACGCAACAGAGTTTCTCGAACGCGTTTACATCAATGGTTGGAAGGCGCTGCCGGTGGGCAAGGCCCGGTACGGACTCATGCTGCGTGAAGATGGCTTTGTCTTGGACGATGGCACCACCTCTCGCCTGGGCGAACATCACTTCTTGATGACCACCACGACAGCCAACGCCGGCAAGGTGATGCAGCATCTGGAATTCTGCCATCAGGTGCTTTGGCCGGAGCTTGACGTGCGGATGGTTTCTGTTTCCGAACAATGGGCGCAGGCATCAATCGCTGGTCCAAGATCTCGCGATGTTCTGCATCGTGTGGTCGACGCCGAGCACGATATTTCCAACGACGCCTTCCCATATCTCGCCGCGCGCGAAATCACGGTTGGTCGAGGTATCGCAGCACGCTTGTTCCGTATTTCGTTTTCGGGGGAACTCGCCTACGAGCTCGCAGTTCCGGCTGAATACGGCGAGGCGATGATGCGCGCGCTCATGGTGGCTGGGGAGCCATACGGCATCACACCGTACGGCACCGAGGCGCTTGGCGTGATGCGCATTGAAAAAGGGCATGTAGGAGGCAACGAGATCAATGGCCAGACGACAGCGCGCGATCTGGGGCTCGGCAAGATGATGTCGTCAAAGAAGGATTTTATTGGCCGACTGATGGCGAAGAGGGAAGCCTTGATGGAGAGCCACCGTCCGAGCTTTATTGGTGTTCGGCCTGTGAATTCCTCCGACCGCCTACGGGCCGGTGCACACTTTCTCGGAGTTGGTCGCGCAGCCGAGATGGAGAATGATGAAGGCTACATGACCTCGGTGGCCTACTCGCCAAACTTGAAGCAGTGGATCGGGTTGGGCTTTATCAAAAATGGGGGGAGCCGAATCGGCGAGCGTGTCCGCGCTTTCGACCCGGTCCGCAATGGCGATGTCGAGGTGGAGATTTGCTCTCCCGTGTTTCTCGATCCCGAAGGAACTCGACTTCATGGTTGAGCAAGAGACTGCCACTTGGCGTGCCCGTGGAGCTTGGGCCGGTATTGCCGAACCCGGACAGATCGGCGCGAGGGGCGATCCGGATATCACAGCAGTGACCTTGGACGACGCAGGTTTTGCAACGCTGATTGCGTCTTCCGGCTCTGCCGATCTGGAACTTGCCATCAAGCGGACGATCGGCCTCGATCTACCACGGAGGCCGTTGGTCTCACTATCGAACGCGCATGGTTTGGCGTGGGCTGGTCCGGACCAGTGGCTCCTTATTGCCCGACAGAGAGCTGGCTTCTCTGACGTCCTCGCCTCGTTGTCGGGTTTTGCCGCGGTGAGTGATCAGAGTCATGGCCGCGCCGCATTGCGCGTATCGGGGAGGCGGGTACGGCAGGCCCTGGCAAAAGGTGCGATGATCGATCTCCATTCTTCCGTGTTCCCAGTCGGCGCGACAGCGCTGACAAGCTTTGCACATATCGGCGTGCAGTTGTGGCGAACCGAAGATGGGCCGGATGGCGCAGTCTTCGAACTGCTTGTAGCGCGCAGCATGGCCGGCAGTTTTTGGTCCTGGTTCACTGCTTCGGCAGCGGAGTTCGGCTGCCATGTTACGTGTGGTCGATGTTAGTGTCCGCGCGCTACGTTCGTTTTATTTCAGCGTATCTTCACCGCAGTTCGCGAGGGATCGCCGTCAGGCGATGACTACCATGTCCGAGCATTCTATGATCCTTGCATTGTCATGCCCTGATCGACCGGGCATCGTATCGGCTGTCTCGAGCATCTTGTTTGAAGCAGGCTGTAACATCACCGACGCTCAGCAATTCGATGATGAAGAGGCCGGCCGCTTCTTCATGCGCGTGGTGTTCGATCGGCTCGAGCAGGCGAAATCAAAAGCGGAGATTTTGGCCGCTATCGAAGAACTGGCTCAGCGCTTCCTTATGACATTTACGCTGAGAGAGAGTTCTGCAAAAAAACGGGTGATGCTTCTGGTTTCTAAATTCGATCATTGTCTAGCGGATTTGCTATATCGCTGGCGCATTGGCGAATTGCCCATGGAAGTGAGTGGAATTGTTTCCAATCATGGGCGCGAGCACTTGGCTTCTACCGATCTGGGAGAATTGCCGTTCTATCACTTGCCTGTCACGAAGCAGACTAAGATGGAGCAAGAGTCGCGTATTTGGGAGATTGTGCAGGAGACAAACACGGATCTTGTTGTCCTTGCGCGCTACATGCAAATCCTATCGGACGGATTCTCGGCGAAGTTGTCGGGACGCTGCATCAACATTCATCACTCATTTCTACCTGGATTTAAGGGCGCCAGGCCCTATCACCAGGCCCATGCGCGAGGCGTCAAGCTCATCGGAGCAACCGCCCATTATGTGACCTCAGATCTCGACGAAGGACCGATCATCGAGCAGGATGTCGAAAGGATCTCGCATCGCGACACGCCAGAGGACCTCGTTCGCAAAGGGCGCGACATCGAGCGGCGCGTTCTCGCCCGAGCTGTGCGCCATCACCTGGAAGATCGCGTGATGCTCAATGGAATGAAGACGGTCGTCTTTACCGGCTGAACGGAGCGCGACAGAATAAGGCGGAGCTGGTTCGAGAGCAGCGCTGAAGCTTGACGTGCGACAATGTGGCGCGCGAAGCACATAAAATGCATCGCGAATTGATTGGAAGCCCACAATCGTTTGCCGCTGCTTGAGAAGAGTTTGGCTACATAGGAGGAAGCGATGTCAGAGAATGGTTTGTGTGCAATCGTGACGGGTTCAGCGTCGGGGCTTGGAGCGGCCACCGCGACACTGCTCGCCAAAAATGGCGCGAGCATTGTGATTAACTATTCCAATAGCCAGAAGGAAGCTGAGGCCACTGCCTCTACCTGCCGTGCGGCCGGCGCTGCCGAGGTAATTGTGGTGCAGGGGGATGTTTCGCGTGATTCGGATTGTAGGAAAATTGTCGCTGTTGCTGAGGCGCAGTGGGGCCGGCTCGACGTTCTGGTCAACAATGCCGGTACGACGAAACATATGGCGCACCACAAACTCGATGGGCTTTCAGCTGAAGAGTTTCAGCAAATCTATGCGGTCAACACCATTGGGCCTTATCAGATGATACGGGCAGCACGAGCGCTGCTGGAAGCGAGTGCGAAGGCAAATATGCGGGCCGCCTCTGTAGTCAACGTCTCGTCTGTCGCCGGCATCAATGGCTTGGGTTCGTCGGTCGCATACGCTGCAAGCAAGGGCGCTGTCAATGCTATGACGCTCTCGCTGGCTCGTGCGCTCGCGCCTTCCATCCGCGTGAATGCGGTTTGCCCCGGCTATATTGATACTCCCTGGTTCACGAAGGGCCGTGGCGAAGCTGGCGCGAAACAGGTGCGGGATGCGATAGTAGAGCGCGTGCCGCTCAACATCGCCTCCTCCGCCAACGACGTAGCGCAGCTCATCTACTTCCTGGCCAGTCCTGCATCTAGCAATATGACCGGCGAATGCGTCCGCGTGGATGCGGGAATGCATTTGCTCTCGTAACCAGTTTGCCCCTGCCTCCAGGCGTCGCGCCATCTGGCGGAGGATAAGTATCGCCGCGAGCAATCTGCAAGCGCAGCTGCGTCAAGCTTAGCTCTCCCGAGCAGGCGTGGGAGAAGCCGATCGGTCCGAAACGCGGTCAGGCCCCCATGGGCGCGAGAGCTTCCCGCCTTAATGTCTCAGAGCAGCGATAACATCGTAACCCTTTCGATTAGTCTTTCGATCGCCTGCCTACAGGGTGTGGTTACACCGACATGCCAGTCTAGCAAGCGGACGCAAACCCGCCCCATCGATGCTATGATGATCAAGTTCCACGCCATGAGTGGGTGTCCGCAGCTCGCTGCGGCTGAGCGGTCCTTTTGGCGCTGCAGCCAAACTAGGGTTCAGATTCAATTGATCCAATAAGCGACGAGAGCGGCGAGGTGGACGGCGGCCAAGAAGTTTCTGGCAAGTTTGTCGTAGCGAGTAGCAACACGCCTGAAATCCTTGAGCCGGCAGAAACAGCGCTCGATAACATTGCGCCCTTTATAGAGGCGCTTGCTGAAGCTGTGGAGGGTTACCCGGTTGGATTTGTTTGGCATGACGGGTTTCGCGCCGCGATTGACGATTTCGGCGCGAAAGCCGTCGCCATCGTAGCCTTTGTCCCCAATGAGGGAAGACATGGGCGGCGCGAGCTTCAAAAGGGCCGGCCCTGCGGCAATGTCTGCGGCTTGTCCCGGAGTGAGATGAAATGCGCAAGGTTTGCAATCAGGGTCGCTCAGCGCGTGGATTTTCGTGGTCCGCCCACCGCGCGAGCGGCCGATCGCCTGTTCACACTCCCCCCTTTTCCGCCGCTCGCCGAGCGATGCGCTTTGATCGAGGTGGAGTCGATCGACAAAGCCAGTCGGTCCTTGCCGCAGCGGGCGAGCGCTTCAAAGATCGCCTGCCAATGTCCGCGCTTAGCCCAGCGATTGAACCGATTGTAGATCGTCGTGTAAGGGCCATAGTCGGACGGGCAATCGCGCCAGCGTGCGCCGCACTGGAGCATGTGAATGATACCGCTGATAATGCGTCGATCGTCTTGGCGCGCCGGGCCGGTCTGGTTCGTTGGCAGATGCGGCTCTATCTGAGCCCACTGCTTGTCGTTGAGCCAGAACAGTCCTTTGCGCATCGAAGTCCCCCGTGCCGAATCAACTTAACACGAGGGAATCAGAACTCGCTAATTAGGTACAGACCCTAACCTTTGCGGTTGCGTCTACTGTATAGTAGCGCGATGCACTACGTAGTATTTACGAGACAGTTTGCCGCCGGTAAACCCTAACTGCATCCATCCCCATCTCCGACCGCTCTCCTTTTTGGATGTGGACGGACATGAGTATCGTGACTTTGTTTGCGAGATGACGGCGGGAATATACGGTCACAGCCATCCAGTTATCCGTCAAGCAGTGATGAGGCGGCTGGACCTCGGCTGGAGCCTCGGCGGCCACACGTCCCTTGAAGGCGAACTGGCGGAGCTCCTCGCAGGACTGTTCTCTTCCATAGAGCGTGTCCGTTTCGTCAATTCTGGAACGGAAGCAAACATGTTCAGCATCCAGTTAGCTCGGATCGTCACCAACCGTTCCGCCGTGCTCGGCTTCGACGGTTGTTACCATGGAGGGTTGCTTGGATTTTCAGCCAAGCCTAATCCGCTAACTATCCCCTTTGTAAAAAAAAGCGGAGATGCGCTCGCGGAAATCTGCGCGATCCGAACTCTACCTAGCACGCTGTCTCGCCCTGCCTTTCGCGACGGCGTCAGGAGCCCTACCGCTGCATCAGCTCCTACGACCGTCTCGTTCGTTCGAAGGAAGAACTCATTTCTTGGAGCGTCTGCGCTCGCGCGCGAGATACAAGAGTCTGGAGCGTCCGTTCTGACGACTGAAAGGTTTCAGCGTGTCGCTGGAAGGCAATCGTAGGTCGGTTGCGGTCACGCCAGGAGGATCAAGTTCTGCGAAGACGACAAAAAAGTGGCTACTCTTTCGTTGCTGCTACTTCCTGTGTGAGGCCTTTGGGTCCTCACCTATTTTCATGGCTCTCAGCAGCCAGATGCAAACTGGAGCTCTAGCTTGAGATTTGGAAGCGACGCGCACAGGAGCTGTTGCCCTCACTTGGGTGATTCAGTGGCTTATCAGTTGTGCCACCAATAGAGCATCGTCATCCGTTCGATGCGCCTCCGTCCAAGTACAGCACGGGTCAACATCTGATGAGTCGTTTGCAGCTAAAGGAGTTAACGTGACCGCATATCATGGGCCGGTCTTTGAGATGGCCGAAAAACAGTTTGAAGTAATAGCGGATTATCTGTGCCTACCGGGAGACGTTAGAGCTAGGCTACTACTGCCCAAGCGAGCAGTCATAGTCTCTTGTCCGATACATCGTGAGGACGGGACGACCGCCGTCTTTGAGGGCTATCGCGTTCAGCATCACCTCACCCTTGGCCCGACGAAAGGTGGCACGCGTTTCGCGACCAGCGTTGATCTCGGTGAAGTGGCTGCGCTCGCGATTTGGATGAGTTGGAAGTGTGCGCTGGTCGGACTGCCGTATGGTGGCGCAAAAGGAGGAATTTGCGTAGATCCTTCCAATCTGACTAAGCGCGAGCTCGAGGCGCTTTCGCGTCGGTATATGCAAGAAATGATTCCCTTTGTCGGGCCGCATACCGATGTGATGGCACCAGATATGGGGACAAACGAACAGATTATGGCTTGGTTCATGGATACGTATTCAATGTACCAGGGGCAAACGGTCACCGAAATCGTGACAGGCAAACCTGTCAGTGCCGGCGGCACCTTGGGGCGCCGTGAGGCGACAGGACGAGGCGTTGCTCATCTGGTCGGTCGCGCCGCGGCCGAACTCAACATGAATCTCGGTGGCGCAACAGCGATCGTGCAAGGGTTCGGAAATGTTGGTTCGATTACCGCTCTCGAGCTACACAATATGGGCGTCAAGGTGATCGCGGTGAGCGACCACACGAGCGCACTCTATCGCCCCGCGGGTCTCGATATTCCACAATTGGTCAGACATGCAGCTTTGCGTGGTAGCTTACAAGGCTACTCTAGTGAGCTCGTTTTGGATTCTCAGGAGCTGTTGACGCTGACGTGTGACATACTCGTACCCGCGGCAATGGAGCGGGTAATCGATGCCAAGATCGCCAATGGTCTGCGATGCCGCATACTCGCGGAGGGCGCGAATGGCCCGACAACGCCCGAGGCCGACCGGATCTTGGAAGAGCGACAGAAGGACATCTTTCTCATCCCGGATATTTTGTGCAATTCCGGAGGCGTAGTTGTTAGCTACTTTGAATGGGTGCAGGACCTTCAGAGATTGTTTTGGGAGGAGGACGAGGTCATGCGGCGGGAATATCAGGTGTTGGATCGCGCGTTTGATCGCGTCTTGGCGCGAAGCAAGCGAGACAAGATCTTAAGCCGGACTGCTGCTATGGCCATAGGCGTAGAGCGGGTGCGCGGTGCCAAGGAGACACGTGGGCTGTTCCCATAGCAGAGCGCCCCCTGCAGGCTCTTTCCGTTTGCTGCCCTCGGCGTGTCGGACGGCGAGGTGTCAATCTCAGCCTTTATTCTCGAGGGCATTGATTGGAAGAATCCGCGACACGGGCGACCTACCAGCACGAGCTGGGCGAAGAAGTTTGCGGTTGTAGACCATTTGGAGGGTACAAGGTCCAATCTGTGATTCACTGCTTTGCTTTAGGGCTGATGGCGATTCGAGATCGGTTGACGTTGCCGCCCTGAAAGGGCGCCGGTGATCGAGCGCGCGAAGGCTCTGGAGACCGCGGAAGAATTCTCAATCCCACGCGCGAAAAGTCCGCGGGTGCCTTCACCATCAAGGGAGAGGATCCGAAAGGTCGCTTTGCGGCCAGAGTTGCTTCAGGCGTGCACGGATTTAAACGGCGGTCGGATCAGCTTGCACCGCTGACGTCCAATATTGACTATTTGCAGAATCCGACCGTTTCCGCGTCTCTTTCGCCTCCAGCTCCTCCTCCGCCGCCAACCCCCACCATTTCAAAACTGGCCAAGAGGAGCAGCCAGCCCGCGTAATCAGAAGGGTCGGTTTCAGCTGGGGGCGCGCCACTGATCTCCGACCCGGGCACGGACCAAGGTTGATCACATCCTAAAAGGCTTCTAGCCGCAATCCAGCCCACCAAAGCGGCCTTCATCGACATAATATATGTCGGGCCGCTTGCGGAGCCAGGCCGATTTCGGACGATTTGAAAGAGGGTAGCGGTGAAGTTCGTCTGCAGGCCGGGCCCCGTTCCCAGCAGAAACTTGTCGGCCAGGGTTAAGCTTCCTGAATGGTAAAACTAGGAAACAACGTGTTTTGGGTTTAGGATCTCTGTCACCGGGGCTGGTCTGCATTTAATCACGACGAACAATTTTGAGCCCGGAGGGCCGCGGGCTATACTGTCGGCGGCCGTTTTTCAAGAAGAGGCGGAAGAGGGTTGGTCGTTCCGATCTGGCGTTGGGCGTTTGCGCCATCATGTTGCAGGCTGGGTTGTGATGAACTGGCTCGTCTAGCGCGGCCGAGTCGTGCGGAGGGCTTCAATGTATGACTGTAAGAGCGAACTCGATGCGCTCGTTGCTGAAACGATGGCGTTCGCCAAATCGCTGAAGGTGGAGATCGAGCGGCCGCGGCCGCAGCCAGAAAAAGTCGGCGAGTGGACTGGCCTCAGCGTGCCCGAGTATGGCGCCAGCGAACGCGATGAGATCAGGAAGCGGGTCGAAATCTTCAAAGCGCATCAAGAGCGCTTCACGCTCGAGCGCGAGGAGTATGCCGATTCACTGCTGCGCCGGATCAGGCCGATCACAAAATCCTAGAGCTCTTGGTCGAGCCATTCATGAGCCCCCAGGTCCCTTAAGTGCTGCAGCTCAAGCAATACGCGCTCGACGGCAAACCAAAAGTGCCGCGAATTTTCCATCGTTTCCGTCATTGATAAGCTCGCCGTCGACTTGCGACCGACCCGAACCGGCTCATTCCGGAGCGCGAGAGATCCCAAGCTCGATCCATTGTTTGACCTCGTTTTGCGCCGCATCACGCTAGAAAGGTGCAAACAGAATTAAAGCTCCGAACTAGGAGCTCCGTTACACCCGAGCTTCTTTCGAAAGGCGATCGGCCCCGGGACGGCGACCGGTATTTGCCATTGACTAACATCAAAGCATCAAATCCGGATCCTATATCTTTCAGCAAGACTTAACGGAGGCTAGTGATCTCATGCGGAACGTTCTGTTTATCGGTGTGCTTGCCCTTCCCATCCTCGTCGGCGTTGGATCGCCTTCGACCGCGGCTCCGCGGGGGCGTTCGAATATCCCTCCGGCTTCGCGGGACGTTTATTGCCTGCAGGGACGTATCTGGGGATATCCTGGGAATTGCCAGTTTTCGACCTATGACCAGTGCACGGCAACTGCATCCGGCACCTACGCCTATTGCGGTATGAATCCGATCTACGCTTTCCAGCGACAAGGAGGACAGTTGCGCTGATGTGTGATCGTCAGGTCTGATCGAGACATCGGTCGGAGTATTGCGCACATCAATGGGCCTGCCGTGCAAGCTTGAGAGACGTTGGACGCCGCCTGATCTGGGCGCCCGGCATCGAGCGCGCTCGCGATGCAATTTCCTCAGGTGCATCAAGACGCGGAGCAACAACGATTGGGACCTAGTGGCTGATCGGAGTCACGCGCCGTCGAGTGTGGGTTTTTAATTCAATTCAAGGAAAACAACGCGAAAGCGTCAAACAGACATCTCCTTGTTGCGTTCTTGTCAGCTTATTCCTCCACAGGTGACCTTTCGACTGTTCTACTTTGGGTAGCTTTCCGCGCGGGGCGCGAAATTCCGCCACGCTACCCGCTAGAGAATGAGGGAGATCTCCAAATGTTGGATGCCCCCACCACTGCGCTCCTACGGATGGTCCTCGACGACGTCTGCAAGAATGTTTCCCGGTACGATACCGGTGCTCGTACCCATGTCGCCTCGAAAATGTTGGAAGCCGCGGCCACAGGTGAAATGAGACCTGACCGCCTCAAACAAATCGGTCGCGATGCTCTTTCCAAAGCCCCGACAACGGGGCGTTAGGCTCAACTAGGGTCTCGTCACTGAGGAGCCACGGAGCCGGTTCTGCAGCGACGATTTATGTGACTGCGTCCGCGACGCACTTGGCAGAAGCGTATCCCGACGAGGCAGCCAAGTCGATGAGGCGCGTAACGGGAATTTTGCTCGACTTCCAGACCTCAGATCGATCGGGGGTAACGAGTGGTCTGATCACTAAACGCCGCTGCTATTCGTCGCGCAGTCGTTCATTTCGTTGCTGTCATCTCTGGCCTTACTTTTTCGGCTTGTCTGTCGTTTGCCAATGCTGGCCTCGTTCGGTCATCCTTCATATTCGCGGCCTTGATTCGACTCACTTTCGTTCTCAGGTCAACGTAAGGATTGGCTTCTGTGCGGGTTTCGATGCGCTCGCGCCGGCAGTCGTGATCGCGAATAGGGGACCGCGATCCAATCGCCGAACGGAATCAGAACTGAGGATCCTGATGTTGCTCGTAGCGCTAATGCGCAGAGCTTGGTATAAGCGGGGCAGGACCTGAAATCTTGATCGGGACCTAGCTGTCGCTTCGCTGCAACCTGAGCTGCTCCTTCGGGCTTCCATCCCATCTGCAATCCGATTTGCGTAGTCAAGGGCGTAAGGGCTCGCTCGATCTTCGGCTATGGGCTAGGGGCCACCCAAGGTTGCCGTTTTCACCGACGTGCCTCAAGTAGGCCAACGTGAATGCCCAAGGCGTCGTGCTGATGCTCGCTACGCCAGTGATCGAGCGTTTCATGGCACCCATCGCGCGCTTGCCAAGGTACCTCGACGCTCGACCAGTAAGATGACGCTCACAACAAACGCGGGGCGGCGGCAGTGAGTTGCGAGCTTCTCGCGGCCTCGCTCATTGATTTTCCAGTACACTGCGCCAAAAGTTGTATCAGCTCCATTGGCGCGGACGCGCAATGCTCGCGCAAACTACGCGCTTTCACCGTTGGCGAGCGCCGTAGTTCGTGACGTTTGGTTCGAGCCGCTATCTTTCAATGTTCCAGCCGCTATCTTTCAAAAAACTGTTGCGTCCGTCATAAATATAATGTATTAGTATGCAATACTGAGTGTTTGGCCGGTGCCCGGCCGCATGCCAGTGTTGGCGGCGCGCAATTCTAGTTATGACGTTGTTCGTCGCATTATTCCTCCCGCGACGGACCATACTGGCCGCCCCCTTTTGCGGGGCGGCCTTTTTTCTCTATCAGATCGCGCAGCATTGCGGGCCCGCGCCGTCAAGGACGAGACGCGCAGGCTGATTTTCTGATCAACCGATAGTCTGGAGACCTGTGGAGCTGGCAGCAGAAATCAATTCTCAGGTCGCCGCGGCTCGCGAAGGTCACGGAACGTTCGCGCCCAGGTCGTCACAATGGTCGCCATTTATAAGAACTGCTTGGCTCAGGCATCGGGCGACACGTCCAGCCGCAGGATGCTTAAAATGACGAGCATTGCAAAGTGATGGTGAAACGCCTTTGAGCGGCGGTCCTTGGCTCCGGTTTAGAATCAGCCGATCCGCTTCAAACCTTTCTCGAACCGTGGGCCGTTCGCGAGGTAAAACGTTGCGGCTCTCTCTATCCGCTCGATCTGGGCGAGATCAAGTTGCCTGATCGCTCGCGCCGGCGCACCCATGATCAAGGATCGTTCAGCAAACGTCTTACCTTCGGTAATAACCGAACCCGCACCTACAATGCTGCCCCGACCGACCTTCGCGCCATTCAACACAATAGACCCCATACCGATAAGCGCGCCATCTTCCAATGTGCAACCGTGCAGAACGACGTTATGGCCAATCGTACAGTTCTTGCCAATGATCAGCGGAAAACCTGGATCACTGTGGCAGGTCGAATTGTCCTGGACGTTTGAACCTTCGCCGATCTGAACCCACTCATTGTCACCGCGAATCACGGCACCGAACCAGACGCTCGCGCCCTTCTCAATCCGCACCTTGCCAATCAGTGCTGCAGTATCCGCAATAAAGTAGTCCCCATTAAGCGGAAGATCGGGCGCCTGCCCGTCCAGTTCGTAAATTGCCATGAACGTCCCCTGCGTAAGAGAAGCGAACTTGGCACAGTCGAACGCATATCTTCAAGCCTGTACCTGCGGTGTCGCGGCATGCGCATCGTCCCGGCTGACGGAGCGAAAAGCAGCAACGATTTCGGCGTCCTCTGCCGCGCGCGCAATGTCGCATACGGTCATGTAAATGACGTATCCCCTCAAGCGCACTTCGACAAACGGCCAATCATCGAGCAGATGTCGTGCGGCTCTCGCACCGGCGTTGCGCCAGACGGTCTCGTCCGCAAAGGGCGCGATACCGAATTCAGGGGGCATGCATGCATCTCGGATTTTGCAAACGGATTTGTGATCGAAAGCGCTCATTCCAAAGAGTTCAGCTGCTGCCGCTGGACCCAAAAGCTGTGGCCGTTTCAAAGATGCACTGAGAGGGCCTCACGAGTGCTCAAATCAAGAAAGTGGAAATCTTGACGTTTCGACGCGCTTGTAAACTCCGAACACCATATTGCATTAGGGTCCCCTTCCTTGTCGTAGTTGCCTTGTTGAAGGCGAGGACGCCCTGAAACCTCTCTCACGCGAGACACTGGGTCGAGCCAGGATCGTTCGCATGGTCGAAACGATCAAGCTCCGGAATCTATGTAGGGCGTATCAAGCTCCGTGTCAGTGCGAAGCACGTGAGGATTAGAACCGCCGGTCAAATCGTTGAAAAAAGGATGCCCGCGCTCCTCTCGGGGATTCGGTTAATTCCTTCCTCGACTCGCACAGAAAGTCGATCAAGCTATTTAGCTAAATCAAGCAAGAGCTGCAGGTGAAGGAACCGTATACTTCCGCGGGAAGGAGACGACCAGGCATACCAACTTAGCTCCAAAGCTGGCAGTCGTCCGCGCTGTGGCATCCAGCATTTTGGCATTTTGCATCCAAGGCGCGTCGAAGACGGAGCCAGCGGGGGGCGCTTCAATCTCCTCGCGGTAAGGAATTGGTGCCCCCGACCAAGACCTGGTCGCAAACAAGGAACCCCGATTCTGAGTGGCGCAGTGCGACCGCCAAGCCCAGCAAAACGAACCCTTGCCAATCCCGCTAAGAGAGGAGATATTATATAGCGATACATGGTATCAGATGCTACATTCAAACGAAGTGACTTTCAGATGGGAAAACAGTCGGGGCACCTCGATGCGCTTCGAAATTCGCTGCGAGCCGCGACCGCTGCAGCAACAAGATACTAACGCGGCAACCATGCCCTCAAAGGCGAGATGGGGGGGGCGGTAGTGATGCTTGCGCAACGCATCAACATCAGGAATACGATTCTGAATAGTCTGCCGCCAGCAGATTTTGAGCGCCTGCGGTGCTACCTCCGTCCGGTCTCCTTTAAACGAAATAGCGTTCTCGAGGAGCAGTCCAGGCCCGTGGAGAATCTCGGCTTCATCGAAAGCGGCCTGGTATCCCTTCGCCGAAATTCAAGTATGAACTCGGTTGAGATCGCGCTCATCGACCATCGAGGAATATTGGGGGTATCCACGCTACTTGGTATGGATGTGGCGGGTCACCAATCAATTGCGGTGACGTCAGGGACGGTCCTTTCTATCCGAGTAAGCGATTTGCAGTGCGCAATGGAAGCCCAACCTGACATTAAAAGTCGGCTCTTTTGCCGCGTTCAAGCGCTGTTGGTTCATACTTCACAGGTTGCGCTTTGTGCTCTCAGCCATAGTGTTGAGCAACGTGTTTCCGGATGGCTGTGCCACGCGTCGGATGCTTTCGCTGGAATGGAACTTCCCGTGACCCATGAGCACATAGCCACAATGCTCGGGTTACGTCGAGCTAGCGTAACCGAAATGCTTATTCGATACGAGAACCAGGGACTGATTGCAAAGACGCGTGGGGCGCTTCGTGTTCGGGATCGCGACCGATTGAGACAGATCGCCTGTTCTTGTTGCTCAACAATTGCTTCACATAGTCCATATGTGGCTAAGCCGCTGTCGTCGATCGGCTCGCAAGGTTAGCTCCTTGAGAGCTTCTTCTTGCTCCGCAATCCGTGTGGTCTCTTATCCTGTTACTGAGGCGCAGGCATCGCGCCTGAAAACAGCCCCTAGGCTCCGGAATTGGGAGCATGCTGAACCGCTCGCTCGAACGTGTTGTGCGAGGTTGGATGCCGATGACGTGCCGGGCTACCGCGTTCAGATCGAATGCCCGTAGACTTTGAATCAACGAAAGCTCAGCTAGATGGAGTACGCCAAGATCGTCACGCTTCCTGACAAGCGTGGCGCAGCGCCACGCTTGTAGTTGACGAGCAATGCAACACAGCCAACGACATCCGTCTGTTCGCCCGGGCAAAAGCGGCTCGTCCAATTCAGATCAAGATGATATCGGCTCGGTCGCCGACATAGCCAAAGCCGTCTTTGTCTGCAAAGACAATGGGATCAGCGTGCATCTTGGCGGAAGCTGTACTGAAACAAATTTGTCGGCAAGGGCAGCCGCGAAAATTGCGGCGGCAATACAGCCTACATGATGCTCGCAAACCCGGGATAGAAGCCGATGAAGGTATCTCCATCATCGAAAATGAGCAAAAGCGGATTCCGACGTACCCAGAACTCCATTCGCGATAAGAACGCCGCGACTCGCATGGCAACGGACTCGAAGGGTACTATCGGTTTGCTATCGAGCGGGCGGTTAGCCGTGCCTTGCGCCTCTTCCCGCGTAGCTGATGCCGGCGCGCGTGCAACTAAGGTCGAAATTGTGAATCCTCTTTCCTCGTAAACAGCTTGGGTCCGTTGGAGCGCTCAAACTGACGGGCGCCTTCGGAACGCACCAAGATAGCGCGCAAGTTGCTGACTCGGAATCAACGTGTACGCGACCACAAGCCTTTCTCACTTGCTCGGCTCGTGACGCCAACACAGCGGGCGCTGATCTCAATATAATAGCCGTTGACAGTCTAATACGATGAAATACCATTCGCTAACTCGTATCGCATAGCACGACTTCATGGCGGGAGGCAGTGAGATATGAATCGGCGAGATGTTTTGTCGGGCGCGGTAAAACTTGGCGCGTTCGCTGCGAACGTGGCTCCCTTCGTCGTACCGTGTCAGGCCCAAGCTGGTACAACAATTTCTTTCGCGAGTTGGGGTGGGAGCTACGGTGATTTCATCAAGGAATTCTGGATCAAGCCGTTCACGGCAGAAACCGGGATTTCTGTAGACTACGTCAATGGTCCAGATCTGGCGAAGGTGAAGGCGCAAGTCACGAGTAACAGCGTTCTATGGGATGTGTTCGATACGTCCGGTGCTGTGGCCTATGCGGGCGCGAAGGAAGGTTTTTGGGAGCTGATAGACACCAAAATAGTTGATTCCACGCGATTTGCGCGGAGCTCGCCCGCTTTCGCTGTGCCCACGGCCATCTATGCGGGTGGGATCGCATATGACCCAAGCCGAACGAAGCGCCCGGCGGACGACTTTGGCCAGCTTTGGGATGTCAAGAACTTCCCTGGGCGTCGTTCCCTTCGCGGGGAAAACGGCACTAGTGAGACGCTTCAGCTTGCATTGCTTGCGGACGGTGTTGCGCCGACCGAGCTGTATCCGCTTGACGTAGATCGGGCCTTCAAGGCGTTGGATCGGATCAAGCCGCACGTCAAGAAATGGTATTCGGCCACTGCCGAGGGGGTATCGCTTATTCAGACCAATGAAGTGGACTATACCTTCACGTTTGCGAACCGGGTCAGGTCTGCGAAGGAAGCGGGTGTATCTATCGATTTCTCCTTCGGCCAGTGTATCAGCTCTGTGCAATACTGCACCATACTCAGGGGCAGTCCGCGGAAGGAAGCTGCGATGCGCTTCCTTGAGTTCATTACCAGGCCAGCGCAGCAAGTTTTAATAGCCAACAAACTTGGTGTCTTGCCGGTGACAAAAGGCGCCGAGCAAAGCATGGACGAGAGGGCGCGGCGTTGGGTTCCCGATCTCAACAGTCCCAAGAATGTGTTCACAAACGAGGAGTACTGGGCCGATCATCACGTCGAGCTCGACAAGCGTTTCAAAGAGTGGATCCTAATGTAGGATTTCGCATTTTTCTTTTTCGACCACGATCGTACATGGAGAGGAAGGCGAGAATGGCGGGCGATATCCTTAGTTCCAAATCCAGGCTCACCGACTCGCGGCGCGATATGTTGTGCCAGGTTCGGATTGATCCCCCGCGCTACCTCGTCTTCATTCCATCCCTTTCGCGATCGGACACGAATGTGCGGGTGCTTAAGCGCGAGTCGACGCCCATCAGCAACCCGATTTCCGGCTCTTATGACACTGAGGAGAAGTGCCGGCGCTAAGCCGCCGCCTTAGTTCAGTTCGTTCGCGCATGCGCAGTGAGCCATTTGATACTTCCAGGCGAACTTCAAGGACAACCGTGGCCAGCTTCGGTGTCCATTCTGCCCCGCAGATCACGCATCGATCGGACAGACTTGACTAAGGATGCGCCAAGCCAGGCTCGTGATCGAGTGACTCGGTCGCGTCTCGCTACAGCTGTCTGGCGGTCAGCAGGCGCGAGTAGGCAATGCTCGTGCGCTGATGGTCAACCCGCATCAGCATTGGAGAATGTGCGATGAGTATCGGCTCGGTCAACAAGACAGACCTCAACCAAAAGCCCACCGCAACTGCCCCGTGGCGAATCGGAGTTGATGTCGGAGGCACATTCACTGATCTCGTAGTCGCTGACGCTACCAGCGCGCTCTTCACCTTCAAGTCGCCGACCAACGTGCCTAATCCGGCCATAGGTGTCATTGCCGCCGTGGAGCTAGCTGCAAATGGTCTGGGGATCTCCGTTCAAAGCCTGCTTGCGAACTGTCGTGGGTTTGTTCACGGATCGACGATCGCGACCAACACAATTCTTGAGCGAAAGGGAGCCGTCGTTGGCCTGCTTGCGACCGAAGGCTTTCGCGACGCGCTCGAGATTCGGCGTGGCTTTCGGGAAGATGCATGGGACCATCGCACTCCGTTTCCGGATCCGATCGTTCCACGCCATCTGCGGCTGCCGGTTCGGGAGCGGATGGACAAAAGCGGCTGTCCAATACGAGCTCCTGAGCCCGAGAGCATAGAACGAGCGATCGATACGTTCCGACGAGAGGGGGTGACTTCCGTGGCGATCTGTCTGCTCAACAGTTATCGCAATGATAGACACGAGCGGATGTGCGCTCAGCTAGTTCGAAAGAGTTGGCCAGAGGTCTGGTTGTCCATTTCGGCGGATATCGCTCCCGTGCTCGGTGAATATGAGCGTACCTCAACTACGGTGCTCAACGCCTACGTGACCCCCCGTGTTGTCCCGTATCTGCGTCAGCTTGAGCAAGATCTGCGAGCGCAGGGATTAGCCTATCCGCTTCTCCTGATCCAGAGCAATGGTGGAGCGGCGAGCGTTGAACAGCTGGTCGACCGTGCGGCCATGTTGGCTCTATCGGGGCCTGCCGCAGGGGCGAGCGCGCTTCGTGCCGTGGCGGACATGGCAAAACGCGATGACCTGCTGCTAATGGAAATCGGCGGCACAAGTTGCGACGTCACCTTGATGAATGGAGGTGAAATCGCGATGGTCGATTCGTTTTCTCTCAACGACTATCACTTAACCCTCCCGTCGGTTGATATCCATTCAATCAGTGGGGGTGGGGGCACAATTGCGGCGGTCGACTCCGGAGGACTGCTAAACGTTGGCCCGCACGGTGCGGGCGCCCGACCTGGTCCGGCTTGTTATAGTCTCGGCGGCGAGGATCCCACAGTTACGGATGCGCATCTTCTGCTTGGCCGGATGCGTCCCGGCCCCTTTGCCGGTGGGCTCATCACGCTCGATCTCACCCTCGCACGCTCAGCAATCGAAGACAAAATCGCGGCCCCACTGAGGCTCGATGCTATTTCTGCTGCGTCTGGCGTTATTCGTTTGTTGGAACAGAGTCTGCAGCATGCGATCGAGCGCGTTAGCGTCGAGCGTGGACACGATCCTCGGCGCTTCCTGCTCGTTGCGGGCGGAGGCGCGGGAGCGCTGCATGCGGTCCCCGTCGCGCGCGCACTGGGCTGTCCGGCGGTGTATGTGCCACGCCTTGCAGGAGTGTTTTGCGCGTTCGGCATGTGTAGCACCGACATACGCGAGGACTTTCTCGAGACTTGGTTGAAGCTACTCGACCAACAATCGAGTGACGACATTGACCGAGGCTTCTCTCAGCTAGTCGCTTCGGCTAAGACACGGCTAGCGGCCAGCGGATTTGCGCTTTCAGATATCAGCTTCGAGCGAAGCGTCGACTTGCGTTATGTCGGACAGCAATGGTCGCTGCAAGTCCCTGTCAACAGCTGGGAAGCGTGGTCAGTTCGCGCGGAGTTCGAAACTCGACACCAACGCCAATTCGGTCACTATCAGCCCGACGGGCAGATCGAAATCGTTCACCTGCGGCTGGTCGGGATCGCTCGTTTGGGGCGAGTACGGCGCCCCGATCTGCCGGCGCTCGAGACCACACCAGTGCCATGCGAGCGGCGCTCTGTATATCTTAACCGAACTTCAGGCTTTCAAACGGTGCCGGTCTATGATGGTAACGAGATGCGTCCTGGCCAGGCGGTGAGCGGTCCGGCGTTAATCGAGGAAAAGAACACGACCATCCTGATTGGTCTTGGCGATCGCCTCGAAGTCGACGCCAGTGACAACTTTCTCGTTCATGTGACGAACCCCGCGGAGTAATGCGATGATTGACGATCCCATCGGCCTTTCAATCGTCCAGAAGCAGCTTGACCACATCGCGCGGCAGATGGGATGGGTGATGATGCGGACAGCGCGGAGCACGATATTCAGCCAGTCCCATGACTTCTCCTGCTTCATTTGCGACGCCCACGGGAACATCGTGTCGCAGGCCGACGGATTGCCTATTCATACCGGTGGCGGTGGATTTGCGGTCAGAGCCGTACTTGAGAGGTTCGGCCGGGAGATTGCCGATGGGGACGTGTTTATCCTCAACGACCCCTATCTTGCTGGCGGCAATCACTTGCCTGACTATACGATTATTCGGCCCGTGTTTCTGCTGGGTGAATTGCTGGCCTTTTGTTGCAACAGAGCCCATCAATCGGATATCGGAGGAGGTGCTGCCGGCACCTACAATTCGGCAGCAACCGAGATCTTTCACGAAGGGATCAGGCTTCCGGTGCTGCAACTGATTGCTGCCGGTAAGTTGCGTCGCGACCTGTGGGAGCTGCTTCTTGCGAATACCCGGTGTCCGGATCTCTTGGATGGCGACTTGCGGGCAATGATCGGCTCAACTGAAATCGGTGCCAGACGTTTGGCCGAGGCGTTATCGCTCTTGCGGCAGGGGACAGCGCGCGACTATCTCAATGGCATTCTCGACTATGCCGAGCATCTGGTTCGTGAAGAAATCACTCGATTGCCTTGCGGTGTCTATGAAGGCGAGGATGAGAGCGACAACGACTGCTTTGGGCCTGCCGATATCCGGGTTCGCGTTCGTGTTACGGTCTCTGATAAAGATCTGCACCTCGATTTCACGGGCAGTTCGCCGCAGATCTCAGGCTTCAAGAACTCTTCGATCGCCAATACCTACTCCAGCGTCTATCTTGCGATCATTGCGTTTCTTGGTCCGCAACTGCCTAAGAACCAGGGCGCTTTCCGCGCAGTCACAGTGCACGCTCCAGAAGGGACCGTCGTGAATGCCCGGTCGCCGGCGCCGATGACGATGAACACTATATTTCCTGCAACCAACATCGTTCATGCTTGCTGGAAGGCATTGGCTTCATGCGATCCAAAGCGGGCGTGCGCCGGCTGGGGAAAATTGCTGCATTGCGTGACGTCTGGCCGCCGCTTAAGTGGAGAAACCTTCGTCCTGTACCACGGGCATGGGCTGCCATCAGCAGGTGCCGTTCGCGGTCGAGATGGCTTTCCTGGAATGGGATTGGTACCAACATTATGCGGATCACGATTGGCGAATGTGGAGACCCAGGAGCAGTTCTATCCTATCACCATCCACAAACATGAAATGCGGTGCGACGGCGAAGGTGCCGGTGAATTTCGTGGCGGTCCTGGCATGAACTATGTCGCGGACGTAGAAGTGGCCGCCGAATATTCGTTTCGGGGCGAAGGGGGGTATGGACTGACCGCCTTCGGAGTTAATGGCGGCTCCGCAGGTCAGTCCGGCTCAATGACACTTGCCGCCGCGAATGGCGAGCCGTTCGACATTCCCCAATATGGCGTACGCAACCTGCCGCCGCTCCGGATTAACATTACCTCACCCGGAGGCGGAGGATATGGCGATCCGAGGCGACGTAACCCTGATGCCGTGCTTTGCGATGTTCAAGGCGGAATCGTGAGTCCTAGAAGGGCGCGAGATGTATACGGCGTGGTCCTCACTACGGATCGGCGTAGTGTTGATGCTGACGCCACTGCCCTGCTGCGCTCAAGACGACAGACGGCATCCGAAGCTTTGAGAGCTTGAGATAACATTGCGTGAGGCAGGCCCGCTAAGGCGGCAAGATGCTCTCTGCCGCATGTTGGATAGAAGCGGTTTTTCTCTCGGAGCATACAACGTCCGCGTGCGACCATGCATCCAGCCTCGATTTCTTATGGCCTAGCTGGTGGCGGCGTGCTGCGTTTTGACGATCTCGCTCGGTGCGGCCGGACGAATTCCTTGGAATAGCCTGTCAGAGATATAATATTGTAATGAAATACAGAGAATTGTGTTGGGGGAGGCAACGTATGAACCGTCGAGATCTCTTAACGGGCGCAGCGAAGCTCGGCACTGCACTATCGCTGAGCGCGACTCCATTTATTTCGCCCCGCCGTGCGCAAGCTGCCACGACAATTTCCTTCGTGAGCTGGGGCGGGAGCTACGGTGATTTCGTGAAAGAATTCTGGATCAAGCGGTTCACGGCTGAAACGGGAATCTCAGTAGAATATATCAATGGTCCAGACTTAGCGAAGGTGAAGGCTCAGGTCGAAAGCAATAACGTTCTGTGGGATGTATTCGATACGCCTGGGACTCAGGCTTATGCGGCCGCCAAACAAGGTCTTTGGGAGGCAATCGATACCAAAATAGTCGATTCCGAGCGTTTTGTTCACAAACCGCCTCCTTTTGCCATCCCTACAGCCATCTACACGGGAGGCATAGCGTACGATCCAGCCCGAACGAAGCATGCAGCGAATGATTTTTCGCAACTTTGGGACGTTAAGAGTTTTCCTGGGCGCCGCGCACTTCATGGCGCAAACGGAACCGCTGAGACATTGACCGTTGCTTTGCTTGCGGATGGTGTTGCCCCTAACGAGCTGTACCCACTTGATGTAGACCGCGCTTTCAAAGCGTTAGAGCGGATCAAACCATACGTTAAGAAGTGGTTCGGTGAAACGGCTCAAGGGGTGAGCCTCATTCAAACGAATGAAGTTGACTATACCATCACATATGCGAACCGTGTCAGGTCTGCGAGGGAAGCGGGTATTTCGATCGATTTCTCTTTCGGTCAAAATATCAACGTGGTGCAATATTACACTGTACTCAAGGGGAGCCCGCGGAAGGAGGCTTCGATGCGCTTCCTTGATTTTATCAGTAGGCCGGCGCAGCAGGCCTTAATAGGCAACCAACTTGGTGTTGTCCCGGTAACAAAAGGCGCCGAGCAAAGCATAGATGAGCGGGCGCGGCGCTGGCTCCCCAATCTCAGCAATCCTAAAAACGTGTTCCTCAGCAATGAATACTGGGCCGATAACTTCGTCGACCTCGATAAACGTTTCAAGGAGTGGATCCTAACCTAAAGAGCGGTGCATCCACGCGATCGCCCTGCACTCGACCTTGCGTTGGGTTTGCGGGTGCAGCGAAGTCCCTCGCACATGGCTCATGCCGTTGGCCTCGATCCATTCCGCCAATTCGCCGTCGATGTAACTAGAGTCGTTGTTGCTGAGCAGCTTCGGCTTGTGCAGCAGCTCGGCGGACCCAAAGCCTGAGGATTCGACGGCCAGCTCCAGCGTGTCAGTGACGTCCTGGGCGCGCATGGCGGAGCATAACTTTCACTCGATCACGTAGTCAGAGAGCTGAGTGCCGCGTTTTCAGCAGACCGGCCGCGGCGACATGCGCAGCACCTGTTGGCATCTAATGGTGAACGCAGTCGGGCCTGCACGACGCTGTCCGTCAACCGATGCATCAGGTACATACCGTCATCTCCGACCACGATTGATCCTAAGCTGCTTACGGCCGCCAGTGCAGATCGATCTACAGCCCGCAAATTAAAAGCAAGGGACCAGGCCACTGGGGGAAGCAAGCAAATCCTGGTGCTTTTCGGACGGAAAAGACATGCGAATACACCCAACTGAATTAAAGACGTGTTCTGTACGTTACGTGCAGACTTATTGCTTGTATAGATCTTCCGCATCCAGAAAAATACCAACGGTGTTTGTGAAGTGGAGGACAGTCGTATGAACCGTCGAGATGTCTTAGCGGGCGCGGCGAAACTCGGTGCGACCCTCTCTCTGGGCGCGGCTCCCTTCGTATCATCCCGCCGGGCGCAAGCTGCTACAACAATTTCGTTCGTCAGTTGAGGCGGAAGTTACGGTGATTTCATCAAGGAGTTCTGGATCAATCCCTTCACGGCGGAAACCGGAGTCGCGGTTGAATATGTTAACGGTCCAGATCTAGCGAAAGTGAACGCCCAAATCCAAAGTAACAACATTCAGTGGGACGTATTGGATGCAGCCGGTGCTATGGCTTATGCGGGCGAGAAGGAAGGTCTTTGGGAGGCGGTCGATACGAAACTAATTGATCCCGCCCGATTTGTTCGGAAGCCGCCTTCCTTTGCTGTGCCCACGGCCGTTTACACGGGTGGCGTCGGCTATGATCCAAGCCGAAACGAGCGTCCGCCGAAGGACTTTGCCCAGCTTTGGGACATCAAAAACTTCCCTGGTCGTCGCGCACTACCTAGGATCGTCGATGAGGTGTTGGAGCTTGCTTTGCTTGCTGACGGTGTTACGCCAAGCAAGCTGTATCCGCTTGATGTAGACCGCGCCTTCAAAGCGCTCGATCGCATCAAGCCTTATGTCAAGGTCTGGTTCGATGCAACCGCTCGGGGGCTCGCTCATTCAGACGAATGAAGTCGACTACACCTTTACTTATGCGAACCGGGTCAAGGCCGCGAAGGAGGCGGGCATTTCGATCGATATCTCTTTCGATCAGACTCTTAACGTGCAGCAATACTTCTGCGTGCTCAGAGGCAGCCCGCGAAAGGAAGCTGCCATGCGCTTCCTTGAATTCGTTACCAGACCTGATCGGCAGGCCCTGTTAGCCAATAAGCTTAGGGCGACTCCGGTGGCAAAGGACGCAGAGCAAAAGGTAGACGCGGTGGCGCGGCGCTGGCTACCCGATCTCAACAATCCCAAGAACGTATTCCGGAACGATGCGTACTGGGCGGCCGATCACTATGTCGAACTCAACAAGCGTTTCAAAGAATGGATCCTAGCGTAGGGATCTCCGCTTGCGTCCGGGTGTTTTGGCGTCCGACCTTCTACGATTGCCAGTTAAAGGAGGCGGCAAGCTTACAGGCGGGCTTTAAGATGATCTCCACCGATGCCTTTGTATTGCCGGATATGCTGCGCCATCAGTTTCCTTCAATGAACGCCAATGCCTCGGTCGCGAACGTCAGCACGGATCCGCCGGCACGAACTGTGCCGGCTGTGGCAAAGCCGGACGCGAGCCAGATTGACGCTCACCAGGCTCGCTCAGCAGGACCACGTCGGGAGAAACATCGAGAATATGAATGCTCTGCCCCAATTCACAGCCAATGAATTGGAGTTCGATTGTCACGCGGATACACTGCCGTGCCGAACTTGAGGGGCACTTAAGAACCAACGAAGTCGTCAAGATCGCGACGCGTCCTCGAAGGATGCAGGATTTTCCGGCATCTCGCAGAGACGGGCCGCGATTACTCGCGCAAATCCATCGTCCGTCCAAAACCAATGTCCGAGCCACCATCACCGTAAGTGCCCGTTAGACTGCCCAAGCCCCTCGTCGACCGAGGAGACCTTAAATGTCAGAAACAGTGATCGCCACGTGTGCGTTTCCAGGGACATACGACATAAACAAGAGCCTCGAGTTGCATCTGTCCTACATCGAGGAGGCTGGTATTCCTCCGTTGAGGGCCGCCTTGTTTGACGGACGCGAACGCTGCAGGTCCTAGGGGTAATCCTAGGAGAAGCGCTATGACGATTTCGAGGGCGGAGGTGATCACATCGGTCGAGCGGCGGCGCCGGTGGTCGCAGGATGAGAAGGAACAGCTTGTTGCAGCATCGCTGGAGCCCGGAGCCAGTGTTTCCGAGGTCGCTCGCATGGCTGGCCTTCATGTAAGCCAGCTGTTCAGGTGGCGCAAAGAGCTTTGCAAGCACGGTGAAGCGAGTATAGCGCCGTTCGTTCCGGTCGAGATTGGACCGTCTGTGCCGCCGCGGGAGGTGGCCGAAGCGCCACTGACGACGACGGCGGCGCGTCGACGGAAGAGCCTGGGCATTATCGAGATAGATCTTGGTAGCGGGCACCGCATCCGGGTCGATGGCGACGTTGATGGAGACGCACTACGTCGCGTTCTCGATGCTTTGGTACGCCGATGATCCCGGTTCCGACGGGCGCACGAGTGTGGCTTGCGACAGGCTACACGGACATGCGCCGAGGCTTTCCGTCGCTGGCACTCCAGGTCCAGGAGGTGCTGCGCAAGGACCCGCTCAGCGGTCATCTGTTTGTCTTCCGCGGTCGCCGCAGCGATCTTGTGAAGGTGATCTGGCACGATGGCCAGGGAGCATGCCTGTTCACCAAAAGACTGGAGAGAGGGCGGTTCATCTGGCCTTCGGTTGCGGGCGATGCAGTGACGATCTCGCCGGCGCAGATGAGCTATCTGTTGTCCGGGATCGATTGGCGCAACCCGCAAGAAACCCAGCGTCCGACGCGGGTCGGATAGCCGTTTTGGGTTTAAATCTGCTGCTTGATCTGATTCAATAGCTTCATGATATCGGAGCCGGACAACCTTCCATCGGATCTTGTCAGTGCCCTGGCAGCGCTGCAGGCCGAGCGTGAGGCCCGGCTGCGAGCCGAGGCGATGGCTGCCAGCGCGCAAGCGGAGCTGTCGGACAACGCGGCGCTGATCGCGCATCTCGAGTTGCGGATCGAGAAGCTCAAACGCGAACTGTACGGGCAGCGCTCCGAGCGCACGGCGCGGCTGATCGAGCAGTTGGAATTGGAGCTCGAAGAACTCGTCACCACGGCGAGCGAGGATGAGCTTGCCGCGCAGGCCGCAGCGGCGAAGACGCAGAACGTGCGCCCCTTCATGCGCAAGCGGCCGATGCGCAAGCCATGGCCGGATGACATCGAACACGAGCGCGTCGTTATCGAGGCTCCGACGACCTGTGCCTGCTGCGGTGGATCGCGGCTGGCGAAGATCGGCGAGGATGTGACCAAGACGCTGGAGGAGATCCCGCGCCGGTTCAAGGTCATCGAGACCGTGCGCGAGAAGTTCACCTGCCGCGATTGCGAGAAGATCAGCCAGCCGCCGGCACCGTTCCATGCCACGCCGCGCGGCTTCATCGGTCCGCAATTGTTGGCGACGATCCTGTTCGACAAGTTTGGCATGCACATCCCGCTCAATCGCCAGAGTGCGCGCTTTAAGGCCGAGGGGATCGACCTGCCGTTGTCGACACTGGCCGACCAGGTCGGCCACGGGACCTTCGCCGTCATGCCGCTCTTCCACTTGATCGAACGCCATGTGCTTGCTGCCGAGCGCCTGCATGGCGACGACACCACCATCCGCATCCTGGCGAAGGGCAAGTGCAAGACCGGTCGGATCTGGACATATGTGCGAGATGACCGGCCCTTCGCCGGACCTGCGCCGCCGGCGGCGGTCTATTACGCCTCGAGCGACCGTCGAGGCGAGCATCCACAGAAGCATCTGGCCGCCTTCGCCGGTATCCTGCAAGCCGATTGCTACAACGGCTTCGAGCCGCTGTTCGATCCGCAGAAGAAGGTGCTGCCGATTACGCCGGCGTTTTGCTTCGCCCATGCGCGGCGGGGCTTCTTCGAGCTGGCCGACATCGAGAAGAACGCCAGGGAAGGCAGGGGCAAACCGGTCTCTCCGATCGCGTTGGAGGCGGTCAGACGCCTCGATGCGTTGTTCGAGATCGAGCGCGCCATCAACGGCCGCGGCGCCGACGAGCGGCGCGCCGTACGCCAGGAGAGAAGCAAGCCGCTGCTCGACGACATGCACACCTGGCTGCTGCGCGAGCGAGAAACCCTCTCACGCTCCTCCGAGGTCCTGAAGCCCATGAATTACATGCTCAGGCGCTGGGGCGACTTTGCCCGCTTCATCGACGATGGCAGGATCTGCCTCAGCAACAACGCCGCCGAAAGAGCGTTGCGCGGCATCGCCTTGGGAAGGCGCAATTGGACCTTCGCCGGCAGCCTGCGCGGCGCCGAACGCGCCGCCATCATGCTGACGATGATCACGACCTGTCGCCTCAACGACGTCGATCCCAAGGCTTGGCTGGCCGATATCGTCGCCCGTATCGCCGATCTTCCCGCATCGCGTCTGCACGAACTGCTGCCCTGGGAATGGAAGCTCCCGCGCCAAGCCGACGAACCCAACGATCAGCAAGCTGCCTAACCTTCACGCAGCGCCATCATAGCCGACCCGGCCCCCGCGCGCATGTGTCAATCGGGCGGCCTTCGTCGCATGCGTACGGAGGCTGCTGCGGCTGGCGCTGCTCTCGTCGTCTTCCCCGAGACGAGCCTACTGGGCTACCCGCCGATTTTGAGCTTAGTGGGCATCGAGGACGTACTCCACAATGCTCAACGCACGGCCGAAACAGTGCCGGATGGCCCGACTGTGGCACGCATGATCGCTGCAGCAAGAAAGCACAATATTCACGTGGTCTTCGGCCTCACCGAGGCGGGTAAGCAGCCGGGCATCCTCTACAATACTCTCGTGCTCGCAGGACCGCAGGGGTACATCGGATCATACCGGAAGTTCCACCTCGGACTCGCGGAGCAGCTCGTGTGGCGGTCGGGCGATCAGTGGCCGGTGTTCGATACCCCTCTTGGCAAGCTCGGCTTGTTGATATGCTATGACAAAAGATGGCCAGAAGCGTGTCGGGAACTGACCTTCTCCGGGGCTGAGCTGCTGGTCGTGGGGAACGCATGGCCCGCGCTGCCCGGCCACGGCGGAGGAGAAGACAACCTCAGGGTGGGCTGGTGCGATCTATTCGACCGGGTGCGCGCTGTAGAAAATTACCGTTGGCTCATCTCGTCGAACTTCGTCGGTGAACTTGGCGGACCAAACTTCATTGGCTTCAGCCAGATTGTCGATCCGCTCGGCTGCATCGTCGCAAGCAGTGGACTTAATCACATAGGTTTGGTCAGCGCCTCGATAGATATCCGCGCCGGCCTTTACCGCACCGCTGCAATTTTAGGGGGGCCGCGCCTCATCAGGGACCGTCTGCCGATACCTACAAAGTGCTCAACGGCTCCCTGCCCATAGTGGTGGACGGTTGATGGTTAATGGATGGCCTCAGAGCTGGTCCCGGTTGTCTGAACAGAATCTCCGCGTCGATAAGTGGAGGCTCTGCCGGGGTTAGTTAGGCCGCCATGCGGATTGGCAGCGGGTTGAAGTAGGCTTGATCCGGTGTGCCGCCGTCAAGGCTCGAGTGAGGACGTCGGCTATTGTAAAAGTCGAGGTATCGGCCGATCGAGGCGCGGGCATCGGACACGCTGTCGTAGGCCCGCAAGTAAACCTCCTCGTATTTGACGCTGCGCCACAGTCGCTCGACGAACACGTTGTCCCGCCAAGCTCCTTTACCGTCCATGCTGATGGCGATGCCGTTGGTGGCGAGCGCGCCGGTGAAGGCCGAGCCGGTGAACTGCGAGCCCTGATCCGTGTTGAAGATTTCAGGCCTGCCGTGACGCGCCAAAGCGTCCTCCAGTGTCTCGACGCAGAACGCCGCCTCCATCGTGATCGAGAGCCGCCACGACAGAACCCGGCGGGTCGCCCAGTCCAGCACGACAGCGAGATACACGAAGCCGCGCGCCATCGGGATGTAGGTGATATCCATTGCCCAGACCTGGTTCGGGCGCGTGATCTCCACGCCGCGCAGCAGATACGGATAGATCTTGTGCCCGGGCTCAGGTTTGGTGGTGCGCGGACGACGGTACAGCGCCTCTATCCCCATCCGCCGCATGAGCGTTTTGACATGCCGGCGGCCGACCTTGCACCCCTCGGCAGCCAGCAGGCCTCGCAACATTCGCGAACCGGCGAAAGGAAACTCCAGATGTAGCCGATCAAGCTGTCGCATTGTCGCGAGATCGTCGGGCGGCACTGGGCGCGGCAGATAATAGACGCTGCTACGGCTGATCTTCAAAACTTCCGCCTGCCTGGTGATCGACAGATCGTGCTCACGGTCGATCATCGCTTTGCGCTCAGCAATCCCGCCTTGGTGAGCGCTCCTTCTAAAAAATCGTTCTCCAGCGTCAGTTCTCCGATCTTGGCGTGCAGCGACTTCACGTCGATCGCAGGCACGGCGGGCGCGGCGCCGCCAGGTCCAAAAACTCCGGAAGCTCCACCCTCCAGCTGGGCTTTCCATGCCGTAATCTGATTGGGGTGAACGTCAAAGTGCTCGGCCAGTTGAGCTATCGTTCGGTCGCCCTTGACAGCGGCCAGCGCCACCTTCGCCTTGAAAGCCGGTGTGTGGTTCCGGCGTGCGCGTCTCGTCATCGTCTCTCCTGATTCGCGGGCCAATCTTGCCCGCCGTCAGGCAGAAACTCCACTTATCGCCCTGTTCAGATTTCCGGAGCCGGCTCTCTCGATCGGGAAGAGCCTATAGGGAGCCTTTCCAGCTTTATGTGCTGACGTCTTCGGCGGCGGCACGGCTGTTATGATGTTTGCGGTGCGATCGATGTCGGCGTCTTAGCGGCGCGGGATCTTAGTTCGTCCCGATCGTGGAGCGCGTTCGCCGATAGAAGTGGGCGGCTTTCAAGCGTTTCGGCTGCTGTCGGAGTTCGGCGAGAGAGCCGCCGGCTCCTGATTGAAGTGCTTGCGGAGCGCTGCCACTCTGATTAAAAAATCATACTCAGGGGTTTTTCGATATCAGCAAGCACTCCCAATGATTGCCGGCGCCGCCTACATCTCGAAGAGCGGGCTCTACGCCGATCCGCGCGAAGATTGGCTTGCCCAACACCGTGAGCAAGTCATTGATCCTGCTCGTCCGATCGTCGATCCGCATCATCACTTGTGGGACTGCGACGGCCAGCGCTATCTAATCGAAGAGATGTCCGTTGACATCGGCACCGGCCATAACATTGTCGCTACCATCTATGTCGATTCACGGTCGATGTATCGCGCGGTGGGACCAGAATCTTTACGTCCTATCGGCGAGGTTGAGTTCGCCAACGGCGTTGCCGCCATGAGCGCGAGTGGCGGCTATGGCAAGGCGCAAATCTGCGCCGGCATTGTCAGCCACGTGAATCTATTGCTTGGCGAAGCAGCAAAGCCGGTGCTGGAAGCCGAGATTGCCGCCGGCGGCAGCCGCTTTCGAGGCATCCGTCATTCCTCGGCGTGGGATTCCGATGCCGGCATTGCCGGCATATATACGACGCGGCCCAGGGGGCTACTGCTGGATGCCACCTTCCGCAAAGGCTTTGCATGCCTGGCGCCGCTCGATCTTAGCTTCGATGCCTGGCTGTTTCATCCGCAGATCGGCGAGCTCGTCGATCTCGCTCGCGCCTTTCCTGATACGAAAATCGTGCTCGATCATTGCGGTGGCCCACTTGGGCTCGGCCGATTTGCGGGCCGGCGCGAGGAGACTTTTAGTGTGTGGAAAGCGTCGATCACGGACATCGCAAAATGCCCGAACGTCGTGGTCAAGCTCGGCGGCCTCGCAATGCGGCTATTGAGCTATGATTTTCACGAACGGCCGCAGCCGCCTTCGTCCGAGGAGCTGGCCGCCGCTTGGCGACCGTACATTGAAACCTGCATCGAGGCGTTCGGCGCTGGGCGCGCAATGTTCGAGAGCAACTTTCCACCCGATAAGGGCCAGTGCAGCTATCAGGTGATCTTCAACGCCTTCAAGCGGATCACGGAGTCCTGTTCAGAAGACGAAAAGAGCGCGTTGTTTGCGAAAACGGCTGTGGATTTCTATCGCCTTGACCTCGCACCGAGCTGAGTGAATCAAAAACGATTCCCAATCAGCTGTCGCATGACTCAAACTCTCTGCCGTGGCTGGAGGCCGGCAGCGATGCGGTCGAAGTATTCGAACTCCACGCCGTCCCGGCCGAAATCGCTCTTCAGGGCAGAGATGCTTGCGCCCGCCTGGCTGGCGGAGGCATAGATGTGGCTCCAGTCGCTCCAGTCGCAGTCGGTCGCGTGGACTGCGACATCCAACACCATCACCATCTCGGAAATCAAATCGAACACGCTTGAGGAGAAAGTCACCGAGCGTGGACCGGCAGCGGCGAGGAACTTGCCTTGCTCATCAAGAAGTCTTTACGCGACGGCCTCGAAGCAGCAACTATGGAAGTCGCCCGCCTCAACGATCGTAGCGGTCCTGGCTCTTTGGGCCAATCTGTGACGTAGGCCAGGCATTGGGACACGCTTAGCTTGGCGGCCTTACATTTGAGACCTGCATCGAGGCCTTCGGTGCGAGGCGCGTAAGATTTCCACCGCCTTGATCTCGGGAAACGTTAGAGCATTCGCCCTGCTCAGCAAATCGAGGGCGAATCCCAGATCAGCTGCCATGCGCCAGCCATTGTAGTACGTGAAGCCAGCCCGATCAGAATCCGATGGATCGGCCGGGGTCCGACGAAATAGCGCTGGCGTTCGGCGAGGCAGTTCCCCGATAATGCTCACGGCAGTGCCAAATCCGCGGATGCACGTAGAAATTCGGCGACTTGAAGCCGACCTGCCGTGTGCGATGTTCGTCGCGCCGTTCGAGGATCCCGCCATTGGGCTGCCGTTATCGAGCAGTTGAAGGCGAAGACGCATTGCCATAGGCCGAACTTACAGAAATGCGAGGCTTTGGCTCCGGACGTGCTCGGTTGGATCCAGTACGGGATTAAGGTGTCCTCTGTACGGTCCGAACAGAATTATTCCTTCATCAGAAGATCGAGTTGACCTAATGAACCGTGGCGCCTGCAAGCTGTCTTCGATTTGACCGGTTGCGTGGCCAATGCCGATCGACGTTGGAACTAATCCCGGAAGCCGCGGCCCTGATCAAATGGAACACTTTTCGCATGCCGTACTACTCTTTTGACCTTGTGATTGGCGCGGAGTACAGGGACCAAGGCGGTCTTATCCTTGAAAATCTTGAGCTTGCTTCCGAGCGGGCGCAGCAGCTCGCGACCGAACTCTCTGCCGTATATCCAGGCCTGAAGGCCAAGGGCTGCGCGGTTCGCGTCATTAACGTCGACAACACCGAACTCTATCGCACGCCGCTTGATCCGGCGCCGCCATCAAGGAGGCATCAGTACTAAACTCCATCAACACTGGCTTCACTCGAAAGCTGGCGGCTCCACGAGTCGTGATTCCCATTTTGCGTAGTCGCCGATGGAACCTCGCGTGATGGGCCTATCCTCGCGAAGCGCTGATTGTTATTCGGCCTGCAATATTGCCGCCTGAGTCGGGTGGCTACGGATAGGAGACGGCACTTTTACATGCGCGCCGAACGATCGCCGCGCCGCCGCATCTCTGGAGTTGAGACGCCACAAGCGCATGGCTGCCAAGTTGACCGACAGGCTCGCTAGCGCCAAAACACACGTCGGAACGAAATCGCCTAAAGCGTGTTTTCTAAGCCCTGTTTGCAGGGCCCGGGATGTTGCTCGCATTCGCCGTAGTACTATAGCGTTTCGGTGTGAGAGCTCTCGTGTCGACAAACTCCGACATTCGTACGCTGCGGATCGACAATTATCTTTCTTGCACACCGCATGCGGGACGAAACCGCTTTGGCACTGACGTACCGCCTCAACCTCACAGTTACAACAAGCTGCAATAATGACAAGGAGTCCTCGCATTCTGCAGGTCTTACTCGAGATGCCGTATCACATCTTTCAAACGGTCCATCTCTCCTGCCTCAGGAAGAACAACAGATTGGCGAAGATCGAAGACAAGTGGCAGCCGATCACAGCGATCTGTACGTAACGTACTGTTCAGGTTGAGGATTTCGAAAACAATTGAAGGTAGTTTTTCCGTCGTCCATTCCGATTCGAACGATAATACGAGTTCAAGGTCTACGTCGCGTCATCGTCGCAACCTACCTCACCAACGATTCAGTGAACGCTGTCGCGTTTGCTTCGCACGATACCATTCTCACGTTTGGAGTCCTTGATGACGCTCGTCAAGCGCTTGATTCTTGCTTTCACCGCCGTAGTCGCCGTCGGATTGATCGCTACCGTTGTAACCAGCCTCTCGCTTGGTTCGTTTAGTGGCAACGATCAGAACGTAACGGAATCGCATGCAGCCGTTATAGCTGTGTACGAAACACAAATGGCTCTGTCGCGGCAAAACACGTTACTTGTAACCTACATTACAACCGCGGAGCGAAAATATCGCGACGAATTTGACCGACAGGCGATCGGTTTCGATCATGCCCTCGATCCGGCTCTCATCCTCGTCGGGGGGCACGCGGAAACAAGGCAAAACATAGAGCAGCTGAATGGCTTGATGAAGCAATGGCTGGAAAGCGCCGGAAAGAGCATGCGTTTCATGTCAGAGCTCGTTGAGACGCGGAATCTGAGGGCGAAGATCACTGAGCAAGCCGGGCGCGCCGTTGCCGCACTGAATGAGTCGATAGCCGAGCACTACTTTGGCAGAGTTTAAGCTGCGCGGGATTCCCAAATCAGTTTTTTTGTGACTCATGGGTTGTTTGTGGAGGGGCCGACCATGGGAGGCGGGAGATCGGATTGGCGGAAGGAGCTTGGACGCTTTCTGGAGCCGTTTTTGGATCGATTGGGTCACAAGGCTCGGCGGCAGATGTGCCCAGCCTATGTGGCGGGACTGATTGGCTCCGGCGATCGCAACAGCATCCAGCCCATGGCAGCGCGCGACGGACAGGTCGGCTACGACCAGCTGCATCACTTCATAGCAAGTGGTGTATGGGATGCGGCCCCGCTGGAGAACGTCCTGCTTGCCGAGGCCGACAAGATGGTTGGCAGTGATGACGCCTGGCTGATCATCGACGATACGGCGCTGCCGAAGAAGGGGGAGCGCTCGGTCGGCGTGGCGCCGCAATACGCTTCAGCCCTTGGCAAGACAGCCAACTGTCAGTCTCTGGTCTCGGTGACGCTGGCCTCGCGCGAAGTGCCGGTGATGGTCGGGCTGCGGCTATTTCTACCCGAGACCTGGACGAACGATCCCGAGCGCTTGAGGCGAGCCCACGTGCCGAAGGATCGGCAGATCGCTCTAACAAAGCCGGAGATCGCGATCGAAGAAATCGATCGTGTCATTGCCTCCGGCGTGCGTTTCGGCTGTGTGCTTGCCGATTCAGGATACGGATCAAGTGGGCCTTTCCGCCAGGCTTTGAGCGAGCGCGGGCTGCTGTGGGCAGTGGGACTGTCGCGACGCCAGAACGTCTACCCCGCGGACGTTGCCCTTATCTTCCCCATCGCAAAAAACTGGAAAGCGCCGCAAATACCACATTCCTGACCGGCCTCCGGTTTCCGCCGAGGCAACGTTGAACGGAGAGAAATGGCGAATGTCATTCGGCCTGCAATATTGGGTCTGACTCATTTCCGATGAAGTTTGCCGGGCGACTGTGGTTCTCAAACGGAGAATCAGCGCCATGCGGACGGGCTTTCAAATCTCATCGCTAGTACCGAGTGGTTTGGTGTTTGATGGTGTAAGTGACTCAATGGATTCGGTTATTCTGGCTGTTCGGTCAGAGGCTGCGGAGGCCCAATGCCCTTTGTGCGCGACAGCGTCGCGCCGAATCCATAGCCGATACATCCGGCACGTGGCTGATTTGCCGTCAGCGGGCAGAAGGGTGCGCCTCCGATTGCTCACGCGGCGCTTCACATGTGAGGTGCCGCATTGCCGCCGGCGGATCTTCGCGGAGCGGTTTGGAGAAGACATCGTCCCGCTTCGACGGCGCCGGACGGCACGGTTGGAATACATCGTCCATCACTTGGGGTTGGCGCTCGGCGGCCGGCCGGCGGCAAGCTTCGCCAAGCGGCTCATGCTGCCCGTCAGCAACGATACCTTGCTGCGGGTGGTCCGCCGGCGGACGGCGATGCCGACAGATCCATTGCTTGTTGTGGGCATCGATGACTGGGCGTTCCGGAGAAATCATCGATACGGGACGATCGTGTGCGATTTGGAGCGCCGGCGGATCGTTACCCTGCTGCCCGACCGGGAAACGGCGACCGTTCGGGCGTGGCTATCGAAGCACCCAGCGATCAACATTGTGTCGCGAGATCGCGGTGGTGGATACGGCGAGGCAGCAGCCAAGGCGCTGCCGAACGCCATCCAAGTCGCCGACCGCTGGCATCTGATGGAAAATGCGAGCGCGGCCTTCCTTGATGCGGTGCGCCGCTCCATGAACAGAATCCGAACCGCAATTGGAGCGACGACGATCAACCCGGAATTGCTGACCTGTGCGGAAAAGCTGCGCTATCAGGGCTATTTGCGGCGGCAGGACAGCCATGCCGTAATTACGGCTCTCGTCAGCGACGGTGTGTCGCTCAAGGAGATCGTCCGCCGCACAGGACATAGTCGCAATCTGGTTCGCCAAATTAGCCGCGGCGGCGGTACGGATATGTTCCGCACCCGTCAAAGCACCCTGGACGGGCATCTGCCGTTCCTGGACGCGCAGTGGTCAGGCGGCTGTCGCAACGGTGCCGAGCTCTGGCGCCGCTTGAAGGGACAAGGCTTCAAGGGATCGCTGCGCGTCGTGGCGGAATGGGCGACGCGACGGCGACGTGCCGAGACCATCAGCCATCAACAATTGCAGAAGGTCCCCGCCGCCAGGACGATAGCGCAGCTGATGACGACGAAGCGCGACCACCTAACCAAAGCCGAGACCGTCACGCTTGCGGTCATCGAACAAAACGTTCCTATGCTGGCCGATGCCCAAGCTCTCGTTGGCCGCTTCCACGCGATGATCCGAAAGAAGGCCGAGATGGAGCTCGAACCTTGGATTGATGACTCCAAGCGGAGCCTCATTGCCTCGTTCGCGAATGGCATTGCCAACGATAAGGGCGCGGTGCACGCGGCTATCACGCAACCATGGTCCAATGGCCAAGTGGAAGCTCAGATCACCAAGCTCAAGCTGGTCAAACGGCAAATGTACGGGCGCGCTAAGCTCGATCTCCTTCAGGCTAGGCTGATTGGCGCGCCATAAAAACAATCACGATCATCGAATATGCGTCAGAGCCAAATTTGAACGCCGATTGACACCGTAGGACATCCAGACCGTCGTGATCGGCGATATCGACATCGGGGGCTTTCTATGGCGCCCTTCTCAAGCTGATCGCGGCTTACGCGCCGATCAAGGGCAGTGTGTTGCCGCCTTTGCCGGTATAAGCGACATGCAATCGGCGGCCGCAGCGAGCGCAACGGAACAGACCAGGCAGCAGAGCTTCGCCGCGCCGGATAGCCCCGCGGCCCAAATAGCTCTTTCCGTTGGCATTGTCGGCGATCAGACGCTGATTCCGTTCGAACTCCTCCGAGGAAATATATGCCTCGTGATGGTCGCGGATCAAACTTCCCAGTCTTTCCAGTTCCGACGGATACTGTCGCGCACGACTCGCTTTCTGCCACCTTCGATCAAAACGCGCGTGCCGCGCCGGCCGAAGACGAATGCGCCGGCATAAACCGGATTGGTCAGCACGTGGTGCAGTGTGTAATAGACCGGCGCTTTCCACTCGGTTGTTTGCTTGCCATGGCCGTGAACGACCGCCGGAAAGACGACTTGCTCCTCCCGGAACCAAAGCAACACCTGCCGAATCGACTGCAGTTCGGCGAATTTGCGAAACACCAGGGCGATGCTATCCTGAACGCGCCGATCCGGGTCCTTCTCGATCCGGCCATCTTCGGCCTTGACGTAGCCGACTGCCACGGTCAGTAGGAGCTCTCCACGGCGTGCCTTCTGCTTAAGCGCCTCGAGGGAACGCTGCCGGAATACCGAAAGCTCCATCTCGCTCATCGTGCCCTTCATGCCAAGCAGGAGGCGATCGTTGATCGAGCGAGGATCATAAATGCCGTCTTCATCGACAATCAGTGTTCCGACTAACCCGCAGAACTCAAGCAAAGTATGCCAGTCGCGGCCATTGCGCGCGAGCCGCGACGCCTCCAGCGAAACAACGGCGCCCACCCGACCCTCGCAAATTGCTGCCAAAAGCTTCTCGAAGCCGGGTCGAGCCGTGCCGGCGCCAGATCGGCCGAGATCATCATCGACGATTTGAACATCGCTCCAGCCCAATCGGCGAGCCCGGTCGGCGAGGGCATATTGGCGCCGCTGGCTCTCCAGGTTGTTCGCGGCTTGGTAGGATGTCGACTGGCGGATGTAGACGATGGCGTCGCGGCAAAGGTGCTCAGCGCTGATCTTGCTCATCGCGCACCTCCGCGAGGCTTTGGACCGGCTGCCCGGCCGTTGGCGTGATTATCGCTTCGACGAGCCGACACCGCAACAGCGCTATTGCCTTCAGCCTCTCCTCGTCCGACAGTTCGGCTGGTGGTACGGCGATGGCGAACAAATCCGGTTGCGTCCGCAGCGGGATCTTCATTGGCATCTCCTCCTTCGGGGGTGGAATCCCCCACAGAAGAGGCTACGAGATGATCGAGCATGGCACGAATCTCGAGGAGGGCCTTAAGCGGAATCCGGGGTGTGGCAACAATCGCAATCGAACCGGCTTGTGGGGTGACCATCCAGTCTGGAACGTAGAGCGTTCCGTCATGCGGCTGCCGGATTAAAAAGTGGCGAATGCCGTTATGTTCCTGCTCACCGACTACAAGAACGGTTTGACCAACGAGCGGGTGGAATGGATAGGCTACAACAACATCGAACGCCAGATTCCCGGCATTATGGCGCTGCTTCCGACGAGGGCGCCGAGAATTGGGCAGTTCTGGCTTCGTTAATCGAGACCTGTAAGCTCAATGGCGTCAGTGCCGAGCACTGGCTCGTTGACGTTCTCGCGAAGCTCGTCAATGGTTAGCCTGCGGCGCGACTGGACGAACTGCTCCCTTGGGCGTCGTTCTACACGATGCATGCACACGATCCGAGGCTGGCGGCATGAGCCTGAACACGACCGCGGTCCGGGTCAAGGTAATCCTCAAGGAAGTAAAACCAGAGGTGATGCGTCGCCTTGTCGTACCCGTCACGCTGCGCCTTGATCGGCTGCATCTGACGCTTCAGGCGGCGTTTGGTTGGTCAACCAGCCACCTCTTCGAGTTCTTCGCTGGTGAAGACCGTTGGGGGATTCCTGATCCCCACAACGACTACGGCCATCAGCCCATGGATGCCAGCAAAGTACGGCTCTGCGATGTCGTTCGCGAGATCGGCGCCAAGACGATCCACTATCTCTATGACTTCGGCGACAGCTGGGATCACGTGATCAAGCTCGAAAAGTTGTTCGACAACACCACGACGGAGGGCATGCCCTTCCTGCTCGAGGCCGCCGGTCGTTGTCCTCCGGAAGACGTCGGCGGTGCGCCAGGCTATGCCGAATACCTCGACGCCATCAGCGACCCTGCTCATCCGGAGCACGAACATATGCGCCGCTGGGGCCCTGAGCAGTTTGATCCCAACCTCGTCGACCGGAAGGCGCTCGAGGCCGCCGTCACCGCTTTGTCGGAAATATGGAAGCCGCGCCGGCGCACCACGCGTTCAAAATAGACGTCAAGCACCAATCAAATGGGCCTCAGAGCTACGCTTACGTCCGATCAAGACGGCGCGCGATCTGATCGGCAGTCGCCGTCAATAAGCTGAGTGCGCATCTGGAGTTCGTGTTCGCGAATATCTCGCGCGGAACGGCCTCAGCGCGAGTGAGGCCAAGCAGGTCACGCTGGTAGCGGTCCCACCTGTGACCGGCGAGCGGGCTCCGTCAGGGGCAGGTCGAGGTGAGCACGCTCAGTGGCATCTTGCGCGACGAGGCGCTGGAGCGGGGTGGAATCCACTCGCTCTTCAACGACACCAATCTGTTCGGCCAGTTCACCGGTGGTTCCTATGTTCTGCGGGAGAGGTTCATCAAGGACGATCCGAATGCATCCCGCATGCTTGTTGAGGGCGTCTCGCGCACGATCGCGTGGGCGCAGACGATACCGGCCGAGGAGGTGAGGGCGGTTCGACCGGATCATCGCGGATCGCAAGCGCTATGAGGATGGCCTCGCGATCAAATATTGGAAGAGCGCCGGCGCGCGAACGGCAAGACCATCGTCTTCATCACACATGGCATCGACGAGGCCGCGATATAGTTACGTCAGGATCCACTCCTTAAATCGCTTATCGAGCTCAACGAAATGATCGGCCCAGTACTCATCGTTTATCAACACGTTCTTGGGATTGTTGGGATCGGGAAGCCAGCGTCGCGCCTGCTGGTTCAGCTGTTGCTCGGCACCTTTTGTAACCGGGATGGCGCCAAGTTTATTGCCAATTAATACCTGCTGCTCTGGCCTGGTGACGAATTCGAGGAACAGCATCGCGGCCTCCTTCCGGGGGCTGCCCCTGACCACAGTGAAGTATTGTGTCTCGCTGAAACATTGGCCGAACGAGAAATCGATTGACACGCCTGATTCCTTCGCAGCCCTAACTCGGTTTGCAAAGGTAATGGTGTAGTCGACTTCATTTGTCTGAATGAGCTTTACCCCCTCAGCGGTTGCAGCGAACCACTTCTTAGTGTGCGGCTTGATCCTATCCAGCGCGGTGAAAGCGCGCTTTACGTCAAGCGGATACAGCTCGCCCGGCGCAACACCATCAGCAAGCAACGCTGGCTCCAACGTCTGCTCGGCGAGACTGCGAAGGGCGCGACGCCCAGGGAAGTTCGTGATGTCCCAAAACTGCCCAAAGTCACTTGCGGGATACTTCGTTCGGCTTGGGTCATAGGCGATACCACCCGTGTAAATAGCCGTGGGCACAGCAAAAGGAGGCCGCTTCCGGACAAACCGGGCGGGATCTATCAATTTGGGATCGACCGACTCCCAAAGCCCTTCCTTTGCGCCTGCATAAGCTGCAGGTCCGCCCGCATCGAATACATCCCACAGAACGTTGTTACTTGTGACTTGGGCCTTCACCTTAGCCAAGTCCGGACCATCGACGTATTCTACAGAAATTCCGGTTTCTGCCGTGAAGGGCTTGATCCAGAATTCCTTCACAAAATCACCGTAGCTCCCGCCCCAGCTCACGAACGAAATCGTTGTAGCAGCTTGAGCTCGGTGGGGTGCTGCGAAGGGAGCGGCGCCTATCGTAAGGGCCGAACCGGCCTTCACAGCACCGGACAAAACATTGCGACGGTTCATAACGATTACCCTCGGGTCATGAGTAACGCGGCGTGCTACTTGGCATACAACTCGTCTCTCACCGACGAGCTCCTAAGCGTCATCGTTTCTCGTCGCGGGAACTCTGTCAAAGGATGATTCTGCACGTAACGTACAGAGCGTGTAGTCGTTTCTCTTTCTGATGCTTCACTCCCGCGAACACTCGTCGCATCCGCTTTTGCCACGCGTTCGCGTTCGATTCGTCTTCTAGAGATTCCATCTCGTGGTGCTTCAGTCAGGTGCCGGTCGCAAGCCGCGCCTTGCCTAATACGATACCTTACCCTCGGACGAGCGTGCCGCATTTCTGCCGCTGCGAGGAAATGTACGGGCGCGGAAATTTCGGAGCAGTCAACGTTTCGGTCGCTGCTGAACGACTGTTGAAGAAAACAGACCTGCTCACGTTCTTTCGTGCTCCAAAGTCGGCAAGGAGCCGGTGGGGAGATTCGTCAGCTATGTCAGCGGATCTGAAATCGGCTCGTTCTCAAACCGAACTCGAATCGTTCTCAAAATGTCCCATAAGAAGAAGAATTAAGAAGGAGTGCGTGTGTGTGGTGACCACCACTACCCACCAGCAGAGCAGCAGCAGCAGCAGTAGTTGGTGGGCCCGCCTGGATTCGAACCAGGAACCAGACCGTTATGAGCGGCCGGCTCTAACCATTGAGCTACAGGCCCCGCAGCGGGCGCCCCCTGAGAGAGGCCGGCAACGGTGCGCGGTTCGGGCCGGCATTTCGGCAACGCCAAGTTGGGCCGATTGAGCCACGCCTTAGCTCATCTCCACTGAAAAGAACGAGCTAACCGCGCAGGTGAATTTCTTGCGTCGCTCCAGCAAGGGTTTATCCGACTTGTTTCTCCGCTTTTAGGCGTGCTGGATATCTTCGGTTGCCATTCGAGAAACTTTGCGGCCAAATCGGCATTGGTTTCTGCAGAATCCTTGGCGCTTCGATTGCGAAAACGAATGCATGATCGGTCCTACAATCGCTGATGCCGATCCGCAACTTCAAACTATCGTCCTCCTCGTGGAAGCGAATTTCATAACAACAGCCTCTCTGCGCAGCAAGTCGTGACCATGATTCCTCTTCCCGTGAGATTGACGTTGCCCGTGCCATTGCGGGCGGTAAGTGCTTCAGTTGCCACTCTAAGGGCCTCGGCGTAGCGAAGCTGACTTGAACGAGGTGGACTATTGAATTGCGCGGCTATAGAGCTAGCATCGATGCGACGACGAAGTCGTGCCTTGCGCCATACTTGTGATCACCGGCAGAACGTCGTCGGTTGCACGATGGGGTGTATCGTCCCTCCAGCGCACGGAACCAAACGGTCGCTCGAGCATGCGGCGCACTCGCACCGGGACCGGGCCGACGTGAAAGGACATGGCCTGCCGTTCCATCGCCCGCTCCGAATGGGTCCAGCGATTGCGCTGACGAAGATAATCGAGCCAAGTCGGGCAGTGATAGCGCTCGGTCCACAATTCCGGTTCGGCGATGTCACGCGCGATTGACCAACCGTAAGCGCCATTGCGTTGGCGCGACAACTGCACGTCCTGCATCACGTTGTGAAACGCTCGGGCGTTCTCCTGAGGGACGCGGTATTCGATCTCGACCACAAGCGGGCCGCTGCGTCCCGTAAGCGCAAGCCGCACCTCGGGATCTGCCAGCACTTCAGCTTCCTCCTCACGCGCGCTGATTCGCGGCATACGCAGCCATAGGGCCAAGAGCGGCGAAGCAAGCATGAGGACAGTCGAGACCAGCAAGGCAGCTTCGACGCCGACAGCATCAGTCAGCCGTCCCCAGCCCCAGCTGCCCACGGCAATCCCGCCTGATGACACTGCTTGGTAGGCAGCAAGCGCGCGTCCGCCCACCCAACGCGGCGCTGACAGCTGCACACCGATGCTAAACAATGCCCAAGCAATCGTCCATGCGACTCCCGCCAACAATAGCGCGGCTGCTGTTAACAGCGGCTGCCGACTTAGCGCCACCGCCGCAATCGCTAAGCCCATCGATAGTGCGCAGGCGCGGATCGCGGCTTCGCCGCTCATACGCTTGCGTACCTCAGTCACATTGAGTGCGCCGATCACTGCGCCCAAACCAAAGGCGCTGAGCATGATGCCATAGGTTTGCGCGTCACCATGCAGGAGATCGCGCGCCACAAGCGGCATCAGTGCAATAATCGCCCCGCCGATTAGACCGATCACCATGGCGCGGATTAGTACAACCTTGATTGCCGGCGAATTGGCGATGTAGCGCACGCCAGAAGCGACGGCGCGGCTTAGCCGTTCAGCCGGCAAGCGCGGAGGCGCCGCGACGCGCTTCCACATGTACAACGCGACAAACAGCGGCAGATAAAGGAGAGCGTTGAGCGCAAACGCGGCTACGGGGCCCGCGCTCGCCACCAGCACGCCTCCAATGGCCGGGCCCACGCTGCGTGCGATGTTGTAGTTGCTCCCGTTGAGAGCGACTGCCGCAGGCAACGCTTCTGACGGCACCTGCTCGCCTATCGAGGATGACGAGGCAGGTCCCATTATCGCCATGCCGCTGCCGAGTATAAAGCAAAGTGACAGCAACAGCTTCGGGGTGACTAGGCCGAACCAGGTGGCCGCCGTCAGCGCGCTTGCGCCAGCAAGCGCGATGGTAAGCGAGACAAGAGCCACGATCCGCCGGTCGTACATGTCGGCAATTGCGCCGGCTGGTACCGAGATGAGCATTACCGGCAACCATAGCGCGGTCTGCACCAGTGCGACCATGTCAGCCGACGATGTCATCTCAGTCATTGCCCAAGCCGCGCCGACGCCCTGAATGAGGATGCCTAGATTAGAAAAAAGGCTTCCAAGCCAGATGCGCCGGAAGGTGGCATAACGCAGCGGCGCGGCGATCCCATCGGCGCTGAAGGCCCGCGGCTTGGGCGCGTCGGTCATCAGCTCCTCCCTTGCCTGCTATGGCTTGGATCAGAGGGCGTTTCCACGCCGGCCGGATTTGCGCCATTTGCGTGTGAAGGCTTCATGGAAACCACTGATGCCCTGAAGCTCCGAATCAGAGCAGCGAAATCGCGTCGCCCGGTAACCAGTCAACCCAGACTTGGTCATTGGATTCGAGTACCGGTATGCCGGAGCCGCTGTTCTGCAGAACGGTTATCCGTTGATCTCCCGCCAATACGGTATATCGAATTGCGTGTCCTACGAATGCACGATTTTCAATGACGCCTCGCAGCCCGAAATCACCGGGCTCTGTGAAGCGGGTCAGCCGGACGAATTCTGGTCTAACCATCAGTTTCATCTGATTGCCGGGGCCGGGATTGCTCTGCAATGCGCAGCCCATCATCGATCCGTCATTCGTCCGGACGCGGGCGACACCATCGGAAGCGTGATCTATAGTTCCCCGTATCAGATTAGCGTCGCCTAGGAAATCTGCAACGAACTCATTTGTCGGCCGAAAGTAAAGGTCGTTTGGCGTGCCGACTTGCTCGATTCGAGCATGGTTCATGACGCAAATCCGATCAGACAGAACGAGAGCCTCTTCCTGATCATGGGTGACATAAAGAATCGTAACACCGAGTTCCTGATGTATTTTCCTGATCTCGAATTGCAACTGATGTCTTAGCTTCTTATCAAGAGCTCCGAGAGGCTCATCCATCAGGATAAGTTTTGGCTTATAAACGAGGCAGCGAGCGATCGAGACCCGCTGTTGTTGGCCGCCAGATAGCTCTTTCGGCTTGCGTTGCGCGAAATCCTTCAGCCGAACCAAATCCAGAATGGCCATTACATCGCGCTCAATTTCGTGCTTAGCGCGCTTGCGGATGCGGAGAGGAAAGGCGACGTTCTCAAAAACAGTCATATGGGGCAGAAGGGCATAGTTCTGGAAAACCATGCCGATGTTCCGTTCGCGTGGAGGGATGTTCGTGACATCGCGTCCATCAATCAGCACGGCGCCACTCGTCGGCACTATCATCCCCGAAACAACGTTGAGCAGGGTCGTCTTCCCGGATCCGCTTGGGCCTAGCAGAGTCAAGAACTCCCCTGGTGCAATCGATAGATTGACACGATCGAGTGCAACCACCGAGCCATAGCTCTTCCTGAGATCCTGAAACTGTAGTGCGGCCTGCAATGGCGTGTCCCTCGTATGTTCGGCTGGCTTGGTTCCATGCATTCTTGGAAATCTCCTCCAAAAGGAGCTGGAATTTAGCATCAAAGTTCTCTATATTGCAATCCGATATGACGAATTGTATGAAGAGACAATGGCTATCCAGATGAATCGACGGGAATTAGCGCAGTTTCTTGGCCCGGTGACGGCTGTAATGGCATTCGGCCTGATCATTCCGCTTGCATTCATTGTCTATAGTAGCCTTGGCGGCGGGCATCTATCGCTGAAGGCTTACATTGACTTATTCAATAGCCGCCTTTTCGCGCGCGTCGCACTGACCACTGTCGAGATTTCGCTGTCAGCGACTGCAGTGAGCCTTTTACTTGGCTATCCCATTGCCCTGCACCTCTCTCGACTTTCGGACTTGTGGCGTCCGATCTTCCTCATCTTTGTATTGCTGCCCTTTTGGACCAGCATTTTGGTCAAGAGCTTCTCTCTTATTGTGGTCCTGGGGGAGCAAGGGCTCGTCAACAGCACGCTGGCTGCGATCGGGTTGCCGCGCCTACCAATGGTGTTCAATCGAATCGGGGTTCTTATCGGGCTAAGCAGCTGGCTCATTCCCTTTGTCGTGTTCCCTTTGCTTTCCAACTTGATTGCGCAAAGCGCAGATCTGCGAAAGACGGCGGCGGTAATGGGAGCGTCGGATCTCCGCATCTTCTGGCAGATCACCTTTCCGCTGAGCACCCCAGGTCTCCTTGCTGGAGGCATTATGTGTTTCGTTATTTCGCTTGGCTCATTCGTTACTCCAGCCTTGCTCGGCGGACGACAGGATATGATGGTCGCGAACCTGATCGATTTCTACACACGCGAATCGCTGAATTGGGCAACAGCATCAGCGATTGCCGTACTTCTCTTCGCGGTAAGCGGGGCCCTGTTGCTCTTGCTTGGTAAGCTGCGAGGCAACAGCGCTTTAGTTTGAGGAGATCAGCTTGACTTCTATTGCATCGCAGCAGGCCTTCATTAAGGCTCCAAGGCAGACCTTTACCAAGGGGCGGATTGTGGTTGGGCTGGCCACCATCCTTTACATCTACTTGCTCTTCCCAAGTTTGATCATAGTGCCGATATCGTTTGGCAATCGGGTCGAGCTTGTCTTTCCGCCGACCTACTATTCTCTTGACTTGTATCGCGCCTACTTCGGGTCGACGGCTTGGCTGACAGTCACATATCGGAGTGCCACTTATGCTTTGCTCGCATCGGCACTCGCGATGGCGGTTGGTGTGCCGGGTGCCTACGCGCTCGCGCGCGCGAATTTTCCGGGCAAGCGGTTGCTTGTCCTGTTAATCCTAAGCCCAATGTTGGTCCCAATCGTCGTGATCTCGCTCGGACTTTATATGTACTATCTACGAATTTCCCTAACTGGAACGGTTACGGGGTTGGTTCTTGCGCACGCAATGTATGTCACGCCTTTCGTAATCCTGACAATTTCTGCCGGTATCGAGAATCTTGATGAAAGGCTGGAAAAGGTAGCAATCATCATGGGGGCAACTCAGTGGCGCGTGTTTCGCCAAGTCGTCTTGCCGCAGCTCGTTCCTTCGCTCATTTCAGCGGGCTTGTTCGCCTTCTTGATGTCATTCGATGAAGTTGTGATCGCTTGGTTCGTCACCGGTCCGAGCACCTTGACGCTGCCGGTTAAGATGTACTCCAGCATCAAGTGGGAAATTGAACCGGTTTTGGCGGCGATCGCGACAATCCTGACCGTTCTTGCGATTGTCATTTGTCTTGCCACGGCTGTGGTGACGCGCGGACGGGCTAGGGCAAGATAAAGTCGACATGGATTGCGTGCCGGTTGGGTCACGCAACCGGTTGCATGCTCTTCGCGCAACTCCAGCACGGTTCTCAATGCGGATTGCTTCCGATTGCGAGCCTAGATGGCGGGCGGGTAGGCGTGCATAAGGTGAACAAGATGGCGGCGGACGGTGCAGTTTTATTTAGACGTCCTGCGGGAGGGAAGAATGCAAGAACCAAAAATGATCGCATCTTGGATCGCGCCCAAGGCGACTAAAGATGCCAAAAGCCATATTGCCGGACGCGGGGCCACCGCCCTTCAACCGATCTGCAAGGGTGAAGTGGTAGCGGTCAGAAGCGGGCACATCATGAAATGCTCAAATGTCGCGCCTTGAGTCAAGGTCGTTTGGAGAACAATTGCTTTCAGATATCTGAAGATTTATGCATCGCGGGTGTGAGCCAGGAAGAGTATGAGGGGGTCCAGACCTTCGTCAATCACTCTTGCGATCCGAATTTAGGCATGGCTGGCAACGTGGTCATGGTTGCGATCCGTGACATCGAGCCCGGTGAAGAGCTTGCGCTTGACTAGGCGATGCTGGGCAACAGCAGCGATAAGGTAATGGATTGCTGCTGCGCCGCCCCTTCATGTCGGAAAATTGTTGCCTTTCACGACTGGCGTTTACCTGAGCTTCAAGCGAGATATAAGGGGTACTTCTCTTGGCTTGCCGAGGCCCGCATTCGATCGGCGCAGGAGCTATAATCGTCGGAGGGCCGGGGCAGGTGAAAGACAGCCCCGATCCAAGTCTCATATCTTGCCCGACGGCCAGCGGGCTGCCATCTTGCTTTTGGCATTCCAGGATGATCAGGCCGTGCGGGCTCGCCGAATTGTGGGACCGCCAAGCCACATATTGCGGCGTTTGATGAGACCTTGAGCAGCGAGGGATCCGGACCCTTGCTTATCTTCCGCCAAGATCGCACTCGTTGGCTGCGCACCAGCCAATAGGGTTGTTGATCGGCGCAGACGGTCTGGCGGTTCGAGAAAATCCAAATTGGCTTGTCTTCCCGGGATCTCCTCCGCCGGACCGGTGGAATGAGAAGCGGGCCCAGATGTCGCGTTCCGGTGCATAATGTGACCTCAGCGGTCATAAAAGGGCGTGCATAGTGCTACTAGGAATTGACTTTCGATTCGCGTGATGCAATCTGAGGTCAATGTCCGAGCGCCAAAATTCGCAGCGTAGTCCAAGCCTTCCCGAACGGCTTACAAGGGCTGTCTCCAAGAGCCGTAGTCCACGGAAAGGAGATACCCGCGACCATTCGCTGTTTGTAAATTCAATCGAAAAAGCGGTTATGGTGCTCAATGCGTTTAGTCGAGAGCGACCACGATTGACGCTCGCTGTGGTTACGAAGCTGACAGGTCTGGACAAGAGCGCGGCCCAGCGATTTCTCTTCACCCTTCACCAACTTGGCTTGGTACGAAAACACGACGAGACCAAGCAATACTCGCTGTCTCCTCGGCTGCTTGAATTCGCTTATGCCTACACTTACAGCGACGGCTTGATCGAGCGGGCTCAGCAATTTCTGGTTGAGGCACACGAGAAGACCGGGGAGACCGTTAACCTAATGGTGCTGGACGGCACCGACGTTATCCTCGTTTGGCGGATCCCCAGTTTGGACATTGTCGCAATGAATGTTCAGGTGGGGCTTCGTATGCCCGCCCTCTACAGTATTGCAGGAAGGGCAATTGTTGCTCAATTTCCGCCAAAGGAGCGAGAATTTATCATTCGGGCCACGAACTATCAGAAATATACGGATGAGGCAGTCACGAATCCTAATGAAATGCGCAAGCTTTTGGAGAAGGCGAGCAAAGACGGGTACGTGTTGTCGCAATCGCAATACTTTCACCACGAGACTGCGGTGGGTGCGGCCATTATCGATGGTTCAAAGAAGGTGCTAGGAGGTATCAGCCTTTCTGGTCCTGGTAGCCGGTTGACGGTCCAGGAGGCTCGGGAGAAGCTGTTGCCAGCTACAATTACTGCCGCTCGAAAAATCTCGCTTGCGATGGGCGCTTACTGAGTTTGTGCTAACAGTGTCCTTCCCGGTTGAATGAGCTGGATTAAATGCGCGGCACAAACTGATAGGTCATTCAACGGCGCCGGTCATGAGCACACGCTTCGGCAAGACTGCTTCGTAAATCGATGCCTTCACTTCATTTTCAATCTCTCTCCAATCGTCCGGTGAAGATCGCCTAATCGCACTCAAGCCGGGCCCTCATGACTGCTGCTTTCGGCCGCGCCACATTTATCGAGCTCTTTCGACCCAGCCGGAGGCAGCGATGCGACCGCGTGCTGCTTGCCTTTGAAATCAGCCAGGACTTCCTTCAATGCGCTGGCCTCGCGACTCGCAGACGTCGCAGCGGCACCGTATCGCCCGCCAGCCGGCGCTTGCTGGCCTCGAGAAAAATTCCATGAAACAAGCAGTAATACATCGAGGTCGAGATGCCCTCGCGGCGGCACAGCTCCGAGTTGTTCTCCTCGCGGCGTAGTCCTTCCAGCGCGATGCGGATTTTCTCTTCCAGCCGAGCACTGCGTCTGGCGTCGAATGCCGTTCGGCATTTGTACTGCCGGCGCTTTATCCGTCCCGGATTTCTGTTTCATCTTCGCCCTCGTGGCTACGATGACCAGAAATCCTCCCTTCGTTGAGTCCTTCAATTTGTCTCAGAGATCCTGACGGCAAACACGCCGAGAGTTTCCTTCCAATTTAGGCAAGAGATGACTTCGTGGATGGACGCCTCCGTCACCTGGCAGAGAGAGTTGACGTCGTAAACAGGCAAACCTGGTGAAACGACAGATCTCGCCTACACACACGAAAAGGCGTGCAGTTGAACAGGATCGCGGCAATTCCCCGATGCGCCTCACGCAGTCGGGAGAAGGAAGCCAAGACGTCTGCACCGATGTCGGCAGCTTTGGTCGTCAGCGGGCCGGTCGACTTGCGTCTCGCCAGCAAGTCCCCTTCGATTTCGCCGATCACGTTTCGAGCCTGCTGCACTTCTGAAACTCCGAGCATCTCGTGATCCGCGGCATTGGAATTGACCGTAAGGATGCGAGCTTGCCGCCGGGTGGCAGCTATCGCAGCAATGTCGGGACCGACAGGCTGGGCCGACGTCATGACGGGTACTTTTGGCACCTTTACAAGCGTCAGCGACGCAAACGCTCACGTCGCTTGTTCGCGCGTTAAATCGTCGGTCGGCTGCGCTCGGTCCGGAGCGGATCTGGACTGACGGTTCTTGCTCGATCCGGAACAAAGCGCCCGTCAAGCGGATGCCCGCAAGGCTACCGCTACAAGCCCGTTTCTTTGCCCGAGTGGCTTCGCTTGTCCTTATGAAGTGCTTTCGTAAAATAGCTGGCCCCGGGGGGATGCGCGTTAGGCGGCTAATGAAAGAGCTTGCAAGCAAATATTCAATATGTTATATTACAAAGCAATACATCATACTGTAGTTACAGGGAGGCAACTATGGACCGTCGAGATCATGTCAAGAATAGGTCGACGCGCGTTGCATGTCGGTTGGGTCGCGTAGATGGTCGCATGCCGTTCGCGCAACACCAGCGCGGTTCTCAATGCCGATCGCGCTGCGAGCGCCAGATGACGCGCGGGATAGACGTACATAAGAGTTAACAAGATGCCGCTGGCGGTGCAGTTTCACCGGATGTCGTGGGGGAGGGAAGAATGCAAGAACCGAAAATGATCGCATCTTGGATCACGCCGAAGGCGACTAAAGACGCCAAAAGCCAAATTGCCGGACGTGGGGTCACCGCTCTTCAAGCGATCCGCAAGGGTGAAGTGGTGGCGGTCAGAAGCGGGCACATAATGAAATGCTCAGAATGTCGCTCCTTGAGCCAAGGTCGTCTGGAGAATAATTGCTTTCAAATCTCTGAAGATTTATGCATCGGGGCTGTGAGCGAGGAAGAGTATGAGGGTATCCAGACTTTCATCAATCACTCTTGCGGTCCGAATTTGGGCATGTGCGGCAACGTGGTCATGGTTGCAATCCGCGACATCGGGCCTGGTGAAGAGCTTGCGCTCGACTACGCGATGTTGGGCAACAGTAGCGATAAGGTAATGGATTGCTGTTGCGCCGCCCCTTCATGTCGGAAAATTGTTACCTTTTACGACTGGCGCTTACCTGAGCTTCAAGAGAGATACAAGGGGTACTTCTCCTCGCTTGCCGAGGCCCGCATCCGCTCAGCGCAGCGGCTGTAATCATGGGAAAGCCGGGGCAGGTGAAAGAGCCAGCCCCGATTGTGTTGACCTCAAGAAGATCAGGGGCGCAGCGGGTGCGCACCGAGGATCAGCATGAGCGCGGCCCCAAGGTCTATGCGTTACATGCCCCGGAGGTCGAGTGCATCGGCAAGGGGAAAGCCCGCACGCCTTACGAGTTCGGCTGCAAGGTCAGCATCGCCACCCCCCTGACGTCCCCGAAAGGCGGACAGTTCGTGCTCCATGCCAAGGCACTGCATGGCAATCCCTTCGACGGGCACACGCTCGGCCCGTATTCGCCGACATGGAGAAGCTCACCGGCGTAGAGGCTCGCCGCATCCATGTCGACAAAGGGTACCGCGGCCACAACCACCCGCACCGGTTCAGGGTCTGGATCTCGGGTCAGGTCCGCCGCGTCACCGCTTCCGTCCGTCGCGAGATGAAGCGTCGCGCGGCTTTCGAGCCTGTCATCGGCCACGTCAAGGCCGAGCACCGCCTGGACCGCAACTATTTCAAGGGCCGCGTCGCGGACCGCTATCCTCGCCGCGGCCGGCTACAACTTCGGCCTGCTCCTGCGATGGCTCGCAGAACTCTTGCGTGCCATCACCCGGGCGTTCGCCGAAACTGTCCCGGCTCAAAAGATCGCTTAAATCAGCGCGCGCCCGCGTTCTTCACGGAGGACGAATGAGTGGGTCAAAAGCGCGGCACAAAATTGATAAAGCCAAATTCTGCGGCGCTGTTTGTGAGCATGCGCTTCGTCCAAGATCCTTCAGGCAAAAGGATCCGGTGAGGACCGCGTAATGGCGCTCAGGCGCCCTAATGACTGCTTGTTTCGGCCGCCGCGCGGCTTTCATCAATTTCTTGGGACCAAGTGGCACGAGGGAGATGCGAAGCGCCGGCGAGCGCGCTCGCATTGCTACCGCGGTGAGGCGCTCGGTCACCGGTGACCTTGCCCCACGGGCTTAATCCAGTTTGAAGTTCGCTCTGGCCCACAGCAAGGACCAGAGCATGAAGCGCAAGCGGTGTACGGAAGAACAGATCATCGGAATTTTGAAGGAGCACGAAGCGGAGATTCCGGTCGCCGATCTCTGCCGCAAGCATGGTGTAAGCGACGCCAGCATCTACAAATGGAAGGCCAGGTTCGGCGGGATGGACGTCTCGGAGGCCAAGCGACTGCGGTCGCTTGAAGACGAGAACACGAAGCTGAAGCGGCTTCTGGCAGACGCGATGTTGGACAATGCGGCGCTGAAGGATCTCGTGGGAAAGAATGTATGACCCGCCCCGCCCGTGCAAGGTCGTTTAATGAGGACGATGCAGTCTGCACAAATGTATCCGGCCTCTTGCAAGTGGGCCGCTGTTGCGGCCAGGCCATGATGAGATCCGCGCGTGCCGTTCCCAGATAAATGGTTCGGGCTCGAAGCCCGCTTTTTTGCACAGGGTTTACGGCGCGCCGATCGACTGTTTCGTCATCACCTTCACGAACCTCGCAGTCTGGAACAAACGGGATCAGCTAAAGGCCGGATCCCGCCGTTCATAGCTTGCGCCGGGCTTGGTCATCACCACCCATGCGATCCGCGCAATCTTGGCCGCCAAGGCCACGGTGACCTTGTTAGTGTGCATGCGTGCCTGAAGTCCATCAAGCCACGCGCCAAGGCGGTATCGCGAGCGATCAAGATGAGTCACGCAGGAACGGGCGCCATGGATGATCATCCGGCGCAGATATCGATTGCCGCGCTTGCTTATCCCCAGCAGCTTCGTTTTGCCTCCCGTAGAATATTCTCTCGGGACAAGACCTAGCCAAGCTGCCATATCGCGGGCCTTTTTGAACTGGCGGGCAGATCCAGCTGCTGCCAAAAGCGCCGTCGCGGCCAGCGGACCAATGCCCGGGATGGTCATCAATCGACGTGCGGTATCGCTTTGAGAGGCAATTGCCTCAATCTCGCGGTTGACCTCGGCAATCCGCAGCTCCAGCTGCCGCAGCTCGTCAAATGTAGATGCAAGAATGCGACGCATCGCCGAGGTTAGATCATTCGACTGATCGGCCAAAACCCTCGGCAGATCAGCCTTGAACTTGCCGGCGCCCTGGTGAATAGCGATCCCATATTCCAGGCAAAAAGCGCGCATCTGATTGATGAGGCACGTCCGTTGCGACATCATCCGATCGCGAACACGATGCAGCGCTTGCAGGTCAATGTGCTCAGGCGACCTTAGCTCGACGAAGCGCATCGTTGGTCTCGTCACGGCTTCGGCGATCGCCGCGGCATCGATGATGTCATTTTTGTTGGACTTCACATATGGCTTCACGAATTGAGCTGGGATAATGCGAACGGTGTGCCCCATGGCGGCGATCTTGCGGGCCAACCATTGTGAGCCGGAGCAGGCCTCCATCCCCACCAAAGCCGGTCCTGCACGTTCGAAGAACTGCAAGAGCGTATCGCGCCGAAAGGTCGCCTTCTGGATCGGCATTCCGGCGGCGTCGAGCCCAACGACGTGGAAAAGGTTCTTGCCAATGTCGATCCCAAACACCGTTGCCGGCCTGGGCTTGTTCCGTGTCCTCATTGCTTCCTCCTTTCAAAAGCCAACTCAGTCTGACTGAGAGGACGGGGCGGGTCATCCCATTAGTGGTGACGCCCGCGGGGAAGCGGAAAGCTGTCGCTCATCTGGTGGATGCCCATGGGATGAGCGAACGGCGGGCGTGTAAAGCCATCGGCTGGTAAGCGCTTAGCCGCAACCCTATTGAGGCTGGCTTGACGTTTTGCGGAATCGCCACGGCATGAGGTCTTCGATGCGGCTATGGGGATGGCCGTCGATGATCGTCTCGAGTGTTTCGGCGATGTAGGCGGCCGGGTTGACGTCGTTGAGCTTGCAGGTGGCGACGATCGAGGCGAGCAAGGCCCAGTTTTCGGCTCCGACCTCATGACCGGCGAAGAGCGCATTTTTTCTGGTCAGGCAGACTGGCCGGATGGCGTTCTCGACAGGGTTGGTGTCGAGCTCGAGGCGCCCGTCTTCGAGGAAGCGGGTCAGACCTTGCCAGTGATTGAGCGCGTAGCGGATGTCCTCGGCGAGCGTCGAACCGCTGGAGATCATCGACAGCTGTTTTTCGAACCACGACTTCAACGCGGCTACCATTGGCAGCGAGTGCTCCTTGCGCGCGGCCAACCGTATGTCCGGCGATGCACCGCGCACCATGGCTTCGATGGCGTAAAGCTGTGCGATGTGCCGAATGGCGGCCTCGGCGATCGGCGATTTGCTATTGCGGGCCAATTTGACGAAGCGCCGGCGCAAATGGCTCCAGCAATGCACGAGCGTCCACGGCCCTTGCGGTCGAACGACTTCGGTCAGCCGGTCATAACCGTCATAGGCATCGCATTGCAGGAAGCCTCCGCAAAAGCCATCCAGGAACTGCTCCGCAAAGGCACCGCTGCGACCGGGGGCATATCGGAACAGCACGATCGGCGGACTTGGGCCGCTGTGGCCGCGGTCGTCTGAGGCGATCGCCCAGAAGTAGCCCTTCTTCGTTTGGCCGCGCCCCGGATCGAGTACCGGCGCCTTGGTCTCATCCATGAACAGCCGATCCGCCATGGCCAGGTGGTGGCGCATGTGGTCCGCGATGGGCTGAAGATGGAAGCAGGCGCGGCCGGACCAGTTGCCCAGCGTCGCCCGATCAAGCCGGATACCCTGGCGCGCATAGATCTCGGCCTGACGGTAAAATGGCGTATGATCGCCAAATTTGGAGACGATCACGTGCGCGATGGCCGCTTCGGTCGGCAGCCCGCCGGGCACGACGTGCTCCGGTGCGTGCGCCTGCACGACGGGGCCCGCGCAGCGGCGACAGATGTATTTCGGGCGGCGCGTGACCAACACCCGCCATTGCGCCGGGATCACGTCGAGCCGTTTGCTGACGTCCTCGCCGATCTTCGCCATGGCACCGCAACCGCACGGGCAAAGCGGACTCGCAGGCTCGATAATCCGTTCCACCCGCGGCAAATGGGCAGGCAAGCAGCCGCGATTGCGATGAGGACCTTGATCCGGCGCGCTCCGCGATCGGCCATTGATCACAGTCTCGGCTCTCTCCTGCGCCGCGTCCAGAATGCCTTGCGCGATCTCCACGTCTTCCAGCGGCAAGTGATACTGATCTGGCCGCAGCTTCTCGGACTTCGCGCCGAACTTCTCGCGTCGCAATTCGCCGAGAATGACCTCCAACCGACGCCGCGCCTCTTCCGACGTCGCCAGCGCCGCCTGATGTTCGCTCAAGGCCGCCTGCGTTTGCGCCAAAAGCGCTTTCAATTGTTCATTTTCGTCGCGCAGCGCCGCGATGCTCATGCGCTATTTCGAGCACATCGCCGCCGCGCGTGCCACATTCAAAATAGCTTCCGAGTCATTCTGCCGCAGTTATCCAGCCGCCTGGGGACGCCGCGCTTCTTCCGGGCGGACCAACCTCCAATCCAGCCCCTCGAACAGGGCTGCGAACATCGCCGGCGATATCCGTATCACGCCGTCTGCGATCGTTGGCCAAACGAACTTGCAACCTTCAAGACGCTTGTGCACCAACACCAGACCCGTTCGATCCCAGACCAAAATCTTGATCCGGTCCGCTCGTTTCGATCGGAACACGAAGGCTGCGCCGCTGAACGGGTCGAGACGAAGCATCTCCTGCACCTTCGCCGCAAGCCCATCGTGGCCACAGCGGAAGTCGATCGGCCGCGTCGCGATGTAAATCTTCAGATCGGCACCGGCCGCGATCATCGTGACGCTCGCATCGCGCGGATCACACGGGACAGCTGCTCGCCATCTATGGCTGTGTCCGTCCGCAGCACGACATCGCCGATCGCGATCTCAAGCTTGATCGCCGGAACCTGACGCTCCTCCAACGCACCTTCCACGACTAGCGGCGCGAATGTCGGCTGCGATACCTCGCGCGGCGGCAACATGCCTCGCTGTCGAAACCGCCGCCGCCAATCGTAGATTTGCCAGCGCGTCGCTCCGTGCTTGCGCGCCACCTCGGACACCTGGGCACCGGGTAACAGACTCTCGGCGACGATCCGAGCTCTCTCAGCTTCCGAACGTACGCGGCGCCCCGATGGTCCTTCAAGAACCTCCAGCCGGCTCACCGATCCCCTCGTTGAGCCGTCCAAATGGACGTCCTTTTTGCTGTCCAATCCCATCCGAAACCTCCGTCCAAGCCGGAGGCTTCTTTCGCACGTTCATTCGAATTCTGAAGCAAGGGTATCGGCTTCGCGCTTACATCGGCTGCTGCCGCTGACCAGGAGATACCGGACGACCCAGGCTGACGATACCAGCCTTCGCCAACGCATGAGGGCGATCGCCCAGGAGCGCCGCCGCTTCGGCTATCGGCGGCTGCATGTTCCGCTCAGGCGGGAGGGCTATCTGATCAACCACAAAAAGCTCTTGCGGCTCTATCGGGAAGAGAAGCTGACGGTGCGCCGCCGTGGTGGCCGCAAGCGGGCGATCGGGACCAGGGCGCCGATGCTGGTTCCGATGACGCCGAACGACCGGTGGTCGCTCGACTTTGTGTCGGATCAGCTGACCGACGGCCGCCGCTTCCGCATCCTGACTGTCGTCGATGATTGTACCCGTGAGTGCCTGGCGCTGGTGGCCGATACCTCGCTCTCCGGCATCCGCGTGGCGCGGGAACTGGACCGGCTGACGATCGAGCGCGGCAAGCCCAGGATGGTGGTCAGCGATAACGGCAGCGAACTCACCAGCAACGCCATCCTGGTGTGGGCCGACCAAAGCCGTGTCGAATGGCACTACATCGCGCCGGGCAAACCCATGCAGAACGCCTTCATCGAGAGCTTCATGTATAGACGGCCCCGCGGGTGCAAGAGGTTTCGACAACATTTTGATGTCGGTCGGGTGCGTTCATGTATACGGCCTTTTGGTGCGACCGATACCATGGTCGCTGGCCCTGATGGAGATCGCGGATCGAGGCCTCATCAACGGGTCGCGCTTGTTGCGCTTAAAGCTCTTCGAGCTTTCTCGATCCCCAGCTCCGCCGGTTTTCATCACGCTGTCATTTGCCCTCGCACCTTAAGTTAGCCGCATCCGCAGCTTCACGCAGGGGATGTCGGCCTATAATACTCCCCAGTCGTCATCATCGCCCAGACGATCCGAGCCAACTTGTTTGCAACGGCGATTGCGACCACCATGGGTCGACGTCACTCGAGGAGAGCTTCGATCCATCCGCCTCCGACCCGTGAGCGTGCCTGGGGAACCGGACGACGTTACGTGCTCCGATGACCAGCAAGTGCCTAACATAGGAATCTCCCTGCTTCGTTATGCGGCCGAGCCGATCCTTTCCACCACTTGGGTTCTCCCTTGGCGTTAGGCCGAGCCAAGCTGCGAACTCCCGCCCGGAACGGAACATGGTTGGATCGGGGACGGTGGCAGCAAGGGCTGTAGCCGTTACGGGGCCGACGCCCGGGATAGAAGCAAGCAACCTCGCCACTGGATGCGCTCTCTGGATCTGAGCCAACTCTCGCTCGATGGCTTCAATCTGCCGGTCGACTTCCTTCATCTGGTTCACAAGCGCCGCCAGCGCCATGCGCGCCGTAGTCGGCAGCGATAACTGATCATCGTCCAACATTTGCACCAAACCATCCACCCTTTGTCGGCCTTGCCCAACAATAAGGCCGAACTCGGCAGGCTCGGATGGCGCAAGATGTCATAGTCCTCTGACGAACCAGCAGGCCTCTCGCTCGATGAAGCATCAAGAAGCCTTGGTTCTCGAGGCTCTTGATCGGAACGAACCGCATGTTAGGGCGAGCAACTGCTTCGCAGATTGCGGCCGCATCAGTCGCATCGTTCTTAGCTCCTCGCCGGACGTAGGCCTTTACATATGCCGGCGGAATCAACCTCACATCGTGACCAAGCCGCTGGATCTCGCGTGCCCAGTGATGCGCGGAAGCAAGCCTTGATGCCGACCAGGCAGGATGACAGTGATGAGAAGAAGGCGATGATCTCACCACGCCGCAGGCGTTGGCGACAGACCACGTCCTTCGTCATCAACCGCATGGAGGTGAAAAGCGAACTTCGAAATGTCCAACCCAATAGTCGCGATGTTCATCTTGATTGACTCCTTCTGCCGCCAGCACATCTGGCACGATATCACCGGCGCCGAGAGAGCGGGGCCGTCTTCCCCATCAACGGCCGGCTGCGGGATGAGCTGTTGAAGGAGACGTTGTTCACGTCACTGGCACAAGCCCGCGTCACAGTTGGAAGTTGGCGGGCGGATTACAACGACACAAGACCACACTCGCAGCTCGGATGGAGAACCCCGTCCGAGTTCGCGATGACCTGCCACCCGCGCCGGGATCTGGCGCTGCGCTATGCCGAGGGCTCCGCGCCAGCTCCCGTCGCTACCACCGCCCAACTGGGCAAATCCAACTGCTAGGGCGAATGCGGATTCCGATTTATTCCGGCCGGGTATTCCGACGTGAAGCCGGCCACCGTTCCGATTTTGCGCATTTCGCTGATGGTGAGCGGCGATTTCAGGCGATCGTGAGCAGCTGTTTCGCGCGATGGTGAGCAGCGGCTTTGACCGACATGGGTGATTGGTTCAGGGGTTTGAGTTGGCGTCAAGAGTTTGATTGCGGGCGTTCTGCTTTCGCATGCTTTCTCCGGAGAGTTGCAGACGGTGAGCGTTGTGAACGAGGCGATCCAGGATGGCGTCGCCGAGGGTTGGGTCGCCGATAACGTCGTGCCAATGTTCAACAGGGACCTGACTGGTGACGATAGTGGAGGCGCGACCGTGGCGATCATCGAGGATCTCCAGAAGGTCGCGCCGTTCGGGCGGATTTAGAACTGACAGGCCCCAATCATCGAGGATCAGAAGTTGAACGCGGCCGATGGTTTTGAGCAGCCGGCCATATCGGCCGTCGCCGCGAGCCAGGGCGAGCGCCTCGAACAGGCGCGGGACGCGGTGATACTGGACCGAACGAGTGTCGCGGCAGGCCTTGTGGCCGAGGGCGCAGGCAATCCAGCTTTTGCCGAGCCCGGTTGCCCCTGTGATGAGCAGGTTCTCGTTGCGGTCGATCCAGTCGCCGCCGACGAGTCTGGCGAAGACGCTGCGGTCGATGCCGCGTGGCGTGCGCAAATCGACGTCTTCCACGCATGCGCTCTGGCGTAGCGCGGCGAACTTGAGACGGGTCGTGAGACGTTTGGTGTCGCGCTCGGCGGCTTCGCGATCGACGAGAAGCCCGATGCGCTCCTCGAACGGCAGGGCGTCGAGGTCCGGTGATCGTCGCTGCTCCTCGAAGGCTTTGGCCATTCCGGTCAAGCCAAGCGTGATCAGCCGTTCATGGGTGGGGTGTGTCAGCATTGGAGTCTCCCTGGTTCAGTGGAAATAGCCCTGACCGCGGATGTTGCCGTGGCGCAGGGGCTGGTGGTCGGACGTCTCGTCGAGGAAAGCGCGATCGAGGCCGCTCTTGAGGATCGAACGGATCGAGGCGACGGAGCGAGCCTTGATCAGGATGCCGCGTCGGCAGGCGGCATCGACGCGCGCATGGTCGTAGCTCCTGGCCAGCGACAGAATACCGAGGCAGGTGCGAAAGCCTTGCTCGGGGTGCGGCCGGGCTTCGATGACGACCTGGAAGAACGCCGCCGTCGATGGACCGATCTTCTCGCCGGCGGCGATCAGCCCTCCCGGTGTCCATTTGCCGTAGCGGCGGTGGGCGCTGGGCATATGATCGGCAATCGTGGTGTGGCCGCGCCGGTTGGGCGCACGGGCGTGGCTGGCGATCCTCTGTCCCTTGTGGAAGACCTCGACGGTCTTGTCGGCGATACGGACATCGACGAGTTCACGGATCAGGCGGTAAGGGGTGGAATACCAATGGCCGTCGATCTCGACGTGATAATCTGGGGCGACACGGCAACGCTTCCAGCGCGCAAAGACGTAGGGCTGGTCCGGCAGTTCTCTCAACCTGGGGCGATCAATCTCGGCGAACAGTTCGGTCCGGCTGGAGCCGAAGCCGCGCATCTGGCGGGCGTTGAGTTCGACGACGAGCCCGCGGATGGCGGTATTGAGCTCCGCCAGGGAAAAGAAGCGCTGGTTGCGCAGGCGGGCCAGGATCCAGCGCTGGGCGATCTGGACTGCGATCTCAACCTTGGCCTTGTCCTTTGGTCGCCTCGGCCGGGCCGCCAGGATCGCGGTGCCGTAATGGCCGGCCATCTCAGCATAGGTGCGGTTGATCCCGGGATCGTAGCGATCGGGGTTGGTCACGGCGGCCTTGAGATTATCGCAGACCACGAACTTCGGCACGCCGCCGAGATACCTGAACAGGCTGGCATGCACGCCGATCCAGTCGGACAGGCTCTCGCTTGGGCAGGCCTCGGCGTAGGTGTAGTTCGAGGCCCCCATCGCCGCGACGAACAGCTTCATGGCGCGCACTTCGCCGGTGATGGGATCGAAGATATCGATGGTGTCGCCGGCGAAATCGACGAATACCTTCTCCCCACCGGCGTGGGTCTGACGCATGCTTGGCCGGGCCCGCTGCTTCCAGGCCTCGAACGTCGTGCAAAACCAGGTATAGCCAAAGCCGTCCGGATTGGCGGCGCGATACTCTTCCCACAACAGCAGGCGCGTCACGCTGCGGCGGCGCAGCTCCTTCTCGACATAAGCCCAATCCGGTGTCGGGCGCCGGTCGCTTTGCGAGGCTGCCGTCGGCGCCGGAAACAGCAGCAGTTCAAGGTTCTCGTCGTCCAGGCCCTCCGGCAGCGGCCAGGTCAGCCCCGCAAGGCGGGCGCGACGCACATAACCGTGTACGACCCCATTGCTCACTCCCAACGTCCGCGCGATGACGCGCTCGGTCAGGCCCTGGTGCCTCAAACGTAGAACTTCTCGGATCCGGCGCATCGACAATCTCTCGGTAGGCATCAGGCTTCCTCACTGGTTGAATGAGAAATCCGCAGCCCGGTTGAGTTGTCGGTCGAAGCGTCCGGCACCGCCAAACGTTGCTCACGATCCTCTGAAATCGTTGCTCACGATGCGCTGAAATCCGTGCTCACGATCCCGCGAAACGCGCAGATTTGAAGCCGGCCACCATTCCGAAATGAAGCCGGCCGGCATTCCGATCAATTTCCGGCCAGGTTTCTGAGAAGGTCGGCGTTTTCGTTTGGGTCAGTCCCTCAGGCATCAAGTCCCTCGTTGATCAACGGGGGAAAGCGGATGCCGGCCAAGAGAGAACTGCCCATGCGACAGATACGCCAAATGCTACGGCTTGCCCGTGACGGGGTGAGCGCCCGGGAGATCGGACGAACGCTCGGCGTGGCGCGGAGCACGATCCAGGACAATCTCAAGCGGGCGGCAGCGGCCGGGCTTGCGTGGCCTTTGGCTGGCGACCTCACGGACGCGTTCTTGAACAACGTCTGTTCGCCCATGCCGGCGTCAAGCGTGGGTACCGCCGGCGCGCCGAGCCAGATTGGGGCTCGCTCGCCTGCGAACTTAAGCGGCCTGGCGTCAATTTGATGGTGCTTTCGGAGGAGTATCGCGCGGTTCACCCGGGAGGCTATGGCTACAGTCGCTTCTGCGATCTGTTCCGGGAGTTCGAGCGGCGGCTGTCGCCGACCATGCGGCAGGACCATCCGGCCGGCGACAAGGTATTTGTCGATTACTCCGGCAAGAAAATCATGATCGTCGATCGCGCAACCGGGGTCGTGCGTGAAGCGGAGATCTTCGTCGCCGTGCTTGGCGCCTCCAATTACACCTACGCCGGAGGCGACCTGGACGCAGAAACTGGCGGACTGGATCGAGGCCCATGTCCGCATGTTCCGCTTTTTTGGCGGGGTGCCGCGCCTTGTGGTCCCCGACAATCTGAAATCCGGCGTCCACAGGGCCTCGTTCTACGACCCTGAAATCAATCGCAGCTACGGGATGATGGCGTCCCATTACGGCGTCGGCATCCTTCCGGCGCGGCCACGAAAGCCCCGGGATAAGGCAAAAGTGGAAGCCGGAGTGCGTTTTGCCCAGACCTATATCCTCGGGCGGCTTCGCCGGCAGACCTTCTTCTCGCTGGCTGAGGCGAACGCGGCAATCGCCGCCGCGCTGGAGCGCGTCAACGCGCACGTCATGCGTCGGCTTGGCGTCAGCCGCCGGCAATTGTTCGAGACTGTCGAGATCCCTGTCCTGGCGCCGTTGCCGGATGCCGACTATCAGTTCGCGGAATGGCTCCTGGCCCGCGTCTCGCTCGATTATCATGTCGAGGTCGACGGCTTCTTGTACTCAGTTCCACACGGCCTGATCCGGGAGCAGGTCGACGTTCGCGCCACCACCCGGACCATCGAGTTGTTCCATCGGGGTTTGCGTGTTGCTGCTCACCAGCGCCGTTATGGCAGCCGCCGGCATGGCACGGATCCCGATCACATGCCCAGTGCGCATCAGCGTTACGCCGAGTGGACTCCCGATCGATTCCGGCGCTGGGGGCGATCGATCGGGCCCAACACCGAGGGGCTCGTCCTCGCCATCCTGGCCAATCGGCCTCATCCCGAACAGGGATTCCGGACCTGTCTCGGCGATATTGATCCCGAACGCGCCGAGCTGATCGCGGCCCGCGCGTTGCCGAGACGACTTCTCAGTTGCGTACCATCACGTGCCGCGTCTCTTCACCGCCCTCGCACTCGGCCGCGCCGATGGCCGTTACACCAAGATGCTGCGCGCTATCGCTCGTCTCGATCTGCTCATTCTTGATGACTGGGGGCCAGAGCCGCTCGACGCCGACCAGCGCCCATGATCTGCTCGAGATCGTCGAGGACCGATATGAAGCTCGCTCGATCATCATCACCAGCCAGATGCCCGTCGACCGCTGGTACGAAATTATCGGAAATCCCACCATCGCCGACACAATCCTCGATCGCCTCGTCCACAACGCCTAGCGCATCGAACTCAAAGGAGAGAGCCTCAGAAAGCAAAAGCAATCCGCCCCCAATCAATCGGTCACTTGACCTTCTCATCCCTCAACGACATCATCAAATCGACCCATGCGATTGACGCCAAGGGTGGCCGGCTTCCGATCGGAATACCCGGCCGGCTTCAAATTGGAATGCGTGGCCGGCTTCGTCGGTACCCGCAAACTTGATGAAACTTGGGGGCAAGGTCAACATCGTCTGGGAATCCCCGGGAGACTTCGTCGGAATCCGCAAAGGGCTGGTCAATGCGTTATCTGCGCTGGCTTCAGGACCAGAAGTTCGATCACCCGGCACATCAGATCGCAGTCCAGGAAATGGTCGAAGCGGTTCGCATCGCGAGGGAGCGGGTCGAACGTCTGGAGCACACGATCGAAGAGTTCGTCTGTCCTGGTCTAGTCTCTGGAGCCGCTCGTGGGGCGCTTCAAACATTGCGAGATATCGACCGGATCGTCGCAGTAACATTCGCCACCGAGGTCGGCGACGTGAGCCGTTTTGAGAGCCCACGTCAACTCATGGGTTATCTCGGTCTGGTGCCCGGCGAGCGATCGACGAGAGAGTCCGTCAGGCGTGGCGGCATCAGCAAGGCCGGCAACGGCAGCGTCCGCCACATGTTGGTCGAGAGCGCCTGGACCTATCGACACCCGCCGAAGATCGGCAAGACAACGCTACATCGGCTCGAGCAGGCATCAGGCGTGCAAGAGATCGCGCGGAAAGCACAGAGCCGCTTGACTGCCCGCTATCGGAAGCTGGCTACACGCGGCAAGCGAACGACAGTGGTCTGCACTGGTATAGCCCGTGAACTGGTCGGGTTCATGTGGGCAATCGCAAGGCAAGTGCAGGCAACCTGATCAGGTGCTTCTCATCATCGTGCATGGGCGCAGGCGGGAGCACGGCAGAGGGAATGCCCGTCGGACGCTTTGTGGCCGGAAAGAGCGCCGACGTCCACAGTAAGATAGGAGCAGACTTCGGACGCACAATGGGGAATGCGGTGGTCAACCCGCGCATCAGAGCTTGATCACCGACGTCTTTCGGTCCCGCCTGTGGCAACCAAGCCAGTCGACTTTAGGAAGGGAGTGGAGGGGCTTGCTATGATGGTACGCGAGCACGATCGCCAGCGTTCGAATCGCGTTTCAGAATGTTCTGAACTGTAAGAGCCATGCTTCGCATACCGCGACGCATGTCGGTGTGGCCACTGGCGATCCAAACCCTGACGCCGCTCGGAATCGGGATCATCGTCGCGGCGCGAGCCTCAAGTCTAGCGACGCACCGACACTGCGAGGCCTATGCCCTTGCCGTCCACCGTAAGTCGACCCAGCCCCGGAGTCGCGAAGGCGTCAGCGAAGAACTCGATCATGGAAGCTACATCGAAAACTGGGAGGTTCGCTGCTCGGTGCACCGCTGGAGCGTACTGTGAAAGCCCCGTGCATTCCAAGAGAATCGCGGCGATATCAGGGTGCTGGAGGATCAGGGAGGACGCGACACCTACCGTCTCCCGCTCAATCTCAGCTTCGTAGCTTGTGCGTTCTGGCATTCCAACAACCTCCGAAGCCTCCATCACAGCCTGTCGAAACACCGGCTGACTGCCGACGTCACCGACGACGAGGCGGCCGGCATCAGAGACTCCTGCCCGCTCGAGAAGCTCGGCTGTAAGTGTCGGGCCGCTCGCGGTCAATACGGCTAGCTTCTTGCTGCTACCCAAACACGCGAGCAGCAGTGGGGCGACCAGGAGACTTGACAACAGCACAGGAACGTCCACTGCGTTGCGTACTGCTTGCTGATGACGAATCATGAAGCCACAATTGGAGGCGATCACTCGCGCGCCCTCATTAACGAGCTCGCGCGCGGCGGTGATCACAAGATCTTGGAGTCCGTCATCTCCTTTGTATACGAGCCGATCAACTGTGCAGCCGGGAACGATTCGACACAGGTATGGAGACGCGGAGGAGGAAGGATTCTCCCTTGGCCCACCTGGCACCGGACGGTAATTGTAGTCGAGCAGGAGAATACCAATTGGCGCACCACAACGTCGGTTCAACTCACAGCTATCGAAGACAGTTTGAGCAACCAATGTTTGGCCGGCGCTTACTTGGTTCATCTCAGGCCCTCCTTGGCCGACGCGCAGCAGTCACTTGCATGTCCGGTTTTGTTTTGGAATCGGACAACTCCAGTCAACAGCCCCTGAATGACACGCAGATCATCTGCCATTCAGGATCGGACCGCGGAGCGCTACCGCAGGCTCCATTCCTTGTAACTGTTACTGAGCTCCTGATATCTATCGGCCCAATACTTGTTGTCGACAAATAGGCTATTAGGATTGTTTAAATCAGGAAGCCAGCGCCGCGCCTCTGCGTCAATCTTTTGCTCGGCTCCCTTCGTCACTGGAACCGCGCCAAGCTTGTTGGCCAACGCGGCCTGCTGTTCTGGCCTGGTAATGAAATCAAGGAAACGCATCGCCGCCTCCTTGTGCTTTGTGCCCTTGAGCACGGTGAAATAGCCAGTCAAATTTATGCACTGGGCGAAGGAGAAGTCGATTGAAATGCCCGCCGCCTTCGCTAACTTCACCCGATTTAGCCAAGCGGTGGAGTAGTCAGCTTCGTTTCTCTGAATGAGCGAAATGCACTCGGCAGTTGCCGTCCAAAACTTTACGACGTTCGGCTTGATGCGGTCCAGCGCCTTGAAAGCGCGATCGAGATCGAGCGGGTACATCTGGCTCGGCGCCACTCCGTCCGCAAGCAGTGGTACTTCTAGACACGGAGCGCCTCCGGTGCCCATCAAGGTGCGGCGCCCTGGAAAACTCTTGACGTCCCACAACTGCGGAAAGGTTCTCGCCGGATCCTTCGTCCGGCTCGGATCATACGCGATGCCAAGGGCATAGATAGCTGTGGGCACGGCAAAAGAGGGCGGGCTCTGAACAAAGCGCGCGGGATCAACTATCTTGGTATCGATTTGCTCCCAAAGGCCCAATTGTCCGCCCTGATAAGCCTGGCCTCCTCCGGTATCTAACAAGTCCCACTGAATGTTGTTACTCTGGACCTGGGCCAGTGCTTTCGCAAAGTCTGGGCCAGCGACAGTGTCCACGGCGATACCGGTCTCCGACGTAAAGGGCTTGATCCAGTATTCCTTCATGAAGTCGTCAGTGCTTCCGCCCCAGTTCGCGAGCGTAATTCTCTCGGCGGCGCGGGCCCGGCTGGACGCGACGAAGGGAGCAGCCCCTAGAAACAGAGCTCCAGCAGCAGTCACACCATTCACAAATTGCCGGCGGTTCACGATGCTTCTCCCTGTTTTGATGCTACATATTGGATACTAGTATCTCATATCGCAATACGATTTTCAAGTCGTGAACCCCGTATTGGCCGCGCCTGGATGGACAATGGCCGCCCTCACTGCATCGGCTTGGACGGACTGCGCGTTGATGATGCAATCGAGGAAACACTTGCTCGGCATCTCGGTCCGGGCGCTATCGCCATCGCCGGGCTCCTCAACACAACGGCGTCAAGACCGGTTGCAATCGCTGGACACGCGAGCGCGTCACCTAGGTGCGCTCGAACTATCGCATCCCCGTGTGCAGCCCGGGCGGGATCGAGCGCTGCCTGAACCACAGCAACCCGGCAAACCTCCTCGCTTCGGCTCCCCGCCGAAACAGGCGAGATCGTCCATCCGCCATCGGACGGCCCGTGGATCTTTGCTCGCGCCCTCGCTGATAACCGCCGCCAGTCAATCTATCGCGGAACGAGCTCGGCAGAATCCAAGATACCCCACGGGATCACATCCCGATCAGCAAGTTCTCTTCTCTTCAAAAACATAGACAGATGGGTGTTCTGATCCGTTGTTGTACAACACGACCCGCGGGCACTCGATCATCTCTCAGCCCAGTTGAGTTCGAGCCTGAGGTGGGGATTAGCTTAACCCGGCGTCCATCAAACCCGCAGCAAAGATCGAATTGTTGGTTGTCCTTAGCGCAATCAAATCAGGGACAACACTGGAGCGAGCTATATGCCGGCCAAATGCAAAGCCCTTCAATTGAACGAATGAGCGGCTTGCTGTACGATGCGTGCGGACCTTTTCAAGCAAAACGCTGGCAGGCAAGCGGCTGCTATTGCTGCACACGAGCAGAGGCCCGGCGTCTCGGGCGATCGCTAGTTCGAGGAAGTCTTGGAACAGACACAAAAAGTGGGATGTGCGGATGGCTTGCCAAGCAAGTCTGTGGCCGCCGAACTCGGCATCCATGAACACACCGTTGCCAAGTGGCGCCGGCGATTTTAAGGATCGATGTGATGGGCTGATTGACGAAGCCCGCCCTGGCCGCCCTCGCACCATCGACGACGATCAGGTTGCTGAGGTAATCGAGCGTACATTGCGTACGACGCCGGCCGACGCGACGCACTGGTCGACCCGCTCGATGGCTGCGGAAACTGGCTTTTCCCACACCACCATTCGTCGAATGTGGTCGGCGTTCGGCTTGCAGCCGCACCATAGCCAGACATTCAAGTTGTCGAGCGATCCGCTGCTCGTCGACAAGGTACGCGATATCGTCGACCTTCTATCCCCACCGAGCCGAGCCCTTGTCCTCAGCATCGATTAGAAAAGCCAAATTCAGGCCCTCGATCGCGAGCAGCCGGACTTGCCGATGATGCCTGGCCTGCCGGAACGCCGCACGCACAGCTACGTGCGGCATGGCACGACCACGCTTTTTGAGCGCTCGATGTCGCCTCGGGGTTCGTCATCGGCAATGTTACAAGCGCCATCGATCAGTCGAGTTTTTGAAGTTCCTCAAAGAGATCGACGCTCAATCCCTGAGGGGCTCGCTGTCCATATCGTCATGGACATGTGTGGACGCCCCCGCTGATGCAAGAAGAATCTTTCAAAGAGCGCTGAGCGTGGTCGGGGGCTGACATGTGTCCGGCCTTTTGCTGCGGCTGTCACATGCCGCTGGCCCGTATGGAGTTCGCGGAACGGGTCCAATTCAACCTCGCGTGCTCGAGGCGCGTATCGCTGATCTGGTTTTCCCGATTCCTGTCTCGCGACCGTTGCGCCATACTCTCCGGTTGACCTTCTCTCGATTGGTCCCTCCATGAACCATGGCGCATCGATCTGGTCATGGCGCAGGGACGTCAGGAAGGTCATGGTTTTCCAACGCCGTGTGGGACTTTGGCGGGGAGCTTGTGCCCACGCGGTGCCCATTCCCGCAGGAGAGCCATGTCGGTCCGGGTCTAAGTCTCGTCGATGAAGACCAACCGCTCAGCTTTGACGGGACTTTGGTACTTGTCCACTGGGCTCGCCGCCGTGCCACCTCGGGGCGATCGCGTTCGCCAGCCACCACGCTTTTTTTAAGCTGAGCTTCGCGGCATGCACGACACCGAGTGGTAATCGACCTTCAGGCCGCGTCCGGCAAGCTACGCAACGAGACCGCGTATGGTGAAATCGCCGTCCTGGATCCGTTGCGACAGCCACATCGCGTGGTCGCCCGAAATCGCCTTCTTATGACCACCCATTTGACAACGCTGCCGATCGACCCGCTTCATCCAGCCAATGGCCGTGCTAATCGCAATCCCAAACCGCTTGGCTGCCTAAATGCGGGACATCCCGCCCTTGATCGCGGCCGCGACACGCTTGCGAAGATCCAGAGAATAAGGCTTGCCCATCCATGCTGGCCTCCAACCCAGCCAGCATGGTGAATCAGAAACACGCTGATTGGAATCTTGAGGGTTCAGTGAGGTCGCGGGGCAAAGGCCAGACGCGCGCTCTGTTCGTAGCGTGCGATTTCATAGAAGCCGGATTGAACGAAGCCGCGGAGTTGTGGGCGCTATGAGGATAGTGCAGCCAGCGCGGCTGCGGAGAAGGCGCGTCTGTGGTCATAGCGCGTCGGCGAGACATTCAGCTGATGTGAGCGGCCCCAGTGATCGGGCAATGGCCGATCCAGCGAGCGATCTGGTACGCTGGGATGCGTGGCCGAACGATTGGCGAGATGTTTGGTGACGAACGCGGCCACGGCGATATCGGACGTTGCCACCGAGAGAGTGATCACGGAAGGAGTGGATGGTGCAGGCGTGGATCATGACGTATCACAACGAAACGGATGGTCGCGCGCGCCGGGACGAATTCGGCGCGCCGCATGGTGTCGCCGCAATGTAGGCAGACGGGGATATCGCATTTGACGAGGGGATCGCCGCCGGCTTTTTGATCAGCCGGAGCGTTGCGAACAGCAAGGAGTTGACGGCAAAGGGCGATTTTATCGTTGCGTCCGCCATTGGCGAGGAAGCCATAGTGGCGGATGCGGTGAAAGCCGTACGGCAGGGTGTGCAGGAGAAAGCGACGAATGAACTCACCGGCATTGAGCATCATCACCTTGGCTTTGCGATTCTGCCGATAGTCCTTCCAGGAAAAACTCACTTTACCATCGGCGAGTGAGATCAGCCGGCTGTTTGCGATGGCGACGCGATGCGTGTAGGCGATGCGCTCCGGGATTGTGCTATGGCCGAGCGTCACTCCGTAGAAGAATCGCAACGCACAGACGATCTGGTTGAGTGCAGGCCACGATATCCCCGTCGCCACGAGATGAACTGGAACGCGTGAACGTCCTCCAAGCCCAAATGGTCGGGCGATCGGCCAAAATGTCGGCTGAACTTCGATGCTGCGTTGAGATATGATCGTTGCGTCGCCAGCGACAAATTGCGGACTGTCATGTCCTCGACCGGGCGTCGGCGGAGAGGGCTCACCTGGGCCATCGGAAAACTTCCTCTCTGAGGGTTGAGCTCTGAAAAGGGCGGCGACTTGCGCGCTGCCGGCTTACACTTTCAGCTTTCGCCTGGCGGTTGCTTTTCAAATGGTGCAGCAGACCGCTTTGCGCGATCGGTGCGTTATTGCTTTCAACGGCCTTGAAAAGCTATCTGCAATTCGTCAGCTGCCGGTCGGCATCACATTCCGGAGCCGCACCGGATTCGGCAACTAGCGCCACTCTCTCGTTGCCTGCATGGCGCCTGGGAGTAGAGTCGATTGATGTATCGATGTCTTCGGCTCAATCGCCGCATGAGCCCATTGATCTCGAGCGCTGAGAGTGCGGCGCGGGCTTGTGATCGCGAGCGAACCACCGCCGAGCTGGCGGTCTCGACCACGTATGAACCAATCCCTCTGCTGGCGCAAATTGGACTATCGACGTTCTTGGACTGCAACTGGCATGAGCTCCCAGTTCGCGGTGATCAGGTTGCGTGGGCAGCGGAACGGCATCCAATGTTAGCGTATGCCTCGACTACCGCTGGAATATCGGCGTAGGCTAATCGAGAAAGTCCGGCGTCTCGCGGCCACTTCGTAGGGATCCGAGCATCGGATGTCCTTGATCGTCGCGACGGTGCAGCAAAATTCCCATCCAGTTTATCGCGCTAAGTCCATACTGAATGCGAACGGCTTAGGGCAGCACTACAACGCGCGAATTCGCATGACAGCATCGCCCACCGCACCCGACATCACCTTCGCCTCAAGGCAAGCACGCAGGACGGCATCGGATCGAGTGGCGTGCGATAAACTTCGGTGTTGTCGGGGCTAAGGCGTCGAACGCCAATTCGGCGGCGGCCTTGGTTTCGGCCGTCCAGATCTCCTGCAACTCGCGATTGGCCTTCAGCTGCTGGCTGTGCGGCAACTTGGCGAATAGGTTGGGGTCTTGCGCACCCAGCGGCGCTGCTGGCGCGTTTTCGGCCAGATATCGCCGGCGGCCTCTAGAACCCGCGTGCGCCATCGGCGATGGCGAGCCGCGGCGGCGCGTCGAGCCAGCGCCGCATGAGATCGAGCACCAGATCGCGCCACTCCTGCGCCTCTCACGGCGCCATCGGTGAAGCCCACCAGCTCCTTGCGACCTTCCGACGTCGCGCCAATCAGCCGGGGATGCATGGCTTTTCGTCTTCGAAGTGTGCTTGGAGATGGATGTCATCGGCCCAATGTAGACGTAGCGCTTAGTCGATAGATTGCGCCTCGCCACGGCGGCGTGCTCGTCGAGCCAGCCGTGCTTCAGGGCGGCCGGTGGTTGCTGACAACCCGGCAGCACGCTTGCCAAGCAGCGCCGCTGCAGAGCGGCGCATGTAAGGCGGAGAAAACCGGGATACGATCGGGTCGGTCGCGTCCGCCTCGCGATCGGGTACACACGGCTGACGGACGGCGACCGCGCCGATACCGGTCATCATCTCGCGTTCCGGCAGGTGACCGCGGCGCAGCAGCTCCGTTTTCTTTTGGTAAGGTCTCCCAACAAGGCGTTGGCACCCGCTTGGGAGGGGTGGGCTGCTTCTAGAATTTGATTGCCTCTGTTCGTCTTTCCCACTGCATGTCGTCCCTAAAAGAGATTGAACATCTGGCCTAGCACTACTTTGGCAGATTGTTGATTTTGCCGCGATTTATAGGATTCCCGAATCAATTGTTCAATGATTCATGGGTGGTCGGCTCTTGGAGGGCTGACCATGCCGGGATGGGAAGACGAACTCGAACGCTGGCTGATGCCGTTCTTGGACCGGCTGGGTCATAAGACCCGACAGCGGATGTGTCCTCTATATGTTGCGGGATTGATCGGTCCTGGCGATCGCAAGAGCGTTCAGCCGATGGCGGAACGCCTTGCCACGAGCAACTACGACCAGTTGCACCATTTCATTGCGGACGGCGTCTGGAACGCGACGCCGCTAGAGACAGAGCTGCTCAACCAGGCGGACCGACTTGTCGGCGGCAGGGATGCGGTGCTGGTTATTGATGACACCTCACTGCCGAAAAAGGGTGAGCGATCGGTCGGTGTTGCGGCTCAATACGCGTCGGCTCTCGGTAAAACTGCAAATTGCCAAACGCTGGTGTCTTTAACGCTTGCGCGCGGGGAAGTGCCCGTGATGGTCGCGTTACGTCTCTTTCTGCCTGACAGCTGGACAAGCGACATGCCTCGCTTGAAGCGCGCTCGCGTGCCAGTCGAACACCGAACGCCGCGGTCCAAGCCGGAGATCGCTTTGGCCGAGATTGACCGCGCGATGGCAGCCAACATACGCTTTGGATGTGTGCTGGCGGATGCAGGATACGGCCTCAGCGCGCCGTTTCGACAAGGGCTAACAGAGCGCGGGCTGGCCTGGGCGGTCGGTATCCCTCGGCACCAGAAAGTGTATCCGGTCGATGTGAAGCTCATTTGGCCGATCACCAAAGCCCGTGGCAAACCACGAAAGCACCACGTGCCCGATATCTTATCGATTGCGGCAGAACAAATGCTGGCCAGCGCCAAATGGAAAACCGTGAGTTGGCGCAGCGGGACGAAAGGTCGGCTCAAAGCCCGATTTGCTGCTCTCCGTGTCCGCACCGCCGACGGCCCTCCGCAGCGGATATGGGATAAAGGTCAGCAGCATCTCCCAGGCGACGAAGCCTGGCTCATTGGCGAGCAACGTGCCTCCGGGGAGAAGAAATACTATCTCGCCAATCTTCCGGCGACGACGGATCTGCGCACGCTGGCCGCCACCATCAAGGCACGGTGGATTTGTGAGCAGGCGCATCAACAGTTGAAGGAGGAACTTGGACTTGATCACTTCGAAGGGCGATCATGGCAAGGTCTTCATCGCCACGCCCTTATGACAATGATTGCCTACGCCTTCCTGCAACATCGTCGCCTCGCAAACGCGGGGCGAAAAAAAAAGAATCAACGGGCCTCCGCCTCAACCGACTATGCCCGCCGTACGTCACGCCATCGTCGATCTCATCCTTCGGCCGCCGCCCCAGCAGTGCCCACATTGCCGAAAGCAAATCCTTGAAAAACAGCGGCGAAAACACATTCTGCCAAAGTAGTGCTATGGCTCATGTTGGCCCACTCTCATCCCGGCGGCTGGAGCAAAAGATCCATAGATCGATCTAAATTGGGCAATTTCCCAAAACCCAGTGGGCTATCGATGGTCCGATCTTTGGTTTATGTATCTTGGTCAACGTCTCAAGCTAGCGGAGTTGTGGTCATATGACTGAGTTGACGCGGCGTTGTCCCAGAGGGTCCCGCGCGCTGCTATCCCCTTCGATCTCCTTCGAGTTCTTCCCACCCAAGACCGAAGAGATGGAGCGGAATCTCTGGGACACCATCAACCGGCTTGCCCCGCTCGACCCGAAATTCGTCTCGGTGACCTACGGCGCCGGCGGCTCGACCCGTGAGCGGACCCACGCGACCATCTCGCGCATCCTGAAAGAAACCGCGCTGCTGCCGGCCGCGCATCTGACCTGCGTCGGCGCCTCCCGCGGGGAGATCGACGAGATCGTCGACCGCTATCACGAGGTCGGCGTCCGCCACATCGTCGGCCTGCGCGGCGATCCCCCGGGCGGCATTGGCACGGCCTATTCCAGCCATCCCGATGGCTACCAGAGCTCCGCCGACCTCGTCGCCGGCATCAAGAAGCGGCACGGCGATATCGAGGTGTCGGTCTCGGCGTACCCTGAGAAGCATCCCGAGGCGCGCGACTTCGACGATGACATCGACACGCTGCAGGCCAAGGTCGATGCAGGTGCGACCCGCGCGATCACGCAGGTGTTCTTCGATAACGACCTCTATTTCCGCTATCTCGACCGCGTGCGCGCGCGCGGGATCAACATCCCGATCGTGCCGGGCATCATGCCCATGCATAATTTCAAGCAGGCGAGAGCCTTCGTCACCCGCGCCGGCACCTCCGTGCCGGACTGGTTCGCCGCGAAATTCGAGGGGCTCGACGAAGACGCCGAGACCCGCAAGCTGGTGGCGGCGACCGTCGCGGCCGGCCAGGTGCAGAAGCTGGCCAAGCACGGCGTCGACACCTTCCATTTCTACACCATGAACCGCGCCGATCTCGTGTTCGCGATCAGCCATTTGCTCGGCATCCGCGCCAAGAGCGCGCAGAAGGCGGCTTAAGACACCATGACCGTATCCACCTCTCCCAAGCGAACCGCCCTGCTCAACGCCGCGCGCGAGCGCATTCTCGTGCTCGACGGCGCCATGGGCACGATGATCCAGAATCTCCAGTTCGACGAGGCCGCCTTCCGCGGCGAGCGATTCAAGAACTTCCATCGCGATTTGCGCGGCAACAACGACCTCTTGATCCTGACCCAACCGCAGGCGATCGAGGACATCCACGCCGCTTACTTGCGCGCCGGCGCCGACATCGTCGCGACCAACACCTTCTCCACGACCTCGATTGCCCAGGCCGATTACGATTTCGCCGACATCGTCTACGAGATGGCGCGCGAAGGCGCCCGCCTCGCCGGCAACGCCGCACGCCGCGTCGAGGCCGAGGACGGCAAGCCGCGCTTCGTCGCCGGCGCCATCGGACCGACCAACCGCACCGCCTCGATCTCGCCCGACGTGTCCAATCCCGGCTACCGTGCCGTCACGTTCGACGACTTACGCAAATCCTATGGCGAGCAGATCAACGGCATGCTCGATGGCGGCGTCGATCTGCTGCTGGTCGAGACCATCTTCGACACGCTGAACGCCAAGGCGGCGCTGTACGCGATCGCCGAGATCACGGAAGAACGTGGCATCGACATGCCCGTGATGGTGTCGGGCACCATCACCGACAAGTCCGGCCGCCTGCTGTCCGGCCAGTTGCCGGAAGCGTTCTGGCATTCGGTGCAGCACGCCAAGCCTGTGACCATCGGCTTCAACTGCGCGCTGGGCGCGGAAGATCTGCGCGCGCATATCGCCGATATCGGCCGCGTCGCCGACACGCTTGTTTGTGCCTATCCCAATGCCGGCCTGCCCAATGAGTTCGGCCAGTATGACGAGACTCCGGAATACATGGCCCGCCTGGTCGGCGAGTTCGCGCGCGATGGCCTCGTCAACATCGTCGGCGGTTGCTGCGGCACCACGCCGGACCATATCGCGGCGATTGCGGCTGCGGTCGCGCCGCACAAGCCGCGCATCGTGCCGGAGATCGAACCTCGCTTGCGGCTCTCCGGCCTCGAGCCGTTCATCCTGACCGACGCCATTCCCTTCGTGAACGTCGGCGAGCGCACCAACGTCACCGGCTCCGCCCGCTTCCGCAAGCTGGTCACCGCCGGCGACTACACCGCCGCGCTGCAGGTCGCGCGCGACCAGGTCGAGAACGGCGCGCAGATCATCGACGTCAACATGGACGAGGGTCTTCTGGACTCGGAAGCCGCGATGGTGACCTTCCTCAACCTCGTCGCCGCCGAGCCCGACATTGCCCGCGTGCCCGTAATGGTCGACAGCTCGAAATTCTCCGTGATCGAGGCCGGCCTGAAATGCGTGCAGGGCAAGCCGGTCGTCAACTCGATCTCGATGAAGGAAGGCGAGGACAAGTTCATTCACGAGGCCAAGATCGCCCGCCGTCACGGCGCGGCCGTCGTGGTGATGGCGTTCGACGAGGTCGGCCAGGCCGACACGTTCGCCCGCAAGACCGAGATCTGCAAGCGCGCCTACGACATCCTGATGAACCGCGTCGGCTTCCCGCCGGAAGACATCATCTTCGATCCCAATATTTTCGCGATCGCAACCGGCATCGAGGAGCACAACAATTATGGCGTCGACTTCATCGAGGCGACGCGCTGGATCCGCAAGAATCTGCCGGGCGCGCACATTTCTGGTGGTGTGTCCAATTTGTCGTTCTCGTTCCGCGGCAACGAGCCGGTGCGCGAGGCCATGCACTCGGTGTTCCTGTATCACGCCATCAAGGCCGGCATGGACATGGGCATCGTCAATGCCGGGCAGATGATCGTCTATGACGATATCGATCCCGAATTGCGCCAGGTGTGCGAGGACGTCATCCTCAACCGCGACCCCGGTGCGTCCGAGCGTCTGCTGGCGCTTGCGGAAAGATTCCGCGGCAACAAGACTCAGACCAAGGAAGCCGATCTCGCCTGGCGCGAATGGCCGGTGGCGAAGCGGCTGTCGCATTCGCTGGTGCACGGCATCACCGAGTTCATCGAGCAGGATACCGAAGAGGCCCGCAAGGCCTCGACGCGCCCACTCGACGTGATCGAGGGACCGCTGATGGCCGGCATGAACGTGGTCGGCGATCTCTTCGGCGACGGCAAGATGTTCCTGCCGCAGGTGGTGAAGTCGGCCCGCGTGATGAAGCAGGCTGTCGCCTGGCTGATGCCGTTCATGGAGGAGGAGAAGGCGCGCAATCTCGCCAACGGCATCGGCACGGAAGGCTCCTCGTCCGCCGGCAAGATCGTGCTCGCGACCGTCAAGGGCGACGTCCACGACATCGGCAAGAACATCGTCGGCATCGTGCTCCAGTGCAACAATTACGAGGTCATCGACCTCGGCGTGATGGTGCCCGCGGCCAAGATCGTCGATACGGTGAAGGCGGAGAAGGCCGACATCGTCGGGCTGTCCGGCCTGATCACACCCTCGCTCGACGAGATGGCGTTCTTCGCCGCAGAATTGCAGCGCGAAGGCCTCAAGCTGCCGCTGCTCATCGGCGGCGCCACCACGAGCCGCGTGCATACCGCGGTCAAGATCGACCCGAGCTATCGCGCAGGACCCGTGGTGCATGTCAACGACGCCAGCCGCGCCGTCGGTGTTGCGTCGGCGCTGCTGTCGCCCGAGAGGCGCGAGGCCTATGCCGCCGAGGTGCGCGCCGAATACGCAAAGATCTCGGACGCCCATATGCGCGCCCAGGCCGACAAGAAGCGGCTGAAGCTGGCGACCGCCCGCGCCAACCGCGTGCCGGTCGACTTTGCCGCGAACAAGCCGGTGAAGCCGACCTTCCTCGGCACCCGAAGCTTTGACGACTACGATCTCGCAGAGCTCGTGCCCTATATCGACTGGACGCCGTTCTTCCAGACCTGGGAGCTCGCCGGGCGCTTCCCCGCCATCCTCGACGATGCCAAGGTCGGCGAAGTCGCGCGCTCGCTCTACGACGATGCACGCAAAATGCTCGACCTGATCGTCAAGGAGAAATGGTTCCGCGCGCGCGCCACCGTCGGCTTCTGGCCGGCCAATGCGCAGGGCGACGACATCGTGCTTTACGCCGACGAGAGCCGGACCAGGACGATCGCAACGCTGCACACGCTGCGCCAGCAGCTCGAGAAGCGCGAGGGCCGTTTCAACGCGGCGCTGTCCGACTTCGTCGCGCCTGCCGGCACGGGTGTCCCCGATTATGTCGGCGGCTTCGTCGTCACCGCCGGCATCGGCGAGGATGTGGTCGCCGACCGTTTCAAGATGGCCAATGACGACTACTCGTCGATCCTGTGCAAGGCGCTGGCCGACCGCCTCGCCGAAGCCTTCGCCGAGCGCATGCACGCCCGCGTCCGCCGCGAGTTCTGGGCCTATGCGCCGGATGAGGCGCTCTCGACCGACGATCTGATCCTCGAAAAGTATCAGGGCATCCGTCCCGCCCCCGGCTATCCCGCGCAACCCGATCACACCGAGAAGGCCACGCTGTTCGAGCTGCTCGATGCCGAGAACACCGCCGGCGTGAAGCTGACCGAGAGCTTTGCGATGTGGCCGGGCTCTTCCGTGTCGGGGCTCTATCTCGCCAATCCCGAGAGCTATTATTTCGGCGTCGGCAAGATCGAGCGCGATCAGGTCGAGGATTATGCTGCGCGCAAGGGCATGACGATCCCCGAGGCCGAGCGCTGGCTCGCGCCGATCCTGAACTACATCCCGGCCCAGGTGGAGGTGGCCGCAAAGACGGCGGCGGGCGGCGCGACCTTCGTGGCCACGCCGGCCAACGATGCGCAAGCCGCCGATCTCGCCGTGCATCCTGCGGGCTGCACCTGTGCGGTGCATCAGGCCTGGCGCAGGAAGGTAGCGCGGAGCTGATTTCCGCATTCGCGTTTTCGTCCACCTAAAGCGGATGGCGTTAGGTTGAATCGATTCTCGATTGAACGAAGCCGCTGGCGCGGCATTTGAGGAGAGGTGTTAACGGCCGCCTCCTGTCTGAGACGATCGAGGGACAGTTGGACCGAATTGACGGAGGTCTGTCCTCGAATTGAGCGCGCGCATGCTGACAATCCGGGCGCCACGTTAAGTCTTAGACCAGATTACCGAGACCAAGAAGACGCACAGGGACCGCGGTGAGCTGGACAGATAAGCTCTAATAATGGGAATGCGCGCACCATTGACGTGATATGCAATCGTACATATTACTATGAAATAGTCGTGAGGGCAGTTCAGAGTAAACATCGCAAACGACCGCCGGCTAGTGGCGGAACGAAGGGGTTACTGATGCGCGCGTCCTATCTCTTCACCAGCGAGTCCGTGTCCGAAGGCCATCCGGACAAGGTTTGCGACCGGATCTCCGACGAGATCGTCGATCTGTTCTACCGCGAAGGGCCGAAAGCCGGCATCGATCCCTGGCAAATTCGCGCCGCCTGCGAAACGCTCGCGACCACCAACAAGGTCGTGATCGCCGGCGAGACCCGCGGTCCCGCGTCCGTCACCAACGAGCAGATCGAAGGTGTCGTTCGCGCTGCGATCAAGGACATCGGCTACGAGCAGGAAGGTTTCCACTGGCAGAAGGCGGACATCGAGATCCTGCTGCATCCGCAGTCGGCCGACATCGCGCAGGGCGTCGATGCGCTGCAGCCGGGCGAAGTCAAGGAAGAGGGCGCTGGCGACCAGGGCATCATGTTCGGCTACGCCACCAACGAGACGCCCGATCTGATGCCGGCGCCGATCTTCTACGCCCATAAGATCCTGCGCCTCATCTCGGAAGCGCGGCACTCCGGCCGTGAGAAGGTGTTGGGCCCGGACTCGAAGAGCCAGGTCACGGTGCAGTACGAGAACGGCAAGCCGGTGGGCGTGCGCGAGATCGTGGTGTCGCATCAGCATCTGGTCGAGGACATCTCGTCCAAGCAGATTCGCGACATCGTCGAGCCCTATGTGCGCGAGGCGCTGCCGAAGGATTGGATCACGGCGAAGACCATCTGGCACATCAACCCGACCGGCAAGTTCTACATCGGCGGTCCCGACGGCGATTCCGGCCTGACCGGCCGCAAGATCATCGTCGACACCTATGGTGGCGCGGCTCCGCATGGTGGCGGCGCGTTTTCCGGCAAGGATCCGACCAAGGTCGACCGCTCCGCGGCTTACGCTGCCCGCTATGTCGCCAAGAACATCGTCGCGGCCGGTCTTGCCGACCGCTGCACGCTGCAGCTCGCCTACGCCATCGGCGTGGCGCGTCCGCTGTCGATCTACATCGACACCCACGGCACCGGTAAGGTGTCGGAGGATCAGCTCGAGAAGGCCGTTGCCAAGGCGATGGATCTCACCCCGCGTGGCATCCGCAGCCATCTCGATCTCAACCGCCCGATCTACGCGCGCACCTCGGCCTACGGCCATTTCGGCCGTACCCCCGACAACGAGGGCGGCTTCTCCTGGGAGAAGACCGATCTCGTCGAGCCGCTCAAGCGCGCGGTCTGATCACCGACGTCATTCCCGGGGCGTCGCGACCGTGGCGAGCCCGGAATTCGCAATCCATCGCATCGAGATTCCGGGCTCGCCTCTCCAGGGCGACCCGGAATGACCAATTCAACAACAGGACGCCCGCAATGAACGCGAAGCCCGGCTTCAACGATTACATCGTCAAGGACATTTCGCTCGCCGATTTCGGCCGCAAGGAGCTCTCGCTCGCCGAGACCGAGATGCCCGGCCTGATGGCGACGCGCGAGGAATACGGCCCCAAACAACCGTTGAAGGGCGCGCGTATCGCCGGCTCGCTGCACATGACGATCCAGACCGGCGTGCTGATCGAAACGCTGGCCGCGCTCGGCGCAGATATCCGCTGGGTCTCCTGCAACATCTATTCGACCCAGGACCACGCCGCGGCGGCGATCGCTGCCGCCGGCATTCCGGTGTTCGCGGTCAAGGGCGAGAGCCTTACCGAATACTGGGACTACACCGCCAGGCTGTTCGACTGGCACGGCGGCGGTCACCCGAACATGATCCTCGACGACGGCGGCGACGCCACCATGTACGTCCATCTCGGTTTGCGCGCCGAGAACGGCGACACCAAGTTCCTGGACGAGCCGGGTTCGGAAGAAGAGGAAGTCTTCTTCGCGCTTTTGAAGAAGCAGCTCAAGGAGAAGCCGAAGGGCTACTTCGCCGAAATCGCCAAGAGCATCAAGGGCGTTTCCGAAGAGACCACCACGGGCGTGCATCGCCTCTATGACATGCAGAAGGCCGGCACGCTGCTGTGGCCGGCCATCAACGTCAACGACAGCGTCACCAAGTCGAAGTTCGACAACCTCTATGGCTGCCGTGAATCGCTGGTCGACGGCATCCGCCGCGGCACCGACGTCATGATGTCCGGCAAGGTCGCGATGGTCGCGGGCTTCGGCGACGTCGGCAAGGGTTCGGCCGCCTCGCTGCGCCAGGCCGGCTGCCGCGTGCTGGTCTCGGAAGTCGACCCGATCTGCGCGCTGCAGGCGGCGATGGAAGGCTATGAAGTCGTGACCATGGAAGATGCCGCGCCGCGCGCCGACATCTTCATCACCGCGACCGGCAACAAGGACATCATCACGATCGAGCACATGCGCGCGATGAAGGATCGCGCCATCGTCTGCAACATCGGCCACTTCGACAATGAGATCCAGATCGCGGGTCTGCGTAACCTGAAGTGGACCAACATCAAGCCGCAGGTCGACGAGATCGAATTCCCCGACAAGCACCGCATCATCATGCTGTCGGAAGGCCGCCTCGTGAACCTCGGCAACGCGATGGGCCATCCATCCTTCGTGATGTCGGCCTCCTTCACCAACCAGACGCTGGCGCAGATCGAGCTGTTCGCCAACAACAAGAACGACAAGTACAAGAAGGGAGTGTACGTGCTGCCAAAGACGCTCGACGAGAAGGTCGCGCGCCTGCACCTCGCCAAGATCGGCGTGAAACTCACCGAGCTGCGGAAGGACCAGGCCGACTATATCGGCGTCAAACCGGAAGGCCCCTACAAGTCGGATCACTATCGCTACTGAGGGCGCGTACGATCACGTGCACGCACTCATCCACACTCCTGACCTGCGCAGCCTTTCGACGGACCTGGTGGGTGGATGCTCTTCGCAACGGCGCCAAGGTATGGATCCGCCCTCGGCGTTCGATGCCGAGCTCTCAATTAGAGTTACCGGACGGATCGGTTTGTGTAGACCACAATTGCCGCAAGCAGGACATTTATAGAATGATTGACGCAGAATACGACGTTCTCGGGATCGGCAATGCAATTTTTGACGTGCTGGTTAAGACCGATGAGGCGTTTTTGAACCGCCACGGTATGGGAAAGGGCAGCATGGCCCTGATCGACGAAGTGCGTGCGACGGCCATCTACAGCGACATTGGTCCGGGAACTGAAATGTGCGGCGGATCGGCTGCTAACACCATCGTCGGCGTCGCAAGCCTGGGTGCGCGTGCTGCTTATGTCGGCAAGGTTAAGGTCGACCAGATCGGCGGGCTTTACACCCACGACATACGAGCTGCGGGTGTTGCCTTCGAGACCAAGCCGGCGCCGGACGGACCGGCGACCGGCTGCTCCTACATCCTGGTCACGAGCGACGGCGAACGCACCATGAACACCTATCTTGGTGCCGCGCAGGAATTGAAACCTGAGGATATTGATCCGGCGCAGATTGCGGCGGCGAAGATCGTCTATCTCGAAGGCTATCTCTGGGATCCGCAAAGCGCGAAGGAGGCCTTTGTGAAGGCCGCGACAATCGCGCATGGCGCGGGCCGGCAGGTTGCGCTCACGCTGTCCGACGCGTTCTGCGTCGACCGCTATCGCAACGAATTTCTGGAGCTGATGCGCAAGGGCACGGTCGATCTGGTGTTTGCCAACGAAGCCGAGCTGCATTCGCTGTATCAAACCTCAGATCTTGATGCGGCGATGAAGCAATTGCGCGCCGATGCCAAGCTCGGCGTGGTGACCCGCGGCCAAAAGGGCTGCCTTGTGTCTTCCTCAGAAAGAGTTACCGCCATTCCGGCCTTCCCGGTGAAGCACATCGTTGACACGACAGGCGCCGGGGATCTCTTTGCTTCCGGCTTTCTGTTCGGCCTCGTCCGTGGCGCGGGTTATGAGAACGCCGGACGATTGGGCGCGCTCGCCGCGGCTGAGGTGATTCAGCACATCGGTGCGCGGCCGCAGGTCTCGCTGAAGGAATTGGCGCGGCAGAACGGGTTGCAGGGGTAAGAGAGCGAAGCCGCGAGTGCGGCTTTCGGGCTGTAGGAATCTTCGACGACGCCGGAGATCTGCCCATCCTAGATCTTGGATTGGCAATAGAAAAATTCGTCAATTTCTCGAAGGTAAGGATTTTTTGCCTCAACGGATCATCCTGCGGGTCAATGATCTTGCAATAGCCCTCATCATCAATGGCTAGCGACGTTGCCGGTGTGCATCCCAGCGGCGTTGTCCGAGACCTCGATGGGTCTTTCGCTTTCGTTCCAATTAGATGATGCAATAGCTGCGGGCGCAAGCTCGCCGCGTTCGCCGGGTGGCACGATCCTGCCCTTGAAGTCGACGACTTCCACCTCGACATGCAGATGAACGCGCCCGAAGATTGAGACACGGCGCTCCAGCGGATCGTCCACAGCGCTCTGAGCTGCTGCCGGTTTGATGGACACCGGGTTAAGCTAATCCCACCTTGCGCTCGAACTCAACAGGGCTGAGGTATCCGATCGTCGAATGACGTCGGATCGCATTGTACAACAAGGTTTGAGAACGCCCACAGGACCGTTCTTCGCGAGATTCTTTATCGATATCATCCTTGGTTTGGTCGCCAAGTTTACGTTCACGGAACGGTCGACAAGGCTGATGAAGTCGCTTTCCGCTGCGCGCTGGATGGATCGCAAACAGATCGTTGGCTGGAGGTTCCAGCCTGGATGTTCGACCGGACGGCATGCCCTGAGGCTGAGGTTTTGGCAGCTCGGCCATTTGTCAGCATAACCGCACTTGCAGCGCTTTCTGCGCTTCTCGATCTGGCGTTGAAGGATCGAACGCCATCAGCTGCCCTGCTTTCTGGCGCATCCAGAGCCTCTCACGACCAGAATCGGGGAGAGACCCATGTCACGGCAGACGGCGATGCCAGGGAGCGGATACCGACACAATCGACAACCGCGGCCGCAGCAGCAGATGGATCTGTTCGGGAGCGGCCTGTCGAACGGCGCCATCGGCGCACCAGCATGGCTGGAGCTGCCGGCGGAAGCTCGGGCGGCCCTCACGAGCCTGATGACGCAGTTGATCGTCGACCATGCTGCAATGACAGCGACGCCGCCCGCGAAGGAGGTCGGTCATGATCTCTAACAAGGTCAGGCCTCATCGTCTGGAGCGCAAGGCGATTCTTTACGTGCGTCAATCCGCGGCACATCAGGTGTTGCACAATCGCGAGAGCAGCGCGTTGCAATACGCCATGCGGGACCGGCTGACGGCGCTCGGTTGGTCTGAGATCGAAGTGATCGATGATGATCTCGGTCGTTCAGCCGCCGGCGGGGTCCAACGCGCTGGTTTTGAGCGGATGGTAGCGGAGGTTTGCCTCGGTAAGGTTGGTGCGGTTTGCACCCGCGAGGTCTCGCGGTTCGCTCGCAACAGCCGAGATTGGCAGCAACTCATCGAGATGTGCCGCGTGGTCGACACCGTTCTGGTCGATCAGGAGACCATCTATGCGCCAAGGCACGGCAACGACCGCCTGCTGCTCGGGCTCAAGGGTAGCCTCAATGACTACGAGCTGGATCTGTTGCGCCAGCGCTCGCTCTCGGCCCGCTATGAGAAGGCGCGTCGGGGCGAGTTGATTGTGGCGGCGCCCGTCGGCTTCGTGAAGGCCGGCGACCGCTATGAGAACGACACCCCTCGTTCCCTGACAAGCTTGACCGCCTCGACCTTTAACTCTCGATTAAACTTCCGTCTCTGCATAACAACCTCCGGCTTCATGAAACACCCAATCTCGGTGTCCATCAAACCGGCCGCAGCTCAAAACAACAGCGCAAAACTCTAGCTCTGGAGCGAAAAACTTTAGCTCTGGGTGGTGCAAAGTTCTGTCTGGCTACGGACCGGACTCTAACTCCATCTGAACGAAATACGCAGTGCAGGTCACACGTTGGCTAGGCTAGCGACGTGAGCGCCGGGTCGCTTATTCACGCGTTGAACCGGCGGCCAGCGGCGCGCTCAGGCCCCACCGAGCGGTCTAGCGCGGATCTGAGTTGGCGATTCATGCCTCGCTTCGAACAAAGAGCCAGTCAGCGGAGAGCATTCGGCCCCATCACGGTTATGCTGCTTGTTAGCCCAATTACTGCAAACCTGCTTCATCCGGGCCAAGTGTGGCTTGTTTGTCCCTTAAGCTTCGGAGACCCCTCGCCGACGCTGCGAAGTGGCGGCCAACTAAAGAGACTTGCAATGTGGTATTCGATATGAAATATTACGAAGCAATATGTCGTACTGCAAAGAGAGGGAGGCACTTATGAACCGTCGAGATGTCTTGGCTGGCGCGGTGAGGTTCGGAGCGACATTGTCTCTGGCGGCCCCCTTCGTTCTACCTCATCGAGCTCGCGCTGCTACGACTATTTCATTCGCGACGTACGGCGGGAGCTATGGCGACTTTATGAAGGAGTTCTGGATAAAGCCGTTCACGGCTGAAACTGGAATTTCTGTCGAACCTATCTATGGTCTTGATCTTGCTAAGGTCAAAGCTCAAGTTGAAACTGGCAACGTCCAGTGGGATGTGTTCGATGGGCCCGGTACGAAGGTCTATGGAGCCGCGAAGGAAGGGCTCTGGGAGCAGATCGACACCAAGCTAATTGATCCGTCGCGGTTTGTTCGCAATCCGCCTTCGTTTGCCGTGCCCACAGCCATTTATTCGGGCGGCATTGGCTATGACCCAAACCGAACGAAACAGCCACCCAGGGACTTCTCCCAGTTCTGGGACGTCAAGAATTTCCCTGGCCGTCGCGCAATTCAAAGTTCGCTCGGGGCTGGGGCGTTGGAAATCGCGTTGGTTGCCGATGGCGTCGCGCCAAGCCAGCTGTACCCACTAGATATAGATCGTGCTTTCAAAGCGCTCGATCGAATCAAGTCGCGCGTCAAATGGTTCGCAGAAACCACCCAAGGAACGTCGCTCGTTCAGACGAATGAGGTCGATTATAGCCTCACTTATGCGAACCGGGTTAAGGCTGCGAACGAGGCGGGTATATCAATTGATATCTCGCTCGACCAATGTATCAACAACATGCAATACTTTAGCGTCCTCAGAGGAAGTCCGCGGAAGGAAGCTGCGATGCGATTTCTTGAGTTCGTCACGCGGCCCGCTCAGCAAGCTTCGATCGCTGCCAGACTTGGTGCTTCCCCCGTAACGAAGGGCACCGAGCAAGTCGTTGACGCGAAGGTGCGGCGCTGGCTTCCGGACTTCAGCAGTCCGAAGAACGTGTTCGTCAATGACGAATACTGGGCCGACCATTTTGTTGAGCTTAACAAGCGTTTTCAGGAATGGATTCTGATCTGAGGATTCTGCTCACGTCAGACAGTTTCGCCGCCGCTCGCGCGTGAGGCTCAACGCTCGATGCACGGCATGGTGTCCTTGGCTTGTCGACCTCTGATCTGGCGTTGAGGCAAGCGATCCTTTTTGCGCGACGGCTTGCGAGCTGAGTTCTTATCCTGCAAGACAGGAATCGGCACGCGACCCTCTATCCACCCGAATGATTAGGTGGGCCAATTGACCCAATGAATATCTTGGAAGTCCGGGAGCTGGTAGTGGCAGCGCGTCCGCAGAACGCGCCGTTCCAATCTAAAGCACTTCAAAACACATCAGAAAACAAGATGAACGAAATAGTTGATCAATTGGCGCGTTACGTAGTCAACCTAGAAGTTGCTGGCGTGCCTGACTCTACCTTCCATGCAGCTCGTCGATGTCTGGTCGATGTTCTCGGTTGTGTCGCCGCTGGGAGGGGGCAGCCGGCAGTCGTGCTGGCGCATCGTTGGGTCGAGCGGGCCTATGCCAGAGGAAAGAGCGGTGTCTGGTTTGGCGAGGGGAGATTCTGTCCCGTCGGCGCCGCTTTCGTCAATGCCAGTGCGGCATCGATCCTTGACCTTGATGACGGACATCGTGCCGCCGCAGGCCATCCGGGCGCCGCGATAATTCCAGCGGTCCTGGCACAGGGACAAGAACAGGGTGCCGACCTACAAGATATGCTGCTCGCAATTGTTGCAGGTTATCAGGTTGGTATCGCTTGCGCCAGTACGCGAAGCGTCGCCGCCCAAGCGACGGTCGCAACCGGCCGTTGGTCAGCCATTGGTGTGGCCGCGGCGCTCGCGAAGTTGAGGGGCTTCGATGCTGAGCGCACTCGTCATGCCCTGACCATCGCGGAGTCGCATGCGCCCAACCTGCTCGCTGCTGATTATTCTGGTTTCCAAGGCGGGCACGTAAAGGAAGGCATCCCTTGGTCGGTGATCACTGGCTTCGCGGCCGCTGAACTCGCCGGTGATGGATTCCGTGGCTATGATGCGGCCTTCTCGAATCCCGCCAGGTACGGGGATTGGGGAGCGGCGGCCTGCAACGAGAGTCCGCCATTCTTTATCGACGCAGTGTACTTCAAACGCTACGCGTGCTGCAGGTGGTTACACAGTGCGGTGGATGCGGCGAGCAAGATCGTGGACCGGCTACCTTCCGGCGCTCGGATACAATCGATCTTCATTGAAACTTTCACGCGCGCGGCGACATTGCCGAACCTTGCCCAGCCCAAAGACCTGATCTCAGCGCAGTTCAGCCTGCCTTTCGTGATGGCCGTTGCGCTCACGCATGGCCTGTCCGCCCTCCTTCCATTGAAGCCTCACCTGCTTAGCGATGAAAATGTCATCCGTGTTGCGCAAACGGTTGAGATAAAGGTAAGCGCCCAACTGGACACGATGTACCCGCTCAAGGTGCCCGCACGCGTGAACATCCGCTCGTCACATGGCTATTTCGAGGAGCTCGTCATTTCCCCCTTGGGTGACTACGATAATCCCCTCTCAGATGAGCAGCTTGTAGCAAAGGCGCTGCTTCTCGCTGAGAAATCCCGGTTGGTTGTGTCCAGAAGTTTGCTCGAGGAACTGCTCGAAGCGAAGCCGACAGCCGAAACGGTGTTCGGCGCATTGGACGCAGCTGCGTGATAGTCGTCGTTGTATCAATTGCTAGCCGGCGCGATAAAGATGAGGCCGATATTCGGGCCCCCGCATGGCACCCGAGGAGCGGTGCACCGTCCGGGCTGACATGACGTCCAGCTGGGCATTTCAATGCCGGTGAGCAGGTCCCAAGCACGTTCTTTTGTCCCGAGGAGCTTTGATCTTGCAGGGTTCATCTTTGGTCGAAGCCGGCCGCATCACGATTTTAATCGATCACTCCATGGCCCATGAAATTCGGGCAATGATCGAGACCCGGTTCCCGACAGTGCGGGTGTTGGTTGGACGTGACGCGACGGCTCACGGCGTTCTGCCGCAAGTTGACGTTCTGCTGGCGTTTGATGTTCCATCTGAACTCTCCAATGCTCGAAAGTTGCGCTGGTTTCAGTGTACGGCTGCTGGGGTCGATCACTTGAGGACACTGAGAGAAAACGCTGGCGACGTCGTTGTAACCAATACACGCGGAATCCACGGAGAGATTATCGCTGACTATGTGATCGGTGGGATAACGATGCTCCACTGGAACTTTCCTCGCCTTCTTAAATGCCAGGAACTTCGACAATGGAAGCCACAGCGCGTGAAGCCGCTATCCGCAATGACGGTTGGTATTGTTGGGCTTGGCTCAATCGGCACCTCGATTGCGCGCCGTGCAAAATCTGCCGGCATGACTGTAATCGGCTCGAAGAGGGATGTCTCCTATCCAGTAGCCTGCGTTGATCAATTGTTTGGTGCGTCTGATCTCGACGCTATGCTGCCCCAATGCGATTTTGTTGTTATGGCTGTACCTGCGACCCAAGAGACCTCAGGATTGATGGACCGTGCGCGTTTTACGAATATGCGTCAGAGCGCCTACCTGCTGAACATTGGGCGCGGAAATGTATTGGTGGAAGAGCACTTGATCGAAGCGCTTGAATTGGGAAACATCGCGGGGGCGATGCTTGACGTTTTTGAGGCAGAACCGTTGCCTTGCGAAAGTCCACTCTGGACAATGCCCAACGTGATTGCGACGCCGCATATCTCGGCAGCTTCAACGAGCGACGGGCAATTCATCTTTGAGGTCTTCGCAGACAACCTCCAACGCTTCCTGGAGGGGAAAGCCCTCAGGAACGTCATCGATCTAAGGCGCGGCTATTGACGAGATTGTCGTCTAACAAAGCGCTCAAGTCGATAATCGTGCTGTGCCTGTTGGCCCCGCGCGTGCGAGTGATAAAGCGAGGAGAGGAAGATGACTACGGCTGAGCTGACAAATTCTGTAATCGTCACTGACTACAAAGCCAAGACCGAGGGCTCCGCCAAGCTCTTTGAACGCGCTACTAAGGTACTGCCGAGCGGCATTACACATGACGCCCGCTATCTCGATCCCTATTCAATCCACGTCGGGCGTGCCATGGGGCCGCTCAAATGGGATGTCGATGGCAACGAGTATGTGGACTACTTCTGTGGCCACGGCGCCATGCTGCTCGGGCATTCGCATCCGGCGGTCGTTGAGGCCGTCAAGCGCCAGATGGATCTCGGCACGCACTATGGGGCGAGTCACGAGCTCGAGGTGCGCTGGGCTGAGCTTGTGTGTGAGCTGATCCCGTGCGCAGAGAAGGTGCGGTTCACGGCGTCCGGTACGGAGGCGTCACACATGGCGATCCGCCTTGCCCGTGCATACACTGGAAAGGAAAAGATCGTGCGTTTCAAGGGGCACTTTCATGGTTGGCATGACCATGTCGCCCCCGGCGCAATTTCGCACTATGATGGAACGACCACACCAGGTGTGCCGCAGAGCGTTACCGATTTGACAATCCTAACGCCAACCGACGACGTATCGAACATCGTGCAGCTGATCGAGCGACACGACGACATTGCGGCAGTGATGTTTGAGCCTTCGGGCGCATCGTGGGGCCAGGTGCCGCTGCCACCGGGCTTTGTTCAGGCGGTCCGCGACGTCACGACGAAGAAGGGCGTCGTGATGTTAATGGACGAGGTCATCACCGGATTTCGCTGGTCCGTCGGCGGCGCGCAGAAGGCGCTCGGAGTTACCCCCGATCTGTGCATCCTGGGCAAGATCGTGGCGGGCGGCTTGCCAGGTGGTGCGGTGGCTGGCAGTGCTGCAATTATAAACCGCATCGATCACGCGGCCAGCGCTGCGAAGAACCACGAGAGAATTGCCCATCCCGGCACATACAACGCCAATCCATTGTCGGCAGCCGCTGCCGTTACGGCGCTATCGCTAGTGCGCGACGAGAAGCTCGCCGAGAAGGCCAACCGAACCGCGGCGGAGCTACGCTCGGCCCTGCGCCAGGTACTGATAGAGGAGAGCGTGCCGTGGGGCGTCTATGGGGAATCTTCGGTCTTCCTGATCTATCCCAATCCCTGGAACGATCCGATCGATCCGGCAACCTTCGATCCGCTGAAAATTCCGTTCGAGAAGCTAAAGGGTGCCAGCAACGTGAACCCACTGAGAGGGAAGATCCGTATGAGCCTGATGAGCCATGGCGTTGATTTCTTCACGCCCGGCGGTTTCGTATCGGCGGCTCATGGAGCACCTGAGATCGAGCGTACCGTGTATGCATTTCGCCGAACGCTCCGCAAACTGAAAGCGGAAGGGGAAGTGAAGTCGGTTTGATACACCCTTCCATACGCCGCGATCGGCGGGAGGACGGATAGGGGGCTAATTCGCCAGCTACCGGCGAACGCAAGGTGCGCAACCCTGGTTAGTCGGACGTTTTGCGGTTAGCTTCGTTGCTACCTGCCATCCAGGCGTGAAGCAAGATACATCGCGTACTGCAACAGAAGCGTAGCTGATGCCGAGTCGGAATCGGGCGCTGATTCCGTGTGCGGTGCGAATGCGGTCTCTAGAGTAGACTGCTGCTCGCCATGTTGCCATCAGCGCTGACGAGCCAATCGTCTGTATTAGCGGCCGAAACAAGGTTGGCGCAAAAGAGGCCGTGGCGCGCGCCGACAAGAGAAGCTGACGAAAGCAGGCCTTGTACGTAGGGTGACTTTGGCCGAGGGATCCCCCTCGCTGCGACTGCAGGAAATCTCCGGCAAAAAACCAATTGCGCAACTGTACACGATATGTAATAGTACTATGCAATACGCTGGGTGAGAGTAAGAAGATGATCATCACGAACTACGAGGGCGCCTTGAGGAGTCTGCTGAAGCCCGGAGAAGCCCTAAGCCCCCGTTGGGCAGTCGGCGACGCCTGCGCGGTTTGTGCAGACGCAAATCCTCGTCGCAGCCGAAGTTGAAGATGTTTGGCCTAGCCATCGCTGTTGCGATCGGTCGTGCCCGTATGAGGCGAAGCACGAGGGCGTCTTGAAGGTCCGGAACAGTAGTGCTGTTGAATTCAATGGAAGCGCTGTGTTCGACGAGAATAATAACCGGCAGGTGCACGAATGCGCCTGGCCTCCGGCGGCCCACCAGCTTCGGCGTAGTAAAGGGATCGCTCTTGCTCACTAATAGGATAGAGACATCATGTTAAGGATTGGCATCGATATCGGCGGCACTTTCACCGACTTTGCCGTTTGGTGCGACGAGGCTGATGGCTATCGCCAGATCGATGGTCAGAAAATCCCGACGTCCCGTCCTCAGTTCGCTCGGTCGGTAATCGAAGGGTTGGAGGCCATCTTCGAACGCCAGGGCGTGCGTAAGAACGACTCCGTTCTGGTCGTTCATGGTACGACGGTCGGCACTAATGCGATTATCGAACGATCCGAGCCGCCGATCGCGTTGATTACTACGCAGGGGTATCGAGACATCCTGAATATTGCTCGACTCCGTCTAGATCATTCCATGGATATGTTTGGCCGGCGGCCAACGCCGCTCGTGCCGAGGGGCATGGTATTTGAAGTCAAGGAGCGTCTGCGCGGTGATGGAAGCGTGGAAATTCCGCTGGACCATGAATCGGTCATCGCCGCGGTAGCGGAGGCAAAGAAGAGCGGTGCAATCGCCATTGGCGTATGTCTTTTGCATAGCTACCGCAACTCGGTTCATGAAGAGCAATTGTTGGAGATCGCCCGCGCGGCGTTCCCCGAACTCGATATTGTTGCCTCGCATGAGGTTTGGCCGCAGCAGTCAGAGTACGAACGTGCGGTGCTGACCTTGTTGAACGTGTACGTAAAGCGGCTCATGGCCGGCTATATCGGAGAGGTTGACGGATTTCTGCGTCGCCGCTTGCCGAATGCGCGCTTGCTTGTGACAAAATCGAATGGCGGTGTCATGTCGGGAACCGAGGCTTGTCGGTTGCCGGTGCACACCCTGTTATCAGGTCCTGCCGCAGGTGTGACAGCCGCGCGCACTCTTGCGGAATGGACCCGGAACGAGAAGATTCTGACCATGGACATGGGGGGCACCTCGACCGACGTGTCGTTGGTGCAGGTCGGGCGCCCGACGCTCACAGCCCAGGCCGAGGTTGGCGATTTTCCGCTCTTGTTGCCCGTGACGGCAATCGAGGCAATGGGTGCGGGAGGAGGTTCTATCATCTGGCTGGACGGGAAGGTGCTGAAAGTCGGCCCTCGCAGCGCCGGTTCGAAGCCTGGTCCTGCCTGTTATGATATGGGAGGCACTGCACCAACGCTTACTGACGCGTATCTCCTTTGCAACTACCTCTCGCCGCTTGGATTGCTTGGCGGGCGTCTCCCGTTGTCGCGGGCGCTCGCTGAGAAAGCGATGGAGCCCATCGCGGAGGTGGGAGGAGGTGATGTGATTATTGCAGCCGAAAGCTGCATCGAAATCGCTACGAGCAATATGTTGGCCAAAGTGCTCCCATTCCTTGCGCGCGCAGGTATTGGTCCGGCGGATCTCACGCTGATGATTTTTGGTGGTGCAGGCGGCATCCACGGGCCGTTGCTGGCGGAGGAGGTGGGAATCAAACGTATCCTCGTGCCCCGCCTTTCATCTGTGTTCTGCGCGTTTGGCTGTCTAGCGGCCGACTTGGTGCACGACGCTGTACGTAGCGTAACGGGGATGGATCTGGATGCCGACAAGATGGGTCGCATTTTCGACGAGCTCGCGAAGTCAGGACGCGCGTGGGTGGCAAATCAGGCGGCCGGCGGGCAGGTCAAACAAATTGATGAGCTGTACCTCGCCGAAATGCGCTATGCCGCACAGTCCTTCACCATTCCGGTAGATATCACAGAGGCATTGCGCAGCCATGCCGGAATGGCTGGCTTTACTGCCGCATTTGACGCCGAGCATGAAAAGCTATTCGGCTATGCAAACCCCGGAGCACCAGTAGCTATCAATGAACTGTTGGTGCGCACGTTCGGCCGACAAGCGAAACCTCATGCGATGACGGATGCCAAGGCGTCGGTCAAGGTCGCGGCAACATCGCATCGCGATTTGCGCTTCCGCGGACGTTGGTGGCCGGGCTGTCCCATATTTAGCCGTTCTGATCTCGCCGCGGGCTGGACGCAGCTCGGTCCGACCGTGATCGAGCACGAATTGGCAACGATCTTGGTGCCGCCGGGATTTCGGGCGGAAGTCGGTGCACTGGGTGACATCTTGCTGAGCAAGGAGAACTAAGCGATGGATATCGCACGCACTGAAATTATGAAGAATCGGTTTGCCGCGATGACAGAAGAGGCGGCCACAGTCGCCTTTCGTACAGCGCACACGACGTTCATCAAACAGACACAGGATTTCTCGGTAGCGCTTGCAAGCCCGAGTGGCGAGAGCTTCGCCATGCCGTTGTACACCGGTTCTGCCACCGGCACCGAGCGAACGCTCGCACCTTTCCTTCAGCATTATTCGGACATCGCCCCCGGGGATTTGCTGATTACCAATGACCCCTTCCATAGCGGTGGGCTTGTTACACATCAGATGGATATCTATCTGGCGCTGCCGCTGTTCTATGGCAAAGATCTGGTCGCGTTCGCTTGGTGCTTCATCCATTGCACGGACATCGGCGGCGCCGTGCCCGGGAGCGTCTCGCCAGACCTGCATGAATGTCATCAGGAAGGCTTCCGGATTCGTCCCACCAAGCTGATACGCGGCGGGGTGATGAACGATGATCTTCGCAACTTCCTGCAAGATAACTCTCGAATCGGAGACGCCCTCTGGGGTGATCTCGAAGCAATGATGGCCGGTTTGAGGGTGCTCGAACTGAGGATGAACGACCTTTGCGAGCGTGTCGGCGTGGTTGCCCTTCGCCAAGGGATCAACGACGTGATGGACTATGCGGAGGCAAAGGCACGATCTGTGATCGCCAAATTGCGCGACGGCGAGTATGAATTCTCCGATTATCTTGAGGGCAGCGGCACCAAAGATCCCGTGCATATTCATTGTCGGTTGCGCATTGCGGGCGATGAAGCGGAAATTGATTACACGGGTAGCGATCCCCAGGTGCAGGCCGCTTCAAACTTTATCACTGGGGGCATGCGTGCGCATTCATCTCTCTGTCTTGGGCTAACCAACTACATCTACTCAATCGAACCCTCCACTCCAGTGAACAGTGGGGTTCTGCGACCAATGCGTAGTCATGCGCCCTCTGGTACGGTGATGAACGCGGAGTATCCCGCGGCCATGGGTAATCGCTGGATGACGGTTATGCGCTGCTACGACGCGCTGATGGGGTGTCTCAACCAAGCGGTTGATGGTGGCATTATCGCCAGCGGCGCAGGCCAAGCCGGCAATATCGCCGTTTCCTGGCAGGAACACAGCGGGCGGACGCGAGTGGAAGTGGTCGAACCATTCTCAGGCGGATCGGGGGGGCGCTACCGAGCCGACGGCGTGGATGCGACCGATACTCTGGTCAACTATTTGAAAAGTTCGCCCGTCGAGTATGTGGAAGCCGAAACCCCACTAGTAATCCGGCAGCATGCGTTAGTACCATCAAGTTTTGGCCATGGTCGTTATCGGGGTGGCGCTTCGGTATGCATCGAAGTTGAGTGTCAAGCCGCCCAGGCGAAAATTATGGTGCGTGGCTTGGATCGGTTCCGGTTTCAGCCTTGGGGCGTGCAGGGCGGCCATCCCGGCCGCAGCGGCGAGACTTGGTTGTTGCGTGGGGGTGAGAAAACGACCTTTGGTCGCGGTGGCGTGCTTTCAATGCAACGAGGAGACCGGATACTAATGGTCTCGCCGTCGGGGGGCGGGTTTGGCGATCCGACGACGCGTCCCGCTGCTCTCGTTGTGGAGGATGTAACGAACGGCCTTCTAGATGAGGCAGAAGCAGCAGAAGTCTATGGCGTCATAGTCAAGTCGGGCATTCTTGATACACCGGCGACAACACGGCGCCGCGAGCAAATGGCTGCTACTCACACGTCAGTGCCTACCGTCACGCATGGGCATGGCCGTGGCGAGTATGAAGAGGTATGGCCAACCGAAGCGAGCGTCGCATTTGCAAATGCGGTGCTAAGGGCACCGGCTGGACTACGCACTGCGGTGCAGTGCGACGCTCGTGCCGCTTTAGCCGCGCGGCGGGCGCCCCTCAGCGCTTCCGTTGTGAGCGATACCGTTGCTGATTTGGTCCGCGGCATTCAAGCGCCCCATGCCTAATCGAGACTCAGACGCTGGGTAGAAAACTCTATGCATCGTCGAGCTATTTAGGGCGAGCGATCAAGTTCTCGCGGCCTTCTCCATGAAGGCCGCTGGTCGTGATGACCTTCGGGGTTCTTCGCGCGGCGGCTTTGTGACTGACCTCTCATCTGTGCGACACCACACTTACTCTATCGTTCAACGATGAAAACAGAACTCTCAGACCCATGTCTTCTGCGGCGGCCGCACCGCCTCCCTCAATCACCGTGATCCGAACAAGAAAGAACATTCCTCCTTACTGGAAAGTCGGCTCCAACATCTTCACGATCATCGTGACGTTGTTCAGTCCGCGTTAGAAAGAACGACCAACATGAATGGCTTCCCGACGTTCCCGCGACCGTCCAATGAACCAGAGTTTGACTACCATGGCAATCCGAGTGCACGCGAGGAGCTTGAACGCCATCTGAACTCGCAGGATGTTGTCGAAATTCCGGCTGTCGTCGGCGGTCGCCGGATCTTCTCCAATGATGTCCAAGAGGTCCGGGCGCCGCATGACCGAGGGCGTCTTCTCGCGCGTATCCATCGCCCATCAGATACCGACGTCCGGGCTGCTATTGCGGATTCACTAAAAGCGGCACGGGAGTGGTCGGGTCTGCCGTTCGATAAGCGCGCGAGTGTATTTTTGAGAGCCGCCGAGATTGTCGCGCACGAGCGCCGTCATATGATGACGGCTGTCACAATGCTTGGGCAGAGCAAGACCATAGACCAGGCCGAACCAGATGCAGCAGGCGAACTAATTGACTTCATGCGCTTCAACGTGTTCGAGGCGCAAAAAATCTATACAAGCCAGCCGCTTACTGTGCCCAGCGCCGTGAATCGCGCTGATTGGCGTCCGTTGGAGGGATTTGTATATGCGGTCAGTCCGTTCAATTTCACAGCAATCGGCGCTAACCTGTCCTGTGGTCCGGCGCTGATGGGAAACGTTTGCGTCTGGAAGCCATCAGACAAGTCCGTTTTAGCCAACTATCGCTTTTTTGAGATTCTGGAGCAGGCTGGCTTACCTCCGGGCGTCATAAATTTTGTCCCGGGAGATCCGGCTAAGACGAGTAGCGTCGTGCTGGAGTCACCAGATCTCGCGGGCCTACATTTCACTGGATCCTCCCACGTTTTCAAGTCTCTATGGCGTTCAATCGGAACCAACATCGAACGCTATCGCACTTTCCCGCGTATGGTAGGAGAGACGGGCGGCAAGGACTTCCTCATCGCTCACCCCTCGACGGATGCAGTTGCGGTCACAACCGCGTTGATCCGTGGTGCGTTTGAATATCAAGGTCAAAAATGTAGCGCTACTTCGCGCGCCTACATCCCTAAGAGCCTCTGGCCTGCAGTCAAATCGAATTTGCACGAGCGTATAGAGTTGCTTCAAACTGGCGATGTCGCGAACCGCGATACGTTTATGGGAGCTGTCATCGACGGCGCTTCCCATGACCGTCTAGCGACACGTATCGGGAAGGCGAAGGACGATACTCGTGCGCGCATTGTTTGCGGTGGCAAGTCGTGGACCGATCCGGGCTGGTTTGTCGAACCGACTGTGATCGAAGTGTTTGACCCAAAGCATGAGCTAATGTGCCATGAGCTGTTCGGACCAGTGCTGGCCGTCTTCGTTTACGACGATGCCGCGTGGGAGGAGACCTTGCGGCTCGTCGACTCTACCAGCGACTACGGGTTAACGGGTTCAATCTACTGCGTGGACCGCAAGGCTCTGCTTCAAGCCGAAACCATTCTCGCTAACGCCGCAGGCAACCTTTACGTCAACTATAAGAGCGCAGGTGCGGTAACTGGACAGCAACCTTTCGGCGGCGCAAGGGCGAGTGGCACGAACGACAAGGCAGGGTCCTGGATGAACCTTCTGCGGTGGACCTCTCCACGCGTCATAAAAGAGACGTACCTTCCTGAGGCAAGCTGGAGCTTTGCCGGCCGCTAGAAGGAAGGTTAATAGGACAAATAGAGACGTTCTTCGCTTCCAAAAATGAGCGTTCCATCTCTGAATAGCAAATCGTATGCTGACGGTTGGCGATCATTCATGCACATCGCCATTCCTGCGCCGGACGACTCATGCTTGGGCCACCTCATTGGAGCCAGATTGCTTCCGCTCGTTTACTCATCAGCGGGCCAGCATAATGCTGTCGTGCTCGGATGAGGAGACGCTGAATACTCAGAGGGCCCTCGCGGTCACCGCGCGATGGCGGAGCCGTGAGCCGCCTGGCCTCCTTCATTTCGTGAATTAATTGGAGATCGCTTTCATGGCTGAACGGCTCGAGCCGCAAATGACCGGCTTGGTAATCCGGCTCCATAAGGACGATAACATTGTCATTGCGCGCGTGGCGATCGCTGCAGGCACGGAGTTGCCTAGTGAAGGAATTGTAGCGAAAGACTGCGTAACGGCCGGTCAAAAGCTCGCTTCGAGCCCGATCAAGCGCGACGTAGAAATCCGCAAGTATAATGTAGTCATTGGTTTTGCGTCGGAAGACATTCCGGCCGGCGCCGTCATTCACAATGATAGCATCAAATTTCGCGAATTTGATCGAGACTATGCCCACTCCCGTGATTATCGTCCGGTTGAACTGCTTCCGCTAGCAAGCCGAGCGGTATTTCAAGGTATTGTCCGCCCGGACGGTCGCGTCGCGACTCGTAACTATATTGGCGTGATTTCAACGGTGAATTGCTCGGCGACTGCCGTCCATGGGATCGCGGACTGGTTCACTTCCGAGCGGTTAGCAGCATATCAAAACGTTGACGGCGTCGTGGCATTCGCGCATGCCATGGGTTGTGGCATGGAAATGACGGGAGAGCCGATGGATCTCCTGCGCCGAACGATGGCGGGTTACATTCGCCATCCTAACCTCGCTGCAGTTCTGGTTGTCGGCCTGGGCTGCGAGCGCAACCAAGTCGCTGGACTGATGTCGTCGCAGAACCTTGAGATGGGGGCGAGCTTACGTACATTCACAATGCAAGAAGTCGGCGGTACACGGAAGACGATCGAAGCCGGCATCGCTGCTGTCAAAGAACTGCTCCCCGAGGTTGATCGCGCAAGGCGGACGACAGTGCCGGCCAGTCATCTCACTGTTGGACTCCAGTGTGGCGGCTCTGATGCATTTTCTTCCATTACGGCCAATCCATCATTGGGAGTAGCGGTCGACATCCTGATCCGTAATGGCGGCACTGCCGTTCTATCTGAAACTCCAGAGATTTATGGCGTAGAACACGTGCTCACGCGCCGCGCCGTGAGTCGCGAGGTGGGAGAAAAGTTGATTGAGCGCCTCCGCTGGTGGAAAGACGAATACACCGCCGGGCGCGACGTCCAAATCAACGGCGTCGTGAGTCCCGGCAATCAGATAGGCGGCCTTGCAAATATTCTTGAGAAATCGCTTGGCTCCGCAATGAAAGGAGGCACGAGCCCCTTAATGGCTGTCTACAGGTATGCAGAGCCCGTGTTAGAGCGCGGTCTTGTTTTCATGGATACGCCGGGGTTTGATCCAGTTTCCGCAACAGGGCAGGTCGCAGGCGGAGCAAATCTTATTGCCTTTACTACGGGACGAGGCTCCATGTTCGGAGCTAAGCCGTCGCCGTCTATAAAGCTGGCCAGTAACACCCCCATGTTTCGCCGGCTGGAGGAAGATATGGACGCCAATTGCGGTGAAATCCTTGACGGTACGGTCAGTGTACGGGAGATGGGCCAACGTATCTTCGACTTGATCCTGAGGACGGCCTCCGGCGTGCGTAGCAAGAGTGAGAATTTGAACGTCGGCCGATATGAGTTTGTACCCTGGCAGATTGGTGTAGTTGGGTGAACTTGTTAGCAGGACTAGTTGATCTTCGGCGAAGGGCGCAGTAGTTGGGTTTCGATTGAAGTGACTTGGCGCCCCGGCTTGGCTCGGCTCGGCAGCCGCAACTAGCCTATGAGAACTGCACTGCCTCCCATTGAACCATTCACGCTTTTTGCTGGCGCTCATCACAACATGTTCAGTACTGTCGCGCCAAGAGGACGGCCGCTGTATGCCGCGCTTCTTCGCGCGAGATACATCAGCATGCGCAGCCGCGCCGTGAGTTGGAACTCGGTCCGAGCAGCCTTGCCCGGGCCAGCCGCTGGTCGAGATCGTGACGACAGGATCCCAGGTTTTCGCGTCGCTCCGGGCTGACGCCATCCGAAGAAGGGTATTATCTTCGCGGCGGGAATTCATTCCAGTCGGGAGAAAAAATCGGACTCGGATCGGCCAGTCGATCAAGCGAGCCCATAGGCAAAGGCGCCTGCGTATGCGGGGTTCTTTAAGATCGCCGCGACAGCAGCCAGCGTCGCGCGCGTCCAGCGCACAAGTCGCCATCCCGATCACGACGCGGCAGTTTCAGGTCACGGTCGTTCAACGCTCGCATGACTTTGGCAACGGCTTGCGTCCGCCACCTGGCCTGCGGACCCGTTCTGGATCAAGCTCCTCACCACAGGCAACTCCGCGAGTGCCCGCCCGATGGTGCTACGGGCGACCCCGGTGGCCCGCGACACCGCGACAATGCCTCCATGGCCGGCCGTCAAGGCCTCCGCCGCCACAAAACGCCGCCGTCCGCGTTCGTCCAGCAAAGGATCGAGCGCCTCAAATCGCCCACGGATGGCCGATTCATCAATCACAAGCAGATGCTACAAGCATCATACCCGGACGGGAATCCCACCACTTGAAATCGCGAGCAAACGCAGATTCACTTATTCATGAGCGAGGCCTTACAACCTGGTGGGACGTCGACTGCCGGATGTATACTACGGCTTGGCGCGCCAAGCGGCTCGGTGTGACCAGCTCGGACTTCATGAGGGATCTCCGCCAAAATCGCGGCGACGTCTTCGACGATCTGGCGTCGGAGCGCGGGCGTCAGCGTCAACAAAGAGCGGCTGGATCCATGCTCATGTGCGTCGGGACAATCCACTGTCGATTAAAGGTCGAGTAGAGCCCTCCACACTCAGCTTAATCTGATTTGCTTCTTCTCCATAATATCCGATTGCGGTTGCTTGAATCAGAGGACTGCTTCCTGCGCGATACTCAGCTTCATACGAAGCGGGAATACCTCGGCCTCGCTGGCCGATCTTCCTGATCACTCGAAATGACCGGCCGCACAAAGAATGGTGAGGATCCCGAACCTCGACCATCTCCGGAATTATTCGTAAGGCTCACTATTGGGGACATTCCTCAATCCCCCTCGCTGTCCGGGATCGACTGGCGGCGCCCACAAGAGACGTGGCGGTCCACATCGGTCGGGCGACGCGTTTTGCTGCGAATTGCGAAGGATGCGATTCCATGTCACGTGACCATCTCAATGCTTTCCACCAATCTTGCCGCCGCGTATGCCATAAACCTCGCGGAGCGCGCCGCACGCCTGAAAGCAGAAGAAGTCGCGACGAGCGCCGTCATTCTCAGCGGCACCTTAGGTTAATCGCGTCGGCAATCGACGACTGCGCAGCGTGTGGTCGTCTTCATACGAACGCCTGGGATGATGAATGATAGTGGCTCACACGCGAGTCATCGTTAGCCTGCATCTATCGCGCTGATTGGAGGCTGGCTCTCCGACCTGAAGCTGCACATGCACCGCGGCATTAGCAACTGCTAAGCATCTGCCATGCTCATCGTGTCGGATGAGGTCCTAGGCGTCGACTAGGCAGCACGTTGTAGAGAACGTACGAGAGAAACGCGTACGATACGTACGGATATGAGGTGACAACAGCACGGCCGCAGAGCGGTTGCCTCCATTCGTCCGTTACGTACGAAGTTTCTCATTCAACACCGAACGCAATCTGTCAACGTAAGCGAGCGAGTTGCGGAATGATCCGTACCGCGACGTTCACTGGTTTCAAGTTGCCAGTTGGCGTTCGAGGATCCCCTGCTGGTCGAGAATGATTTGGGGGCGGGGGCAGAGGTGAAGAGCTCTTCCGTAATGGGTGAGCCGTCATCTTGACCAGAGAATTTGGAGGACGTTTATGAAGATGATGAAGAGCCTTTTGCTCGCTTCGGCGGCGGGACTAATCGCTGCAGGTGGGGTGCAGGCTGCCGACCTGCCTGTAAAGGCCAAAGCGATCGAATACGTGAAGATCTGTTCGCTATATGGCGCGGGATTCTACTACATTCCTGGCACTGACACGTGCATCAAGCTCGGTGGGTATCTCCGCGCCGATACCGTGCTGGGCACGAGTAGCGACTTTGATGGTGCAACAAGCGGCGTGGCGGGTGCACGGAACCGGCTCAGCAATTATTATACTTGGCGAACCCGCCAGGATCTGCAGATCGATACGCGCACCGCGACCGAGTACGGAGTGGTCCGGACATTCGCTGAACTCGTTTTCACCTGGACCAGCGGCACCTATGCCGGTGCTGGCACAACTGCCGTAAACGGTTCGACCACTTACACGTCGTCGGTCGGTTCTGCCATCGCTGGTGGGTCGCTCGGTGTTTACTATGCCTTTATCCAGTTCGCCGGGTTTACATTTGGTAAGGCCGAGTCGCAGTTCAGAACTCCGTGGGGCTCATACGCCGCGAACAATCTGGAAATGCCAGGAGCCGCTGGTTGGGATCCGGTGAATCAGGTCTCTTACACCGCCGATTTCGGTCAGGGCATTACGGCTTCTTTCTCACTCCAAGATCAGGTCGCAAACTACACGACCAACATTTGGAACGTGAGTGGCGCGACGGCCGCAGGTATTGCGACCGGGGCTTACGGTGCCAACGATATCGGCGGTTCGCGAGCTCCGGACCTTGTGGCGAGAGTCCGCGTCGACCAGGCTTGGGGGCTTTTCCAGGCGTCGTTCGCCGCGCATGACAACCACGCTGCCTACTATGGCGCCGACGAAACGACCGGTCATCCAGGCGACAAGTGGGGCTGGGCTGGACAAGTGGCGTTGTCCATCAAGAATCTTCCCACCGGTCCTGGTGACACGATCAACTTGACAGCCGTGTATACCAACGGGGCGAGCAGATACAACTTCGAGGACTTTATGCCCAGCACCTACGCGATGTACGGTGGTTCGGGTCTGGCTGGAGCATATCAAAGTCTCGGCTTTGCTGGTGTCTCTGATTCCGTATTCGTCACGGGTGCCGGTCAGCAGCTAACCACGACGTACGGCTTCAACGGTGGCTACACCCACAATTGGGATCCCTACTGGAATACGTCCGTCTTCGGCGCGTGGGCTGCTGTGCGGTACAACAACACGGCTAAGGGCTACATCTGCGGAGCGGTCGTCGCAACTGTTGCTCTCTCGAGCGGTCTTGCCGGCTGCAATCCCGACTTTAATTACGCTGTTATCGGCACGAAGACGGGGTGGACGCCTGTCAAGAACCTGACGTTCACGGGCGAACTCGCGTACGTGATGCTCGATCAGAAATTTGCAAGCGGAAGCACCGTGACTCTTCCGCTGCAATCAGGGACCGCAAAGCCCGGAGCTGCCTACGAGCTCAAAGATCAGAACAGCCTCGTCCTGTTGCTCCGAGCTCAGCGCAGCTTCTAACAAACCTAGCAGAAGGAGAACCAAATCTAAGTTCGACCTCCAAGGAAGGCCTCCGGCATGCCCGCCGGGGGCCTTTTTACATCTCACGTGAGTTTGGGCGAGCTGGTTGAGGAGACCGGTTGGTTTCAAGTCGGGCGACGATGTTACTTAATCAGCGCGGAAGTCCTGCAATCGATCTCTCGCTGAGGGGCGGTCATCGACCTAAGCTGGGTCGAGTGGGAGAGGGGTCCAGCCATTCTTCCTGACCTCTACAAATTTGACTAGGCGGCCGGGCCAACAAACTCAGTTGCGAGCCGGAGGAAATTCATAAGAAGCGCATGACCTTGTTGGGTAAGGATCGATTCTGGATGGAATTGTACCCCGTAGGTCGGGTGTGAGCGGTGTGCGAGGGCCATGATCTCGCCATCGTCGGAACGGGCTGTTACCGCAAGATGCGGTGCGCACGATTCATCGAGTTCAACAACAAGAGAATGGTAGCGCCCAACGCAAAGTGGGGATGGAAGTCCTTGGAATAGCCCTCGACCATCATGGGTTACATGTGAGGAGCGGCCGTGCATGGGACGACGTGCGCGCCCGATGCTTCCGCCAAAAACGCTGCCAATGGACTGGTGTCCGAGGCAGATGCCGAGAATCGGAACGCGACCGGAAAGCTCGCCGACGACTGCGGTCGTTATTCCGGCCTCTAGTGGAGTGCAGGGGCCGGGCGAGATGACCACCGCGCGTGGATTGACGCCGACAAGATCGGAGACGCTTAGCGCATCATTTCGGATCACCTCCGTTGCTTCGCCAAGCTTGCGGAAGTAGCGCGCAATGTTGAAGACGAAGGAGTCGTAATTGTCGATGATAACAATCAAGTTGCAACATATGTCTCAGGACGAAACGCGTCAAAGATTCGCTCTGCCTTGGCGAGCGTCTCGTCATATTCGGCCGAGGGATCCGACATCGCGGTGATCCCGCTTCCCGCATGAAACACGGCCTGCCCGTCGTCCATCGTCACAGTGCGGATCGCAATGTTCGTGTCCATGCATCTGTTGAAGCCGATGAAGCCGATCGATCCACAATAGACCTGTCGTGCGACTCGTTCGATTTCCGCTATGATTTCCATCGATCGAATCTTAGGCGCCCCGGTAATGGAGCCGCCGGGAAAGCAAGCTCGGAGTGCGCTGATGGCGTCCTGCCCCTCTGCGAGTTGCCCCACAACGATCGACACGAGGTGGTGCACCGAGGCATAGGATTCGAGGTTGCATAGGGCGGGAACATCGACAGAATCCGGAGTACAAACCCGCGAGAGATCGTTGCGCAAGAGGTCAACAATCATCGTGTTCTCGGCGCGGTCCTTTTCGGACGCAAGAAGGGCTTCAGCGCGACATCGATCTTCTGTCGCATCAGCGGAACGCGCAATCGTGCCCTTGATCGGTCGTGTCTCGACTGTTTGTCCGTCGAGCTTCAAAAAGCGTTCCGGCGAACTTGATGCAATGGTCAGCGTCCCGTAACGCAGCAGGGCCGAAAAGGGCGCCGGGTTCACTGACCGCAGCCGGCAGTAGAAGGCAAGTGGATCAAATGAAGGCGATAGCCGGGCGCTGAATCGCTGCGCAATATTTGCTTGAAAGACATCGCCAGCCAGGATCAGGTCGATCACGCGCTGTACCGCCGCAATATAGCCTTCACGGCTGAAGTTCGAATGCCAAGAGCCCACTGTGGCCGTGGAGTTGTTCGGCGGCGACATTCGGCGCGCGAGAAGAGCTGCAAACTCATGGGCGCGCCGACCTGCGCGCTCGGTACGGCGTCCGGGATCCCGCTCCGGCCATCCGGAGGATACAATCCAGCATCTGCCCAGACGGTGATCGAAGCAGACAACGAGGTCGTAAAAGTGCAGGATGGACTGAGGCAAACGCTGACCAGAAATCGCAGGCAGCGGTAGTCGCTCCAATGTCGTGTTCAGATCGTAAGCAAAAAAGCCAGCTGCGCCTCCCTGAAAGGGGGGGAGGTCCGGGCGATGCTCTTGAGGATACTTGGCCAGAATCGCGCGGAGCGCGTCCCATGGATCGCCCTTGAGAGCATCTCCATTCCAACTCGCTCGTCCGTCCACGATCATATAAATCCCGAATGGATCGCATGTTAGATAGGAGTAGCGCCCAAGCACCCCCTGTCTTGCTGCACTATCGAGAAACGTGAGGTGAGGTCGATGCGCGAGACGTCGCATCGCCGTAACGGGTTCAATCCACTGCAATTCGCGGACGTGCATCGGCCTATTGATCGCTGTCAGCTGGAGTGCAATAAAACGCGCAGCACTTGTGACGTCAATTCTAACGAGAGTGCCGCTCGTTGGAGCTCCGTCGGCTCGCGAGCCCTATCATCTGCCTTATTCTGCATCAATGGACCCGATGCGCTGATCGCGTTGACTTGTCGTTCTCGTTCAAGCAGAACGCGCATCCGTCAACACAGTGTAGTCCGCCGCGAACCGCAGCTCCCGAAGCGGACGGACCCGCTTGATGGACTCCTGATATAGATCATGCGCCTTGTACGCCGCAAGTTCCCTCTCATTTTCGAACTCACCATAGACCACGACGTCGATGTCATTGGCAAGCTCGTCGGTCTTGCAGTTGCGAGCAATCTCGAGCCGCCGCGCGTGCGGGATTGTGGTAAGAACGGATAGGCCATCGATAATTTGGTCGACATGAGCCTTATCTTTGGCGGAGAACAAAACGATGTGACGAATCATCAATGACTCTGCATTGAACCGAAGGCAGGTCGTATGACTATCGCGAGATCGAACTCACTGCAACGCTCGATCGTATATCCCGGTCGAGCGGCAGGAGCATGAGCCTTTGACGTTGTTGCGGGCGAGCGGTCCGAAGGAATTCGTCAAACCGCTTTCCTCGTCCTCAGGCGAGAAATGCAAGGCGCTCAATCGTTTGAATGTGGCGCGCGAGCAGATTGCAAGCTTGATCGAGGTTACGCGCCCGCAGCGCTTGCAGAATCAGGCGGTGATCCTGATTCGACCGAGGTCGCCACCCTGCAGACCGCGCCATCGCGAAGACCAATCTTGAATTTGCAAGCTGTAGTCCATCGAGGCTGGCGAGCAGCCGCGGCATCCCGCAGGGGGCTACCAGCGCTTGGTGAAATAAGCGATTGGCCTTTTCGAACTCCTCGATGGTCTCGGCGTTGTCTCCTTCAATCAAGGCGAGCTCGACCCGTGCTAAATCTGCGGAGGTGAGCTTTGGAGCCGAATTGCGCAGCGCGACCACTTCGAGGGCGGCGCGCATCTCGGCGATCTCCTTCACGGACTTGGCATCAAGCGGTGCAACACGTACTCCGCGACGTGGCTGAGCCACGACAAGGTATTGGCCTTCAAGTTGTCGAAAGGCTTCGCGCACAGGGACGTGGCTGGAATTGAACTCTCGCGCGACGTGATCTTGTCGGAGTGGGACCCCTGGCAGCAGTGCGCCGGTGATAATGCGTTCGCCGATCGAGTCGGCAATGCGTGTTACAATTGTCGTCCTCTCATCAGTGATCATAGATTATCTATCGCAAAAAACGGGTGCATCCGCAGACGAGTTGGACTAGCATTTATTCAAAAGCGATGACTATGGATAGTTCACACGATTATCTATGATGAGCCAAGGTGCCCGATGAGCGGTGGTGTTGAAACGGTACGAAGCGGACGGAGTGGCGCCTCGGCAGTTCGCAGTGATTGGACGCGCGTTCAGGCCGAAGCGCTCTATGGTCTTCCTTTTGCCGATCTGATGTATCAGGCACAGAGTGTTCATCGCGAGCATTCCGATCCAAACCGCGTTGAAGCCGCAAGTCTCCTCAGCATCAAGACAGGCGGGTGTCCGGAAGACTGCAGCTACTGTTCGCAGAGCGCGCACTATGACACCGGCTTGAAAGCAACCCGTCTCATGAATTGCGCAGACGTAGTGGCCAAAGCGGAGCGCGCGAAGGAGGCGGGCGCAACCCGCTTTTGCATGGCGGCGGCCTGGCGCAGCCCAAAAGAGCGGGACCTCGATCGGGTCTCTGCCATGGTGAGCGCAGTTAAAAATCTTGGATTGGAAACCTGCGTCACGCTCGGCATGCTAACAGCCAAGCAGGCAGTGCGGCTGTCCGAGTCCGGGCTAGATTTCTACAATCACAATATCGACACCTCGCCGGATTTCTACGGCAAGATCATCACCACCCGCGTTCTGCAAGATCGCATCGACACTCTAGAACATGTACGCCGGGCTGGCATCAAAGTCTGCTGTGGCGGTATTGTTGGCATGGGCGAGCGGGTCGAGGACCGCCTCGCCATGCTCGTGTTGCTCGCCAATCTGCCCTCACATCCAGAAAGCGTGCCGATCAACGTGTGGAACGAGGTCAAGGGCGTGCCCGTCAATCATACAGCGGACCGTCCGGATCCCATCGCGCTGTTGCGATTGATCGCAACGGCCCGGATCATGATGCCGAAGAGCGTGGTGCGCTTATCGGCCGGGCGGAAGTACATGACTGATGAACTCCAGGCGCTGAGCTTTTTGGCGGGCGCAAATTCGATCTTCATCGGCGATATGCTGTTGACCACCAGAAACGCGAATGCCGATCGAGACATGAATTTGCTGAATCGGCTCGGCATCACGTCCGGGCTTGCCCGGCTACAACAGTCGGCGAGCACGCTCGACGCAAACTCCAGGTTAGGTCCAAAATGCGAATTACGTTGATGAAGGGCAAGATCCATCGGGCCTCGGTCACAGAGGCCGACCTGCATTATGAAGGATCGATTTCAATTGATCGAAAGCTGTTGGAAGCGGCTGGAGTCCTGGTCAATGAACGCGTCGAAATCTACAACGTCGATACCGGAGCACGGTTTGCCACTTACGCGATCGAGGCACCCGAAGGGTCCGGCACTGTAGGCCTGAACGGCGCGGCTGCGCGTCTCGCCATACCCGGAGACAAGCTCATTATCGTTGCATATGCCTCGTTTGATGAGACTGAAGCCAAAACCTTTAGGCCCCGCGTTGTGCTGGTTGATCGAGAAAATCGCATCTTGCGCAACTGAAAATTGTCAAAGCAGTGCTGGGGCAGTTGACCGCTCCGGTATCAGGACTTTTGACGAGATCGATTTGAGTATGCAGGTGAGGAATGAAGCCAAACCACCCAGCCAAGGTCGGCGGCTATGTTGCGGCCCTGCACGCGCTGAAAGAAGACGATCGGCTCCGCGGCCTTGGGCCGCGCGGTGGGATCGATTTTACATCGAACGATTATCTGGCGCTGGCGAGCGCGCCGCGTATGAAAAACGCGATCTGCGCTGCGCTTGAGGCCGGAACGCCAGTCGGCGCCGGCGGCTCCCGGCTTCTGCGCGGCAATTGCGAAGAACATGAGGCTCTCGAAGCAGAGGCGGCTCAATTCTTTGGAGCAGAGACGGCGCTCTTCTTTGGTGGTGGTTATGTCGCAAATGTTGCCGTCCTGACCACGCTGCCGCAGCGGGACGATCTGCTTGTTCTCGACTCTCTCGTGCACGCAAGTATTCATGAAGGTGCGCGCGCCAGCCGGGCGGAGTTGCGGATCAGCGAGCATAACGATCCACAATCCGTCGAAGACACGATTCGTGAGTGGCGCACAGACGGCGGCGTCGGCCGCGTCTGGATCGTCGTTGAAAGTGTCTACAGTATGGACGGCGATTTCGCGCCGCTGAAAGACCTGGTGGTGATCGCCGATCAGTACGATGCGTTCCTGATGGTCGATGAGGCCCACGCTACAGGCGTTTACGGCGAGCGCGGAAGAGGACTCACGGCGCCTTATGAGAGGCGCGAGAATGTCCTCGTGCTTCATACCTGTGGCAAGGCTATGGGAGCTGCCGGGGCATTGGTGACTACTGTACGAGCGCTGCGCGACTTCCTGGTCAATCGCTGCCGTCCATTTATTTTTGCGACCGCCCCTTCGCCATTGATGGCCGTGGCCGTGCGGGAGGCGCTCTTGATCCTGCAAGAGGAACCCGAGCGGCAGAAGCGTCTGGCCGACCTGGTCGCGTTTACGCACCGGGAGATCCGCGTGCGCGGTCTCAAAACTCCCTCGGACTCACAGATCGTGCCCTATATCGTTGGCGAGAATGCCCGCGCAATGCGGCTCGCCTCTGCATTGCAGGCCCGGAGCTTCGATATCCGCGGAATTCGGCCGCCGACTGTGTCGGCTGGCACGGCCCGCCTGCGCATTTCACTGACACTCAACGTGGGGGAAGATGATGTGCGAGCAATGCTCGACGCTCTTGCCGAAGAGACGAGGCTCAACTCTTGACAAGACCGCGCATCGTGGTGACCGGAACCGATACCGGGATTGGAAAGACAGTCTTTGCCGCAGGCCTAGCGCATCTTCTCGGTGCGAACTATTGGAAACCGGTTCAGGCCGGGCTCGAAGGAGAGACGGACAGTGAGGCCGCCGCACGGCTGGGCGGGCTCTCGCCCGATCGTGTTGTGCCGGAGCTCTATCGTCTTCGAACCCCTGCGTCGCCGCATCATTCGGCTGAAATCGATGGCGTTCGTATGAACGTGAATTCGTTTCATCTGCCGGATTCCGGGGAGAGGCCGCTCGTAATCGAGGGTGCCGGCGGGCTCATGGTGCCCCTGAATCGGGGTACGCTTTACATTGATATCTTTGAGCGATGGAGCCTTCCCGTCGTGCTTTGCGCGAGCACGGAACTTGGCACCGTCAATCACTCGCTGCTCTCAATAGAGGCTTTGCGAAAGCGGCATATCAGCATCCGCGGCATTGCGTTTATTGGGGAACGAAATCCTCAAAGCGAGGGCGCGATTTGCGAAATCGGGCGAGTACGCTCGTTGGGGCGGTTGCCCTGGATTGCGCCTCTTACGGCCGATACGCTGCAGAAAATATTCAAACGCTCATTTGTGCGTGGCGATTTCTTGAATCCATGATGCCCAATAGCAAGCAGCCGATCTGGCATCCGTTCACGCAACACGCGCTCGAAGACGAGATGACAAGGATTAAGCGCGGTGATGGTGCTTATCTTTTCACCGCGGATGGTCGCCGTATGATAGATGCAATCTCATCCTGGTGGGTCGTGACGCATGGTCATTGCCATCCACACATTGTGCGCGCTATTCAGGAACAGGCGGCCAAGCTCACTCAAATCATCTTCGCCGGGTACTCCCATGATCCGGCGGAGGAGGTTGCCACGGAGCTGTTAAAACGCGCGCCGCGTGGGCTCGATCACGTCTTCTTTTCCGACAGTGGCTCCGCGAGCGTGGAGGTCGCCCTCAAGATGGCGCTCGGCTATTGGCATAACATCGGCAAGCAACGGATACGCATTGTCGTAATGCAGCACTCCTATCACGGAGACACCGTTGGGTCGATGTCGGTCGGCGCCCGAGGGGTCTTCAACGCAGCGTACGGACCATTACTTTTCGATGTGACCTCGATCCCGTTTCCTGCCAGGGGTCATGAGCAGACAACGCTCGATGCACTTGAGTCGGTGTGCCGACACGAAATGCCCGCCGCCTTTATTGTGGAGCCTCTGATACTAGGGGCAGGTGGGATGCTGATGTACCCACCCTGGGTGCTGAAAGAAATGAAGCGGATCTGCGAGGCTTCGGACGTTCTTTTCATTGCCGACGAGGTCATGACGGGCTGGGGCCGTACTGGAACATTGTTCGCCTGCGAGCAAGCCGATGTGACGCCCGATATAGCCTGCTATTCGAAGGGAATCACAGGAGGAGCGCTTCCACTCGCGGTGACACTCTGCCGATCAGACATTTTTGATGCTCACTATTCGAGGGATCGCACTCGCACGTTCTTTCACTCGAGCTCATATATTGCGAACCCCGTGGCCTGCGCCGCCGCGAAGGCAAACCTGGATCTTTGGCAAGATCAAAAATATCGCGAGCGGGTGGCGTCGGTGGCCACAATGCAAGAGCAAGCAATTGAAACATTTCGAACCGATCCGCGCTTTGCAAACGTCCGTCGGACCGGCACCATCACGGCACTCGATCTGAGAACCAGCGATGCGGGCTATCTCGCGGACATCGGCCCGAAACTTGGAGCATTCTTTAAAAGCCGCAATCTGCTGCTACGCCCGCTTGGAAATACGATCTATGTGATGCCACCTTATTGCGTGACAGCGGCAGATCTTGATGAAATCTATGTCGGGATCCGCGATGGTGCCGATGCACTTGCTTGACGCGGCGCTCTCGCGTGCGCGCCACCGAGAGCTCAGTCTCTGATCATTCCGATAGTCAGCCTCGGCTCATTTCCAGGCACAACCTGTGCGTTCCTTCGATGGACCGAGCATCGCCACGCGCCGACGGTGTACCAATTCCAATCCGATATCAATTCCTCCGTGATTGGTATTGGCGCCGCTGGAGGAGGTGCGTTTAAGCTTGCTTTGCTGTTCAGGTTCTTTGTCGGCCTGAGAATACCATTACTCAGCCCAGCTGGTTCCGGCCTGTCAATACCGTACGCATACGACGAGGACCGCCTGATTGACGCATGCGCGCGGGCACGGCGAGCTCTATGATGGCGTTGCGTGAAGGTCAGGCGGCCTGCTGACCGGCGGGCTTGTCGGCTTGGCGCAGGAGCTTCCATTCCCAGGGCAGCAGTTCGTGCAGACGCGACGCGGGAAGATCGGCGATACGGGCGAGGACGTCGGCGAGCCAGGCCTTGGGATCGACGTCGTTGAGGCGACAGGTCGTGATCATCGTCAGCATGATGGCGGCACGGTCGGCGCCACGCTGGCTGCCGGCGAAGGTCCAGTTGCGCCTTCCCAATGCGATGCCCCTCAATGCGCGCTCAGCGCAATTGTTGGTCAAGCAGATCCTGCCATCGTCGAGGAAGCGGGCGAAGTCGTCCCAGCGCCTGAGCATGTAGTTCATAGGCTTCAGGACCTCGGAGGAGCGCGAGAGGGTTTCGCGCTCACGCAGCAACCAGGCGTGCATGTCCTCGAGAAGCGGCTTGCTCTTTTCCTGGCGCACGGCGCGCCGCTCGTCGGCGCCGCAGCCATTGATAGCGCGCTCGATCTCGAACAACGCATCGAGGCGTCTGACCGCCTCCAGCGCGATCGGAGAGACCGGTTTGCCCTTCTTACCTTCCCGAGCATTTTTCTCGATGTCAGCCAGCTCGAAGAAGCCCCGCCGCGCATGGGCCAGGCAAAACGCCGGTGTGATCGGCATCGCTTTCTTTTGCGGGTCGAACAGCGGCTCGAAGCCGTTGTAGCAATCGGCTTGCAGGATACCGGCGAAGGCGGCCAGATGCTTCTGGGGGTGCTCGCCTCGTCGGTCGCTCGAGGCGTAATAGACCGCCGCCGGCGGCGCAGGCCCGGCAAAGGGCCGGTCATCCCGCACATAAGTCCAGATCCGCCCGGTCGTGCACTTGCCCTTCGCCAGGATACGGATGGTGGTGTCGTCGCCATGCAGGCGCTCGGCCGCGAGTACATGGCGTTCGATCAGGTGGAAGAGCGCCATGACGGCAAAGGTCCCGTGGCCGACCTGGTCGGCCAGTGTCGACAACGGCAGGTCGATCCCCTCGGCCTTAAAGCGCGCGCTCTGGCGGTTGAGCGGGATATGCATGCCGAACTTGTCGAACAGGATCGTCGCCAGCAATTGTGGGCCGATGAAGCCGCGCGGCGTGGCATGGAACGGCGCGGGCGGCTGGCTGATCTTCTCGCAATCGCGGCAGGTGAACTTCTCGCGTACCGTCTCGATCAGCTTGAAGCGGCGCGGGATCTCCTCCAGCGTCTTGGTCACATCCTCACCGATCTTCGCCAGCCGCGATCCACCGCAGCAGGCGCAGGTCGTTGGAGCCTCAATGACGACGCGCTCGCGTTCGATGTCATCCGGCCATGGCTTGCGCACCGGCCGCTTGCGCGTGAAGGCGCGTACGCTCTGCGCCTTTGCCGCCGCGGCCTGCGCGGCGAGCTCATCCTCGCTCGCCGTGGTGACGAGTTCTTCAAGTTCCAATTCCAACTGCTCGATCAGCCGCGCCGTGCGCTCGGAACGCGGCCCGTACAGTTCGCGTTTGAGCTTCTCGATCCGCAGCTCGAGATGCGCGATCAGCGCCTCATTGTCCGACAGCTTCGCCCGCGCGTTCGCCGCTTCGGCTTGCCAATTGATGGCTTCGGCCTGTATCCGGCTGACCTTCGCCGCGGCCGCATCGCGTTCGACCTCGACCCTCAGCCGCGCGTCGCGTTCAGCCCGCAACGCCTCACGTTCGATCAACAGCGCCGCCTGGGCGCTGGCGAGATCCGAAGGAAGGTCATCCGGCTTCAAACTCATGAAGCCAGTGAATCAGATTTCCCGGTAGGTTCAATCGCAGAATGCTATCCAACTCGCGTTGGACGCAAAGTTTCTTGAGGATTCCGCCAGTCGATCCCAGATAGCAGGTAAGAAAGCTGCGCCGGAGAGATCGTCACGGCTTCACCGGCAGCCGAAGGCCAGATGAATCTTCCTCTTTCGAGTCTTTTTGTAAACAGGCACGCTCCCTGAGAATCGTGCCAGATGATTTTTATCAGATCTGAACGGCGCCCCCTGAAGCAAAACAAATGACCCCCCAGTGGGTCATGCTTCAAGACCTCCTGCACCTGCAAAGCCAGGCTCGGAAAGCCGCGCCGCATATCGGTATGGCCCGTCGCCAGCCATACCCGCACGCCAGAGGGGATCGGAATCATCGCAGCGCCTTCAACACCGCCGACACCAGCAAGGGCGGCGCCGACCCGCAAATCCTGATCCGTCCGCTCCCCGTCAATTCCACCACGATCACTTCACCGGACGGTGCCGCTTCCTTGATCGGCTCCGCTTCCATCGCCGCTTCCACAAAGCCCTGGTCAGCAAGGTCCTGGCGAAGCCGACGCCGCCAGGTGTAAATCAGCCCCGTTGAAATATCGTGATCCCGCGCAACCTGCGCCACACACGATCCCGGCGCAAAGGCCTCCGCAACGATCCGGCACCGCTCATCCTCGCTCCAACGCCGCCGGCGTTCCGGCCCCGTCAGCACCGAAATCTGACCCATCAATCGCTCTTAAGCTCGCTCTTAAACACGTGCTTATGAGTGCTCAATCCGCCTCTCAGAACAAGGCGGCCTTCATCGTGGGCGTACTCAATACCGGCGGTAAGTACGATAGCAGTCGCCCGGAAGTCGTGATTGGCGCGATTCTCTGCGAAAGAGATCGCCTGACGTTGCTCAGCATGCCACCGCCGCGCCGTAACCTGTATCCACATAGCGCGGATTGCGAGGTCCTACATCGGCAACGAGGCGCAGAGCCTCCGTTTGTTCAGAACACGCGATGAGAAATGGCAGGGGGCGAAGCAGGAAATCCCCTATAGGAGGCGAGAATGCGAAACAGCTCTCACGTTCGCACCGCGGTCCAGCAAAATGCTGCGCCGTATCTGGCGTTAAATTCGGGCCGACACTACTGGTGGCGAACAGCCCGTTGCTCCAAGAAATGCGTCGACCGCTTCAATGCGCGCCGGCAGGCCGATCACCGATGGCTTCGGGTTGCGCGCGGGCTGGCACACGCCACCGAGGGCCACACAGAATTTGAAGCGACGTGCATGGAAAATCATGCCTAAGCGGTCTTCTCAGGTTGCCTTAGCTCAAATGCAACGCTGGCGATGCGCAAAGTGATGGAAAGGTGACACGGAGACAAGATCTCAGACCGATCGGAGCGCACTGGAGGATCCACCCAATGAAGTTCGTGCTCGCCAATCAGAGGACACCGTGCGGCGATCGAACCTGCGCCAAATGCGCTCGGTCCTTAGGTCCGGCTTACCTGCGCGATGTGGTAACGCGAAGGGGATTTTGTGGCTACAATTGCTATCGACGTTATCACTCAACCTTGCCTTTGCTTACGACGTGGCCGACGATTGACACCAGAAATGCCGGTTCTCTTGGACTTGCGGCCTTGCTGATCGCCGCTTCGTGCTGGTTTCAGGCCGGCGCAGCGGTCGCGGGCGCCTGGATCGACACAGCGCCCGCGGGCCAGCGCGGCGTCCACCGCTGAGGCACCCCATCGCCTCAAGTAGGTTGGCTAAGATGCACGTAGAGCAGGCTCGCGCTCGCACGGGGAAAGGGCGGCTTGAAAGGCCGCGTTCGATGATCGCGCGATCATTGGAGGTTTTTTGCGTCTGTTTGCGGTAGGGGAGAGGTACGTTTCTTTCTTCCACTCGCTATTGACGGCGCTCAGTCGGTTTCACTAGGAAGCGCTAACTCCAGGGGGTAAGGGTTGGCTGATGATCGGGAGGTAGGATGAGCTACATTTCGGAGCGGCCCGTTAAACGTGTCACGCTTCCAGTTCTACAGCGTTGGAGGCAGGAGGGACGTCGACTCGTAATGACCACCGCTTACGACGCGGTGACGGCACGGATCGCCGATCCGATCGTCGACGTCATTCTTGTTGGGGACAGCGTGGGGAACGTGTGCCTCGGACTCGACAACACGCTGCCTGTCAGTATGGCCATGATGAACCATCACTTAGACGCTGTTGCGCGCACAAAGCCCCGCGCCTTGCTCGTGGCCGATATGCCCTTTCTCAGCTTTCACCTCGGTGCCGAGGAGACAATCCGGAACGCCGGAGGCTTCCTCCAGCGTGGCGCTGATGCTGTCAAACTCGAGGGTGGTGCCAAGCGTGTCGAAATGATACGTGCCTTGGTCGACTGCGAAATTCCTGTCATGGGTCATCTCGGTCTCACCCCCCAGAGCGTCAATATCATGGGCGGGTTCAAGGTGCAGGGCCGGAAAGCCGATGATGCTTTGCGCCTGCTTGATGATGCGCAGCGTCTGCAGGAGGCGGGCTGCTTTGCTCTCGTCCTGGAAGGCATTCCGGCCGAACTGGCTGCACGAGCGACTGAATCGCTGAGCATACCAACGATCGGGATCGGGGCGGGGGCCAGTTGCTCTGGACAAGTGCTCGTGTTCCATGACGTTTTGGGGTTGACCGAAGGTCATCGCCCAAAATTCGTTCGTGCCTATTCAACTGGTTTCCAGCTGTTGCAGGACGCGCTGGCGCACTGGGCCGCCGATGTGCGTAATGGTGCTTTTCCCGCGTCAGAAGAGTCCTATGGACTTCCCGAGGGACTCAATGATGCGATCACAAACTGGACGCCTTCCAACTCAAACTGATGCAAAGCTCAAGCAATCACCAGGGTCGCCGAGTTGCGTCACGCTCTCGCAAAGGCTTCGAAAGGAGGGCAAACGCGTCGGCTTGGTGCCGACGATGGGATATCTCCACGAAGGGCACCTAGCCTTGGTCCAGGCGAGCCGGACGCGAAGCGATATCACGGTCGTAAGCATCTTCGTCAATCCCACTCAGTTTGAACCGAACGAGGATCTCAGTACGTATCCGCGGGACTTTATTCGTGATGAACAACTGTGCCGTAGCGCTGGCGTCGCGATCCTCTTCGCGCCAGGCGCACGGGAGGTCTATCCAACAACATTTGAGACCTTCGTCGAACCAGGCGACCTCGCTACGCCGTTGTGCGGTGCGTACAGGCCCGGACATTTTCGCGGCGTCGCGACCGTCGTTTGTAAGCTTTTCAACATGGTGCAGCCCGAACTTGCGTTTTTTGGACAGAAGGACTTTCAGCAATGCGCGGTCGTACGTCCATGACCGTTGATCTGGACCTTCCGGTCGACATCGTGACCATACCAACCGTTCGGGAACCGGACGGGCTGGCAATGAGCAGTCGCAATCGATATCTCAGCGAGGAAGAACGCCGACGGGCCGTTACTATCAGCCGCGGGCTCCTCGCTGCAGCAGGCAAGTTTCGCTCCGGAGAGCGCGACGTGGAAAAGCTGATTGCGATTGCGAAGGAGCAGTTGAGCAGCGTTGATCGACTGCAGTACCTTCAGCTCGTTGATCCTCATACGCTTAGGGCCGCCGAGAGCCCGCTGCAGCGCCCAGCGGCGCTCTGTGCGGCGCCTATGTCGGCTCAACGCGGTTAATCGATAACGTGATACTGTCCTCGCCTACTCCGGACGGGAAACGGAGGCTCGGCGCCTGACGCTCGGAATATTGAAATTTGCAGTTGGTAGGTATCTTCGTGAACGAGCAGTTTTTGATGGACCGGGCCCAGATCATTCGCGAGCTGGCGGACAAGGCAGACCGTTCATTAGAACAAGGCTGCTGGACTTGGCGGAACGTTATGGCAGAAGCATCAACCGACCGTCTCAGACGACGATGACGCTGTTGTCAAATCGTCATGCAAAATAGCTAGAGCGTGTCACTTGGCGCAAAAATGCCGCTTCATCTAGTCGCCGAGCAGTGCGCGGGCTAGTTGGGTCAGAGTCCAGTTCGGTAACGTCCCTCCGCGCTCGGGATCGTGACGTAGTCTGCCTCGTCGAGGTCGTCTCGCGCGGTAACCCTTCAATTGATGGTAGGTGCTGAGGCCCTTCAGATTGTTTGTGCGCCGTCTTGTAGCGCCGCTAGAAGAGTGTTCGTCTGCAAGGGTGCTCACAATGGACGACCATTCGGACGACATAAGACGACCGCTGTCTCCGCGTGTCGAAGTGTATGCTGGAGTGGGCCGGAAGCAGTGGCCGGATGATTTGAACGCCCAGATTGTCGCGGAAAGCCTTGAGCCAGGCGCGATTGTCACAGATATCGCACGTCGCCATGGCTGCCGGCCCCAGCAGGTGCATGACTGGCGGCGCCGGGCGCGATTAGGTGAACTGGTGCTGCCGGCTTCGGCGGATACACTATCATTCGTGCCTTTAATATCGGAATCATTGCTACCGGCAGCTACGGAGCCCTCTGGATCGTTGGAAGCCGCCATTGTTACGGTTGAGCTCCCGGGTGCACGAGTGGAGGTGCGCGGAACGCCCGGGCGCTTGCCGTGCTGAGTGACGTATTTTTCGCGTTGCGACGGACACGATCATGCTGACGGCTCCCGCTGGCCTCATGATTTACGTTGCGACCCGACCTGTAGACTTTAGGAAAGGCGCGGATGGCCTGGCGCTGTTGGCGAAGGAGACTCTAGGCCCCGATCCGATGACGGGCGTGGCGGTGGTCTTCCGTGCGAACCGCGCTGACCGGGTGAAGATCGTGGTCTGGGATGGCAGTGGCCTTGTGCTGTATTGGAAGCGGCTTGAGGGCAGCGCCTTCAAGTGGCCGCCGGTTGTTGACGGCGTGATGAGGATGAACGCCGCGCCCTTGCGGTCGCTCTTGGGCGCGAAGCGATCCTGGTTGGGCATTCCGTTCAGTTCGTCGCAGCCACCACGACTGGCGCAATTTGCCAAGCCAAAGCTCCTGATCATCGATGACCTCGGATATCTGCCCTTTGAACGTACGCATCCGGCGAGCACCCCAGGCCGGCGCGATGATCTTCCGCGAAGCGCTCAGGCAGCAACGGGGGCCTTTGACCGCTGGTTCGCCGTCCAATGCGGCTTGCCAAACGCCAGGTGGTCCAAGCAGCAACACGTTCTCGCCATTGGCGATCCAGCGAGCGCTCGCAACCTTGCGTATCTGCTTGGGATCCAGCGACGGCGGGCCGAGAAGTCGAAGCCCGACAGATCGCGAACGAACGAGAAGCGAGCAAGTTTTAGCGTCATCTCGATGCGCCGCTCATCCTTGCGGGCGATCTCGCGCTCACACAGCAGCACCAGGGTCTCGCGTAGACTCAGCTCTTGTCGGCCGGCTTCATCCAACAACCCATCCAGCTGGTCGCGGACAGCCGTTAGTTTCAGGCGCGTCAACATATCGCTCAGGCGGTTGGGAACAATGGCTCGCATCAGAAGCCCCCTACCACAATCGCTTCGTACTCGCCGAGCGGCCGCAGCAGCGTCGGGGACGGCGGCGCGACAGGCGATAACCCGAGCTCGGCAGCACGGCTTGGTTTAAAGCCAGTCAGGCCCTCAAAGTGTGTAGGGTCAACGACGCGACCGCGCCGACCGACACAGTTCGGATGAACGGCCACATCATGGATCTCGTGGTGGATGCGCACCACGCTATCGGCGATCCTCGCTCTCACCGTCCCGCCGATTAGCCGCCATGGCACAGAGTAGGCGTTGCCGTCTATCTCGACCGCGCGGTCGGCCTGGACGCGCCGGATCAGTTCACGTGCGGCCTGCAAGGGCGGCCTCCCGGCGATGGGTTTCAGCGCAGGAGCCTCGCTGAGTCTGAACCGCTCAATCGGTGGCTCGCCAGTGGTGCCATGCTGGCGCCGATCGTCGACCTCCCGTGTTCAAGCCTCAAGATGCGCTTTTAGGGTTTCGCAGCTCGGGAAGGCGCGACCAGCGATCGCATTCCGTTTGACGAGCCAACGCCGTTCTCCGTCTTGCCCTTGGTCCGGGCTCGATATGGCGCGCAAGCCCGCGGCCGGAATCCCCATTGCTTGGCATACGCAGTCAGCTTGTCGTTGAACACGACGGTGCGCGTCGCGGCATGGTGCTCCACGACCAAAGCACGTGCATTATCGAACAGCACTTCTTCGGGCACGCCACCGAACTTCAAGAAGGCGCCTTCCAGGTCATCGAACCAGCTCTCTTGCCGTTCGTTGCGGAATGCTCTGACATGGTGCCGGCGCGAGGAGCCCAATGTGGCGACGAACAGGTAGCGCGAACCTTGCTGCCGCCGATCTCGACCAGCCGCTCGCCAAAATTGATTTGCAACTGTTTGCCCGGCGGCGTCTCGAACCGCACCGTGGCGCGCGCTTCCGCCGCAAGCTCTCGGCGATAGCGCTGCACCGCACGTTCCACTGTGCGCAGGCTGACGATGATGCCTTTCTCGGCTTGCAGCTCCTGGCGGATCACGTCAGCTTGCCCTGCTGCTGCCGCAGGCGCTCCTTGAGCCAGATCTCCTGGCCATCGAGCGCCCTTTTGTGGTGCGGCTGCCAATAGGGCGTCCAGCTGCCGGCCGCCAGGTAGTTCTTCACCGTGTTGCGGCTAATCCCGAGCTCCCGGACAATCCGTTTACTACCCCACCCCAGCTCGTGGAGCCGGAGTATCGCCGAAACCTCGTCCGGGGCCAGCATGGCCTCCCTCCGCGGATCTTTGAACCGCAGAGGACCTGAACTGAGTCGCTGCATAACCCACCGTCCTGACGGTGTCCCGAGGGGGTCAATTCCTCGTGTCGTCGGGGGGCAATTTTCCATGTCGCCCGACAAACCAGGACTGCGCCCCGGGCACAAACTCGCTCGAGGATTAAGATGCGCCAGATTTCGACCAGATTTCGCGAACAATTGAAAGTCCACGTCGGATTGCGCTACCAGATCGCATTGCTCGGAATCTCCGGGGTCGTTGTCACGGGGACGATCTGTGCGGCCGCCTTCAACTATGCGAGCCTGGTCCAGAGCGCTTGGACGGATAGCAGCCAATTCAAAGCGCATGTCGCATCTCTGTCACGAAGCTTCCTGGAGTCACGCAAATCGCGAGCGATTTCCTCCGCAACCCCAGTGAAACGTTAGTAACGAGGTATGCGGAGAGTCATGAGCGTCAGCTCGCGGATTTGAGAAGCATTTGTGACGTCGCTGCCCGTGCTCTCGGCTCAGCGGAACCTCCGCTTAGACGAGGATGAGGATTTCAGGGAAAGCTGCGCAACGCCGTACATACTGTCGAGCAACGGCTTTTAGAGCTGACCAGGAGCGCCTTACGATGTTGATGCTGATGATGCGCCGGCATGAGAAAGAGTTCATTTTGCGCGGCGAACACAAGTAGGGCGATCAATTGGCCGACGAGAGACGGAGTTTGAGACAACGCTCGCTCAGGGAAATCTTCCTCCAGAGACAAATCCCAGCCTCTCGAGCTGATCCGCGCATACAAGTCGAGCTTCGCGTCGATCCGAGGTGACGAGTGAGACGCTGCACGATGAGGTCGATGATCTCGGACAGATCTATGACCGCATCCGCCCGGCTCTGGTCCAGATCATGGCTGCCGCTGATACGCATTCGCAGGCTGTAGACATGCGCGCCGAGGAAATTCGCCGGTATCTGATCTGGATAGTTGGCCTTGCAACAGCGCTCGTGGGGCTGCTCGCCTTACTTTTCGGTCGTCGCATCGCCACAACGATCGTTTCGATGACGACAGCTATGCGTCAGCTCGGCGACGGTCAGTTCGACGTGAGTTTGCCGGGTCTTGGCCGAAGGGATGAACTCGGAAGATGGCCGAAGCGGTCGAAATGTTCAAACTGGAAGCGCGTGAAAAGGCACGAACCGAGCTCGACGCGAAAGCCGAACAGGATCATGCCGCCGCCGTGCAGTAGGGCCGATATTGCTCGACTCGCCGGCGAATTCGACGCCCATCGACAGCATCTCATCCGCTTCGTTGGAACTTGAAGCGTCCGCACGCAGTCTCACCTGCTCGGCCGATCACAGCCGGCAACTCTCCGTCGAGGTCGTTTCCTCGTCCGAGGAAGCATCCTCAAACCTTCGACACGTCCCGGCCGCTTCGAGCGAAATGGCGGAAACGATGACGAGCATCTGTCGGCGGGTCGAAGAAGCGGCCAATCTCGCGCATCAACGGGTTCGCAAAGTCGGGCTTAGCGACCGGCGTATGGCCGGTTTGACATCTGCGGCGGAGCGAATCGGCAGCCTGGTCGAGGTGACGCAGCGGTCGCACGGCTGATCAATTTGCTTGCGCTGAACGCCACGATTGAGCCGCCCGCGCCGGAGCGTTCGGTAGAGGCTTTGCAGTTGTCGAGCAGGAAGTGAAATCTCTCGCTGCCGAAGCCGCGCATGCAACTGTCGAGATTAGCGAGCACATTGGCGGGATTCAAGTTGCGACGGCGGAGTCGGCTGGCGCGGTCGCTGAAGTTGGCGTCATCATCGGCCGTATCCCGGGGATTGCCAGGACGGTGGTCGACGCTGTCGGAGAGCAGGAGGCAACGAGCAAGAGCATTTCTTTCAATGTGCAGGGAGCGGCGGCTAGAACTACCGGGGTGGCGGCCAGTGCCCATAAAGTGACAGACCGCGCGATCTAACCGGAGCGGCCTCGCGCCAGCTGATTACGTCGGCCCAGCTCTTGCCCGAGGAAACCAGTCGGTTGAATACGAGCTGCGGAGTTTCCCGGCCCAAGGGTCAAGCAGCTTAGGTTGGCCAGCCAACTGACGCTCCAGGGCGGTCATCGGGAGATCGCGGCGGCTGCGGGACCCGAGCGACAAGAGGAGTTCATCGGCGCGGTGTCCAGAAGGAAGGCGTTGAGATTTCGGTCGTATGCTTGGAGGCACTCGATACGGTATGGATCGGCGCCCGCATATCCCCATGATTTGGCCGGCAAGGCTGCAAGAGCCGTGACTGGTGATCTGCAAGTCGCGCGGGAGTTACCCAATGGCGCTCATGAGATGGCTCTCTTTCCTCAGATTATGGGACACAGAGTGAGCGGGACTCTTCCCTTGGCTATTCCGGTCATATGCTGACGTAGTAGGCCTCATCTCGGTCCCTGCGGGTCACGACCACCCACGTGGTGCCTCGTAGCGCAGGTTGAGCACTCGCCACGTCGTTTGCCAGACGTTGAGCTGCGTGCAAGGCCTGCAGCTCGTTTTCGAATGCCATGCCGAACGGATCCTCGACGTTTTGGTTTCCTTCAAGATTGAAATAGAAGCGCAGCATTCATCCCCTACCCATTGCCCGCGAAGCGAATAGCAGAATTCGCATCACCTGGATTTCGCTCGCCCTAGGCGGCACCGCGTGCGTTCACGGCTACCGGAAAGTGAAACCTGGCACAATCCTATCGAGCATCGCAGATAAAATAGTTCGTTCGTTTCGTACGGAAGTGAAGTGTTACAGTCACATCGATAGATGAGAGATACGATTTGTAAACGTCACCGGCCGACGTACCGATCGGAAAGTCAAACGTTGCCGCGTACTTCTCTCTTGCGATTTCGAAGTGCGACTCCCTGATCGCTCTACGGCCCTAGCGGGCTGTTTCTGCGTCATTCAAACTTGAATTCCTCGCTTTGGCTCGCTCGCGCAATGCGATGTACCTCCGAATAGGAACGCCGCGAGGCGACCGTCAAAGTGTAGGACGGGTTCGTCCGTCGCTTCGAATCGATTGATGTCGCAGCAGCGAGCGTCTAAAGTTCAGGATGGTGGCCGATCCAAAAGACGTCATGAGAATAGAAAAACAAATCACTATGATAACGTATGGTCATTCTCGCTTCGCGACGCGTTCCGTCGAGGATGTAAAGAGTCAGAGGAGACGTTGGAGAGGGCTCCGCGCAGAATTGGGGGGTAGCGCCGTAATTCGCCATTGACGTATTTCATTGTTCAACTTGAAACCCGCAGCTTTTGACAATGGGAGAGCTACGATGTTGGGTGCCGCGACCGCAACGCTTCTACGCACCGTCTTCGACGAGGTCTGCGAGGGGCTTCCCCCTTATGACACCGGAGCTCGCGCCCATGTCGCTTCGAAGATATTAGAAGCCGCCACCGGGGGCGAGACGAAACCCGAGGTCCTCAAAGAGATCGGCCGCGAAGCCCTTTCGCAAGCCCCGACCATGTGGCGGTAGCACATTTGTCAGTCAGGTGAATTTCCAAGTCACAGTGCTGAAGATCCTCGTGAGCTATCCGGATGGGTTCGCGCCGATGTCGGATCTCAAGCGCGACATGGCCATTTTAGCAACGAGTGGTCGGGACTGGTCCGAGCGCACCAAAAGAATGGCCAGCCGTGTGCCGAACCTTGATATTTTCTCGGAGGAGCTCATTGACCGTATCCATGGCGGTTGGCGCATCACCGAAAAGGGACGCGCGGTACTAGAAATCATGGAAGCACGACCGATCGCTGCAGAAGTGATGGAAAAGGCAGAGTTGGGCACCTCCGAGCAACTCAAGCCGATACCGTCGCGATCAGTTGCCGAAGCCGGCCGGCCCCATAGACGCCAGCACTAGGGTCTGTACCTAATTAGCGAGTTCTGATTCCCTGGTGCCAAGTTGATTCGGCACGGGGGACTTCGATGCGCAAAGGACTGTTCTGGCTCAATGACAAGCAGTGGGCTCAGATAGAGCCGCATCTGCCAACGAACCAGACCGGCCCGGCGCGCGAAGACGATCGACGCATTATCAGCGGTATCATTCACATGCTCCAGTGCGGCGCACGCTGGCGCGATTGCCCGTCCGACTATGGCCCTTACACGACGATCTACAATCGGTTCAATCGCTGGGCTAAGCGCGGACATTGGCAGGCGATCTTTGAAGCGCTCGCCCGCTGCGGCAAGGACCGAGTGGCTTTGTCGATCGACTCCACCTCGATCAAAGCGCATCGCTCGGCGAGCGGCGGAAAAGGGGGGAGTGTGAACAGGCGATCGGCCGCTCGCGCGGTGGGCGGACCACGAAAATCCACGCGCTGAGCGACCCTGATTGCAAACCTTGCGCATTTCATCTCACTCCGGGACAAGCCGCAGACATTGCCGCAGGGCCGGCCCTTTTGAAGCTCGCGCCGCCCATGTCTTCCCTCATTGGGGACAAAGGCTACGATGGCGACGGCTTTCGCGCCGAAATCGTCAATCGCGGCGCGAAACCCGTCATTCCAAACAAATCCAACCGGGTAACCCTCCACAGCTTCAGCAAGCGCCTCTATAAAGGGCGCAATGTTATCGAGCGCTGTTTCTGCCGGCTCAAGGATTTCAGGCGTGTTGCTACTCGCTACGACAAACTTGCCAGAAACTTCTTGGCCGCCGTCCACCTCGCCGCTCTCGTCGCTTATTGGATCAATTGAGTCTGAACCCTAAGCTCGCCAGATCAGTAAGAGAAAAGCCGACATCAGGTCTTAGCCGGGGATTCTACTCCTCATATTCGCCGCAAGGCGTGGCTAAACCTGCCTCTCTGTCCCCCGGAAGGTCACATGATTGCGGTAATGATGGCGGAACTGGCTCGCTGTTGTCGCCAGTGTGAGCGCTAGCCTGACCGGTCAAATCCGCAAGCGCTTGAATCCGGCCAAGCTCGCGCGTATCGCATCCTGGGATTGGCTGCTAGATGCGTCAGGCAAGGCTCATTCGACGGATCCTTCGTCGATCTCTCCGATGGACGTAGCATACGCGCACGCTGGCAGGCAACGGGATCATCGTGGCCGTCCATCAATCAACGCCGCCACGACTGCGCTCAGCGTCGCCGCGTCAACGGTGCCCGTGATCCAGGGTCTGGCGCAATGGAGACTGCCGCAAAACGCACTTCGCCATCCTGCAGCTGCATCGGCTCGGGCCCGCAAATGAGGACGCCTGTGCGCGCTTGCCGCCGCCAAGCCTTAACCAGATTGCGTTGAACGTCATGTCGCCGACCAACCTCGACAACACTGGCCCAGGCGCCAGACTCTCCTCCACAATCCGAAGCTTCTCGGCACTCGTCCACCGCCGTCGACGCTCTGGACCGGACAGAACCGTAACCGTCGTCACGCTTGCTTATTTGCTTGCGAATTAACGAGCAAACCATCTCATGCTCGAACCCAATCCGGGAAGGCGGCGTCCACCGGGTCCACCGGCTTTCAATTACCCACAAGTGCTTGATTCATTTGCGGGAGGGCTCGAGCAGATGAATCGGTTGTGATTCATTGTTGAGCACCTGAATCGCGACGGCGAGGTGCCTTCATGTGTTCGAGCGGTGCGATATCTCGTCGGTCGGCGGGCCCGGATGGTCACCAGGATGATCGTGATGAAAGCGCCGCGAACACTGGACTGAGCGCGAGATCGACAAGACAGCTTTCAAGGACCCGTCTTGGTCAACGATTTGGCGAGCTGTTAAGGCAAATTGGTGATGGCATGGGCGGGAGCATACCGTTCGCGTGCCAAGACTGGGCGAACACGAAGGCAGCCTACCGCTTTTTCGCCAACGAGCGCGTGGAGGAAGCCGACATTCTTAGCGGCCACTTCGGCGCCACGCGCAGTCCAACTCCATCGTGCCACAAGGCCTTGATCAGCGAACCGCCGCGTCCGCGGAACACGCACATCTCCGGCGAACGGATCACGACCAAGGCTTTCCTGCACCAATAATGACAAACCCTGCATGCCCTTTGCTGCGACCGAATGGACCGCTTGTCAGCTTGCGTTCCAGCCACAGCTTGGACCGGCTTGGTTCAGGTTAGGGACCTGGCCCGTCTACCAGCCGTTTGCCTTCTTCATCTGGTGGTTTGAATTCGACGCTTATGCGCCCACGATATTCCTCCAGGGGGGCGCCATTGCCGGGAGCGGTGGGATCGCGGCAGTCGCCGCCGCAATGATGCTTTCGGTCTTGCGCGCGCATGAGGCTCGCGATGTCACGACTTACGGATCAGCGCGTTGGGCCGATACGCGCGAGGTCAAACGGGCGGGGCTGCTAGGCAACGAAGGCCTTGTGCTCGGGCGCTTTGATGGTCGATATCTTCGCCATAATGGGCCTGAGCACGTCCTCTGCTTTGCGCCCACCCGTTCGGGCAAGGGAGTCGGCCTGGTCGTTCCTCTCTTTTGACCTGGCCGCGCTCGGTGATCGTCCACGACATCAAGGGTGAGAATTTCCAGTTGACCTCGGGATGGCGCGCGCGCCTTGGCGATGTAATCTTGTTCGACCCGACAAACGCGGCAAGCGCCGCCTACAATCCCCTTCTTGAGATTCGCCGTGGTGATTGCGAAGTACGAGACGCGCAAAATGTCGCGGATATCCTGGTCGATCCCGAAGGGGCGCTCGATCGCCGCAATCATTGGGAAAAAACCAGCCATTCTCTGCTTGTCGGCGCTATCCTGCATGTCCTCTACGCTGAAGCTGACAAGACACTTGCCGGGGTTGCCAGATTCCTTTCGGACCCGTGCCGCCCGATCGAGGCCACCCTGAATGCGATGCTTGCGACCCCTCACCTTGGTGATCGCGTCCATCCCGTCGTCGCTTCAGCTGCGCGAGAACTGCTCAACAAGAGCGAGAACGAGCGGTCGGGCGTGCTGTCGACCACAATGAGCTTCTTGGGCCTTTATCGCGACCCGGTCGTCGCTAAGGTCACCGCGCGGAGCGATTGGCGCATTTGCGATCTCGTCGACAGACCGCAGCCCGTTTCACTCTACCTCGTCGTGCCGCCATCCGACATTGTCCGCACAAAACCCCTGATGCGGCTCATCCTCAATCAGATCGGACGGCGCCTGACCGAGAGCCTGGATCCCGACCGGCGCCGTCAAAAGCTCCTCCTGATGCTCGACGAGTTTGCAGCTCTGGGCCGCCTCGACTTTTTCGAGAGCCAGCTTGCCTTCATGGCGGGCTATGGCATTCGCAGTTTCCTGATCACTCAGAGCTTGAATCAGTTAGAACGCGCCTATGGGCCGAACCACGCGATCCTCGACAATTGCCACATCCGGATAGCCTTCTCCACAAATGACGAGCGCACCGCTAAGCGCGTCTCGGATGCGCTGGGGACCGCGACCGAACTGCGCGCCATGAAAAACTATGCCGAGCATCGCTTAAGCCCCTGGCTTGGACACTTGATGGTGAGCCGCCAAGAGACGTCCCGTCCGCTCCTGACGCCTGGCGAAGTCATGCAGCTCTCATCGAAAGAGGCGATCGTGATGGTGTCGGGCCTCCACCCGCTGCGTGCCACCAAGGTTCGTTACTACGAGGACCCGCAATTTCAGAAGCGCATCTTCAAGCCGGCTACAGCAGGAACAATTCTCTTGTCCTCGCGCCCGGATGAGGACGGGTCAGGGCACCCACCCCCTGCGCCCTCGATCGAACTGCTTGCGACTCGGCAGCGAAAGCGCGGCGATCCGAACGGGGGGCTGCGGCGCGAGCTAGAATTGCCGCAGCACGAGGAGATCGAAATCAAGGCACCGCTCGCGGAACATGAGTTCGATGCTGGTCCCGATGAGCCCGACGCAGATGCGGTCCAGGCACAAGCGCTAAGCCGCGCAATGCAGGGGTTAGCGCGCGCGACCAGCCTCGACCCTGACGATGGCATGGACCTCTGAGTGGGACAAATCGGTGAAAAAGGTTCAGCTCAGTATCTACCTTGATCCGCAGACATTCAGGACCCTTGATGTCTTCGCGGAGCGTCGTGGCCAGCCCAAGTCGCTGGTCGCAGAGGCCGCGATCGCGTCATTTCTTTCGCCTGACGATTCCGACCGACGCGAGGCGGCTATTGCCAAGCGGCTGGATCGGGTCGCGCGGCTGCTCGAGCGTCTCGAACGCAATGACAGCATCACGCTCGAGACGCTCGCCTTGTTCGTTCGCTTCTGGTTGACATCGGTGCCGGCATTACCAGAACAATCCAGTCCAGCCGCTCGCGCCAAAGGCGCCGAACGTTATGATCGATTCGTTGAAGCGCTTGGCCGAAGGCTTTCCAGTGGATCAAGCGTTCTGAAAGAGGTGAGCTTCGATTCGAATGCCGCAATTCCAGAGTAATTCAACAACCGCCCGAGTGGGCGGACGATGCAGGACTACAAGGGAATTTGCAAGGGTGCTCGCGCCGAGTAACGCCGCAAACAACGATAAGGCCGAATCGAACGGTGCGAGCGCGTTAGATCGGAATCGACGGCAGATATCTGAGGGGTAGCAGCCGCATGACATGAATGCTGAAATGTGAAGGGAGTTGAGGCGACGCCCGGCCCCATCGAGCTGCCGCTCAATGGAGTAACGCTGCTTGCTTGAGCAAGGGGAAGCGTAATCCAGAGTTCTGGAAGGTCTTCTCAATGGTCGCCCTACCAGTTTTTGCGAATTGCATTGCAGGTCCTCTGTGTTAGCAGTCCACCTTGTACCGTCTTAGTGTGCGAACATCCTGTCGAAAAATGCGAGCGCGTGCATTGCCCTTCAGCAAACTGATGCGACGTTGTCCGTTTACGTCAGATTGCAATCGGGCATCGCCTGAGACCGCATGCAATATGTTTCCACAATTCCAGAGGAACGGAACTAAATCATCCTCTTTCGATCGAAGGGACAACTGCGCCAAGAGAAGCACATTGGCTTGGAGCCGTTGAATGAGACCCAATTCCCCCGAGATGGCGACGATGGCCAAGCATTCTCACACCAAGATCAATCTGATCAGCTCTCTGGCCTCACGACAAGACGGCGTTACGCAAGCAGAGTTGCGCAACGCCACGGGATGGAAGCTTGTCCCGATGCCCCTGATCACCAAGCGGTGCAAGATGAAGCTGATTACCAAACGTGCGAAGGGCAACGTCACTCGCAAGAATGGTAAGATCGCCAGCAAGAGCGGCCACTTCGCCACGTACTACATGATGGCGCATCATTCGACTACAGCAGTAACCGGAGCGACTACCGACACAGTAGGCAGAAAGCCGTATCCCTCAATGCATAAGCGAAGCGATGCGGAAAACGCGTCATGAGCCAAAGACCTGCAGGGCATTGCGCAGCTATCCGGACAACGAGGCTTGGCTATTGCCGCTTGTCGCGCCGGCTATCCCGCTTCGAAGGAACGCGGAAAAACGTTATAGCCCATTTCGATGCCAATGCCGAAATAGTGAAGCTCGGGTCGCTCGCGGAAACAACGCAGCACAGCTTTGACGTCTTGAGAGTCGATTTCCCTAGATTCTATTTCAATGTTCAGAACGCGCCGCCTCTCGCTCGCTACCGAAACGCGATCGGCTTCACGGCTTCTTTGTCCGATCAGGTCGGAACGGCCGTATGGGCGTCTAAGGCCGCACTGTGCAACTTGCCGCGAGCGCTTTGCGGCGAACTGATCCGCCGAAGCGTTCGGGTAAACGCCGAGAGTTCGAGCCTCATCGAAAGTCCGCTGTTTAGAAACATCGGCATTTCCGAGGCCAGCGTGCAAGACCGCCGAACGGTCCCGGTGGAGCAGATAGCCGCGAAACACTTCGGAAAGCCACGGAAGATCGCGGCGCGTGAGCTTCCTCGCTTTCGGCGACGCATCCTACATCACCGGCAGCGACGTCGCTGTCGATGGCAGACGCACACAGCCCTGAGTCCAACCAGCCCCCATGGGCTCGAAGAGCCCCCGTGAGAGTCATCCGTCATCCTCTACACCAGTTGCAGTGCAACGCTCGGATACTCACAATGTGCAGAAGAAGAGAATGAGAAAAATCGTTAAGGCAGCCGCCGTACAGATCAGCCCCGTGTTGTACAGCCGAGAGGGGACAGTCGAGAAGATCACCAGAAAGATTCGCGAATTGGGCAAAAAGGGGGTGCGTTTCGCCACGTTTCCCGAGACCATCATCCGGGTGCTCACTCCGGTTTGGGTGCGCATCCTTTCCCAACGTAGTTCGTGTATCGTCCCTGGAATTGCACTTAAGTACATCGACGGCTCCGACGTCAAGGCGGGCGAGCAAGGTGGACCTTTCGAAGAAGTTCTGCCACGAGCCTGTAGCAGCCGATCTGGCGCAAGTAAGCTCGCCGTCTGCAGGGGCAATTTGCATCTCAGTCCTCCATCGGATCCGGAAGCGATGCCCGGAGTGCGCAGGACCGATGGATCTCCTGGCTCGCGAGGACCGGCACAACGAGCGCTACGGCTGCAGCCATGGCGAGGGGGACCCGCTACGCGATCCACCGCCCGCCAGTGGGGCCGACAGTTCCCCTGAGGCCCTGACAAGTGAGTGGTCGCACTGGGCCTGCTGATACGTTTCAACAGCCGTAGGACGGGCTCGACGCGCGGCACGCGAACGGTTGTAAGTCCTATCGCACGCTGGTGATGCATGCCGGAAATGGGTGAGGCGCAGGTGTATTTGGTCGCGCGCATGAGCTGGTGCTCTTCTTACGAGGCGCATCACCCCACAGGGAATAAGGCCGGTGCGTCCGCGCGGGTCGTTCGCGACCTCGAGGGTGCGAGGGCGTCATCTAGGTTGCGCCTACGCCTCTTTTTGAATCGGTAAGTTTGTCGATTTGAAGTAAGGGTGCACGCACCGTCCGCGAAATCGCGCGTCTGTCGGCGACCTGACGGTCTAGAGGGTCAAGAGGCTACGAGACGTCTGCCGCTGGTCTTTAGGAATCCGCCGTTTCTTTCTTTCGGTACGCCAGACTGCGACCAGAATGTCCCCGCGGTTGAAGCGGCATGCGGTCTCGGCCCTTTTGTCGTGCGTCATCGCAGGGCGATTCATCCGTTTGGGCCGAACAGCGATCTGCTCCGGCGAATGTCCCATCGCAACGCTTTTGCTCACGCGGCTTCGTAGGTCTGGCTGGCGTGCCAGCTTGAAGCGACAATCCCACCGCCTGCGTCGATCGGCCAATAGCGTAGCCGCCGGTCCAAACCTTCGTCGGCCTCGAATTATGCTTAATTTCCCGACTGATCGTCGATGACGCCCGGCCAAGCACAGACGCAATTTGATTTGAGATATACCGCCTGCATGCAGGATCTCAACTCGCTCTTTAAGGCTGAGCTGGCCATAACATCGTCCCATCGCAACAACACCTTAGCAGCTGTTGCACTTGCATCGTGAACCCAAGCGAGATCGCCAGAAACATCATCCTTGAAAGTTCAGCGAAGGGGCAGCCCGGCATCGAATCCTAAGTTTCCATCTCGTCCGTCCTCTACGTCCACTTTGAGACACCAAGGGTCGGAAATCCAACAACGCGGCGCGGCCCTGCCAGAGTTCGATCGCGGCGCCTATGCGTATTTCACGTCTTTCAGCAAGGCGCATGATGTGCTCGAGCGGCACGCGGATTGCTGGGGTGAGGAGCAAGGAGCCGTCGAGGAAAGTGGTCGCAGCGGTCCCGTCGTCAGAGTCATCGATGAGGCTTGCCCAATTGGTGTCCAATATCGCTCTCTGATGCAGCTTATGGTCGGAAATGCACAACCCGTTAACATCAATGTGGCCATTGGTTCGAAGCTTACGTTGCTCGCCAAAGAGAATGTGGGCTCGTGAAAGCAGAAGACCAGACACGAGGCTTTGGAGCTTCGGCGCGAAGCCGAGCGTTCATCTAGAGTACGCAAGCCGCGCCATTTCAGGTATCTGTCTCCGCCAACTTCCGCCCGAGCAAACCGATCGAGAATGGTCCGGCGGCTCGGAACACCACTTCGACTGTGCGATCGGCGAGCGCGTTCTGTGGGGTTCGACCGCAACTCTTGAATGGCCTGGCGCTCAACTTGCCGCCTGTCCCAAAACGGTCGATCCGCAATCCCGCCGCCCGATCCTACTGCGTCCCGCGGTGCAGGCGTCGCGCTGGAGCGCCGGCGGCATGATGATGCCTGCCGCCATCGTCCTCTACGTAGCCTTGATCGACAGATAGAGCGCGAGTACGAGCCCATGAGGATAGCAAAACCAGGGCTTATCGAAGTCGCCTTCAGTGGTTCTCTCGACAGCATTCCGCTCGATGCGCAATTCAGCGTACTGGCCAATGGGACAACGGCTGTTTTCGGCCCGCCGGGCTGCGGCAACACCTGGGTGGCGCGTTGCATTGCCGGTGCCGCGCATCTGCCAACTGGCTTCTGTGCCGTCGACGGTGAGGTGTGGCAGGATGAAGGCACGTTCCGCCTGCCGCATCTGCGTCCCATCGGCCATGTATTCCAGCGGCCGATCCTTCTTTCAAATCTGTCTGTCAGGGGCAACCTGCTTTGCGGCGCACCCAAATCCAAACCGAGCGCGATTGAGCTCGATGAGGTGGTCCAATTGCTCGAGTTGGCACCGCTGCTTGACCGTTCTCCCTTATTCCTTTCTGCCGCCGAGCGGCAGCGTGTCGCCATTGGCAACGCACTATTATGCCAACCCCGACTACTTCTGATGGAAGAGCCGCTCGCCGCTCTCGATCACTCCACCAAGCGCGAGCTTCTGCCATTCCTCGAGCGATTGCATGAGAAACTCACGCTGCCGATAATCTATATCAGCCATGACATGGCTGATATAGAACGCCTGGCCGACCATCTCGTTATGATGAAAGACGGCGTGGTTACGGCCGTTGGGCCGTTGCATGTCCTGCAGAGTGACCTTGCGCTGCCGCTTGCCGCGCGCCACGAAGCCGCCGTCAGTTTTGATGCCCTGGTCAGCGGCTATGACGAGAGATATGGGCTCCTCGTCCTCGGCTTTGGAGGCGCGCGCCTGTTGGTGCCAGGGGAGCCGCTCACACTCGGCGCGCAGCAGCGGCTTCGCATCGCAGCCTGCGACGTCAGCGTCGCGCGTGAGATCCCGCGCGCAAGCTCCATCCTCAATGTGTTTCCAGCGCGCATCAAAGCCTCCGTTTTGCTCGGCGGTGCTGAGGTCACGTTGCTGCTTGCGCTCGAGGGCAGCGGCTCGGGCACGCGCTTCTTATCGCGCATTACGCGCCGCTCCTTTGATGCGCTAGGGCTCGAGGATGGGATGGACGTATTTGCTCAAGTGACAGGGCTTTCGCTCGTTTCGTCCTCTGAAACGCTACTGAAGGATTGACGGCTTCCACGCGAGAGGGAGATCCTGCACAGGAAAACACGGGGCGCTTGAGTCCATCAACCGTTGAAGGCGGCATAACCTTCTAGTGGATCGGATCCAACAGTGCCCTCGTTTGACGGCGAAGGCCGCGCCTGAGGCGTCGTTTTGAAAGTTTGGCGAAGAGGCGTTCGACGGCTTGAGCCACGACAGACGTGGGCGTGAAATGGAAGGTGAACGCCAATGGCGATCGAGCCATTTGCGGACCTTCGGATGCTTATGGGTCGCATAGTTGTCGAGAATGACGTGAACAGCTTTTTTGGCAGGTACTTGAGTGTCGATCTGGTTGAGGAACGGATGAGCTCTTGATGCGATGCTTCTGCATGTATCGTCCGATGACTTGCTTCGTCGGGAATTGCCGGACGCGATACGTATAACTTGAAACCGATCAAGATGTGGAGTGGTGAACTCCGCCTTCTGCCTGACCTTCCCGCCTCGTCGGTCTACAGGCGCGTCAAGAACGTCCGACCGACGGATTGCCTGAGAAGCTCCAAACAGCTGGTCCCATATGCGACATGCGTCGCAACGAGCGTGATGTACAATCACCGCCAGCGCCGCTCTGTCAAAACCGCCGCCCTGTTCCAGTCATCTGGCCCCTGGTACAATGTTCTTTATATCCAGGTACTCATCGCGATCCTGATTGGCGTTCTCGGGCTGGTTGTGGCCTGCTGTGGGGACGAACAGCTGGGTGAAAGCGCTTGGTGACGGATTCATCAAGCTGATCAAAATGGTGATCGCGCCGATCATCTTCTGCACTGTTGTGTCCGGCATTGCGCATGTTCAGGATGCACGAAAGGTCGGCCGAGTCGGCGTCAAGGCGTTGCTTTACTTCGAGATCGTGTCAACCTTCGCGCTGATCCTGGGTCTCGTGATGGGCAATCTCGTTCAGGCCGGCCATGGGCTCGCTCCCAGGGCTGATGCCGCGGCGGTAGCCAACTACGTCAAAAGAGCGGAAGGGCAGAAGGCGGTCGATTTCCTCCTCAATATTATTCCGGATAGCGTAGTTGGCGCTCTGGCCCGAGGCGACGTGCTACAGGTGCTGCTGTTTGCCATCCTATTCGGGTTCTCACTGATGGCGCTTGGCGAGCGGGGTGAACGGATGCGCAGTCTGGTCGACGATGCTGCACACGCGGTGTTTGGTGTCCTTACTGCGACCGGGAGAGGCGGAAAAATAGTAAGCTCCGGACCATTGCTCATCGCTGATTTCTCGCCTCGCCATCGAGGGGTCGGCGTTTCTCTACGCTAGACTACGAACGGCATATTCCCTTTGTTGCGGTAACACGCGATCTATCTTTTACTTGCCTTCAGATGAGGACGCCGAAGCGGCCTCAGCAGCTTGGGGCAAATCGTGGCGATCCATTCCTTTGATTCAGAAGCGAACTTGCGCGGAGCGCGTATGCTGCGTACCGCGTTGGGGCCCGCCATCGCAGGGTTTTTGGAAGATCCGGCAATCGTCGAGGTGATGCTCAATCCCGACGGCCGGCTGTGGATCGACCGACTGTCGAGCGGCCTTACAGACACCGGAGAGAGCCCTTCGGCAGCGGATGGCGAACGAATCGTCCGACTGGTCGCGCACTATGTAGGAGCAGAAGTTCATCCCGGCTCGCCCCGGATTTCGGCTGAGCTGCCGGAAACGGGGGAACGTTTCGAAGGATTGCTGCCGCCGGTTGTTGCCGCGCCGACCTTTGCCATCCGCAAACCGGCGATCGCCGTGTTTGGCCTCGACGAGTATGTCGCCGCGGACATTATGAACGCGAGCCAAGCGAGCGCGCTTCGCAACGCGGTCGCCGCACGGAAGAACATCTTGGTCGCCGGCGGCACCTCGCGCCATTGGCCAACAGTTCCGTAACCAGGTCGGCGAGCTATTGGGCGAAGGTCATCAACTTCTTAACGTGATCGAGCCGCTCCTGTCGATTCATGAACATATCTCCCAGCAGCAGAGCAAATTCGACGACGAGGTCCGCCGATTGGCGAAGTCTGACGAGACGACGCGTCGCCTGATGACGGTTCCTGGTGTCGGCGTGGTGACTGCCTTGACGTTCCGCCATACGATCGATGACCCTCCCGCTTCCGATCGGCCTCGACAGTCGGCGCCTATCTCGGCCTCGCACCTCGGCGCAACCAATCTGGTGAAACTGACACTAGTGGCAAGATATCCCGATGGGGCGACAGGCTTCTCCGAACCTACCTGTTCGAGGCAGCGACCGTCCTTCTCTATCGGACCAAAAAATGGTCTTCCCTCAAGGCCTGGGGAATAAAGCTCGCGAAGCGGGTCGGCATGAAAAAGGCAAAGGTCGCCATTGCGCGCAAGATCGCTGTGATCCTCCACTGCATTTGGGTCGATGGTACGTCGTTCGACTGGGGCCACGCGCCTGCCTGACCTTAATTTTGCAAGTTCCTGGCCCGGTCCGCCGGGCCCGGCGATGTCCCGCTGGGACGGTGGTCGTGGTGACCTCGGTCAATCGGCTGGTGGCGGGCTCGCCCGCACGCCGTTGCAAACGATGAGGCACCCGATCCGGACATCATCATGAGGCGCTTGCGACCTCGGAAAGGACCATGACCCCAGCGACGGGCAGCTGATCGCATTGTGATTTAGGTAACGGCTAATCGGCCCACGACTACCGAGCTGGCTATCGATCTACCAGCCGCGCTCGCCCCGTCTCCGCAACCCCGACCCGCTCCGACGGGTCGAGCGCTACCGTCTTGCCGAATGGCTTCAAAAAGAGAATTGACATCAATCCCCAATTAAAGGGCCGATTGACAGAAGGCTCGACGCCAGCTTCAGCCAGGCGCTCGGTGTACTTAATGGATTGGGCGAATTCAATCGGTCGTCGCAACACCCGGAGGTTGGAGGTTGCGATGAACGTTGTAAGGCGCCGGTCGGTGCGGCCAGCACGAGCCCCATTGCCATCGCCAGGACGGCCGTCTGTTGCAGGGCGCGATGAACAGAATAAATTGTGGCGGGCGATTGCCGCGGGGCTGGCAGCGAAGATGCTGCGCTGGAAGCCGGATTGTCACAACCTGTCGGAAGCAGATTATTCCGAAAGGCGGGCGGCATGCCGCCAGCGATGTTCGGATCTTCGGCAAAGGCGCTCTCCGGGCGGTAGCTCTCGTTGGTCGAGCGCGAGGAGATCGCACTTCTCAGGTGCAGGGCCATTCCATACAGGCGCAACACGACCACCCGCAGCGGCGGGTTGGGAATATCGGGCAACAACTGCCCAATGGGAGCGAATCGATCCGCCCGCCGGGGCAAGCCGACCAAGCTTGCGCTCAATGTAACCTTGCGCACTTATGTGGAGGAGAGACTTGCTGGCGGCGTCGTAGCCTCCAGCGGCGCTCCCGTTCCTGGTCCCGCCGTTCCGTGGACGGGACGCCGGCATGCCCCGAATGATCGGCGATGGGCAGTCTGTGGACGGCTCCGGGTTGGCAAGGAGAATCTTCAGTTGCGGCGTTGGTCGGAGCAACCATGTGTTCGGTCCTGTTGTGCGGTACTCATGACCGCTGGCGATAGTGCCCTCCGCGGATCAGGTCCCGATCAAAAGCACGGATTCGAAGATGCCATGGCCCATGTGGGTTGTCCTGATCGCCGGATCGACCGGCGCTGCATTAGTGCTGTTCGCCCTTCCAACCGTTACGTCACACCCGGATGACCGGCTGTGATCTCGTTCACGCCGTAAGAGCGGCGGGTTCCTTGTAGGGTTCGTTCCTGGCCATCATCGCCCATGCCATCCTGGCGAGCTTATTGGCGAGTGCGATGGCTGCGACCTTGGTGGGGCGCCGTGCCAGCAACGCAGTGAGCCAGGGCCGATGGCCCGCGCCATGGATCTTGGCATAGCGGATCACGGCGAGTGCGCCCGCTGTGAACAGGCTGCGTAAAATAGCGATCGCCTTGCTTGCTGATACTGCCAAGCTTGTCCTTGCCCCCACTGGAGTTCTGCTTCGGCACGAGCCCGACCCAGGCCGAGAAGTCCCGCCTCGACCGGAAGGCCTTGGCATCGGCAACGCTTGCGACTAGCGCCGTTGCCAGTGCTGGACCGACTCCAGGGATCGCATCCAGTCGCTTGCTCGTCGCGTTTGATCGATGCCAGGCAATAATGCGCCTATCGAACTCCAGGATCTGAGCCTTCAGGGCCCGCAACTGACTGCCGAGAGCCGCAAGACACGCGCGGGCCACCTCCGGGAGCCGGCGGTCAGCTGGATCGGCGACGACTTCCAACAGCTGTCCGACACCCCTGCGCCCGACGGGGGCAACAATCCCGAACTCGGCCAGATATGCGCGGATCGAGTTGATGACGGCAGTCTGCTGGCGAATGAAGAGATGGCGTACGCGATGAAGCATCAGACAGCTCTGTTGCTCGTTCGTCTTGGTCGGCACGAACCGCATGTTGGGCCTTGTGACCGCCTCGCAAATAGCCTCCGCATCGGTGCTGTCGTTCTTCTGCCGCTTGACGTAGGGCTTCACATAGGCCGGAGGCATCAATCGCACCGTATGCCCCAACGCCTGCAGCTCGCGGGACCAATGGTGCGATGAAGCGCAAGCCTCGATCCCAACTAGGCACGGCGGCAACTTCTCAAAGAACGATAGCACGAAACGGCGCTTGAGCTGACGACGTATGACCACCTGGCCGGCTGCATCGACCCCATGTACTTGGAAGACCGACTTCGCGATATCCAGACCAATCGTTGAAATTGACTGCATAGGCTGCTCCTCCGAATCGTGGGAGCCTTAAACGGCGCCCACTCCTTGGCACTCTCGTGGCCGTGGAGGAGCCGTCCACATGGGGTAATCGCGGGAGCGAGTCGCCCCTCAAGCCGGGTCAACCGACAATGGAAGTTGGTGGCTGTTCCCCGATAGGATGGAAATACGGGCTCACGGCCGGACGCCGGGCCCAAGCATCGAATGGAGAACAGCCATGGAAGAATATATCGGTCTCGACGTGTCGATGAAAGAGACGTCAGTCTCGATCCGCCGAGCAGGTGAACGGATCTGGCGCGGCAAGTGCGCATCTGATCCCAGAATCATGGCCGAGCTCATCCGCAAGCGGGCGCCATCCGTGAAACGCGTCGTATTCGAGACCGGACCGCTGTCGGTGTGGTTCTATCATTCTCTGCGCGCCGAAGGCTTGCCGGCGATCTGCATCGATGCGCGCCATGCTAAAGCGGCGCTCGATATGGCGGCGAATAAGACGGACGCAAACGACGCCGATGGCCTGGCGCAACTCGCGGAAGTCGGCTTCTTTCGTGAGGTGCGTGTGAAGGGATTCGACAGCATGCTGACCCGCACGCTTGTCGCAGCGCGGACGCGGCTGGTCCGAATCACTACCGAGCTTTCCAACCAGATCCGCGGCGTCATGAAAACCTTCGGTCTGGTCGTTTCTGCCGGAAAGGGAAGCACCTTCGAGAAGAACGTCCGGAGCCTTCTTGCCGATCAGGACGGACTTGCATCGATCGTGCTTCCGATGCTGGAAGCCTGGCGTGGCATTCGCATCCGCGCCGCCGAACTTGGACGCCAGTTGGTCCAGGACGCGCACCAGAGTGAGGCTTGCCGCATCCTTATGTCCATTCCCGGCATCGGTGCGATCACCGCAACCGCCTTCACAACAGCCATTGAGAGGCCGGACAACTTCAGGAAATCCCGATCTGTTGCCGCCTGGATCGGCCTGACAACGCGCCGCTACCAATCCGGAGAAGTCGATTATGACGGCCATATATCCCGACGGGGCGACCACCATTTGCGAGGGCTTCTGTACGAAGCGGCTGCGGTCATTCTGACGCGCAGCTCAACCGACAGCACTCTGCGCACGTGGGGTCTGAAGCTCCGGGAGAGGATCGGCTTCAAAAGAGCTGCCGTGGCCGTAGCGCGCAAACTGGCGGTTATAATGCATACGATGCTTAAGACTGGCGAACTCTTCAATCCGAATGCCGGAGCCACCGCATAAGCCCGATCGCGTTCAGAACCCGAACGCCCAAGGTGTCCCTGCCGGGACGTGAGCCGAGCCATTCCGCTGATGCTGTTGCACTGCTGACTCAGCAAAGTGCGTCGTCCAGATTGAAGGCTCGTCCTGCGAAGCTCCATCATGCGGCGGCTAATGCCGACCGCGAAGACAACCATGCACCCGGCAGTGTCCCCTGAACGAAATTATATGCTTGACGCCTCAGCAGCGATTAGACAACAACAGCATCAAAGCCCCTGAGCAGATTGCCCGACGCTTGCCGATCGATTTCCCGGACGACAAGACGATGCGCATCAGTCACGAAGCTATCTATCAAGCTCTCTTCGTTCAGGGCCCTGGAGCGCTGGGCCGCGAGCGAACGGTCTGCATGCGAACAGGGCGTGCGTTACGGATGCCCAGAGCGCGCGTACGCAGGCGAGGCAAGGGCTTTATCGCCCTGAGATCATGACCAGTGAGCGCCCTGCTCAAGCTGCCGATCGAGCAGTGCGGGGACATTGTTCGTGAAGCGCCTCCGCCGGCGTTTTCCAGCCTTTCTCAGTCGGGCATTGAGGCCGCTGCCACAGCGGATATCTCTTTGGCTTGTGGATGCTCAGGTCTGTGCCTTGGCTCGCTGGCTATCTCGCCCGCGCCAACGATCCTCCGCCCGGCAACATGGTCATGTGGCGCGGGTTATTCGCGCCTGACCGACATCGCGCTGGGCGTCATGGTCGGCGCAGAAATTGTGGGTAATTGAAAGTTTCACCGGGGGCTTACGACGCGCAGCTGAACGATCATTTGCTGGGTGGCGTTGCCAGCAACTCGGGGGCGATCCTTAGGTCTTGGGCATCATTAATCCTCGACTATTCGGAAGAACTCGCCATCCTGCTGACAACGCGGTTTCTTTGCGCCTGCCACGGCAGCCGGCTGAAACAACGGTGCATGGCAGGTCGAATTCGGCTGCGCGTTTCGTCCTGCTATTCCATGCTCAGTTCGTGACGACCCACGACCATCCAGTGGACCTCATCGGGACCGTCGGTCATGCGCAGCTGGCGGACATCAGTGTACATCTCTGCGAGCGGTGTCCAGTTCGAGATGCCGGTCGCGCCGTGCATTTGGATCGACTGATCGATGATTCGGGAGGCACGCTCCGGCACCATCGCCTTGATCATGCTGACCCAGACACGCGCCTCCTTGTTACCAAGCACATCCATGGCTTTCGCGGCCTTCAGCACCATCAGCCGCATGGCTTCGATTTCGCAGCGCGCCTGCGCGATGATCTGCAGATTACCGCCGAGACGAGCAATCTTCTTGCCGAAGGCCTCACGAGTGAGCCCGCGCCTCACCATCATGTCAAGTGCTTTTTCCGCCTTGCCGATGACGCGCATGCAGTGATGGATGCGGCCCGGGCCGAGGCGGAGTTGCGAGATCTCGAAGCCGCGGCCCTCTCCGAGCAGGATGTTTTCTTTCGGTACCCGGACATTGTTGAAGCGCAGGTGCATGTGGCCGCGCGGCGCGTGGTCCTGTCCGAAAACGTGCATGGGTCCGAGGATCTCGACGCCGGGCGTGTCCTTCGGCACCAAGATCTGCGAATGCTGCCTGCCCGGTGATGCATCCGAGTTGGTCCTCGCCATCACGATCATTATCCTGCAGCGCGGATCGCCTGCGCCGGAGATGAAGTATTTTTCGCCGTTGATCACCCAATCGTCACCGACAAGCCTGGCGGATGTCGAAATATTCTTGGCGTCGGATGAGGCCACGTTTGGCTCCGTCATGGCGTAAGCCGAACGGATCTCCCCGTTGAGCAACGGCTTCAGCCACTTCTCCTTCTGCTCTGGCGTGCCAACGCGCTCCAACACCTCCATGTTGCCGGTATCGGGCGCCGCGCAGTTCATGGTCTCTGGTGCAAGCAGGTTCTTGCCAAGCTCGGCGGCAATGTAGGCGAAGTCCAAATTCTTCATTCCCTCGCCGGTGTGCGCATCGGGCAGAAAGAAGTTCCACAAGCCCTCCGCCTTTGCCCTGGACTTCGCCTGCTCAAGCATTCCGAGATGCGCCGGGGTGAAGCTCCAGCGGTCGGCTGTGTTCTCGGCAAGCTTCTCGAGCTCGGCCGAAATCGGTTCCACAGTATCGCGGATGAATTCTCGCACGCGGCGATACAAAGGGCGTACGTCCTCAGACATGCGGAGATCGTTCAGCTCGTCCCCGGGGCTCAAGCAGTAATTGGTACAACGGATCGGTTCGGTCAGGTTCATGATCAGCTCCTTGTTCGAGCCGGGTCTCACCGGCCGGCCTTTCTTCGGCAAGCTCCTGCTGCCTGGATCGCCTTTGTCAAGCTTTATGGTAGCAGGCGAAATGGCAGCTCACTGGACTCTATGTTGTCCCTAGCATTTTTCACCTGCCTGCTCACTCCCTAGAACATGCCGCCTTCAAATGTTAATGGACTCGGCTAGCCCGTGCTTTCCTGTGCAGAATCTAACGGCGTGCTACGCACGGACAGAGGTCGGGGACACCCACATCGCGGAAGTAGTCCCCTTCCTTTCCTGACGATGAGAAGGGCAGGTGAGTACCGTCGTACCGGTCAAAAACGTTAGCTCCCGCGGGCGCTCCAATCGAGCCTTCGAAATCGTTGAGGCGCGCGATGATGGGCACGAGTATAAGATCCCCGTTGTCCGCGCGGCGGTGGCTTGAGGACCTTCATGGAATTCTCGGCGATGGAACTGGGAACCAGCTCGACCTCGTCAGGCTAGATGGCCGACCAGGCGATCAAGATAGGCGGGCGAAGATACTTTAGTTTTTCCAAGCGTGCGACGTCGTCGGGCTCAATCTTCCACCTGGTGATCACGAGGTATGATTTGCCAATGCTCTTCAATCCAGTCCTTCGAGGGTGCGAATAGGTGCTCCTGTACGCCCGAAAAAACGTATCAGTCGCGCAGTTGAGTATCAGCGTGGGTTGTGCCGGGGCGGAACGCCCAATGCCCGACCGATCGACCCATCGCCTCCACGTCGTCCACCACGAGACGAGGCTGTTTCATGCTAGTAGCTCTGCACAGTGATTATGACTCTTTGGAAGCGGCGGGATAGGCGCGGCCCATTTTGGCGCGCGCCTCATCTGTTGCGAACATCCATTTGATGCGTGAGCGGGCGGCATTTCGCTTCCGTTCCCAGGCAGCGATTTCACGGCGCAGCCGCTTGGGATCATCGATCGCTGCGATCCAGGCACTGGCCCGCAGGACGCCGGTTTCGATTTCAACCATGTTGAGCCAGCTTGCATGCTTGGGGGTGTAGACCTGCGGAATGCACCACATGTCCCGTTGAGGAAGAAAAGAATATGCTGTGCAATGGCAGACGCTCGCGAATCTTCTTGTCCTTACTGTTGCTGTCAGCGTCAGCACGATCGTCAAGGCCGAGGAGCCCTCACCGAAGTACGCTCAGGTGCTCAGTGCCTTGACTGGCAATACTGTTATGGTCATGTGGACCTAAACCGCTGCACCACTGTCGATGGCAGACCCGACTCGGCCACACAGGGTGGGCCAATTATCAATGCCTTCAGGGTGACTGCCCAGAACGGCGTTTACTTCTCCAATGCTCATCAAACCGTGGACAGTTCCGGTTACCCGGTGACGGATTACATCCGCCACAGCCTCAGCCGCGAAGGCAAGCTTACGGTGCGGGCCTCAAAGCTGGTGGCCGGACCGGCCAACAAGATCATGAACCAGGGCGAATTCGTCCGCGAACTGCGGGACGGCGCGAACTTCGCCTAGAGATTGGAATGAGGCTTGAGCCGTTCTTAGCCGCGTCGGATGTGATAGGTATCCCATTCGGCACGCAACGTGACAACTTCGATCGGGCTACATTACCTGAGGTGCGCTAGCGACCAGGATGCCCAGTTCGTTCGTGCTCACCGCTGCCTGCGCACATCGATGGATTCCGGCGCCAAGGCCGTTCGCGCGGCTCCGCGTTCGCTCCACTCATCCTAATCTAGTGGAGCGCATGCCGGCCTGAAGAAACGGCTGTTTGGGAGGGGGTGACGTTGCCTCGAAATCCTGATCGGGTTGACGTAACGACACGTTTAGAGCTCCTTCTCGGAGCCATTTTGGACAACGCTCATGGCGGTGTCATCAAGCGCAGCGAGAGGCGCTAGGGCGAACACATCTGTGCAACTGAGTTGGTCGCGCTGGGTTAGCGCTGGTTCCGCAGCGAGGCGGAGCCCGAAGCGACAGCATAGAGCCGCACAGCAGCACACGAAGAGGACGCCGTCTCGCCGTTCGCCAATGCCGTTCACGGCCTCGGCGGCGGGCATGTTGCCTGGGCGGTAGCATTGCGGGCACCATGGAGGCAACAGCGCCGCCAAAACCGGACAACCTTCTCACCCCCGGATGCTTCGCTGAAGCGCTTACTGGAAAGCAATGCGCGCTGCGTCCAGGGCCTATCACGATGCGACGATTTCACGCACGAGCGCGAAGCTTTGATCGGCGGGCAAAATCCATATGCGGTGGTCCTAACCTGCGCCGATTCACGTATCGCACCCGAATATGCTGTCAATAGCGGAGTTGCCGATCTGTTCGTCTGCCGTGTCGCTTCGCCATCGATGAAATGCTTGCCAGCATTGATTATGCGCTGGCCGTGCTAAATACTCCGGTGGCCCTGGTACTTGGCCACGGTCGCTGCGGCCCTTTGTCAGGAAAGCGGGGATGCACTCGCAAATGCGATCCCGCAAATGTAGTCGACAACTCAACAAGCTCAAATCGGCGGCTCCGATTTTAAATTTAGCAATCGACCAGAACAGGCTGAAAGTCGTGTCGGGCTCTTTATCGGCTCGACACCGGCCGGGTCGAATTGCCGTCATCACAGCGTTAACTTCTGAGCAGTGCCTTTGAAGCGACAAGGTTGAAAGATTGTTGTCTCTGCCGCCGAGTCGACCAGATCCTGGATCGGAGAGATAGATCTTACGCTGCGCGCCGGCGCAGCGCCTTCGCGGGTCAAGCCCCCACCCGGAGACAGAATGGATAGTGCTTACGTGCGGACCAGGCTACTTCCGGGAAGCCAGGAGCTTGGACAAAATTTCTGAGATCATTTCGTTGAAAGGCCTTGAATCGCCCGTAACGTCACATTGTACGATCTTGAAATGAGATCGCGACCTCTGACAAACGAACGTAAGCTACTCCTAGGTGGCATAACGATCTTGTCGTATTTCGAATTTGCGGCGAACGCTCGCCGTAAATGAGCCGGCGGCAACTCTCCCTTGCCGACGGTCGGGGCGATGTGTAGCAGCGTCGCCCCCCAGACTGACTTCGCCCGGCTTCTAAGATGAGGCCGGGCCTTTTTTGCCGTCGGGAAGACGTAGTGCCTTGTCGACGCGCAACTGCTCGATCACCTTGTCCGGAACTAGCACTACTTTGGCAGAATGTGTTTTCGCCGCTGTTTTTCAAGGATTTGCTTTCGGCAATATGGGCACTGCTGGGGCGGCGGCCGAAGGATGAGATCGACGATGGCGTGACGTACGGCGGGCATAGTCGGTTGAGGCGGAGGCCCGTTGATTCTTTTTTTTTCGCCCCGCGTTTGCGAGGCGACGATGTTGCAGGAAGGCGTAGGCAATCATTGTCATAAGGGCGTGGCGATGAAGACCTTGCCATGATCGCCCTTCGAAGTGATCAAGTCCAAGTTCCTCCTTCAACTGTTGATGCGCCTGCTCACAAATCCACCGTGCCTTGATGGTGGCGGCCAGCGTGCGCAGATCCGTCGTCGCCGGAAGATTGGCGAGATAGTATTTCTTCTCCCCGGAGGCACGTTGCTCGCCAATGAGCCAGGCTTCGTCGCCTGGGAGATGCTGCTGACCTTTATCCCATATCCGCTGCGGAGGGCCGTCGGCGGTGCGGACACGGAGAGCAGCAAATCGGGCTTTGAGCCGACCTTTCGTCCCGCTGCGCCAACTCACGGTTTTCCATTTGGCGCTGGCCAGCATTTGTTCTGCCGCAATCGATAAGATATCGGGCACGTGGTGCTTTCGTGGTTTGCCACGGGCTTTGGTGATCGGCCAAATGAGCTTCACATCGACCGGATACACTTTCTGGTGCCGAGGGATACCGACCGCCCAGGCCAGCCCGCGCTCTGTTAGCCCTTGTCGAAACGGCGCGCTGAGGCCGTATCCTGCATCCGCCAGCACACATCCAAAGCGTATGTTGGCTGCCATCGCGCGGTCAATCTCGGCCAAAGCGATCTCCGGCTTGGACCGCGGCGTTCGGTGTTCGACTGGCACGCGAGCGCGCTTCAAGCGAGGCATGTCGCTTGTCCAGCTGTCAGGCAGAAAGAGACGTAACGCGACCATCACGGGCACTTCCCCGCGCGCAAGCGTTAAAGACACCAGCGTTTGGCAATTTGCAGTTTTACCGAGAGCCGACGCGTATTGAGCCGCAACACCGACCGATCGCTCACCCTTTTTCGGCAGTGAGGTGTCATCAATAACCAGCACCGCATCCCTGCCGCCGACAAGTCGGTCCGCCTGGTTGAGCAGCTCTGTCTCTAGCGGCGTCGCGTTCCAGACGCCGTCCGCAATGAAATGGTGCAACTGGTCGTAGTTGCTCGTGGCAAGGCGTTCCGCCATCGGCTGAACGCTCTTGCGATCGCCAGGACCGATCAATCCCGCAACATATAGAGGACACATCCGCTGTCGGGTCTTATGACCCAGCCGGTCCAAGAACGGCATCAGCCAGCGTTCGAGTTCGTCTTCCCATCCCGGCATGGTCAGCCCTCCAAGAGCCGACCACCCATGAATCATTGAAAAATTGATTCGGGAATCCTATAAATCGCGGCAAAATCAACAATCTGCCAAAGTAGTGCTAGGTGTTTAGTCCCAAGCTTTGATGGTGCATTCTTATCGCACGATTCGAAGGATGCGCTATGGGACAAGTTTTACACGGCTGCGCCACGACGACGGAGGCGGTCCGTCGAGCAATACAAAATAGTCAAGAGAGCCTGAGAGCGCTCGCCAAGCGCTACGGGATCAACCAGAAGACTGTCGCGAAGTGGAGGGAGCGCGAGACCGTCGCCGATCTCCCGACAGGCCCCAAAGAAGCCAAATCGACCGTGCTTTCCATCGAGGAGGAGGCGATCATCGTCGCTTTCCGGCGGCATACGCTATTGCCGCTCGACGATTGCCTCTATGCGCTCCAGCCGACCATCCCGCATCTGACGCGATCATCCCTGCATCGCTGTCTCCAGCGCCACGGGATCAGCCGATTGCCGGAGGTCGGAGGCAGCAAGCCTCCGAAGAAAAAATTCAAGGCTTATCCGATCGGCTATTTCGACATCGACATTGCTGAGCTCCAGACCGCTGAAGGCAAGCTCTACCTCTATGTCGCTATCGATCGCACCAGCAAAGTCGCCTTCGTGCAACTGGTCAGGAAGACGGGAAGGACCTCGGCCTCGACCTTCCTCGAAGCTCTGATCGCGGCTGTCCCCTACAAGATCCACACGGTTCTCACCGACAATGGGATCCAGTTCACTTTCCCCCCGCGCTACGCGGACGGCCCGACGGCAAGATACGTGACACACATGTTCGATATGCGCTGCCACGAGAATGGCATCGAACATCGGCTGACCAAGATCAAGCATCCCTGGACCAATGGCCAGGTCGAACGCATGAACCGCACGATCAAGGAAGCGACCGTCAAACGCTACCATTACGATCGACACGATCAGCTCGAAGCTCACCTTGACGACTTCATCAACGCCTACAACTACGCTCGGCGGCTGAAAACCTTGAAGGGCCTCACGCCTTACGAATACATCTGCAAATGCTGGACTTCCCAGCCAGAACGATTCAAACTCAATCCGCTCCACAAAATGCCGGGACTAAACACCTAGGCAAACTTGCGAGGTCGAGTCCGAAGACAACACGCGTTTCGACGACATCGGCATGCTGATTGTAAATCGTCAACACATCGCAGCTTCAGTCTAGGGTCTGTACCTAATTAGCGAGTTCTGATTCCCTGGTGCCAAGTTGATTCGGCACGGGGGACTTCGATGCGCAAAGGACTGTTCTGGCTCAACGACAAGCAGTGGGCTCAGATAGAGCCGCATCTGCCAACAAACCAGACCGGCCCGGCGCGCGAAGACGATCGACGCATTATCAGCGGTATCATTCACATGCTCCAGTGCGGCGCACGCTGGCGCGATTGCCCGTCCGACTATGGCCCTTACACGACGATCTACAATCGGTTCAATCGCTGGGCTAAGCGCGGACATTGGCAGGCGATCTTTGAAGCGCTCGCCCGCTGCGGCAAGGACCGAGTGGCTTTGTCGATCGACTCCACCTCGATCAAAGCGCATCGCTCGGCGAGCGGCGGAAAAGGGGGGAGTGTGAACAGGCGATCGGCCGCTCGCGCGGTGGGCGGACCACGAAAATCCACGCGCTGAGCGACCCTGATTGCAAACCTTGCGCATTTCATCTCACTCCGGGACAAGCCGCAGACATTGCCGCAGGGCCGGCCCTTTTGAAGCTCGCGCCGCCCATGTCTTCCCTCATTGGGGACAAAGGCTACGATGGCGACGGCTTTCGCGCCGAAATCGTCAATCGCGGCGCGAAACCCGTCATTCCAAACAAATCCAACCGGGTAACCCTCCACAGCTTCAGCAAGCGCCTCTATAAAGGGCGCAATGTTATCGAGCGCTGTTTCTGCCGGCTCAAGGATTTCAGGCGTGTTGCTACTCGCTACGACAAACTTGCCAGAAACTTCTTGGCCGCCGTCCACCTCGCCGCTCTCGTCGCTTATTGGATCAATTGAGTCTGAACCCTAGCACTACTTTGGCAGATTGTTGATTTTGCCGCGATTTATAGGATTCCCGAATCAATTGTTCAATGATTCATGGGTGGTCGGCTCTTGGAGGGCTGACCATGCCGGGATGGGAAGACGAACTCGAACGCTGGCTGATGCCGTTCTTGGACCGGCTGGGTCATAAGACCCGACAGCGGTGTGTCCTCTATATGTTGCGGGATTGATCGGTCCTGGCGATCGCAAGAGCGTTCAGCCGATGGCGGAACGCCTTGCCACGAGCAACTACGACCAGTTGCACCATTTCATTGCGGACGGCGTCTGGAACGCGACGCCGCTAGAGACAGAGCTGCTCAACCAGGCGGACCGACTTGTCGGCGGCAGGGATGCGGTGCTGGTTATTGATGACACCTCACTGCCGAAAAAGGGTGAGCGATCGGTCGGTGTTGCGGCTCAATACGCGTCGGCTCTCGGTAAAACTGCAAATTGCCAAACGCTGGTGTCTTTAACGCTTGCGCGCGGGGAAGTGCCCGTGATGGTCGCGTTACGTCTCTTTCTGCCTGACAGCTGGACAAGCGACATGCCTCGCTTGAAGCGCGCTCGCGTGCCAGTCGAACACCGAACGCCGCGGTCCAAGCCGGAGATCGCTTTGGCCGAGATTGACCGCGCGATGGCAGCCAACATACGCTTTGGATGTGTGCTGGCGGATGCAGGATACGGCCTCAGCGCGCCGTTTCGACAAGGGCTAACAGAGCGCGGGCTGGCCTGGGCGGTCGGTATCCCTCGGCACCAGAAAGTGTATCCGGTCGATGTGAAGCTCATTTGGCCGATCACCAAAGCCCGTGGCAAACCACGAAAGCACCACGTGCCCGATATCTTATCGATTGCGGCAGAACAAATGCTGGCCAGCGCCAAATGGAAAACCGTGAGTTGGCGCAGCGGGACGAAAGGTCGGCTCAAAGCCCGATTTGCTGCTCTCCGTGTCCGCACCGCCGACGGCCCTCCGCAGCGGATATGGGATAAAGGTCAGCAGCATCTCCCAGGCGACGAAGCCTGGCTCATTGGCGAGCAACGTGCCTCCGGGGAGAAGAAATACTATCTCGCCAATCTTCCGGCGACGACGGATCTGCGCACGCTGGCCGCCACCATCAAGGCACGGTGGATTTGTGAGCAGGCGCATCAACAGTTGAAGGAGGAACTTGGACTTGATCACTTCGAAGGGCGATCATGGCAAGGTCTTCATCGCCACGCCCTTATGACAATGATTGCCTACGCCTTCCTGCAACATCGTCGCCTCGCAAACGCGGGGCGAAAAAAAAAGAATCAACGGGCCTCCGCCTCAACCGACTATGCCCGCCGTACGTCACGCCATCGTCGATCTCATCCTTCGGCCGCCGCCCCAGCAGTGCCCACATTGCCGAAAGCAAATCCTTGAAAAACAGCGGCGAAAACACATTCTGCCAAAGTAGTGCTAGCATACATAGCAACGCTTCCACAGCCACCGACGACTTGAACCTTTCCGGCCTTTTTTTCCTGTAGACTGGCCATATTGTGCCTTGCGCAACCCCAATACCGCAACGTACCGACCTAAAAAGGATATTGTGACGCGCACACAACGAACGCATTGGTTTTTGCGTGCCCAAAGCCAACTGCTGTGCTGTAGTTCTTATTGTGCAACGGCATCTCTGTGCTCGAGTCGACGGGTGCGCGAGATCAGCTGTCAAACGCCATCCGGAACTGCCCCCTTTGCGTCATGTAGAACTGCCCCCACCATCGGGATTATGATCTCGGTGAAGGTTGTTTCCGCCGGTGACGGGCCGGAGGGAGGCGGAGCCGACCGGAGGGTCGTCACCGGCGGTCGGCGTTTTGATGAGGCCGCTCCTGCGCTTGGCGCGGAGCCGGTAGCTGTCGCCGCGGATCGTCAGCACATGGCTGTGGTGCAGGAGCCGGTCGAGGATCGCGGTGGCGACCACGGGATCGGCGAACACTGTGCCCCATTCGGCAACGCTGCGGTTGGACGTGATCAGATGGCGCCGGTTTCGTAGCGCCGGCTGACCAGTTGGAAGAACAGATGCGCCGCGTCAGGTTCAAGTGGCAAGTAGCCGAGCTCGTCGACGATGAGCAGCTTTGGCTTCGACAGCGCGAGCAGGTTCTCGTCCAGGCGTCGCTCGCCGTGGGCCTTGGCAAGACCTGCGACCAGCGTCGTCGCCGTGGTGAACTGCACCGTGTACCCGGCCAGGATAGCCTCTCGCCCCAGCGCGATCGACAAGTGCGTCTTGCCGACGCCGGGCGGCCCGAGCAGCAGCACATTCTCGCCGTTGGCGATCCAACGTGACGCGGCAAGATCGCGGATCTGCTTTGGATCAATTGACGGCTGCGCCTCGAAGTCGAAGCCAGCAAGCTCCTTCACGGCCGGGAAGTGTGCGAGCTTGAGCGCCATCTCGATGCGGCGATGGTCCTTGCGTGCGATCTCGCGCTCGCACAGCAAGATCAGCGTCTCACGCGCCGACAGGTTCGCGCGCGCCGCCTCGTCGAGCAGGCTGTCGAGCTGATCGCGGATCCCGGAGAGCTGCAATCGCGCCAGCATGGCATCTAGCGGATCGGTCGTCGCTTCCATTACCTTTTTTGCCCGCGTCATCAGAAGCGTCCTCCGACCACGGCTTCGTATTCGGCAAGAGGACGTAACAACGACGGCGGTGAGGACGGCGCCAGCACCGCCGCGATCTCCGCCCGGCGGACCGCGCCACTGCGACCAGCAACACCATCGAGATGGGCGGAGTCGACGATCCGCAGCCGGCGCCCCTCCGATTGCTTGTGCACTGCTACCTGGTGCAATCCATGGCGGATCCGCACTTCGCCGGCCGCGATCGTTACCGCCACGCGCTCGCCAATCAGGCGCCACGGCACCGAGTAGCTGTTCGTGTCGATCTCGACGGCGCAATCATTGCCGACGACGCGGGTCAGTTCACGCAAGGATCCAAACGACGGCTGCCCGCCGAGCGGCTTCAACCGATGTATCTCGTCACGCGCGAAGCGGATGATCGGCGCCTCGCCGGTCGTGCCGTGGATACGAACGTTCGCAACCTCACGCTCCCATCTGTCGAGATGCGCCTCGAATGCTTCCCAACTTGGGAAGGAATGACCGGCGATCGCGTTCTTCTTCACGTAGCCGACGCCGTTCTCCGTCTTGCCCTTCGTGCGCGCCCGATATGGCGCGCAGGCGCGAGGACGGAAGCCCCAATGTTTTGCGAAGGCTACCAGCTTGTCGTTGAACTGAACCGACCGGCTCACCGCGTCGTGGCGCACGACAAGCGCGCGTGGATTGTCCATCAGCACTTCCTCCGGCACACCGCTGAAGGTCGTGAATGTGCTCTCGAGCCCGGCGAACCAATGCTCCTGCCTCTCGGCCCGGAACGCACGCACATGGAGCCGTCGCGAGTGTCCAAGCGTTGCCACGAACACGAATGCCTTGACTTTCGCCCCTCCGATCTCGACCAGGCGCTCCCCGAAGTCGATCTGCAGCTGCCGGCCCGGCGGCGTCTCAAACCGAGTCGTCGCCAGCGCCTCCGCCTTCAGCGCCTGCCGATAGGGCTGCACCGCGCGCTGCAGCGTCCGCCGGCTGACGGCCACGCCTTTGTCCGTCAACAGGTCCTGGCGCACCACGTCGGCATTGCCGCGATGCCGAATGAGCCTCTCGCGCAGCCAACCCTCAAGGCCGTCGAGACGCTTCGGCCGCTTAGGCGACTTGAATGGCTTCACCCTGCCCGCCGCCACGTAGTCCTTTACTGTGTGATGGCTGCAGCCCAGCTGCCGCGCAATCCGCTTCACACCCCACCCGCACGCCCTCAGGCGCATCATCTCCGCCACGTCATCCGGCGTCTTCATCACCTGCCCCCGTGGATCATTCCACGCCGAGCTTTCAGCGATTCGTTCCCGCTTCATTCACTCTCTCCTCAGCTATCCGAGGAGGGAGCAATTCCTCGTGACGCTGAGGGGGCAGTTTTCCATGGCGCGCGACAGATCAGCCGCCGACAACGAAGAAAGACGCTTGCATGAAGGACGTGTTTCGCCTGCGTAACACCCAGATCCGGGATCGCACCGCCATCACTGCGTGTCTCAGAGCCAAGCAAGCGAGCTTGAGTCATCAATCGCGACGTGATTTCCATTGACGATACCGCAAAAGAAAAAAACGAGACTCGAAGTCTCGTTTGAGTTGTTTGGGCGGCGATGACAGCCATGCCCAAAACCCATTTTAAGCAGCCTTAATCCTCGACCGCATTCGCCGCCTGGTCGAAATCGCTCGCCGGTCTGGACGCATCGTATATTGCGCCCCCCGGGCAGCTTGGACCGGAGCCGGTTGCAGCGATCGTCTGCTGGCGCGCTCGTCCGGGGAACAGGACGCGCCTGGCATCTTGGTGCCGAGCCGTCTCGACACGGTTCATCCGATCGGCTTCATCGAGTGGCTGCCGTTCAAGATCGAGGGGGAGAGCGCGTTTGGGCAGGAATCTACGACATGAAGTGCGGCGGCTAGCTCTACTATCATGCCTTTCCGGCAAGTTCGCCAACCGCGCGCGCTCACCGTTTGGCGGTGCCCCAGTTCTACTTATCGTCCGAAGAGATCGGCAGCCCGACCTCGGGCGCGCAGATAAAGCCGAGGGCGCAATCCCAATTATGTGATAGTGACAGAGCTGGCGCGCGATGGCGGCAAGATCGTCACCGGACGCGAGATCTCGCGCGCTTCGAGGCACTCATCACGAACGTGCCGTGGCATGCCGGCTTTTTGTCGCCAAGGAGCTCCTGGCAACGATTCTTGGGCTGACATCGCGCATCAAGGCCGTCAGTGTGAAGGTGGTCGCAGAGCTTAACCGGCCCCCTGAGAAGTGAAACGCCGGAGCTGCGCTCTTCGATCATGCCAAATCCCAGCCGCCGGGCGCGGCTTCGATTTTGTCGACGTCGTCACCGGCGGCGTTTACCAAGGCGATTTGAACGCGCCGCGTACCGCAAGAATCGACCGCCTGGGAGGCGACGCCAAGCGCGCGCATACCCACTATGAGCAGCCCCTACATTCGTTAGTTGAGCCGCGCCTCTGACATCGGCTCTACCAGAAGCTGCGATGGTTGCTGCGCGACGCGATATCTGACATCGCCATTACCGCCGTACGGCGGCACGCTCGCGCAGTCGCGCGGCTCGTTCTTCAGGGCAGGCGCCGCAGCTGGGGTGCATCTCGTGAATCGCGTTGGCCGGACAAAGGTCACGTATCGCGCCACCATACGCCTTCTCTGATCCACATCGCTGAAGAGCTGGTCAATTCAGGGGACGTCAACGTCAACCTTACCGCGCTGTGCGGCTCCTCCTATTGCAGATTGAAAACCGAATTCCTCCGTGGCCCGTGACACCCGTACAAATCAGTTGAAACAAGGAGTTTTGGTTCTGCTCGACCAGCTCGCTTGGAGGTCGCTCGCCGCCATCATCTTGGAAATGCACGAAGGTCGATCCGGCCTCGGATGGTTTCAATCGGCTTAGACGGCTAATGTCGATCGGCATGACTGGAACGATAACGCAAAAGATTGCTTCGCATTTCGGAGCAGCAGGATGAAAAAGCCCGACGGCGCCAAGAACGTTCTGTTGCTCGACCACATTGAAGGTCGTTGCCGAGCTATAGTCGGCTTCAAAGATGCAGATTCCAGATCTCCCTATGTGTGCGGTGAGCCTGTAAGTCGGAAACCTGATAAGAAGATAATGTCATGGTGCGCTCACACTACGCGCAGATGCACGCCGGACAGCGGAGCCCGTGAAGCGCCTACGCCTTTACGGTTTAAGAGAGTTAAAGCGAGCCCGGGCTGATGACGTCGTGAAGATCGTATCCTGAGATCGCTTGACTGCTCGCGCGCCTGAAGGCATCCGATGCGATCTGTTCGCGATCGAAATTCGAGAGCTTCCGGACGACCTCAGGAGGTCGGGGGTCTGAGTACTTTTGCAAGTACGTAACGAACCTAGCAAAAAGGGGACAGAGGTGGATCTTTGCACAATGATCGAGCGTAACGCACCGTTTGCTCCCGACAACCCCGCGATCCACTTCGACGGGGTATCCTAAGTTACGCCGCCTTCACTCAAGGCATCGAGCAAATCGCTCGTGCTCTAAAAAACCAGCTCGGCATTGAGAGAGGCGACCGCCTCGCGATGCTTGCCATCAACCCGCCCGCGTACCTGGCCCTGCTCTATGCCTGCGCGCGACTCGTTGGCGGTCTAAACATCCAGATAACCCCGGCGTTGCATCACGGCGCGACGGTCACCATTCACACGCGATTTAAGCCCGAGGCCACGCTTGCTGCGATCGAACGCGACAGACCTAGGCTGGCAGCGTTGGTGCCTGCCACGATGCAAGTCCTAACCGAGCATCCTCAGTGGCGAACGACGGACCTCACCTCACCCACGGCAATTTGCACCGGTTCAACGATGGTCCGCAGCGCCTTATCGAACGCTTTGTCGCGCGTGGGGTGCCGGTGCTGCAGGTTTACGGTTCGACGGAGACCTGCCCTATTGCTGTGTATACGAGGCTCGCGGCGATCTTACGCGTAAGGGCTCGAGCGGCTTGCCGGGCCTATGCTGCGAAGCAGCGATTCCCGGTGACACCGGCAACAAGTTGCAGGCGGGCACCCCGGGCGAGATCGCCGTGTGGGGCCCCAACGTCTTCGGCGGGCATTGGGGCGCTCAACAACCACTCGCGCGAGGCTTTGCACAAGGGCTGGTATCTCACCGCTGACATTGGCCGCCGCGATGCCGATGGATACTTTGGGTATAATCGCAAAAGGAACCTGATCATTTCCGGTGGAGAAAAGATCTACCCGGCGGAAGTAGAGCGCACGCTTCTGGAGCATCCCGATGTCGCAGACTGCGCCGTTGTCGGTTGCCCCGATGCGCGTTGGGATGAGGAGCCGATCGCGTATGTGATCAGCCGGCCGGGGGGTCGGCTTGACGCGGAAGCAGTAACGGCGGATGCAGGCTCGCAACTCGCCCGCCTTTAAGGTGCCGCGCGAAATTGTTTTCACGGAAGAATTGCCACGAACGGCGTTGGGCAAGATCCACTATTTTCCTGCTGAAGGGGCTTACACGATTAAGCCAGCACAACGATGGCGATCGAGGTTTGGCATTTTCTTTACCCCGCAGGCGTAGCCGCTGAAGACACGAAAACCCCACGGTCGTACCGAACTCCAGCGCGACCTTCACCAGCACCGGAGCTTCATTTCCAGGATGCCCCAGGAAGCGCCGACGAACGACGACAGGACCGTGATGCCAAGCGCGGCGGCGCCGCGGCTCTGCTTCGTCAGTGGAAGCCCGTCGGGGCACGTCACCGCGTGTGGCGGATGGCATGGTTAGTTGAGCAGGATCCAACAGATCGCGCCGCGTATTGCGCCCCATAGAACACTCCTGACAGCATCAATATGGCGCCGACCGCTTGAAGCCGAACGTCAGCGGCAGCAGCACCGAGATCGTGGCGAGCGACTCCATTCCCGGCAGGACGCCCACCATGTTTCCGACAAGGACGCCGACGAAACACCACATGAAATTCTGGGCTTGAAACGCCGATCGGAAAGCGCGCTCGCCAAAATCCTAAACCCACATACAGTACAGCGGGAAAGGAACACGTAGGAAAAGAGGAGCCAGCGGGCGACCGTGACGACCGCGGCCAGGACGGCCGAGCGTTTCACCGTGGCGGCCTGGCGCCGAGGCGAATACGCACATGAAGGTGGTCGTGGCCATGCCGAAATAGGACGCCGAAGAGGATGAACATCAGAGGACCCGCGAGGAAGGAGGCCGAGCTTGGGACAGCCGATTTGCTATCCGCCGCATAAAGTAAAGCGAAAGGCACCAAAGTTGTAAGCCACCGCTGCCAGTCCTTGAGGCGCAACTTCATCATTCCTCTTCCGGCTCCTTCAAGCCTTATGCCACCCTTTTGCTCAATCGGACGTGTCATGGCCTCGACAGCATGTTGTAAGCCCGAATGACAGAACTTGGTGTCTGGCGGCCGGCTCAATCGTTGGCACACACCTCCTGTCAGACGTCACGGAGTTGGCCATCACCGCGCGTTTGACTTAAGTAAGGTGAGTGATCAATGGGCAACCCGCCACTGTCGATACTGGCTGCGATCCGGGAAAGTATGCGGTACGCCCGCCAGCCGCCGCGCCGGCCAATTTTGGGCGACAAGCATGAGATCACTGAATCCGACAACGGTTGCCGTCGACCCGCTCCTGCGAAAATTGGCCAGGCGATGGACGCTGGACCAGAAAACGCAATCCTGTCGAGTGCTTGGACTATTTTACTGGCTTTGGCGGGAGCGGATAAATGCCGAGCCACGATTTGACCTCCTTTCGATGATGGCGCACTCATCGGAGACCCGGCATATGGAGCCACGTGAGTCTCTTGGCATCTCATCGACGCCACGCGCACTTCGACCACCGCGGGCCTGCTGTTCATGAACCAGTCCCCGTCCGAGCTAGAAAGCTTCGCGCGATAACCCTCCTTGGTGTCGAACGCTCTGTCCGAGATTATTCGATACCAGACGCCCATGACACATATGCGCCGCAACGCCACCGCTGACATCCTCATGGGAGGAAAGCAAATCAGGCGAGGCGACAAGGTCCTGATGTGGTAAATTTCCCGTTGGCGCGCCGGAGCGCGTTGCATCGCACTTCGTGCACGGTCATCCCGCACTCACTGTCCGAATCGTAGCCTAGATGTGGTGCCCTGAATGAGGCCTGGGCTGCACGGCAGGACCGTCGGCGCCCTGATGACCAGTTAGCCCACTACATGCGGACCGACGCGGGCCGCTGAAAGTTGCCATCCCGGTCGACCAACAGCTGCATTGTGTCCACCAACACGTTTCGCGTGCAGCATCTCCCAACGGCATCACGTCCGAGTCCGGGGAACTCTGTCACAATCAGATTCGGAGCCGGAGCATGGGCGTATGAGGTGATGGTTACTCGGCAAAAAAGCCCAATGGCCCAACCTTTGCCCGCAGCGGTCCTCCGGTGGCGGCTTATCGCTTCGAAGACAGCCGCTCCGCAGAATGTGCTCTCCGCTATTCAGTGGCTATCGTGGTATCTGCAGGTGGCTGGTTACGCCGCCTATAGATCAGCAATGATGGCATCACATTGGCTGGCTGTTGGTCACACAGCAGACGCAAGCTCTACGAGCTGCATGTTGCAGGGAGCTCGGAAGCGGCAACGACGACGGTCGAAGGGAGCAAAGCTCTGGCAGGTCGAGAAAAACGTGCGCGGTCAAAGCCCCGACGCATGCGTTGCCGCGCTCCAGGGCGATGGCCGCAGATTTCTTCGAGTGCTGGCAGCAGATCTTGCGGCGGATCTGCTGCAATTCAAAACAAGCAGCAGCTGAACTCACCGAGGTGATCGCGATGGTTCTCGATGCCGAACGGTTGCCCGATCTTCTAGTGTTGTGACGTCGCGTGGAAGAGCAATTTAAAGTGTCGTGGGAACCGGCTCGTCCGGATTGCCAGCGGCGGACCGACGCCGATGATCCTCCCTGGACGGATCTCCGCGAACTCCTCGCACTCGAGCCAAGCCGCGGCTTTCTTGGCCGCCGGCGAGAGTAAAGAGGCAGCTCAGCGTCATCGGCCAAACATGCAGGTAACTGTAAGCACCGGGATCGATGGCGAGCTGTGTCCGTTTAGGTTCTCCACCGCTAAATCTTTGGCGCAAGAACAATGCGCTCCGCACTGGCTCGTTCGCCAAAGCCTTGGCCGCTCGATGATACCTAGGCTTCACTTAGGCCAAACTCGGGCCGCAAATGTGCGGCGATCGTCACATCCTTCCGAGCTTCGGTACTGGTGATCCTGAGAACAGTGATTGAACGAGTAAGTGAGAGCAATTTTCTAGAATTGGTAGGCTTCCGCGCTTCCCTTCTTCATGTATTCTTCGGATCGTGACTAAAGATGTTGCAATCTATGAATGGTCGGGACTCCCAACCGTTCGCCAAGTGACTTTTGAGGATCATTCTGATGAGACAAGCAGTAATGGAAAATGAAACACGAGCTTCATCGAAAACAAAACACCACGATCACTTGGAGTTCGTGCAAGGTCAAATCAACTTTGCTCAACGCGCCGCCGACGAGAATGCCCCCGGAATTGCTTTGTCGATGCAAGATATGCCCATGCTCCCCTACGACGTAACGATTCGTGACGCGCGTCCGATCGTGAGCGAATTGTCCCTTGATCGACAGGGCTTTACTCTAATTCAACACAAGATATCTCACGCAAACGATGGCGATCGAGACATTGGATACGACAAGTACTTGGAAGAAATGGTTCCGTTCATAAAGAACTATTTCAATGCGTCCTGGGTCGTGCCGCGTCGACAAGGCGTCGTTGTTCGCTCTGCCAAAGCCCTTCGTGGTGTAAGGGAACCGAGTGTAATGGCTCACATTGACTACGCGCCGATCGCCGGTCCAATGCTCGCCGCGGTCGAGGACCGATCGCAGGACATCCCGATCCGATCGTATTCTCGATTGATGATCGTTCAGGCTTGGCACGCCCTCTCGCCCCCTCCGCAGGATTTTCCCTTAGCGTTCTGCGATGGTGGCTCCGTTCACGATACGGATATTGCCGTGGTGGATTACACATATCTTGGCTTCACGTTCAAGAGTTGTGCCGTGCACTTCAATCCAGCGCATCGTTGGTACTATTTTCCGGAAATGACTGCAAATGAGTTCATCCTATTTAAGGGCTATGATTCCGAGCCGCATTGCAATCCGAAGGCCGCTCACTCGGCCTTCGACAATCGTCGCAAGCACCCCAACGCGGAGCCCCGCGAAAGTATAGAGGCCCGCTTTTTCGTGTACTACGCCTGACAGCCGAGATCGCTTGTGCCACTTCAGTCGCCGGCGCCGAACGTTTAGAGGACCCGCCGCGCTAGGTTCTGCCTCGACGCGCTAAGCTCTTGCGTTTCCCGACCTGCTAGACGCAGCTGAGACAACGTCAATGCTGCATATGCCCTCGCTTATCACACCCGCGACAGTTAATGGCCCGGGGACTTGCTTTCGTGATTGCACTTGCGCTTTAGTCGATGGACCCATCACGTTAAGTAACGTGCATGCGTAGCTTTCGTCAGGGGAGCTACGCATTTAGTCGTCCGTGAAGAACGCCGGTTTTAAGCCGGAGCGGGTTGAATCGTTGCCATAAGGGCGAGGAGTATCTGGCACAATAAAAGTCTGAGCCAGCGGATCAGGCGGCGGAAATTGTAGCCGACAGCTGCGAGGATGGCGTTGGCAGCGTCGCCTTGGCGGTACCAGAGATAGTTTCGGCCCATTCGATGGTCGGCTTTGAGATGGCCGATCACGGGTTCGACGGCTGCCCGGCGGCGTAACTGACGTTTGATCCTGGGCGTCACGCCGCGTTTCTGACCGGAGATGAAGATTCTGAGCTTGTGGTCTTGCGGTGCATTGTGGCCGCGATATCCCTTGTCTGCGAAGATGCGATCGAGGGTGTTGCCGACCAGCGCCTCCATCTCCGGGATCACGGTTGCCAGGGTGTGTCCGTCGTCGGGGTTGCCCGGCATGGACTTCACGTGAGTGACGAACTGTCCGCCCTTGGCGTGGCTGAGAGTGGTGGCGACGGAGACCTTGACGCCGAACTCGTATGGCCGATGGGCCTTGCCCTTGCCGATGCATTCGACTTCCGGCGCGTGCAGGGAATAGACCTTCGGTCCGCGCTGACGCTGCTGTTGCTCGCGCACGCGCCGCGCCGGCATCAGCAGCTGGGCGAACACCGCTTCAAGCCCGCTGTCGCCCTCGATCTTGCGGGTGATGTCGCGAATGACGCGGCCGAGCAAGGTGCGCAGCTTCTTCAGCGCCCGGTTGGCGCGATTGAACTGCTTGGCGTGGGCATAACGCTGGTGCTGCACCAGGGCGAGAACTTGCCGACCCGTGTATAGGACTGGCGCAGAGTCACCCCGTGTTGCTTTGCCAGCCGCACGAGCTTCTCGCGTGCTCGGTTCAGCAGCCTGGCATCGGTGGGGAACATCACGTTCTTGGGCTGCACTGTGGTATCGACGATCACCTGTGACAGCTCGGACGGCTTGATCGCCTTGGTCCTGGTGGCCACCGACAGGCTTTCCTGGAGTAGCGCCTGCAACCGCTCCTCGCCCATGCGGTTGGGCCAGCGCGTCAGCGATGAACGATCGAACACCAGTCCGTGCTGGAAGAACTCCTCGCCGCAGAAATACTGGTAATAGGGGTTCTCAACCCAGCGCTCGCACAGTACCTCATCTGACAGGAGGATCGCCAGCCCGGCCATCAGTCGTGTCGGCAGCGGCGGATGACCGGGATCATCCGTGTAGACCTCGGAGAAGCGGCCTTCCAGGAACTGCCACTCCACCGTTCGCGCCAGCTTCGCCAGCGGATGATCCATGTCGATGATCTGATCGAGCCGGGAGCGAAACAGATCCTGCTCGCCCGTCTCCCGCCGTTCCCGTGGCCGCATCTCGCTCTCCGCCGAAGCAGTGATACGACACAGAATCACGAATCAAATTTGCAAGGAATCTGGAGGGTTCTGTGAGGTCGCGCTCACGCGAGGGCGCGACAAAGCGCTTATCACGCGACCTCATTGAAGCCGGATTGAACGAAGGCGCGGGAGAATATGCACGGTGGTGCGGCTATGGGGATAGTTTGAGATCGCGGGTTGCTATGGGCAGACTGCGGAGCAGACGCGGCGACGTTTTGGTTGCGCAATGGCGGCAACTTGAGACAGAGAGCATTTTACCAGCGGTCGCGATCGATGGCCGGCTGCATCGAATAGTTTCCAGCGCGCTGTTTGGCCGCACGGATTCGGCAGCGTCTGCGATGATCGAGACGACGGGATCGTAATGACGAGTGACGATCTTCGTGCACGGCATGAATTGGCTCACGATGTGTCGCACCGGAACGATTGGGTTGAAGCGCCGGAATGACTGAACCTGTGTCGAAAGCGCTCGATGATGCGCATGACGCCACCACAATCAGGACAGGCGGGAACCTTGGGCCACGTCAGAGCGTCCGAATCCACAGGCGGCGGCTCGCCACCGTTTGGCGCGGTCCGCTCACGATCGAGAAGTTTGCGGCAAAGGGCGAGTTTGGCAGCGCGATGGCCGTTTGCCATGAAGCCGAAGTGGCGAATGCGATGGAAGCCATCGGGCAGCGTGTGAAGAAGGTAGCGGCGGATGAACTCGTCGGGCTTGAGCTTCATGATCTTCGTCGCGCCGTTCTGGCGGTAGTCCTTCCAGGTAAAGGCGACGTGATCCTCGGCGAGGGCTACGAGCCGGCTGTTGGCGATTGCAACGCGATGGGTATAGCGGCCGAGATAGGCCAGCACCTGCGCGGGGCCGCCGAACGGCCGTTTGGCGTAGACGACCCAGCTGATGCGCCGCATGGCGACGAGGTGAGCTGCGAAGGCGGCAGGCTGGGCCAGGGATGCGAGATCGCCGAAGAAGTTCAGGGTGCCGACGTCGAAGGCGGCGGTCAGACGTTCGAGGAATAGGCGTCTGAACAGCCGGGCGAGCGGTTTGACGGCCAGGAAGAAGTTTGGTCGGCTGGCGATCCAGCGCGCGCCATCGGGCGAGAGGCCGCCGCCCGGCACGACGCAGTGGACGTGGGGATGGTGCGTCAGCGCCTGCCCCCAAGGTGTGGAGGACGGCGACGACGCCGATCCCGGCGCCGAGCCGGCGTGGATTGGCGGCGAGCCTCGACATTGCCTCGGCGGCGGCTTTGAACAGGATCGCATGTTCTGAAAGGCGATCGCGCCGATCGGAGCCGGCAGTGTGAAGACGACGTGGAAATAGGGAACCGGCAGCAGGTCGGCTTCTCGCGCGGCAAGCCACGCGGCTCGGGCTGGCCCCTGACACTTCGGACAGTGCCGGTTGCGGCAAGAATTATAGGCGATGCGTGTCGTGCCGCAGTCGTCGCAAGCCTCCATGTGGCCGCCGAGCGCCTCGGTTCGGCACGCAACGATCGCACTCATCACGCGCCGCTCGACCCGACCGAGATGACCGGCATGCAAACGGCGATAGGCGTCGCCATGCCGGCGCAAGATATCGGCAATCTCGATGGCGGGTCTGTGCGGACGGACGTCGGGGCGGGCCATAACCCGCACTTCCGGACGCGTTGTCATCCCGGTGCGTCACCTCCAGCGACAGGCGGTCGAGCGGGCTCTGCGTCGCCCGGATCGTATCGGTGGCGACCTGCGTGTAGCGCGCCGTCGACGACAGGTTATTGTGCCCGAGCAGAACCTGGATGATCCGGATGTCGGTTCCGTTCTCGAGAAGATGTGTCGCGAAGCTGTGGCGCAGCGTGTGCAGCGTGACGCGCTTGGTCAGACCCGCAGCCTTCACCGCCGACCGGCAGGCGGCATGCAACACGGTCTGATCGATTGGATGGTCTTCGTCGCGTCCCGGGAACAGATAAAGGCGCGGCCGGGCGAGCCGCCACTAGGTGCGCAGGATGCCCAGCAGCTGGGGCGACAACATCACGTTGCGATCCTTCGCGCCCTTGCCGTGGCGCACCTGGATGACACCGCGAGCACTGTCGATGTCTTCGATCCGCAGTCCCGCTACCTCGGAGGCCCTCAGTCCGGCCGCATAGGCGGTGGTCAGTGCGGCGCGGCTCTTCAGGCTGGACACTGCTTCGAGGAACTGGACCACTTCGTCGGCGCTGAGAACGACCGGCAGCTTGCGCGGTTCTCGCGCATCGGGAATGCGTTCCGGGATCAGCGCCTCGCCGAGAGTAACGCCGTAGAAAAACCGCAGCGCACAGACGATCTGGTTCAGCGCCGGCCATGATATGCCGGTCGAGACCAGATGCACTTGAAAGGCGCGAACGTCTTCCAGTTCCAGCCGATCCGGCGATTTGCCGAAATAACGGCTGAACTTCGAAACCGCGCTGATGTAGGATCGCTGCGTCGCCGGCGACAGATTGCGGACGGTCATGTCCTCTATCATGCGACGGCGAAGAGGGCTCAAATCGGCCATCTCAATACTCCTGTCTGAGGGGGTGGGCTGCAACACCCACATCCTCTCAGGCAGGAGGCGCTCTACGCCACCTCGCCGTTCACGCCGCGGTAGCGGCTTCGTTCAATCCCCTTTCGAGCGGCCGGTTTCCGGCAAAGTGGATTTCCACAGATCGTCGGTTTATGATTCAAATCAACGGTTTGGGTATTCTTCACGAACGACAACTTAACTCGCGAGCAAATGCCGGGACTAAATAAACAAAGGCACTGCGTGCGTATGGTCAGGCGCGATTTAACTCATCCCTCGCCTCCGACCGATCCGTGATGCGTGCCAGCGGCAGCGGCGTCATCGCCACCGTCGGCAGCAACGGCAGATCGTCGACCAACTTCGCACGTTCTGCTGCAGTGAGCGTCATACGAAGCGGTCGCGCCTCGAATAGATCTGGAAGTTTGAAAGGTCCCACGCATCGTGTTCCAAGCCTCCGGGGGCATCTCCCCTGCCTGGAAGGCCAGAACCGAGTCGATCAGTGCTCGAAGCTCAAGAATCGACGTCAACTAAATACATGGAATATCAACGATCTTGACAGATCCTGCTTCTGCCTGCGTCATCCAGGTCGGGACGAGAGGAGCCATCTTCCGCTCGGAGTTTGAAGTGCCGACGATCCGAATGGGTCTGGTCGCCGACGAACGTCGCGGTCCGCCCGAAGAGAATGAAATGGTTAGAAGACTTCGATCTCGAGCCCCAGACTCCGCGTACTATGGCGTCGCCGGGGACGCGGAGCCGAACATTGGGCCATCAACACGTCGCTGATCGAGACCTGCAGAATCAACGACGTAGATCCTCTGGAATGCCTTACCGACGTCATCATCAGGAGTGAAGGTCATCCAAACAGCGATATCAATCAGCTGTTGCCCTGGGCCTAGCGAAAGCAAAGCACTCAAAGGCGTGGCCTGATGGCGACGCTTACGATCTGTGGGACAATCCGCTCGACCTCCGCGATGCTGGCCGCACTGGCGTTGATATCGGCCCGCCGCAGCTTGGCCGTCAGCATATGCCTGCCGCAAAACACGTACAGCGGCAGACAGCTACAGGCAGTCCTAATAGCGTGGAAGAAGCGCCCCTCCTGGTAGCCCTGCCGCGGGTCGTCGGTTCGGCGCTCGCTTGTGCGCCTCCAGGAATCGTGTCACCGGCAGCGAATCGATCGCCGCCGCCTGATATGGGATCTTGTGATAGCGCCAAGGGTTGCTTTGCCTCAGCTCCAATCGGTTCAGCGTCGACTTACCGGCCACCGCTGCGCAGTCCTCCCGCCAGGCTTCAGACTTGCCCGCCGGCACCGCATCAGCAGGTCGTGCCGCAGTTCGTCGTGATCTTGAGATCTTCATAGCGAAGTGCGATGCAAAAGATCTGCTCTCCGATCAATGTCCCGAGCGCATGCTCGACCAAGTCCGGCCGGCGATGATCGCGAAAGCAATCTGACGCCTCACCATATTGATCGCCCGAGCGGTGGCGCCCAGAAGCAGCGCTAAAGCGTCCGACCTCACCACGCATCAAAGGCCGCTTCCACAGCCCGGCCCTCCACCACTCCGAAATTAAACCGTTCCGCGCCACACTGTGTCGGCGTCGGGGCATTCCCTCAATCATCCAAAGTCCTTCCCGCAAAAGAACTTTTGCTGATTCGCGCCCTGGTGCGCCTCACAGTGTGAGAAATGCGGTTCAGCTTCCTTCGCGCCTGCCGGGAGTCGGCGACGGTCTACACTGCTTCCATTTCGCGACAGGCTGGTTGATCCCGTAATACCTGGCAAGTGCTCTCAGGCCTGACTAATTGTATCGCTCCTCGGATTGCCTCCGTCGTGGTGGCGCAGCCGTGTAACACACGTCCCGTAGCGCATCATTCGAAAATGCCCCATCAAGGCCCGGGACTAACAAATCCTGCGATGGCTTCCAAAATCTGGTAGGAGACTCCCTCTCCTATTTGTGTATTCTCAATCATCGAGAGCGATGATCAACTGGCGGCTAAAGCGCCGCACCCAACACGGGACGATTTGGAGACGAACAGTGAGAGCTCTCCTAAGTGAGAGGATCCCATTGACCATCACATCGAGAGCGGGTTGTGCATGACGGGACACGATGAACAGATTAAACTAGCGAAAACGAGCTGCGGCAAATGATCTATCAATGCGCACCCATACATCGGTGTGGGCGAATTCGAGCGCTGCGCATTTCGAACCCGAATACCAGGCGATGTCATCCTCATTGCCCGCCCGATCGAGACGCGTTGGACAGCTAGCAGCGTCTTCTCGCGGATCGCCAACAAGCAATTTTCCAACGTCGTTGAGTTCGTTAGGATTCGAGATGATCTATGCCACATTTATTGACACATCAACAGATACGGCGGCGGGCGAGTTCAGAGGCCGGAAAATCGCGCAACTGCGCGAAGGGGAGCTAACGGCCCAAGGCGCTCAATTTACGGCTCCAAGAACGCGACAGACGCTGCTTTTGAGCGTTATTGGCTTGCTCCGCTATGCGGAGGCTGAAGTACTTGAGCTGAAGCTTGAGACGTCAGCCGTTCTTTTGGGAGCCACGATCGCCGAGCTCGAGCAAAATTTGGAGTAGTGCGCCGGCTGACGCGGCGATCTGAAGAGGGTCGAACTCCCCGGGTGCCGGCTTTTAAGTACAGACGGATCTCGGTCGTAAACTCCGGTGAAGAACTGGACAAGCGGTTCCGTTGCCTCTCATCAGGATAGTTTGCAGCGCAAACCTGCCGACCTATCTGCTCGCCGCCCAGATTGGGAACTCTCTTGATGGTTGGGATCGAGCCGTCGCAATAGGCCGGCGGGATTACGCCATGCCATGCTGCCGGCCAAGCTCGGCGAGTTGCGGCTCTTTCCCTTGCATCCGAAATGCCGATTTCGGCTCTCCGCCGTCTGACTTGACAATCGCCTCGATCTCGGAACGCGTCAGGAAATGCACATGGCGCTTTGTTATGACGCTCACTTGGTATCGCCAAGACGCGCTGAATCGCTGTGAGCACCTCCAAGATGCGAACCGTAGAGGCGCATGGCCGTGTGTGAGGTAACGGTCCACGAAGCGCGGCAAGGTTACTACTCCACTCGTGGTTAGCCTCCCAGCGCCGGTCAACAGCGCCGTGCCCCAGCTGGCGCGCATGTGCGAGACGTCGGAAAGCTCAAAGGAAGAATGCACGCCGCTATCCGCGCACGCACAGGCCCGGGCACAGCCCATGGAACCGGCGCACCACGGCGCAAACGCGCTACTCCCCATCTGCACGGCGGTCGGCTTGACGCCGACAGCGTCTAGTCGCTTCTGGCTAAGCAAGTGTGGGCGGCGGCGATCAGGGTTCTTCAGAGCTGGTCCCGGTTGTCTGAACAGAATCTCCGTGTTGATAAGTGAAGCCTCTGCCGGGGCTAGGCTGCCAAGCGGATTGGTAGTGGGGTGAAGTAGGCTTGATTCGGTGTGCTGCCGTCAGGGCTCGAATGGGGCGCGGCGATTGTAGAACTCGAGATATCGGCCAATTGAATCGCGCGCCTCGCTGCCGGGGCTCTAGATATACCTCCTCGTTTTTGACGCTGCGCCAGAACCGCTGGACGAACCACGTTGTCGCGCCAGGCGCCCTTGCCATCCATCCTGATGGCGATGTCGTTGCCGGCGAGCACGGCGGGTGAAGGCCGCACCGGTGAATTGCGAGCCCTGATCGATGTTGAAGATGTCGGGCCTGCGGTGACGAGCCAGAGCATCTTCCAGGGTCTCGAGGTAGAATGCTGCTTCGATGGTGATCGACAGCCGCCACGACAGAACCCGGCGTGTTGCCCAGTCCAGCACCACGGCGAGATAGACGAACCCACGCGCCATGGGGATGTACGTGATGTCCATCGCCCAGACTTGGTTCGGCCGCGACCTATCCATGCCGCGCAGCAGATACGGATAGATCTTGTGGCCGGGCTCGGGCCTGGTGACGCGCGGCCGGGCATAGAGCGCCTCTATCCCCGTCCGTGGCATGAGCGTCTTCACATGCCGGCGGCCGATCTTGCACCCTCGGCAGCCAGCAGGCCTCGCAACTTCGCGAACCGGCGAAAGGATACTCCAGATGCAGCCATCAAGACGCTGCATGGCCGCCAGATCGGCGGCCGTTAGCGGGCGCGGCAGGCAATAGACGCTGCCGCGCCTGATCTGCAGAACTTCCGCCTGCCTGGTGATCGACAGAGCATGCTCGCGATCGATCATCGCTTTGCGCTCAGCAATCCCGCCTTGGTTAGCACTCCTTCTAAAAACCAGGCGCGGCGCGGCGGTGCCCCGTGGGATAGAAACGGACCGGCGCCAGATTGCCGACCGGAAGGGAGCGGCCGATACGATTTTGGTGGCACGTGCCCAATTAAAAAGCCTGGTCCATGGGTTGTCGCGTACTTGAGAGTGGTGACGCCATGCAGCGATCCCGTTTAGGAATAGCGCAGCCCAGCCCTTCCGCCGCGGTCAGCAGGAGGATTGGAGATCACCCCCAAAGATCGAACTCGACGAACGATAGTAAGATGCCGATGGTGCATCCGAACGCGGCTGCCATCGACGTCGGAGCGACTATGCACACTGCCGTGAGGGCAGATTGCGCACCGGAGCCAGTCCGCAGCTTCGGTAGCTTCACGGCCGATCTGCATCGGCTGGTCGACTGGTTTACTGAATGCGGCGTCGAGACCGTCGTCATAGAATCGACCAGCGTCTACTGGATTCCGGTTTTCGAGTTTCTCGACGCCCGGGGATTTACCGTGTTTCTGGTCGACGCGCGATGCCAAGCACGTGCCGGGGCGCAAGACCGATGTCAGCGATGCGCAATGGCTCAGCGGCTCCATTCATTCGGGTTTGCTACGCGCCAGCTTTCGGCCCAAAGGGCACATTGCCGAGCTGCGAGCCTACGTGCGTCACCGCGAGCGTCTGCTGGAGTACGCGGCCTCATTATCCAGCATATGCAGAAGGCCTTGACGGAGATGAATCTTCAGCTGGCACCACTCGTCCCCGAAATCACCGATGCGACCGGCCTGCGTATCATCCGCGCGATCATTCCCAGCGAGCGCGATCCGGAGGCGCTGGCGTACTTGCGCCACTACAGCTGCCACTCCAGCGCCGAGACAATCCCGAAGGCGCTCACCGGAATCTACCGCGCGTAGCATCTGTTTGCGCTCGATCAGGCACTCGCCCTTTGCGACGCGTATCACGAAAAGGCATCTGCCAGCGACGTCCGAATCGAAGCTGTGTTGAAGGAACTCATTATCCATAGGGGGCATGATCATGAATCAGCGCCCCTGGTCTCGGGCGATCAACAATTTGCACCGACGTGGGGCCGAGCAACAAGGCCTCCGGAGGCAAAATGCTTTCTTCACGAGCGCGCCGATCCGGCGCGTACGATAGCATGTCTCGTAGCACGAGTCCCCGGGACGACCTAGTCCATTCCGTGGCGAACGAGTTGTAGAACAGGACTGCGATCTTGCGGGCTATCGCGGTGACTGCCTTAGCCTTGCCGATGAGGGCGATAGTCTTCTATAGGCGCCGAGCGCGGTGTCGGTGCGTCCGACGGTTACGGCAGCAAGGCGCAGAAGAGCTGCGGCCCGACCGTGCCAAGGCATTCGGCTTTGTTCTGCAGCCCTTGGAAGCGGGAGCTGGTGCCGTTTATTAGGAATCGTTCTCCAGCCTCAGCTCCCCTATCTTGGCATGTAGTGACTTCACATCGACCGCGGGCGCAACCGTCGCGGAGCTCCCCGCGCGCCGAACACGTCAGAAGCCCCGCGATTAAGCTGAGCTTTCCAGGCCGTCACCTGATTGGTAAGCGCGAAGCCGACACCCTGAGTTCAGAGTTAGGGTTCAGACTCAATTGATCCAATAAGCGACGAGAGCGGCGAGGTGGACGGCGGCCAAGAAGTTTCTGGCAAGTTTGTCGTAGCGAGTAGCAACACGCCTGAAATCCTTGAGCCGGCAGAAACAGCGCTCGATAACATTGCGCCCTTTATAGAGGCGCTTGCTGAAGCTGTGGAGGGTTACCCGGTTGGATTTGTTTGGAATGACGGGTTTCGCGCCGCGATTGACGATTTCGGCGCGAAAGCCGTCGCCATCGTAGCCTTTGTCCCCAATGAGGGAAGACATGGGCGGCGCGAGCTTCAAAAGGGCCGGGCGGCTGGGTACCTGCCGCAGATCTGGACGCCTGACGCGGAGACGGAACGCAAGCGTCGGCTGGTGGCGCGGCGCTACCAGGTCGTGCGCCATCGCACGCGGCTCAAGAACGAGGTGCATTCGATCCTGCACGCGCACCTGATCCCGAAGTGCCCGCATGCCGATCTTTTCAACGGCCGCGGCCGGGCGTGGTTGGCCGCCCAACCGTTGCCGGACGATGAGCGCGCGGCGATCGATCGGCACGTCCGCGAGCTTGACCGGCTGGCGGAAGATCTGGCCCTGCTCGACCGCGAGATCGCGCAGGACGCCATCGACGATTCCGCGGTCAACAGATTGATGACGATCACCGGCGTCAACTTGGCGGTCGCTGCCGGCATCATGGCGGCGATCGGCGACATCAGCCGGTTCAACAGCCCGCAGAAGCTGGTGAGCTATTTTGGGCTGAACCCGCGGGTACGGCAGTCCGGACTGGGCGCCGCCCATCACGGCCGCATCAGCAAGATCGGCCGCAGTCACGCGCGCGCCATGCTGGTCGAGGCGGCCTGGGCAGCGGCCAAGGCGCCCGGTCCGCTGCATGCGTTTTTCGTGCGCATCCGCGCCCGGCGCGGCCATCAGATCGCCGCGGTGGCCGTGGCCCGGAAGCTCACCGTGCTTTGCTGGCATTTGTTGACGAAGGGACGTACGCGATTTCTGCAATCGTCATCTCGGTCATGAAAAAAATCGCTTGTCCATCTCATCCGTGGAGTGCAGCTTGGTCCGGTGCTGCGGCGGGAACGTCGTGTAGGCGAGCACGTCGGTCTCGGCGTCGTCGAGGAATCCGGCAAGCTTGGGCAGCTTGGGACGGAGTTGATCGGAGACCTTGCGCCACTGCGTTCGCGCGGCCTCGGCATCGTCCTGGGCAAACGCGGTGGCGATGAAGGCGGAGACGACACGCCGGCCGCTCTTACCGGCATGCGCCAGTGCGTTGCGCATGAAGTGGACGCGGCAGCGCTGCCAGCTGGCGTTGAGCACCTTGGCGACGATGGCGCTGGCCCAGATTGGTCAGATCGTGATGATGACAACTGAACTTGGTTTCATCGGGCACATCGGTGTGGAGGCGGTCGCCGCGGCAGCGCTGGCCAGCAAAATCTATGTCCTTGCCTTCACGTTCGGCTCGGGCCTGCTGGCGCCCGCTGTTCAGTTGGCGGCAGAGGCGTATGCGAGCGACAGGGCTGCGCCGTTGCCTTCCTCAGAGCCGCTCTCGCCTATCACGCGAACTTGGGCATCAAGGCCGAACGGCTGATGACCGACAACGGCTCGCTGCTACAAATCTTTTGCCTTCCGGTAAAGCCTGCAAGCGCCTCGCTCTCAAGCACATCGGCACCAAGCCATACACGCCGAGGACCAAGGGCAAGGCCGAGCGCTACCAGCCTGCGCGAGTGGGCCTATGCCGCGCCTCAACACCTCAAGAGCCTGAGAGGATCTGCAAATCCGCATCCTACGACTTCACCGCCAGCGCTTCTTCTCAGAGTCGTAGCAGCCGGAAACCGGATCGCTGATCGCCGTCAGTTCACGTTTGAGCACCCGAGCCTTGGTGTCAGCTCTTGGAAGGGAAGGAATGAAGGCGATGTATCGCGGCACCTTGAATGCTGCAAGGCGCGCAATAGCATGTTCGAGAATGCATTCCACCGGCAAATCGGCTGGCGTGACGCCCTCCTTAAGTTCCACGTAGATCTTAACTTCCTCTCCTCGCTTGGCATCACCAACGGGCACCGCGGCCACATCCGCGATCTCGGGAAGCTCGCAGATGATGGCCTCCACCTCGCGCGCAGCTATGTTCTCGCCAGATCGACGAATCACGTCCTTCTTACGTCCAACCAACCAATAAAAGCCGAGTTCGTCGCGGCGCAACAGGTCACCCGTCTTGAACCATTCACCCTCGAAGGCAGCGGCATTGGCTTGCGGATTGTTCCAATAGCCCTTGAAAATTCCACGTCCCCTCACCCACAACTCGCCAACCTCATCGACCGGCGTGGGGCTGCCGTCGTCATTGAACAGCCGCAAATGACGAAACGGGGCACGAAGCCCCACCGAACCAGAGTCGGCCATTACGTCAAGCTCGTTCGGCATTTGTGTGCCCCGGCCGATTTCCGTCATTCCAAAAGCATCTTGAGTGCGCACTCGAAACCGCTCGCGGAATCGGCGGACGGAATCTGGACTCCAGCCCCAAATCAGAGTTTGCTTCAGAGACGTCGACCCCTCGATGTCGTCGCTCTCAGCCTGGCGCGCTACCACTTCGGGGAACGAACACCAATCGATGCGATGCTGCTTGAGCCAATCGATGAAACGCGACGCGCTGAGTTCGGGAGCCAGGTACAGGGTACCGCCTTGCCGATATGACTTCAGAAGATGCGCTTGCGGTTCGCTATAGAAGAAGGGTCCTGCAGAGAGATATCTCTTGTACGGCTCATAGTCCAATGAGGCCGCCTGGTACGAGCCGATCCCCCATCGGTCGTGCGTCAACATGCAGCCTTTCGGAAATCCCGTCGTCCCGGAGGTGTAGTTAATGGTTAGCAGGTCGTCGGCGCAAACATCCTCGTCAACCGGCGAGTCATCCACGCCCTTTAAGAGCTCATCGATGGTCGCAATTTGAGCGTCCGCCGATTCTCCGACAAGAAGGACTTGCTCTTTGAGGAATTCTTGCGACCAAGGCTCCATAGCCGAGAACATCGGCCAAACGGATTCGTCGAGCACGGTGAATCGCGCCTGGGTATGGGTAAGAACGTATTCGAGCTCGACCGGTGTGTGGTGCATGCTGGTCGGCACCATCACGGCGCCCAGCTTTGCAAACGCGAACCACAGGATAGGGAATTCGATGCGGTTGGGCAGCATCACAAGGACGCGATCGCCTTTTCGCACTCCGAATGCGCGTAGCGCGTTCGCGTAATTGTTGGAGCAGCAGTCCATCTCCGCGTAGGTCGCCCGCTCTCCGCGATCGAAAACGTTGATGGCCATCGTTGAGCCGTGTGTTCGGGCTCGTCTCGAAACTAGCTCTCCGATGGTTATGGTTTCATACGCATGTTCCAACGCTTCGATCTTGCCCAGCGCCTTTGCTACGCGGTTCTGTAACTCAATTCGCGTCAGTTTTGTATTGGTCATCGTGCGGAACCTTGAAGTCCAGACTAACACAACTGGGTAGGCGCAACGTTTTTCCAGGACCTCTTCGGAATTTGCCCTCCGGCATGGAAAATACGCTGGCCCCATCATTTCGTGGCGAACGCGAGGGCCGAAGTCGGTATTCGATAGAAGAGGCAATACATCGATAAAGAGAGATTGGCAATCCTTGTTTACACCTATATTAAGAATTCGGGCGTATCGGGCGTGATCGTAAATTCAAGCCGGTTTGGCAGCGCTGGCGTCGCTCGCTCCTCGTATCTAAACATGCGGCGAGAAAATGGGTCCCACGTTTCTGGATCAGCCCAATGGTGCTGCAGCGCCGCGGTCGTTGAGGTTGCCATGCAGCCAGTTGTTATCGATGGCCGTGCTGCAGGACGAGTGTCCCCGTCGAGGGGGATGTATTCGAAATCGGGATCATCGCAGAGCGTTGCGCCCGCGCCGGAAGCGTACATACGGTGAACCACTCCCAAACGCTTCCGGTAGAGTCCGCCACGGCGAGCACATGCGTCCAATCCAAAGAACCGCTTCGCAAAAAGTGCGGTTGTCACACCCACTGCTGCCAGCGGCTTTTCCCCGATAGGTCCGGGCCGATCCGTTCCCATTGCGCGTCGCTCGAGTCGAATCAACGGCCGATCTCGAATTTGCAGTCTTGAATTAATTTCCGCCGACTCGGGAATCCTCCTGACCGTAACAGGCCGGGGCTAGCGCAAACGGTGCTGTCGCAGTTCCGACCTATGTCGCAATTGCTTCGTCGCGCTCAGCGCGAAAGGATCTCAAACGTTCTCAAGCCATTGTCCTTAGATTGATTTTTTGCGCACGCCGTAATTTGGTACGACACTTGCTGTCCTCAGCCTGGGTTCTGGTTTTTGGAGAACTGCATGCACTGCGTCATCAGAATCAACCTGATCCTCTACTCGCGCTCAGATTCCCATCCTATGATAAACGTCATCACGCGCTCGGAGCCGACCATTATCAACTGTTGCGATCTGTTCGCGCTGGCAAGCGGTACCGGAGCTGTGCGACTGGGATTTCCAGATGTGGTGGGCTCCGTGCGCAGGGCGCTGACGTTGTTCGCCTATCGCGCCCTCGAAGCCGCCGACACGCGGACGCCGAGATATAAGCCGGCGAGGGCCGGGAGCAAATATAGCTGCTTGATCTTATCTTCACTGCCAAGCAGACCGCAGACCGTAACACCTCGCATTTGGAGGCGGGCTGCCCCAAGCGGCTGGAGCTCCCCCATTCTCGGCAAACACAGCGCGTTGGATCTCGCCATACTCACCATCGAAACGCAACGGCGTTCTATTCGTACTGGACCGCCATTCCGAAAAATCAAATCTCGCCTATGCCATGGCTGCTGGTGGTCTCGGGCTCAAATGACCATAGAATCTCAGGGAAGCGCGTCAGATCGCATTGGTGCTCGCCGCCGGAAAGCTGTCCTGGTTTCTCGCTCAGAAGATGGGTTTGCTGCGGCGCACCGCTCTCATGTGCGGCGGCAAGATGGTCGAGACCGGGTCAACCGCAGAGGTATTGGAATGGTCGCGTATTGCGCGATCGCTCGTTGCGACTGCCCCGCCGGGCCAACTCGGGGCCGCGCGAGCGTTGATCGATCTGCCGCGTCTAGACGAGCGGGGGGCTTGTCAAATCAAGACACGGTTGGTTCGGCGGGTAGCGTTGCTGATTCGGCTCTTCTCGAACTCCGGCAACTTAATAAGCTAGTCGACCACTCAGGCGGCTGGATCACCCAGCTGTCGCGTTGGCTGCCCCAGGACCGAGGGAATGAAACGACTGTTACAAATCGCACGGCTCCGGATATGAGCGTTACGGCTAATCCCGGTGCGCAACTCGGAATGGTCGGCGAGCCGGGAAGTGGTAACTCTATCATGCTGCACGTGATAACGGGGCTGCTAGAGGGGCAGATCACCTTTGTTGGCGGAAATGTCGGCTCTGTACCGAATTCTTGCTTCAGCCGAGATTTGGCTAAGCAGCGCGATCGTTTTGAGCGATGGCCAAGATTTGGTCAGTCGCGATTTCACGTGATCCGTACAATATATAATTGGGCATTGGCCATGCGAGCCGACTTACGAGTCGGGTTCAACGTTGTCGAGAGCGTCTGCGGCGCTCTAGGGCATCCTAGCCGACTCATTGACGCCAATCTGCCCGCATGGCCTTTGGAGAATGTGCAATGAATTGCGCCTCAGTCAACGTTGAGACCGACTGTAACCAAAGCGCTATCGCAGTTGCTCCTTGGCGGATTGGAGTAGATGTGGGAGGCACCTTCACCGATCTGGTCTTGGCCGACGGCGGCGGTACGTTCTTCACCTTTAAAGCGCCGACCAACCTCATGAATCCGACGCTAGGAGTGTTGGCCGCAGTCGGTCTCGCGGCAAATGGTTTGGGGATCTCCATTCAAACCCTCCTCGGCCATTGTCGTGTGTTCGTACACGGCACGACGATTGCGACCAATACTGTTCTTGAGCGAACGGGAGCCGTCGTTGGACTCCTCACAACCGAGGGCTTTCGCGACGCGCTCGAGATCCGGCGCGGCTTCCGTGAGGATCCGTGGGACCACCGCACTCCGTTCCCTGAACCGCTAGTTCCACGTCATCTGCGACTCCCGGTGCGGGAGCGGATGGACAAGAGCGGTTCTCCCATACGTACACCTGACCCCGAGAGTATAGCACGGGCACTCGATACGTTCCGCCGCGAGGGCGTGACTTCCATTGCAATTTGCCTGCTTAACAGCTATCGCAATGACAGCCACGAACGGATATGCGCCGAACTGATTCGCAAAAGTTGGCCAGAGGTGTGGTTATCTGTTTCCGCAGACATTGCGCCAGTGCTCGGGGAATATGAGCGTACCTCAACCACCGTGCTCAACGCATATCTCTCGCCGCGTGTCGTGCCCTATCTGCTGCAGCTTGAGCGAGATCTACGCGCGCATGGACTGCCTTATCCGCTCCTGTTGATTCAAAGCAATGGCGGGGCGGCGAGCCTCGAACAGCTTGGTCGCCGCGCCGTTATGCTGGCGTTATCCGGACCAGCTGCGGGCGCTAGCGCGCTTCGCACGGTAGCGGAGATGGCCCGCCGTGATAATCTGCTGTTGATGGAGATCGGCGGTACGAGCTGCGACGTCACCCTGATGAATGGGGGCGAGATCTCAATGGTTGATTCGCTCTCCATCGGCGACTATCACCTGACGTTACCATCGGTTAATATCCACTCCATCAGCGGGGGAGGTGGGACCATTGCGAGGGTCGACGCCGGCGGACTGTTGAGTGTCGGTCCGCATGGCGCTGGCGCCCGACCAGGGCCGGCCTGCTATGGTTTAGGAGGCGAAGACCCGACCATTACTGATGCACATCTGGTGCTTGGTAGGATGCGTGCTGGCTCCTTCGTCGACGGGCTGATCACGCTCGATCCAGGGTTGGCGCGTGCAGCGATCGAAGCCAGAATAGCAGCCCCGCTTGGACTGGACGCCATCCCTGCTGCAGCTGGTATTATTCGTCTGCTGGAACAAAATCTGCAGCACGCGATTGAGCGAGTCAGCGTCGAGTGTGGACATGATCCTAGACGCTTTACGCTCGTTGCAGGTGGAGGGGCGGGAGGTCTACATGCGGTCTCCGTCGCACGTGCGCTTGGCTGTCCCGTGGTATATGTACCACGCCTTGCGGGGGTATTTTGTGCGTTCGGCATGTGCAGCACCGACGTGCGCGAGGTTTTTCTGGAAACTTGGCTGAAGCTACTCGGCCGCGAATCGACCGACGCCCTTGAGCGAGAATTCTCACGGTTAATCTCTACGGCCAAGACGCGCCTCGCCACCAGCGGCTTTTCGCCGTTGAATATGAGATTCGAGCGAAGCTTTGACATGCGATATGTCGGACAACAATGGTTGTTGCAAGTCCCGGCTGACAGCTGTTGTGTGCGGTCGGTTCGCGCCGATTTCGAAGCTCGGCACCAGAGGCAATTCGGGCACTATCAGCCCGACGGGCAGATCGAGATCGTTCACTTGCGGCTCGTTGGAATCGTTCGGCTGCCCCCGGTACGGCGTCCTGACTTACCCCTGACCCAGATCGCTCCTGTGCCGTACGAACTGCGCTCCGTCTATCTCGACTCCGCGTCCGGCTTCCGAATGATGCCGGTCTATAACGCCGATGATATGCACCCGGGGCAGAAGGTGAGCGGGCCCGCTTTGGTCGAGGAGAGGAATACTACCATCCTGATCGGATCCGGCGATCGGCTTGAGATCGATTGCAGCGACAATTTTCTGATCCATATAGCCAAGGCCGCGGAGTAGCGCGATGATAGACGATCCCATTGGCCTTTCAATTGTTCAAAAGCAGCTTGATCACATCGCGCGACAGATGGGATGGGCAATGATGCGCACGGCTCGGAGCCCGATATTCAGCCAGTCGCATGACTTCTCCTGCTTCATTTGCGGTGCTAATGGCGACGTCGTTTCGCAGGCTGACGGATTACCTATTCACACCGGCGGTGGCGCTTTTGCGGTCAGGGCCGTGCTCGAGAGTGTCGGACACGATTTCACGGAAGGCGACGTCTTCATTCTAAATGATCCCTACGAAGCCGGCGGCAATCACTTGCCTGATTATACGATCATCCGACCCGTGTTTGTTCGGGGTGAGCTCGTTGCGTTTTGCTGCAATAGAGCCCATCAATCTGATATCGGAGGAGGTGCTGCTGGTACTTACAATTCTGCTGCAACCGAAATCTTTCATGAGGGCATTCGGCTGCCGGTGCTGAAGCTGATCGATGCCGGTGAGCTACGCCGAGATCTCTGGCGCCTACTTCTCTTGAATTCCCGCTGTCCTGATCTCCAGGATGGCGATTTGCGAGCAATGATCGGATCGACAGAAATTGGTGCTAGGCGCGCAGGCGACGTGTTGTCGTTGTTACCGCAGGGGACCGCGCGCGATTTCCTTGAAGGTATTCTCGACTATGCCGAGCGGCTCATTCTCGACGAAATTGCTAACCTGCGTTGCGGGGTCTATGAAGGGGATGACGAGAGCGACAACGACTGTTTTGGGCGCGCCGATATTCGAGTTCGAGTTCGCATTGTGGTATCCAAAGGCGGTCTTCACGTCGATTTTACCGGAACTTCGCCCCAGATCATGGGCTACAAGAATTCCTCGATCGCCAATACCTACTCCAGTGTCTATCTCGCGTTAGTCGCGTTTCTGGCTCCGCACCTGCCTAAAAACCGGGGCACTTTCCGTCCGATCACAGTGCATGCGCCGGAAGGAACCCTCGTCAACGCTCGGTCGCCCGCACCGATGACGATGAATACGATATTTCCCGCAACCAATATCATTCATGCGTGTTGGAAGGCACTGGCAGCATGTGATCCAAAGCGAGCATGCGCTGGCTGGGGAAAGCTGCTGCATTGTGTGACGTCTGGCCGCGCCTCTACCGGAGAAGCTTTCGTGCTTTATCATGGGCATGGGTTACCTTCGGCGGGAGCTGTTCGCGGCCGGGATGGCTTTCCCATAATGGGAATACTGCCAACGCTATGCGGATCGCGTTTGGCAAACGTCGAGGCTTACGAACAGCTCTATCCCATAACTATTCAAAAACATGAGATGCGCTGTGACGGCGAAGGCGCCGGCGAATTTCGCGGCGGTCCCGGTATTGATTATGTCGCGGACATTGAAGTGACCGCCGAATATTCGTTTCGGGGTGAAGGAGCGCATGGACTCACCGCCTTCGGAGTCAATGGTGGCTCGGCGGGTCAATCGGGTTCAATAACGCTCGCCTCAGCGCATGGCGTAAGCTTCGATATCCCGCAATATGGGGTTCGCAACCTACCGCCGCTTCGCATCATCATTTCCTCTCCAGGCGGCGGAGGATTCGGCGATCCAAGGCAACGCGACCCAGAGACTGTTCTTCGTGATGTTCGCGGCGAGATTGTGAGTCCCGGCAGGGCGCGAGATGTCTATGGCGTGGTTCTCACTGCCGATCTCCTTCATGTCGACTTCAACCAGACGGACGTATTGCGCTCACGCTATAAAGCGAAAAGTGGCGCATAGCGCGAGAGCTTGCGGACATAGCGTCAAGGCGAATTTACTCTTTCCGCAAAGGTCCGTCTTGGTCACAGATATTGAACGGCACATATCAACTTGCGATTGTGGCGGTCGTCTCGTTCGGTTCGTGCTTTAGGTCTGGCACGCTGTGCGGGCCATGGACATAACAGGTGATATTTGGCCATGCTGATGTTCTGGCTGTAGCATCTGTCGTTCTCATGATCAGATGTTGACATGTGGGATTAGCGCAGAGATCCGGTCTAGGGTCGTTGCGAGGTCAATGACCTGGAGACCTTACAGACGTGTGATGTTCTCAGTGTTTGACGCACAACGCCGCGGGCGGAAAGACCTCTGCGACACGTAAAACTAGGGTTTATTGGGATTCAGGATTTTCATCCGGGCTCGGTCGTGATTCGAGCTTGGGATGGACCGTTTCGTTTTGACTGAGGTCCAGAGGCGAAGATGGAGCCGCTTTGTCTTGGCAAGCCGGGTGACTCCGGCCGCCGCGGCAAGGATAACCGACTATTCGTCGAGGCCGTGCTGTGGACTGGCCGAAGCCGCCCTCGCTCGGTCACTGGAACAGTGTCTTAACGCGCTTCCGCGACCGGGTAAAGGTGGATATCTGGAAGCGGCTGTTCAACGCCGTCTCCGTGGATCCCGACATGGAATACGCCATGGTCGACGCCGCATCGTCAAGTCCATCGCTACGGACAGGCGCAAAAGGGGGACGCAAAGCCAGGCAATCGGCCGCTCGAAGCGCGGCATGACCACCAAAATCCTGGCGCTCACTGATGCGCTAGGCAATCTCGTGCGCTTCGTGCTGCTGCCCGGACAGCGCTTCGACACGGTGGGCGTGCAGCCACTCATCGAGGAATTGGCCTTCGACGCGCTGATCGCCGACGATGCGTGCGACAGCAACGCCATCACCGCCGAACTCGACGCGCGCGGCGCCCAAGGCCATCATCTCCCAGCATCCGCGTCGAGCAAAGCCTCTCGCCATCGACAAGGAGATGTACAAATGGCGGCATCTCATCGAGAACTTCTTAGGCAAGCTCAAGCAATTCAAGCGCATCGCATGCGCGCCGACAAGACCGACCAGAGCTTCGCCTGTGATCAATCTAGCCGCGGCCGTGATAAATTCCAGATGAATCCCAATAGACCCTGGGTCGAGATAGCGGGCGAGGGGATCACAGTGTGATGATCGCAAAAATACCTGCGAGACCGCCGCGCGTGTCGACGTTCTCAAAGGGTACCGAAACGCAGTCGCAGACTTCTGATTCTCACTTTCCTGGCGGCATGTAGCTTGAGCTGATGCTAGTGTTTTCAAGTGCTCGGGCCGTTCATGGATGTTTGGACCCTTGGTACCGGCTTTAACGCGTCCAACATAGGACGTCACTTCGTGCTCCTCGTAGCGGACGGCGCTACGCGACGCTCTTATCCTACGTGATTTGATAGCTGCCCGGTCGACCTAACCAGTAGTAGTTTGCTTGGACGAGGTGGCTTGACCAATCGGAATGGTTCGGTCCGTGCTCTCGGCAGACCACGATGGAGAATGAAATGCAGCAAGGGACCGCTCTACCCGATGATGGTCGCCCGACCCAGCACTTTCGCAACACTGCCTATGTCATCGACGAGAGCAGGCCGTATTTCGATGCCGCTTACGCGGCTGGTCTCATGGGTGTCTACGGGCGTTCCACGAGCGGACGTAGCTTCGCTTTGGGCGCGGGTCCAGTTGAGAATCGAGCCCGCATAATCGATTTCGTGCGATGCTCCTATCTTGGCCTCGACAATCATCCGATGGTCATCGCTGGTGCGATCGATGCGATCGAGGCGCATCGATCGTTGCACTGGTCCTGCGCACGCACGCGCCTCAATTTTGATCATCTGGCGGAGCTTGAAGCAACGCTGTCGGAGATGTTCCGTGCACGCGTGATCGCCTTTTCCACGGTTATGCTCGCCAACCTGGGTGCAATGCCCCTCCTTGCATCCGGCCAACTAACGGGCGGACAAAAGCCGCTCGTTGTGTTCGATAGGATTGCGCACATCTCGCTTGCTTATCACAAGCCGGCGGTCGCTGATGAAGCGCGGCTGGAAACGATTGCGCACAACGACCTTGACTCTCTTGAACGGTTGTGCCGTGACCATCCGGTGGTCGCCTATGTCTGCGATGGCGTCTATTCCATGGGCGGGAATGCTCCTGTGAACGAACTGCGTCAGCTCCAGGAACGTTATGGGCTCTTCCTCTACATCGACGATGCTCACGGGATATCGCTATTCGGGCACCAAGGCGAAGGATTTGCTCGTTCTCAGTTCCCGCAACTACTAGGCGACCGCACGATCATAGCAGCTTCGCTCGCAAAGGGATTCGGCGCATCTGGTGGAATGCTGATGCTCGGAACGGCTGATCATGAAGATCTGTTTCGGCGGTACTCCATTCCCTACGCGTTTTCGGTTCCACCCAATCTCGCTGCCGTCGGCGCGGCGCTTGGCTCGTGCAAGGTTCACCGTTCGGCAGAACTTGGCGAACGGCAGATGCGGTTGGCGAGACGGATTGAAGCCTTTGATCGTCGCGTGGCTACCGCCGAGCAAGGAAATTCATTTCCGATCAGGATGATCGCAACGGGATCGGAGGCTAGGGCGATTGCTATTGCACGAGAGCTTCTCGATGCTGGTTTCTACACGCTAGTAACATTCTTCCCGACCGTCGCGCGAGGTAGGGCTGGGATTCGGGTGTGCATTACGGCCGATCATGAATTCAGCGACATAGACCGGCTCTGCGACTGCATTTTGGAAAAAGCGGGCGGCACATACGGCCGATCTTTTGACCTTACGTGATTGCCAGTGGACGAGTTCCTGGTGCTGGTGTGAGGGCGAATACGAGTAGGAAACGTTTGAGGCAATGCTGGAGAGAGTGCATCTTGAAACGAGCGTTTCATTTTGTTTGGTTAACACCTTGAGAATGCTTTCGTTAACCGAAGATGCAACGACAATTCTCTGGAGACGCGTCGTGCCGCGCTCGCTAACCTGGCAGGGTTGTGCGATGATGACTGTTTGACGATTATGCCAGAATTGATGGAGCCTAATGTCCGAAGCAATCCGTGCGTTGCCCTCGTAACCGGCGGAGCGCGTGGGATTGGACTCGCAATAGTACGCCGGTTTTTGGCCGACGGATATTATGTCGCTTTTGTAGCTAGAACAGCCAAGCATGTCGAGCAAGCGCTTGATACTCTTCGTTGCTCCAAGGAGCGGGTCTATGGCGACGGGATCGACGTAACCCGACAAGATGAGTTGGCGGGCTTCATCGGTCGGATTGGAGCACGCTGGGGTGACGTTGCGATTTTGGTCAACAATGCGGGAATGTCCCCGAAGCGGATGGATCCGGAGTCACCTTGGCTGTCGCAGACATCGCTTGAGGAATGGGTGCGGGTCGTTGATGTCAATCTCAGTGGGCCGTTTATTCTTACGCGGCTCCTTGCGCCAACCATGATTGCGAACGGCTATGGACGCATCATCAATGTCGGATCGCTTGCGGGACGCACAATGCCGTTGATTGCGGGGCCGCATTATGCCGCGTCGAAGGCAGGACTCATCGGATTAACGCGCGCTGCGGCGCGAGACCTCGCTCCACACGGCATTACGGTCAATTGCATTTCACCTGGGCGAATTCTTAGCGATCTGACTGGGCCATCCGACGCCACGGTCAACCGTACCGCCCTGAACCGGATTCCAGTCGGCCGCTTGGGAACGCCTGAAGAGGTGGCACACGTCGCAGCTTTTCTCGCCTCACCGCTGGCGGGCTTTATCACGGGCGCAACCATCGACATCACGGGGGGCGAGTTTGCAGCCTAGGTCGCCCCTGATCGCGTGTTTGCGGGAAAAGCTGGCGTGGCGCTTGAATATGAGAGGAGAGCGATTGAAGCGGGGTCGGGGCAGCTAATGAGTCGATTACGCACGAGCTACGTGTGTCGCAGTGCAGCAGTTCGCCCCCATTTGCGGCACGCGGCGCGGCTCGATTTGGATGTGGTCCTTGCGAGGGGAGATGCCTGGTTTTGTCAATCGTCATAGGAGCGCGCCCGCCGTCACTGACAGGCCAACATCTATCACGTGATAAGCCGTGTCGCCCACGTGGTGGCCGTCTTGCATGGCGTAGTAATAGTTCTTGGAAGGATTGGAATGGCCGAGAGAATAAAGGCTTCGTTTGAGGTGTTATCGCATCTGCGGGTGATCGAGATCGGTAGCTCGGCCGCAACCAGCTATTGCGCCCGGTTGTTTGCAGACTTTGGTGCCGATGTTCAGAAGATCGAGCCGACAGCAGGTGATCCACTTCGTCGCAGCGCGCCATTTACGCCAAACGGCCAGAGCGCGTGGTTCGCGTTCCTAAACTTTAACAAATCAAGTATTATCATCGATGCCGCCGAACCAGATGCAATCACACGACTGACGGCATTGATCGAGGATTGCGACATTCTGATCGATGGCCGTCATGTCGACCCTGCGGATTGCCCGTCGGTTGATATTGCCGGGATCCGCCAGCGACGTTGCAGGTTGATCTATGTCGAAACGAGCTGGTTTGGCCGAGAGGGGCCTTATGCAGAATGCGCGGCAACCGATTCAACCGTCCGTGCGCTCGCTGGGCTCGTCAAGCTGGTTGGACCGGTCGAGGGCCCGCCATTCCACGCACCCGACTTCCAAACGGGTATCCTCGCGGGCCTGTGGGGCTTCATCGCCGCGGCTTCCTCGGCAGTCGCGCGAATGCAGTGCGGAGCAGGGCGGTCGTGGTCGCTCAGTATTTTTGAATCCTGCCTCACTCTTACTGACTATCTTATGTTCGAGGCGTTTGCGCGCGGTGACGTGATGCGCAGGATTGGCATTAATCGCTTCTGGCCTGGCTTTCCGTTGGGCATTTACGAAACCAAAGAAGGGCTGCTAGGGGTCACAACGGTGACGCCGGCACAATGGCGCGCATTCTGCGACATGCTAGGTCTGTCGGAAATGCGTGATGATCCGGCTTTGCTCCTTGGCGAAGATCGTCTGCTACGCGCGGAGCAGATCGAGCGAGAGTTCATGCCGAGGCTGAAGACGCAGACGGCTCAGGAGTGGTTTGCGGAGGGACTCAAGCGCAAAATACCGATCGTGCTGGTCCCCACGATCTCCGATCTGCTCGTCGACGCGGAGAAGAGCGCACGCGGCGCGATCGTGCCTGTCTTGATTGGCGAAGAAAAGGCCCTGGCGCCAGGCTCGATGCAGCGTCTGACATTGACGCCGCCGCGCCGGGGTGGGAGAGTCCCAGCTCCCGGCTACCAGCAGGCTTCCCTGAGTACCAGACGGCGCATGAGCGGCAACGCGTCAGCATCGTTCGGTTCCGTCGCCCAGCCGTTGGAGGGAGTTCGTGTTATCGATTTCTCGATGGGTTGGGCGGGGCCCCTCTGTACACGTACGCTGGCTGATCTCGGTGCGGACGTCATCAAGATCGAGGCCATCCAGTATCCGGATTGGTGGCGCGGAGTTGATCGAAGGCCGACCTATGTCAACTGCCAGATGTACGAAAAGACGCTGCGATTCTGCGTTATGAACCGCAACAAGCGCGGTATCACACTCGACCTGACGCGGCCGCAAGGCGTGGCGCTTGCCAAACGGCTTGTGGCTGGCGCCGATATCGTCGTTAGCAATTATACGGTCGATGTACTGCCGAAGCTCGGGCTTGGTTACGACGTGCTCAAAGCGCTCAACCCTAGGCTCGTCATGATGTCGATGTCAGCCTTTGGTGCGATCAGCGCTTATCGCACTTGTCGAGCCTACGGCTCGACTCTCGAGCAGGGCTCGGGCTTGCCGAGGGTGATCGGAAGCCCCGATGGTTCACCCGTGATGAGCCATACTGCCTTTGGGGATCCTGTCGGAGGGTTGAACGGCTGCGCTGCAGCTCTGGTTGCCTTGCTTCATGCGCGCCAGACAGGGCAGGGACAATTCATTGATCTGGCGCAGATCGAATGCATGATGCCGTTCGCGGCACCATGGATCATCCTCCAATCGATCGGCGGTGTACCCAAAAAGTACGGTAATCGACATCCGCAGTTCGTGCCGCATGGCTGCTTTCGGTGCGCGGGCCAGGACAACTGGATCATGATCGCGGCAACGGACACCGACATGTGGCAGAGGCTTGCGCTGCTTATTGGTCGATCTGATTGGGCGGTCAACGTATCGTTGAAATCTGAAAAATCGCGCCGCTTGCTTGAGGATCCAATCGAGACCGCGATCGCAGCTTGGACTCTTACCCGCGATGCCGACGATGCTATGTCTGAATTGCAAACCGCAAAGATTGCCGCTGGCGTGGTCCGCCTGCCAATTGACCTATTCAACGATCGGCATTTAACGTCGCGCGCATTTCTGCAGGAGGTCGACCGCGCCTTCATCGGCTTGCATCCGCAGCCTTCTATGCCGATCCGCGAAGGTGCTGTGCCTTATGCGATCCGCACAGCCGCACCGACGCTGGGACAGCACAACGGAGAGATCCTTTCAGGACTCCTCGGCCTCTCCGACGCCGAGATCGCGTTGCTGGTGCGGCAGGGCATCATCGGTACGGCAATGCTCTCCGACGTGGAGCTAGAAAAAGCATAGCTGTGTCGTTAAGTTGAAGATCTAGCTAGGTTCAGGACGTGCCCCTCGAGCTTGGGGATTTGCTGATGGCGTAACGTTTGCGTCGGTAGCGGCACGGCTCAGCACAAAGTAGGCGTCGTCCTCAAGCCACGGCTTTGAGTTCTTGACGACGATAAGCAAGGCAGGAGCTGATCGATCTGGCTGTTTGGATGGCCATTGACGATCCTGGTGAGGACGTCGGTGATAATTGAGCGGGTCGGCGTCGTTCAGCTTGCGGGTTTCGATCAATGAGGCGATGACGGCCCAATGCTCGGCACCACCGGAGCCGGCGAATAGAGCATTTTTCAGTTGAGCTTGATCGGGCGGATTGATCGCTCGCAATGTTATCGATTTCGATGCAACCATCATCAATGAAGCGCGTCAGTCCCCTCCAGCGCGTGAGCGCATAGCGAACGGCATCGGGTAGCTTGCCCTTCTGGCTGATCAAAGCGAGCTTGGCGTGCAGCCCCTGCTCAAATGTCTTGGCGAGTGGCCGGCTTTTCTGCCGTCGGATGAGACGGCGCTCCTCGGCGCTGCGACCGCGGATGTTTTTCTCAATGGCGTGGAACTCGGCGATGCGCTTGAGCGCCTCACTGGCGATCGGCGCAGGGCCTCGCGTTGCCAGGTCATAGAAGTTGCCCGCGTATGCGCCCAGCACAGCAAGCTCGACGTCACCTCGCTCGGCGAGCTTCGGGTAACCGGTATAGCCGACGACCTGCAAAATCCCCTTGAACCCCGCGAGATGGGCGATCGGCCGCTCGGCCTTGGTTCGGTGGCATAGACATAGGAGACGCTGGGCGGGTCGGCGCCGCCCCATGGCCGGTCGTCGGCGGCATAGGCCCAGAGCTGGCCGGTCTTGGTGCACCCGAGGCCGGGATCGAGCACCGGCACCGTGGTCTCGTCGGCGAACAGTTTTGATCTCTGCCTGAGCTTGAAGAGCAGGCGTTCGTGCAGCGGCCGCAAATGCCACCGGCATGAACAACCCAGTCCGCCGGCGTGGAGCAATCCAGCTCGATGCCCTGGCGCGCGTAGATCTGGGCCCGCCGGTAGAGCGGCAGATGATCTACATATTTGGACACCAGAAGCTGGGCGACTGTGGCCTAGGTGTGGTCTTTCAGGAGGTTGTCCATCTGGTCTGAACCGAGGAAGCTGAGGTTGCGAAGCTTCAGTGTTCCAAGGAGAGACCAGATTAAAGTCACAAGAATGCGCCTTTGATGCCTAAGGTCGAAAGGCGATGTGCGAAGCGTGGTCGAGGGCGGGCTGAGCGAGACTGCGAATGGGCGTACGCCAAAGCCTGTCCAACGTCAGATCGCCGCGCTCAGGAGTTGCCGATTTCGCTGCACCAATACAATTGGCACCGGCCCCACGGCGGGATAAAATCTGAAACTCCGACCAGCAGGCTCGGTTTGACCATGGTGCACGCTTAAGTCGGTAATCCGCCCTCGATCAGCCGGGCTGGGCCTGCGCTTGCAGGACGCCGATCCTCGCATGATCGGCAGGCGTATTTGGGTATGCAGGTGACAAGGACCTGGAACTGCGCCGGCACCATGTCCAGCCGCTCGCTCTTGTGCTCCCCGATCCGGTGCGACTCGCCCCGGCAACAGGGCAGATCTTGTCGCCGATGCCGACCACGACCTCGATGCGCAGCAAATGCGCTGGCGACGCATTGCCGCGGCGCTTGCGAGGCCGCGCTATACGCCCCTCAGAGGCACTCTCGTCTTCGCTGCCCCCGCCGGAGGCTGTTCGACGTCTTCCAGGCCCAGCAGCATCCGGTCCTCGGGCAGCGTCTCCGCCCGACGGCTAAATCGGTGTCGCTGCAGCTCCTTGATGATCTGACGCAGCCGCTCGCTCTCGTGCCGCTCGGCAAGCAGCATCGCCTTCAACGCGCCAAAGCGGCAGATCATATTCGGCTGCATTTTACGACGATCTCGACCGACCTGATTCACTTCGCCGCAGCGCTGCCAACAATTGTCCGGGCTGGCTCGCGGTTGCCGTTCGCGTGCCTCATGGACCCGACGCCAGTCGAGCCCTTCCGGTGAGCGGATTGAGGAATGTCCCCAATAGTGAGTCTGACGAATCATTTCCGGAGGTGGTCGAAGTTCGAGAGCCCCACCATGCTTTGTACGGCCGCTCATTTCGAGTGATCAGGAAGTTGGCCAGCCAGGCCGCGGTATTCCCACTTCGTATGAAGTTGAGTATCGCGCAGGAAGCAGTCTTCTGATGAATAGTATGGAGAAGAAGCAAATCAGATTATGCTGAGTATGGAGGCTCTACTCGAGCTTTTATCGACAGCGGATTTTCCCGACGCACATGAGCATGGATCCAGCCGATCTTTGGTTGACGCTGACGCCCGCGCTCCGGCGCCAGATCGTCGAAGACGTCGCCGCGATCTTAGAGGAGATCCCTCATGAAGTCCGAGTTGGTCACGCCAAGCCACTTGGCGCGCAAAGCCGTATTCTATATCCGGCAGTCGACGCCGCACCAGGTCGTAAGCAATCAGGAGAGCCTGCGCCTTCAGTACGCGCTTCGCAAGCGCGCCCGCGAACTCGGATGGCGTGAGGCGGCCGTCGACGTGATTGATGCGGATCTCGGGTTGAGTGGCGCGTCTATAGCACAGCGCAACGGCTCAAAGAAGTCGTTAGCCGTGTTGGCCTGAGTGCAGTGGGACTCATCCCCTCGATCGACGTGACCCGCTTGGCGCGTAATTGTACCGACTGGTATCCGCTCCCGGATATCTGCGGTCTACGTGGCTGTATCGCCGACCGCGATGGTGTCTATGATCCGGCACCCCGAACGACGGTTACTTCTCGGGCCGAAGGGCTCGATCTACGAGCTTGAACTACAAACTGCCGCGTCGCGGTCGGGACGATGTGTGCTGGACGCGCGCGACGCTGGCTGCCGTCGCGGCGATCTTAAAGAACCCCGCATACACAGGCGCCTTTGCCTATGGACGAACTCGCTTCCATCCGCCGAAGCGGGAGGGCGCCCTGCCATAAAGGCCCCGCGACCAATGGAGGGGTGGCGGATCGTCGTTTAAAGATCGATATCCTGCCTATATCGACCGGCCAATCTTTATGGCATCGAAACCCGAGGCGCGCCTCGCGGTGGCGAGCTGCTGCTCCGCGGCATCGCCTGGTGCGCACGATGTGGCCATAAGATGTACGTCCGCTGCAAGGCGGGCGGCAAGTATGTATGCAATCACCAGCGTACCCACGAAGGCCAGCCGACCTGCCAACACATCTGGGCCAAACGTATCGATTGTCAGCCCGCCCTCGGTTCACCCGATGGTGCTGACGCTGGAACGAGCCGGCCTCATCACAAGGCAGCCAAGGACGCCTCGCAGCATCGAGATCCTCGTTGATCCGAAACAATTGCCAGAGCTAATCTGACCGCCGGACGCAACCTGTCAAATTCACTGTGCGGAGCCAGGAAGCCGTTCCTTCTCATCCTGCGACCACCGACACCGCCGCTCGACAGATGTGATCGTGAAATCGTCCAGCGCTTCTCCTAGGATTACCGCTAAGACCTGCAGCGCTCGCGTCCGTCAAACAAAGCGGCCCTCAACGGCTTTCAAAAATCTACTCCGACCGCCGCGCCCAGCGCGATGTCGGTTAGGCGTGACAGCCCGCACACATGACGGTATTGTCAGGCGGCCGATCGCCGGCGCGGGCGAGATAACCGCCCAGCCGGGCGATCTTGCTCATAGAGTGCGAGAGCGTTTTCTGTCTTGCCTCTGGTTTGTCCTTGAAGAGACGATCGCGCTCAGCGGCCCCGAACAGGATGTGATTTTCCCGCCAGGAGCACGAGCCCAGCCGCCTGGGTCGTTGTCCGACTTCACCGACACAAGCGCGCTCGGCATTAGCATCGCGAGTGAGGCGCTCCAGCAGCGGCTCTACCACTTGCGGCTCGCGTTCTCGGGCTTCGAGGACGCCCATTCGTGCTTGGCGGCGAAAGCTCGTTGCCCTGGCTGAGGGCTTGCAGAACGCCCTGGGCGTTCGGCGGCGTGGCGCGGGAGCATCGCAGCGCAACCTTCGGTGGCGTTCCGTCATCTGCGCCGGAGCATCTGACACAGCGCTGTGCCGGGCATGGGCCACTGCGGGATGAGGTCAACGCGCAACAATGCGGGCATCGCACACGAGAACGGTTCTATCGAGAGTGCGCACGGTCATCTCAAATGAGCACTGGAGGATGCGCTGCTGCTGCGGGGGACGCCCGACTTTGTCAGTCTCAACGCCTACCGGCTTGTGTGACAAGATTGTCGGCCGGCGCAACTCAAAAAGGAAGCACTGGCGCCACTGCCGAAAGGCCGAACGACCGACTTCGAGGAGAGGCTAATCCCGGTGACGTCGTCTGGCGGCTTCATCCGGCGGCGCGACATTCGTCCGATATTCGCTGCCAAGAGAACAGGCTCGAACATTCCGCTGACCGACATCAAACATCCCAAGACCAATGGCCACTCAAGCGCATGAACCGCACGATCAAGGAAGCTGCCGTCCAACGCTATCATTGTGATCGACGCGATCAGGTCGAAACTCACCTTGCCGACTTCATCACCGCGTACAACTGCGCTCGGTGGTCGAAGACCTTGATGGGCCTCACGCCTTACGAATACGCCTGCAAGTGCTGGACTTCCCCGCCAGAACCATTCAAACTAACCCGCTCGAGCAAATGTCAGGACTAAATACCTTTCGATGCCGTATGCGTCATCTGTCCGCATTGCTTGTCTCACGCCACTAGCGTGGGCTGCACCCGGCTCTCCTGGTCAGAGGATGGGCTACGAAAGGAACCTGAGCGTCTCCAGAACTGCCGGCGAAGTTGGTCAGCCAAATTCCCGCATGAGCAACGGAGGCTTAGTTGAAAAAAATTCCAAAATAGTAACAAGTCAAATTTGTTAATATGAACCAAAGGCAAGACAAGGCAGACCAATTGTGCCGTACAGTGACATTGATGTAAAAATTGGCGAACGCATTCGGAATGAGCGAAAACGAATCGGTCTCAGTCAGAAGGAACTCGCAAGTCAACTGGATATAGTTTTTCAGCAGCTGCAGAAGCACGAGAATGGCACAAGTAGAGTACCGGCTAGTCGACTTTACGAAATTGCCCGGGCACTGAACACGCCCATCTCACATTTTTTTGATGTGACCAAACGTGAATCACCCGAGGTTTCGGCAATAGTCAGCGCACAAAGGGGCAAGTTAGGGAAGCAAGTTTTCGAGCTTGTCACGGCCTTCCTGAAGATCAGGGATGACGATGCTCGAGCGGATATCGTCTCCTTGGTCACAAAGCTATCAAAATTAAGCACCAAGCGATAGATCTGCTGACACTTTCGCTTGCCAAGCGTTACATCAAACTTTCGCTATGCTTTAGGACCCGTTTAAAGTGTGGTTGGGCAGCGCTAGCCGCAACCCCAGCAACATGTGCCTCCTTCGCATCCTGTGCGATTTCCTGCAAACCTGCGACCAGCCCCCCATTGATGAGCTCTTTCGTTCGTCGAAATGTGACTTCCGGAAATTTACTGAGCATCTGCGCTCGAACAATAGCCTTCTCCACAATAAGATTCCCATCTACCAGTTCGTGAAGCAGTTTGTGATCCAGCGCCCACGAAATCGGAACGGTTTCGCATCCAAAAACAATATCAGACATTGCTGCTCGACCGACAAGACTTCGGAGCATATAGGCGCCAATCGGACAGGCGATCCCGTACTTCAATTCCCACATAAGCAGCTTGGTGTCCCGCGAGCCCACGCGCCAATCGCACGACAGGGCGACCTGAAAGCCGACGCCTATTGCGTATCCACCGACTGCCGCAACCGTTGGCTTCGTGAGCTTGAGTATCGTCGAATAGAAGTCAATCCACCGGTCAATAGCGGCTTCTACCGCTAGGCGCCCGGAAAGCTGGGCCACCTCGTTGAAATCAGCGCCGGCGCAAAAGGATCGGTCACTTCCTCCCGTCAACACCAAAGCCCGTATCGCGGGATTATCCTCTGTGTCTCGGCAAACAGAACGAATGGCGTTCTCAAGTTCCAAACTCATCGGGTTCTGAGCACTGGTGTGATTGAACCGAGCGATGAGAACCGCGCCTCGAGCTTCCGTTTCTACAATTGCCATACCGTTTCCAATCAGTCGCTTGCGTTAGCGGGGCGTATCCGCCTTGAGAGCCACATAAATAGTTCGTACACCTATTCGGAGAAATTTGCAAGTCGAATGCTACACCTATATTGAGAAATTCTCGCCAAGTGTCTCGAATGTGCTGGCTTAGGACGGGAGCGGGCCGGTGCAGGGCACATCGCGCGCTCTCGATCGAAACACTTTGTGGCCCACACCGGATTGAGCGGCTGATGCGCCTACAAGGCTTGCGGGCGCGCCCGCGACGTCGGCGCTTGCAAGGATGACGGCGATCGACATTTCGAGAAGGTGCCAACGAACCTCCTGGACCGGCAGTTCGCTGCCGAGCGGCCGAACCAGAAGTGGATCGCCGAGTTCACCTTATCTCTGGACGGCCGGAGGCGGGCTCTGTGTCGTAACGGTGATCGACCTGTTCTCGCGCCGCGTGGTGGGCTGGTCGACGAGTGTCGCCATGACAGCACAGCTCGTGACGGACGCATTGTTGATGGCCGTCTGGGGACGAGGCAAGCCGGATGCCGTATTGCATCACTCCGACCAAGGCAGCCAGGGCGGATTCAAACAGTCGTCGCAACGCCAGTTGTTTTACTCATGACAGCAGATCGTCAAGCGCCTCCGCCGGCGTTTTCCAGCCTAGTGTCTTTCTCGGTCGAGCATTGAGTTGAGGGCCGCTGCCACAGCGGATATCTCCTCGGCCCTGTGGATGCTCAGGTCTGTGCCTTTCGGGAAGTACTGCCGCAGCAAGGCGTTGGTGTTCTCGATAGTGCCGCGCTGCCAAGGGCTTTGCGGGTCGCAGAAGTAGACCTGGATACCCGCATCGATCTTGAGACGATCGTGCTGAGCCATTTCGGCTCCCTGGTCCCAGGTTGGCGAGCGACGCAGCTCTTCGGGTAAGGTGATGACGGTGCGCGTGATCGCGTCGCGCACGGCTTCGGCCCCGTGTCCCGCAAGCGCAGGTCCGTTCTTCACGCGCGGAGTTTCGCCATGCCCCCAACCCGCGTCGTGAAGCGCGTCGTGCGCTCGACCAGCGTGCCGATTGCCGAGCTGCCAAGACGAGGATGAGGTCTCCCTTCCAATGTCCCCGCACTGCTCCAGCGGCAGCTTCAGCAGGGCGCTCACTGATCATGATCTCGGGCAGACAAAGCTGAGCTGCTGCCGGGTTGATGGACGGCTGGTTAAGCTAATCCCACCTTGCGCTCGAACTCAACAGGGCTGAGATATCCGATGGTCGAATGACGCCGGATCGCTTTGTACAACGACGTTTGAGAACGCCCACAGGACCGTTCTTCGCGAGGTTCTTTATCGGCATCATCCTTGGTTTGGGCGCCGAGTTTGCGTTCATGGGGCCATCGACAAGGCCGACGATGTCGTTTTTCGCTGCACCCTGGACGGATCGCAAGCAGACCGTTGGCTGGAAGTTCCCGCATGGATGTTCGACCGGACGGCATGCCATGACGCCGGGTTTCTGACAGCTCAGCCGCTTGTTAGGATCGATGCACTTGCGGCGCTTTCTGCGCTTCTCGATGTAGCGTTGAAGGATCGAACGCCATCAGCTGCCCCGCTTTCTGGCGCATCCAGAGGCTCTCACGGCCAGAATCGGGGAGCGACTCATGTCAAGCCAGACGGCAATGCCAGGGAGCGGATACCGACACAATCAACGACCGCGGCCGCAGCAGCAGATGGATCTGTTCGGGAGCGGCCTGTCGAACGGCGCCATCGGCGCGCCGGCATGGTCGGAGCTGCCGGCGGAAGCGCAGGCGGCCCTTATGAGTCTGATGACGCAGTTGATCCTCGACCATGCTGCGACGACGGCGACGCCGCCCGCGAAGGAGGTCGGTCATGATTTCTGACAAGGTCAGGCCTCATCATCTCGAGCGCAAGGCGCTTCTTTACGTGCGTCAATCCTCAGCGCATCAGGTGTTGCACAATCGCGAGAGCAGTGCGTTGCAGTACGCCATGCGGGACCGGCTGACGGCGCTCGGGTGGTCAGAGATTGAAGTGATCGATGATGATCTCGGTCGTTCAGCCGCCGGCGGGGTACAACGCGCCGGTTTCGAGCGGATGGTAGCGGAGGTTTGCCTCGGTAAGGTTGGCGCGGTTTGCGCCCGCGAGGTCTCGCGCTTCGCTCGCAACAGCCGGGATTGGCAGCAACTCATCGAGATGTGTCGTGTGGTCGATACCGTCCTGGTCGATCAGGAGACGATCTATGCACCGAGGCACGGTAACGACCGCCTGCTGCTCGGGCTCAAGGGCAGCCTCAACGAGTACGAGCTGGATCTGTTGCGCCAGCGCTCGCTCTCGGCCCGCTACGAGAAGGCGCGCCGGGGCGAGTTGGTTGTGGCGGCGCCCGTCGGCTTCGTGAAGGCCGGCGACCATTATGAGAAAGATCCGGATCGGCGTGTCCAGGAAGCGATCAAGCTGGTGTTCGACAAGGTCGAGGAACTGGGCAGCGCGCGACAGGCGCTCTGCTGGCTCCACGAGTACAATCTTGATCTGCCGGTGAAGCAGACCAGCGGCGACACGGCCTGGCGGCGACCAAGCTACTCCGCCATCCACCGGATCATTGAGAACCCGGTCTACGGCGGCGCCTATGCCTATGGTAAGACCGCTGTGGCGGCGGGATACAGCGCCGCAGGCGTGAGCGTGAAGATCCGCCGCAAGGCGCGGAACGAATGGCTGGCGCTGAAGCCCAACACCCACGAAGGGTATGTGAGCTGGGAGAGGTTCGAGGCGATCCGCACTATGGTCAGCAGCAACATTCCCACCGGTCGGCATCACGGCGCGCCCAAGCATGGTGACGGGCTGCTGGCCGGCCTGATCCGGTGCAAGCGCTGCGGCCGCAAGCTCACACTCCGATACTCCGGCATGAAGCACCATATCCCGCGCTACAGCTGCAGCCGCGCCTGGATGGACAATGGTGGCCCTCACTGCATCGGCTTCGGCGGACTGCGCGTCGATGATGCAGTCGAGGAAGCGCTGCTTGGCGTCGTCGGTCCGGGCGCTATCGCCGCTGCAACCGCGGCCGCCAAGGAAGCCAGGGAACGGCGGGATCAGGTGCGCGATGCTCTCAGTCGCGACCTCGAAGCGGCGCGCTATGCCGCCGACCGGGCCTTCCGGCAGTACGATGCCGCTGACCCCGCGAACCGGCTGGTGGCGGGCGAGCTTGAAGCGCGCTGGAACAGGGCACTCGCTCACGCGGCGGAGGTCGAGGGCAAGATCGCAATGCATGAGGCGGCGACGCCCGCCCCCATTGCCGATCCAGCTTCGCTCGGCGTTCTAGCCTCGAACCTCAAAGCGGTCTGGGATGCGCCGACGACGGATGCTCGCCTCAAGAAGCGCGTTGTGCGCACCCTCATCCATGAGGTCGTGGCCGATATCGACGATGCGGCCTCCGAGATCGTCCTCATCGTCCACTGGGTCGGCGGCGTTCACAGCGAGATACGCCTGCCCAAGCGCCGGCGCGGGCAGCGTAACAGCACCTCCGCCAACATCATCGAGGCTGTGCGCCGACTGGTGCTGATCGCCAGCGACGATCTGATCGCCGGCCTCCTCAACCGCAACGGCCTCGAGACCGGTAACGGCAATCGCTGGACGCGCGAGCGTGTTACCTCGCTGCGCTCGAACTATCGCATCCCGGTGTTCAAGCCCGCCGAGGACGGCATCGAGCACTGGCTAAACCTCAGCAACGCCGCCAAGCTCCTGAAGATCGCGCCGAAGACGCTCCGGCTGGCCGCTGAAGCCGGTGAAATCGAAGCCATCCATCCTCTGTCGGATGGTCCTTGGATCTTCGCCCGCAGCTCGCTGATAACAACTGCTGCTCGATCTATCGCCGAACGAGCGCGACAGAACCCAAGATACCCCACGGGATCGAATCCCAATCAGCAAAGTCTTTTCTCTTCAACAACATAGACAGATGGGTGTTCTGATGCGCGGTTGTAGAACCGCTCGATATAGTCGAACACATCGGCCCTGGCCTCGTTTCTGGTGCCATAGGTTTTGCTGGCCGTGCGCTCGGTCTTCAGTGATGAGAAGAAGCTCTCCATCGCCGCGTTGTCCCACACATTGCCGGACCGACTCATACTGCAAACGATGCCGCTGTCGGCCATCAGCCGCTGGAACTGCTCGCTGGTGTACTGGGCGGATTCAAACGGTCGTCGCAACACTCGGAGGTTGGAGGTTGCGATGAACGTTGTAAGGCGCCGATCGGCGCTGTCAGGACGAGCCCCATTGCCATCGCGGGGCGGCCGTCTGTTGCAGGACGCAACGAACAGGATAAATTTTGGCGGACGATTGCTGTGGGGCTGAGTAGCGAGGATGCTGCGCTCGAAGCTGGATTGTCACAACCTGTCGGAAGCAGATTATTCCGAAGTTGGGCGGCATGCCACCCAGCGTTGTTCAGATCTCCGATAAAACCGCTCTCTGGGCGGTACCTCTCGTTGGTAGAGCGCGAGGAGATCGCACTTTTAAAGGTGCAGGGCCATTCCATGCAAGAGATTGGACGTCGCCTGGGGCGGGCTCCTTCGACAGTCTCCCGTGAACTGCGGCGCAACGCGGCCACTCGCGGCGGCGGGTTGGAGTATCGGGCAACAACTGCCCAATGGCATGCGGATCGATCCGCCCGCCGGCCCAAACCGAGCAAGCTTGCGCTCAATGCGACCTTGCGCACATATGTGGAGGAGAGACTTGCTGGCGGCGTCGTCGCCCCGAGCGGCGCTCCCGTTCTTGGTCCCGCCGTTCCGTGGAAGGGCCGGCGGCATGGCCCGCGCAAGGATTGGCGATGGGCCAAGGCCTGGAGCCCTGAGCAGATTGCCCGACGCTTGCCGATCGACTTCCCGGACGACAAGACGATGCGCATCAGCCACGAAGCTATCTATCAAGCTCTCTTCGTTCAGGGCCGTGGCGCGCTCCGCCACGAGCTGACCGCCTGCTTGCGAACAGGACGTGTATTACGGATGCCCAGGGCGCGCGTACGCAGGCGAGGCAAGGGCTTTGTCTCGCCGGAGATCATGATCAGTGAACGCCCTGCTGAAGCTGCCGATCGAGCAGTGCTCGGACATTGGGAGGGAGACCTCATCCTCGGTCTTGGCAGTTCGGCAATCGGCACGCTGGTCGAGCGCACGACGCGCTTCACGATGCTATTGCACCTTCCCCGGTTGGCGGGGCATGGCGAAGCTCCGCGCGAAGAACGGAGCTGCGCTGGCGGCACATGGGGCCGAAGCCGTGCGCGATGCGATCACGCGCACCGTCATCACCTTGCCCGAAGAACTGCCTCGCTCGCTGACGTGGGACCAGGGGGCCGAAATGGCTCAGCATCATCGTCTCAAGATCGATGCGGGTATCCAGGTCTACTTCTGCGACCCGCAAAGCCCTTGACAGCGCGGCGTTAACGAGAACACCAACGGATTGCTGCGGCAGCGCTTCCCGAAAGGGACAGACCTGAGCATCCACAGCGCCGACGAGATATCCGCTGTGGCAGCGGCCCTCAATGCCCGACCGAGAAAGACACTAGGCTAGAAAACGCCGGCGGAGGCGCTTGACGATCTTCTGTCATGAGTGAAAATAACTGGTGTTGCGACGACCGAGTGAATCCGCCCTGGCTGCCCTGATCGGAGTGGTGCAATAACTCGTTGAGCTTGCCGCGCCGCCAGATGGCCATCAGCAGGGCGTCGGCAACCAATTGGGTCGTCATTGTTGGCCGCCTTCCGCGGTCCAGATGTAAGTGAATTCGGCGATCCACTTCTGGTTCGGCCGCTCGGCCACGAACTGCCGGTCCAGAACGTTCGACGCTACGGTTGGGACCTGGCGATCGCCTTCGTCCTTCGGCAGAGGTCGGCGCCGTGGTCGCGCCCGCAGAGCCTGCAAGCGCATCAGCCGTTCGATCCGGTGCAGACCGCATTCGACGCCATCCGCCAGCACGTCACGCCAGACCCGCCGTGCGCCGTAGGTCATAACCACCTCCGGCTTCATGAAACACCCAATCTCGGTGTCCATCAAACCGGCAGCAGCTCAAGCGAGGTGGGTACCTAACCTATCCCACCGCAACTCGCTGCCAGGGAAGCAGTGCCCCCCTTTCCACGTCCTTCATCTAGCAATTTGCGCTGCACTTGATTGGACAAGAACTGCCATATTTCCAGGCTGGTGCTGGTTTCTCCACATCTTCCTGTGTGCGCGTGGAATTTCAGCCCACGTGAAGACTTCGGACAAGCAGGGATCTATACGCCTTTCAAGAACAAGCCGATTCGCTTCCCACAATTGATATGGATTGGCGAAATGGCTACCTTGCACTCTTTTCTGTCGCATCCAGATAAAGCGCGCGTCCATCGTAAGGTTGTAGCCAGAGGTCCCACCACACAAAACAACCATTCCGCCTCGTTTCACAACGTAGCAGCTGACCGGAAATGTCATTTCTCCCGGGTGTTCGAAGACAATGTCGACGTCGTTACCCTTTCCTGTAATATCCCAAATGGCCTTTCCGAAACGGCGCACCTCCTTCATGTAGGTATTGTATATAGCCGCCTCGCTCGCATCGGGAAGTCGACCCCAGCAGGAGAATTCCTGTCGGTTTATCACGCCCTTGGCCCCCAATGACATCACATAGTCTCGCTTCAAATCGTCAGAAACGATACCGATCGCGTTGGCCCCCGCTAAAGTTGTGAGCTGGACTGCCATCGAGCCAAGTCCCCCGGCCGCACCCCACACTAAAGCATTTTGACCTGGTCGGATCACGTGTGGTCGATGACCAAACAGCATCCTGTATGCAGTCCCCAGCGTACCGGCATAGCAGGCGCTTTCCTCCCAACTTAGATGGGTTGGTCGAGGCAACAACTGACGCGATTGAACTCGCGCGAATTGTGCAAACGATCCGCCCGGAGTTTCATACCCCCAGATTCTCTGAGAAGGCGAGAGCATAGGATCCCCACCATTGCACTCGACATCGTCGCCGTCGTCCTGATGAGAATGGAGGACTACCTCGTCACCTACCCTCCATTTCTTCACGCGATCTCCGACTGCCCAAACAATTCCGGCAGCATCGGAGCCGGCGACGTGATGAGAATGCTGATGCACATCGAGCGGGGAGACCGGCTGTCCGAGAGACGCCCAGATGCCATTGTAGCCTACTCCCGCCGCCATAATCATGACTAGAGCATCATCTGATCCGAGGACAGGCGTATTAACCACCTCCACTTGCATTGCAGTCTCAGGATCGCCATGTCGCTCACGACGGATGACCCAAGCATACATGTGCTTCGGTGCATGACCTAATGGAGGAATTTCCCCAATTTCGTAAAGGTCCTTGGCGGCCGGTTGGGCATACTTCACCGCCTCGGGATCGCCGCTGCTGTGTTGGTCGATTCCAGTCATGTGTGCCTCCTCTCGAGCAATTGAACTGAGATGCGCATCACAAGTCCGATCAATACGCGGGGCTACTGGCAGCGGTGTCAGGCGACTGCCGCACTCTACGGACTAGTTTGCACGTCGCATCGTTTTTAGCCCCCGGAGTCTCGTTGTCCTGAAGCGCGAAGCGGCTTCCGAGGCGGTGCGGCAAGTTGCACAACGAATGTCCATTGGCTCAAAATGAGCGACGCCATGTATCGCGCGGGCTTTGATTCTCATAGATCGTCCGGTTTTGATCAAAAATAAGATCACATCTATTATAAGAATTGTCAATAGTAACGCGACACCTATTGGGAGAGTTTTGTGTCTTGTCTTGATCCGCAAAATCGATAAGAATTGAAGCGCGCGGGAAAACTGACTAGACGACGCGGTAAGAGTAGAGATCGGTCGCGTGATAAGTCCTTAGCAAATGGGCCGCCGCCATTTTGCGCGAGTTCTCCGATGTTATGAATTCACGTAAGGACTTCATTCAAGGACCCTGAACCATGACGTCGCCTGTCGTCCACTTGATGAACTTACACGGTGCAAGCTATGGCTAGTGAGGACGTTAGGCGATTTACTCCAATCACAGAGTCAGGAAACTCTGGAAGCCAAAAAGCCGTCTCGCGGACATTTGATGCCCCTGTATCAAGACTTGCTTCGGCGCGGCGTATCATTTTGAAAGTTGGGTCGGCTCTCATTGTCGATCAGGCGAGCGGGGAGATGAGAGAGCCATGGCTTGAGACGTTAGCCGAAGACATCGCGCAGCTTCGCCGTCGTGGCCAAGATGTCGCTGTGGTTTCATCTGGCGCCGTCGCCATTGGAAGACATGCTCTTCATCTACACAAAGAAGTCCTACCAAGGGCGGAGCGGCAAGCTGCCGCGGCCGTTGGGCAAATGCAGCTTGCCAGAGCATACAGGGAAATGTTCGCGAGACATCGGCTTACGGCAGCGCAAGTCTTGCTCACTTTGGATGATACGTCCGAAAGGCAGCGTCTGCTCAACCTTCGCGCGATCTTGATCAAGCTTTTAACGCTCCAAGCCATTCCGGTACTCAACGAAAATGACGCGATAGCGAGTTGCACAGCCAGCTTCGGCGACAATGATTGTCTTGCCGCTCGCGCGGCACGGTTGATTGGAAGCGACATGTTGGTGCTTCTGTCTAACGTCGCTGGTCTTTATTCGACCGATCCAAACAACTCATCAAACGCCAGTTTGATAAGGGAGGTGCATGATGTGACGCCAGAAATTCGGCGCATGGCCGGAGGCGCGCGGCCTGGCTATAGCTGTGGCGGCATGGTAACCAAGCTCGCGGCCGCTCAGATCGCACTTGCCTCCGGATGCGCCATGATTATTGCGGATGGCCGCGATAGGCATCCTCTCTCAGCTATTGATTCCGGTAAGCCATGTACCTGGTTTCATCCCTCAACTGCAGCACGCGTTGGTCGAAAGAGGTGGATCGCGGGAACATTGAAGCCCGCTGGCTTCCTTGTCGTTGCTGGTTCCGCAGCAATGCGGCTCCAGCTAGGAGAAAGTCTCTCTGTCGCGGGAGTGATATCATTTGGCGGAGACTTTGTTCGTGGTGATGCCATTGTGATACGAAATTCCCACGGCAACGAACTTGCTCGAGGTCTGTCAATCTGCTCGAGCACAGAGCTGCGGTGCGCTATTCGGCGCTCCGAACTAAACAGTGGATCATCTGAACTTGACCAGGTCGTCCACTGCGACGATTTGGCGCTTACGGAATAAGCGACTGTCCGATTGGCAGCGCAAATGAGAGCCGGCTCCGCAACGTGGTCGATAAGTGGAGTTTCCGCCTGAAAGCAGCGATGATCGCGGCGAACAGGAGGGACCATGAACAGACGACCGCGCCGAAACCACAGCCCGGCTTTCAAGGCGCAGGTGGCGCTTGCCGCCGTCAATGGCGACCCGACGATATGCCAATTGGCCGAGCACTTCGACGTCCACCCCAATCAGGATCCGGTCCTTCCAAGCAGAAGGAGAAGGGTTGTGCAGAGAAGCCTTTGTCGCAGTCGAGCTCAGCTCGTTCTGGAGCATGAAAATCACAATCGTCAAGCGCCAGCGGAGCGAAGCAGGGAAGGACTGATCGAGGCCTTGGCGGGCCTTCTGCTGGAAAGCCGTGAGGGCGGAGGAATCGGCGATGAAGGGGTCGGCGATCAGCAGCAAGATCACCTCTGAACACCTCGGCCGTATCCCCGCGGTCTACGTTTACCAATCGAGCAGGGCGCAGGTCACGGGCAATCTCGAAAGCCAGCGCCGGCAATATGACCTGGCGGGCGCTGCGGAGAAGGCGGGGTTCGCATCGGTAAAGGTGATCAACGACAATCTTGGACGTTCCGGTTCCGGCAGCGTGCAGCGGCCCCGCTTCGAGCGGCCTGTGGCGGTGGTTTGCTCCGGCGATATCGGAGCCGCTCACTGGATCCTTCGCGGTTAGCGCGAAACGGGCGCGACTGGCACCACCTGATCGACTTGTGAGTCGTGGTCGAGTAGCTCAGCCATTTGGCTTTCGCCCTCACAGATCCGGGCAGGCGGCTTTCCCGCACCCGGCTCTTCCCGAGGGTAACCCGCGTCATATCCGCGCCTGCGCCCAAGTGCGAGTGATGCGTGGAACGGGCAGACGGAAGCGTGCCGTCAGGACGCGGCGAAGGAGAGAGCCGAGGCTGTGATCAAGGGCCGATCGCGGAGCGCGCCGGATCCAGGTTCTCATCGCAATCGCGGCTGCTTGCCTGCCCATTTGCCGCGGGTGGAATGGATCATCGCGCCTGCGAGCACGCTCTGTCCGAGGACGTCAGCAAACGCTTCGACGTGATCCCGGCGCAGTGGCGGGTGTTGGTCACGCGCCGTCTGAAATACATCTGCCGCCACTGCTCGGGCCCTGCCGTGCAGGCGCACGCACCGGAGCACGTCCTGCCGACCGAAGCGACGATTGCACACGTGATCGTCTCCAAGTTTGGCGACCATACGCCGTTTTACCGCCATGCGAGATCTATGCGCGTCAGCATCCAGCTTAATCGGGCGACACTGGGCCACTGGTCCGGCCGGGCCTGCTTCCATCTTCAGCCCATCGCGGACCACATGCGCCCACCGCCTAGCCATAGCGGATCGTCTGTTCATGGACGAAACCACGGCGGCGGTAGCTCGATCCCGGGCGAGGCCAAACGAAGAAGGCCTACTCCTGGGCGATCGTCTCCGACGACCGCGGCCACACGGCCCGAGTCCGCCGATCGTGCTGTTCCGATATGCCCCTGATCGCAGGGGTGCCTTTGCAGAGTAGTTCCCGGATAGCTTTTTGCGGACACTTCCGGCAATGCGATGCCTATGACGGTTATGACCGGGTAACCGAAGTTGCTCGACCGCACGGGCCGTGGACGCTCGTGCATTGCTGAAGCCATTTGCGCAGGCGCTGCGGCGCATCCTAAAATTGGCGTAACAGCAAATCGCCGATCGCCGAGGCCGCCGTTCGGCACATTGCTCAGCTTTACGCCATCGAAGCCATGGTGCGCGGCTCATCGCCGGAAATGCGGTTGGCCGCGCGCAGGGAGCACGTCGCCGCGTTAAAGCTTTGGTTCGAGAAACAGCTGTCGATGATCTCCAGTGATTCGACGCTGGCCGAGGACATCCGCTACGCGCTCAACCACTGGGAAGGGCTGACCCGCTTCCTCGAAGACCGGCGCCTCGAGCTTGACACGAACCCAGTCGAAAACGCCATCCGGCCAGTCTGCCTGACCAGAAAAAATTGCGCTCTTCGCCGGTCACGAAGTCGGCGCGGAAAACTGGGCCCTGCTCGCCTCGATCGTCGTCACCTGCAAGCTCAACGACGTCAACCCGGCCGCCTACATCGCGGAAACACTCGAGACGATCATCGATGGCCATCCCCCATAGCAGAATCGAAGACCTCTTGCCGTGGCGATTCCACAAAGCGTCAAGCCTGCGTCCATAGGGTGACGGCTAAGCGCTTGCCCAGACCGGATTGTGCTCCTCGCTTCCAATTCGTTCCGAGCTACGCGAGAACGGCAGCAAACTCGTAGAGACCCTCGATACCGATCCAGGCAGCCTGAGCGCCATGCCGGCGCAGTAGCCTCCGTCAACATCCAATTCGGCAGCTCACGGCAAAGGTCAAGCCGCTCATCCGTGTAGATGCACGTCAAATCCTTCCCGCGCCGAAAGGGGATACCTGCAGCGTTCGCCTGAACAGCGGGCGCCACGCATACGCGATCGCTGCAAAGCGAAAACTGTATGTAGAATGTCGCTTATTGTACGGTAAGCGTAGCGCCGCGGCCCTTTAGATTGTCTGTGCGCGATCTTGGGAGCACCGTTAGAAGAGTCATCTTCTGCAAGGGTGCTCATAATGGACGACCATTCGGACGACATAAGACGACCATTGACACAGCGTATCGAAGTGTACGCCGGCGCAGGCCGTAAGCAGTGGCCGGATGATTTGAAGGCCCGGATTGTCGCGGAAAGCCTTGAGCCGGGCGCGGTTGTAACAGATATCGCACGCCGGCATGGCTGCCGGCCACAGCAGGTGCATGACTGGCGGCGCCGGGCGCGTTTAGGTCAACTGGTGCTGCCAGCTGCGGCGGGTGCACTGTCGTTTGTGCCGTTGGTGTCGGAATCGTCGCCATCGGCGGCTGCCGCGCCCTCCTCATCGCCGGAAGCAGCCGTTGTGACGGTTGAGCTCCAGGGGGCACGAGTTGAGGTGCGAGGGACGCCTGGACTTGCCGTGCTGAGTGATGTGTTTGTTGCGTTGCGCCGGGCACGTTCATGCTGACGGCTCCCGCTGGCCTCATGATTTACGTTGCGACCCGACCTGTAGACTTCAGGAAGGGCGCGGATGGTCTGGCGCTGTTGGCGAAGGAGACGCTGGGCCACGATCCGATGAAGGCGTGGCGGTGGTCTTCCGTGCGAAGCGCGCTGATCGGGTGAAGATCGTGGTCTGGGATGGTAGTGGCCTCGTGCTGTATTGGAAGCGGCTTGAGGGCAGCGCCTTCAAGTGGCCGCCGGTCGTTGACGGCGTCATGCGAATGAACGCCGCGCAGTTGTCCGCGCTTCTGGCCGGCATGGATTGGACACGCATGCATGCGCCTCGAATCCCGCAGCCGAAAGCGCTTGCGTAGGACATAAAATCTTCGCTGCATCGGGGCGCGAAGCATGGCAGACTCGGGCCAATGAGTGATTTGCCTGATGAACTGCCGAGCGATCCAGCCGAGTTGCGTGCCTTTGCCGCGGCTCTGCTGGATCGCTGCGCCAGGCTCGAGCGGTTGCTCAAGCTTGCAAAAGACGCGCAGTTCGGTCGATCGTCGGAAAAGCTTGACGCTGATCAGCTCCAGCGTAAGCGTCGCTCTGAGGCCCATTTGATTGGTGCTTGACGTCTATTTTGAACGCGTGGTGCGCCGGCGCGGCTTCCATATTTCCGACAATGCGTTGACGGCGGCCTCGAGGGCCTTCCGGTCGATTACGTTGGGATCGAACCGCTCTGGGCCCCAGCGGCGCATATGTTCGTGCTCCGGATGAGCAGGGTCGCTGATGGCGTCGAGGTATTCGGCATAGCCTGGCGCACCGCCGACGTCTTCCGGAGGACAACGACCGGCGGCCTCGAGCAGGAAGGGCATGCCCTCCGTCGTGGTGTTGTCGAACCATTTTTCGAGCTTGATCACATGGTCCCAGCTGTCGCCGAAGTCATAGAGATAGTGGATCGTCTTGGCGCCAGTCTCTCGAACGATATCGCAAAGCCGCGCTTTACGGGCATCCATGGGCTGGTGGCCGTAATCATTGTCGGGGTCGGGAATCCCCCAATGTGCCTCACCAGCGAAGAACTCGAAGAGATGGCTATTCGTCCAGCCAAACGCCGCCTGAAGCGTCAGATGCAGCCGATCAAGGCGCAGCGTGAGCGGCACGACAAGGCATCGCATCACCTCCGGTTTCACGTCCTTGAGAGTCACTTTGATCCGGACCGCGGTCGTGCTGAGGCTCATGCCGCAAGCCTCGGATCTTGTGCATGCATCGTATAGGTGGATGCCCAGGGAAGCAGTTCGTCCAGCCGTGCCGCCGGCCAGCCATTGACGAGCTTTGCGAGAACGTCGGCAAGCCAATACTCGGCGCTGACGCCGTTGAGCTTACAGGTCTCAATGAGCGACGCCAGCAATGCCCAATTCTCAGCACCCTCGTCACACCCGGCGAACAGGGCGTTCTTGGCATTGAGCTTGATCGGCCGCATCGCACGCTCGACTGCGTTGGTGTCCATTTCGATGCGCCCGTCATCAAGGTAGAGCGTCAAGCCGTCCCAATGACGCAGTGCATAGCGTAAAGCTTTCGCCGTCTCACTCTTCTGCGCGAGGTGACCAAGCTTCGCCTCAAACCACTGCTTCAAGGCTGCAGCCAACGGCCGGGCATGCGCCTGCCGGCCCGCGCGGCGCTCGGCGTCAGATCGGCCACGGAGGACTTTCTCGACCGCGTAGAGCTGGGCGATGCGCTCGAGGGCCTCGCGGGCAACCGGCGCCGGCGCCGGCGAAGCCTCGCGCTCGATCTTCACAAACTGGCGCCGGAGATGCGACCAGCAGAATGCGAGCGTCCCGGACAAGGCGTCCGCACGCGTCTCTCGCATCATGGTCTTGTAAGCCTGATAGCCGTCGCAGTGGATGATGCCGCGATAGCCTTCGAGCAGTCGCAAGCCATGAACGGCGCCGCGGCCTGGTGCATAGGCATAGACCACGCCGGGCGGATCAGGCCCGGCCCAAGGCCTGTCATCGCGCGACAGCGCCCAGAAGTAGCCGGTTTTGGTCCTGCCGCGCCCGGGATCCAGCACCGGCGCCGGGGTCTCATCGACACAGAGCTTCGGAGAGGCGAGCAGAAGCTGGCGCAGACGATGCCACAAGGGCTTCAATTCCTGGGCCGCATAGCCGACCCAGAAGGCGAGCGTGGAACGGTCGATGGCAATACCGTGCGTCGCCAGCATCTGCGTCTGGCGGTAAAGCGGCAAATGCCAATGATACTTGGCATCGATCACATGCGCGACGAGCCGCTCGGTCGGCAGTCCTCCCCTGATCAATCGCTCGGGAGCAGCATGCTGGAGGACGACGCCGTGACAGGCGCGGCAGGCCAGTTTGGGGCGGCGGGTGACGATAACGCGATACTGCGCCGGTACGACGTCCAGCCTCTGGCTCTCATCGTGACCGATCTCAAAAAGGTCGCCTGCGCAGCACGGGCAGCAGGTTGCAGCGGGCATCAGGGTCTCGATGATGCGCGGCAAATGCTCCGGCAGCTTGCCACGATTGGCCCTGCGCTCGGCAGCTCTCTTCTCGCGTGTTTTGGGATTGGCGCGGTCCTCGGCTGCTTCGAGAGCCGCGACAGCCTGATCAATATCCTCCAGAATAAGCTGGAGCTGATCAGCGTCAAGCTTTTCCGACGATCGACCGAACTGCGCGTCTTTTGCAAGCTTGAGCAACCGCTCGAGCCTGGCGCAGCGATCCAGCAGAGCCGCGGCAAAGGCACGCAACTCGGCTGGATCGCTCGGCAGTTCATCAGGCAAATCACTCATTGGCCCGAGTCTGCCATGCTTCGCGCCCCGATGCAGCGAAGATTTTATGTCCTACGCAAGCGCTTTCGGCTGCGGGATTCGAGGCGCATGCATGCGTGTCCAATCCATGCCGGCCAGAAGCGCGGACAACTGCGCGGCGTTCATTCGCATGACGCCGTCAACGACCGGCGGCCACTTGAAGGCGCTGCCCTCAAGCCGCTTCCAATACAGCACGAGGCCACTACCATCCCAGACCACGATCTTCACCCGATCAGCGCGCTTCGCACGGAAGACCACCGCCACGCCCTTCATCGGATCGTGGCCCAGCGTCTCCTTCGCCAACAGCGCCAGACCATCCGCGCCCTTCCTGAAGTCTACAGGTCGGGTCGCAACGTAAATCATGAGGCCAGCGGGAGCCGTCAGCATGAACGTGCCCGGCGCAACGCAACAAACACATCACTCAGCACGGCAAGTCCAGGCGTCCCTCGCACCTCAACTCGTGCCCCCTGGAGCTCAACCGTCACAACGGCTGCTTCCGGCGATGAGGAGGGCGCGGCAGCCGCCGATGGCGACGATTCCGACACCAACGGCACAAACGACAGTGCACCCGCCGCAGCTGGCAGCACCAGTTGACCTAAACGCGCCCGGCGCCGCCAGTCATGCACCTGCTGTGGCCGGCAGCCATGCCGGCATGCGATATCTGTTACAATCGCGCCCGGCTCAAGGCTTTCCGCGACAATCCGGGCCTTCAAATCATCCGGCCACTGCTTACGGCCTGCGCCGGCGTACACTTCGATACGCTGTGTCAATGGTCGTCTTATGTCGTCCGAATGGTCGTCCATTATGAGCACCCTTGCAGAAGATGACTCTTCTAACGGTGCTCCCAAGATCGCGCACAGACAATCTAAAGGGCCGCGGCGCTACGCTTACATTGTACGGCACGACCACGGAACACAAAGGGTCGCCGGCAAAGGGATCTCGCCCGAAGCCTTCCTGCACCAGCAATGCCAGGACCTGCATGCCTTTGCACATGTGAGTGTGACCGGTTGCGATCCAGATTCTCGCCCCTGCTGCGATCGGGATCATCGCCGTCCTCACAAGGCGGCCGTCACCTGAGAGAGACGAAGGAATGGACCGAGGATCCAGATCGTCTGGAAGCCGCATACGTGCCTGCCGATGTCGGAGTTGCGACCAAACCAAAGCGTGCGACGAGAATGATCGCACGTGCGATAGCCGCGTCTCTACCCTTCATGTGGGTTGCCGGTGATATCGGCGAGGTCTTGCGACATCGAACAGCAGCTACGGGCACCCAAAAGCTATGTGCCCCGGATCAGCAGCTCTCATGTCTTCCGATCCTGGGGCAAGCGATAGATGGTTGCCGGCAAGGCCGAAGACATCGCCCGGACGCGGCGACCGTCCGACTGGAAGTGCTTGTCGGCGGGAGCCGGAATCAAAGGACCGAGGCTGCATGACTGGTGCTATCTCGAACTGGCCGATCTCGAGGTCAACGAATGTGAACACTGCAAATAAGGTCTGTGGACGCGCGGTCTGCTGATCCGTCGCGATATCGCCGATGGCGATCGCCTTCTTCAGCACCTGGCGTCCAGCGGGAACGTCCATGGAATCGCTGGTGGCGGTCGAAGGCCGTCGGTGGGCGCTCGAGGACAGCTTCGAAACCGCTAAAAACGAATTCGGGCTCGATCACAACGAGAGCAGGTCCTGGCATGGCTGGCTTCGCCACGTGCCCCGTTATCCTCGCCTTCGCCAGATGGCGGCGATCCACCATCGGGCCAATTCCGCCACCGCCCAAAAAAGTCAAACGCCGCACCCGGCAAAAGCCAAAGCACACCCACGCCGCCGCTGATCGGTTGGCCATCCAGGAAATCCGCCGCATCGCCATCAGGCTTGCTCGAAAGTGAATCCAACCCGAGCATGTAATCGCATGGTCATTCTGGCGCAGAGCTCACCAGGCGCCGCTTAGCGCGCGTATCTCGAAGCAACAACTGTAATGTTAGGCAGGATCCTCTCGCGGACATACCTCATTCAGGATCGTGACGCCAGAATGCACGGCCTCAGTAGGCGCCCATCGCAAGCGAAATTTTCCGCGCCGCTGTGATTGTTGCCGGCACGAGTTTTTCTCGGGCCTCACGAAGCGTTAGCCGACTGCGAGGACCGCAAAGACTAATCCCACCCAGCACCGTGTTTGAACCATCAACAATGACAGCCCCCACAGCGGTTTCGTGCTCGAAATATTGTGATTCCGACACGACGGCCTCCTCCTGCGCGACCTTCTGCAAGAGCTTGCGCACCTTATCGGGTGTGACCGCCTTATCCGGATATCTCTCGTAATTCGTGCCGCGAATGATATGCTCTCGCTCATCTGCCGGAAGGCGAGCAACAATCGCATGACCTACGATGCTGTAGAGAGCGGGCATTCGAAGGCCGACTTGTACATTCATCCCGACAATGTCCAAGCTGGGAATACGCCAAACGAGGATGACGTCCATGCCGTCTAGCACCATGAGATTGACGGTTTCTCCAGTCTTCTGGTGTGCTTCAACCAGAAACTGCTGGGCTCGCTCGATCAATCCGTCGCTATAGGTATAAGCATAGGCGAACTCAAGCAGCCGGGGGGACGGCGAATATTGCTTAGTATCTTCGTGCTTTCGTACCAAGCCCAGTTGATCGAACGTAAAAAGAACGCGCTGGGCTGCGCTTTTGTCCAAACCTGTCAGCTTTGTGACTGCAGCGAGGGTTAATCGCGGTCGTTCGCGGCTGAATGCATAAAGCACCAAAACAGCTTTCTCAATTGAATTCACAAACAGCGAATGGTCGCGGGTATACTCTTTCCGCCGTCCACGACCCTTGGAGACCGCCTTTGTGATCGTTTTGGGATGAATTTGGCCACATTGCAACGCTTGATGTTCCGACATCGACTTGAATTTCATCGCCGTAAGAGATCGGCTCTATGCAAAGATCGGCTTATTGACCCCGTTCAGGGCAAACCCAACGAGACTTAAAATGTCAAACACCGGTCTACCTGTCTTTCGCTGAATTGCCTGGGCAAATGGCGGCAAGTTGTGACACTCGCAAACAAACGCTTTGATGTCGGGAAAGCGCTCCAGCAGCAGCTCCGAAGCGCGCGCGACGCAGGTTTCTATCCTTTGCAACTCTAGTCCGCCAATCCCCTTTAGGTAAGGGTCAGCGAACTCCTTATTGCGCTGCAAGCCAAGAACTGCTGTGGGCACGTCATCGGAAACACCTGCTAAGTGCAGATATTCCTTTGTAAGCGCTTCATCGTCTGCGGTAATTACGGCTACGCGCCCCGCCACCAGACGGTGTACAAGTGGAATCTGAAGCAGTGATGACGCCACAAACGGGATCCGTAGCTGTCTTGCAATCGCATCTTGCAGAGGAATAAGAAATCCGCATGTGGTCGTGACGACATTGGCGCCCTGTTCTTGCAATTTAAGCGCACCTTCTAAATACGGCGCTAGGAGAGCTGCATTTGGGGCAGGGCGCACCACGTCGTCAGGAGTCAGCCCGCGAGCAACGTGCAAAATGGTTCGGCAAGGATAGGACTCTGCATTGCCCGCGTCCCCCGCGGGACGACGAAAGGACCTTTCTGGTAGTACAATGACGCCGACCGTGATCATAGCTCTTCCCAGTTGATTGAGGACTGCTCGAATGCGCACCGAATAGGAGATGCAAGCATTTGCCGCTTCGGTCCACTACCAACATCAGCAGTTGATCTAACCAGGGTATACGGTACCATCGGGTTGCCCATAGCAATATACAAAGTTTAAGTGTGAAATCAAAATAAACACAAATTCATAGTTGATCGATAATTTCGTCTAACCTGAGGAGGTTGAAGAAGATATCCCAACGCAGGTACAGGCCCACTACGCTCGGTCCCGGCAATCATTCGGCGCACGCTGAGAATTGCAGCGACCTTCACATGAGGCAATCATGCAGGAACGGAAATTGGTGTCATCCTGGATCACGCCTAAGGCAAGTAACGGTTTTGAAAGCGCCATTGCCGGACGCGGGGTCGTCGCTCTCGAACGGATCCAGAACGGTGAGGTGGTCGCCGTTAGAAGCGGACATGTCATGACCCTCGATGAGTGTCGCTCCTTAAGCCAAGGTCGCCTGGAGAACAACTGCTTCCAGATCTCTGATGATCTGTGTCTTGGGGCAGTGAGCGAGGAAGAGTATGAGTCGATCCAGACCTTCCTCAACCACTCTTGCGACCCAAACGTGGGCATAGCAGGGAACGTGGTAATTGTTGCCATGCGCGGGATCGAGCGGGGGGAGGAACTCACACTTGACTACGCCACGCTGGGCAATAACAGCGATAAATCGATGCACTGCTGCTGCGGCGCCGCGCGGTGTCGGAAGATCGTTACTTTTCGCGACTGGCGACTACCCGAGCTTCAGGAAAGATATCAAGGCTATTTCGCCTTCCATCTCACCCCGCAATTACGCTCGGGATAAAGCGACGCAACCTGAGTGCGTATGAGGAGATCACCGCCGAGTATAACAATATGGTCTACGGACGCGAGGTGCGAGGAGGTTGAGGCGCGGCCAATGTTTTTGTCCTGACACAAGCATTTTTGGGGTTCTCGACAGACAGTCTGCTGCAAGTTCGCGCGGCTGCTACCGAGCCAGGGAAGAGCGCCACGCACCACAACTGCCATCCAGCGGCAGCACGAGGAGACCAAGCGACGGATCAAAAGGCAGACGATGCCGCCGTTTGGCTCTGACCGGGCGTAGCGGACGAACACATTCGTTGGTTATCCTATGTACTCATCGCAGCTTCACATTGGGACCCTTCGTGCAAAACTTCTCGCCTGAATGTACGTTCGGGAGCCCGGCCTTCGATGCGGCAGGCCCATCTGGGCAGCGAGAAAGTTTTTCGGGGATTTCGGCGGCGACACGTCATAGACCTCACAGTGGGGAAGAGCGGTCGCCGGCTCCAACTATGCGTACGCCGAGGCCTGCCCAAGCGAAATCTCAACGTCGCGTCACTAATCGTAACGGGTGTTTTGATCGCGCCTTTTCCTTAAGATTACGATCGGCGAGTGTGACGATCTCTGAATCGGGGAGATCGTGTTGCGTCTACGCTTAACCATACGCTTGAGCCGGAGGCAACGACGGCGCGCCAGCTTGAGGTTATCGCCGGAACGGGCCGTCGCCCGGTGGTTCTCGGCAGATGACAAGGCCCGGATGATTGAAGAGACGTTTTCCCGGGGTGCGGTGGTGTCGGAAGTTGCGCGGCGGCATGAGCTTGCGTGTAGCAACTGTTCACGTGCGCGCATTTGACGGAGAGCTTAGAGCAGACGCGAGCTAGCCTGCGGGCATCTATAACCCGGAGCCTCGCTTCGCGAACGCCGGCCGCACGCCCTTGACGCTGGTCTCTTCCATCTCGGTCGCAATCGTATGGCCGTCCCGCTGCGCCAACTCACGGTTTTCCATTTGGCGCTGGCCAGCATTTGTTCTGCCGCAATCGATAAGATATCGGGCACGTGGTGCTTTCGTGGTTTGCCACGGGCTTTGGTGATCGGCCAAATGAGCTTCACATCGACCGGATACACTTTCTGGTGCCGAGGGATACCGACCGCCCAGGCCAGCCCGCGCTCTGTTAGCCCTTGTCGAAACGGCGCGCTGAGGCCGTATCCTGCATCCGCCAGCACACATCCAAAGCGTATGTTGGCTGCCATCGCGCGGTCAATCTCGGCCAAAGCGATCTCCGGCTTGGACCGCGGCGTTCGGTGTTCGACTGGCACGCGAGCGCGCTTCAAGCGAGGCATGTCGCTTGTCCAGCTGTCAGGCAGAAAGAGACGTAACGCGACCATCACGGGCACTTCCCCGCGCGCAAGCGTTAAAGACACCAGCGTTTGGCAATTTGCAGTTTTACCGAGAGCCGACGCGTATTGAGCCGCAACACCGACCGATCGCTCACCCTTTTTCGGCAGTGAGGTGTCATCAATAACCAGCACCGCATCCCTGCCGCCGACAAGTCGGTCCGCCTGGTTGAGCAGCTCTGTCTCTAGCGGCGTCGCGTTCCAGACGCCGTCCGCAATGAAATGGTGCAACTGGTCGTAGTTGCTCGTGGCAAGGCGTTCCGCCATCGGCTGAACGCTCTTGCGATCGCCAGGACCGATCAATCCCGCAACATATAGAGGACACATCCGCTGTCGGGTCTTATGACCCAGCCGGTCCAAGAACGGCATCAGCCAGCGTTCGAGTTCGTCTTCCCATCCCGGCATGGTCAGCCCTCCAAGAGCCGACCACCCATGAATCATTGAAAAATTGATTCGGGAATCCTATAAATCGCGGCAAAATCAACAATCTGCCAAAGTAGTGCTAATCTGATGGCGGTCTTCTGCATTCTCAGCTGGCGCGTGCTCTGGCTCACCATGCTCAATCGCACGGCCCCAGACGCGTCACCGAAGATGGCCTTGACGGACACCGAGATCGCATTGCTCGATGAACTCATCAGCGACGTCGGCAATCGACGATGTCGCCCTGGAACCCTCGCATTCTACTTGACCAAACTTGCACGATTGGGTGGCTACCTGGCCAGGGCCGCCGATCCGCCACCCGGAAATGTTGTCATCTGGCGCGGACTCTCCAGACTCACCGATATCGAACTCGGCGCCGAAATCGGAGCGGCTGGAAATGTGGGTAATTGAAAGGTCCACCGGAGGCTTACGCTCCAGCCGCACCGGACGGAGACATTCAAGCTCTCCACGAACCAAACTTCATGGCCAAAGTGCGCGACCTCTTGGGCCTTTACGTCCGGCCGCCGGAGCTCGGTGTCGCATGCGTGGATGAGAACCAGTCCGGGCCGGTGGAGCGCAGCCACCATGCTGCCGATGCGTTTCGGCCAGCCGGCCCGAAGGAACCATGAGTACAGAAGACATCGCACCACACCGCTGTTTGCCGCTCTCGACATTGCGAGCGGACGAGCCATCGGCGAGTGCTAGGGAGGTCACCGTGCTGCCAAATTCCGTCAGTTCCTCGACGAGGTCGAGGCCGCTGTGCCGCGCGACCAGGCGCTCGGTGTACTTAATGGATCCGTATTGGGCGGATTCAAACGGTCGTCGCAACACCAATTGTTTTCACTCATGACAGTAATTCGTCAAGCGCTTCTGCCGGCGTTTTCCAGCCCAGTGTCTTTCTCGGTCGGGCATTGAGGGCCGCTGCTACAGCGGATATCTCGTAGGCGCTGTGGATGCTCAGGTCTGTGCCTTTCGGAAAGTACTGCCGCAGCAACCCGTTGGTGTTCTCGTTAGTGCCGCGCTGCCAAGGGCTTTGCGGGTCGCAGAAGTAGACCTGGATACCCGCATCGATCTTGAGGGGTCGTGCTGAGCCATTTCGGCTCCTTGATCCCAAGTCAGCGTGCGACGTAGTTCTTCGGGCAAAGTGATGATGGTGCGCGAGATCGCGTCACGCACGGCTTCCGCCCCGTGTCCCGCAAGCGCAGGTCCGTTCTTCTTGCGCGGAGCTTCGCCATGACCCGCCAACCGGGGAAGGTGCAATAGCATTGTGAAGCGCGTCGTGCGTTCGACCAACGTGCCGATCGCCGAGCTGCCAAGACCGAGGATGAGGTCTCCCTCCCAATGTCCCGGCACGGCTCGATCGGCCGCTTCAGCGGGGCGCTCACTGATCATGATCTCCGGCGAGACAAAGCCCTTGCCCCGCCTGCGTACGCGCCCCCTGGGCACGCGCAACACGCGGCCGGTTCGCAAGCAGGCGGTCAGTTCGCTGCGTAGTATACCGCGGCCCTGAACGAAGAGAGCCTGATAGATGGCGTCGTGGCTGATGCGCATCGCTCTGCCGGGCGGGCAGCCCGGACCGATCCGGGAAGCTGCCTGCTGGTCGCCTGGAAGGCGCCCATTCTTTGCCATGGCTGAAGAGAATGCGCGGCGCAAGGGTGCCGGAAAGAAGGAAACAGCCGTCTTCGCCAAGCTCGTCAGCGGGGACTGGATTGGTCGCTACGACTTTTTTTCATAATAGGAGCGACCGGGTTCGTCAAAAGTTGGTCAGCCTGTGCCCTCGGCCACAAGGCCTGCCGCGACAACCGCTCGGTTCTCTACCATCCCCGTCCCAAGATTGTTCGAAGATGGGCCACTCGCGCGGGGGATGGACGTTGTGCCCGCTTGCTCAAAACCCTTCGCCGCGCCCAGCTTCTGATTTTGGACGATTGGGGATTGTCGGTATTCACCGCCGCCGAGCAGCGCGATCTACTGGAAGTCCTTGAGGACTGCCATAGCCGCGCCTCCATCATCCTGACAAGCCAACTCGCTGTGGAGACAATTGGCGGTGCTGGTTTTCGACATTTTTTGAACCTGCCACTGGCCTTATCCGGGCGAGCGCCAGCATGCCGCCTATGAAGTTGATCAGCTGTTAAAACGGCAGAAGCGATCGCGGCCCCTCAGGCATAGTAGACAAAAAAACGCGCCTCGAGACTCTCACGTGGCTTCGCATTCGGAAACGCACGACGATTGTCGAAAGCCGCATGGACAGCCTTGGGATTGCAATGCACCTCAGAATCATAGCCCTTAAACAGAATGAATTCGTCCGCTGTCATCTCCGGAAAGTAGTACCAACGGTGAGCCGGATTGAAGTGCGCGAGGCATAGCCTCAACGGGGTGTTAAGAAACGTGCGACCTTCCACTACGACAATGTCGGCATCGTCAACGGAGCGGCCATCGCAGAACGCTAAGGGAAAATCCTGCGGAGGCGGCGAGAATGCATGCCAAGTTTGAATTATCATCAATCGAGAATACGCTCGACTCGGAATGCTTTGCGATTCATCCTCAATCGCGGCAAGCATGGGGCCGGCTATCGGCGCGTAATCAATGTGAGCCAATCCATCCGGCTTCAATACTCTGGGAATGGGTCCCCCGCCGGCAGAACGAAGGATCACGCCAGATCTGCGTGGTACGACCCACGACGCATTGAAGTAATTCTTGATAAACGGAACCATTTCTTTTAGATACCTGTCGCGCATAATCTCCGGATCATGCTCCTTTGCACAGGACACCTTGTGCTTAATTAGAGTGAAACCTTCTCGGTCAAGGGATAGCTCGTTAACGATCGGGCGCGCGTTGCGGATAGTGACGTCGTAGCCGAGCCCGAGCAAGTCGAAGCTCGACAATACAACTTCGGGACCTTTTTCGTCAGATGCGCGTCGAGCGAATATGATCTTACCTGCCACCGGCTCGAACTGGTCACGGTTTACTTTTACTGTCGATGATTCCGTTGTCGGGTTTGCCATGGGTTTGTTTCCTCAGTTCTACAATGGCTTTCTCTAGTGCCAATACATAAGCGAGAGGCGACGCCGAATGGCTGCAAAATGCCGCCTCAAAGCGCGGAAACTGCGCAAATATAGGGTGGGTCGTGCTGGATTTCGACGCTGAACCGTTGCGCCTTTGCGACTCTGGCACATGGTCCACAACCGAGCAGCGGCACGTTGAAACACCGCATGTTGTTGACCCGGGCCGGATTAAGCCTACTTCACCCCGCGGCACTCCGCTTGGCAGCCCAACAGGCAGATGCTCCACTTGTTTGTCGTGGCCATTTTCGAGCAGGTCCTGGCCGACGGTCGCGTCGGCTCGACGGCTCGAACTCGCCATCAGGTCATCAACGATTACGAGAAAAGACTAGCCTCTTTTCTGGGATCGATTGCGGCGAACACACCTGGGCGACAACTCCAACACTGCTGCAGACGGCGAAAACGACTGGCGTCGATCCGTTCGCCTGGCTCGCCCCAACATTTTAGCGTATCGCCAACGGCTCGCCGACCAGCCGGCAAGATGCCCTTCAGCACGCAGCCCCTTTGCCGATCCCACGCAAATTCCAAAGCGTTCCATGCACTTTCATTTTGCCATCCGATGACGAGGAACCGTATTTCCGGCAAGCCAGGCGTTTGCACGCGAACCAGTCCACTCTCGCCGTCGCCGGTCTTGCAGCGCGTCCGATTGAGCGACACGGCGAACTTTCGATGAGGCCAATGACAATGGGTGCCATATTCCCCGGATATCGGCCTATCTTAACGTGAGCCACACGGAACCTCCGTGTGCCGGCGGCCGGTCCAGTGGATGAGCGGAACCGTTGGCGTTCTCATCGAGATCGCAAACAATCTCGGACCACGGTGTGAACCAGTCGCTGCTTGGTGCGTGTGTCCGTCGGCGGTATATTCCAAACGCGCGGCAGATCAAAGTTGCGGAAGCAAACCCGGTCGATCTTGGGACTGTTTGCCGATGCGGCGTGCAGCTCCTTGATTCGTGCCTCAAACTTGGCAACCCGCTCCAAGTCGCATTCCAGCGCACTTCCGGTTCACGGGCAACATGACGCCTGGCCGGATTGACAAGCTCGTATCGGCGTGCAGCCAGGCGACTGCCTAGCATGCGACTTCAAACTTCCATCGACGGCGGCAATAATCTCTCGTCGAGGTGGTCGGGTAATATCGCCGCTTCATCAGCCAGACAGGAGACATAACCGACATAACGAAACCGATCGTGTATGGTGCCTCGCATCCCGCTGATCGGCTCACGTCCAGTAAAGTGTGGGAGATAGGCCGGTCCATTGTGCCGGCGAGGTGGACGACCCTACACTGCACGGAAGATATCGACGATTTTGGTTCGCCGCGCGATGCGGCGCTGCAATCAAGATGGAAGGGGCGCGGCTATCTAGCAAGCACTTCGAGCGGCTCGGGAACCTGGAGTTTGCTCGCGCAACGCCGCGGGATTACGTGATAGGTTTCACCGCCGCATCCCTTCGCGAGCGCCGACCGATATCATACCGGGTGAATGACGAGCCTCCCCAGTGTTGGATTAGCATTACAAAAGCAACTGTAATGTTAGGGTTCAGACTCAATTGATCCAATAAGCGACGAGAGCGGCGAGGTGGACGGCGGCCAAGAAGTTTCTGGCAAGTTTGTCGTAGCGAGTAGCAACACGCCTGAAATCCTTGAGCCGGCAGAAACAGCGCTCGATAACATTGCGCCCTTTATAGAGGCGCTTGCTGAAGCTGTGGAGGGTTACCCGGTTGGATTTATTTGGAATGACGGGTTTCGCGCCGCGATTGACGATTTCGGCGCGAAAGCCGTCGCCATCGTAGCCTTTGTCCCCAATGAGGGAAGACATGGGCGGCGCGAGCTTCAAAAGGGCCGGCCCTGCGGCAATGTCTGCGGCTTGTCCCGGAGTGAGATGAAATGCGCAAGGTTTGCAATCAGGGTCGCTCAGCGCGTGGATTTTCGTGGTCCGCCCACCGCGCGAGCGGCCGATCGCCTGTTCACACTCCCCCCTTTTCCGCCGCTCGCCGAGCGATGCGCTTTGATCGATGTGGAGTCGATCGACAAAGCCACTCGGTCCTTGCCGCAGCGGGCGAGCGCTTCAAAGATCGCCTGCCAATGTCCGCGCTTAGCCCAGCGATTGAACCGATTGTAGATCGTCGTGTAAGGGCCATAGTCGGACGGGCAATCGCGCCAGCGTGCGCCGCACTGAAGCATGTGAATGATACCGCTGATAATGCGTCGATCGTCTTCGCGCGCCGGGCCGGTCTGGTTTGTTGGCAGATGCGGCTCTATCTGAGCCCACTGCTTGTCGTTGAGCCAGAACAGTCCTTTCCGCATCGAAGTCCCCCGTGCCGAATCAACTTGGCACCAGGGAATCAGAACTCGCTAATTAGGTACAGACCCTAAGCATGGCACCAGCATGCGATAGAAGCCATTGGTAGACTGAAACTCGCTTTAACTCGATCCAAAACGACCATCGTCTCAACGCGTTTTAAGTCTGAGTTTTCGTGTTTAAGGCGCCGAGTGAAACACTCGTATTCTTCCATATTGTTCGCTGTAACCAGCAAGACGAAGTCGGTCTGCCCGGTAACGTAGAATCCACTCATTACCTCGGGCATCTTACCGATTGCTCGCTTGAAGCGATCAATGATGTCAGGCCGATCGCGCTCAAGCGAAATCAGAACCAGCACCGTCACATTCCGCCCAATCGCTTTTGGAGAAACGATTGAGACGTCTGCTTCTATCACATGCTCCGATCGCAGGCGCTTCAATCGACGCTGAACTCCGGATGCAGACAAGCCTATCTTCGCACCAAGCTCTTCACTGCTCAGACGATTGTTGCGTTGCATAAGATCAAGGAGACGAGCATCGAGTCTATCCAGTTCCATAGCGACGCCGTAAATTCGTTAAGACCGCTCGATAAGGTAATCGCTCACGCTTGGCGCGACAAAGGCCGCGCAATCAGAGTCCCTGCCTTCGCGACCACATCACAATATCGCTTCCTAGATCAAGCGGCTCACTCTTAATGTACTGGTCCTTGCCACCCCTAATTCCGCTAGGTGAGTCAGATTCTGACCTCGGATGAGGTCTGCTCTTTTGCAACTCCGGAGACCAGCGCACATACGCCGGGCCCGCTGAGCGCATAGCGTACCCAGATTTCAGCTGCAGCTTACGGCCGGCAGCTGCTTTCATCTGTTGTGCACTCCCGTTCAGCCAACGAGGGTGCGCACTGCTCAAGATCGTTTCGCGATTGGTGCGACTTCCTAAGCGTGAGAATCGGAGACCACGTCGTACACGCGGCAGTCTTCCCGGGTGCTGCAAGTAATGCCGGGTTCGACATTCAAAGTGCATAAGAGAACCATCTGGTCGCGCTTTCGATAAGCGCCGCGTGGACGGGGCTTGATATGAAAGCAGGCGGAACCAGACTAGTTGGCCGTGTCTTCCAGATCGGCTTCATTGTTACTCGAGAACCGGGAACAACGCGACTACCAGTATTGGCGGCTGTGTGATTTAGCTGGCATGTAGGCGCGCACTTACCGATTTCGGAGCGGCTATCAGTTCTTAGACAACATGCTTCTCAGCTATGAACTCACGAGCGTCCAGTCTCGCACCGGTCGTGGTCGAGTAGCTCAGCCATTTGGCTTTCGCCCTCACAGATCCGGGCAGGCGGCTTTCCCGCACCCGGCTCTTCCCGAGGGTAACCCGCGTCATATCCGCGCCTGCGCCCAAGTGCGAGTGATGCGTGGAACGGGCAGACGGAAGCGTGCCGTCAGGGCCTCGAACTCCGACCAGCCCATGCGCCGACTTTTCTGACTGCGCCGTCTCAGACAGTGCAGCCAGATCCGACGCACTTCGCGGTAGAAGCCGTTAAGCGCTGGATAATTGTGCGGCCTGCCGTAGTAGCCGTAGTGTCCACGCAGCACTGCGGCGAACCACTCGTGCTGGGTGGCCAGTGACTCGTGCATGAGCCGCCAGGCCTCCTGGCGCAACGCCGTCAGCTTGCGCGTCAGGCGTTTCCCTTCCGTCTTGTGCTTCACGATAAACCGGCCGTCCCGGGTCCGCCCGCAGTAGTGGGTGAAGCCGAGGAAGGCGAAGGTCTCGGGTCGCCGCTCGCCGCGCCGCTGACGCGAGAGGGCCGCAAATCGACCGAACTCGATCAACCGCGTCTTGCCCTCATGAAGCATCAGGCCAAAGCTGGCCAGCCGCGCCTTGAGGGCCAAGAGCATCTCCTGCGCATCCACCTTGCTCTCGAAGCCCATGACGAAGTCGTCCGCATAGCGAACGGCCACAACGCGACCGCGTGCGCGGCGACGGCGCCATTGATGGGTCCAGAGATCGAGGATGTAGTGCAGAAAGATGTTGGCGAGGAGCGGACTGATGCCCGCCCCCTGCGGGGTACCCCTGTCCGTTTCTTGCTTCTCGCCGCTCTCAAGAACGCCGGCCCGCAGCCACAGCTCTATGAGCCGCAATATGCGAGGATCGGCGATCCTGTGCGCCACAATCCGCAGCAGCCACTCGTGGTCGACCGAGTCGAAGAAGTTGCGTATGTCGGCATCGAGCACCCAGTTGACGCGCTGGCTCATGATCGCCGTGTGCAAGGCGTCAAGCGCCATATGAGGATTCCGCCCCGGCCGGAAGCCGTAGGAGAACCCGAGGAAGTCGACCTCGTAGACGGAGCTCAGCACCTCGGCTACCGCGCTTTGGACAATCTTGTCCTCTAGCGCCGGCACACCGAGAGGCCGCTTACCGCCATCGGCTTTGGGGATGTAGACTCGTCGCACCGGCTGTGGCCGGTAGCGACCCGTGTGGACGCGTCCGCAGAGCTCCCGGAGGTTATCCGTGAGCCTCTCTTCGTACTTCGCCACCGTTATCCCGTCGACCCCCGCGCTGGCCTGCCGCTTTTGTCGTCGAAACGCCCGACGCAGAGCGTCCTCGTCGACGTGGTGCAGCAAGGCCGTGAACCGGGTTTGGGCAGCCTGCTTGGCTGCCGTGTTCACCCGTTCGAGGTTCGGCGGCAAGGCAACCCGGCTCTGTGTCCGGACCCTGGCCTTCTCGCGCGGGCTCCCCTCGGGCTGGCCCCTTCCCTCCATGCGTCTCGTTTCCTTCGACGACTTCACAGGTACTATGGACCAGTCCGACTCCCGACCTCAGCTCGGACCGCGGCTCTGGCACTGCCTTGCCGCTGCCCCCCGTTGGAGACCAATCCAACGGACCCGGTCGGGCCTCTCATGTTCCGATGATTACCTTCCATGCGTGATCCGGCCATCGACCCCGACGGAGCGGCATCGTCTCGCATAACGACGATGCTCATGCTGCCTTCGTGTTTAGGGAACACACTCGGCCTCCGCGAACATCCACCTTTCGAGGCTCATTCCCGCACCCCGCATGGCTCCTGTCTACACTTCGAACCCCGCGTTGCCGTGACGCCCGCAAGACTCGGTCCCGGCCTGCCTGCTTCGGCTTTGGCCGGATGGGACTTGCACCCACAAGCATTCATCAGCTTGGCATGACGTACTCCCCAGTGGTGGTGTAGCTCGGTAGAGCAAAGCCGCCCGGACGCGCGCCCCCAAATAGCGCCGTAGCGGGCGGACGGCTTTGCGGTGGTCACCGGCGGTCCTCCGGTAGGATCGGGTTGCGACACGCCAACGCAACCAGAGGAACCACCGATGACCGACGATATGATGAACCTGCGCAAGCTCGTGGAGAAGACCCCTGATGCCGATCTGTTGCGCGAGATGATCGGCTTTGCTGCCCAGCGTCTGATGGAGCTGGAGGTCGAAAGCCAGACCGGGGCGGCCTACGGCGAGAAGAACCCTGAGCGCCTGGCCCAGCGCAACGGTTACCGCGACCGGATTTGGGAGACCCGCGCCGGCGCCGTCGAGCTGCGCATTCCCAAGCTGCGCAAGGGCTCCTACTTCCCGGGCTTCCTGGAGCCGCGACGCATGGCCGAGAAGGCGCTCACCGCCGTGGTGCAGGAAGCCTACGTGCAGGGCGTCTCGACCCGTTCGGTGGACGATCTGGTGCAGGCCATGGACATGACCGGCATCTCAAAGAGCCAGGTCAGCCGGCTGTGCGGCGAGATCGACGACAAGGTGAAGGCCTTCCTCGCCCGTCCGATCGAGGGCGACCGGCCGTATTTGTGGATCGACGCCACCTACGTGAAGGTGCGCCAGAACGGCCGCATCGTATCTGTCGCTGTGATTGTTGCGGTCGGCGTCAACAGTGACGGCCGGCGCGAAGTTCTCGGCATGGATATTGGCCCTTCCGAAGCCGAGACGTTCTGGACCGCGTTCCTGCGCAAGCTCGCCCGCCGCGGCCTGCGAGGTGTCAAGCTGGTCGTCTCAGATGCCCACGAGGGCATCAAGGCCACTGTGGCCAAGGTGCTCAATGCCTCCTGGCAGCGCTGCCGCGTCCACTTCATGCGCAACGCACTGGCGCATGCCGGTAAGAGCGGCCGGCGTGTCGTCTCCGCCTTCATCGCCACCGCGTTTGCCCAGGACGATGCCGAGGCCGCGCGAACGCAGTGGCGCAAGGTCTCCGATCAGCTCCGTCCCAAGCTGCCCAAGCTTGCCGGATTCCTCGACGACGCCGAGACCGACGTGCTCGCCTACATGACGTTCCCGCCGCAGCACCGGACCAAGCTGCACTCCACGGATGAGATGGACAAGCGATTTTTTTCATGACCGAGATGACGATTGCAGAAATCGCGTACGTCCATTCTTTTGTTCGGCTGCGCTCCGGGCCATTCTTCCGTCCCGGCCATCGATCTCGCAGCCGCCGCGCGCAGGGGCGGTCGAGGCTGGCCGCGTTTGCGGCCACCGCGAGGCTTGGCCTTGACCGCCCCCGAGCACGGCGGCATGCTTGCGTGGAACGGGACTGCATTCCTGGCTGGCACTTGCCGTCAGGCGGGATTATCCTTGGTGGGCGGGCGACCTCGTGGCGAAGCGTGGCGCATCGGCTGCAAGCGCCACCAGGCTGCCCTATTTTGTCTTGCGAGCTGAGGCGCCCGCGCGCCGGTTTTTGGCCGCCGTGGTTTCCATTGCGTCACCAAGCGCTCGTAGCTTTGCTCCGCCTGTGCGGCAATCAACATCTCGCGGTCGCGCAATGCCTTGATGTTGTAGGCATACGCTGGCCCACGCCGGCTGCCTTTCTGTTGCGGATGTCCGGCTTGAAGCTGCATCGCGCGGGTCTTGATGGCGACCAGTGCCGGGCGCGCCCACAGGTAATCCTCGCCCTTCGTCAACAAATGCCAGCAAAGCACGGTGAGCTTCCGGGCCACGGCCACCGCGGCGATCTGATGGCCGCGCCGGGCGCGGATGCGCACGAAAAACGCATGCAGCGGACCGGGCGCCTTGGCCGCTGCCCAGGCCGCCTCGACCAGCATGGCGCGCGCGTGACTGCGGCCGATCTTGCTGATGCGGCCGTGATGGGCGGCGCCCAGTCCGGACTGCCGTACCCGCGGGTTCAGCCCAAAATAGCTCACCAGCTTCTGCGGGCTGTTGAACCGGCTGATGTCGCCGATCGCCGCCATGATGCCGGCAGCGACCGCCAAGTTGACGCCGGTGATCGTCATCAATCTGTTGACCGCGGAATCGTCGATGGCGTCCTGCGCGATCTCGCGGTCGAGCAGGGCCAGATCTTCCGCCAGCCGGTCAAGCTCGCGGACGTGCCGATCGATCGCCGCGCGCTCATCGTCCGGCAACGGTTGGGCGGCCAACCACGCCCGGCCGCGGCCGTTGAAAAGATCGGCATGCGGGCACTTCGGGATCAGGTGCGCGTGCAGGATCGAATGCACCTCGTTCTTGAGCCGCGTGCGATGGCGCACGACCTGGTAGCGCCGCGCCACCAGCCGACGCTTGCGTTCCGTCTCCGCGTCAGGCGTCCAGATCTGCGGCAGGTACCCAGCCGCCTGCAGACTGGCGAGCGTGCCGGCATCGATCTTGTCGGTCTTGACGTGAGCCTGGGCGATCGCCTTCACCTGCAGCGGATTGGCGATAATCACCCGTGCCACGAACGGTGCCAGAACCCGCGATACCGCCATGCTGTTGCCGGTCGCTTCGACCACCACCTCATCACTGGCCAGCAGGGTCTTGCCAAATCCCTCCAACGCAGTCCGCGTCATATCAATGCGGCCCGCATGTCGGAGCCTGCCATCCTCCCAGATCACCACCTCCCCGAAAGTTCGGTGGACGTCGATGCCAATCACCCGTCGCATTCGCACCTCCTGCCAATCAGACCACATGACGGGAGCTACGGGCGACACGACAACTACGGATTCGCGCTCTCAGCGCAACCGGGCGAGTCGCAGAGGCGGCCAGCTACTAACTCGAGCTCGCGGACTCATCGAATGCATCGGCCTGCCCGCACCTTCGTGCTCCCGGTGCCTCTGTCCCGATGGTCGCACCATACGCCACGATGCAGAACACCGCAGCGGAACACCGGCACCGAGAAACTCTCATACCGGTTACCAACCCGATCGGACGCCTCAACGGCGAGATCAAGCGGCGGACCGAGGTGATCGGCATCTTCCCCAACGAGGATGCCATCGTCCGCCTGATCGGCGCGATTCTGCTCGAACAGAACGATGAGTGGGCCGTGCAGCGTGCCCGTTACATGACGCTGGAAACCATGATGCCGATGAGCGATGATCCCACCGTCAGCCTTCAGGCACTCGCCAGCTGACCGGCCCGGCTCCTGCCGGCCAACGCGGTGACCCGCCGCCAGCTACACCACGCTAGGGGACACGATCGTTTTAAACTCCCAAGAAGAAATCAACTGAAGCAAACCGATCAGCTCGAATCAAACTCCCAATCTTCATTGGCGCCTACAGCTACGATCGGCAACGGAAACCCTCACGTCCTACGAACACCTGCAAATGCTGGACTCCCTAGCCGGACCGATTGTAACCTAACGCTCCAAAGGATGCCCGGGACTAAGCACGTAGTGCCGTATACAGCGTGCGCGCTAGGAGCAAGTGGCTTCGTCACATGGCAGGTCGAGCTTGCTCATTGCCCTGGCGAACGATTGCCCACAGGATCGATTCTTGTCTTCACAGCAGTTTTCAGACGCAAACTACATTGGATACAATCATCGTCCATCAAGATGCTCACGCAGCATGGACGCCAAAAATAAGATTGAGGCGAATCGCCACAATGACGGCTTGGATCCGGCTGGTCGCGCCCAGCTTTCGCATCGCGTTCTTAAGATGAAAGTTCACCGTATTCTCGCTGATTTGTAATATCCTCCCGATTTCCCATGACGATTTGCCCTCTGCCACCCACCCTAGACAATCTAATTCCCGCTGTGATAGCGCAACTCTCATATTGCAGTTATCTTCCGCCGGACGTGTGATCTCCACACAAGCGGTGTGAAAGTGCCAGGCTAGTGCGTTCAGATGGCCTTTGGAATGTTGAGGATCGGCATCGTCGAACCGAGATGCAAACGATACGACCGATAATCGACCCAATGGCCCAAACAATGGTACACTCATGCCGTGCTTGAGACCGGCCTCTCTGGCCTCATCAAGTACGCGCCTTTCGTCGGGCTGTAGTTGATATTGCTCGGCGAGTTGATCCCACAGAAACGGCCGCGAAAGCGTCGGTGTCCGCCGGACCACCGGATCGATTTTGTGGTACTTTCGTTTAAAATATCGTTCACACCACTCGGGCGGCCACTTAACGGCCACGGCGGGCGGTGGATACTCCGGTAGGCGAAGTGGCTCCGCGAAATTGAGCGCTCCGTAAGAGACTTCGCTGAAGCCTTCGTCGCTGGCACAGCTCACAAGAAGGTCGAAAAGCGATCGGAGGGATTGCGTTCGCGTCGCGCATTCGGTGAAGCTGAAAAGATCCATTTTGGGCGCCTCAGCGGGCTGACCCAAGAGGTCGGTATTGCGCCGCTCGATTGAGCTTGTTTTAAGCGGAGGCAAGTTCCAATCCGTCGCCGAGCCGCTCCGCGGTCCCGAGCTCAACGAGCCCGGTGTCACCGCGGATGTTCGGCTTGCCGGCGAGCATGAAAAGAAGTGGGCCAAGGTCGTGCACGATCTACGGATCTGCATCGTCAGCCCCCAACTGATCTTCACCGCGCCGGCACCGACGAGAGCCCGATCGATGAGCAGCCCAACAGGGTCGTCGCGCAAGTTTGGCTCCTTGCATGAACAATGCGCGGCGTCTGGGTGCCTTAGTCGCACGCCTCCGACGCGAACAATTCTTAAGGGTTGAGCGCGACCGGCCCTCGTGGTGCAAGGCGATGTTCGTCGGGGGGGTACCCCGATATGTCGGCCGTCGGAAATTCTGCTTGGTGCAGAGGGCACTTTGCATGCGCATCTCCGGAAGGGAGAGAACCTAGGGATGAGAACAGCAAGTGTCGTACCAGTTGCACCGCTCCAAAAAATCGGGTTTAACGACAATGACTTGAGAGAATTGGGATAGCTGCCTCGGGCGCGTGCGTTGAAGAATTCGCGACAACAGGAGGAAAGCCGACAGCCCCATTTGGCTTAATTGTTCGTGATGATTGCCTGATTGGCTTTTTCTCTTGACGTGTGATCGGTGCCCCCTTGTGCAAGGCTCCGCTGAATCGCTCATTATTGCGTTTCGCTTGCCAAGAACCTGGAAACAAGCGGAAAAGTTCAAGGACAGCGCATGCACGCTATCTAACTCCTCTGTGAGCCGAATCCGTAAGCATCCGGTGAGGCTTTCAATTACCCACATCGTGGACGAGCTCTGATTGAGAGACCGAAGGCGATGTCGTTGAGACGTGTTAGGCCTCGCCACACGACCATGTTTCCTGGCGGCGGATCGTGATTGCGCGCGAGGTAGCCGCCCAGCATGGCAATCTGGAGCAAGTAGGTGGCGAGGGTCTTGCGCAAGATGCGCGGCTTGGCCCGTGCCCCGTCCATGGCATCTAGCGTCGCGATTTCGGTTGGGGTGAGGACTGTCTCCGGCGCAGCCTCGGGCTTCGCTCGTGCGGACATGGTGAGGAAGAAGATGCGCCAGCTAACCATCGCGATGAGCGCGAGGAACTTGGTCAGCCGCTCGGCAGTCTCAAGCCTCGCCTCTTCGGCGCGGCAGCCAGACTTCGTTACCTTGTGAAACACCTCCGCTTTCCAGCGCAAGGCGTACCATTCGAGCTTCTCGATGGCGATGGCGAAATTTCCGACCGGCAGATTGGTCAGCAGCTTCCAGTCGATCGGCGGACGGCCCGTAGGCGGGTCGATCTCAAGGGCTTGAATGTAGGTGAGAAGCTGAGGACTGTATCGCTTCTGCTTGCCTATGGGCGGCAAGGTTTGGATGGCGGCGAACTTCACGTGCACGCACGCCGTCTCATCCTGTCCGATCGCGACGTAATGGCGTCCCGCCCAAGGCGTAGCCGAGAACTGGGCGAAGACCCGATGAGCTCCATCCCGTGGCTCTGCGTCGGGGGGCGTGCCGGCCAATCGATTGGTCTGCACTCGCACCAGAAAGCGCGTGCCGAGATCCTGCGCCAGGCAAAAGAGCTCGTAGATGTCGCTCTCGCGGTCGGCCACATGCACGCAGCGCTCTGGCGCGCCCACGAGCGCCATCGACTGGCGCAAGTTCTCCAGCCAGCGATAGCTTTCCTTCGTCTCGATTGGCACACGCGTGGGGTTTACATGCCGCTTGAGCGTCCAGGTCCCCTTGAACTTCGTGCGTGTCCAGAACTTCGCTGCCGTCAGCCCGAGCGGCGCGCCGCCGAGGGTTACGGCCAGGCTCGAATGCATCAGCACCCCACACAAGGTCACCACGTTGGGTTGACCCGCCTTATAACGTCCGGCGTTAATGGTCTTAGTGAAGCCGATCTTACCCGGTTGTGCGCGACTGTAGATGAACTCGGTCGTATCCTGCAGAATGAGGATTGGTCCTTCGCTCGCCGCGCAGCGCATGGCGGTCGCGGCAAAATGACCGGCCAGCATCCCATGCTCGGTAACGCGTGGGTTGTCGAAGAAGCGATAGGCCGCCTTCGTCGCCGCCCAATCGCCGCACGCGGCTGGGACTGGCTGGCCAGGGGCCGCCGACATCTGATCAAGCAGACGGCCAAACCGCCGCGCCAGTCGCTTGTCCGGCAGCCCCGCCGAAACGACTTCGTCGTCGTGCCAGCCTGTCGTACCGGCTCCAGTGTCTCCGCTCATCTGTGACGCCTCCGCGAATCGGCGTCACAAACAGAATCACAGACGATTCAATCGATGCAAATCCTCCCTACCAGATGTGGGTAATTGAAAGCCGGTGAGGCTTTCAATTACCCCTAACTTTAACCCCTCGGGCTGATCCGCTGATCGGCGAAATCCTGAATCGAAAGAATCACTTGTGATTCCTTTCTGAGCACCTGATTCGCGAGGGGGTGCTCTATGGGGCTGACATTAAGGGGTCGATCGGCAAAAGGCTGTTTGCGGTCCTTGGAAGGTGAATGTTGGATTGATCGAGAGAGTAGTGGATGCGAGTTTAGGGACGCGCGGCTCGGCGACAGATTCCGCAAACTGCTCACGCAGATTGGAAGCGCCATGGGACAAAGCATTCCGCTCGTCTGCCAGGATTGGGCGAATACCAAGGCAGCCTACCGCTTCTTCTCTAATGACGGGGTCACCGAAGCGGACATTCTGGCCGGCCATTTCCAATCGACACGTGATCGTGCCGCCGCCGCTGGAGGTCTCGTTCTTGTGCTGCACGATACAACCGAGTTCAGCTATCAACGCGAGAAGTCAGAAGCGATCGGCATCACCAAGAGCATAAACAGTGGACGGGACGAAGGCGGGTCGCCTCAGATCGCACACGGTTTGCGGCATCCTGATGCATTCGAGCCTCGCGGTCACAATCGAGGGGATGCCGCTGGGGTTAGCGGCCGTTAAGTTCTGGACCCGGAAGAAATTCAAGGGGACCGCAGCGCTTAAAAAGAAGATCAATCCGACCCGGATTCCTATCGAGATAAAGGAAAGCGTCCGCTGGTTGGAAAATCTCAAGCAGTCTGCGCAACTCTTGGACCATCCTGGACGATGCATCCATATCGGTGATCGTGAGAGTGACATCTACGAGCTTTTCTGCGCGGCACAGGAGATCGGAACTCATTTCCTGATCAGGACCTGCGTCCACCGCTTGGCTGGAGACGGGGATCACACGATCGCCGACGAAATGGACGAGGTCGCCGTCAAAGGGCTCCATCGCATCGAAAAACGGCGATCCCGACCAGGCCGTTCTTGAGATCAGGTATCGCAAGATTCGGGTCCTTCCGCCGGTCGGAAAGCAGAAGCGCTATTCTGCTCTGACGCTGACGGTGATCTATGCCGAAGAGCGCGGGACACCGAAAAACAGAAAGAAGATCGATTGGAAGCTGATCACCGACCTGCCTGTTGGTTCCCGCGCCGACGCCATTGAGAAGCTCGAATGGTATGCTTTGAGTTGGAAGATCGAGGTATACCACAAGATCCTCCAATCTGGCCGCAAAGCTGAGGAGTCGAAGCTCAGGACCGCCCAGCGTCTGACCAATCTGATCTCGCTGTTTTTGTATCCTGAGTTGGCGGGTCTTCTGGATGACGATGCTCAACTGCGGATTCCGACGAAGTCGCCCAGGCGTACCGATATGAAGTCGCCCGTGGATTCCGAGACGATGTCGCCCACCTTTCCGATTTGATCTCGCCCAGCGGCGAGGCGTTCTGGCCGGCTGGTTCTCTGGCATCGGTCAAGCCGCGTGGTCAATCTGGAATCGCGACTTCAACCTGTTTTTCTTCTTCTGCGGTTGCTGTGGGCATGTGGGCAACGCGATTGCGTTGTCCAAGCGCAGCGGCATGTCCACAGCGCCACGGGCTCAGGTCTTTCGGGCGGATTGCCGGGTTCGGCGCAGGCTCTCACCGGTGAGGTCGAGCCGATGGGCATTGTGGACGAGGCGATCGAGCACGGCGTCGGCATAGGTGGGATCTCCAATGAGCAGATGCCACTGGTCCACGGGGAGCTGGCTGGTGACGATGGTGGAGCGATGACCGTAGCGATCTTCGAGGATTTCCAGGAGGTCGTGACGGGCACCGGCGTCGAGCGGCTCGAGTCCCCAATCATCGAGGATCAGCAGATCGACACGGCCAAGGCCGCGCAACAGGCGTGGATGGCGGCCGTCGCCGCGGGCGAGCGCCAGATCGTCGAACAGTCGCGGGACGCGCTGATAGAGCACGGAGCGATTGTCGCGACAGGCCTTGTGGCCGAGCGCCGAGGCGAGCCAACTCTTGCCAACGCCGGCCGGGCCGCAGATCAGGAGATTGACGTGGTCGTCGATCCAGCGGCCCTCGACAAGCTTAGCGAACAGCGGGCGGTCGAGACCGCGCGGGGTGCGGTAGTCGATGTCCTCGACGCACGCTTGCTGGCGCAGCTTGGCGTAGCGCAGGCGAGTGGCGAGCCGTTTGTCGTGCCGCAGCGAGGCTTCACGTTCGAGCAGCAGCGCAAGCCATTCGGTGTGACCGAGGCTTGCGGCCTCACCGGTGGCTTCGATGTCGGCGAAGGCCTTGGCCATGCCGTGGAGGCCGAGGGCGTTGAGGCGGTCGAGGGTCGGATGGGTGAGCAAGGGATGATCTCCTAATTGTAGTAGCGCGGTCCGCGGATGTTGGCATGCAGGATCGGCGCATCGTCCGCGGAACGCTGGTGAGCAGAACGCCGATCGAGATTGTTGGCGAGGATCGACTTGACCGAGCCATAAGTGCGCGCGCCGATGTCGATTGCCCGCGCAGCCGCGGCGTCCAGCCGTTCGCGCCCATAGGAGGCGGCGAGCCTGAGGATGCCGAGGCAGGCGCGGAAGCCTTGCTCGGGGTGCGAGCGCTCGTCGAGAATGAGGTCGCACAACGCGCTGGTCGCCGGCCCGATCGCGGCGGCGTCCTGGCGGATACGCGCGATGGTCCAGCCGGCGTAGCGCCGATGGCTGGAGGCCATGTGCTCCGGCACGGTGGTGTGTTTGTGATTGCCGCTCATGCGCTGATGCGCGGCGATCCGCTCGCCCTTGTGGAAGATCTCGACGGTACGGGCCGTGAACCGCACCTCGACCTCGGCGCGGGCGAAGCGATGCGGAACGCTGTAGTAATGCTTCTCCACCTCGACGTGGTAATCGAGACTGACGCGGCGGATCCGCCACTCGGCGAGGACATAGGGGGACGCCGGCAATGGCTTGAGCGCCGGCCGGTCGACCTCCTTGAGCAACCGGCGGCGTGTCACGCCGATCCGCCGGATCGGCCGTTCCTCATTCAGCCTCGTGAGCAGTTCGCCGATCGCCGCATTGACCTCGGCCAGGCTGTAGAAGGTGCGATGGCGCAGGCGGCCGAGCAGCCAGCGCTCGACGATGAGGACGGCCTGCTCGACCTTGGCCTTGTCGCGCGGCTTGCGCGGCCGCGCCGGCAAGATGGCGGTGCCGTAATGCGCCGCCATCTCCGCGTAGGTACGATTGATCTGCGGGTCGTACAGGCTCGCCTTAATGACCGCGACCTTGGTGTTGTCGGGCACCGGCAGCGCCGGTATGCCGCCGATCGCCGCGAAGGCGCCAACATGGGCGCTGATCCAGTCGGCGAGCCCCTGCGTCCACGTCGCCTGCGCGTAGGTGAAGCTCGATGCGCCGAGCACGGCGACGAAGATCTGCGCCGTTCTGCGCTCACCGGTCAGGCGGTCGACCACCACCGGCACGCCATCGCCGGCATAGTCGACGAACAACTTGTCGCCGGCCGCATGGGCCTGGCGCATCGTCATCGACAGGCGGCCCTCCCAGGCGCGGTAGAGCTCACAGAAGCGCGAGTACCGGTATCCGCCGGGCTCGGTGGCGATATATTCCTCCCACAGGATCGACAGCGTCACGTGCTTGCGTTTGAGCTCGCGGTGCACGGTCGCCCAGTCGGGCTCGGCGATGCGGCGGTGACCCTGACGGTTGCCATTGCCGGTCTTCGCGAACAGGCGAAGTTCCAGAACCGTGTCGGTGACGTCGTCTGGCAACGGCCAGCTCAAGCCCGCGGCCTCGAACCGCCGGAGCGCCAGGCGCACCGTCGAGGGCGCCGCGCCCACCCGTCGCGCAATCTCGCGGCTCGGCAGCCCGGCCGCCTTCATTCTGATCACATCGCGCACACGGCGCATCGCAAGCCTCTCCGTCGGCATCCAGGGTCCCCTTCGCAAAGCCGAAAGAGTTGACCCTATGGGAGCCAGAAGAGGCCTCGTCACCCGGGCGACATCATCCCGGAATGGTGGGCGACATCATTTCGGAACGGGTGGGCGACTTCAAATCGGAATGGTGGGCGAGATCATCTCGGAATCCTGGGCGACATCGATCGGAATCCGCACTCAACCGTTCTGCCCCAGACGCGCCGCCAACCCTCGCGTTAACTGCGACTGAAATCGGCGTGCTCAATCGCCTCGCCAACGACAAGCCAAAAGCAAGACAGAAAACGCTCTCTCACTATTTGATCAAGATCGCCCGGCTCGGCGGCTATCTTGCGCGCGCCAGCGACCCGCCGCCCGGCAATACCGTCATGTGGCGCGGGCTGTCACGCCTCACCGACATCGCGCTAGGCGCCATGGTCGGAGGAGAATTTGTGGGTAATTGAAAGCCGGTGAGGACCGCGGGACGGTCACTCAGGCTGCCTGATTGACTTGCCTATTTTGGTCTCGCCAATTCCAGGGCAGCAGTTCGTCGAGCCTTTTGGGCTGGATGTGCAGCGATGCGCGCCAGGACATCAGTGAGCCAGGCTTGTGGATCCAGGTCGTTCATTTTGGCGGTGACGATCAGGGGTCGGAGCCGCAGAACAGCCAAGACTTCCGACCCAGGGCGATGCCACGCAGGGCTCGTTCGGCGGCGTTGTTGACAAGCAGATACGGCCGTCGGCGAGGAAGAGGGTGAACGCACTCCAGCGCTTGAGCATATAGGCGCCGGAACCGATGCTATTTAAGTCAGTAGCGCCAATGGGTGGCTACCGCGACCGGGCGTTCTCAGGTGTTCGCCTTGACCGGCCGCCGACGCTGAGGCCGCATGGAAAGACTGTGCAGAACGGCCATCACCCGCTCATGTTGCCGGTGACATGCCTACCAGCAGACTCGCAAAACCCCGAGCGGAACGTCGAGCAACTGCTGATCTTCATTTCCGGAGCGCATAGCGCGAGATCAGAACAACGAACTGAAAACGTCGCGAGCAAAAGATGACCCCGGCATTTTTCTGCCGGGGATCGCATTTCAGCGAGAGTTGGATCAGAAGTCCATGCCGCCCATGCCGCCGCCCGGAGGCATCGCGGGCGCGCCGGTGTTCTTCTTCGGCAGCTCGGCGACCATGGCCTCGGTAGTGATCAGCAGGGCCGCCACGGAAGCTGCGTTCTGGATCGCGGTGCGGACCACCTTGGTCGGGTCGATGATGCCCTTGGTGACCAGGTTGCCATATTCGCCGGTCTGGGAGTCGAAGCCGTAGGCGTACGACTTGTTCTCGAGGACCTTGCCGACGATCACGGAGCCATCTTCACCGGCGTTGATCGCGATCTGGCGAGCGGGCGCGGAGAGCGCCTTGCGCACGATCTCGACGCCGGTCTTCTGGTCGTCGTTCTTGGTGCGCAGGCCCTTGAGCTGCTCGGAGGCACGGAGCAGGGCGACGCCGCCGCCCGGGACGATGCCTTCCTCGACCGCCGCGCGGGTCGCATGCATCGCGTCATCAACGCGATCCTTGCGCTCCTTCACCTCGACCTCGGTCGCGCCGCCGACGCGGATCACCGCGACGCCGCCTGCGAGCTTGGCAAGACGCTCCTGGAGCTTCTCACGGTCGTAGTCCGAGGTGGTTTCCTCGATCTGCGCCTTGATCTGCGACACGCGCGCTTCGATGTCGGCCTTCTTGCCGGCGCCGTTGACGATCGTGGTGTTCTCCTTGTCGATCATCACCTTCTTGGCGCGACCGAGCATGTTGAGCGTGACGTTCTCGAGCTTGATGCCGAGATCTTCCGAGATCGCCTGGCCACCGGTCAGGATCGCGATGTCCTGCAGCATGGCCTTGCGGCGATCGCCGAAGCCGGGAGCCTTGACGGCCGCGACCTTCAGGCCGCCACGGAGACGGTTCACGACCAGGGTCGCAAGCGCTTCGCCTTCGACGTCCTCGGCGACGATGACCAGCGGCTTGCCGGTCTGCACCACGGCCTCGAGCAGCGGAAGCAGCTCGTTGAGCTGAGACAGTTTCTTTTCGTTGATGAGGATGTAGGCGTCGTCCATCTCAACGCGCATCTTGTCGGCGTTGGTGACGAAGTAGGGCGAGATGTAGCCGCGGTCGAACTGCATGCCCTCGACGACGTCGAGCTCGGTCTCGAGCGACTTGGCTTCCTCGACGGTGATGACACCCTCGTTGCCGACCTTCTTCATGGCGTCGGCGAGGAACTTGCCGATCTCCGCGTCGCCGTTGGCCGAGATGGTGCCGACCTGGGCGATCTCGTCGTTCGAGGTCACCTTCTTGGAGTTCTTGACGAGGTCCGCAACGACGGCTTCGACCGCGAGGTCGATACCGCGCTTCAGATCCATCGGGTTCATGCCGGCGGCAACCGACTTGGCGCCTTCGCGCACGATCGCCTGGGCTAGCACGGTCGCGGTGGTGGTGCCGTCGCCGGCCGCGTCAGCGGACTTGGAGGCGACTTCGCGCACCATCTGCGCGCCCATGTTCTCGAACTTGTCCTCGAGCTCGATCTCCTTGGCGACGGTGACGCCGTCCTTGGTGATGCGGGGAGCGCCGAACGACTTGTCGAGCACGACGTTGCGGCCCTTCGGACCGAGCGTGACCTTCACCGCGTTGGCGAGAATGTCGACGCCGCGAAGCATCTTGTCGCGCGCATCGACCGAGAATTTGACTTCTTTAGCTGCCATCTGGATTTTTTCCTTAGGTGTTTAACTGGATAAGAGAGGGGCTCTTAGGCCGCCTTCTTCTTGGAAGCGGGGACGTCGAGGACGCCCATGATGTCGCTTTCCTTCATGATCAGCAGGTCGACGTTGTCGATCTTGACCTCGGTGCCGGACCACTTACCGAACAGCACGCGGTCGCCGACCTTCAGGTCGATCGGGATCAGCTTGCCAGCTTCGTCGCGGCCACCCGGGCCGACGGCGACGATCTCGCCCTGCGAGGGCTTTTCCTTCGCCGTGTCGGGAATGATGATGCCGCCAGCGGTCTTCTCTTCTGCGTCGATGCGCTTGACCACGACGCGATCGTGAAGCGGACGGAATTCCATGCAGATCTCCTAAGCATTTAAACTAGTTGACGATTTCCCGATTGGTAACAATCTCGGCCCGCGAGTGCCAACGCAGGCGCAGCTGAAATAGGACTGATTTTTGAGGGAACAAGTGTTTGTAGCAGGAAAATCCGCTAGGCGCGCGGGATCTCTGTGGCGGCTGCCCAGATCACTTTCTCGAGCTTGCCAGCACCCGACCTTCTTCTGAGTGAATCGTACGGCTCTGTCTCTGGACGCAGTGTCGCCTAACAGTTCAATTCCTCGGCCTATAGGCCAGCCGATCTGGTGCCGGTTCAAATGCGAATCGTCGGCTGACTTCATTCTAAGATTGCGATGCGTTTAGAACCTAAACGCAGAGTTCGGGAACGGAGGTATCGCTCCGCTTGATCGATGATCCGATACTCAGCAACGCGATGCGAGGTAACGCTGGCTGCGCCTAGGTTGCAACGGCACGTGCTCAAGAAAGGCCCTCGCCCCGGGAATTTGCTGCGGCTTGGTGCAGCGAGCGCGAGCACATGTCAGCACGGCGCCATAAGTGCGGAGGATCCAGAGACGAGCCCGCCGAGACGGCAGTCGTTCTCGCAATTCGCAGGCATTGCACGAACTGACTCGCAATCCGCGGGATCCATCAAAATTATTTGCAAGCGCAACGCACGCTTAGGCCCTACATACCCAATCACCTGCGCAGGTTCCCTCGGGTCAGAACAACAACTGGCTCCACAGAATCAAGCACACCTATCGATTTCGTCAAAAAACGTCAGGGCAACGTCTGTTGGTTGTTCATTAAGGCGGCCACCACGGTCGTGGTCGAGTAGCTCAGCCATTTGGCTTTCGCCCTCACAGATCCGGGCAGGCGGCTTTCCCGCACCCGGCTCTTCCCGAGGGTAACCCGCGTCATATCCGCGCCTGCGCCCAAGTGCGAGTGATGCGTGGAACGGGCAGACGGAAGCGTGCCGTCAGGGCCTCGAACTCCGACCAGCCCATGCGCCGACTTTTCTGACTGCGCCGTCTCAGACAGTGCAGCCAGATCCGACGCACTTCGCGGTAGAAGCCGTTAAGCGCTGGATAATTGTGCGGCCTGCCGTAGTAGCCGTAGTGTCCACGCAGCACTGCGGCGAACCACTCGTGCTGGGTGGCCAGTGACTCGTGCATGAGCCGCCAGGCCTCCTGGCGCAACGCCGTCAGCTTGCGCGTCAGGCGTTTCCCTTCCGTCTTGTGCTTCACGATAAACCGGCCGTCCCGGGTCCGCCCGCAGTAGTGGGTGAAGCCGAGGAAGGCGAAGGTCTCGGGTCGCCGCTCGCCGCGCCGCTGACGCGAGAGGGCCGCAAATCGACCGAACTCGATCAACCGCGTCTTGCCCTCATGAAGCATCAGGCCAAAGCTGGCCAGCCGCGCCTTGAGGGCCAAGAGCATCTCCTGCGCATCCACCTTGCTCTCGAAGCCCATGACGAAGTCGTCCGCATAGCGAACGGCCACAACGCGACCGCGTGCGCGGCGACGGCGCCATTGATGGGTCCAGAGATCGAGGATGTAGTGCAGAAAGATGTTGGCGAGGAGCGGACTGATGCCCGCCCCCTGCGGGGTACCCCTGTCCGTTTCTTGCTTCTCGCCGCTCTCAAGAACGCCGGCCCGCAGCCACAGCTCTATGAGCCGCAATATGCGAGGATCGGCGATCCTGTGCGCCACAATCCGCAGCAGCCACTCGTGGTCGACCGAGTCGAAGAAGTTGCGTATGTCGGCATCGAGCACCCAGTTGACGCGCTGGCTCATGATCGCCGTGTGCAAGGCGTCAAGCGCCATATGAGGATTCCGCCCCGGCCGGAAGCCGTAGGAGAACCCGAGGAAGTCGACCTCGTAGACGGAGCTCAGCACCTCGGCTACCGCGCTTTGGACAATCTTGTCCTCTAGCGCCGGCACACCGAGAGGCCGCTTACCGCCATCGGCTTTGGGGATGTAGACTCGTCGCACCGGCTGTGGCCGGTAGCGACCCGTGTGGACGCGTCCGCAGAGCTCCCGGAGGTTATCCGTGAGCCTCTCTTCGTACTTCGCCACCGTTATCCCGTCGACCCCCGCGCTGGCCTGCCGCTTTTGTCGTCGAAACGCCCGACGCAGAGCGTCCTCGTCGACGTGGTGCAGCAAGGCCGTGAACCGGGTTTGGGCAGCCTGCTTGGCTGCCGTGTTCACCCGTTCGAGGTTCGGCGGCAAGGCAACCCGGCTCTGTGTCCGGACCCTGGCCTTCTCGCGCGGGCTCCCCTCGGGCTGGCCCCTTCCCTCCATGCGTCTCGTTTCCTTCGACGACTTCACAGGTACTATGGACCAGTCCGACTCCCGACCTCAGCTCGGACCGCGGCTCTGGCACTGCCTTGCCGCTGCCCCCCGTTGGAGACCAATCCAACGGACCCGGTCGGGCCTCTCATGTTCCGATGATTACCTTCCATGCGTGATCCGGCCATCGACCCCGACGGAGCGGCATCGTCTCGCATAACGACGATGCTCATGCTGCCTTCGTGTTTAGGGAACACACTCGGCCTCCGCGAACATCCACCTTTCGAGGCTCATTCCCGCACCCCGCATGGCTCCTGTCTACACTTCGAACCCCGCGTTGCCGTGACGCCCGCAAGACTCGGTCCCGGCCTGCCTGCTTCGGCTTTGGCCGGATGGGACTTGCACCCACAAGCATTCATCAGCTTGGCATGACGTACTCCCCAGTGGTGGTGTAGCTGGCGGTGGATCACCGCGTTCGCCGGCAGGAGCCGGGCCGGACAGCTGGCGATAGCCTGAGGCTGACGGTGCGATCATCGCTCATCGGCACCATGGTTTCCAGCGTCATGTAACGGGCACGCTGCACGGCCCACTCATCGTTCTGTTCGAGCAGAATCGCGCCGATCAGGCGGACGATGGCATCCTCGTTGGGGAAGATGCCGATCACCTCGGTCCGCCGCTTGATCTCGCCGTTGAGGCGTTCGATGGGGTTGGTAACCGGTGACCTGCCCCTGCCGATTTCCTCCAGTTGAAGTTAGAGTCCGGCCTTCTGTGCAGCGAGACCGAACTTTGGACCAGCGAGAACCAGAGTTTTGCACCTCTGATCACGTTAGCGGGCTGGTTGCGCCGACGTGGTTTTGCAGCAAAATCGGCGGTCGATTGCCGATCGCCCCGTGGGGCCGTTCTTCATTGTAGTATCTGCGCCAAGCCTCCACCTTTTCCTGGGCGTCCGCAAGGGAGAGGAACCAGTGGGCGCTGAGGCATTCGGCCCGGAAGCGGCCGTTGAAGGCTTCGATGAAGGCGTTGTCGGTCGGCTTGCCGGGTCGTGAGAAGTCCAGCGTGACGCCGCGCTGGTACGCCCAGAGGTCAAGGTCGCGCGACACAAACTCGCTGCCCTGATCGACCGGATCGTCGCCGGGAGTCCCACTTCATTGCAGAGCCTTTCCAGAACCTCCACGACGTCGATGCCGCGGAAGGTGAGCCGCGGCTCCAACGCGGGCGAGAAGCGCGAGAAGATATCGACGATCGTGAGCACCCGGAGCTTGACGCCGGTTGCGAGCTGGTCATGGACAAAGTCCATCGCCCAGATCTCGTTGACCCGCGTCGCTGGCCGTCGGTCATCGCGCAGCTTGGCCTTGACCCGGCGCTTGGGCGATTTGTTGCGCAATTGCAGGCCCAATTCGCGGTAGATGCGGCGGGTTTTGTTCTGGCCGTGACCCCACCCCTCTCGGCGCAGCAGGACGTGAACGCGGCGGTAGCCGTAGCGAACGCGGACATGACAGATCTCCTTGATCCGATCCTCGAGGGCAGCCTGGCCGGAGCGACGAGATTTGTAGTGGTATGTCGATCGGTCGAACTCAAGAGCCGCGCAGGCCTTGCGGATCGACACCTGCCACTCACCACAAACCTCCTCGACGAGCTTGCGCTTCCGACCAGGCTTCACAGTTTTCGGCGGATCACGTCCTGCAGCATCTCCTTGTCGAGCGACAGATCCGCCACCAGCTTCTTCAGCTTGGCGTTCTCGTCCTCGAGCTGCTTCAGCCGGCGCATCTCCGTCGGCAGCAGTCCGTCGTACTTTTTCTTCCAGTTGAAATAGGTCGCCTGGCTGATCCCGGCCTTGCGGCAGATGTCCGCAACCGGAACCCCGTCATTGCCCTGCTTCAGGATGAACGCCTTCTGGGCGTCCGAAAACCTCGAGGCCTTCATCGTCGTCCGCTCCTCCCAGCCGAGGGGATTCGGCAGCGCAAAACTCTAGCCAAAATTGGTCCAGTTTTCCGGCCTCAGATCATCTGAAGGACGGACAGATGAAGCGAGCCAGGTTTACGGAAGAGCAGATTATTGGCGTGCTGCGTGAGCATGAGGCGGGTGCGAAGGCTGCCGATTTGGCGCGGAAGCATGGCGTCTCTGAAGCGACGCTGTACAATTGGAAGGCGAAGTTCGGCGGTTTGGACGTCTCCGATGCCAAGCGGTTGCGGCAACTCGAGGACGAGAACGCCAAGCTGAAGAAGCTGCTGGCCGAGCAGATGCTGGATGCTGCAGCGCTACGCGAGCTTTTGTCAAAAAATGTATGACCGGCCCCGCCCGTGCAAGGTCGTTTAATGAGGACGATGCAGTCTGCACAAATGTATCCGGCCTCTTGCAAGTGGGCCGCTGTTGCGGCCAGGCCATGATGAGATCCGCGCGTGCCGTTCCCAGATAAATGGTTCGGGCTCGAAGCCCGCTTTTTTGCACAGGGTTTACGGCGCGCCGATCGACTGTTTCGTCATCACCTTCACGAACCTCGCAGTCTGGAACAAACGGGATCAGCTAAAGGCCGGATCCCGCCGTTCATAGCTTGCGCCGGGCTTGGTCATCACCACCCATGCGATCCGCGCAATCTTGGCCGCCAAGGCGACTGTGACCTTGTTAGTGTGCATGCGTGCCTGAAGTCCATCAAGCCACGCGCCAAGGCGGTATCGCGAGCGATCAAGATGAGTCACGCAGGAACGGGCGCCATGGATGATCATCCGGCGCAGATATCGATTGCCGCGCTTGCTTATCCCCAGCAGCTTCGTTTTGCCTCCCGTAGAATATTCTCTCGGGACAAGACCTAGCCAAGCTGCCATATCGCGGGCCTTTTTGAACTGGCGGGCAGATCCAGCTGCTGCCAAAAGCGCCGTCGCGGCCAGCAGACCAATGCCCGGGATGGTTATCAATCGACGTGCGCTATCGCTTTGAGAGGCAATTGCCTCAATCTCGCGGTTGACCTCGGCAATCCGCAGCTCCAGCTGCCGCAGCTCGTCAAATGTAGATGCAAGAATGCGACGCATCGCCGAGGTTAGATCATTCGACTGATCGGCCAAAACCCTCGGCAGATCAGCCTTGAACTTGCCGGCGCCCTGGTGAATAGCGATCCCATATTCCAGGCAAAAAGCGCGCATCTGATTGATGAGGCACGTCCGTTGCGACATCATCCGATCGCGAACACGATGCAGCGCTTGCAGATCAATGTGCTCAGGCGACCTTAGCTCGACGAAGCGCATCGTTGGTCTCGTCACGGCTTCGGCGATCGCCGCGGCATCGATGATGTCATTTTTGTTGGACTTCACATATGGCTTCACGAATTGAGCTGGGATAATGCGAACGGTGTGCCCCATGGCGGCGATCTTGCGGGCCAACCATTGCGAGCCGGAGCAGGCCTCCATCCCCACCAAAGCCGGTCCTGCACGTTCGAAGAACTGCAAGAGCGTATCGCGCCGAAAGGTCGCCTTCTGGATCGGCATTCCGGCGCCGTCGAGCCCAACGACGTGGAAAAGGTTCTTGCCAATGTCGATCCCAAACACCGTTGCCGGCCTGGGCTTGTTCCGTGTCCTCATTGCTTCCTCCTTTCAAAAGCCAACTCAGTCTGACTGAGAGGACGGGGCGGGTCATCCCATTAATGGTAGGGCCCGTCGCCAAGCGCGAAGCCGTCGCGCACCTGCAGGCCGTCATGGGTCTGTCGGAGCGGCGGGCCTGCGGCATCGTCGGCGCTGACCGCAAGATGGTTCGGTACCGATCGTGCCGACCGCCGGACACCGAACTACGCGGCCGCTTGCGCGAGCTTGCTAATGCCCGTCGGCGGTTCGGCTACCGCCGGCTGTTCGTGCTGCTTCGCCAGCAGGGCGAGCCGTCCGGGCGGAACCGGATCTACCGTCTGTATCGAGAGGAAGGCCTCAGCGTGCGCAAGCGCCGGGCCCGCCGCCGCGCCGTGGGCACCCGAGCGCCGATACTGGTCGAGGCTCGGCCGAACGCCCGGTGGTCGCTGGATTTTGTCCACGACCAGTTCGCCAGCGGCCGTCGCTTCCGGGTCCTGAATATCGTCGATGACGTGACCCGGGAATGTCTGGCGGCCATCCCCGACACCTCGATCCCGGGGCGGTGGGTGGCACGCGAACTGACGGCGCTGATCAATCAGCGCGGCAAGCCGGGCATGATCGTCTCCGACAACGGCACCGAGTTCACCTGCAATGCCATGCTGGCATGGTCGGAGGAGAACAACATCGACTGGCACTTCATTGCGCCGGGCAAGCCGATGCAGAACGGCTTCTGTGAAAGCTTCAACGGCCGGATGTGGGACGAGCTTCTCAACGAAACCTTGTTCTTCGGCCTCGATCACGCCCGCGCCAAGATTGCGGATTGGGTCGGCGACTACAACGGCCAACGCCCGCATTCCTCGCTCGGCTATCTGACCCCTGCGGCCTATGCCGCCTACCTCACCGCAACGTGCGAGCGGCTGCGCAACCCCGACCGGCTCCGCCGATCGCACGTTGCTCACACCGCGCCAAACGGCGTAACATCCGCCGAGACTCTAACCGCTACTGGGTGAAACTTCAGGGGCAGGTCAAGAGATTTTGGTTGCTGTCAGAAAGGACCCCGATGCAAGGCGTCTGATGAGCATTCCGGGTGTCGGTCCTCTCATCGCCGCTACCGTTCGGACATCGGTTTTGGACGCTCGCAATTTTGCGACTGCACGAGATTTTGCGGCTTGGACGGGGCTCACACCGAGGGCACAGTCGAGCGGCGGAAAAGAAAGGCTCGGCGCGATATCAAAGCGTGGAAATCGGCAACTACGGACGCTCTTGATCGTTGGTGCGACGTCTATCATCAAGCTTGCTAAACGAGGCTTGAAAGTCCCACTCTGGATTCGGACCATGCTGCAAAGACGGCCGGTCAAGGTCGTATCGGTCGCGCTCGCCAATAAGATTGCGCGCACGATCTGGGCCTTGCTGGTCAGAGGCGGCATCTATCAGGCGCCGGCCGCAATGCTGAAATCCTAATCTTAAGAGCTCTCCGGCGGAAGAAGAAAGCTGCCGAGGAGGCAAGGTGCAAATCTGGATGAACCCCGAATGACGTCATTCCCGGTGGCAATCAGACCGCCTGACTCACTGCGCTTCGAGCGCGAGAAATTGATTGGGCGATTGCTTCCGCGGATATCATCGTGGCCAGCGGCCAGGCGCCGCGTTCACAGGCCGAACATATGACCGCACCGTCATCCCTTGTTCAACCAGAGAAAGATCTTGCAGCCCGGGCCGTTCCACATATGAGTCAGAGCCTTCTCTACGAGCGTGCGCAGGTTCATCATGTCGTCGGTCATCGGCGGTTCCTCGGTTGCGTTGGCGTGTCGCAACCCGATCCTACCGGAAAACTGCCGGTGACCACCGCAAAGCCGCCCGCCCGCTACGGCGCTATTGGGGGCGCGCGTCCGGGCGGCTTTGCTCTACCGAGCTACACCACCTCCGGGGAGTACGTCATGCCAAGCTGATGAATGCTTGTGGGTGCAAGTCCCATCCGGCCAAAGCCGAAGCAGGCAGGCCGGGACCGAGTCTTGCGGGCGTCGCGGCAACGCGGGGTTCGAAGTGTAGACAGGAGCCATGCGGGGTGCGGGAATGAGCCTCGAAAGGTGGATGTTCGCGGAGGCCGAGTGTGTTCCCTAAACACGAAGGCAGCATGAGCATCGTCGTTATGCGAGACGATGCCGCTCCGTCGGGGTCGATGGCCGGATCACGCATGGAAGGTAATCATCGGAACATGAGAGGCCCGACCGGGTCCGTTGGATTGGTCTCCAACGGGGGGCAGCGGCAAGGCAGTGCCAGAGCCGCGGTCCGAGCTGAGGTCGGGAGTCGGACTGGTCCATAGTACCTGTGAAGTCGTCGAAGGAAACGAGACGCATGGAGGGAAGGGGCCAGCCCGAGGGGAGCCCGCGCGAGAAGGCCAGGGTCCGGACACAGAGCCGGGTTGCCTTGCCGCCGAACCTCGAACGGGTGAACACGGCAGCCAAGCAGGCTGCCCAAACCCGGTTCACGGCCTTGCTGCACCACGTCGACGAGGACGCTCTGCGTCGGGCGTTTCGACGACAAAAGCGGCAGGCCAGCGCGGGGGTCGACGGGATAACGGTGGCGAAGTACGAAGAGAGGCTCACGGATAACCTCCGGGAGCTCTGCGGACGCGTCCACACGGGTCGCTACCGGCCACAGCCGGTGCGACGAGTCTACATCCCCAAAGCCGATGGCGGTAAGCGGCCTCTCGGTGTGCCGGCGCTAGAGGACAAGATTGTCCAAAGCGCGGTAGCCGAGGTGCTGAGCTCCGTCTACGAGGTCGACTTCCTCGGGTTCTCCTACGGCTTCCGGCCGGGGCGGAATCCTCATATGGCGCTTGACGCCTTGCACACGGCGATCATGAGCCAGCGCGTCAACTGGGTGCTCGATGCCGACATACGCAACTTCTTCGACTCGGTCGACCACGAGTGGCTGCTGCGGATTGTGGCGCACAGGATCGCCGATCCTCGCATATTGCGGCTCATAGAGCTGTGGCTGCGGGCCGGCGTTCTTGAGAGCGGCGAGAAGCAAGAAACGGACAGGGGTACCCCGCAGGGGGCGGGCATCAGTCCGCTCCTCGCCAACATCTTTCTGCACTACATCCTCGATCTCTGGACCCATCAATGGCGCCGTCGCCGCGCACGCGGTCGCGTTGTGGCCGTTCGCTATGCGGACGACTTCGTCATGGGCTTCGAGAGCAAGGTGGATGCGCAGGAGATGCTCTTGGCCCTCAAGGCGCGGCTGGCCAGCTTTGGCCTGATGCTTCATGAGGGCAAGACGCGGTTGATCGAGTTCGGTCGATTTGCGGCCCTCTCGCGTCAGCGGCGCGGCGAGCGGCGACCCGAGACCTTCGCCTTCCTCGGCTTCACCCACTACTGCGGGCGGACCCGGGACGGCCGGTTTATCGTGAAGCACAAGACGGAAGGGAAACGCCTGACGCGCAAGCTGACGGCGTTGCGCCAGGAGGCCTGGCGGCTCATGCACGAGTCACTGGCCACCCAGCACGAGTGGTTCGCCGCAGTGCTGCGTGGACACTACGGCTACTACGGCAGGCCGCACAATTATCCAGCGCTTAACGGCTTCTACCGCGAAGTGCGTCGGATCTGGCTGCACTGTCTGAGACGGCGCAGTCAGAAAAGTCGGCGCATGGGCTGGTCGGAGTTCGAGGCCCTGACGGCACGCTTCCGTCTGCCCGTTCCACGCATCACTCGCACTTGGGCGCAGGCGCGGATATGACGCGGGTTACCCTCGGGAAGAGCCGGGTGCGGGAAAGCCGCCTGCCCGGATCTGTGAGGGCGAAAGCCAAATGGCTGAGCTACTCGACCACGACCTTTAAAACTGCTACTGGTTCGAATATATGCCATCTTGTCAGGTATGAATCGGTCAAAAGACCAGCTTGTAAACCCAGTCGACAAGCTCTTTCTGGACGGGAGGGCGGTGCATTCGACGTGGCTGATGCGCCACGGCTACTCTGCCCAGCTTTCAAAGTTCTGAGTAAAATCAGGCTGGCACGAACAGCCCAGGCGTACCATCCAAACAATCGTCCACTATTCGCCGCTTCTCATGGTGGGCGGACGGCGTTCGAAGTAGCGAGGCTATGCGCACACCTTCCGCAATCAACGACGCGCGCATCTCTATGGTCCAAAAGCGCGCCCGATTGTGACGGGAAAGCGGTGCTGACATTGGAGCCGCTGAAGTCTGCCCAATCGCCCTGGTCTTCAACGCCTCAGACCACATTGAACATCTGCCAGCAATAGGCGTCGATGACGAAGGCGACGTAGACGAAGCCGGTCCAGGTCGCGACATAGGTGAAGTCGGAGAGCCAAAGGACGTTCGGCCTCGGCGCCTTGAACTGGCGGTTGACGTGATCCAGCGGGCATCGCGCAGCCTTGTCGCTGATCGTGGTCTTGACGGGTTTGCCGCGGATGACCCCTTGCAAACCCATATCCCGCATCAATCGCGACACCGTGCAACGGGCAACATCGAACCCTTCACGTTTGAGCTGCCGCCAGACCTTGCGCGCGCCGTACACGCGGAAGTTCTGATCGAAGACGCGCCGGACCTCGATCTTCAGCGCAACATCCTGCCGGGCGCGCGCCGACAGCCTGGCGGGATCCCGCCGCTTGGCCACATGGGCGTGATAGGTCGAGGGGGCGATCGGCAGCACCTTGCAGATCGGCTCGACCCCATGAGCCCCACGATGATCGTCGATGAAGGCGATCATGGCTTGGACCGGCGGTCGAGCTCCGCCATCGCAAAATAAGCGCTTGCCTTGCGCAGAATCTCGTTGGCCTGCCGAAGCTCCCGGTTCTCCCGCTCGAGCGCCTTCAGCTTCTCGGCCATGTCGGTCGGAACGCCGGCCCGCTGCCCGCTGTCGACTTCAGCTTTCTTGACCCAGTCATGCAGCGTCTGCGGTGTGCAGCCGATCTCGGCCGCAATCGACATCACTGCCGCCCAGCGCGAGGGATGCTCACTCGCGTGATCGAAAACCATCCGAACCGCACGCGCCCGGACCTCGGGTGAAAACTTGTTCGTTGTCTTGCTCGTCATGGCTCCACCTTCTCAAGAGTCGGAGCCTCCGGCAATCCCGGGGCGGTTCAAACCCTGGCAGGTGCGTCCTTGTACGCATTGATAAAGAACGCGGGCGTTTCGCCGAAAGCGCAGAATGGCGCTCCGCTGACATCGTCGACGACGTCGATCGAAACCTCGACGAGTGTGCTCCATCTCAATCTGGTGGCTCCGATCTTACTTGCGCATGGCTTGTTTTGGCGAGCTAAAAGCCGCGGCAGGATCGATTGTCAACGTGACCTCAATCGCACGCTCGCGGGTGCACCCGTTTGCCGGCAGCAACTATACGACTTTCAAGGCGGCGCATGTCGTCTGCATGAAGCAGGTTCCCGGCTCCGCGCAGATGCGCGTGCACCCCGTCACCAACCCCATCATGCGTCAGGGCCTGCCGACGATCATCAATCATACGATCTCTTCGCGCTCGAGGCCGCGCTGGAATTGCGCGATCGGTTTGGCGGCGAAATCACCGTGCTTACAATCGGGCCAATGTCGGCCGAAGGCTCCTTACCTTGCCCAAGGCGCTGACATTCGGCGCCGATCGGCCGTTCTGCTCACTGACTGGCGCTTCGCTGGTTCTGATACTCTGGTGATAACTCACGCATTGGCAGCCGCCATCCGAAAAGTTGGTAAGGAGCATGGACCGCCGACTTCATCTTACCGGCAGCAAACCATCGACGGTGACACCGCCCAGGTGGGACCCGGGATTGCGAAGCGGCTTGGGATGCTGCGGCTGACCTACGTCGGCAAGATCAGAGCTCTAGACCTGACCGTGGGCACAATCCAAACGGAGCGACGTGCCGAAGGCGGTGTCCAGGTTCTGCTTACCAGGCCGTATCTCATTACGATTCTCGAGGCCACCACCAGATTTGCCGCGGCGCCATGGCGGATGCGCTACGAGCCGCCCGCGCGCCAATCGTGAAATGGAACGCACAGGACGCGGGTGTCGAGGACCTTTCCAAATGTGGTCTCGCCGACCGTGATCAAGTGAGTCTTCGGTCCCTCGGCGCGCGCTGACAAAGCGACGCTGGTGGAGGCTTCCGAGCAGCCGCCGCGAGCTTTGATCGACGCGATCTTCAAGCACCAGCCTAAGGTTGAAGCGGAAGTTGCCGCCACGGTCCGCGAGTAATCTGGGCAGCTTTGTGGGCGCTTTCAGGCATGCGCGTCGCTGCACAACTCCGAGGCTCTAACCGCTCCCCGATAAAAACTCGACGGCAGGGCCGCGGCAAGCGCGGTCCGACAAGAGGAATTTCTCGGCGCGGGTCTTACGTCTTCAAGACCGCGGCCCGTCTGGAAGGACCTCGACGTAGGGAATGGGTGTTGAGTCGGACTGCGTGAGGTTGCAGATTGACAAACTCGAACGGCGAAGTCCCGTATCGGCCAATACTAGAAGATTAGGCGCGCACCCATCTATGGGCCTCATCCGTCCAGAGCCGATGCTTCGGCCATCAGTGTGAAGGCGACGCTGGAGAACAGGAAGACATGGACGTAGAGGTTTTCAGTCATGCTCTGCGTCGTTATGAGTTCTGAAAAAGGCCACGCTCCTGCAGAATGGGCAGCAGCTTATGATGGTCCTCGATGAGATAATCCGGCTGCGCCGCTCGCAGACGCGTCTCGGAAACAAATCCGCCCGTAATGGCTACGCTGATCAAGCCAAGTTCGCGTGCAATATCCGTTTCGACCGGCATGTCCCCGATGATGAACGTTGAGCTGGGGTTCAGATTGTATGCTCGCATGTACAGACGAAGCCGCTCTCCTTTGCTTGTGCCTTTATATTGAGTAGCGCGGCTTTCAAAAGCCAGAACCTCCGCGACACAATCGTCGATTCCATGTCTTCGTAATTGGGTAATAAGGGGATCGACTATATGGTTACTAACGATAATGCTGGGAACCTCTTGTTGACGGGCCGTTTCCAAAATGCAACGCGCGCCTTCGCGCAGTTCGGCTTCGCTCGCCAGCGGTTCGTAAGTGTCGTGAAAAATAGCGCTGTCATGGCTATCGACCGTTTCGATTTCACTCTCCGACATTCCTAGATTGCGGTAAAAAACCGAAAGTGGAACATCGAAATGATCCCGAAAAGTGTGCATGTCGATGGCAGCTCGGCCGAAGCGGTCCAAAATGGTGTTCGTCGTTTGTAGCAAGACGTCGGCGTCGTCAAGGAGAGTGCCGTTCCAATCGAATACAAGAGCAGGTTTCATCATGGCCTCATGCTGCAGACGTTTTCGTTGAGGTGAGATCGGCGATCAATCTATTCGAAGTCTCGTCTGCGCGTTTTTGCCCGCCAACGGGGCGGCATCTCGAACGTAAACGCAGAAAGACCGGCTCCCTCATGTCCCCGCGGCAGCAAGGAAAGCAGACTTCAACGGGCACATCAGCGTTGACCAAAGCCCCGTCCAAACAAACCGTCAAACGACGGCAGGAGGTTTTATGATTGTCAAAGGGCTGGAAGTCGGCGTCACTCTTCTCCCTGTGAGAGGGAGTGCGAACGTGTGCTATAGCTACATGCGGCCTGGAATGCGCGTCCTGCTCAGTGAAATCAACATCTGCTAGTCTGCCTTGGCCGGCATGACTTTGTATGTTGAAACAGTTCTTCATGCATAGATGCGGCAACGCCGAACCCCCTCTGTGCACGGTTTTCAAGCTTCGGCACCATGTGCTTGAGCTGATCGGAAACCGGCCTTTGTGAGCGGCTTGAAGGCAACAGAAATGCGCCTGCAGCACCGGACATGCTATGTCTCCTTGACCGACGATTATGGATGTCGCCCGTTGCATGTTGTTGTTTTCCCCCCTGTACGGTTGCAGACATCCGATGTCTGGAACCGACACCGAGCGGAGGTAATCCGTCGACTGGCGCGAAGCACATGGTTTTGCGCCTCAGCAAGCAAGGCTCGTACCAAGTCCTCTTTCGCGGGCAGGAGGCTTCGCCGAGCTTGGCAAGCGAACTGTGTGATTCGAAACAGCCGCCCTGATCCGGCTGCCTGACTTCCGACAGCGCGGCCGCCAAAAGTCAGCTTTGGTGGGCACGGTGCCTGATGGGGCTATCCCGCGGTGCTCCGCCTAGCAGCCGCAGCAAAGAGCGTTACGCGACTGTTGCCGCGGGGGAATGTCTTGGTCCAATCCTCAAGCGGCCAGTCCGAACTCTACGCTGAAGAACGAAAACGTTCAGTGAACTGGACTCCCACCTGAGGGACCATCGGGCCCCGTTTGCTGATTGAATTCGTGCACGCTCCGATCTCCTTGATGTCACGGAGCGAACAGCGCTGTCCGCCGTTGTTGCAGCTTTCAATGGGTAGACGCTCCGTGACGGCATCGATACGCAAAGTGAAGGCTATTGAAGCGTCACATAAATGAGGGCGTTTGTGAACGAAGCTCGTGCGATTCGGCTAGGCTTCACTGAATGTACTTTCAGGCACATGGCGCAGACGCAAGCGAGGTCGGTAAGGGGACCGGCTCATGTTTTCACGCCGCTATGTCTGTTTTCAGCCGGGTCGTCTTGAAGACGTTAATGTCCGGTCCCCGACATCAGGGCGTAAAATGTTTCCGCGCGCGCTCGCAAAGCGCAATGGTGTTGTTCTCTTGCAGCAAGACGAGGAAGGCGGTTTTCGGCACGTTGATTGCAGCGACGGTGAAGGATGCATTTCAAAAACAGCGATCTCTCGCCGTCACCAGTCAAGAGTTCAGATGAAAGCTATCTATTCCATCAAACAACTCCGTCATTCTTCGAACGTTGGAGGCGCTACGCAGCACAATGGATGGCATCGCTCGACTGGCCATACTGCCGACACGGTGGAAGTCTCGAACTCATCCAGGATATCAAGGCCATGCGGCAGGTAATCGCAGATCAGGTGGCGACAAGCGGCCGTTCCGACGCCAGGGGCATCATGTGGACTGCCGAAATGCAGAAGCGCCCGCACATCAACTTGTTCGCGCGAGAGCGAGGCAAAGCGCCCGGCTAGGATGTTTGATGAGCTCAACGCAAGCAACTCGTAAACGCCTGCTCGACGCAGGCGTGTCCTTTGGAATAAACGCCAATGTCGCAGAATACTTGCGGCCCGGTGAGGGTGAGATAGTACAAGCAGAAGTCGAGCAGCACTTGCAGTCTTGCTTGAGGCTTGGTTATCGACACTAGCCGCGACCACAACACGACTGCGACTGCAAAACGGATAGCCAAGATGTACGTGCGCCAGGTGTTCGTCGAGCGCTTTGAACCTAGCCCTGCGGCTACGGAACTTGCCAAACGCGGGCTGCCTGCAAGAGACCTACGCGCTTGGCTCCATCACCGTGAGATCGGCGTGCTCGCACAACTTTGTTCCGGTCATTGGCATTTTCATTGAGGGTTTTCAATGCGCCTCCCGGACCTTTCCACACCGCAACCGACGCTCGTGATCGGCGAGCCGGGTTGCCCCGATCTCGCGGGCCTCACCGCCGGCGCCCGCCGCGCGCTTCTCTCGGCCGCGTTCGGCTCATTGCGGCCCGGCGGCTCGGGATGGTTCGGCCCCGACAAGCTCCACCGCATGTGGGTCGGCGTGCTGCCTGGTGTCGGTGATCGGTATCAGCAAAGTTGTGCGTGTGGCCAACTTGATCATGGCGCTCCCGCAATCCAAGAGGAAGCGTATTATGTTGGCAGACGAGCTCGAGGCCACATTAATCCGAAGGGGTTGGCCGTCATGGTTACGGCGCGGCACCAGTGCGTGTGGCGAGGCGTTCGCGAGACGGAAACCACTATGGTGACCAGCATCATGCGCCGTGTTTCCGCGACAGCAAAATACTGCGTAGCGAATTTCTGGCGCTCATCAAGGACTAAACCGTGACCTATGTATCACTCAAGACATACGGCCGTGAAATCGGCCTATCTGCTGCGTTTTGCCAGCGGCGCCCGCCGTCGCACCGTCGCCTGTTGGGCCAAGATGTCGCCCGTCGACAAGCCTGCCGACGTCGACAAACTACTAACCCTCAACATCGGTGGGGCGACCAAGCCAGCAATATGGATGCAATCGTTGAGCCAAGGCAGCGGAGCTGAGCACTCAGGAGGTGACTGCACGCTTACTGAGCGCGTCATCATTCAAACACGAAGTTTCTCGGCGTGCGGTAACGGGGTTGGAAGGTTCTGCGGCTTCACCCTTGCGACGATCGCGGTGGCTTCTCCGATGTCGTCGTCCACTCGAGAGCAGCGGCAGTGGATCAGGAGGACTTCATCGGCGATGCCCGGCTCGACGGCCGCACTTCCGGCGGCATGCATCAAGGAGTTGCCCGTGCCTACCACCCGGAACTTTACACAGGTCGGCGCCCACGTCGAGACGCCAGGAAGCCCAGATAAGGCGGTCCTCGAAAACGCGCCGCTCAGGCGCGGAGACGGACCGCCCGCCATCGTGCGCTGCACCTGCCCGGAATTCACCTCGTCTGCCCGTCACCGGTCAGCCGAGTTTCATCGTAATCGACTACGCGCCCGACGAGGCACTGGTGGGCTCCAAATCACTGAAGCAGTTCAGGACTTCGTTCCGCAAACACGGCGCTTTGCATGATGAATGCACAGCGCTAGTGGGCCGACGCATTGCCGGGGCGATCAAACCACTGTGGCTGCGCGTCGGCGGCTACCGGCATCCGCGTGGCGGCATCCCGATCGACGTGTTCTGGCAGACCGGCGCGCCACCGGGGGGCGCCTGGTTGCGCGATACAGGCGTGGCGCCTTATCGCTGCCGTCGGCTGAGCAACCAAAAGAGCGACAGCCGCTCGTTAGTAGCGCAAGAGCTGCAGGTTCGTAACTACGATTCATCAAGGGTGATGTCATGTTGAACGCGGCAGAAACTGCTGGTGTAGCTGAGAGCGAATCCTCAGCTGGTAGCTGTCGCCGTTCTCTACTTAGTGATGGCGGATCGCGGGCGGCAGTGGATCTCGAAACGCGGAGCATTCGCGGCGAGGCGAGACGAGATGATTCGCAAGGCTGGAAGATCGCCGTTGCAAATCGCCGCGGACCGGGAGTCCGACGGGCTGCTCCGGCCGTGCACAAATGGCCCGTTGGCTCGATACTGGCACTGAGGCTGTCGCCGGAAGTGCTGGGGCTGTTTCATTTCTATAGGAGAGATGGCCACCTTCTACGCGTCGCCTGCGAAGTCATCGCGCCTTCGGCGGCTTAATCAAACGAATCCAGACATCAGAGGACGTGCCATGGCATTTAAGATTGCGACCTATCTCGATCGGATCGGCCTTGCTCAAGTCCCGACAACGGTTGATGGCCTTCTTGCGCTCCAGCAGGCTCAAATGCGAGCGATCCCCTATGAGAACATTGATGTTCTGCTGGGCGATATCCCCGATCTGACTGAGAATTCGATCTGGGCCAAACTTATCGATGCCCGGCGAGGCGGCTATTGCTTCGAATTGAACAAGTTGTTTGGCTTGGCGCTCGAAGAACTTGATTTCACGGTCCGGCCAATTCTTTGCAGGGTGCGCATGGGGGCTTCGGAAGGTGGCCCACGCACACATCATGCATTGATCGTGACCATAGAGGGTTGCGACTGGCTTGCCGATGCCGGCTTTCCCGGTCCGGCACCGATTGCACCGCTACGAATCGATGCGAAGGAGCAGCAAATAGTTGGCGGGGACGTGTTTCGTCTGCGGGCCGACCCGGCCAGTGGAGAGCTCGTGCTTGAACGCAAGAACGAAGATGAATGGTTCGCTCTTTTCGGCATTGACCGAGCCGTCGCCCTGCCACCCGATTTCGAGGGTGCCAACTTCATCTGCGCACGCTGGGACCGTATGCCCTTTCCATCCGTCCTCATGATGAGTGTGCTGACATCGGAGGGACGTGCAACCTTGCTTAACAAGAAGCTCAGATTGACTCGCAGCCAATTTAGGGAAACACAAACACTGGAAACGAAGATCGAACTGCAGCAGGTCTTGGCCAATGTCTTCGGGCTCCGACTGACTCAGTGCACCGTTGATTCGTTATGGGAAAAGCTTGGGTCACGTGGACTTGTATAGGAAAGAAAGTGTTCAAGCATTCCCAGCGCGACGATGGCCTTGCGGTCTCTTCCAAATCCCAGGGCGGGATCGTCGACTCTGTTATTGGCGATGTCGTAGTGCTTCAGGGGACGATCGAGTTGCTCTGGAATGATCCCATCGATCCGTGGCTTCAAGGGTGCCGAGCGCGCGGCTACATGTAGCTTAGACTTGGGCCCCCTTGATGTGACGCTAGCGCGGACGGCTTAGAGCGTTGGTCGGCGGGGAGAGGCGCAGAACTCCGGCCTATCGGTGGTCTAAAGTTCGGTCTCAGTGTAGGCCGCTCAGAAATCTAGGGCGCGGCCGCGTTTCAGAGAGTGTTGCAGCTTGAAGAGCGTACGGCCGGCAAGAATGTTATCGCGGTGTGATCGGAGGCGTGCCAGGCGCGAAGCGCAATGCCGATTGAAGCGTGCCCGTCAAGAAGGTAGTCCTGAGTCCCCGTTCGGCCAATGCGTACCTCATGGAGCCGAATATCAAGCCGCGCCGCTTCAACGTGCTTTTGACTTGCTGCACGGGCTTTGACCAAGTCTTCGTTGGCCTGAGCGTCCCCGAGATCGGTGCGTACATCATAACGCAGTTCTAGGAACTCGGTGCGAAAATGGTCCGCCCGGAGTCGGTCTAGCGCTTTGTTGATCCAGACAAGCGCTTGGGCTGGATCTCCCTGTGCGCGCCGCGCGCGCGCCATGAGCCGCTGGAGCCATTCGCTCGTTTCAAGCTCCTTCCGTTCCCGCAGAAGGGCCTCACCTTCTGCTGGGCGGCCCATTTCGATCAGGAGTTCGGCGCGCCGTTGGAGGTGGAAAAGCTGTGGTCGAACCAGCGATTCATGGAGGGCGAGCGCCTTGGCATGGAAGCCGGAAGCGTCGGCACCCCGCAGGCGGGCTGCCTCGAAATAGACCTCAGCCCACGCAAAACGATCGCTGTCGGTCTGCAAGCCATCTAGCGTGCATTCGGAGAGCTGCTCGAAGATGCGGCCAAACATGGCCGGCTCTTCGGTTGAGAGGTAGCGCCCGAGTGCAGCGAACGCACGAATCGCTTGCAGCACGCCGACATTCGCTGCCTCGGCGATCGTTCGCTCGATTGCGTCGGCATGGCGTCGAATGAGCCCTGCTCGCCAGTTGCCTGAGCCCCATGGCAAGCGCTCGATCACACCCAGGAGAACCGAGTAAGTCACGTTATCTTCGCCGGGAGCGCGAGCGAGGATTTCATCGACCAGCTCGATCGCCCGAGCCACTTTGGCGGGATTGACCCGGTAGATATCGATCAACTGCAGGCGGGTTTCGTGCATGGGCGAGGGTCCGCTCAGCACCTGCTCAAAGAGTTCGGCCGCGGCGGCCGAGTCACCAAGTCTCTTGAGCGCCTTACCCTTATGATGCTGCACTTCGGCAGTCTGCCTGTCGGTGAGCCCGGGAAGTCCGGTAAGTGTGTCGAAGGCTGACAGGCGTTCCCGCAGCCGGGCCTTGGCGATCTCATCGCTTTCCAGCTTGTCGTAGAGGAACAGCTGCTCGATCGCTTCGATAACTGCCATCAACGCCAAAGGCGCCGGAGGGCGTCCTGCCAGCGCATTGGCGTCGGCCAATGGGTCGCCCACGAGTTCGGGAGGCAGTTCGGTATAATCCGATACCGTGAGCAGCGCGTAACGGATCGCGGCAGAGCGAGCTCCTGCAGCAATCAGCTTCTTGAGCTTAGGGACGAGGATGCGCCCGATCGTCCAAAGACGCAGACCAGGCTCACTTGCCGCGGCGCGCAGATAGCCCTCCAGCGCGGCATCCAGCTCGACGCGCCGCTCCGGGGGACACCAGCCGCCGCCGCTCAGCGCCGCGTACACGACATCGTGGAGCCGAATAATCCCGCTTCGGTCAGCAGCTGTAAGCCCGTGGCTGCGGAGCTTGCGGATGCCGAGCGGCTGGACGACATGCTCGAGAAAGTCCTGCCCGCAAGTTGCTTGCTCGGCCCAGGCGAAGACAGACAGCTCGCGCTCGAGGGCAGGTCGCAGTCGCCCCAGGAGCCGATCGGCGAGGCGCTGGCCATGATGTTCCAGTTCGCCGACAGCCCGACAGTCACGAACGATCTCGTCCCACGTGGCGCCCTGCCGCACGGCAGCGCTGATCAGACCCAGGGTCAGCGGATGGCCGCCCACCGTGGACCAGATGATGTCAAACACATCAGCTGGGCACATCGCGCCATCGTGGTCGAGCAGGCTCTGTGCCTCTCCACGAACGAACATTGGTAGTTCGTATGAGCCTGGTTGTGCCGACCGCTGCGTGAGGATGATCCGTGAGCGAGGCCCGCAAAGTTCACCAAGGCGCGCTGTCGAAAGACCGGGTTCGGCGTCATCGATTACTAACAGACAGGCCCCGGTGCGCAGCAGCGCCGTGACGTTCCGGGTTTCGCCGCCTCGCACCAAAGGGAGCGCCTGGAGTTCCTCTGGCCGACGGACTTCCCCCGCGTCTAGCCAGATGGCGAGGTCGTACTGGTCTTCGTGGTCCGTGGCGTAAGCGGCAGCTGCCGCTGACTTGCCGAGCCCGGCGATACCGCTGATGGTCACCACTGGACTTTCCGAGAGGCGCCGCGAGATGTCGGCGTCGACGTCGACGCGAATAATGCGGCTTCGATCCGGGGCGGGGACCAAGCGGCTCACGGCCTCTTCATCCCGAATCCTCTGTAGCTCAGGCAGGTATGGAGCGAGCCTTCGAACAACGGTGTCGCTGAAGATCAACTTTTCGATCAGCTGGGTCGCGATCTCCTCCGCGCCCCACAGGTACAGAGTCTTGCCCTCCATTTCCGGCCAGGTTCTGACGGCGCTTTCGAACTCCTGGGCGACTTGGGGCCGCTTTCGCTGGCCCGACAGCAGGAAGATGTCCCGTGCGGACGGTTTGCGATTGAGCGCCTTTCTCAGATCGCCGTCCGCCTTGGCCATCGGGCGCTCAAAATAACCGCCCGCATCAGAATACTCGGCGACTATCCGGCCGTCGTCGCTGACTGTGTCGACCACGCCGCCAACGGCATAGCCGACCAGATTGGTCCCTTGATGGTTCAGAGGCACCTCGAGCAGGGCGTCCAGAAATAGTCCGGCGAACCTCTCGAAATCGGTGGCGATGTAGCCAATTGCACCAGCCAGACGGTCAATTTGCGCGACCTTGCGCTTTGGATTCATCGTGATTTCTCGACTGGTGGCATAGCTTCCGTGTTTAGCGCTTCAGAGGCGGGCACGTGAGGGCATTCCCGCCGCATATCGTAGCATATCTCCAACATTTCGATTGCTCCCGAGCTACAGCTGATCGGTGCATAGAGCCCGCTACAGGTTTCCCCAAACGGGCTGAACGCCCTCGGCCGACCGGGGCGGGGACGCCGGCTGACAACCACTTCTTGTGATTGGACCCGAATGACCGAATCGAGGCTATTGAAAATCTCAAAGCGATGGTCTCGACTTGAGAAGGAGTAGTGCAATGCAACGGCTCTTTGCGGTCTTGTCGCTTGTGGGTGCTTTGCTGTTTGCGCAGATTCCTGAGCTCCTGCAACAGTATAGGCAGCGGCTCGGTGGCGCAGCCGACGAGCTGACAGTCATTGTGCGCAACTTCGACGAGGACTCCCGCCGCTCGGGTTATGACCGATCGGGCGCACTCGGTGTGATGGCGAAGAACCCAGAACAACTGGTGCGCGACCAGGCGCAGCGAATGACGGAATATGTTCGAAGGCTGGACCGGCTGAACGAGCAGCAATCGGATTTGGCGAATGGCGTCACGCCTGCGGCCATCCTGGCGGTAGCGGTTGACTACAACAAGCCGATCATGGCGCAAGCCTGGAGCGCCTATGCACCCGCGCTTCCGACGACCCTCACGGGCATTGTATTTGCGATCATCGGCTGGTGCTTGCCTTATGCTGCATTCTTGGTTCTCGGCGCTGTTGCCGGCTCACGAACAGAGTCGCTGCGTGATCCGACGAAACCGAGATTCATCGGCAGGGGGACAGCAAACCGAGCCGTCAAACTCCGCGCGGCGTTTCTATACCTCAACTCTTGTTCGCGGTCTTCACCGCGAGCGGCTGCTGGATGAAGCGCCATAGCGGCAACGCATCACTTTTGTGGTCGGATGATACCAGTGGCGCGAACCAGTTGGGCCGATGTTCAAGTTCAATTTGCACTGAATCCGGTTCTCCATTGGCCCGTTGCGAATAGTGGCGGGAAAACATCCGGCTCAGCGTGCCGATTATTTCAAATCTCTCAGTGTCCTCGTTGAGCCGTTCCTCGGGCAGCCAAGAAAACTCGATCGCCGACAATCTTCCGTCAGTGACAATGGCCTTGCTCTCCTGCTCGGCCATTCCCCGAGATTCATGAATATCCACGCGATCTCCTGCTCGTCCGCACGCGTGAGGACACGATCCTCACTGAGCATCGTAACCTCTCGAACCGTAAAAGGCGCCATTCCGTCGGGGCCGATGGCGTTGGGCGTGTCGGCGGTTAGCCGAAGTGTGAGCGGCGGCGTTGTGCCGATTGTCATATCGCCGAGCCTGCCCAGCTCATTGAAGCAGACGGCATGTTTCATGTCGAGCTTGAGGTAGCCATTTTCATCCAGCAGATCGTGCGGGGATACGAGCGTCCAGATGCCCCATCTGGCCCAATAGACGGCCACCTTGAGCGCGGCCCGTGTTGCCCGCGCGTAGCTGTCGAGCGAGGACAGATAAGACGGTGTCATGATCTGACGTTCTTGCCGGACCGGATCTGCCTCGTAGACGTTCTTGACTTCGACCAGCCATTGCTCGTCGTCTTCCAGTACGATTCTGAAATCGGGCGCCCGATATCTGCCGACAGGATAGACGCGCCCGGTATCTTCGACCTTCATCAGCTTGTAATGACCAAGCGCCACCACCATGGCTTCGAACATTGCCGCGGTTCGTTGGCCCGCGATCAGAATGTCATCGGTCAATGCCTTGTCAAGCTGCGCGCCGATCGCCGCCAAAAATTCCTGGGCTGTCTGGGGCGCCGTGACCGAAATCTTTCGCTCGCGGCTGAAGCGGGCATAGAGATTGAGAAGATCAAATGGTTTGCTCATTTTGGCGTCGCTGCCTTGAATTTACGCGTGGGAAAGGTCGGGCCTACGACTTGGTGAAATCGGCAACCTGGTCGGCTTCCAAGTTAGCTGACCCGCCTAATCGGCCGAACTCATAAAATCATCTGAGCCAGCCCGCAGGGAGCCCAAGCGAACCGAATAGTCCGACGCCAGCGTCGCGCAGATTTCCTCTGCCCGTGCGCGGTCGTTGGTCATTGCCGCAACATGCCAAGGAGCGTTGCGCACCACCGCCCAACCGCGCACCCATCCCGGGTTCGATGGGTCGACGTGAGGGAGGTTGCGTTGAGGAACTGGGATCGGCGCAAACCAGAAGGCGTAGGATTGCGCACCGTCGCTTCCCGGCTCGTCGCTTGAGCTGACGAGGCCGATCACCTCTCCGTCCTGGTTGAACACGGGTCCTCCGCTCATACCGCCTGGCCAATGGCTGTCGACCGCAAATGTCGGCCAAGGACGATGTTCGCGGCCACTCGGCAGCACTGCCGTTACGCGGCCAATAGACCCATACATGCGCTCGGTTAGAACATCCGTGTCGATCTCGCGGTCCTGTATCGAACGCAGTTCGGGAAATCCCACCGCCATGACTTCATCGCCGATCTCGGGCCATTTTCCGGTCAGCCGCAGGGGCAGAAAATCGCGTACTTCGTGCAGGCGCGTGTTGTCCGCTTTGAACGACAGCGTCATGCAGTCGAGTGACATGCGGCTCGAGTCACGGTTGAGCAGCCAATCAAGGGCAATATCTTCTGGCGGGGTGCGAAAGGCGGTCGCTGACGCAATCACGACCATCCCGGTCGACCCCAATCGGGGCGCGCCGCCCCGGGTTGAGCAGACCTACAACCGTCGACCGCGGGCGCGAAGGCCCGAGCCATGCTTCAAGCACGTGCTGCGCGGTCAGATATCCTCCGAAGGCGTCGATGCGGAACGCCGTGCCGAGACCAGAGACGCGGTCTGTGTGGTTGTCGATTGCCAGTAAGGAGATAATCGGATGGCGAACCCCCGTCGGGCCTTGTATCTGAAACTGGCGGGGATCGTCTCCGGGTGCGGGGGTGACTGGAAAGGGCATCGTCCAGTCTAACACGGCAAGGCTAATCGCCCTAAGGCGCATTCAATGTAAAGGCTTATCCGAGTCACAAGGAAACCGGCGCCGCTGTTTTGAAACGGCGCCGGTTTCTTTGTCAAAGGTCTAGTGAGCGGCGGCACCTTGCTTGATCGCAGAGGCGAAGTCTTCGACAACACGAACAAATAGATCGGGATCACGCAGTGCGTTCTTGAGCTTCTCAGTCCAATCCGGATTCGACTCGGTCCACTTGATCAGCGCGGTCGCCTTGACGCCGCGATGCTTGATCAGGAAGTTGGAGATCTTTGCCGGCACCGCGCCCGCGACAAACGCGGCTCTAGCCGGTGCGGCGCGCGCCAGAAGAATGAAAGCCCGCGAGAAGCTCGCGAGATCATCCTCTTCCGCGAGTTTGGTGAGGAGGTCCAGTACAGGACCGGAAGGGGTCGTGTAGGCTGCCGAGCCCTGGGATGCGATCGCCTCGGCAATGCGGTGCAGTGTTTCTGGGGGCATGCTCTTAATTCCTTCGTCAAGGCCGGCGATGGAACGTAAGAACGTTATATAGGGCCCACCATCATTCGCTTTATTGAAGTATAGCTCAACAACCTTTATTATGGTGTCGGACTTGGCTCTTCTGCGAAAGGTTTCTCTTGAACCGCGATAATCTCACTCACGCCCTTCGGGAACGATTGCAGCGGCTCCCGGCGCCCTATGCGGCGCATTACGGCGTGGTTCCGCTGCCCCCGCCTGAGGACGGCGTTGCCGTGGGGTCGGTCCTTGCCCGGCTCAGGGCGGCGGATGCAGCCTTGGTGCGTATCGAGACGCTCGCGGCCGAACTAAAGGACCCGTATCTGATCAGCCGCATCTTGCCACGGCGAGAAGCTGTCAGCAGCTCGGCGATCGAAGGCACCAACAGCACGCTTGACGAATTGCTGTCCAGTGAAGAAAGCGAAGATTCCCAGCAGGGCGAGGCGGTAGTTCAGGTGCGTGACTACGCGCTCGCGCTCGATGACTTCCTGCCGCGGGCCAGACAAGAGAAACTGGAAATCTTCACAAGCGGTTTGGTGCAGGATCTGCATCACGCCGTCATGCGCGGCGACGCAGAATACAAGGACAAGCCCGGCGATCTTCGCCAGGTTGTGGTCTGGATCGGCGGCAGGGGCGATATTGCTTACTCGACCTACAATCCGACGCCGCCGTCTGACATTGCCGCGTGTCTTGAGGACACGATGAAGTACATGCGCTGCGAGGGCATGCAGGCGATGTACCAGAGCTTCATTGTGCGAATGGCGGTTGCGCATGCACATTTTGAGGCAGTCCACCCATTTCGTGATGGCAACGGCCGCGTCGGCCGTCTCCTCCTGCCGTTGATGATGGCGGCGGAAGGAATGATGCCGATTTACCTGTCACCGTACATTGAGGCCCACAAGGCGGCTTATTATGAATCGCTCAAAGCGGCTCAGCAGCGCCTCGATTGGCATGAAGCGGTCGGATTCATGGCGGACGCAATTGTCGGCACCACGGATGAGCTGCTGAAGACGCGCGACGCTTTGTCTGCACTTGGCGATCTATGGCGAAAGCGGCGCAAATTTCGCCAGGGCTCAGCGAGCCTGCGAGCACTCGATGTTCTGCCGCACTATCCGGTGCTGACCGTCAAGCGTCTGGCCTCGCTTCTCAGCATTACGGTGCCTGCAGCTTCGCAAGCGGTAGAGCAACTGGTCGAGAATAAAATCTTGAACGAGCGTACCGGCTATGCGCGCAACCGCGTCTTCGCCGCGCCCGACGCGCTGTCGATCATTAACCGCCCCTTCGGCGAAGAACCCATTCTTCCCGGTGCGGACACCTGACGGCCGGTATGCCGGGCTGACAATCGGTGAAGCCCCGAATTGTGTCTTCGCCCCGCCGCCGGTCATGCCGTCGGCGGGACTTCCTTGAGACACAGGCGATTTTCCATAGCACGCGATCCCGCAAATGCTCAATGATCACGCCGGACGAAGGGAGATTCGGTAGATGGTCGAGGCGATTCTCCGAAGGACACTCAAAAGAGTGCTTGACCTTGCATCGATGGACAGCATCACGAGTGATGCGCTCATAGCGATGAGCAAGGACGATTATCAGGTTCTCCGTCGCGCGGCGACGCGCGCGCGGCTCGACAGGAAAGCGCGTTTCGTCTGCGCGAAATGCGGACATGCCGTCTACCCTCCGCGCGAAGGCCGGACCGGCCAGCCTTACTGGAAACACCACCCGGGTGCCCCACAGCTTTGTCCCTGGTGGACGGGGACGCCCGCCAGCGTCGATATCGTTAGCGCGCAGCAATTTGACGGAGCGCAGGAAAGCCCGCTGCATGCTAAAATCAAACATATCGTCGGTGAGTTATTGACCAACGATCCGCGAACGACCGCAGGAAGCGTCGTTGTCGATGAGTATCTCATCCTAGAGAATGGACGGCGGCGGCCGGACGTACGCGCGATCTATGATCGCATGCCACTCGTCGTGGAGGTTCAACTTGCAACCACGCAAATCCCCATCATCGTGCAACGCGAAGATTTCTATGAGAGCGCGTCCATTCGCCTGATTTGGCTCACCTGGAATTTTGAGCCACCCACGAGCGGCCGATTACTCAGTTCGTTTGAGGACATTTTCTACTCCCACGACAAGAACCTGTTCTCAATTGACGATGAAACGATAGCCCTCTCCAGACAGCGGCGAGAAGTGATCTTGCGCGCGTTCTGGCTGGATGTAGACGCATGGCGCTCGAAATTGGTCACGATTTTCGACCTCAATTGGATCGAGGGAGGGCGCGCAAACGCGGTCCCGTCGAGGCCGCCTTGGCATCATGACTTTCTGTCGCGCTGGCGCGGCGCGCTCGCCGAAAGAGGTACGAAATGGAAAGAGCGTGAGATCCTGTTTGGCGAACTCGTCGCCAAAGTGGCGATTCCGGGGAGCGACGTCAACGAGCTGCACGCGCTCGATGTGGATGCATTGATCAACTGCTTACTTTCCCTGGTCGACGGTCGGCCAGTCGGATCGCGGCAGCAGAATCTTGTCGAGGTGCTGAACTCCTTTCTCAATGTCGAGCGACGACAGCGCTATGTGCGCCTCATTCGGACCTTCGCCCGACTGACCAACAGGGACGCTCTCTTTGAAATCGAGAGTGTTCGCACCAAGATCGTCAAAGCTCGCACAGTGGTGCAAGACGATCGCCAAAGCGTGTCGGGAAAGATCGCGCTGGCCTTGTTCCCGGAGATATTCTCTTCAGCTTGACGCAATGCCAGCAGCGTATCTCAGCGCTTGACGTATTCTGTAGCGCAATCAAGTGAGTCGAGGATTGCGGACGGGGCCAGATTGCCTGTGGGGGCAGCGGCTTGGTAGGAGACGATGGCGCAACAAGGTGGAAAATATCGTGCATTCCGTAGATAGTGACGACCTCGAAGCGAAGCGCATATGCTACGCCTGCATTGGCGAGCAGTATCTAAGCGAAGAAGTTCGCGCAAAGGGCAAACGCGCCAAGTGCAGCTATTGCGACAAGGCGCGTCGTACCTTCAGCCTTGACAAGATGGCCGCACGTGTGGCGACCGCGTTCGAGCAGCACTACTATCGAACGTCAGATCAACCAAACGACTACGAATATATGCTCCAGCGCGACAAGGAGCTGAGCTACGAATGGAATCGACATGGCGATGATGTCGTGTACGCCATTCAAAACGCCGCCGAAATCCCTGAAGACGCGGCCCAGGACGTCCAGTCAATCCTGGAGGAGGAACATAGCGATTTCGACAGCGCGGCCATGGGTGAAGAGACGGAGTTCGCGAGCGACAGTTACTATCAAGAGAAAAAGGTCAGCGATGATGCTTGGCGCGAGGAATGGTATCGGTTCGAGAATTCACTCAAGACCGAGGCGCGTTTCTTCAGTCGCACCGCAGCTACGCATCTGGCGGCCATCTTCGACGGGGTGGATGCTTTGCGGACGCGGCAGGGGCAGCCTCTGGTCGTAGATGCGGGGCCCGGAACGCCCTTCCATACACTCTCTCGTGCCCGGGTCTTCCAGTCCGAGGACAAACTCGAGGTGGCGATGTGTCGGCCCGACCTCCAGCTCGGGTCGCCGCCAGCGCTGGTGGCTGCGGCAGGTCGCATGAATGCGCGGGGCATTTCTGTGTTCTACGGCGCCAACGATCCCAACGCCGCCATCGCCGAGGTGCGGCCTCCGGTTGGAAGCAAGGTTGCCGTGGCGCAATTCGAGATTCTCCGAAAACTCCGGCTGCTCGATCTGACGGCGCTCAAGAATGTCCAGATGCGCGGAAGCATCTTTGACGTCGATTTTGCGCGCCGGCTGGAACGAGCGCAATTTCTGAAATCTCTGAGCAACCGTATCACCCAACCGGTCATGCCCGACGATGAGCCTTTCGAGTATCTGGCAACGCAAGCCATCGCCGATTTTCTCGCAACGGAATCCTCGGTGCCCATTGATGGCATTATCTTCCCGTCGGTTCAGGTCGCGGGAGACGTGCTCAACGTCGTCCTATTCCACAAGGCTGGGCGCGTCGAGGCGATGGAAATTCCGAGCGGGACCGAGATCAGAGCCAGGACGGGGCAAAGTACCGCGGAGGGGTGGGAAGTCGATTACTCGGTATTCGAGGAGGTGCCGCCGCGGCCAAAGGTTGATGAAGAAAAGGAAAAATCGCCAGGATGGCCCGACTTCGATGCCATGCCGGCGTTGGCGGGAGAACGGGTCGATTCCGATCTGCGGGAGCCAAGCCTTCGCGTCATGCCGGACAGCGTCAGCGTACACCATGTGGAGGGCGTCGTCTTCAAGACAGACGAGTATCAGGTGCGTCGTTCCCGCTGGGAGAAGGACGATCGATCGCCGTTCTAAATTTACACCCGGTCACGAGAAGGTGTGTGATGGCGGCGGCGACTAATGGCGCTGACGCATGAGGCGCTTTCGCCGGCCACAAGCAGTGGCACGAAAATTCCTACGACGACCGCAAACCTATCGATGAGAACAGCGGCCCGAATTGGGACGCGCCAGCGCTTGCCTGCAAGGGAATAGCTTTCATTCTTCCTTTGGCGACCACGGATCAGGCAGGCTGACAATGTCGGCGAACCGCTTTCCGTCCCGAAACATCCACTTGTCGTCGTCCGCCTCAAATCGGTTGATCTCTCGTAGCTCGTCCGGAAGAGGGTGGTCCGCCCAAGGATGAACTGCGAGTACCGGCTGCCATTTCTCCTCTCTCAGCTTCCACAATCCTGTCTCAGGTAACAATAGAACTGCGCTCACATGCGTGTTCCGCGGACCGTTAGGCCCATGCCAAAATCCATTCTTTGCGCGAGTGATATGAGCCGAGCCACCGTTAAACTGCACGATCTCGTCGCCAAAGACGGCGTCTCCGTAACGCATCCGAGTAATCAGCTCGGCGCAGTCATCCGCCGGCATTCGACGCCGCGGTGAAACGAAAGCACCGTCACTTGCATTCGCCTTCGTCTCTCTACGCTCGAAATCAACCGGTAAAGCGCCCGGAATGACCGCCGCAAATCACATCGCTGCGCGATTTCGCACCCGCCCATTCGATGTAGTCGTTTCATCAATAATCCGTCGGACCGGAATAAACCTCGCATCAACGACATAACTTCGGTGCTTTAGTATTGGATTTTGGGCACGTTGACGAACGCTCTGAGTGTCGCGAATGATTGCGGTCATGGACGAAACTGAAGCCTAGGAGAACTCTCCCAATGCGCCGCGAATTGCCGCCCCAGTTGTCGACCTCCCGTCGTTCTCGCCCCGGCGACATGACGCTCCCGGACGTCGTCAAACTTTACAACCTGTCCCTGAACGTGCCCGTCGACCGCTTTTGCGAAGTCGCTGGAATTGGGACAACCAGATTTTATGAGCTAGTGAAGGACGGCGTGATCCGCGTTCGAAAGAACGGACGCCACACGACTGCTCCTGTGGAAGATTTGTTCCAGCTTCTGCGCGGCGATCAAGCCGCCGCCTAACCTTCCACTTCGGCGCGCGCGGTTCCGTCCCGCGTCAGCGCCGGCGCCGACCCGGCGGACGTACCCGGGCGGCGCTAGCGGCGGCGCGCTGCGGTCTCTGAACCTTTCCCCAGCGCGCCGCCCTTCATCCAGCAGATCGGGAGTTGACCGATGAAGCGCCGACGCAAGGCAGTTCCTTCAGCGCACATTTACGCGTTCCCGTCGGCCCGCCACCGTCGGATCGTCGCTTTCATAGCCGCCAAAATGCGCAAGCGACCGTCGGCTGACGACGCTGAGAAATATCAGATCGAGCACCTTGACATCGAGTGGGGCCGGCTCGCTGGGCTGGGCATCACCGATGCCGAAATCGAACAGCATTGCCACGCTTTCGCGAAGGCCGCTTGGCAGATCGTCTTCGCAGATCGTCGGACTTGGAGGGCAGCATGACTGAACGGGCCGTGTCGCGCGCCGTGCGCAACGCCCGGCGCGAAGTGGCGCCGGCTCAGGAAGGCGATCCCCGGCTTAATGTCCGCATCGCCGAGCCGAAGGCGAAGGTCTTACTTTTGCCCGGCCGCTTCCGGGACGCCGCTTACATCAAGCGCCACGTCGAATTCGTTCTGACGCGACCTGCCGAGCAAGGCGAGCAGCATGTTCGGCAAAATCTAAACGCGATCCGTCGGACACTGGATGAAATAGGCGTTGATCATTTCACCATCGACGCGGAAGTGCGGCGCATCGAAGCAAAGGTCCGCGCCGAACTGTGGCGGCAGGTTCTGACGCCGGGCGGTGACCAATGAGCACCGCTGCCGCACGCCGGCTTACCGGGCCGCGGTGGCGCGCCTAGAGCAGGCCCGGGCGCCGGCCGCTGAACAGTGGCCCGAACCGCCGCCTTCGATCGTGATCACGTCCGCGGCCGACCGGCGGGCCTTCCAAGGTTGCTTTGAACAAGCCGAAGGGTTCGAAGGGCAGCCGCTCTATCGCACGATCGTCGATGCCAACGGGACGGTCCACCCCGACGCGGCCTGGCTCAACCTGCTCAAGCCCGATCGTCTCCGCATCGCACTCGCCGCGGTCCGAGGGGATACCGAACGTTGGGGAGGCAAGCGGGCTAGGCAACGACTGGAAGGGGACCTGACAGCGCAAATTGTTTGCAGCGGAACGATACGGAGCCCAGTGCGCCAGAGCTATTGAAGTCTCCGGTGTCGAAGCCGCGAAGGACGCAGCACACATAGAAGCAAAGATAATCCATTATTTGCTGTATAGAATTCGCCAGTACGCGCCGCTTACCGTCTCAGGAATGTTCATCTTGGCGCGCGGCATGATGCTGTTTGAAGTGCAGAAGAGCAACTATTGCGGCGGCGAACAGGGGGCGAGGTCTGCTTCTGGGCCGCGAGTTAGTAAGTGCGGTCCTTCGCGTCGCCGGAATTGCGGCATAACATCGTCGAATGGGGCGGCGGCTTCCGCCGCCGTCCTCCGGGCCATCTTTACGAAAAAGGTCAACCATGGGCGAGCGAAGGCGAAGACGAATGATGATGGCATACCATGAAGCGGCCCACGCAGTGCTGGCTCGCCGTCAAGGGCTAGCATGCGCGGAAATACGTATGTCAGGATCGGTCGGAGCCCTAACGGCTTCGGCGTCTTATGAGAGTGGAGAAGCAGTAGAAGCGAAGATTGCGGGGTACGAGATCGATGCCGCTGTAGCATTAGCAGGACCAGTCGCGAACGTTCGGTTCTCAGGGCGTCCCAGCTCGTTTTCTGACGGCGCCGAAAGCGACTTGCAGATTGCACAAGCGGCGGCCGGTTCTATTGCTCTACTGAAATCTGGCCAGTCGTTGCCCGGCGCTGGGAACGAGGAGCTTGAACTTCCCCGGGACGTCCTTCGGCAGGCGAACGACATACTGGCCGTCATCTTGCAGAATTGTGAAGAGTTGGTCGACGAGCACTGGGCCGAGATTGATCGTGTAGCGAAAGTCCTAATGCACCGCGATCTGATCACGGCCAGTGAACTTGACCAGCTTATAGCCGAAACACCCAGCTGAATTGCATGTACCAAGCTGACCGCTCTGAACGCGGCAAGCTTTGGCGAAGGTCGCTCTAGCGATCCTTCCGGAACGCTGCCGGTTTCATTATCCAAGCGCTCGACGGCCGGGCCCGCGCTTACGACTTCCGATACAACCATATGGCGCTGTCCTTGCGTCGGCAGATCGACAATCCAGCGCACACCAGAAAACTCGAAATTAGGTTCCAGGGCGAGCGGATGTTGTTTGCGGAGTGGACCGACGATGGCTTTACCAAACGGTCATATAGGTCGGGTGATTGGGAAGCGCGGCTACGTCGGTACGAACGAGTACCCGCGCTGGCCGGGCGGGTCAAAGCAGCGACATGAAGCGCGACCGACCATACCGGCCGGCGGCGCTGCGGCTGGGTCAAGCAGCGAGCTATTTCGGACTGTCGGTCCACATGTTGAAGGCCGTCGGTCCGATCAAGCCGATCGAGTTCACGCAATCAAGCGGCGGCAATCGGTATCTGCGAGCTCGGGCCAAAACCATGCCTGACCGAGGTCGCGTTCACTTCGATCTAGGTAATCGTCAGGCGACGTTCTATCCCGAAGTGGCGTCTGATATCGATGTCGTGGTTCGCTTGCTCTACTTGGTGGAGGTCATCAGCGCGAAGCCGACGACCGCCAAGATCGCGACCGGGGCAACCACGACGATCAGTTTCAGGAAGAACGTCCCGGCTATGTCGATCGCCGGGTAGAACTGTTTACCGGCGGTCGGGGAAATCCAGCCGATGACGATGCGGATCGCTAGAAGGAGGATCGCGCCGGCGAGAGCCAGGATCAAAATGATTGCCAATAGCAGCCCCCCTGCAACACTCCGGAGGCGGCCGGGTTTGGCACCGACGGACATTACACTCGTGATTGGCGCGAGGAATTCTCCCGCGGTGGTTTTCCCCGATTAATGCGGCCTTGCGGCGCGCCGCGATGGCGCTTTTCCGCGTCCCTGATCTGGCGCGCCTCGTGGAATTCTTGGCGGGAGATACCGACGCCGGGCCGCTGTCAGCTTGCTAGCGTTCCGGGTGGTAACTCTAGGCAGATTATCTCCAAGACGCGCAACTTCACCCCGCGCTTGCGCTGCGTCATATTCGTCGGCAGGCCGCCGCTTTGCCCGCGCCTCGATATTAAGCGCATCGCCTTGCGCGCGGTAGGCGGCGCAGATCAGTTCGTCGTGGGCCTTCTTCGCCTTCGCAAGCCGCGCTTGAAGCTTCGCTGCAGTATAGGCAACGACAGCACGGTCGCGGGCGTCGAGTTCATCGACCGCCTCAACCTGCGCAGCTGACATGGTCGGCGCCTTCCGTTGCTTGCCGTGGCGGCCGGTTCGTTGTTCAACTGGTAACTGCTTTCCAGTTGATCGACGGGCTTTCGCTACGGTTGGGTGACTGACGCCGATTTCCGCCGCGATAGCGCGGTCAAACTTCTCCGGATTAGCAGCGATCGCTTCCGCCGTGCGCTGCGCGGCAGGGAGGTACGGCGCGCGGCGCAGAACTCCGTTGAGCCGCCCTCACAGGCCATGATCGCCGCCCGCAAAGTTTGATGGAGCGACGGCGCTCAAAGAATGGAGATGGCTGTTGGCTGCACTGCAACGCCTGATGGCGCGCGCGACTAGGATGCAAAAGGACAGGTCCGCGCTCCTATCGCTTGCCAAGGGGGTCTGATATTTTGTCGCGTGCCGATCTTTTTGATCCATATTTTTCGAAGACGCTGCAAATTCGATCGTGCCCCGGTGGGAAGTTTTATTCATGCAAAGCGATTTAAGCTGCGCCGAGCGTCACGCGGCGAGTACCGCTGAGGTCGAAAAGTTCGCAGCCGAGCCCCTCGCGACCGGCAGACCCGTAGCTGCAAACGATAACATTGAGGACGGGCCGTGGCTGCTCGTTCCATTTCCTGACGATTGGTGCGCGACGTGTTGAAACATAGTCCAAGAACCTAGCCCCTTCGCGCGGGTAGCGTCGCGACGGTAGAATGTTCGTAGACGACCGCTGACTAACAAGAAGGCACAATGAAATTTGTCGAGACCAGGAACAGTTATTGATCGCAGCGAGGTTTGTTCTTCATCAGAGGCTAGGCGTTGCGGAGTTCTCTTCCATGGCTACCCAGATCGTAATGGACAGCACAGGCGACAGCAGACATTTTTTTGAGGAAGACGACCCCAAGGGGCTCGCCGAGGCCGAGCGGCGCTTCAAGATGTTTACCGGCCGGGGATTTACCGCTGCCACTCGGACGCCGGCCGTTGATGCAACAGCGGAGGAAACGCTGTTCTATCCGCACTTAGTCGGCGGTTAGAACCGTCGTAGCACCGAAGATGTTTTTGTTCGGACGCAACGTCGCGCAGGGCGCGCGTTTGCGCGCCCTGCGTGCGCTTTATCGGAGCTTCAACGAGCAAAATGGCCCGGAAGCGCGTGCACGCCGTCTTTTGCGGGAATGGTTATCTCCAGAACAGCGCGCGCAATTTGATGTCAATGGCTTTTTTGAAGTCACTGGTTCTCTTACCGGCCGTCGATACCGAATTCATCAGGGCACCATGAGCAATGTTTTGGAGCTGGACGAAAAATTGGAGCCTAAGGTGGGATGGTGCTTCCTCCCCGAACGGGCGTTGGCAGTTGGCGATGTGATGCTCGCCCAGAAGATCGCACTCGAAACCGACGAAGCCGCGGTTCTCGCGATCGCCAAGTCGTTTTCTCCGAGACTGCCGTTTGTACCCCGAGCGGTGCGGCGCGCTCCCTAGATCTGATCATGGGCGGGGCCGCCGCTTGTGGCGGCGACCCCTAGCCGCGAAGCCGCCGGTACGCGAGACGAGGACGACTTCGCGACTGCATCCAGCATCGGCGCCGCCGGCGGCAGGCGCAAGGACGTCTGTGCGTTAGTGTTACTTGGGCTGCTTGACGGCGCCTGATGGCTTCGCAGACGGGGACCGCGAGGCGATCGCTTCAACCTTTTGCAGCGTTCGTGCGAACTCAGACCGCAGATGTTGGACGTGCGCGACGTCCCTCGGCTCTGACAGAAACGCGATCTTCACGAGGAAGCGGTTCAACAGCGACGCTATTCCAAGATTTTCGGAATGTTGCGACCGCAGTACGGTGAGTTGCCGACGCATCTCGACGAGATCAAGCGGTTCGTGGTCCGGCTGCTTTTCCAAACGAAACCGCCTGCAATCAAACGAAGCGCCGCGTCGAATATGGTGGTGCGACGACTTCGCCGTGGGTGGAGCCAGACGGGCAATGTCCGGCGTTCAGAAGGTAACGCTTCGCAGCGATGCTGCAATCGAGTTGCAAAATTAAGATTGATGCAGCGAGATCAGGTTAATTCTGGAACAGCCGTGCTGCCGATCTATAGCTCCCGTCCCGTCGCCGGGTGGCTGCGGTTCTTCACCTTGATCCAGTGCTTCTGCCGACGGCCACGGTGAGGCCGATCGCGATGCTTGGATACCAGCCCCTCAAGACCCATGCAGATAAGCGGCCCGGAATAGCTCAGGGCTGATCTCGCCGCGATCGGGAATGCAGCGTCTCAATCACGGGAGCCGTATTTCGTAAGCCGAGCTGGCTTACTCCCAGCCGCGCCGGCCTATTGGTCCTTCTGCCGAATGCTCGCGGTGGAGGCGGGCCATCTCGCGATTGGGCCGCCTGATGAAGTCGCGCTCGACGCAAAAGCCGGCCGTGATTGAAGCGGTCAGTGCAAGGCCGCAGGCGAGGTAGCTATTCATGAAATCCCACAAAATGTTGCTGCCCGCGACTACAAGAAAAGTGAGTGCCATGACAGTATCGCGAAATGCCCGAACCATGTTGCCCCAAACTGATTGGCGAGGCTTCACTTAGCATCGCAACCACGACGATCAGCGGCGTCGATGGGGCATCCGGCGCCGTCTTTCTGCACGGAGTGCGCGCTCGCTGAACCAACCGACCAGCAGGACCGCAAAGGCGGCGACAATCTCGCCGGCGGCCGCCCATCGGATCAGCGAAGCCCGGTCGTCTGCTGGCATCGCCGCGAGTGCATCAAGTTCGGCGCCCTTGTCCAGCGATGTACCGGCGAGGCGGTCTAGATCGGGGCCTAGCGCCTTGGCGAGGTCGGCGCAAGCGGCAGCCTGACAGGCATCGCCGACGGCGAACCGCCTACTGTTGTGGATCGCCGATGTCGAACGCGCCTAAACGGTAATCTTCGCCCACCGATTGCTCAGTCGTTGGCCCCACAATCAAAGTGAACGTCGCGTCGGGATAGCGCGTCCACACTTCGATGTCGTCTGACGTAACGGTTAGATAGCCGAAGAAGCATTTGTAACGGCCGGGCTCTGTCATGCGGCCGATCTTCTCCCAATTGATCTTGTTAACGCGCACGCCCTAGCTCCACTCGTTTTCGGGGAGCGAGCCGGGCGGCGGCTTGAGTTCTTCTAGGCCGGCTTCGATAGTTGTTATTTCGTCTTGGACGGCCTGAACAGCGTTCGCGGGATCGATGCCGGAGACAGCGTGTAGTTCGCCCAGCATCTTGCGCCGATGCGCGAGCAGGTCCGTCAAGGCACGTCGGTCCCGCACCTTCACGTAGCCGGCGACGATCATTTCCATGGCTGTTGACACTGCGTTGCCTCCACTGCGCCTTTGAGTTATCGCGGCCGGCTAAGCTCCAACAGACCGGCTTCGGTCATACGATATTCGACGCCTTTGCCCGTTGAGCGTCGCTCCATCCATCCGTTTCGAAAAAGAGCGAGCGTCGTTCCGGGGCTGTCGGGAAGCTTTAACGAAGACACCCAATCGCGGTCACGAAGACGATCGAGAAATTGCCGGTGATAGTGCTTAAAAAGCGACCTGCGCTTTTCTTGCCGACGGCTGTCTCGCAGTATCGTTTCAGGCGGGAGTTCGGTTTCCATGCGGTTTGTTGCCATCGCATGGTTTACGATCACTTAACGACCGGGAACAGCCGGCAATCTTTTCTAAATGGTTCATGGTTGTTGTTTTGCGGCATGGGAGGACGCATCTGCTTGGTTCGTGCCCACTGTCAGGCGAAGCTATGCTCGCCTGGTCCATCGAGCTTGAATTGCATCCGCTTGTAGCCGATAGCATCAAGTCGACCGATGACCAGCCCCACTGCCAGAAGGGCAGTCTTTGACCTTGCTCAAGGCGGTTTGAGACAAGGGCGCTTAGAACCCAACACGCAGCCGAACGGCGCCGCCATGACGTTGCTGAGGTTGTGGGCCCGGGTTCCTAGGAATACCGGGCCCGCCTTGTTTTACCGGCTCAGGTGGCGGCCGCGATCCGCCGAGAGATGCTCCACATTGGCATTGAACTTCCGTTACGGCGCGCAGGCGCCGCGGTCCCAGCTGGGCGCGTGTTTGGCGTCGGCGCCGGCCCATCCCAAGCCTGCATGTTGGGCTGGCCGGATCAATAACCAGTGTGCAACATGACCGGGCTGTCGAGTGCCGGCAGTCCTACGGCCCCGCGCTGCGGTAGGTGCGGACCCCGAAACGCGGGGGCGATTTGGCTATCCTGTCCAACTTCCCTAGCGGCTTGGAAGCGGCCGCGGGCTGCATGGAATGTCGCAGCGGCGCTGCCTCGGTACTCGCCCGGCGCGCTTCACAAGAACGCCGGATGACCAGCCCTACCGCGGGCCGAATTGGGAACGCCGGCGCGCATACCGATCACGTCAACCCGGATCGCGCGGGAAATAAATCAGCCACCTTTCGCAGCGGCCTTAGTCCCGTGCCGGCGCCCACCCGGGCGACACAAAGACCGAGAATGGTCCCGGCGCTGCAACCAATGATCGGAAGGAAGCACATGTTTCTATGATGAACAGCACCGCATCACCTATCTCCGCATGCTTGATGCCGATGCGGAAGGCGCTGACTGGCGCGAGGTATCGCGGATCATCTTGCGCATTGACCCGGAACGAGAGCCAGCGCGCGCTCGGCCCGCGTTCGAAAGCCATCTTGAGCGCGCGAAATGGGTCGCTGACAGTGGGTACCGTCGGTTGCTGCGGCAAGGATGGCCTTCGGCTGCTGAAAGGGCTAGGTCACGACAATGGCCGGCGGGCATCGCTGCCGCCGGCCATCGCTTTGCGCTACCTGTGGCTGGGGGGCTGATCGGCAGCGCTGATGGTAAGCCTGCCGAGCCCCGATTAACAACCCGTTAGCCAATTCGGGCAGGCTCTGGCTATTTCGCGGGCAACAACGCGGCGGTGTGCTGGGACCTGCGTTGAACCAGTTCAATGCTTTCGCAGCGGTATTGCCACATCCACGACCACGCCTCCGCCGTCTCTGGTGAACGCCTGACACCCGACTGCTGCGTTAGGAAGAGCAACGCTAGCTTGTTCGCCGTCGTCCTTGAGTGCGGTTCTCTGGCATCGATGAGCCGCCGCCTGCAGTTTTTTCGGATCGACACCCGTGACCGCGCTTCCTGCCGTCGCGGCGAGGGCAAACCAATCATTTGACGGGAAGCCGCTCGCGTTCACAAACTTTGGATCGCAGATTAAGACCCTGTCCGGCTTCTTGAAAAAGACACTGCCGCCGGAGGCCGAGAAGTGATCGAAATGCGTATTTCCCGCTCGATGATCCGAGCCGTTATCTCCCTGCATTCCGGCGTCTCGGCGGACCGCTCGCCGGCAATCGCGGCTGTGAGCCGGCATTCCGAGAAAATCATAGCCGTGAAGAGCACCGCATTTATGCCAACGAGAAGCCCGAGGCCCATGCCAAACAGACGGTGCACTTCTAATCTCTTGGGCTCACTAACTTTGTATCCGAAGCCGCGCCGACTATTCGCATCTTCTCTATCGGCGCCTCCGTTGTATCGGCAATCTCATACGTTTTATTGCTGCCGGAATATAGAAATACGACGGCTCCCGTCACGTCGGGCAGGTGCAAGAAGTAAGCGGCTTTTTCGACCGCGCTACGTCGAAGGAAGCGCCTCGGAAGGGACTTCCCTGAGGAGGAAACCTTCAACTCAACGATTACCTTCTCCGTAGAGCTCACTCCCGTTGATCGCTCGACGACGATATCAGCCTCTCTATCAGAGAACAGTTGGCTCTGTTTGACCCTAACACCTGGCACGCCGCGCAGCGCACTGACGAGATAGCCCGCAATAGTGCCCACCGTACGAAGATAATGCGGTCTCAATTGATCGCGAGAAACCAAAGGGTCATCTGTATGTCCTTGAGCAAATCTGAGAAGGGCGCTCGTAACTAAGTCAAGCAGCGGTGTGCCTGCCGGGTCGTCGGGGTGGCGGCAGGCGCTCGTGGGTCCGCCGCAGTGTCAAAAGGAAGTTTCCGTCGATCTGATCGCAAAGAACGATGGCGAAGACCGTGACAGATACGATTGCCATCAGGCCTTCGTCCTCGTCGAAATCGAGAGCGTAGTCGTGCGTGGAATGGGTTGCGCCATTCGGTCCGGTAACGCGTAAATTGATCCAACACTTTCTTTCGAAGTAGATCAGCCTGACCGAGGAACTCCTCGATTTTGTGGGGCGCGATACGCGACGGGTCCTTGCCAGCGAGCACTCGGTAAGCTTCCTTAACCCTCAAAAGCTTGATTGCAGCGAAAGACAACATCGGTGAATAGTGTTTGGTCTGGCTCGGATTGTCCTCGCTTGTAGTGCTTGATGGCGGCATCAATATGCGCCATCACCGCCTTTAGGCCGATTTTATAGGGGCCTGCAGGCAGATCTTTGATTTTCTGATCGAGAATTTCTGAAGGTCCGTCGAGGCACTTCCTCTTACCAAGCGATGGCATCTTCGTTGCAATTCTGGTCGTGCTGGCGTGTCGGCTAACGCTCGGGGAGGAAGGTTTCCGTGCTTGGGGGTGGCGTATCCCGTTCTTGCTGTCCGCACTTCTCGTCGTGTTTTCGATCAATCTTCGTCTCAAGCTGAGCGAGTCGCCGGTTTTCGAGCAGATGCGCCAGGCCGGCAAGGTCTCGCGCGCGCCGGTTCGCGAAAGTTTCGGCACGAGACAAGGATTTGGTTATGCGCTGTATGCTCTCTTCGGCGCGACGGCGGGTCTGGGATGCGTGTGGTACACCGGGCAATTCTACGCGCTGTATTTCCTGCAGAGCGTTCTCAAGGTGGATTTCCTGACGGCGAATGTCTGCGTCGCCATTGCCCTAGCCATCGGTACGCCCCTGGTGGTCGTGAGCGGGGCCTTGTCAGACGGCATCGGACGTCGTCCGCTGATCCTCACCGGACTTCTGCTCGCCGCCGCGCTCTACATTCACATCTACATGGGCGTTGCAAGCGCCACGGCTGCGCACAACTACGTGGCCGTCACCGCGCTATTCCTGGCGCAACTCGTCTTGGTAGTGCTGGTGTATGCGCCGAATGCCGCGTTTCTCGTCGAGCTCTTTCCGGCCCGGCTGCGATATACTTCGCTGTCGCTTCCGTATCCCATCGGCACTGGCATACTCGGCGGCTTCGTTCCGCTGATCAGCCTCTCGCTCGTCAGCTACACCGGCAACCGGCAACATCTACCCCGGCCTGATCTATCCCATCGCGATCGCACCAGCAAAAATGCAGTTACAAGTTGGATAGGCCAGACTCGCCCTAAGTCGACCTCATGAACCCTGCCCGACGAATATGGAAGCTGTCATGAGCAACGAAAGTGCTCACGTGAACACCGAGATCGCGTCCGACGCGCCTCTCTACAAGACCTCGATGTGTGCGTTGTGCGGGCTCATTTACAACGAGCGAGACGGATGGCCTGAAGAGGGCGTTCCGCCCGGCGCCCGCTGGGAGGACGTGCCCGCAGATTGGATCTGCCCCGACCGGCGTGCTGGCAAAAGTGAATTCGAGATGACCGAGGTCTGAACCAAACCGTTGATGCTGCGCGACCCTATGGTGCACGGCGTCCCACAATGCCAAAGGAGTTATCATGTACGTCCCTCCGCACTTCGTTGAGGCTCGCGCCGAGGTACTTCACCATCTCATTGAAAAAAATCCGCTCGGCATCCTCTTTACCAACGGGAAGAGTGGGTTTGACGCGAATCATATTCCGTTCGAACTGCATGCGCACGAAGGTCAGCAGGGCGTGCTTCATTCGCATGTCGCTCGTGCGAACCCTGTTTGGCAGGATCTCGCCACCGGTGATGAGGTTCTGATCGTCTTCCGCGCCGCGGATGCCTACATCGCGCCGAACTGGTATCCGAGCAAGGTCGAGTTCAAGAAGCAGGTCCCGTCGTGGAACTACATGGTTGCGCATGTGTACGGACGTGTCACGATCCGCGATGATGAGCGTTACGTCCGCGGCATAGTCGCGCGCCTGACGCGCATTCATGAGGCGAAACAGGCCAATCCTTGGAAGATGACCGACAGCCCCAAGGACTACATCGACACGATGCGCAAGATGATCGTCGGCATCGAGATCGAGATCACACGCCTGGTCGGCAAGTCGAAGCTCAGCCAGAACAAAGAGGTCCGGGATATCGTCGGCGCCGGCAATGCCCTGAAGGCACAGGGAACAATGTGATGGGCGAGGCGATGCTGGCCGTTGCCGCCGTCAAGGCGGAGCAGGCCTCATAGCCAGTCAATCAGCTGTGCTACCCTCCACTCGTTGGCAGCAGTGGCAATCATCTTCCGCGAGATCACGCTCACCTCGATCGCTTCAATTCGGCGATGCGTCCTGATCCATGAAGATCAGGCGTGCCGGATGTTGCTTTGCCGCGAACAGCTGATCATTGGTGATGAGCCCGGTCTCGAGGAGGGTGTCCAGAACCAGGTTTGCACGCTCACGCGCATTCGGAAGAGCAACATGCGAAGATAGATCTAGTGGCGCATTTATCAGGCCGGCAAGCAAGGCTGCTTCGCCAAGCTCGATATCCTGAACCTGCTTCTGGAAATAACTCTGCGCAGCTTTACTGACGCCGAAGATGCCGCCTCCGATCTGCACACGGTTTAGGTAGATCTTCAGGATTTCATCCTTGCTGAGCCGCCATTCGAGCCAAATTGCGACAAGCGCCTCCTGAATCCTGACCTCCAAATTTGGTTGATCTGAGGGGAATAGAATTCTCGCAACCTGCTGGGTAATGGACGATCGCACGGCCTGTGTGCCCGGGGCGGCATGCAATGAGAGCGCGATCGCGGTAAGGTCAAAGCCGAAATGGCTATAGAAGCGGCGGTCCCCGGTTGCCAATGTCGCCTTGACTAGGACGTCCGGAAGCTCCTTCACTGAAATCGAGCTGTAGGTCGCGCAAGCGCTGGTCAGACCCGTGCGACATTCCGGCAGACAGAGTGTGGGATCGTCGCCCTGGCTCCAATCCTGATCACCTGTTTTCTGAAAAACGGGGTTTGCCACGATCATTAACACTATGAGGCTGATGAGCCCGAATGTTAAGGCCTCCGAAAGCGGATCGATGATCGTACAGCGCAAGGATCGGGGAACAAGCCTTGCACCGCGCATAATCGACGAGCCACGCGTGGCTCCAGCCATCATACGATCTGGGATTGGGGTTCTTCTTCGCGGTATCATCTGACTCACTTGCGTTTCAAATTGTTTTGAACTTAGCGCGTCGAAACGCGTGCTGCCTGCGGCACGCCGCTCCGTTCGGACGTCCCCGCCAGACAAAGCATCTGTCGTAGTTCTGGAGCCGCGACACGCCGCAGCACAACGTAAGAACTCGCGCATCAGCTGCACCTTGCCGAGGGTGCCGGCAGCGAATTCTGCAGGTGAGAGGTGAGCCCGTGTGAATTTGTTTAGCCCTCGCGGGCTATTGTCGAGCGCTTCTGGTCCGCAAGATCTGCTTCTGGTTGCCAGCACGCGGGTTGCTCGAGCGAGTTGCGCGACGGCGGATGACTGCTGCGACTCTCTGCGGAGTGGGCCGTAGCCATATGCAGCCGCGCGCGCTCTCGTCGGATGCGAAAGCGCCGAGTACGGACGCCGTAGCCAGCCCCACCGGCGGCGACAATCGAAAGGACAATAAGAGCTGCCACCATCATCTCAAGCACGCCTCGCAGATCCTCAATGTCCCGCGCCTGCACCTTGAGGCCGGAATGTGTCTCGGGTTCGGAGAATCGAACCGGTAGTTAGTACAACTTGACGCTAGGTAAGATTCAAGTGGTGTTAAGGTCCAGCTCTCGATTCAGTCAGGTATCGGTTTGAACCGCCCGGGTTTGTCGGACGCTCCAACTCCTGAGAGGATGGAGCCATGACGAGCAAGACGACGGACAAATTGTCACCCGAGGTCCGAACCCGAGCGGTTCGGATGGTTCTGGATTTCTCCGGCGAGCATCCTTCGCGCCGGGCGGCGGTGAGATCGGTTGCGGCAAAGATCGGCGGCACACCGCAAACGCTTCGTGACTGGGTCAAGAAGGCGAGATCGACAGCGGGCAGCGGACCGGCGTTCCGACTGAGATGGCCGAGAAGCTGAAGGCCCCGACGGGAGAACCGCGAGCTCCGGCAGGCTAACGAAATCCTACGGAACGCAAGCGCCTATTTTGCGATGGCGGAGCTCGACCGCAGGTCCAAGCCATGATCGCCTCTTGATGATCCATCGTGGGCGCATGGGGGTGAGCCGATCTGCAAGGTCCTGCCGATGCGCCCCCTCGACCTACCACGCCGATGCGGCCAAGCGGCGCGATCCAGCCAAGCGGCTGAAAAAACAACGCCAACGCGCGAGTTCATAACAAGTGCAATTGTCAACCCACATCAAGATCGTCCCGATTTAACCGATTTGGCGAGGAGCCCACATGCAGCGTCTTTTGTCCGACAAGAAAGTCGCCTGGTGCCGAGTCATTCGATCAGTCCTGGTTAATCCGCCTGCAGCCCGCACCCCGCGCGTCTGGCCCAACCTTTGCTGTAGTGATGGACCCACTGTAGATCTGCATGAAGCTGACCACCGACTTTCAGGAGCGCGGTCCGGCACGGTCTCGCTGTGCGGTTGACCGCGCTTTCGGTGCGGGAGGAGAGCTGCTCTAAAATTGGGATATGATGACGAAGAGGGCGTCGATGCAGAGTTCTCGAGTGGTCGCGCCGGAGACGAGTTGCACGTTGTGGGCATTCGCTGCGCATTAAGCGGCGCGATCCCAGATAGGAGAAGTATGGATCGGATCCCTTCGGGTAAAGGCTTGCCAGAGCCCAACACGAAATTGTCTCATCTCGGTCGCGCGCCGGCTGAACACGCCGGGATGGTCAATGTGCCTGTCTATCGAGGTTCCACGATCGTTTCGGAAAGCCTCGAAGAGTGGGATAGGCGCAAGCAGAATCCAGTGACGAACTACGGACGATTCGGCTCACCGCTGTCTCGCGCTCTCGAGGCTGCCATTTGTGAACTGGAAGGCGGGTATCGTTCGATCTTGTTCCCTTCTGGGCTCTCTGCGTGCTCCCACGCGCTTCTCGGGATCCTGAAGGCCGGGGATCATGTTTTGATCTGCGATAACGTCTATGAACCGGTCAGGATATTCGCGAACGAGGTTCTAACTAGATTTAAGGTCAAAGTGGAGTACTTCCATCCCACACAACCTTCGGATCTACTCGCGAAGATTGGAGCAAAAACGCGAGCTGTGTACCTGGAGTCCCCGGGGTCACTGACGTTTGAGGTACAGGATCTTCCCGCGCTGTGCGCGATCGCGCATCATTCGGGTGCGCTCGTGCTCATGGACAACACTTGGGCGACGCCGCTCTATTTCAAACCCTTTCTCCATGGCGTCGACATTTCGATCCATGCCGCGACCAAGTATATCGTTGGTCATTCCGACGCCCTTCTGGGCATTGCTACTGCTAACAAGGAAGCGTGGCCGCTCCTGCAGCCAAGCGCTCATCATTTCGGGGAGATCGCTGGGCCAGATGACATCTATTTAGCTCTTCGTGGACTGCGGACACTAGCCGTTCGCATGAGGCAGCATTGCGAAAATGGCATCAAGCTGGCTCAAAGCCTGGAAGACCACCCGGCAGTGGGCCGGGTTCTACACCCTGCGCTCCCAAACGATCCCGGCCACAATATTTGGAAGCGGGATTTCTTGGGTGCAAGTGGCCTGTTCGGCGTCGTTCTGAAGGCTATGCCCAAGGCCCAGCTTTCGGTTTTCTTCCAGAAACTGCGCCTTTTTGGAATCGGATTGTCGTGGGGTGGGTACGAAAGCCTTGCGCTGCCTGTCGATGATCCTCCACGAACGGAAGCTAAGGTTTCATTTGATGGACCGTTGATTCGTATTCACGCCGGCATCGAGAGGCCGAGTGATCTCATTGCGGACATGCATCAGGCGCTGCAAGCCGCCTGCGAACACTCCGTGAGCGACGCTGCTTACCAGGATGAGAGCAGAGACGGGTGATTTCAAGGGCAGTATTGATGGTGCGAGGAGGCCGATAAGAGCGACGCTTGGGGGGCGCTATCGCAACCATGCGTAAGGCTTCTGTCGGTCAATGTGCGTGAGCACAACGCCCATGTGTGCGGTCGGTTGGATCTCATTTAAGCTGCAGGCCATTGCCGTATTCGGATGATTCGCTTGCCCAAACATGTCCGGGTGCTTTTCAACACGAGCGCTTGGCAATAGGCGACCGCGCAACCGGGAATCTCCGGCTTTCCGTTCGGTTACGGCGCGACCGCAAACGGGTATATCGCAGCGGATGCATGCCATTTCTGCGTCTAATTGCCTCTGTGCCCTATGACGCGGGCGCCGGGTCTACTAGCTCGGCTGGCCCCCGGAGCAGAGGCGCGGAGGCTGACCCAAGGCGTAAACGATCGTTCGCGTACTTGCCGATGCGACATACATTCTTCAGCTAGCACCAACAAGGTTGTCTCTCTTGCGACGAATGTCCGAATTGTAGCAGTGAACGTGGCGCCCAGTTCTCCAACACTCCTGCTTGCGGCAGTGCTCCTGCCGCCTCAGCTGGGACGACATTTGCTGGACGCTTCAGGTCCGCCTCCTCCGGAAGAGGCGCATGCACAATGTTCTCTATCGAGCAGCTACCCGATCTCAGCCAACTCGATTGCAGCTCGTGACGAGAAGTATGACTGTCGCGTTCGGTCGAGCACTTCGAAGCAAGATGAGGCCGAAGTGGGGCAGGGCCCTGCCCAAATCGATCCACTCAAAAGACGCAGCACCGGATTGCCTAAGTCGGTGGCGGGAGGCACCAAATGGACCTATTTTGCTTCATCGAATGCGCAAAACAGAGTCGATCTCCCGAGGTGTTGTTCGATCTGCTTGTGAGCTGCTCGAGCGAACAGGGCTTCAGTCAAGTCGCTTACGGGGCGCTGACGGGCGCGGAGCCGACCCGCCGGCCAGAGTATCTGCCAGCCGTCGTGACGGTGAACTTTCCTTCCGCGTGGCGCGAGCGCTATGCTGAACGCCGATACAATGCCATCGATCCTGTGGTTCGGTACGACGATGCAGTCGGCGCCGTTTCTATGGGATCAACTCGCTCACAAGATCAATTGCAACCCGGCGGAGTGCGTGTGTTGAACGAGGCCAAAGAGGCGGGTCTGAAGCACGGCGTAACCGTACCACTGTTCGGACCATTTGGACGGCTATGCGTCGTATCCTTTGCATCCAGGTTCGACGATGTCGACCCTCAGTATCGCCTCAGTCGTCTCAACGCATTGGCTTGGCAGTTTCATCATGCATTTACAGAAATCGCGCCCTCATCGGAGGGCAAATGCCATATGAAAGTGGCCCTATCCGAACGAGAAAAGGATTGCCTCCGCTGGGTGGAAGAGGGGAAATCATCCTGGGAAATCGGAGTGATCCTGAGAGTCAGCGAGAATACGGTGAACTTTCACCTGAAGAACGCGATGCGAAAGCTAGAGACGAACAGCCGTACCCATTGCCTTGCCAAGGCGATTCGCCCCGGTCTAATCTGACGTTTCGGCGCCGCTGCCCCGTACCGACCTATGTCGAAGTCACGAGCGATCGATCTGACCAGCGTGGCAACATGACAGCGAGGACACGTTCAGCCCAAGGTGCAGAAGATGCTGTCGCCGCGAATAGCTGACACGCCTGTCGTCTCGTCGTCTTCGGGGGCATAGATACGTATCCCGCCGAGGGTTGGTCGAGTTTTCGAGGCGGGAGAGGTTCGTACGATCGCCTAAATCCGACGTGGACTGGCCATGACGGTAGACCATTCGGCGCATCGATGACGCGCGTGCGATCACAGTGATCTTCGCAAGCGTGCTTGGTTGTGGATGCCGATACCCATCAATATGGGAGCGGTTTTTGGGCCTGGATTGCGGCCAGCTAGTCGCCTGGGATAACGGTATTGCTTGATGCAGCAAGCCTGCCCTTGCAAAAACAAGCCCCGGCCATGGGCCGGGGCTTTCGATTCTTCGTTCGTACTGCTGATCAATATTTCAGAAGAAACGGGCCGCCGAACTTATAATTGAGCCGGGCAGTCAGAAGATCGAAATCCTGGTGGACGCGATCGGTTCCGCCTGCGGGCGCGGAGAAGTGCACCGCTCCGGGCTGCATGAATAGGTGGTCGTACTCGAGGCTGACCGACCAGCTCGGCGCGAAACCGTACTCAATCCCAGCTCCCAGCGCACCACCCCAAAGAATGTGGTCGCTCTTCCCAAGCTGCGCGCCCGTGAGGGTCGAGCTAATCTGATAGGTATTGCTCGTCACTGCGGCACCACCTTTGGCGTAAAATAATACGTTGTCTACGGCATAACCGATCTGCCCTGTTATCAGGCCGAACGCATCAATCTTGGTCTGGTTGATATCCGCAAACGCGACGCTGTCATTCGAGCCGGTCAAACCAGCCCAGTTCCCCTGGCCTTCAACACCAAGCACGATCTGGCCCGTCTGCCTTCGATACCCGATCTGGCCACCCACAGTACCGCCGGTCGCATCATGGCAGCCCTCAGGTGTGCCGCCATTGAAGTCCCAGCAATTCGCGCTTGAGCCCAAGCCGCCGTTCAAGCCGACGTAGTAGCCGCTCCAGTCATAGATCATAGCCGCAACAAGCTGCGGAGCTTTGCCATAGAGAGGCTGGACGGGCTGCGCAGCCAGATCCGCGCCGAATGCGGGCGCAATCGCGCCGAGCGCCACAATGCTTGCAGTCGCGAGCAACAAGTTCTTCATTTCTACTCTCATGTCTTGAGTGCCCCGAGCCTCGCGCGTCTTAACAACATCCGCACGGATAGCTGTAGCTGCACCGCAACATTTCGTCGGAAAGGAATGCTTGAACCGAACCCTGCGTCAGGTTGCGGCGTTGCGGATCACGCTTCCCAATGCTCTTTCGCGTGCGAACCAGATTGCGTCGCGTCGGCGAAAAGCGAGCTGCTGATCTCAGCGGATGAAGCGCACCGCAACCCACACGAGGCCCAGCCACACCGCAACCGAAAAGAGCAAAGCGCCTTGCAACGCCCTTGCTCTTATCCTGTGACGCCACCGAAGGAGCTGCGATGAGCAACCGGTGAAGCGCCGACCCCGTATAACAGATATCACGTCATCGTAATCTGCGAACCGGAAGTGAGAGCGATGCTTTCGAATATACGCCAGCCGCTCAGTGGGTGAGAGGCACTGCGCCCACACTTCCGATGCCTCATGATCAAAACACGCGCTATTCTCCAGGACCTCGGCGAGGCGCTCGTCAGGTTTCATGATGCATCCGCTGTAGTGACTATCGCGGATCGAGTTCTAGGAGGAGAGCCTAACCTTGGAAACCTCTCGGTTTAGGTAGGCGAGTTGAGAGATTTCAATTCGGCGGTCAATGCGGCGCTGATCCTGCGCGAGATGAAATTCGAAGTCGTGCGGTGGCTCTGGATCAGCCTTCTGGCCCAGTGCAGATGGACACGGGCATTGAACCGGCGTAGATGCCGCAGGAGAGTGAAAGGTGCTCCTTGTCGATGGTGTGCACTAGCGCTTGTTAGAATTCGGTCCGGCAATGGCTTCCGCGCATGCTAAGATCACACAAACGTGCGTTGCAAGGTCCAGGGCCGGTCGCGAATACACGGCTGCCGATCCGATCATCCGTGAACGGCCGGCTCGCCGTCGTCACCGTCAGTGTCTCGGGTCAAATCGGCCAGCAGTCGTACCTTGCACCGCGCTGTTGGGACTGACTGCACGCGCGTGCCCTCCACGCCGCCTCCCGATTTTGTGCTCGACGAACTGACGGCGCCCGGCGTTCGCCCTCTTGTGGCAGATCGGCAGTTCCTTGCTTGAGCAAGGCCGAATGCCGCATTAGGAACCACGGCGTGCGGGAACTCGGAGCGGCGGCGGAGCAGAACTGCCGGAAGCCCTGGCTTGCGAGAGACCTCAGGCAGGCGGCAAGCGCACGCCGGTCCCTCGTTGAAGCAGGGCACGACGACATCCACGCTGGGCAAAGCACCGGTCTTGACCGGGTCGTACGGCGGCAGTGAGGCGCCGATCGCTGGAGCGGGTCCTGCATCAACGCGTCTTGGGATGAGCGCTGCAGATACCAACTTCGTTAAAGGGATCCTCAGCGCGGCGCGGAGAGCTGGTCCCGGTTGTCTGAACAGAATCTCCGCGTCGATAAGTGGAGGCTCTGCCGGGGTTAGTTAGGCCGCCATGCGGATTGGCAGCGGGTTGAAGTAGGCTTGATCCGGTGTGCCGCCGTCAAGGCTCGAGTGAGGACGTCGGCTATTGTAAAAGTCGAGGTATCGGCCGATCGAGGCGCGGGCATCGGACACGCTGTCGTAGGCCCGCAAGTAAACCTCCTCGTATTTGACGCTGCGCCACAGTCGCTCGACGAACACGTTGTCCCGCCAAGCTCCTTTACCGTCCATGCTGATGGCGATGCCGTTGGTGGCGAGCGCGCCGGTGAAGGCCGAGCCGGTGAACTGCGAGCCCTGATCCGTGTTGAAGATTTCAGGCCTGCCGTGACGCGCCAAAGCGTCCTCCAGTGTCTCGACGCAGAACGCCGCCTCCATCGTGATCGAGAGCCGCCACGACAGAACCCGGCGGGTCGCCCAGTCCAGCACGACAGCGAGATACACGAAGCCGCGCGCCATCGGGATGTAGGTGATATCCATTGCCCAGACCTGGTTCGGGCGCGTGATCTCCACGCCGCGCAGCAGATACGGATAGATCTTGTGCCCGGGCTCAGGTTTGGTGGTGCGCGGACGACGGTACAGCGCCTCTATCCCCATCCGCCGCATGAGCGTTTTGACATGCCGGCGGCCGACCTTGCACCCCTCGGCAGCCAGCAGGCCTCGCAACATTCGCGAACCGGCGAAAGGAAACTCCAGATGTAGCCGATCAAGCTGTCGCATTGTCGCGAGATCGTCGGGCGGCACTGGGCGCGGCAGATAATAGACGCTGCTACGGCTGATCTTCAAAACTTCCGCCTGCCTGGTGATCGACAGATCGTGCTCACGGTCGATCATCGCTTTGCGCTCAGCAATCCCGCCTTGGTGAGCGCTCCTTCTAAAAAATCGTTCTCCAGCGTCAGTTCTCCGATCTTGGCGTGCAGCGACTTCACGTCGATCGCAGGCACGGCGGGCGCGGCGCCGCCAGGTCCAAAAACTCCGGAAGCTCCACCCTCCAGCTGGGCTTTCCATGCCGTAATCTGATTGGGGTGAACGTCAAAGTGCTCGGCCAGTTGAGCTATCGTTCGGTCGCCCTTGACAGCGGCCAGCGCCACCTTCGCCTTGAAAGCCGGTGTGTGGTTCCGGCGTGCGCGTCTCGTCATCGTCTCTCCTGATTCGCGGGCCAATCTTGCCCGCCGTCAGGCAGAAACTCCACTTATCGCCCTGTTCAGATTTCCGGAGCCGGCTCTCGGTTCACTGGTCATGAACATCTTCATTGCAAATTCGAGCGACCGGTATGCTCGATCGCGGGCCGCCTGCGGCAAATCAGGAGTTGCGTCAATCGCAGCGCGCGCGTCGCTCATAATCTTATCTTTTGCGGAAAGAAGCTTTGCATCTAGGATTACATGAAGCGTCTCTCGAACTTCAGGTGAGATCGCGCTATCGCCATCAATCAATTCTCGAAACTTCCAAAATATACGCTCGACTGCTACCGTCGACCCGAGAACTGACATTAGCCTTGGTGACATCATTGGCCATCTCCTTCTCCAGCCTGAATCTCGGACTATCCCAGCGAAATTAGACCTGTCCGCGTCTCGCACCGGCGCGCGAGGCAACCCTGAACAGGCGAATGACTGGGATACATGTCGGCTGCTACACCCCGGCCCGCGTGAGACGGACGTTCAAGATATGCTCAGCGTAACTCGCAAGGTGCGATTTGCGAGCAAGGCACTTCTCTTTCCTGCGCTCCAAGCCGTAACTCGGTAGCGTGCGGTGGCTCACGTGCAAAACGGAGGGTATGCGCCGCTTCCCATTTGCCACAATACATGCAGCGGCATCGGAGTTGGACTTCTGCCACGCGCGCGTATTGTGATTGCCTGGGTGGATCGACATCGAGCCTGCCGATCCCGCGACGGTGTGTTGGTCGTGCGCCACGTTGACCTCGATCATCTCTTGATTCTCCATTGGTCATCGGGTCGAGCGCAGAAAGGGGGCGACTTAAACGCGCAGATCATTTTCACGTGCTGGATTCCGTATCTCGGATTGGTTCGTTTCGGCTACCATAACTGTCCTCGCCACTGCACGGCTATGCTGTGCAAACCGTGCATTTCACCCACCAGCGGCCACCGCGCTTCTCCGCGCGCAGCTTGCCGCGGCGGATCCGAGAGAGCACCCCTTCGGGGCTTATGTGGTTCATCGCTGCGTATCGCTGAACAGTGAGGTAGTCCTCATGCAGAGGCGGAGGGGTGCTAATTCCGTGCGCAGCCAGCAGAATGCGCAGCGAAGCCAACTCCGCCAGCACGATCTCGAGCTTACGCGCGATCTCGTCCATCTGGTCGAAGCGCTGCCGGGGCCGCGTCACGACAGGCCCGCCCGTGCGATAAGCCACATCCTGGATTCGTGTGAAATGCGATCGACGAACTGGCGCGCCAAAGCGGGATGAGCGTGAGCCAACTCACCTGGCCAAGCAAACCACTGCGCGGGCAATATCAACACATGCAAAATGGGAGACGCGGCATTTATTGCCCTCGAGACTACACCTTGGTGATGTAGTCGAAAGAATCTCATGCGCGTAAGAGCCACTTGAGCCATAAGAGCGGCCTGACAAATGCATCCGGCTGCGGTGCTCATGGGCCTCGGTGTTGCCATTTATTGCATGGTCAAGGGCGAACTGCTTGGAATCGGCTCACCATCAGTGCTCCGCCGCCATGAGCTCGGAGTGAATCGCAGTTGCTGTGTTGAGGCAGGCATCCAGTGACAGAGATCCAAAGGCGAGCTGACAAAGGAGATAGTTGGCGCCTGCCTCTTCCACGTGATCGAGAAGAGTTTGGCGCACCGAAGCGCGGGATCCGACAACGCACAGTTCACTCTCAATTGCGGCATCCAAGGTTAGGGGCAGGTTGGATGGAGGCGGGATGTCATTGAGGTCGTACAAGAACTTAAAGCTCTTGAGCCAGGTTTCGTAGGCTGGCGCGGCGAGGGAGCGGGCGGCTGCTTCAGAGCTGGCAATTACGACCATGCGGAGTAATGCGAGAAATGGTGCTGAACCGTTGGTGTCATACTTCGCGTTTCCATGAGCGCGATAGCGATCTGTTACTTTGCGAACGGCAGAAGAGGGTCCCATGCACGCCAGATTAGCGCCATTCGCCGCCGCCCAATGCGCGGACTCTGGCCGATTTGTAGCAATCCATGTCGGGGGACAAGGACGCTGGTGAGGTGAAAGCGTCAAAGGAACGTCGCTCAGCGCAAAATGTTGCCCTTTGTACGAGAGCGGGCCGCCATTCATCGCGTTAACGAAGATTTGGGAAGCTTCCTCGTAACGGCTAGAGGCAACATCGGCTCCAACCCCAAAATAGCTCAGTTCGATCGGGAGGGAGCCGCGACCAAGGCCGACCTCGACTCTGCCGCTGCTCAGGTGATCCAACATGCAGATCTCCTCGAATGCCCGCAACGGGTGGTAGAGGTTGAGCAGCATGACCAACGGACCAACGCGAAGTCGCCGTGTGCGTTGTATGACGCTTGACAGAAACAAGTTCGGCGATGGACCGCGTCCATGGGGGGTGCAATGATGCTCTGCCAGATGATAGGCATAGAAACCGAGCCGGTCGTAGGCCTCCACCAGCGCGAGGCGGTCCGCGTATTGCCTGGCGATATCGGGACCGTCCTCGTCAAGATGATCAAAAATGCCGCAGGTCAGGTTTGAGGGAAGAACGTTTCTCACTCAGTTATCTCCTATAGAGAGGACCGGAGTCCGCTAGGTTTTTGGGATTCAAGAAGGGCTCGCTGGCGTGCATATGCTGCGAAGCCGTTCTCAGCAGCTCGCAATGCGCCGACCGGACAACAACTGACTGAGGCCGGTCGCGAAGCTGCATCATGTGTGGGTCCTGTTCGATGACGAACGGGGATCTGTGACCTGAGTGGAAGGGTTCACTAGCCACGGCATCCCACTTTCTTAAGAATGCTGCCGACAGCCGCAAGAAACGCATCCATCTGGCGCTTTGTACCGATGCTAACCCGAATGCACTCTTCCAGGCCGGGATCCGGAAAGAAGGCAACGAGGACGCTCTGGTCTAGCAACGCCGCCTGCCACCATCTGCCACCCTGGCCTACCGGCACACGGGCGAGGAGGAAGTTCGCGTGGGAAGGCGTTACGGAGAACCCAAATTCCGAGAGGGCGGCCGCTACGCGCTGACGCTCAGACCTGACGTGGCGATGGTTCTCCTCGTAGGCGTCGCGATGCGCAAGGACGCTCATGCCTACGGCATGAGCGACCACATTCATGTTAAAAACATTCTGGATGTTGCGAAGCCGCCCAATCAGCTCGGGATGGCCGAAACCGAAGCCGACGCGAATGCCAGCGGCGGAATGACTCTTGGAAAGCGTGCGCAGGACCAGAAGATTCGAATGGCGCTCAATGAGGCGTAGGCCGTCCTCAGGTGCGAAATCGACATAAGCTTCGTCCAATACGATCAATCGGTCAGACCGTGTAACGAGGCGCTCGATCTCAGCGACCGGAACGAAGGTTCCGGTCGGATTGTTCGGATTGGCCAGCAGAATGAACTTGGCATGTTTAGCCGGACCGAAAAGCAGCTCGTCCATCGGCAAGCAGTCGGGTTCAGACCAGGGAATTTCAATGAACCGGGCCCCTTGCAACATCGCAAGCTTGCGATTGAATGAGAAGCCGGGCGACATCATTGCGACGCCGTCGCCCGGGGCAAGAAAGGCTCTGTAAATGAGACTGAGGAGTTCAGACGATCCATTGCCGGCCATCACGCGATCAGTGGCAATCCCATAGGCCGCTGCGGCCGCTTGTCTCAAGCTGACATTGTCGTCTTCTGGATAGCGGTATTGCACCTCAAGAGCTGCAATCGCGCTTCGCATCACGATGGCTGGCAAGGGAAATGGGTTCTCATTCGTGTTCAGTTTCACGCAAGCATTGTCCGCGGTGGGCCGCCCGGACGGCAGAGCATCCAATTCGCGAGCCACCGGCGAGAGCGAGGAAAGCATAGTTTGCAGTTTTGCATCCAATTTGGTGTTTTTCCTTTTGTCGGCGAGGGCAGTTGATGGCCTTCATCGAGCCTACGTGATGCGCGCGCTGTGTTCGGAGCCGGGAAGCGCAAGGCGTGCTTAAATGTGAGGGGTGGGGTGCATAGGCGGGCTCAGATCTAAGCGCCGCACCGGATCCGAGCCCGTCTCAATGCCCGCGGCGATCAGCACGGATCGGATCAGGCGGGCGCACGGCGTTATCCCGGCGAATACCTGTTTCAAGAGGGGAGGAAACGCCACGTCCACTCGGCCGAACAACGCTGCTAACGTGGCTTGAACTCGCGTAATCCGCAGACAGACTGCGCACGCCTGACATGTTGCCACAAGCTACGTTCCTTCTAAAGAAGTCATGGCAGCTCGCTCCCGAGAGCGAGGTGCGCATCAGTGTCACTAGGTGGAAGAAGCCACCGATGTTCGTTGGCCTTACGATTGTGGAAGTGATGCTCACTCCAGTGGTACCAGACGAATGGGAACGTACTCTTCGGGCGGCCGTTCGGGCGCGTACGACAGCTGTGATAGCATTGCCGCGAGGGCGAGAAATGCCGCGACTGCGGCGACTGCGACGCACGTGACCAGCGCGCAATCGCGAGGCCTAGGATGGTTCATCATTCAACGCTCCGTGCGGTGTTGGTGCGGGCGGCCAGGTCTGCGCGACCCCTTCGACGGATTATCGCGCCAGCGGTAATCGATGGACCCAGGGGCGGCATTGTCTCCCTTGGAGTCGAATCGAACCGTGGCAATGGCCTTTCGATTGAGCCCGAGGTTCGGCCGCAAGCGACCCGCGTGGCGTCGACGGTGCCCGCCCGTCTGACCGAGCCTGCCCATGCTTGAGCTGGGGCATAAGCGTAGCCTGCAACCTGCGGCAGATTGGCTTGAAGCCTTGAGCTTGGCGACATCGGCTGCCCCTGCAGCATTCTTCGTCGAGTGCGGCATGGAGGTAAAGGAGCGTGCCGGAGTCGCCGGCAATGGCCAAAGACGTTCATCCACCGAATTGCCCTCGCCCAGCGCTCTCACCGGGAACTTCCAAAAGTGGTGCAGATCATTGGAGTCTCCATCGGCCTAGCCGGCGCTCTGTCCGTCGCCCCGCCGGTGCGTCGATACTTTTAGAAGGTACAATTTGACGCTACGTCCGGATCAAGTACTTCGAAGCGTGCTCGTCGAGCTTGGCAGAGCGAAGTCCCCAAGAGTGCCGACAACGCACATTCGCCAGGCGAATTGCTACGGGCCAACGATCCTCAGTCAGACAAGGATCAGCATCAGCTCATTCAGTTAGAGACATTTGAGCAACCGAGTCCGGGCAGCCGGGTGCGTCAACTCTTTCCGAGCTGGCTTTCCAGCGCGGCGAGGGCGAGATCCAGGTATCGCATGAGGCTCGCATCCCAGCCGGCGAGATTGTGTGGTTCAGTCAATCGCGTCAGCACCTTCAGTATCATCGAGACAGTCGAATCAACTCCTGCGATCTCAGTCAGCAGCGAACGGGCCTGACGCGCGACCGCATTTGGTCGCTCACCGCATGGCGGCTCGCCCCGATCCATGCAGCTTCGTAGCTCGTCCCGAATCTTGCGCCACCGATCTTCGCGGCTAGCGTTAGAGGCGCATGTGCAGATGGCCGAGGGGGTACGTTCCTGAATCCGCGACATTGCATCTAACGTGGCCGGCAGCTCGTCGACACTAACTTCTGTCTCACCTTGCGTCGTCATATTGCGCAATCGATCCCGTAATAATGTCGCCCGCGCGACTTGAATTTCAATTCGCTCGAGATGGTTGCGCAATAGGTCCGTGAGAGACGACCGTCCCTCGATGGCTTTGCGGATCTCAGGAAGCGAGAAGCCGAGCTCACGCAAGGCCCGTATCTGGCAGACGCGTTGTAGGCTTTCACGATCGTACATGCGGTGACCGCCACCGGTACGTTCCGCGACCGTCAACAACCCCGTATGTTCGTAATGATGCAGAGTGCGTACCGTTACGCCGGTCGCCTCTGCAAGTTCTCCAATGCGCCATCGGCGCCGTCGTGGTGTGGCTTTTGTCATGGTCCTCAATTTGCAAGCCTACAACCTGACGTCACGTGAGAATCAAGTGATTTCAATGATCTAGATGATGGTCTCTCGCTGCGAACCCCAGGAGCACTGAGCGCATGCTGTTAATCAATCAGCCGAGACAAGTGCAAGCATCAAGTTCGCCAGCGACGCCAATTCGTCCCTCGCTGCGCGTTGCATCACAAGTCTGGCGATCGCTACGCGATTCTCGCCGGTTCGCATGCATGTCGGTAAAGACCCGATTGCTCGATCAAAAAGGTTTCCCAAGCTCGCGAGATCCTCCGGGTCGTAGACTCCGCTCGGCTTCTCCAACAGTATGCTCCTTTCATTGCGGCACCTTCGCTGCACGTGGGGAAGCCGTTTGGCTGTGGTAGGGCAAAAAGAAGACGGAGCGGCGACGTGCGCGAAAGAATGTGACAGGTGCGTTCGTGTGGTGCCGTTGTGCAACACGGCGTTTACTTCCCTTTTGTCCAACACTGCCTGACCGAAACTGTGCAATTTCCGCTGGATGCTGGCGCAGCAGCGGCCATTTGCTGTCTGATCGCCACGCGAAGCGAAAGCAGGTACATGCCACCCCGCTTGCTCTTGAGACACAGCTTCACGAACGGCTGCCCAGACAAAGTACTGATCTGATCAGATGGGTGGCGCGGCCGCCCGCTCGGCACCTAGCAGCGTTTTCGACGCGCTGCTAGTCTGTTGATGGCTTTGTGGCCGCGAAGGCGTTGTTCGCGCATGGCAACATCGGGTTTTGGAATGCCACAAGATGATGGCTGCTCTTCAACGGCGAAAGTCTGCGACGCAAAGCGCCAGTATAATGAGAGAAGGCGGGCCGCAAAACCATTTCCGGCATGTATCTCAACGCGAGCGCACCTCGCGCGGTTGGCGAAGCGTTACTCGCGATTGAGGACGGAGCCTCGAAGGATCGCTCCGATATCCGTCGGACGTGGAGGCACACTCAAAACGGGCAACACGCCCCCGGCGCCGCGCGGGCGCGCCGGGAAACAACGACGTGCCATAGCTCCTACAGCAATAACTCGCATATCCAGACGTGAGCCGGATCAGTGTTGCGCAGCACAGTCCCTTGCTCGTCCAGAAGCTCACTCACTTTCATTCACGAACAGTATCGCTTTGGTGTGCGAGCGCTGGACATAGATGCTTTGGGTAAGATTGGCAAATCATGTTACCGCACCGAAGTAGCTCTTCGAGGTCAGCGGTGAGTGGCCGCAACTCGGGACCAACGGCGGCGGCATCCCGCGCGCGACGCGCCACGACACTCTCGAATAACACCACTGTCGCGATCCGAAAGGATGACCTGCACCCACCGATCCGATGTGGTGCTTTGGCATTGCTGCTGCGATCACCGGGAGAGTAGACGGCAAGGAGAATGCCCACCGGCAGGTTAAGAGCGGTGTGGGTGCCTGCCAGTGTCCACGTTTGCAGCCTCGATCGCAGGTCTTAGTCTACAACCTGACGCGGTGTACGATTCGAGGGATTTTAGTGCCAAGGCCTGATTTCGTTCATCTGACTGGCCGGATCATTTCGCGAGCTCTGAGCCTCAGCTCATGTAGAACAGTGCGATGCAGCCGTCGTGTCAGGCAAGTCAGGCGGAGCGCCGCCGAACGAGCTGTATGAAGCGCAAGATCGTCACGCCAGCGCGAGATCAAGAGCGCGGCCGACCCGATCAAACTACGCTCAAACGCGCCAATCCGTACACCAGCGAGGACCGGAGCCTCAAGCCTGGCGTAGATCTGGTTAACCGAGATTAGATCGCAAACGGCCGAACAATGCTAGAACGGGCCGTGACATTGGTTGGTCTCGGACGGAGAGACCATCATGGATGCCTCTTGCAAGAACATGTTGCGCATCCAAATGCTTGCAGGATCAGTATTATGAATGGCCGGCCACTGGACGGCCTCGGTGAATGTGAGAAGTCGCAGCGGAGGTTCGATGACCCGCAGGGGCATCGTGTCTGCGAAATGGCTGACCAGTCTTGAGGGCATACTCGCTATACGGTTGGTGCCCAATAACATAGGCGGAATCATACCAAAACCCTGCACTGCGACCTCGGTGCGTATCTTGAAACCATGCTCGAGCAAGAGCCATTCGTGAAAGGAGGGCCTCAGGGAGCCCCCGAACCGGGCTTCCACGTGCCCGATCGACATGTACTTCTCGAACGTAAGTCGCGGCGCCAGCTGCTTGTTCATGGGGCAGCCCACGCAAACGAACGTGTCCTCAAACAGTGCCGCCTTGGGATGCGCACTCGACATGAACATCTCCGGATACATGAGAAAATCGACTTCACCGCGCCGGAGAAGTTCATCGGGTTCCTCTAAGGGCGGCAGCAACTCGAAATTGATCGTCGGAGCTTCCCGCGCGACGCGGTCCACGATTCTTCGAAGAAACACGACAGTCATGAAGTCGGACAGGATGATCCTGAATCGCCGATTCGATTGAGACGGAGTGAAGCCCTCCGGAGAAATGATGGAGAGCTGAATGTGAGCGAGAGCCTCGCGAATTGGGGCTGCGAGCGCTTGAGCCCGCGGCGTTGGGACAAGCTTCCGACCCCTCATCGTGAATAGCTCATCGCGAAAGTAAGTGCGAAGCCGCGCGACGGCAGCACTCATGGCAGGTTGACTGAGGTTGATGCTTCTTGCCGCCGCCGTGAGATTGCCTTGCGTCACCAGGGCGTCGAACGCGACGAGGAGATTCAGATCGAGGCCCTTGAAACGCATAATCTTGAGTGATCCACCGTGTGAATGTGTTCTATCGATACAATCGATTTTACCATTTGTACCGACTGAGGATAGCAAAGGATAGTTTAGCGAGATGCCAGATCTATCAGAATGGTTACAAATCGTAGCGCGTCTCAGCCCAGCGCCAGGGATCGATCAAGACATCTGGACCGTGCGGTCGCAGTTTCGCGCGTGTTGCGCAAGTCCTATCTCGGCGAGCTAGCACGGTGGGGATCCGCAAATGTGCGTGGGCGTATAGGACGAGCAAACCATCGTATGGCTTCGCCAACCCATTCTATACCGGCCGTGTACCGCTGTAGAATTGAGCGAACGCTTAACCTGACCGTAGATTTCCCTCCAGTTGGACCCCTTCGGTTGCGGGTGCCAAATGTGTTTTGGTCGCATCCGATTGCGTCCTTGCTGCGGAGAAATCGTGCCGAACATGCAAGCGAAGCCGTCCTTCGTGAATCTGATGCGAGTTGCGCACACGCTCGACGTCGTATCCATTGTGAATGCAGATCGGTCAGTGCGTGAAGATCTGACAGATATGGTGTTTTCGGCGGGTTACGTACCCGAACCCTTCGAGAGCGCAGACGAGTTCTTGAAATCGGGCCGCCGTTTGATCACGTCGTGCTTGATCGCGGACATGCAGTCGAGCGTGATGAGTGGCTTTGAGCTTTTCCATCATCTGGCTGCATCCGGACGCGCGATTCCCACCGTTCTGCTCACAGACAGCTTCGAAAACGATATGAGGCGAGTCCTGCAAACTGGACTCCAGTTTTTGAGCAAGCCTTTCGAGCGTAGCGAACTGCTGGCGTGCGTCAGGAGCCAGATAATGAATAGGAATTACTCTCTATGAAAATGATCGCGCCCGGATCCACACGGGGTGCTTCGGCGCGCCCTCCAGTTCGTTGGAGGCTGTGCTGGGAGAATGAGCTTCAACTTGCTGACCATATTGAGTTGTCCGACTTCTTCCGGAAGACCTATGGTCCGACCGGGGCATTCAATGCAAAGCCCTTTGAAGGTCATCGAAGCTGGGCCGGCGCAAGGCCTGAGATTCGCGCAATCGGCTACGATGATCGTGGTGTTGCGATTCACATCGGCGCACTGCGCCGCTTCATAAAAGTGGGTGAGGTCGATCTGCTTGTGGCTGAACTCGGATTGTACGGGGTGCGCCCGGATCTCGAGGGGCTCGGCATCAGCCACTCCATCCGCGTGATGTATCCCGTATTGCGAGATCTTGGGGTGCCGTTCGGTTTTGGCACGGTCCGATCTGCCCTGCAGAAACATATTACCAGGCTGCTCGGGCGACAGGGATTAGCGACTGTTCTGCCAGGGCTCCGTGTCCGGTCCGCTCGTCCGGATATCTATCTCACTGTGCCTCCGACGCGCGTGGAGGACGTGGTCGGCCTCGTTCTGCCGATTGCGAGGCCAATGAGCGAATGGCCGGCCGGTGAGATGATTGAACGGAACGGGCCAGAACTGTGACGTCCGCAGACAACGAGACTGAAGCGCGGAGCGACTGCGCCGACTCGGGCGGAGAGCGCTGTGTCTATCTGACGTTTGATGATGGTCCCAACCCGCATTGCACGCCGGCTATCCTGGATGTGCTGGCGCAGCATCGGGCCCCCGCCACTTTCTGCGTGATTGGTGCATATGCAGCGGGCCAGCCGGAGCTGATCCAGCGCATCATTGCAGAAGGCCACGAACTCGCAAACCACACAATGACGCACCCGGATTTATCCAAATGCATGCCGGATGAGGTGGAATACGAGATCCTAACGACGAACAAGGTCATCGGAATGGCCTGCCCGCGAGCCTCTGTGCGGCACATGCGTGCGCCGTATGGGACTTGGACCAAGGAGGCCCTCGCCGTGTCGGCGAAGGCCGAACTGGCAGCCCTGCACTGGTCAGTGGACCCGCAAGACTGGTCTCGTCCTGGCGGCGAGGCGATTGTTGCCGCGGTGCTGGCCTCGGTCCGGCCGGGAGCAATCGTGCTCCTGCACGACGGGTGCCCTCCCGACGAGTTGAAACGCTGCCCTCACTCTAGTCGGCGCGACCAGACCGTGACGGCGCTCGCCCAGCTCATTCCAGCACTGCATGACCTTGGATTTGCAATCCGGTCGCTTCCTCAAACTCACTGAATAGATCAAATCACATGAGCCTGCTTGCCACCATCAGCACCGCTGCTGTTGCCTCCTACGCGTTGCTCTCCAGCGTCCATAAGAGCGCGCAGGCGCTTTATGCGCTGCGAATCGACGCCTCACTGCCGCCGTACGACTCGGTCGACGCCGGTGCTCTGCCCAGCGTGGATATCATCGTGCCCTGCTTCAACGAGGATCCGCGCACGCTGGCGGCCTGCCTGAAATCTCTCGCAAGCCAGGATTACCCAGGGCGATTGCAGGTGTATGTGGTCGATGACGGCTCTGCAAATGTCGCTGCAGTGGCCCCGGTCCATGGGAGCTACGCGTATGACCCGAGGTTCACCGTCATTCTGCTGCCAAGTAACGTTGGAAAGCGTAAGGCGCAGATCGCAGCGATACGCCGATCGTTCGGCGATCTCGTGCTCAACGTCGATTCCGATACGGAAATCGCCAGCGACGTGGTCAGCAAACTCGTACGCAAGATGCAGGATCCAGCCGTCGGCGCGGCCATGGGGCAATTGATGGCCAGCAACCGGAACGACAGCTGGCTGACCCGATTGATCGACATGGAGTACTGGTTGGCTTGCAACGAGGAGCGCGCGGCTCAGACGCGCTTTGGTGCCGTCATGTGCTGCTGCGGGCCGTGTGCCATGTACCGCCGCTCCGCGCTGCTGTTGCTGCTGGACCAGTACGAGACGCAGTTCTTCCGAGGAAAGCCGAGCGACTTCGGTGAGGACCGCCATCTGACGATCCTCATGCTCAAGGCAGGGTTTCGAACCGAGTACGTTCCGGACGCCATCGCCGCCACGGTGGTCCCGGACAGGCTCTTGCCCTATCTGCGGCAACAGCTCCGCTGGGCGCGGAGCACTTACCGCGATACGCTGCTGGGTTTGCACCTGTTGCCCGGCCTGGACCGGTACCTTACGCTCGACGTGCTCGGACAGAACCTCGGGCCGCTGCTGCTCGCCATCTCATCGATTGCCGCGCTCGCTCAGCTCGCGCTCACCGGCACCGTGCCCTGGTGGACCGGTCTGACCATCGTCGCGATGACCATGGTTCGATGCAGCGTGGCGGCCCTTCGTGCCGGCGAGCTTCGATTTATCGGCTTCTCGCTGCACACGCCTATCAACATCTTCCTCCTGCTCCCGATGAAAGCCTATGCGCTCTGTACCTTGAGCAACAGCGACTGGCTCTCGCGCAAAGTAGCGAAATCATCAGACGTCGATGAGTCGAAGGCCTCGATCGAAGACGCGACAAATGGACCAAGCCTTAACCCGGGATCGGAAGCGCCAGGCTCAATTCGCGGGGCAGGTCTTTCGCGCGCTTCCGCGCAGCTGATCGCGTCTGATGGCATTGCCGCCGCGACTGACTGACAGCTTTGTAGGGGATTTAGTGGTGAGCGTGGACAAGACATATCAATCGTTGCAACGGGAGCTGACCAACGATGACCCGTGGCGGCTTGACGACAATCCGTTCGAACGTGAGCGTCACACCCAATTGCTACGACTATCGCTGTCGAACGGCGCCGTCTCAACCGGCCTCGAGATCGGGTGCGCGGCCGGTGCATTCACAGAGAAGCTTGCTCCTCACTGCAAACGGCTCACGGTCATCGATGTTATGCCGCGAGCGATCGGTCGAGCGGTCCAGCGGACCAAGAGGTGGTCGCATATCAGCTGGGCGGCGACCGATATTCTGCAGTTCTCGACCGAAGAGCTGTTCGATCTGATCGTGGTCGCCGAAGTTCTCTACTATCTCGAAGACATGACACGGATGCGTACCGCAATCGACAAGCTGGTGAAGATGCTTGCTCCAGGTGGGCACCTGGTCTTCGGATCTGCACGTGATGCCACCTGCAGGCGATGGGGGCATGTCGCTGGCGCCGAGACAGTCATCACGATGTTGGCTGAAGCGCTCATTGAGGTCGAACGTGTGCAGTGCCAGGGGCAGTCGGCTGACGAAGACTGCTTGTTGGTCCGCTTTCGCAATCCGGAGCGATCTTCGATTTGTTCTAACGGCCGAGCTTGAAAGGACCTACTATGCGCATCTGCGGTATCAAGTTGACGCACGACGGGGCAGTCGCTCTGATCGAGGACGGCCGGGTGGTGTTTTGTGTCGAACAGGAGAAGCTGAACAACAATCCGCGTTATCAAACCATCGACAACCTGGATGCCGTTGTTGACGCCTTGGCGGAGCACGGGCTGGATCCGAGCGATGTTGATCAGTTCGTCATTGATGGCTGGGATGGAGAGTTCGAGTCACAGTTTGAAGTCCTTAGTGGGACGACGACCATCAAGCTCAAGGGCGCGCCGTATGTCGAACGGCAAGGCGATAGCCCCCTGACGTCCCGCGATCGGATCGGCCTCATGCTTGATGGGAAGCTATATCCCTATCAAAGCTATCCCCATGTTACCGGGCACGTAGCATCCGCATACTGCGCCAGCTCGTTTGCCAAATCCGGACAATCTGCTTTCTGCTTGGTGTGGGACGGCTGCATGTTTCCGCGCCTCTACTATGTAGAGCCCCACGGCATCCGGTTCATCGAGTGCCTGTTTCCGATAATAGGTCACGCCTATGCGACGGCAGGACACCACTTTGGACCTTACAGGCGGGCAGACCGGACCAGCTGGGATCTCGGTATTGCCGGCAAGCTGATGGCCTATATCGCACTGGGATCGCCCGACGAGGATTGTATTAAGACGTTTCATGAACTTTATGAGGCGCACTTTGCCACGGATGCTGAGGGTGCTTGTCCCGAGCTTGAAGAGATCAACAGCTCACAATCGCCACTTGAAGCTCTGCACGACTTCTTCGATGCGTGCGCAATGCGATTGAAGGAAAAACAGGCCCAAGACGTCCTTGCGTCATTTCACGTGTTTCTAGAGCGTCTGCTGGTTCGCACCATTGCTGATGTGGTGGAGCGGCATTCGAATCTTGCGGGGGCGCGTAACCTCTGCATAGCCGGCGGCTGTGGCCTGAATATTAAGTGGAATAGTGCATTTCGTGCGACAGGCCTGTTCGATTTCGTGTGGGTGCCGCCCTTTCCGAACGACAGCGGCTCAGCCATTGGTGCTGCTTGCTCTGCATTGGCGGCACAGCAAGGCTTTAGAGCTCTGGAATGGTCGGTCTACAGCGGACCGGCCGTGCGTCCCAGCGAAGTCCCGCCCGAATGGGAGGGCGCGCCCTGCACTATGGGCCAACTTGCGGCAATCCTCGCTTGCGACAAGCCCGTGGTCTTCCTTGCCGGGCGTGCCGAGCTCGGGCCGCGAGCCTTGGGTGGCAGAAGCATTCTCGCGGCTGCGAGCTGGGAAGGAATGAAAGATCATCTCAACGATGTCAAACTTCGTGAGCATTTCAGGCCGGTAGCGCCGATATGCCTGGAGGATCGTGCCGCGGAGATTTTTAGCCCTGGAATACCCGATCCGTACATGCTGTTCGATCACCAGACGCGACCAGAATGGCGGGACAAAATTCCCGCCGTCGTGCATCTCGATGGATCTGCTCGTCTACAAACCGTTTCTAGAACCTCTCAGCATAAAGTGGCCGAGCTTCTCGTCGAATACGAGAAGCTCACAGCCATTCCGCTGCTTTGCAATACCAGCGCCAATCTGCATGGACGCGGCTTTTTCCCGGATGCTGCCGCCGCGTGCCAGTGGGGACGCGTCGATCACGTATGGTGTGACGGCCTGCTTTGGACAAAAAAGCGCGCAAGCGGGGAAGCGGCGGGAACAACGTCCGTCGCGATGGCGTAAGCAGATGTCAACCGCGGCAGTCGACCTTTTCCAGGTGAGCAAGTTCTACGACGACAGGGTCGTCGTGGACGCTCTTTCGTTTACGGTCTCGCCGGGAGAGTGCTTCGGTCTGCTGGGACCAAACGGCGCGGGTAAAAGCACGCTTGCGCGTTTGATCCTGGGTGTTGCATCGCCCGACGCAGGTAAGATATGCGTGCTCGGCGAGCCAGTGCCGGCGCGGGCGCGCTTGGCGCGCCGGGGGATCGGGGTTGTCCCACAGTTCGATAACCTTGATCTTCAGCTCACGGTGCGCGAAAACTTGCTCGTTTTCGGGCGCTACTTCGCCATGAGCGCGGCTGAGGTGGAAGCGGTCACGCCGTCACTGCTCGAATTCGCACGCCTGGAGAACAAGGCGGACGCGCGAGTCGCCGAACTGTCCGGCGGCATGAAGCGACGCCTGACGTTGGCACGGGCCCTCATTAACGATCCGCAGCTCTTGGTCCTTGATGAGCCGACGACCGGCCTCGATCCGCACGGCCGTCACCTGATTTGGGAACGCTTGCGCTCGTTATTAGGGCGCGGCAAAACGATCCTTCTCACCACCCACTTCATGGAAGAGGCGGAGCGATTGTGCGACCGCCTGTGCGTGCTCGAGCACGGCCGTAAGATCGCCGAAGGTCAGCCTCGAGCGCTGATCGAGCAGCAGATCGGCTGCCAAGTGATCGAGATTTACGGCGGCAACCCGCACGAACTGCTGCCGCTGGTCAGACCCCAAGTGCAGCGCGCTGAGGTGAGCGGGGAGACGCTGTTCTGCTATGTCACGGATCCAGAGCAGGTGCGCCTCCGGCTTGTCAACCGCACGGATCTGCGCTTTCTGCAGCGTCCTCCAAATCTGGAGGATGTGTTCTTGCGGCTAACCGGGCGAGAGATAAAGGACTGAACGATGTGGCAACGTTTTGCGCCGGCGCTCCCTGCTAATCCATGGAACTGGATGGCGGTATGGCGCCGCAATTTTCTGGTTTGGCGGAAAGTTGCTCTGGCATCGGTTCTTGGGAATCTGGCCGAGCCGATGAGCTCTCTGTTCGGTCTCGGTTTTGGCCTTGGAATGATCATAGGTGGTGTTGAGGGCACCTCATACATCTCGTTTCTGGCGGCTGGAATGGTTGCCACAAGCGCGATGGTCTCCGCAACCTTCGAAACGATCTATGCGGCTTACGCTCGCATGCAGACAAATTGCACCTGGGAGGCAGTGCTCTGTACGCCCCTTACGCTCGGCGACATTGTCCTCGGTGAAGTGGCCTGGGCAGCGAGCAAGGCCTTGCTCGCCGGGACCGCGATCACGATTGTGGCCGTCGCGCTGGGTTACGCAGAGTGGTCATCCATTCCCTATGCGTTACCAGCCATCGCCCTCACTGGCGTTACTTTCGCGAGCCTCGCAATGGTCGTTTCAGCACTTGCACCGAGCCACGACTATTTCATCTTCTACCAGTCGCTTATTCTTACGCCCATGATGTATTTAAGCGGGACGATCTTCCCAATGAGCCAGTTGCCCGGTTCATTTCAACGCATCGCAGCCTTATTGCCGCTGAGTCATTCGGTCGATCTCATTCGTCCAACAATGCTTGGTCGACCGGTTGACAGCGTCGGATTGCATGTGGGCGCACTTTGCATCTACGCAGCAGTTCCCTTCCTCGTCTCGGCCGTGCTCCTTCGGCAGCGCCTGATGCGGTGAGAGGAATAAGATCTAAAGCGAAGCATCGCGTGTGCGAGATGAGATATCGGGCTTAGCGAATTTCCAATCGCGTGCGACGCTTATATGCGTCTCGTCAGCTAGCGATGCCTGATCGGCCTCGCGCGGCCTACTCCCAAAGCAAGCGATACGAAATAGGCCAACAGGCCTCTCAGGATTAACGGAGAACAAGATGCTGTGTCTAGGATTGAGTGGCGGCCTCGACAGGGTCTATGAAAACCCCCTTGGGCTGCCGGGCACGTTTCTGCACGACGGCGCCGCGGTACTTGTCAAGGACGGGCGCGTGATCGCTGCCGTGGAAGAGGAGCGCCTTAACCGGATCAAACATTCAAACAAGCTCCCGAGCAGTGCGATCGAATACTGTCTTGCAGCCGCGGGTGTGGAGCTTCGCGACGTCGATCGTATTGCGTTCTACGCTACTGAAGCCTATTGCAATGCAATGCTCGAACGGTTGTTCATCTCACAACCGGAAATCTCAATTCCCCTAGATGCGAATCTGCTGCTACGGCACCTTCTAGCCACGGAGTTCGGTACCCAAGTTGATCCTTCCCGGGTGTCATTCGTAGGCCACCATCAGTCCCACGCCGTGAGCGCTCTGGCGATGTCGGGTTTTGAAGATAGCCTGGTCCTCGCGATCGACGGTTGTGGCGACTTCCTGTCGGGTCTCTTGGCTGTCGGGTCAGGCAGCGAAATGACCGAGCTTATGACATTTCCAGAGAATAACTCTCTCGGACTGTTCTATCTGGAGACGATCCGATATCTCGGCTACGGCCTGTTCGACGAGTATAAGGTTATGGGACTGGCTCCTTACGGAGATCCCGCACGCTATCGCGAGCTCTTTTCCCAATTCTATGAGCTCTGCGCAAACGGTGGCTACCGCGTTCACCTCGAACGTATCGGCCCAGCATTGCTGCACAATATCGAGGTCCGGCGAAAGGGAATGCCGTTCACCCAACAGCATCGAGATGTGAGCGCATCGTTGCAGGAGGCGCTGGAGCGGATCGTGTTTCACATTCTGCGGCATTACCGTGAGTCGACCGGAATGAAACGGTTGTGCCTGGCTGGCGGGGTGGCCCATAACTGCACGCTGAACGGAAAACTCCTGTATTCAGGCCTGTTCGAAGACATCTTCGTGCAGCCGGCTGCGCATGACGCCGGATGCGCATTGGGCGCGGCGCTGATGGTGTCGAACGAGGCCGGGCAGCCTGCGCCCCGTGAGCGGCTACAGGCGGTTTATTGGGGGCCAGATGTCGGCAGCGACGATAGCATCGAAAAGGAACTGAAGGGATGGGCCGGACACCTCGAGTTTGAACGGACCGCTGACGTCGCAACCAGAGCAGCCGAGTGGATGGTTGATGGCGCCGTGATCGGGTGGGTGCAGGGCCGATCGGAGTTCGGCCCTCGTGCGCTCGGCAACCGTAGTATTCTTGCGGACCCGAGGCCCGCGGCGAACAAGGACCGGATCAATGCGATGGTCAAGAAGCGCGAGAGTTATCGACCATTTGCACCATCAGTTCTGGAGGAGGATGCGGGCGCGTTCTTTGAGTTGCCGGATGGTCGCGCAGAATACCCCTTCATGAATTTCGTCGTTCGCGTGCGGGAATCCAAGCGTGCTTTGCTGGGCGCGATCACGCATATCGATGGTACGGCTCGGCTGCAGACGGTTTCCCGCACGAACAATGCCGCCTATTGGGAACTCATCAATGCGTTCAAGAGCCGGACAGGCGTCCCGATTTTGCTTAACACGTCGTTCAACAACAATGCCGAACCGATCGTAAATTCCGTTGCCGATGCGATTACGGCGTTTTTGTCAACCGAGCTGGATGGCCTTGTAATCGGTTCATTCCTCGTCAAAAAGCGGGCGACAACGCTCGAAAGCTGGACTGCACTCGCTGTATCACTGCCGCCCCATGTATCTCTTTACCGGGTTCGCGCTCATGCGGGCCGAGAACGCCAGGAGACAGTCTGCGAGATCCGCATGGGTCACTCCGGCCAGGAGAGCGTGCGCGTCTCGCATGACCTGTTCGACATGCTGATGCAAATTGAGAAGGAAGCTGTTCTTGCCGATCTTCTCGCCAGGGTCACCTCTGACAGGACTAGGCGAGAAGCTCTCGTGAACGAACTGCGTGGGCTCTGGGATCTCCGCCGTATACGGCTGCATCCGTCACCGACTGCGTGATTGCAAAAGGTGAGCAATGCGGAAGAGGGCTCTTTGGAGGCCTCTCGCATGACCTCCCAAACGCGGTGCCGTGGAGGAGGGTTGCGGGTTGATCGCCTTGCGTCCCGGTGACCAGCCGTCCACTGGCGTGGATCGGAATCGCAGATGCTAGGTGCGCCACACAAAGCTGATCTTGCACAACGAGAAGGGTTTGATAACTTGACCAAGGAACGCTTTGTTATTTCTCGGAGGCGTACCGGCTTCGGTGACTGCCTCTGGTCATTGGCGTCGGCCTGGTCGTACGCGCAGCGGACCGGGCGGACGCTCGTCGTTGACTGGCGCGGTTCCTGCTACATCGACCGACCGTTCAGCAACGCCTTTCCGGTGTTCTTCGAGCCGGTTGAGGACATCGCTGGGGTACCGGTGATTTGCGATGACCGGATCAACCAGCTCTCGTTTCCCGGACCGTTCTTCCCGCGGTGGTGGAATAGGCCGTCGATCGACTGCATCAATCGTCCGGATGAGCAGATCTTCCGAGAACGTGACGAACTGACCGAGCTGTTCCAGGCGAGAGAAGATAACGAAGCCAACACCATTGTCTGTGACGCCTGCCTAATGTGGCGTTGTGGCGAGGCAGCCGAACGACTGATCTTTCGGAACATCAAGCTCAGGTCTGAGATTCAAGCGCGGATCGACGCCTTGTATGAGGAACATTTTAGCGGCCATAGCATCATTGGCGTTCATGTTCGGCACGGCAATGGCGAAGATATCATGGAGCATGCGCCGTACTGGGCCGATTCGGAGCTCGCCCTTCGTCAGGTTTGCATGGCAATCCGTAAAGCCAAGGCTTTGCCATATCCAAAGCCTGTAAAGGTCTTCCTGTGCACGGACAGTGCACAGGTGCTCGATCGCCTATCGGGTCTGTTTCCCGATGTCTTCGCCGTACCAAAACGTTTCCAGGCCGATCGGGCAGGGCCGTTGCATAGTGCGGAAATGGGAATTGAAGGTGGAGCTTCCGCTCTCATCGACATGTATCTTCTTGCGCGGTGCGCTACCGTGATCCGCTTTCCCCCCACCAGCGCCTTCACGCGCTATGCCCGTCTGCTCGTGCCACGGATTATTGAATTCGACCAGAGCAATCCGGAGCGCTTGGCCCTGATCGATAATCCATACGAGCATTTCGCGGCTTCCTGAAGCGCCAGAATGTGCGCCTGAACAATGACGGGCTAGATCATCGGTCTGATACTGCTGGCTTCGACACGGTCGAGTTTCGCAACGTGTCGCAGGAACGTTGGATGGCGACTTCCGTCCCGCAAGCGACGGCTGACCGGCGCACTACCATGGATGCGGTGCGGTGGGAGGGCGAACGCCTGAGAAGCGTAAGGCGGATGCCAGCGAGGGCCGGCGGTCTTGCCCGGCAACACTTCGGGCCCTCCGGTGCAAGTCGAGTCGCGCGGAGAGCTTACAGTTCTGTCATCCTCCAGCCAAGTCCGCCGTCGCTGGCCAGACGGTGAAAAGCACGGCAATGGCGGTCCGGGTCGCCGAGGAAATCTGACGTAACAGACAGTCACGACAGAATGTCCCAGCAGCAAGGAGGCGCGTCCGGTAGATGGATCGCCTTTGCTGGGCAGGGCTTTCGTTTTCTGGACGACGGCCTTTGTTCATGCTCCGCTCGCGGAGTCCTTTCGGACGGAGGTGTGATGAACCGCGCGGCCGGCGGCCCATCGGTATTGCTCAAGAGCCGTATGTGCCGCCGCGCGTAACCAGGCCGAGAGCAACTTGGACGAACCGGCCATTAAATCCTGATCTCCGCCCGCAGCTAATCTCTCGTCTAGCGCGCATGACCCACAGACCACTCGTGGAGTGGTGACGCAGTCAGCTCGCCATGGAAACCCCACGTAGCGCACGCAGTGGGCAGCACCCGGGAGCTCGACGACAGCCATTGCTGCGGCGCTGCCGGTGTCGCAAAGCAAACAGGCCAGATGTTCGGAACCAGCCATTTGCGTCGTAAAAGCGCGCCACCTGTGCCCTGCTTCGCTCTGGCCCGGATCCTGCACCAGGTGCACGGGCGAGGGGAGCGGAAGGGAGTCGCGTGTGAATCTAGGTCTACCAGATGACAACGCGGTCGCAGCTAAATCGTCGGAAACGGACCCTCGTGGTCCAATTCACGCCGATGGAGCGGGCCGTCCGCTGCGTGAGCGGAAGACGCTGGTATTGACCGGGGCATCGCGCGGTATCGGTCGCGCCACGGGAAGATTGTTTTCGGAAGCCGGTTGGCGCATCATTTCTTGCGCGCGCCAACCATTCGACGCGGTGCGCTGCCCATGGGACTCAGAGGGGGATAGCTATATCGAAGTCGACCTGAGCGATCATCGGACGCTACCGCGCGTGGTTGCCCAGATAAAGGAGCGCCTTGCCGGCGCACCGCTGCAGGGACTGATAAACAATGCCGGAAACTCGCCAAAAACGCCAAACGGTGCCCGGCTCACGTCGCTGGCGACCTCAGTCGATACCTGGATGAGCGTGTTCCACCTCAATCTGGTGGCGCCGATCCTGCTCGCTCAAGGTCTGTTCGATGAGCTAAAAGCGGCGTCAGGCTCGATCGTCAATGTGACTTCGATCGCCGGAGCGCGGGTGCATCCATTTGCAGGCACGGCATATGCCACGTCGAAAGCTGCGCTCGCTTGTCTCACGCGCGAAATGGCGCACGACTACGCCTCACATGGCATTCGCGTCAATGCGATCGCGCCCGGCGAAATCAAGACGGACATTTTGTCGCCTGATACGGAAGCGCATCTTGTGCCAAAGATCCCACTACGCCGGGTGGGTACACCCGAAGAGGTCGCCAAGGTCATTTTCTTCCTATGTTCAGATGCGGCAAGTTATGTCACGGGTGCCGAAGTGCCGATCAATGGCGGGCAACACTTGTGAGTGAATCCGTTCCTGGCGAACCCGACTAACTCAGCTTCATCGATCGAAGCCATGTTGGCCGGGCGAATCCGCGCAGCGAGTTGGAAAGAATAAGCGCAAAATCTAGTCACTGTAAGTGCTGCCGGCGTGCCATGAAGAGCCGTCATCTCTCGCCCCCGGCCTGAGAATTGGATGTCAGATCGAGGCAGGCATGCAACACGAGTCTAACAAGTCCGATCGAGGTGATGGGGAGGATCAAGAAAGGAACGGAGAAGTCACTATGCTGGACAGCGTTTCCCTGAGCGAAACACCAAACTCAACCTCCGGCGCGGACCCTTCCGCTTCTATTCTGCCGTCGCAAGAGAAATCGCTAAGCACGATCTTTGAAATAGCGCACACGCTCACTGGCCTATCCCGGCTCGAAGCCAAGCTGGCGAGCGTCATCGAGCGGCTGCCATCGCTCGTGCAGATGCGGCGCGGCATCGTATGTCTGTTCGAACATGACGGGCTGCCCGAGATCATCGTAGACGACGGCCGGAGCGAAGGGCGCGACGCGCGTTGCGGGGGGCGCTTGCCGCAAGGAGCAATTGATCAAATTGTGGCGACGGGGCGGCCGCTCATCGTCGAGAACGTAGCGCTGCATTCGATCTTCAGTTTTTCGGAAGTCGAGATGATGCTAGACGCCGCCCGTAATACGTGTGTTGCCTTCATCGGGGTTCCCATAGAGATCGACGAGAAAGTTGTGGGTACGCTGAGCATCGACCGCATCGCAGACAACGGGACGCATGCGCAGCTCGAGGACGACCTCCGCCTGCTGACGATGGTCGCAAGCCTTCTGGGCCAGACGGCAAAGCTGCATTGCACCTTTGTGCGCGACCGCGGGCGGCTTATGGACGAGGAGTTCGGGCTGCAGACGCAGCCTTCGTCCGAGCTCAAGCCTCATGGCCGGGAGCGTAAGAAGGTCCAAGTCGAGGGAATTATCGGCGACAGTCCGGCGCTGCGCGCGATGCTTGAGAAGATCGAGCTGATCGCAAAATCGAATAGCACCGTTCTGTTGCGTGGCGAATCGGGCACCGGCAAAGAGCTGGTAGCGAAGGCTATTCACGAGCGTTCAGCGCGCGCCAAACGCCCCTTTATCAAGCTGAATTGCGCAGCCCTCACCGAGACGGTGCTGGAATCCGAATTGTTCGGTCACGAGAAGGGGGCGTTTACGGGCGCATTCAACGCGCGCAAGGGTCGCTTCGAACTCGCGGACAAGGGAACGTTGTTTCTGGATGAGATTGGCGAGATCTCGGCGTCGTTCCAGGCGAAACTCCTGCGCGTGCTTCAGGAGCAGGAGTTCGAGCGGGTGGGCGGCAATCAGACGATCAAAGTCGACGTCCGCGTGATTGCTGCCACGAACAAGAATCTTGAAGAGGCGGTGGCAAGGAAGGAGTTTCGTGCCGATCTCTATTATCGCATTAGCGTGGTTCCTCTGCTACTGCCGCCGCTGCGCGAAAGACGCACTGATATTCCGCTTCTCGCCGTTCGATTCTTGAAGAACTTCAACAATGAGAACGGCCGTGCTCTGGTCTTCGAGTCAAGTGCGATTGACGTTCTTATGAATTGCGGATTTCCCGGTAATGTCCGTGAGCTGGAGAACTGTGTGCAGCGGACCGCGACCCTGGCGCACGGATCGTCGATCGTAAGAGACGATTTTGCCTGCTGCCACGGGCAATGCCTGTCGGCCACGCTATGGAAGTGCGGGCTGGAGCAAGTGGCACGACAGCCGAGCCCGATAATCTCACTTCCCGCGAGGCTGAGCATGCCGCCGACACAAGCTGTGGCACACGTTCAGCCGGTCGGTAGCGAACTGACGCCGCTAGAGCCACCCGGCCGACACAACATAGGTGCCGCCAAGGTCACAGATCGCGAGCGCGTAGTCGCCGCGATGGAAAGGTCCGGGTGGGTACAGGCCAAGGCGGCGCGCTTGCTTGGACTGACGCCGCGCCAGATTGGCTATGCCTTGAGAAGGCAAGGTATCGAGATCAAGCGCTTCTGAATAAAAAGTCGGCTGGCGTGTCTCTCGATCGCCGGGCGCGGTAGGAGAGCGTGCGCAAGAGGCGGTACTCTGGTCCATGAAGCGGATACGAAACCGATGTGCTCTGCTTGGGAGGCCATGCCGGGAGCGTAAGCCATCTTCGCGTCAGCCGCGTGCTGGTCATCGTCTGCTTGCAATGTATTCGCCCTATGAGAAATGATTAGGTGTCGAACCAGCGCAAGATCGCGGCCGGGCCGTTTATGGCGCGACTCAGATGAGAGAGATCACGTCCCGCTTTACGCAGCTCGTCGCAGTCCCAACGGTCTCACCGTCAATCGCCAGCCGTTGCATTCGTCACTCATCGGCGAAGTGCCTGGGTGGTATGACAGTTGCTATTCGTGGGGAGCCTGCTCAACATCTTAGGAGAAGCATATGCACAGCATCGTCTGCATCAAACAGGTCCCCGACTCCGCACAAATCCGCGTGCATCCTGTCACGAATACGATCATGCGGCAGGGCGTGCCGACGATCATCAACCCATATGATCTGTTCGCACTGGAAGCTGCGCTCGAGCTACGAGACAAGTTCGGCGGTGAAATCACTGTTCTGACAATGGGGCCGCCGTCGGCCGAAGAATCTCTTCGAAAGGCGCTGACATTCGGTGCCGATCGTGCTGTCCTGCTCACCGATCGTAGTTTCGCAGGCTCTGATACGCTGGCGACGAGTTACGCTCTGGCGTGCGCGATTCGCAATATCGGCAAGGAATATGGCCCACCAGACGTCATATTCACTGGCAAGCAGACTATCGACGGCGATACGGCGCAGGTGGGACCTGGCATTGCAAAGAGGCTCGGGGTCCAGCAGCTTACGTATGTTTCAACAATCAAAGCGTTGGACTTCAAAGAACGCACGATCGATGCGGAACGGCGCTGCGAAGGAGGAGTCCAGGTGCTGCGTTCCAAGCTTCCTTGTCTCATCAGCATGTTAGAGGCAAGCAATCAAATTCGCCGCGGTGCAATGATCGACGCCCTGCGTGCGGCCCGTGCCTCCGTCGTAAAATGGAGCGCTCAAACTGCCGGCGTGGATGACATGGCCAAATGCGGTCTGAGGGGGTCGCCGACAGTCGTCAAGCGTGTCTTCGCGCCCTCCGCACGAGCGGAGAAGGCGACGTGGGTGGAAGCGGCCGAGCAGCCGGCGCAAGCGTTGATCGACGCCATGTTCAAGCGCAACCCTACGCTCGAGACGGAGCTCGCACAGCTTGCGCGCGGTACCTCATCCGCCCAAACTAACGGTGCGTGAAGTCGCCGCTGATCGAGCGGAGCCAGCGACGGCCCGGGTCGTGGTCATGCATTGGCCCGACGCTCGGTGCACCAGGCACGATTCAAGCTTTTCGACCGCTAGCTGAGAATTGGCGAGCTGCGATACACCTTCTTCCTATGCAATGTCGAGCCGTATCGGGACGAGCCGTCGCTGATGCTGAGTCGGAATGGCTGAGCACTAACGCAACGCTCGATGCGTTGTGTGGTCGAGCGGCGCGACTCGCACTTTTCGGTTAGGTGAAAAACGAGCAGAGCTCGCGCGAGGGAGATACATCCCTCGCGCGAGCTCCACGTGCGCTGCCATGCAAACTTAACGGGCACGTCTTGAGGCTGCATGAATTCCGCAGTGGCCCGCGGCCCGCCGAGTGGCACGCGGACTACCGAGATCACCGCAAGGACCGCCACGCACCCCGCTCAGTTCAGTCTTGGACGTGAAGGTCCCCCGTGGGCGCGCTGCTAACGTGTGGTAAATTGCGCGCTTACGGCCCCGTTAGACCCCTCGGGTCGCGACAGCTTCGCAACTCTGTTGGTGTTTCCTGGATAAATCCTGAGCGCGGCGATAATGCCGAGCAAAGCTGCAAACATCAACCAGAAACCCGGCGAAGCCTTGTCGTCGGTCCGATCGATCAGCCAAGTCGATGCCAGCGGCGTAAAGGTACCAAAGAGAGCTGCGGCGAGTGCGAAGGCTAAAGAAAAGCAGGTTGTGCGAACGTGCTTCGGCACGATTTCGACCAAAGCGCCCAACATGGCGCCGCTGTAGGTGCCAAAATAGAACGAGAACATCATCTCCACTACCACCATCTTGCCAAAGCTTGGGTCGGTCACAAGCCAAGACAACGCCGGATATACAGTCACCAAGGCAAGGCCAGCAATGGTCAGCAAGACCGGCTTCCGACCGATTCTATCAGAGATCGCGCCGCCGATTGGGTTCCAGATGAAGTTCGTCACGGCGACCAAAAGCGTCACCAAGAGCGTGTTCTGCGAGGACAGCTGCAATACGTGCTTGCCGAACGTAGGCGTGTACACTGTGACGAAATAGAAGGTCGTGGTCGTCAGCATTGCGATCATCATGCCAAGAATGACAATGCGCCAGTTCGCAACTGTGGAGGCAAAGACCTCGCGGGCCGTTGGGTGGGTCTTCATGACCAGAAACTCCGGAGTTTCCTCCAGCGTCCGGCGCAGGACGAAGATAAGCGGAACGATCAGGCAGCCAAGGAAGAATGGGATCCGCCAGCCCCAGGCGGCAACCATTTCGGCCGGAAGTGCTTCGCTCAAAAAATATCCGATAAGAGCCGCGACAAAGATCGCAACCTGCTGGCTCGAGGACTGAAACGATGTGTAAAAGCCGCGGTTACCCGGGGTGGCAATCTCGGAGAGGTAGACGGAAACGCCGCCAACCTCAACGCCCGCAGAAAAGCCCTGCAACAGCCGTCCGAACAGCACGATCGCGGGTGCGGCAATGCCGATCGTTGCATAGCCGGGACAAAAGGCGATGATGACGGTGCCAATAGCCATAATCGAAAGCGTGATGATCAGGCCTTGCCGACGGCCAATCTGGTCAATATAGGCTCCAAGCACAATCGCGCCAACAGGTCGCATCAAAGCCCCCAGCCAGAACACACCGAAGGTGTTAAGCAGTGAAGCGGTTTCGCTTCCTGATGGAAAGAACGCGTTTCCGATGGCACTGGCGTAGAACCCGAACAAGAAGAAGTCGAACTGCTCGAGGAAGTTGCCGCTCGTCGCACGTAAGATGGCGCCAATGCGCGGTTTGGCCTTTGACGCTTGCGCGATGGACGCTGGTGACATGGCGAGTTTCCTCTCGGTTTGAAATGGCCGGTTCCGGAGAAAATCTCACGCCAGCCGAGTGCAGTTTCATGGCCGCGAATCTGCCATAAGGGCACTATCGACCAACCCGTAAGCGCCTGACGTTTCCGGCATATTTTCGGCAATTGCCGCAAACTCGCACAGTTTTTCGGGCGTTATTCCGCTCGCGTCGCAGGAGTGACTCTCAACCTATTGAAACCTCGGGCAATTCTCGGTGGAAAGGTTGTTGTCTGTGGCGTGGCCGAATTCCTCATTGAGCGCACCGACATGCAATGAAAAGCAAGGACGAGATGCATGGCATAGAGCGGCAGGGAAGAGCTGCCGTGAGATGTCTGCTAGAACAGCTCGCGAGCCTGCGATTGGAGCCGAGGTGCGTTAGCATCTCACCCGATGTCCAGCGATTTGGCCTCGAGTTGCTCAACTTAACCTGAGGTTTACGGAAAAGATTTGGTGAGCGTGCTGGTGATCGAGCCCGTCCGATAGCGCCGGTCGCCATGCTCGGGCAAGTGCCACGTTGTCCTTCGAAGGAGCCCTCGCTTACGGAGGGCTATGAACCGCCGCGAAACCATGCGGTGGCATCGGGCCAGCGGCTGGGCGGCACATCGTAATTCGATCTGACCGAGGCTTGTGCGCATTCGGAATCTGACCACGATGTCCAGGTCGCATCAGCTTGCCTTACTCGACAGTTACCGATTTCGCGAGATTTCGGGGTTGGTCGACGTCCGTGCCCATCAGGATGGCCGTGTGGTAGGCCAGAAGCTGCACCGGAATCGCATAAACAATGGACGTGAACGTCGTATCCATCTCCGGCATCACAATCGTCGCGAGTGAATCCATGGATACCTCTGCGGCTCCCCGAGCGTCCGTTATCAAGATAATCTTGCCGCCGCGTGCGGCGACCTCCTGCATGTTCGAGATGGTCTTTTCGAACACCCGGTCGCAGGGAGCAATGACGATTACGGGAACGCTCTCGTCGATCAAGGCGATCGGACCGTGCTTGAGCTCTCCGGCCGCATAGCCCTCGGCGTGAATATAGGAGATCTCCTTCAGCTTCAGCGCCCCCTCCAGGGCCAATGGAAACGACGTGCCGCGACCAAGATATAGCACGTCACGCGATTTGGCGATGTCGCGTGCGAGTTTCTCGATCTGCGGCTCGCCGGCAAGCGCCGCGGTAACAAGCCGTGGGATTTCGATCAGCGCTCGCACGAGATCGACCTCGTCGCTATCCGGCAATTCACCGCGCGCCTTGCCAGCAGCGACCGCAAGCGCCGCAAGGACGACCAGCTGGCATGTGAACGCCTTGGTCGAGGCAACGCCGATTTCAGGTCCGGCGAGCGTCTGCAACACTGTCCCGCTTTCGCGCGCAATGGTCGAACTCAGTACGTTCACGACCGAGAGGGTATGCAGGCCTTGCGATTTGGCATAGCGGAGCGCGGCCAGCGTATCGGCCGTCTCGCCGGACTGCGAGATGAAGATAGCAAGATCTCCCTTGCGCATCGGCGCCTCACGATACCGAAATTCGGAGGCGACATCGAGCTCGACCGGAATACGAGCCAGCCGCTCGAACCAGTACTTGCCGACATGGCCGGCGTAGCCTGCCGTACCGCAAGCCGTGATCGAGATATGTCCGATCTCGTTGAAGTCGAACGGAAGCTCCTGCGGCAGTGCCACGCTCTCGGTGGCGATATCGACGTAACGCGCCAGCGTCTGCCCGATCACCTCTGGCTGTTCGTGGATTTCCTTCGCCATGAAGTGGCGGTAGTTTGCTTTGTCGACGAGAACCGACGACGCGCCAGATTTCATCACCTCGCGGCGGACAACTGTGCCTTGTGCGTCGTAGACCACGCTGAAGTTGCGGTTGAGCACAGCCCAATCGCCGTCCTCAAGGTAGGTGATCAAGCCGGTAAGGGGCGCGAGCGCGATAGCATCCGATCCGAGATACATTTCGCCTTCTCCATGTCCGATCGCGAGTGGTGAGCCCTTGCGCGCACCGATCATGAGGTCGTGTTGACCCTTGAACAGGATTGCAAGCGCAAACGCGCCGACTAGCCGCGGCAGCGACGCTTTTACTGCCTCCTGCGGCGAGCAGCCATCTTTCAGATAAAAGTCGATGAGATGCGTCACCACCTCGGTGTCTGTTTCAGAGGCGAAATAGGCGCCATGCTGTTTTAGCTCCGCTCGCAGTTCGCGGAAGTTCTCAATTATGCCGTTATGGACGACTGCAACATTGTCCGTTGCATGGGGATGAGCATTGTGCTCCGTCGGCTTGCCGTGAGTAGCCCAGCGCGTGTGCCCAATCCCGACATGGCCTGAGAGCGGATGGCAGCGAACGCGTGTCTCAAGGTTCCTCAGCTTGCCCTCGGCGCGTCGAAGCTCGATATGGTTTCCTTTGAGCGTTCCGATGCCCGCTGAGTCATAGCCACGATATTCCAGTCGCTTCAGTGAATCGATCAGACGATCCGCGACCGGACCGCGCCCCAAGATGCCGACAATTCCGCACATTTAGTCAGTTTACCTCAAGTTCAAAACAGAGCGTCCCGCAAGGCGCGCCTGACCAATTCGCTCGCTTTAGTTATCCGCCAATCTAGCCGTGCCTGCCCTCCATCGGGCACGCGGCACCCGGAGGTGCTCGAGCTCCAAGAAAACGTGGAGCCCTGTCGAATTCGCCGGGAGATCCTAAAGCAACTGTCTGGCAATCGCACAATGAGCGCCGTCAGCAGTTAGCAGCTGCATGAGGCTCTCGTTTTGTCCGATGTACCCGATACGGCCAAGAAGGCCCGGTAGGTCTGGCGCATTCCATCTACAAGCCATGTCCTCGCGCGCCAGCCGAGGCTTGCGAGACGGCTGACGTCGAGCAGCTTGCGCGGAGTGCCATCGGGGCGCGACGTGTCGAAGGCAATCTCGCCGCTGTAGCCAACGACCTCGGCGACGACACGGGCGAACTCGGCGATGGTGATGTCCTCGCCTGTGCCGATATTGATCAGCTCCGGTCCCGAATAGCTCTTCATCAGGTGCACGCAGGCATCCGCCATGTCGTCAACATAAAGGAACTCGCGCCGTGGCGTGCCGGTGCCCCACACGGCGACACTCTTTGCGCCCGCGACCTTCGCCTCGTGGAAGCGGCGGATCAGCGCGGCAACGACATGGCTCAATTCGGGATGATAATTGTCGCCGGGGCCGTAGAGATTGGTGGGCATCACGCTGATGAAGTCGCTGCCATACTGGCTGCGATAGGCTTCCGCCATCTTGATGCCGGCGATCTTGGCGATCGCATAGGGCTCGTTGGTCGGCTCCAGCGGGCCTGATAGCACCGAGACCTCGCGCAGCGGCTGTGGGGCTAGCTTCGGATAGATGCAGGACGAGCCCAAAAACATCAGCTTTTCGGCGCCGTTTTGATGCGCGGCCTGGATCACGTTCGCAGCAATCGTGATGTTGTCGTAGATGAACTCGGCCCGCAGCGTGTCGTTGGCGACGATGCCGCCGACTTTTGCGGCGGCGAGGAAGATCACCTGCGGCCGCGTTTTCGCGAACCATTCGAACACGCCCGTCTGGTTGCAGAGATCGACCTCGCGCCGGTCGACCGTGACGAGCTGCACGTCCTCCCGCGCGAGCCGGCGCGCAATCGCGCTGCCGACCATACCGCGATGGCCGGCGACGTAGACGCTTTTGCCCTTCAGCTCAAACGGTGCGCTTGCCATGGGCCGCCTCCCGCTTTGCTTCCGCCAGATCGCTTGCCATCATCTCCTCGACGAGCTGGGCGAACGTGTGCTTCGGCTTCCAGCCGAGCACCTGATGCGCCTTGCTGGCGTCGCCGACGAGGAGATCGACCTCGGTGGGGCGGAAATAGGTCGGATCGATCTTCACCACCGTCTTGCCGCTCGTCTCATCGACGCCGGTCTCCTCGACCCCTGCTCCACGCCATGCAATGCGGCGGCCGAGCTGGGCGAACGATAGCTCGACCATCTCGCGCACCGAGTGCATCTCGCCGGTGGCGAGCACGAAATCGTCGGGCTTGTCGGCTTGCAGGATCTTGTGCATGCCCTCGACGTAATCGCGCGCGTGGCCCCAGTCGCGCTTGGCTTCGAGATTGCCGAGATAGAGCGTCTCCTCCAGCCCGACCTCGATACGGGCGACAGCGCGCGTGATCTTGCGGGTCACAAATGTCTCGCCGCGGATCGGGCTCTCGTGGTTGAACAGGATGCCGTTGCTGGCGAACATGCCATAGGCTTCGCGGTAGTTCACCGTGATCCAGTAGCCGTAGAGTTTTGCCACGCCGTAGGGCGAGCGCGGATAGAACGGCGTGGTCTCCTTCTGCGGGATCTCCCGGACGAGGCCGTAGAGCTCGGAGGTCGAGGCCTGGTAGAACCGCGTCTCCTTCTCCATGCCGAGGATGCGGATCGCTTCCAGCAGCCGCAGCACGCCGATCCCATCGGCATTGGCGGTGTATTCGGGACTCTCGAAGCTGACCGCGACGTGGCTTTGGGCGGCCAGATTGTAGATCTCGGTCGGCCGGATCTGCTGCACCAGCCGGATCAGATTGGTCGAGTCCGTCATGTCGCCGTAGTGCATCAGGAACGGCACGTCCCCGAGATGCGGGTCCTGATAGAGATGGTCGACCCGCGCAGTGTTGAACGAGGACGAGCGCCGCTTGATGCCGTGCACGACATAGCCGAGCGACAGCAGATATTCGGCCAGATAGGCGCCGTCCTGTCCAGTCACGCCGGTGATTAGAGCGACCCGCCGTTTGCTCTCTTGGTTTGACAAATCGTTGCTCTGCGCAGGCTAATGTCGGTCCCCGATCGACGACGTCAATCGCGTCTGGCCTCTTCGAAATGCGCAAGCGTCACGCTCTCGAACGGCCGAGTTCTGGACTCTGTATAGGCATTGCATCAAGCGCTCAACTGTACGGAGGTAACCTTCCACATCGAAAGGGTTTTGAAGGACTATACGAAAGTTTGTAGTCCGGAAGATTCCGTTCGGCCTTCGTCAGGCGTTTCTCGGCGTGGGCGCGACCAATGAAATTGCGGCGCGGATGGGAGGTAAGCAGACCCGTTTGGCCGAGAAGCGTTCCACAGTCCGTTCGTGGTCAACTCGCACGTTGAGCCAGCGAGTTTCCCTCATTTCGTGTCCTTGCCTAAGAGTTTTCCAATCTTGCTGTTCATCCAGTGCAACCGCGAGCAAGCCGGCCAAACAAAGCATTGAAATTCGTTCTCTGTCGCGCAGTACTTATCATCGTCGATCATTTCTGGACAATCAAGTTGGTGATCTGGCAAGCAAAAGTGAAGGCGCGCATACTGCCTCCGTGCTGTTTGAGTTCACAGAAAAACGCTGGATGAATGAGGCCAGTGCTATATGGGACCTCAAGGGGGTTATCGCGACGATTAGTGTGCCCTGCGCCCCCGAAGGGCGAATTCAGTAGCGAAAGGCATCTGGCGGTTCATTGCTCGCGAGTGGCCACGGAATCAACAACAATGGTGCGTTTAGCGGGCGGACGATATGGCTCACAAGGTCAGTGCTCGGTTCGGCGACCATTCCGCCGGGGGTGTTTTCCGCGCTCGCAAGCATGTCTTCGGGCCGGCCGTAGTATGACCAGGCAAAGCCCGCATGTGGGTGAATTAAGCCGCCTCGAGCACGTGCCGCTGCCATTGAAACCGGCGGTTTGCTGGTCCCGAGCGCCCCTTCTCTTGTCGGCAAAGTCCGGTTCTTGAGCAAGCATTCTGCGGATAGCAGCCTGAGCTGACGGATCAACTGCGTTCTACCTTAACTATCACACTTGATTTGCAGCCCCTCGGCAGAAGGAAGTCGGATGAGCTGCTCGTCGAGAGTGGAGAGGTCGAGCCGGGTCATTAAACCAAGTGCCCCCGCTCGAATGCGCCGAAAGCAGCGTAAGCTTTAGAGGCGCGTCTCGAAATAAATCGCCGGATTATCGGGTTCGAACGCGGTGTTTCCCTCAATCATGGTGCCGAGATCAATCTTCAGTCCCTCGCGGGTATAAACTTCCACATCATCTCTTCCAAGGCGCTCACATGAGCTTCTCCATAATCGCTCGTCAGGTCCTGATGGGCCTCATTGCCGGATCGGCGTTCGGCTCTTGGGCAATCGTCAGGCCTGCACCTCGAGCAGATCCAGCTCGCGGATCTATCGGCAGCTCTCTTGCTCCCGCGATGACCGCTGCCCATGCCTAGCACTTGCGCGGACTCGTCTCGCGTTGTTCATCTAGTCTGCTTTCGTTCAACGAGGCTGCGTCCGTCCGACCATGGCATGACGTGCATTCGGGAATAGTGATAAGCGCACCACGATGACAGCTTTTGGCGAGGCGCCGTCACAACGGGGGCGCCGCACATATACGCGGCTCCCGGATCGCCATTCTTGAAACCAACAATGGCCCGGCATTGGCCCTCACAGTGATCGACGAGCAAGACCCTGTTGGATCCATCGGGTCCTCTCACATGACCGCTCCGGGATACCGCATCGATCTCGCGGCGGCTGGTTTGGAACTCAGTGCCCGCAAACGTCTTGCGTAGCCTCCAAGGCTGGATTGGTCCTTCTTACATGTGGGCGATCTTGTCTTCATAGGGCCGGCGATTGCGTGGACAGGACAGAAAGTGCGTTCTTCGGCTGAGCGCGATCCTCAGCCGCCTTGGCAGAAGACCTCTCATCGCAAGCGGTCGGCCTGCTCCGCTGGAAGCGGCCGAACATTGGTGCTCCCTAGCTGTGCACTCTACAATCTGACGCTACGTATGATTCAATCCCCCTCCGAGCTTATCGCGTGAATATGTCGAACCCGTATTCGTTGCCAGGAGCCAGCCGCAGACGAGCAGGGCGGGAGGCGCTTCACCAAGGCAGTTGGCTTTGGGTATCAATCGTCTGCGGAAGGCGCAGCTCAGGTCCGCTCGAGTGTGCGCGCATAGCTACCCCCAGCTGTGAGGCTGCTCGTCGGTGGCCACGAGTGATCAAGCGAATCAATCAAGCTTACTTGAATATGTGGATAGGAGGTGCCTTGGCGACGGAAACGATCGCCCATGGCTGGAATGCTCTGGCGAGTCTGTGCAAATTGGCTTTGTCTATCCAGCCGAGCTCTCCCGCTGTCACCATCGTAATGGGGCTGCTTCCCGGGAGTTGTCGGTGCCGCGGCGGCTGAGAAGATTGGAAACGAGATCAATCGGCAGCCCGTTAACCTGGTCAAAGAGCCAAGCTCCCGTCAGGTAACCCAACAGTGACTTCGCCGTTCTAGATAACCTTGAACTATGGACGACCTCGAAAGGCGTCGTCAGGTGCAGGCCACACCGGGTTGATCATCGCGGGTTCGATATTTGTGGGAAGATTTGCCGAGCGTCACGTTGGAAGTCTAAGCGGAACTCAGCCCTGGTCCCATTGAGAGCATCGCGGCTCGAGTCCAGATTGGCGCGTTTGCTACAAGCGCGTTGGTATTGAAGACTTGCTACGCCGACTACTCCAGGTCGGCCGGGGGAAAGACCGCGGTTTCGGAGGCAAATGGCTGTTGGAACGAGCGGCGCAGTTGGCCATGCTCTCTGATGGATGGGCGGGGCCTTATAGCGGGCGCCGATCGGCGTCCTCCCATTCATCTTGAGGCGCGAGCGATTGTTAGGCCGGCATTCTCCAGCACATCCAAAATCGTTTCAGCTACCGCCCGCGGATCTCGCTCGTCCTCTTTGCTAACGTTACAGGCCAAGGTAACTGCGATGATCGCGTGCGCTGTTTTGCGCTGGAGGCAATCGTATTCGGCATACTCACCGCAAGTATTGCAGTTGATCACTGGTCGGCCGCTCCAGGGATCGTGCATTGCGATCTCGCACCAGTTATCTGTGTGACATTTCGGACAGAGCATAGATCGAGATTTCCTTGTGGTCTGACCTCGCGCGCTCCAAGGCCATCAGTTGAACGGCCGCTTGCTAGCCAAAGCTGTAGAAGTCATTGCTACTCCGAAGGCCGTGTTGCCCGTCTTTGGATACGAAAAACGTCATGGACGCGGCGGCGGAGGCAATCCAGGCACCCGAGGGCGGCTTCGGCATGAGCGACCAGTCGACGCATCTCTGGCGAGAATGCTGGCAACGGTGTATGCCTGGAGCTACCTGTTTTGGCGTAAGCAAGCTATTGCAGGTTCGCCGCGGCCGCATCACGGCTACGTAAGATGAGTATGGCCTCCAACTTCCATTCCACTCTGAGCTGCGAGGCCCCGATCTCCAGACGTCGACCTTCTGCGTGAGCACTCTGTCAAATCGGGCAACCGCAACGCGAGGATGCTGCTGCATCTTAGAATCCGGTTCCCCTCCTGGCTTCGTCGCCACACGTGCAATGATTCGCCGAGGCGACTTCACTGCGGCGCCAGGGACAAGGCGGGCGTTCTGCAATCTGGGCGCCAAATGACACACTCGAAATTGTGTCGCCCGGAAGCTGTTCTACGGCCAACCACGCTCGCCAGCTGTAAGAGACCCTACAATCTGACGCTACGTACGATTCAAGCCCTAATGTCTAGAGTCGCGCATTCGCGCCCTTTGCCGCGCTTGCTGCGAGCGGGTTGTCGCATCTCAGACATCAACAGAGCGGTCGGCAGATAACGGCAAATGAGGTGCTTTTGCGAAAGCCAACCTACGGGATCTTACGTAGGGCATGTGTCGCATTTTCTTGATCTAAAAATTGCATCGTCTTCCGCATGAAGGAAAAAAAGCTGTTCTCAGACGCCAAACATTGGAGAAGCCGTGCTGAAGCGACCCGAAGAAAAGCGGAGTCGCTCGAGGACGACACATCCAGATGCAGGCTCCTCAAGGTCGCTGAAGAATATGATAAGCTGGCTCGCCTCGCGGAGGGGCGGCAAAGAAATGAGCTTGACGGGCAGTTCTGATCGCCACCGGGCGGACGGTTGCACCGATCGTCAACGCCTTGTGACCCCGGCGCGGGTGTCTCTCCGTTGGAGCTCACAGCCCGTTAGCTGAACTGCGAAACTGCGTCATGCCGTAAGGCCAATGAGCTAGGCTGCTGAACGAGTGCGGTCCGCGCGTCCGAGCCTCTGACCATGAATCCATTCTGAGTCGCGGGGCCGGCCACATAGATGACGCATTGACGGTGTCTCAGGCGGCAAGCCGGCTAACCGCTAGACATGAGAAGGATGAGATGAAAGCCCACCGTCAGGTCGTCGAATCAAAAGCCTCTCGCTCGATGAACTGGCGAGGCATTGGCGTCGCGCTTTGCATCATGTGCTGAAGCCAGGACTTTTGTTTGGGTGACAAAGTAGCCGGTTCGCCGGATCATGCCACGCGAATTGGCTTCCGCCGCCATTTTGGCGTGAGGCGTTTCAGTCGAATTCTGGCACCTTGCACCAAGCACTGCTGAGCTCAACGCCATACATTGCGGACATGTTCAGGCGAAGAGGCGAGCAGAAGCTCCTGCTGGAACGGCTTGCCAAGACGGGCCATCATAGATCTCTGCGCAGATTGTCTGCATGAGGCCGGGTTCGCAACGAAGGCGCGAATGACAAGAAAATTGAAGAGACGATCAGATGTCGAAAGACAAACCCAAGAGAACTCCCCGGTGAACGATGCGGATAGAACCGATGTTCTTCATCCAAGTAGGTTCGGTGCAGATGATCAGCGGTAGCTGGGGCTGCCCATGCCGGGGTGCCAGCCGTTCGATGTGCGACTCGGACAAGACGAGTGGTGCCGGATGCAACTCTATCGGCCAAAAGGAGGACGCATGAGGAGGCACAGTGTAGAAAGACTGGAAGCGGGGCGCGTTCGCGAGGGCCAATTCGCCACTGCACCAGGGTCTGGCCCTTCTGGTCTCTTCTTCGTGCAGGGGCCTTGTGGCTGCCAACTCAAGATCATCGGCTTGATCCGTCCGGGATGGGAGCATGTCTCAGTGTCGACGCCACGGCGATCTCCAAACTGGGAGGAGATGTGCCTCGCTAAAGATATGTTTTGGGATGAAGAGGAATGCGTGATGCAGCTGCATCCTCCTCATTCGCAGTATGTGAACAATAGTCGCTATTGCCTGCATCTCTGGAGGCCGACCCGTCAGGTCATTCCGATGCCTCCGGCAGCCTTCGTGGGCATCGTCGGGCTCGGGCCGTCTGAAGCGGCAACTCTGTTTGCGCAGATGAGTGCGACACCTTAGCGGATCTCGCCCCGCCGATGCCAAGTCGCGCGGTGGCGACATAATCGAGAGTCCCGCGGAGTTGCTCACCACAGCGCTCGCAGAGTCGGCTCGTCGAGGCCGCCGTTTATTGTGCGGAATGTGACGCGCATAACAACACCGTTGAGGATTCAGCCAGGTGAGCAGATCCGTCGCTCCGTTATACAAGGCGCGCGGCCAAATACATTTGCATCGGAAGAGGCTCCTACGGGGCGCAACTACCGGACGCACCGCCTAGTTACCTGAGTGAGGCGCGCCTGCGGGGAAATCCGGCATGAGGGGGCGGCGATTAGCCTGATATGAGCGCCATGCCCGCGCAACTCGGCGATATTTCTCGTTCAATACAGGGCAAGAGTGTTGCTTTGCGGAGCTACGCACGACCTTGTCGTCTGTACAGAGCGAAAATCTTGGGGGTGCTGTGGAAGTCGAAGGCAATAGCGGCCGCAACGGCGCGCCGGTCCGTCGCGACTGGGAACGTGCCGAGGCGGAAGGGGTTTACGTGCAGCCAATTGCCGAGCTCCTATTTCAGGCCCAGACCGTTCATCGCGGTAATTTTGACCCAAACCACGTCGAAACCGCAAGCCTAACTCAGCATCAAGACCGGCGGCTGTCCTGAAGACTGCGCCTACTGCGCACAGAGCGTGCATTACGACACTGGCCTGAAGGCGACTCGCTTGATGGATCGCGCTGATGTGGTCGCCACCGCGCAGCGCGCCAAGGCGGCCGGGGCGAGTCGCTTCTGCATGGCCGCGGCGTGGCGCAGTCCAAAGGACCGCGACCTCGATAAGGTCTGCGACATGATTGCCGCCGTTAAACGTGTTGGGATGGAGACGTGCGTAACGCTCGGCATGCTCACGCCAAAGTAAGCCGCACGGCTCGCCGACGCCGGCCTCGACTTCTACAATCATCACGTGGACACTTCACCGGAGTTCTACCGCAGCATCATCACTACCCGGGCCTTGCAAGATCGGATCGACACTCTTACGCGTGTGCGCGAGGTGGGGGTCAAAGTCTGCTGCGGCGGCATTATTGGCATAGGTGAGCACGTCGATGACCGTCTCGGCATGCTGGTACTACTCGCCAATCTTCCCAACCATCCGGAAAGTGTACCGATCAACCTGTGGAACGAGGTGAATGGGGTGCCGGTGAAGGTCACGGCGGAGCGTCCCAATCCGATTGCACTGGTGCGCCTGGTGGCGACCGCGCGGATCATGATGCCCAAGAGCGTCGTACGATTGGCCGCCGGGCGCCAGTACATGAGTGATGAACTCCAAGCCCTATGTTTCTTGGCGGGTGCGAACTCCATCGTTTTCGGCGATGTGTTGCTGACTACCAAAAACCCGCAACTTGACGGTGATGTAAGTTTGTTAGCACGGCTCGGCATTACGTCTGGACTCGCTTAAGCCATCAGAACAACGGCGCGCTGCGCGCAAGCCACTAGCGTAGGTAAGAAATGCAGATTGTCTTGATGAAGGGAAAGATTCATTGCGCCTGGGTAACTGAATCCGACCTGCACTTTGAAGGCTCGATCTCGATTGATCGCGCACTTTTGGACGCGGCCGGCATCCTGATTAACGAACGCGTCGAACTCTACAACCTCGAGACGGGGGCACGCTTTGCAACGTTTGTGACAGAAGCGCCGCAAGGGTCCGGCACGGTAGACGTGAACGGTGCGGCGGTGCGATTGGCGATGCCCGGCGATAGGATAAGCATCGTTGCATGCGCCTCAGTTGACGAGGGGGAGGCAAGAATCTTCAGGCCGCGCATTGTGCTGGTTGACCGACAAAATCGCATCGTGCCGATTTGAATCCAACAAGCTAACCGCCGTAAAGACCCCGTCGTTGGCGGCCAGTTGGGAGTTTTGCGGCGTCGATCCTTGCTCAGCGAGTGAAGAATGAATTCCATCATTGCGGGTAAAGCCGCCAGCTATGCGGCAGGCTTAGATGCGCTCAAACACGAGAACCGCCTGCGGAGTCTCAAGCCGCGCACCGGGATTGACTTTTCATCCAACGATTATCTGGCCCTGGCGAGCGCGCCGCGCATGAAAAAAGCGATCGTCACCGCGCTTGAAGCCGGTACTCCGATCGGAGCCGGCGGATCACGGCTTCTGCGCGGCAACTGCGAGGAGCACGAATGCCTCGAAGCAGCAGCGGCGCGGTTCTTCGGCGCGCAGACCGCGCTCTTCTTCGGCGGTGGTTATGTTGCAAATTTTGCGGTGCTGACAACGTTGCCGCAACGGGATGACCTGCTCGTCCTTGATTCCCTGGTTCACGCCAGCATTCACGAAGGAGCACGAACTGGCCGAGCCGCGTTTCGAATCACCGCCCATAACGACCCGCAGTTTATCGAAAGCGCAATTTGCGACTGGCGTGCCGCGGGCGGAGCGGGGCAGGTCTGGATCGTAGTCGAGAGCCTCTACAGCATGGATGGCGATTTCGCACCGCTTGAGGACCTGCTCGCGATCGCGGACCGGCACGATGCGTTCTTGGTTGTGGATGAAGCTCATGCCACCGGCGTTTACGGCGAGCAGGGGCGAGGGCTCACAGGGCCGTTTGAAGGACGCGAAAATCTCCTGGTTATTCATACCTGCGGTAAGGCGCTGGGAGCTGCCGGCGCGCTTGTCACCGCCTCTGGCGTGCTGCGCGACTTCATAATCAATCGCTGTCGCCCGTTTATCTTCGCGACCGCCCCCTCGCCGTTAATGGCGGTGGCCGTACGGGAGGCTCTGTTGATCCTGCAGGAGGAACCGGAGCGCCGACAGCGGCTGGCGAAGCTTGTCGCGTTCACGCATCAGGAGATGGTTGCGCGAGGCGAGAGAAGTCCTTCGAACTTGCAGATCCTGCCCTACATCGTTGGCGAGAATGCCCGCGCCATGAGGCTAGCGTCCGCGCTACAGGCTCGCGGATTTGACATCCGAGGAATCAGACCGCTAACGGTGCCGGCCGGCACGGCCCGTTTACGAATTTCACTGACGCTCAACGTCGGAGAGGATGAGGTGCGTGCGATGCTCGATGCCCTCGCTGAGGAGACGAGGGGCGGATCTCGATGAGCCAGCGGATCGTGGTGACCGGCACAGATACAGGGATCGGCAAATCTGTCTTTTCGGCAGGCCTTGCCCATCTTCTCGGCGCGAATTATTGGAAACCAATTCAGGCCGGTGTTGAAGGAGAGACCGATAGCGAGCAGGTCGCACGACTGAGCGGTCTTCCGGCCGATCGGATCGTTCCGGAGCGTTACCGCCTTAAAACGTCCGCCTCGCCGCACCATGCCGCCGAAATAGACGGAATTCGCATCGACCCCGATTCGCTCGTCCTGCCGCATACCGGGGAGCGACCGCTCGTCATCGAAGGCGCTGGCGGGCTGATGGTGCCGCTGAATTCTAGTGCACTCTACATCGACATCTTCGAGCGGTGGCGACTTCCTGTTGTGCTTTGCGCGCGCACGCTACTCGGGACCATCAATCACTCCCTGCTCTCGATAGAGGCCTTACGAAAGCGCCAGATCGACATTCTTGGGATCGCATTCATCGGGGAAAGAAATTCGGAGACTGAGAGCGCAATTTGTGACATCGCGCGGGTGCGTTGGTTAGGACGGCTGCCCTGGATTTCTCCTTTGACGGCAGAGAGCCTACAGGCTGTCTTCAAAGGCTCGTTTATTCCCGGCGATTTCACGCCATGAAGCCAAACAAGAGGTGGCCAATTTGGCATCCATTCACGCAGCATGCTCTTCACAACGAGATGACCAAGGTTGTGCGTGGCGATGGTGCTTATCTCTACACTGCGGATGACAATCGAATCATAGATGCAATCTCATCCTGTTGGGTCGTCACTCACGGCCATTGCCATCCGCAGATCGTGAGCGCGATTCAGGAACAGCCCGGCAAGCTGAACCAAATCATTTTCGCCGGCTACACGCATGATCCGGCTGAGGAGGTCGCTCGGCTCCTTTTGAAACTCACACCCCAAGGCTTGGACCACGTGTTCTACTCGGACAGCGGGTCAGCCAGCGTGGAAGTCGCCTTGAAGATGGCACTCGGTTATTGGCATAGGCGAAGAGCGAACACGCATCGTTGTCATGCAGCACTCCTATCACGGGGACACGTTCGGCGCGATGTCAGTTGGTGCCCGCGGTGTCTTCAACGCGGCGTACGGATCTCTCCTGTTCGACGTCACCTCAATCCCGTTCCCTGCGAGCGGTCGTGAGCGGGCGACGCTCGATGCGCTTGAGTCAGCATGTCGGAACGAAAATCCCGCAGCCTTTATTGTCGAGCCTCTGGTGTTAGGGGCAGGCGGAATGCTGATGTACCCAGCTTGGGTGCTAAGAGAGATGAAGCGGATCTGCGAGGCGTCGGACGTTCTGTTCATTGCCGATGAGGTCATGACGGGCTGGGGCCGCACCGGAACAATCTTCGCCTGTGAGCAGGCCAATGTTGTGCCAAATATAGCGTGCTATTCCAAGGGTCTCACGGGAGGGGCGCTACCGCTCGCGGTGACACTCTGCCGGGCAGAGATTTTCGATGCCCATCATTCAAAAGACCGTACCCGCACATTCTTGCACTCGAGTTCGTATACGGCAAATCCGGTGGCCTGTGCCGCCGCCAAAGCTAACCTGGATCTGTGGAAAGGCCAGGAATGTCACCGGCGCATCGCTGCGGTCGCAACCATGCAAGAGCAGGCAATTGAAGGATTCCGCGCCGATCCGCGCTTTGCAAACGTTCGCATAGCGGCACCATCACAGCACTCGACCTGAAGACGAGAGGTACCGGCTATCTGGCAGGCGTCGGCCCGAGGCTTCACGCCTTCTTTAACGACCGCAATCTCTTGCTGCATCGTAAGCGGGGCTGCGAGGCCCACCAGATTGTTTGTGCGTAGACCTGTGAGCGCCGCTAGAAGAGTCATCTTCTGCAAGGGTGCTCACAATGGACGACCATTCGGACGACATAAGACGACCGTTGTCACCGCGCATAGAAGTGTACGCCGGCGGCGGCCGGAAACAGTGGCCAGATGATTTGAAGGCGCAGATTGTCGCGGACAGTCTCGAGCCGGGCGCGATCGTAACAGATGTCGCACGTCGCCATGGCTGCCGGCCCCAGCAGGTGCATGACTGGCGGCGCCGGGCGCGTTTGGGTCAATTGGTGCTGCCAGCTGCGGCGGGTGCACTGTCGTTTGTGCCGTTGGTGTCGGAATCGTCGCCATCGGCGGCTGCAGCTCCCTCCGGATCGCCGGAAGCAGCCGTTGTGACGGTTGAGCTCCAGGGGGCACGAGTTGAGGTGCGAGGGACGCCTGGACTTGCCGTGCTGAGTGATGTGTTTGTTGCGTTGCGCCGGACACGTTCATGCTGACGGCTCCCGCTGGCCTCATGATTTACGTTGCGACCCGACCTGTAGACTTCAGGAAGGGCGCGGATGGTCTGGCGCTGTTGGCGAAGGAGACGCTGGGCCACGATCCGATGAAGGGCGTGGCGGTGGTCTTCCGTGCGAAGCGCGCTGATCGGGTGAAGATCGTGGTCTGGGATGGTAGTGGCCTCGTGCTGTATTGGAAGCGGCTTGAGGGCAGCGCCTTCAAGTGGCCGCCGGTCGTTGACGGCGTCATGCGAATGAACGCCGCGCAGTTGTTCCGCGCTTCTGGCCGGCATGGATTGGACACGCATGCATGCGCCTCGAATCCCGCAGCCGAAAGCGCTTGCGTAGGACATAAAATCTTCGCTGCATCGGGGCGCGAAGCATGGCAGACTCGGGCCAATGAGTGATTTGCCTGATGAACTGCCGAGCGATCCAGCCGAGTTGCGTGCCTTTGCCGCGGCTCTGCTGGATCGCTGCGCCAGGCTCGAGCGGTTGCTCAAGCTTGCAAAAGACGCGCAGTTCGGTCGATCGTCGGAAAAGCTTGACGCTGATCAGCTCCAGCTTATTCTGGAGGATATTGATCAGGCTGTCGCGGCTCTCGAAGCAGCCGAGGACCGCGCCAATCCCAAAACACGCGAGAAGAGAGCTGCCGAGCGCAGGGCCAATCGTGGCAAGCTGCCGGAGCATTTGCCGCGCATCATCGAGACCCTGATGCCCGCTGCAACCTGCTGCCCGTGCTGCGCAGGCGACCTTTTTGAGATCGGTCACGATGAGAGCCAGAGGCTGGACGTCGTACCGGCGCAGTATCGCGTTATCGTCACCCGCCGCCCCAAACTGGCCTGCCGCGCCTGTCACGGCGTCGTCCTCCAGCATGCTGCTCCCGAGCGATTGATCAGGGGAGGACTGCCGACCGAGCGGCTCGTCGCGCATGTGATCGATGCCAAGTATCATTGGCATTTGCCGCTTTACCGCCAGACGCAGATGCTGGCGACGCACGGTATTGCCATCGACCGTTCCACGCTCGCCTTCTGGGTCGGCTATGCGGCCCAGGAATTGAAGCCCTTGTGGCATCGTCTGCGCCAGCTTCTGCTCGCCTCTCCGAAGCTCTGTGTCGATGAGACCCCGGCGCCGGTGCTGGATCCCGGGCGCGGCAGGACCAAAACCGGCTACTTCTGGGCGCTGTCGCGCGATGACAGGCCTTGGGCCGGGCCTGATCCGCCCGGCGTGGTCTATGCCTATGCACCAGGCCGCGGCGCCGTTCATGGCTTGCGACTGCTCGAAGGCTATCGCGGCATCATCCACTGCGACGGCTATCAGGCTTACAAGACCATGATGCGAGAGACGCGTGCGGACGCCTTGTCCGGGACGCTCGCATTCTGCTGGTCGCATCTCCGGCGCCAGTTTGTGAAGATCGAGCGCGAGGCTTCGCCGGCGCCGGCGCCGGTTGCCCGCGAGGCCCTCGAGCGCATCGCCCAGCTCTACGCGGTCGAGAAAGTCCTCCGTGGCCGATCTGACGCCGAGCGCCGCGCGGGCCGGCAGGCGCATGCCCGGCCGTTGGCTGCAGCCTTGAAGCAGTGGTTTGAGGCGAAGCTTGGTCACCTCGCGCAGAAGAGTGAGACGGCGAAAGCTTTACGCTATGCACTGCGTCATTGGGACGGCTTGACGCTCTACCTTGATGACGGGCGCATCGAAATGGACACCAACGCAGTCGAGCGTGCGATGCGGCCGATCAAGCTCAATGCCAAGAACGCCCTGTTCGCCGGGTGTGACGAGGGTGCTGAGAATTGGGCATTGCTGGCGTCGCTCATTGAGACCTGTAAGCTCAACGGCGTCAGCGCCGAGTATTGGCTTGCCGACGTTCTCGCAAAGCTCGTCAATGGCTGGCCGGCGGCACGGCTGGACGAACTGCTTCCCTGGGCATCCACCTATACGATGCATGCACAAGATCCGAGGCTTGCGGCATGAGCCTCAGCACGACCGCGGTCCGGATCAAAGTGACTCTCAAGGACGTGAAACCGGAGGTGATGCGATGCCTTGTCGTGCCGCTCACGCTGCGCCTTGATCGGCTGCATCTGACGCTTCAGGCGGCGTTTGGCTGGACGAATAGCCATCTCTTCGAGTTCTTCGCTGGTGAGGCACATTGGGGGATTCCCGACCCCGACAATGATTACGGCCACCAGCCCATGGATGCCCGTAAAGCGCGGCTTTGCGATATCGTTCGAGAGACTGGCGCCAAGACGATCCACTATCTCTATGACTTCGGCGACAGCTGGGACCATGTGATCAAGCTCGAAAAATGGTTCGACAACACCACGACGGAGGGCATGCCCTTCCTGCTCGAGGCCGCCGGTCGTTGTCCTCCGGAAGACGTCGGCGGTGCGCCAGGCTATGCCGAATACCTCGACGCCATCAGCGACCCTGCTCATCCGGAGCACGAACATATGCGCCGCTGGGGCCCAGAGCGGTTCGATCCCAACGTGATCGACCGGAAGGCCCTCGAGGCCGCCGTCGACGCGTTGTCCGACACATGGAAGCCGCGGCGCCGCGTCACGCGCTCAAAATAGACGTCAAGCGCCATTCAAAAGGGCCGCAGAGCTACGCTTACGCTGCATCCACTCGGTAATACGATTTATGTGATGCCGCCATATTGTGTAACAGTAGGTGACCTGGACGAAATTTATGCAGGCATCTGTGACGCTGCCGATACGCTGGCCTGAAGACGCGCGCGGTAGCGCAAGATGGAGGATCCTGAGCTGTCGTCGGCTTCCCGAACGACTTGAGAGAGCCTTGCCATAGACCTACGAAATGGGCGATTTTGACCTCGCATCTGCAATGTGGGTGCTGCCGGGCGAGCGAGATCGCGGGCTTCGCCGGCCACGGTGTCATCGCGCGTTCGGTTCAGTTCGATCGCGTCATCGCCATTGGTTGCGTGTTCATCTGTAAGCGCTTAGCCGCAACCCTATTGAGGCTGGCTTGACGTTTTGCGGAATCGCCACGGCATGAGGTCTTCGATGCGGCTATGGGGATGGCCGTCGATGATCGTCTCGAGTGTTTCGGCGATGTAGGCGGCCGGGTTGACGTCGTTGAGCTTGCAGGTGGCGACGATCGAGGCGAGCAAGGCCCAGTTTTCGGCTCCGACCTCATGACCGGCGAAGAGCGCATTTTTTCTGGTCAGGCAGACTGGCCGGATGGCGTTCTCGACAGGGTTGGTGTCGAGCTCGAGGCGCCCGTCTTCGAGGAAGCGGGTCAGACCTTGCCAGTGATTGAGCGCGTAGCGGATGTCCTCGGCGAGCGTCGAACCGCTGGAGATCATCGACAGCTGTTTTTCGAACCACGACTTCAACGCGGCTACCATTGGCAGCGAGTGCTCCTTGCGCGCGGCCAACCGTATGTTCGGCGATGCACCGCGCACCATGGCTTCGATGGCGTAAAGCTGTGCGATGTGCCGAATGGCGGCCTCGGCGATCGGCGATTTGCTATTGCGGGCCAATTTGACGAAGCGTCGGCGCAAGTGGCTCCAGCAATGCACGAGCGTCCAAGGCCCTTGCAGTCGAGCGACTTCGGTCAGTCGATCATAACCGTCATAGGCATCGCATTGCAGGAAGCGTCCGCCAAAGCCATCCAGGAACTGCTCAGCGAAGGCACCGCTGCGACTGGGGGCATATCGGAACAGCACGATCGGCGGACTTGGGCCGCTGTGGCCGCGGTCGTCTGAGGCAATCGCCCAGAAGTAGCCTTTCTTCGTTTGGCCGCGCCCCGGATCGAGTACCGGCGCCTTGGTCTCGTCCATGAACAGCCGATCCGCCGTGGCCAGGTGGTGGCGCATGTGTTCCGCGATGGGCTGAAGATGGAAGCAGGCGCGGCCGGACCAGTTGCCCAGTGTCGCCCGATCAAGCCGGATGCCCTGGCGCGCATAGATCTCGGCCTGACGGTAAAATGGCGTATGGTCGCCAAATTTGGAGACGATCACGTGCGCGATGGCCGCTTCGGTCGGCAGCCCGCCGGGCACGACGTGCTCCGGTGCGTGCGCCTGCACGACGGGGCCGGAGCAGCGGCGACAGATGTATTTTGGGCGGCGTGTGATCAGCACGCGCCATTGCGCCGGGATCACGTCGAGGCGCTGGCTGACGTCCTCGCCGATCTTCGTCATGGCGCCGCAACCGCACGGGCAAAGCGTACTCGCAGGCTCGATGATCCGTTCCACCCGCGGCAAATGGGCAGGCAGGCAGCCGCGATTGCGATGAGAACCTTGATCCGGCGCGCTCCGCGATCGGCCCTTGATCACAGCCTCGGCTCTCTCCTGCGCCGCGTCCAGGATGCCTTGCGCGATCTCCACGTCTTCCAGCGGCAAGTGATACTGATCTGGCCGCAGCTTCTCGGACTTCGCGCCGAACTTCTCGCGTCGCAATTCGCCGAGAATGACCTCCAACCGACGCCGCGCCTCTTCCGACGTCGCCAGCGCCGCCTGATGTTCGCTCAAGGCCGCCTGCGTTTGCGCCAAAAGCGCTTTCAATTGTTCATTTTCGTCGCGCAGCGCCGCGATGCTCATGCGCTATTTCGAGCACATCGCCGCCGCGCGTGCCACATTCAAAATAGCTTCCGAGTCATTCTGCCGCAGTTATCCAGCCGCCTGGGGACGCCGCGCTTCTTCCGGGCGGACCAACCTCCAATCCAGCCCCTCGAACAGGGCTGCGAACATCGCCGGCGATATCCGTATCACGCCGTCTGCGATCGTTGGCCAAACGAACTTGCAACCTTCAAGACGCTTGTGCACCAACACCAGACCCGTTCGATCCCAGACCAAAATCTTGATCCGGTCCGCTCGTTTCGATCGGAACACGAAGGCTGCGCCGCTGAACGGGTCGAGACGAAGCATCTCCTGCACCTTCGCCGCAAGCCCATCGTGGCCACAGCGGAAGTCGATCGGCCGCGTCGCGATGTAAATCTTCAGATCGGCACCGGCCGCGATCATCGTGACGCTCGCATCGCGCGGATCACACGGGACAGCTGCTCGCCATCTATGGCTGTGTCCGTCCGCAGCACGACATCGCCGATCGCGATCTCAAGCTTGATCGCCGGAACCTGACGCTCCTCCAACGCACCTTCCACGACTAGCGGCGCGAATGTCGGCTGCGATACCTCGCGCGGCGGCAACATGCCTCGCTGTCGAAACCGCCGCCGCCAATCGTAGATTTGCCAGCGCGTCGCTCCGTGCTTGCGCGCCACCTCGGACACCTGGGCACCGGGTAACAGACTCTCGGCGACGATCCGAGCTCTCTCAGCTTCCGAACGTACGCGGCGCCCCGATGGTCCTTCAAGAACCTCCAGCCGGCTCACCGATCCCCTCGTTGAGCCGTCCAAATGGACGTCCTTTTTGCTGTCCAATCCCATCCGAAACCTCCGTCCAAGCCGGAGGCTTCTTTCGCACGTTCATTCGAATTCTGAAGCAAGGGTATCGGCTTCGCGCTTACGGTTCATCTGTGTGGATGCCTGCGCGAACTTTGGTACAAAGTCATGAAGTTGTGCGTCCATTGGTGACAGTCTGTTGCGGAAGTGCCGCCGTTATCTCGATTAGAAGAGATCGCCTGGGCGGCAGGTCTTATCAAGCGTCTGCGGACGCGAAGATGCTGGACACGTCATCCGCATTCCGGAGTTTGCGGCGGCCGTGCGAGCGCTGGTACATCTTTCCTATCTCTCTCGCCTGGATCGCGGTCGTTTGCGGAGCCTGCAGTCCGCCGAAGCCGCGGCTCTAAGCGCCATAGCCCAACCTTGTCAGCAGCGAGAGGCAATAGACATTCCGCCTTAAGGAGCTGACAGCGGCTTTGACACGTAGATCGGAGCCTCCATAAGCACATCCACTGTCGCCGCTCGCGTGGGTCGCCCGCAGGCCGCCGTTTGACGCGCACATTGTTTGATGGCCGTTCCAAGAACCACCGCGCAGAGGACATCTTGAAAGATCTTGTTTGCTGACCGCGCGATCATTGGAAACTTCGTGCTTTCCAAGTTCTCGGTGACGCGCCTTTTCGGCCGGCAGATGCCTTTTGCTCTTCCAAGGGGAAGGCCATTTCCAGAGACATGCGGAGGCCGGATCAGATCGAACAGAGCCACATTTCGCAGCTGTCAGTTGAACGCGTCACGATTCCAGTTCTGCAATGATGCAAGGAGGAAAGGCACACCATCGTCATGACCACGGGTTATGATGCGGTGACGGCATGTATCGCCGATCCTGTCGTCGACGTCATTCTTGTCGGCGGTAGCGTCGGCAACGTATGCCTTGGGTTTGATGACACTTTACCCGTCAGAATGGGATGATGGATCACCACTTGGAGGCGGTCGCGCGAACAAGGCCTCGCGCCCTGCTTGTAGCTGACATGCCGTTTCTCAGCTTTCATATCAGTCCCGAGGACACGATACGCAACGCTCGAGATTTCCTGCAGCTTGGCACAGACGCAGTCAAGCTTCAGGGAGGGGGTAGGCGTGTCGAGATGATCCGAGCCTTGGTAGATTGCGAAACTCCCGTGATGGGTCATCTTGGTCTCACGCCACAAAGCGTCAACGCAATGGCTGGCTTCAAGGTACAAGGTCGAACCGCGGACGATGCCTTACGTCTGCTTGACGATGCGCACCAGCTGCAGCAGGCCGGATGCTTTGCTCTTGTCCTTGAAGGCATCCCGGGCGAGCTCGCCTGCGTGGGCGACTGAATCTCTGAGCATACCAACGATTGGTATCGGAGCGGGTCCAAGTTGCTCAGGTCAAGTTTTAGTGTTCCACGACGTGTTGGGGCGGCTCGCAGGAAGTCATCATCCCGAATTCGTGCGTGTCTATGTAGAGGACCGTCAGCTGCTGCAGGAGGGCTCTCGCGCTGGGCAGCTGATGTCCTTAACGCAGCATTCCCCGCGTCGCAGGAGTCATATCGTCTTCCGGACGGTTTGCGCGACTCGATCGTAAACTGGTCCAAGTCAAGGTAGTGCATGGGCAACTGCGGGCGGAGACGGAGATTCGAACGACTGGGACGTCTCGGATTCAGTACGGCACTCGAAGAAACATTTCGCCGAGTGTGATTGGATTACGTTCGATCGCTAGATCTGGGTCGAAACCCGGCGGCTAGAGGACTGGTACAGCGAAGCTCATCTCACGACTCTCGATTGAACAGACGGACGCAATGGGCTGAGTTCGCCGGTGCCATACAAACCTGAGCAATACACGCTTCGATGGGGTTGCTCTTATGCCGATCACCGGCTCGACCGGCGGCACGCCGTCGCCGTCGAACGCTGTTCCGGGCGTCACAAGTCGATGCCATCGCAATACCCTGCCGTACTCAAACAATTAAATGCAATACAGCTAGTTTATTGCAGGTTTGGCCTGCGGGAGACCTGAGCGTGGCGGCATTCCAACAACGAGCTGAGATAGATATGGAACGCCGCGAACAATCGAGCGCACCATTAGCGCGATCGCAATAATCGAGGCACCGAGCAGACCCGCGATGATCAACCGGGTCGTGAGATCCCAAAGTTCTCCGAATTGTACGAAATCCATGAGACGGAACACGGTACCCTGGACCAGGTAGAGCAGCAGCGTGGTCTGGCCCAACTCCACAGCGATAAAGCGGGCCATCCGAGTTGAATGGCCAAGGCTCCAGCATTGCAGCAGGAGTTCGATAACGATTGCTGAGGCAGCTGCAGAGCCAACAAACATCAGAAGCACGTCTTTAGCCGACCGAAGATCGTGAAGTACCCCAAGATTATTGTAGATATAGGTGTCCTTGCCCCACGCTAGAAAGCATACGCAAGTCACTATCGAGAGAAATAAGATCAGGAGCGGCTTGTGACGTCGCCATGTACTCGTCCATCGTTCTCTCGATTGAGCAAGCAAGAAGCCGAAGCAGAAGAATGGGTAAGTGAATCTGATCAGGGGTGATATGGAGAATGTCAGAGGCGCGAGTGCGACCAGTATGGCTACGCCAGATATGACCCACGATCGCTGGTCGAGCCTGCTAGAAATCTTGATGAGAAGGTAGGAAACAAACGTGGCCCAGATGAACCAGTAGGTGCCAGCGAAATCGTCTAAAGATCCCAAAAGTCCGCTCGTTATGCTGGTCGCGCGCCACAATGCCGCCAGCTTAACGGTCTCCATGAACGTCCACCAAAACAGCATCGGCAGCAAGAGCTGCTTCGCACGGTCGCTGGCGGCTCGAGTGAACGACTTTTGCAGCAGCGATCGAGAAGAAAGATATCCGCTTATCGCCATAAAGAGTGGCATGTGAAACATATAGATCGATTTGTAGTACGGCGAATACCAAAACCCGTCGTCTCGGTAGATGACATACTGGATCAGGTGCCCAACGATCACCAAAAGAATGAGCGCACCTTTCGCGAAGTCTAAGCTCAGATCTCGATCGTTAGCCTCTGTCGTGCGCGAGCTCGGGGCGATCGTTCCAGTCACGCGTAGCAATGTATGAAACATCTAGATATCTGTTGTTGATGAGCCGGCGGCCCGTTGTTCGGTTCTTCTGCCTCATTTTTGATCCAAACGAAAGGTGATGGCGGGACTTTTTGGAAGGGAGTAAGCTCAGCTTGTTTAGCCTTCAAGAACGAGCTGTGGGCCGAGCCTCTCTGAATGCCTCAAGCTGAATGCCTCAAGGAACTTCGCGGCAGAACAGATATCTAGGTTAAGGTAGTGATGTAGCAGTACGGGCGCGGCATACTATTTGCAGAGGCAGGTTCTGGGAGGAAGACTGTCGCACTCAGTCTCCCACTCAGCCCGACGCATTTCGGACCCGGCAGATGCGTCGGGCTTCTTCCGTCCGCCCAGCATACTTGACATTTGGCCGTCACCTTCGGTTGCCGCGCGCTCACGCCAATAGGAGCTTCTGATGCTGAACTCGGGCACGCCAACATTGGGGTTGCGGCAGTGTGCTACGCGTGCACACGGAGAGCGGTGCTCTGCAGACTGGGGCAAAAGCCGAGGACCGACCCTTTCTGATTGAGATGCTGGCTCGGTTAGCGTAGCTGACGCCGTGAACAGCGCCGGGGATCTCCCGATGGCTGTTCAACCGGGCCGACGCTGCCGGAATGAATGCCACGCGGCCGTCGTGACGTGGGCAACGGGCTTGATCGTCCTGCGATCGTGGCCGCACGCAGAACCGATCATTGCTTATGCGCCTTCAATCGTCCGACGCCCTTGTTGACCTCGAGCGCCAGCCGTGACCCGTCGCAGGGCCATCCCGCCCGCGTTTGATGTTGCGCGTGACACCGCGAATGGTGCGCATCATGTTCTCGGTGATGTTGTACAGGCAAGCGATGAACGAAGCTCGAGCTATCGCCAGATTTTGGTGACGGCGGGGCCGGTCAGGCGGCGGCGGTTTTGGGCTGACGGTCGGTCGGCTTGGCGATGACCTCGATCCCGTCGGCGAATGTCACACCGAGAACGAGTTTTGGCAACTGGTTATGACCGTCGAGACGGCGCCAGCTTTTCTGTGCGCCCTCGACCAATTTGAAGACCATCGCGAGCGCGGTCTTGTTCGACAGGCAGCCCTTCGATCGGATGGTGCGGTGGCGCACGGTGGCGAAGGTGCTTTCGATGGGGTTGGTAGTCCGCAAGTGTTTCCAGTGCTCGGCCGGGAAGTCGTAGAACGCGAGTAGCGTGTCTCGATCCTTGCTCAGGCAGTCGGCCGCCTTCTCGTATTTGGGCGTGTAGCTCTCGATGAAGGCGTCGAACGCCAGCTCGGCTGTGGCCTTGGTTTCGGCCATCCAGATCTCCTGCAACGCGCGTTTGGCTTTCGGGTGCTGGCTCTTCGGCAGTTTGCCGAGCACGTTGGCGGTTTTGTGCACCCAGCAGCGCTGCTCGCGCGTTTTCGGCCAGACCTCACCGGCGGCCTTCCAGAACACGAGCGCACCGTCGGCGATGGCGAGCTGAGGGGCCAGGTCGAGCCCGCGCCGCTTCAGGTCGAGCAGCAGATTGCGCCAATCGTGCGCGCTCTCGCGGGCACCATCGGTGAAGCCGACCAATTCCTTGCGGCCCTCCGGCGTCGCACCGATCAGCACCAGGATACACTGCTTTTCGTCCTCGAGCCGCGCCTCCAGATGGATGCCGTCGGCCCAGATGTAGACGTAGCGCTTCGCCGACAGATCGCGCTGCTGCCACGCATTGTGCTCGTCGAGCCAGCCATCCTTCAGGCGACCGATGGCGGATGCCGACAACCCGGCAGCATCCTTGCCGAGCAGCGCCGCCAGCGCCTCCGAGAAGTCGCCGGTCGAGATACCCTTCAGGTAAAGGATCGGCAGCAGCGTCTCGATCGACTTCGACCGGCGCATGTAGGGCGGCAGGATCGACGGCGAGAACCGGATGCGGTCGGGATCGCTGGCGGCGGCCGCTCGGTCGCGAACACGTGGCTGGCGGACAGCGACCGGACCGATACCGGTCATCACATCGCGCTCCGGCAGGTGACCATGGCGGACGACGCGCTGGTGGCCCTCCTGCGTCCTCAAATCGGCATGCTTGTCGAGAAAGTCTGCGACTTCGGCCTCGACTGCCTTGGCGAGCAGCGCACGGGCTCCGTTGCGCAAGATTTCGGTGAGTTGATCGTCGAAGATTCCTGGCTGAATCAGCTGGATGACGTTATCGTTGGACACGGCATATCGCTCCTTCGGTGGAGAAGTGGAGGCGTCAAGCACCCCCACGATATGCCGCCTTTCCGATTCCCGCCGTCACCAACTTTCGGCGATAGCTCACGAAGCTCCTTCGGCAACTTCAACCGGACGACAGTCAGGATTTCGTCGAGGCCCGCGAGGATGCTCACAGCTACGCCGAGCCATGCCGATCGACTCGACGCGCGACATTGCGGATCAATTTTTCAGCCATTTCGGCGTCATCGAGCTCCCAGGTTGGCGCAGCACCCGACGGGTGGCCGCATGATGCTCTTTCGGCAGGCGTTCCATGATGTTTGCGCACCTTGTAGATCTGGCAGCGCTGGGTCGTGGCGACCGAACCGAAGGTGCGGCAGATCGCCTTCGACAACGCTCAACAGTCTTGGCACCGCCGGGTCGCGCCCGCGCGAAACCAGATCGTCCAGTAGGGCCTGAAACGTTGCGGCAATCCGGTCGCCCCTTCCACCAGCGCCACGGATGCTTTTTGACTTCGCCGTCGACCCCGATCGCGGTGGCCAGCACAAGATCGTCGCCGAGATGCAGCCCGTCGATTTGGACCAGGTCGAGCGCCGACAGATCGGCCGCCATGAAGTCGGCCAGCCGCGCCGTCGGCAGCGCTACGAACCTCCGCGAGGCAGCCGACTTTGACACCCCCCGATCCGGCCGATGCCTGCACGTCACCCTCCGGCAGCCGGACAGCGCGGGCGAACCGGCGCGTCAACACATTGATCAGCATCAAGTCCATCGCCCAGCGAGCGAGCCAGTGCTCCTGCGCCGCCATTGTCCCAGGACGGAATCGTGACCTCGCGGGCGTTCACGCCCTAACCCGTTCGCAGGCCGCCGTCACATCCGCCTCCGTCATCGTGCCGAGCGCCTCGATCCCTGCCGGAAGGCAGAACCGGTCAAAGCTCGCCTGCACTTTCGCAAACGCTTCGTCCACAGCCCGGTCGCCGGCCAACCAGCCGGTGTGATATCTCTCGTCATCACGTCGCTCTCCTTTGTGGAATCAGCGCGCCGAGCCTACCGGCTCAACGGCAACCCCGACCTCTTCAGATATTCAACAGAACCCGGGACATCCCAGCGCGCGTTCCTTGACGGCTTTCGTCGCAAAGCCGGCCGCGGGATGATTGCTGCTGCGCCTATGCTGTAAACGGCTCGGGCTGGATCGCTGCTGCTCAATCTACGGTCCTAACAAAGTCCGCGCTCGTGCGGCTGGCATCTGGCCGCCAAGAAGCCATACACAAATTGGATTCCATTCCGCACAACGAGCTGACCTTCGGCCGACCTCAGACTGGAAAACTTAAATAAGCCACCCCGACCAGAGTCGCTCGCGAGGGCGAGGTTCTATGGTCAAAGGTGCTGCTCGCACTCACGTTGTGGACCGAGGAGGGCAGCAGGCGCTCTCCGCGGATAAGCCGACTCGGCCGATCTCAGATAGCCTTGGCCTTCAGACGTCACCTTCATGATCATCGCTTCAAAACTCCTGACCATTTCGGCGGCAAGCAAGGGCTCACGCCAGTGACTTGTGCGGCGATGCTGTCGCCAGCAACAGTTTCTCTCGTGTGCCTACAAGTTTAGCTTGCTCGGGCTGAATTCAATGTTTCGGTCAATGACTCCTCAAATATATCTAGGCCTTGTCCCAACGTTTCTTGATCGATCGTAAGTGCAGGCAAGAACTTGACAACCTGATCGGTCGGTCCGCATCGCTCGATAATCAATCCCTTTTTAAAAGCTCTATGTGACGTTGCCTCTGCGATTTCGGTCGTTTTGCAATCGAATCCACATACCAAGCCCCGTCCACGAACAGCAAACTTGTTTCCGTGCTGGTGCGCGATAGCATCGAGTCTACGCCGCATAAATGCGCCCAAGCGTCGGACCTGTTGCGAGAGCGTCTGGTTGCGCCAATACAGATTCAAAGCCGCTTTGCCAGAAACGAGTGCAAGGTTGTTTCCTCGAAACGTCCCCGTATGCTCGCCTGGTTCCCATGCGTCAATCGCTTCTTTGATCAGGAGCATCGATAGTGGCAAACCGTACCCACTCAGCGATTTCGACATTACAACAATGTCTGGGGACAACGCGGCGAACTCGAAACTGAAGAACTCGCCTGTACGGCCACAGCCCATTTGGATATCGTCAACTACGAAAATAGCTCCGACCTCTTTTGCCAAAGCCTCAATTGACTGCAACCATTCCTTACCGGCGACGTTAATGCCTCCCTCTCCTTGCACGGTTTCGACGAGAATGGCGGCTGGAAGATCAGTGCCACTGCTCTCATCCATTAATACCTTTCGCACGTAATCCGCCGGACTGTGAGCGGAGCCAAGATACCCATCATAGGGCATGAACGTTGTGCCGGATAAGGGAATGCTGCTGGCTTTGCGGTAAAAGCGGTTACCGCTCGCGGCTATGGCTCCCAAGCTTTGACCGTGATATCCATTCGTGAAAGAAATGACGTTGTGACGTCCTGTGATCTTACGCGAGAGCTTTAGAGCTGCTTCAACAGCGTTAGCTCCCGTAGGCCCTGTAAATTGAAAGCGGTAGGAAAGATTCCGTTCACGAAGAATGACAGAGCTAAAGGTCTCCATAAATTCGACCTTGGCTGGAGTGGCCATGTCCAAGCCGTGGACGACGCCGTCCGAGTCCAGATACTCGCTGATTGCCGCTTTGATCTCCTGATTGTTGTGGCCATAATTTAGCGCTCCAGCGCCGGACAGAAAGTCAATGACCTTTCGGCCATCCTCTGCGAACATAATCGAGCCGCGCGCCCTGCTGAACACAGCAGGAAAGGAACGTGAGTACGAGCGCACGTTAGACTCTAGCATTTCGACTGTCTTCATTCTGTGCGGCTCGTGTCCTCCAACCATGTCGTCGTCTCCTCGACAAGAAAATCTGCCCGACGAACAAGCGCGCGGCCAACATTGTACAGGATTGGCGGATCATGAGCGCACGGTTCCGGCGCCTCTCGTCGTCCTTTGGGCTCTGCGTAGGGCGTCTGAAAATCAGCTCCAACGGCTTACCCGAGGAACCAGGCGGAACAAAGCTACTATGTCTAGTAGTTTCGTCCCCATCCAGCGAGGGCCCAGGCTAAGTCGTCTTTCGCGGGCAGGTTTGCTTAGTCGCGCGCGATCGAAGAATTTGCGCATACAGCGCGGTTAGCTTGGAAGCGGGGAAGTATGTGGGCCGAGAAAGTTCATCGCGACCAGAGGGCCGATGCGCTCCCGGCGACCGCGGAGCCCGCCAGCCGGAGGCGTGTGTTGGATGCTCACGCTCAGGGTCCCGGCGAGTAGAAGGGACAGGGCCGCCGCGGATCTGGCCCGGTGCGCGGGCTTATCGCTCGTCCAGAGCCGCCGCTTTGGGCCTTGCGTTTGGCCGGGATCGGCGCGGAGAGTGGTGGCGTGGATGCGTTCGGCAGCAAAGGCGTGGCTTGAAATTGCTTCGACCAGTGGCATTTGTGTTGCCCTGCAACCCGATTGCGTAGGTTCGGGTGCTTCGGCCCGCCAAAGGGTTGCTGGGAGCGAACGCAAATTGGCGAGTTTGGCGTACACCGCTCGATCCTTCGAAAGCTCAACATCGAAAATGCGGCCTTTGGGTTTCCTGTGAATTCCGAAGCGATCGCCTCGACAGACTGCGGGATTTTGGACGCGATCGTCCCGTCCTGCTCCCGCAAACTCGGTGCCAGATTTGTCTGGAGCGGCGGCACAAGTTTCAGGTGAATTCTTTGTTCTAACGACGTCCTGCCGGCAAGCCGCTGCCGTGGCACTTCGCGCTAAGCTCAGCAAGGATCTTAGGAGTGAAGGTAGGGCGCTCGTTAAACCGATGAGGGCCTCGCCTCCTCTGATTGCGCGATCATACCAAAGGCGCCTTGTCAGGAGCCCGACGTTGCAAGTGCTTCAACCAGATGCCGAAAGTGCAACAACAACGACAGGAATGCGGCAAGAAAGGCGATGGTCCACTGGCACGCGGTAAGCACGGGCAGTCGCGCATTGATCGACATCGTAAGCGCCGCGCGAGTGCGCTTGGTCCAGACTGCTTCCCCATCTTTCACGCGTTCGTTCCACCCTGCTCGCGAAGCGCTGCATCGAGGCAGGCGCTCAACTCCAGGTCAGCAAACGGCTTGGCAAAAAAACCGGCTACGCCCGCGCTCAACGCGCGAGCTCGCGTGCGATCATCTGCGAAGGCAGTCATCAAGATGAACGGTGCAGCGTGGCCCTGGGCTCGCATCTTTTCCAAAAGTTCAAAGCCGCTCATCATGGGCATCTGCACGTCTGCAATGACACAGGACGTGTGGTTCAATTGAGACGACCGCAAGAATTCCTCAGCCGATGCAAACGTATGAACGATGTGGCCCTGCGATTTCAAAAGATTGTTCAGTGCGGCACGAATCGCAGGATCGTCGTCAATAACGGAAACAGTTGAATACCTAGACAAGACGACCTGTTCTTGGTTGGGCGAAGGCGCTGGCCGACGCATGACGGCCAGCAGAAGGGTGCGCGTGTAAGACGAAATTGTAAAATCATACTTAGGTTTGTACCGTGAAACGCTCAGTCCCAATTCCCAGCCTCTCAGCCATCCTGATCAAATCGGCTAGCGATCGAGCTCCCATCTTCTTCATCACGTGGCCGCGATAGATTTTGACTGTAATCTCGGCGAGCCCGAGTTCCGCGGCCACCTGTTTGTTCAATAGCCCGGCGGCGACCAGTTTCAACACATCCTGCTCTCGTGGACTTAGGGCCTCAAACAAGGACTGGAGCCTGCTGACCACCTTGTCTACACCTCGTCTCTTCCGATCCTGTTCGATAGCTGCGACTACGCCATCGAGTAGTTCCTGATCGCGAAACGGCTTGCTGAGAAAATCGATTGCTCCACTCTTCATGGCTTTGACGGTCATCGGAATATCGCCATGAGCGGTGATGAAAATGATGGGAATGTGAATCTTCTGTTTGGCTAACTCATTCTGGAGCTCAAGGCCGCTCAATCCAGGCAGCCTGATGTCAAGCACAAGGCAGCTAGGAACATCAGGGAGCTCGCTCTGGAGCATTTCCCGGGCGGATCCGTAAGCAACGACATCTAGACCGATCGAACGAAATAGGTTGACCAGCGATTCGCGCATTGAGAGGTCATCGTCGACGACGAAGACGCTCGGCCTCACCTCAGGCCCGACGACATTTGGGGCTTCCTTCCGGGGTTCAGAGCGCTTGGTCACGATAAGAGCCTCACTTATACGATTTACAGTAGACTTATTGCCTCACGACCACCTTCGATTGATCGCATAGGCTTTTGAGGACGTTCGCGCAGTGCAAATCTTTGAAATTTTCAAGGTATGTGACCGGTCAGCCATTCGCGCCAGCGTGACGCAGACAGGAAAGTGTAGCAAAAACCGCCCGACTGGTCGAGAACTGCCTTTGGGGTCTGTCCGCCGTCGCGTTGGATTGGCTCCCAAGGCGCCGATCAAACGATCAGCAGCCGATCGAGAAGCACCGAATCCAGAACTTGAGGCGCTCGCTTTAGCGGCGGCGCGTGTCGCCTGGCCTTGGCGAGTGAGACTGCAGCGGACGGCTCATTATGCGGCTGAACGATCAGAATGCCCGTCGCCTTGGTAGTCGCACGCGGGGGCGCGAGCTGAGCGAATCGGCCCGATTGTGCCTGTGCATGCGCCGATCCCGCCGGCGTTGAGATCGGCAAGCGGAGTAGACTATCGCACCCATGCTAAGGAAAATAGACATCAGAGCGAGTAGCAGCGGCATCAGCAACATGAACTCTTCTTTTCCGTCGTCGGAGCGCCTGTGAGTTGCTCTGTGTGAGGAAAGCACCTTGTACCGATTTCGTACAACCTGACGCAAGGTGCGATTCAAGTCCTTTCCGTCATGTTTGTAGGAAAGATGCTCGAATTCGAGCTGCTGCAGGGGCGCTCACGTGCGTTCGTGGCGTTGCTTCCTTCACGAGGCTCGCACCCCAACATGAGGCGGCGTAATCTGAAGGAGAGGCGGGACACACTCCATTCGGTGTCCAGCTGCGGACCGGTTCGCCAAAAGGCAGTTGCATTTGCTCTCCTGCACCAGCCAAACAACCGCTGATCCAGCGAAAGAATCATTCTTCCACCAGAATTTGCGGACATCAGAGTGAAGTGGACCCCGGAAATAGGACCAAACGTTAAGGTGTGAAGCGTCCTGCTCTGTTTGAACCGACGGAGCACGGATATGACGAAATCACGCAAGAAGTTCGATGCCGCATTCAAGGCCAAGATTGCCCTGGAGGCCCTGCGCGAGGTCGCGACGGTGCCTGAACTGGCGAAGCGGCACGGCGTTCACCCGAACCAGATCTACGGCTGGAAGAAGCAAGTCCTCGACAATTTGGCGAGCCTGTTCGCGCGTGGCGCGACGGCTTTGGGAGATGGCGAGGAGGAGCATGAGCGTGAGACGGCGAAGCTATATACCAAGATTGGCCAGTTGACGGTTGAAAGGGATTTCTTGGCCAAGAGGCCCGGGCGATGACTGTCCCCGAGCGCAGGGCGATGGTCGAGCGCCCCGGCGAGAATTTGTCGGTTCGGCGGCAATGTGAGCTGCTGAATCTGGCGCGTTCGGGCGTCTATCGCTCCGAGCCGGTGACCAGCTCCGACGATCTGGCCATGATGCGACGGATCGACGAATTGCATCTGAAGTGGCCGTTCTACGGCTCGCGACGAATGGTGTTCGAACTCAACCAGGCAGGCTACGGCATCAACCGCAAGCGCGTGCAAAGGCTGATGCGCGTGATGGGAATCGAGGCGCTGGTCCCGCGTCCCGGCACCAGCAAGGCAGCGCCCGGCCACAAGATCTATCCATATCTTTTGCGCGGCGTCAGCATCACCGAGCCCAATCACGTCTGGGCCAGCGACATCACCTACATTCCGATGGCGCAGGGATTCCTGTATCTGGTGGCGATCATCGACTGGGCTACCCGGGCGGTACTGGCGTGGCGTCTGTCGAACACGATGGATGCGGGCTTTTGCATCGCCGCGCTCGACGAAGCACTGGCGCGGCACGGCCGGCCTAAAATATTCAACACGGATCAGGGTGCGCAGTTCACCAGCTCAGCCTTCACCGGCAGGCTTGAGGCTGTAGGCATTGCGATTTCGATGGACGGACGCGGTCGTTTCATGGACAATATTTTCATCGAACGGCTGTGGCGCTCGATCAAGTACGAGGAAGTGCATCTGAAAGCCTATGCCGACGGACGCGAAGCGCGAGATGGCATCGGATCATGGATGAGCTTTTATAATCATCGCCGCCCGCACCAGGCTATGAATAACCAGTTTCCGATGGCGGCATGGCGTGCCGGCATCGACAGGATCGAGGCGGCGAGGACTGTGGATATGCCGCTTCGCTTGGACAACGCAAACGCGTTGCCCACATACCCACAGCAGACGCAACAGCAGCAGAAAAAAGCTGCTTGATTTGAACGACAAGGCAGGCCGGATCACACCTTAACTTTGGCGATCCATGGTCCCCGCTCCGGGGTCCACTTCAGAGGTCCGTGCCCGGCACCTTGAAGGTTCGCTCTTGACCTACATAGGAAGGACAAAACGCGCCCCGAGGGGTCAACCTGAAGGTGTTGTTAGACCTGCCAGTAGCTCATCGATCCGCTAAGGGCCCAGGGCCAGGCAGAAGCATTAAAGGCGAGCCGACGCACTCCGTCGAGAAGAAAGTGCGTCGGGTTCGCCCCACATCGCCAGTACATCCGTGGTGATGCTGCCTCCAATGAAGCAACCAGCGTGGCAAAGCTGAGGCTCGCTCAGCAAGGCAGAGTAGGTCGTGACTCCCCGCTACTTCGTGCCGGCCAGGAAGGGGGGCTTGGTCATTCGTAGCGTCAGTTTGTACGATGCCGGCGCAGATCTATCGAATTGGCAAAGAACGCGTTCCGCTGTACTTTATTCTAATTCCAATTCTCTTCACCGGTTTTGGGGTAGCCTACGCCTTGCTTGAACAGCGGTTCAAGCAGCGAGAACTCTCTCGGTCATCGGCTTCGCAACGGCCGGCAATTGCCCTGCGGCGAACGGCAGCGAGCGGCATTCCGATCAGCGAGGGCCTATACGGGCGTTCGGTGAGCATCAGGGGTGCCTTTGTCGCGGGTCAGTTGCTCCATCATTGGGGGAATGAAGAGAATAGTTATGGGCGCGGTTTCGCTCACACTGGCTTTCAGATCTGCCCTTGATGCTGTGGTTCAGAGTCGATGACTGCATGGCGCATTCCAACAATGGAGCCAGGAGTGAACGTCGATCTCGAAAACAGCACCGCTCGTGTCGCCGGGATTTCTAGCCTGAGCGCCCTTGCGGCGTTTATGTTCAGCGACTCGAGCGAGCATCTTGCTTCTCCTCGGGTCTTAGAACGGAAGCAGCGATCCGGGCCCTGCTGCACGTCGGGCAGTGCGCCATGGTCGGGTAACGGGCCACGAGCCCACTCCATCGAATACAATCCTTCGCCGACACACTGCGCTAGCGAGAGCGCCACCGCCGATTCTGTGCAGGCTCGGCCGGCGCGCAGGATTGGGCTGGATCGACACGCTTGGGCCACGTATTCGGTGTGTAAGTCGCATCTCGGCGTGCCGCCGTCCACTCTTTGGCGGCCTTAATCGGTACTCCGGCCCCTTGGCGAAGTCTCTTCACAAGCTCGCCCGATATGTGTCAGCTTCCGGCTCAGTCCTTATTGATCGGGCGGGCAAATGCCGCGGGACCTCAGCCGAACTCTGTTCGGCTCAAGCATCGACAGTGACATCCAGCTCCTGTGGGAGGACGGTGATCGCGCGTTCTGCCGTGGGTGGCACCGGCAAATCCACGGCAGCAGGGCTGTCGTGCTTGTCGTGCGGCCCATCGCGGAACACCCAGCGACGCTCGACCGCCTCGCCCATGAGTACGAGCTGAGGGGGGAGCTAGACGAGGGATGGGCGGTGCGGCCGTTGGAACTCATCCGGGAAGCCGGTCGGACTATGCTGGTCCTGGAGGATCCATGCGGCGAGCCACTGCTAAATTTACTCGGGATCCGTATGGAGCCCAAGCGCTTCCTGCGCCTCGCTGTTGGTATCGCGAGGGCCGTGGGCAAGCTTCACCGGCACGGCTTGGTCCACAAGGAGCTGAAACCCGCTCACATTCTGGTCAATTGTCCTGACGAACAGGTGCGACTCACTGGGTTTGGTCTGGCTTCCCGTCTTTCCCGCGAGCGCGTGCCGCCTGAGCCTGCCGAGTTCATCGCCGGCTCGCTGCCCTACATGGCGCCCGAACAGACCGGACGAATGAATCGCTCGGTCGATTGTCGCAGTGATCTCTATTCACTTGGCGTGACATTCTACCAGATGCTGACGGGCGCGCTGCCGTTCACGGGCTCAGATCCCTCGGAGTGGATCCATTGTCATATTGCAAGAAAAGCAACACCGCCCGTCGAGAAGTCGCAAAACCTCCCGGAGCCGATATCTCAGATTGTGATGAAACTCCTCGCGAAAACCGCCGAGGAACGCTACCAGACTGCCGCTGGCCTTGAGCACGATCTGCAACACTGTCTCGCAGCATGGGCCAACCACGGTCGCATCGACCCGTTTGAGCTAGGCACAGACGACACACCTGATCGGCTGCTCATCCCCGAGAAGCTCTATGGCAGAGCCCTTCAGATCGAGGTTTTGCTTGCCTCTTTCGATCGCGCGGTGAAGAGCGGCGCGCCGAAGTTGGTGCTCGTCGCCGGTTATTCCGGTGTCGGTAAGTCTTCGCTCGTCCAGGAGCTACACAAAGCACTGGTGCCCTCGCGCGGGCAGTTGGTATCAGGCAAATTCGACCAACTGAAGCGCGACGTTCCTTATGTGACGCTAGTGCAGACGTTTCAGAGTCTTGTCCGTCCTCTTCTCAGCAAAAGTGAGGGCGAACTCGCCACCTGGCGGCAAGCGCTCCTGGAGGCGCTCGGCACGAATGGACGACTGATGGTCGAATTGATCCCCGATCTGAGCCTGATCATTGGCGAGCAGCCCGCAGTTGCTCAGCTTCCAGCCCGGCAAGCGCAAATGCGTTTCCAGCTGGTGCTTCGCCGCTTCATTGGCGTGTTCGCGCGGCGAACCCATCCTTTGGTGCTCTTCCTCGACGATTTGCAGTGGCATGATGCCGCAACGCTCGACTTGATCGAGGATCTCCTGACGCAGTCGGATCTGCACCTGCTGCTGATTGGAGCTTACCGCAGCAACGAACTTGATGCAGGCCATCCACTCAAACGCAAGCTCGACTCCTTCAGGAGAGCCGACGTAAATTTCGAGGAGATCACGCTCTCGCCGCTCACTGCGGACGATGTCGCGCAGTTAGTCGCGGATACCCTTCGCTGCGGACTAAAACGCGCTGCCCCGCTTGCAAAGTTGGTGCATCAGAAGACGATGGGTAATCCGTTCTTCGCCATTCAATTCCTTTCTGAACTGGCCGAAGAGCAGCTATTGACGTTCGATCACGAGTCGGCGCGCTGGCGGTGGGATCTCGAGCGTATTCACGCAAAAGCGTACACCAAGAATGTCGTGGATCTGATGCTCGGCAAGCTCATCCGCCTGCCTGAGGCAACGCAGGACGCGCTGCAACAGCTGGCCTGTTTCGGCAACATCGCCGGGACGGCGGAGCTTGCGATCGTGCTCGAAATTTCGCAGGAGAAGGTGCATGCGACCCTGTGGCCGGCGATCCGGCAGGAACTCATCGCGCGCCACGGAACAGCCTACCGCTTCCTCCATGATCGCGTTCAAGAGGCGGCCTACTTCCTGGTGCCGGAATCCTCGCGCGCTCCTGCCCATCTGCGGATCGGTCGGTTGCTGGCGGCACACGTTCCTGCGCACAAACGCGAAGAGGCTATCTTCGACATCGTCAGCCAACTCAATCGAGGCGTCGCGCTAATTGCCTCCGGTCATGAGCGTGAGCAGCTCGCAGAGCTGAATTTCGTCGCAGGGCAGCGTGCCAGGGCGTCGGCTGCCTACGCCTCGGCACTCACATATTTCACCGTCGGTGCTGCGCTGCTCGCGGAGCACTCTTGGGGAAGGCGCCACGAACTCGCGTTTGCACTGGAGACAAGCCGGGCTGAATGCGAATTCTTGGTAGGCCAGCTGGACATTGCAGAGAGCCTCCTGTCGGTACTGTCGAAGCGCGCCTTGAACGCGCCCCAGCGAGCAACGGTCGCATGCTTGCGGGTCGATCTTTACTTGGCGCTCGGCCAGCACGGGCGGGCAGTGCTCACAGGGCTCGAATATCTTCACGACGTCGGGATCGAGTGGTCGCAGCATCCGACGGACCAGGAAACATTAACTGAATATCAGCGGATGTGGTCACAGCTGCCCGAGGCAATCGAGGATCTTTCTAGGTTGCCTGCAATGACAGATCAGACCATGCTTGCCACGCTTGCCGTCTTGACGCGCATTCTTCCGCCCGCAGGTTTCACGGACGCCAATTTATCCGCTCTGGTCATCTGCAGAGCTGTCACCATCAGCCTCGGATACGGCAACACTGATGCTTCTTGCGCCCATTACGCATGGCTGGGCCGAATCTTGGCCGGGCGCTTCGGCGACTACCAAGCAGCTGACAAATTTGGTCGTCTTGCTTGCGACCTGGTTGATCGCGGTGAGTTCTCCCGCTTTCGGGCTCCCGTCTATTTGGCCTTCGGGTGCAACGTGATCCCGTGGACGAAGCCCCTAAGAGGTGGCCGAGTTTTGATTCGGCGAGCGCTCGCAGCTGCGGTCAGCAGCGGCGATGTCATCTATGAGGCGTACAGCTTGCTTCATCTAACCTCAAATATGATGATGGCCGGAGATCCCCTGAAAGAGGTGCAGAACGAGATAGAGAAAAGCTTTGCTACGATACGGGATAGAAAGGTTCAGTTTGCTGCTGATACCGTAGCCGCTCAGCTCGCAATCATTAGAAGCATGCGCGGCCTCACGCGCTCATTCGGTTGCTTGGATGACCAACAGTTTGACGAGCTAGAGGTCGAGCGATCGTTGGCTCGGAGTCTGGAGCTGTCACCTAGTGAAACCGTCTACTGGATCCGCAAACTTCAGGCGCGATTTCTAGCCGGCGATTATGCTGCGGCTGTTGATGCTCGCTCCAAGGCGGAGCCCAAATTATGGACTCTGCCGACAGAGCCCTTGATCGCGGAGTTTCACTTCTTTGGTGCGCTGTCTCACTCATGTTACTGCGACAAGCTAGGCGAAAGCGAACAACAGCAACATTGGCTTATCATTGATGCCCATTACAGACAGCTGCAGATATGGGCGACGAATTGCCCCGAAAATTTTGAGAATCGGGCTACCTTGGTCGGCGCTGAAATTGCAAGGCTCGAATACCGGGATGCACACGCAATGCGACTGTATGAACACGCAATCCAGACCGCAGCACGTAACGGTTTCGCCCACCACGAGGCAATCGCTTGCGAGCTTGCAGCGCGCTTTTATGCTGCGCGTGGTTTTGACAGAATATCCCGGGTTTACCTGCAGGACGCCCGGCGCGGCTACCTTCGTTGGGGGGCGGATGGCAAAGTGCGTCAGCTCGACGAGCTGAATCCCCATCTCAGCCATGAGGAGACCGCTCCTGCCGTGAATGGCCTGCGGATCGGAGCTCCGGTTGAGCATCTTGACCTCGCGACGGTGACAAAAGTGTCGCAGGCGATTTCCGGCGAGATTGTTCTTCAAAAGCTAATCGACACGCTTATGCAGACTGCCATTGAGCAGGCCGGCGCCGAACGAGGTTTGTTGATTCTGCTACATGGAGGCGAGCCACGGATCGAGGCGGAAGCCACAACGGTAGCGGATGCGCTGCTTGTAAAGGTGAATGAACAGCCCGTAACGCCGATGGCCCTTCCCGAGTCCGTGCTGCATTTCGTCCTGCGTGTCCGCGAAAACGTCATTCTCGAAGATGCTGTCGCCGAGCCTTCATTTGCGGAAGATCCGTATATCCGCGAGCGCAAAGCGCGTTCTATTCTTTGCCTGCCACTGATCACGCAGGGCAAGCTGATCGGCGTACTTTATCTGGAGAATAATCTCGCCGCGCGCATATTCTCGGCTGCCCGCAACTCGGTACTTAAAATGCTTGCCTCCCAAGCTGCAACAGCGCTGGAAAACAGCCGGTTGTACAGCGAAGTTCAGCAACGGGAGTCGAAAATCCGGCGCTTACTTGACGCTAACATCATTGGAATATTTATCATTCGCGAAGGAGGCGAGATCATCGAAGCAAATCAAAGCTTTCTCACGATGGTTGGATACGACCGAGAGGATCTCGTCGCGGGGCGAGTGAACGGTCTCGACCTGACACCGCCAGAATGGCACGAGCGTACACTGAATGCGGGAACAGAAGCAAAAAGGACCGGAGCGGTTCAGCAGTTCGAGAAAGAGTATGTCCGCAAGGATGGCAGCCGCGTGCCGGTGCTAGTTGGCCTCGCCGTATTCGATGCGCGAGACGACCAAGGTGTTGGCTTCGTCCTCGACCTGACAGAGCGAAAGAGAGCGGAAGCGGAAGCCCGTGAAAGCGAACGACGGTATCGCGAGACTCTGATGGGGCTGGCACACGCCAATCGGATCACGACAATGGGACAGCTGGCCGCCTCAATCGCCCATGAAGTCAACCAGCCGATTGCCGCGATCAGGAGTAATGCGGGGGCGGGGCTAAATTGGCTCGGTGCTCAACCGCCAAATCTGGAAGAAGTTCGGCAGACCTTCGGGTTGATTGTCCGTGACAGTATGCGAGCGGGGAACGTGATCCGCCGGATCCGCGCTCTTATGAATAAGGCTCCTATGCAAACGGAGCTTCTCGCAATTGACGAATTGATTTTAGAGGTGCTGGGCCTAGTTCGCGCGGAACTTGCGAAAAATGATGTATGGGTGCAAACGCGACGGACTGAGGCGTTGCCGCTCGTCCGGGCAGATCGCGTCCAGGTGCGGCAGGTGATTCTCAATTTGATCACGAACGCCATCGAGGCCATGAGCGAGATCAACGAAAGTGATCGCGAGTTACTGATCAGTGCGCGGACAGATGACTCGAATAACGTAGTGGTCACTTTTCGGGATACGGGTCCAGGACTCGATCCGAACTGCGCTGACCGCGTGTTCGATGCGTTTTACACCACCAAGTCCGAAGGCATGGGCATGGGGCTGGCCATTTGCCATTCTATTATTGAGGCGCACGGAGGCCGGATGTGGGCGGGCGCCAATGATCCTCGCGGGGCCGTCTTTCAGTTCAGCATGCCGGTTGCGCCGGAGGGCGTGGATCGGTCGGAACAGGTCTCTTCAACGTCTTAGGCTCGAATTCGACATCGAGCAGGGCGCTCCGGGAGCCCCGATCATCGTGACAGAAGCAACGGCGAGACCTCGAGGATTTGAGACATTCGCGTTTCTTACTGCCCATCGGGGAGTGTTGGAGCGTGCGCAGATTGTCGCGAATTGTCAGAAGATCTGCAATCTGACCCTAACGTCGGATTCAAGACGCTTTGAGGGCTTCCTGCAAGTCTCAGAGGCTTGCAGGGCGTCAAGCGGAATAAGACGAAAGCTGCACACGCAGTGTTCGAGAGAATGACGGCAATCGCCCTCCAAAGCATCTTTTGTTTGAGTCGGGAGGGCGACATGATTTAACTTAATGCATGCAACCGTCGCCTGTGGCAGTGCAGATCTTCAGTGTGGGTGATCAGTTCGGCCCATGGCAACATTCCGTACTAAACTGGTTTCGAAACCGCTTGCTTTGAGAACCGTGGAGCCGGGGCAGCCCACTTGAATCCGATCTCAATGCAGAGCATTCTGTCATGCGCCCCGAAGCGCACCTCGGATTGCAACCGAGGTACCGCTCTTCTTCTCCGGAGTTGGCCTCGGGGCCGCGCGCCGCTGTTGGCGGTTGCAATAGCTGACGCGCAAGCGATGGCGTCCTGTATGGTTTTCTCTGCTCTGTGAAAAGCACCTGCCGCGAGCAGGAACCGTCCGCTGCCGGCGCATCGCTGTGCAGAAGGAGAGCAGTCGAGGATATGGAGAAATGCAGGTGGTACCGCGTCGTTCACAATACGTCGTTCGGGTTCGTCATCGCAATGAGGTGAGCCACACGACGGTCTTCGTCACGGTCGCTCTTTGATAACCCCTCGATGACGCCGGCGCGATCCGCCGCGTTGCGGTTCTGGCTCATCTTCCGCGTCCCATCCAACCGTGTAATTTGCAATCGCAGGCCGACAATCCCCTTCAGCTCCGTTTTGATGAAATCGGCAGGGGCGTCAGACACCGCCCAGCGGTCTTTGCCCGAGCGCTCATGCACATCGGTCAGCCGCGTGACCACCTTTCGCAGCCGATCGGCATCATCGAAGAATTCGATCGGCCCGTAGGCATGCACAGCGACATAGTTCCACGTCGGTACGGCCTCGCCTCTCTCGTGCTTGGTCACGTACCAGGAGGGGCTGACATAGGCCTCCGGCCCAGCGAAAATGGCCATCGCCTCGCCAGCCGGTGTCAGCTTCCACTGCGGATTCGCACGCGCCACGTGGGCGTAAATCGTGCCCATGGAGCCTTCGCGCTCGTCGAGTACTACGGGCAGCATCGTTCCAACAAGCCCTTCGTGAGTAGCGGTGATCAGTGTCGCCGTGCGTGCCTCGCGCATCGTCCGATGAACGTCGGTGATATCGACAACTTGGAAGGAGCGCGGCGTGTACATCGACGAAGCTCCCCGGCAGCCCGACGGAAAGCCGGGCGACTCATGATTCGGACTAGGGTACGCCTCGTGTCGGATCACAGAAACGATCAGTTTTGGTGGGTATTTTCATTCCTCCGCGCTCTAGGCCCCTGGGCCAGTAAGCCTATGATGAGTCAAAGGTGCAGGTGCAGATCGGAGGGTGCGTTTGCACGCTGGCCAGCCGTTGCCTTCCACGGACCGCCTGCAGACGAATTCGGCTCTTCGTGCCGATGACTGCAGCACATGAGCAGCTTCACCTTAGAGCTATGAGTGGGACGCCAGAGTTGCGGCTGAGCCCTTGCCGCATCAGCTCGCCGCGCCGCGAGTCGCAGGTTGGCGGTGACTGGTTGTGCTAGATCCGCGCCGGCACTGGACGGACATATCAAAAGCAAGGAAATCTTGGCCATTCCGGCGGCGTGATGATCGCCGGTCAAGAAGTCGATAAGAGGCGTCCGTCTGTGAGATGTGTCTGGCACGCGACATACAGGCCCAATCTGGCCCACCTATATCGCAGACAGGGGCCTAACATCCGACGTGCAATCCAGGATGACGAGGATCCCAGCCGCGCCGCCTATCTGTTTCCCGCGGGATGCGAATGCACCACGCGTTCTGGTGCTGGTCGAAAATGGCGAAGAGCTCAAGCGCCTCCCGCCGGTCCAGCACGTCAAGAGCGACGGCCCATCCTCCTAGCCTAGGGTCTGTACCTAATTTGCGCCACGTGATTCTCTTCCGCATATTTTGATTCGGGGACGAGCGATGCGTGGCGGCCTGTTTTGGTTGAATGATAAGCAGTGGGCGCGGATAGAACCTCACCTGCCGACGGGACTGACCGGACCGGATCGGGACGACGATCGGCGCATTATCAGCGGCTTCATTCAGATGCTGCAATCGGGTGCGCGGTGGCGCGATTGTCCCCCTGAATACGGGCCTTACACGACGATCTACAATCGCTTCAATCGTTGGGCAAAGCGCGGACGATGGTGCGCGATCTTTGAAGCGCTGGCCAAGCCCGGCAAAGATGCCGTCGCGCTTTCGCTCGACTCGACCTCGATTAAAGCTCACCGGTGTGCCTCCGGCGGAAAAGGGGGGAGCACAATCAAGCAATCGGCCGCTCGCGAGGCGGCCGCACGACAAAACTCCATGCGCTGAGCGATGCCAGGCGGAACGACGATTACCCGCCCAAGGCGAAAGCGGTCGTCCCTGAGCGTCGACGGGCTGAGGCGGGATCGGGGCAGCAGCACGCCATGGATCGCGACGGCGGCGCCGATCTCGATGTGTGCACCCGGGGCCGCACCGACAGTCTTGATGAGCGGCGCGGCGCCGCCGGCGCACGATCCCTTCCGAAAGGGTCCGCGCTCGAGGCCGAAGATGGAAACCGGCCCAGGCGGCGGGCAGACGAACACGAGATCGCCGACGACGACTTGCCGACCGATTGGCACGCCTACCCGGTCTATTTGACGAACGAGAAGAAGCTGGCGCCACGCTCGGTGCAAGTGACCGTCGCGGCGCTTCGATTTCTCTACCGCGCCACGCTCGGCCTCGATTGGGATTTCGACCAGATCATTCAGTGCGCCAAAGGCGCCAAAGACACTGGCCTTCATTCTCAGCCCTGAGGAGGTGCTGCATCGCCAAGCCGACCGACCGTCAGCCCAAAACCGCCGCCGCATGACCGGCCCGTCCGTCACCAAAATTTGGCGATAGCTCATTTCCGGAGCCGGCTCTGCGATCGGGGTTGAAGTCTACGTAGCGTCAGGTTGTACAGTCCGAATCATACATGCGGTGAAGCTTCATGATCGGAAGGAGAGGCTTCAATGTCCTAAGAGCGCAGGTGCGTTTGAGTATTGATTGTGCAGGCACGGCCGGCTGGTTGTAGCTAATGTGAGGACATTGAACTGAAGACGAAGAGAGTTTGCAAGGGAACTTCTCAAACCCCGGACGCCTTCCAACAGCAATGGGGCGGCCCAGTTTCGATCGCGGTGTGGCCGCATGCCCTTCTTGCCTGGAAGGGGGGAGGCGGCACCATGGCTTTTTGGACCGTGCGAGTATTTGGTTTCGTTGGTTTAAGGTTTGGCGATAGCTCAGCTGTTGCCCAGGAATCCGGGGCGCTCTTCTGCGGCAATGCACGAGCTCGGAGCGCGCGCGATAACGGTCCCTTGTTGTTCAATTGGCGATCTTGACGTCTAGCTTTTCGCGCCGGTGTCGCTGCCAGGCGGCTTGAAGAGTCGTCTCATCTAGTAGGAGAGTGGTGTGGAACCGATCTATAACGATCCGGACTATTGGATGCGCTGGCACGCCGAGCTGCAGGAGCTGCAGAGTGCGCGGCAAGAGGCGGATCAAGCTGGCTTCGAGCAGCAATTGGGCGAGCTGCAACTCCGCTCTCCTGAGGAGAGTTCGGGGGGTAGTTCCCCCGACACTCCAGCCGCACGGTCGCATGAAAACATCCAGCGTACGGACGTTGGTGGTTCGATGCGAATGCCGCCAAGGTCCAATCTGCGGAGCAATGCGTTCAGCAGCGCGCGTCACAGCGTCGATGTTCCGCACGCTCATCTTGGTTCGGCTGCAAATAATTACCGGTCTGACTTGCGGGAGGGGCCATTCAGCAGCATGCGCTACGCAGCGCCCTCGGAGGAACAACCTACGGCGCGGACGAAGGACAACAAGCCCCGTGGACTGTTCTCTCGGGTCAAATCAGGACTAAGCAAAGTCTTTGGAGGAAGCCACCGTGAGAAGTGGTCCGGCGGCCCAGCGTTTGATGTCGTCTCCTCGGAGCTTCGCATGGACTTTGCAAAGCGCAGTCGTCCGTCCGAGGCAGACCTGGAGCTGATTGAAGAGTTCAAGACGGCATTGGGCAGCGCGAACCGTACCGCGAAGACGATCGATAATTATGTGATGGCTCTTCGAAAGTTCAGCGAATTCCTCCAACCCAAAGGCGTCACTCTGAACGACCTGCTTGGCAATGCTGAGCTGCTGACAGCCTATAAAGATGAATTTAATAAGGTGGCGAGCGCCAATAGCAGGCACCATGTGGGGCCAGCCTTGAATGCACTCCAGAATTTCCAGGCTGGAAATCCCATATCCGCCCCAGCCTGGGTGGGTACGCGAGCGCAACCGATGCACCCCGAGGACGAGCGGATGATCGGCCAGTTCGTGGAAAACGTCAAAAGCTACAGAGTTGCTCCCGATGGCACCAGAGGCCGCGGGACTGGAACGGTTCCCCCTGATACGATCAGGAACAATATGATAGCGCTCAACGGGTTTGCTCGTTGGCTCCGAGCGCAGAACAAGGATCCCCTGGCTCCTCGGGCGTTCAACGAGCCAAGGTCGCTCGCCGTCGACATCGACGAGTACGTCGAAGCTGGCGGCGATCATGATGATCGCCTCAGCGTGGCATTGTCTCATCTTCGCAGGATCGGGGCTGACGGGCTCCAAGCTGTCGGCGCCGGGCCCCGCCTGATGGGGCGCCAAACATTGGCGGCTCATCCGGAGGACGTCTCCATTATCGATGACTTTTTGACGGACGCTCTATCCAAGCTTGGATCCGACGCGACTCGCAAGGAGAAACACGACGCTTCGACGAAGGCGTCCAGCCTACGCTCTTTTAGTGATTGGCTTCGAAGAGAGGGCAGGCCGAGCATCATGGACCGCATCGAGGGCAATGCTGAGCAGCAGCGGTCATTGAGCGCAGATCATTCGGCGTACCAGAAAGCCACAAAGCCGGGCGCCCCACTCAATCTCTTTCGACAATACCTGGGTCTCGAGACCAGGCGACACAGACAACGACCTCGTGCTTATGACGACGACGCCAGCCTGATCGCGAGCCTGGCTAACGAAGAGCTGAGAAACCTCGACCCAGCTTCCGAACAGAGAAGAAAAATAATTCAACAGACTGCTTCGATCCGACGCAAGTTCAGTGATTGGCTCCGCACAGAGGGTAGGGAGAGCATCGCGAGTCGAATCAACGGCAATAGTGAGCAGCAGCGCTCGCTGGGCGCAGACCTCCGGGCTTTCAGGGAAGCCACAGGGAGAGTTGATAGCGTGGGTCTCAAGAAGCTCAAGCAGTATCTGCTACTCGTTGAGGCAAACAGAGCGCTGGGTGTGAGCTTCCCTGAGCAGAGGGCTGGGTCGAACTCAACCTCAACCTGGGCGCGAGATTTGCCGACTCCGCCGTCCGAAAGTGAGTGGCCGCCGCTGCTAGGTCCGTTTGGGCAGGCCGGCTTGCAGGAACCGGCTAGGTCGAGCTCGACCTGGTCCCCGCGCGTGCCGTCCGACTTCGATCCAAGTGAGTGGCCGGCGCCGCAAGGCCCGGTTGGACCGACCGGTTGGCAGGACCCGGCCGGCTCGAGCTTCACCTGGTCTCCACGAGTGCCGTCCGGCTTCGAGTGGCCAACTCCGGAGGGCGCGCCAGCTCGGTCCTCAGACATCTACCGCGATTTGACTTCTTTCGCTGATCTGCCGTCCACACCGCAGGAAATGCGTGACGACGCCCAGTCAAGGCCGGTGCTCAGCCCGACCGGCAGACCGCCGTTCTTCATCGGTCCATCAGGCAAGCCGCAAGAGCTCGAGGAGATCGGATATCTCGTCGGCGAGGATTGGCAGCATGGCTCACAGGCGGTGCCGGACTTCCTGCTCGATGTACTGGACAATAGAATGCTGTTGCCGAGTTCGCGAATGGCTCCCCAGCCGGTCTCTATCAACGGTGAGACCTACTCCATCGCATTGGGGCCGCGAGGACGCCGCGACGCCCAACTGATCCATCACCCTGGCCCATCCTCGGTTCCTGATGCCCGGATCGGCGCTTCGACGGCGAGTGCCTCTGCCGGCGACCGCAGCGGACGGGTGCTCGGAGCCAGGGAATGGCTGGGTGACGCGCATATCCAGCGGGACTACGAGCTCCTGTCGCAGGAGTTGCGGCAAAGCAATCCAAACCTCGCCGCCCGGACCCGGTTCGTCGATCCTCTCATCGCCTTTCAGGTGGGCCATGGTACGGAGGGCGACGCCCTGAACGCATTCCATCGCATTGTCAACGATCTGAATGGCAACGATACGGCCGACTTCCTGTTCTTGCCGGTGAGTGATGCGAGCGCTACGGACCTCCTTGACCGCGGCTCCCATTGGTCGTTTCTGCTGGTAGATCGCCGCGATCGCGACAGGCCGGTTGCCTATCACTACGACTCCTTAGAGCCATACAATGCCGGACCTGCAGAAACGCTCGCAGCGCGGGTGGGAGCCGATTTGCGAGATGCCCTCATACGCGAGCAGAGGAACGGCTATGATTGCGGTGTCTTTGTGGTCGATGGTACCCGGGAGCTGGTCAGACGGCTCGCGGGAAGACGGCAGGCAGATCTGAACCTCCTCAACCTCGTCGTCGACCGGCAGGCATTGCAAAACCGACTAAGGGGCTGATGTCGGCTTCAACTGAATAGCGCGCGCAGCTGGTTGAAGGGGTTGAAGTGCAACTTCGCCCCGATTGAAGGTCTGCAATCGGCCCGTTCGCAGAGCATGATGGTGTCTCACAACGAGAGCGGAGCCGGAGCTAGCCCGTCTTATTCGCCGGCGTGCTGAGAGGTTGGCGAGCGTGGCGTAAAGCGCTGATGCGGCGTAGGATGTCGTCCGTGAAGTTTCCCGCAACGCGCTGGTTCAAGCGTAGTGCGGCTGGCGGATGATGCACCGGAGCCTCTGCATCAGGGCCGCAAAAGCCGTTCGAACCAGCGCAGCAAAAGGTGGAAGTTGAAGCCGGCGGCGGCAAGGACGGGGTTGATTCGGTCGCGGGCGCGGCCCTTGAGGTGGTTGCGGCTCATGCGGTGTTCGGCCTTGAGGTGACCGATCACCGGCTCGACCGCGGCGCGGCGCTTCATCTCGCGGCGGATGGATGGTCTTGGTGACGCGGCGGACAGAGCTGACCCCGGTTGTTTGGACAGCGCCCCGCGGGATTTAAGTGGATTCCTGCCGGGTTATGCTGAACGCGGGGCCTTACGATTTTGTCGTTGCGTCGGGAGGGCGTAGCCCGACCAGAGCGACGACAAAATCGTCGGCGACGGTCATGCGACCATCACCATAGCTTGCGTGCCGAAGTAAGCCTCGTCGGGCGTGCGCCCGTCAAGGCTCGAGTGAGGGCCTCCCTGATTGTAGAAGGCCAGATACTTGGCAATTGACGCTCGCGCCTCGGACACGCTGTCGTAGGCGCGGAGATAAACTTCTTCGTATTTGACCGTGCGCCAGAGCCGCTCGACAAACACGTTGTCGCGCCAGGCGCCCTTGCCGTCCATGCTGATGGCGATCTTCGCGTCCAGCAGCACATCGGTGAACTCGAGGCGGGTGAACCTGGCTGCCCTGGTCCGTGTTGAAAATCTCGGGCCTGCCGTGCTTCGCCAACGCCTCCTGGACCGCTTCGACGCAGAAGGCCGCCTCCATTGTCATCGAGGCGCGATGGGCCAGGACCCGTCGGCTGAACACATCGACGACCGCCGCGAGATAGACGAAGCCACGCCGCATCGGAATGTAGGTGATGTCCATTGCCCACGCCTGGTCGGGCCCCTCGATCTTCAATCCGCGCAACAGGTACGGGTAGATCTTGTGACCCGGTGCCGGCTTGCTCGTGTTCGGGCGACGATAGACCGCCTCGATCCCCATGCGCTTCATCAGCGTCGCGATGTGGCGGCGACCGGCGTATACGCCCTCCCGCCGCAGCAACGATCGCAGCATACGCGCTCCCGCGAAGGGATAATCGAGATGCAGCTCATCGAGCCGACGCATCAAGGCAAGGTCCTCGGCCGAAACTGGCCGAGGTTCATAGTAGACCGTGCTGCGAGCCAGCTTCAGGACCTTCGCCTGGCGCACGATAGAAAGATCATGACCGCGGTCGATCATCGCTTTGCGCTCAGCAGGCCCGCCTTGGTGAGCGCGCCGGACAAAAAATCGTTTTCCAACGCCAGCTCGCTGATCTTGGCATGTAACGCCTTCAAATCGACCGGCGTCTCGGCCGATGCCTTGTCATGCCCAAACACGCCGGCGGCGCCTTCCAGGAGCTGGTTTTTCCAGATCGTGATCTGGTTCGGATGAACATCAACCAGTTGCGCCAGCTCCGCCAGCGTCTTGTCGCCTTTGACCGCAGCCAAAGCAACCTTCGCCTTGAATGCCGGAGAATGCGTCCGGCGGCTCTTCTTCGTCATCTTCGCTCCTGATTCGCGGCAAGAATCCTCGCCGCTGTCAGGCAGAAAATCCACTCAAGCTACTGTCCGAATTTGCGGAGCCAGCTCTCTTGCCGTGGGGCCGTCCGCGTAGCGCGGGGGGAAAGTGAACTGGATCCCATTGTCGGTGAGAACCGTGTGGATCTTGTAGGGGACAGCCGCGATCAGAGCTTCGAGGAAGGTCGAGGCCGAGGTCCTTCCCGTCTTCCTGACCAGTTGCACGAAGGCGACTTTGCTGGTGCGATCGATAGCGACATAGAGGTAGAGCTTGCCTTCAGCGGTCTGGAGCTCAGCAATGTCGATGTGGAAATAGCCGATCGGATAAGCCTCTAATTTTTTCTTCGGAGGCTTGCTGCCTCCGACCTCCGGCAATCGGCTGATCCCGTGGCGCTGGAGACAGCGATGCAGGGATGATCGCGTCAGATGCGGGATGGTCGGCTGGAGCGCATAGAGGCAATCGTCGAGCGGCAATAGCGTATGCCGCCGGAAAGCGACGATGATCGCCTCCTCCTCGATGGAAAGCACGGTCGATTTGGCTTCTTTGGGGCCTGTCGGGAGATCGGCGACGGTCTCGCGCTCCCTCCACTTCGCGACAGTCTTCTGGTTGATCCCATAGCGCTTGGCGAGCACTCTCAGGCTCTCTTGACTATTTTGTATTGCTCGACGGACCGCCTCCGTCGTCGTGGCGCAGCCGTGTAAAACTTGTCCCATAGCGCATCCTTCGAATCGTGCGATAAGAATGCACCATCAAAACTTGGGACAAACTCCTAGGCCAGACGTGTTGCACCCCACAGTATTCCTCTGACGGGGCTCTCGAAGGTCGACCGCTGCTCTCATCGGCCGTGATTGGCTCAATGGCTACCCAGATCCATCACAGCTGGTGCGGAGCGTGCGGCTGCACCTGTTGCGTAGCATGGTTCCGATATTCCGATCCTGCCTTATTGAGGACGATCTGATGGCGTTAACGCCGGATGCTGATGGCCTATTCCAGTTCAGCATTTGAGTTCGAGAGTTCAAGTCCTCGTGCGGGTTTTCCGGGTAAAAGAGAGCACATGCCTATGAGGGACACGATGAAGCACATCAAACGGTCGTTGCGCGTGCTCGGTGGACTTGCTGTCGTCGTCGGCGTCTCTTCCGTGCTCGGATCGAACTATGTGCGATCGGAAGCCCTCAATGGCTTTGGCTCTGCAGCGACGGGCGGCCTTGGAGGCGAGGTAGTTCAGGTCAGATCAACCAAAGCTCTGAAGTATGAGTTGTGTCGTTCGTACAGCTTCGGGCGCTGCAATGACAATAGTCCGCGCGAGATTCAGGTAGCCGGAACCATAGACTTTACCGGTACGGAAGGGCAAGGCGAGGGGCAGGGTTGCCAATACCGCCGTGCTTGTTCGGCACCGTATAAAAGTGAGTCCCTTCTCCTTATAGATGGCAACGATGCGCATTGCGACGGCAAGGAGAAGACATTGGTCGGCTTCGACAGGGCCGGCAAGCACCCGCTGGAGATTGGCTCAAACAAGACGGTGATCGGCGTTGGCCCGAGCGCGACAATCAAAGGGAAGGGGCTGCGCCTAAATGGGGTCAGCAACGTCGTTATTCGCAACCTGACCATCAGTGATATCAATCAAGGCATGATATTTGCCGGCGATGCTATTGCAATTGCACGAGCCGACCTGGTTTGGATCGATCACAACCGGTTTCATAATATCGGGCGGCAGATGATTGCCGGCGGCCTTGGCCCTACGACGAATATTACGATTTCCTGGAACGACTTCGATGGCAGCGATACCTATTCCTCCTATTGTAACGGGGAGCACTATTGGAATCTCCTTTTTCTTGGTGTCCCGCAGACGATCACCATCGCAAATAACTATTTCCATGAGATCTCAGGGCGGGCGCCGCACATTGACGGTGCCCAGGCTATTATTCATCTCCTCAACAATTACTTCCACAACACGAATGCGCAACAGAGCGGCGGATTCTTCCATGCAGTGGATGCTGGACCATCTGTGCAAGTGCTGATCGAGGGCAACTACTTTGACAACATTGAAACACCTGTAAAGACTGGTAGTGGACATATCTTTGGCTTGTTGGGCAAATCCAGCCGGACCGTGCAGAACATCTGCCTTACCGTGCTCGGACGTCGGTGCATCGAGAACATCGCGAGCCCAGTGCCGCGGATCAATGGCTTTCGCCTGGATGAAGCCGTAGTTCAATCGTTTGGAGCTCTTCCAGGGTCATCTATTCCTCTTCCATTTCCAGCCGATGCTGTTTCGGCAGTGATCACGGCCAAGGCAGGTCCCGGACACCTTGAGAGCCGGTGATGGTCCGTTCGCAGAGGCGGCTCGAGACTGGCCGATTGCCGCAAACTGTTAAGCGGAGTGCGCATACTGGACGAGAACAGCGCGCAAGGCTGGCTGCCCGACGTTGCACGAGGACCGTATGGCCTTTCTCTTCGAGTGCCGAGCGGTACATTTTCTATCGACTATGCGCCCTATACCTTTCGCGGCCGGCCCGGGTGGGTTGGAAAGAGGGTGGGGGGTGGCATCGAGTTCCTGGCAAACTGTTCGACTCAAACCCGGTCCCGTACCTGAGGGACGTTCACAGCTCCGTTTTCCAACTGGCATGGTGCTTGCTCGAGAGTACCCGTAGCGCGAGGCTCGCCTACGAAACCTAGTCACACGCGCCCTAGTCCGCTTGAAGAATCCGCAAAGCTTGGAAATATTCGCAATGAAACAAACGGCTTCGACCGAGAGGGTCATTCCACTGACCGACGTCGTCAAGCGCGCAGCGCGCATCGGTGTTGAAATCGGAAATATTAAGCTCTCGGGTGATTTACCGAGCCAAACCATCGCTGAGATCACCAGCTTGCTGCTCGAACACAAGGTGATCTTCTTCCGCGATCAGGGGCATCTTGATGACGCGGAGCAGGAGCGATTTGCTGCTTGTTTGGGAAGGCTGGTGCCGCATCCGACACTCGGTACGGTCAATGGAACGGCCTCGATCATCGAGCTTGATTCCGCGCGCGGAGGTAGCCGGGCCGATGTATGGCACGCCGATGGAACCTTTCTCGCGGCGTATCCTAGACTTGCGGTGCTGCGAGCCATTGTGGTCCCATCGTCCGGTGGCGATACGATTTGGTCGAACGCTGTGGCCGCCTATCTGGATCTGCCGCGGCCGCTCCAACGGCTTGCCGACGAACTCTGGACCGTTCACAGCAACGCCTTCGACTACGCTGGGACCTGCCGTGTTCGCGAAATCGACCAGAAGCATTTTGATGAGGTCTTTACCAAAACGATCTATGAGACGGAGCACCCGGTGGTCCGTGTACATCCCGAGACCAGCGAGCGCGCCCTGGTGCTCGGCGATCTGGTGCAAAGGTTTATTGGTATCCCAAAACGCGACGGTCAGAAGCTGTTTGATCTATTCCAGTCTCATATCACGGCACCCGAAAACACCGTACGTTGGAGCTGGAAAGAAGGCGATGTCGCGATCTGGGATAACCGCGCAACGCAGCATTATGCGGTCAACGATTACGGTGACCAGCATCGCGTCGTTCATCGTGCCACAATCGATGGTGACGCGCCCGTCAGCGTCGACGGTCGAAGCAGTGTAACGCGCCTCAAGACGACGAAGCACCCGTCCACGAAGGTTGCCTAGCAAGGCTCGGCAAAATTCACCGATCATGCACTGCTCTTATCGCATGTTCGCGCGAATAGATGTTTGAGAAGAGAAGTGAACCCAGCAGAACGCCACGCACAATTGGATGGGAGGGCTAACGCGCCGCAGACTCGGGAGGCGACCTCCTTGCTGGAGTAAGATGCTAAAGCTCGTCTCGACCGACGAAAATGAGTCAGCATTCGAGTGGCGCAAGTCATCCGGCCGCGTCCGGTCGATTTGCCGCCGAAGGGGGGCACGTGTCCGCCGAGCTCGCGCATTGCCTTTCGGCCAGCGCCACGACCGTCGGACAGATATAGCGATTGCCGTAGTTGGGTAGCTTTGGCATCTGTGTCGCGGTTCCGCTTACCACACCTCTTCGGCGTGAACTAAGCTCCGAGGGCACGATTTCGGCCTGTCATGGCAGAGTACGAGCTCGGGCGCGATTCTGACGAGCTGCACCAGCAATCATCCGAAAGCAATGTCGCTGCCGCAAGCTCTGCACTCGATTGAACAAATGAGCATGGGAGATCATTCCGCGGCCGGAGGGTATAGCTCTTGCGCAAGTACGACGTCGGCCTATCGCTCGTAGACCGAAGCAGCAAAGGCTCTAACCTACCATTCCCAACAGCATGCTACATTGGATATCAAGGCTCAATTTACGCGGTACCCGGCTTCGCGTCAGGAGCAAAGCGGATACCAAAATCGCCGTGATGGGTGGCCCATACCGTTGAAAAGGGCGAGTGGGACATCGACTACATGCCGCTCCGCGCAGTCCTCAGAGCCTAGAAGAATACCGACGTAGATACCAAGATATTCAGGGCGTGTCCTGTTTGCGGCGTGTAGGTAATGCTTGTCGGGTGATTGATGTACGTCAGTCCTACGGTTGTATATATCCCGGGCGCCAGATGCGCCGTATACAGTCCCGAAATTGCTGTGCTGTCCCGGTGCGCCAGCTGCTCTTTCGCCAATGCAGCGTCCACCGCGAAATGGCTCCAGATGGTGTTGTTGACAACAAGACTCATCTGATCAGTGGGCCGGCTGTCAAACAGGCCCTTCGCATACAGGCGAAGCTCGTAGTACTGACTAGCCCTATTTAGGTCAGGCGGAGCGTACATCACAGAGAACCCGCCATAGATTCCGCGAGATGCCGAGCCATGGACGGCAGACTGCCAGAATTGCCTATCCGCAGCTACATAGTAGACGCTGTTCGCCTTGGCCGTCGGTTGCGTCGGATGCTGTAGGTCCGTGTAGCTGCTGTTGTTAAAGCCCACGCCAGCCCGCAGCCAAGTCTCGGGTACGCCGGGAGTAGGCTTGTTCTTATAGCAAACTTCATCAAGCAAAAGAATGCCCGCGTCGCGCGTGCTCCAGTTCAAGCCAGTGGGATTTTCGCTTACATGCGTATATTGACCGGCTGGACTAAGCGAGCGCTGGATTGAGAGCTTGTTATATAAGCGATCGTCAAAATTGTACTTCAGATTAAGAGCCGGCGTTGGCGCCCAATTGTTGCTCATGCCTGCTTGGAACAGCATCTTCGACGACGGTCCAAAAACTTTTTCTCCGGCACCCGCAAACTCATGTTGGTTCCTGAGGTAACCCACTTTGAGTTCGATCTTCCTTTCGAACAACGTTTGATAGTAGGAAACTGCACTGATTCCCAGTCGGTCTGGCCCGGCGCTCTTCCATGTCCAATATTGATGCTCGGATCCCACGACGATCTGACCGTCTGGAATTCCAAACCGAGCGAGGTCATAGGTCACGATCATAGAGTTGACCGTACTAAATGTCGGATTCTGGCCGACATATTGTTGATTGGCGATGGTGCTTCTGGTGGCATTACCGACTTGATTGTTGACAAACGTGTTTAGGGTCCAGCCAGCGAATCCAATCCCGAAATCCGAAAGCTCGGATCTGACAGAAGCTGTATCCTGACCTATCGTGTCCGCAGGACCAGGCCCAGTGAACGCCGCACCTTTTTCGCGGAGCTTCTCGAATTTTGCGAATCGGTCAATCTGCTTTTGACTTCTGCTCTTGGCGGTGTCCACCTCACTGTCGGGCGTTGTACTAGACATAGCTGCTTTTGGCAGCGAGTTCCCAGAAAGGCGCGCCGCTGCTTTGGGCCGGGCGCTTCGGAAGGTTACAGCCGGATTCGCGATTGTTTGGCTTCTTGCCTCAGCGAGCTCATCGGGGCTGTGACTTCTAGGGCCAGAGTTATCACCACCTTCTGCCGCCGCCGAACTGCCGGCAAGACTAGCTATCAGGGAAAGGAGAATACGCCCTCTTGGCTTCGCACTTGGTCGAGAGATGAAAGCAAGACGCCAGCCGAGTATGCCCGCATGGATACTGGCGCTATACCGCAACGATGCATAGTGATTTCCACGTCCGTCGATTTGAATAAAGTGCACTTCCACCTGACGGCCTAGAGCGGTTCGCGATCCTTGTGCTCGGCGGTCTAGGTGACGCTTGAGGCCAGGCGGCATCTCTATGCCAACGAGACCCGCTCAGCCTTCCGCGCTATCACCCTGCTGGCGCAGCTTGACCAACGTGGTGGTACCCAGCGCGACACAACCCAGCCGCTCGATCGCTAATCGAATGCAAGCATCTGCTGCACCATGTCGACACGGAGAGTGGCCTGCTCGATGTGAGCGTTCGCTAGGATTGGCGGCCGGCGCACGGAGCCGAGGGATTCTCACGACAAATCCGCTGCCACGACGAAAAGCAATGTTCTTCAACAGAGAGCCGCCCAGTAGTTGAGCTCGCATAACAACACGCCGGACCCGAGAAACGCCGCCCGCAGCTCGGTCCATGGGATGAAGCACAGGCGAGCAGAAGGGGCTAACATCTTTTGACGCCCGTAAGCTCGCTGAGGCCGGCACAAGGCCTTGATTGGCTCTCATGGGAAGATGGAGAGCGCGATTGGAGGCGTTTTGATAGCTGCGGGACCAGACAGAACATCCATCAGCTCCATTGGATTTGCCGGAACTATATCGCATCGCGACTTCTTCCTTGATGTGGCCCGAGCGAGTTTCACCGGCACTGACTGGCATGTGTCCGTCATCTCCATCAATTGCTAGGTCTGGTAGTTGACCGGGCGCGGGACGTCGGCCGTCGCTGTGCGAATCGTAGGTATCGTGCCGCTCGGCGCGGACCGTCCCGGCGTCAGGGACGAACTCCGGTATGGCAGCATCGAGGGGGCAAGTCGGGAAGGTCGCTTCGATCCCGGTTGCGCGCGTGTCGCGCCGGCGCTGGTCCTTTTGTGCTCTTTGGTCTAGCTCATCGCGTCGACCAGTTGCTGCTCTGGATTGCACGCGGCGGTCCGTAGCGATCCCGGTCGAGCGGCGAGCATGCACATCAATACGATCCGTCGTGCATCCACGAAGCGCTCCTCTTTGCTGGGAGTTCGTATCCAGCGTAGACCGCAGGCTGATTGCGGTATCCCGGGCTGCCAGCGCTTGAGCCAGGTCGAGATATCTTCGTACATCCGGACGAACTCGATCAGGTTTTCGATACCGAAGTCGCTGAACGCCTAGATCTCATCTTCTCCGACGCGGTAGACCCAGATGAAGCCGTCCTCGATCGCCATTTTGTTGGCGACGTCCCGCAGCCAGTCGTCGTCCCGGTCGAGGTCCGCGGCCACACGGGCAATGGTGGTGATGTGATGAACTTTGTCGGTCGCGCCGTTTGAGCGGACAGCGTTGCAGTCGGGAACGTCCAATTCCCGGCAGCCAACTCGCCTAGCTGCTCTTCGCGGCTAGGGCCGGGTCGGCTCTCGTCGCGCAGCTGCACACGGAGTCCTTTATGAATTTGGCGCTGTACGTGAGTGCACCAGGTGAGCGAAATTCGTTACCCGGGCTTCTGGGCGCGTGACGGAACGTAATGCGTTCATACGATTAGCGCTCGTTGGCTGGTCTTAACAGAGCGGCGCGCCAAGATAAGCATCGAATGCGGCCGCCACAGCGCGAGCTAGAAAACGATGCTCCTGCCTCACGCGGATGAATCCCTTTTCCACCTCCACGATCCCATCCTCGACGAGCATTGCCAAGCGGGGTGAACCGAGGAACGGGACCGGGTCAAATCCATGAGTAATGCAAATTGCCGGCACGTCGACCTCGAAATCGCACATCAGCCGCTCGATGATTGCGGCCCGGACGTGGTCTTCGAGGCTGAGAGAGTAACCCTTTGCCGTCGCCAGACGGCCGGCTTTGATTTGGCCGCTGTAAGAACCCGCTGCAACTTCGTTCTGGACGTAACCGTCGCCAAGGCGGCCGATCGCCGACGGGCCGAAGCCGATGACTTTATGGCAGGTGTCGGCCGAGTAACCCAGTGAGTTCCGCCGCAGGCGACCGGCTTTCTGAGTCAGCGCGAGCTCATCGTCCGGCAAGGCGAAATGGTCGAGTCCGATTTGGCGGTAGCCCGCAGCAAGCAGTGTATTGGCCATCGCCGCGGCCTGTTCTGCACGGGCAGGGCTGTCTGGCAGCGTTGCCTCGTCGATCAGGCGCTGATTCTTCTTAAAGGAAGGAACGTGCGCGTAGCCGAATACCGCAAGCCGGTCTGGTCGCATGGCCACCGCCGTAGTCGCGGTCTGAACGCAGGACTGCACCGTCTGATTTGGCAGACCGTAGATGAGGTCGAAGTTGATGCGGATTACTCCATGCTGCCGCAGCATTTCGACAGCGCGCTCCGTTTGTGCCTCACTCTGAACGCGGTTAATGGCCTTTTGAACAATTGGATCGAAGCTCTGGACGCCCAGGCTCGCGCGGTTCACGCCGGCAGCCGCTAACGCTTCGGATGTGGCGAGCGTGAACGTGCGCGGGTCGATCTCAACAGCGATGGCGGCCGTTTTCGAAACCGCAAAGCGGCGGCGCAGAAGTTCCATCAGTACCCCGAACTGCGCGGGCTCGATGAGGGTCGGCGTTCCACCGCCGAAGTGCACGTCGCTCACAGGCAGCCGTTGCGGCACCTGCGCCGCGACCAACTCGATCTCCTTACGAAGAACCGCCAAATATTCTAGGATGGGTGAATCCCGGCGAGTGATGCTTCGAGCGAAGCCGCAATACCAGCAAATCGATCGACAGAACGGAACGTGGAAATAGAGCGACACGGACTCATTAACCGGCAGGCGCTGCAGCCATTTCTCAGAGGCTTCGGCGCCGACCACCGTGGAGAACTGGGCTACAGTTGGATAGATGGTGTACCAAGGAAGGCGAGCATCGCAATACTTTTCCAGGACCGAGGTCTGCAACGATTGTTATCCTATGTTTACGAAGTTTGTGGTCGCAAGCGAAGTCTTTTGCATTCCGTTTTGCCGATAGTAATCCGGAATGTCGCTAGACAATTGGAAGCTTGCGTGACGGCCGATCTGCTGACGAAACGCGGTGTGGGATAGCAAGCCGTTCCTCTCGAAGACAGAGAACAACTGCTGCAGGCGAGATACTCGAATCAACACGGCCACGGCGGAGCCCCAGATTCAACTCCGCTTCGCTAATCTCCGACGTTCGCCAACGAGACATCCACCGGGGCCGTTGACGCTGCTAGAGCTCGAACTGCTCCACGACCTGACTCTTGCGAGGTTCATCGAACAAAATTGATACATCGCCTCGCAATCTTCATCAACTGACCAGGTTTGGTAGTTGACTTCTGCCTGGCGTATTCCCCATCCACCCAGGGATCCTGCGCCGGCTCGGGGACATCCCGGTACGTAGTCGAACTTCACCAATGCGCGGATCGTCGGTGTCGCGCGGCGCCACGGCTGTTGGCGTGAGTGTGTTCTCGAGTTGGTATGGAAAAAGTAATGACCGGGTAGGCGAGCGAGACGTGATCGATGCAATTGAACAGCCGTTTCAGACTTGCCACCGGTTTTGCACAGATCGTCAAGGCATCTATGGTGGGTGGTGGTCGCCTTCGTGTGTCTGGGCACTGCAGGGGTTTATTTTTTTTGACCGACGTCAGACAATATATCGAGAGCTCGGCGGTCCGTGAAGTTGCTCCAAGGCTGAGCTTGTCACCGACGCCGGGGCGGTACCTGTCGGAGGTTCCATCCGGACAGGCTCACGGTCAAGCGGCTTCACCCGAGCTCGTGTACATCGTCGGGCACGGCGTGTGCAGAAACTTCCAAACACCGGCGCAAACCAGGACGTCGGCGCTTCCCCGAAGACGCATAGCCGAAACTGAGGCTCAAGAACCAGAACGCATTCTTCAAATTCAGTGCATCCAGCCTCTTGAGATTGGATGAATCGACCTACGATCGAGCCTCCGCCGCGAACATTCTACTCGACGCCACTGTTCGTCCCATAGCCACAAAGCGCGTAAACCAACAAGCAAATCGTCCGAATGGACCAAGTACGGCGCATAGCCCGGGAGATCGCGGTGCGCCTGATAGTTCTACGCGGGATTCCTGACTGCCTCAGCTAGCATCGCGTAAAGCTGCCGCTTGCTCATTTCCTGAGGCTGGCTATCTAGCGCCTTTTGCGACAGCTTCTTTCCGACGCAATCGCGACCAGCCGCCATCGCCGTCGGCCCTCGCTTCGGGGCGGGTCTAATCTTGGGTTTTGCTGTTGGTGGCTTGTGACCTCGAGTGAGGCCCAACCGAGCTAGCCTGCCGCAAACTGCGTTGCGACTGCACTCGAGATGACGCGCGATCTGCGCGGCACTCTGTCCCGCGGCCCAGAGCTTTTCCAGCTGTGCCAATTCTCTTCTATTCCAGCGCATGGACGATACTTTAGTGCCAGTTGTGACGTCAGGTTAGTTTACTCTTCGTCCGGCTCGCGCACGATCGCCGGTTTGGTCTCCTGTTCATTCATTCTACGAAAGCCCGCATCGCGAGTAAGGAAAAACGAGTGTCCTTGGCACACCGCGCTCTCTTGTTAGTCCCTACCGTGATTAGGGTCCCACCTGCTCGCGCAATATAAGTAGTCGAGTGGCAACCGGGCGTGCCGCTGGGTGCCATCGCGGCGAGTGCTTGCGTCCTGATGTTGACTACCACAAAAGCGAGTTCGCGCGCCTCCCCAATCTTGATAGGGGAGCTTCGCTCGCCTTTCCACTATTCTTTATCGACGGGGGCCGAACCAAGTTCCCAAGTAACTTCGGCCGTAAGATAATTTCAGAGAGCTCTCGCGAAGCCGAGCCATGGACATGCGTCACACATTGTTACTGTACGGCCCAGCTCGTTGTGTTTCGACCGAGCTTCCATGCGAGTGCAAAATAGCGCATGAGCCGATCTTTCAAAATTTCACGCCAATGTCCGCGAGACAATCATGACAGCCTTATCGGCAGAGAACGCTTGCGAGGAGGCTGACATCTCGCTGAGCCACCTTGATGTAAGCGAGCCCAAGCGTTTTTAAGGTGATACCGTTTGGACTTGTTTCGAGCGGCTGCGAAGGGAAGATCCCGTCCATTATTGCGAAGGCAGCCCGTACGGTCCATATTGGTCGATAACAAAATACCGCGACATCGTAGGCGTGGATTCAAATCACACAATTTCCTCGTCAGAGCGAAGCGTCACAATTGTGGACCCGCCGCAGAAGTATTGGACTCCCAGTTTTATTAAGATGAGTCCTCCTGTCCATGCTCAGCAGCGTAAGACTGTCAGTCCGATCGCGGCATCGGAGAACCTGGCGAAGCTTGAAGGCTTGATCCGCTTGCGGGTTCAGAAGATATTGGACGGTTTGCCGCGCAATGATACCTTCAACTGGGTCGATAGAGTCTCCATCGAGTTGACGACCAAATGCTGGCCACGCTGTTCGACTTTCCATTTCAAGATCGACGGCTGCTGACCTACTGGTCGGACGTAGCCGCCTTGAGTCCACAAATGGGCCACCAGATCGACAGCTGGGAAAAGCGAAAGGCGGTGCTGTCCGAGTGCTTGGACTATTTCACACGGCTTTGGAGCGAACGGGAAAAATCCGAGCCGCGCGCTGACCTAATCTCTATGATAGCGCATTCACCGGCGACCCGAAACATGGAGCCATGTGAATTCCTGGGCAACCTCATTCTGCTGATTGCTGGAGGTAACGATACTACGCGCAACTCAATTACCGGGGCGTCTTGTTCATGAGTCAAAATCCGTCCCAACTGCGAAAACTCCGCGATGATGCTTCGCTAGTGCCCGGGGCGGTATCCGAGATTATACGATACCAAACGCCTAGCGCGCATATGCGCCGGACCGCTGTGGACGATTTCACGATAGGGCACAAGAAAATCAGGCGAGGCGATAAAGTTGTGATGTGGTACATCTCTGGCAACCGAGACGACGAGGTTATTGCTAGCCCCAACAGCTTCATCATCGATCGGGAAAATGTACGGCAGCATCTCTCTTTTGGCTTTGGGATTCATCGTTGCGTGGGTAGGCATCTTGCAGAGCTGCAGCTGAAAATCCCTGTGGCAGGAGATGCTGAAGCGATCTCTGGAGGTAACGGTGGTCGGCGAGCGAACCGGAGCGAGTTCAATCCAATTTTGGGCACGGTTATTCCGCACTGCCGGTGCAGATTCCAGGTTAGTCTCGGTTGCGAGCGACATTCAACACTGGTCATATCGTGCAGAACCGGTTAGGACCTCGTGGAGACCTGTTGTCTCGGTAAGTTCACCGGGGTTGCCTTGCGGGCTTCTGGGTGTTTTGACGATTGCCGGCAGGGCCACAGTGCCCGATCCGAGGGCCCCGGCAAGGCCTTTTTGGCGGTAGGCTGATCGCGCTTAAGCGGCGTGAGCGGCGCTCTGAGGCTGGTCGGTTGCCCAGATTGACGACCGGGTGCTGATGGAGGCTTGCCGTGAGGCCGCGTCGTGGAACCGACTCTTGAGGATCGCCGTCAACGTTTCGGCCGCGCAATCCGCAGGGAGAACCTCGATGCGCAAGTCCGCAAGGCGCTGGGCAAAAGCGGGCTGTCGCTGGCCGGCCTCGAGCCCGAGATCACCGAAGGCGTGCTGATCGAGGATGTCTTGCGCGCGAAGAAGACGATGCAATTGCTCAAGAGCCTCGGCATCCTGATCGCGCTGGACGACTTCGGGACCGGGTATTCCTCGTTGTCCTACCATCGAGGCCTTCCCTCTCGACTGGATCAAGATCTATCGGGCATTCGTTGGCTCGCTTGGACAGAACGAGCGATCGTTGGCCATCGTTCGCGCTGTTATCGGCTCGCTCAGGGTCTTGGCGTGCCGGTGCTTGCTGAAGGGATCGAAACGAAGGTCCAAATGTTGCTCCTTGTCCAGGAGGGCTGCGATGAGATGCAAGGCTACTTGATCGGACGCCCGCAGCGTCTTGCGGCGGAAAGTCGGTCCAAGCCGAGGGTCCCATCTCTCGTCCAGTCGGCCTCATGGGGGAGATTGCGGCGGGCTCGACAAAGCTGTCTTCAGGATTCGGCATTGAAGGACCCGGACTGAGATCCAGACCAGCGTCACTGGTGCGAGAGCTGCCAGCAGGCCGGTACCGCGAAAATCAGGATGATCTAGAGGACGTCAACATCCAGCGCCGCATTCGCCTGCGCGCACCGTAACGTCAGGCCGGCTGCTAGGCCACAACCTCATGGGAGAGGTCGAACCGGTTTGGTCGTTTGGGGCTTCAACTCCGCCGCAGCAGTTGGCACACGTTTTGGCAACTCTGATCCTCTTGGCCGGACACGCAGCCCGCGGCTTGATTGCGGCAAGAAAGGCCCGCCGAAATGCGTTCGGCGGGCCAAGTCGGAGAGGAGAAACGCGGCCGGGTGAAAGCGATCAGGCATCGAGATTGTGCAGGCGCTGGCGGTTGTGCAGTACGATCTGGCGGGCGCCGGAGAAGCCGAGTATGCGCTTTGCGTGAAGCTGCGAGAGCGCGCGCGACACGGTCTCGAGCGTGAGGCCGAGATAGTCGCCGATATCGCGCCGACACATCGGCAGTGCCATCATGCCGGCGACGGCGAGGCGGCGATCCATTTCGAGCAGGAAGGTTGCAACACGCTCCATCGCCGTCTTGCGCCCCAGCAGCAACATGTGATCTTCGGCGTGACGCAGCTCGCCCGCCGTCATGACCCAGAGCTTGCGCGCGACCTGTACGTCGGTGCTGGCGGACCTTTCGAGGCTGGCTCGCTCCACGAGGCGTATGCTGGTGGCGATAATCGCTTCGGCCGCAAGGCGATGCGTCTGGCCGGGTTCGAGGCCGAACACGTCACCGGGAAGATGGAACGCGCCGATCTGACGGCGGCCGTCGGAGAGCAGCTTGTAGCTGCGCACCGCGCCGGAGACGACCTGATAGACATATTCGGCGGGCTCGTCCTCGCCATAGATCTCCTCGTCCTTGCGATAGGAGAACTCGGTGGCAACGAGGCCGGCATGTCCGGCGATCGCGCCGAACTGTTCGGACACGGAACGCGCGGGAGCGATCTTACCGCCGATTTGGGTCTTAATCGCCTGGGTCTTGAGCGTCTGGGTCAGCATCTGCGCCATCTCCGTTGTGATGGTGCATTGGTACGCGGGATCGCGCGATCCGGAAATTTCGAGCGATATCTTAAGGAGGTTTACCTACGGAGAATCCCGTAGGTCAGTGGCCGCGCCTGTCCTGGATGGCGTGGCGGATGCATTTCGCCAGGTTTTCATCGAGGAGCGGCTTCAAAATCACGTCCTTGATCCCTGCCGCCGCTGCCTTTACCGAGATATTTCCGTCGGGATAGCCGGTGATCAGGATCACGGGCCTGTCGGCGTCGGATTGGCGCAGCCGCCAGGCCAACTCGATGCCATTGATGTCAGGCATCTTGTAGTCGATCACGTAGCAGTCCGCGCCGGGCGGGGTCGTCGCATTGAGCAGCGCCGGAGCGCTCCTGAAGGTCTGCACGGCAAAGCCCTCGGTTTCCAGCAGGAAGCGCAGGGATCCCAGCACCGCGGCATCGTCGTCGACCACGTAGACGGTGGGCTTTGCCGATGCGCCTGGGGGCCGCTGATGGGGCGAGCCGATCTCGATCATGCCTGCGTGGCTATCACAGGCCCGCACAAGTGCCTTGACCTGCCTCAATCCTTCAGCATGCCGGCGCGCATCGCCAGCCGGACCAGTTCCGAGAGGCTGTTGGCCTGCATCTTGGTCATCACATTGGCCCGGTAGACCTCGATCGTGCGCGGGCTGATGTCGTATTCGCGGGCGATCAGCTTATTGGAGAGACCTGCGATCAGCCCCTCCATGATCTGGTGCTCGCGCGGGCTCAACGAGGCCACACGGGCGGCCATATCCTGCGCGATAGCCTCGTTCTTGGCGACCGGTTCGGCCCGGCGGATCGCGGCCTCGATCATGGTGACGAGGCGGTCGTCCTCGAACGGCTTTTCCAGGAAGTCGACCGCACCAAGCTTCATCGCTTCGACTGCGAGCGGCACGTCGCCGTGACCGGTCATGATCACGATCGGGAACGGACTGTGCTGCGCCTTCATGCACTTGAGAAGCTCGATTCCGTCAACGCCCGGCATGCGGATGTCCGAGACTACGCAGCCGAAGGCGAGGCCGGGCAGGGCGCCGAGGAAGCCTTGCGCATTGTCGAATAGGGTGACGCCGAAGCCGCAGGAATCCAGCAGGAAGTTCAGCGAGTCCCGCATCGCCTCGTCGTCGTCGATGACGTAGACATGTCCCTTGGTTGTCATGAATCAGTTCTCGTCGGCTGCCGGGAGCGTGAAGCGGAATGTTGCGCCACCCGATGCGTTGCTCTCGGCCCACATGCGGCCGCCGTGAGCCTCGATGATGGAGCGGCTGATGGACAGTCCCACGCCCATGCCGGTCTCCTTGGTGGTGAAGAAGGTCTGAAACAGGTTTGAAATGACGTCGCCCTGGAAGCCGGACCCGCTGTCGGACACCTCCACTTCGATCACATCATCGGCGATGCGGCTGTTGGCAATAACGAGCTCGCGCCGCGGCGACTGCGCCATTGCTTCCAGCGCATTGCGAAACAGATTGACCAGGACTTGCTGGATCTGCACCCGGTCGGCGAGGACGAGATCGGCGTCCGGATCGAGCTTGAAGCGGAGCTGCACGTTCTGCTCGCGGGCGCCGGCAAGCCCAAGCGCGCCGGCTTCCTCGATCAGCTTGGACAGGCTCTCGACCCGCTTCTCGGACTCGCCGCGAGACACGAAGTCGCGTAAGCGCCGGATGATCTGGCCGGCGCGCAACGCCTGTTCGGCGGCGCGGTCCAGCGCGCTTTCGATCTTCCGTGTGTTCGGGTCGCTGCTGCCGGCGAGCAGCCGTCGCGAGCCCTTCATATAATTGCTGATCGCCGCCAGCGGCTGGTTGAGCTCGTGGGCGAGCGCAGAGGCCATCTCGCCCATCGCGGTCAGCCGCGAGACATGGACGAGCTCGGACTGCAATTCCTGGAGCCGCGCCTGGGTCTGTTGATGCTCGGTGAGGTCGCGGATGAATCCGGTGAAATAAGGCTCGGCGCCCGACTGCATCTCGCCGATCGCCAAATGCATCGGAAAGGTGGTTCCGTCGCGGCGCTTGCCTGTCACGATACGCCCGATGCCGATGATATGCGGATCTCCGGTGGTGCGGTAGCGCGCGATGTAGCCGTCGTGGCGGGTGCAGTCGGGCTCAGGCATCAGGATGCTGACGTTCTGGCCGATGGCCTCCTGCTCGGGCCAGCCGAACAGGCGCTCGGCCGCCGTGCTGAAGAGCTGGATGATGCCGTGGCCGTCGATGACGATCATTGCATCGGGAATGGTCTGGAGGATCGACTGGAGGTGAGTCTCGCGGGTGCGCAGTGCCTCCTCAACCTGTTTCTCCTCGTTGACGTCGAGAAAGATGCCGCTGAGATGGCGGGCGGCACCGGCGTCGTCCCGGATGAGACCTGCCCGGGCGCGAATCCAGCGCCCCAGGCCTGAGGCATTGGCAACTCTGAAGGATACGTCGAAGCCGCCGCCGTGGTCGACGACATGCTCGATCGCGCTCTCCAGGCGCGCGCGGTCCGCGGGACCGAGGCGCGAGAGAAGGAGTTCATAGCTCGCCGGTTGATTCCGTTCGATGCCGAGCAGCATTCTCGCGGTTTCCGACCACTCCAGCTCGCGCGTCCTGAGATCGAGATCCCAGGTGCCGACGCCAAAGCCTTCGATCCGGACGCCGAAATGCTCGCCGCGAGCGTCCTCTGGCGGATGCGTTACGCGGCTCAGCGACAAGCTACTGCTCCCATTCTCCCGCGGCGGGGTTCCGTGGCGGCAATTTCGCCCAAGGCCGGACCGGAGGCAAGTTCGGATGTCTGATCGGCGGATTTCTCCCAACTGGGCGCCGAAAATTGATCTACCTCATCCTGCCTTGCGTCGGCGCGGCTAGATATCCACAGCAACGTACTGCCCGGAGGCTCCCGATGACATATGCGACCGTGGTGGTCAGCCTGGCGCTCGATCAGCCCAACGAGGCACGTCTTCAGGTCGCGGGCGAACTCGCCGAGCGGTTCGAGGCGACCATTGTCGGCGTTGCCGCGGCGCAGTTCGCTCCGCCGCTCTATTTCGCAGATGGCGCCGAGGCCCTAGGGCTGATCGATCGGGAGCAGGCTTCCGTCAGGAACGCCTTGCCGAGCTGGAGGCGCAATTCCGCGCCGCGACGAAGGCGCGCGGCGGACACTCGGAATGGCGCAGCGCCCTGGATTTTCCCAGGCGGTTTGTCCTGGCGCAGGTGCGGTGCGCCGACATCGTCGTCAGCGGCGGATACAGCCCGCTTTCTCCGATGCCTTTTCGCTTGCAAGCCCGAAGGATCTGGTAATGCAGGCTGGCCGGCCGCTCCTGATGGTAACCGACGGAGTCAACTGGCTCGATCTGCGTAGCGTGCTCATAGTCTGGAAGGACACGCCCGAGGCACGGCGGGCGGTTGTCGATGCATTGCCGAGGCTGCGCAACGCGAAGGACATAACCATCGTCGAGCTTCCGGAAGACGCTGGCGACGGCTCGGCCGCGATGGGGCGCGTCACGGACGTTGCCGCATGGCTCGCTCGCCACGGCCTCGCTGCGATCGCGCGCATCCCGGAAGCCGCGAGAAACCAAACCGCCGCCGCGCAATTAGAGAAGATCGCCTATAACATCGGCGCCGGCTTGATCGTCGCAGGCGCATCATTCGCGCTTCCGCGAGCTGATCCTCGGCGGCGCCACGCATCATCTGATGACGCAATCGGCCCGCTGCGTGTTGCTGTCGCACTGACGGCTGGCGAACCCAGACCAATCGAGGAGGACGCGCGTGTACAAGTCTCTTGAACAGACCGTCGGCGGCTACATGATACGCAACGTACGGACGGCTCAGTGCGATCTCGACCTGCTCGAACTCAGCGAGATGTTCGAGCGCGACGATTTCAACTCCTATCCAGTCGAGGATGACGGGCAGGTGGTCGGCATCGTCACCAAATTCGACATCCTGAAGTGTTTCGCCTTCACGCCGAGCCAGATGCTGCCGCGCTATCCCGACCTGATGAGCCGCAAGATCGGCGACGTCATGACGCCCGAGTTCATCTATGTCAGCCCCGACACGAGGCTGACGCGCGTGCTCCAGATCATGGTCGAGCATCGCATCAGGAGCATCATCGTGCTCGACGGCGCACAGAAGCTGGTCGGCATCATCGCCCGCGAGGACGTCATCGCGGCGCTCAAGGCCACCGCGCGGGACTGATCCCGCGATTTCAAGCTCCGTGATTTTCCGGAGGCAATGCTTCGCGGTGTGCGCCGTGCCGTGCGCAAGCAATTGATACTACTCCCTGATCCGCATCGGTCTCACATCAACGGAAATCCAGCTAGCTTGATTTCAATCAATTCCCCGCGAGGGCGGATGTGGTTTCTGGCGGCGTGTTCTTTCAGAGAGAATCCGCATGAGCCAGCCCGCCCTCTCCAAATCCATGACGTCAGGTGAAAGCGGCCTGGCTGTCGTGTTCGCAGTCACCGCCTTCTTCTGCTTAATCGCCTCGGCCAAGGCGCTCGACGCGCCCTTCGCCTTCCACGCTGCGCTCAGCGCGGCCGCGAGCCTGGCCGCGGTGTTCTGCATCATCAACCGGTACTTCGATCGCGCGGCGGCGCTGCCGCCGGCGGAGATCAACGGCCGCCCCAACTACAACATGGGCCCGATCAAGTTTTCCTCCTTCATGGCGATGTTCTGGGGCATCGCGGGCTTCCTCGTCGGCCTGATCATCGCCTCGCAACTGGCCTGGCCGGCGCTGAACTTCGATCTGCCCTGGACCAGCTTCGGCCGTCTGCGTCCTCTGCACACCTCGGCGGTGATCTTCGCCTTTGGCGGCAACGTGCTGATCGCCACGTCCTTCTACGTCGTCCAGAAGAGCTGCCGCGTACGCCTTGCCGGCGATCTCGCGCCCTGGTTCGTGGTCGTCGGATACAACTTCTTCATCCTGATCGCAGGCACCGGCTATCTGCTCGGCGTCACCCAGTCCAAGGAATATGCGGAGCCGGAATGGTACGCCGATCTCTGGCTGACCATCGTCTGGGTCACCTATCTGCTGGTCTTCCTTGCCACCATCATCAAGCGCAAGGAACCGCACATCTTCGTCGCGAACTGGTTCTATCTCGCCTTCATCGTGACGATCGCGGTCCTGCATCTCGGCAACAATCCGGCCCTCCCGGTCTCGGTGTTCGGCTCAAAATCCTATGTCGCCTGGGGCGGCATCCAGGACGCCATGTTCCAGTGGTGGTACGGCCATAACGCGGTCGGCTTCTTCCTGACCGCCGGTTTCCTCGCCATCATGTACTACTTCATCCCGAAGCGCGCCGAGCGGCCGATCTATTCCTACCGTCTCTCGATCATCCACTTCTGGGCCCTGATCTTCCTCTATATCTGGGCCGGTCCGCATCACCTGCACTACACGGCGCTGCCGGATTGGACGCAGACGCTCGGCATGACCTTCTCGATCATGCTGTGGATGCCCTCCTGGGGCGGCATGATCAACGGCCTGATGACGCTGTCGGGCGCCTGGGACAAGCTGCGCACCGACCCCGTGCTGCGCATACTCGTCGTCTCCGTCGCCTTCTACGGCATGTCGACGTTCGAAGGCCCGATGATGTCGATCAAGGTCGTCAACTCGCTCAGCCATTACACCGACTGGACCATCGGTCACGTGCATTCCGGCGCGCTCGGCTGGGTCGGCTTCGTCTCCTTCGGCGCGCTCTACTGCCTGGTGCCGTGGGTCTGGAATCGCAAGGGACTCTACAGCCTGAAGCTCGTCAACTGGCACTTCTGGATCGCAACCCTCGGCATCGTTCTCTACATCTCGGCGATGTGGGTGTCCGGCATCCTCCAGGGCCTGATGTGGCGCGCCTACACCTCGCTCGGCTTCCTTGAATATTCCTTCATCGAGACCGTCGAGGCGATGCATCCCTTCTACATCATCCGCGCCGCCGGCGGCGCCCTGTTCCTGATCGGCGCGCTGATCATGGCCTATAATCTCTGGATGACGGTTCGCGTCGGCGAAGCGGAAGTCCAGAGGCCCGTCGCTCTTCAGCCGGCGGAATGAGGAGTTTTCCATGTCGTTCTGGACACGCCATCAAGTCTTCGAGAAGAACTCGATCATCCTGATCGTCGGCATCCTGCTGGTGATCGCGATCGGCGGTCTCGTCGAGATCACGCCGCTGTTCTACCTCAAGAGCACGATCGAGGCGGTCGACGGGGTGCGGCCCTATACGCCACTGGAGCTCGCAGGCCGCAACGTCTACGTCCGCGAAGGCTGTTATCTCTGCCACTCGCAGATGATCCGCCCCCTGCGCGACGAGGTCGAGCGCTACGGCCACTTCTCGCTCGCCGCCGAGAGCATGTTCGACCACCCGTTCCAGTGGGGCTCGAAGCGCACCGGTCCCGATCTTGCCCGCGTCGGCGCCAAATATTCCGACGACTGGCACGTCAACCATCTGACCAACCCGCGCGCCATCGTGCCGCAGTCGGTGATGCCGGGCTATCCGTTCCTCAGTCAGACCGAGGTCGATCCCGACACGATCGCCGACCACATGCGCACGCTGAGAACCGTCGGGGTGCCCTACAGCGACGATCAGATCGCGAGCGCCAGCGCCGATGTGAAGGCCCAGGCCGATCCGGATAATTCCGGCAGCGATGCCTTCAGCAAGCGCTACGTCAAGGCCGTCGTGCGCAATTTCGACGGCAAGACCGGCACGCCGACCGAAATGGACGCGCTGATCGCATATTTGCAGATGCTCGGCACGCTGGTCGACTTCAAGATCTACAACGATAAAGCCAATCTTCGCTGAGAAGGCATCAACGATGAAAGCCATCCTGACACTCGACAATCTTGCGTCCGGTCTCGTGACCACGATCTGGACGCCGGTCTTCATCGCGATCTTTCTCGCGATCATCGCCTACGCATTTTGGCCTCGCAACAAGGCCGCTTTCGACGAAGCGGCACACCTGCCGTTGCGGGAGGAGTGAGAGATCATGACCGATCATCATAGCGACATCGATTCCGTCACCGGCACGTCCACGACCGGGCACGAGTGGGACGGCATCAAGGAACTCAACACGCCGCTGCCGCGCTGGTGGGTAATCACCTTCTACCTCACCATCGTCTGGGCGATCGGCTACTGGCTCGTCTATCCGGCCTGGCCGCTGATCTCCAGCAACACCACGGGCATGTTCGGATACTCGTCCCGCGCCGACGTCGCAGTCGAGCTCGCAAACCTCGAGAAGATCCGCGGCGACAAGATGATGGCGCTGGGCGCGGCCTCGCTCGCCGACATCGAAAAGGATCCGGCCTTGCTGGCGCTCGCCCGCGCCAAGGGCAAGACGGTGTTCGGCGACAATTGCGCGCCGTGTCACGGCAGCGGCGGCGCCGGCGCGAAAGGCTATCCGAACCTGAACGACGATGACTGGCTGTGGGGCGGCACGCTCGACCAGATCATGCAGACCATCCAGTTCGGCGCGCGTTCCGGTCACGTCAAGGCGCATGAGGGCCAGATGCTCGCCTTCGGCAAGGACGGCGTGCTGAAGCCGGACGAGATCGTCACGGTCGCCAATTACGTGCGGTCGCTATCGGGCTTGCCAACCCGCAAGGGCTACGACGCGGCGAAGGGCGAAAAGATCTTCGCCGAGAATTGCGTCGCCTGCCATGGCGATGGCGGTAAGGGCAACCCCGAGATGGGCGCGCCGAACCTCACCGACAAGATCTGGCTCTATGGCTCGGACGAGGCGAGCCTGATCGAGACCATCAGCCTAGGCCGCGCCGGCGTTATGCCGGCCTGGGAGGGGCGGCTCGATCCGGCCACCATCAAGGCCATGGCGGTCTACGTCCACTCGCTGGGCGGTGGAAAATAGCCCATTGACGGAAGACGGGCGAACAAAACGCCCCCGTTTGCGCTGGATCAACTGACGCCGCGGCGTCGGGTCTAGGTTTAATCGCACCTTTGCGAGAAGCTTTTGACGATGAACAAGACCGTGAACCCGAACGACCTCACATCGGACGACGATTACGGGCCGCTCTACGCAGCCCGGAAGAAGGTCTATCCCCAGAGCGTCTCCGGCACCTTCCGCCGGATCAAATGGGGCCTGATGGCGTTCTGCCTCGGCATCTACTACTTCCTGCCCTTCGTGCGCTGGAACCGCGGTCTCGGCGCTCCGAGCCAGGCGGTGCTGATCGATCTGCCCAACAGCCGCTTCTACTTCTTTTTCATCGAGCTGTGGCCGCAGGAGGTCTACTACTTCACGGGCCTGTTGATCGTCGCCGCGGTGGCGCTGTTCCTGATGAACTCGGTCGGCGGCCGCATCTGGTGCGGCTATCTCTGTCCCCAGACGGTCTGGACCGACCTGTTCTACGCCGTCGAGCGCCTGATCGAAGGCGACCGGCGCGAGCGGATGAAGAAGGACAAATCGTCCGACCCGACGAGGCTCGAGCGCATCTCGGAGATCGTGCTCAAGCATTCGATCTGGCTCCTGATCGCCTGGTGGACGGGCGGCGCCTGGGTGCTCTATTTCAACGACGCGCCGACGCTGGTGAAGCAGCTCGTCACCTTCGAGGCGCCGATGATCGCCTATGCCTGGATCGGCATTCTCACCGCGATGACCTATGTGCTCGCCGGATTCATGCGCGAGCAGGTCTGCGTCTATATGTGCCCCTGGCCGCGGATCCAGGCGGCGCTCACCGACGAATGGGCGCTCAACGTCACCTACCGCTACGACCGCGGCGAGAAGCGCACCTCGGTCAAGAAGGCGATCGAGCTGCGCGCCATCGGTGAGCACGCTGGCGACTGCGTCGACTGCTATCAATGCGTCGCGGTCTGCCCGACCGGCATCGATATCCGCAACGGGCCGCAGCTCGAATGCATCCAGTGCGGCCTCTGCATCGATGCCTGCGACAACGTGATGACCAAGATCGGCCGTCCGAAGCGGCTGATCGGCTACGACAACGACATCAATATCCATCGCCGCCAGGAAGGCAAGGCGCCGGTCTACCGCATCGTCCGTCCCCGCACCGTCGCCTACAGCGCGATCATCGCGGCCGTCGGCGGCATCATGATCTACACCCTCGCGACCCGCAGCCTGCTCGACGTCAACGTGCTGCACGACCGCAATCCGGTCGCCGTCAGGCTCAGCGACGGCTCGATCCGCAACGCCTATACGGTGCGGCTGCTGAACAAGAGCGGTTATGACCGCGTCATCGCGATCGACGCGAACGGTCCGGCCAACGCGACCATTCACGTCACCGGCGTTGATTCCGTGACGCCGGACCGGCCGATGATCGTGATCCCCCGCGACTCCACCAGCGAGTTGCGGCTGCTCGTCACCGCGCCGGCGGACAGCAATCCAGAGAAGTCTATTCCCGTCCGCTTCCACGTCACCGATATCGGGCTCGGCGAGGCCGCGTCCGCCACCGACAATTTCGTCTCACCGTAAGTCCAGGAGACACCCATGGCATCCAAGCCGCTGACCGGGACCAAGGTGTTCCCGATGCTGGTCGCCTTCTTCGGCGTCGTGATCGGCGTCAACGTGACCATGATGAAGCTTGCGATCGCGACGCTGCCCGGCACCGACGTCGACAGCCCCTATGCCGCAGGCCTCATTTATGACCGCGAGATCTCGGCGGCGCAGGACCAAGCCGCGCGCAAATGGCAGGTTAACGCTCATATCGAGCGGCGCGCCGATGGCAATGCCGTGCTCCAGGTCGAAGCGCGCGACGCTGCCGGGCATCCGGTGAGCGGGTTGAAGTTCGGCGGCCGCCTGGAGCGGCCGACCGACAAGCGAGCTGATCTCGCGGTCGAGCTCTCGGAGGCCGGCATCGGCATCTATCGCGGCAATGCCGCCTCCGTCGCGCCCGGGCAATGGGACATGGTGATCGAGGGCGAATTGCGTGGCGCGCGCGTCTTCCTGTCACGCAACCGCGTCATTCTGAACTGAAGGATTTCGCCATGCAGATCACGCGGGACTTCTCGCACTACGTCCGGACCGCGGGCGAAGGCGTCCAGCACATCGATCTCGCGGTCGAGGGCGTTCACTGCGCCGGATGCATGGCCAAGATCGAGCGCGGACTGTCGGCGATTCCCGACGTCACGCTGGCGCGGGTGAACCTCACCGACCGGCGCGTCGCGCTGGAATGGAAGCAGGGCACGCTCGACCCAAGCCGTTTCATCGATCGGCTGGCAGAGCTTGGCTACAAGGCCTATCCTTACGAGACCGAGAGCGCGGAGGCGACGGAAGTTGCCGGTTCGCGCTTCCTGCTGCGCTGCCTTGGCGTCGCCGCGTTCGCCACCTTGAACGTGATGATGCTGTCGATCCCGGTGTGGTCCGGCAATGTCTCCGACATGTTGCCCGAGCAGCGCGACTTTTTCCACTGGCTGTCGGCGCTGATCGCGCTGCCGGCGGCAGCCTATGCGGGGCAGCCGTTCTTCCGCTCGGCCTGGCGCGCGCTATCGAACAAGACCACCAACATGGACGTGCCGATCTCGATCGGGGTGTGCCTTGCGCTCGGCATGTCCGTGGTCGAGACCATCCACCACGCCGAGCACGCCTATTTCGACGCGGCGATCATGCTGCTCACGTTTCTTTTGGTCGGCCGCTTCCTCGACCAGAACACGCGGCGGCGGACGCGCGCGGTCGCGGGCAATCTCGCCGCACTCAAGGCCGAGACCGCGGCCAAGTTCGTCGGGCCTGACGAGATTTCGCAGGTGCCGGTTGCGGCGATCCATCCCGGCGACATCGTGCTGCTGCGGCCCGGCGAGCGTTGCGCGGTCGACGGCACCGTGATCGAGGGACGCTCCGAGATCGACCAGAGCCTGATCACCGGCGAGACGCTCTATGTCACGGCCGGGCGGGGCACGCCGGTCTATGCGGGCTCGATGAACATCTCCGGCACGCTGCGGGTGCGGGTCTCGGCCGCCTCAGAAGCCACGCTGCTTGCCGAGATCACGCGGCTGCTCGACAACGCGCTCCAGGCGCGCTCGCGCTACATGCGGCTCGCGGATCGCGCCTCGCGGCTCTATGCGCCGGTGGTCCACGCGACCGCGCTTCTCACCGTCCTTGGATGGGTCATCGCCGGCGCGAGCTGGCATGATGCAATCGTGACCGGCGTTGCCGTGCTGATCATCACCTGTCCCTGCGCGCTCGGGCTTGCGATCCCGACGGTGCAGACGGTGGCCTCGGGCGCGATGTTCAAGTCGGGTGTGCTGCTCAATTCGGGCGACGCCATCGAGCGGCTGGCCGAAGCCGACCACATCATCTTCGACAAGACCGGCACGCTGACTCTGCCGGATCTCGCAGTCACGAATGCGGCCGAGATCTCCACTGATATCTTCGAGCTCGCCGGTCGCCTCGCGCTGTCGAGCAATCATGCGGTGGCCGCTGCGGTCGCGCAGGCCGCCGGCGCCAGATCGCCGATCGTCGGCGCGGTCGAGGAGGCCGGGCAGGGCGTGCGCGCTGTGGTCGAGGGCGTCGAGATTCGTCTTGGTCGTCCGTCCTTCTGCGGCGCCGAGGCGTTGGCCGGCGGCGTCAATCTCGACGCTGAAGCCTCCATCGTCGCTTTCAGCAAGGGAACGGAAAAATTCATCCTCTCGGTGCGCCAGGGGCTGCGTCCGGATGCGCAGGCCGTGATCGCGGCGCTGAAGGCGCGCAACATCGGCATCGAGATCCTCTCCGGCGACCGCGAGCCGGCGGTGAGGGCGGCCGCCCACGCGCTCGGCATCGCCGAGTGGCGCGCCGGCGTGACGCCGGCCGACAAGATCGCGCGGATCGAGGAGCTGAAACGGCGAGGCGCAAAAGTGCTGATGGTTGGCGACGGCATGAACGATGCACCCTCGCTCGCGGCGGCCCACGTCTCGATGTCGCCGATCTCGGCCGCGCATCTCAGCCAGGCGACCGCCGATCTCGTCTTCCTCGGCCGGCCGCTGGCGCCAGTCGTTGCCGCCATCGATTCCGCGCGCAAGGCGCTGCATTTGATGCGGCAAAACCTCTGGCTTGCGATCGGCTACAACGTCCTGGCGGTGCCGATCGCGATCAGCGGTGTCGTCACGCCCCTGATCGCGGCTGCCGCTATGAGCGGCTCGTCAATCCTGGTCATGCTGAATTCGCTGCGGGCACGCAGCGCCTCGCGGAAGATCGTGTGATGGAGATCCTGATCATTCTGGTCCCGCTGGCGCTGATGCTCGGTCTTGCCGGCCTCGCCGGCTTCCTCTGGTCGCTCCGGAGCGGCCAGTACGACGATCTCGACGGCGCAGCGTGGCGGGCGATTGCCGACGACGAGCCGCCGCAAGAGGCGCCGGCTAAGCGGTAAAGCGGTAGCTTTCCACACGAGGTGCGGCGGACTTCCAGTGAATGGGAGAGCATCCCTGTCGTCGTTGATGGAGGGTTGACCAGGTTTGTTATGACGGCAGGTTGTGTCACTGCATGGGGGCGTTGTTGCCAATCGAAGGCGGCGCAACTGAACGGACCGGCGGCGTGGCGGGAGTCCGACCTCCATGTCCGGCAAATGCTGGCGATGGCGCAGCACGATCTGGCGCGCTCCGGAGAAGCCGAGAAGGCCTTAGGCGTGAAGCTCTGACAGGGCTCGCGAGACCGTCTCCAGGATGAGGCCGAGATAGTCGCCGATGTCACGGCGGCACTCGGACGGCCATCAGGCCGGCGGCCGCGGTGCGGGATGTCCGTCTCGAGCAGGAAGGTCGCGATCCTCCATGGCGTTCTTGCGGCCGAGCAGCAGCATGTGGTCCTCCGCGTGCTTCAGCTCGCCGGCCGTCAGGGTCCAGAGCTTGCGCGCGACCTGACAGTCTGTATTGGCCGCCTTGTCCGGGCTCGCCCGGTTTACCAGGCGCACCGTGGTCTCGAGGATCGCTTCGGCCGCGATGCGGTGGGCCCTCGCCGAGATCTCCTCGTCCTTGCCGCTTGCGAATTCGCTGGCCACGAGCGCCGTCTGGCCGACCAGCCGCCGACCAGCCGCCGACCAGCCGCCGAACGCAGCGGACGGCGAGGGCGCGGAGCGAGTCGTGGAAGGCTGGGTGGTGTAGAGTGCGGGCGGAAGCATCGGCGATCTCCTTGCTGATGGGCGGAGGATGCGAGGCACCGCCACACGGTCAAATTCGGTGTCATCTCTGGTGGCCCTCCAGGCTGCTGCTGAGCGCTTGCATCGTTGGAGCGTTGAGGCAGTAGTCTTCGTAATCTCTGGTATCCACCCTGATCTCGACATCGTTGTTGCACTCAACCTTCCGGTCGCATTGGGTGCAGACCCGCTCGTCGCGCAGCACTGCCGGCTTCGATCGCGAAGACATCCTCGTGGTCGATGCCGAGAACCTTCAGTAACCCGGGCAATTTCGTCAGCCGCAAGCGTCCTTGACCACGCATCGAGGTCTGCAGGCGTAACGCGCAGATCGGCGCGATTCGTGCCGCAGTAGAGTTGATGCAACTCACGGAGTTCACGACGATGCCTCAGCCAGTTACCGAAAACATCCAGGAGGCCTTCAAGAATGGGATAAGTCTTCTCTGTTTTCTTCATGCCCAATACGCTCCCAATTCTGGTGTGATGCTTTCTTATTGAAGCCGGCCGGGGCCGCCGTTGCGCCAGCGCAATGTCCTTTGCGCGGACGTAGCTGGTCCGCCGCAATTGCAGTATTTCTCCCCCGGGCGTCCGGCCGTAGAGCGCATTCAACCCAAAATCTCGGCCAGCGCCGTTGCCAGACCTTACCTCGATCCCCTACCGGGAGGCCCATCCTTCCTCTTGATCGGCGACGTAGGCAAGCTCCTGCCGCAACGGCCCGCTCGCCCGGCCGCCTCTCGAGGAAGCGAAAGCCGGCAGCCCGAGCACGAAAGACCTGGAGGGCCTCGTCGAACGCTTCGTCGTAGGAATCGATCCCACGACCGTGTGCATGAGTTCGTTCAGCACGTAGGCGCGAACGAGACTCCTCAACATAGTGAGGGCGTTCTCGGCGGCTTCGCCGAAGAGCCCGTAATTCGGCTAGGACGCCGATTATCAGCGTATGCAGGTTTTCACGAGCGTCGCGCCACTCGGAACAATCACGGCCGCGCTCCGGAAAAGCGCGGCGGATGGAGCCGGCCTTTCGAGCGCGTAGGAGCGTATCGCGTGAGCGACCAAGTTCAGCGCGTCTTCGACGATTTTTTACGCGAGCCTTCTGCGGCCGGCAGAAATTCCCGGTAGCCCTTGACGGCAAGGAAGCCGCGCATCTCGGCGAACGTTTCGCGCGGTCGCCTGTGCAGATCTCGACTTCCTGGGCAAGATCTTTCGCCAGCTCCCGGTCCCAGGCGCTCGAGAGCATTTCTTTCACGGAAGGGTCGCGAGAGTTTTGTGGCAGTCATCGTCCTCAACCTCCGAATGGTCATGCGTCGTGAACAGCACCACCGCGATGCCGACCACAGCACGGTCGCGGATATCGTCGCGACGGTGGACAGAACGCTCATTGCCCTGAGAGCGCCCGTTAGGCCCTCCTAGACCAATGGATAAACGCCACTGCAAAAAGGATCCTCCAATTCAAAGTAGACCAGCATTCCGGAGGTTCGTACTCCAACTGGTGGATCCAGTCCGGCCCTGAACCGCCAGGCAGAGCTCTAACATTCGGCTAGGCGTCGGGCCGCGGTTATGCGAGTCTTGCAGCATTTCGAGGCGTGTCGGAAACGGAGGGACCCGATGTGCGATCGTTAACTGCGTGTCTCTTTCGGCGTGGTTGGAATTGGGACGGGTAAAGTCCTCGGACACTCAAAGTGACATGTGCCAGTGAAAGTACGCTCCACGACTGGACCGTAGGTGAGCGTGTAGTCGTTTGCGAAGCGGCTGGACCGCGTCTGAGCGGCAAGCAAGGAGTCGTTCTCGGGTTCGGTGCTACGCGCAGCAGGCTTCGCGTGTTGCTCGACGGTTGCAGAGGGCCGATCACGTTGCACATCACCTTCGTGGACCCGGTCGTGCAGCACGATCGCGCTTGAGAATGGTGCTGCCTACAAGGGGAAAGTCCGCGCGGCGTAGCACAATCGCAGCGCGGAAGCGGAAATGCGCGCCATTCTGGAGGCCGCCGTGCGTCCCGAGAAGATCGGCCTCACCAATGCCGATGTCGAGGCACTTGAACATGGCCGCGACGCGCGTCTCGCTGAGCCGATGCGCTTCGAATGATCCTGCTCGATACGAATCTGGTCTCCGAGCGATGAAGTCCGAACCGCATCCATCGGTTCGTGACTGGCTCGACGCCCAGGGGCCCGAGACGCTGTTTTTCTCCAGCGTCACCATCGCCGAACTGTTGTTCGGCATCCGCGCGCTGCCGCGCGGGTCGGGAGAAAGAAGGCCCTTGGTCAGCACCTCGACCTTGCAGCCGAGAACGGCCTCCCAACGTCCGTTCTGAGGCTGACAGCGGAATGGCGTACTGCTTCTGCTGCTGGACATCGGCATGCTGATGCCGCCGAGGATGATGATCGAGATCACGCCGATCGCGATCGGTGCTGGTCAGCTTGATCGCTGATCATCATGCTGGTCATCCCGATCATGATCGCGCGCGCTTCGAGGTTAGCCCACGGGCGCCGGTCACGTCGGCATCTCGCCGTGCGATGGCTCGCAACGTGCGCGCGCGATTTGGTGGCACTGGGCTTTTTGCCGAGCCCTAGTCCGGCGCGATCCTCAACCGAGGTCCGCCAGTGCTTGGACTTCTCCCGGAAGGCTCTGCCGGGGCGGAGGCGGTTCACGACGACAACAGTCTGCCAGGAATGCGGCGAAGGGACCGACATCACCTTGTACGCTCGCGCTCTCGAGTGCCCGCATGTATTCGTCGCGTCTGCCGACGGGAATGATTGTCCAAGGCAGTCCTCCCGATGCCATCATGACATTCATGAGGAAGCGGCCCGTTCGGCCATTGCCGTCTGGAAGAGGGTGTATGAAGGTGAATATGAAGTGTCCGAGCACAGCTCTCACGCGCGGATCCTTCTCCTCCTTCAGGCAATCAAGAAAAGCCTCCATGGCGTCAGGTACCGATTCCCAAGCGACCGGTGTGTGTCCCGAGTTCCTGATGAAAACGAAGTGAGTTCGATAACCGGCGAGGTTTTTGGGCTTGATGATGCCGGCTTGAACTGAGGGCTGAAAGAGGGCCCGGTACCAGTCGAGGTGCTCTCGATCGGCGATCTCGGCGGCGTCCTCGCCGTTGAGCACGCGGGCCACCGCGCCACGGACCACTTGGAACGCATCCCAGTAGCCCTTCGCGGCCATTGCATCCGTTTGTTTGCGATCTCCATCGCTGCCGTTGGGATCCCATTTTCCGGTCTTCACCTTCTCGATCAGTTCCTCCGTGACCGAGTAGCCTTCGATAGAAAGCGAGTGGTACGCGTCCGAGGTGTACCGTTCGTCGATCGCGGCCAGATATCCGTCATGATCGTTGATACGCCGCGGCTCAAGCTTGAAATTTGCTAACACCTTTTCGCGTATCTCCGCCCACATGAGACGGATTCGCGTCATGATTGGTGGCGTGGCCCGGCTTGGAAGCTGCATCGGTACCGGCGCTTTGAATGGATCGGCATCTTCCCTGACATCGTGCCCGCCCGCCGTCATCGCGGTGACGATATCGTCGGCGGCCCGCGTGTTGCCCAGCAGTCGGTACGCCCCGGCGATGCGCCCCGCCGCGGCCGCATGTCCGCCTTCCAGGAGGACTTTTAGGATTGCGCTGGCATTCCTCTGCGAACCGAGCAGGGCGATGACGTCGTTCTTCTGCGTCTGCCAGAAAGCTGGCGCGGCAGCGCAGATCGCCTCCGGCGCCGGAAAGGTCTGGACCCCGGCGGTCTTGACCGGGGTCACCAGCAGTTTGGTCGCCTTGTACAGATAAAGGGAGGTGCCATGGAGAAGGGGCTGGGTTTGGTTATTGGCGGTCGGTGCCGCGATCACGATCTGCTTCGGAACGTTGAGATTTTCTGCAAGTAGCGGGATTGAGTTTTCTGCCGAGAGGACCCAGTCACTCTTGAAGCGCTCGTTGCAGTAGGCGCGGCAAAACTCCCAGAACGACGAGTACCACGACGTGCTGTCGCCCGACCGCTCCTCGGGCCGCGTCATCAGCACCCATCCTTTGATGATCTCCTTCAGGAACCCGGCCTTCACCAGCCGTTCGCGGTGGGTGCGCGAAAGTTCGTCGCTCCGGAAGATTCGTCGATTTCCGCCGTTGCTGAGGGTCTTCAGCTCAGTGAGGGACTGGGCGAGTTTTTCGTGGAGAGTGGGCATGTTCCAGCTCGCGAGGTTCCGATAGTTTGATGTCCTGCGAATACAATAATATAACGCTGTTTAATATCAATAGTATTATGCTGGCGTTCTCAATAAAATTCAGTTGCGTAATTACAATAAATTATTGCAAGGCGCTTAGGCCGAGAAGCCGAGCTAGACCTGGCTAGAGCGCCTTCCGGTGGAAGGCCAACGTTAAGGTGCTTGTCTGGCTGAGAATGTGGCCGCCGATCGGCAAGGAACCCGGTTATGCCTACGCTTAGCGAGTCCTCCTGAACAACATCGACGCCCATCGGGCCGGATCCTGACGGGCGCGCCGGCGTTCCGAGCCAGGCGCCATGGCCAGAGCGTTGCGGCGGGCCCGCGCAATTGACCCTTCTCCTCAAGGATTCAAAATCGAGCTGCGTCATCGAAGGCGAGAAGCCGCCGCAGGATCTTATCCAGCGGTGGGATAGGGTCATCGGCGAAGCAGGATGGACACCGCTCGATGAGACGGTGTTCTTGCGCCTGCACCGCATTGTCATCGGTGATGAGCGTTTCGTGAAGCTCGGCTTTCGGAAGGAAGGCGGTTTCGTCGGTGAGCATGACCACGAGACGCAGAGACCCATTCCCGACCATATCAGCGCGCATCACGAAGATATCGCCTCCCTCGTCCACGGATTGATCGCGTTCGACCAGGCCTGGTCAATTGAGCTTGCCCCCGTTGTGGCTGCCGCCGTGCTGGCCTTCGGGTTCGTCTACATCCATCCATTCGAGGACGGCAATGGCCGCACCTGGCACGACGGATTCAATCCGGCGGCATCCACTTTCCGGTTTCAGCCGCCATCCTAAGACAAAATCGCCGAATACAAGGACGGATTAGAAAGCTATTCGAGTAGATTGCTGCCATGCGTCCAATGGCAGCCTACTCCACAGGGCAACGTCAAGGTCCTGAACGATACGGCTGACGTTTACCGCTTTTTCGATGCAACGCCGCACGCGGAGTTTCTGTACGAATGCGTGCAGAGGACCATCGAACAGGATCTTCCGAAGGAAATCCGGTTCTTGCGGAGCTTCGATACATTCCGGGCGGGCGTCGAAAACATGATCGACATGCCGGAGCGCACCCTCAACAATCTCTTTGGATTCTTGCAACAGAATGAAGGGCGACTCTCAAAGCGCGCCCGTGACAACGAATTCTCCCAATTAACGCCAGACGAAGTCACGAAGATTGAGGAGCTTTATCAAACGGCCTTCTCGAACGACTCCGGAACAGCGAGCTGAGCCTCTGTCATCTTCATTGGATCATAGCCTGGATGTCGAATCAGAATCCTCTTCAGCGGCCGCCACAAAATATGATCCAAAGGCTCGCCGCGTGCGTGAGTTTTGATCCTAGACGAGACCGACGAGATGGTCGATGCCCTCATCGTATTTTCCGACTACTCGTTGATCGTGCTCCAGAGCGAAAGCGATGAGTTCGAGAAGCTCTGCGCATTGCCGCCCCCTCACGTTCTATCCGATGAGGTGCAGGCTCAGACAGCCGAAGAAATCGACCGCATCAGGCGCATGGCGGCGGATGGTCCGCGCGTCCCGAACAGATGAAGACTCAGATCGCCGAAACGGAAGCAAGCATTGTGGCCTTTGCTGAACAAGCGAGGGCTGGGGAGACATTCGCGGAGCGCGATGAAGGACGGATTGGTCTCTCACAGGCCAAAGAGCGTTGAGTCAATGAGCGTGCCGCTCTGAACCGCGAGCTTCCAAGCCGACAGGTCGGGTATCGTCGATCGATCTGTGGAGCAGGGCTGCTCCCATGAGACCAGCCAAGCTGGCGACCGGCATTGAACAGGCCGATGCCGGATGCGCGGTTGCGGTCATTGAGGTTGCTGAAGCGATCAGGGTGATCGACAGGAAACGAAATGACCGATGCCCCGTACGCAGGAGCATCGGTAGGACACGGATATGGTCGGCGCCGGAGGCGATACGGGAGCTGGTGTCGGTGCTGGTGCGGGTGGGGCCTACTGGGGGCCACCCGTATACTTGTCAACCGTCGACATGAGCGGCTTCGGGGTCGACAGATTGGACATCAGCCCGAACCGACCTTCGGGACCAGTCTTGTCCAGCTCGTCGATCAGCTCGTAGAGATCGATCCACTCGATGAACGAATGCTGAGAGAACTTCGCCAGCATCGCATCCAGGTTTGAGTTACAGGCCGACATCGAGGCAGACGTCGAGGTGTTGACGAAGGTTGCGTCGTAGACCTCGGCGCCGTTCATCTCATTGATGGCGACTGGAACGCCGTAGCTCGACAGCTTTGTGAACAGGTTGAAGTTGGGACGAACTCCGCCCCAGTAGTTCGTCGGGTCCACGCCGGCATGCTCGTAATAGTGATAGCCGAGCACATCGATCTTGACGCCATTCGCCTTCATGAAGTCGCGATGTAGCCGAACATCGTCGATGTGGTGCCGACGATGCGCCGAAGGTTTCTGCCGGTGTCGCGGCGTACCTGCTCGATCGCGTCCGACATTCCCCGCAAGAGATTGGCGAAGTCGGCCATCGACGGATATGCCGCGAACTCGGCAGAGGTCCACCCCTTGCCGAACAACGGAGAGCCGTTGGCATCACGGACGGTCAGATTGATCTCATTACCAAGTTCCCAGTCGCCGACTGAAGATGCGAACTGGCGAACAAACGCCAGGGTCCGATTGTAGCCCTGGGAGTAGATCGCAGCAGCTTCGCCGGCAGGATACTTGCCGGCATCGGTCTTGTCGCCCCACATTAGCGGAAGCGCCAGAACAGGTTCAAGAGTGACGCCATAGTTGGCGGCAAGGCCCACGATCGAGGTGAAGCGCGTCGCTACCCATGGATCAGTGTCAGCCGCCAGAGGAATGGTCAGGCGGTATCGCTTGAGTTTATGTGCGGCGAGCGTCTTGAAGACGTCCTCGTCATTGATCTGGCGGTACGCCCCGGAGGCAAACATGGAGTGGCCATTGACGCCGATTTGAACTGTCAAGTCTTGTTCCTTGATTGCGCGAGGAAAGAAGAGGACGCCCGACGTTTTGCAGCAGATCTGATTTCGGGCGCGGCGGGGTAAAGGAGGAGAAACCCCCGCCGCAGTCGGGCCTTAGCAGTCGGTCGGCGCTCTGTGTCGCCGCTCCCTATTCTGTACTGCGAGTATGGTTGTATTTTGGCCTACTCTCCCCTGAGGGAGTGGACTCCGCGGACGTCCGAGACTGAAGGGAGCGGCGCGCGCCAAGCCGGGGCTTCCGTTTATTGGCGCCAGGATTGGGAGCCTCGGCCATGAGGTAGCTCGGTTGTCTCAATCCCTTGTGATCGCCCCAGTTGAGCTTCTGATCGCTCCCCTCGCCGCATGAGTGGGGGCAGTCAATGAATTCACAAGTCCAAGAGAGGATGCCCGTGAAAACGCTTCAGGAATCCACTCTTGCCATCGCCATCGTGGCAAGCACACTTGCGATCGCGGTGCCAGCGTGTGCAAATTCCGCGGCTTCGGAATAACCGGAGCGCCGTTCCGGCTCAAAGCTGTCGAACCAGGGGGAACCCTCATGATTTCCGGCCATCGGAAGGCGGTCGCGCTCTTTTCCTCCTATGCAGCGACCGGGGACCACACGCGTCTCGTCAGCTTCGCGCGGACCGCTCTGCCCCGTTTGCGGCACCACCTCTCAATGGCGCGCCGCCTCTAAGCGGGATACTCCAAAAGGTCGTCTGGCCAGGTCGCGGATGCGCTTAGCGGCCGGCCGTCGATCTCGCTGCGGCGTGCCTGTCAGTGACTTCTTTCGCGACTGAGCAACGCCGATTTCCGTCCGCACAGCTGGGCAACGGCTGGGACGGCATCAGTGCTGGCCGGCTCAGACGAGCTTGGAACGAGTCCTTCTCTGATGTGTTTGCGGGAACCGATGGGACGGTGCGACAAAGCCAAAGGATACCGTTATGAGCAACAACGCGCGCGACATATGTCGGCCTTCGGCACCTGCAGGAAGCCAATGAACAACTCAAGCGACTGAAGGACTGCCTGCAGGCTTGTGGGGAGAGCACCTCCAGTGCCAAGACAACGGCGCTACCGGCGAGGGCAAACCTGCAGGCCATGGCGCATGCGATGGCTGGACGAAATTCTGAACAATACGTTTACCAACAATGCTTTCGAGCCCTTCGAAATCGCTGCTTATAAGTCTCTCCTGGCTCTCTGCCCCGCGACCGGAATGGATTCAGCGCGGCCGCCGCTCGAGGCGACATCGAAGGAAGAGGAGCGGATGGCCCAATGGATAGACGCAAACGTACGGTGGAGTATGTGGAGCACGAGCAACGTGAGGCCGCCTGATCTTGCAGGTAAAGCCGGCGCATCGCCTTTGGTCAGCGGTGCTGGCGATACCATGGTACGGAGGATTGCACTCGGGCAATTGCCCTTCCGGCATTTGGTTAACTTTGCGCCCGGTCGGAACGCGCTCTGGAGGAGCGCGTTCGTTCTGATGAGGCAAGGAGGGAAACACAATGAAGCGGATCATGACCGAAATCACGGTTTTATCTCCAGCGGCATCCGGGCAAACGAACAAGCCAGATGTCTCATCTGCTCCGAGTGCGCAGAACTCCGGCGCCGGAATACCAGGTCAGCCGGGTAACAAGAACGGTCCTGCTGTCAAACCATGAGAGACGGTTGGCTCCAGCTCCGCGACAGACCAGCGCAATCCGACGGTTCAGGCGCAGGACCCATCTAACGTTAAAGGGTTGCCGGGAAGTAAGAGCGGCCCGCCTGCCAAGCAGCCGTCTCGCGACTAAGCGGATCTGAAGCAGGGGCCACGTCGCAGTATCTGGAGCGCGAATACTCTGGCCGGCATAGTGGTGCAGTCAGCTCGACCAGCAAGGCCCTGGCCGACCGGGTCAAGGAAGATACCCTCGAGAAGTGAAGGCCGAAAACCCTTGTCCGTTCCGGTCGACCTCGTCACCACCTCGGCCAGCGGGCTCGATCCGGATATTTCGCCGGAAAACTTCCGCGCCTTCGCCACCCGCGGCACCGGAATAGGGCGGCTCTTGCTGGGCGAGCCCCGGGTTAACGTTCTGGCCCTCAATCTGGCGCTGGATGCCGCGGCGTCCAAATGAGACCAGCTAGGCCGAGCCCAGTGTGAGGACTATCCAGTGTCAGGACTATATTGCCGTATGGTTTAAGCCGGCCACGATCATGAAAAAAGACCCGCGCCGGACGCGTTGCTGGAGGCCGCGCGGCGGGAGGGCGATCAAGCCGGAAAACTGAAGATCTTCGTCGGTGCCGCACCCGGTGTCGGCAAGACCTATGAGATGCTGCAAAGCGCGAATGCAAGGCTGAAGGCGGGCATCGATGTCATCATCGGTGTGGTCGAAACCCACGGGCGGCCCGAGACCGAAGCGCTGCTGAAGGGGCTGGAAGTGCTGCCGCGCAAGCGGCTGAGCTACAAGGACCAGACGCTGGAGGAAATGGACCTCGACGCGCTGATCGCGCGCCGTCCGCAGATCGCCCTGTCGACGAACTCGCTCATACCAGCGCGCCGGGCAGCCGTCATCCCAAACGCTATCTCGATGTCGAGGAGTTGCTGTCCCGTGGCATCGACGTCTACACGGCGGTCAACGTCCAGCACATCGAAAGCCTCAATGACGTGGTCGCGCAGATCACGCATGTACGGATGCGCGAAACCGTACCGGACAAGATGTTCGACCGCGCCGACGCGATCGAGCTGATCGATCTCACGCCCGACGATCTGGAGCATTATTTCTCGCCGGGCAATCTGACCGCGCTGCGCGAGCTGGCGTTGCGCCGCACCGCCGAGCGGGTCGACGAGCAGTTGCTCACCCACATGAAGGCCAATGCCATTGCCGGTCCCTGAGCCGCGGGCGAGCGCATTTTGGTGTGCCTCAGCGAGGATCCGCGCGCCGCGGGCCTGGTGCGCTACACCAAGCGGCTGGCGGACCGGCTGCATGCGCCCTGGACCGCGGTCACCATCGAGACGCGGCGCAGCCTGCAACTGACCGACGGGCCGCGCGACCGATTGGGCCGACACGATGCGGTTGGCCGAATCGCTCGGCGGCGAGTCCATCGCCATTCCCAGTGTCGGCCGCCGCATCGCCGATGATGTCGTTCAGTTCGCCCATGCCAATAACGTGACGCAGATCATCATCAGCAAGTCGACGCGCCCATGGTGGTTCGAGCTGATGCGCGGTTCGGTGGTGCATGATCTGGTGCGGCGCGCCGGCAATATCAGCGTCAATGTCATTGCCGGCGAGGAGCTCGCCGCCGAGCCTGTTCCAAAGAAAACGGTACGCAACGCGGAACGATCCAAACCGTTCGATCCAAAACCGTATTTGATGGTGCTGCTGGTCGTGGCCGTCGGCCTTGCGCCAGCGTCGCGGCCTCGCTGTGCTACAATTTCTTCTTCCTGCCGTCGATCTACACCTTCACGATCACCGAACCGACCAACGTTGCCGCCTTCTTCTTCTTCTTCATGCTGATTGCGATCCTGGTCTCCAATGTCGCGGCGCGGGTCCGCACCCAGGCGGTTACGGCGATCGGCAGGCTCCGCACCACCGAATCGCTCTACGCCTTCAGCCGCAAGCTTGCGGGCACCGCGACGCTGGACGACGTGCTGTGGGCGACCGCCCATCAGACCGCGCTGATGCTGAAAGTACGCGTCGTGCTGCTGCTGCCGGAAGACGGCGTGCTCACGGTATCCGGCTATCCGCCTGAGGATGAACTCGACAGGGCCGACCTTGCAGCGGCGAACTGGACCTGGTCCAACGATCGCCCGGCCGAACGCGGCTCGGATACGCTGCCGGGCGCCAAGCGGCTGTTTTTGCCGACCGGCCGCGGGCTGATCGGCGTCATCGGCACCCTCGTCGACTGCGTCGAGCGGCCCGACCTGGCGGCGGGCACCGAAGAACTCTCTAACGCGCTACAGACCGTGCGCGCCCTCGACGACCAAGCTCGTCGGGTTGACGACAGCTCGCGAGAACCAGTCGCTCGCTGGTATCCTCGGTTGCTGGCTGGAGAGCCGTCGCGAAGACCTCTTCGTCGACGAACTCCGCGGAAAATTGCTGACCGTCGTGAAGAGCGACATGTTCGACAAGGACGGCCGCCCGAAGCCTGGTGCGAGCTCGTGCTGGCCGAATGGCAAGAACGACTGGCGCCCTTGTTCGAACATGATCGCGGCGAGATGTCGTTCCTTGATGCTCTCTACGAAGAGGGACGGATCGACGTCAGCAGTCTCCAAGGCGATGCCGCCGTCAAGCACGCGATAGAGAACTTCCCCGCGCTGCAATGGAAGGCTCTGAACATCAGGAATCACGACGCCGGTCTTCCGCGCTTGTGGGCAGGCTCCGACGTTACGCCAGAGGGAGAGTAGAAGTTCTCCTTATTTGTCACACCAGGACGAAACGGGAGGGTGGGAGAACGGCGGCGGATGCCCGTTTCCGTAATCTCTTCGTCCCAGCCAGCTCAAGACGCTCCTCAGATAAGGTGACAGCGCCCGATCGCAGGCCCAGGCGGCCTGACCTGCGGCCTTCGCCGGCCGGTGTAGGCCGCAGCCCGATTCATTAACGCTTGAGCCAGGTCTCGGATTTTCTTTATCGGTCCGGGAGAACGCCTCCGTCAGCCAATCGTCAGCCAGACGGTCTATCTAGGCCTGCCGCGCCTCATCAGCCTGAACCCAATGCAAACGCAGGAGTGCCAATCATCATGTATGGTCGAATTGGTGCCTCGTTCGATGTCCACTACGGTGGCGAAGCTGACGAAGCGAATCAGTCGGGAGCCACCGGGCAAACGGACGTAGGAAGCCAAAGATTCGCGAACCTGTTTGCCCGGATGCATTTGGCCGGAGTGGTTCTACCGGCAATTCATCTTCGCGTAGATGGACGAAGAACGGTCCCGGTGAAAGGCAGCGCGCAATCAAACCTCCACTCTGTCTCTGAAAAACTGAGGATAGCGAGTGCGGCGTGATGCGATCGCGTGCCAGTCTCGGCCGATCTTGGGCTGCTGGCGTGTACTTTGGCCAGGATCTAGGCCGCGCCGTCTCGGGTCCGGGCTGACCATGACGGTTGCCGAAAACATGCCGCAGGTTCCTCAGATCTCATGCCATGCGCCATCTGGGCGATTGCACTTATGGGCCAAAGCCTTGATACACCATGGCTGAGCGACATCAGCCCGCAACATCATAAGCAGCGATTCTCGCCTTTATCAGAGATGGAATATGACGGGCATTGGCCGATCTGGCAGATCGCGCATTGGGGATGCTGGAGCCGGATCGAGCAGTTCACGCTCGCACTCAAGCCTAGCCCCTGGGGAAGGCAGTCAATCGTTCGATTCCGTCGTGGAGCGGATGCGCTCTGGGCCCCAAGATAGAGGGACGCCCTCCGCTAGCATGGCGCGCGGTGCCGACGATGCCCTTGGCGACAGGTCTTCCGGTCCCTCCGTTGGCCCAGATCGAATCCTAGGCGCTGCGCCACGTGCAGTCACTGCGCGGCGGCGCGGCTTTCCCTCAGTGTCGGAGGGTGGAGACACAACGCCGGTCGCCAGCCAGCCGCCAACTTCGGGTGTGGCAGTCTCCATTTCCTCATCAGAGGAAGAAATCAACGCAACAAAGCGACACATGGATCGCCTGGTTGAGGAACTTGACGCTTGCCGTAATGCGGCCTTGCACGCCCAGAACTCGGAGGAGGCGCAAGAGCTGAGCGATCGGTTCATCAAAGCAGGTTCGGCAGTTCTGGAGTACTACGCGAGGCTGCGCCCGGCCGTGGCGCGGAGCATTCTGTCCGACGCTGAGGTCCGTCGATACCGCTATGCCGTGCTCGATGCGGCCCACCAATGCAACGCACTGGCCTCATCGACTATCGCCGCCTTGCAAGAGCGCAGAAAGAATTCGGCAGCCCTGTTCCAGCGGATTTTCGAATCCAACGCTACCCCCGACCAGCTGAGCCGAGTGGCTTCCAGTGTGGCGAAGGAGCATGCGGCTTGCATGGAGTGGTGGGGAAAGAAGCTGTTGCGCTCGGAACGGATGGTGTCCGTCTGCGAGGCCACCGCCAACTTGCCAAGCACGACGCCCGAGATGCGGAAGCCCGAAGAGGCCGCACTACGCCTGAATACCGGCTTGGTACTTCATGCGGGGTACATGCGTCTGCAATCGCGGATTGCGCTCGCGCAGCTTATGATTGAGTCTCAGGCGAGCACGTTTGAACCGGCCGTGAGGGACGCCCTCATGGGTGAGAACGGGGGGGTGCATCTGCTCGGGACCTTTGTCCACGATGTTAATCCGGCATTCCTCTCGACGGAGGAAGCCGTTCTGCACAACGACGGAGCGGCACTCGACGCAGAGCACTGCACCGTTCTGGAAGGAGTCATGGAACGGCTTTCGGAATTTGCGTTGGCGTTGCACGACGACATCCTTGCCAAGCTAAGCGATAACCGAACAGGTGCCAGCCTGCCATTCGAACTGTTGGGCCAGATCGTAGACGACGCACGGATCACTGCGCACGAGGTCATGCACTTCCTGGCACTGCAGCTGAAAACGTCAGCCATCATTGCATCGCCTGCCGACGCTGGCGCTACGGTACCGGCCGACACTGCCGGCAAGGCAGCGGCGGCCAAAGGCACCGCTGCGCGCAGGGAGGGGAAAGGCAACCGCAAGCCGGCTGCTGATGCCGCGAGTTCGGCCGGGCGGCCCGAGCCGCAAGTCGCCGCGGGCGACAGCGACACCGCGCCAGCGGACAAGGTTCTCGTGCGCTCGGATCCAGGTACGAAGAAGCTTGTGAGCGCCAAGGAGGCGCATGCGAGTGCGTCGTCGGCGGCGGCACACTCGGCGGTCTGGCAGGCCCCGGCATCGACGGAGGCGTTGGCGCCACTGGTCAAGCGGTCGGACGAGCTTTTGCAGTTCGATCTGGCTGGTCAGCAAAGGACCGTCTCGCAAGCGCGCCAGATGAAGCCCGAGGACGCCGATCACGTAGTGGGCATCGTGGTCGAGCGCCTGCAGACGCAGCCCGCCGAGATGCAGGCCTGTCTGGACCCGCTGGAAGAGCCTGGTCGACGCGGCCTGCTCACGCCTGCGCATGTGCACGAAGTGCACGAGAAAACAGTCCGGCTCAAGATGAAGTTGTCCGAGGCGCAGGGACTGGCGAAGGCGGCGAACCCGGAATCAAGTCTTGCCCCTGGGGAAGGCAGCCAATCATTCGATTCCGCCGAGCGGATGCACTCTGGGCCTCAAGATAGAAGGAAGTCCTTCGCTCGCATTGCGCGCGGTGCCGATGATGCCCTTGGCGACAGATCTTCCGGACCCTCCGTTGGCGCACATCGGATCCTGGGCGCTGCGCCAGGTGAAGCCACTGCACGACGGTGCGGTTTTCCCCCAGTGCCGGAGGGTGGAGCGCCAGGTCGAGAAGAAACCTTTTTAGGTTCTGATGACAAACCCTGGCTCGGCAATAAAGGATCCAGAAGCTCGCAACCAGACACGGTGCTACCCCATAGGCAAACGGAGTCCGACCCGGGTGCAGGACCGGGAAGGCGGCGTTTCGTCCATGTAGCCGAACAGAGCTTCAAGCGTGGATACTCGGAAAACCTACTTAATAACGCTTTACATGACATTTCCTTCGCTGGCGACATCACTAAATTCTCGTGCGCTGTGGTGGAGTATGACAGGAAGCTGCAGGGTCGAGCGGACCACGCAACATTCCTGCAAAAGGCCGCTTCCGAGTTCAAACGCGAATTTGTCCCAAGATGGGAACAAGATATCCGCGCCCGGAATACATGGGGGTACGCCACCTCATGCAACACCATGAGCCGGGAGGCTGGAGGTCAGGCAGGCGTGGAAGCGTGCAGGGCCATGGCAGCTCAGGTGTCGAGCCTCGGCAATGCACTAAACGACGTCGAAAGCAAAACGCTTTCCCTATTCGTATTGTCGTTCAGTCGATATCCCGGGGTGGCGGAATGTCGCAATGGAATGATCCGAATCGCCAGATTTTTTCGTGAGCAACGCGGAGCACTTTCGGAGCTCAACGCTCAAAGTCTCGCTCTGCTGGTCAACGGCTTCAGCAAGTGCCCGGAACAGGAGAACTCTCGTGAGGCCACAATAGCAGTTGCCGCTGAGATTCGACGCCGCGCTCCCGGGCTCTCTGATTTTGGTCCGCAGAGCCTGGCTATCGTGGTGAACGGTTTGAGCAAGTGGCCGGAAGAGGCGGAGTATCACGGTGCTATAAGGGCAATTGCCAGCGAGGTCCGTCACCGCGCGGGCCGCCGCGACGTCTGGCTCTCTGACTTTGGTCCGCAGAACTTGGCTACCGTGGTGAACGGTTTGAGCAAGTGGCCGGAAGAGGCGGAGTGTCGCGGTGCAATGAGGGCAATCGCCGTCGAGGTCCGTCGCCGCGCGGGTCGCCGCGATGTCTGGCTCGCTGATTTTGATCCACAGGCGTTGGCGAACCTGGTGAACGGCTTCAGCAAGTGGCCGCAGGACTGTCGAGATGCTATAGTTCAAATCGCCGTCGAGGTCCGTTACCGCGCGGGCCGCCGCGATGTCGGGCTCTCTGATTTTGATCCACAGGCGTTGGCGAACTTGGTAAACGGCTTCAGCAAGTGGCCGCAGGACTGCCGAGACGCTATAGTTCAAATCGCCGACGAGGTCGTCCATCACCGCGGCGACCGGCTCTCCAATTTTACTCCCCAGCACTTGTCGAACCTCGTGAACGGCTTCAGCAGTTGGCCGGAGGGGGCGAAGTGCAACGACGCTATACTTGCAATCGCCGACGAGGTTCGTCGCCGCGCTGGCCGAGCGGACCGGCTCTCCAGTTTTACTCCCCAGCACTTGTCGAGCTTGGTGAACGGCTTCAGCAGGTGGCCGGAAAGGACAGACTGCCGCAGCGCTATAGTTGAAATAGCCGACGAGGTCCGTCGCCGCGCCGACCGGCTGTCTGGGTTTGATCCGCAGGGTCTGGCGAACCTGGTGAACGGTTTCAGCAAGTGGCCTGATGAGACGGGCTGTGGCGACGCCACGCTGGCGATCGCCGGTGAGGTCTGTCGCCGCGCCGACCGGCTATCTGGGTTTGATCCGCAGGGTCTGGCGAACCTGGTGAACGGTTTCAGCAAGTGGCCTGACGAGACGGGCTGTGGCGAAGCCACGCTGGCGATCGCCGGTGAGGTCTGTCGCCGCGCAGACCGGCTTTCTGGGTTTGATCCGCAGGGTCTGGCGAACCTGGTGAACGGTTTCAGCAAGTGGCCACAAGAGGAGAACTCACGTCACGCCACCGCTGTGATCGCCGGTGAGGTGCTTCGCCGCGCCGACCGGCTCTCCGATTTTACCTCTCAGCACCTGGCGAATCTGGTGAACGGCTTTAGCAAGTGCCCACAAGAGGAGAACTCACGTCAGGCCACCGTTGTAATCGCCCATGAGGTCCTTCGCGCCGACCGGCTGTCTGATTTCACTCCGCAGGGTCTAGCAAACCTGGTGAACGGTTTCAGCAAGTGGCTGCAAGAGCAGGACGCTCGCCAAGCCACAGTCGCGATTGCCAACGAGGTCTCTCGCCGTGACAACCGGCTCTCTGATTTTACTCCGCGGGAACTGGCGATCCTGGTGAACGGCTTTAGCAAGTGGCCGGAAGAGGCGGTGTGCCATGGGGCGATAATCGACATAGCGGGCAAACTCGGCTCGGGAGACCTCCGATTCGGAGCGTTCACCACAACTCAGCTCAGCATGATAGCCAATGCTCTCGGGCGAGGTGTCACGAGGGGAGAGGGCACTGGAGAGATCATACAGACCGCTCTGCTGAAGAATCGGCTGCACGGTATGGCCCACTACCTTCACTATGCCAGTGATCGCCTGGAGCAGACCCAGGTTCTGAACATCGCCATGATTTTCAAAGCGCTGGCTAAGGCTCAATTGTTTGACGATCTCGGTTTGCTCGCACGCACGGGGTTAGACCGGCTGGCGGAACTGCATCGTGCCCCTGGCTTTGCCGCTGAGAACGACCTCGAAACCATGGGTACTCTCTGCGTCGCTCTCCTGCCGCTGGCGCGCAGCCCGCACCTGCGCTGGCACCGGAGGTGGGCTTTAAACTTGCTGAACGACATTCAACCGATCGTCGAGCACAAGATCGAGGGGCATCTCAAAGCAAGCGATGCCGAGCGAGCCCGAGGGCCGTACTCGAGCCGTTGCCCCGCCTTGTCGATCTATCAAACGCTCAAGGCCCGTGCGGTTTTCGCGGCATTGTTCCGCCGGCCCTATGTCGAAGGCAAGAAGTCCGATTTGCGGGTGAGGCAGGAAGAGCTGCAGCGCAAGACTAAGGAGATTTTGGACAAAACGGGCGGCCTCGTCGGAGGCGATCTTTCCAACATGAGCTGGAACCTGATGGCGGAGATCGCGGCGGAGAGTCCGGTCGATGCGCTGGACACGTTCTTGGCGCAGAATGCGGCGACGGTCCAGGCCCAACATCCAGCGTCCGTGTTCGACGTCCATCAGGTGTTGCGAACCATGGCCCACGAGCCCAGACCTCCGCAGGGTGACGCGGGACTTATGCAGTTGTCAGTGGTGGACATGCAGGGCCGGCCAGTGGCCACGGAGCCCGAGACACGCTATTCGATTTTTCATCGCCTGACCTCGGGGGTTTTGCCCGTCGTCGCGGTCCAGCTGCCAGGAAAGCCGAGCGCGTTCATGCTGGCGCGTACGGTCACCGTCGAGGGTGTGCCATACCGCATGGACCTGTTCGGCGGAAGCAAGTTAAAGCCGCCCAAAAAGCCCGTGTCGCAGATCGCCGGCCGCCTTCCAGGTGTGGCGAGGGCAGAGTCTTCGGGGGGAAAGCTGCTGGCGATTCCGTATGCCGAAACGGCGCCGGGCACAGCGTTCGAGCAGCTGTCACGTGCCTGGGCCCCTTTCAAAGAGGCATACTATTACACTCAGCGCAGGGGTTTTGCCGCGCCGCCGGCAATCAAGGACCTAGGTCCTCGGGACTACGCGCTGGAGGGCGCCTTCAAACTGTCGCTGCTGCCGGACCGTCCTGCCAGCGAGGAGCATCCCTTCAAGCTGACTGGGCCAGAAGGCCCGATCGCCTTGCGGCCGCATGATGGTTGCGGTTTTATCAAGGCCTCGCTGGCCAACCGTATGCCAGCTGTAAATCGCGCCCGCCGACAGGAAGGTCCTGATCGGGTGCCTGCCTTTGCTGAGGGAAGAAGAATGTCCGTTCCCGCATCGGCGCTGCAACACTATCCCCGAAGCGAGCCGGTGACCGATGAGGCGCGGGAGAAGGCCAAAACCTGGCTCGAGAGCAGACAAGGGCGAGAGTTGACGTCTGAAGAGTTGTTTCGCACCGTGACGGCCGGACACATCGACGGTCCCGGCGCGGTTGCCGTACCGTCCAGCGATGACTGTCTCCATGTGCCGACGCTCAAGAGCGAGACGTTGATGGGGGCGAGCGGCGTGCTGATCGGGCGCTCGCCCTACGACAAGCCCAATCTGCGCCCGTTTGCCGCCGAGCGAATCAAGTCGGCCGTTGAGGGGGACCCGACCGCTGTGTTCCTCGAAAACTGCACAGCCATCCAATACAGCTTCAATGTCGCGCAGAAGTCGGGGAAGGAACTGGCGGGCGACGATCCGACTTTTTTTGCCAAAGGCATTCTGATGGTTGTGCCGGATAAGATGTGGCCGGCCGGCTACGCCGACCGTGGGCTGGTGTTGTCTGCCGAGGACGTCAAATGCCATTCGAGCTGGACCTCGAGCAAGGACCGCGCCAAGGTGGACACGCCGCTCGAGTGCGTCGGCATCCTGCAGGCTACCGAGGTGTTCGCTCCGGGCTCGTTGGTTGCCGTCCCGATCGGGGAACAGAAAAAACTTGACGGAGACTTCGACGGGGACACCGTCGTCATTGTCGGCGACCGGCCGCAGCTTTATGAGCATGTGCGCCAGTTCGATCGCAAGGAGCAAGCTCTCGGACTTCCGTCGCTGAAGCCGCCAAAGTCGCATACCCCCGCGCTTGAGGGCGACAATTACCAGTTCGGTCGCGCCCGCCAGATCCTCGCCGCCACGCAGGATGTCCTGGGAACCTATAGCTGCCTGCAGCGAAACTTTCTGGCTCAATCCCATGAAGCACAACGCTGGTTTGCCGAGCGTGCTGTCTTTGGCACCTATGAGGGCGTTCACCACGAGCTCAGGCGAGAGATCCGTCAGCTGTTGGGCCAGGAAGAGGTGAGTAGCCACGATATCCAGAACACGTTTGCGAGAGCGAGGAGCGAGATTGAGGTCGCCAAACATCTGGTTGCTCGCGAAATGGCCGAGTTGCTCGTCGACGACCTAGCGGCATGGGCAGTGAAGCCGAATGAGCAACCTCTGCCCGAAACAATCGAAAGTTCGAACGCCGCAAACCCGAGCCTCAGCGTAAGGCTCTGCAACCTTTTCCCGGATCTGGCGGAGACCTATCCGGCAACGACTCAGCCACGAGACCGCATCCAGCTTTTACTCGACCACTATCCTCCTCGCATCGATCCCCGCCCGGATGGTTACAATGCGGACGACCTCGTAAAAAGCGCAAACAACTTGCTGAGCCTCGGCATCAAGGTCGGCACCGACGCCTATAAATCCGATACTGGCGCCAACCTCTTTTTCCAGAAGAGCAGTCATCTTCAGCGGCTCCTCTACAAGACGCCGGGCTTGAAGTCCGTGCCCTACGTCAAGGGCGTGGCGGCGACCCTCGCCCGCGGAAGGTTTGATGTCGATGCGACCTTGGAGGATCTGAGGGACAACCCCACTCTGGCGGCTTCAATCATGGAGACCTCGATCAAACTCGCTGCGGAGCAGGGCATTTTGCGCAAACCGTCCGGCCTCCGGCCAGCCGCTGACGATGCTGACATGATCACGCTGACCCGCGAGCAGGCCTCAGAACGCGCTCAAAATGAGGCTGGCCGAGCTATAGCCGAAGAGAGGAAAATCACCGCAGCGGCACGCGAGGTTGCCGGAATCCTTGCGCAAGCCGGCATCGAGGTGAAGATGCCCCATCTGGAGCGCCGCTTGAAATCGCATGCCTCCATGACAGATCAGCTCACCGGAATGAGCATCCCACCCAGCAGCGCCCCACAGCTCTTCAGCAACGCGGTACGCCACGTCTTAGAAATTCCTGACAAGGATTTTACACGTGCCTTCAAGAAAGCCATGCTGGCCTTCGAGGAGCGGGACTACACCGAACGCCAGACAACCAACTGGTTCAGAATGCGCAGTCCGACTTTCGTCGGCATCAAGACAGTGCTCACCACGGCGGACTCTTATCGCTTCGAAGTGGAGTTCCACACGCCAGGCAGCTATCAAGCCAAGCTTGCCAATCACGACAGCTATAAAATTCTCGGCAGGCTGCGGCGGCAATCAAGGGAGGATGCTTTGGAGCAAGCTCAGGCCGAGAAACTGGTGCAGCGGACGAGAGAGGTTTGCACAGAGATTGCGATCCCCGACGGCGCCCTGGGCATACCCCACTGGGGAGCCGAAGGAGATCGTAAGGACGGTGCCGCTGCGGCATTTGGATTGCGAGCTTTCGATGAATCAAGAATGCCCGAGATCGCCAGGTCAACGGAGGCAAGAGAGATTATCGCGGCGACTTGTTCACACCGCGCAAAACCAGGGTGAGCCGCAGCTCCCCTGTGCGGTTCTGACCGGAATGGTATCGCCGATGTGCGGAAGCGAACAGAACAGCCATTTTGCCTGTGAGTAAGCTCGCGCTCGCTTGGCCCTTCTAAGGTTCAAGCGCCTCCAGCGGCCTCGGCCTCCACGCCCCCAAAAGTCCCCATGGCCGAGGCCGTCTTTAAGGCTACCGATGGCCCCATGGCGCCGATGGACCCTTCGACATTCAAATGGAAAGTTCCGAACCTCGGCGCCGAGCCGGCCACAGACGCCTCAAACGAACCGCGGCTCGACGTCCGACAACCGAAACGAACGCTATGGCTGCACCAGTCCTCTCCGGCCGCCTTAAGGAAGCTCTGCAAGTCGTAGGAAGTTTGCGAACAGTACGTCCCCTTGTGGGGTGAGTATCGACTCTGGATGGAACTGCACGCCATATGTTGGTTGATCGCGATGGGCGAGGGCCATGAGTTCCGCATCATCCGAGCGTGCTGTCACCGTCAGGTGACGGGCAGATGAAGGATCCAATTCGACGATAAGCGAATGGTAGCGCCCCACACGAAGTGGAGACGGTAGTTCTTTGAAAAGCCCGCCGCCTTCATGTGTGACATACGAGGACCGACCGTGCATAGGACGACGGGCGCGCGTTACGCGTGCGCCGAACACCGTCCCAATGCACCGGTGTCCGAGACAAATCCCGAGAATTGGCACCTGACCCGAAAGTTCACGAACGACGGCTGTCGATATTCCAGCCTCAATTGGAGTGCACGGACCGGGGGAGATGACAACCGCGCGGGGCCTGAGGTCAGCAAGTTCGCTCACGTCCATCGCGTCGTTCCGGACGACACGTGTTGCTGCACCAAGCTTGCGAAAATATCGCGCAATGTTGAAGACGAAAGAGTCGTAGTTGTCGATAATGACAATCAAGATGCACCGGCGTCTTCAGCAATGAATGCGCGAAAATGCGCTCTGCCTTTGCAAGGCTCTCCTCATATTCGGCGGCCGGATCGGACATTGCTGTTATCCCGGCCTGCATGGAAGACGGCCTGGCCGTCGCCGATCGTTACGGTGCGAATGGCAATATTTACATCCATATGTCCATTGAATCCTATGTAGCCTATGGCCCCGCAATACACCTCTCGCGCCACACGCTCGATATCCAAGATAATTTCCATCGAGCGTACCTTGGGAGCTCCGGTAACTGAGCCGCCGGGAAAGCAGGCCCTAAGTAGGCCTACGGCATCCTCTCCGTGTGCTAGCTCACCCGTAACGACGGACACGAGATGGTGCAGTGAGGCATAGGACTCGAGATTGCATAAGGACGGGACGTGGACTGATTCAGGCGTGCAAACGCGCGAGAGATCATTGCGCAGGAGGTCGAGGATCATGGTGTTCTCGGCGCGGTCTTTCTCCGAATGTACCAGCGTCTCAGCGCGACGCCGGCCTTCCTCGCAATCAGCAAAACGCGCCACCGTCCCCTTGATAGGTCGCGTTTCGACCTGTCGCCCGTCAAACTTTAGGAAACGCTCGGGCGAGCTCGATGCAATGGTGAGCTTGCCATACCGAAGAAGGGCGGCAAAGGGAGCCGGATTCATTTTCCGCAGCTGACAATAGAAGGCTATCGGATCGAACGAGTTCGCCAGGCGAGCGCTGAAGCGCTGCGCAATGTTGACCTGGAAGGCGTCACCCGACAGAATGAGATCAATCACGCGCTGTACCGCCGCGATGTATCCCTGGCGACTGAAGTTTGAATGCCATGAGCCGGCCTCGCCTGGTTTAAAATCAGGAGGAGGGGCTGAGACTGTAAGCAGCCCAGCAAATCCTTCGGCTCTTTGGCGAGCTCTCTCACGCCGGCGAACTGGATCCTGCTCCGGCCACCCGGTAGAAAGGATCCAGCATCTATCATGGCGATGATCGAAGCTTATCACGACGTCGTAAAGATGTAGGAGTGCCTGAGGCAAGCGATGCCCCCGATGGTCGGCACCGGCAATCGCTCCAGTGTCCTGTTCAGCTCGTATCCAAAAAAGCCGGCGGCGCCGCCCTGGAATGCCCGGAGATCGGCGCGATGTATTTGCGGATAGTTGGCTAGCAGAGCGCGAAGTGCCGCCCACGGATCGCCCACAATGGACTCTCCGTTGCAAATACCTCTCCCGTCCGCGATGATGTAAGTGCTGAAGGGATCGCACGTCACATACGAGTACTGCCCGAGCACCGCGTGTCTCGATGCGCTATCCAGGAACGTGAGGTGCCTCCGATGCGCGAGGCGTCGCATGGCTATGAGGGCTCATTCCACTGCAGTTCCAATACATGCATTAGTCTGTCGCTCAGCGATACATGGCCGATTGTAATCCCGTCCGGCGAAGGCGTGCTTCATGGGCACCCAAAACCCCCTACTTGCCTGCCAGGTTAATTACGCCCGCGGGTAGGGCCTGCCAAATGGCTCCGCATCTGTTGACATGCTGTAATCGGCCGCGAGACGTAGCTCTCGGAGCGGTCTTACCTGCCGGATCGACTCCTGGTGAAGCCCGTGCGCCTTATAGGCTACGAGTTCGACTTCGTCGTCGAATTCACCGTAGACGATCACGTCAATTTCGTTGCCAAGCCGGTCACTCTTGCGGTTGCGAGCGACCTCAAGCCGGCGTGCGTGCGGGATTTTGGCGAGTACGGAAAGGCCGTCGACTATTTTGTCGACATGCGCCTTATCTTTTGCGGTGAAGAATACGATGTGTCGAATCATAGATGACCGTCGGTAATCGCGAACTGCGGTTTGACTTCGCCCAAAGCGACAGATGCCTCATCGCAAAGTCTGCAAGCCTCGGGCAGCCGTTCAGATGCCACTGCAGGGCAGGCGCCCTGCACCATCGCGGTGGCGGGTGTTTAGCTAGCTGTTCTTCCTCCGCTATTACACAAGGTAGACAATCTCTGAGACGAAATTCTGCATCGAAGTAAGGAACCGCCTGATCATAGTCGCTAGGACAACTTCAGTAGATGCTTCCGTCGACGGTCATTAGCTTCGCGCGGATCTCGTGCATGAAACGGTCTCACTTGCAGGATCGGCGCATAAGAACTGCAGCAAAATGCGCTCCTTCGTTGAACACAGGCAGGGTCACCAAACAGAAGGGGGAAGGCCGCCGCCAGCCCCTGAAGCGATGACATCGACGCGTGACTTCAAGGTTGATTCCGCTCTTCGGCTGATCACCGCAGAGAGATGATCGTGAAACGACTTTCAATCGCGGAACGTGGCGATAGTCTTAGCCATACATGTCGCCTGGGAGGAGCTTATCGTTTCGGCGCTGCTCGTCGCGAAGCAACGAAGAAAGGTAGTACCTGGTGTACACGCTTGCCTGGAGGCGCTTCCAACGCGCAGCTGCATCGCGCCGGAAGGCTGCGCTGCCTTCCGGAAAGTCGCTGAAATGCTGCTCCGCCTTCGCCAAGTTTTGGGAAAAATGGCCGCCCGAGGTGCCGCGGTTCTGATCGAGCACTCCTAGACGGCCTTCACTTGGACCGCGTTGCTGGCATGGGCGTGAGAGCCCAACGCGCTGGTACATCGGTGGATGCGATTGCCCAGGGAAGCGCGGCTGCCATCTGCTTGACATCAATACAAGTAATTCGATGGTCTATCCTTAAGCAAAGCCTAGCGGAGGCAAGACATGCGCTATCTGCTGTTTATCGCTGCTAGCACTTCCCATGCCACTTGGCTTTGTCTCGCCTTCGGGTGTACGTCCTGCGACACGCTTGGCAGGACGCTCATTGTCTGCAAGGACGTATCTGGGGGGATCCTGGCAGTTGCCAGTTCTCGTTCGGGGATGGACGCCTATTGCGGTATCGACCCGAGACATACGCATTGGCGCGGCGGGTAGAACGATCGCGCTGACAACCAGTACAAGACGCCACGAAAAGACGCACAAGGGAAATGCGGGGTGTTGTTACGAAATCGTGTCTTCGACGAATAGTAGTGGCCTTTGAACGTGTGCAGCAGAAGCTGCTGACCTCGCAATGGCGGCCGCCGCTTAGATTGCGACCGCACTACTGCGCCTTAACCGCGCTTAGCCCTTTTTGCATCGCATGACTTGGCTGGCCGTGTCAAACTGTCGACTCTTCGATGGCCTGACGCTTGGGTTGCCACGGCTACTGCGAATTGAGCAGCAAGCGGACGGCAAGCGCACCGGCGCCTCAGGTCAGCGACGCCTCTAAGCGGCTCGCCTGACAAGTCTGTACGGTCGGGTTATCCACACGCCATCGAATTAGCGGCGGCAGACGCGCGTCTGCATAGCTTTCATGATCTGCTGCGCTGGAAAGCACTCCCATGCTTGCATTTGACGAAGGCGCGGCAGTCACTCCGAGCTCGTTTGAAGGATTTCACCGCGGAATTACGCGCAACGCAATTTTCGGCCGACAGGCAGGGGTTCATCGAACGAATCGATCGCGATATGCCGCTACAACAGAGGGTGAGCGCGAGGCCTGTTTCGGGAGCTGGAAAGTGCCAAGTATCCCGGGGAAGGGATTGCAGCAGGGCATGGTACGCAATTTCTATCAGCTCTGTATGGGGAAGTATGCCGGAGCGTTGATGCAGCGCAGCAGGTGTGAGCGGCAACAAATCCTCTGGCTGCAGTTCAACTTGATGAGGCTCGGAAAAGAACTCGCTCCGGTAGAGTATTGCCTCCCTGGGCAGAGCCAGCCAGTCCGACATGCAAGAGATGCGGTTAAGACAACGCGCAGGCAAATTGCCAGAATGATCGCATCGGCGCGCCCTGAGGCCCAGCGTGACGCAAGGCGCTTCCAAATGACAATTTGAATCTGGGAGTTCTTGCTTGATGGTCGCGCGACCATTGGAGTGTTTATGCACGCGCCTGCTACTTTGGAGGCGTATGTTTCCCTTTCATGGTTGACGAGTTTTCACTCGTCCGCCATAGAAAAAGGGTGGTCCCCCGGGATGCGCGCAATACTCAACTGCTTCGGTCGCAAGAATCGGATTACCGTTCGCCTAGCATATTCGGTGACGCGGGGACTTCGGGAGGGCGGTGGCTTCAAAATCGTAGGCGAGACAGGTGAGATTAAATTGTATCGCTTCCAGCTCCGAAATCGACCTGAGGCCATCTGACGGAACGGATCGAAAATGAGCCACGCTTCGGAAGTATCAGTTGAGCGGATCACGATTCCAATCCTGCAGCGGTGGAAGCAGGAGCGGCGGCGTGTCGTCATGACCACCGCCTACGATGCGGTTACTGCAGGCATCGCTGACCCCATCGTCGACATCATTCTTGTCGGCGACAGTGTTGGCAACGTCTGCCTCGGATTCGACAACACGTTGCCTGTCAGCGTGGCGATGATGAATCATCATCTCGAGGCTGTTGCGCGCACAAGGCCCCGTGCCCTGCTCGTGGCCGATATGCCGTTTCTCAGCTTTCACCTCAGTCCGGAGGAGACGATACGCAACGCCGGAGGATTCCTGCAGCGAGGTGCAGATGCAGTGAAACTCGAGGGCGGGGCCAAGCGCGTGGAAATTGTGCGCGCCCTGGTCGATTGCGAAATTCCCGTCATGGGCCATCTCGGCCTCACCCCGCAGAGCGTCAATATCATGGGCGGATTCAAGGTGCAGGGCCGGAAAGCCGATGACGCTTTGCGGCTGCTTGATGACGCTCACCGTCTGCAGGAGGCCGGATGCTTCGCGTTGGTGCTTGAAGGCATTCCGGCCGAGCTCGCCCAGCGAGCGACCGAATCGCTGTCGATACCAACTATTGGAATAGGCGCGGGTCCCGGGTGCTCGGGCCAAGTGCTCGTATTCCATGACGTGCTGGGGCTGACCGAAAGTCGTCGGGCCAAATTCGTTCGCGCCTATGCAGATGGTTTTCAGCTGTTGCAGGAGGCGCTGTCGCGCTGGGCTACCGATGTCCGCAGTGGAGCGTTCCCGGCGCCGCAAGAGTCCTATCGGCTTCCTGAAAGCCTGGGTGACATCATCGCAAACTGGGCTCCTCCTAAGACAACCTGATGTAAGGTGCTACGATGCAGACGATTACGACGGTCGCTGAGCTTCGTCGTGAACTGGCGAAGGCTTGCAGCGCGGGCAAACGCGTCGGGCTCGTGCCGACAATGGGCTATTTGCACGAGGGCCATCTGGCCCTGGTCAAGGCGAGCCGAGCGCAATGCGACGTCACCGTCGTTAGCATCTTCGTCAATCCGACGCAGTTCGGACCAAACGAGGATCTCAGCAGCTATCCTCGCGATTTCCTGCGCGATGAAAAATTGTGCCGCGATGCCGGTGTTGCGATTGTCTTCGCGCCGGGTGCACGGGAAGTCTATCCGGCTCAATTCGAGACCTTCGTCGAACCGGGCGAATTGGCGAAGCCACTATGCGGGGCTTTTAGGCCTGGGCATTTTCGCGGCGTCGCAACCGTGGTATGCAAGCTGTTCAACATGGTGCGTCCGGACGTCGTGTTTTTCGGGCAAAAGGATTTTCAGCAATGCGCGGTCGTGCGTCGCATGGCGACTGATCTAAATCTTCCGATCGAGATCGTCACCGTGCCAACCGTTCGGGAACCGGACGGGCTCGCGATGAGCAGTCGCAATCGGAATCTGAGCGGGGAAGAACGTCGGCGAGCCGTTGCCATCAGTCGTGGGCTGTTCGCCGCGGCGGATGAGTTCCGCTCAGGAGTGCGGGAGGTGGACAAGCTGATTGCGATCGCGGAGCGGCATCTTGAGACCGTTGATCGGCTGCAATACCTTGAACTTGTCGATGGTGATACGCTCAAGCGCGCCACGAGTCCGCTGCGGCTTCCGGCGGCGCTCTGTGCCGCAGCCTACGTCGGTTCGACCCGGCTGATCGACAACGTACTGCTCGCGTTGCCAACTCTGTAGCGCAATTCAGAACCAAATCGACAAACTGTGTTCTTCTTATCCGTTTCGGCGGTCTCGCCGGTGTAACACTGGAAGTTCCGACGCGGCTGCCCCTCGCGCTTCGCCGCGGCAAGAGTTCTAGCCGGGGTAGATCGAAGTGGTCGAAACTAATGCGCGCGTAGCCCGCATCGACCGGGGGCTTGCGCAATCAATTCCGACTGAAGATGACGCGCGACTGTCTGGGGCAGCGCGTATTCGCCGATCTTGCACTGATCCTTCTTGAAGGAGAGAACATGCGCGTAACGGAACACCGACACGCGATCCGGACGGAGTTCGATGCATTTGGCGCACCGGATCTAGCACTACAGTTGCAATTTTCGGGTGGTTCTGAATCTATGGGCCACCATCATTCGGGATTTGATGATTGGTGGAGCGTCGGTCGAAGATGCGCGACGCTGTGGGCTTCTTTGTTGCGGCAGACCGAGCAACGGATTCGTCCGCTGTTTACGTAGGAGCGGGTCGCGATCTCGGCGGGGCAGCTTTCTCGATGGAATGTTGGGCAACGAGCGCATCCCTCCCGCACACGGACAAGAATCAATGCCGGTCCATGTGCACAGCCAATTCGATGAAGAAGTCGTCAATGGCGAGCCGTGACGGGGGGCGTTGACAAAGACGATGGGTCTAGCAGGCACACAAGCCTCTGCGTACCTTCGATGATCAACTGTTTATGTCGGCGTCTACATCGCGATGTCGGTTGCCACAAGCTCAGGCTACGCAAGCCCAGAGTAACAGGGTTGCAAACCAAGGGCCTCGCATTAAGGCCGATTGCGATCGGCGGACAATTTCATCTCGTCGTCAGCTTTGCGACTGAGCCATATTGATTTGTCGCGGATATGACTACGGAAGGCGAGGCCGCATTGGCGCGCTGAAGGGCGTCACGGAATCGCAATACGCGGCCGTGCTCCTTCAGTGCGCGACCGCGCTCATCAATCAGCAAGTATCAAGCTTGTTGAGAGCCCCCGACGCTCCATGCCTAGCCGGCACAGTTGCCCGATCGTATCGAGTCGTCACGTGCGTTTTCGCGGTGGCATCGTATTTGCAATCAAAGATGTTGTCGCGGATCGAACTAGAACAGTGACGACCGACGCGATCCGATATCACGCGCTGAACCGTCCGGCATGGCGGATTGCGCCAACAAACGATGTCCTCTCGACCGCCGAACCTGCGCACTCTCTGTCGCTCGGGAGTCCGTCGTTGGTACAGCGCCCGCAGGTCGTCTATCAATAGGGTCCCTGTCATGGCGTCTGCTGGTCAACCATCCTCTCGGTTAGCAACGCGTCTTGCATTCTTCGTTCCCGGGGTTGGCTTCGGGGCCTGGGCTCCGCTCGTACCATTTGCGAAAGACCGGCTGGCGGCCGATGACGGCGTGCTTGGCCTACTACTGCTCTGCCTGGGTGCTGGATCCATCATCGCGATGCTTCTGACCAGTGTTTTGAGCGCCCGCTACGGCGTCAGGCTGATCATTCTTGTGGGTGGGCTTAGTCTCGCGATCGTCCTGCCGTGCCTCACGACAGCTAGCAAGTTGGCGCTCGGCGTCGCGCTATTCGCCTTAGGCGCCTCGATAGGCTCGATTAGCGTGGCCGCGAACATTCATGCGATGGAGGTGGAGCGCACGGCGGAGTGCCCGCTGATGTCCAGCTTCCACGCTCAATTCAGCATCGGGGGACTTGTGGGGTCTGCAGCCATGACCGCTTTTCTCTCGCTGCAGATTGACGCATTTGTTTCGGCTGTGGTCTGCTCGGGATTGATAGTGATCGCGATCATGCTGGCGTGGCCGCGATTGGTACCAACGGCGCAGGCGGACCAGGGACCGTCGTTCGTTCTGCCGCGTTCCATCGTGCTCCTTCTAGCCGTGATTGCGGCGATCGCCTTCCTTATCGAAGGCGCGATGCTCGATTGGGCTGCCTTGTTGGTCGTCGGCGCTGGTCTTGCTCCAAAGACGCAGGGCGGCTTAGCGTATGTACTGTTCTCCATAGCCATGACGGTGGGACGCCTTGCTGGCGACGCCGTCGTCGAACGGGCGGGGGACCGCGCGACACTTATGTTCGGAAGTCTACTGGCCTTGGCAGGTTTCGGAGCTCTGCTGGCGGCACCGGCGGCCGTCATCGCCATGATCGGCTTGCTGCTCATTGGTCTTGGCCTATCGAATGTCGCCCCGATTCTGTTCCGGCGCGCCGGCACGCAGGAGGCGATGCCCGTTGGTCCGGCGATTGCCGCGATCATGACGGTGGGTTATGCCGGAATTCTCATTGGGCCAGCTGGTATCGGCTTACTGGCCAAGTACGTGGGACTGCCGGCCGCATTTGGGGTCCTAGCCGGGCTCATGTGCCTCGTCGGGCTCTTGGCGCCGATCGCGACGGCGAACACACGGTGAATGCGTTTGAAACGTGAAAGAGCGGCACCCGCGCGCAAGAGAAGCTCCGATCGTGTCTTGTCTCTGATCGAGACGGCAATGAGTTGGCTAGCTGATATCTGCCTGGCGCCGATGATCAGCTACTTTTTGCTGGTCCCAAAGCGGTGCGCTTCTCCGGTAGTGCTTCAGGCCCGGCGATTGGTGGTCCGCGTTCTTACAGAGATCTGCCTTCATGCCTACGATAGGTCGCTTGATGCGCTTGCTGTTCGCCCAATCGTTTCATCCCAGGCTTCTATGCCTATGTGAATCCGCGCTTTCGGCTGCTCGCAAGCTCGAGCGTTCAACCCAATTGCCCAAAGCGGACGTTCGCCGAGCAGGCGTTGATACCTCACGGACTTCGAAATACCGGTATCTGGTATCTCGCAGCCCCTGGACAGGTTTGTGCGGTGGCCTTAATCAATCGAATTCTGCAAGCCCGGTCGATTTGATCATTCTTTCTCGGGACTATCCCGACGTTCGAAGCCGAGACAACCTCGCCAGTGCGGGCGGTGCTCGATAGGGTCGACGAGAGTGAGAAGGACCACGAGATCGGCCTTCGTACGGATCTCGCATGGAAGAGTCTCGAAGTCGGCACCAGAAGAGAAAGCTGGATTGACGCGTACACGACGTGAAGATATTGCAGTTTTTGGTCGGCACGCTTTCTCATGGGCATGGTTGGGTCACTTCGTTCCCTTAGGATGGTGCCACGCTTATCGCAAACCCTGCAGATGAACCGCTCCTTACAACGCGGACGTGTGTCTCTCGCGCCATAATGTTGCTCCGAACGGAGCAAGCCGCGTACCAACTCTTAAAACCAAAGGGTGCAGGCGTGGCCCCTTCTCGGCGCTTCTCCTTGAGCTTGAACGACGGCTGAAAGAAGTTGACGTAGAGTTGCCGCCGAATAGAGGCGGCCCATCACGTGCGCCGTGTCGAGGCCAACGAAGCGGCCGTAGCCCATCAAGCGACGCACAACGCACCATTCTTCTGCTCGACGAAGGCCTGACCGTTCTTGTTGTAGGCACGCGAGCGCGTCACCCCGAGCTTCGGTTGGCGCACCGCGGCGCGAAGACCTCGTTCATGAACCTGCTGTCGTTGTCGAAGTCCACACCGCGTAGAAGCCAGCGGAACCGGCTCTGTGCGTGTTTCATAGCCTCGACAACCAGCGAGCCATCCCGCCTCACCTGCGGGTACCGACGAAGCCGGCCATGCATTCCAATCTGAAGCCGGCCGGGTATTCCGATCGGAAGCCGGCCACCCTTGGCGTCAATCGCATGGGTCGATTTGATGATGTCGTTGAGGGATAAGAAGGTCAAGTGGCCGGTTGACCTGGAGCGGATTGCTTTTGCTTTCTGAGGCTCTCTCCTTTGAGGTCGATGCGGTAAGCGTTGTGGACGAGGCGATCGAGGATTGCGTCGGCGATGGTGGGATTTCCGATAATTTCGTACCAGCGATCGACGGGCAGCTGGCTGGTGACGATGATCGAACGAGCTTCATATCGGTCCTCGACGATCTCGAGCAGATCGCGGCGCTGGTCGGCATCGAGCGGCTCCGGTCCCCAGTCATCAAGAATGAGCAGATCGAGGCGAGCGATAGCACGCAGCATCTTGGTATAGCGGCCATCGGCGCGACCGAGTGCAAGGGCCGCGAAGAGACGTGGCACGCGATGGTACGCAACTGAGAAGTCGTCTCGACAAGCCTTGTTGCCGAGGGCGCAAGCGAGCCAGCTCTTGCCGACGCCGCATGGCCCGGTAACGAGGAGATTATGCCGTGCCCGGATCCAGTCGCCAGCAGCGAGTTTTAGAAAGAGCGCGCGGTCGAGGCCGCGGATAGCGCGGTAATCGACATCCTCGACGCAGGCGGCATGACGTAGCTTGGCGGCTCGAGCTCTGCTTTCGAACCGCTTTTGTTGGCGCAGCGTTTTCTCGTGTTCCAGGAGCAAAGCCAACCATTCGGCGTGTTCGAGGCTGCGCGCTTCGGACTGGGCATCGAGGTCCTTGAAGCCTTTGGCCATACCGTGGAGACCGAGGCTATGCAGCAGGTCGAGGGTGGGATGGGTCAGCATGCTGGATAATCCTTTCAATGGAAGTAACCGGGGCCGCGCAGATTGGGATGTTCGATGATCGCGTCCTCGGTATCGCGAGAACTGCGTTCGAGCTTGTTGGCGATGATGGAGGCGATGCTCTTGTAGGTCAGTGCGCTGACCGCGACCGCGCGGGCCGCGATCAGCTCGGCGCGTTCGGGATCAATATCCTTGAACAGCCGAAGCACGCCGAGACAGGTCCGGAATCCCTGTTCGGGATGAGGCCGATTGGCCAGGATGGCGAGGACGAGCCCCTCGGTGTTGGGCCCGATCGACCGCCCCCAGCGCCGGAATCGATCGGGAGTCCACTCGGCGTAACGCCGATGCGCACTGGGCATGTGATCGGGATCAGTGCCGTGCCGGCGGCCGCCATAACGGCGCTGATGAGCAGCAACACGCAAACCCCGATGGAACAACTCGATGGTCCGGGTGGTGGCGCGAACGTCGACCTGCTCCCGGATCAGGCCGTGTGGAACTGAGTAGAAGAAGCCGTCGACCTCGACGTGATAATCGAGCGAGACGCGGGCCAGGAGCCATTCCGCGAACTGATAGTCGGCATCCGGCAACGGCGCCAGGACGGGCATCTCGACGGTCTCGAACAATTGTCGGCGGCTGACGCTGATCCGGCGCATGACGTGCGCGTTGATGCGCTCCAGCGCGGCGGCGATTGCCGCGTTCGCCTCAGCCAGCGAGAAGAAGGTCTGCCGGCGAAGCCGCCCGAGGATATAGGTCTGGGCAAAACGCACTCCGGCTTCCACTTTTGCCTTATCCCGGGGCTTTCGTGGCCGTGCCGGAAGGATGCCGACGCCGTAATGGGACGCCATCATCCCGTAGCTGCGATTGATTTCAGGGTCGTAGAACGAGGCCCTGTGGACGCCGGATTTCAGATTGTCGGGCACGACAAGGCGCGGCACCCCGCCAAAAAATCGGAACATGCGGACATGGGCCTCGATCCAGTCCGGCAGTGTCTGCGTCCAGGTCGCCTCGGCGTAGGTGTAATTGGAGGCGCCAAGCACGGCGACAAAGATCTCCGCTTCACGCACGACCCCGGTTGCGCGATCGACGATCATGATTTTCTTGCCGGAGTAATCGACAAACACCTTGTCGCCGGCCGGATGGTCCTGCCGCATGGTCGGCGACAGGCGCCGCTCGAACTCCCGGAACAGATCGCAGAAGCGACTGTAGCCATAGCCTCCCGGGTGAACCGCGCGATACTCTTCCCAGAGCACCATCAGATTGACGCCGGGCCGCTTGAGTTCGCAGGCGAGCGAGGCCCAATCTGGCTCGGCGCGCCGACGGAACCCGCGCTTGACGCCGGCATGGGCGAACAGTCGTTGCTCAAGAACGACGTCCGTGAGGTCGCCTGCCAAAGGCCACGCAAGCCCGGCCGCCGAGGCCCGCTTGAGATTGTCCTGGATTGTGCTGCGCGCCACGCCGAGCGTGCGTCCGATCTCCCGGGCGCTCACCCCGTCCCGGGCAAGCCGTAGCATTTGTCGTATCTGTCTCATGGTCAGTTCTCTCTTGGCCGGCATCCGCTTCCCCTCGTTGATCAAACGAGGGACTTGATGCCTGAGGGACTGACCCAAACGAAAACGCCGACCTTCTCAGAAACCTGGCCGGAAATTGATCGGAATGGCGGCCGGCTTCATTTCGGAATGGTGGCCGGCTTCAAATCGGAACGATGGCCGGCTTCACGTCGGAATACCCGGCCGGAATAAATCGGAATCCGCACCTCACCAACGGCAGGCACTCCGTCCAGCCCGTCGCGAATCGGCCATCGTCATGGTCTGGATGAACGATCCCGCCACCGACGTGCCGCCAGGGGCGGCCATGTCGACCTCGCAGAAGCCCGGCCGCGGGTTGTCCAATTAAACGTCCGGTTCGGAACTTCCCGCCGGATGACGCTCATCATACGGCGCGTCTCAACAACATCGATGCGAAAGCGTGGCTCGCCGACGCCTTCGCGCGCATCGCGGACATGCCACAGAGCTGCCTACACCAGTTGCTGCCGTGGAATTAGACGTCGCTCACGTCGACGTCCTCCGCTCAGCGCACGTCAACAGAGTCAATTTCGTCTTCACCATTGGTCGCGTGGCAAAGGACCTCGGCGAGGACGAGGACTGGCTCTGGGATGTGGCCAACGGAGTCGACCCGGTGGGCGGCGTCATCTCGGTTTACAGCATAGGTAACGACGGCGTCATGGCGTTCACCGACTCGGCTAACCTGATGGAGCTCATCAGGATGCACAGGGGAACCGAACCCCTCAGGCGTACTGTCCCCGGCTTATCTCGGACGGATACAGTTCAACCAGCTGCACGCGCTATTCAGTTGAAGCCGACTTCACCCACTTAGCCGGTTTCGCAGTGCCTGCCGATCGACGACGAGGTAGAGGAGGCTCAGATCTGCGTGCCGTCTTCCCGCGAGCCGTCTGACCAGCGCCCGGGTACCGTCGACCACAAACACTCCGCAATCATAGCCGTTCCCCTGCTGGCGCATGGGGGCATCTCGCAAATCGGCTCCCACCCGCGCTGCGAGCTTTGCTGCAGGTGTGGCATTGTATGCCTTGGCGGAGTCGTAGTATGCCTTGGCGGAGTCGTAATGATAGGCGACCGGCCTGTCGCGATCGCGGCGATCTACCAGCAGCAACGACCAATGGGATCCGCGGGCATGAAGGTTCGTAGCGCTCGCATCACTCACCGGCAAGAACAGGAAGTCGGCCGTATCGTTGCCATTCCGATCGTTGACAATGCGATGGAATGCGTCCAGGGCGTCGCCGTCCGTACCATGGCCCACCTGAAAGGCGATGAGAGGATCGACGAACCGGGTCCGGGCGGCGAGGTTTGGATTGTTTTGCTGCAACTCCTGCGACAGCAGCTCGTAGTCCCGCTGGATATGCGCATCACCCAGCCATTCCTCGGCTCCGAGCACCCGTCCGCTGCGGTCGCCGGCAGAGGCACTCGCCCTCGAAGCGCCGATCCGGGCATCAGGAACTGAGGATGGGCCAGGGTGATGGATCAGTTGGGCGTCGCGGCGTCCTCGCGGCCCCAACGCAATGGAGTAGGTCTCACCGTTGATAGAGACCGGCTGGGGAGCCATTTGCGAACTCGGCAGCAGCATTTTATTGTCCAGTACATCGAGCAGGAAGTCTGGCACCGCCTGTGTGCCATGCTGCCAATCCTCGCCGACGAGATATCCGATATCCTCGAGCTCTTGCGGCGTGCCTGATGAACCGATGAAGAACGGCGGTCTGCCGGCAGGGCTGAGCACCGGCCTTGACTGGGCGTCGTCACGCATTTCCTGCGGTGTGGACGGCAGATCAGTGAAAGAAGCCAAACCGTGGTAGATGTCTGAGGACCGAGCTGGCGCGCCCTCTGGAGTTGGCCACTCGAAGTCGGACGGCACTCGTGGAGACCAGGTTAAGCTCGAGCCGGCCAGGTCCTGCCAACCCGGTCCAACCGGGCCTTGCGCTGCCGGCCACTCACTTGGATCAAAGTCGGACGGCACGTGCGGGGACCAGGTCGAGCTCGACCTGGCCGGTTCCTGCAAGCCAGCCTGCCCAAACGGATCTAGCAGCGGCGGCCACTCACTTTCGGACGGCGGCGTCGGCAAATCTCGCACCCAGGTTGAGGTTGAGTTCGAGCTAGCCCTCTGCTCAGGGAAGGTCACACCCAGCCCTCTGTTTGCCTCAACGAGTTGCAGATACTGCCTGAGCTTCCTGAGACTCAGGCCAAGTTTCCCTTTGGCTTCCGTGAAAGCCCGGTGGTCTGCCTCCAGCGAGCGCCGCTGCTCACTATTGCCGTTGATTCGGCTCGCGATGCTTTCCCTACCCTCTGTGCGGAGCCAATTACTGAAATTGCGTTGGGCCGAAGCAGTATTACGAATTGTTTTTCTTCTCTGTTCGGAAGCTGGGTCGAGGTTTCTCAGCTCTTCCTTGGCCAGGCTCTCGATCAGGCTGGCGTCATCGTCATAAGCACGAAGTCCTTGTTGGGGCTCGAGACCCAGGTATTGTCGAAGGAGATCGAGTGGGGGTGTCTGCTTTGTGGCTTTGCTGTACGCCGCATAATCTGCGCTCAATGACGACTGCTGCTTAGCATTGCCCTCGATACGGTCCATGATGCTCGGCCTGCCCTCTCTTTGAAGCCAATCACTAAAAGAGCGTAGCCTGGAAGCCCTCGCCGAAGCGCAGATTTTCTCCTTGCGAGTCGCGTCGGATCCAAGCTTGGATAGAGCGTCCGTTAAAAAGTCACTGATCGTGGAGACGTCCTTCGGATGAGCCGACAACGTTTCGCGCCCCATCAGGCGGGGCCCGGCACCGACAGCTTGGAGCCCGTCAGCCCCGATCCTGCGGAGATGAGACAATGCCGCGCTGAGGCGGTCACGATCATCGCCGCCAGCTACGAAGTACTCGTTGATGTCGTCGGCGAGCGACCTTGGCTCATTGAATGCCCGAGGAGCCAGGGGCCCCTTGTTCTGCGCTCGGAGCCAACGAGCAAACGCGTTGAGCGCTTGCACATTGCCCTTGATCGTTGCAAGCGGGACCTTTCCAGTCCCGCGGCCTCTGGTACCATCGGGATCTACTCTGTAGTCTTTGACGTTTTCCACGAACTGGCGGATCATCCGCTCGTCTTGGGGGTGCATCGGTTGCTCTCGCGTACCCACCCCAGCTGGAGCGGATATGGGATTTCCAGCCTGGAAAGTCTGGAGTGTATCCAAGGCTCCACCCACATAGTTCCTGCTATTGGCGCTCGCCACCTTCTTAAATTCATCTTTATAGGCTGTCAGCAGATCAGCATTGCCAAGCAGGTCGTTCAGAGTGACGCCTTTGGGTTGGAGGAATTCGCTGAACATTCGAAGAGCCATCACATAATTCTCGATCGTCTTCGTCTTACGGTTCGCGCTGCCCAATGCCGTCTTGAACTCTTCAATCAGCGCTAGGTCTGCTTCGGACGGGCGACTGCGCTTTGCAAAGTCGATGCGAAGCTCCGAGTAGACGTCATCAGAGGCTTGGCCGCCGGACCACTTCTCACGGTGGTTTCCTCCAAAGACTTTGCTTAACCCTGATTTGACCCGAGAGAACAGTCCACGCGGCTTGTTGTCCTTCGTCCGCGCCGTAGGTTCTTCCTCCGAGGGCGCTGCGTAACGCATGCTGCTGAAGGGCCTGTCCCGCAAGTCAGACCGGTAATTATTTGCAGCCGAGCCAAGATGAGCGTGCGGAACATCGACACTGCGACGCGTACTGCTGAACGAATTGTCCCGCAGGTTGGACCTTGGCCGCATTCGCATCGAACCACCAACGTCCGTACGCTGGATGTTTTCATGCGACCGTGCGGCTGAACTGTCGGGGGAACTAACCCCGGAACTCTCCTCAGGAGAGCGGAGTTGCAGCTCGCCCAATTGCTGCTCGAAGCCAGCTTGATCGGCAGGGTCGACGTCGGCCTCTTGCCCCGCACGCTGCAACGCCTGCTGCTCGGCGTACCAGCGCATCCAAGAGTTCGGATCGTTATAGATCGGTTCCACACGACTCTCCTAAGATGAGAAGATTCTTCATAGCTGCCCCGGAGCCACACTCCGGCGCATTGACCACAGAGACTCCGGCTTCAAAAAGCCGGACGTCAAGGTCGCCAAATTGAACAAAAAGGGACTGTTATCGCGCGTCGCTCCGAGCTCGTGCATTACTCACACCTGCCCGGTCTTGGCTGCTGCAGAAAAGCGCCCCGGCTCCTGGGCAACAGGTGACCGCTCGCCAAACCTCAAAACGATCCAGGAGAAACGAAACCCAAATACTCGCACGACTCAAAAAGCCACGGTGTTGCCGCCCCCTTCCGGGACATCGCATGCGGCACATCGGCGACCGACATTGGGCCGCCCCACTGCTGTTGGAAGGCGACCGGGTTTCAATACTTGCACTGCAAGCTCTGCTTCCTCTTCAGATCAACGTCCTCACATTCGCTACAACCAACCGAGCCTCTCCGAGTGATCACGAAGCTTCAGAGAAGGCCGTATGTATGATTCAGACTGTACAACCTGACGCTACGTAGACTTCAAGCCCCCATCGCTGTCGCGTCGAGCCTGATTGGGTTTTTCATACCCGTTTCACGATGCGGCAAATCCTCGCAGCTTGGTGATCTACCCCGCTTTCGAGCACCTTAATTGCGCGAGGCGCGCCGCCGCCGATAAGACGTGTTGGCAGCGGCGTAAGCGCGAAGCTTTGGCCGTTCAGGCTTGGAAGTTCAGGGCATGAGAGTATCGATCTCAGAGATCGGCCAGCGCCGCGCGATCCGTTCGAGAGTTTGCGTGAGCCAGGAGTGCGGGTCTGGTTGTTCATCTTCGTTGGTCTGCAGCAGCGTGGCGATGGTGGCCCAGGTCCGGCCACCATGGCTGCCCGCGAAGAGCGCGTTTTTTCTCGTGATGGTTGGTGGCCGGATTGCGCGCTCGACGGCGTTGGAGTCGAGCTTGATGCGACCGTCGCTTAGGAAGCGCTCGAGAGCGGTGCGCCTGGATGTGGCACACGGATCGGCCTCAAGCGTGTAGGGCATCATGGGCGATCGTCCCGGTCGGAAGCCATACGAGGATGGCAAGAAGTCGGTTGAAATGTTCCTGAATGCTGTGCTGTGCCTGCCTCACGTAATTTGCTCCCCAGTGGGATGGGACCGCGGGCGCGATAATGAGGCAACTGAGCATGGCGATTCGGAGAGAGCTGACGGGCGCTGTGGGGCAGCGCTACAGAGAGGCGAGACGCGCGGAGAAGCGCGAATCTGGACCAGTTTGTGCTTGTGACGGGCTTGCATCGAAAGCATGCGATGCGCCTGCTCCGAGGAGATGAGGCAATCCTCGGTTCGGCGCACCCGTCGCCGGATTACGAGGAAGCTGAGCGAAATGCGCTGGTAGTGCTTTGTGAGCCATCCGACCGGATCTGCGGCAAGAGGCTGAAAGCGCTGCTGCCGCTCCTGATCGAGTCGATGGAACGCAACGGTCACATGGGCCTGGCTCCTGAAATCCCGTGCGAAGCTACTGGCGGGGAGCGCGTCCACGATCGATAGGGCGCTGGGCAAGATCCGAGAGGAAGGTGGACGCCACCGGCGCGGCCCGGTGGCGAGCGCAGAGCGACGGAATCCCGGTACGGACGTCCGCCGGCTGGAAGTATCCGGCGCCGGGCTTAGTCGAAGCCGATCTGGTCGCTCACAGTGGGCCCTCGGCGCGCGCCGGTTTTATACAGACGCTGCTCACGGATATTGCGACCTGTTGGACGGAGTGTGCGCCGTTGCTGGTGCGCGGGCAAACGCTCCTGAGCACCGTGACGACAAAAGTTCGCCGACAGCTGCCGCCCTCGCTGCACGGCCTGTGAGCAGATGAACATCGAGTTCACGCGTTGCCGACCCTACCCGCAAGAACGACCAGGCGTTTGTCGAACAGAAGAACGGAGCCGTGGTCCGACGCATCATCGGTTATCGGCGGTTTGAAGGACTGGAGGCGGCTGCGGAGCTATCGCCCAAAGTTGGTGACGGCGGGAATCGGAAAGGCGGCATATCGTGGGGGTGCTTGACGCCTCCACTTCTCCACCGAAGGAGCGATATGCCGTGTCCAACGATAACGTCATCCATCTGATTCAGCCAGGAATCTTCGACGATCAACTCACAGAAGTCTTGCGCAATGGAGCGCGTGCCCTGCTGGCCCAGGCGTAAAGGCCGAGGTTGCAGACTTTCTAGGCCAGCATGCCGATTTGAAGACCCGGGACGGCCACCAGCGCGTCGTCCGCCACGGTCACCTGCCGGAGCGCGAGGTGATGACCGGCATCGGTCCGGTCGCCGTCCGCCAGCCGCGTGTACGCGATCGCGACGCGGACGCCGCCGATCCTGGCCGCATCCGGTTCTCGCCGTCGATCCTGCCGCCCTACATGCGCCGGTCGAAGTCGATCGAGACGCTGCTGCCGATCCTTTACCTGAAGGGTATCTCGACCGGCGACTTCTCTGAGGCGCTGGCTGCGCTGCTTGGCAAGGATGCTGCCGGGTTGTCGGCATCCGTCATCGGCCGCCTGAAGGATGGCTGGCTCGACGAGCACGGCGCGTGGCAGAGGCGCGATCTGTCGGCCCAGCGCTACGTTTACATCTGGGCCGATGGCCTCCATCTCGAAGCCCGGCCTCGAAGACGAAAAGCAGTGCATCCTCGTGCTGATCGGCGCGACGCCCGAGGGACGCAAGGAACTGGTCGGCTTCACCGATGGCGCCCGCGAGAGCGCGCAGGACTGGCGTGATCTGCTGCTCGCCCTGAAGCGGCGCGGGCTCGACCTCGCCCCGCAGCTCGCCATCGCCGACGGCGCGCTCGGGTTCTGGAAGGCCGCCGGTGAGGTTCTGGCCGAAAACGCGCGGGCAGCGCTGCTGGGTGCACAAGACCGCCAACGTGCTCGCCAAACTGCCGAAGAGCCAGCAGCCGAAGGCCAAACGCGCGTTGCAGGAGATCTGGATGGCTGAAACGAAGCTCGCCGCCGAGCTGGCGTTCGACGCCTTCATCGAGAGCTACGCGCTGAAGTACGAGAAGGCCGCCGATTGCCTGAGCAAGGATCGAGACACGCTACTGGCGTTCTACGACTTCCCGGCCGAGCACTGGAAACACTTGCGGACGACGGATGAGATGGACAAGCAATTTTTTTCATGACCGAGATGACGATTGCAGAAATCGCGTACGTCCATTCTTTTGTTCGGCTGCGCCGCGGGCCATTCTTCCGTCCCGGCCATCGATCTCGCAGCCGCCGCGCGCAGGGGCGGTCAAGGCTGGCCGCGTTTGCGGCCACCGCAAGGCTTCGCCTTGACCGGCCCGAGCACGGCGGCATGCTGGCGTGGAACGGGACTGCATTCCTGGCTGGCACTTGCCGTCAGGCGGGATTATCCTGGGTGGGCGCGGGCGACCTCGTGGCGAAGCGTGGCGCATCGGCTGCAAGCGCCACCAGGCTGCCCTATTTTGTCTTGCCGAGTTGAGGCGCCCGCGCGCCGGTTTTTGGCCGCCGTGGTTTCCATTGCGTCACCAAGCGCTCGTAGCTTTGCTCCGCCTGTGCGGCAATCAACATCTCGCGGTCGCGCAATGCCTTGATGTTGTAGGCATACGCTGGCCCACGCCGGCTGCCTTTCTGTTGCGGATGTCCGGCTTGAAGCTGCATCGCCCGGGTCTTAATGGCGACCAGTGCCGGGCGCGCCCACAGGTAATCCTCGCCCTTCGTCAACAAATGCCAGCAAAGCACGGTGAGCTTCCGGGCCACGGCCACCGCGGCGATCTGATGGCCGCGCCGGGCGCGGATGCGCACGAAAAACGCATGCAGCGGACCGGGCGCCTTGGCCGCTGCCCAGGCCGCCTCGACCAGCATGGCGCGCGCGTGACTGCGGCCGATCTTGCTGATGCGGCCGTGATGGGCGGCGCCCAGTCCGGACTGCCGTACCCGCGGGTTCAGCCCAAAATAGCTCACCAGCTTCTGCGGGCTGTTGAACCGGCTGATGTCGCCGATCGCCGCCATGATGCCGGCAGCGACCGCCAAGTTGACGCCGGTGATCGTCATCAATCTGTTGACCGCGGAATCGTCGATGGCGTCCTGCGCGATCTCGCGGTCGAGCAGGGCCAGATCTTCCGCCAGCCGGTCAAGCTCGCGGACGTGCCGATCGATCGCCGCGCGCTCATCGTCCGGCAACGGTTGGGCGGCCAACCACGCCCGGCCGCGGCCGTTGAAAAGATCGGCATGCGGGCACTTCGGGATCAGGTGCGCGTGCAGGATCGAATGCACCTCGTTCTTGAGCCGCGTGCGATGCCGCACGACCTGGTAGCGCCGCGCCACCAGCCGACGCTTGCGTTCCGTCTCCGCGTCAGGCGTCCAGATCTGCGGCAGGTACCCGGCCGCCTGCAGACTGGCGCGCCTGCCGGCATCGATCTTGTCGGTCTTGACGTGAGCCTGGGCGATCGCCTTCACCTGCAGCGGATTGGCGATAATCACCCGTGCCACGAACGGTGCCAGAACCCGCGATACCGCCATGCTGTTGCCGGTCGCTTCGACCACCACCTCATCACTGGCCAGCAGGGTCTTGCCAAATCCCTCCAACGCAGTCCGCGTCATATCAACCCGGCCCGCATGTCGGAGCCTGCCATCCTCCCAAATCACCACCTCCCCGAAAGTTCGGTGGACCTCGATGCCAATCACCCGTCGCATTCGCACCTCCTGCCAATCAGACCACATGACGGGAGCTACGGGCGACACGACAACTACGGATTCGCGCTCTCAGCGCAACCGGGCGAGTCGCAGAGGCGGCCAGCTACTAACTCGAGCTCGCGGCTCATCGAATGCATCGGCCTGCCCGCACATCGTGCTCCCGGTGCCTCTGTCCCGATGGTCGCACCATACGCCACGACGCAGAACACCGCAGCGGAACGTTGGCACCGAGAAATCTCATACCGATTACCAACCCCATCGAAAGCACCTTCGCCACCGTTCGCCACCGCACCATCCGATCGAAGGGCTGCCTGTCCAACAAGACGGCACTCGCGATGGTCTTCAAACTGCTCGAGGCCGCGCAGAGAAGCTGGCCTCGTCTCGATGGCCACAACCAGTTGCCAAAACTCGTTGTCGGTGTGACATTCAATGATGGGATCGAGGTCATCGCCAAGCCGACCGACCGTCAGCCCATAACCGCCGCCGCCTGACCGGCTCCGGCCGTCACCAAAATTTGGCGATAGCTCGGCTGCGTTGCTCGCAGAACTCTATCGCTCAGTGCGCCTGTTCGTGAACTTCTTACAGCCGTCATTCAAGCTGATAGCGCGATGGCGCACGCGTCCGTAAATCTAATAGTGGCACCGACGCCGCCGCATGAGCGGCTGACAGCTAACCCACATACCTCCGATGCGGTTCTGGCCCGACTGCAGGAAATCTGCTTCAGCTTGGACCCGGTCGCGTTGCTCCGTAACATTCGGTCTGCGCAGCAACGTCTGGCCGACCTTGCCGACGTGAAGTCGTCGGGCGATTCCATTACTGCGGCCCCGCCCATCGACTTCTTCCTCGACAGCTTGCGAACGGCTTGGAAAGAGGGCGCATCTCGACGGACGGACCGTCCGATCCTCAAAGCGAAGCGAGGTCGTCGTCCCCTGATCCGCTCGTTTAGGCGACCCCACAGCTGCAGGAGTGGTTCAAGGCCGAGCCGTGGCGAAACGGCGCCGAGCTCCTGATAAGGCTGCAGGCGGAATATCTGCTATCCGGATAAGTTGCTGCGAACGCTTCAGCGCCGCGTCAAATCCTGGCGCAGCGAGGAGGCAAGCGCGCTGCTGTTTGGATCGGAAGATCATCCAGGGCGGTTCGATGAGGAGGGAGGCCGGTCGTTGCGCAACCCGGCCAGCTGGACCGGCCTCCCAGGTACCGGCCGTCCGTCTTCTCGGGAGCAAAATAAATGAGCCAACGATCGCTTCTTCGGGAACACTCCTCCATGAGGCATACGGCAGTACCGCTTCATTGTCGCGCAGTGTCAATCAGCGCTTGCCAAGCCGGCGGCCAGCGTCAATTATCGCTTAACTTGGCCGCCTTGTCTCAAGTTGATTGACGCGCCACAAAGTCCGGACATGGGGCCAGGAGCGTTGTTAACGCCGGCGCTCCGCGCGGGCTTTCCATGTGGACAACAACGGGATCTCTCAGGTTTCCTGGTGACCCATCCCGCACCTTTCCCCTGATCCGAGACCCCGGCCGAAGTCGATGAGCCTGGCCATAGCGGCTTTCCCGGTGCTGCCCCCAGATCGAACACGGCGAAGGCTTCAGCACGACCATTGATTTCGAGGCGTCCGGTCGAAAATCCGGGCCAGACCGTGGATCGCATGGCGTCCGAGCTGCAGATGGAGGCGTTCCGTTGAGCCGCACCGGGCCAGGCTTCGGCCTCGCCCGATTTTCGTTCGCCATTCAGGGCCCATCCCTCCGAGGACCGGCCTTTCGCGGTCGTGGCAAGCATCGTGTCGATCACAGGCGGAGCATGGCCGCTCCGGCGTCTTCGGCGTCATCGAGCGCGAGCTCCGGCGCCGTTCAGCCATCGAGCCCATCATTGCCCACATGAAGAGCGACGGCCACCTCGGCCGCTGCGATCCCAAGGGGCGTGTGTGCGATGCCAGCAACGTCATCCTCACCGCCGTCAGCCACAACCTCCGCCGCGTGATCGCCTGGCTGAGGGATTTGCTGACATCAATCCTGATCATCCTGTGGCAAGCAGGTGTCCGGTCGCAGGCGCTCAAACCGCCTTCTTAGCGGCGACGATTCCACGATGCTTGGCGGCAGCGAGTCAGTCCGAGCCTGATGAGATTTCCGCCGATCAGGCTAGCTTGGCTCCGAAGCCGCCGCACACAAGCTTGTCGAGATCGCATCTGGCATTAAGCCGGTTCAGGACGGGCCACATCGCGCCGGTCAACACGTCCGTCCTTTAAGGTCGGCGGCAGCGGCGCAGAGCTTAGCGCCAGGATCAGAGCGCATGGCTGCTGTGGCTCAATTCGCTCGACATCTCTCCTGATTTGGTGTCTTCGACCGAATTGGCCGAGACACCCTATCTCCCTCAGATTGGCGCATCAAACGGCGAAATCACTTCGGACGGGCCTGATGGTGAACATTGGTGCCTTGTTACAAAGTACCTCGCGGATCCAGTCGAATTGTCGGTTTCGCTCGGCTGAGGCTTGACCTTTGCCGCAGCTCTCCGTTTGCCTGCGCTCCTTGCTCCACCGCCTGCCCAAACATGAATGCCTGCGGATCTGGGCATTACATAAAGTCACCATCCTCTTCGGAATCTGCTGCAACCTCAGTATCACTATCGACCTTGGAGAGATAAAGCTGAGATTTAGTTGCCCGCTGCCATTCACCGAGGCTGTTTTTTGTCCACTGGGCGGACTGAGTGGGGTCAAGTACCATGTCGTCCTCGTCCACTTCAACGAAGCCCATTGTCTCTGCGCGGGCCTTCGCTTCTGCATTAGCAGGACGCCAGTTCACCAATGGTCGTTCGCCGTCTTGCCGAAGCTGATGTTCGAGCAGAATATCGCCGGCGTTCGCGACAAGCGGATGAGCAACCTGAAAATCAACAATTGAGGTGACTTCACTTCGTCCAGGGAACTGTTTTCGCCACTTATCGCTTTCGAACTCAGTCATGTTGAATCCGGCCTCCGTTCTTTGGAGGCCAACGCTCACATTTCCTAATTGGTAGCTGTAATATCGGGCGTCTTCTGAATCTCTTCTGATACCGTATTCCTTAGCGACCTCTGCTGTGCGCTTAGCTCTTGCGGATACAAATTCCGAGTACTCGTGTGGATTGTTGGCGATGCGGTTGATTGCGTCGCCATGAAAGGTCCTCACTTCTGTCCTGAAGGTAGCTCTGTCGATCTCGACCACAGGAGGTTTTCGAACGAGGGAATAACTCGGTTGCGAAGGTGAGCTGCCAGCGGACTCCTGCAATCGCGTTCTAGCGAACGCATCCGCGAAGCCCTGGCTTTCGGCACCCGCTTCCTCAGCGTTTGCTGCCCGATGATATCTTTCTTCGGCCGGAATATCGGGCCAATTGTTAACTCGACCGTACATGACGACTGCACCTGGATCATACGTCTTGCATTGCTTCAGGTCGTTAGACCTTACCCGATTGATAGACAGCTTAGCTGTCCGTAAGCTGACGCCAGCGCATAAAGGGAAAATCCGACCCCTTTGGGCAGCTCGACCGCGTATCGTCGAGGCGTTGCGCGATGCAGGCTTCCACGTTATCCACCCAGCACGAGGCGAGGAGGTGCTGGACTGGTGCAAGCGGCACGTCGCAAGGGGAACATGATGCGGGGCACTCGGACCCGCCGAGGCGTCGAGCTCGCCGCGAGGAAAGCGACTTCCACCGCCGCCCGAGCGTCTCGTGCGCTGGATGGCTTGCTCGACCTGGTGGCACTCCCAGTCCGAGGCAGCGAACTGCACGCAGTGTCGACTGGATGGTGGGCGCGTGGCGCGCAACGCGATCGCGAGAGTGACTCCGGATGACGTCGCCTACTACGTGGCACTGCCGTTCGACGAGCGCCTGAACGGCGGTTGGCGTAGGAAGGGGCGCGCCGTGCTCGAACTCATGGAAGCTCCGCCTTCCGAAGCCGAGTCGAGAAGACAGGCAGCCGGAGCTGAGCCATCGACTACCACGCCCGCGGCTCGTCTTCCGGTCTCGAGCCAGCTCTGCTGGATCAGTGGCGGACGACGGTCTGGCCGCCGGCGAAGTGGTAGATTACCTGAGCGCAAACGCAGCTCTTGTGCTCGCCGAAGCGCTCTCGCGGAAGCCGCGCACTGCTCGTGGCGATCGCCTTCGCGGCCAAGATGGCTGGGACGATTTGGGCCATGGCCACCCGGAAGGTGGATTATCGGAACCCAGCGCAGGCAGTGACGGCATCATGACGAATGCAGCACGAAATAGCCTGACGTTGGTGAAGGGTGTGAGAAGGGGACGACCCTAATGGGCGGAACGATCGAACAGATCTGGATCAGGAAAACCAGTTAGAGCTGAAGAGCCGAGGTGCTCGGAGATGAGAATTGGACTTGATCCGCGGATCACCGTACCGGCCAGCGGCTTCTGAGGACGCCGTAAAGGAAGGCCTGACAGAAGAGCGCATCGTCCACACGCCGAACGGGTCAGAAACTTCTTGCATCACGGGCGGCAACGACAGAAGGCTCTACACGAAGTACCGTCAGCCCGCCAGTGGCCGCCGCCAAGGCGTCGTTTAGTCCGTCAACCGCGTATCGGACCCAGAACAACCCCGCCTACCATCGCAGAAGAAGGGTGGCGCGGCCGTCGCCGGCCGGACCGGTTGGCCGATGTGTTTTGAGTCAGAAGTGGTGCCGATGCTCGAGGCAGCCCGATATCACCGATGCGCAGTGGCTGCAGCGGCTCCATTCGTTTGGGCTGTCGCGAGCCAGCTTTCGGCCCAAAGGACAGATTGCGGAGCTGCGAGCCTACGTGCGCCAGCGCGAGCGTCTGATTGGGTACGCGGCCTCCCACATCAAGCATATGCACAAGGCCTTGACGGAGATAATCTTCAACTCCACCAGATCTCGCCGACATCACCGGCGCCACCGGCTGCGCCTCATCCGCGCGATCCTGAGGCGCTGGCGTGCTTGCGCCATTACAGTTGCCACGCTAGCGCGGAGACGATCGTGAACGCGCTCACCGGAAGCTATCGCGCCGAGCGTCTGTTTGCGCTCGAGCAGGCACTTGCGCTTTAGGACGCCTACCACGAGAAAGCATCTGTCTGCGACGCCCCGGATCGAAGCCGTGTTGAAGGCGCGTCGGAATCGAACCGATCAGGCGAACGCTCTAGCTTACGAACGTCCGCGTGGCGCTGTTCCGTTGCTCGGAAAGGACATCACCACGCTCGACGGCCTCGGTCCTTACCTCTCGCTGAAGCTGATCGCTGAATGGGGCGACGACCTCTCCTCGTGGCGAAGTGCAAAGCATTTTACCTCCTGGCTGGGACTGGCGCCGAACGACAAGGTCTCCGGCGGCAGAATGCTCTCGTCCCGAACGCGCGGATCCGGCGGTAGGGCGGCGGCAATTCTGCGCCTTGCTGCCGTAACCGTGGGCCGTACAGACACCGCGCTCGGCGGCTTTTACAGGCGACTTTCATCGCGCGTGGGGTGCGCCTCGAGTGCAGCGCGCGTTCTTCCGCCGCTTGCCGAGCGGCGGCTTCGCCCTGATGACGTGGCACATACCGACTTTCTCGAGGCCGTACTGTCGAGCGGCGCAGAAGTTGCAAGCGTCCGTCCCTGAAAAGGTAGATACGAATCGCACCTTACCCGCAACTGGCCTTTCAGGCCACCTTCTGAGACGACGGCGGCGTAGCGACCTAACTCGGAACGCCTGCGGCCTGCATGGGCTCGGTAAGGCGTGCCTTCAGGTCGTCCAAATGGTCCTCGGCATAGGACTGCACTTTCGAGATCGCCGTATCGAGGCCGAACTGCACGGTCTGTTCGAGCATCTCCTTTGCGAGGCCCTCGCGCAGCGCGAATTTGACCTCGGGCCCAGCAACAAAGCTAATGGCCTGCCCCGCAAGATTAAGGCCAACCTCTTTCAGAGCCTGTTTCATATCACCTCCGCTAATGCCCGTATGCAGAAGGCTCAATGCTTGCGACTCGAGCTCGAGCACCATCGATATGCCATCGGCCAACTCGCCCAGTCCCGGAATGACGCCGAGCAGGCCTACTGCCGTGGCCTCCCAGTCGAGCACCTTCGAGCCCACCTTGGCTACGTCATCGACCGCATGCATGAGGACCCCGCCATTCTTCTTCGGAGACGCGACATCGGGTTGGTCGGATACCCCCATCAACATGTCTGTGACTGCATTTTGTTCAGCGGCGGTCTTGGGGACATGGGTCTTGATCTGCTGAACGGTATGGTTCGCAGGTGACATGTTGCTATAGAAGTGCCTGAAGTCGTTGTTGCTGATATTACCGGAGTCGACCGTATGCCCGCCGCCTAAATCGAAGAACTCCTGATGGGTCTTGTAGCCCGTAATCGAATTGTTTAGCAAACGGAACAAGATCGGGTCCGAGAGCAGTTGCGATGCCGCTTCTCGTATCTTCGGGTCGAGAGTCTTGTCCTCGACCATACTCGCCAACTTGTGTCGTGTCAGGTCACCGTCCCCGAAGAAGGCGTTCTGATTCTTGTTGATCGTGTCGAGCGTGTTCAGCTCGCCTTGCGTGGAATTCATCGACGAGGAGGCGACTTGCAAGAAGTCTTCCTTGTGGATTTTATCAGTCGCACCACCGCACAACTGCTCCCAGGCGTCCGGGTGCTCGAGGAAGTGTTGAGCCGCCGCGATCAGCTGAGGCGGACACTTACCAGTGTCGGCTTTGCCGTCGACGATCCGCTTGAAATCGTCCAGGCTCAAATTCTTGGGCAGGTAGTCAGAATACTTGTAAAGCTCGCGCAATGCATCATTCAACGTCATGACCGATGCTTGTCCATTCGAGGTGCCGTCGGATGGAATATAGTTCTGCTCGTAGCTTTGCGCTTGCTGCTCCTGGAATGTAGCAACCTGCGAATGGCTGGCGGAAAACTCTGACAGATCCTTGGCCTTGATCTTGCCGCCGCAGCGGCCGTCCCCTTGGGAGCCAATCGCATAGAAGAGCTCTGGATCGCGTCGCAATCCTTCGATCGCCTCCTTCAGATCCGGGGGCGTCGACGGATCGCTGGCCTTGGCTGCCAGCGAGTCCCAGCTGAGTGGGCATTGGTCCTTATGCCGGTTCAGCACTGCCACGATCTGCAACTCGGCATTGGTGAGCGTGCCGCCGTTCCAGGTGATCCTAGAGCTTGGCACCGGAGTGCTCGGTACGTCAGGCGATGGAGCAGCCGTCGACGATGCGTCTGCACCAGGGGTGTCGACCGAAGAGGAATCGACCGAGGAGGAATCGACCGAGGAAGAAAAAACCGGATCCTTCATCACCGCCTCGATCGCCGCCTTCGAGTGCGCTGACAACTGGTCCAGCGAATCCTGCGGGATCTGTCGTTCTGATTGCAGCAGATCCGGTGGCGTGGAGGGAACGTCGGATTTCTCTTCCCGCGAGCAGATGGACACCATCGCCTCGAACATCGAAGGTTCGCCTTCCCGAATCTGGCCGGGGGTCTGCGCGGATGATCCCAAGGCCGACGAAGCCCCCGGAACAAGCCCGAACAGAGCTGGATCTGCACTGGCGGGCAGCGAAACGCTGTTGAGCTGCATTAGGTTCATTTCCATTCCATTGCGGTAAATACTTGGCATCGACATCGTAAGATCGAGGCTTTCACGTTAAGGGGGCGAGCTTTCGAGAAGCTGACGACTTTTAGACGGAGCAGGACGAGCCAATGTCGGTCGTCTTAACATCCCGGAGAGGCGTCATCGTGCTCATGAAACTCATCTCCGGCTCAGAGCATGTGCAGGCACGACGCTGCTCTGACGCTTTCGCAAAGCAGGTGCCTGCGGTCGTCAGTCCCGAGTGACGATCGCTGTGGGGCCGCGAAACAACATCACCACCGATTCCCGCGGTAGCATTTCCAACTGCGCGCGGTTTTGCCTCTGACTTGCCATCACACCATTGCTGATCGAGCAATGTGATGAGGTGCGTTGGGCCGGCGCCGCGATCTGGCGCTCGTCGGCATTATGTAGAGATTGAAAGTGGGGCCGAGAAATTCGCGCGGTGGCAGTCGCGGCATGTACCTGCGAATGCGCGCTCTCAGCTGGGTTCACTTGACGATAGTGAGGTTGTTCTCATTCTCGTCAGCTTCTCGACAGCTAGTCCCAGTAGCGTGAGCAATGTGAATCGCTCGGTGGTGATACCACCGTTTTGGCGGAACTGAAGTGAGAGGCACCAGATGGCCGGGGCAATCGAAGGCGTGATCCATACCAATTCTGACACTGGCAGCTCGCAGTCGGTAGCTGATCGTCAGAAGTTCGAATCGGCGTTCGGTTCGGTTCTTGCCAACGTCGCGATGCAGGCGATGGAGCGAAACATGTCAAATCTTCGCGAAGCTATAGCTGAAACAGAAGAGGATACCTGACGCCGGTTCTTCGACGTCAGTGGAGTGTTGCCATTGATGGCAGCAAAAAAATGGAAGGTGAAGCGATATGACCAAAACAAGCTCTACTAGCCCTTCTACTGGTGGTGTCCACGACTCCCATGATAACAAGAATGCTAGCAAGACTGATAACAAGACTGATACCAAGTCCGCGGGTCCCGGCGTCGGTAACTCGTCGACCGATAACGTTGGTGGGACGGGTACTTTCGAGAAACTGATCGACGACTTGAAGGCGGTTAACCAGCAGGCCATGGTGCAGGACCTAAAGTTGCGTGCACTGACGACCGAGCTCTCGAGTGAGAGGAAGGCGGCCAGCGAGCGCGTCAACGGATAAACGGTGAAGGCGGGGCGAATCGTCGCTCCGCCTTTCCCGTCATAGTGGTGCGGCCTAGGAATGAGTCGTGCGACCAATCCCCCTGCCGTGCTCCTCATAGTTCGGAGAATTGTCCGTGAATGAGGCCGCCTCCTTACATTTCGAGGTACTGTCGGGACCGTATGCCGGGCTAAGCGGGAAGGCTGCTGTCGGAACGAGCCTTATCGGTAGCGGCCTCGACGCGGATATGGTTTTCGTCGAACAAGGGCTTGAGCCGCATCACCTACGTGTCACCCTAGTTGGCAATTCAATCGAGCTTGAGGCGCTTGCAGCCGTAAGCACCCCAGAGGGCGACGGGGATATTGCCGCAGGTGAACGTGTTGTTCTTTTTCTTCCTGCCGTCATTCGTGCGGGCGCCATGTCTATTCGCTGGTCGATGCAGAATGCGATTGAGGCTCGGTCGATCAGCCTCTCGCGCGTTTGGATCTCAGCTCTCGCCCTCGTGCTCCTCAGCTTTCTTGGCGTAGGCAGTCTCTCGACGATTTTCTTCAAAGCCAGCGGAAGTGCACCGACCGGCATTGCTCCGCCTGCCGCAGAGCTTGTACCCAAGCTGGGTATGAATCGGCCTGACGATCGGCGAGCTCAGGCTGCGGCCGAAGTGCTGAAACAGGAAATTGATAAGGCGGGCCTGCTCGATATCAGGGTTGGTTCGGGGCCGGGTTTTGTTAGCGCTGAGGGAAAAGTCACGCCTGCAACCGTTGCGAAATGGCAGGAGCTCCAGCAATGGTTCGATGGTCGTACATACGGTGCGGTGACACTGGTGAACGGAGTGATCGTCAAGGAGGAAAAGCAGCCATCCTCAATCGCGATCGAAGCTGTTTCGCGCGGACCCCAGCCCTATCTCTTTGTCGGTGGGCAGAAGTATTTCGTCGGCGCTCTCTTGGCCGACGGATGGGCGGTCACTCGAATCGAGGATGGGCGTGTGCTGCTAAGCCGCAATGGCCGCGTTGTTGCCGTTCCGTATTAGGGTTTCCGGGCCCGAAGGAAGGATAAGGAGATCGTCATGTCAAAGGTGTCCCGCTACGATGTCGGGCCTGGCACTGCTTCGCAGAGACTCAGCGAGCACCATCATCAACCAGTGATAGGGCCGACCATCCAACCCAATAAAGGTGAGACGGACGGTGCTCGTGCAAACGGCGAGAAGGAGCTGGCGTCGATCTGGGGCGAGCTGAACACGCGCTATATGCCGCTGGATCTAGCGATCGAAGCCGCATCGGAGGCCAAAGATATTGATGCAGTCGGGCGTGTCAGTCTCAACGAGATGCGCACTCGCATTTATGAGCTCGAGCAACGCGCTGGGATGGCATCGCTCTACGGGCGCGATATCGCGCACGATCTACTCTCCTTCGTCACGCCAAGCCTTCGTCATCCGGACATGCTGCGGGCGGAGCGGTATAGCATTGTTCTGGAAGGTCTCGTCCATAAGCTGGCGGCCGCGCCTACGGATCCGATAGCTGGGGGCGGTATCGTCGTCCTACGGCAGGGACTGCACTGGCTAGCGCTGCTCCGCCGGAATCGGAATAGCTTGATCGAAGCCTAACAATGTTCAACTCCGATGGAGCGCAACGGACGACCAACGTTTCCAAATCCGATAACGACTCGCTGAGTTCCGGGCAGGAGCGCGATTTGCTCTGTACACTTTCGTATCTTCACCTTGCATGTGGGCAGAGCGCAGAATGCGTGGCTCTCTTACGACTCATCGTCGGCAAGGACTCGCGAGACGTCGATCTATTACGGATTCTCGCCTATGCCCTCATCTTGGAAGGTCTCGGAGGTGAGGCGTTGCAGGTCATAGATAGGCTGAACACACTTGATGACGAACCCTCGGCGCGTATCTCTTTGATGCTGTTGCGTAGCCACGCCCTGCGGCGGGCCGGCCTCATAGACGAGGCGCTCGCCGCTTTCCAACGCTATGTCTCGTTGCGTGACGGCACTGGCCTGATCAATCAACGATCGGAAGGTCCCCATGACCAGCGTCCTGCGTAAGATCATTGCGCGCGCGTCGGCCAGCTCCGATTTGATGGTCGCGTTGATGCTGCTTCTGACGGTCGGCATGATGATCATGCCGATCCCGATAGTGGCGATCGATACGCTCGTCGGCTTCAATCTGGGCTTCGCCATATTGCTGCTGATGGTCGCTCTCTATATTAGCACTCCACTTGATTTCTCGTCCTTGCCAGGCGTCATTCTGATTTCCACGGTATTCCGTCTGGCGCTCACCGTATCAACGACGCGGCTGATCTTGGCTGAGGGGGATGCGGGCAGCATCATTCGCACGTTCGGTGATTTCGTCATATCGGGGAATATCGTCGTTGGTATTGTCATATTTTTAGTCGTGACCATGGTGCAGTTCATCGTCGTGGCCAAGGGGGCTGAACGCGTGGCGGAGGTGGCGGCGCGGTTCACGCTCGATGCTCTGCCAGGCAAGCAGATGGGAATCGATGCGGAATTGCGCAATGGCCATATCGATCAGAACGAAGCCCGCAGCCGGCGCGCTACATTGGAGAAAGAAAGCCAGCTTTACGGGGCTATGGATGGCGCCATGAAATTCGTAAAGGGCGACGCCATCGCAGGATTGGTGGTTATCTGCGTCAACATGCTGGGCGGGATCACCATCGGCCTGCTCTCCAAGGGCATGTCTTTCCAGGCGGCGCTGCATCAATATACCCTGCTGACCATAGGTGATGCGTTAATCTCACAAATTCCCTCGCTGCTGCTCTCGATTACAGCTGCGACAATCATCACTCGTGTAAATGGGGTCGTAAGGCTCAATCTTGGGACCGACATCGTTAACCAGCTCACAGCAAACTCGCACGCATTGCGGCTGTCTGCCTGCGTCCTCGTTGTAATGGGGGCTATTCCGGGTTTTCCGCTCCCTGTCTTTCTCGTCTTGGCTGCAGTCTTTGCGGCAGCGAGCTTTGCCGACGGTGGGACCCAAAGCGGCAAGAAAAGCGCTGATGTCTCTCGCCCGGCTCCCACAGAGTCTAACAAGGAAATCGTGCCTGCGGAGGCGCTTCCCATCGCGTTGTTCCTTGCGTCAAGTCTGACAGGGGCGATCGACAAAGAAGAATTGCAACAGCACATTGCACGCGTTTCGGGACTGATCTCGTCTGATCTCGGCATCACAATTCCGCGCATCCCCATCGAGGTCGACGAGCGCTTGCCAGACCTGCAGTACAGGGTGGATGTCGAGGGCGTGCCCGTCGAGCAGGAGTTAATTGATCCAACCCAGCTCGCACTCCACGACGATCCGGCCAACATTGAATTGAGTGGCATCCCGTTTCGGCATGACCGGGAGACGGATCAAATCTGGATTGAACAGAGCAATGCACCGGCTCTCAAAGCAGCCGGCATCGGGCACCACCGTCCCATTGAAATCCTGGCCTTGCGCGTCCATTCGGCGTTGACACGCTATGCACAGTGCTTGGTGGGTATCCAGGAGACGCGCCAGTTGCTGGGCCGCATGGAGACGGAATATTCCGATCTGGTCAAGGAGGTGTTGCGTACGACGCCGATCCCTAAAGTAGCCGACGTCTTGCGGCGCCTCCTGGAGGAGGGTATTCCGATCCGGAACACACGACTGGTTCTGGAGGCATTGGCCGAATGGAGCGGACGTGAACAAAACGTCGTCTTGCTCACGGAACATGTTCGCTCCGGTCTGAGACGGCAAATCTGCCATCGGTATGCCAACGCACACCGCGTCGTGCCGGTCTTTGTCATCGAACGTCAAACCGAGGATATCGTGCGCAGCGCGGTTCGAGAGACTGCCAAAGGACCCTACTTGGTTTTGAGCGACGGGCAAAGCGAGGCGCTGCTCTCAAAAATGCGTCACATCCATTCGAACGTAGTTCGGGCGCAGATCAAGCCGGTTATCCTTGCTACGATGGATATTCGACGCTTTGTCCGCGGCTTTCTCACCCGTAATGGGATCGATCTTGCTGTTCTATCCTATCAGGACCTTGCCTCGGACTTCACAATCCAGCCTGTTGGATCCATTACACTCGCAGCTGCAAAGGACGACGACGCCCCGTCCGAGGAACTCAGCAACACGCTCCTTGCGCCCGATTCACAGGCGCAGCAGTCAATTTAAGAAGGACCGCATGAATTCACCTCGTAAGGCAGCGCGGTGGCGCTTGGGTTCATTTTGTCTGCTTTCGTGCTCGGCTCTCTTCGCCACTCTGGGGCTCTGCAGTTGCGCTAGCTGGGATAGACCAGCTCTTCAAATGCAAGAGCGGCCGGCGCCAAAGTTGCTCGGCGCCAAAGATATCGATCCAGCTATGCGCGAACGCATTGAGTGCGCGATCGGCCGGACTCCTGACCAGGAGCTTTGCGCGACGCGTTGAAGCAAAAAAGCTCGGAAGATCAACGCAGCGGATCGGTCTTGCGTGTCGATGCGAAAGCGCCTCGCATTGATTGCTCGTCAACGTCTGCCTGGACCTGCGACCTATATGCGCTCAAGACTAAATGCGTTAACTTGAGAACGTGGGACGCTTCGTGAGCCACAACCGCAATACAAGCAATCGCGTCAGCGCAGCGTATTCCGATTGCGCGGACCAAATCACGTTGTCCGCAACGATCGGTGCACGATATCGCGCAATGCAAGCACCCGCCCGCTGCGCTGGCGCTGCCGCCCTACACAAGCGACCCGGGCATACCTAATAGTAGCGGACGTATTGGTTCTGTTGTCTCTTGCTCGAGGTCTCGCCGGCCGGCTATCACGCCTGGCGCGAGCGTCCGGACAGAGCACGCACGACGACCAATGCTGCGCTCTCGACTGATATCTCATCAGGACAGCGGCGCTCGGGGACGGCAACCCACGGGTCTATGCCGCGCTGCGGGCACAAGGACCTGGCGCCAGCCCTGGCCGGATCGAATGCCTAATGCATCGGCAAGGCATCGGCGCCATGATGGCCCGGCCGCACCGCGTTGCCGACAGCCGTCATGGCCTGCCGATCGCGCCAAACCTCATCGATCGCAACTTTAGGGCCGCAGCAGCGAACCGGATCTGGCTCGCCGAAATCACTTACGTTTCGACTGCAGATGGCTGTTGTACCTGGTGGCGATCATGGACCTCTGTCAACGGGCAGCGAACTTTCCGTGAGAATGTCCAGATTTCCCTGGGTGACGGCGATTGTGCTTCGGGGATCAGCCGCTAAGTCATTGGTCCTTCCAGGCGGGCGGCCGCGGCGCTTGGGCTGCGGCGGGTTGGCGAGCGGACGTTTTCCGCGACGAGAGCGGCGTGCTGGCGGAGCCGATAGCTCGATCCCTCGATGTGATAACAATTGCGTGGGGAAGCAGTCCATCAAGCACTGCTGTGGCCAGTTTGAATTGAGGATCATCGCGCCCTTGTCATAGCGGGCGTCTTCCAACTGGAAGAACAGATTGCCGCCGCCAGGCGCGACCGGGAGGTAACCGATTTCGTCGACGACAAGGAGGGAGGCGCGGGCGAGGAACCGCAGGTGCTCGCGCACGGTGGTCGTCACGATGTCCGCGATCGTGGCGAACGCGACGCTCTTTCCCGCCTTCACGGCCTCGACCGCGAGTGCCGGCGTGAGATCGCTCTTGCCGGTGTCGCAAGCAGATGAATTTCAATTGGGCAAGCGCCAGAATGCGATTGCGATCGAGCTGGAATGCGAAGTCGAAGCCAGCGAGCCTTTTTGACCGTGGTCAGGCGAGACATTCTCAGCGCGGTGCTGACACCGCGACTGTCGCGCACGGGCAGCTCCTCGATAAGCGTTTCGAGCGCCTCAATCCAGGTGACTTCACCCTCTTTCAATCCGCCGCAGCGTGGTGTCCAGCATTCTGAGCGCACCTGGCATGTTGAGTGCGACTAGGCCTTTCTTGACGCTGTCGATCGCTGCCGGCTGCGCGTGGATGGTTATGGCCGGCCTTCCGATTGGGGGAGGCGCTTGCGACACCTCGGTAACACCCAGCGACCGCCTTGGCATGTGATCGCCGGCCCGATCGACGAGGGCTTCGGATACGCCTGGTCGCGACCTAGACCGGTTGACCGCCTGTCGATGCTAGGGCGCGACGCGAGTTCGCCGGCGGCCTTCTCTAGAACGGGATGGACGGCAACGATTGCGCTTGATCGAGAATGGGATTACATCGGGCAATTGCTGCACCTCGACACTGCGCCGCGTATGGTCGGGTATGCTGTAATAGTTCCCACTGATTCACACGAGCCCGTCGTGGCTGACACGGGTGGCGTTCGGCATTGGACTGGACCCCGCTCTGACTCATGTGTGGAACGGCCCGGGCTGCAAGATCGTTCTCTGGTCGAACAAGGGATGACGGTGCGGTCATATATTCGACCTGTAAACGCGGCGCCCGGCCGCTGGCCACGATGATATCCGCGGAAGCAATCGGCCAATCAATTTCTCGCGCTCGAAGCGCAGTAAGCCAGGCGGTCTGATTGCGACCGGGAATGTCGTCATTCGGGGTTCATCCAGATTTGCACCTTGCCTCCTCGGCAGCTTTCTTCTTCCGCCGGAGACTTCTTAAGATTAGGCTTCAGCATTGCACGCGACGCATGATAGATGCCGCCTCTGACCAGCAAGGCCCATATGGTGCGCGCAAGCTATTGGCGAACTCCACCGCTATGAGCTTGACGGCCCGTCTTTGCAGCATGGTCCGAATCCAGAGCGGGGCTTTCGAGCCTCGCTTGCCAAGCTTGATGATTGAGGTCGCACCAACGATCAAGTGCGTCCGTAGTTGCCGATTTTCAGGCTTTGATACTGCCCCGAGCCTTTCTTTCCCGCCGCTCGACTGTGCCCTCGGTGTTAACCCGTCCAAGCCGCAAAATGCGGTGCAGTCGCAAAACCGGGGCCATTCAAGACTGCTGTCCGAACGCCAGCGCCGCTACCAGTGCCTTCTCCGAGCGCTGATAGCGTTGAACAGCTTGGTCGAGAACCGCCCCTGACGGTCCTGCGGCACCTTCACCCGGGGTGATCAGCGAGCGGGTATAGTAGCCGGAGCGATAGCCCAGCCGCGCCTCGCCCAGCGCCTCCGCCATCGTGGCTTCGAGAGCTTCCTGCACCGCACCCCGGATTAGCGGTTTCAGGATCCCTTTCCGACGCAATAAGCTGTTTGACGGTAGAGCCATCCGTCCTAATCTTCGTCACGGTCTTGGTGGCCTTGCTCCGCTAGGGCGGTGATCTTCGCAAGCACCGGATTTACTATGACCGCTTCAGCCGCTAGCTTTTGCAGAACCTCCCGCACACTACCACCGGATATCCCGATACTGATGGACAAGGTCGCGCAGCGACAATTCTCGTGTTCTGGAGCCGATTTACGACACGTTCGTCTCGCCCTGCTTGTGCGGCGTCTGATCAGACGATCGGTCCAGCCTCCTTGCACACCCCGCGTAACGGCTGATTGAGCGGTATCATCTTGGGCCCGGCCCTTGCGCAGGCAAGGTACCCTCCTGACGCGGCAGGTCTGAAGAGTACGGGGCTTCAGTTCGCCCATCCCGAACGATCGTCGCGGAGGCGCCGCGATATAACATCAGCACAGATTCCCGAGACGGCATCTCGATGGAGCGAGGTCGCGCCTGCGCCTCCGCCACGAGACCATTGAGCGTCTGATCCACGAGTGCGATGAAGCGTGGTGGACCGGACGCAAGGACTAGGCCATTTCCCGGAGCCGATCTCATGATGTAGCGTTCGTCGGAAATGGCGAGCGCATCGAGGGTTGCCTTGAGCGCGTCGCAGCTGATTGAAGTTAGCAGAAGCAGACGAGTTTGCGCTTCCTTTGCGGTAGAGACGTAAAGCACGAGCCCATCGTAATACCATTGAAGATTGTAGACTTGAGTCAGATGATCAAGGAACTCGCGCGGTGGCAGGTCCGGCATGTGCCCGCGAATCCGACCCTTCACCTCGGCGCTGATGGTGACTTTAATATTGAGGTTGTTGCCGAATTCCTGCAGCGCGGCAGAAAGCTCCTGATCCAGAACCGTATATCGATAAGGGGTCGAGGGCAGCGACAGGGGAGCGCCGCGCGCGATCTGTGTTCCGCCGGAAACGAAAACGGCGACACACAGAACTCCGTTCAAAACGTGCGGGATTATGGATCGGATGAGCATTCATGGTTCTCTTTGACTTAAACTAACAGGAGTACGTTCGGTACGTGAACGCGAAACGTGATCTTTAGATGGCGATGTGCGGGCGAACTCGTCAGCTTGTCGTCAGCTGGCCTGTCTAGGACATTGAGCCGCTAATCGGCTTGAACGGCTGGTCGTATCACATCTCGATGAGAGCGAGTCTTTCCATGATGATGTTAGGCGCTGCGCCGATCTCTCACAATCTAGAAGGCCTGTCCAAGGCCTGTTCGGCAACAGCGGTCGACGAGCAGGTCCAGTTTCAGCAGAGTCTCTTGCAAGCGGCTTCGGTTCAAGACCTTGCGCCTCCAGTAACGGGAGCGGCGGCGGTTCCGCCGACATCCGAGGTATCGCGTGCAACAACACAGGCGAGCCCGCTGGGCGATCGCATCCTCCAGAATCTTTCTGCGATGTATCCGGTCAATGCAGTTCCAAAAGGTGCGGAGACCGGGTCGACGTCGGAGCCCCTTTTGCTGCAACCGGGCAAAGCGGAAGCAGGTGTGCCGGGCGCCCCCAGTGGCGCAGGTGACTTCGAGGCGATGTTGGCGAATCTGAAGGATGTTTCTGATAGCGTCATCCAGGTAACACTCATTTCAAATGGCATCGGTAGCCTCGGTTCATCTCTGAATAAGCTGATATCGGCGGGCTGAGTGGGGCGCATGATTGGTTTAATCGATCGCGACAGCGATCAGGCGCGCCCATTCCGCAAGCGGCTTCAACTTGTGGCTCTGCTGCCGCTCCTGCTTGCCCTGGTTGGTTGCAAAGCCGATCTCTACACGAAAGTTCAGGAGCGTGAGGCCAATGAGATGCTTGCGGTCCTCCTCAAGAACGGGGTCGATGCCCTCCGCGTTGCTGCTAAGGACGGGACTATCACGATCCAGGTCGAGCAGACTCAGATTGCTTCCGCAATCGACCTGCTGAATGGCGAAGGGTTGCCGCGCCACGCTTTCAAGAGTCTAGGCGAAGTGTTCAGCGCGGCGGGTCTGATTGCTTCGCCAATCGAGGAGCGCGCCCGTTACGTCTATGCGCTGAGCGAGGAATTATCTCGCACGATCAGTGATATCGATGGTGTCCTCTCGGCGCGCGTCCACGTTGTTCTGCCAAAGAACGACCTGTTGCGACGTGACACCACGCCATCTTCGGCGTCGGTTTTCATCCGACATGACTCGAGGGCAAATCTCTCAATCTTGCTGCCGCAGATTAAAATGCTCGTCGCCAACAGCATCGAGGGCTTATCCTATGACAAGGTGGCTGTTGTTTTCGTCTCAGTCGAGCGGCCCGCACTAGAGCCGCGACCGGCGGCTGCGGCTGGTCTCGCCCAAGCATCTGGAGTCATTTCGACGCCATTGGTTGCGGTTGGCATGGGTCTCGGCGGGTCTGTATTCGGCGTGCTGTCCTGCGTCTTGCTGAGCGCTCGTGGGCGTCAGCGCAGGCAATCATCTCAGAAAGTTAGCGCTGTTGGTGGGCGCTCGGCTGTCTCTGCTATGGAGATGATTCGCAAAGCGATTAAGCCTAATGCGGCGTAGTGTGGTATCCGACATGACGAGACCGAATCCGTCTGCCGAGCGGCATGATCCGCTGAAACTAGCCTCTGTAGGTATTCGTAAGCTTGCTGCCACGATTCATCCGACCCGCCTTGCCGCGCGACTTGACGCGAACCTCTCGTCCGCGACGTTGGTGCGACTGCAGAAGAGTCCTAGGCTGCAGATAAGACTGCAAGCGTTGCTGCTTGAAGATGAAATGGGCTTGAACGGAGGTGACTTCGAGCCAGACCTTCTCCTCGGGCATGATCCGAGCAGGGCTGCCCTCCTCGCCGGCGGCATTTGGCATGCCCGTTCGCTGACAAGGCTGGTTTCAAAGCATGATGTCGCCGCTCTGGTCGAGCACGTCGGCACCGAGGTGCTGGCTTTCGGGATCCGACATGCAGCGCATGCGGTTTCGACAAGATTAATTGCTGATCCTCAACAACTCGCGCTCGGGATTGAAGACGATGGACATGCCTGCCTCGGCGCTTGGCTCGATGAAGCGTCAACGCTTGATTGCCGCCGCGTGCTTCTACGCCTAGCTGTCGGAACGGCCGCCGACAATCCGGCGACTGAACACCGCGATGCCGCGGGCCAATTGTTTTCGCCGGTGTTGGCCCATTTGGCGAGGGAGGCCCCAGCGGGATGACAGACGACGAAACTGCGCCGCCCGTCGCTCCGCACATCCGCCCCCTTGGGCCACTCATAGCGGCGAGGGATCTCGAGATTTGGCACAGCGCCCTCGAGGCGGGTGCCGTGGCCGAGCGCAATCTGAAGCGCGTTCGCGGCTGGGCGCGCAGAGCTTATCAGAAGGAGCGTGCGCGCGGCCATGCTGAGGGGGTGAGGGCCGGCGCCGAGGAAATGGCACAGCTGGTCGCGCAGGCTGCCTCGGAAGTGGCACGACGAAAGGCCGTTTTGGAGCAGGAACTGTCAGCGCTCGTGATGGACATCGTAACTGATCTACTGGGCGATTTCGATCCCGGCGAGATGTTGGTGAGGACGGTTCGTCACACGATTTCGCACAGATATGGCGGGCCGAAACTGTCCCTTCATGCGTCCCCCATGGATGCTGATGCGCTTACGCGCGAATTTGCTGCCTGCGACGGACGGGAGGACCGGCCGGAAGTCCGAATTATTCCGGACCCGGCGCTGTCAGCGAACGAATGCGTGCTGTGGAGCGAATTTGGCAATATCCATCTCGGACTTGACGCGCAGCTCCGCGCATTGCGTTCGGGGCTTGGGTTAGATCATGAGGCAGACGAATAGTGACGGCGCCGAGACCAGACCATAGCTGTCCTGATGGAGATGGGACTCTGCACGCGGCGCTGGCGCGTCTGCGAACTACGGCAAGCCATGTGGACACGCGTGCCGTACGCGGGCGGATCACGCGTGCGATCGGCACGTTGATCCATGCAGTTTTGCCGGATGCTTGTATTGGAGAAGTTTGTGTGCTCAAGGATCCGCGCACCGGATGGTCGCTTGAGGCCGAGGTGATCGGTCTGTTGCAGGACGGCGTATTGCTGACGCCGATCGGTGACCTGCAAGGCATGTCCGGCCGCGCAGAAGTCGTTGCCACTGGCCGAATGCACGAAGTGCCGGTCGGCCCCAATTTGCTTGGCCGGGTGATCGACAGCTTCGGCCGTCCACTCGATGGCAAGGGCGCAGTCAAAGCCATGGAGACGCGCCCGCTGCGCGGCAAAGCGCCAAATCCAATGACGAGGTGCATCATCGCTCGCCCTCTGCCACTCGGTGTTCGCGTCTTGGATGGTCTTCTGACATGCGGCGAGGGCCAACGCATCGGCATTTATGGAGAGCCTGGTGGCGGCAAGTCGACGCTACTGTCGCAGATCGTAAAAGGCGCGGTCGCTGACGTGACCGTGGTTGCGCTGATAGGCGAGCGTGGACGCGAAGTGCGTGAATTCATCGAGCGGCATCTTGGGGAGACTGCCCTCCGCCGCACGGTCGTCGTCGTTGAGACCTCCGATCGCTCAGCGACGGAGCGGGCGCAATGTGCTTATACGGCAACCGCGCTCGCCGAATATTTTCGCGATCAAGGCCTGCGCGTCGTTCTGATGATGGATTCATTGACGCGATTTAGCCGCGCTATGCGGGAGATCGGGCTTGCTGCCGGTGAGCCACCGACTCGCCGGGGCTTTCCTCCCTCTGTCTTTGCAATGTTGCCAGGTTTGCTGGAGCGCGCTGGTATGAGTGAGCGTGGCTCAATCACCGCCTTCTATACCGTGCTTGTGGAAGGTGACGGCACGGGCGATCCAATCGCCGAGGAAACGCGTGGCATTCTCGATGGTCATATCGTTCTTTCACGCTCTCTCGCGGCGCGGGCGCATTTCCCCGCCATCGACGTACTGTCGAGCCGCAGCCGCGTCATGGATGCCGTCGTATCTGCACCGCATCGCAAGGCAGCATCCCTCTTCCGTGATCTTATCTCCCGTCATGCAGAGGCCGAATTTTTGATCAAGGTTGGCGAATACAAGCAAGGCAGCGATCCGCTGACGGACCGAGCTGTCGCTTCGATCGATGATCTGCGCGAGTTTTTGCGCCAGGGTGAAAACGATGCGTCCACTTTTGAGGAAACTGTCACATGGATGTGCCGTCTGACCGCATGAGTTGCATACACGTTTCGAGCTTGCGGCAAGTGAAGGATATGCGCGAGCGTAGTGCACGTAGTGAGTTGTCCAATATGGAAGCCAAGCGTCATATCGCGACCTCGGCCGCGGAGCACGCATGGCAGGAACTTGGAATTGCTGAAAAGCATCATACAGATGCCCAGGCGGAGGTTTACCAGCAGTTGATGTCGGTCGGTACCTTGTCCGTCGTTGAACTCGATCATTGCCAGCTCACCCTTGAGAGGCTAGCGATTGAGATCACCTCGAAACGCCGCACACTTGAGGAGGCGCGTATCACTCAAAAGCAGGCCGAGACAGCGGCATCCGAGAGGCGTGCGCACTGGGCGAAGCGTTCCGCAGCGACTCATAAATGGCGACAAATCGAGACCGACGTCCGGCGTGCGGCCGATACCCATTCGGAAGTAACAGCCGAGCTAGAGGCTGATGATGAAGTCTTGCTTCGCCATGGGAGGGGTTTGCCCACGCTGGTGGCGGGCGATTCAATTTGATGACCGCTAGTCCAGTTGGGAACCAAATGCGCTGCCCTGTACAGTCGCCTCCTGCAACTCGCGCGAACGCATACGCGAAGTACGAGCCGAGCCAGCGTCTAACCCAGAGTCTCGTCTCATGGCTCAACAGAAACGTGCGGCCCTCCGCCTCTTTGCGGAGTAACCTTTGCGACAAGCCGCTATCGGTGCGACTGGAACGACTTGTGTGGCAGGAGGAACCTCCGGCTCTGTCGATGCTCGATTGCGTTTGGCGCCTCGGCGATGATGCGCTCGTGTTGTCGATACCGCATGCGCTTGCGGAGGTCTTGATCTCGACAGTACAGAGTGGCCTAGCTTTACTTTCCGAGCCAAGTCGTTCGCTGGTTCTCGAACTTGCACTTGAATCGTTGCTCGCGCACCTGGAGACTGAGACAGAGCAGCAACTGCGACTCCTTCATGTTGGAAAGGCCGAGAAGAACGGGCCTTATATCGAACTCGACATCATCTACGGTCCGGTCAGGGGCAAAGGTCGCCTATTTCTTTTCTCGCCTCTTGACGGACCGATACCGCCGGCGTTCCGCGCCTTAGGCGAGCTACTCGGCCAATTGCCGCGACAGTTGTGCGAGGTCCCCGCACAGCTACCCGTTACAATTGCAGGAGAGATCGGCTCCCTCCGGGCGTCAGCCTCGCTTCTTCGCAAAACACGTGAGGGCGACGCTTTGTTGCCGGATGTAATGCCATTCGCCCGCGGTCAGATCATCCTCACTGCCGGCCCGTTATGGGCCGCCGCAGATGTCACTGGCACCCGCCTGATTCTGCACGGACCGTTTCGCTTGCGGCCGCGCCCTCTGGAGTATGCGCATATGACGACACTGCCCGGTTTACAGCAGTCGCCTTCGGAAGCCGATCTCGACGATATTGAGATTTCGCTTGTCTTTGAATGCGGCCGCTGGCCCATCACGCTGGGAGCCCTGAGAAGCATCAGCAAAGGATATGTATTCGAACTTGGCCGGCCGGTCGACGGCCCGGTCGATATCCTTGCAAACGGCGTACGTATCGGGAGTGGCGACATAGTACGTATTGGGGACGAGCTCGGCGTTAGACTGCGTGGCGGGTTAGCGGGCAATGACTAACATTGAACCGGCAATACTGCCGCTTCTTGCGGTCACGGCCGCGCTCGGCTTGTTGGTCTTCGCTGTCGTCACGACCACGGCGTTCGTAAAGGTATCTGTCGTTCTCTTCCTCGTTCGCAATGCGCTTGGGACCCAATCGATTCCACCGAACATCGTTCTATACGGCGCAGCATTGATGCTCACCGCCTTCACGAGCGCCCCCGTCTTTGAGCAGAGCTACAATAGAGTCGCCGATCTGCAGCTCCGCTATCAAACGCTCGAGGATTGGGTAGCCGCCGCGAAAGTGGGGCAGGAGCCGCTGCGAGGCTATCTCAAGAACTTCACCAATGAAGAACAGCGAGGCTTCTTCCTGTCCTCGACCGAGCGTGTCTGGCCGGAAGAGATGCGCGGCAGAGCGACAGCCGATGATTTTGTCATTCTCGTCCCATCTTTTCTAATCTCAGAACTCAAGCGTGCCTTCGAAATCGGGTTTTTACTATACCTTCCGTTTATCACTATCGATCTGATCGTAACGACCATTCTGATGGCCATGGGCATGTCAATGGTGTCTCCGACAGTGATCTCAGTTCCTTTCAAGCTGTTTCTGTTCGTGGCGATTGACGGCTGGTCGCGGCTTATGCACGGGCTGGTGCTGAGCTATACAACACCTGGAGGGTGAGCATGGATGAGGCCACTATTCTCCCTTTTATGAGCCGATCACTGGTGCTTTTCATGACCTGGGTTCTGCCTCCGCTCATTGCAGCGGCGGTCGCCGAAACCATCATCGGCATCATCCAGGCGGCAACGCAGATCCAGGATCAGACATTGCCACTGACTGTGAAGCTTTTGGTCATTGTTGGGATTATAGGTTTGTTTGCTCCGGTGCTGAGCGCCCCGCTCATCGAACAAGCCAAGCAGATCTTCACTGATTTTCCCGCGCTCACGACGGGCTACTAGCAGCAGCCGTCATGTATGATCTGTCAACCGCCGACACGCCAAGTCTGATCCAGGCGACCATCGAACTCGTCGTTGCTGCCGGCCTTGGTGCGGCCCGCCCCGTGGGCATCATGCTGGTGCTTCCGGTATTTACGCGTCCGCAGATCGGCGGCCTGATCCGCGGTTGCCTTGCCGTCGCGCTCGAACTACCATACCTGGCGCACATCGCCGATGGCCTGAAGGAGCTAGATCCGGACACTCGTCTGCTCAAGATCCCGCTACTCGGTCTTAAGGAGACGTGTGTCGGCCTACTGATCGGCGCCCTCCTCAGTATTCCCCTCTGGAGTCTTCAGGCCGTCGGCGAGTTCATCGACGCGCAACGGGGCATCAGCAGCGTGGTCACTCCCGCCGATCCCGCGACACGCAGTCAGGCTTCGGCGACGGGACTTCTTATCGGGACCACCGCGACCACGATCTTCGTCGTATCGGGGGGCCTGCAAACCATGATCAGCGGGCTTTACGGCAGCTATCTGGTTTGGCCGGCTTATCAGCTTGGACCCACGCTGAGCATGCAAGGGACACTGGAGTTGTGGGGCGTGCTCGACAGCATCATACGTACCGCCGTCCTGGTCTCTGGACCTGTGGTAGCTTTCCTCTTGCTGGCCGACATATCAGCGCTTCTGCTCGGGCGCTTTGCGCCGCAATTCAACCCGCGGGACCTATCGTTGACGATCAAGAATATAGGTTTTGCGATCGTCATGGTGACTTATACGCTCTACCTCATCGAATACATGCAAGCGGAAATCATGCAGTCGAGCCGAGAGCTGGAGAGGCTTGAGAGGAAACTGAAGTGAGCGACACGAGCGAAGAGAAAACGCTCGCCCCCACTGAAAAGAAGCTAAGCGACTCGCGCAAGAAAGGCGTGGTTCCGCATAGCACGGATCTAGTCAGGGCCCTCAGCGCTTGCGCCGGTCTCGGTTATGTCTGGTTAGAAGCGAGTTCCATCTACGACAAATGTCGTGAAGCGCTCATGCTGACTGACAAGCTGCTTGATAAGCCGTTCAATATTGCGGTCGATCTTGCGCTCGGCGTCTTGCCCGAACTTGCACTGGGAATTGTTGGCCCGCTTCTTGGGAGTATGGTCACCTGCGCAATTCTGACGACGGTCCTAGCCAATGGTGGATTAGTGTTCTCCTCCGAGCCGATGACGCCGAAATTCGAGAACATTGATCCCATCAACGGACTGAAGCGCATCGCCTCTTTGCGTTCCCTCATCGAGCTTGGCAAGACCTTGTTCAAGGTCTTCTGCCTCGGCGCGATCTTTGTCCTCGTCGTTGTCGGCGCGTGGAAGACACTGGTCTATCTGCCGGTTTGCGGCACGGGCTGCGTCGAGTTCGTGTTCATTCAAGTGAAACTGTTGATCGGGATTGCAAGTGGTGCATTTCTTATCGGCGGATTGGTCGATCTCCTCATCCAGCGTTGGTTGTTCTTGCGCGGCATGCGCATGACTAAGAGCGATATGAAGCGCGAGGACAAGGAGCAGCAAGGCAATCCGGAGGTCAAACGCGAACACCGACGCCTTCGGCGGGAGCAGGCGAGCGAGTCTCCTCTCGGCGTGAGTCGCGCGACATTGATCTTGACTGGGCGCGAGCTGCTGGTCGGGGTACGCTACATCCGTGGCGAAACGGGTGTCCCGGTCCTGGTTTGCCGCGGCGACGGGGAGGCGGCTTCACGGCTCTTTGATGAAGCGAGGCGCCTTCGTCTCAGTATCGTCGAAGATCACGTCCTGGTCCGTGAGCTAATCCGCAACACTAGCCTTGGCAATTCCATTCCTGTCCAGTACTTCGAGGCTGTCGCAAAAGCACTCTTTGCCGCCGGCCAAGTCTAGTTCGTGTTGTGAATGAGGTCGCATCGAATGACTGATGTTCTCGCTATCGAGAGGGCTGCACGGTCTGGGTGCCGGCAGACGTGGGATCTGACGGCAGCTTGTTGTTAGCCATACCCAAGTTGCTGTTATTGCCGGTCGCGAAGGTTTTGTATGTGGCAACGGGAATGGCCGCACGATTGCCATCACTCGGCACAACGGCCTGATTGTCAATCAAGTCGCGCGGATCGTTGACCATGCCGGCCAAGTTGTTGCGGATCGAGCAGCCAAGCGTCGGATCGAAAGAATTGTCGTTCACTGAAGGGCCGACGATCGCAATCGACGGACAAACGGGAGGGCGCGCCTCGTACGTAATCGCCTCGATTCGGGCGGCAGAGCCATCACGCCTATCGATGAATGGACCGTACAGGCGGATGTTGTGAGCGTCGACGCCCACTGCGCGGGCCTCAGCTGCTATCTGCGCCCCGAGCCGACGTGAGCCGACGATATCAAGATGGAGCGTGTCGTACCGACCGCGACTGGTACTCGCTATGAAGTAACGCAGACGCTGCCGTTCGGGCCCTCCAAGGGTCTGTAACAGTAAGACGTTCTTCTCTTGTTCAACCAGGATCGCTTGCGCGGTCGGCTCGAGGTAAGTCGGCGCGGTGCTTGCGCAGCCACCTAGACTGGCCGTCAGACCGATGAAGGGGCGCACGAATCGTAATCTCATTGGTCGATCCTCATTCGATGGTGTGGCCGGTGCCCCTTGTCGCGCCTGGTACGCTTATCGGGGGAGCACCGCGAACAGGCGAGCGCGTTGCCAATGTGTTCGTCAGACTGCGCGCGAGGTCTGAGGGCGGAGCGATGCGGTCGGTGGGCGCACTCATCTGCTTCGAGTTCGATCTTGGCCGCACGACGTAAGGCGTGACGATGATCACGAGTTCCGTCTCATCCTGTTGAAATGACGATGAGCGAAATAGCGCACCAAGAATCGGAACGTCGCCGAGCCAAGGGAAAGTCGTGATCTCAGTGCTGAAGTTGCGCCGGATAAGCCCACCAATTGCAAAGCTCTGGCCGCTGGCGAGCTCGACAACCGTGTTTGCACGCCGGGTGGAGAGAGCCGGCACGGAGATGCCGTTGATGTTGACAGCACCTTGTGACGATAGTTCGCTGACTTCAGGCTTCACGCGGATATTGATCTGATTGTTACTGAGAACGGTCGGCACAAACTCCAGGCTGACGCCGAAGTGACGGAACTCGACAGAGACCTGCCGATTGTCCTGCAACACCGGAATGGGAAATTCGCCGCCGGCGAGGAAGCTGGCGGATTCGCCTGACATTGCGGTGAGGTTCGGTTCAGCAAGTACGGAAGCGAGGCGCTCGTGAGCCAGTGCATCGAGCATAGCGCTGACGTTCACATGGCCAGTGTTGACCCCCATCTTCGCCGTACCGCCGCCCTGCGCCGCGCCGTATCCACCACCACTGCCACTGACCAACCCGAGAGTGAAAGGGCCAGCTTGACCGGAAGCGGAGAGGTTGACGCCGAGCTCCTTCATGGCGCTCCGCGAGACCTCCGCCACCCGCACGCTCAGATTCACCTGCAATGACCCCGCCACCTGAATCTTGTTGACGACGAGCGCACCAGACCCAAGAAACTGCTCGGTCACTTTCATCGCTATATCGACGATCTCCGCATTGGGCGCCGTACCGCTAAGGATGGCCCCACGCGGGGTGTAGCTTACCTGGATGGGATAGTCACCGACCTGGGCTTTCAGCGTGGCGCGCAGATCCTCGATCGGCTGGGTGACGACAACACGCAGCTCAGCGAGAGCCTCCCCGGCCTCGTTCAGTGCGAACAAGGTGGTCCGACCGGATTTTTTGCCGAAAACAAAGATGGTCCTGTTCGAAGGTGCCTGATAGTCCGCGACCGTAGGATCTGCGACAAAGATGCTCGCGGCTGGCGCTGGCAGGTGAATCGTCTTACCTAGCGAAGAGGAAAGGGTCAGCGTTGCGCTAATGCCGTCGGCAGCCGTACGCTGCGGCCCACTTCCATCATCCCGCTTGATCTGAGCTACGGCCGCAGCCGGGAATAGCAGGATGACCACGCACAAAAGCTGCCAAAGACAAGGAAGAAATGTGGACGAAAGGCCGTTGGCGGCGATCGATCCTCGAGTGACGCCAGCATGCTTGTCAAGAATGATGCTCAAGATGGTCTTTTCTTTCAAGTTCAATTAACTACGCGGTCGATGCCGCGCCTTTCAATTCAAGCACGTAGCCGATCCCGCGCGCGGTTTTGATCCGTAGCGTCGCACCGGACCGACTCAAATGACCGCGCAAACGATAGATTCCGACCTCAAGCGCATTGGTTGAGACCTCGTCGTCAAATGCATAGAGGCTATCTTCCAATGACGCACGAGCCACGGTGCGGCCGGCGCGGCTGAGCAGATGTTCGAGAATGCACACCTCGCGGCGGGCAATTGTCAGTGGTCGACCATTGACCGTCGCTTGCCGACCGATCGAATCGAATCGTAGATTGCCAAAGGTAACAATGGGGGCCGTCATTTGCGTTGACCGGCGCAGAGTAGCGCGCATTCGTGCGATGAGTTCATCAGTAGATACGGGCTTGGGCAGGAAGTCGTCCGCACCGCCATTAAATAGCGCTATCCGCCTACCGAGCTCATTGAAGTTACTCATCATCACGGCAGGCATCGAATGTCCGTCACGTCTCAACTGCTTCAGCCAATCCAAGCCGTCTCCATCCGGTAGAACCAACTCGAGCAAGAGAATGTCATAGCTGGCGCAAGAAAAAGCGGCGGCGGCCTCGTCCAGGGTGCACGCTACGTCAACGGCAAAACCGCAATCGGAGAGCGCATCTTGTACAACGCGCGCAGGGTCCCTCTCATGATCAACGAGTAGCGTTCGCATTCCAGGACATCCTATCAAGTAACGCCAAGACACCCACCACGTCACGCCACCCCCGAGCGGAATTGAACAGTCCGGCCTCCGCGTAAGCATTGGAATCCGGAATAGACGAAGAGCTGCGGTACAGGCGAATCGCATATTGGATCGGGATTCCATTGTGAGCTCGACTGGCGTTGTTCACTGTCTCACGTGGCGCGCGTGAATCTTGGTGACGTCGAATGTGCTCTTTCCATCGGGGCGTAGGCGGCAATCAATACAATGCATCGATAGGCGGGCAGCACCCGCTCAGCGCCGGAACAATCGCGGCAGTTGTCGCCGACATCGTGAAGTCGAGATGATTGCCGAGAACACATTGATTGGTGAAATCGATGGTTTGGTTCGATGCATTCACATGGCGGATTAGTGACAATGCCGTTCCATGGTCTGGATCTAAATCTCCTCATCACGATCGATGCTTCCGATGGCGAGCGCAGCCGCACGGCCGCAGGTTTGATGGGGGAGCAGCGATGATATGCGATTTGCATCGCGGCCCTCAATTTGCAAAGCCTCACACGCCGGCAGGCGTTCCGTGCTTGAGCAACGAACTTCCTCATTCGGCCAAAAAGGTGAGCCTCCTTCGTGCTCCGATCACCGGAGCGACAGTGATGGCCAAGCGCGGCTACGCTCAGCTGGAGAACGCCATAACGAGGCCGTCCTGCCGCGCCTTCCTATTGTTGACTTTTATAAAATCACCGAGACGCTTTGGAAAGAAATGCTCAACGGCCGGACAATCCAAAGACGGGGGGTGACATGAACTTGGCCGCACCGGGCAAAACCGTGCCTACAATCCGATCGCGGTGTCCATGATCACGTACTCATCGCAGCTTTGCCGACAGCAAACCTACGACGTTGCGTGATGCACGGCGCTTTCCCTACCCGGCAGCACATGAAGTGTGAAATCAATTCTTTGGATAGATTGCATTCACATCCTGGATAGTGACAAGACCTCTGAGGTCTGTGTCTCAGTCTCCTAGTCGCACCTGATGCTCTGATGACCGAACGCAATCTGTCGCTGACAGCTCTGGTAGGGTGAGCGATGATTTTGGTGATTTTGCATGACGGCGTCTTCCTGCAAGGCTCACATTGGGCACCGACTCTTCTGGACTAGCAAACCCAGTCATGGTCACTCGCCCAGCAATGTCGGTTTGGCTCCATCCGGACGTGAGAAAAATGTTGTTCTGATCGACATTCTACGTCTGATCAGAATGTGCAGCATCTCGCAATCGGTGGGCGACTTGCTCAGGAAATCGCATGGTGCATGACCGCGCGTCTGCAAGTTGTCCCGTCTGAGCCGAAGCGCCCCGGTCCTAGAGAGCTTGACGGCCAATAAGTCTTCCGCAGAGTGCTTGGCCGGCGCATTGGAGCGCGGACAGCTGCTTTGGTCACGTTGTGGTCAGCTAAGCTGTATATCCTCCTGACAAAGCTTGCCGCGCACGAGCTCAATCGCGTGCACTTTGCCAATGCGGGAGCGATCTGATGTATGGGCAGAATCGGTGGATCCGTTTTGCGGAACGGTTGCCGGCCTGGAGCGAGGTGGGTCGTCGTCGACGGGCGCGTCGCCATACTCCTTGCGTTCCAATCCGCCCATTATCAAGATCGTCGACCGAGAATCTGTTCATGCGCAAAGTGAAGAGAGTTTTGTCCAGTGACATCATGCACATCGCCAGTAACCCGCAGGAGCACTCGGATTTTGTCGGAGAAAGCCGAGCGGGCTGCAACTGCCGGTGAAGGCTATTCCAGTACTTACGGTGATCCGGATAAGCCCGCGCGATTTTTCAGCTATCAGGTCGGGTGACGAAACTGTGAGCCGGAGGCTCAGTCCGGATCGAGGGAGACCAGTTTCGCCGACAGTTCGGGCGTAACGTTATCACGTCCCTGCTAGATGTACGCAGTACTCATCCGCTCGACGAGTGCGCGGGCGATATCCTGCTGGAGCATGAACTGCGAATGGACGGCGATCATCCGTTGGTCTTATCACGTCCTGGCATAGGAGGTATGGAACCCCGTCTACGGAAATGGGTTTTGTTCATGGCGGGTCGCAAAAAATGGGTGCTTGATCCTCAACAGCATCCCAAAGTGTGGACGGAGAACGAGAACGACCAGTAGCACCGAGTAGACAGCCCTACAAAGTATCTTTCCAAAGTCGAGGATAGCGATGGTCAAGAGAGCTGCGAGACGGATTTCGTCTGACGATGATCCCTCGTATTACCTGGAGCGCGCTGTTCGAAGATTGGCTGTGGGACAAGGCGATTCGGAATGATGAAGGCGGCTGGAACCGACTGGTATTTCGCTATTGCAGGGGCCGATTCAGTAGTGAACTTGAAGGAAGCGCTCGCGCCGGATAGTGCTCGTCGCGCGTGACAGATGCCCGGTTTCGAACGTCAAGTTTGACTTCCTGGCTACCGCTTCCGGCCGCGACGGGCAAAGAACTCACAAAACGCCTCAGCATTTTGCAGTTTTCTGCCTCGGCTCAGCGCTTCGGCGGTGAAGTTTATGCGGGTGCCTCCGAAAACGACCCATGTGTCAATGGTGACATCGCTCGGCAGCTCAATCCACTCCTGCGGCCGGGGATTGTATATTTCGGTCGATTCAGGCGGGCGCCTCTGTGGCAATCCTTCGATACGTCAATCAGACAATCGAGGCTTGGATGATGCGGAGGTCCAAACGCTTTATGGGTCGCAAGGCCAAGACCGGCCGCGTTCTCGAACGGCTATCTCGCGAACGTCCCGGGTTTTTGCACAATGGAAGGTCGGCATACCCAGCTCGTTCGCCTAATGGGAGCCCAGTGACGCGAGAGTCTCACGTGGGGATCCATGAGAGCCCGGCAGTGAGATTCCGCCGGCCTACTCGCCAAGCCGTCTGCTCGGATGTGTGAGGGTAAAGCCAAATGGCCTAGCTACTCGACCACGATCCACGGCGATGTGGGTTTCCTGTGCAACCGGAAAAACGCCCTTCGTCAGCTACTCGTCAGCCAGTCTGTCTATCCAGACAGGCTGCGCATTCTCGACTTGATTGGAGATGGAATATGACGGGCATTGGCCGATCTGGAAGATCGCGCACTGCAGATGCTGGAGCCGGATCGAGCAGTTCACGCTCGCACTCAAGTCTAGCCCCTGGGGAAGGCAGTCAATCGTTCGATTCCGTCGTGGAGCGGATGCGCTCTGGGCCCCAACATAGAGGGACGCCCTCCGCTAGCACGGCGCGCGGTGCCGACGATGCCCTTGGCGACAGGTCTTCCGGTCCCTCCGTTGGCCCAGATCGAATCCTAGGCGCTGCGGCACGTGCAGCCGCTGCGCCACGTGGAGCCACTGCGCGGCGGCGCGGCTTTCCCTCAGTGTCCGAGGGTGGAGACACGGCGCCGGTCGCCAGCCAGCCGCCAACTTCCGGTGTGGCAGTCCCTATTTCCTCGTCAGAGGAAGAAATCAACGCAACAAGGCGACACATGGACCGCCTGCGTGAGGACTATGCCGCTTGCCGTCAGCCGGGCGAGGATGCCGAGCTGAAGGAGGCGCTAGAGCTGAGCGATCGATTCGTCAAAGCAGGCTCGGCAGTTCTGGAGTACTACGCGAGCCTGCGCCCGGCCGTGGCGCCGAGCATTCTGTCCGACGCCGAGGCCCGTCAATACTGCTATGCCGTGCTCCAGGCGGGGCGTCAGGGCAACATGGTGGCCTCGGCGATTATCCTCGCCTTAGAAGAGCGCAGACAGGTATCGGCAGGCCTGTTCCAGCGGATTTCGAAATCCAACGCTACCCCCGACCAGCTGAGCCGAGTGGCTTCCAGTATGGTGAAGGACCATGTGCCTGTCATCGAGTGGTGGGGAAAGAAGCTGTTGCGCTCGGAACGGATGCAGTCCGCCTGCGAGACCACTGCCAACTTGCCAAGCACGACGCCCGAGATGCGGAAGGCCAACGAAGCCGCACTACGCCTGCACACCGGCTCGGCACTTTATGATGGGTGCTTGTATCTGGAATCGCGGATTAAGCTCGCGAAGCTTCTGATTGAGTCTCAGGCGAGCACGTTTGAACCAGCCGTGAGGGACGCCCTCATGGATGAGAACGGGCGGGTGCGTCTGCTCGGGACCTATATCCAGGATGCTTTTCCGGCATTCGTCTCGACGTACAAAGCCGTTCTGAACAAGGACGGAGAGCCACTCGACGCAGAGCACTGCACCGTTCTGGAAGGAGTCATGGAACGGCATTCGGAATTTGCCTCAGAGGTGGAACGTATCGTTGCCAGGCTAAGGGATGCTAGAACGGATGCCGACCTTCCATTGGAACAGTTGGACCAGATCGTGGAAGGTGCATGGGTCACCGCGCACCAAGTCACGCGACTTTTGGCAGTGCAGCCAAAGAGGCAAGTGGAGCCGCCTGCCCAGACTGCGATATCGGAAAAGACCGACTTAGCGGCTGAGAACCACGCGGCGCGCAGGAAGGGGAAAGGCAAGCGCGCACCGGCCGCACGCGAGGGGAGTTCAACGGCCGGGCTGCGCGAGCCGCAGCTCGCTAGGCCCGACGCTGCCACAGCCTCTACTGCCAAGGTTATCGTACTCTCGGATCTGGGTACGAAGAAACTCGCGAGTGCGGAGGAGGCACGCGCGAGGGCGTCATCATCGGCGACCGGGCACCTGGCGATGTGGCAGGCTCCGCCCTCCAGGAACGCACTGACGGGACTACTCAAGCGATTGGACGAGCTGCTGCAGTTCGATCTGCCGGCTCAGCAAAGCGCCGTCTCGCAAGCGCGCCAGATGAAGCCTGAGGACGCCGACCACGTCGTGGATCTCGTCCTTAAGCGCCTGGAGACGCAGACCGCCGAGATTAAGAACTGTGTAGCCGCGCTGGAGGAGCCCCGCCGACATGGCCTACTCACGCATGCGCAATTGCCTGAAGTGCACGGAAAAATAGTCCGGCTTAAGACGATGTTGTCCGAGGTTCAGGGACAGGCAAACTCGTTGAACGCACGAAAGGCGGCGATCACGATCGATTGCATGAAGACGTACGCGTTTCCGTCGCAGAAGTACCTTGAACAATTGCAGGCGGCCGAAGAACTTGCGTCTGTGGATCCACCCCGCGCCTTGAAGAGCGAGCCAGCGACGCTGTTCGAGGTCAAGCTGCAGCCCAAGGCGCTGCGCAGTGGTAGGATGCCAAATCCGATGTGGGTGCACATCCATACCAAGCTGCCGGTACATGCCTGGCAGTTGGCCACGCTGGGCGGCGCCGACTTCGCCGCTTGCCACGTGAAGTCCAATGAACAGCGCGGCTACAATCGGCAATGGCAGAGCGCTCGAGCCGCCACGGGGCACGAGAACGTTGTGATCCACCGCGGCAAGCTCACGCCTGCGTTCTGTAAGTCGTTGTTGAGCATCGTCCCATGCGACTCCCTTCGCGAGGCGGAGCATGCGTCGATGCAGTTCGCGCGCCTCAGGATGTAGTTACCTGAGTGTCTCACGCCAGAGCGTCGCTGTGGTGACACCATCAAGCAGACCGTTATCAACGAGAGGAAATCCTCGATGAAATCGAAGCCGGCGCGGGCTCCTCGAACAGATCGACAACGGGTCCGACTGAAATTCGATCGGGAGCGTGGAGACCCCGACTTCCGTTCGCTTGAAAAACAGCATCGCGGCCCTTGTCGCCGCGCTTGCGATGGCCGGGTCCGAATAGCCTAGGATCCGGCTATGCTTCAGATCGTGAATGAAGCAGTTTTGCGCATTTGTGTTCGAGATCCCATCGCCGATCGCTTCGTAAGTGTCTGCGGCGCCGTGCTTAGCGCCCTACTGTCAATCGGCGTTCGACTGGGGGTCTGACTCATTTCCGATGAAGTTTGCCGGGCGACTGTGGTTCTCAAACGGAGAATCAGCGCCATGCGGACGGGCTTTCAAACCTCATCGCTAGTACCGAGTGGTTTGGTGTTTGATGGTGTAAGTGACTCAATGGATTCGCTTATTCTGTCTGTTAGGTCGGAAGCTGCGGAGGCTCGGTGCCCTTTGTGCGCGACAGCGTCGAGCCGCATCCATAGCCGCTACGTCCGGCACGTTGCCGATTTGCCATCAGCGGGCAGAAAGGTGCGCCTCCGATTGCTCACGCGGCGCTTCACATGCGAGGTGCCGCATTGCCGCCGGCGGATCTTCGCGGAGCGGTTCGGAGAAGACATCGTCCCGCTGCGACGGCGCCGGACAGCACGGCTGGAATACATCGTCCATCACTTGGGCTTGGCGCTCGGCGGCCGGCCGGCGGCAAGCTTCGCCAAGCGGCTCATGCTGCCTGTCAGCAACGATACCCTGCTACGGGTGGTCCGTCGGCGGACGGCGATGCCGACCGATCCATTGCTTGTTGTGGGCATCGATGACTGGGCGTTCCGGAGAAACCATCGATACGGGACGATCGTGTGCGATTTGGAGCGTCGGCGGATCGTTACCCTGCTGCCCGACAGGGAGACTGCGACCGTTCGGGCGTGGCTATCGAAGCACCCAGCGATCAACATTGTGTCGCGGGATCGCGGTGGTGGATATGGCGAGGCAGCAGCTAAGGCGCTGCCGAACGCCATCCAGGTCGCCGACCGCTGGCATCTGATGGAAAATGCGAGCGCGGCCTTCCTTGATGCGGTGCGCCGCTCCATGAACAGAATCCGAACCGCAATCGGAGCGACAACGATCAACCCGGAATTGCTGACCTATGCGGAAAAGCTGCGCTATCAGGGCTATCTGCGGCGCCAGGACAGCCATGCCGCAATTGCGGCTCTCGTCAGCGACGGTGTGCCGTTCAAGGAGATCGTCCGCCGCACAGGACATAGTCGCAATCTGGTTCGCCAAATTAGCCGCGGTGGCGGTACGGATATGTTCCGCACCCGTCAAAGCACCCTGGACGGGCACCTGCCGTTCCTGGACGCGCAATGGTCAGGCGGCTGTCGCAACGGTGCCGAACTCTGGCGCCGTTTGAAGGGACAAGGCTTTATGGGATCGCTGCGCGTGGTGGCGGAATGGGCGACGCGACGGCGGCGTGCCGAGACTATCAGCCATCAACAATTGCAGAAGGTCCCCGCCGCCAGGACGATAGCGCAGCTGATGACGACGAAGCGCGACCACCTGACCAGGGCCGAGACCGTCACGCTTGCCGTCATCGAACAAAACGTTCCTATGCTGGCCGATGCCCAAGCTCTCGTTGGCCGCTTCCACGCGATGATCCGAAAGAAGGCCGAGATGGAGCTCGAACCTTGGATTGAGGAATCCAAGCGGAGCCTCATTGCCTCGTTCGCGAATGGCATTGCCAACGATAAGGGCGCGGTGCACGCGGCTATCACGCAACCATGGTCCAATGGCCAAGTGGAAGCTCAGATCACCAAGCTCAAGCTGGTCAAACGGCAAATGTACGGGCGCGCTAAGCTCGATCTCCTTCAGGCTAGGCTGATTGGCGCGCCATAAAAACAATCCCGATCATCGAATATGCGTCAGAGCCCGACTGGGACCCCCTATCGGCATCCAAAAGGGGGTCTGACTCATTTCTGGTGAAGTTTGCCGGGCGACTGTGCTTCTCAAACGGAGAATCAGCGCCATGCGGACGGGCTTTCAGATCTCATCGCTAGTACCGAGTGGTTTGGTGTTTGATGGTGTAAGTGACTCAATGGATTCGCTTATTCTGGCTGTCAGGTCGGAAGCTGCGGAGGCTCGGTGCCCTTTGTGCGCGACAGCGTCGAGCCGCATCCATAGCCGCTACGTCCGGCACGTTGCCGATTTGCCATCAGCGGGCAGAAAGGTGCGCCTCCGATTGCTCACGCGGCGCTTCACATGCGAGGTGCCGCATTGCTATAGCGCGACAATCTGGATGGGAAGCGCGCGACAATCAGGATGGCGAGTCGGTGTCGCAGCGAGGTGATGATTGCCGCGATGATTGTCGCGCGCAAGAGTTTTGTTCGCTCTGATTGTCGCGGAGCGTCAATCAGCGAGTGTTTTTGGTGTCGCGTGCGAGGATGGTCGCCCTGGACCACGCTTCCGCTCGAGCGCGGTGCGCCTGCGATAGCTTTCGACGTTCATCTCGACGATGGTGGCGTGGTGAACGAGGCGATCGATGGCGGCGAGCGTCATAGCAGGATCCGGGAAGACCCTGTTCCACTCTCCAAAGGGCTGATTGGCGGTGATCAGCATGGAACGCCGCTCGTAGCGAGCGCTGATGAGCTCGAACAGCAGGCTGCGCCGGGCGGGCCGAACAGCAGCAGATTGGCGCCCTTGCCGAGCCAACCATCGCCGGCGGCGAGCGCGGTCACCTGCGCCTTGGAGATCATCGGCACAGCCTCGAAGTCGAAATTGTCGAAGGTCTTTCCAGCGGGCAGCCGCGCCTCGACGAGATGGCGCTCGACGCGGCGGCGGCCGCGTTCGGCGATCTCGTGCTCGGCAATGGTGGCGAGAAAGCGGGCTGCCGGCCAGCCTTCCTTGTCGGACTGCTCGGCAAATTGCGGCCACAGCACCTTGATGGCTGGCAGCCGCAACTCGTTGAGCAATAGATTGAGGCGCGCGGTGTCAATGGTGTTGGCCGTGCTCATGCGGCACCTCCGATCTCGCCGGCACCGATGAGGCACTCATAGGTGGCGAGCGGTGCGAGCTGCACCACGACGTGCGGCACGCAGGCCGGATCGGGAGAGAAGTAAGCGCGCAGCCGGTTGAGGTCGGGCAGTCGGCCGGCATCAAGCTCGGTCGCGAGCTGATCGGCGAGTTCGGCCTCGCAGCCGCGCTCATGGGCCAGTGCGAGCAGATCGACCATGATCCGGCAGGCTTTCCTGTCCGGCAGCCGTTCGCGCAAGCAATCGAAGGTTCGGCGATAGGCATCGCGCGGGAACAGCCGATCACGGTAGACGAGATTGAGCAGCGCCATTGGCTTGCGCCGCAAGGAATGGATCACGTGCCGATAATCGACGACCTGGTCGTGCTTGCCGTTGGGATGCGGCCGCCCACGCGGCAGGGTGACGAGATGGGTGCCGCCGACGAACACGTCGAGATGATCGTCGTAAAGGCGCACCCGCAGTTGGTGCCCGATCAAACGCGACGGCACGGTGTAGAACACCTTGCGCAAGGTGAAGCCGCCGCTTGACGTCACGCGGACAATCACCTCCTCGTAGTCCGAGGTGCGGCGATCTGGCAACGCCTGCAGGGTGGCGCGCTCGTGGTCGATCCGCTTGGAGTTGCGGGCATTACGGCGGCTGACGATCTCGTCGATGAAGCCGCGATAGGCGGCGAGATCATCGAAGTCGGCAGTGCCGCGCAACAGCAGCGCATCGGCGATCGTCCGCTTGAGATGGCCATGCGAGCTTTCGATCGCCCCGTTCTCGTGGGCGATGCCGCGATTGTTGCGGGAAGGCCGCATGCCGTAGTGGGCGCAGAGGTCCTCGTACCGCCTGGTCAGATCGTTCCTCGCATTGCGATCGAGATTGCAGAAGGCGGCCGACAGGCTGTCGGTCCGATGCTCCCGCGGGGCCCCACCGAGCGATCACAGGGCATTCTGCAGCCCTTCGGCCAATGCGACGAAGCTCTCGCCACCGAGCACGACATGGGCGTGTTCAAACCCGCAATAGGCCAACCGGAAGTGATACAGGCGATGATCGAGCGGCACGCCAGCGATGGCGACCCCAAGCTCGCCCATATCGGTGAAGTCGGACAGGCCGACCTGGCCCACTTCGTGGGTCTGGCGGAAGATGACCTCCTGCTCCTCGCCGTGGATCGCCCGCCAGGCGCGGATCCGGCGCTCGAGCGTGCGGCGGATTCCAGCCCCCAGCTCAGGATGGCCGTCGGAGCATCTCCTCGAAGATCGCCACGGGCCGCACGCCGGGAGCCGCCTTCAGCATCGGCACGACCTCCAGGCCGAAGACGTTAGCCAAGGGATCCGGCCGGCGCCTTTGCCGCGGTGACTTCTTTTGCGACGGAAGGCGCAGATCATTCTCGAGCCGATAAGCGGTCGACGAACTGAACGACGCCTTCGCGGCCGCCTCTGGCGGCGAATTGGTTTGACGGAACTTCATGTAGAGCCTCATCTGGTGATCGGTGACATGGCAGCCTGGCAACGGGTGATTCCTCTTTGGCGAGAAGAACCATCCATCACCGGCCAGCCGCGATCGCCAGACGGCGCGGTCCGCTCGGATCGCGCCGTCGCCGGGCTCGTAACTCCGGTCGGGCTACGTCCTCCCTGCGTCACGAGCCCGGCGAAGCTCTCTCATCCTGATTGACGCTGCACTTCCATCCTGATTGCCGCGCCGCAGCATTGCGGCCGGCGGATCTTCGCGGAGCGGTTCGGAGAAGACGTCGTTCCGCTTCGACGGCGCCGGACGGCACGGCTGGAATACATCGTCCATCACCTGGGGTTGGCGCTGGGCGGCCGGCCGGCGGCAAGCTTCGCCAAGCGCTCATGCTGCCTGTCAGCAACGATACCTTGCTACGGGTGGTCCGCCGGCGGGCGGCGATGACGACAGATCCATTGCTTGTTGTGGGCATCGATGACTGGGCGTTCCGGAGAAACCATCGATACGGGACGATCGTGTGCGATTTGGAGCGTCGGCGGATCGTTACCCTGCTGCCCGACAGGGAGACTGCGACCGTTCGGGCGTGGCTATCGAAGCACCCAGCGATCAACATTGTGTCGCGAGATCGCGGTGGTGGATACGGCGATGCAGCAGCCAAGGCGCTGCCGAACGCCATCCAAGTCGCCGACCGCTGGCATCTGATGGAAAATGCGAGAGCGGCCTTCCTTGATGCGGTGCGCCGCTCCATGAACAGAATCCGAACCGCAATCGGAGCGACGATGATCGACCCGGAATTGCTGACCTGTGCGGAAAAGCTGCGCTATCAGGGCTATCTGCGGCGCCAGGACAGCCATGCCGTAATTACGGCTCTCGTCAGCGACGGTGTGCCGCTCAAGGAGATCGTCCGCCGCACAGGACATAGTCGCAATCTGGTTCGCCAAATTAGCCGCGGCGGCGGTGCGGATATGTTCCGCACCCGTCAAAGCACCCCGGACGGGCATCTGCCGTTCCTGGACACGCAGTGGTCAGGCGGCTGCCGCAACGGTGCCGAGCTCTGGCGCCGCTTGAAGGGACAAGGCTTCAAGGGATCGCTGCGCGGGGTGGCGGAATGGCGACGCGACGGCGGCGTGCCGAGACTATCAGCCGTCAACAATTGCAGAAGGTCCCCGCCGCCAGGATGATAGCGCAGCTGATGACGACGAAGCGCGACCACCTAACCAAGGCGGAGACCGTCACGCTTGCGGTCATCGAACAAAACGTTCCTATGCTGGCCGATGCCCAAGCTCTCGTTGGCCGCTTCCACGCGATGATCCGAAGGAAGGCCGTCGAGCTCGAACCTTGGATTAAAGAATCCAAGCGGAGCCTCATTGCCTCGTTCGCGAATGGAATCGCCAACGACAAGGGCGCGGTGCACGCCGCTATTACGCAACCATGGTCCAATGGCCAAGTGGAAGCTCAGATCACCAAGCTCAAGCTGGTCAAACGGCAGATGTACGGGCGCGCCAAGCTCGATCTGCTTCAAGCCAGGCTGATTGGCGCGCCATAAAAACAAACACGATCATCGAATATGCGTCAGAGCCCCGATTGGATGCCGATCACCCCGAAAACGGGGTCGTTATTCCATGCCGAAACACAATTCGTCGAGATATCGAGAACCAGGTCCGCAGTCTAATCAAAGAATACGGCTTGCTCTTCCCACGCGCGATCGGACTGCGGTTTCGCAATCAGGTCTGCGAGCTATTGGGCAAGGATCATCAGCTCCTCGGTGTGATCGCGCCGCTTCTGTCGATCCATGAGCAGATCTGCAAGCAGCAAAGCAAGTTCGACGACGAAGTCCGCCAATTGGCGAAGTCGGATGAGACGACGCGCCGCCTAATGACGGTTCCTGGTGTCGGCGTGGTGACCGCGTTGACCTTCCGCCATACGATCGACGACCCATCGCGCTTCCGATCGGCATCAAGCGTCGGCGCCTATTTGGGTCTTACGCCTCGACGCAACCAGTCTGGCGAAACTGACATCAATGGCAAGATATCACGATGGGGCGACCGTCTTCTCCGAACTTACCTGTACGAGGCGGCGACCGTCCTGCTTTATCGAACAAAGAAATGGTCCTCTCTCAAGGCTTGGGGCATGAAACTCGCCAAGCGGATTGGCATGCGAAAGGCAAAGGTCGCCATCGTGCGCAAAATCGCCCTCGTTCTTCACTGTATCTGGGTCGATGGCACATCTTTCGACTGGGGCCAGGCGAAGGAAGCCTCATCCGATCATGTAAAGTTCCTGGTCCGGTCTGCCGGACTGGCGATGTCCCGCTGGGACGGTGTTGTGGCGACCTCGTTCATTCGGCTGGTGGCGGCTTGACTGTACTCCGCTGCAGACGTTGAGGCGCCCGACCCGGACATCATCATGAGGCGCTCCGCGACCTCGGAAAGGACCATGACCCCAGCGAAGACATCAACAACCCCGGGCGATCCAATGCCTGGCCGGCAAAGCACGTATTAGCCGCGCCCGCGCCGTCTCCGCAACCCGGACCAGCTCCGACGGCGCGAGCACTACCACTGTGCCGTGGGCGAGTTCAGAAATGTAAGCTTGACAACAAACTGCAATTAAAGGGCCGAATGACAGATTACAGATCAGCGGTGCCCACGTCCAGCGAATGACCCAGGCGTATCCACGTCCCGCGGCCACCCTTTCGGCTGCTCACTCCGACCGCCCGGCCGGGTGTTTCAATCCTCAGGTTCAAATGGAATTTCCTGTCGATCCCATCAGCCCGACCAAGCTGTTCGTGGCCATCAATCAGTGTCATCAGTGAACACTCATGTCGGCAGCCTCGCCGGCGCTTCGTCTGGCCCAACATACTTCTAGAGAGGGAGTGATCGTAAGCGTGGATCACACAATGAGAGCCGAGTCTTTTGTTCCGAACATCGACCGCTACGATCCCCGACCGCGCCCGCCGTCTCCCCTCGCGACCTGCGTTGGCGCGGCCGGCTGCAGCGTGAGGCCGTGTTCCCCGAGAACTTGGCGCGTCAGCGCGCCATTGATCTCGCGGGCGATCTCGTCGCGGATCTTGGCCCCGAGCTGCCGCTCGGCGTCAGCGTCGCCGTTCAGATGAAGATCAGTGAGCCGTTCCGTCAGTCGGCTCTCGAACTCCTCACCCATCGCATCGACGAGCCGATCCTGCATCTCTGCATGAGCTTCGGGCGCGATGCGGCGCAGCACCGTGTCCCAGGGTTGCCAGCTCGTTGCCAGATAGTCGGCGAATTCCGCCGCCTCCTTGCTTCGCACGACGGCCTCGGCGGTGGCAAGGTCATGTTCGTCCACGTGAGCCACACCGAAGTAGCGCATGGCTGGGGCGATGTGCTTCAGGTCCAGCCGGTCGCGCAGTTTGACTTGATATGCGAGATAGACCTCGATCTCGTCGACGAACCGGAGCGAGCTGACCTTGTCTCGGGCTATCCCGTCCAGCACGCCCAAACGGAACATGACCCGGCCTTGTTCGACGAGCTTGTCGAGGCGCCCGTCGTAGGCTCCCTCCTCGACATCAGCGTTCAGCCGTGCGGTCTGCATGTCGTTCCAAGCCAAAGTGATGCGATCCTGGCAGCTCGCGCTTGCTCCAATGGCCGACTGGAAGTACTGGGCGCGCAATCCCGGCCTGATCGCCGCCTGCCGCAGATCGTCTGCCACTCCCACCCGGAACTCGGAATTGCTAGAGTTCACCGTGTCCAGTAGCCTATCGAGGAAGCGAGCGTATTCTTTAGCACCCGGCTCTTCTGCGAAGGCTCGCCAGAGCGCTGCTGTGTTCGGTTCGTTTGGGAGCCAAGCCGCGACCGCCTCGCACAGAGGCCGCGCTTGATCTTGCGCCGCCCCGTCATGCACCGAGAAGAAGATCTGCGGTCCGGCATAGTCCTGGCTATTCAAGGTTGACGCCAAGTTCGTTAGCACCCGCTCCGGCAGCGGATTATTTTCTAGCTGAACGCGGCATTCCGAGCCGAGCTGCGTCGGCAACGTCTCGGGCAGGCTGGTCAGTTGGTTGTTCCTGAGGTCGAGCCGACGGAGCCCAGCCGGGAAGGCGGCAGGCAGACTGGTCACTTGGTTGTTGCTGGCCTCGAGCTGCTGAAGCGTTGGTGGCAGGGTATCGGTCAGACTGGTCAGCCGATTGTTGCTGAGGTTGAGCCGACGGAGCCCAGCTGGCAAGGCTTCGGGCAGATCGGTCACTTGGTTGTTGCTGGCGTCGAGCTGCTGAAGCGTTGCTGGTAGGGTATCGGTCAGACTGGTCAACCGATTGTTGCTGAGGTTGAGCCGACGGAGCCCAGCCGGGAAGGCGGCAGGCAGGCGGCTCACCCGGTTGCCGCTGACATTAAGATCTTGAAGTCCGGCCGGAAAAGCGTCGGACAGGCTGGTCAGCAGGTTGTTGCTGGCGTCGAGCCAGAGGAGGTTGGCCTGGCCCTCGATCGACAAACTACTCAGCCGATTGTGCATGATAGAGAGCCCCTGCATCTCTGGCGGCAGGACGGGCAAAGTGGTTAGCGCCAGAGATGCCAGATTCAGCGGCACGTGTACATCAGCCACTTCCTGCCAGGCTCTCACTCGGCTTACTGCCTCTCGCCGATCCTCCTGTTCGCCCTGTCCCGGTTCGGCGACCCAGCTTTCCAGCTGTCCTTGAGCCGGGGAAGGGCCGGTGGCCACCCTCAAGGCTTCGACCCACTGTGCTGCAGCCTGAGTAAGACCGCACAGGCAGCTTTGCCGGTGCCCACGTTCGGAAGTTTCGGAATCAATGCGGGCGCTTCGCTGGGTCTGTTCTGTATGCATAATTCTTCTTCTAAATGAAGGAAGTGGCGCCGGAGCGGCGGTTCTCTACCTTGATCGCCATCGCTACTGAGTGAGTACCGAGACATGATAAAGCAGGCTCCAAGACCGGGCTTGCCAACCTAGGACCGCCCGAACACGCTACCCATTCGTTCGCGGTCAGATGCAGCCGATCATAGTACGTTCGCGAAATTTGAGTCGTCCAATTGGTTGACATCCATCAAGGGCACATCCCATTCTCCTCCGCAGATCAAGCTGGATCTGGCGGTCCAGGCAGCGGCGTCTCACCATAGCAGGCTTAGCTGTCCATGAGCTGACGAGCCGCAGGACAAGACGCCAGTGTGCCGACGGCCCTATCAATGGAGCCGCATCCATTCACTCGCGCAACGTCCCCTTCTGACGACATCCGATGCCATTCGTCGACCGAAAATCCGCATAGTTCTCGCGGATCAGATCGAGTTATTTGACTACATCCTGGGTTTCGGCCCGAGCGACAGCGGTAACACCCATGTCGCGGTGGCTGTCGGACATGCCCTTATCGCGGTCGACGGTCTCGTCCAAAAGCGCCACCTGCTCGGCGCGATTTGTCGCGACCCACGCTCCTCTCGCCTCGACGGCTTCGATTGTCTAATCTTGACCAGTAGGAACTCGATGCGGCCGAGACTCGGATCGATAACCAGCTCGGTTCTCTTGGTCGATTAGCCGTCACCTAAATGCAATGCGATCAGCTGCCCGTCGCCGGGGTTATGCTCCTTTCCGAGATCGCAAGCGCCTCATGATGATGTCCGGATCGGGTGGGTCATCCTCTGCAATGGCGGGCGGGCGAGCTCGCCACCAGTCGATTGACCGAGGTCACCACGACCACCGTCTCAGCGGGACATCGCCGGCCCGGCGGACCGGGCCAGAAACTTGCAAATTAAGGCCGGGCCGGCGCGTGGCCCCAGTCAAACGACATGCCGTCGACGGAAATGCAGTGGAGGATCACAGAGATATTGTGCGCAATGGCGACGTTGCCTTTTCATACCGACACGCTTCGCGAGCTTTATTCCCAAGGCCTTCCGCGTTTCGCTCATGGTGAGCGGCGATTTCAGCGATGGTGAGCAGGCATTTCGCGCGATCGGCCGCGCCTTTGAGCTGATCTGCCGGCGCGTCAAACTTTTGTGAAATGCTCGGGCGAACTCGATGCAATGGTGAGCTTGCCATACCGAAGAAGGTCGGCAAAGGGAGCCGAATTCATTTTCCGCAGCTGACAATAGAAGGCTATCGGATCGAACGAGTTTCGCCAGGCGAGCGCTGAAGCGCTGCGCAATGTTGACCTGGAAGGCGTCACCCGACAGACCAATCACGCGTTGTACAGCCGCGACGGCCTGGCCTGGTGTAAAGGAGGGGGCTGAGACTGTAACCAGCCCAACAAATTCTTCGAGTGTTCGGCGAGCTCTCTCACGCCGGCGAACCGGATCCTGCTCCGGCCACCCGGTAGAAAGGACCAGCATTTGTCATGGCGGTAATCCAAGCTTATCACGCCTCGTAAAGATATAGGAGTGCCTGAGGCAAGCGATGCCTCCCGACGGTATCGTTCCAGCGTCCTGTTCAGCTCGTAGCCAAAAAGCCGGCGGCGCCGCCCTGGAATGCCGGGAGATCGGCGCGACGGCCTTTCCGTTCTCGCCAAAATCCCGCACGCACGCCGGCTTGAGCTCGCTCGCAAGCGCAAGAGTGACCGGCTTGGCAACGAAATTGACGTGATCGTCTACGGTGAATTCGACGACGAAGTCGAACTCGAAGCCTATAAAGCGCACGAGCTTTACCAGGAGTCGATCCGGCAGTAGCTCTCGGAGCGGACTGACCTGAGCGAAGTCAATCCGCAACTTCGCGATGAACTTTGAGTAGATGCTTCCGTGGAGGTCATTAGCTTCGCGCGGATCGACGCTCGACGACGGGGCAGAAGACACTCGATGTGCAGGAGATCGAGTGCGGCAACGCGGAAGAAGCTCTTCAGCTTGGCTCTGCCGGGGAGGCTAACCAACCGATCGAAGTCTGGTGTGGCCCACGGCGGCTCGGTCGCTTTGAGCCAGAGCGAAGGTAAGCGAGACCGCTGCCGCCCCTCATTCTTGACTTTGGCCGAGCGTCGCCTTCATCAAGGCGAGCAACACATCAGCCAGCAAGAGACGGTGATAACCTAAACGTCGATCGTTATGGCTGCACGATGTGCCATCGGGGATGGGTGACGAGTACCGCGGATACGCACGGGCAAACGAGAACCCGTCAGCCCTACGTCGCTGGCGGGTTTTTCTTTAGGGACGCAGCCGAAGTCCTGCTGCTCGGCAGAGTGATCGCTTACCGCCTGAGAAAGACTAAAGCAGAGCGAAACAGTGCAGGAACATCGCAGGACAAGAGCGCGTCGAGACAAACGAGGTCGCCTACACTGGTTGGGTGGGGAGAACATCGAACGGTCGTACTATGACCAGCCGAGCCGTTCTGTAGGCCTCGCACCATCATTGCTCGCTTCGTGCCCCTATTGTGCCCCCGCTTTTTTGGGGCACATACTTGGAGAACCTTGCCGCTAAGTGGCTGATTTGGCTAGGTTAATGGTGGGCGCACAAGGGATCGAACCTTGGACCTCTCCCGTGTGAAGGGAACGCTCTCCCGCTGAGCTATGCACCCGAAACCATCATGCAGGCGGCCCGAGTTCGGCCACCGACGCTTTGGAGCCCGCGATTTAGAAGTGCGGGCCGAACGTGTCAAGTTTCGAGGCGCCCGAAGACGTTAAAAGCGGCCCGGAAACCTTCCGCAGACCGCGCAATTCGGCGGTCAGACCGTTTGGAGCCGCCTACGCGCCCTGCTGGCGGGCGCGGGAGGCGTGGGCCTGGAGCGCGCGGATGCGTTCGGCCAGTGTTCCGCCACCTTCGGGCAGGGTGCCTGCGGCCGTGCCGTTGGTCGGGGCGTCATTGGCCGGGCGCGGCGCCGGCCTCGGCGGCTGGCCGGCCTCGGCCGCGAGCAGGGCCTCGATCGGCGAGTTCGGGCCTTCGAGCTGCATCGCGAGCTTGGCCACCTCGGCGGCGATATCGTTGATGCGTTCGCGCAGCAGCGCGTTCTCCATCCGCTCGGTCGCCCAGGAGCTCTCGGCCTGCTGCTGGATCGCGTTGATGTCGCGCTGGAGCTTGGCGCGCTCGTCGCGGGCGGTGCGCAGCTGCTCCTCCAGCGCGGTCTTTTCCGCGCGGATCGATTCCATTGCGGCCGACGATTTGCCGCCGCTCAAGGCCGCGATCTCGACGCGCAGCTCCTTGATGGTGCGCTCGGAACTCTCATTGGCCTGGCGGAGCTGGTTGTTCTCATAGTCGCGCTCGGCGAGCAGCTTGCCCTGCGTGGCCAGGCGGCCTTCGAGATCGCCGACACGGCCCGACAGCATCTCGGCCTCTTTCACCTGCACGATGAGCTGGCGATCGAGGTCCGTGACGCGCTGGCTCAGATTCTCGACGCGGCCGCGGGCGTCGCCGAGCTCGCGCGAGGCGGTCTCGGATTCGGTGCGCTCCTGCGCCAGCCGCGCCTGCGTCGCGGCAAATTCCTTCTCGGCGTCGCCGACGCGGTTCTTCAGCTCCTCGATCTGCGCACGGACCGCGACCAGCTCGACCTGACGGCTCTCCGCCATCATCGAGCGGTCGGACAGTTCGGAATTGATCTTTGCGAGCTCGCCCTGCTTGTCCGTCAGCGCGAGCTCGGCGGCGCGCAGGGCTGCGGTCTTGGTGTTGAATTCCTCTTCGGTGGCGCGGAGCTGCTCCTTCACCGCCTTCTCGCGCGCTTCGAGCGCGAAGATCGTGGCGTTCTTCTCGCCGAGTTCGATCTTCATGCGGTTGATGGCGTCGCTCTTCTTGCCGAGCTCGGCGAGCTGGCTCGTGGTCTTGTTCTTGAGCTGGTCGACGCTCATCTCCAGCCGTCGCGCCGACATGGCGAATTCGGCGCGGAGCTGGTCCTTGTCGGCCTGGATCTCGGCCATCGACAACGGCGTGGCGGCCTCGAGCCGGCGCGTGGTCAGGCGCACGGCGCGGTTATGCACCAGCGGCACGATCGCGAGCCCGCACAGCATCGAGAGCAGGAAACCGATCGCCAGGTACATGATCGGTTCGACCATGGGCCAGAACTCCCAAAGCTAAGGAAAATTTACCAAGGACATTGCATGCGGGGCCCGCAAAAAGCCAGCCCCGACATGTCGTTAACCTTGATCCGTCGCCGCAGGGGAAAGCGGGACGTTAGAACGGGTTCCAGGTCGCGCGCGGGGTGAATTTCAAATAGCCGATATTGGCTCCCAGCCGCAGGCCGAGGCCCGAGCGGATCGGCACCAGCACGATGTTGTTGGCAGTGAGTGCCGTCATGCCGAAGCCGCCGATGATGTAGGCCGAGCCGTCGAGGCCGGCGAAGCGCTGGTAGATCGCGTTGGTGGCGGGCAGATTATAGACCAGCGTCATGGTGCGCGCGCCGTCGCCACCCCAGTCGAAGCCGAGCGAGGGACCCTGCCAGTAGACGCGCAGGTCGCCGGCGTTCTTGGTGTAGAGCGTGCCTTCGCCGTAGCGCAGACCGGCGACGAAAGCGCCGGAGCCCTCCTCACCGAGGATATAGCCGTTGGGCAGGCCCCATTGGCTGACCGCCTTCTCGATGATCGAGGCGAGACCGCGCGAGACGTTGCCGAAGAAGCGGTGGCCGGCGTTCACGAGTTCGTCCGGCCCATAGGTGCTGGGCGTCTGGGTCCGCTGCGGCGGCGGCAAATCGGGCGGCGGCTGCTGCTGGGCGGAAGCCGGAATGATCCACCCGACCATCGCGGCAAGCGCGACTGCGGCAAGGCGTGATGCGAAAGTCATAAAAGAACCCCTGGTATCGAATCCGGTCGCTTCCTTAACCTGACGCCAACAGGCACGGCTCTAGGTTGCGCCGGATGTCCCCTCGACTCGGATGTTATCCGCAGCAACTATGACGGCACAACGGCAGGAAGCCAGCCCTTTGCGCCCCGGAATTGCCTTGATCGGCCTTCTGGTCTGCATGCTGTCGGGCATTTGGATCCTCTGCGCAGGGGTGCCGGCGCAGGCGGCCACCACCGAGCGGATCGTCGTCAACCGCTTCAGCGGCGTGGCGATCGAGGGCTTCGACCCCGTGGCCTATTTCGTCGCTGGCGCGGCCGTGCAGGGAACGGCCGAATTCGAGGCGAACCTGTGGGGCGCAGTCTGGCGCTTTCGGAACGAGGGCAACCGAGCCTCTTTCCTGGCACATCCCGAGGTCTACGGGCCGCAGTTCGGCGGCTACGATCCGGTCGATATCGCCCGCGGGGTCACCATCGCCGGCAACCCCCGTTTCTTCGCGATCGCGGCGCAGCGGCTCTATCTGTTCAGCCGGGAAGCCAATCGCGACGGCTTCGCCGCCAACCCCGAGCGCTTTCTCTACGAGGTGGGCAAGCGCTGGCCGGCCCTCCAGGACAAGCTCAGCCAGTAGCGCCCTTACGACGTCAGACTCTTGCCGCCTGCGGGTCACCCCAGGCGATGAACTCCGGGATGATGAAGCCGCCATCGTGCCGCTCGCCGAAGCGGAGCGCGCCGCCCTTGCCGTCGGTTACGCTGCCGCCGGCTGCGGTCACGACCGCGTAGCCCGCCCCGACGTCCCATTCACAAGTAGGCCCGAAGCGGGGATAGATGTCGGCACTGCCTTCCGCGATCCGGCCGAATTTCACGGCCGAGCCGACCGTCTTTCTGACGGCGTTGGGGCGGTGATCGATGAAGGCCTCGGTTCTGGGATCTCCATGCGAGCGGCTCACCGCGGCGATCCATGGCTCGCCCAGGGGCGGCAACTTGCGGGTATGGATCGGCTCGGCAGCGCGGATCGTCGCGCCGTCGAACCTGACGCGCTCGGCGCCGCGGCCGACGATGCCGCGCCAGAGCAGCCCGAGTGCGGGCGCGCTGACGATGCCCAGCAGCGGCACGCCCGATGTCACCAGGGCAAGGTTGACGGTGAACTCGTCGCGCCCGGCGACGAACTCCTTGGTGCCGTCCAGCGGATCGATCAGAAAGAAGCTGTCGCGGAACGGCGGCGAGGCGAGCTGGGTCCGCTCTTCCGAGAGCGTCGGGATCTCGCCCGCGAGCTGCGCCAGCCCGTCCGCGATGATGCGGTCGGCGGCAAGGTCGGCCTCGGTCACCGGCGAGCCGTCCTGCTTGCCGTCGACCCGCATCGCCGCGCGGTTGACCGCGAGGATGGCTTCGCCCGCCTTCACCACCAGCGCGGTGAGCGGCTCCATCAGGTGGGAGGCGGCCGCGCCGTCGATGATCCGCTTCACCTGCATGCCTCATTCATCGGCAATTCCATCCCTGCTCGAGTGATTCGCCGCGGCATTAGGGCCGGTTCGAACCGATCGCAAGCTAGCTGCCATGGGCTTGCGAATGTTAGAACCTGCGGCATTCGTCAAGCATGCTTGATTCGCCGCGTCCGCGCCGTGCAATTCCAGGAACCCTTTATGTCTGACGCTTCGTCACCCGCTACCGTTGCCGCTCCAGATGCGCTCGAACTCGCTGCGCTGCTGTGCTCGCGGGTCTGCCACGATCTCATCAGCCCTGTCGGCGCCATCGTCAATGGGCTCGAAGTGCTCGACGACGATCCCAAGCCCGACGACCGCGAGTTCGCACTCGACCTGATTCGCAAGAGCGCGAAAACCGCCTCCGCTCGCCTCCAGTTCTGCCGTCTTGCCTTTGGTGCGGCCGGCTCGTCCGGCGCGCAGATCGATCTCGGCGATGCCCAGACCATGGCGCGCGGCCACATCGAGGACGGCAAGTGCTCGATCACCTGGAATCTGCCGCGGATCCTGCTGCCGAAGAATCGCGTCAAGCTGTTGCTCAACATGCTGGTCGTTTCGCAGCACACGATCCCGCGCGGCGGCACGCTGACGATCGATCCGATCGGCGAGGGCGAGACGATGAGCTTCCGCATCACCGCGACCGGACATAATGCGCGCCTGCCGCAGAACATCTCCGAGCTCCTGAGCGGCGAGCGCGGCCCGGCCGCGGATGCGCACGCGATCCAGCCTTATTATACGCGGCTGTTGGCAGAGGCCTGCGGGCTCACCGTGAGGCTCGCGCATGAAGGCGAGGCCATCACCATTATCGCGTCGTAGACTCGTCGCCGCTCCCAAACGTTAATCGAATCTTTACAAGGCGCTTCGGCTTGTCCGGAGCGCCTTATCTATTTGTTGATTCCGTTCTTTTCCACATACTCAACCATTATTAAACGCTTTGCGGTGAAGCTGGCCCCATTCCGAATTGGCGCATCACGTCTTGTGTGCGCGCCCTCCCTGTATGAAGGCCTGTTTTCATGGATGATCTGTTGCGGGAGTTTTTGACGGAAACCAGCGAGAGCCTGGACACCGTGGACAATCAGCTGGTGAAGTTCGAGCAGGAGCCGAACAACGCCAAGATCCTGGATAACATCTTCCGGCTGGTCCACACCATCAAGGGCACGTGCGGCTTCCTCGGATTGCCGCGGCTGGAAGCGCTGGCGCATGCCGGCGAGACGTTGATGGGCAAATTCCGTGACGGCATGCCGGTGACCGGGCAGGCGGTGACGGTGATCCTGTCCTCGATCGACCGCATCAAGGAAATTCTGGCCGGGCTGGAGGCGACCGAGGCCGAGCCCGAGGGCACCGACCGCGATCTCATCGACAAGCTGGAAGCGATGGTTGAGCAGGGCATGGCGGCAATGTCAGGCTCGGCGCAGCCGATGCCGGCCGGTGCTGCTGCTCCCGTGGCCGAAGCGCCGCCGCTGGTGCCGGAAGCGCCGGCTGCGGTGGAAGCCGCGCCGACCTCCGGCGTGCTGGCCGACCAGAGCCTGGAGCGTCCGCTGCGTCCGGGCGAAGTCTCGCTCGACGAGCTCGAGCGCGCCTTCCGCGAGACCGCGATCGAAGTCCCGGCCCCGGTTGCCAAAGCCGAAGTCAAGGCCGAGCCCCAGCCTGCCGCTGAAGCGCCAGTGGCTGTTGCCAAGGACGCTGCCAAGGAAGCCAAGGAAGTTAAGGCGCCCAAGGACAAGGCCGCGCCGAAGAAGTCGATCGCCGACGAGGGCGCCGGCGAGGGAGCCAGCATCGCCAACCAGTCGATCCGCGTCAACGTGGATACGCTGGAGCATCTGATGACCATGGTCTCCGAGCTGGTGCTGACCCGCAATCAGCTGTTGGAGATCTCCCGCCGCAACGAGGACACCGAGTTCAAGGTGCCGTTGCAGCGGCTGTCCAACGTCACCGCCGAGCTGCAGGAAGGCGTCATGAAGACGCGCATGCAGCCGATCGGCAATGCCTGGCAGAAGCTGCCCCGCATCGTTCGCGACCTCTCGAGCGAACTCGGCAAGCAGATCGAGCTGGAGATGCACGGCGCCGACACCGAGCTCGATCGCCAGGTGCTCGACCTGATCAAGGACCCGCTCACCCACATGGTGCGCAACTCCGCCGACCATGGCCTGGAGACCCCGGCCGAGCGTCTCGCCGGCGGCAAGGGCGAGCAGGGCACCATCCGCCTGTCCGCCTATCACGAGGGCGGCCACATCATCATCTGCATCGCCGACAACGGCCGCGGCCTGAACACCGACAGGATCAAGGCCAAGGCGATCTCCTCAGGTCTGGTCACCGAGGCCGAGCTCGAGAAGATGAGCGAAGCCCAGATCCACAAGTTCATCTTCGCGCCGGGCTTCTCCACCGCTGCCGCCATCACCTCGGTGTCGGGACGCGGCGTCGGCATGGACGTGGTGCGCACCAATATCGACCAGATCGGCGGCACCATCGACATCAAGTCGGTGGCCGGTGAAGGCTCCTCCGTCACCATCAAGATCCCGCTGACGCTGGCCATCGTCTCCGCGCTGATCGTGGAAGCCGCCGGCGACCGCTTTGCGATCCCGCAGCTCTCCGTGGTCGAGCTGGTGCGGGCCCGCGCCAACTCGGAGCACCGCATCGAGCGCATCAAGGACACCGCGGTGCTCAGGCTGCGCAACAAGCTGCTGCCGCTGATCCATCTCAAGAAGCTGCTCAAGATCGACGACGGCGCCGTCTCCGATCCCGAGAACGGCTTCATCGTGGTGACCCAGGTCGGCAGCCAGACCTTCGGCATCGTCGTCGACGGCGTGTTCCACACCGAAGAAATCGTGGTCAAGCCGATGTCGACGAAACTGCGTCACATCGACATGTTCTCGGGCAATACCATCCTGGGCGACGGCGCGGTCATCATGATCATCGACCCCAACGGCATTGCCAAGGCGCTCGGCGCCGCCGGCTCCTCGGCCCATGACATGAACAACGAGAACGGGACGCACAGCATCGGAAGCGGCGAGCAGACCACCTCGCTGCTGGTGTTCCGCGCCGGCTCGTCCCAGCCCAAGGCGGTCCCGCTCGGGCTCGTCACGCGCCTGGAAGAGCTCCCGGCCGACAAGATCGAGTTCTCGAACGGTCGCTACATGGTGCAGTACCGCGAGCAGCTGATGCCGCTCGTCGCCATGGAGAGCGTCACCATCGCGAGCCAGGGCGCCCAGCCGATCCTGGTGTTCTCCGATGACGGCCGCTCCATGGGCCTCGTCGTCGACGAGATCATCGACATCGTCGAGGAACGGCTCAACATCGAGGTCGGCGGATCCTCCTCCGGCATTCTCGGCTCGGCCGTGATCAAGGGCCAGGCCACCGAAGTGATCGACGTCGGCCACTTCCTGCCGATGGCGTTCTCCGACTGGTTCACCCGCAAGGAGATGAAGCCGTCGCTGCACTCGCAATCGGTGTTGCTGGTCGACGACTCGGCGTTCTTCCGCAACATGCTGGCTCCGGTGCTCAAGGCCGCCGGCTACCGCGTCCGCACCGCGCCGACCGCGCAGGAGGGCCTGGCCGCGCTGCGCGCGCAGACCTTCGACGTGGTCCTGACCGACATCGAGATGCCCGACATGAACGGGTTCGAGTTTGCCGAGACCATCCGCTCCGACAGCAATCTGGGCGCGATGCCGATCATCGGGCTCTCCGCGCTGGTGTCGCCGGCGGCGATCGAGCGCGGCCGTCAGGCCGGCTTCCACGACTATGTCGCCAAGTTCGACCGTCCCGGTCTGATCGCGGCGCTGAAGGAACAGACCGCAGGCGCCGCCGGTGCCTCCGAGCTGAGCCGCGCAGCAGCGTAACCAGCGGGATCAGGAGATACGCACATGACCAAGAAGACCCAGTCCGGCGAAGGCGCCATGGTCGAATACGTCACCGCGATGATCGGCGGCCAGCTGTTCGGCCTGCCGATCTCCCGCGTCCAGGACGTGTTCATGCCCGAGCGCGTCACCCGCGTGCCGCTGTCCTCGCGCGAGATCGCGGGCGTGCTGAACCTGCGCGGCCGCATCGTCACCGTGGTCGACATGCGCGCCCGGCTCGGCCTGCCCAAGCCCGAGGACGGCAAGATCCCGATGGCGGTCGGCGTCGACCTGCGCGGTGAATCCTATGGCCTGTTGATCGACCAGATCGGCGAAGTGCTGCGGCTCGCCGAGGACGGCATGGAAGAAAACCCCGTCAATCTCGACCCCCGCATGGCCAAGCTCGCCGGCGGTGTCCACCGTCTCGACGGCCAGCTCATGGTCGTCCTCGACGTCGATCGCGTCCTCGAGCTCGCGCCCGAGATGATGGCGGCCTGATACGCCGGCACATCCGCCGACGTATCTGCAATTGGAATTGCCCCCGCAAAAAGGGGAGGAAGCAGAGGTTCACATGCGAACTTGTCTCGTCGTTGATGATTCCAGCGTCATCCGCAAGGTTGCGCGCCGGATCCTGGAGGGCCTCGACTTCCAGATCCTCGAAGCCGAGGACGGTGAGAAGGCGCTGGAGGCCTGCAAGCGCGGCTTGCCCGATGCGGTCCTGCTCGACTGGAACATGCCGGTGATGGACGGCTACGAGTTCCTCGGCCATCTCCGGCGCATGCCTGGTGGCGACCAGCCCAAGGTCGTGTTCTGCACCACCGAGAACGACGTCGCGCATATCGCGCGCGCGCTGCACGCGGGCGCCAACGAGTACATCATGAAGCCTTTCGACAAGGACATCGTGACGGCGAAATTCCAGGAAGTCGGCCTTATCTGAGACCGCCCCGGAGGCTGAACGGCTCCTTCGGCGTTTGTTTTCAACTGACCGTTTCAGTCTGAGTTGGTGAGTAATGAGTGTTGCGTTCGCAGGTAATTCGACCCCGGGCTCGTCGCGGGAAGCCGGACCGTTGCGGGTGATGGTCGTCGATGACTCCGTCGTCATCCGTGGTCTGATCTCGCGCTGGATCGGTGCCGAGCATGACATGGAGGTCGCGGCGTCGCTGCGTACCGGGCTCGAGGCGGTCAACCAGATCGAACGCATCAACCCCGACGTTGCCGTGCTCGATATCGAAATGCCCGAGCTCGACGGTATCTCCGCGCTGCCGCAACTGCTGGCGAAGAAGCGCGATCTCGTCATCATCATGGCCTCGACGCTGACCCGCCGTAACGCGGAGATCAGTTTCAAGGCGCTGTCGCTCGGCGCGGCCGACTATATCCCGAAGCCGGAATCGACGCGCGAGGCGTCGGCTGCGGACATCTTCCATCACGACCTGATCCAGAAAATCCGCCACCTCGGTGCACGGCTGCGCCGCAAGCCCGCGGTTGCGAGCCCGCCGCTTGCGCCCGCGGGCCCGGCTCCGGCTGCACGTGGACCGCTTGTCGCGCGGCCTGCCGCGTCCGCGGCGGCTCCGGCCCTGCATGCGCCGTCGTCGTCCTCGCCGCTGTCCACGCGTCCGTTCTCGACCCAGGCACCGAAGGTGCTGCTGATCGGCTCATCGACCGGCGGTCCTCAGGCGCTGATGGCGCTCGTCGCCGAGCTCGGTCCCGTGATCGACCGCGTCCCGGTGCTGATCACCCAGCACATGCCGCCCACCTTCACCACCATTCTCGCGGAGCATCTGGCACGCACGAGCCGCAAGCCGGCAGCCGAAGCCGTCGACGGCGAGCCGGTGAAGCAGGGCCGCATCTATCTTGCGCCGGGCGGCAAGCACATGCGCGTCGTGCGTAGCGGCGGCGACGTGGCGATCGCGCTCGACGACGGTCCCGCCGTCAATTTCTGCAAGCCGGCGGTCGATCCGCTGTTCACTTCCGCCATCGACATCTGGCATGGCGCCATCCTCTCCGTGATCCTGACGGGCATGGGCTCGGACGGCATGCGCGGCGGCAAGGACATCGTCGCCGCCGGCGGCAGCGTGATCGCGCAGGACGAAGCCTCCAGCGTGGTCTGGGGCATGCCGGGCGCAGCGGCCAATGCCGGCATCTGCGCGGCGATCCTGCCGCTCAACCAGATCGGCGCCCGGGTCAATCGCCTGTTCGCGGGAGACCGCTCGTGACGCCGGTTGACTACGAGTATCTGCGCAAATTCCTGAAAGAGCGGTCCGGCCTCGATCTCTCGCCTGACAAGCAGTATCTGGTCGAGAGCCGGCTGCTGCCGCTGGCCCGCAAGGCGAGCCTCGCCGGAATTCCCGATCTCGTGCTGAAGATCAGGAACGGCGACGGGCGGCTTGCGAGCGACGTGGTCGAGGCGATGACCACCAACGAGACCTTCTTCTACCGCGACAAGATCCCGTTCGATCATTTGCGCGAAACGATCCTGCCGGGGCTGCTTCGGGCGCGCGCGGCGCGCAAGTCGCTGCGCATCTGGTCGGCGGCCTCGTCGACGGGACAAGAGCCCTATTCGATCGCGATGTGCGTGAAGGAGATGGGCGCAGCCTTCGCCGGCTGGCGCATCGAGATCGTCGCCACCGATCTGTCGCAGGAGGTGCTGGAGAAATCCAAGGCCGGCGTCTACAGCCAGTTCGAGGTGCAGCGCGGCCTGCCGATCCAGCACCTGATGAAATACTTCACGCAAGCGGGGGAGGTCTGGCAGCTCAATGCCGACATCCGCGCGATGGTGCAGTTCCGCCAGCTCAATCTGTTGCAGGACTTCTCCCATCTCGGCACGTTCGACGTGATCTTCTGCCGCAATGTGCTGATCTATTTCGACCAGGACACCAAGGCCGTGATCTTCGAGCGCATGGCGAAGGTTTTGGAAGCCGACGGTACGCTGCTGTTGGGCGCCGCCGAATCCGTCGTCGGCATCACCGACGCGTTCCGCCCGATCGCCGAGCGTCGTGGTCTCTATCAGCTCAACCCGACGCGCTCCGGCCGCCCGATGGGCGGATTGATGCCGCCGTCGTTGAAGGTTGCAGCGGCGCGGTGAGATGCGTTCTTCCCTTTCTCACAAGGGGAGAAGGGAAGAAGAGGCACTTCACAAAATCGCATGGGGCAGAAACCGCGAGCCGTTGCCGGTGATCGGGCTCTCGTCCTCGCGGATCGATAGGCCGCAGGGTTCGTGATCGACCAGCCAGCTTCCCACCACCGGATAGAAGTCTGAGAAGTTCGGCAGCGGCGCGAGCGCCTGCCGCACGAATCCTTCGGCGCCGTAGGGGCCTGCCTGCTCGTCGAGCGGCATTCCGCCTGCTACCAGCGTGACATTGGCGCCTTCGCGCGACAGCAGCGGCTTGCGCACATAGGAACTGCCGAGCTCGGCTGCCCGCGGATCGTCCTCGAAGAACGCCGGCAGCAGATTGGGATGGTTCGGAAACATCTCCCAGAGCAGCGGCAGGATGCCCTTGTTGGAGAGCACCGCCTTCCACGGCGGTTCGATCCAGCGTGTCGATGCGTCCTTGAGCTTTGCGCCGAAGCTGTCGTGGAACATCCATTCCCAGGGATAGAGCTTGAAGGCGAGCCCGATATCGCGGTCGTCGAGATCGACGAAGCCGCCGGCGTCATTGCGCCAGCCGATCGCCTCGATGTCGAGCAGCGTGGTCGCCAGTCCGGCCTGGCGCGCTGTGTCTTCGAGATAAGCGAGCGTGCCGGCGTCCTCCTCATTGCCCGTGGTGCCGGTGAGATGGACATGGCGGCTAGCTGCAATCTGCTTCCAGGCTTCGATCAGTCGTTCGTGGATGGAGTTGAACTGGTCGGCCCGCGACGGGATGATGCGCCGTTCGATCGCTTGTTCGAGCCAGGTCCATTGAAACACCGCGGCTTCGAAAATCGAGGTCGGCGTGTCCGCGTTGTATTCGAGCAGCTTTGCCGGTCCCTTGCCGTCGAATTTCAGATCGAGCCGGCCATAGAGGCTGCGGTCGTCTCGTGCCCAGCTCTCGGCGATCAAGCTCCAGAACGCGTCCGGTATCTTCAAGCGCTGCAGATGGCGCTCGTCGCCGATGACCCGGCCGGCGAGCTCCAGGCACATCGCGTCGATCTCGCCGGTCGGCGTCTCGATGCCACGCTCGATCTCGTCGAGCGTGAAGGCGTAGTAGGCGCGCTCGTCCCAATAGCGCTCGCCGTCGATGGTGTGGAAGGCGAAGCCGCATTGTTCGGCGGTCTGTCGCCAGTCGTCGCGCTCGGGGCAGACGATGCGTTGCATGGGTCAGCCGCCGCCAGAGAAGCCATGGCCAAACGAGCCGAAGCCACCGCGGCTCACGCCGCCGGAGCCTGAATCGGATGACGTTCCGGACGAGGAATGGCTCGAGGAGTCGCTGCTGAAGAAACTCGATCGCGACGACCAGCGCGAGCTGCCGCCGCCGCCCGACGAGCTGCTTCTGCTGCTGCAGGCGGTGCTCGCCTGCACCGGCGCGGCTCCGGGGACCGTGGCGCCGGGGACTATCGCCCCGGTAGCGGAGGGCTCGCAATTGTGCCGCGGCATCAGCGTGTAGGCGGTGGTGCCGACCGCAATCGTGCCCATCACCAGCAGCGCGACACGGCCGGAGCGCTTCACCGGCTGTTGTGCAGGCGGCGGTCCTGCCGCCGGCCGGCGCCTGCCGAACTCCTTTTTGGAGGGCTTGTCGGCCATGTCAGTAGATCATGCAGGCGGCGTTGAGCAGGCCCGCAGCAAGCGAGGACAGCCCGAGCCAGATCGCGGGCGCGAGCTCGCCGGCCGCGATCCGCGCCGGCAGATTCGGCACCGGCACCCTCACCAGAAAGAGCACGATGATCTGCACGATCAGCGCGATGAGCGCCCAGATCAGGCAATCCAGCACATTGGCCGAATGCGCGATGGCGCTGACCAGCGGCGCCACGAAGCCGAGCAGGCTGAGGCCGAGTGCGATCGCCGCGGCCGGCTCGTTGTCCCGGATCAGCTGGAATTCGTTATACGGAGTGATGCGGGTGTAGACGAACAGATACGTCACGATCGTGATCAGCCCGGTGCAGAAATAGACCAGGAAGGCGGGCAGGCCGGCGAGTGATTGCAGGATCATCGTTCCCCCATCGTGCAGCGACCATTCGTCGGCGGGGGAAGGATAGCGGTTCAAGGGCGGCAGGACGACGAGGCCGCGTTCGCGTCCCCAAAAAACAAAACCCCGCCATTCGCGGCGGGGTCCAGGCTGGGAGGAGCAAGCCCCGAAGGGCTCGCGGGTAAACCCCAGGATCAGGCGGGAATGCGCTCTTCGACCTCGTGCGGCTCGCGCAGCACGTAGCCGCGGCCCCAAACGGTCTCGATGAAGTTGCGGCCTTCCGAGGCATTCGCGAGCTTCTTGCGGAGCTTGCAGATGAAGACGTCGATGATCTTCAGCTCGGGCTCGTCCATGCCGCCATAGAGGTGGTTAAGGAACATTTCCTTGGTGAGGGTCGTGCCCTTGCGGAGCGAGAGCAGCTCCAGCATCTGGTATTCCTTGCCGGTCAGATGCACGCGCTGGCCGCCGACTTCCACCGTCTTGGTGTCGAGGTTGACGACGAGGTCGCCGGTCTGGATCACCGACTGGGCATGACCCTTGGAGCGGCGCACGATCGCGTGGATGCGGGCAACCAGCTCGTCCTTGTGGAAGGGCTTGGTCATGTAGTCGTCGGCGCCGACGCCGAGACCCTTGACCTTGTCCTCGATGCCGGCGAGGCCGGAGAGGATCAGAATGGGTGTCTTGATCTTGGAGACCCGGAGCTGCTTGAGCACGTCGTAGCCGGACATGTCGGGCAGGTTGAGGTCGAGAAGGATAATGTCGTAATCGTATAATTTACCGAGATCGACGCCTTCTTCCCCCAAATCGGTCGTGTAGACGTTGAAGCTCTCAGACTTCAACATCAGCTCGATCGACTGCGCGACGGCGCTGTCATCTTCAATCAGCAAAACGCGCATGCCAGTTCCCCATAGTCGCCGCTCCTGGGCGTCAGGTCGGCCGCATTCGCGGCACACAACAAAACGCCTTTGAACAACTGATTCGGATCCTGACAACAGATGGTTAACAAATTCTGATTCTGGAACGCAAGCCCTGTAGATGCAATTTTCGTCGAATCGCCCTAAGGTCTTGTGTGCGAAGCAGCTTTCGTTATCCGGTTGCGTTCAAGTTCCACTTTAAGAGACGGGCCTAACCGACTCCCGCGACTCAGCCTTCTTCTGAAGGGGAGCCACGCTCAGTCACAAAGACAGTGACGCAATGATTAACGATGCGGGTAAACACGAAGTTAAGCGCCGTTCAGAAATATGGCGAAACTTAAGGTTTTCGCCACGAAGCCCCGGATTATGAAGGCGATCACCTCATGAAGGCCCTCTAATGAAGGCTCTTGCCGAACAGATCGGCGATATTGACGGCATCAATATTTATGGCCGTGTCGTCGGCGTGCGCGGCCTGATGGTCGAGGTGGCCGGACCGATCCACGCGATGTCGGTCGGCGCGCGGCTCGTGATCGAGACCGGCGGCAACCGTTCCATCCCCTGCGAGGTGATCGGCTTCTCCGGCAACAACGCCGTCGTGATGCCGTTCGCCGGCCTCGACGGCGTGCGGCGCGGCTGCAAGGCCGTCATCGCCAATGCCGCAAATCAGGTGCGGCCTTGCGCGGCCTGGCTTGGCCGCGTCGTCAATGCGCTGGGTGAGCCGATCGACGGCAAGGGGCCGCTGCCGCAGGGCCCGGCGCCGATGCCGTACCGCAATTCGCCGCCGCCGGCGCACTCGCGCAAGCGCGTCGGCGCGCCGCTCGATCTCGGCGTGCGCGCGATGAACACCTTCCTGACCTGCTGCCGCGGCCAGCGCATGGGCATCTTCGCAGGCTCCGGCGTCGGCAAGTCGGTGCTGCTGTCGATGCTTGCGCGCAACGTCGATGCCGCCGTCAGCGTCATCGGGCTGATCGGCGAACGCGGCCGCGAGGTGCAGGAATTCTTGCAGGACGACCTCGGCGAGGAGGGCCTCGCGCGTTCCGTGGTCGTGGTCGCGACCTCCGACGAGCCGGCGCTGATGCGCCGCCAGGCCGCGTATCTGACGCTCGCGGTCGCCGAATATTTTCGCGACGAAGAGCAGGACGTCCTTTGCCTGATGGATTCGGTGACGCGCTTTGCCATGGCCCAGCGCGAGATCGGCCTGTCCGCAGGCGAGCCGCCGACCGCCAAGGGTTACACGCCGACCGTGTTCACCGAGCTGCCGAAGCTTCTGGAGCGCGCCGGCCCGGGCTTGGGCGAGGGCGCCATCACCGCGATCTTCACGGTGCTGGTCGATGGCGACGACCATAACGAGCCGATCGCGGATGCCGTCCGCGGCATCCTTGACGGCCACATCGTGATGCAGCGCTCGATCGCCGAGCGCGGCCGCTACCCCGCCATCAACATCCTCAAATCCGTCTCCCGCACCATGCCGAAATCGGCCGACCCGCAGTTCTGGCCGACCATCCAGAAGGCGCGGGCGGTGATGGCGACCTATGCCGACATGGAGGAATTGATCCGTCTGGGCGCCTACCGCGCCGGCTCCAGCCCCGAGGTCGACGAGGCGATCCGCCTGCACGAGCCGCTGGAGGCCTTCCTGCGCCAGCGCAAGGATGAAAATGCATCGCTGGCGGACGGCTACCGCCAGTTGGCGCAAATCCTCGGCAATTTGGAAACGGAACGCTAACTTTGTCCCGTCATCATCCCATCCCACAGAGTAGCAGAGCCGGTCTTGGCCCCCGTCGGGCCTGTGGGGAGACCGGTGTTGTCCCAATGTGTGTGTTTCTTGCAGCCAAGGGACTTCTGGGGAGTACGAGTCGATGAAGTCACGTGATACCCTCATCCGCCTGAAGAAGTTTCAGGTCGACGAGAAGCGCCGCCGGGTCAGCCAGATCGAGACCATGATCGCCGACTTCCAGCGGATGTCGACCGATCTTGAACGCGAGATCTCGACCGAGCAGGAGCGCGCCGGGATCAACGATCCCTCGCACTTCGCCTATCCGACCTATGCCAAGGCTGCCATCCAGCGTCGCGAGAACCTGACCCGCTCGGCCGACGAGCTGAAGGGCCAGCTCGACGAAGCCAAGGCTGCACTGGCCGAAGCCTTCGAGGAGCTGAAGAAGGTCGAGCTCCTCGACGAGCGCGATCAAGCCCGCGAACGCGCCGAGGAAAACGCCCGCGAGCAGGCCGATCTCGACAGCATCGGCCTGATGCGTGCCCGCATGGGCGCCGTCGCCTGAGACGCTAGCCGCCAGACCTGCGAGAATTTGCAGAACCCGGACCCCATGGGTCCGGGTTTTTGCATGTGCTGTCCACAGTGTGCCGCCGCGCCCCCTTGGTGGTCGGCTTTGTCGCGCGCTATGGTGGCGGAGTGCCAGCGCCTGCGCGGAACGCGACGGGCTGCGCATTGGGGGGCTGAATGCTGACGCCAGCAGAGCTGGTCGGGCTGATTGGGGCGGTGGCGCAGGGCGATCAGGCCGCGTTCGAGCGCCTCTACGTCGCCACGCGCGCGAAACTCTATGGCGTCGTGCTCCGTATCTTGCGCCGACAGGATCTCGCAGAGGAGGTCATTCAGGAGACCTACGTCAAGATCTGGAACAGCGCCGGCCAGTTCAATCCCGCTCTCGCGTCGCCGATCACTTGGATGGCGTCGATCGCGCGCAACCGCGCCATCGACATCGTGCGCAAGAAGACGGAAGTCTCCATCGAGGAAGAGCCGCAGGCGATGGAAGTCGCAAGCGACAGCCCCGATCCGCTGGCGCGGCGGGAGATGACTGAGGAATTGAGACGGCTGCTCGAATGTATCGGCCGGCTCGAGCCGGACCGTCAGAGGCTCGTGCTTCTCGCCTATTACAACGGCTGGAGCCGCGAGCAACTGGCGGAGAAATTCGCGGCGCCCGTCAACACGGTGAAGACGTGGCTTCGGCGCAGCATGTTGGATATTCGCGAATGTCTCGGGCTATGAGGGCTTGGACCATGAAGGCTTGGGCTATGAGAGCTCGTACGGTGAGGGTGGGTCTGGACCGCAAGTGATGGCCTATACGGAGGACCATATCGCGCTCGCCGCGGAATATGCGCTCGGCACGCTCGACGCCGGCGAGCGCGCGCAGGTCGAGACCATGATGGCGGTGGACAAGGCGTTCGCCGATCTGGTGCAGGCGTGGGCATTCCGCCTCGGCGTCCTCAACCAGATGGTCGGCTCGATCGAGCCGCGTCCGATCGTGTGGGAGAACATCAGTTCCGAGCTCGCGCGGACCGGCTTTGCGCAGGATCCGCCAGCGCTGCCGGACGCAGCACCGCCGCCACCCGTGCCGGAGTTTTCCTCGCCCGACACCATGCCTCCGCAGGTGCCGTCGGAGACTATGCAGCAACCGCCGCCGCAGCCTCCCGAAGTGAAGCAGCCCGCCGCGGCGCGACTTGAGTCCGATGCGATACCCGACGTCGTGCCGATCTTCATGCCGCAGGTCCACGCGCCGAACCCGGATGTCGTGCGTGCGCCACCGCCGCCGGTTGCCGACAACAGCAACGTGATCCGGCTCGAGGGCCGCGTGAAGCGCTGGCGCACCATCGCATCCGCCGTCGGCGCGCTCGCGGCCGCGCTGCTCGTGACGCTGTCGCTTCAGATCTTCCTGCCCGACGCGCTGCCGGGCGGCTTGCGACCGCCAGCGCGCATCCAGACGGTCGAGGTGAAGACACCGGCGCCGCTCCCGGTATCGTCGCAATATGTCGCGCTGTTGCAGGGCCAGGGCGGAGGTCCCGCCTTCATCCTCACCATCGACGGTGCGACCAAGAACTTTACGGTGCGCAAGGTCGGCGCGACACCGGAGCCCGGCAAGAGCTTCGAGCTCTGGCTGATCTCCGACAAGCTGCCGCGTCCGCGCTCGCTCGGCGTGATCGGCGCCGGCGATTTCACCGCACGGCCGGTGCTCGGTTCGTACGATGCCGACGTCGTCAACGGTGCGACCTACGCCGTCACCGTCGAGCAGGCGGGCGGTTCGCCGAACGGCCAGCCGACCTCGGCGCCGGTGTTTTCCGGCAAGCTGATCGAGACCGTGCCGCCGTCACAGCCGCAGGCGCCCGCCAAGAAGTAATCGTCGTAGCTCGGATGGAGCGCAGCGCAATCCGGGACCACTGCCCTGTATTCCGCTTTGCTCCATGGGGCCTACAAGTGCGTAAACCTGTCGCCACGGTCCGTCCCACCGTCGTCTTCCGACAAATCCCGCCAAATCCGCCCCCGATTTGAACCTCTCCGCGTTTCGCGGCGTCAAATGCCCGGAATTTGCAGTCGGCGCCGCCAATCATGGTGCCGGAGAGGGGCGAGAAATCAGATGGATGCAACGAAAACGTCGGGCATCTTCATTCACCAATACGCGGGATTGCCACACGGCCAGGCCTTCGAACATTGGCGCGAGCGGACTTTCGGGGCCTGCGGCCTGGATATCGGGCCGAGCCGGGGCGACAGCATCGATTGCCGGCTCCAGGTCAGCGTGGTCGACAATATCGCGCTTGCCATTCCCGAAGGCGCCTCCGCGCAATATTCACGCACCCAAAGCCACCTTGCCGACGGCAGCGACGATCTCGTCCTGATCGCGGCGCATGCGGGTCTCGTCCGCGTCGGGCAGAACGGCCATGCGGTGGAGCTTGCGCCGGCGCAGATGGTGCTCGTCGACATGGGCATCACCGGCACCGTCGGTCACACCGAGGAAGATCGCTTCACCACCATCCGCATGCCGCGCCGCGCGCTGCTCGACATCAATCCGCGTGCCGAGGACAAGCTGTCGCAAGTCCTCTCGGACGGCGCGGTCGCCGAGACGATCTTGCGCTACCACTCCCTTGCCGCCCATCATGCGCCGCATCTCGACGCCGTCGGCCAGCGCCTCACCGCGCAGCACATGGTCGATCTCGTCGGCCTCCTGCTCGGCACCGACGCCGAGCATGCAAGTCTCGCGCGCGGACGAGGTCATGCGGCGGCCCGTCTCGATCTCATGCGCGCCGACGTGATGGCTGCGCTTGGCCGCAACGATCTCTGCCTGTCCGAGATTGCCACGCGCTCCGGCCTGAGCCCGCGCCAGGCCCAGCGCCTGTTCGAGCAGGCCGGAACGACCTTCACCGAGTTCGTGCTGGAACAGCGCCTGCTGCAGGCGCGCAAGCTGCTCGGCGATCCCCGCGCCAGGACCCGCAAGATCAGCGACATCGCGCATTCGTCGGGTTTCTCCGATCTGTCCTATTTCAACCGCGCTTTCCGCAAGCGCTTTGCCGCGACGCCGTCGGAACTGCGCGAGGCCTGAGCGCGCCGAGAATTTGTGCGGCGCGCCGGTGCCACCGCAGTTGGTCCGCCCGGCCGGATGAGTTATATCTGTCTGCGCGGTCAGACGGCTCGATCGTTCGTCGCTTCCTCGTCGCTCTCTTGGGAAATGCAGTCAACGGACATGGCGCGTATCGTCGTGCTCGGCGCCGGGTTTGCAGGTCTGTGGGCGGCCATCGGTGCCGCACGCAAGCGCGAAGAGATCGGCGCGTCCGGCGGTGACATCGAGATTCGTGTCATCGATCGCAATCCGTATCACAACATCCGCGTCCGCAATTACGAGGCCGATCTCAGCGAGGTCGCGCTTCCGCTGCCGCAACTGCTCGATCCGATCGGCGTCAGTCACGGGATCGGCGAGGTCGAAGCCATCGATCCGGCACGGCGCGAGGTTTCGCTGGTCACGGGTGGCGGCGACGAGACGCTGGCTTATGACCGGCTGGTGCTGGCGCTCGGCAGCGAAGTGATGCGTCCCGACATTCCCGGCCTTGCCGAGCATGCTTTCGACGTCGACACTTATGCAGCAGCGCTGCACCTCGAGGATCATCTCACCTCGCTCGGACGCAGCGTGCCCGCACCGGGGCGCTCGACGATCGTCGTGGTCGGCGCCGGCTTCACCGGCATCGAGGTCGCGGCCGAGATGCCCGACAGGCTGGCGCGCGCCGGCATCACGGGCAGCCGCCGCATTATCCTGGTCGATCCCAATCCTGTGGTGGGCGCCACGATCGGCGCGCATGCGCGTCCCGTCATCGAGACGGCGCTGGCCTCGCTCGACGTCGAGACACGGCTTGGCGTCCGCGTCGTCTCCGTCGAGGCCGCCGGCCTGCGCCTGAGCTCGGGCGAGTTCATTCCGACGCGGACGGTGATCTGGTGTGCGGGGATGCGCGCGAGCCCTTTGGCCGCGAGCTTCCCGGACGCACGCGATCGCCTTGGACGGCTTCTGGTCGATCCCATGATGCGGGTCGCGGATGTCGGCGGCGTGTTCGCGGCCGGCGACGTCGCCTCGAGCGTGGTCGACGGCTTGCATCCGACCGTGATGTCCTGCCAGTTCGCGCGTCCCATGGGCCGCTTCGCCGGCCACAATGTGGTCGCCGATCTCGCGGGCCTGCCGATGCTGCCGCTCCGGATCGACTGGTACGTGACCGTGCTCGATCTCGGCGGCTGGGGCGCACTCTATACGGAAGGGTGGGACCGCGAAGTCCGCGCCACTGGCGCCGCCGCGAAGGCAACCAAGCAGACCATCAACCGCAGGCGCATCTATCCGCCGCTCTCGGGGCGCAAGGACGAGCTGTTCGCGGCAGCTGCGCCAACCGTGCAGGCGCCGCCGCCGACTTATGGGGCGCGGTAGTATCGGTGCCCGTTGGGGGGTGACTGCGGTACGTTTTCCTTCGTCATTGCGAGCGTAGCGAAGCAATCCAGAATGTCTCTGCGGAGGGGTTTTGGATTGCTTCATCGCAACAGCTCCTCGCAATGACGGAGCTGGACGCGCGTGCGCTCACGATGACGGCATACCCCGGACATGAGAAAGCGCCCGTGGGGGGCGGGCGCTTTCTGTAGTCGACTTGGGGTTGGGGTCGTCTACATATCCACGTGGCGACTTTGGGGGGCTGATAAAGAGCCGCGTGAATTCCTGAAACTCAAATCTCCTTAGCGAACGAGGGACACGTTCGCACTGGTGATAGCGATCGGCTTGCCGGCCTTCATGACGCGAGCGGTCTGGGTCAGGCCTTCATCTGAACTCGTACGCGCGGTGATCCCGAGACCCGCCACCGCGATGCCGGCAACGAGCGCGACAACCACGATCTTGAGGTGGGTCGAGCGATCTGCGCTGTAAATCGAGTGGTTCATGGAAGGCTCCTGCCGCCATCTACCCGAAGTAGTCGCCTGCGTGTTTGGGCAGGTTCATGCTTCCGGTGCCCAACAACCTAGTATTGGGAGGATTCGTTCCCAAGAGGCGATCACAAGAGCGTGACAGGACGTGAGAAGCCGCGATCAAAAACGGCTCTAGATCGTGCAATTTTGCAATTATTTCAAAGCTGTAATGTGTCTGTCAGGCGCCTTCCCGACCGTTGATCGGCAAGGCGCCAAAAGCTTAAAAACCATTTGCATGTGGCCAAAAAACACACGGCTTCTTAAGGCAAATCAGATGCTTCCGACCGTTTTCAGTCTCGCCCTGGGGTGGATTTCAGCCTGCGACAGCACGGTCGTCTGGGCCCGGAACCGCTCGACCAGGGAACGCACGAAGGGACGAATTGCCGCAGAGGTGACCAGCACCGGGGCCTCGCCTTCGCGGGCGGCGCGCTCGAAGGCCTCGCGCACGCCGGTCATGAACTCCGACAGCTTCGAGGGCTGCATCGCGAGGCTTCGCTCCTCGCCCTGGCCGATAATGGATTCGGCGAAGGCTTGTTCCCACCGCGCCGACAGCGCGATCAGCGGCAGATACCCGCTGTAAGAGGTGTTCTGCGCACAGATCTGCCGTGCCAGGCGGGCGCGGACGTGCTCGACCATGGTAGCCGGATTGCGCGAGAAGGCGAGCGAGTCGGCGATGCCTTCGAGGATGGTCGAGAGGTCGCGGATCGAGATGCGCTCGGCGAGCAGCAGCTGCAGCACACGCTGGATGCCGGAGACGGTGACCTGTCCCGGCACGATGTCCTTGACCAGCTCGCCTTGCTCCTTCGGCAGCTCCTTGAGCAGCTTCTGCACCTCGCCATAGGAGAGCAGGTCCGACATGTTGGCCTTGAGCAGCTCGGTGAGGTGGGTCGAGAGCACGGTCGCGGCGTCGACGACGGTATAGCCCTTGAGCGAGGCCTCCTCCTTGAGGCTGGCATCGACCCAGGTCGCGGGCAGGCCGAAGGTCGGCTCGGTGGTGTGGATGCCGGGCACCTGCACCTGGCTGCCGCCGGGGTCCATGACCATGAACTGGCTCGGCCAGATCTTGCCGGTGCCGGCGTCGACCTCCTTGATCTTGATGATGTAGGTGTTGGCTTCGAGCTGGACGTTGTCGAGGATGCGCACGGCGGGCATCACGAAACCCATCTCGATCGCGAGCGAGCGGCGCAGCGCCTTGATCTGCTCGGTGAGGCGATCGGTGCCGTCGGGACCGTTGACCAGCGGCAGCAAGGCATAGCCGAGCTCGATCTTGAGGTCGTCGATCTTCAACGCCGCGGAGATCGGCTCCTCCGCCGCAGCGGAGCCGGCTGCACCCGGCGTTCCCGGCGCAGGTGCGGTCTTCGCAACTTCCTCAGCCCTGGCATTTGCCCGGTTGCGGTTGCGGGCGTGCCAGGCGAGCGCACCGGCGCCGGAGCCGAGCGCCAGGAAGGGGAGGGTCGGGATGCCCGGCAGGGCCGCCAGCACCAGCATGACCGCCGCGGACATCGCCAGCGCCTGCGGATATCCGGAGAACTGCTTCATCAGCGCCTTGTCGGCGGCGCCGGACACGCCGGCCTTGGAGACGAGCAGGCCGGCCGCGGTCGAAACGATCAGCGCCGGCACCTGGGTCACGAGGCCGTCACCCACGGTCAGCAGCGTGTAGCTGCGGCCGGCGTCGGCAAAGGACAGGCCCTGCTGCGCCACGCCGATGATCATGCCGCCGACGACGTTGATGAAGACGATCAGGAGGCCGGCGATGGCGTCGCCGCGGACGAATTTGGAGGCACCGTCCATGGCGCCGAAGAAGCCGCTCTCGTCCTCCAAATCCTTGCGCCGCTGCTTGGCCACGGCCTCGTCGATCAGGCCGGCGGAGAGGTCGGCGTCGATCGCCATCTGCTTGCCGGGCATGGCGTCGAGGTGGAAGCGCGCCGCGACTTCGGCGATGCGGCCCGAACCCTTGGTGATGACGACGAAGTTGACGATGATCAGGATGGCGAAAACGATGATGCCGATGACGAAATTGCCGCCCATCACGAAGCTGCCGAAGGCCTCGATGACGTGACCGGCGGCATCCGTGCCCTCGTGCCCGTGCGACAGGATCAGCCGGGTCGAGGCCATGTTCAGCGACAGCCGCAGCATGGTCGAAATCAGCAGGACGGTCGGGAAAGCGGAGAATTCCAGCGGCGCCTGGATGAACAGCGACGTCATCAGGATCAGGATCGAGAGCGTGATCGAAATCGCCAGGAACAGGTCCAGCACGATCGCAGGCAGCGGAAGGATCAGCACCACCAGGATGGTGAGGACGCCGAGCGCCAGCGCGATATCGCCGCGCTTGAGGATGTTGCCGATCTCGGCGAGGGTGGGGAAACCGGCGTTTGTGCCGCCTACGCCCTGTCCCGCGGTGACGTCGACCATGGTAGCTGCCCCTCCGCGCGACTGCCGTCCGCGCGCCCCAAATGTCTGCGCGGCGGCCGAAGGGCCGCCGTTCCGAAAGTGAGGCACCGCACTGGCGTCCACAGGGCAATCCCCGTTCTACGCGGCTGACGACACTCGACTCCACTGGGCAATTCTTGCCGGGTGTATGGTTAGCAAACGGTTAATAAAGGCTGCGGCATGGGGGCTGACCGGGGTATTTCGGCCATCTGGCAGGCAAGCAGTCGTCATGCCCGGCTTGTCTCGCCGAAGGCGTGGATGGCCGGGACGAGCCCGGCCATGACTTGTGGAAGCGTCTGGGGCCGAAATCGGCGGACGGAGCAAGTAGCCCTACTTCGCCTTCTCCATCCGGGTCACCGTATAGCCCGAAGTCGCCTCCTCGGCTTCGAAGGTCACCTTGTCGCCGACCTTCACCTGCTTGAGCACGGCCGGGTCCTTGACGCGGTAGACCATGGTCATGGGTTCATCCATGCCGAGGTTCTTCGCGGCCCCGTGCTTGAGCGTGATCTTGCCGGCGCCCTCGTCGATCTTCTTGACCTCGCCGCTGATGGCGGCGCCCTGGGCTGCCAGGGCACCTGTGGCAAGGCCGACGGCCAGCGACAGTGCGGCGGCGATGCGGATGATGCGATTCATGGTGACCTCCCTTGCGTTATTTCACGGTGACGTGGCCGACCATGCCGTAGTCGCGGTGGTCGGGTATCAGGCAGGAAAATTCGAACGTGCCGGCCTTGCTGAACTTCCAGAGGATCTCGGCTGTCTTGCTCGGTGCGAGCCTGACACCGTTGGGATCGTCGTGCTCCATGTGCGGATGCTTCTTCATCTCCACCGCATGCGCGAGATTCTCTTTGGTGGTGGCGAGCAGGAATTCATGGTCCTCCTTGCCGACGTTGCGCAGCACGAAGCGGATCTGCTCGCCGCGTTTGACCTCGATCCTGGCGGGGGCATAGTCCATCTCGTTCAGCAGGATCTCGATCGTGCGCGCGGGCTTCTTGGGATCGCCGGGCTCGCCGGCCGAAAAGGTGCCGTGCCCGTGCTGGTCGTGGGCAAAGGCCGGCGCGGTGGAAAGCGCGGCCAGCGCGAGACCGAGCTTGATCGTCGTCTTCATTGGTGTCTCCAGTTGGTGGTGGTTCATCGAAACGCTCACATCTTCATGTTCTTCATCGGCGGTCCGCCTGGTTGTTGCCGCACGGGCTCCGGGGCCGGCGGCGTGACTTCGTAGGCGACGGTGCCTTGCGGGAATTGGTAGGGGCCCGGATCGCGATAATCGTCGCGCGCGAGGCCCTCGCGGATTTTCATCACGGTGAACATGCCGCCCATCTCGATCGGGCCGAACTGACCGGTGCCGGTCATCATCGGCAGCGTGTTGTCGGGCGCGGGCATCTCCATGTTGCCCATCGCCATGCCGGTCGAGCCCATCGCCATGCCGTCAGGCGCGAGCTTGCCGACGGCCTTGGCGAGATCCTTGCGCGACACCCCGATCATGTTGCGCATGTCGTGTCCCATCGCATTCATGGTGTGATGCGACTTGTGGCAGTGAAACGCCCAGTCGCCGGGGTTGTCGGCGAGCACGTCGAACACTCTGACAGCGCCGACCGGTACGTCCGTCGTCGTCTCCGGATATTGCGCGCTCTCCGGAATCCAGCCGCCGTCGGTGCAGGTCACCGCAAAGCTGTGGCCGTGCAAATGGATCGGATGGTTGGTCATGCTGAGATTGCCGATGCGCACGCGCACCTTGTCGCCGAGCCTGACCGGCAGCGGATCGATGCCGGGAAACACCCGCGCATTCCAGGTCCACATGTTGAAGTCAGTCATCTCGTTGACGCGCGGCAGATAAGTGCCGGGATCGACGCGATAGGTGCTCATGACGAAGACGAAGTCGCGGTCGACCGGGCGAAAGCTCGGGTCGCGCGGATGCACGACGACCATGCCCATCATGCCCATCGCCATCTGCACCATCTCGTCGGAATGCGGGTGGTACATGAAGGTCCCGCTCTTCCTCATCTCGAACTCGTAGACGAAGGTTTTCCCCGGCTGGATGTGCGGCTGCGTCAATCCGCCGACACCGTCCATGCCGCTGGGAATGATCATGCCGTGCCAGTGCACGGTGGTGTATTCGGGCAGTCTGTTGGTCACGAAGATGCGGACCTTGTCGCCCTCGACGGCCTCGATCGTCGGGCCCGGCGACTGGCCGTTATAGCCCCACAGATTCACCTTCATGCCCTCGGCGAATTCGCGCACCACGGGCTCGGCGACGAGATGAAATTCCTTCCAGTCGCCGTTCATCCGGAACGGCAGCGACCAGCCGTTCAGCGTGACGACGGGGCGATAGTCCGGCCCACTGATCGGGTGCAGTGGCGGCTGCATCACCACCTTGTCCATGTGCGGGGCTTCCGGAATGGAGGCGGCCTGTGTGCGGCCGCTGACGACGGATGCGCCGGCGAGCGCGGCGCTACCCAAAAATCCTCGGCGAGAAAACATGTTGGCCTCCATGTCAGTGACCGCCATCGGCAGGCGCTGCCGCGGCGAGAGTGGTTGAATTGTCGCCGTCAGCGGGCGCGCCGCCGCCGTTCACGGCGGTCTGCAAGTCGGATTGGGCAAGGAAAAATCTTTGCCTGGCATCGATTGCGCCGCGCAGCGACGCGAGCCGCTGTCGCGCCTCGGTGAGCAGCGCGAAAATGTCGACCTGCATGCTGGAGAAGCGGAGCTGCATCTCCTCGGTGATGATCTTTCGCAAGGGGATGATCTCGCGCTGATAGTGGCTGGCGATGTCGTAGCCGGAGCGATAGACCCGATAAGCATCGCGCGCTTCGGAGCGTACATTCACGGCGCGTTCGGTCAGCCGGTTGAAGGCGAAATTGTAGGTCTCCGCCGCTTGCCGCACCCGCACCTCGCCGCCGTCGAAGATGGGGATCTGAAACTGCACGTCGAAGCCGCGCTCGCGGAACGGCGCGCCTTCCGGATCCCGGGTGCGGCGGGAGATGCCGGCGAGATCGAGCAGTGTCACGAAGCGCGTCGCCTCGGTGAGGTTCAGCGACTTCGCCAGCGCCGTCAGCTCGAGCCGCGCGATCTGCAGGTCGATGCGATGGGCGACCGCGTCGGCTTCAATCGACGGCAAAGCCTGCGGCCGGCGCGGCAGCGGCGGCAGTTGATTGGGCAGCCGGAAGTCGAGGCCGCCGTCCCACAGCCCCATCAGGCGCGCCAGCTTTTCGCGCGCGCTCGTCGCCGTCTGTCGCGCGGTGGCGAGGTCGGCGGTGGTTTCGGCGTAAAACACCTGTTCACGGGCCTGATCGAGCCTGTTGATCGAGCCGGTTTCGCCGAGCTTGACCGCGAGCTGTGCGGTCGATTCCGCCGTCGCCTTCGCATCCGTCAGCAACGCCACCGTCTCGTTGCCGCCAACGGCGCGCCAATAGACGCGGCGGACATCGGCGGCAAGCCGCAACGTCGCGAGGCTAGCTCGCAATTGCGCCTGGCGGAAACGGTCGCGGGCGATCTCCGAGCGGAACGGCAGGCTGGCGAGCGCGAGGATGTCGCCGACAATTTGACGTTCGATTTCGCTGGCGCCATTGCCCGAGATCCGCGAGACCGAGAACACGGGGTTGGGCGGCAGGCTCTGCTCGACGAGATCGGTCTCGGCCAGCGCGAGCTCGTTATAGGCGGCTTGAAGCCCCTTGTTGTTGAGCAGTGCGATCTGCACGGCGGTCTCGACGCTGAGTGTTCGCGACAGCAACTGGCGAGCGCGCGCGTCGACCGCGCCGGCTCCCTCGGCCGTCCGCACGAAGGCGACATCCTTTTTGATGGTCTGGCTCGTCAGCTCCGAGACGGCATTCATGCCGCTGTCGGGCGAGAAGGCCGCACAGCCCGACAAGCCGAGCGAGGCAAGAACGAGCAGGCTTGGCGCGAGACGGTGTGTCATGGCGCGCTCCTACCGGTCTTGTTTGGGTTGCGGCGCGACGCTCTCGTTGCGCTCGCGCCAGGGTGCCGGCGTCGCGGGCCGCAGGCTGGTGTAGGGCGCAATCGTCGAACGATAGCCGGCGCGCGCGACCTTGGCCGTGGGATCGGCAGGATCAGCGCCGGCGACTCGTGTCGTTGCCGGCATGCAGCCGGATAACGCCAATGCAGTCGCGGCCAGCAGCGGCCAATTGAATCGAAAGTGTCGTCCCCGCGCCGCGAATGCAGCGGCGGACTTCGCCCCGGAAAGCGTAAGCATGAGTCATCCCTGATCTGTCTGGAGACCACAGGCTCGCGCGCAGATGCGCGCTCGGCCTGACGTCGTCGCGTGTCAGATCAGGCGATGGGAGGGCGGTAGTGCAGGGGCGGCGCCGCGCTGTGCAGGCTGGCCACGATCTCGGGCGAGCAGGCGGAAACCGGCTGAAGCGGCTTTGCGACGCTGGGCAGGTCGGCCGGCAACGCGCTCACGCACATCATCGCGCAGCACGGTCCCGCCGTACCCTTGCCGCCGTGATGATGAGGGGCCGGGGGCGCGTCCTGCGCGGCGGCCTGGTGATGCGCATGCGGCCCGGCGTGGTCATGCGAGGCGCCGTCATGCGTGTGGCCGGCCTGCATCTGGTGATGCACCGGCACGCGGTCGGCGACAAGCGCGTCGTCGAGGCACGGTGCTGGAGCGCTACCCCAGGCGAGGCTTGCGGCCGGCGCGAGCACGCAGAACAGATAGGCGAGGGCAATGACGCGCCCCACCCTGATCCGCATCGATCGTGTCAATCGCAGCAACATTCCGCCGACATGCTCTTCGCGCGGCAATGTTGCACGCGCTGATTTGCAAAATAATGACAAAACGCGCGTTCGCCAAGCTCCATCTTACCGCAGTGCACCGTGCATGCCCAATATCGCGCCACAATGGTTGACCCTGTGGTGATCCGCGGGCCATGGTCCCGCCCGTGCACGCACCAAATCAATCAGGACAAACACCCGAAGCATTCACCCCTGATTCGCGTCAGGCCTGGATGCGCCTCGTCATTGCGCTTCTGATCGGCTCGATCGGCGGCGTCGGCATGTGGGCGATCGTCGTCATGATTCCCGCGGTGCAGGCCGAATTCTCCGCGACGCGCGGTGCGGTGTCGCTGGCTTTCACCCTGATGATGTTCGGCTTCGGGCTTGGCGGCGTCATCGCCGGCAGGATCACCGACCGGTTCGGCATCGTGGCGGCGATGGCGATCAGCATCGCCTTCCTCGGGGTCGCCAATGTGCTGGCGGGTCTGTCCACCCAGCTCTGGCAGTTCGTGGCGGCGTATTTCCTGATCGGGCTCGGCACCTCCGCGACCTTCGCGCCGCTGATGGCGGAGGCCTCGCACTGGTTCGAGCGCTATCGCGGCCTGGCCGTGACCATCGTCGCCAGCGGCAATTATGTCGCCGGCACGATGTGGCCGCCGCTCGTGAGCACGGGCATGCAGACGATCGGCTGGCGCTTCACTCATATCGGCATCGGCCTCGTCTGCGTCAGCCTGATGACCATCCTGGTGCTGGTCCTGCGCGCGCAGATGGGCCACGACAAGGTTCACGATCATGCCAATGCAGCGCCGCCGCGGGTCGACCTCAAGCTCTCGACCAACACGCTGACGGTGCTGCTCTCGATCGCCAGCATTTCCTGTTGCGTCGCCATGGCAATGCCGCAAGTGCATATCGTCGCCTATTGCGGCGATCTCGGATATGGCGTGGCGCGCGGCGCCGAGATGCTGTCGCTGATGATGGCCTGCGGCATCGTCAGCCGGATCGGCTCGGGCTATCTCGCCGACAAGATCGGCGGCATCCCGACGCTTCTGATCGGTGCGCTGGCGCAGGGCTTCGCGCTCGTATTCTACCTGTTCTTTGACAGCCTGACCTCGCTCTATCTGATCTCCGCGATGTTCGGCCTGTTCCAGGGCGGCATCGTGCCGAGCTATGCCATCATCGTGCGCGAGGCGATGCCTGCGAGCGAGGCCGCAACCCGAGTCGGCATCGTGATCTTCGCGTCCGTGTTCGGCATGTCGTTCGGCGGCTGGGTCTCGGGCGTCATCTTCGACGCCACGGGCTCCTACGCAGCGGCGTTCACCAACGGCGTGGCGTGGAACGCACTCAATATCGGCATCGTGTTGACGCTGCTGATCCGCTCGCGGATGAATGCCGTCAGGACCGGCCCGGGTTTTGCGACCTAGACTGCCTGTCCCGCCTTCAGCAGCGAACAACCCGTGATCTTGTAGCTGCCGTCCGCCTGCTGCTCGAGCGTGTAGAGCGCTTCCCAGGCTTCGCCATTGGCATCGATGATATGGACGTGCTGGGCAATGCGGCTGCCCTCGCTCTTGCTGTCGCCAAATTCAAAGCTCTTGTGCCGATAGACCGGCGGGTAGCCGTTTTGCACCATGGACATGAAGATGTCGGGCGCGGGGAAGATCTCCCGGATCGCCGGCGCGGCGTAGGAGTAGGCCGCGCGCGCGTCGTCGCGGCCGAATGCCTGCTCCTGGGCGCGGATGATATCCTGTGCCGTCGCGACATCGTCGGCGCGTGCTGAAGCGCCAGCCAGCAGCGCAAAAATCAGGACAAGGAGCACACGCATGGCAAAACCTCGCTTGGTCATCCCGGTCAGCGAGGATATCGCCACGCGGATGTTCGGGCAAACAGCCTAATGCGACAGCGGGTCGAGGAAAGGCGTGTCGACCGCGCTGACATAGAAGATCACGACCCTGGTCTCGCCCGTCGTCCGATTGTAGCCGGTCATCGCCACGTTCGGCGGTTCCACCATTGCCTCGCCGGCCTTGACCGTCAGCGGCGGCTTGCCCTCGAGTTCGAGTGTGAAGGCGCCTTCCAGCACGTAGACGGTCACCGGGAAGCGGTGGGTATGATGGACCGTCTTGTCGCCCGGCTTGAACGACGCGGTCATCACCCGCACGGACTGCTTCTCGTCCTTCGGCAAGCCCTCAACCACTTGTTGAAGCACCAGATTCGGTTTGGCGATGTCCTGTGTCCGATGGTCCTGCGCAGTGGCTGCGGTCGACCATCCCAGAACGATTACGGCGCCGAAAGTGAAATGGGGGCGCATCCAAAGTCTCCATTCTAAAGTCGCTGAAGACACCAACCTAGGTGCCGCGGTTCGGGCCCGGCAGCCGCAACATTGCGGCCGGCGGCCGCAGAAGTGCATAATCGCTCCATGTTCGACTGGAACGACCTCAAATATTTCCTGGCGGTCGCGCGGCATGGCAGCACCATTGCCGCCGGCAAGGCGCTCGGCCTCAGCCAGTCGACCGTGCAGCGGCGGCTTGAGGAGCTGGAGCGGCGGGTCGGCCGCGCACTGGTGATGCGTCAGCCGAGCGGCTACCGCCTCACCGAATTCGGTCACATCATGCTGCCCTATGCCGAACGGGTCGAAGCCACCATTGATGACTTCCAGCGTCGGACGGCTGACGCCGAGCAGGACATGAAGGGTGTGATCCGCGTCACCTGTCCCGAGCCGATTGTCGCCCGGCTCATCCAGTCCGGCCTCGTCGGCGACTTTCACACGCTGCATCCCTCGCTGCGGGTCGAATTCGTGATGAGCGATGGCTATCTCGATCTGTCGAAGGGCGAGGTCGATATCGCTTTTCGCTCGGGCGATACCGACGACGAGCTGGTCGGACGCAAGATCGCCGAGTCGATCTGGGCGGTTTACGCCAGCCGCGACTATCTTCACCGGCACAGCAGCCCGGATCGTGTCGAGGACCTCACGTCTCATTTGCTGGTCGGGCTGGACGAATCCCTCTCCAAGCACCGCGCCGTCACATGGCTGAAGGAGGTCGCGCCCAATGCTCAGATGGCTGCGCGCGTCAACAGCGTGCTTGGCCTCGTTTCCGCGATCAAATCCGGCGTCGGCATCGGTCCGCTTCCCGTCGCGCTCGGCGATGCCGAAGCCGATCTCGTGTGCGTCCTTGGCCCGATTCCGGAATTGACGCGAAGCTGGCGCATCCTGACGCATCCCGATCTCCGGCGTGTACCGCGGATCGCGGCCTTCTTCGACTTCATCGTGCATCACCGCGAGGCACTGAGGCCGATCCTGACAGGGTGACGCTATCGGTTCCGCTTTGCAGCCGGCTTCGCGGGCTTTGCGGCCGCGCGGACCTTAGCCTTCACGACAGGCTGCACCCGCAACCCGTCGACGAACACGTCGAGCATCCGCAGCACCGAGGATTGCCAGCCGGGCTGGTCGTGCATGTAGCACATGCCGAAGAACGCGCGCAGCAAGTCCTCAGGACTTATGTCTGCGCGCATCGCGCCGGCCGCGGCTGCGCGATCGAGCAGCGAGCCGATCGCCTTGGTCAGGCGCTCAAAGGAAAAGGCATGCAACTCCGACCCGCTCTGCACCGCGAGTGCCAAGGCTGCGACCATGCCCTTTTTGGTGGCAACGAACTCGACGCCTGAGTGCAGCCAGCGCCTGAGCGCATCGACCGGGTCCCCGTTCTTCAACTGCTCGGCGAGCTCGCTGAGCTGTTCGACCTCGCGCCGGTACACCGCCTCGAACAAATCCTCGCGCGTCGGGAAATGCCGATAGAGCGTGCCGATGCCGACGCCGGCACGTTTTGCCACCGCCTCCAGGCTCGCCTCGGGACCACCCGCGTTGAACACGGCCTTTGCCGCCTCAAGCACGCGCTCGCGATTGCGCACGGCATCGGCGCGGGGCTTCCGGGTCTGGTCGGTGGTGTGGTCGTCCATCCACGCAATGTAGATCACGAATTGGTTAGATTGAACCCTTACGGGGCTGCATCGCGTTGATGCGCACGGGCTTTTGACGAATTCCAAATATTTCCCGCCGGCCCTTGTTAAGCGGAGGCTGCCTCCGTATCTTCGCTGAAGTCGTTGCCGATGTTCGGAGCGCATGTCGACGGCGGCCACGGCGGTGGCGCGCTGCGCGATCACTCATGTCCATATCTGATCGGAGCCTTATATGAACCACTCCATCAGCCTCACCGTGAACGGTGCGCGGCGCGACTTCGTCCTCGACGATCCGCGCGTCACGCTGCTCGATCTCCTGCGTGAGCGCCTCCATCTGACCGGAACCAAGAAGGGATGCGACCGCGGCCAATGCGGCGCCTGCACCATTCTCGTCGACGGCAAGCGCATCAACTCCTGCCTCGCGCTCGCGATCAGTCATGACGGCGCCGACATCCTCACAATCGAAGGCATCGCGCGCGGCGAGCAACTTCACCCCGTGCAGGCCGCCTTCATCGCCCATGACGGATTTCAGTGCGGCTTCTGCACGCCCGGCCAGATCATGAGCGCGATCGGCATGATGAGCGAGGCGCAGGCCGGCAACGATCCCGAGCGCATTCGCGAATGCATGAGCGGCAATCTGTGCCGCTGCGGCGCCTATGCCGGCATCGTCGATGCCGTGCTCGACGCGCAGGCCGGCATGGACGAATCCAACCAGAGGCGCTCCGCATGAAGCAGTTTGATTACGTCAGGCCGGCCACGGTCGCCGAGGCCGTCGCCGCCGCCGCGCAGCCGGGTGCCGCCTATCTCGCCGCCGGCACTAATCTGCTCGATCTGATGAAGGGCGGCGTCAGCCGTCCGGATCGTCTGGTTGACGTCACCCATCTCGACGGCCTCGATCGAATCGAGCGTCTCGCCGACGGTGGTATGCGTATCGGCGCACTGGTGAGCAACGCCAACCTTGCGCATGACGCCGACTTCGCAAAGTCCTATCCGGCCGTCGCCGAAGCGCTGCTCTCCGGCGCATCGGCGCAATTGCGCAATGCCGCGACCGTCGGCGGCAATCTGCTGCAACGGACCCGCTGCGCGTATTTCTATGACACCGCCAGCCGCTGCAACAAGCGCGAGGCCGGCAGCGGTTGCGACGCGCGTGACGGCGAGAACCGCACCCACGCCGTGCTCGGCTGGAGCGAAAACTGCATCGCAACGCATCCATCCGACTTCTGCGTACCCTTGGTCGCGCTTGACGCCATCGTCGAGATCGAAGGCAGGAGCGGGCGCCGCGAGATCGCGCTCGACGAACTTCATCGCCTGCCCGGAGATACGCCCGAGCGTGAATCGGCGCTTGAACCGGGGGATCTGATCGTGGCGGTGCGTCTGCCGCCCGCTGCGCGGGGCTTTGCCGCGCATGTGCGCTATCTCAAGGTCCGCGATCGAACGTCCTACGCGTTTGCCGTCGTCTCGGCTGCGGCCGCGCTGCGGATCGAGAACGGCAAGATCGCGGAGGCGCGGCTTGCGCTCGGCGGTGTCGCCGCAAAGCCCTGGCGCGCCCGCGCTGGGGAGGACGTGCTCAGGAACGTCGCGCCCACGGTGGACGCTTTCCAGGAAGCCGCCTCGCGCGCGCTCGCCGACGCAAAACCGTCCGGCGACAACGCCTTCAAGATCGAGCTCGCGCGCCGCATCATCGTGCGCGCGCTGAGCCTCGCTGCCGCCGGTACGCCCGTGCGCATCCCCGCGCTGCCGGCCTCTCCCTTTGCCTCGACGTCCGGAGCCATTCATGCCCGAACTTAATCTCACCAGCGCGCCCGTTCATCTGCGTCACGGCTCGAACATCGGCCAGCCGTTGACCCGCCGCGACGGGGTCCTCAAGGTCAAGGGCCAGGCGACCTACGCCGCCGACAATCATCCGCCCGGCATGCTGTTTGCGGTAATGGCCGTCGCCAGCATTTCGCGCGGCCGCGTGACCTCGCTCGATGTCAGCGCTGCCAAGCGCCACCCCGGCGTCGTCGATGTCATGACGTCAGACCACAAGCCTGAGCTCGCGATCGACCCCGAGATCAAGACCAATCCATTCGTATTCCGGATGGAGGTCCTGCAGAGCAACGAGGTCCGCTACGCCAACCAGCCGATCGCGGTCGTGATTGCCGAAACGCTCGAGGCGGCCACGGAAGGCGCCGCGCTGCTGGCGCCGCGCTACGAGACGCTGCCTGCGCTCATTGGGCTCGATGCGGGTGAAAGCTTCGTGCCGCCGGTCGTCGGCGTCGGCAACCCCACGGAAAATCATCGCGGCGATGTGGAGGCGGGACTTGCGTCGGCCGAGAAGCGTATCGACGCGGTCTACGAAACGCCGCCGCAGTATCACAATGCAATGGAGCCGCATGCGATCGTGGCTGCCTGGGATGGCGACAATCTGCAGATCGACATGCCGACGCAGGGTCTCATGCTGTCGCTGGCGCGTGTTGCCGAATTGTTCGGCATCGCGCACGACAAGATCCACATCCGCAGCCCGTTCCTCGGCGGCGGGTTCGGCTCGAAGGGACTCATGGCCGGCCCGCCGGTCCTCGGCATCATGGCGGCAAAGCTCGTCGGCAAACCGGTCAAGCTGGTGCTGCGCCGCGAGCAGATGTACGGCCCGGTCGGCCATCGCGCGCCGACGCGGCAGCGGCTGCGCATCGGCACCGATGGCGAGGGGCGCCTGACCGCGCTCGATCACCATGCGCGCACCGTGTCGAGCACATTCGACGATTTCTACGAGCCCGCGGCCGATGCCTCGCACACGCTCTATGCGGCACCTGCGATCCGCACCTCGCATGATGCCGTGCGTGTCAACACGGGTACGCCTTTGTTCATGCGCGCGCCCGGCGAGGCGACCGGCTCGATCGCTCTGGAAAGCGCGATCGACGAGATGGCCTGGGCCTGCGGCCTCGATCCGCTCGCCTTTCGTCTGAAGAACTATGCCGAGGTCGAGCCCATCACCGGCAAACCGTTCTCGTCCAAGGCGCTGCGGGCCTGCTACGAGCAAGGCGCTGCGCGCTTCGGCTGGGCGAAGCGACCGCTCCAGCCGCGGCAGATGCGCGACGATGATGGTCTTCTGGTTGGCTGGGGCATGGGCACCGCGACTTTCCCGGCGCTCATGTTCCAGGCCGAGGCACGTGCGGTGCTTCGCCGCGACGGTTCCGGCGCCATGGAGATCGGCGCGCATGACATGGGGCAGGGCGCCTGGACGGCGCTGGCGCAGATCGCGGCCGACGAACTCGGGCTTGATATCGACCGCGTCGAGTTCAAGGCGGGGACGTCCGACCTGCCCGATGCCGGCATTGCCGGCGGCTCCGCCCACACGGCAACCGCGGGTGCCGCGATCCACAGCGCAGGCGCGGCCGTGATTGCGAAACTCGCCGATCTCGCCACCAGCGATGAGCGCTCGCCGCTGTTCGGCGCCGCCAACGCCGGCGTGATCGCGCGCGATGGCAGGTTGATCCGGCGCGACGACGAGAGCCGCGGCGAAAGCTACTCCGAGATTCTTGCGCGCGCAGGCGTGGCCGAGGTCGAGGCGCGTGGCACCGGCGCGCCGAATCCGACGGCGATGGAGGAGTATGCGATGCACGCCCATGGCGCGGTGTTCGCGGAGGTGAAGGTCGATCCCGAACTCGGCCAGGTCCGCGTCACCCGCATGGTCGGCGCTTTCGCCGCGGGACGGATCGTCAACCCGCGCATGGTGCAGAGCCAGCTGTTCGGTGGCATGATCTGGGGCCTGTCCTTCGCCTTGCACGAGGAAGCCATCACCGACCGCCGCACCGGCCGGATCATGAACGCCAATCTCGGCGAGTACCATATCCCGGTGAATGCCGACGTGCCGCCGCTCGACGTGATCACGGTCGATGAGCACGATCCGCACGTGAACGCGCTCGGCATCAAGGGTGTCGGCGAGATCGGCATCACCGGCAGTGCAGGGGCAGTCGCTAACGCCGTCTGGCATGCGACGGGCGTGCGTGTCCGCCGCTTCCCGATCCGGATCGAGGAGTTGCTGACGTAGCCTTCAAGCAGCGGCGGGCGAGCCCGTCTCGCTCCCCGCCTGCTAGTGCAGCTTCTTGCGAAGAGCCTTGAGAGCCTCTCGCTGCGACTCGATGTAATTCGCGATGGTCTTGCGCAGCTCCTCCGAATGGAGCTTGTCGCTGTCGCGCTGCACTTCATCGAGCGCGGCCTCTGCATTTGCGAGCGTGATCTTCATAGCGAGCCCTGTTACGAAGCGGCTCCGGAAAGCGGAGGCTGCTTGGCTACGGCTTGAAACATATAGAGGATCAGGCTGCGGAAATTGAGATGGCTCAACCTCCGTAAGATACCGGTGGCTCCGTAGGATTGCGGACAACTTCAAAACGTCGGCGGTGTGCAGGCCGAGATCACCTCGCACGGCTTGCCGCCGACGCAGCGGAAACGATGCGGGCGACGGCTCTCGAAGTAATAGGCATCGCCCGGATTGAGGATGCGGCGCTCGTCCTCGACGGTGACTTCGAGCTTTCCTGAAATCACGATGCCGCCTTCTTCGCCGTCATGGACGAGGTGAACGCGTCCGGTGTCGCTGCCGGGCTCGTAGCGCTCCTTCAGGATCTGCAGGCTGCGACCGAACAGATTGTCGCCGACTTGCCGATAGGAGATCGGCTTCTTGCCGACCTCAGTCAGCTCTTCGCCGCGGTAGAAGATCTTGCGCCGGCTCTCGGGCTCCAGCGCGAAGAACTCGGCGAGCCCCATCGGGATGCCGTCGAGGATGCGCTTCAGCGCCCCCACCGACGGGTTCATCTGGTTGGATTCGATCAGCGAGATCGTCGAATTGGTGACGCCGGCGCGTTTGGCGAGTTCGCGCTGCGACAGCTTCTGGCGCGCCCGGATGAATCGCAGCCGTCCACCGATATCGACGCTCATGTCCCTGGCCCGTGTTGCAAGTGTTGCGGATCGCGCAAATATGAACCGGCGGGCCTAGTCAAATCAATGGCTTGCAGATCATCAGAAAAGGACTTGTTGCGCTTTTCAAGCCGTGCCTCTGGTACCAGGTCAGCAAAGGAGCGTGGCCCGTGACCCTTCATCAGATTCCGAACACGATCAAGACCGACTCGTTCTGGATGCCGTTCACGGCCAACCGGCAGTTCAAGAAGGCGCCCCGCCTGTTCTCCTCGGCCGAAGGCATGCACTACACCACTGTCGACGGCCGCAAGGTGATCGATGCCTCCGCCGGCCTCTGGTGCGTCAATGCCGGCCACGGCCGCAAGCAGATCGCCGCCGCCGTCGAGCGCCAGCTGATGACGCTGGATTTCGCACCGTCGTTCCAGATGGGCCATCCGCTGGCATTCGACTTCGCCGAGCGTCTGGCCGAGATCGCGCCGAAGGGCCTCGATCGCATCTTCTTCACCAATTCCGGCTCCGAGTCGGTCGACACCGCGCTGAAGATCGCGCTCGCCTATCATCGCGCCAACGGCCAGGCGAGCCGCACCCGCCTGATCGGCCGCGAGCGCGGCTATCACGGCGTCGGATTCGGCGGCACCTCGGTCGGCGGCATGGTCGCCAACCGCCGCGCCTTCGCCACCCTGCTGCCGGGCGTCGACCACATCCGCCACACCCACGATCTCACCCGCAACGCCTTCGCCAAGGATCAGCCCGAGCATGGCGCCGAGCTCGCCGATGATCTCGAGCGGCTGGTGGCCCTGCACGGCGCCGAGACCATTGCTGCCGTCATCGTCGAGCCGGTGCCGGGCTCGACTGCGGTGTTGCCGCCGCCGAAGGGCTATCTCCAGCGCCTGCGCGAGATCTGCGACAAGCACGGCATCCTCCTGATCTTCGACGAGGTCATCACCGGCTTCGGCCGGCTCGGCACGCCGTTCGCCGCCAATTTCTTCGGCGTCACGCCTGACATGATGACGACGGCCAAGGGCATCACCAACGGCACCATTCCCTGCGGCGCCGTGTTCGCGAGCCGCAAGGTTCACGACGGCCTGATGGTCGGCCCGGAGAACGCGATGGAGCTGTTCCACGGCTACACCTATTCGGCGCATCCGGTCGCCTGCGCCGCGGGCATCGCCACGCTCGACATCTACAAGGACGAAGGCCTGCTGACCCGCGGTGCGTCGATCTCCGAATATTGGCGCGATGCGCTGCATTCGCTGAAAGGCTTGCCCAATGTCGTCGACATCCGCAATTGCGGCCTGATGGGCGCGGTCGAGTTGTCGCCGCGTGACGGTACGGTCGGCGTGCGTGGCTACGACGTCATGGTCGACTGCTTCAATCGCGGGCTGTACTTCCGCATGAGCGGCGATAGCTTTGCGCTGTCGCCTCCGCTCATCGTCGAGAAGAGCCACATCGACGATATCGTGTCGATCCTCGGCGATGCCATCAAGCGGGTGGCCTGATAATTGCTCTCGCCGTTGCGGAGTTCCCTCTTGCAGCGGCGAGCGTGATGCCGCGGGAGTTTGACCAAGCGTGAAAGTTCTGATCCTCGGCAGCGGTGTCATCGGTGTCACCTCTGCCTACTACCTCGCACGTGCCGGCCATGAGGTGACGGTCGTCGACCGTCAGCCCGAACCGGCGCTCGAGACCTCCTTTGCCAATGCCGGCGAGGTGTCGCCCGGCTATTCCTCGCCCTGGGCCGGTCCCGGCGTACCGGTGAAGGCGGTCAAATGGCTGCTGATGAAGCACGGCCCGCTGGTGATCCGGCCGAAGCTCGATCCCGTGATGTGGGTCTGGCTGCTCAAGATGCTGCGCAATTGCACCAGCGAACGCTACGCGATCAACAAGAGCCGGATGATCCCGATCGCGGAATATAGTCGCGATTGCCTGCGCGACCTGCGCCGCGACATCGGCATTCAATATGACGAGCGCTCGCAGGGCACGCTGCAGCTGTTCCGCTATCAGGCCCAGCTCGACGGCACCGGTGAGGACATCGCCGTGCTCAAGCAATACGGTGTGCCGTTCGAGGTGCTCAGCCGTGAGGGCTGCATCGCGGCCGAGCCGGCTCTGGCGGGCGTGAAGGAGAAGTTCGCGGGCGGACTGCGTTTGCCGCAGGACGAGACCGGCGACTGCCACATGTTCACGCAGGCGCTGGCCAAGCATGCCGAAGCGCTCGGCGTGCGCTTCATGTTCAACACCAGCATCGACCGCATCGTCACCGACGGCGGGCGCGTCAGCGGCGTCGTGACCAGCGCCGGTATGTTGCAGGCCGACGCTTACGTGCTCGCGCTCGGAAGCTGGTCGTCGCGGCTGGTCGCGCCGCTCGATATTTCGCTGCCGGTCTATCCCGTGAAGGGCTATTCAATCACGGTGCCGATCAAGGACGCTTCCGGCGCGCCGGAATCGACCGTGATGGACGAGAGCTACAAGGTCGCCATCACGCGCCTCGGCAATCGCATCCGCGTCGGCGGCACCGCCGAAATCTCGGGCTTCTCGAGCCAGCTCTACGAGGCGCGGCGCGCCACGCTCGATCACTCGCTGACCGATCTGTTTCCGCGCGGCGGCGATCTCTCCAAGGCAACGTTCTGGAGCGGCCTGCGCCCGATGACGCCCGACGGCCCGCCCGTGATCGGCTCGACGCAGTACGCCAACCTTCACCTCAACACCGGCCACGGCACGCTCGGCTGGACCATGTCCTGCGGCTCCGGCCGCGTGCTCGCCGACATGCTGTCGGGCAAGAAGCCGGACATTGATGTGAGTGCGCTGACGGTGGACCGGTACAAGTACCGGTTCGGTTAAGACTCTATCCTCCCGTCATTGCGAGGAGCACTTGCGACGAAGCAATCCAGAGTGTCTCCGCAGTCAGAGTCTGGATTGCTTCGCTTCGCTCGCAATGACCGCTGCCGCTACCCCGTCCCCGTCACGCAATTTACCCACAGCACCACCGCCTTGGCATCCTCGGCCGGATTTGAAAATCGGTGCGGCCTCCGGCTTGCAAACCGAAAACTGTCGCCCGTCTTCAGCGACCATGTCTCGCTGTCCACCGTCAGCATCATCTCGCCTTCGAGCACGAGGCCGGCTTCTTCGCCGTCATGGGTGTAGAGTTCGTCGCCGGTGGAGCCGCCGGGCTCCAGATGTACCAGGAATAGATTGAGCCGGTTGTCGGCGCTGGCCGGGCTCAGCAATTGCTTCGACACGCCGGTGCGCCAGAGCTTCAGTTCGGGCCGTTGCAGCCCGCGCGTGACGACCTGATCTGACGCACCGTCGGCGTTCGGGCTCGCGCCGAACAGCGCGGCGATGCCGACGCCGAGCACGTCGGCGAGCGTGGCCAGCACGCGCAGCGACGGCGACGACAGGCCGCGCTCGATCTGGCTGAGGAAGCCGATCGACAGCTCCGTGCGCGAAGCGACCGTCTCGAGCGAGAATTGCCTGATCCGCCTGAGATCGCGGATGCGGCGGCCGACCGCGACATCCATCGCCGGCTCGCCCGCTTTGGCGATAGCCTTGGCTTTCACCTTCTTCGCCGGCTTTGCGCCGGCTGGCCTGCGCATTCTCTTGCCACCGCTCACGTCAAACCGCTTCCTTCATGTGCATGAAAACCGCTTGCAACGGCCGCGAAAGTGTGACCAAATTTTCATACTGGTGAAAATAGGCCGAAACGGCTTGGCCCGCAACGTCTGCGATGACGAGATCTGCGAGCGCCGCCATCGGCCGGGCCCAAGGGGGATGCGATGAAGCGTTTTGGTCTCGCCGCGGTCGCGGCACTCGCGATTGCCGCAGCAGCGCCGGCTTCGGCGCAGCAAGTGCTGAAGGTCGGCTCGACGCCGACAGGCATTCCCTTCACCTTCCTCGACACCAAGACCAATAGCATCCAGGGCATCATGGTCGATCTCGTCACCGAAGTGGGCAAGGATGCCGGCTTCAACGTGCAGATCGAGCCGATGCAGTTCTCGGCGCTGATCCCGTCGCTGACATCGAGCAAGATCGACATCATTGCGGCCGCGATGTTCATCACGGCGCCGCGCAAGGAGGTCATCGACTTCTCCGACCCGATCTACACCTATGGCGAAGGTCTCGTGATTCCCAAGAGCGACACCAAGGCCTACGCCACCCAGGACGATCTGAAGGGTGAGACGGTCGGCGCCCAGGTCGGCACCGCCTTCGTCGACGCGCTCAAGAAGTCCGGCCTGTTCGCCGACGTCAAGGCCTACGACACCATCCCCGACATCCTGCGCGACGTGAACACCGGCCGCCTCAAGGCCGGTTACGCCGACTATCCGATCCTCGCCTACAATCTGAAGCAGGGCGGCTTCCCCGAGGTGCGCCTGGTCGACGGCTACAAGCCCGTCACCGTCGGCTCGGTCGGCATCGGCGTGCGCAAGGGCGAGACCGCGCTGCTCGGCAAGATCAACGCCTCGCTCGTCAAGCTGAAGGCCAACGGCACCATCGACAAGATCCTCGATAAATGGGGCCTGAAGGCACAGGGTTGATCGCCAGCGGCCAATCGATGAAGGCTGATCGATGAAAGGCTTCTGGCACGACGCGGCCGAATTCTTCCCGATCCTGATGAGCGGCGTCGTGCTGACGATCGTCGTCACCATCGGCTCGCTGCTGCTCTCGACGGTGCTTGGCCTGGTCTGGGCGATGATGCGGGTCTCCGGCATCCGCGTCCTGTCGCTGCTCAGCGCCAGCCTGATCAACGTGATCCGCGGCATTCCGATCATCGTGCTGTTGTTCTACCTCTACTTCGTGATGCCCGATCTCGGCGTCACGCTCAGCGCGTTGCAGGCCGCGATCCTCGGGCTCGGCATCGCCTACTCGGCCTATCAGGCGGAAAATTTCCGCGCCGGCATCGAGGCGATCGACAAGGGGCAGATCGAGGCGGCGCAATCGATCGGCATGGGCTGGTGGCTGACCATGCGCCGGGTCGTGCTGCCGCAGGCGGTGCGCATCGTGCTGCCGCCCTATGGTAACGTCATGATCATGATGCTGAAGGATTCCTCGCAGGCCTCGACCATCACGGTCGCCGAGCTCGCCCTTCAGGGCAAGCTGATCGCGTCCTCGACCTTCAAGAACACCAACGTGTTTACGATGGTTGCGCTGATGTATCTCACCATGAGCATTCCGCTGATCCTGCTGGTCCGTCACTTCGAGAAGCGGGCCGGCAAGAAATGATCGAGCTGACCGACGTCCACAAGAGCTTTGGCGAGAACGAGGTGCTCAAGGGCATCACGGCGTCCGTCCAGAAGGGCGAGGTGGTCTGCATCGTCGGCCCCTCCGGCTCCGGCAAGTCCACCATCTTGCGCTGTATCAACGGTCTCGAAGGCTACGACCGCGGCGAGATCAGCGTCGAGGGATTGAAGGTCGACCGCGACGCGCCGTCGATCATGCAAGTCCGCACCCAGGTCTCGATGGTGTTCCAGCGCTTCAACCTGTTTCCGCACCGGACCGTGCTGGAGAACGTGGTCGAAGGTCCGCTCTATGTGAAGAAGGAGCCGCGCGCTTCCGCATTCGAGCGTGGCCGCGCGCTGCTCGCCCAGGTGGGCCTTGCTGAGAAAGCCAACGAACATCCGCCGCAGCTCTCCGGCGGCCAGCAGCAACGTGTCGCGATCGCGCGGGCGCTGGCGATGCAGCCCAAGGCCATCCTGTTCGACGAACCGACCTCGGCGCTCGATCCTGAATTGGTCGGCGACGTTCTCGGCGTGATGCGCAAGCTCGCCGACGACGGCATGACCATGGTCGTCGTCACCCACGAGATGGGCTTCGCCCGCGACGTCGCCGACCGCGTGCTGTTCATCGACGGCGGCGTCATCGTCGAGCAGGGACCGGCGAAATCGGTGCTCAACCAACCGCAGCATGCGCGGACGCAGGATTTTCTGCGCCGCGTGCTGCATCCGCTCTGATCGGTCTTCGCCATGACCACGCGCCTGCCTCTGCCGCCGTCTCTCTATGCCGACACCGCCGTTGCGCCGGTGGCCACGCCGCCGCTCGAAATCGATAAGACGGTCTCGGTCGCCATTATCGGCGGCGGCTACACCGGGCTGTCCACCGCATTGCATCTGGCGGAGCAGGGTGTCGAGGCACTGGTGCTGGAGGCGCAGGAGCCGGGCTGGGGCGCGTCCGGCAATAATGGTGGCCACACCAATCCGGGACTGAAGCACGACCCCGATCAGATCGAAGCCGATTTCGGCGCAGAGCTCGGCCGCCGAATGGTCGCGTTCTCCTACGGCACGACGAACTTCACCCACGATTTGATCCGCCGCTACCAGATCCCGTGCGAAGCACGGCAGAACGGCACGCTGCGCGCGGCTTATAACGAGGCGAGCGCCGCCGCGATCGAGACAACCGCACAGCAGTGCATCGCCCGTGGCATGCCGGTGTCGTACCTCAATCGCGAGCAATTGCGCGAGATGACGGGCACGGATCGCTACATCGGCGCCATGCTCGATACCCGCGGCGGCGATCTGCATCCGCTCAGCTATGCCCGCGGCCTCGCGCGCGCCGCGATCTCCGCGGGCGCGAAGGTGTATGGCGAAACACCCGCACTATCACTCCGTCGCGAAGGCAGCCGCTGGCGCATCGAGACGCCGCGCGCGGTGGTGCATGCCGACAAGGTGCTGCTCGCGACCAACGGTTTTACCGACGATCTCTGGCCGGCGCTTCGCCGCACCATCGTGCCGGTGTTTTCCTCGATCGCGGCCACGGCCCCGCTCTCTGACGAAGTGGCCCGTTCGATCATGCCGACGCGTCCCGTCCTTTACGAGAGCGGCCACATCACCGTCTATTACCGCATCGATCAGCAGAACCGCCTCTTGATGGGCGGCCGCGGCCCGATGCGCTGGATCGGTTCGCCGCACGACGTCGCCTATCTCATGCGATACGCCGAACGGCTATGGCCGCAGCTCAAGGGCGTTGCCTGGACCCATGGCTGGAACAGCCGGCTCGCCATCACCGCGGATCATTACCCACATGTGCACGAGCCCGCGGACAACATCCTGATCTCACTCGGCTGCAACGGCCGCGGCGTCGCGCTCTCGACGGCGATGGGCGCGCAGCTCGCGCGACGTCTGATCGGCGGCGCCAAGGCCGAGATCGACATGCCCGTCACCGGCATCAAGCCGATCCCGATGCATGCCTTCTGGCCGGTTGGCGTGACGACGGCAGTGATCGCTGGTCGCGTGCGCGACCGGCTGGGGATCTAAGCTCAGCCCTCCGCCACCGCGTCGGCCCAGGGCTGGAAGATCTCGACCGCGCCGGAATTGGTGTCGCCGTCGCGCATCACGACGCTCGGGCAGGCGAACTTCTGCGGCAAGGACTGCACCCGCGCTTCCTCATAGTCGAATCGCGCCGCGAGCGTCTCGCGTGTGTCCGCCGGCAACCTGGTATCGCCGATCACGATCGCGCCTTCGCTGGCGTCGATGCGCGGTTGGTGGATCGCGGCATCGAGATCCATGCCGAAATCCATCGCAAACGACACGATCTGCATCACCGACGGCAGGATGCGGCGACCGCCGGAGGCGCCGACCGCGAGCCGTCTGCCGTCCTTGGCCTCGGCGATGACAGGCGTGTAGTTGGTGAGACAGCGCTTGCCTGGGGCGAGCGAGTTGGTGGTGCCCGGCATCGGGTCGAACCACATGATGCCGTTGTTCATGGCGATGCCGGTGTGCGGCGTGACGTATTTCGAGCCGAAGGATGACAGCAGCGTCTGCGTCACCGCCGCGATGTTGCCGTGGCGGTCGACCACGGAGAAATGCGTGGTGCAGGCGGGCGCCAGATAGTCCGCGCCGAGCGAGCGCTTGCCGTCGGCATCCCCCATATGCTTGAGCCGCTCGCGATAGGCCGATTGCAACGCGGCGGCATATTCGGCGTAGGCGGCTGCATCGGGCGCGCTTCCCGGCTTCAGGTTCTGCTGCAACAGGCGCAGCGCATGCGCCATGGTCGGTCCGGCCGTCAGCTCCGGCGTCGCAAACACCTTGCCGCCGCGATAGGGGATCGCCAGCGGATCGCGCAGATGGGCTCGGAACGCGGCGAGGTCCTCCACCGATAGCGCGCCGCCGTCGGCCTTGATGTCGGAGGCGATGCTTCTGGCGAGGTCGCCCTGGTAGAAATCGCGCGGACCGGCGTCGGCGAGGTGCGCCAGTGTCGCCTTCAGCGCGTCCAGCGCCAGCCGCGTCTCGGACTTGATGCCCCATGGCGCGCTCGGCGGCAGGCCATCCTTCAGGAACGTGGCCGCGCTTCCCGGATAGCGCCGAAGATCGGCCGCCGATGCCGCGATCGTCAGCGTGGTCCACCAGTCGACCAGCAGGCCTTCACCGGCGAGGGCGACGGCCGGCGCGACGAGATCTTTCCATGGCAGCCTGGCGTGGCGGCGATGCGCCTCCTCCATGCCGGCGACGACCCCGGGCACGGCGATGGAGCCGGGGCCGTGGATATTGTGGTCGCCCTTGACCCGCTGCCAGGGAAACAGATCGGAAGCCGCGCCTTCGCCGCTGAGCGGATAGTCTGCGGTGCGCAGGCTTTGCGGCGCGCACATGCCGTAGTCGATCACCTCATAGCGATTTTCCGCGGCACGGTAGAGCACCATCGCGCCGCCGCCGCCCATGCCGCTGTTCCAGGGCTCCAGCACGTTGAGCGCGAAGGTGGTCGCGACGATCGCATCCACGCAGTCGCCGCCCGCCGCCAGCACTTGCGCCCCCACTTCGGCCGCCCGCCGCGATTGTGCGGCGACGATGCCGCCTTTGGATGTGACGGCGGGCTTGCGGACGGATTGGGCGTGGCTGAACTGGTGCGGCATGATGATGTCTGTGTGCTGTCTTGGTTGCGCTGAGCTCCGCAATTGGCGGAGCGCACGAAGAATGGCACATCGCCCCCACCGAGAACATCGAAAGGGCGACGCGGCATGGCTGGTGTGAAACAGGCGGGGGAGGCGCAGTCGGCAAGACGTAGATGCCAAGACGAGAATGCCCGGGACATAGGCGAGCGGAAGCGACGCCGTCCTTCGGACGGCTATGCCCGGGCATGACGCATTGAGAAACCGATCAGTGGGAAGCAGGAGCCGCAGGGCTCAGCGCGCGCGATCCAGCCGGCTGGCCTGATACTTGGCGTGCCATTTCGGGCCAGGCCCGCGCATGTAGTGGAGCTCGGGGCGGTAGGGATTGCCCGCGACCCGCATCAGCGTCTGCCATTTGCTGGCGATGAAGTTCAGGGGCTGGCGGAGCAGGGTCAGTGACGCGAGCAACATGGCATCACCTCAGTGCGGCTTGCCGAGCATGGCAGTGAAGGGGAGATCGAAGATCTCCTCGCCATCGGAGCCGCTGACATGGATCACCCAGTCGCGCCAATCCTCAGCGCCGGGCGTCAGGATCATCGCGTTCATGATCTGGGCGGCACGGTCGCGCGCCTCGGTCAGGTTGGTCACGGCTGTGCCGCTGCGATCGATCAGCGTGCCGTCCAAGTTGGAGCAGTGAAAATAGACCTGGACCATATGCGTCTCCTATTGGGAGCGATTGGGACGGCAAACCGATACCATTCCAAGCCTTCGCGAAACATTCGGGTCGAGCCCGGTAAGGGAATCTACGGAGATTGGTCGGCGCCAAGCCCCCTGCCGGTTTGATCACAAGGGGGTGTTGATCAACTGGACGGCATTCCCACGGCATGGAACAACCCTGGACGGAAAGTCCGGGAGGCGCCGTGAACCACCTCACATTCTGGCGTGAAAGCCGAAGCCTGCGCGCATGCGCGGGCGCCTTGGTGGTCCTCCTGACCCTCACCTCGGTAGGCTCATCAGAACCGGTCCGCAAGAGCGGCTATGCGATCGGCACGGAGACCTGTGGCAGTGTCGATCTGGCTTTTCCCAGAATCCAGATCGACATGAAGGCGGGATTTTGCGCCGGCCTCGTCGCCAGCGAGGAGGATCGGCTGAAATTCCCGCGCTCGATCATCCAGGTGCCCGGTCGTGACCTGTTCGTGGTCGCCGACATGGCGGGCTGGGGCCATACCGATGGTCGGCTGCTGTTGCTCGACCCGCGCGCGCCCCAGGGACAGCGGTTCAAGGAGCTGCTGACTGCAATCGAATATCCGTTCGGTCTCGTGATCGGCCCGGACAAGAAGCTCTATGCCTCGAGCACGGAGACGATCTTCCGGTTCGATCCGCTCGCCGACAATCCGCGCGACACGGTCGAGACCATCGTCCGTCACATGCCCGGCCGCCGGGTCACATTGCCCGATGGCACAAAGCTCGACGAGAGCGCGCATCCACTCAAGCAGTTTGTCTTTGATAAGAACGGCCGGCTGTTCGTCAACATCGGCTCGCACAGCGACGACTGCATCACGCCGGCGCCGATCACGAGATCTTGCGCGGCGGCCGAGGGCGCTTCCGCGATGGCGTCGATCTGGCTGTTCACGCCGCCCCCGGGCGGTATCTTTCCGGCGTTGAAGCCTGGCGAGACCGACCCGCCGCACAGCGTCTATGCGCGCGGCCTGCGCAACTCGATGGCGCTGGCACTGCATCCGAACTTCCCCGATGCGGGCTATGCTTTCCTGCAAGGCGAGAACGGCCGCGACCTGCCCGATATTTTCAAGCCGAACGAGGAGATCAACGCGATCGAGCCGGGCAGGCATTACGGCTGGCCTTATTGCTACGATCTGTCGACGCCCAGTCCCGAATTCAGGATCGTGTTGCAGTCGGGGGTCTACAAAGCGCTGTGCACCGCCAACGCTCTCTACAAGGCGCCGTTCTCGCTGCTGCCACCGCACGGCGCGCCGCTCGCGATGCTTTATTATCACGGGGCGAAATTTCCGGAGCTCGAAGGCAAGCTGCTGGTTAGCCTGCATGGCTATCGCCCGACCGGCAGCCGCGTCATCGTCTATGACGTCGACGACCACGGCTTCCCGAAGCCCGTCCCGGCGCCGGTGTCTTATCACGTCAGCTGCGCGGCCGATCCGACCCACAGCTTTCAGACCGAGGGCGGCGACGTCGCCGCCGCGCCGTTCGACGAACTGATCGCAGGCTGGCACCGCGTCAACGGCGCCCGGCCGCAAGGCGCCCCGGTCGGCATGACGGTCGCGGAGGACGGCGCCATCTGGCTGGTCGAGGACAAGAACCAGACCGTGATCCGGATCGACCGCGCCGCGGGCGATGCGCCGCCGCCGTTGCCCTGCGACATGCGGAGCCAGGCGCTGATCGATCAACTGGCGGTCTTCGTGGCCAGGGACGCGCCGAACAGCGTCCGGCTCACCAATTTGCGCAAGGGCCTCGTCGAAAAGCATTGCGTCGGCTGTCACTCGGATTTCGGCCTGAAGCCGGGCCTATCGGACGCTCAGAAGGACGCGACGGTGCTTCGCTTCATGCTGTCGCAGGATGGCTGGGTCTATCCTGGTGATCCCGACTCCGGCAAGTTGCGCACGCGGCTTCGCGGGTTAGGCGCGGAGAAGCTGATGCCGCCGGGTGGCGAAGGCCTGCCGAATGCCGAGCCTGGTTACACGCGCCTGCTCGACAGGGCGGATCTGCTGGTGTCAAAAATGGTTCCAGGCCTCCGGATGCGGATCAGGTCCGGCCCGCCGCAGCGCAAGTTCTTTGGCAAAACCAACAAGGAATGCGGCGAAATACCGGCCGCCAAGGTCGTCGTCGTGACACAAAGGAACGCTGTAGACAAACCCGGCTTCAGCCGCTTCTTCCGGCCGGCCGATCCCTATCTGAATGGCGAGTGCAGCGACGGCGATGGCTATTACATCCGGCAGGAATTTCTGGTGCCTGTGCAGTAGCGTTGTTCTCGTCCTTGCGACGGCGCCGGCCCGAGCAGAAACAAAACTGTTCGAAAGCGTGCAGGTGACGCCATCAGGCGAATACACCTTCGGCATCGAAGGGCCGGCCGCCGATCTCGACGGCAATCTCTTCGTCGTCAATTTCGGCAAGCCCGGCACCATCGGCAAGTTGCCTGTCGGCGGCGCGGTGTCCGAGCCGTTCACGGCTTTGCCCGAGGGCAGCGTCGGCAATGCCATCCGCTTCGCGCGCGACGGCACCATGTTCATCGCCGACTACAAGAAGCACAACATCTTCGCGATCCCGAAGGGATCGACCGAGCCCGCCATCTGGTTTCACTCCGACGAGATGAACCAGCCCAACGACATCACCATCGCCCGCGACGGCACGATCTACGCGAGCGATCCGAACTGGAAAGGTCGCGAAGGCCACATCTGGCGTATCGCGAAGGGAACCGACGGAACGGTGCAGGGACAGCTCATGTCGGCGCCGCGCGCGATGGGCACCACCAACGGCATCGATCTCAGCCCTGATGACAAGACGCTCTATGTCGGGGAATCCAGCAGCGGCCAGATCTGGTCCTACACGGTCGGCGGCAACGAGCTCACCAATCCAAAACTCGTCAAGGCGTTTCAGCCCGACACCGTCGACGGCCTGCGCACCGACGTGGACGGCCGCCTCTACGTCGCGCGCATCCTCAAGGGCACGATCACGTTGATGAAGGCCAATGGCGCGGTCGAGCGGGAGATCGCGCTGAGGGCGAAGGAGCCGACCAATCTTGCCTTCGGCGGCCGCGACGGCAAGACGATCTTCGTCACCCAGCGTCAGGGCGGCTTCGTCGAGGCTTTCCGCACCGACCAGGAGGGCCGCGAGCACTGCCTTCAGCGCGGGCGCTGCTAAGCTTCACGAGCGATCTGCTTGCGGCGCAGGGCGGTGTGAGAGGGGCGGCATTCTTCTTGCTTGCATCTCTCCGCCGAGGGGATTTAGACATCTGTGGCACCGTCAAAGCGACCACGGAGTGTTCGAGTGAAAGCCGTCCATACCGAACTGCACCGCAGCCACGATCCGCAATTCTTCCTGGTTCGCGGCGTGGTCAAGCGCACCACCGAGCAGCCCGAGCGTGCCGACCGCCTGCTTAAGGGGCTCAAGGACGGCAAGCATCAACTGGTCGAGCCCAACACATTCGGGCAGGGGCCGCGTGCGCGCATCCATAGCCCCGAATATCTGTCGTTCCTGAGCGAGGCCTGGGAGGCCTGGACCGCGCTCGGCGATTCCGGCCCGGAGATGATCGGCAATATCCATCCGGTGCGCCATGCCGCGACCTATCCCACCCATATCACCGGCAAGCTCGGCTGGCACACCGCCGACACCGCGGCGCCGATCGGCCCCGGCACCTGGGCCGCGGCCTGCGCTGCGACCGACGTTGCGGTCACCGCGGCACAGATGGTGATGGACGGCGAGGATGCGACTTATGCGCTCTGCCGGCCGCCCGGCCATCACGCCTATCGCGACATGGCCGGCGGCTTCTGCTTCCTCAACAACAGCGCGATCGCGGCAGCACATCTGCGGCAGAGGCACGAGCGTGTCGTGATCCTCGACGTCGACGTCCACCACGGCAACGGCACGCAAGGCATCTTCTACGCGCGGCCGGACGTCTACACGGTCTCGATCCATGCCGATCCCGTCGCGTATTATCCTTACGTGTGGGGCTACGCGCATGAGCGCGGCGAAGGTCCCGGCCTCGGCGCCAACCTCAACATTCCCCTGGCGATCGGCACCGGCGATGACGGCTACATCCAGGCGATGGACGTCGCACGCAAGGCGATCGAGTCCTTTGCGCCCGGCGCCCTCGTCATCGCGCTCGGCCTCGACGCCTCCGAGCACGATCCGCTGAAGGGTCTCGCCGTCACTACGCCCGGCTTCCGCCGCATCGGACAGGCCATCGCGAAGATGGGCTTGCCGACGGTGTTCGTGCAGGAGGGCGGCTATCTCTCGGATATTCTCGGCGCGAATTTGACCTCGGTGCTGGCCGGATTCGAAGAGGCGCGGTGATGCTCGCTGAGTAGCCCATCATTCTCCGTCATTGCGAGCGAAGCGAAGCAATCCAGAATCTTTGCGCGGAGGGACTCTGGGTTGCTTCGCTATGCTCGCAATGACGATGTGGATGGTTAGGTCGACTTCATCAACAACTCAAAACATCCCGCTCGCCGCGAGCGCCTTGCAGACGTGCTGCATCTCGGTCTCGTCCGCGACCATGTCGAGCATGATCGTGGTCAGCCCCTTGGCGGCAAACTCCTTCAGCTTCGCGCCGATCTCCGCGTAGCTGCCGACGAGGTAGGGGCAGTCGGCCTGGAAGGTCAGGAACGGCAGCAGCCAATAGCCATTGTCCGCGAGTTCGCCGCTCTGGCCCTCGTAGAGGCGCCGTTTCCACACGGAATCGCTGTTCTCCACCGTGAGCACGAGCAGCTCGCGATCGTCAGCATTATCGCGGAAACGCGCTTTTGCCGCTTGCCGTGCCTCCTCGCGTCCCTCGCGGGCGAAAATTCCAAAATTCACGCCTGATACATCGAGGCCGAGATCGAGATCGGGCGGCAGCATCTGCATCTTGATGCAGCCAGTCTCCTTTGCGACGCGCTGTGCCGGCTCGGACTGGCCTGCGACCAGAAATTCCGGCATCAGCTCCGGCGGCAGACGCGGCCGCAGTTGCAGGTTGCTTGCGCGGTAGAACCGGCCCTCGAAAGTCGCCGGCCGCGGGCTTGCCAGCAGCTGGCGCATCAGCGCAACGAATTCGCCGAGCCGGACATAACGATCGGCATGCGACTGCTCGTCGCCGAGCCCCTGCAGATCGCTGACCGCCGTCCCCGTGATCATGTTGAGATAGACCTTGCGGCGGTGGAGTTGCGCAAAGGACGAGACGAATTTCGCTGCCGTGAACGGGTGCATGTAGACCGGATTGACGGCGATCAGCGGCGAGGATCGGGTCGTCTCGCCGATGATGTGCTGGGCCATCGCCCAAGGCTCGACGAACACGTCGTTGCCTTCGAACAGCAGGATGCCTTCGAAGCCGTTGCGGTCGGCGAACTGCGCCACCCGCATCAGCTCGCCGACATATTTCTTGGGGTCGCGGTTGCGCGAAATCGCGGGAAAGACGCGCAGCCGCGGCAGTGTCATTCAGCCGCCTCCTGCAGCGGCCATGCATTGCGGGTGATGGGAAGGCCGCCGGTGGCGCGGGAGCCGTCGGCGATCGCGAGACGATGCGAGGGCGACGGCGAGATCAGCTGGAATCGCCAGCCTTGCGGATCGTCGGCGATATCGGGCTTGAAGCTGATCTCGATGGCCTCGCGCGATACCTGCATCGCGAAGGCGTCGAGCGGCAAATTGAGGCCGAAACCTCTGGCCTTCAGATAGGCTTCCTTCAGCGTCCAGTAGTCGAAGAAGCGCTCGGTCGCAGCGGGCTCCGGCAGTCCGCGCAGCGTTTCGACCTCTTCCGGCGCGAAGAACCGAAGCGCGGTCGACAGTGGCGCCACCCGACGCGACACGGTCTCGACGTCGACGCCGACGGTCTCATGCCCCGATACGACGCAGGCGACGCAGCCGTCGGCGTGCGACAGGCTGAAATGCAGCGTGCTCGAGGTCTTGGGCGATGCGACAAACGGCCGCCCGTAACGCCCGGCCGCAAATGACCAGTCTGTGGGGGCGACATCAGGTGCGGCGTGCGAGAGCGCGAGGCGCAACATCGCGTGCGCGAAAATATATTGCCGCTGGTGCCGCTCGAACATGAAGCGGTCGGCACGTACCCGTTCGTCGACCGAGAGCAAGCGCCGGCAAGCATCAACCCCATCCGGCGCGTCAAAAGTCTCGATCAGTCCGACAAACAGTTCAATTCTGTCGTCTGCCATCAATTGGGCCCATGGCGTCAGGCCGGGGCCAAATCCCCTGCCATGACGGAAGAATCAACTGAGCAAGAATCAACTGAGCGGACCGCTTCTAGCGGTCCACTCAGGCGAATCCTTGTCGATTGCTGGCCGGTTTACGGGCGCAAGCTTGTGCGAGACCCCAACTCGACACGCGAGCGGCCAAATCTGAAAACTGAAGCCCGAAAACTGAAGCCTGAAGATTCGTGCGGCGTCCCGGCCGACGAGTCTTACGTCTTCTTCTTCTTGGACTTCTTGGAGCCGCCCAACATCGAAATGCTGGCGTCGACGTCCTTCAGCGCGGACTGCAGCTTCTTCTTCTCGGCGCCGAGCAACTTCTGCAGGGCCTTGCGGTCCTTGTCGCTCAGCGAGGTGCCCTTGGTAAATTTGATGAAACCCATAACGAACTCCCCTGTTGAAAATAATCGTCCAAATCAAAACGCGAGAATAATCTTGCGCGATGGCGCCAAATAATCAAGATGCAACTTGGTCATTCACAGCTTTGACGAGTGACCCCGTATTCGCCCGTGCTCTGCGGCCGGTCATGCCGCCCTGCGATTGAGCAGCCGGCCGAGTGGCGCATTGGGTTGGACGAGAGCAGCCCCGAGCAGCGCGACGAGATCCTCCATCCACTGGCCGACCGTGGCGCCGTCGAGCAGCTCGCTCTTGTAATTGCATGAACCGGTGATTCCCGTCGGCCGCTCCTTGAGCATCAGCGACAGCCAGGTCTGGTCGATCGGCAGCACCGGCTGGCCTTCGCGGGCGATGTTGCCGATCGATCCTGTCGTGAGATCAGGCAGATCGAGCGGTTGGCGCAGCGGATTTTGCAGGGTGAAATAGACCTGGAGCAGCGAGGCTGGATTGACCCCCTCCTGCTCCAGATGGTCGGCCAGGATGTTGAACGGCAGCTCCTGGCGCGCATGCGCGTCAAGCACGCTCTGGCGGACCAGGGCCACGGCCTGCGCGAACGACAGCTCCGGCGTGATTTTGGTGCGAACGATCACCGTGTTCTCGAACGGGCCGACGATCCGGTCGGTGTCCGGCTGGGCGCGATTGGCCATGGCAGTGGCGATCGAGATGTCGTGGCGGCCGGTCCGCGCCAGCATCAGGGCTTTCAAGCCGGTCAGCAGGCACATGAACAGCGTGCAATTGTGCTGGCCGGCGAAGGCCGCGAGCCGGCTGATCAGCTCACGCTCGAAACTGACCGGATGGTGCCCCCTGGACGGGCCCGGCCTTGATTCGCCCTCGAAGAGAGGAGCCGCCCCGCGCAAATTCTCCGTCCATTCAGCGGCCTGACGGCGGGCGGCATCGGTGCCGCACCACCAGCGCTGCCAGCGCGCCACGTCCGAGAAGGCCGGCGGCTGTTTCGGCAGCGGCACCGACGGATAGCCCGCCAGCGTCGCATAGCGGTTGGACAATTCCTCGAACAGCACGCCGATCGACCAGCCGTCGACGACGGCGTGGTGCAAAGTCAGCAGCAACACGTGATCGTCATCGTGGAGCCGCAACAGCCGGGCGCGCAGCAGCGGCGCGCGCGTGGTGTCGATCGGGGCATAGGTCTCCTGTTCGATCAGGAGATTGATCTTGCGGAGCTCCAACGCCTTGCGCCGCTTGTTGTTGTGGGGCTGACCGTCGCCGATCGTCTCGATGGTCAGGACACGGCCGAGGGCGCCGGGCGCAGCGACGTGGCTGACGGGCTCCCCGCCGCTCCAGCCGAAATGGGTCCGCAGCGATTCGTGTCGACGCACGATGTCGTCGATCGCCTGCGCCAGAGCGACCAGATTCAGCGGCCCCTGAAGACGGAAGGCGAAAGGCAGGTTGAACAGCGGCAAACCCGAAAGATTCTGCTCGATCCGCAGCATCTGGTCCTGCGCGATCGAGAGCGTGGGAGGGCTGCCTTCGGCCAGGCTCGCTCCAACCAGCCTTGCTAAACTTGCGGCCGGCTTGCGCGGCTTTGCCGCCACGGCCTCGTCGACCCGCCGGGCAAGCTCGTCGATCGTCGGTGCCTCGAAGATGGTCTTGATCGGCAGCGATACGCCAAGCGCCCGGGCGACGCGCGCCATGACTTGGCCCGCCAGCAGCGAATGGCCGCCGAGGTCGAAGAAATTGTCGGTCACGCCGAGGCTCTCGACCTTCAGCAGGTCGATCCAGATGTCGGACAGCACCTTTTCGGTGAAGCGCCGCGCCGGCACAGTCGCATCCGGTCCGGAGGTTTCCTGCTGCGCCGGCGCAAGCAGCGCGCTCCGGTCGATTTTGCCATGGGCATTGAGCGGCACCTGGTCCAGGAACAGGAACGCGGACGGGATGGCATGGCCCGGCAGTCGGCTCTTCAGGAAGTCGCGCAGCTCGCTGGCGCTGCTCCGGCTGCCGGATCTCGCGAAGATGTGGGCAATCAGCCTGACATCGCCGCTCGCTTCGCGACGCGGTTCGACGATGCCGGCGCGCACATCCGGATGGTCGGCAAGCGCGTTCTCGATCTCCTTGAGCTCGATTCGGTAGCCGCGGACCTTGACTTGATGGTCGGCGCGACCGAGGCATTCGATTGTGCCGTCGGCACGGCGGCGGGCGAGGTCGCCGGTCCGGTACAGCCGGCTGCTTGCTTTGCGCGAGAACGGGTCGGGCAGGAAGCGCTGCCGGTTCTGCGCGGGATCGTTGACATAGCCGCGGCCGACACCGGCGCCGCCGATGCAGAGCTCGCCAGTCACGCCGATCGGCTGCGGCTGCAGGCTTGCGTCGAGCACGTAGAGCTGCGTATTCGGCAGTGGCGCGCCGACGGGGACGTTGCTCGTCGTGGTCGTGGGTGCCCTGGTCAGGCGATGCAGCGAGACGTCGTCGGAACATTCCGACGCACCATAGGCGTTGATCAGCGGCACTTTCGGGCAGCGCGCGAACCAGGCGTTGCAGAGATCGACCGGCAGTGGCTCGCCCGTCGAGATCAGAAGGCGCAGCCTCGCAAAGCCGCGTCGGACCTGTGCCTCGTCCATGCGATCGAGGATCACGCGCAGAAGCGACGGGACGATCTCAAGCACCGTGATGCCCTCGCGCTCGATCTCGCGCGCGAGCAAAATCGGGTCTTCCACGATCGCGGTACCGCAGACATGGACGCGCGCGCCGACCATGGGCCCCGCGAGGAACTGCCATACCGAGATGACAAAACTCTGCGGCGCGGTCTGCGCGATCACGTCCCGGCGCGAGAGGTTCAGCTCGGAGATGAGCGAGGCGAGATGGTTCGAAAGCCCGCGCTGCTCGATCATGACGCCCTTGGGCGCGCCGGAGGACCCGGAGGTGTAGATGAGATAGGCAAGGCTCGAAGCCGCGCGCCGCGCCGCGCGGGCCGGATTGGTCGACGCTGGCGCGATCGCATCCTCGAGCCCGGCCATTGGAATGCGCTCGACCAGCGGTTCGAGCAGCGCCTCCGCCATGGACGACTGCGCCCGTCCGGTCAGCAGCATGCGGGCGCCGCTCGATCCGAGGATGGTTGCGAGCCGTGCCGGCGGCTGGTCGGGATCGAGATTGAGGAAGGCAGCGCCCACGCGTTGCACGGCGATCATCGCCGCGAGCAGGTCGGGTCCGCGCTCCGCAAGCAAGGCGACCACGGCCTCGGCGCCGACGCCTTCGCGGGCCAGCCAGCGCGCGGCCGCCTGGCTGCGGCGCGCCAGCTCGCGGTAGCTCACGGATGTGCGGCCGTCCGACACGGCGATCGCGTTCGGCGTCTTCTTGACCTGGCGGTCGAAACGTTCGCTCGGATTGCCGCGCGTGGCGAAATTGGCCGGCACGCCCCGGCCCTGCGCCAGCAGCTGCCGGCGTTCGGTCTCGGTCAGAAGCGCCAAGTGAGAGATGCGCTGCTCGGGATCGGCGATGACGGATTTGAGCAGGGTTTTGAACTGAGCGGCCATGCCCTCGATCGTCGCCGCGTCGAACAGATCGGTGGCGTATTCGAAGAAGCCGGTGAAACGGCCGTCGGCCTCGACCAGTTCGAGCGTGATGTCGAATCGCGCCACTTTTGGATCGATCTCGATCCGCCGCGTCGACAGACCGGAGAAAGATGCCGCCTCGATCGAGGCATTCTGGAGGATGAACATGATCCGGAACAGCGGATTGCCGTCGGTCCTTCGCGCGATCTGAAGCGCGCGCAGGACCTCTTCGATCGGGAGGTCCTGGTTGCGATAGGCATCGAGCGTGACCTGCCGTACCCGGCGCAACATGTCGCCGAAGCTCGGATCGCCGCCAAAATCATTGCGCAGGATCAGGGTGTTGGCGAACAATCCGATCAGGCGCTCGCTCTCGATCTGGTTGCGGTTGGCGATCAGCGATCCGGTCGCGACATCCTCGTGTCCGGTGTGGCGGAACAGCAGGCACTGGAACACTGCGAGCAAGGTCATGAAGGGCGTGACGCCCTGGTTCTGGCTCAGCGCACGCAGGTCGGCCGACAGGGTTTTGGAGAATTCGAGATAGTGACGGGCACCGTGGCCGCTCCAGACCTCCGGCCTTGGTCGGTCGGTCCGCAGCGGCAGTGTGGTGACGCCGTCGAGCTGCGTCCGCCAGTAATCGAGCTGCTCCTTGGCGGCCGGCGTCTGCGCCCAGCTCTGCTGCCAGAGCGCAAAGTCGCGGTACTGGAAGGCTGGCGAAGGCAGTGCCGCCACCTCGTTGTTGCGCGCTGCCGAATAATGGGCGGCGAGTTCTTCCCAGAACAGCCGCTGCGACCAGCCGTCGGTGACGAGATGATGGACGTTGACCACGAGCGCGTGGCTGCTCTTGTCGAACGAGAGCAACGTGACCTTCAGCGGCGCCTCGTGCGCGAGGTCGAACGGATGTTGCGCGAGCCGGAGCGCTTCGCGCCTGACCACAGCGGCCCGCTTGTCCGCAGGGCAGGCCTTGAGCTTGATCCGCTCGAACTGCGGCGGCGATTGCAGCACAAGCTGCACCGGCTCGCCCTCACGTTCGACGATGACCGACCGCAACGCCTCATGGCGCGCCGACACCGCAGCGAGGCCGGTAGAAAGTGCGGCGACATCGAGCCCACCCTTGAGGAGCGCGACTTCGACGACGTTATAATTGTAGCGCGTGGGGTCCAGTCGCGAGAGCACGTACATCCGCTGCTGCTGGAACGACAGCGGCGCGTCTGCTTTCATGGCCTGGCGCCAGGCCGGCAGCATCGTTTCGCGATGAATTGCGGCGGTCTCGATCCGGGCCGCAAGCGCCGCGGCCGTGGCGCAATCAAAAACGTCCTCGAACGAGAAATCGACGTTGAAGCGTTCGCGCAGGCGCGAGCGCATCTGCGTCACCGCGAGCGAGTCGGCGCCGAGCGCGAAGACGTCCTGATCGCTTCCGACCCGCGGCAGCTCCAGCAAATCGGCCCAGATCCCGGCGAGCTCGGTCTCCAGCGCGTTGCGCGGCAGACGCGCCTCCTCCTCGCCGCCGCCCATCGTTGCGATCAGCTCGGCCAGCGCATTGCGCTTGACCTTGCCGCTGGCGCCTTTCGGCAGCGTCGCCACGCTGCGGATCAGGCTCGGCACCTTGTAGGCCGCGAGCCGTTTCCGGGCGAACTGGCGCAACTGGTCCGAGGTCGGCTCGGAATTCGGCCGCAGCACCACGATTGCGGCGACGTTCTCGCCGAGCTTCGGGTGCGGGACGGCAAACACGCCGGCCTCCAGCACCGCCGGATGGCTGAGCAGAACCTCTTCCACCTCCAGCGGCGAGATCTTCTGTCCGCCGCGGTTGATGACGTCCTTGATACGGCCGACGATGAAGAGATAGCCGTCGGCATCGAGATAGCCGAGATCGCCGGTCCGGAACCAGCCGTTGCGGAAGGCAGCCTGCGTCGCCGCCTCGTCATTATAGTAGCTGCGGCTCATGTTGGGTCCGCGCAGCATGATCTCGCCGTGCTCGCCGCTGGCGAGCGCGCGGCCTGTCTCGTCCATGATGGCGATCTCGGGGCCCGCGGCGCGGCCGACCGATCCGACCTTGCGCAGCTCGAACGGATTGGCCGCGATCTGCGAAGCCGCCTCCGTCATGCCGTAGGTTTCGAGCACGGGAACGCCGAACGTCGCCTCCAGCCCGTCGAGGATCGCAGGCGCAAGCGAGGCCGAGGCGGAGCGGATCACGCGCAGCGAAGACGATCGGGCAAGATCCGGGTTGGCTTCCGCCGCCGTCAGCAGCGCGCGATGGATGGTCGGCACTGCCGTGTACCAGGTCGGTTGCAGCTGCCGCATCCAGCCGAAGAAGGAGGCTGCGTCGAAACTTTCCGTACAGATCACGCTGGAGCCCGCGGCCAGCGCCGTCAGCAGGCCGGAAATCAAACCATGGGCGTGAAACAGCGGCAGGACGTTAAGCAGACGATCGTGGGACGCGAGCGACAGCGCGCGGCCGGCGTTGTAGGCGGAGAGGCACACATTGCGATGCGTCAGCGGCACCATCTTCGGTCGCGCCGCCGTGCCCGAGGTCAGCAGGATGAACGCGTCGTCGTCGCCGCGCGAGGCGCCGCTGCTGCTCGCCGGTCCAAGCGCCGGCCCGACGAACGTGCAGCCGCCGAGATCGTCTTGCGACCCCGGCACGAAATCGATCACGGCAATATTGAGCGCCTTGGCGACATCGCGGGCCGCCGAGTTCGTGTCGGCCCGGGTGACGAGCGCGCTCAGCTTCAATTCGCTGAAATAGCGTTGCAGCTCGTCCGCCGTCAGATCGGGATTGACGGGCACGCAAGCGCAGCTCGAGGCGACCGTGATCAACGCCAGTGCGCTGTCGGCACCGCGCGGCAGCGCAACCGCAATACGGTCGGCAGGGGTAATGCCAAGCCCGCGCAGCGTGCGGACGAGATCCTGCGTCCGCGCGCCAATCCCGCCGTAGTTGAGGACCAGCCGGCCAGGGGCGAGGAGGGCGGGGGCTGCCGGCCTCTTGCGGGCATGGAAATCAAGAAGGCCGCCGATATCCGCGAATATCTTCGTTTCGGCCGTCGCGCTGGCCAATTCCTGCGGCGTTGGGCGTGTGACGTCCGACAATTCCGTTCCCTTTTGATCCGATTGGGCTATTCTTCCAAGAAGTTAGGGAACGCGTCCAGTCTGAGGTGAAGTTTTGGCCCCAAAATCTGTGGTTGCGGGGCCCTGAGCCCTTCGACGGAGTGATTGGTCGGGCGGAATCACCATGCTGGAGAATGAGCCGGGCACGGGAACGGAAGGCGGGCTGAAGCGCTGGCTCGATGGTATCGGTCTTAGCCATTATACCGATCTCTTCGCGGAGCACCGTCTCGATCTCGATGTCATGGGAGACCTGACCGAATCCGATCTGGTCGAGCTCGGATTGCCACTCGGCGATCGGAAGCGGCTCCAGCGGGCCATGACCGCGTTGTTCCGGGCCGAAACCGCGGAGAAGCCCGACGGGACGGCGCGCCCGCAAATCCGGACGGAGGTCGGCGCGGAGCGGCGTCAGCTCACCACCATGTTCTGCGACATGGTGGATTCCACCTCGCTCTCGGTGCAGTTCGATCCGGAAGACGTGCGCGACATGATCGCGAGCTTCCGCGAAACCTGTGTCCGCGTGGTGAAGCATTACGAAGGTTTTGCCGCCCGCTTCGTCGGGGACGGTATTTTGGTCTATTTCGGCTATCCGACCGCACATGAGGACGACGCCGAGCGCGCCGTGCGAGCGGGGCTGGAAATCGTCCGGGTGTTGTCGACCGCCCGCGCGATCGAGCCGCGTGGTGCGCTCAGCCACTCACCCGCCGTCCGCATCGGCATCGCGACCGGTCTCGTCGTGGTTGGCGACCTCGTCGGACAGGGCACCGAAGAGCGCGACTCCGCGGTCGGAGAAACCGTCAATCTCGCCGCGCGCCTGCAAGGCCTGGCGCCGCCCAACGGTGTGGTGATTTCCACGTCGACCCAGTCGCTGTTGAAGGGGAAGTTCGACTACCGCGATCTCGGCGTCCACGCGCTCAAGGGCATCTCGGAGAAAGCCCAGGCCTGGCATGTGATGCGCGCCTCGCGGGTGGAGACCCGCTTCGCCGCCGCGATGGGCACGCGGCTGACCCCGCTCGTCAACCGCGAGGAGGAGATTGCGCTGCTGATGGGGCGCTGGCAGCAGGCCAAGGACGGCGAGGGCCAGGTCGTGGTCAAGTTCGGCGAGCCCGGCATCGGCAAGTCGCGCATCATCCAGGAAATCTTCGAGCGGATCGCGGGCGACCGCCATGGACAGGTCTCGTTCCAGTGCTCGCCCTATTACACCTCCACGGCGTTCTATCCGTTCGCCGAGCAGCTCAAATTCTCTCTCGGTCTCGATCGCGAGGATGCGTCCGTGCAGTCGCTGGCGAGCCTGGAGACCGCGATCGCTGCCGCTCATGGCGACATCGAGCAGGTTGCTCCGCTGCTTGCCGCGCTGTTGTCCATTCCGACCGGTGACCACTATCCGCCGCTGGAGCTGTCGCCGCAGCAGCAAAAGGATGCGACCGTCGCGGCGCTGGTCAATCATTTCCTCGGCCTTGCGCGCGAGCAGCCGCTGGTGATCGCATTCGAGGATCTGCACTGGATCGACCCGACGTCCCGTGAGGTGATCGATCTCCTGGTAGACCGGGCACAGAACCGGGCAATCCTGGTCATCATCACCGCGCGGACCGAATTCCAGCCGAGCTGGAACGCCCACTCGCATATCACGACCCTGGTCCTGAGCCGGTTGAGCCGGCAGTTGCGCGCGACGCTGGTCGAACGCGTGGCGGGACGCGAGCTTCCCAAGGAAGTCATCGAGGAAATCATCGTCAAGACCGACGGCGTGCCGTTGTTCCTGGAGGAGCTGACCAAGACGGTGCTCGAATCCAACCTCCTGACCGAACGGCACGGGCGCTACGTGCTGTCGGGCCCGTGGCGGCAGCTCGCGATCCCGGCGACGCTGACGGACTCGCTGATGGCGCGGCTGGACCGGATGGGGCCGTTCAAGCGGATCGCGCAGATCGGCGCCACCATCGGCCGCGAATTCTCCTACGAGACTCTGCACGCGGTCGCCAACACGCCCGCCGAACAGATCGAGGCCGCGCTCAATCACCTGGAGGAGGCCGGGCTGATCATGCGCCGCGGCCACCCGCCCGACGCGCTCTACTCCTTCAAGCACGTGATGATCCAGAACGCAGCGCATGCGAGCTTGCTGCACAGCGAGCGACGCAAGCTGCATTCCCGGATCGCCCAGGTGCTCGCCGAGATGTATCCCGAGAAGACCGAGCGCGAACCGGAGCTGCTTGCCCATCATTTGACCGAATCCGGCCAGAGCGAGGGCGCTGCCAGCTTCTGGCTCAAGGCCGGCAAGCAGGCGGCCAAGAGCGGCGCCAATCTGGAGGCGATTGGCCATCTGCGCCGCGGCCTCAGCGTCGTGCAGGCCAATGCGCGCATGCAGGGCGCCGACGAGATGGAGCTGGAGCTGCGCATCGCGCTCGGCAACGCGCTGATCGCCGCCAAGGGCTATGCCGTGCAGGAGGTCGAGGAGAACTACGTCCGCGCCCTCGAGCTCGGCCAGCAGCTCGACGACGACGAAAAGGCCTTCGCCGCCACGCGCGGGCTCTGGGTCTGTCATTTCATCCGCGCCGATCTGACCCGCGCGCACGATCTCAGCGTCGAGCTGTTGAAGTTCGCCAAGCGCGAGCGGCTGAACGAGGGAACGCTGCCGGCACAGCAGACCGGCTATCTGATCGAGGCGCATCGCTCGATCGCGATGACCATGCTCTATCGCGGGCGCTTTGCTGTGTCCCAGCACCATCTGCATCGCTGCATCAACCTCTACAGCCCCGATCTGCACTCCGATCTGATGGAGCGGCACGGCACCGATCCCGGCGTCGTCTCGCTGTCCTATCTCGGCTACCTCTTGTGGTTCCTCGGCCGGCCCGACGCGGCGCGGCAGCACAGCGAGCAGGCGATCGCGAACGCCGAGAAGATCCGCCACCCCTTCACGCTAGCCTTCGCGCTCGTGTTCGGCGCCTATCTCTGTCAGCATTTGCGCGATGTCGAGGGCACGCGCGACCACGCCAACCGCGCCATGATCATCGCCACCGAGCACAATTTCCTGCACTGGAAGCAGCAGGCCGCGATCCTGCGCGGCTGGGCGCTGGCGCAGCTCGGCGAGGCCGACGAAGGCCTCAGTCAGATGCGGTTCGGTCTCGACGAATACGAAGCGATGGATTCCTGGCTCGCCGGCTGCTGGTTCCGCTGCCTGCTCGCGGAGGCCTACGCCAAGGTCGGGATGCGCGATGCCGCCTTGCGCGCGCTGGACGGTGCGCTCGCGACCGCAAGACGGACCGGCGATCACTCCTACCTCGCCGAAGTCTACCGCCTGCAAGGCGAGATCACGCTCTTGGACGGGGATCCGGCCTCGGTGCAGGAGGCCGAGGACCTGTTCAACCTGTCGCTGGAGATCGCGCGCAAGCAGGGCGCGCTGTCGTGGGAGCTTCGCACCGCCGTCAGCCTCGCGCGCCTGTCGCACCAAGCCGGCAAGCGCGAGCACGCTCGTCTCCTGCTCGTACCGATCGTCGGCAGGTTCAGCGAGGGCTTTTCCACGCCGGACCTGAAACAGGCGATGCAACTGATCGACGAGCTCGGCGCGGACGCGCCTGTTCGTGCACAGTCGATCCCGTGAGATGAGTGATCTTGCCGCCGCGCGTGCGCGTTACGTGGAGCTGATCGCAAAGCGCGAGCAGATCTCCTCAATGCGCCTGCTAGAAGCCCTCGCCACCGTTCCGCGCGAAAAGTTTCTGGCGAAGGGACCCTGGCGCATCAAGAGCGAGGCGGCGCGCTTCTATCGGCTGACGCCGGATGCCGATCCCGTTCATCTCCAGGACAATGTGCTGGTCGCGATCGATGCGCGCCGCAAGCTCGACACCGGACTGCCGAGCCTGTGGGCGCACTTCATCGATGTGCTCGACGTCGGGGAGAAAGACCGTGTGGTCCAGATCGGCTGCGGGCTCGGCTATTTCTCGGCCGTGCTGTCGAAGATCGTGGGCCCCAAGGGCAGGGTGCAGGCAATCGAATGCGACGAGCGGCTTGCGGCGCGCGCCGCGACCTATCTTGGCGCCTATCGCAACGTCGCGGTCGTCCATGGCGACGGATGCGAGGACATCGGCGAACCCGCCGACGTGATCATCGTTCATGCCGGCTTCTCGCAGCCGCATCCGCTCTGGCTTCGGTCGATTCGTCCGCGCGGCCGGCTTCTGGTGCCGCTGACCCAGCGGGACCGCGAAGGCGCCGCGCTCAAGATCACCCGCAAGGGCAAGGGGTTCGAAGCCGAGGCGGTGCAGCAGATCCGGATCTTCCCCGGTCAGGGTCGAGGCGTGACCGCGCTCGACGACCGCGTCGCCGACTGGTGGCAGCGCGCCTCCGCGCTGGCGCCGCTGCGCTTTCGCGGCATCGAGCAGGGGCTGCCGTCGGATGGCTAATGCTTCGTTTCATTTTACCTTGATTGCGAATGTAAGTATTCAACGCGCCTCGGCGCCGCTATGAGTACGGCCTGATCGCCATACGAGCGCGCGCCATGCATTCCGTTGCCCTGCTGACCGCCAGCTACGCCAAGGATATCGAGCGTTTTTCGCTGCTCAGCGAGAGCATCGACACCTGGTTGACGGGCTACACGCGGCATTATGTTCTCGTTAACGATGAGGATCTGCCGCTGTTCGCGCGGTTCGCTTCCGACAAGCGTGTCATCGTTCCGGCCTCGCGCTACTTGCCGAAATGGCTGTGGGCGCTGCCGCCGGCTCTGCAGTTCATCAGCAAACGGCGCGTCTGGCTGTCGCTGCTGTCGTCACCCGTTCATGGCTGGCACATCCAGCAGATCCTCAAGATCGCCGGCGTCCTCAACGCGCCCGAGCAGCGCGTCTGCATCCTGGATTCGGACAATCTGTTCTTCCGCGAATTCGACGTCGGCCAGTATGCCGGCGGCGAGAAGACGCCGCTGTTCGTCACGCGCAACGGGATCGACGCCGCCCACCCCTTGCATGTCCTGTGGCTCCGCACCGTCGATCAGCTCCTTGGCATCAAGGAAAGGTCCTTCCCCGCGGACGACTATGTCGGCAACGCACTGGTGTGGGACAAGGACACCGCGCGCGCGATGACCGACGCGATCAAGTCGGCGACGGGATTGAACTGGGTTCTGGCGCTGTGCCGGAAAAAGAAGTTCTCGGAATATCTCATGTACGGCCATTTCGTCGCGAACGCGCCCGCGCATCTGGCCACTCATCGGGTCACCGAGGATAGCATCGCGGTCTCGCATTGGGATGACACGCGCCTCGACCGCCCGGCCATCGAAGCGATGATGCGCGCCGCTTCGCCCGACCAGGTGGCGCTGTGCATCCAGTCCTATTCGTCGACCTCGATCGACGACATCCGCGACGTGTTCCGCCTCAGCTCGCGCGACCGTCGTAGTCCGAGCCTTTCGCCCGATCACATGGGCGATGCGGTTGAGTTCGAAGCACCGACGAAGACGCGCTAGGGCATGATCCGGAAAAGTGTGCAGCGGTTTTCCGAAAAGATCATGCTCAAAATAAAGCCGTTTAAGCGTCCCTCGTGAACTTGTTGATCACGTTCATGAACGGCTTCGGCTTGAACTCGCCGTCGAGCGGCAGAGGACGGTTCGGCTGCTTGTCGGCGCGGGCAAAGGTGCCGTTGATCCAGCTATAGCGGTCCGAGAGACCCCAGGTCAGGATCGAGCGCACCGGTCCGCTGGTCGAGATCGCGGTCAGGAGATCGTCGACGCGCTTGGCGACGATGGCATCGCGCTCCGCCGGCGTCCCCGTCAGCTTCTGGTCGTCGACATCAAGCTCGGTGACATACACCTCGAGGCCCCAGGCGCGCAGCTCGGTGACGAATTCGGCGAGCCCATGGGTGTCGATCTCGAGCTCGGCATGCAGATGCGATTGCAGTCCCACGGCGTGCAGCGGCACGCCCTGGTCGAGCAGCTCCATGATGAGTTGGCGGTAGGCCGCGCGCTTCGCAATGAACGTGTCCTTGGCCGACTCGATGTCATATTCGTTGATCGCGAGCTTGACGAAGGGGTCGGCCGCGGCCGCCGTGCGAAACGCCAGCGGAATCCAGCGATTGCCCAGATGCTGCGTCCAGAACGAGTCGCGCCGGTCTTTTGGACTGCGCGGATTGTCGGGGATCGGCTCGTTGACGACGTCCCACGACGTCAGCTTGTCCTTGTAATAGGAGACGACCGTGCCGATGTGGTCGACATAGGCGCGCTCGACGCCCTTGGCATCCTTGATCTGCTTGGTCCAGTCCGGAATATCGTGATACCAAGCGAGCGCGTGCCCGCGCATCGTCAGGTCGTTCTGCCGGGCGAAATCCAGTATCGCGTCGGCGCGTTCAAAGGCAAAGGTGTGCGCGTCCGGACGCAGCATCGGCCATTTCAGCTCGAGCACCGGAACCACCTGCGTGCAATACGTGCTGATGGCTTCGCCGAGCCTGGGATCGGCTTGCAGATCCCAGAGCGTGGCCGCGGCACCAAATCCCTGATGGCGCTGGGCGAGTTTCGATGCCGGCGCTGCGGACGCCGATGCGCCCGCCGCAAGTGCGGCGGCGCTGCCGAGGAGAAATTCGCGTCTGTCGAGCCTGGTCACGGCATTCCTTAATCGGAGCCAACGCGCCATCGTACCAAGCGACGCCTTGCAACGCCGGGGTTTTCCCCTCGTTCGGTTAACTTTGCCATCTGCGAAATCACGGTTCCTTTCGGTGGCCACGCCCCGTCAGGGAAGGGCAAATTTAACGCTAACCCGCGAAAGCGGCCTCAAAGCCGCCTTCGCCGCCCGATCTCCAGACTTATGTGACACTCTTGAGGGATGCTGCGGCGCAATTCGTTCGCCCCGCCATGGTCCAATTGATGAACGGCCGTCACACTCGCAACAATGTTGCCGGTCCCGTGCTCGCATGCTGAACCGCCATTTCTCGATTTATCTCGTCGCCTACATCCTGCCTGCGGCGGTGGGCTTCTTCGCCGTCACGGCCTACACGCGGCTGCTCACGCCGGCGGAGTACGGCGTCTATGTCGTCGGCATCAGCCTGGCCGGCATTCTGGGTGCGATCTTCTTCGCCTGGATCAAGCTGTCGGTGTCGCGCTATCAGGCGATGTCGGCCGAGGTGGATTTCCGCGGCACCGCAATGGTCGCCTTCGCGCTTACCGTCGCCGTCCTCTGCGCCACCACGCCGCTGGTCTTCCTGTTCCGCAGTGATCTCAGCGTTGGGCTGCTGCTTGCCAGCATGTTCGTCGCGATCATGGCGAATGCCGTCGATGTCGGCCAGGAGTTCGAGCGCGCAAAATTGCGCCCTTACAGATTCGCGGCGATCTCGATCGTGCGCAGCGTGTCGAGCGTCGGTTTCGGCCTGCTCGGCATCTGGCTCGGCTGGGGTGGACTGGGACTGCTCGCCGCATTCGGCCTGGGTTCGCTTGCAGGGATTATCCTGAACCTCGTCGGTGACCGCACCAGGATCGCGCGTTTTCAGCGCAGCCAGTTCGTGCAGCTCGCGCGCTACGGCCTGCCGCTGACGCTGGCCGGATTGTCCGTCGCGGTCTACTCGGCCTGCGACCGCCTCATCGTGGCATATTTGCTCGGCAAGGACGCCGCAGGCATCTTTGGCGTCGCTGCCGATCTGCCGCGACAGTTCATGGTCATGATCGCCTCCAGCGTCGCCGCGGCAACAGTGCCGCTGGTGTTCCGGTCATTGTCGGAGAAAAACAACGAGACGACGCGGGAGCGGCTGACTGAGAGCCTCGAACTTCTGCTCGTCGTGGTCGCGCCCGTCGCCGTCTGGCTCGCGCTCGCAGCCGACCAGGTCGCCGGCACACTCGTCGGCGTCGACTTCCGCGCCGGCGTATCGGCGCTGCTGCCGACCCTGGTGCTCGCCCGGTTGTTCGGCATCGCCAATCAATTCTACGTGCAGATCAGCTTCCAGCTTGCCGAGCGGCCGTTCATGCTGGCGGCGCAGTCGTTCCTGACGCTGGTCGTCAGCGTGGCGTTGATGTTCGTGCTGGTGGCCGGCCATGGCCTCTACGGCGCGGCGCTGGCAACGCTTGCGACCGAGGCGATCGGCTTCCTCGTTGCCGTCGCCCTGATGCATCGCGCCCATCCGGTTCCGTTCGACCTCCACCGCCTCGCCGGCGTTGCCGTCTCCGCCGCGGCGATGGCGGCTGCGATTCTCGTTGCACGATCCCAGGTCAATGGCATCGGCCTCGTCCCGCTCATGGTTGTGAGCCTTGCGGGCGGCCTCGCTTATGCCGCCGCAGCGTGGTTGCTGAACGTCGCAAATGTCCGGACGCTGTCGTTGCGTTTCCTGCGAACCTTCAATCGGAAGGCGTTAGGCGTTTAGCCGCGGCGTCTGACGAGGCTCGTCCTCACCGTCTGAAGCCCTGAAAGCGCCGCTTGACTTGGCGATGGCTCGGTTTCGGCCGGAAGCGGTCCAGGTGGTGGGCGATTTTGTTGCATCCTTGGCCATAACCGTGCTTCTTGGGCCGAATGTCGGGAGCAGAGCAGACTATGACCCAGGGAATACCGGAAATCCGCGCATCGGCGCAGTTGCTCGCCCGCTATCGCGAGCCCGACAATGCACGGGGTGTCCTCGAACTGGCGATTACGGCGATACCGTTCGTCGTCATCTGGGCTCTGATCTGGGCCGCTCTGGACCAGGGCTATTGGTTTGCCCTCCTGCTGGAGGTGCCCGCGGCGGGTTTGCTGGTCCGCCTCTTCATGATCCAACATGATTGCGGACACGGCTCGTTCTTCCGCGGCCGCGTTGCCAACGATTGGGTCGGCCGTGCCCTCGGCGTGATGACACTGACGCCATACGGCTACTGGCGGCGTAACCATGCAGGCCATCATGCGAACTCCGGCAATCTCGATCAAAGGGGCTTGGGCGACATCGATACGCTGACCACGCGTGAATTTCTCGGGCGGTCCCGATGGCGTCGGACGCTGTATCGCTTGTATCGACATCCCCTGGTGATGTTTGGCGTCGGCCCCTCGTATTTGTTCATCTTGAAGCACCGATTGCCGGTCGGGATGATGCGTCGCGGCTGGAAACCCTGGCTGAGCACGATGGGCACGAACATGGCCCTCGCGGTTCTCGTCGTCACGATGATCCAGCTGGTCGGCTATGGGCCGTTCCTGCTCGTGCATCTGCCGATCATTGTTCTGGCGGCGTCGATCGGCGTCTGGCTGTTCTACGTCCAGCATCAGTTCGAGCACACGCACTGGGCCCACGACGAGACCTGGAATTTTCACGACGCTGCGCTGCACGGCAGCTCTCACTACCAACTGCCGGCTGTCTTGAGATGGTTCACGGCAAATATCGGCGTCCACCACATCCATCATTTGTCCAGTCGAATTCCCTACTATCGCTTGCAGGACGTGTTGCGCGACAATCCGCAGTTCGCTGGTGTCGGGCGGATTACGCTGCTCCAGAGTTTGCGGACCGTGCGGCTGACCTTGTGGGACGAGGAGCGGCAGCGGCTCGTCTCCTTTGGAGAGGCGGCCTTGTTTGGAAAGGGAGCCAAGCTTGTTTGAAAAGGCGGCCTTGGCCCCAGCGGTTTCGCTTACACCGCCCCCGCGCGGCCGCCGAATGGCGTGAATCCGCGCGATCGGAAGGCGATGGGCGTTCTGCGCCCGTTCAAGGTGGCCTCGCCGTCCGACGTGAGGCGCTGGCAGCCGTGTCACCGACCCTCGGTCATTCTGTCGCAGCGATAGAGCGCGAGCTTCGGCCGCGCGCCGCCCTTCCGCCTGCGTCAACCGTCGTATATGAGATTTATCGCCGGAACGTGCCGAATGTCGCCACAGACGGAACGTAAGGCGGCTGCGATTTCTTAATTCAATGATCGCAATCTGATCAATGACCGGCGGATTGGCATTTCGACCGAGGATGGCATGAGAAACCTGATGACAACGGCGCAATCCACCGTGGCGATGCGGCGTTGGGGGCCTCCCGGAATTGTGACCTTGGCGGCGATGCTCGCCTTTGCGGCCGTGGGCCCGGCGACCGCGGCCAAGCAGGCGCGTCAGCCGGCCGAGGCGGTGGCGCCCCGCGAGGCCGGCGAGCCGATCATGGCGATCGTCTCGATCAAGAGCCAGCAGGTCACCTTCTATGACGCCGAGGGCTGGATTTTTCGCGCGCCGGTGTCCACCGGCACGACGGGACGCGAGACGCCGGCCGGCGTTTTCGCCATCGTCGAGAAGGACAAGGACCACCACTCGACCATGTATGACGACGCCTGGATGCCGAACATGCAGCGCATCACCTGGAACGGCATCGCGCTGCATGGCGGGCCGCTGCCCGGCTACGCCGCTTCCCATGGCTGCGTGCGGATGCCGTTCGGCTTCGCGGAGGGCCTGTTCGACAAGACCAACATCGGGATGCGCGTGATCATCTCGCCGAACGACGCGGCCCCGATCGACATCGTTCATCCCGCATTGTTCATGCCGAAGCGGGACGCCATTGCGGCGGCGCCGGGCCAGATCGGCAAGCTCTCCGGCGAGGCCGAGGAGGCCACAAGGGCTGCCGACGAGGCCAAGAAGGCCGCGACTTTGGCCGCGAAAGAGGCGGCCTCGCTGCCGGCCTCGCTGCGCAAGCTGGAACAGCAGAAGACCCGCGCCGACGCCGAGCTCGCCTTCGCCGACAAGCAGCTCGCGACCGCCAAGACCGATCAGGCCCGCGCCAAGGCCGAGGAGCTGAAGCAGAAGGCCGCCACCAAGGCCGCCGACGCGGCGACGCAGCTCGATGCCGCCAAGGCCGCCGCACAGCCGAAGCGCGATGCGGTCGCTGCCACGAAAGAGGCGGCCAAGGCGGCAGCGGCCAGGAAGGCCGACGCCGTGAAGGCTGCGACCGACGCAAAGCTCGCGCTCGAACCGGTCTCGGTCTACATCAGCCGCGCGACGCAGAAGCTCTATGTGCGGCGGAACACGCACAAGCCGGCACCGGACGGCGGCGGCGAGGTGTTCGACACCAGCATCGAGGTTCCCGTCACGATCCGCAATCCGGATCAACCGCTCGGCACGCATATCTTCACGGCGATGGCGAAGAACGACACCGGCCTGCGCTGGAGCGTGGTCACGATCGAAGACGGCGACAACGCCAGGAACGCGCTCGATCGCATCACCATCCCGCAGGAGGTGCTCGATCGCATCGCCCCGACCGCGTTGCCGCGGTCCTCGATCATCATCTCGGACGAGCCGCTGAGCAGCGAGACCAACTACCGCACCGAGTTCGTCGCGGTGCTGAGCAACCAGCCCCAGGGCGGTTTCATCACGCGCAAGCCGACCGCGCCTCCGATGGCCATGGCGAGCGACGACGGCTGGGACAATGGCGGCAACGGTTTCGGCTTCTTCTTCCAGCGCGATCCGAACCCGCAGCCCGTCAATCCGCGCCGGCGTGGCCAGTATCAATACTATCAGCCGGCACAGCCGATGCAGCGGGGCTTCTGGTAGGAGGCGGACAGATCGAAGTCCGCCACTATCGCCGCGCCTCGATCACGATAGCCTGGATCTTGCCCTCGATCGGTCCGGACCCATGGCGCGTTCGGATCGCCTCGGCGACGATGTCGGTCGCAGCCTGAAGCTTGCTGGCATCGCGTGCCTCGATCTCGCTGCGCAGCGGCGTGCCCTGGCAGAGCGCGATCGCGACGTGCTCGGGCGACGGCGCGCGGCTTATTTCAGCTCGCGTTTCGATCGATATGTCACGGAAGCCTGCGCGTTCGAGGTCGGTTCTGATGACCGCCTTGTCGTGATAGCCGTGCGGCGTCCGGGCCATGAAACGGGGCGGGTCGTCGGGAAACAGCTTTTCGAGTGCGACGGTTGCTTCATGCGTCAGCACATTGTCCTCGATGCGATCCCAGACGTTGAACACGAACGTGCCGCCATCCTTCAGGACGCGCTTCACTTCGCCGAAAGCCTTGACGCGATCCGGAAAGAACATGGCGCCGAATTGGCAGCAGACCACGTCGAAGGCGGCATCGTCGAAGGGCAGGGCCGATCCGTCGGCCTGGCGCCACGAAATGCGATCGTCATCTGCCTGACGCTGCGCCGCGACGGCGAGCATCGGCTCGTTGAGGTCGGTGGCGACATAACGGACGCCGCGCGGCAGCGCCGCCGCCACCGCGCGCGTCACGGCGCCGGTGCCTGCCGCGATCTCGAGCAGCACGGAAGGAGATCGGGCCGCGACACGTCTTGCGATGTCGTCGGCGTAGACGGCGAAGATCATCGGCACCAGATATTCGTCGTAAAGTTTCGGGATCGAGCCGGCGAAAACCTTGTCAGTGTTGGACATGCTTGCCTCGCTGAAGGTTCGGACACGAAGCTCACGTTACCATGGATTGCCGTCTACCGCGCCAGCAGCGCGGTGAACCCGGCCGGTTCCTGCATAGCCTTGCGGGCTGGCGTCATCGGCTCCCACCGACCTCGCGGATCGGCCGCGTGCCGTCCCAGCTCAAAGCAGCCTGCCGGACCTTGTCGAAGAACGGCCCCTTGGTGCCGCTGATGTCGGAGATCTCGATCACGGTGCCCGGATGGGCCTGGGTGTCGAAATAGGCAAAGCGCCCCTTGTCGCCGCCGATCTGGCCCTCGTGGCCGATCCTGTAGCCGAGCCCGAGCGCCCTGTCGTAGAGCGCCTGGTAGTCGTGGCTCCAGTAGGACATGTGCTGAAGGCCTTCGTGGCCGGACTCGAGGAACTCCCTGTACAGCGAGGGCGCGTCGTTGCGCTGCTGGATCAGCTCGATCTGGAGATCGCCGGAATTGGCCAGCGCGATGCTCATCTCGACGGCAGAGTTTTCGCCGCGATGGCGAAACCAGTCGGTCTTGACGCGGTCCAAATAGTACCACGGACCGACGCCCATCACCTCGATCCAGTGCTTCATCGCGGCGTGGATGTCCCGCACCACATATCCGTTCTGGCGCACCGCGCCGAAGATGCGGCTCATATCGGCGCCCCCGTTGTCACCTCGTTCACCTGATCTCGATTCACTTCACTTCAATGCCCGCGTCCTTGGCAACCTGCTTCCAGGCCGCGATGTCGCGCGCGTTGATGTCACGCTGCTCGTCGCCCGGCACGAATTGCGGCGTGATGCCGAGCCCCAGCAGCTTCTGCTTCACCTCGTCATCGGCGAGCGCGTCCTTCAGTGCCGCTGACAGCTTTCTTGCGATCGGCTCGGCAAGTCCCGCAGGCGCATACATCGCCCAGGACAGGCTGCGGTCGAACGGCACGCCTTGTTCCTTGTAGCTGGCGACATCCGGCAGGCTCGGCGAACGCTCGCCGCAGGCGGCCAGCGCCTTGATCGAACCGTCCTTCACCAGCGGCGTCGCGGTCGCCATGTCGAGTGTCGCCAGCGAGATGTGGCCGCCGAGCAGATCGCCGGCCAGTTTGGCGATGCCGTTGAACGGCACGTGGTCCATCTTGATTCCGGTCTGCTGCATCAGGATTTCCGCGCAGAATTGTCCGGTCGAGCCCACGCCCCAGCTTCCGTACTGGATCGGCTCGCCCTTCTTGGCCAGCGCGATCAGGCCCTTGATGTCGTTGGCGGCAAAATCCTTGGTCGCCACCAGCATGATCGAGGACGTGCCGATGCGCCCGATCGTGGTGAAATCCTTGATCGAATCGTAGGGCAGTTTCGGATAGATCGCCGGCGCCAGCACATGGGTGGTCATGCCGCCGACGGTGATGGTGTAGCCGTCGTTCGCCGACGCCGCGACCATCTGGGTGCCGAGCGTGCCGGCAGCCCCGGTGTGGTTCTCGATATAGACGCTCTGTCCGAGCGTCTTGCCCATCCTGTCGCCGAGCAGCCGCCCGATCACGTCGCCGCCGCCACCGGCCGCATAAGGCAGCAGCATCCTGATCTTGTGGGTGGGATAGGCGGCCGGGTCCTCGGCGCGCGCAGGCAGCATTGCCGAGGACGTTACGACCAATGACAATGTCGCGGCGCGCAGCAGACGAAAATGGACGAAGCGCGCCATGACCCAGTCTCCCCAGATTGCTCTCCGCTTCTTTGAGAGCGGAGTTGAAACGAACGATCGTTCGTACGATTGACTAGCGAACGATCGTTCGTTAGTCAAGTTGCATGGCTGTCCACACCACCAGCGCGGCGGAAGCGGCTGCGCCCACGACCCGCGCGCGCATCCTCGCCGAGGCGCTCGATCTGTTCGCGCAGAGCGGCTATGGCGGCGCCTCGATGCGCGAGCTCGCGCGTCGCGTCGGCATTCGCGAGAGCAGCCTCTACAATCACTTCGCCGGCAAGGCCGCGATCCTCGAGGCCATCGTCAGCGAGCACGGTCCGGCCAGCTCGGCGAGCCGGCTGGAAGAGCTGCGCTACAAGCAGCTCGCACGCCAGCCCGCCGCGTTCTGCCGCCAGTTTGCATTGGACCTCGTCGAGCAATGGTCCGATCCGCGCGAGCACCAGTTCCAGAAAGTCATCACCGCCGAGCGCAATCGCGTGCCCGGCATTCGCGCCAAATTCGCCGATCATTTTTATGCGCGCGAGCAGAGCATGATGACGGATTATTTCCGCGGCTTTGCGCTCGCCGGCCTGGTCTCGACGCCGGACCCGCGCGAGACCGCGCGGCTGTTCGCCGCCGGGCTGATCTACATCCGTCTCGAGCATTACGTGATGGGCGCGGCACCGTCGCCGCGGCCGAAGGTGATCGAGGCGATCGACCGCTATCTCGCCTTCTTCCTTTCGCTGATCGCGGCGGATGGCGGGACGCGAGACAACAAGAAACGAAAAGCCAAGGGAGAGACTCGTGGCAAGGCTGCCCCTGATTGATCCGGAGACGACCAGCGGCGACATCCGCGCCTCGTTCGACCGCATGCCGGTCAAGCTGAATATTTTCCGCATGATGGCCCATGCCGAGGCCAACATGATCCCGGCGATGCGGCTCGGCAATTCGATCCTGCACAAGCAGAAGCTCAGCGCGGTCAGTCGCGAGCTCCTGATCCTCCAGGCCGCCCAGCTCGAAGGCGGCGCCTATGAATGGCGCCAGCACGTGCCGATCGCGCTCGGCGTAGGCTGCACGCAAGCGCAGATCGACGCGGTCGAGCGCGCCGATTACGATGCCGCCGGCTTGAGCGAGGCCGAGTGCGCGCTGCTGAAATTCGGCCGCGAAGTGGTCGAGAACGTCCGCGTTCCCGAGGCGATCTTCGCCGCCATGCGCGAGCATTTCAGCGACCAGGAGATCGTCGAATCCATCGTCGCCCTCGGCTTCTATATGATGATGGCGCGCGTCACCGAGGCGACCGAAACCGATCTCGATCCCGCGGCCGGCATGGCGGTCTATGACGGCGGCAAGAAGCCGGGCGCCTGAGATGACGGATACCGATAGCAAGCGGGACCGTTACGTCCGCCCGCCGAGTGCGGAGTCGCTGGGCGAAGCGCCGGGGAGGGGACGCCTTAGGGGCCGCCGCATCCTGATCGTCGGCGGTGGCCAGCGTGTGTTCGACGCCGCCACCGATCCGATCGGCAACGGCCGCGCCATGAGCATTCTGTCCGCGCGTGAGGGCGCCAGGGTTGCGGTCGCCGACCTCAACCGAACCTCGGCCGAGCACACCGTCAAGCGCATCACCGACGAAGGCGGTGAAGCCTTTGCGATTGCCGCCGACGTCACGTCGGAGGCCGACGTCCTGCGCATGATCGACGAGGCGCATCGCGCCATGGGCGGGCTCGACGGCATGGTGCTCAACATCGGCACCTTCAGCAAAGTCGGGCTCGATGCCGTCAGCCCCGAGGAGTGGAATGCGATCTACGACGTCAACGTTCGCGGCCCGATGCTGTGCTGCCGCGCAGGCCTGCCGAAATTCGACAGCGGCGGATCGATCGTCTTCATCTCCTCCATCGCCGCGCTGAAAGCCGGCTCGCAGATGGCGGTGTATGATTCATCGAAAGCCGCGCTCGGCGGCCTCATGCGCAACATCGCCCATCTCGGGTCGCGCCGCGGCATCCGCGCCAACCTGGTCTATCCCGGCCTCGTCGACACCCCGAACGGCCGCGAGGCCGGCGCCGGCCGACCCAACCGTGGCAAGGGCCATGTCCCGTTCGGCCGCCAGGCCACCGCCTGGGAGATCGCCTATGCCGTGCTGTTCTTCCTCTCGGACGAGAGTGTCTACGTCACCGCGCAGACGCTCGCGGTCGATAGCGGCCTGAGCGGGATGTGAGAGGCCTCGCGCCTATGGCCCGGGGGCGCGCGCTCGGCAGATCAGGTGGTCCAGCGAGACGCGTCCCGGCCCGTAGGCCATGATGCCGAGCGCCATCGCCGCCCAGGTGATGTGGATCGGCCAGCCGTCAGGCACGGTCAGCTCGACGATGATAGTCATGAACAGCAGTCCGAGCGCCGCAAACCGCGTGCCGAGGCCGAGCAGGAGGAGGATCGGGAACATGATTTCCCCGCATCCGGAGAGAAAGGCCATGACGGTCGGCGCCGGATAGTGATAGGGCCCGCCCGGCAGATGCAGCATGAACTCGTCGCTGAACAACGTCACCGCGGTGTCGTTGAGCCTGAGGAAGCCTGCCCATTTGAGCATGCCGGAACGCCAGAACGGCACCGCCAGCGCGATGCGGAGCACGAGCTGAACGACTGACGGCGAGGCGATGGTCTGCACGAGATGATTGGCCTTATCGACGAGGAGTCCGAGTGAGGGCAGGCCGCCGCCCGCCTGCATGCGTTGGTCCGTGATCATCAGACGTCTCCGAAAGCGAATGAGGTGAAGGCGCCCGCCTCGATCAGGCCGGTGATGTTCGAAGCGATGTCGAAGTCGGCCGCCGCGTCCAGCGCGCGTGCGGCGGCCTCGCCGAGCGGCCGACCCGACATCAGGCTGCTCGCGAATACTGCTCCGCCCGGCGGCAGGTGCCGGACCACGGCATCGAATTCGGCGCGCGTGACCAACGCGTCTTCCGGTGTCGCAGCGTCGATGCGCCCGACCGGCGACGTGTCGCGGTTGGCGGCGAATATCGTCACCGCCGCGAATTGCGACCGCACGATTCTCGTCGCCGGGTGCGGTAGGAGAACGAGATCGCCCAGCCGATCCGGCGCAACAGCGGCAAGCTGCGCCGGCGACAGCGGTGCGGCGTCGGCGGCGTGATAGGCATCGAGCCAGGCTCGCTCGATGCGTGCGACATCTGCGAGCCATGGCATCATCTGCGCATGTTCATATTGCGCGATGAAGGCGGGGAAGTCGCGGCCGTAGTCGAACAGCAGGGGTGAGATCGGTGGCGTCAGGCGAACGTGGAAGCGCGCCATGGCACGGAAGAAGCCGGCGCCGGTGATGCGCTGCACCGCCGGATAGATCGCGGCGAGCGCGTCGATCAGGCTGACCGTGACGTTGTTGCGGTAGACGTCGTAGCGCTTGCCATTGGCCTTGCCGTTCGGGCCGGTCACGATCTCGGGCGCAGGGCGCACCGGGTCCAGCAGCGCCGGTGCAAAGGCTGCGGCAAAGCAAAGGTCAGGCTCAGGCGGCATGACGATCTCCCGTCAGCCCGACCGGGCGGCAACGGTCGAGGATCGCCTGCGCGGCGGCGGCTTCCGCTTGCAGGACCGCCCAATCCGGGATCTTGCTGTCCCACTCGATCAGCGTCGGCACGCCGCCGCGGCGCCGGACGGCGATCTCGTACAGCTTCCACACGGCGTCCGCGACCGGGCCGTCATGGCTGTCGATCAGCAGCAGATCGCCTTCGTCGTCGGCCTGCTCGGCATGGCCGGCGAGATGGATCTCCCCGACGCGCGGCAGCGGAAAGTCCGCGAGGTAGTCGAGTGCCGAGAAGCCGTGATTGGTCGCTGATACGAATACATTGTTGATGTCGAGCAGCAGCCCGCAGCCGGTCCGCTCGGCAACAGTGCGGATGAAATCGGTCTCGCTCATCGACGATTCGCGAAAGGCGACGTAGGTCGACGGGTTTTCCAGCAGCAGCGGGCGGCGGATCGCGTCCTGTACCTGATCGATGTGATCGCAGACGTTCCGGAGCGTTGCCGCGGTGTAGGGCAGCGGCAACAGATCGTTGAAGAAGCTGGTCTCATGCGTCGACCAGGCGAGATGCTCGGATACCAGCGCGGGCTGGTAACGCGCCACCAGTGCGCGAAAGCGGGCCAGATGCGCCTTGTCGAGCGGCTGTGGTCCGCCGATCGACATGCACACGCCATGCAGTGAGAGGGGATGGTCGCGGCGGATCGCTTCCAGCGCGCGGTGCGGCGGTCCGCCTGCGCCCATGTAGTTCTCGGCGTGGACCTCGAAGAAGCCGCGTTGTGGTTTCGCGCCCAGGATCGCCTGAAGATGTTCAGGCTTGAAGCTGGTCCCGGCGACGCCGCCGATGGGCGCGGAATAGCGGAGGGGCACCGCAGACATGTCAGGCGCGATTGCCGTCGTCATGGTTTCACTCCGCTCTTCCGTGTTGTGGTGGTCGCGACGCAGCGCGTCAGACCGGCTTCAGCGAGCCCTTCTTGCCACCCGGCAGGTCGATGCTGGTGCAGGTGCCGCCCTGGACGAATTTCCATGCATTGCCCTGGAAGTCGGCGGTCGAGGTGCCCTGGCAGGTCGTGCCCGGTCCGGCCGCGCAATCGTTCTGGCCCTTCAGCGCGACGCCGAAGCATTTTTCCTTCTTGGCGGCGACGGCCGCGTCGCCCTCGGCCTTGGTCAGCGGAGCAGCAGCGGCCAGGGTCGCCAGTGCGGTCGACATGGCGCCGGCGAGAACGAACGTGGTCACGGCAAGTTTGGCAGACATCGAAGTTTCTCCTGTTCGAGATGGCATCGCCTGGCAGGCGAAGAGCGCCTTGTTCGGTTCGCCCCGCAGCCGCTCGCGTTACCGATCGAGCAGGTCACGAGTTCGTGAGGCCGTCAGATGGGCGCACGGGCTGTGCGCTTGGATCGGATTAGCGGGTGACGGGCCGGTCAATCCAATGCCTAGTCTCTATCGAGACCTTAGCCGGAGAGCATTGGCGGCGACGCGCGGCGCCTGCCACAGGTAACGAATGCACGCCTGCCACGTAGAGCGGTAATAGGAGATGGTCGGTCGCCGCTTTGCCGGAGAACGGAAACAGCTATGAATGTTGATCCCGGACGGCACCTGCGCGCGATCGCGAAGCTGACGGTCAGCATCCGCCTCGCCGTCTCGGCGCTGGTCCTGACCGCGATCCTTTTGACCGCCGCCCTCTCCAGCCTGTTGTGGTGGCGCACGGCGGAGGCGGCGAGCCAGCAGCTCGCATCGACCATCAACGAGCAGATCGTGGCCGCTGTCCGCAAGGAAGTCGCCGCGATTGTGGACGAGGCGCGTGCGGCCCACACCGCCATTCGAACGCTGTTCTTGCAGAACGTGCTCGACACCCGCGAGGCCGACAAGCGCGAATTCGTGTTCCTGTCGCAACTGCAGTCGCAGGCGACGATCTCCTGGGTCGCCTTTGGCTGGCCCGACGGGACCTTCTTCGCCGCGCACAAGCTCGGCGACCGCCGCCTGGAGATGATGGAGATCTCGCTGACCGATCATGCCGGCCAGCGCCGCATCGACGAATACGAGGTGGTGCCCGGCGATATCGAATTCGCCAATCGCCGTTTCGAGCCGACCGATTTTCGCGTCGCCGATCGCGCCTGGTTCAAGACCGGACTGGCGGCCGGCGAGCCGCAGTGGTTCAAGGTCATGGACCATCCGACCGGCGAGCGGCCATCGATTGCCTTTGCCGGTCCGATCGATGTCTACCAGGAGCGGCAAGGCGTCCTCGCCATCGTCATCGAATACACCAGGCTCGCGCGCTTCCTGTCGCAGCTCGAGGTCGGGCGCACCGGAACGGCTTTCATCATCGACGGTAGCGGCGAGCTGATCGCGGCGCCCGACAAGGACGCCGACGAGCTGCACGCTGCGAAGGGCGATACGACGCTGCTACCGCTGGCGCGGATGGCACTCGTGAAGGCGGGCGAGGATGGCCGGAAGGAAGCCTGGCGAAGTCGGCTGACATCGGCTGGCGGCGCTTACGAAGTGGCGCTCACGCCGCTGCCGTTTCCCGGCTGGTCGCTCGCAACCGTGATCCCCGAGGCCGAGTTCCTCGGTCCGGTCGAGACGACATTGCGCCGCCTGATCATCGGCCTTGGCATCGGCGCCGTGCTCGCAGCGTTGGCCTCGGCGATGCTGGCGCGTTCCGTCATCGCCGCACCGCTGTCGCGCGTCGTCGGCGAGCTCCGCCATGTCGAAGCCTTCGCGCTGGAGCAGGTCCGCCGCCATCCGTCGCGGCTCAAGGAGATCGCGAGCCTGTCCGGCGCGATCGCCGAGATGGCGGCCGGCCTGTCCGCGTTTCGCAAGTTCATCCCGGCCGATCTGGTCCGCTCGCTGTTGCGCCAGGGCGTCGAGGCAAGGCCAGGTGGCAGCATGCAGGAGCTCAGCGTGATGTTCGTCGACATCGCCGGCTTCACCGGGCTGTCCGAGCGGCTGGGCGATCGCGTGGTGCCGTTGTTGTCGCGCTATCTCGACCTCGCCTCCGAGACCGTCGTCGCCAATGGCGGCACCATCGACAAGTTCATCGGCGACGCCGTCATGGCGTTCTGGGGCGCGCCGCAGCCGCAGGCCGACCACGCGCTACGCTGCTGCCGTGCGGCGCTCGGCTGTTGCAGGGCGATCGCGGCCTCGGGCCTTGCCGACGATCTTGGCCAGCCGCTCCAGATCCGGATCGGTATCAATTCCGGCCGCATGCTGGTCGGCAATATCGGTTCCGAGCTGCGCCTGAACTATACCGTGATCGGCGATGCCGTGAACGTCGCGAGCCGCCTCGAGGGCGCCAACAAATCCTACGGCACGCAAATCCTCATTGGCGAAGCGACCGAACGTCTCGCACGCGGCGCCATCGTCACGCGCGAGATCGACAGCATCGCCGTGTATGGACGTGAGGAGGGCTTTGCGGTCTACGAATTGATCGGACTTGCCGGGGAGAGCGGCGGGGAGAGGCTTGATTGGATCGTACGCTATGAACAGGGCCTCGCTAACTACCGCGGGCGCCATTTTGCGGCTGCACTCGCTGATTTCGAAGCCGTGCTGAATATGCGCGGCCCGGATCGCCCTGCTGAACTGATGCGCGACCGCTGCCGGCAGTTGGTTGAGAGCGCGCCTGATGTTGCGTGGCGCCCGGTCGCGGCACTGACGACGAAGTAGTCGCGAAAGATTGGCGTGCTGACGGACGAGAGCTGGCGACGATTCTGCCTGCATGATACGTAACTGACACCCGCCCTCTCGCGCTCCCGGACCACCTCAATTCATGAAAACCACACTGCTGAAATCCGAAGACTATACCCGCTCGCCCTGGAAGAACGGCGGCGGCATCTTTACCGATATCGCGGATGCCCATCGCGCTGAGTCCAATGTGAAGGATTGGGACAGCCTGCTGTGGCGCTTCGCGGCCACGCCAATCGTGGCACCCGGGCCGTTCTCCCATATGCCCGGCATCGACCGTTTGCAAATGGTGGTCGGCGGCCGCGGGCTGGTGCTGAAATCGCCCACCCAGGAATTCGACGAGCGCGAGCCGTTCACGACGGTGCGATTCACCGGCGAACTCGAGATCGTGACCAGGCTCGAGGAAGGGCCAGTCGAGGTGGTGAATTTGATGGGCCGGCGCGGTGCGGTGGCGCTTGAGCTCGAAGCGCTTAAGGCGCCCGGTGAGCGGCGATTGTCCGCCGGCACGCATCTGATCTATGCGGCGCGCGGTGACTGCGGCATCCGTCTCGACGGCACGGATTTTTCGATTTCGCACGAAAACACGTTGAAGGTCGAACTGACGGGGGCGTCGACGCTTGCGCTTGTGTCGGGGCTGGCCGTGCTGAGCTCTATTCAGATCGTCGGCTGAACCGCGTTCCCGCCACCGGAGCGGTGCGCACAATCCGTGCAACTGGCTAGGTTGACGCCGTCGCGCCGGAGCACGATATCTGCCCTGATGCAGCCGCCGCCCGAAGCACGGACGGCCACGATATGAACGGGCAGATATGATCGCAGAGAAGAAACCCGCCACGCTATCCGACGGTGTCGTCGATTGGCTGATCAACGGCACGCGCGACGAGCGCTTCGTCGACAAGATCTTTGCCGAGATGTGCATCCGGCTTCAGCAGGCCGGCATTCCGCTGGCGCGGTCGACGGTTCACGTGCTGATCCAGCATCCGCAATGGCTGGGCGCCCGCTTCATGTGGGCCGACGGCATGCGCGAGGCGGAGATTGCGCGGGTCGACTACGACGTCCGCGAGCGGTCCGAATACATCGGCAGTCCCGCCAACGAAATGTTCGACGGCGCAACCGAGGTGCGCGAGAATCTCGAGCAGGACCCAGCGCTCGGCCGCAAGCACGCGCTCTATCGCGAGATGCGCGCGCAGGGGCTGACCGACTATGTGGCCTGGCCGCTCTATCATACGCTCGGCAAGCGCCATCTCGTCACCTTCGCGACCGACCGGCCCGGCGGTTTCGACGAGACCCATGTCGCCGCCCTCAAGAACATATTGCCGGTGCTGGCGCTGGTCAGCGAGATCCGCATCAAGAACCGGCTGGCGCGAACGCTGCTCGAGACCTATGTCGGCTCCCATGCCGGCGAGCTCATCCTGGCCGGCGCCACGCGGCGCGGCACCGGCACGACGGTGCGCGCCGCGATCATGATCTGCGATCTGCGCGAGTTCACCAAGATTTCCGACAATTGGCCGCGCGACGACGTCATCGATCTGCTCAACGACTATTTCGACGCGATGTCGGAGCCGATCGCGCGGCATGGCGGCGAGATCCTGAAATTCATCGGTGACGGCCTGCTCGCCATCTTTCCGCTGAGCGAGCCCAACGCCGGCGCAAACCTGCTGCATGCCGTGACCGAAGCCCGTCAGGCCATGATCGCGTTGAACGCGCGCAACGACGGCACCGGCCGCGCGCCGCTGAACTACGGCATCGGCGTCCATGTCGGCGACGTCATGTACGGCAATATCGGATCGTCCACCCGGCTCGACTTCACCGTGATCGGTCCCGCCGTCAACATGGCCTCGCGGCTGGAAGCCTTGACCAAGCAATTGGGGAAGACGGTGCTGCTGTCACGCGACTTCGCCGATCTCGTCGGCGGCCAGTTCGATCTGGAGCGCGTTGGCGAGCACGGTGTGCGCGGCTTCAGCGAGCCGATCGAGCTGTTTGCGTATCAGGGGTGAGGCAAAGCCGATATGCGACGATCACTGTTTCGATCCGGTCCAGCTTCCGACGCATCCATCGGATCGCCGGAACGACCCGGAGCCGCTGCGGCCTGAGAACCGCCCGGACATGGTCCAGGTCAGGCTTCCGGCGGCACCGACCCCGGAGGTGGAGCCGTTCGGACTGACTTGAGCAGTGCCGTACTGTCCGACCAACTTGCCGCCGGTGATGACCACCGTGTCGGAGGAGGTGCCGCAGGGCGTGCCGACACTGGTCAGAATCCATGCTCCGTCGAGATTGCTGCCTCCGCCGCTCTTTTGCGGCGCGCGGCGCGGCTCGTCGTCCGCGGGCTTGCTGCGCCGTGCCGGCTTCGAAGGCTCGGCCGTCCGCGGCGTCTCGCGCGAACCGGACAGCGATTTTTCGTCATTGCCGATGCTGCCGCCGGCGCTTCCCGACTGCGCACGCGCCATGTCGGGCAAGGCGACGATTACGAGCGCGGCCGACAACAGGGCGGCTTCACAAGAAGCGCGGAAATAGTTTTGCATAGTGCACTGGTTTGAAATGAACAGGTCTAGACCGCGGATCGTATTGCCAATGCCGGAGTGTGTCACTACCCTTGACCCTGGGTCGCCCAAACGTTGCTTCGATCGGCCGCACGTTCATGCCAAAATTCCTCCGCATCGGAATCCATCAGTCGAACGTATCGGGTTACACGTCGAAGGCATGGTGCGTCCGGCGCGTCGGCACGGCGATCCTCCTGAAATGGGGCGCCGTGGAGGTCCAGGGCGCCGGTGACGGACGCAAGGTTTACTGGACCCGTCTGCCGCAGGAGAAGACAATTCGCTGCGGCAGCGCGCAGCGTGCCCAGGATTACGCCAAGGCGGCGATCGCGCGGCGCCGCAACCATCGCTATGAACCTCTCGCCGGCGCGATCGTGCTGCGGCGCCGACCGGCCGCGGGCAGCACCGAACTCAAGCGAGCGCTCGCCACGATCCTGATCGTCGATATCGTCGGCTCCACCGCAAAAGCCGCAAAGCTCGGCGATGCCCGCTGGACCAAAATCATGGGCCATTATTACGCGGCAGTCCGCAAGGAGCTGAAGAGCTCGCGCGGCAAGGAAGTCACGACTACGGGCGACGGCGTGCTGGCGACGTTCAAGACGCCGGCCGCCGGAATCAATTGCGCGACCGCGATCCAGAAGGCCGTGCGTACGCTCGGCCTCGAGATCAGGGTCGGCCTGCATGCGGGCGAATACACCGTGAGCGGCACCGAGGCGGTCGGCCTCGCCTTTCACATCGGCACCCGCGTCGCCGCCAAGGCACGCGCCGGCGAGGTCTTGGTCTCCAGCGCGGTGAAGGAGCTGCTGACGACGCAGTCCGGGATCCGCTTCGCCGATCACGGCGTACACCAGCTCAAGGGCGTGCCGGAGCGCTGGCGGCTGTGGCGGGTGGAGGGCTGAGTCGCCCTCAGAACGCCCGCGCGGTGCGGGCGGGCTGCGGCGCCGCCGTCGCATCGAGCCGCAAATCCTTTCGAATCCCGGCATCCACCAGGGCTGCGGGCGCAAACCTGCGTAGCAATCGCAGGCGCTTCGCAAGGCTGCCGGCCGCGTATTTGAGTTGCGGGCGCGCCGCGCTCGCGGCCTTCAGCACGGTCTCGGCCACCACGCCGGGTTGTTCGGCCGTCGCCATCACCTCGTTCACCCGCTTGGTCACGCCGGCGCGGGCCTCGCGATATTCGTCGAGCGTGGCGTCGGGCTCCATGAAGTTCGCGTCGAACGGCGTCTTGGTGTAGGCGGGCTCGACCACCGAGACCCGGATGCCCCGCGTGCGCAGTTCATGGTCGAGCGATTCCGAATAGCCCGCCACCGCGTGCTTGGTCGCGGCATAGAGCGCGCCATAGGGCATCGGCAGAAAGCCGAGCACCGAGCCGATATTGATGATGCGGCCATTTCCCTGGCGGCGCATGTGCGGCACCACGGCGCGCGTCATCCGGATCAGGCCGAAAAAGTTCGTCTCGAAAATCGCGCGCGCCTGCTCCATCGAGCTCTCTTCTGCGCCGGCAGGGGCAACGCCGAAACCGGCGTTGTTGACGAGCAGGTCGATGCGGCCCTCGCGCCGGATCACTTCGCCGACGGCGGCTTCCACCGATGCATCGCTGGTGACGTCGAGAGCCAGCATCTCGAACGCCTGCTTGCCCGGCTGCGCGCCCCGCCTGCTGGTGCCGAACACCTTGTAGCCGGCGTTCGCGAGCCGCTCCGCCGTGGCCTGGCCGATGCCTGAGGAGGCGCCGGTCACCAGCGCGATCTTCGGTGTAATCCTGTTCATAATGCCTCTCCGACGCCACGACCGGGCCTGAAATCGTTTGATTACGATCGTAACTATTGATATACATGACGATCGTAATTATAAAAGTCAAGCCCCGTGCCCGAGGATCAGTCCCATGCGCGTCTCAAAGGAACAGGCCGCCAAAAATCGCGAGCATATTCTCGAGACCGCCTCGCGCCTGCTGCGGGAGCGCGGCATCACAGGTGTCGGTGTCGACGCGCTCGCCGAGGCGGCCGGGATGACGCATGGCAGCCTGTACAGTCAGTTCGGCTCCAAGGAGCGGCTGGTCGAGGAGGCCGTGGCCCATGCGATCGAGGCCAAAGGCCAGGAATTGCCCGAGGCGTTCGCGCTTGAGGACTATGTTTCGCAATATCTCTCGCCGGGGCATCGCGACGATCCCGCCGCCGGCTGCCCCTTCGCTGCGCTCGCCTGTGAGGTGTCACGTCAAGGCGGCGGCCTGAGAGCGCGCTTCACCGCCGGCGTGCGCGGCACGATCGCCCTGCTGAGCAATCGGATGGCCGCTACGCTGAAGCCACGGCAGCGCGAGGACAAGGCGCTCGCGGCGGCCGCATCCATGGTTGGCGCCCTCGTGCTCGCCCGCGCCGTGGACGATCCCAAGCTGTCGGATGATATTCTTCGCGCGACGAGGAAGTCGCTGGCGGGGTGATGGCGGGACGCCGAAAGGCTGGAACAAAATTCCGGGCCGATGCCTATTATGGCCCGCGCTACTATGGCCCGCCCTACGGCTATTATGGACCGCGCGCCGTGCGGCGGGGCTATTATGTACCTTACGCCTACGCTCCACCGCCCTATGGGGATCCCTGGTGGTGACGAGACAAGGCCCGGACCATCATCCGGGCCTTCCTGCGTGAGCGCAATTGGTTAGTGGTTCGCAGCGCGCCTATTTGCGGTTCGCTCCGGTGGAGCCGGAGCCTGGGATGGCCTGCTGGCCTCCTTGCGTTTGCCTTGTGTCGTTGTCGCCTGGCCGCGTCGTCGACGATTTGGCCGGTGCGTTCGCGCCGCCGCCATTGTTGTCCGATGACGTGTTGAGGCTGGAGGCTCCCGCTCCCGTCGTGCCGCCGGTGCCCGGCGAGTCGATGCTCGACCCGGTCCTGGAGGCACCCGCGCCTTGCGCGAATGCGGCAGGAGGAAATGCGAGAGCCGCAACGAGCCCTGCGAGAACCAGCTTTTTCATGTCCGCTCCTGTGCTTGACGTCGTCACATACCGTGTCGAGGCAAAGATCTCGGCACGCACCCGTTCCTGCGCGGGCGCGGAAATGCCGCACCAGCGCCGACGACTCACCCCGAACTCATCGCGCGCGAGGCGATCATTTCCTGCGCTTGCGGCGTCAGCTCATAGTGGTCGCCGGCTTTCACCAGCCAGCCAGCCTCGATCATGCGTCGCGTCATGCCTGCGCTGCACAGCGGGTGGCCGCCGCCGGGATGAAACAGCGCGCCCTCGCGTTCGATCAGGTAGCCGTAGAGCCGGGCCTGTCGAAGCGGGTTTTGCATCCCTGGTGTGGGCGCCTCCATGGTCTTTCGCGCAGCGCTCCACATGATGGGTTGAGATAACGGGCTGATCCCCGTCAGGCGGCCCCGGCCTGTGGCCCGGGGGCGGGGCTTCGAGCCGAGGCCGCCAGTGCCGGAATCGCAAGGACCCGGCGCGGCCCAATACGCAACGGCCCCAGGTCGTTCCTACAAAGCCGTTCCTGTCGGCATTGCTCTTCCCGGATTGATGCCGGGCAAGGCGAAGCGTCTAGGCCGACCAACGATCCTGCTCTTCCCGGTGGGCATGCTCGTTCAGCCGTTCGGCGATCTGATCCGCGATCTTCTCCGACTCGGCCGAGGCGACCGGCTCGCCCTTGTGGGTCCTGAGCTTGTCCTTGTCGGCTTCGATGGGAAAATCGTCGGGCTTCAGTCCGGGATCCCTGGTCATGGCGCGCCTCATTGTGTCTCGCATCCCGAAAACACGGATGCAGGCTGTTCGTTGCTGGAACAATGAAGCTGCGATCGAAAGCCACAGCCTGGCTCAAGCACCGCGCTCCCGCGCTTTGCTCAGGCCCCGCCGACGGCCCGGATCACGGTGCCGCTGCCGCCGCACGTCGCGCAGGGCGCGCCGTCGATCCGCCCCTTGCCATGGCAATCGGGGCACACGTCTTCGCCCGTGCCCGTCGTTCCCGGTGCGGCTTCATCGCCTGGGTTGAGCGCTGCCGAATCCGTCGGCGATGTCCCGGTCTTGGCGCCTTGCGCGTCGGTCTTGGTCATCTGCATCTCCTTCGAAAAGACCGCAACGCGCCTTGCCGCCGGAAGTGCCAATCGAGGTTGCACGCCGAGACGGCTCCCATTTGCGGGATGACGGAATCGTCGGCAACCACAGCTTGCGCGGCCCGCCAGAAAACCAGCAGTATGCATGCTGGCTCATGGTCGATCTCAAGTTGAAAAATGCCACCGCTCGGCGGCCGGTGTCCGGATCGACATGGCGCATCCCGAGCAGGATCTGAACGAGCTCAAGATCGTCAAGGACAGCAAGCTCTATGACTATCTGGTGCTCGCCTGTCCGTTGACGAAGGACGTGTTCACGCAGCTCGGCCTTGCTCCCAACCTCGCGGAGCAGAAAGTGAATCACGAGATCACGTTCAATCCGTACTGCATGACGACGGTCTGGATCGATATGAAGATGGATGCGCCGGTCGCGCCGGTGCTGCCGCTCACCGAGCAGGGCATGCCGTGGGCGGTCGCGCGGCAGTTCCAGGATAGCGGCAACATGTTCACGCAGTTCTACACCCGCCCCAGGGACGAGCAGACCGGCGATGAGGTCATCGCGGAGGTCAAGCGACTGACCAAACTGCTCGGCGGCACGATCGACACCAGCCAGCCGCGCTGGCAAACATTCGACGAGTTCACCTACTTTCAGCACTTCACGCCGGACCAGATCAAGACCGGCATCTACGCCGACCTCGCCCGCATGCAGGGCGCCGACCGCACGTTCTACGTCGGCGGCGCCACCGACTTCGAGCTGGTCGAGCCGATCGTCGCCCATTCGAAATACATCGTCGAGAAGCACTTCGCCGGCGGGGTCCAGCGCCCGTCGTAGCGGGGCGGGGCAGTCATCACCCCATCGTCACCGCACGCCCGTGCCCTTGCAGCGCTGGCACTTCACCACCTTGTCGCCCTTCTTGAGCAGGCCTTTGCCTTCGCAGTTCTTGCATTTCTGCTTCTTCTTGATGTTCGGGCCTTTTTCACTGGTCATGGATGGCTCCTGCCGCGGTGGGGGGACGGGCGCCTTGTATAGGATATTGAACCCGCGAAGCGGCAGAAATCATCAAGAGTGCTGCGCCGCAATCCCCGCGTTCGATCAGGGACGTCCGCGAATATTCGCGCCGGACGGGCCGCCGACCGTCTGGATCGGCTCACCGGCCGCGCGGTCCAGCGGTGGGTGCGGCCTGGCGAGTCCGACTGTTCCGGGAGCTGCGTCGTTGCTGACCGCAGGCATGTTGACGCGCTCCATCGTGATCGTGGCCACGATGGCAACGGCGAGGGCGATAGCACTCAAAACCAGGGTCATCCGATTCTGGTCTTCCATCGTCAGACCTCCGCGAAACGGCTCCGTAGCGCGGGGATAATGCCGGATCTGCGGTTTAGTTGCTCTCACTTGGTTCAGGCTGCGCCGGACACCACGCCTCACCCCTCGTTCTCCGCGCGGCTGCGCCACGCGTAGCGCGCAGGGCAGATGCTCGCCTTCAGGCCTCCAGCTCTCAGTTCGCGCTCGCGAAAGCATCCGCTGCGTAGACGACCTTGCCGCCCACGACGGTCAGCAGGGACGCCGTGGCGCCGATTTGCTCGACGGGGACGGACATGAAATCCCGATCGAGAATCGCGAAGTCGGCGAGCTTGCCGGTCTCTAACGTGCCGCGCCGCGTCTCGTCGAAGCAGAACCACGCGCTTCCCACCGTGTAGAGGCGCAAGGCATCTTCGCGGCTGGGTGTTTCGTCCGGGCCGCGCGTCGACAGTCCGCCGACGGTCTTGCCGTCGAGCATCCATTGCAGCGCCACGAACGGATTGTAGGATGCGACCCGATGCGCATCCGTACCGGCGCCGACATGGACCCCCATGCGCAACGCCGTGGCGAGGGGTGGCATGCTGCGCGCGGCTTCGCCGGCCTGCGCCACGATGCGGTCGCCGCCGAGATACATCGCGTCCTGCATGGTCCAGCCGACACCGAGGGCTTTCATGCGCGCCAGCGTTTGGGGCGAGGTGTTGTCGAGATGGGCGATGGACCAGCGCAGCGGCGCGAGCGGCGTCTCCTTGTTGACCTCGTCATAGAGGTCCAGGAGGTGATGGACGGATTTGTCTTCCTGCCAGTGGATGGTGACCGTCAGCCCTTGTTTGGCCGCCCAGCGAATGATCTCGCGGAACTTGTCCTTGGCGGCCGCGTCGGGCGCGTTGTTGTTGTACATGGCGCCGGTGATCCGCTCGCCGATGCCGTTGAATCGCAGCATGTCGTCGCCGAATCCCATTGGCAGGAACGGCGTGAGAGCCTTGTACTCCTCGAATTCCGCGCCGACATTCTGGGCGAACAGGCTGAAGGCAACCCGAACCGACAATGATTTGTCGCGCCAGAGCTTTTGCAAGGCGGCGTAATGGCCAGGATAGATGCTGAAGCCGCCGGGATCCACGATCCCGGTCACGCCAAGACGATTGAGCTCCGTGAAGAACTGCCGGGTCCCGGCGACATTCTCATCGACATTCGGCCTCGGCAGCCGATCGAACAGCGCGGAGATGCTGACAATGGAGCCGTTGAGCCAGCCCGTGGTGTCGCCCGATGCGGCGCGCTCAGTCGTGATACCCGCCGGCAACTGATCCGTGGACATCCCGAGCGCCTGCTGCGCTTTCGGCGTCATCAGCACCGCCGAATAGAACAGCTGGATGTAAGCCGGATTGTCGGGAACGGCCGACATCACCTCGGCGAGCGTCGGCCGCCGCTTCTCCGCAAATTGCAATTCGCTCCAGCCGCCGGCCACGATGATCCAGGACGCCGGGCGCGCCTTTGCCGCCTGGCGCAAGCGTTCCATGGCCTCAGGGATAGTCTTCGCGCCGATCCAGTTGACCTCGGTTGCGTAGGTGAGGCCGGCCCGCACGGCGTGAATATGGGAATCGATCAATCCCGGAATGATCGTGCGTCCGCCTGCGTCGACGCGGCGCGTCGCGGGCCCGATCAGGCCTTCCACGGCATCGTTGCCGCCAATCGCGACGATCTTGCCGTCGCGGACGGCGAGAGCCTGCGCGATCGTCGACGCGGCATCCAGCGTCACGATTTTTGCGTTCGTGACAATCAGGTCGGCCTTTTGTGCGTGAACCAAGCTGGCCCAGCACGAGATCACCAGAATCGCCAGAAGCTTGCGCATGTTCAGTCCCGAAATGAGAGAGGCAGGAATGAGAGAGGCGGGTGCGACGCCACACATCCGGCGCTGGATGCGCTCGCGGACATCGCGTGTCGCAACGGGGAGTGTCGTGATCTTGACCACGTCTGGCACCAACAAAATCAGCCGGTCCACCGGAAAGTTCGGTAACGGCTCAAGCAATGATGTTGCAGCCCGCCTTCGCCCGATGGGCTTCCGCGCGGCAGCCTCACTCGCTTTGCACCGAGCGGGGCGTTCTCCCCTGCTAATCCCTTGTCAGCTTGCCGGATTGCGCGCCGTGACGATCCAGGTCGCTCTGTCGATCATCACCGACCGCTCGCCGGCGCGGCCCGCGAAGGCGGCACGAACCGCGGCCGAGGCGCGGGCGCGGATGTCGTCGGGCTGATCAGCGAGCGCGCGCGCTAGCGGGCCGACGTCGAACGTCATCTTCACCGCGTCGTCGACCGCCGCGTCCCGCGTCTCGCCCTCGCCAAACGGGATGGAGACATCGAAGGGCGCGATAGCGATATCGGTGAAGCCGGCCGCCGTCAGGATGCGAACCACCCGCCCCCGGTTGCCGAACGAGAATGGGCCGGGCACTTCGGGATCGGGTGGCGCCGTCGGCGGGACGATGCCTTTGATCGCGTCCATCGGCAATCGCACCCAATCGTTCTCGGCCGCACCACGCCAGCAGACGAAAGCGACCCGCCCGCCCGGCTTGAGCGCACGGCGCATATGAGCGAACGCCGCCGTAGGATCGTCAAAGAACATCACCCCGAAACGCGAGAACAGGATGTCGAACGCGCCCTCGGGCAGCTCGGCTCTGCCAGCGTCGGCCACTCGGAACTGGACCGGCGTATCCGGTGGCGCAAGCGCGCGCGCTCGGCCGATCAGCGGTTCGGATATGTCCACGCCCAGCACATAGCCCCCCGCGCCGACGCGGGCGGCCAGAGCCAGACTCGACGCGCCCGCGCCGCAGCCGATGTCCAGCACGCGTTCGCCCGTGGCGGGCGCTGCGGCTTCGATCGCGGCCTGGCCGAACACCGCCACCCTGGCATCGAGCCGGGCCTGGTGGGCGACCCAGCGCTCCCCGCTTTGGCCATTCCAGTCGGCGACCTGATCGGCATTGTGCTTTGCCATGACATGTCCTTGTTCTGGCCCGGTCACTGGAAGCAGTGGCGACCGCCGGGGACTTCCGAGACGATGCAGTTCATCCGGCCTATAAGCGAAAGATTACGGCTTGCGCGCGTCTGCCTTCTGAAAGTCGTCCCGATGCGCGCGCACAAAGTCCTCGACCGACATCGGCGACACCCCGGTCAGCAGGTTCACATCGTCCGAGGATCGGTCGTATCGGCCGTCCCGGTGCAGCAGTGCCATCGACTCCAAGTGCGCGACCACGTGTGCGGATGCGCCAAAGGATCGCAGGCTCTCCAGCCACGGTTCCAACGGAATATTCATGTAGGTGATTGGACGCCCCAAGACTCTTGTGAAATCTTCGGCGACCTCGCGAAGAGTCTCCGCACGGGGACCGGTCAGTTCGTAAACCTTTCCAAGGTGAGACTCGGGATTCACCAACACCTCTGTCACGCACCGCGCAACATCGTGGGCGGCGATTGGCGACGTCTTTGCCTCTCCGAAGGGCAACATCAGCGCGTTCTGAGCGGTGATAGTCGGAACGGCAAATCGCCAGAAGAACGCGTCCATGAAGGCGGTGGGACGGATCGTGACCACCGGCAAGCCGCTCCACCGCAACACCTGCTCGGCCAGCCAGTGCTGCTTGTGCTGCGGGCTGCGCGCGGTCTCGCGGATGCTCATCTCCGAGACCGTCATCTGCGACATGTTGACGAATGCTTCGACGCCATGGTGCCGGGCAACCGCCGCCACGTTCGTCGTAGCCTCGAGATACTTCTCGCTGGCCGACATGCTGAAGTACAGGCGCTTGCAGCCATCCAGGGCGCGGTGCACCGCGTCCAGGTCGAGCAGATCTCCGACGATCACCTCGGCACCAAGTGCCCTCAGCGATTCCGCCCGGCCGTCATCCTGCCGGACCATGGCGCGCACCTTCAGCCCGCGCTCCAGCAGAGACTTCGTCACGCTCGGTCCGATCGCTCCAACTTGGCCAGCGGCACCGGTGACAAGGATGGGATGGGAGTGTTTCATGTCAAGGTTTCTCCGCGAGACCAATAACGGCGCTCGTGCCGGTGACGAGAATGGTGTGACCGAACAACTTCACTGGCGAGTCGTGGACCTGATGTTGAATTGGTAGTGCCCGCGGACGTCGCGTCTCGGCTGTGCCGTTTCTGCTCGGCGCGACTCACGACGCCACCATGTCGGCGTGAATCGCCTCGACGACCGCGGCGGGGTGGGTCAGCGGGATCATGTGTGCAGCGCCGGGGACAACGACCGTGCGGGCGTCGAACGCTCCCGCGAGCAGACGGCTCACCGACCGCGGAGCGGCCGACGTCCGCTCGCCGACGAGCACCAAGGTCGGCACCGCGGTCGAGGTGAACTCGGCGAGCGTGGTCCGATCGGCTGCGCTGGCGGTCATCTCGAGCCTTAGCCGCGGTGCGAGCCGTGTAACCAGCGCACGCCCCTTCTCGCCCAGCGCGTTCCACGTGCCGGCGCCGCTCCAGTGCTCCACCAGCAGGCAGGCGGCCGCACCGTGATCCGGCCACGCGCGCATGAACCGATCGCAGAGGGTCTGCCCCTCGCGCAGGGCGTCTTCTTCCCCGGGCACGCGCAGCACGCTGACGACCACAGGATCGATCAACGTGAGCCGCGCCACGCGAGACCCGACGGCCAGCCGCAGGTGAAGTCCGAAAAATGCCCCGAGTGAGTGGGTGACGAGGTGGAACGCGCCGACGCCCTGCATGTCGAGCCAGCCGCGCAGGTGGGAAACCTCGTCCTTTGGCTGCCACGCCTCGCTCGGTGTCGGCGACCGTCCGTAGCCGAGCATGTCGGGTGCCAACGCCCTGGCGCCGCGCGCCTCCAGACCCGTGCGGACTGCGGCCCAGGAGTGGGAGCCGGTGGCGGAGCCATGGAGGAGCACAATGGGAAGGTCGTCGATCATCGGAGATCCTGATTTCGGGTAAAAGGGACTTTGATCTCAAACCAGCATCGACTGCTGGGCGAAGATACCCGCCATCGCGCCTTGCGATGATGCCTGGGTGACCGAGGGCAAGAAGGGCGTGGTGAGGTCGCCGGCGGCGTAGATGCCGGGCATGCTTGTTTGGCGGCGCTCGTCGACCTTGAGAACGATGCCGCCCGGCGTATCCACCGTGGCGAGGCCCAGTGATTCATGCAGGTTTGCGGACGGCTTGGTGCGCGGATGGGCGAACAGGATGTCGACTGCGACATTGCGGCCGGTATCGAGATTGACGGTGGCGATATGCCCCTTGTGATGGGCGATCCCGGACATCCGGCCATCGACGACAGGTATGTTGCGGCGCGCCAGATCGGCCTTAGTATCAGGCGGAATGTCGCGACCATCGGCAAAGACAGTCAACTTGTCGGTCCAGTCGAGGAACAGCCTGGCCTGATTGTGCGACTGCGGGCCGGACCAGACGAGGCCCCAATGCTGGCCGGCGACTTCAAAGCCGTCGCAATAGGGGCAGGGCACGATGGACGTGCCCCAGCCTTCGGCAAAGCCCGGAACATCAGGCATCTGGTCGGTGATGCCATAGCTCAGGATCAGACGACGCGCCCCAAAGCTTTCGCCATCGGAAGTGAGGACGTTGAAATCGTCGATGCCGCCGGAGACGCTGTCGGCCCGGGCACTGACCAGCTTGATCGTGGGATAACGCGCCAGCTGCTGCCGCGCCTCGACCAGGATGTCCAGCGGCGCCTTGTGATCGTGGCCGAGCAGGCCATGCGAGTGGCCAGCGAAGCGGTTGCGCGTCAGGCCGGTATCGAGAACGGTGACCTTGCGGCGGGCACGGCCGAGCTGCAGGGCGCCGGCGAGACCGGCAAAGCTGCCGCCGATGATGATGACGTCATCCATGGTGATGGGCTCCGTGGGAGGACAGGTGGAAACCTGCCCAATGGCTTGCATATTTCAGACACTGCGTGGTATCGTAATTCAAGTATTAGAATACTGTCAAGTACTGGAATTGTGGTGACCGAAAACAGACAAGGACGGCGCGGCCGGCCCGCCAACGAGGCGCTTGGCCAAACGATCCTTGACGCCGCGCGCGAACTCTTTGTGGAATTGGGTTTTCAAGCGACGACCTTGGACAAGGTCGCCCAGCGGGCGAAGATATCCAAGCTCAGCATCTACAGACACTTCGAGAACAAGGAGGCGCTGTTCAGCGCGGCCATCGCGGCCGGCTGCCATCAGTTTACACAGGCCCTTTTTGAAGGCGTCGATGGTTCGGCCGAAGATCAGCTCATGGCGGTGGGATCATCCCTGCTTCGCACGCTGTTGAGATCAGACGTCCGCAATGTCGAAGCCATGATCATGGCCGACACGACCAATCAAAAGTCGTTAAGCAAGCTCCATTACGAAGCCCGCCCCGCGCATGTCATCGCCCAAATCGAGGCCCTGTTGCGTCAGTTGCACGCGAAGGCGCTTCTGAATGTGCCCGATCCTCTCCGGTCCGCCCGCTTGTTTGCCGCGCTTTTCAAAGGATCCGATCTCCTGATGATCGCACGCTTCGATCAGGCGAGAGCAGAGGACGACGACGAAATCGAATCCTATTGCCGGTCGGCCGTCGCCATGTTCATTGCCGCGCACGGTGGCAACGACCACGTGGGCGGATATTTGCCTGCCCCAAGGTCAAAAGACGAAATTTGAATCGTGCGTGACCGATGTCGTCAAAATAACCATTGAGCTACAGGCCCCGCCGCGAGACGGCCATTTTGGCAGCGGCGGGCAACGCTGCGCGGTTCGTTTACAGGGATGGAGGTATTAGGGTGACGGTGCATTTAACTCGCCGGACGCCTGTTAAAGCGGAAGCGCATCATTCAGTGCACGGTCATCCTAGTTCCGCGATATCGATCAAGTTGGACCTGTCACGCCCCAGGCGCGCTTTGCGCCACATCGATCACGTGGCGATCCGATCCTACGGTGATCACCACAGTATAGCTCTTTTGCGCGCCGGCCTGATCAGTGGGCGGCGCGAGGTGTAGTTGGCCTCCGTACCATTCGCCGGGCAAGAGCGTGTTGTCCTTGATCGCCGCTTGCTCGAGCACGGCCATGTTGCGTTGACCTGCTTCAATCGTCCCGGAAATCATCGCGTCATTTTGTGCGGCCGCGTTGCCTTGCGCGATCGCCGCGGCTGTCGGGCTGTAGAATGAGCCGGTCCGGCCACTTGGGGTCGTATAGGTGCCATGTCCTGCTCGCGATGCGCCGTAGGCGTTGGCGCCGGCGGCGACCCCGGTCAGAAGCGCAGCCGCGACCTGCCGGTTCTTCTCCTCTTGAACAAGCATCTCGTATGTCACGATCTTCATTTCGAAGTCGGACCCCGCGGCGTGCTGGACGGCTTCAACTTGCCCGACTCGAAACTCGACCGGTTGACGGCCGAGATTGTTGATGCCGACCACGAACACGGGCCGGCCGTTCGCCTGGAGCTGTCGGGATGCCGGCCGAACGAGGACCAGGGAGCTCTTTTGCCGCGAGACGAGAGCAGGCTGCCCATCCCTCATGAGAGCTTGTTGCTGTGGATTAGAAGCTTTGAACGAGACCGTTTCCCCAGCTGTCATGCAGCCGGTGAGCGCGGCGCAAGCCGCCACCAAGACTAAAATACGCACGCTGAATTCCCCCGCCGAAAGAGTCGATGCAAGCGCAACCATTGAGCGAGGGCAAAGACAGTTTACGCGCGCAGGCCCGCGGTCCTCGATCAAAAAGTCTAAGAGGCACCGGCTTGCCTAGCCGAAGCTCGCGAAGCGAGCGAAGGCTGGTGGGCCCGGCAGGACTCGAACCTGCAACCAGACCGTTATGAGCGGCCGGCTCTAACCATTGAGCTACAGGCCCCGCCGCGAGACGGCCGCGAAAGCTGCGGCCAGCAACGGTGCGCGGTTCGTTTACAGGGACGGAGGCGGGGGTGCAATGCTGGGTCTGGCGGATGGAAACGCCGGCGCGGCAACACCTGGTGTTTTTGAAAAACCGAATTAGGCGATGATGCCCTTATAATCCTGTTTTGCCCGACGGCGCAAGCCCACCTCGCCGAGCCTTCGCCCCGCCCTCTGGCAATCGCGCCAGCGGGGGCTCGTTTTTTCCATTCCGTAACCCCTTGTGATCGCTTGCTCTTTCTACTGTGCATGGGGTTGTTTTCGCACATTTTGTTGGGAGGGGTCTTCCGATCCCCTCCGATGTCGCGTCGGCGCGCTGCAGGCTCGCGGCAGTTCCGCGGCGCTAGTCCACCGACACCCCGGCGAACTCCACCACCTTGCGCCACTTCTCGGTCTCGTCGGTGACCAGCTTGCCGAACTCGGCCGGCGTCATCGGCTTGGGGATGCCGCCGGTCTCGGTGAGGCGCGCGACCAGCTTCGGGTCCTTCAGCGCCTCGTTGACGGCCTTGTTGAGGATCTCGATCACGTCCTGCGGCGTGCCCTTCGGTGCGGAGATGCCGTAGAAGCCGACCGATTCGAAGCCGGGCAACGTCTCGGCGATCGCGGGCACGTCGGGCACGCTCGGCCAGCGCTGCGGCGAGGTCACGCCGAGCGCGCGGACATTGCCGCCCTTGGCCTGCTCCATCGCGGAGGGAAGGTTGTCGAAGATCAGCTGCACCTTGTTGGAGATGATGTCGGGGAAGGCGATGGCAGATCCCCGATAGGGCACGTGCACCATGTCGCACTTGGTCATCACCTTGAACAGCTCCGCCGACATGTGCACCGAGGTGCCGTTGCCGGACGAGGCAAAGGAGATCTTTCCGGGATTGGCCTTGCAGTAGTCGATGAACTCCTGAACCGTCTTGGCGGGAAACGCGTTGGAGACGACCAGCATGTTGGTAAGCTGCATGATGCTCGCGACCGGCACCGTGTCGCGCAGGAAGTCGAACGGCAGCTTCTTGTAGAGCGAGGTCGAGATCGCGTTGTTGGGCGCGACGAACAGCAGCGTGTAGCCGTCCGGCGGCGAGGCGATCGCGGCGCCCGCCGCGATGTTGCCGCCGGAGCCGGCCTTGTTCTCGACGATGAACTGCTGGCCGAAGCGGTCCGACAGCCAGTTCGCCATGATCCGCGCCACGATGTCGACCGGGCCGCCGGCGGAGAAGCCGATGATCCAGTGCACGGGGCGGTCGGGATAAGCTGCGGAGGCGGGAGGTGCGGCGCCCAACAGCGTTGAAAGGAAAACCAGCCCGAAAACACTGTTACGCAAAATTCGCAACATGACGCCTCCCATTGTTCTATTGTCGTTGCTGCATGCTTTCACAAAATCGGGGCGCTGCCTACATCGCCGCAAGTCGATGTTGACGCGCCCCCGCCGGGACCGACCATGAGATTCGTTCTTCTTTTCCTTCTCGCTGCGGCGCTGCTTTCAAGCCCCGCCGCCGCTCAAACCGGAGGCAACGCCATTCCGACCACGACTCCCGGCCTGACGATCAGCTTGGGCACCGCGACGCCCGGCGGCGGCTTTCCGCTCTATGGCAACGCCTTTGCGCAAGCGATGAACGCGGCCGATCCGCAAGTGATCATCGCCCCGCGCAACACCAAGGGCAGCAACGAGAACATTCCGCTCTTGGAGAAGGGCGAGCTCGATCTCGCTCTGGTCGCGGGCGAGCCGGCCTATGAAGCCTTCGCCGGCATCGGCCGCGCGCCGGTACGGTTGAAGATCCTTACCGCGATCTATTCCAACCCTGGCATGTTCGTGGTGCGCGCGGACAGTCCCTACAAGACCATTCGCGATCTGGTCGGTCAGCCCGTTGCGTTCGGCGCCAAAGGTTCGGGCCTGCCGATCCTGGCGCGCTATGTGCTCGATGGTCTCGGGTTGAAGCAGGACGAAGACTTCAAGGCGATCTATCTCGATCGCGCCGGCGACGGCCCTGCGATGGTCGAGGATGGACGTGTCGCCGCACTCTGGGGCGCCGGCATCGGCTGGCCCGGTTTTGCAGCGGTGGCCTCGAGCGCGTCAGGCGCGCGCTTCATCGCGCCCAGCGCGGAGGACATCACGCGCATCCGCGCCAAGCATGCGTTCCTGAAGCCGCTCACCGTGCCGGCCGGAAGCTATCCGAAGCAGTCCGAGCCGATCGCCTCGCTGGGGTCCTGGAGCTTTGTGCTGACGCGCGAAGATCTGCCCGACGATGTCGCCTATCGGCTGGCGAAGACGCTTCACGGCGTCGAGCCGACATTCTGCAAGCAGCTCGCGCAAGCCTGTGAGACCACGGCCGCGAACACCGTCGCGGCCGCGCCGAAGCCCGAGCTGATCCATCCCGGCGTGATGAAGTATTTTCGCGAGATCGGGGTGGTGAAGTAGGCGCGCCAGCAACGGCCGTCATGCCCGGGCTTGTCCCGGCCATCCACGTTCTTGGCGCAGCATGAAAGATCGTGGATGGCCGGGACAAGCCCGGCCATGACGTGGCGGCTAGCTTGCGTCGCCCATCACTTCTTCACCATCGCACATGCCGGGTCCGGCGGGCCGAACGCCTTGTCGCCCGAGATCGTCGTGAGGATCTTGTAATAGTCCCACGGATATTTGCTCTCCTCCGGCGTCTTCACCTGCACCAGCCAGAGGTCGTGCACCATCAGATTGTCCTCGCGCAGTTTGCCGTTGCGGGCGAAGAAATCCTCGATCGGCTTTTCCCGCATCTTGGCGGCGACCTTGAGCGGATCGTCGGTGCCGGTGTCCTTGATGGCGTTGAGATAGTGCATCACGCTCGAATAGACGCCGGCCTGCCACATCGACGGCATCTTGTTCATCTTGGCGAAGTAGCGCTTCGACCATTCGCGGGTCTTGTCGTCCAGGTCCCAATAGAACGAGGTCGTCAGCAACAGCCCTTGCGCTGCCTGCAGGCCGAGGCCGTGGATGTCGGTGATCAGCGCCAGCAGCGCCGCCATCTGCTGGCCGCCCTTGAACACGCCGAACTCGGAGCCGGTCTTGATCTCGTTCATGTTGTTGGGCGGACCCGCCGCAATGCCGATGATCTTGGCCTTGGAGGACTGCGCCTGCAGCACGAACGAGGAGAGGTCGGGCGTTGCCAAGGGTGGCTTCACCGAGCCCAGCACCTTGCCGCCATTGGCGGTCACCACCGCCGAGGCGTCGCGCTCCAGCGAATGGCCGAAGGCATAGTCGTCGGTGATGAAGAACCAGCTGTCGCCGCCACGCTTGACCACGGCGTCCGCGGTGCCGACCGCGAGCGCGCGGGTGTCGAACACCCATTGGATCGCATAGGGCGAGCAGAACTTGCCGTGGAAATCCGCGGTGCCGGTGGAGTGGGTGATGAACAGCCGCTTCTTCTCGTTGGCCATGTTCTGCACCGCGAGCCCGACCGCGGAGACCGGCACGTCGACGATCAGATCGACCTGGTCGACGTCGTACCAGCGCCGCGCAATCGCGCCGCCGATGTCGGCCTTGAGCTGGTGGTCGCCGACGACGATGCTGATCGGCTTGCCGAGCACGGTGCCGCCGAAATCGTCGATCGCCATCTGCGCCGCCGTCACCGAGCCCTGGCCGGTCGGCGCCGAGGCCGGACCGTTCATGTCGGTGAGCACGCCGATCTTGACGACGTCGTCGGACACCTGCGCCATCGCAGCGCCCGGCATCAGCGCCGCAAGGAATGTCGCTGCAAAGCCGGCAGCAACCGGCAGACCAAATCTCGTTGGCTTCATGCTTGTCCTCCCCTGATCCGGCGCATTGGCCGGTGTGCCCTCCGGGTATGGCCCGGCTGAATTGGTTTCTTTTGCAACTATTTGGGGGCGGGCGTCAACGTCAGGCGGCGAAGCGGATTTGTCCGGCCGGCGAGGGATCGTAGCCGGTCAGCTCCCCGGCGCGCTGGAGCAGGCGCTTTTCGCTGAGGAACCGGATCAGACCCTGCATGGCGGGGCGGAAATAGCTGCGCTGCCGCATCGCGAGGTCGAAATTCTCCCAGACCAGCGGCACGAAATCGAGGCCGGCCGAGCGCGCCGACGCACGCGTCGCGATTCCGCAATCGGCTTGTCCCGCGCGGACGATCTCGGCGAGATCCGGTCCGGTCAGAGCGGGCGTCTCGATCCGGCGCAAATCGCGCGTCGAGGCGCCGGCGCGCTTGAGCAGCACATCGAGCAGCATCTGCGCGCCCGTACCCTGTTGCCGCATCGCCACCTTGGCCCCGAGCGCGAGCACGTCGGAAAGGCCGCGCAGCCGCTTGGGATTGCCCGGCGGCAGCACGAGACCCTGCTCGCGACGCACGAACGCGACCAGCAATGCATCATGCAGGTCCGGAGCGTCACGCAGGACGGTCGCATTGGCGTCGGCGGCAAGATTGCCGTCGGCATCGAGGCTATGGAAGTGCACCGCCACGGCCATCACCTCGTCGCGCTGCAAGCGCTCGAGCCCGCGCGCGCTACCCTCGCTCATCGATCCCAAGCCCGAGCCGGATTCGCGCAGACCCCAATCCAGCAGCTCGTCCTGGCTGCCGCCGACGACCGGCGGCGGCTCCGCGATCAGCATGCCGGCCGGACGCGCCAGTCCGGACAGCACCCAGAGGTCGAGCTCGTGCCGCGGGAAGAGCCACTTTCCGGTCACCTTGGTGCAGGGGATCGCGCCGGTGGTGACGAGTTCGTAAAGCTTGCGTTCGCCGAGCCGAAGATAGTCGGCGGCTTCGCTGGTCGTCAGGAATTCCATCCTGCATTCCTATGCAAATTCTTGCTTCTTTTTGGAGTTCGACGCAGGTGGAATTCTGCATTTCCAGTTTTGTCCGCCACGACCATGCCCGATCATCTCGCTGCTTTGCAACACATCCCCACGCGCGATCTCTGCTTTGGTGAACGATCCTGAATCGCTCGCGCGGAACGGATCTTGCGGCTGTCGCGCGCAACAGCAATTGGCGTGCCGCTCCGCGCGTTGCCGAGATTTCCCGAGTCGTCGGCGCCCGACGCGAAGGGTAAAGTCTGTCGCCGGTAGTGGTTTGACCCGCGCTCTATCTGTTGTTGTCCGCATCCGACGCTGCAACGAGCAAACGCGTCACGAGTGCGGCGCAATCGATCATCATCATGAGCGCGTCATAGCCAGTGGGAACCCGAACATGGCCGTCCGCCGCCTCTCCGTTGCACTCGCGCTTCTCTGCGGCCTTGCCGCAGGCGTTGCGGCGTCATTCGCGGAGGAACGCGAGATCGTGCTGGCCACGACCACAGCGACGCAGGAGTCCGGCCTGCTCGATTACCTGCTGCCGATCTTCCGTGACAAGACCGGCATCGACGTGACCGTGATCGCGCGGCGCGCCGACGAGGTGCTCGAGGGGGCGCGAAGGGGCGAAGTCGACGTCGTGCTGATGCATGCGCGGCCGCAGGAGGAGAAATTCGTGGCCGACGGTTTTGCCGCGAAGCGCTTCGACGTGATGTACAACGACTATGTGCTGATCGGGCCGAAGAGCGATCCCGCCGGCGTCAAGGGCAAGGACATCGCGACCGCGCTGAAGGCGATCGAGGCCAAGGGCGCGCCGTTCGTGACGCGCGGCGACCGCTCGGGCACGCATGCCGCGGAGCTCGCGCTCTGGATCGTCGCCGGCATCGACATCGCCCGCACCAAGGGCGCCTGGTATCGCGAGGCCAAGCAGGACATGGCTTCCGCCCTCGACGCAGCGCGCGTGGCGAACGCCTATGTGCTGTCCGACCGCGGCAGCTGGATCGCTTTTCGGGAGCGCGGCGATCTCGACATCGTGGTCGAAGGCGACAAGCGGCTGCTCAATCAGTACGGCGTGATGCTGGTGAACCCTTTGAAGTTTCCGAACGTGAAGAAGGAGCTGGGGCAAGACTTCGTCGACTGGCTGATCTCGCCCGGCGGGCAGGCGGCGATCGCCGGATACAAGGTCGACGGACAGCAGCTGTTCTTCCCCAACGCGGACAAATCGGGCGGCTGACGTTCGTATCGCCAGCGATTGCCAAACCGGGCGATGCATGGTCCATCATGGCGCATGACCCAGCGCCTGCCGCCATCGCTGACGCCGCTCGACACCGCGCTCGCCGCGTTGCTGACAGGGCTTGATCCGCTCGCGCCGATGGAGTTGCAGCTGATTGAAGCGGCCGGCTGCATCGCGGCGGGCAATCCGCTGCTCCCAGCCCGACCGTCTCGTGACGTCGCTGCCGCGGACGGCTGGGCATTGTGCGCCAATGATCTGGTCGGCGCGTCCTCCTATTCACCGCTGCCTCTCGGAACAGCGCCGGCCTGGGTCGATGCCGGCGAGGCGCTGCCCGCGGGATGCGACTGTGTGCTCGATGCTGACGCGGTCGAGGTGTCTGGTCCGCTCGCCCAGGTGTTGGCGGAGGGCGTGCCGGGGCAGGGCGTCCGGCGCGCTGGAAGTGACATCGACGGACGCACGCCTGCCCCGGCAGAGGGGAATGCGCTTGGTCCTGCCGCTCTGTTGCTCGCGCGTGCCGCCGGACTGGACCGGCTGAGCGTGCGCCGTCCGCGACTGCGCATCATCAATGTACCAGGTGCAACGGTGACCATGCATCTGATTGCGGACATCGCACGCGCCGCAGGACTGGATGTGCAAACGAGCGAGGCCGGTGCGCGCGACGCGGGATCGATCGCGGAGGCGTTGGGGACGCCTACCTGCGATCTCCTGCTAACGATCGGCGGCAGCGGTGTCGGTCGCAAGGATGCAGCGGTCACCGCTCTGGCCCAGCATGGTGACGTGCTCGCCCATGGTCTTGCGCTCCAGCCCGGACGCTCCGCCGCGATCGGGCGGCTCGGAACGATTCCTGTCGTCGCCTTGCCCGGATCACCGGATCACGCGCTCGCGGTCTGGCTCGCGCTCGTGCTGCCGCTCGTCGACCTTCTGTCGGCTCGGCTGCCACGCCGACAGGTAACCTTGCCGCTCGCGCGAAAAATTGCATCCAGCGTCGGCATCGCCGAAATGGTCCTGCTGGCCGAGGAACATCATGCGTGGGTGCCACTTGCGGTAGGAGAATGGCCGCTCCAGGCAATTGCCCGCGCGGATGCATGGCTGCTTGTTCCCGCCAGTCACGAGGGATTTGCAGCGGGCGCGCCGGTCGATGCCTATCTGATGTGGGAATGATATGGGTTTAGCATGACCATGATCCCGCAATCGCAAGTCCGCAGCGCGCTCGAACAGGAACAGTTCCTCAAAATCCTTTCCCGCGAGGAGGCCCTGGCTCGCTTCGAGGGCGCGCTGTTCCCGCGCGCGCTTCTGTGTGAAATGCGCAAACTCGGTGCTGCGCTCGGTGCGTCGCTCGCTGAAGACATCACTGCGCCAATCGACGTACCGCCGTTCGACCGTTCCAATGTCGACGGCTTCGCGGTGCGCTCAGCGGACCTTGCGACAGCCGGCGAAGGCGCGGCGGTTCGCCTTGGATTGAATGGCGAGACTATTCACTGCGGCACCGTACCGGCGCTGCAAGTCGCTGCGGGAACGGCAACGCCGATTGCCACCGGCGGTCCGCTGCCGCGCGGTGCCGATGCCGTGGTCATGGTCGAGCATACTCAGCCGGCGGGATCCGGTGCGATCGACGTCCGGCGCGCGACCTCGCCCGGGCAATTCATATCCTACGCGGGGTCCGATATCGCGCGCGGCGAGGCGCTGCTGCGCGCCGGCACGATCATCGGCTCGCGCGAGGTCGGCATGCTGGCGGCCTGCGGTCTTGCCGAGGTGCGCGTCGTGCGCAAACCTCGTGTTGCCGTGATCTCCACCGGCGATGAACTGGTTCAGCCGGGCGAGGTGCTCGCGCCTGCTGCGATCTACGACACCAACGGCGCGATCGTCACTGCTGCGATCGAGGAGAACGGCGGAGAGGCGGTTTTCCTCGGTGCCATTTCCGACGACGAAGCCCAGCTCGAAGCTGCCATGCGGCGTGCGCTGGCGGACGCCGACATGCTGGTGCTCTCCGGCGGTACGTCGAAAGGCGCGGGCGATCTGTCTCATCGCATCATCGGCCGGCTCGGCCAGCCCGGCATCATCGCGCATGGCATTGCGCTCAAGCCCGGCAAGCCGCTGTGTCTTGCGGTGTGCGACGGCAAGCCGGTGGTGATCCTTCCGGGTTTTCCGACCTCGGCGATGTTCACCTTTCACGACATGATCGTGCCGGTGCTTCGCAAGATGGCCGGACTGCCGCCGCGTTCTGATGCCAGGGTGAGCGCGACCGTGCCGGTGCGCATTGCTTCCGAGCTCGGCCGCACAGAATTCGTCATGGTCTCGCTGGTAGATGGCAAGGACGGCTTGATCGCCTATCCCTCCGGCAAGGGGTCCGGTGCGATCACCTCGTTCGCGCAGGCCGACGGTTTTCTGCGCATCGACGCGCTCGCCGACCAGATGCCGGCCGGGAGCGAAGCCGAAGTGACGCTTTTCACGCCGCATGTGCGGGTGCCCGATCTCGTCATCGTCGGCAGCCATTGCACCGGCCTCGATCTCGTCACGGCGCAACTCGCGCATGCCGGCCTGAGCGTGCGCTCGATCGCGGTCGGCAGTCTCGGCGGACTTGCGGCGGCACGGCGCGGCGAATGCGATCTGGCGCCGATCCATCTGTTCGACGACAAGAGCCAGACCTACAATACGCCTTACCTCGTCGAAGGGCTCGAGCTCGTGCCGGGCTGGCGGCGGATGCAGGGCATCGTGTTTCGCAAGGGCGACAAGCGTTTCGAAGGCCACAGCGCGAAGGACGCCGTCGTCGCGGCGCTCGCTGATTCCTCCTGCATCATGGTCAACCGCAACCAGGGCGCCGGCACGCGCATCCTGATCGACCGGTTGCTTGGTGGTGCGCGCCCGGAAGGCTACTGGAACCAGCCACGCTCGCATAACGCGGTGGCCGCGGCGGTCGCACAGCACCGCGCCGACTGGGGCGTGACCATTGCGCCGGTCGCCCATGCGGTCGGCCTCGGTTTCATTCCGCTCGCGGAGGAACATTATGACTTCGCGTTGGTGACGGCGCGCAAGCAGCGTCCTGCGGTACAGGCCTTTCTCGCCGCCCTCAGCTCGGACGAAGCGCGCGCCGCGCTGGAGCGGGGCGGATTTCGGCCGGCGTAGGCTTGGTTAGGACGCCGCGTCCAGTGCGGCCAGCCGCTCGGCTTCCGCGATGTCCTCGACCGTGTTGGCATTGAAGAACGGATCGAGCGGCTCCGTCGGCCACGTCACGGTCGCGAGCGGATAACGCGCGGTCCAACGGTCAATCTTGCGGAGATCCTCGACCACCAGCGCGTGACGCAGGTCGTCGCGCAAGCCAACCCGCCACAAGCCGATCACCGGATGCGACTGGCCACCTGACGCCGCAACGGCGAGCTCGGCATTCGCCGCGATGCGTTCTTCATGCAAGCGCGCGATCAAATTTCGCGGCAGGAACGGACAGTCGCCGGCGGCACTGAGTACCCATTCCACCTCAGGCCGGTTCGCCGCGGTCCAGTCGAGCGCGGCAAGGATGCCGGCGAGCGGACCGGGAAAGCCGGGCACGTCGTCGGCAACGACCTGCAAACCGAACGGAGCGAAGCGGTCGGGATCGCCGTTGGCATTGAGGATCAGGCCGCTGCATTGCGGCTTCAGGCGTGCGATTACGCGTTCCAGGATGGTGTGGCCGGCGATGGTGCGCATCGGCTTGTCGCCGCCGCCCATACGCCGCGCGAGGCCGCCGGCGAGCAGCACGCCTTGCGTGGTCGGAAAGCTAATCGTCACCACTTTCACCCTTGCGCTTGTGCTTGGCCGATTCCTCCTCGACATAAGCGAGGTTCTGGTCGTAGACGATGCGCTCTGCCCCCGACAGCGCGATGAACCGTTTGCCGCGTGCGCGGCCGACCAGGGTCAAGCCCACCTGCCGGGCGAGATCGACGCCCCAGGCGGTGAAGCCGGAGCGCGACACCAAAATCGGAATTCCCATGCGGACAGTCTTGATCACCATCTCAGAGGTGAGCCGTCCGGTGGTATAAAGGATCTTGTCGGATGCATCGACGCCGTGGCGGTACATCCAGCCTGCGATCTTGTCGACGGCGTTGTGACGGCCGACATCTTCGGTGTAGCAGAGCGGGTCGCCCTCCCTGCACAGCACGCAGCCGTGGATCGCGCCGGCCTCCAGATAGAGCGAGGGCATGGTGTTGATGGTCTGGGTCATCTGGTAGAGCCAGGAGGTACGCAGCTCCGCCTTCGGCAACGCGACGCTCTCGACCGCCTCCAGCAGATCGCCGAAGGCGGTGCCCTGCGCGCAGCCCGATGTCTGCGTGCGCTTCTTCAGCTTGGCTTCGAAATTGGTGTGGTGCTCGGTGCGCACCACCACCACCTGCAGGTCGTCGTCGTATTCGACCTCGGTGACCGCGTCATTATACTTCAGCATATTCTGGTTGAGCAAATAGCCCAGCGCCAGATACTCCGGATAGTCGCCGATCGTCATCATGGTGACGATCTCCTGCGAATTCAGGTAGAGCGTCAGGGGGCGCTCCACCGGCACCTTGATCTCGATCCTGGCGCCGGACTGGTCGGTCCCGGTCACGCTCTCGGTGAGACGCGGGTCGTCCGTGTCAGGGACGATCAGGGGCGTTGGGGCTTTGTCGATTTTCATCATGGCCGCGACGTTAGCATGACATTCGGATCAAGCCGATATAAGCATGCTAGCGAGAGAACGAAATGCCGCCTATTCGTCATTGCGAGCGAAGCGAAGCAATCCAGGCTGCCGCCGTGGATGCATTCCTGGATTGCCTCGCTGCGCTCGCAATGACGGAGGAGAGGGTGGTTCCATCAAGGACCGGGTCGCTCGCGGAGACGGAGCTGGAATGAAAGTCATCGGCCTTGCAGGCTGGAGCGGTGCGGGCAAGACCACGCTGTTGACGCGGCTGATCCCGCATTTCAATGCGCTTGGCTTGCGCGTCTCTGTCATCAAGCATGCGCATCACCAGTTCGACGTCGACGTGCCCGGCAAGGATTCCTGGCGCCATCGCGAGGCCGGCGCGGCCGAGGTGCTGGTTGCTTCGTCAAATCGCTGGGCGCTGATGCACGAATTGCGCGGAGCGCCGGAGCCGCGTCTGCCGGAACTGTTGAGCAAATTGTCGGCCGTCGATCTCGTCGTGGTCGAGGGTTTCAAGCGCGAGCCGCATCGCAAGATCGAGGTGCATCGCGCCGCCAACGACAAGCCGTTGCTGTTTCCCGATGATCCCGGAATTTTCGGGATCGCGGCCGACGTTGCCATTGAAACCCGACTGCCGACCGTCCATCTCGACGATATCGCTGCCGCCGCGGAATTGCTGCTGCGCGCGGCGATGCCGGTCGAGGAAGCGGTCGCGAAAAGCGCTGCGATGCGCTGACGAGGCAGCATGGCGCAACTGTCGGACGATTGTTTTGCCTTCGGCGGACCGATGATGTCGGTCGCCGAGGCCGTTGGCCTGATCACGACGCGCGTCAACGCGATTGTCGATCTCGAAACCGTGGCGCTCATCGATGCAGATGGGCGGGTGCTGGCCCGCGATATCGCGGCGCCGCTGCCGTTGCCGCCCTTCACCAATTCCGCTGTTGACGGCTACGCCGTGCGCAACGCAGATCTTCCGGATAGCGCCGAGCGGGCACTCCCGCTCGACGGCCGCATCCAGGCCGGCGGTCTGGCACTGGCGCCGATCAAGGCTGGCCGCACCGCGCGCATCTTCACCGGCGCGCCGATGCCGCCGGATGCCGAAACCGTTTTCATGCAGGAAGACGTCCGCGTCGACGATGCCGGCCGAATTGTGCTGCCGCCGGGGCTGAAGCCGGGTGCGAATGTCCGCCCTGCGGGAGAGGACATTCCCCAGGGCCACATTGCGCTGCGCGCAGGCCAGCGCTTGCTGCCGCAGCATGTCGCGCTCGCGGCGGCGTTCGGCCTGGTCAGGCTCGACGTCGTCAGGCGTATCCGCGTCGCGGTGTTCTCGACCGGTGATGAACTGGCCTCGCCCGGCGAGCCGCGCGCGGCCTCGCAGCTGTTCGACTCCAACCGCTTCATGCTGATGGCGATGCTGCGCCGGCTCGGCTGCGACGTCAGCGATCTCGGCATTTTGCGCGACGAACGTATCTCGCTTGCGAATGGCCTCAAGCAAGTCGCCGGCACGCACGATCTGATCCTCACCACCGGCGGCGTATCGACCGGGGAAGAGGATCACGTCAAGGCGGCAGTCGAGAGCATCGGCTCGCTGGTGTTGTGGCGGATGGCGATCAAGCCTGGCCGGCCCGTGGCGATGGGCATCATCGAGGGCACGCCGCTGATCGGACTGCCGGGCAATCCCGTCGCGAGTTTCGTCACCTTCGTGCATGTGGTGCGGCCGACGGTGCTGGCGCTTGCGGGCAGCCTGCAGGCGCCGCCGTTGCCGATCCCGGTGCGCGCGGCGTTCACCTACAAGAAGAAGGCGGGGCGTCGCGAATATGTTCGCGCCTCCTTGCGGCGCACGCAGGACGGCGCACTCGAGGCAATCAAGTTTCCACGCGAGGGGGCGGGGCTGTTGTCCTCACTGGTCGACACGGACGGCCTCATCGAGCTCGATGAGGAGGTTACGCGTGTCGAGCCGGGGCAGAGCGTGGGTTTCTTGTCCTATGCCGATTTGCTCTGAGTCTGGGTGCTATGTTGGCGCTGTCCTGGCGTTGACGCCATCGACCCCTCCCGCCATGTTGCGCCGATGACCAGAACGACGCTCGATCTCACCGGATTGAAATGCCCGCTGCCCGCCCTGAAGACGCGCAAAGCGCTGAAGCCGTTGCAGCCGGGCGATCAGCTCGAAGTGTACTGCACCGATCCCCTGTCGGTGATTGACATTCCGAACCTGATCCGAGAGACCGGCGACACGGTGGAGATCACCGAGCGCAACGACGCGCGTATCGTGTTCTTGATTGAGAAGGCCAATCGATCGATAGAAAATTTCAATGGTGCGCCGCCCACTTAGCCGGCGGTCACTCGGTTGATACCTACCTTTTGTCTATCGACATCGATCACCACTTCTGCCCCAATTGAGTTCCTCCGCCGAGACGCGGAGGTCGAGTCTTGCCTGCGATATGCGGAGCAAATGGGCCATCGAAAGAAGCCCGGCCGTGGCGTCGGGCATAGCCCCCGAGGTTAGGGGTTTAACGTCTCGGATGCGCGTGACGATCCTGGCGCGCGTCGATCATTGTGCGGAGCAGCAGGGACAAAGGCTGCGCTGCAGGCTGAGGAACAGGACCGTCGTGGCAGGCCGTTCAGAAGGGCGGCTTCAGGGGAGGAATGCATGTCTACCATCGAGAGCGCTGGAACACTTTCGGGTGCCGGCGCAGGTTTTCTGGATCGCGAGCGGACCATCGCGACCGCCGGGTTCAATCGCTGGCTGGTGCCGCCGGCCGCTTTGTGCATCCATCTCTGCATCGGCATGGCCTACGGCTTCTCGGTGTTCTGGCTGCCGCTGTCGCGCGCGATCGGAGTGACCGCGCCGAAGGCGTGCGCAGACATGTCGCTTTTTCAGGAGCTGTTCACGACCAGCTGCGACTGGAAGGTCGCCAGCATGGGATGGATGTACACACTGTTCTTCGTTGTGCTCGGTCTCTCTGCCGCAATGTGGGGCGGCTGGCTCGAGCGCGTCGGACCGCGCAAGGCAGGCTTTGTCGCCGCGCTGTGCTGGTGCGGCGGCCTCCTACTCGGGGCCATCGGCATCTATCTCCATCAGCTCTGGATCATGTGGCTCGGCTCCGGCGTGATCGGCGGCATCGGCCTCGGCCTTGGCTATATCTCACCGGTGTCGACCTTGGTGAAATGGTTCCCGGACCGGCGGGGCATGGCGACCGGCATGGCCATCATGGGCTTCGGCGGCGGCGCCATGATAGGATCGCCACTCGCCAGCGTATTAATGGACGGCGGCAGCTTCCTGAAAATCAATCTCACCTATATCGGCGTCGACTACGTACGCGATTTCACTTTTTCTGGCTTGAAGAGCTCGGTGGATGTTGGGGCCTGGCAGACCTTTCTTATCTTGGGCGCGGGGTATTTCGTCTTCATGATGATCGGCGCCTTTCGTTATCGCCTGCCGCCGGCCGGCTGGAAGCCAGATGGCTGGACGCCGCCGAGCGAAAAGAAGACGATGATCTCCGAGCATCACGTCCACCTTAACAACGCGCACAAGACGCCACAGTTCTGGCTGATCTGGTGGGTGCTGTGCCTGAACGTGTCGGCCGGGATTGGCGTGCTGGGAATGGCCTCGCCGATACTCCAGGAAGTTTTCGCAGGTAAGCTGATCGGCCTGCCTGAAGTCGGCTTCAACGCATTGAGCGTGGCGCAAAAGGCGCAGATCGCCGGAATTGCGGCTGGCTTTGCCGGACTGCTGTCGCTGTTCAACATTGGCGGCCGTTTCTTCTGGGCGTCGCTGTCGGACTATATCGGCCGCAAGAACACCTATTATACCTTCTTCATTCTCGGCATCGTGCTCTATGCGCTGGCGCCGACATTTGCGGCGATGGGCTCGAAGCTCCTGTTCGTGCTCGGCTTTGGCATCATCCTGTCGATGTATGGCGGTGGGTTCGCGACCGTGCCGGCCTATCTTGCCGATATGTTCGGAACGCAGTTTGTCGGCGCCATCCATGGCCGGCTGCTGACGGCGTGGTCCACCGCGGGCATCATCGGACCCGTCGTGGTCAACTACATCCGCGAGTTCCAGCTCGCGGCCGGCGTGCCGCGCGACCAGCTCTACAACACCACCATGTACATCCTCTGTGCGATGCTGATCGCGGGCCTGATCTGCAACTATCTGATCAAGCCGGTCGATCCGAAGTGGTACATGAGCGACACCGAGGTGGCGAAGGTCCAGGCCTCGATCGGTGGCGCCAGTGGCGGTCAGTCCGGGTCATTCGGGATCGGCACGGGCGGCTTGGATGGCAAGGCCGCGCTATTCTGGGCGTTTGTCGCCATTCCATTGGCTTGGGGCGTATACAAGACGCTCGAAAGCGCCGTCAGAATTCTCTGATTGTAAAACCCACGCTGCCGCGAGGTGCCCAACGCAGCACCTCGCGGCGCTCGCCTTTCCAGATGATCAAGAATGTGACTCAGGGGGACTTTTATGCTTCGCACCCGAATTGGCCTTGCGGCCGTGTTGCTCGTTGCTGGTCTTCATACCGCGTCCGCGCAGACGGCAACGACACCGGCGGCGCCTGCTGCAACGACCGAAGCCAAGCCTGGCAAGATCAAGCTCACCATGCAGAAGCTGAAGGACATGAAAGCGAAATGGGCAGCCAACAAGCCGAAGCTGAAAGCCTGTCGCGCCGACGTGAAGGCCAAGGGCCTCGCCGGCGATGACCGCTGGTTCTACATCGAAGAGTGCATGAGCAAGACCTGAGATCGGGTTCCGTCTGGCGCACGCGTAAAGGGGCATGGTGGGCGACTGCCTGCCTCCTAAATCATTCTAGAGACGCTCTAAATTGTCTTGCATCTGGCATACCAGAGACTAGAGTTGCGTCGAATTTGGCTTGGTCGGCGGGACGCAGAACCGGTGGTTCCGCTGATCGAATCGGGAAACGAAGGCTGATCGCTTTGGCGATCCGGCCTAAACTCATCACGCATTTGAAGAGAACGCGACGTCTCCATGAGCAGCAACGACGACGTTCACAAGGTCAGAGAATTCGAGCATCCGGGCCAGGGACGGAAGCGCGCCAAGTCCACGCCCAAGGGGCGGCAGGTTGATCCCACCGCCGCGCACGAGATCGAGCAGCTGCTCGGCGACAGGCCGCGGCGGCGCGACCTGTTGATCGAATATCTGCATCTGATCCAGGACAAGAACCGCCAAATCTCGGCCGCGCATCTCGCCGCGCTCGCCGACGAGATGAAGCTCGCGTTCGCCGAGGTGTTCGAGACCGCAACCTTCTACGCGCATTTCGACGTGGTGAAGGAAGGCGAGCCCGATATCGCGCCTCTGACGATCCGCGTCTGCGATTCGCTGACCTGCGCGATGCTGGGCGGAGAGAAGCTGCTCGCCGATTTGCAGGACGCGTCGGGTCCCGGCATCCGCGTGGTGCGTGCGCCCTGTGTCGGTCGCTGCGACACGGCGCCGGCCGCGGAAGTCGGACACAACTTTGTTGACCATGCGACGGTCGCCAGTGTCACGGCGGCGGCGAAGGCTGGCGACACCCACGCGCATCTGCCCGAATATGTCGGCTATGACGCCTATGTCGCCGGCGGCGGGTACAAGCTGCTCAATCGCCTGCGCTCGGGCGAGCTAGCGACGGACGACCTGCTGAAGGCACTCGACGACGCCTCGTTGCGCGGTCTCGGCGGCGCTGGATTCCCCACGGGCCGCAAATGGCGTGCGGTGCTTGGTGAACCAGGCCCGCGGCTGATGGCGATCAACGGCGATGAAGGCGAGCCCGGCACGTTCAAGGATCGCGTCTATCTCGAGAGCGATCCGCACCGCTTCCTCGAGGGCATGCTGATCGGTGCGCACGTGGTGCAGGCCTCGGATACCTACATTTACCTCCGCGACGAATATCCGGCCTCGCGCGAAATCCTCGAACGCGAGATCGCAAAGCTCCCGCCGGGCGGTCCGACGCTGCACATGCGCCGCGGCGCGGGCGCCTATATCTGCGGCGAGGAATCCTCGCTGCTGGAAAGCATCGAGGGCAAGCGCGGCCTGCCCAGGCACAAGCCGCCTTATCCATTCCAGGTCGGCCTGTTCGGGCTGCCGACGTTGATCAACAACATCGAGACCTTGTGGTGGGTGCGTGACATCGTCGAGAAGGGTGCCGACTGGTGGAAGGGCCACGGTCGCCATGAGCGTCACGGCCTGCGCAGTTTCTCGGTCTCGGGCCGCGTCAAGAATCCCGGCATGAAGCTCGCGCCTGCTGGCATCACCGTGCGCGAGCTGATCGAGGAATATTGCGGCGGCATGGCCGACGGCCATCAGTTCTATGCGTACCTGCCGGGTGGTGCGTCCGGTGGCATCCTGCCGGCGGCGATGGACGACATCCCGCTCGATTTCGGCACGCTTGAAAAATACGGTTGCTTCATCGGCTCTGCCGCGATCGTGATCCTGTCGCAGAAGGACAGCGTGCGCGCGGCCGCGTTGAACCTGATGAAGTTCTTCGAGGACGAGAGCTGCGGCCAGTGCACGCCGTGTCGCGTCGGAACCCAGAAGGCCGCACTGCTGATGCAGCAACCGGTCTGGAACCGCGCTCTCCTGGACGAATTGAGCCAGGCGATGCGCGATGCCTCGATCTGCGGGCTTGGACAGGCGGCATCGAATCCGCTGTCCACTGTGATCAAATATTTCCCTGACGAGTTCAAGGAAGCGGCCGAATGACGAAGATTACGTTCGAGCTCGACGGCAAGCAGGTCGAGGCCAATGCAGGCGAGACGATCTGGCAAGTTGCAAAACGTCAGGGCCGCGAGATTCCGCATCTGTGCTATTCGCCCGCGCCCGACTATCGCCCCGACGGCAATTGCCGCGCCTGCATGGTCGAGATCGAGGGCGAGCGTGTGCTCGCGGCGTCCTGCAAGCGCACGCCATCGGTCGGCATGAAGGTGAAGACCGAGAGCGCGCGCGCTGTTTCCGCGCAAAAAATGGTCATGGAGCTGCTGGTCGCCGATCAGCCGGCGCGCGAGACCTCGCACGATCCGGAGTCCAAATTCTGGCACTGGGCCGAAACCACTGGAGTCACCGAGAGCCGCTTCCCCGCCGCCGAGCGTTGGGCGACCGATGCCAGCCATCCGGCGATGCGCGTCAATCTTGATGCCTGCATCCAGTGCGGACTGTGCGTGCGCGCCTGCCGCGAGGTCCAGGTCAATGACGTCATCGGCATGGCCTATCGCAGCCACGGCTCGAAAATCGTGTTCGATTTCGACGATCCCATGGGCGAGTCCACCTGCGTCGCCTGCGGCGAATGCGTGCAGGCGTGTCCGACCGGAGCGCTGATGCCGGCCGTGATGCTGGATGAGGCGCAAACCCGTGTCGTCTATGCCGACAAGAAGGTGGATTCGCTCTGCCCGTTCTGCGGCGTCGGCTGCCAGGTGACCTATGAGGTCAAGGACGAGAAGGTGATCTATGCCGAGGGGCGGGATGGCCCGGCCAATCACAACCGCCTTTGCGTCAAGGGCCGCTTCGGCTTCGACTACATCCACCATCCGCATCGCCTGACCAAGCCGCTGGTGCGGCTGCCGAACGCGAAGAAGGATTCCAACGACCAGGTCGATCCGGCCAATCCCTTCACGCATTTCCGCGAAGCGAGCTGGGAAGAAGCGCTCGACATCGCGGCCAAGGGCCTCGTCAAGATCCGCGACACCAACGGCGTGAAGGCGCTGGCCGGCTTCGGCTCGGCGAAGGGCTCGAACGAGGAGGCCTATCTGTTCCAGAAGCTGGTGCGCACCGGCTTCGGGTCGAACAATGTCGACCATTGCACCCGTCTGTGCCACGCCTCGTCGGTCGCGGCGCTGTTCGAAGGCCTGAGTTCGGGCGCGGTGTCCGCGCCGTTTTCGGCTGCGATGGACGCCGAGGTCATCATCGTGATCGGCGCCAACCCGACCGTGAACCATCCGGTTGCCGCGACCTTCATCAAGAACGCGGTCAAGCAGAACGGCGCAAAGCTGTTCGTCATGGACCCGCGCCGGCAGACGCTGTCGCGCCATGCGACCAAGCATCTGCAGTTCAAGCCGGGCTCCGACGTCGCCATGCTGAACGCGATGATCCACACGATCATCACGGAAGGTTTGACCGACGACCAGTACATCGCCGGCTATACCGAGGGGTTCGAGGACCTCAAGGAGAAGATCAAGGAGTTCACCCCGGAGAAGATGGAGGCGATCTGCGGCATCCCGGCGCAGACCCTGCGTGAGGTCGCGCGAACCTATGCGCGCGCAAAATCGTCGATCATCTTCTGGGGCATGGGCATCAGCCAGCATGTCCACGGCACCGACAATGCGCGCTGCCTGATTGCGCTGGCGCTGATTACCGGCCAGGTCGGTCGTCCCGGCACCGGCCTGCATCCGCTGCGCGGCCAGAACAACGTGCAGGGCGCTTCCGATGCCGGCCTGATCCCGATGTTCCTGCCGGACTATCAGCCGGTCGGCCGCGACGACATGCGCGGTGCCTTCGAGAAGCTGTGGGGCCAGGATCTCGATCCCGTGCGCGGCCTGACCGTGGTCGAGATCATGAACGCGATTCACGCGGGCGAGATCACGGGCATGTATATCGAGGGCGAGAACCCCGCGATGTCCGACCCCGATCTCCAGCACGCGCGTCAGGCTCTCGCCATGCTCGATCATCTCGTGGTGCAGGATCTCTTCGTCACCGAGACCGCGTTCCACGCCGACGTCATCCTGCCGGCCTCGGCGTTTGCCGAAAAGGAAGGCTCCTTCACCAACACCGATCGCCGCGTGCAGCTCGCGCGCCAGGTAATCAAGCCGCCGGGCGATGCGCGGCAAGATCTCTGGATCATCCAGGAGATCGGCAAGCGCATGGGCCTGCCGTGGAATTATGCCGGTCCCGGCGATGTCTTCTCCGAGATGGCCGAGCTGATGCCGTCGTTGAAGAACATCACCTGGGAGCGGCTGGTCCGCGAGGGCGCGGTCACCTATCCCGTCGATGGTCCCGACATGCCCGGCAACGAGATCATCTTCACCACGGGCTTCCCGACCGCGAGCGGCCGCGGCAAGATCGTTCCGGCTCACGTGATCCCGCCGGACGAGATCCCCGACGCCGAATATCCGATGGTGCTCTCGACCGGCCGCGTGCTGGAGCATTGGCACACCGGCTCCATGACCCGCCGCGCGCAGGTGCTCGACCAGATCGAGCCCGAGGCGGTCGCATTCATGTCGCCAAAGGACATGCACAGGAAGAAGCTCGCGCCCGGCGATTTCATTCGGCTCGAGACCCGCCGCGGCGCGGTCGAGGTCAAGGTCCGCTCCGACCGCGACGTTCCCGAGAATATGGTCTTCATGCCGTTTTGCTACGCGGAAGCGGCGGCGAATTTGTTGACCAACCCGGCGCTCGATCCGTTCGGCAAGATCCCGGAATTCAAGTTCTGCGCGGCCAGGGCCGAGCGCGCCGAAATGCGCGACGCGGCGGAGTAGGACGGCGGCGGTCGTTAGGCGGCTGGGATCCATCCAACACCCCGGCGTCGTCCTGGCGAATGCCAGGACCCATACCGCGTGATCCATCGATTGTAGCTGGTCGCAGTACCGCACTAATAAGAGTCTGCGCCAAGCGCCTCCCTGGGGTAATGGGTCCTGGCCTTCGCCAGGACGACTCGGGAGAGACTGCGCCGTGCTCGTCCCTTCGCTCCTCGCAATGGCGGTGCTAGACATCGTCCATGTCCAAAGCCACCCCAGCCACACGCGCGCTCACAGCCGCCGGTGTTGCCTTCACCGTCCACGCTTACAGCTATGATCCCGATGCCGAGAGCATCGGCCTCCAGGCGGCAGCTGCGCTTGGCGAAGACCCCGCGCGCGTGTTGAAGACGCTGATGGCGCTCGTCGACGGCAAGCCGGTCTGCGTGATCGTCCCGTCCGATCAGGAAGTCTCGATGAAGAAGCTCGCCGCCGCTTTCAGCGGCAAGTCGGCGCAGATGATGAAACCGCCGGAGGCCGAGCGCCTCACCGGCTTCAAGGTCGGCGGCATCAGCCCGTTCGGGCAGCGGAAGCCCGTGCGCACCGTGATCGAGCAGAGCGCGCTCGCGCATAACTATGTGTACGTGAATGGCGGTCAGCGCGGACTGCAGGTGCAGCTCAGTCCGGCCGATGTGCGGGACGTGTTGAAGGCGATCGTCGCGGAACTGGTCGCCTGAGCGACGCGCTCTGCTACTGCTTTTGCAACAGCTTCAGCCGACAGCGCAGCGCCTCGCGGATGTGTGCACGCGCGAGCTGCTCCGCTTTGCCGCCGTCGCGAGCCGCGATGGCTTCGATGATGGCCTGGTGCTCACCGTGGCTGGTCGAGGGGCGGCCCGATACCGTGAACGTGGTTGGACCGAGCAGTGCGATCCAGTCCTGCAATTCGCCTGATGCGTTATCGAGATAACGGTTGCGCGCGGCGCGGCAGATCGCTTCGTGGAAGGCGCGGTTGAGCCTTGCCATGTCTCCTGCCATCTCGGCCGCGTCGGTCGCGGAGGCTTCGACAAAGGCCTGCTCGATATCCCTCAGTGCATCGATTTCGGGCGTCGAGGCGTGCTCGGCCGCAAGTCGGGCAGCGGCACCCTCCATGATCTCGCGCATGGCGTAGAGTTCGAGCACCTCAGAGATGTCGAGGTTGCGTACGATCAGGCCGCGGCCGCCGGCAGGTTCGACGAACCCGCGTGCGGCAAGCCGCCCGAGAGCTTCCCGCACCGGGGTGCGGCTGACCTTCAGCCGCTGGGCGACCTCTTCCTCGCGCAGGCGGTCGCCCGCACGGTAGCTGCCGGTCTGCAGCGCCTCGCAGAGCGAGCGGAACACGGCTTCGCCAAGCGCCACGCCGCCGCCGCGCGCGATCGAGCCGCCTGCCTTTGTCGGGCGTCTTGCCATGCGTCCCCGTGGGCTCGCGCATCCTGCCCATGCAGCGATGGCGCTTGCTGGATTTCTGTATATCTTTGTATACAAAGGTGCGCAATGGCAAGCCGGATTGACGGGGCCGCAGGCGGGGCAGAATGTCTCCAACTTCGTCGCATCGGGCAGACGGCATGAGCGGCAAATACGATGTGCTGGTGATCGGCGGCGGCAATGCAGCGCTGTGTGCGGCGATCAGCGCGCGACGCGGTGGGGCATCGGTGCTGGTGCTCGAAGGTGCGCCAAAATTCTATCGCGGCGGCAACACGCGCCACACCCGCAACATGCGTTGCGCCCATGACGAGGCAACCGAAATCCTCACCGGCCCCTACACCGAGGAGGAGTTTTGGGAAGATCTCCTGCGCGTCACCGGCGGCCAAACCGACGAGGTGCTCGCCCGGCACATGATCCGCGAGTCCAAGGACATCTTGAACTGGATCGTGGAGCAGGGCGTGCGCTGGCAGCCCTCGCTCGGCGGCACGCTGAGCCTCGGTCGTACCAACTCCTTCTTTCTCGGTGGCGGCCGCGCGATGCTGAACGCACTTTATCTCACCGCCGAGAAGCTCGGCGTCGAAGTCGAATACGACGCCGAGGTCACCGACCTCATGATCGAGGACGGCATGTTTCTCGCCGCTCGCCTCAAGCGGCCGATCAAGGGTGACACCGAGATACGCGCGACGTCGCTGGTCGCCGCGGCCGGCGGGTTCGAGGCCAACATCGAATGGCTGAAGCAATATTGGGGCGACGCCGCCGACAATTTCCTGATCCGCGGCACGCCCTATAACCGCGGCTCGATCCTGAAGATGCTGCTCGCCAAGGGCGTGCAGGAGGTCGGCGATCCCACCCAATGCCATGCGGTCGCGATCGACGCCCGCGCGCCGAAATTCGACGGTGGCATCATCACAAGGCACGATTCGGTCGTGTTCGGCATCGTCGTCAACAAGCACGCGCAGCGCTTTTACGACGAGGGCGAGGACATTTGGCCGAAGCGCTACGCGATCTGGGGTCGGCTGGTGGCCGCGCAGCCCGACCAGATCGCCTACATCATCTTCGACTCGACCGTTGTCACCAGCTTCATGCCGACGCTGTTTCCTCCGATCGCCGGGCAGACCGTGGCTGAGCTCGCCGGCAAGCTCGAGCTCGATCCGGCCACACTGGAAAAGACCATCACCGAATTCAACGCCGCGGTGCAGCCCGGCACCTTCGACCACACCATTCTGGACGATTGCCGCACCGAAGGCATCACGCCGCAGAAGACGCATTGGGCGCGCGGATCGAGACGCCGCCCTATCTTGCCTATCCGGTGCGGCCCGGCATCACCTTCACCTATCTCGGCACGCGCGTGACCAGAGAAGCGCGGATGCTGATGGCCGACGGCAAGCCGTCGGCGAACATGTTCGCGGCCGGCGAGATCATGGCCGGCAACGTGCTCGGCAAGGGCTATGCCGCCGGCATGGGCATGACCATCGGCAGCGTGTTCGGACGGATTGCAGGACGGGAAGCGGCGCGCCACGCCAAGAACTAGGCGAAGGAAAGGCAGAGGGAGAAACCATGTCACGCATTGCCACTGCCGCGATCGCGGCGCTGCTGATCGTCGGCCACGCCCACGCGGCTGAGCCGATCACGCTACGAGACATGGGTTCGTTCCATGTCGGCGGCCGCCTTGTCGAAATCTCCGGCAAGCCGGTGAGGGAGGTCGTGTTCGCGCCCGGCGGCGTGCCGGCCAAGGTCGATCCCAACGGCACGTATCAGGTCGAGCAGATGTACGTGCAGTATTTCCTGCCCGCCAACGAGAAGGGTGCCTATCCCTTGCTGATGTGGCACGGCGGGGGATTGACCGGCGTCACCTACGAGACCACGCCGGACGGACGCGAAGGCTGGCTGAATTATTTTCTGCGCAAGGGGTGGGCGGTCTATAATTCCGACGCGGTAGAGCGCGGACGCGCGGGCTGGGCGCAATACCCCGATATCTTCAAAGGCGAGCCGATCTTCCTGACCACGGCCAATCCGTTCGAGCGTTTCCGCATCGGCGATGGGCCGAACTCCTACGATCCCGATCCCGCCAAGCGAAGATTGTTGCCGGGCAACCAGTTCCCCGTCGAGGGTTACGAGAATTTCGTCAAGCAGAACGTACCGCGCTGGACCACGACCGACGATGCGACCATCGCCGCCTATATCGCCGAGATCGATCGCGTCGGCCCCTCGGTGCTTCTGTTCCACAGCCAAGCCGGCACCTTCGGCTTCAAGGTCGCGCAAGCCCGCCCCGACAAGGTCAAGGCGCTGATTGCGATCGAGCCGGCCGGCATCGGCGATCCCGCCAAGGCGGATGTGCTGAAGAACATCCCGACCCTCATCATCTACGGCGACTATATCGAGCGCGATTCGCGCTGGCCCAAGATCCGCGCCAATGGCATCGCCTTTGCGGACGCCATCAAGGCAGCCGGGGGCAGCGTCGACATCGTCGATCTCCCACAGGCCGGCATCAAAGGCAATTCGCATATGGTGATGATGGACAAGAACAACCTCGAGGTCGCAGCCCTGATCCAGAAATGGCTCGAGGGCAAAGGTCTGACGAAGTAAAGCCATGCACGGAACCAGAATTTTGGACGAAGCCGACCGCTTGATGACGGTCTGCAATTCCTGCCGTTACTGCGAGGGTCTTTGCGCGGTGTTTCCCGCGATGGAGATGCGGCGCGCCTTCTCTGATGGCGACCTCAATTATCTCGCCAATCTCTGCCATGGCTGCGGCGCCTGCTACGTCGACTGCCAGTTCTCGCCGCCGCACGAATTCAACGTCAACGTCCCGCAGACGCTGGCGATCGCGCGCGCAGAATCCTACGCGGCCTATGCCTGGCCGCACGCGCTGTCCGGTGCCTTCGCGCGTAACGGTCTCGTCATCAGCATCGTCGCCGCGCTCAGCATGGCCGCCTTCATCCTCGGCTTCGCTGCCCTGAACGACCGCAGCGTGCTGTTTGGCGTGCACATCGGCCCCGGCGCGTTCTACAAGTTGATGCCGCACAACGCGATGGCGGCGTTGTTCAGCGCCGCCTTCCTTTATGCGATCTTCGCGCTGGTGATGAGCGTGCGTGCCTTCTGGCGAGATATCGGTCCGCCGATCGGCGGCCGTGCGGACGGCCGCTCGATCTTTCAGGCGATACGCGACGCTGGTGAGCTGCGCTATCTCCACGGTGGCGGCGTCGGCTGCTACAATGAGGATGACAAGCCGACCGACCGGCGCAAGCTGTTCCATCACCTGACCTTCTATGGCTTCCTGCTCTGCTTGGCCGCGACCTCGGTCGCCACGCTGTATCACTATCTGCTCGGCCGCGAGGCGCCGTATCCGTGGTGGGATCTGCCGGTGGTGCTCGGCACGCTCGGTGGCATCGGCCTGATCATCGGGCCGATCGGCCTGTTTGTCGCCAAGATGCGGCGCGATCCGGCGCTGCTCGACGAGCAGCGCTACGGCATGGATGTCGGCTTCATCGCCATGCTGTTCCTGACCGGGTTCACCGGCATGCTGCTTCTGCTCTTGCGGGACACCGCCGCCATGGGCCCGCTGCTGGCGCTGCATTTGGGCGCAGTTTTCGCGCTTTTCATCACCATGCCCTATGGCAAATTCGTGCACGGCATCTATCGCTTCGCAGCACTGGTGCGTTACGCGCAGGAGCGGCGCAGTGAAGCCGCCTCCTGAGATTCAGACGGTCGGAAGCGGCCGTCGCGCAGGAAAGCGATCGTCTGTTCGATCGCGGCGGCGTGACGCGGAAGTCCGGTATGGGACGCCTTCACGACGATATGGTCGGCCATGCCGGCAACCATTGTGCTTTGCACCGAGACCCGTCCGTCATTCGGCTTCGGCAGAACGAAAAGACCTGCGACGGGATCGATGAAGCGGTTTCCCGCGATCACGCCGACGGGATAGTCCACGGGGGGAAGGGCGTCGGGCCGGGGCGTGGACGTGGTGGTGAGCTCGAGTCCGGCCGGGCCGTAGAATGCGCTATAGAGGCGATATCGGCTGAGGAGATCGGCGACCTCGCTGCCGCCGTTCGGCGTGCCCAGCATCACCACGCCGGCAAGCCGGTCCGGACGGTATTTTGCGATATAGGCGCGCGTCACCAGACCGCCCATGGAATGTGCGACGAAATACAGCGGCGCATCACGTTCGGCGAAGCGGGCAACCTCTGGATGGATATCGTCCCTGAACGCGGTGATCGGCTTGCGGCGGCTGGCATAGTCGATGTTGAGCGTTGCGAAGCCGCTTGCCCGGAGCGCCCGTTCAAGACTTTTCATGGATGCCGAGGTTCGCGCGATGCCGTGAAGCAGAACCACTCCCGGGCATCGCGCGTCACCTGATTGAGGCGCCTCGTGCATCTCGCTTATGCCACCTCGCGCTCTGGTCCAGACGCCTGCTCGCGAGCCATCGTCGTTGCGGTGACGTAGTCGGTCTTGCCGGTGCCGAGCAGTGGCACCTTGTCCACCACCATGATCGCCGCGGGAACGGTCAACTCGGATGCGCCGATGGCCTTGGCTTGCCCCTGCATTGCACTGCGCTCGGCACCCTTTTCCGTCGTCAGCAGCACGATACGCTCGCCCTTGCGCGGATCCGGGATCGAAACCGCGACCGATGCGGCCTGCGGCCACAGGGTCGTCGCGATGTTCTCGACCGCCGACAGCGAGACCATTTCGCCGGCGATCTTGGCAAAGCGCTTGGCGCGGCCCTTGATGGTGATGAAGCCGGCAGCGTCGATCGCCACGATGTCGCCGGTGTCGTGCCAGCCCTCGGCGAGCGGTTCGAGCACGCCGGGACTTTCCGCCCGCAAGTATCCGAGCATCACGTTCGGGCCGCGCACCGACAGGCGGCCGCCTTCCTCGATGCCGGGGACCGGGTCGAGGCGGCTTTCCATCAGCGGCGACAGGCGGCCGACCGTTCCGGGGCGATTGGCCATCGGCGTATTCATCGCCAGCACCGGCGCGGTCTCGGTCACGCCGTAGCCTTCGAGGATGCGGATGCCGTAGCGTTCCATGAACACCTGCCGGGTGCGATCCTTGACCGCCTCGGCGCCGGCGATCACCAGGCGCAGGGTCCGGAAGTCGTAGGCATGCGCCGAGCGGGCGTAGCCGGTGAGGAACGTGTCGGTGCCGAACAGGATGGTGGCGCCGGTCTGGTAGATCAGCTCGGGCACGATCCGGTAGTGCAGCGGCGAGGGGTACATGTAGATCGGAATGCCCGCGAGCAGCGGCATCATCATTCCGCCGGTCAGCCCGAACGAGTGGAACACCGGCAGCACGTTGAACACCTTGTCATTGGCGTTGGCATCGACCCGCGCCAGCGCCTGTGCGGCGTTGGCGAGGATATTGCGGTGAGACAGCACAACGCCCTTGGGTGTGCCTTCCGAGCCCGACGTGAACAGCACGACGGCCGGATCGCTCGCCTGGCGGACGACGCGCGGCATAGTACCGGCGAGCAGGCCCGTGATCTTGTCGGCCGTGCCGATCGAGGCGCGAACATCCTCGAGATAGACGACGCGAACTTCCGCGGAGATCGCGGCCATCAGCTTGTCGAGCTTGCCCTTCTCGATGAAGGCCTTGGACGTCAGCACGGTCTTGACCTGTGCGGCCTTCATGGCCGCGAGGACGTTGACCGGGCCGGCCGAGAAGTTAAGCATCGCCGGCACCCGGCCGATATTTTGCAGCGCCATGAAAACGACGGCGACGCCTGCGGAGTTCGGCAGCAGCACGCCGACATTCTCACCAATGACGGTGCCGTTCTCCAGCTTCCGGCTCAAGACCTGCGCGCCCAGGATCAGCTTGCGATAGGTCAGCTTGGTGCCGAGCGCGTCCTCGATGATGACCTTGCCGGTGTCGCGATCGCGGTAAGCGTGTCCGAGCGCCTCGAACAGGGTGTGATCGAGCATGGCGTTTTTCACCATGGCGTCGATCATCACGTCCTGAAGTGCTGCGCCAGCGGCGTTGCGGCGCGTCTTGCCCTTGAGCGATGGATCGACCGGAAGCTTGACCGGCGGCAGGATGGTGACGGTCACCCGCGGAAACCACGAGCGCTTGATCTGGCTGCCGTTGAGATAGCTGAGATGCGAGCGCTGGGCGCCTTCGATGCGGACCGGGACGACGACTGCGTCGGCCTTGTCCGCAATCATCGCGGTGCCGTCATAGACCTTCATGAGCGAGCCGGAGACGGTAATGCGTCCCTCCGGAAAGATCACCACCGGCTCTCCGGCGGCGACGAGCTTGATGAGGTCGCGCGCGGCCAGCGGCTTGCTGGGGTCCATGGTGTAGTGCTTGACTACCCGCAGGAACGGCTTGGCCCACCAGGCCTTGGCGATGCCGGTATCGACCGCGAAGCTCGCGTCGATCGGCAGCACGGCGTGCAGCAGCGGCCCGTCGATCAGGCTGACATGGTTGGGCGCGATCAGCATGCGCGTGCCAGCAGGCGGCAGGTTCTCCAGCCCGCGGACCTCGGTGCGGAACAGCGCGCGGAACAGCAGCCCGCCGAAGTCACGCACGCCTTCCTTGCCCCACTTCGTCAGCACGAACCAGACCGCGCCGAAGCTGGCGACGCCGAGGCCGAAGAAGATCCAGCCGATGTGCAATCCGCCGGCCTGCAGCAGCGCGACGAACAGCGAGCCGGCCACCATGAAGGCGGCCTGTAGCACGTTGCCGGCGGCGATGATGCGGGCGCGCTCGGAGGGGGCGGACCAGGCCTGGACGGCGGCGAAGGACGGAACGACGAACAGGCCGCCGCCGAATGCGAAGGCAACGAAATCGAGCAGCATGCGCAGGCCCGCGAACGAGGTCGCGAAGTCGCCCGCGGTGATGTCCTGCCCCTTGGTGGTCACGCCGATCGCCCAAGCGAGGTCGATGCCGGCAAACCCCATCATGATGGCGCCGATCGGCACCAGCGCGAGGTTCGGGCGAACGTGGCTCAGATTCGCGGCAAACAGCGAGCCGATGGCAATGCCGGTTGCGAAGATCGCGAGACACAACGTCACCACGCCCTCGGTGCCACCGATGACTTCCTTGACCAGTGCCGGCAGCAGTGAGAGCACGATGGCGCCCACCAGCCAGAACCAGGAGACGATCACGGTGCCGTCCCACAGCCGGTGATCGGCGTGCAGCGTCTTCAACAGGCCGAGCGTCGAGGTCCAGGGATTGGCGTTGACCGGCAGATCGGGTGCAGACGGCGTCGTCGCGGGAATGCGGGAGGCGAAGGCCCAGGACAGCAGGGCCAGCACGACCACGGCCGATGCGACCCAGCCCATATGCGCGGAGCCGGCCACGAACTGGCCGCCGGCAACGGTGCCGAGCAGGATGGCCATGAAGGTCGCGCCTTCGACCAGCGCGTTGCCGGTCGCGAGCTCGCCGAGCTCGAGCTGGTCCGGCAGCATCGCGTATTTCACGGGACCGAACAGCGCGGCGATGACGCCGAACAGTGCGAGTGCTGCGAACAGCAGCGGCACCGAGTGCAGGAAGAAGCCGGCCGCGGCAAAGCCCGCGGCAAAGATCTCGGCGAACTTGAGTCGCCTTGCGACGACGGATTTGACGTATTTGTCGGCGAGCTGGCCGCCGAGCCCGGACAGAATGAAATAGGGGAAGATGAAGACGGCGCCTGCGACCGTCACCAGCGCATCGCCGTGGCCCGTCGCGGCACTGTAAAGCAGGATGATGACGAGTGCGTTCTTGAGCACGTTGTCGTTCAGCGCCGAGAAGAATTGCGCCCAGAACAGCGGCGCGAAGCGGCGTGACGACATCAAATCCCTGATCATGACTAGTCCTGTTTTGGAAAGGCTGCCTGAAGTTTCATTGTCGGATGGACTTTGGGTCCAGAGGATATGCGACGGGCTATTGTGGGTTGACGACAGTCGCCCCGGCCTGCTCTGCGCGCTTACCTTCCGATCCTGTTGGTCTCCGCGTGGCGTGGTTTGGTTCGCAATGGTTCGGTTGCGGCCTTATCCAGACAGGCTGCGCCTGCCAGGATATTGCTCAGGGCGCTGAGGGAAACCTGAACCGCATCGTCGAAGGCCGCGGCATCGGCTCGAATGTCGGGACATGGTAAGTCCTTCCTTGCGGTTTGATATTGCATTCGGGGCGCCCCGAACTTGCCGGCTGCGCTCGCCTCAGGTGAGGTGGGCGAGGCGGCGAAAGGGCGAGAGGCGGCCGAGCAGGCTAATGCGGCGGCCCTCATGACGGGCACGGCCGCGGTTGGCCCGCCACATCCGGAAGGTCGCGCGGCGCTCAGTCAGGACACCGGCGATGTCGCAGGCATTTGCGATACGATCGATCGGCCCCGTCGCGAACCGCAGGAGGGCGCGGCCAAATTCGGTCACGAGAGCTGTGGCGTCATCGACGAAGGTGGAAGCGATATCAACAGCGAGGGTTTGCATTTTGCAGGTCTACGGGTTAACTTGAACATTGTTCAAATGAGTATCCTGAAAATGAACAATGTTCAAGATGAATCGTTGCGAGATCGAAAAAAATCTCGCCGGCGGCAGCAGATCGTGGAGATCGCTCGCGGCATTATTGCAGCTAAGGGATTGAAATCGTTGAAAGTCCGGGACATCGCGGACGCCGCCGGCTGCTCGGTTGGCAGCGTCTATAACGAGTTCGGCGACTTCGACGGGGTGATCCTGACCGTGAATCGGGAGACCGTTAAGGCGCTGACGTTGCGGTTGGGCCAGGTTCCGGCCGAGGATCCCGTTCGCCAGCTCTACGGGCTGGCCGCGACCTACCTCGAATTCTTCGCGACGAACGCCAATCTGCTGCGCTCGCTGTTCGAGCATCGGATGGAGGACGACCGCCCTTACCCCGATGACATCCTTCAGATGGTGATGGACGCCTTCGCGCTGATGCATGCGCCCCTGGTGCGGCTGCTTCCGAATGCAGACGACGTGCAGATCGCGCTGCTGTCACGCACCCTGTTTTCCGCCGTGCACGGGATCATCTCGCTCGGCCTCGAAGAGCGTATGGTGGCCGTACCGCCGCAAATGCTGCGCCAGCAGGTCGAACAATTTCTGGATGCGCATCTCGCGGGGCTCGGGATTCTGCCCATACGATAAAGTGCTGAGCGCTGCTATGCGCTGGCGGACTTGCGTTGCCGAGAGGTGACGACGATGACGTCCGTCGTCCCGTTGTCGACCTGAACACGGTTGCGTCCGTTCTCCTTGGCGCGATAGCAGGCGGCATCCGCGCGCCGCATCGCGTCCTCGAGCGTGGTGTTGCCGTCGCTGATGCAGGTAACGCCGATGCTGGCCGTCACTGCAAAGCAATGATCGTCCCAGGCGAAGACGGATAGCTCGAGCGCCCGGCGCAGCCGTTCGGCGATATCGACGGCGTCGTACGGCGTGCATTGCGGAAGGATTAGGCCGAATTCGTCACCGCCGAGCCGGGCCACCAGGTCATGCGGCCGCCGCTCCTGCTGCAGGAGGCGCGAAATCTGGCGGAGCAGGCGGTCGCCGGCGAGGTGACCGCAGCTGTCGTTGACGTCCTTGAACTGATCGAGATCGAGCAGGATCAGGCCCAGCGAACCCGCCGCGGTGCCGTCCAACTCGCTTTGCAGGCGGGCCTCGAACGCGCGGCGGTTGGACAAGCCGGTCAGCCAGTCGTGCGACGCCTGCCAGGCCAGGCGCTCCTTCTCGGCATGCAAGGCATCCTCGAACGCCTGTCGTTGCAGCACAAATCGCCGCGTGTGCCAGATCAGGAGCAGGATCAGCGTCATGGCTGTGACGATATTGACGCCAGTCAGCGTCATCTTGATGGCGCGCGAGCCTTCGCCGAGAACGGTGGAGAACCGCTTGGCGTGCACCGTGAACTGGGTGTTGAGCTCCGACAGCCGCGACGACAATAATTGCAGGCGCTTGCTGTCCTGGACGAGCCCGTTCTTCAGCTCTGACCGGATGACCTCGCCGAAAACGCTGAGCTCCAGCAGCATGGGGTCTGTGGCAGCCCACTCGCGGATCGCTTCCTTGAGAAAGCTGACCTGTTTGAAGTAGCGAAACAGCCAGATCAGTCCCGGCACGTCATCGGGATGGTTGCCGCCTTGCAGGAAGCCGATGCGGGCGGCCTCGACGTCGACCGGATCGCGCTCGAGCGCCCAGCGCGCGAACTCGTCGCCGATGGGAACGGCCAGCGAGGTCTGATATTGCGCAAACTGGCTGGCGTCGCCCGAATGCAGATAGAGATTGAGAAAATAGACGGCGTTCTTCTGCGAGCGGGACCATAGCGCTTCGCCCGCGACATAGGCGCGAACCGAGGACATCACCTCCAGGCTGAATCCGGCGATCGCCGCCTGCAGCAGGACGACCGTGACGAAAGGCGAGACGAGCTTGATGACGTGAAGGAAATTGCGTCCCTTCGTTGATGGCGCTGTTCTGCGAAACACTTTGCGTTCCCCAAGTCGCTCAACGACCCAGCGGAGCGACCCGCTCATAACGCGGATTACGCGCCAAAGGTGCTTAACTCGACTTGAAAATGCCAGGAGACCGCGTCGCAAGGTGAAGGCGTTGTGAAGTGGATGCTTACAGATCGTCGCAAATGCCGCCGAACCGGAACTGACGCGGCATCGCGAGCCGATGTCGCGCATTCGCCCCAAGTGGTTTACCTGATGGAGAGAGAATGCTCTGCCGCTAGACCAGCACCGGTTTGCGCACGCGGCCGGCGTCGCCGAAGACGCGCAAATAGCGCTCGATCTCCGAGGGCAGGCCGGTCGCCTTCTCGGGATTGTCGGAGAGCTTGACGGCCGGATGTCCGTCGACCGAAGACACCTTGCAGACCAGCGAGATTGGATCGAGGTTGAACGAGCCGTCCGGCGTGCAGCCGACGAAATCATTGGTGAGATTGGTGCCCCAGCCGAAGGAGAGCCGCACCCGGCCGGTGAAGTGGTGGTAGGTCTCCTCGATCGAGCCCACGTCCATCGCGTCGGAGAACACCAGCAGCTTGTCCCTGGGATTGCGGCCCTTCTGCTCCCACCATTTGATGATCTCCTCACCGGCCTGGATCGGCGGCGCGCTGTCGGGACGGAAGCCGGTCCAGTCGGCGACCCATTCCGGCGCATCGCGCAGAAAAGCCTTGGTGCCGAAAGCGTCGGGCAGCGCGATCAGGAGGTTGCCGCCATAGGTCTGGCGCCACTGGTCGAGGATGCGATAGGGCGCCCAGCGCAACTCCTCGTCGTCCTTGGCCAGCGCCGCCGCGACCATCGGCAGTTCATGGGCGTTGGTGCCGATGGCTTCGAGATCATTGTCCATCGCGAGCAGCACGTTGGAAGTGCCGATGAAGGACGGGCCCAGGCCTTCCTTCACGGCCTCCACGCACCAGCGCTGCCAGAGGAAGCCATGGCGGCGACGGGTGCCGAAATCGGAGAGCCGCAAGCCATCCAGCTTGCGCAGGCGTTCCACCTTGGTCCACAGCTTGGCCTTGGCCCGGGCATAGAGCACGTCGAGCTCGAAGCGGCCGCGGCCCTTCATCGCTGCCCGCGAGCGCAATTCGTTGAGGATGGCGAGCGCAGGAATCTCCCACATCGTGGTATGGCTCCACGGCCCGTGGAAGTGCAGCTCGTACTGGCCTTCGACCTTGCGCAGCTCGTATTCGGGCAGCCGGAATTCGGCGAGCCAGCGGATGAAGTCCGCCGAGAACATGTGTGTCTTGCCGTAGAAAGTATTACCGGCAAGCCAGATCAGCTCTTTTTTGGTGAAGCGGATGGTGCGGGCGTGGTCGAGCTGGGCGCGCAGTTCGCCCTCGTCGATGATTTCGGCGAGCCGGACATGGCGCGATCGGTTGATGACCGAGAATGTCACCTGCTGATTCGGGTAGGATTCCCGAATCATTTGCAACATCAATAGCTTGTAGAAGTCGGTATCAAGCAGGCTGCGGATGATGGGATCCAGCCGCCAGCTGTGATTGTAGGTCCGGCTCGCAATGTCGGTCACTGTCATGGGTGGAATTCTAGCGTGGCTCCCCGTGCGCAACCAGTGGATTTGGCGAAGGGCAGGCCACCGCCGAGCATCCGGCTGCGCGAGGGCGGCCCGAAATCGCTCCGAGAGCCCGTTCGCGAACCGGTCTGCGGACGGTCCGGGTGGCTTACATGGCGTCGAACGCTCCCGTGAGCGTGACGCGGGGGCCGTGCGTGTAGCGGTCGGGCGTCAGACCGGAGTTGGAGGAGCCTGCCTGGTTGAACACATTGATGAACGCATCGAGCCGATAGCCTGCGCCGAGTTTCAGGTTCTGCGTCATCCAATAGGAGACGCCAACCTGAATGTCGGCGCTGAGCACCCCGGCAAACAACCGATCGTTGCTCGTCGAGAGCGTATTCGCGACTGGAAAGAGGGGAGAAAGGACCGACGGCGTTACCGAGAACAGGGTCGACGAACTGGTCGCCGACTGTTGCCGGCCGAGTAGCAGGGCGGCGTCGCCGGCATAATCGAACGACCATTTGCCGCCAAATGGGACCGAGCCCTCGACACCGATGAGTGGTCCCGCGCCGAGGAAGTTCGCGCGCGTATCGCGCAACGTCGAGAGCGTTGTGGAAAAGCTGGTGATCGCCGGAAAGCCAGGCAACGCAACACCAGTGCTGGTCGCGGCCTGGACGTCCGAGCTTGAGCTCCGGGTGACGAATTCGGCAACGCGAAGGCCGCCCTTCAGCTGAAGCGTGCTCGGTCCGCTGCCGGCGATGTCGCGTCCAACCGCGAGATCGGCGAGCCAGCGGGTTTCCTTGTAGGTATTGGCGAAGATTTCCGTGCCTGTCTGGCTCGCAGCGCCAACGACGATTGTTTGCGTCAGTGAGTCCAGGCCGGTGCTCTTGCCTCCCTCGCCGTAGCGGAACTGGCCGCTGATGTGCCAGGGAGATCCGGCGAAGCGATAATCGAAGCCAGTAGCCGTTTCCCATCCGACCTTTGGCGTCAGGTCGAACTGTCCGGTGAGACCGTAAGTGTCTGATATCGGATCCCCGCCGCTGAAGATGGCGCCGCCTTCGATCCAGGCCCTGAACTGTCCCGGACCGGCAAGCAGTTGTGCCTTGACCGGTAGGTCTGCGGCATACGCCTGCAACGGATTTCTGGCCTGTTGCGAAACAGCAGTGACCGCCCGGAATGCGGAATTGTCCTGGTGTGATCGGGCCCCAGTCCTGGCAGGTTCGCTCGTTGCGCGTTCGCCTTGCGATTTCAGCCGCGTATTCTCTTCGCGCAACTGCTGGTTCGCGCGCAACGCGGCATTTTCCTTGCGGATCGCGGCGTTCTGCCTTTCCAGCACCTCGAGGCGCGCATTGACGTCTTCGATTTCTCCGGCGGTGGCGCTGGTGACCGTCCATGCCGCGGTCGCGCCGAGCATGAGCGCCGCAAGATTCTTCTTCATTATATTCACCTCGTCGCACCAGTTGCGCGACGGTGGCGCGGAATCACACAACGTGCATCAACCGTTCGGTTGAACTCGACCGGCTACCGCATTCGAAGAGTCGTTTCCGGACTTGGGTGTGGCTTATGCGCCGCAGCCCGCGTGTTCAGGGGTGCGAGGCCGTCGCCGCCACGGTCTCGAGCTGGCTTCTGATCCAGCGATGTGCCGGGTCCTTCTGATAGCGCTGGTGCCAGACCATGAACATCGGCAGCTCGGCCAGGGTTCGCGTGCGCGAGGCCAGCGGAATCCGTACCTGCGCGAAGCCGTGCATCACGCCGGGCGCCAGCAGGCTCGGCATGCTCGCCAGCATTTGCGAGCCACGCAGGAAGGACGGCACGCGGGAGAAGCTCGGCACGGAGATCGCGATGTCGCGGTGGAAACCGTTGGCTGCAAGCCGGCGATCGAAGTCGAGTCGCTCGTTGTCAGTGTAGACCACGGTGATGTGACGCGCCGCAAGATAGGCGCCGCGCGTTGCCGGCGCGGCACGCGCTTTGGGATCGTAGTAACAAACGTAATGGTCTTGCAGCAGGCGCTTCTGCACGATGTCCACGCCGGATGGCGGCAGCGGCGTGATCAGCAGATCGCAGCGGTTTTCCCGCAGCATCGCCGGTGAGGGCGACTGCGAGGGGATCACGCGCAGGTTCAAGCTCGTCACTTGCGCGGCGACATGATAGAAGAACCGCGGCAGCAGCAGGTCGCGCTGGAAGTCGTTCGCGGCGATTGTCAGCGAAAGCTGCGCGATCGCCGGCTCGAACGTGACGCCGCCGGCAAAGCTCCGCATCTCGTCGATCAGCGCTCGCGCCTTTGCCGCGAGCGCCTGGGCGTGCGCCGTGGCCACAATGCCGCGGCCGGATTTGGCAAACAGCGGATCGCCGACGATCCGCCGCAGCTTGTTGAGGGCGTGGCTGACCGCGGATTGCGTCAGGCCGAGCCGCGTTGCGGCCGCCGTCACCGAACCTTCCTCCAGCACCGCCAGGAACAGCTCCAGCGCGTGGCCATCAAGCGCCAAATGATCGATTTTGTTCATGGAATTCATTATAATCAATCTATTTATCTTGAGAATAGCCGGCGCCATCATCTCCCGATAAGTCGTGCGCCCCAACGGGAGCGCCACAGGGAGAGACAACGCCGATGCATGCCAGGCGCCAGCCTCGCGGGATCCCCGCCTCAACCACCCCGAGCCGTTCACGCCGCCGCTCGGTGACGGCGGCTTCTTCCAGCGCGACCGTTCCATGCATCCGCCCGCGCACGCGCCGGGCTACAAATCATCGGTGCTACGTTCGCCGCGCCAGGCGCTGCTGTCGCTTGAGAACTCGGTCTCGGAGATTACGGGGCCGGTGTTCGGTCACAACGACCTCGGCGCGCTCGACAATGATTTGATCCGCAACTACGCCAAGGACGGTGATCCCGTCGGCGAGCGCATCATCGTCCACGGCCGCGTGCTGGACGAGACCGGCCGCGGCGTGCCGAATACGCTGGTCGAGTTCTGGCAAGCCAATGCCGGCGGCCGCTACCGGCACAAGAAGGACACCTATCTGGCGCCGATCGATCCGAATTTCGGCGGTTGCGGTCGCGCGCTGACCGACGACACCGGCTACTATTATTTCCGTACCGTGAAGCCGGGGCCCTATCCCTGGCGTAACTACGTCAACAGTTGGCGTCCCGCTCACATCCACTTTTCGGTGTTCGGCTCGGGCTTTGCACAGCGTCTGATCACCCAGATGTACTTTGAGGGCGATCCCCTGATCCCGGTCTGCCCGATCCTGACGACGATCCCGGACAAGGATGCGCTGGAGCGTCTCGTCGCGCCGCTCGACCTCAACGCATCGGCCCCGTTCGACTCGCTCGCCTACCGCTTCGACATCGTCTTGCGCGGCCAGCGCTCCACTTACTTTGAAAATCGCACCGCAGGGAACTAGGTCCATGCCGCAGCCGCTCAACTACCTCAAGGAAACCGCCTCGCAGACGGCCGGGCCCTACGTGCATATCGGGTTGATCCCGGCCATGGCCGGCTTCGACATTTTCGAGAAGAATTTCTCCAACGTGCTGGTGACGCCAAACACGCAAGGCGAACGCATCACGCTGGATGGCAGGGTGATCGACGGCAGCGGCACGCCGCTGCGCGACGTGCTGCTGGAGATGTGGCAGGCCAACGCGGCCGGCCGCTACAACCATTCGGCCGACCGGTCGACCGGCGCGCTTGACGAGGAATTTCGTGGCTGGGGCCGCGCGGGCTCTGACTTCGAGAGTGGTCTCGTCACCTTCGAGACCATCAAGCCGGGCGCGATCATCGACAAGACGGGCCGCAAAGGCGCTCCGCACATCAATGTCTGGATCGTCGCGCGCGGTATCAACATCGGTCTGAACACGCGCCTCTATTTCTCGGACGAAGAGGCCGCCAACGCCGCCGACCCCGTGCTCAACCTGATCGAGCAGCCGGTCCGGCGCTCGACTCTGATCGCAAAGCGCAGCGAACCCGCCGGCAAGATCGTGTACTCCTTCACGATCAATTTGCAGGGGCCGGAAGAGACGGTGTTCTTCGACGTGTGATCGTCTCAGGTCTCCTCGCCGTGGAGCTGCGCGCGAAAGGCGCGCGGTGACACGCCCGTGGCGGCGGCATAGACCCGGCTGAAATAGGCGGGGTCCTCAAAGCCCAGCGCATAGGCGATCGTTGAGACCGGCAAGTTGGTGTAGACGAGGTTGCGCCGCGCTTCGCGGATCAGCCGGTTGAGGATCAGGTGCGAGGCGGTGTCGCCGGTTGCTGACCGCGTCACCCGGTTGAGATGGGTCGGCGTGATCGACAGCGCGCCCGCATAGTCCGCAACGCTCCAGCGTTCCAGATGATGCTCTTCCAGCAGCGCCTCGAAGCGGCGGAATAGTCCGCTTTCAGCCGTGCCGTTGCCACCGCTCTCGCCGGTGAGCGCGCGGGCCACCAGCCCGATCATGGCCGCCGACAGTGCGCGCAGCACATGCGCCCGGCCGAAATCGCGCGCGGCGTGTTCGGCAAAGATCTGCTTCATGGTGGTCCGGATCTGCGGCGTGCCACGTATCACGGCCGAGCGCGACAAGGCGCCGCGCAGTCCTTCGGAGGCGAGCAGCGCTTCGTCCAATATTTCCGCGGCGATGGTCAGCACCCAGCCTTGGGTGTCAGGCACGAACCGGAAGCCATGGACGTGGCCGACAGGCACGTTGACGATCTGCATCGGCTTCAGCTGCACCACGCGCCCGTCGAGCGTGGCTTCGCCGCCGCCGCGGTCGATCAGCAGCATCTGGTGCAGCCGGGCATGGCGGTGCACGGCCAGCGTCCAATCGTGCAGCACCGAGCGCGACGCTATCGTCTCGCAATGCACGACATCAGGCAGATCGCCGGACTCGCCGAACAGATTGTAGACCCGGATCGCGGGGGCGGGGGCTGCGCTTCTCATGTTCGAATAGTACAAGACAAAGACGAAAGCCTCCATCGGTCAGCGGCGCTGAATCTGCAAGAAAGTGCAGAGGAGGACGAAAAAATGAAAGTCCAGGTCTGTATCATCGGCGGCGGGCCGTCCGGGCTGCTGTTGTCCCAGCTCCTGCATCTCAAGGGCATCGACACGGTCGTGCTGGAAAAATCCAGCCGCGACCACGTGCTTGCCCGGATCCGTGCCGGCGTGCTTGAGCACGGCTTCGCCAGGCTCATGCGCGAGGCTCAGTGCGGCGAGCGGATGGACCGCGAGGGCGAGATCCACAAGGGATTCGAGATCGCCCATGACGGCGTGCTCTCCCAGATCGACCTCCATAAGCATTCCGGCGGCAATTCGGTGCTGGTCTACGGCCAGACCGAGCTGACGCGCGACCTCTACGAGGCGCGCGACCGCCTCGGCGGCAACGTTGTGCACAATGCCGAGGACGTGACGCCGCATGAGCTGACCTCGGACCGGCCTTACGTGACCTATCGTTCGAACAGCGAGACCGTCCGAGTTGATTGCGACTATATCGTCGGCGCCGACGGCTTTCACGGCGTCAGCCGCAAGTCGATCCCGAAGGACGTGCTGCGGGAATTCGAGAAGATCTATCCGTTCGGCTGGCTGGGCGTGCTGTCGCGCACGAAACCGGTGTCGCCGGAGCTGATTTACGTGAAGCACGAGCGCGGCTTTGCGCTGTGTTCCCTGCGGTCGCAAGTGCTGAGCCGCTACTACGTCCAGGTGCCGCTCACCGACAAGGTGGAGGACTGGAGCGACGATGCGTTCTGGGCCGAGCTGAAGCGTCGTTTGCCGGACGAGGTCGGCGGCCGCCTAGTCACGGGACCGTCCATCGAGAAGAGCATCGCGCCCTTGCGCAGCTTCGTCGCCGAGCCGATGAGCTACGGCCGCCTGTTTCTCGCCGGCGATGCCGCCCACATCGTGCCGCCGACCGGCGCGCGCGGGCTGAACAGCGCCGCCTCCGACATCTATTATCTCTACCACGCCATGCTCGCGCACTATCAGAACGACGATGATTCCGGGCTCCAGGGCTACTCCGCCAAGGCGCTGGCGCGGATCTGGAAGGCGCAACGCTTCTCGTGGTGGATGACGATGCTGCTGCATCGCTTCCCCGACCGGCTCGAATACGAGGACCGGCTCCAGCAGACTGAACTGGAATATCTCCTCTCGTCCGAAACGGCCCAGCGCCTGCTCGCGGAGAATTACGTGGGGCTGCCGTTTTAGCGTGGAGTGAACCCGAAAAGCGATGCGACGCCGCGCTACTTTCCTTCTAGGATGTTCACCGGCGTCCAGTCCGACCCTGGTGGATTTGTAGCGAGCGCAGTTGCGCGCTTGCCAAAAAGCGCTGACGCCGGATCCATTTCCGCCATTCGCCCGAACGCACCAGCCGCCTTCGCAAACTCCCGCGCCCGCCAGCAGGCGAGCCCCTCCGCGTAAGCCGCGGCGAGTTTTTTCTGCCCGGCGCTCTCCGCGCCTCTGTCCGCGAGCGGCTCGAATACCCTGATCGCCTCGCCGCGCCCCAGCACCCGGATCGCATCGAGTTCCCGCCAGGCGAAGCCGTCGCCGGTCTGCGCCATCGTCGATTCCGAGGCCATGATTGCGGTGCCGTAGTATTTGTTGGCGCCTTCGAGCCGCGAAGCGACGTTCACGGTGTCGCTCATCACGGTGTAATTGAAGCGGCGGCGGGAGCCGATATTGCCGACCACGGCCTCGCCGCTGTTGAGCCCGATGCGGTGCGACAGGCCGCGGCCGGCGAAGGCGGCGCTGCCGGCGTTGAGCTCTGCCAGCTTTGCGTGACATTTCAGCGCGGCATGGACGGCGTGGCGCGCATGCGCGGGATCGTCGGCGGGCGCACCGAACATGGCGACGATGGAATCGCCGATATATTTGTCGACATAGCCGCCATGGCTCTCGATGATGTCGGTCATGGCCGACAGATATTCGTTCATCAGCGTCACCAGCTCGCCCGGCGTCATCGTCTCGGCGATGGAGGAGAAGCCGCTCAGGTCGGAGAAGAACATGGTGACGTTGCGCATTTCGCCGCCGAGCGCCGGCATCTTGCCGGAGGCAACCATGGTGTCGATCACTTCGGGGGCGAGATAGAACGCAAAGCTCTTGCGCAGGAAACGCTCGTCACGATCGGCTAAAACGAAACGGTAGCCGATCATCATCGCGAGCGCGGCAAGGCTTGCGAGTGCCGGCTCCGTCAGCGGCAGCGCCAAGGCATAGACGAATGCACCGACGGCCACGGCGGCGTATACCGCGGTGAGGCCGAGCCATGCGATCAGTGCGCCACCCGGTGCAAGCACGCAGGCCGCGCAGGCCACGATCGCTGCGAACACGATGGTGAGAATGCTCCGCAGTGGAAAGCCGAGCTCGGTCACCGCATCGCGTTCGATCAGATTTCGCACCGCGTTGGCATGCACGAAGACACCGGCGATGTCGCTGCGGGCCTTTTGTGCGGTGCTTGCCGGAGCGGGCTGGGCGCATCGTGGCCCCGGCGTTCCGTCGTATCCGCCGGACAGTCGCATCGAGGTGAGCTTGCGATCATCGAAATTCAGGGCGGTGCCGAGCAGCACGACTTTGCCGCCGAAGGCGCGACGGAAGAAATCGCGATCGCCTTTTTCGACGCAGGCTCGCAGATCGGCGAAGGAGAAAGTCGGAATGTCGCGGCCCAGTCCTCGAAAATTGAGCGCCAGTGTATTCGGTACCGCGCTCGGAATTGCATAACCGGACAATCCGGTCGTTCCGGACGGTGCAATCTCGGGCTTTACAGCGAGCGCGCGCGCGGCGAGCTCGACCGCCATCGCGGGGACCGGCTTGCCGTCGATCGAGAAGCTCAGCGGCATCCGCCGGATCACGTCGTCGGTGTCGGTATGGACGTTGAGGGCGCGGATATTGTTTCTCACCGCCAATTGCTGCGCGCGGTCGGGCCTTTCCTGATGGTCGTTGCTCAAGATCTCGCCGAGCACCAGCTTGCCGCTGTCGGAAAGCTTCCGCAGGGCGATGAGATAGTCCCGATCGAAGCCTCTCATGCGGCTGCCCAGCGAGGCGTCGCCGAAGGGAATCTCCGACTGCTCGATCGAGCTTGGAAAGATGACGTCGAAGCCGATCGCCCGGGCGCCGCCGTCGTCGATGCTGCCGAGAACCCGGCCGATCTCGCGCGTCCAGGTCTGCGTTGGCGATCCCTTGAACGGCGGAGTGTCGTAGGTCTCGCCGTCGATGGCCACGACGACGACCGGTGATGTCCCGGGATCTCGTTGGTCGCCGACGAGCTTGCCGCGCAGTGCCGTGAGAATGTCGAGCGACAGGCCCTGCAGCGTCTGCAACGGCGGAGACGTCACGATGGCGCCTGCAAGAAGCGCAATCAGGATCGCTGCAACGATGTCCCGTCTGCCGATCCGCCGCATCGCCCTGTCGCTAGCTGCCTATTCGAGCCGCAGCAGGCGCCCGACGATCGGCGTCGGCGACGACGTGGCGCTGGGATCGACCTGGAAGGCGTAACGCTTGGTGCCGAGGATGGCGAGATAGCTGCCGCCCGGCGTCAGCGACTTCCCGGCCTTGGCGAAGTCATAGAACTTGCCTCCGACCATTGTCTCGCTCTTGAGGGGAACGCTGATGGTGGGCTCCTTGCCATCGGTGCGTTCGATCACCAGGGTGCTGCCGCTCTTGGCCTGCACCAACGGCGCGATGCCGTAGAGCGTCGGCAGCTTGGCCGGAGCGCTGCCCTTGGCGTCCGATCGCATAGTGCGGAAGGTCGTCGCGGCACTCTGGTTCGCCTCCCGCTCCGACAGTTTTGCCGCGTTGGTATCGCAGGGCACCTTCTCCCGCTTGACCTCGCCGAGTTGCACGGTGCTCTGCTCGGTGCCGACCATGACGACGCCTTCGCTGATGGTCTCGCGCTGGCACGATTTGAGATAGCTGAGCGTAATGGTTGCCTTGGGGCCCAGCTTGATGATCTTGCCCGGCGCCACATAATCCATGAACGCGACGCCGTCGACCTTGCCTTGCACGTCCTCGACGATGGCGGCCGGCGTCTCCGCCAAAGCGGGGGCAGCAAGACAGCACGCGCCGACAACAGCGCCGATCAGGCTTTTCATGGGAAATCTCATCCAGTTCGACCGATATTTGCCCGGTCCCCGTCCAGGGCCGATGCTTAGCAGCGAAACGCCCAGGCAAGTGTGACCGGAATCACTCTCAGATATTGGTGCACTCTATCAGGAAGAGGTTCAAACCGGCGACCGGAGAAAACAGTGCGCCGGCAAGCTGTTGGCCGGATAGACAATTTCATTCGGCTGGGACGGCCTCGACCGGGTGGCCCTCCGCTGCACTCTCTATACCTGTAATGGGCGCGAGCGTGGCCTCGGTCTTCTGATACGGCGTCGCCTGCTGACCGGCGGCGATCTCGACCACTTCTTCCCAGCGCGATAGGAAGGCTAGCTGTCACGAAGGCTGAGTTGATAGCGGTTATATGCAAGCTGCCAAACGAGGTCGGCACGCCGATCGTTTTTAGCGCGGTATGCAACGAGGTCCAGCTTTCTTGCCCGCTGCGCGGAGGAGCCTGCGCTGCCCGCGTCGCTGCGCGTCGGTAGCAATTTGACTGGCTCGCTTTCCAGGGTGTTAACCGTGGCGGAATGCTCTCCGCGCGGATCATTGTCGCGCCCTAGTATTGGTTGCAAATGCGTTCTGAGTTTTACGGCGGATATTTTCATGCTGAGAGACGGCAAATACGCGGCCTGGTTCAGGACCCCGCGCGGTCAGGGCACGGGCGTCGTGCATCTGGCGGAGGGACGAATCTCCGGCAGCGACAGCTTCTTCACCTATGGCGGCTCTTACCGAATCGACGAGCAGCGCTTCACGGCGGTTCTGACCACGCGGCGACATGCCGAGGGTCCGCCGACCGTGTTCGGGCTCGACGAAGTCGAGGTCAAGCTCTCGGGCGTGTGCAGCGGCGCGATGGCGACCTGTTCCGGTACGGCCGAGCAGGCCCCCGATGTGACCTTCGAGGCGACGCTGATCTACAGCCAGGACGAGGTGCCGGCCGCTGACGCCAGAGGTGCGGTCGTGAAGCTCAATGCCGACAAGCTGCCCAAGGGGCTCGACGGCCGTTCGCGATCGCGCCATCCGTTTGCGCCGGGATCGCTTGGTTCAGAACGGAATAGACCATAAGGCAACGTCTCATCCCGCCTGATCGACTTCGACGATGTTGTCAGGACTGCTTAAGCGGATGAGCCCTCTGGTGCCAAGCCCAGGCGGTGCGGATCACGGTCGGTAGATCCGAATGTCGCGGCACGAAATTCAGCACTTTTCGCGCTGCGGAGGGATCGGCAACCAGATAGGTGGGATCGCCGGAGCGGCGCGGTTTGACGGTGTGGGGCACCTCGCGCCCGGTCTCCTGCCTGATGGCAGTCAGGATTTCCCGCACCGAAAAGCCGGAGCCGGTGCCCAGATTGAAGCTGCCGCCGGCATGCCCTTGTTCCAGCAGTTTCAGCGCCGCGACATGCGCGGCGGCGAGGTCGGTGACATGGATGTAGTCGCGGATCGCGGTGCCGTCGGGCGTGTCGTAGTCCTCACCGAACACGGCAAAATCCACATGGCCCTGTAACGCCATCATGGCGCGCGGAATGAGATGGGTTTCGTTGTCACGCAATTCGCCAATGCCGCCGGCAGGATCGGCGCCGCTGGCGTTGAAATAGCGCAGGCAGAACGCGCCGAAGCCGTAAGCGGCGCGGTAATCGGCCAGCATGCGCTCGATCATCCACTTAGATGCGCCATAGGGGTTGATCGGCGCGCAGGGGAAGTCTTCCGGCAGTTCCTTGGAATCGGCATTGCCGTAGACGGCGCCGGTCGAGGAGAAGACGATACGATGGCAACCCGCATTGCGCATCGCCTGCAAGAGCGACAGCGTGCCCTGCACATTGTTGATGTAGTACTTTTGCGGGTCGGTCATGGACTCGCCGACGAGGCTCGCCGCCGCGAAATGCATGACCGCTGTGATGTTGTGCTCAGCGAAGGCGCGCGCCAGCGTGGCGCCGTCGAGCAGATCGCCTGTTACCAGCGAGCCGGCGACGAAGCCGCGATGACCTGTCGACAGATTGTCATAAACGACGGGCTGATAGCCGGCCGCGGTCAGTGCGCGGCAGGCATGCGAGCCGATATAGCCCGCGCCTCCCGTAACGAGGACAGTCGGTCGGTCGTTCATGTGTGCTTACCTCAGAGCGAAATCAACGATTATCCAGGCAACCGCCGCCAGCAACAAATCGGCACACAGCACGAGCACCGCAAGCGTCAGCCATGCGGGACGTTTGCCGAAGGCGGGGACATGCCGCGTGGCGTCACGAGACAGGACATCACTCAAGGAGAGGGCTTCCGAAGTGATCTGTCCCAATGTGATTGCCTCAGTTCAACAGTTGATCGATCGGTTGAGCATAGATCGATCTTCGCTGTATGCAACCCACCGGGGCTCGGCACGATAGTCCTTCTTCGTTTAGCTCGCATTGACCCTATCGCTGCGAAATGGTCGGCGCGCGCGCGGCGGAAACCGAAGCTTTAAGCACGAAAAATAAGCTGAGGCCGAGTAAAGGAGTGACTGAAACATGGCACAGATCTGGATGACTTATGACGAACTGGCCGGGCTGAGTGGCTGCACGCCTGCCGAGGCCAGAATGCGGGCCATCCATTTGTCACTTGACCGTCGCAAAAGCCGCGATGGCGCAACCCGCGTCAAGCTCGATCTCGCGCTGACGGCTAAATTTTTCGCATCTGTCCGGGACGCCGATTTTGATCTGGACGGCGCCATCGAGGCGCTCCAGGCCACCCATCGCCAGATGGCAGAACTCCTGACGCCGAACCAGTTCCCGGGCCAGCGCCGCTCGGCTTAGCCTCCGCACGCGATCGATCAGGCTCCGGGTATAAGGAGCCGAGATTCTCGCGATAGTTGTTCCGAATCAGGCATAAATCTCTATCCGGAATTTCGCCGCAGAGCCTGCAGGAGGATGCCATGAGGAACGACAGCGATCGAGGCTACGCGACACTGTTGGGAGCGGCGATGCTGGGTGGGCTGATCATCATGACAGCCGCAACGGCAAACGCAGAACTGGTGAAGTTGCAGGCCGATCTCAAAGGCAGCAATGAAGTGCCTCCGAACAACTCTCCTGGAACAGGCAAGGCCGAGGCGACCTACGATACCGAGGCGAAGACCCTCACCTATACGGTCAGCTTTGCCGGCTTGACCGGGCCGGCCATGGGGGCACATTTCCATGGCCCCGTGGAGCCCGGCAAGAACGCCGGCATCGTGCTGCCGTTCAAGACGGTCCAAAGCCCGATTCAGGGGAGTGCGACGCTCACTGAAGCTCAGGCTGCGGATCTGCTGGCCGGGAAGTGGTACGCCAACATTCATACGGCCGCGAACCCGGGCGGTGAACTACGCGGACAGATGACGAAATAGCGACGGCGACTTTCCCGATGCGGACGTGCAGGCCATGCATCTGCTCAGGAGGGCGGTCTCGGTAAGAAGGCCAGGATTGTTTGAGCGAGGAGGACCCCGACGGTCCCGCCTGCCGCTTTTTGCAGCACGTCCAGGAAACCCGGATCACGATCGGGCGTCATTGCTTGCAGGACTTCGAGCCCCATTGCGACCGCCACGACAAGCGAGCATGCGAGGGTGAGCCGACCGGGCAGCAGGAAGGACAAGAGAAATCCCAGCAGCCCGTAGGCGCTGAAGCGCTCGATCACCACGACCCAATAAGCCTCGTGATGACCGATAAGCACGGGTCGCCCCGCCAGTCTCGCAAGCGTGGCATAGACGATGAGCGCGAAGCAGATTCCTGCGGCTGCGATAAGGTGGTTTCGGCGCATTGGACGACCATAGCCGGACCGGAGCCAGGCCGCGTTGAAAGATGAGAGTATCGTTAAGGCTGATTGAGCAGGGCGCCCGGTGCGGAGCGTTTTGCGGTCTCGGGTTAACGGCTCAATCCAGTCAGGCCACCAACACCGCGTCGGTCGGCAATTTTGCGCTCTGCGCCAAGCAGCGTGTCTCGACCAGCTCGCTGAATCGCGGGAAGGGCAGTGGGGCGGAGACCAGATAGCCCTGCCCCTCCTCTACGCCGGATGAAATAAGCGCCCGGACCTGCTCTTCCGTCTCGATGCCTTCCGCAACCACCGTCATTTGGAGGTCCTTCGCAAGGGCTACCAGCATCTCCACGATGGTGGCAGTCGATGCGTCCACGGTGATCGTGTCCACGAAAAATTTGTCGATCTTGATTGTATTGGCGCCCAGGCCCTTGAGCCGAGATAGCCCGCTATGACCGACGCCGACATCATCGATGGCGACGCGAAACCCGTAGTCCCTGAGTTCGCTGACCACGGCTGCGGCGCGTGCGAGATCGTCGAGCTCGTCGCGCTCGGTCACCTCGATGACAATCTGGCGCGCGGAGACTTGCGCCGCCATGACTGTGCGGCGGAGCGTTTCAATGAAGCCCGCGCTCAAGAGATGCTTTGGCACGACGTTGAGGGAGAGCTTAAAATCCTTGTTCGCTTTCAACAACGGCTGCAGATCCGACAGCGCTGATCGCAGGATCTGCCAGGTCATGACCTGGATGCGGCCGCTGGATTCCGCGAGCGGGATGAAGTTCATCGGAGGCACGACCGATCCGTCTTTGAGGAGCCACCGAGCCAACACCTCGCAGCCCTTGATCCGACCAGTCTTGAGGTCGAAGATTGGCTGGTAGTACGGCTTGAATTCGTTCGCGGCCAGCCCGCGATCGAGATCTGCGACGGGCCCTTCCATGCGGCGGCTCCGCGCCAAAAGCCCGCCGAAAAGCGCGCCGATTGCAATCGCTACGGCCAGCGTCGGCCAGTAAGCCTCGCTGTTCCACGTCGAGAGGATGCCGCGTTCGAGGCGGATGGTCGCATGGAGCGGGAATCGAGCGGAATTTTTGTCGAGATCGATCGTCCCCTGCAAGGCTTTGTCGGGATCGAGCAGGAATTCGCCAAGTTTCTCGCCGTTACTCAAGGCGAGGATCACTTCACTGTGGGCGCGCAACTCGGCGGGCATGATGTCGAACAGGCTGGCGTTGACGCCAAGAATGGCGACCAGTGCGGCATTGCCATTGATGTCTTTGAGCACGCCCAGAGCATCGCCGCCGAATTGCTCAACACGGAAGAGCGAAAGGTTCTTGTCGTGCGAGGGAAGCATATCGCGGCGGTCGATCCATCCCTTGTCGAATTCCAGCGTTTCGGAATAGGCCGAACAGATCACCGAGCCATCAGGGTTGACGAGGCGCACATCCTTGATTGCGGAACGTTGGTAGACGTGGAGCCGGATCGCCTGCAGCGTCGCGGGCCCGCAATCAGCAAGGTCGCGCCGCGCAAGTTCGCCCAGGCTCCCGCCGGCAAAGTCGACCGCAAATTCGGCGCGACGCAGAACCACCTCGGTCAATTCGTCGAGCTGATGGGCCTGCTGGTACCGAATGAACGAAGTTGCCGCAAAGTGGCCGGCTACGCCGAACGCAGCCGTGCTCGCGAGCACAAGCGCCGCAAATGCGAAAATCGGTCGCTGCAATCTCATTCGGCCCGGCGGAACAGAGGGAAGCGTCGGCCGATCCTAGTTGAGAGGGGCTAAGATAGGGTTTAATGGCCGGACGAGGCATGTGGAACCGGCCTTTCGGGGGCGGGCGAGAGACCCGTCTGCCCCCGCACCGGGGAGCCTATCGAAAAATGCCTCTTAACCTTCCGCTCCCAAGTTCTGGCGGCCCATTCGATGGCGGAGGGAAGCGGGTGCGGGATTGTAGGACGCGATGGAAGCCTGCCGGGTGCTGCCACCATGCTGTGGCCGGGCGGCTCGCAAGCGCAAGACCACGAAGGCGATATTGATAGCCAACCAGACCAGGATGACGGAAATGGCAAGATGTGCCACGGCCAGACCTCGCGATGAAGTTGAGGTGAACGCGGGCGCGCTGGTTTGGTTCCCTGGCGAGAGAGGGTGAGGACGTTTTATTTGACGCGGTTGGATTCGAGCCTTCCGCCTGCGACCCGATCGAGCGCCCGCGGTCGTCCCATGGCGTCGTTGGCGGAACAGTACCGCACGCTCCCTAGGCCTTTTTGCTCGCCTTCGTTTTCAATGCAAGACCAAGGCGCAAGGCCATGCGCTTGATTGCATCGGGCGAGCGTCCGAGCTGTTTCGCCGCCTCCTCCAATGTAGCTGAAGACTTGGCCAACTCCATCAGCCGGCGGTCTTCCTTGAACGACCAGGGCTTGCGCGCCATAACCGAAATCATCCTCTCGTCGCGACAAAGACAAAGCCGCCAAGCGGACCCATGTCGCTCGACGGCTTTGCTTGGGTGGGGCCGAGCTTGGGGGAGCCCGGTGAGACGATGGATAAGCGATCGGTGAGAGTTCGCAACAAACAACGCGGATTAAGCTAACCGCTCAACCTTACCGCGCGTAATCCGGACTTCGTGCTCCGTATTACCACGGAGGCGTCAATGCTGATCAGCAGCCGTTGCCGCGCTTTGAATGGGTGGAAGCCGAATTGTCGGCGCCGGTTCTGAAGGTTGCATGGACTGCGTGAACCCGGATTAACATCCGGCCGGATCTAACTTCAATCAGTGAGACGTTTTGTCATTTCCAGCCTCCCAGCTATCGGGCAACGACCAAACTTCAATCAGTTCTTGCACAAACTTCATCATCGCCTGACAAAACTTTCAGCGGTGCCGATCTTGATGTCGTCACAACGACAAGATGAAATGCAATGGGAGGAACGCGCCGCAAAAACGGGACGATCAAATGTTGGCAATTGTGGTCTTGGGGTCGATTTTCGCCGGCGGTTTTGCTTGCGGCTATGGCGCGAGGGCGTGGCGCTCGCGCAAGCGATCGGCAAGATATCGTCTCTACGCGCCCTATACTCCCGCGGCAACAGGGGCGGGACGAAGTCGGTCGCAGTCGTGATGGCGGCATTTCGCGCCTGGCCTATTTGCCGAGCGATCTCTGTGGAATGATCGAAATAACCATGTGCGGTTAGGTTAACTTGTCGCAGCTCTTGAGAGCCTAGCCAATGCCACCTAGAACATCTCGATTCACAGCGAAAGTTTAGCCGCTCCGATTTTTCCGGGGCCCCGCGTTAGGGTAGGCGTAAATGACGTATCTGATTGTATTGCTGGGCGCGATAATTTGCATCGTTGTTTTGATGGTTTTCGTTCGCGCCTATGATCGACACCTGAAAGATCTTCCAGGTCCTTGGATCATGGACGAGGCTCATTCGAATGACTGAACGGCATAACGCGCCCCGCAGGTATTTCGTTGATGCGCAAGGGAAGCGGGTGTTGATAGGGCTGTCGCTTCCGGAAACGGCGGAGTTCGAAGCGCTGGACATGACATCGGGAGAGACGGTTCAAATCGGCCCGGGCGATGGAGCCGCCGCGGTGGACGAAGCTCGATGGCTTGAGCTCTATTCCAAACACGAAGGAGCCTGGCGGGCCTGGATCGCACAAAGCCAGGCGGCGCAGCCACAAGATTCAGGCTTTGTTAACTATGTCTGATCGATGTTAGCGGTCCAAATCTCGAACGTGGGATGGCCCAAATGTTTCAGCTGTTCCTGAGAGCGCGCGCACACAACTTTCTCAGCTCCCGCCGTGAGGACAAGGGCTTCAAGGCCCGTACCATCGAGCGCGATGCGGAGACGGATCGTGTTCGAATCGATGCCGTCATGGTCGCGATCGATGCGGCATTGCGCGATGCGGAGAGGGAGCAGGTCGGCCTCGGACGACGCGTTGATGACGCACTTGCGCGTGCATCCGTCACCTTCGGCAACGGCACCGATGAATATCTCGAACGGGAGCCGATCGACAGCCATCATCAAGATCTCTTTGCGGCCGACATCTCCAACGGCCAGCGGCGGCTCAAGGAATTGGCAAGCACCATCGCTCATCTGAGGTTTGTCAGGACCGCGATGCTCACGCGCTTTCCGAACCTGAAGCCGCCGCAGCTCAATAGCTAGGATCGAGGGTTTGGCTCGGCAGCCTGCCGACTGGTAAAAAGCGGCAGGTTTGGGCACGATGGATATCTCGCCCCGAGAAGCATAATATCTCGCAGAGCAGCTTTGCCACGGGACAATTCGGCGCCGCTTTGCCGTTTGGCCCTGCTGCCGGTTTTGATATGGTCCCGTCCAGCATTCTCGGACGGATTGAAGGAGCGAGCCAGGTGATCTCCAGAAAATTGCAAACGTCGATGGGATTGGCATTTGTTTTGGCTATTGGCGCGCCAGTAACGGCTTCGGCCGTCACGGTAGAAGTAGCGCGTGCATGCGACGCAGCTTTGGCCAAGGCCTATCCCCCAAAGCAAGTCGGCAATCCCGCTGCCGGCAGCGCGGGGACAGTCAAGGAGCGGCGCGATTATTTGAGCAAGTGCGTCGCGAACAACGGCAAGGTCGATGATGCGCCGGCGGACGTGCCGAAGGACAACAAAGCCAAAAAATAACCGTAGACGCGAAGAAGATTCGTCCAATCCCGTCGCGCTTTAACGTCGTGGCGGGCAGGGTGAGTAGAATGCGCCGTTCGTTGCATTGATGCGTTCGACGCATTGGTTGGGATCAGTCGGCGTCCCAGCCACGGTGAAGTCATAGCCCATACCTTTGACGACCACGACGTAGCGACCCGGCGAAAGCGTAAAGCCGTCCTGCTCCGGCTGCAGCGATAGCATTCTCGGCTGATCCTCGACCGGACCTACTTTGTAAGGGAAGGACATGCTGCGGATGACCCAGGTGTCGCCGGCGGTGACCATGGCTGCTTTCCCGGTTGCATCGACGCCCATCGCTCGGGAGACTTTTGCAACCACCCGAACCTCGGTCCCGGTTGCATCGACACCACCGTCGGGCCTGAACACAATGAAGCTGACATCTCCGCTTGTAAGGGTCGTCGCGCTGGGCGTGGTGATTGCTGCTGAGATCGCGACACGGCGGTCCGGAATCTTCCCGGGGACCGGCTTGAGCTCCTGGAGCTGGCCCTCGCTCAGGGCGTAGACGCCAAACGCTGTCGGCAACGGCATCGAGGGTTGCGCAGCCGGCGTCGGCTCCTTCGGTTGATCCGGTGTCCGTTCGACGCTCTCACCGCTAGATGGAGTCACAGCCACGCTGGGTTGAGGCTCGGGGCTTGTCGAGCTGCTCTTGGACAGCGTCGCGGACTGCCACAATGCGAGGGATTGTGTTCTCAACCGCGGCCAATAAGTAACGGCGGCGCTGGCGCCGGCAATGACGGCCAGGATGGCGGCTAATCGGATGAGGGAGTTGAGGATGCCGCTTCGCTGAGACCGGTCGGGCGGTCTTGGCGGTGCGACAGAACCGCGTCCTGTTTCCGCAGGCGTCGGGACGGGCGGCGAAGGCGGAACGGGCGCCAGATGCGGAACGGGCTGAGGAGCCGGGGGACTGAGTGATGAGGGACGCGAAGCGACGTCTAGCGCCGACTCTGGCGCTGTGGACAGCGCTTCGCGCTCTTTGCGTTCAAACGAAAGCTCAACCTCCCGGATGGCGCGTTCGAGCAGTTGCTGGAGCTCGCGCGATTCCCGTGCGTCGCCATGGGTGAATTGTTCCAGAAGCTTGATGCGAGCCAGCTCGTAGACGATTTCGCGGATCTGCCGCGGGTCGCCGGAAATATCACGAATCCGCCCGGACAGGAGGCGCACAAACCCGGCCTTGATCGCGTGCGTCTTGGGCGCGCCGGCGGCGGTGTCGCTGGGGTCGGTCATCAAGGCCGATCAAGTAACCCGGAACAGGCTGTTTCGCTAGGCTTTTCCCGCGTCAAATCCCATCGCCGCGAAGCCGCTCTGACGCCAGCCTTTGCAAGAGCCCTCGTCGAACAGCTTCGGGGGCTTGCTTTTGGGCGGAAAGCTGTGACAGTTCGACGAGCTCCTCTTTCCGGTATTTTGATCATGCGCGACGGTTTCATAGCACTCACGTTCGTGGCTCTCCTGGTGCAACCTTGTTTTGCACAAGGGACCAAGGACAAGGCCAATTTGACCAGCACCAGCATCTTGACCACCCCTACGAAGAAAACCCAAACGGCCCAGAGCGCCTCACGGCCCACAGCCACCCGGAACCTGGCGCCGGGCAAGCTGCCGAGCGGGATGGCGGCTCAGGGGGTCTGGAGAGACGGCAAGTTGATCGCCGTGCCTCGGCAATGACGACCCAAGCAACCGTGAAGGAACGGTGATCGCCTCCCGATGTTCTCGATTGGGAGACATCTCATGAAACGATTAGTCCTGACCGCGTTTACGCTTCTTATGACGGCGAGCACGTGGGCCCCTAGCGCTTGGGCCCAGGGTGTCAATGATCCATCGACCCCCAATCGAAATGTAATTATCGTCAATCCCTCGCAGCCCGCGCCGAGCACGGCTACGCGGAATATTCCGAGCCAGATTCAGCCGCCTCTGGTCAGTGGAGGGCGCGCGCGCCCCTATTACGGCAACAGAACGCGGACTAGTGGTTCGAGCAGGCGCTAGTCTGGCTACTGTGCGTTGGGTGTCATTCCGCCACCGGTGGGGAAGTTGCTGGATTTGAGCGCCATTCCACTGACGCGGAAGCGGACATTTCCCGCCAGATACAAATAGTCCGAGGTCGTGCTGCTGACGGTCCGCACCTCGACATAGGTCAGTGTGATCGAACCCACGCTTGGGGTTACCTGGGTGATGTCGACAAACCGAGCTCCCGGGAAAAGCTTCTGGTCGAGGCCATAGAATATCTTTTCCCGCTCTGACCACAGGATGAAGTGACCGCCGGCCTTCTGATCAACGGCTTCGTATTGCGTATGGATCACTTGCGGGTATTCGATCTGGCCTGCCGTCGCAGAGTGAGTGCCTAAAAAGATCACCAGAATTAGGAAAGTAATGTTGCGGACCACTGGTCAATACCCTCGCGAGCTAAAGCACGAAGCTTGCCCGCGATTTGGCTTTCGTGCAATCGGCAAACGTATAGATTGAATGGACTGGACGAGAAGTTTCCGGCCCTTGCTCGTTCTTGTTGCTCTGCCTGGAGTTACAGCGTGCGAACCGCGAGACCCCACACCTCACGAGCTCATGCAAGGCGGCTTGGGCAGCTGTCTGGAGCGGTCCTGACCGTTGCCGGTGCAATCGGCTTCGGTCTCGCGAGTTCGCCCTCGTGTTTGGCCCAGACCGACCCGGAGCCCTCGGTCAGCGACTATCTTCCACCAAGCGAACCGGAAGTCAGCCGTGACGAATGGCGTCAGCGTATCGAAGATGCGCGGCGACGAGCCAAGGAGGTTTCGCGCGAGCGGCGGGACAATCCCGAGCTCTATAAACCGGTCCCGGAGGATCCGGACCTTGTCGCGACCGAACGTCTCCTCAACGATGACAGCCTGCAGCGCGGCGACATCGTGTCGACCAAAAAGGGTATGTTCGTCTACCAGGGGCGACCGGATCAACCGCGGCGCGAGCAGGATTTCGTGCCGATCGCGCCAAAAGCGACGCGTTGAAATTGACGGCGATCCAGCAGGCCAAGTCGCGCTCGAACGTCAGTACCGCCGCAAAATCTGATTGAACTTCGGATCGGTCCCCTGCGTCGCGTCCAGAAGCAGCGACTTGCCTTGCGGAGTGGCCTGCAGGTAGGCCGCGATCAGGAGCTGCTCGTAGCGAGAGCGGTTGACAAGCACCGCGCGAACGTCCGATTGCGCCAGCAGCTTGATCTCTTCGTCGGCTGCCGCCGCGCTCGAGGTGACGGTTTGGAGCCGCGCGAACGCGACGGCGATCGGCACTGCGCCGGCCAGATAAGACATCTTCACTGCGGGCGTCACCAGCTCACCCGATTGCGCCTTCAGCGTGCCGAGCGTGAGCCAAAGCGCGGGCCGGATGGGCGATACTTTCAGGGCCGCAACAACGGCATCCTGGGCCGCCTTGTTCTCGGTGGCCCTGCTGTTCGCATCGGCTGCAGGATGGTGAAGAAAGTCCGCGGCTTTGGCTGCCGCATAATTCGCCAGCAAGTCGCCGTCTAATGAAAGGGGCGCCAGAACGCCCGAAGCGGCTACGTTGACCTTCTCGGGCGGAAACTCGCCCAAGAACAAATCGCTCGCCCTAAAGTTCGACCGCGTGAGATCGCCGTAAAACCCCAATGCTGCGTAAAGCAGCAACATCACTGCGATGCAGGCGCCAATGATGCGAAGCAGGATCATGCGGCTCATGATGAATTTCGATGTCCGCGTGGAAGGGCGCGGGAGTTGGCCAGCAACTCTGCAAAAGTCCTAAATTGCGAGCAGACTATCGCCCTGGATTGTGAGCAAGGTCAAGTTGCCGGTCGCGTAAGCGCCGGTGTCGATATTGATCCGGTTCGAGCGGATATCCGGGACGCTGACCGGGGTATGGCCGTGGACGACATATTTGCCGAAGCGTCTTTCGGACTCGAGGAATTCCTCGCGGATCCAGAGCAGATCCTCCTCCTTCTGGCGTTCCAGAGCTACGCCTGGCTTGACGCCGGCGTGCACAAAGAAGAAGTCGCCACACGCGAAGGACGGGCGGAGTTGCTGAAGAAACGAAAGATGCTCCGGCGGAAGCGCCTGCCTCAACCCTTCGATCAGCTCAATCTGCTGCTCCGGCGTCGGATTCATCGTCGGGTTGATGCCGTAGGAAACAAGGGTCAGCAAACCTCCATAGCGGCGCCATTCCTCCAGGCGTGCCGGGTCCTTGAGGACCTCGAGCAGGAACACCTCGTGATTGCCCTTGAGGCACACTGTCTCATGCGACTTCGAGCGCTCGATGAGGAGATCAATCACAGCGCGCGAGTCCGGGCCCCGGTCGACATAGTCGCCAAGAAAGACCTGAATCGCTCGTTCGGGAGCGGAACGTGCAAGGTCGGCGTCGATGACGGTTAAGAGCGACTGAAGCAGGTCGGCGCGTCCATGCACATCGCCGATGGCGTAGATCCTCACGCCGTCGGGAAGCCGAGGCTTGACGTTCTTACGAAAGCGCTTGGAAAGGCCCATCAGCTGGTCGAATCGGGTCTGGCGTCATGAATGGAGGGCATGATCGCTCATAGCAGAACAAGTTACGCATCGGTATTCTTAATTGTTTCTGACGAAGGCGCGGCGGTTTTGATTAAAGGATTGCTCGGCTTTTGAGCCGGATTTCAAGACGTCTCGCGTAGCGTTTCCCCAACAAGAAATGGGGAGCGCGACATGCGCAAGACTTTAAAGTTCCTGGCGATTGCCGCCGCTCTATTGGCTGGGTCGGCTCAACACAAGGCCGAGGCCGCCTTTGTCGGTGCGCCGTCGGCGTTGCGCGGCGCCATCCAGTACATCAAGTTCGACCAGCCGACCCTGGCGCCGATGGCATTCACGATCTTTTGCCTGAAGTACGAGGGCGAGTGTAAGCCGCGACCGCAGCAAATCGTGTTCAGGGGCGGACGTCTGAAGCTCACGGCCGAGCGCATGGCCCAGCTTCAGGAGGTCAATCGGCGGGTCAACAGCGCGATCCGACCCGAGCCCAATTTGGAGGGGCTGCGCGGCGAGAAGTGGCTGCTGCATCCCACCAGCGGCGACTGCAACGACTATGCCGTGACAAAACGCCACGATCTGATCGCCAAGGGCTTCCCGGCGCGATCGGTGTTGCTCAGCGAGGTCGTGACGACCTGGGGTGAGCATCATCTCGTGGTGGTGGTGCGCACGTTCTCCGGCGATCTCGTGCTGGATAACCTCACCGGGCACATCCTGCCGTGGTCGAAAAAGTCCTATCGGTGGGTCCGCATCCAAATGCCCAAGAACCCGACCTACTGGGCGTCACTCGCTGATCGCGACGTCTAACGACGAACGACTAATGGCCCGTGCCGCGTGCGGACTGGGTGATGCTTTGGGACAATCCGAGTCCCACGATCGTCGACAGACAAAGGATTGCTGCCGGATGCAGCAGTCCTGAACCAGCGAAGCTCTCAACCAGCGCGAAGACAAGGCAGGCCGCGGCCGCCGCAGGGAAGAACGAGTCGCGGCCGCGCTGCAAAGCCCCAAAAAACAAGCGTCCCAAAGCCAACATGCCCGCCAGCAGCGCGGCGGAAAAACCGATCCATCCGGTATCCGCGAAGATGGCAAAAGCCGTCGAGGGCGCCATCAAAGTCGCGCCGGAATCGCTTTGGTAGATCCTGCCAACGGCCGAAAAGGTGCCTGCGCCCGCACCGAACCATCTCGTGTCGGCCAACATTCGTTCAAGCGCGGCTCTGGTTTCGGCCCCCACATCGGGGACAAGCCGCAAAAGAATCGGCCCCGCATTCTTTTCGAACAAGAAGCTCAGGACAATCATCGCTCCGACCAGCGCGGCTAAGGACAGCGCGCCTGCGGCCAACGGCGATAAGTCGATCCTTCGAATGACAAGGATCAGGAAGATCAAGACGAGGCCAAAGGCCGCGGCGATCGCGCTGTTCGTCCCCGACAAGCCAAAAACCGCAACCGCGCTGGCCAGAGCGCCCACAAGGCCGCAAAGGCCGATGGTGACCGAACGAACGAGCGAGTGGCGCGTTTCGGCCCGCTCGGCGGCCAGCTGCATGACGGCTAGATTAAGCATGACGCCAAGACCGGCCATCGTTGTCGCCAGGTCGGAAGGAACGGCGGTTGCAAGGGCGAGCGAGACCGGACGCAAATCCAAGGTCAGAGCCGACACCGCTGTTACTCCGCTCAGCACGAACAGCACCAGTTCGGCACGGCTGCGGTCACGGACCACGAGGATTGTCAGGCTGAGCAAGGAGATCGCTGTAAGGGCCTGAAACAGCGCATTCAGGGTGAGGCCGAGATCCGCCGTCACTGGCCCAAGCGACAGGCCACCCAGAGCATCGTGGCTGCTCGCCCAGATGGGATGCGCCCAACTCAGCCATAGCGGCGCCAGCTGGGCTGCGATGCAAAGGGGGATGCCGATCAGGACCCAACGGCCCCAGACCGTGGCACGCAAATAGTGCTCGTAGTCGGCCTTTCGTGCGCTAAAGACCGCTGCAAATAGCCCCAAGGCCGTAGCCGTCATCCCGAGCTGAACGCCGAATTTGGCGCCGGCAATTTCGAGAGCGGATGCAGAAACAAGGCAAACGATGAGGGCAAAATAAGCGAAGGACAAACGTGCGCCTGGAAGGAATCCTGAAAGGGTCAGGCCACCATACAAGCCGGAGGCGAGTTTTCAAACAGAGCTCTGCAGCCAACGCAGCTCCGAGCCCAACCCCACATCAACGAAGCGTCGCCTGCGGGGATCAGGCGGACTCTTGATGCGCCACAGAGGTCATCGGGCGGTCTTGAGCGGACGGGCAAACACGCGGGCGGCACGACCGGCGGCGAGAGCAAAGCGGGCGGCCGAGCCGAAGAGATAACCGGCCTGGAGCGCGATGGACGCGAGCAAGACGCCCTTCAGGCCGTCAAGGAAGCCCAGATTGGCTATCCAGCCGACCGGGATCGCGGCGAGCAGCATGACGAAGGTCAGCGGCAAGAGCACCAGGACGCGAAAGCGTTGGCCCAGAACTGCGCCTACCAGAAAGCTGAAGATCAAAAACTCGGTCATCCGAAACACTCCGTGCTCCGGACCTTAGGTTCCCCACCCTAAAAAGACCCTTAAGTCGTATGGCTAAATTTTGTCTATTGGCCGCAACTGGCCGCCAGAGAATTATAGGCTTCGCGCAGCCCGTTCAGCGCCACCACGCCTTTGATTTCGCTGTCGCTTTCCTTCACCACCACAGAAAGCGAGGGCGTTGTCTGCCACTTACCGGCGGCAAAGGCGGAGACCTCGTCCGGCAGAAGGACGGCAGCGCCGCCCGCCGCCATGCTGGCCTCCACCGTCACGGCGCCTCCTGTGGCGGAGGCGAGCGTGACCTTGGGGTGGCTTTTGGGCGGGAAGGGGCGGATCAGGGCCACCAGCACGTCGATCTTGCCCTTGGGCGCGCATCGGACGATCAGGCCGGCGAACTCCGGGTCGGACTGCATCGTCTCGGCTGTCTTGGAGATGGAAGCGAAGCTCTCACCCTCTTTGGGGCCTTGGGTGCGGGCGAACTTCCAGACTGAGGACGCACCCGCCACCTGAAGCGGGCAGGCCGTCCGGGGCGGCGTGAGCAACCCGCCCGCGCAATGGCCAGGATGGGAGCCGGGATCCCGCGCCAGAGGGGATGAGAGCAGCGCTAGCAAAGCAACGACCGAAATCGACACGTCGGTATCCATGAAATGGCTCGAGACAATCCTACTAGCAGAGAGGGACCGCGCCAGCTTGGCTTTTGAGCCGCCGCCCTCGCGGGCAGATTGCCTCCTCACCGGGCACACGGATTACAACAAACAGTCACAATGGGTTAACAGGGGCGCTGAATCGTGGCCCCCACGCAACAGTGGCCGACTCATTGGGCCGGTTCCGGCCGGTTGCACCTGGGAACTCTTGTCGCACTGCCCACTAAGCCGTACCAATCGGAGGTAATTGGGGACTCAGGGGCCATTCATGTATTCCTTTGCCAAGACCTATGTATTCAAGCCGGCGCTTCTGGCGGTCGCTTTGGCTCTCGGAGCCTGTGCAACCAATCCCGGTTCGGGACCTTTAACGGATGACGTTAACAACAAGATCCAGACGGACAATGCGCCCGCCTATGAGCTGGTGCCGCTCAATCCGGCTACGGTGAAGATCCTGCACACCCATGAGCCCAAGGGGCTTGCGGGCGTGTTCACCGATCGACGTCCGCCGGCCAGCATCGTGTTCGGCATCGGCGACGTCGTCAGCGTGACGATCTTCGAAGCCGCGGCAGGCGGTCTGTTTATCCCGGCGGAAGCCGGCGTGCGTCCGGGCAACTTCGTCACCATGCCCGACCAGTCCGTCGACAATGACGGGTTCATCACGGTTCCTTATGCTGGCCAGATCAAGGCAGCGGGTCGTACGGCGGTGGAAATCCAGCGCTCGATCATCGAGAAGATCGGTAACCGCGCTATTGAGCCGCAGGCGATCGTTGCAATGTCCTCGCAGCGGACCCAGCTCATCAGCGTTCTTGGCGAGGTCAATGCGCCGGCCCGTTATCCGGCGAGTGCCGCGGGTGCCAAGGACAAGGTGCTTGACGCGATCACCCGCGCTGGCGGCATCAAGGGCCAGGGCTTCGAGACCTGGGTCATGCTGGAGCGTGGCGGACGGCGCGCAACCGTTCCGTTCGAGAATCTGGTGATGTCGCCTGAGAACAATATCTATGTTCGTCCGGACGACAGCGTCTATGTCTATCGCGAGCAGCAGAAGTTCCTGGCGTTCGGTGCCAGCGGCCAGAGCGGCGAGTTCAACTTCGACGCATGGCGCATCAACCTCGGCGAGGCCGTCGGCAAGGCCGGTGGTCTTTTGGATGGCCAAGCGGATCCGGCTGCAGTGTATCTGTATCGCCGCGAGCCGCGTGAGGTTGCTGCCCAGCTTGGCATCGACGTCAGCAAGTACACCTCTGAGACTGTCCCGGTCATCTTCAACGTGAACTTCCGCGATCCGGGTGGCTTCTTCCTGGCCACCAAGGTCATGATGAAGAATGGCGACGTGCTCTATGTCTCGAATTCTCGCAACGTCGAAACTGCCAAGTTCCTGCAGTTCCTGCGAGTGATCATGGCGACCGGCAGCGATGCGGTGAACCTGTCGAACGACGCCCTGATCTTCCGCAACAACATCAAGCTGGCGCCGTAAGGCGGGGCCAACCTGATCCACGAAACGATGGCACCGGGGCTTTGTCCCGGTGCCATTTTCGTTTAGCAATCAAGGCGACGCAGTTCGGGTTATGGATCAAGGCACCACTGAGCAAGGCGTGCCGATCATCGGTCACCCCGCAGTGTTGCGAGGGGCGTCATGCGCTTTCGACGACGAGCATTCTGGTGTTTTCTGACCCTCATCATCGGGGGTCCTGTTTTGCTCGAGCAGGCTGCCGCTGCGGCGGGGGAGTTCGGAGTACGCCACCGGATCGATGTCGTGGTCTCTGCCGAGCCCGACGCGCCGATCTTTCAGCGCCTTCGGGGTGCCAAGGGGGAAGTTTCATTCACAGTGCGCCTGTCGGCGAATTCCAAGGAGAGCCGCTTCTTCGGAATGCTGCACCCCACATTCTCAGACATTGTTGTTCCCGACGGCGCGGGCAAACCTCTCGTCCCACAAACAAAGCTATGGGAGGAGGAGGTCTGCCATCAGCGGCGGGGCTTGCCCAAGGTGACGGTCACTCGACTCGCCGGGCATTTCGGCGAGGAGGGGGGGCGTATCGAGATATCCGGCATTAATCGCCACATAGGCAATCTGGTGCCACCCGACGAATTAACCCCTGGAATAAAGCTCGATCAGGGGAGTGATAACCTTGGGCTGTTCTATGGCTTCCGGGCGCAGACCCGGATCAGCCGCTTGAATGTGGATCTGAAGATCTATCCGATCGATTGCTTCCTCTAGAGCTAGAGCCAAAGGCCGGCTAACCGACGATGCGCTTTCCGCTTCCCCGTATAAGTTGGTCGTGGAGCTGGCCTGCGACCTTCATCCTGTTCTTCGTCGCTGCCGGCGCGCCGTTCCCGTTCGGCTCGACCAACGACCTCTCGATCGCGTTCTGGTGCCTGTGTCTGGGCCTCGCCCTGATAGTGGCGCCGACGCGCGACTTGCGCCGACCCCATTTCTGGATGATCGCGGGCATCGGGCTGATCGTGGCCGGATACGCCTTCGTGCTGCATGAACAGCTGTCCGATCATCCCTGGATCGCGCCGTTCAATCCGATCTGGAAGCAGGCGTCCGACCTCCTGGGTGTGCCGATTGCGCCGTCGGCGTCCATCGTCAAGAACGAGGCGTTCTTCGCATTGGGCGCGCCGCTCGCCAACATTCTGGCGATCCTCCTCGGCATCACCGTCGGTGCCGAGCGTGAGCGCGCCCGACGTCTGCTTTGGGTCATCGCCGTTTCCGGCAGCCTTTACGCGCTTTATGGCGTCGCTTCGTTCCTGATCGAGCCCACCATGATCCTGTGGCGGGACAAGACCGCCTATATGGGCAGCGTCACCGGCACCTTCATCAACCGCAACACGGCCGCGGCCTATTTCGGTTCCTGCGCGGTGATCTGGATGCTCTTGATCCTGGAGGATGTCCGGCGGCGCTTGCCGGAGCGGCACATCGAGTGGAAGCGCGTGTCGCGCGACGTGGCCGAGATCGCGCCGCGCCAGATCCTGCCGCATCTCGGAGCGCTTCTGATTTGCCTGATGGCGATGTTCATGACCGGCTCGCGCGCCGGCGTCAGCCTGTCGCTGCTCGCGATGATCGCCTCGTTCACCGTGTTCCTGCGCAAGGACCTGCCGCCGCGGACCGGAATCTGGATCTCGCTCGGCTCCGGCGTGGTGGTGGCGCTCGGCCTGATGCAGCTACTCGGCGGCCGCGTTTCCAGCCGGTTCGACAGCCAGGGCTTGGTCGACGAAGGCCGCATCGAGGCCTGGAAGTCCACGCTGAAGATCATCGCCGACAATCCCTGGTTCGGGACCGGCATGGGCACCTTCCAATGGGCCTTCCCGCCCTACCGCAGCCCCAACATCTCGATTCGCGGAATCTGGGATATCGCCCATTCCACGCCGCTGGAGCTTGCCTCCGACGTCGGCATCCCCATGGCGCTTTTGGTGGCGGCCGCATGGGCGGTCATGTTCGTCATTCTGGGCCGCGGCGTGTTCGCCCGGCGGCGGGACGCCATCATCCCGCTGGCGGCGGCGGCGACCGCGAGCCTGTCGCTGCTGCATTCCTGCCTGGACTTCACGCTCCAGATCCCCGGCTATTCCATTCCGTTCTTTGCGCTTTTCGGCGCCGGCCTGGCGCAATCGTTCCGCTCGAGCGAGCCGGCGCGGGCGCAAGGCGAGGCGATCGCCGCACCGGACGAGCAGGGCCGCCGGACGGAGCCTGCGCGAGGCCTGCGCCGCGCCCGCGAGCTTCACAAAAGTGTCTAGTTTTGAAGCAGTTGCGCCGTTTACGAAGTCTTTAGAATAAGTGGACAGCAGTTTGCTCTTCCGCTAGGTTCCGGCACTACACAGCCATTTGCCCGGGCCGAGACGTAAAGTGGGCAGCCGTTTTTTGGAGGTTTATTATGAGCGTTATCAAGATTGCGCTTCGCATGGCTGCGGCCGCGGCCCTTGCCGCGACGATTTCGAGCGCCGCAAGCGCCGCCGTCTATCCGCCGGCCCGCCAGCTGCCGGCCACGGTCATTTCCGAGTTCAAGGCCGCCCCCAACAGCCTGTTGCAGCAATATCCGACCGGCGGCCCGCAGCTGATCTCGCGCGTGCGCGATCTCGGCGCTTCCGATCCGACCACGCTCCCGGGCTTGACCGCGCTTCTGAAGGATCCCGCGACCACCAAGGACCAGATGCGCGCGATCGTCGGCGGCCTCGCCCAAGTGGCCCGCATGGCCGCGCAGGCCGACCAAGCCTATGCGAATGAGATCCAGGCCGCGATCGCCAACACCGGTAATGCCGACGTGATCGCCGCCTACCAAGCCGCGACCGGCGACGTCGCGATCGCCGCGACCGGCGGCGGCGCGGGCGGCGGTGGCTCCGGCGCAGGCGGGCCGACCGGTAATCCCGGCAACACCGGTGGAGCGAATAACGGTGCTCCCAGTTTCGGCGGTTTGCACTATGCGACGACTGTCAGCCCGAACGCTACCGCCGGCGTGGGCGGAACCACCAACGCCGCCAATCGCATCAGCACGCGCTGACCGTAATTGCCCGGAGGCTGTAAGCCTCCTGGCTGCCTTATTCGCGATCTAGTTAAAGCGGCGCTTCATCGCGCCGTTTTGCGTTTCACCCGTTAAGCCTTCGTGCAAAATGTCGGGCGAGACCCGCTTGGCGCTGCATCGCGCGCGTTCATTTGCAGGCGGGTTGTGTTAGTGTTGCGAGCAACGCGGGCTTTGGCATCCGGTTTGCTCCGGATGCAACCAGGCTTTGGCCAACATTGATTCCAAGAACACAGATCGATCCATTTTCAGGAATTGCTAGATGTTGCAGGTGAACAAGCCGACCTCGGAAATCAACCGACAGGCCCTCGAGATCGATAGCTCTCCCTTGCAAGGCTTGCCTGCCTACCTCGACATCGTTCGACGGCAGTTTCCAACGATGCTAGCGATTACGTCCGCATGCGTGATCCTTGCGTTGTTGTATCTTTTCACGGCTACTCCGAGATTTACGTCGATGACCTCGATGGTTATCGACACGCGCAAAGTGCAGTTGTTTCAACAACAGTCTGTACTTGGAGACATCGCGATTGACTCTGCGACGGTCCAAACCCAGCTCGAAATACTTAAATCGGAAAACATTGGTCTGGCGGTAATACGTGATCTCCGCTTGGTTGATGATCCTGAGTTCACCGGCGCCGGCTTCTTCGGTCGACTGTTCAATTCGATACCAGGGCTCTCCTCGACAGCGACGCCCGAATCCGAATTTACTCGGACGAGAAAGGCGCTGCTGTACTTCGAGACCAACCTCGACATTAAGCGGCTTGGGCAAACGTACGTGATGCAAATTGCGTTCACTTCCCGTGATCCGGTCAAGGCTGGCCGCATCGCAAACGCTGTTGCAGACGCTTATATCGTTGACCAGCTTGAGGCGAAATATCAGGCGACACGGCGCGCCAGCATCTGGTTGCAAGATCGGATCAAGGAATTGCGCACTCAGGCCTCCACGGCTCAGAAGGCTGTAGTGGATTTCAAGACCGCCAACAACATTGTTGATACCGGAGGTCGGCTGATAAATGAACAGCAGCTCATGGAGGTCAACAGTCAGCTAGTGATGGCTCACGCGGCAACTGCTGAGGCTAGAGCCCGGCTCGATCGCCTCAACGATATTCTCAAACAAGAGATCCCCGACGCTAACGTTGCCGACGCGCTGAAGAACGAAACCATAGTCAAACTGCGTGCGCAGTACGTCGATCTAGCCTCGAAGGAATCGATCTGGTCGACGAAGTATGGTTCGGATCACCTCGCTGCCGTGAACGTCCGCAGGCAGATGGCTGAAATTAAGAAGAACATCACGGACGAGCTGAAGCGCATTCAGGAATCCTACAAGAGCGATCACGATATTGCTGTCACTCGTGAAGAGAGCATCAAAACCAGTCTAAACAATGCCATCTCGGAGTCGCAACTTACGAGCAGGGCGCAGATCGAGCTCCGTGAGCTGGAAAGCAACGCTCAGTCCTATCAGGCGATGTACGATAGTTTCCTGCAGCGCTACATGGAATCGGTGCAGCAACAGTCGTTCCCGATCACCGAGGCGCGGGTGATCAGCGCGGCGACGACCCCTCTCGGCAAAAGCTACCCTAAGAGCCCGATTGTGCTTCTTTTGGCCCTGTTGGGAGGGATGTTCATTAGTGTTGGTGCGGCTGTAGCAAGGGAATTCGCTGACCGAGTGTTCAGGACTACCGCGCAGGTCGAGAACGTGCTTGGAGCAAATTGCATCGCAATACTCCCTATACTGGGTAGCCATGCAGGGGCCGCTAGCTTCCGCAATCCTTTCAGAAATATCATCAGCGCCGAGACTCCGCAGCCTGACATGCTGCGGTATGTTGTTGATCACCCGCTATCAAGGTTTTCCGAGGCGATACGCTCGGTCAAGGTTGCAGTCGACCTGAACTCGATCGTGCGCGAAAATCGCGTGTTAGCAGTAACCTCCACCCTTCCCAACGAAGGTAAGAGCACGGTATCGACGAATCTTGCCAAGCTTATGGCGCACAGCGGAATGCGCGTCATATTGGTCGATGCGGACCTCCGGAATCCGTCGCTTTCGCGAGCCCTTCTACCGGAAAGTAAGATAGGGCTGGTCGATCTCATTGGGCAGAAGGCCCGGCTTGAAGATGCCGTGAGTATCGATTCCGCGACTCAATTGTCGATCCTCCCGGCCGGATCGACATCCAAACTGCTTCACACCAACGAAGTTCTTGCTTCGAAGGCAATGTATGAGCTCATGAGCCTTCTGCGCTCCAAGTTCGACTATGTTGTCGTAGACTTGCCGCCGATGGCGCCCGTCGTTGATGTGCGAGTCACTTCTCCTTTCATTGACTCCTACGTCTTTGTTGTCGAATGGGGTAAAACAAAGATCGACGTGGTCCAGCACAATTTGCGCAATGCCCCAGAGATCCAGGAGAAGCTTCTGGGTGTGGTGTTGAACAAGGCTGACACAAAGTTGCTGGCTCGCTATGAGTCTTACCATGGGCGCTACTACTATCAGAAGTATTACGCTCGCTACGGATACGTAGAGTAGGGGAGGCGTTGCCTTCGCATTGTCATGGGCACGTTTGGACGTCTGTTGCTGGTTTGTTTTGGCGCGTCTGCCGCACTCTGGTCTTGGCTAACCATCCCGACGTTTAGCTCGATTGCGCCGGTCAAGGATATAGCCCCCCTCTTTGCCTCAAATTACCGATTCCGAATCGATACCTTGGCTCGATTGGCATCGCAGCTCGAGGACGCGGCTCATTCAATCGTTCTGCATCCGGACGTCCCTCGTGCAGAGGCCGTTATCGGTCTTCGACTCGCCGAAGAGACGTTGAGGCGCGGCAGCATGGACGACGTTGACGGCACGTTCGCCGCAGTCGAAAATAACGTGAGATCATCGCTGAGTTCCACCCCTGCTGACTCATTTCTCTGGACGGCCCTCTACTCGGTTCGGACGGCACGCTATGGCTTTGATGAACGGGATATCATCTTTCTTCGCCGCTCCTATATTGCTGGGCCGCATGAGGGGTGGATCTCGCTAGGACGAAACCGCTTGGCACTTGCCATCTTTCAAACACTGGATTCTGACATGCAGCGAAACGTCGTGGCGGAGTTCTCTGAGATGGCCGACAGTGGCTTTGTCGAGGAAGCTTTGGACAATCTCAAGGGGATGGGCTGGGCGCATCGCGACCTGCTGTTGGCAAGTCTTGCATCCGTCGATGTTGGGGCGAAGGAGGAGTTTGCGCGACGCCTAGTCAGCGAGGGGCTGGACGCTCAAGTACCTGGCGTTCAGATCGACGAAAGGTCGTGGCGGCGATGAACTGGCTCCTCAGACACCTGGCTACGGCCTATATTCGTATTGGCATTGCTCTCGCCTGTACGCTGCTTCCAGCCGAAATCGCAGCACAAACCACAGGACCTCGTATAACAATGCAAGGTCCGGCGGAGAATTCCGGTTCCGCCGTCATTCGCAATGCAGCGGGTAAGCCGTGTTTGGACATCGAAGCCGCGGCCCGTGCGCACACAATCGACCGCGACGTGCTCGATCACGTGGTCAGTGTGAAGAACAACTGTCCGCGGAGCATCAAGGTGAAGATCTGCTATTTAAATTCAGATTCGTGCAATGCACTGGACGTCCAGGCATACAAGAGAGTCGATACGATCCTGGGGACCATGCGAAAGGTTTCGAATTTTAGGTACACCATCACCCAAAAATAGACACGTTCTCTGGCGGCTTTGTGGTCTGCTGGACCACCGTTGCAGTTACTGGATGAGTACGTGCACCACGATCACGGACTTGCCTCGAACGCGCAGGTTCTCGCCTACGACCTCTAATTTGAATGTATCAGTGCCCGCGCGCACCGGCGCACGATAGCGGAAAGACGGGCCCGATATGGTCAAGCTGCCAGCTCGCGGGGGCTCCGCAACGCTCACCTCGTGTAGTAGCATCGTCCGCGCGCGAAGACCCTGCACACATTCGGCATCTGAGTTCACGACAAAGCTCCAATACACCGTGTCAGAGGCTAGCTGAAAGACATTCTCGGGGTGGTAGACGCAAGTCGCTGCGCAAAGCTGCGCGGTGCCGACGATGGTCGCGAAGGCGATAGCAACAGACCGAATGCTTCGGCAGGTCATTAAGCTTCTCCACTCACACATACTACCGAGCAACAGCGGTAGGCGACCTTCCGCAAGCTTACGCACGAAAAGTCGCTCGCCACCAATGACGTGACAAGTGATTGGAATTACTCAGTTTGGCATCTTGAGATTGTGTCCGGATAGATCAATGATTCCGGCGCTGCCTCGAGGCGTCCACCGCTGGGAAAGCGATTGCCCGCCACCACGCTGTCGACCACCGCGCGATCCAGGACGATAAGAGGGACGTTAGCATTCGTCGGCACATCAACAAGGTTGTCGACCAATACGGCGCACCGCACTGTGCGCCACCGGGAAAAGGATTCGAGCAGGATCACGCGTCCACTTGTGGGGAGAGGCCCCCGGAATCGGTTGCCAACCACCTTATTGCCATCTCCTGCATGGATGCGCACGACAAATGGCTGATGCGCCGCGTCGCTCCAAGTGAAGTCGTTGTCCTTGATGGTGGTCTGCCTCGCACCTTCGGCATGGACGACAATGCCACCACCCAAATTGTCGTCAAAAGTGTTGTGGACGATGCGGTTACCGGAAATATCCGCTGTACCCTTGACGATCTGTATTGCGAAACGGGGACCGGCGCGGAAGGTGTTGCCTTCGATAAGAGTATTCGTGACCCGCTCCCATGATACCGTTTCACCATTGAGCACCTTGATACGATTGGGCTCGAGGTCTAACTCGGCCGATTCATAGACGGCCGGAGCGAATTTTGGATGCTCGTCAGGGCGGGTGCAGCGTCGGTCAGGTCCGGCAGGTGGAGTGCAGACGATGCCCGCCTGATTTCTCTCGAACAGGTTGTGGCGGAGCACGTTTCGGTCACCGTGGGATATCATCATTCCGTTGCGCAGATTTCCGCGCACCACGCTTTTCTCAATGATATTTCCGGCAGCCAGCGGCCGTGACTCCGGCGCGGCGCCGTTCGGCCAACCGAGCTTGCCGTTCCCTATATCCCGAGCGCCGGGATAGACCAGATTGGCCCCAAGGTAGATCCCGTCGCCATCGAAGTCCTCGACTCGCACCTCGCTGACGATCCAGTTTTTGCCTCCGAGGATGGCTATGCCGTGCATCGCACCCGAGAGCGGCATGGGGCCGCCGGCGTTCTGCTCGCGACTATTGCCACGCAGAAACAGATGCGCAATCCGCACGCCTTCAACGGATGCAACTGTGGCCATGTCCTTCGGCACAAACATATGGCCCGGCCGGATCGGCGAGCGCGACTCGGCCCCGGTCTTCGCGAGGGGTTGCGCTCGTAGCAATAGCTGTGAAGTCTCGCCGTCGCCCTCAATATCAACATGAGAGGGGAGCTCGATTGAGCCCACGAGGTAGCGTCCCGCTGGAATCCGGACTGTTCCCGAGACTTCGCTCGCTCTATCCACGGCGGTTTGAATGGCTGCTGTGTCGTCAGTTGTGCCGTCAGCGCGGGCACCGAATGTGCGTACGTTGAAGACTGGTCGATCGGTAGGCGCGTTTGCTTCGGAACGCGCCGGGCCAATCAAACCCAAGTTGACGAATGCAAGGACAACAACGAGTTGTCGTGGTCCAATGTTGAGCAAACAGCTCATGTGCTCCTACTCCGGACACCTGCACTCGCCGGCTGGACGGGAGACCTGACGCGTTGCGGCAAGAACTTGAGAAGCGGTTTTTCGATCCCAAGATGGAAGACTAAGCCTGCTGCGGTCGCCAGAATTGCAACGGCGACGAAGGCAGCTGCATCTTCAAACGTTGAATTCGGGTGCATCCGACAAATGACCTTAGAGGTTAAAACCACGATAGGGTAATGAACCAGATAGATTGAATACGAGGCGTCGCCAAGAATCAGCGCTATCGATGGCGCGCGCAACTCCCGCTGGCGCTCGATCGTCGCCGCTGCTCCGATGATCAATGCCGCGCCTGCGCCATATGTCCAAATTGACACGATGTTTTTGCTGTATTGCCCCAGTGCGAGGGCGATCCATGTCGCGAAGAAGATGAGGAAGCCGATGAGTAGCAGCCAAACGGGGGACACGAAAGCGCCTCGCCGATAGAGGATAGCTGCAACGATGCCGAAACCAAAGAGCAAGTTGTAACCGGAGAAGAGCCGGTCAATCGGCTCCGGAATCGTAAAGATCAACCCTGTCGCAATGGCTGAGAGAAGAGCCACAGCGATAAGCCATGTCGCTTGAGGCGCGGCGAGAGCGCAAGCAAACACGAGATAGAACAAGACCTCATGGCGCAGGGTCCATTCGACGGGAAGAAGCGATGGGCCGTGCCACGGCAAAATAAGAAAATCCTTTAGCGTGGTCCAGGGAAGCTCGGCCATTGGAATACGCTCCTGCGGCAAAATGGCAAACAACAGAAGCTGCGTGATCAGTACGACCCAGAGGGTCGGATAGAGACGCCGAAATCGCTTCCATAGGAACGGAAGTACTACGTCCTGCCGGCCGAAATCATCACCATGAGCCGTGACCATGACGAATCCGCTGAGAGCAAAGAAATAGAAAACGCCTGAGTCGCCCGAACGAAAGATCGGGAAAATCTCGCGGCCAATATACTTATCGAGCCCGAGCGTTACCTCTGTGTGATACAGGACGACCGCGATGGCGGCGAATGCTCGGCCAATCTGTAGTGTCTCGATTGAGGCTCTTGATTTCGAGGTCAGGATCATTTCCTTCCGAGCTTGCAGCTCTCGCTCTGGCACCGCGGCATCGGTCAAAAAGTGCTAGACGGTGCTGTCTCGGATTGACCGAGCCGGCCAGTTTTGGCGATTGTCCGCTTATACAATGCCTCGAGCTCGCTGAGATGGCGATCAGAAGTCGCAGGAGCCGCCCAGTAACGTTGATAAGCGGCCAAGCCGAGCGCTCTCACCAGTGAATCATCCGTCGCGAGGCGCTTAAGTGCATCGGCCAATGCTCCGGCGTTTCCGTTTTCGAACAACAAACCGTCCACGCCGGGCAGGATAGCTGCTGCAGGAGCGGTAACGGTTGCGGCAATGACGGGTACGCCCGCACTGAGGGCCTCGGGTACCACCATGCCTTGGGTTTCGCGCCATAATGATGGGACGATGACGGCCCGACTCGCGCGAATTGCGGCAGCAACCTGCTCTGCCGGAAGCCAGCCCGTGACGATTGCGGTTGGCGCAATACTTACTACGTGGCTACGCAGCTCACCGTCACCAACTAGGGTTAACGGTACGCCTGCAAGTTGGGCAGCCTCTGCTGCGATCAATACGCCCTTCTCACGGGAGAAACGACCGATATAGGTGAAATTTCTCGAGGTCTCTGGCGTTGCCGGCCCGAGATCGAGCACATCGATCGGATTAGGGACCACCACCATCTCAATCCGCGCTGGAAGGAGCGGGCGCATTATGCTTCGGGAGTAATCCGTGACGCAAATAGCGGCAGAAATAGCATCTTCTGCTTTAGCAAAATTCTTCAGCGCAATCTGTCGAGAGACCCGCCAAAGCTTATGTCCATAGGCTCGCGCGTCGCAGTTGCGCGTAATGCAGGAGGCCGACATCGGCACCCGGCGGCAGGCGGAGCCTTCAGGAAAATCATGTAGAGCTGCGTTCGGACAAACAAAGCCATAATCGTGCAGTGTTGCCACGACGGGATGCCCCGAGTGGGCAGAGGCAGCAAAAATGCTGGCCGAAAGCGCCTTTGACCAACTGTGGACGTGAACGACCGTGCGCCCCTTTCGCTTCCCGGCAAGAAGGTGAGCGAGTTCCTTGGCGGCGTGCACGTTCCAAAGGCCTTGCGCCGCCATCTGCAAGCGGCCGCCGCCAGCGAGGTCTTCTTGCCCCAGGATGCGGACATCGACACCTGCCTCAGTGAGCTCCGGCGCCACCGGGCCCATAGCGGCGAAGACGCTAACCCTGTGTCCAAGTTTGGCCAATCCAACGGCCGATTTCAGAGCGACCTTCGATGCGCCACCCCCGGGAAACCCGCGATCGTTAACGACCACAATTTCAAGAGCGTCAGCCCTAACCATCGACTTGTCCCTGCATTACGTCAGCGTACAGTCTGGCGGTGCGTTGCACGCAAGAATCCCAGCTAAACTGGCCAGCTTGACTGCGGCCAGTGAGCCGACGGAGTTGCCACTCTCGCTCGTTGTCCGCAAGCAGTAACATTGCGTCCGCTATATCGCTGGCGCGACAGGGATCGACATAGATTGCCGCGCCGCCACCGACTTCGGTCATCGGCGGGATGTTGGATGTTATGACGGGACATCCAGCCGCCATGGCTTCGAGAATGGGAAGGCCGAATCCCTCATAGAGAGAGGGGTAGAGAAAACCGGCCGCCCTTGCGTAGAGCGATTTCAGCACGTCCTCCGAAACATACCCCAGCTCGACGATACGATCCGCGACCCCGCTTGTCGTGATCACCTTCAGTTCGTCTGCCGAATCCCAGCCGCGAGCGCCGGTTAGGACAAGCTGATGAGGAATGCGCCCAATAATGCTCGCGAACGCAGTGACCACGCGTGCTAGATTCTTGCGCGGGCTAATCGAACCAGTGAATAAAAAAAAGGGACGTTCACTTAATTCTTGCGGTAGGGCAGCGATCGCCTTCGTACTTGGTGCAGCAAAAAACTCCTCTCCAACTCCTTCCTCGATCACATGAACCCGGTTGGCGGCCGGCCGGCCTCCGAGAGAAAGAAACTCATCCGCCGTCGCCTGAGAAACGCAAATAATGGCCGCGGCTCGTCGCACAGCTGCTGCAATCTGCGCTTTAAGGAGCCAAGCGCGGGCTTTACCGAAGTATTCGGGATGAGTGAGTACGCCGAGATCATGGTAAGTTACCACCCACGGCCGTTTTGTCCTTACGGGATAGTCGACGTCCAACGAGTGAACTATGTCGACCTTGCCGAGCCATCGTTCAAGTTGAGGTGCCGGAGAGCCTGACGCCCAAAGTGTGGCAAGGACGCGCCGACTCAATGGCAGGCGGCGAAAGCCGCTTGCGATCAGCCAGTCCGGAGGATCTCCGCCGAAATCGGACACGGAGGAAACCGGGATCGTGCTAACACCTTGGCGCGTGAGACCACCATAAATCTCGTGAGAGTAACGACTGAGCCCGAACCTCGTTCGCCGGGCGAAAGTGTCAGTGAGAAGAGCGACGCGCATTGAGAGGTACTCGCACTATAGGAGATCCAGTCTTCAAGCCCGATGCAGCGTGTGCTGTCAGTGCGGTTGTGAAGCCGGCAAATATCATGATCTGGTTCAGCAGCTCTTCGGCGAGAACGGCGTGGTTGTCCGCAAAGATAATGAAGATAAGGGCGATGCCGCCGCCGGTGGTGATATGTCGAACAGATCGCGGTGCGACAAGTCCTCGGTAAGCGACCCAAATCCAGAAGGCCGTCATGACAAGGAAACCAAAGAGGCCAAAGAAGTAGATGTACAGCAGATACCCGTTTGAGACGAACCCATCGAGAATCTCAGACGAGATTGCAATATTGTAGCGAGCAAGCTTCTGAATCTCGAGGCCAACACCGGTAAACAATAAGGAAGGATCCCATGCGAGCATCTCCCAGAAGCGCTGGGGACCCTCGGCTACGCGGGCGCTAACATTGGCTTCGTCGGTTCCTTGCGAGAGGCGCCCAAGCCGTTCGAGGAGTGCGCTTGCGTCGACGAACAGGAGAACGGTGCCGATCAGGCCGCCTCCCAAAACAAGACTGGGGAGCATCTTTGTTGGCGAGGTCGTCATGGCGTAGCCAAGCCCTATCAAGCCCGCCGCCAAGATAGCCTGGCGAGATCCACTAGCGATGATAATGGCGACTAACGATCCGAACACCATAATATTCAGCAGACTTTTCCGCCGGTCCACGGTCGTAATCAACCAATAGTTCAGCGCTGCCATCAGGGCAACGATGCCGAACGTATTTGGGGAGCCGAACGGACCCGAAACTCGACCTAGAGCGCTCAGGGCTTCGGCGGCGATTACACTGTAGCTGTCGTCACCTCCGACTTCGTCGCCATAGAAAAGGCGAACAAGAACAGCGTTCGACCCAGCGCTCGATTTCTGTAGGATCGCGATGATGGCCAACAGAAATAGGCCGGCCACGATTCCAAGGCGAAGACCGTTGCGTTCGGCGTCAGTCGCACCTCGCATCATGAAGGCGCCAAGTACAATTGTTGTCATGGCAAGACCAGTGTGGCCCAGATTCCAGATCATCTCGGGATACACACCGTACGTGAACATAGGCAGGAGAGTGCCAAAGATGGTCAAGATTGCGAGGAACAGAGGCATCCACGGAGGAGAATTCTGCGGCCAAGCAGGCTCGCCGGGGCGAAGAAGAACAACTGACCATACAAGGCATACGGCAACATCGAACAGATAGATCGGGATCGGTCCGATGAGACCGCGCAAGAGCGGAAGCCCGGTGACGAGGAAACCCCAGCCAAAGAACAACCAAGAAGTCCGGGTCGCCCGCGCCCAAAGAAGGAAGGCCACAACCGCGAGAAATACAGGGAGCGACTTCACTATCGTTCTCCGGGACGGACGGGGGAAACGCTGAGGCTCGTTGAGCTTGTCCGCGCTGGGGCCGACCATCGACGTAAGAGCTGAAGCATTGGTACTTCAAAGCCCCGGTGAACCACCAGCGACACGGCTATGGAAGCTGTGACAGCAAGTGCGAAGTAGGCGCTTGTGATGCCGATGTTAAGCTTTGCCCAAAGGATGCCCACTGCTCGCAAGGTAAATAGATGCGAAAGGTAGAGTGCGTAAGACCCGTCACCGCATACGACGAGGAAACGGCTCCAGGGTCTGTCGGGGAGGTCGTCGCCTAAGACCGTCGCGGCCACGATCATTGCGGCCGGAACACCCCAGTAGAACCAGCGATCTTGAAATGCGTTGAGTGCGGCCTGGTTTCCAACAGCGAGCGCGACGAAGGCCGCCACCATGACGAAGAGTCGAGCAGGGTTCGAAAGTCGAATCTCCGCCAAGAAGAGATGAGCGACGAATATTCCATAAAGAAATTCAAGGGTGATACGGAAGCCCCAAAAGTCTAGTTGGACACCAATCTGCCCAGGCGCAACGGTACGTACGAACATCAATCCCAAGAGTATCAGCACAACGACTGTGAGTCCGATCATGCGACGGAAAAGGAGACCAATTGTAAAGACGGCGTAGAAGAGCATCTCAAAGTTTAAGGTCCAGCCCACGGAAAGCGGCGGGACGAGCTCTCCGCCGGGCGATCGCCAAGGTACAAAGAATAATGAAGCGAGGACATGCGTGACGGAGACCTCATCGTGCCGAACATGTCCCGTAAGCAAAAGGGCCGCGACGACGGCCAAAAGCGTGAAGGTCCAATATAGGGGGACAACCCGGATAATTCGGCGTCGCAAGAATTCGAGCGATGCACCCTGACGGCCGAAGTCGTCGGCAGCAACTAGGAACATGACGAAGCCAGAAATGACGAAGAAGATGTCGACGCCTGCGTGCCAAGGAAGTCCGGTTGGGTCGGGGAGAGGAGTCAGGTCAGCTATCCGCCCCCGGCGCAGGGCATCCTGAAGATGGCCGATCAGAACCATGGCTGCCGCGAGAAACCGGAGCGTCTGGATCCCGCGAAGTGACGGCCGGCTGCTGCCAGTCTTATTTTTTGGGGTCACTGCGAGCCCGCGTTTTGCCATAAGTTTTGGATCCGACCGGCTACCGTAGTGTAGAGGGTATCCCAATTGCGAGTAGCTGCCACGTCACGTCGCATTTCGACCAGGTCGTGACGCGGGTCGAGAATGCGCTGCCGTACCAAATCCAGGAATTCATCCGCGTTCGATGCAAGATCTATCACCGCTCGCATTGTCTCCAGCGATCGCAGAGCAACCGACACCACCGGGCGGCCGGCCGCCAGATACTCGATCACCTTAAGAGGATCAGAACGGTGACGCAGTTCGTTGATCATGTGCGGTTGAATACAGACATCAAAGGCTTTGAGATAGACTGGCACCTGGCTGTGCGGCACTCCACCGATACGCACCAGGCCGGGAATTGCCGCGAAGCGCGCTTGCACCTCTGGCTTGACGGGGCCGACGATCACGATTTGGCCAGGCCAGGTTGCGCCAAGCCGAGTGAGCAGATCGAAGTCCATCCAGGTGGCAATTAGGCCCACGAAACCAATGCGCGGATGGGGGACGGTCGCAAGCGGATCTACCTGTGAGGCTTGATCAAAAAACATGGCGTCCGCGCCGTTCGGAACGCGCGAGATAGGGGCACTCGTGAACGTACCGAGCTTGCTCTTCAATTCGTCAGTGGTGGTAAAGATCTGGCTCGCCCCAGCGGCAAGACGGCGCTCGCGATGGCGCGTGAGCTCGCGCTCTCTTTCAGACGTCGCATAGAAATCGTAGTCATCCGTGACGTCGTAAATGATCGCTCGCGCTCGCAGATGGTCCAATGTGTGGACTGAAACCGGAAGCCGGCACCATGCCAAGGGATCGAGGAATCCAAGTTTTCTTGCCTGCGCTCGTATAGCTGCCGCAAAACGATATCCGTTCACGGCACCAATCAGATGCGAAGTCCGCGATCCCGGCAATTGTAACGGCAGGCTCATCACTGTGATGCCAGGCTCAACTTCGTGGGCTGAAGAACGGCGTTGACCCGCGCTCATTCGCGCGCGGATGGCGATCGGGTTCTCTACGTACAATATGCGTGCCCCGTCGGCAGCAAACCTGCGACAGAAATGATTCTGCCGAGTCCACACCCCCTGCCAAGGTGGAGATTGCAGCCAGATGATCTCAAGTCCAGCGAAACGCGGCGTTGGCTTCGAATTCATGGCGCCCTAACTGAACATTCGAAGAAATAGTGATAGCTGTAATCGGGACAGAACCACTGCCGCTCGATTTGCATGTGGCGTGAGATGATTTCTGCAACCTTGTTCACCGAGTGGCCGCGGGTCCCCAGTTCCCAGTAGTGCTGTCCGTCAAATGTCCAGCTCTTTGGCCGAGTCAGTTTCCGAGCGAAAGCGAACTTCAGCCGGTCCTTGAAAAGGCGGCCGCGGATTTCTACGGGATAACCCCAATGGGGCACTGAAATTACGACGTGATCACGCGCCGCGTTAGCCAGTTCCGCTATCGTCGGTTCGAAGTCTTCGAACGGCAGGTGCTCTAGCACCTGAAAAGCGCAAACGAGATCATGCGTCTTTTGTGGAACCGCTTGCGTCAATCGACGGATATCTCCCACATAGTCGGGCTCGAGGCGCGGATCGAAGTCGAAAGTCTTCACCTCAATCCCTGCCTTACGCAGGGCTGATGTGGTTGTGCCATTTCCTGGCCCGATCTCGAGAACACTGCGTGGCTTATGTCTGAGGACGGCATCAATTTGATACCAGTAAGAGATCCAGCGCCGCAGATGGACGTATTCAGAAAAGCCGTAGAACTCCGCGTCGACTTGGATGGCCGATGTCGAATCGTTTGTTGCGGTCATGGCCTATCGACGTCCTCAGCTGCAATTTTCTTTTCGAGTTCCTCGCGGGGTATGCGATTTTGCTCATCCCAAGCCACGGCCCAGCCATTAAACGTGCCTGAGAAGACGTAGAGAGCAAATATCAACCCAAGTTCTCCGTGTCGCCACGCGCCCCCCCACACCCAAGCCTTCAGCGCTCGCCAAGCCGGAACAAATAGGAGGTGCCACCAGCGAACCCGAACCTTCATCATGACATCGCGTGCTGTCGGATGCGCATAGCCGGCATTTTTCGAGATTCGCTCGACGAAGCTCTCATCATTGAGGTGCCACATCTCGGCGGCCAACTGACCGATATTTGCTTCGCCCCCATCAACGTCGACTCGTTCATGTATCGAGCCCACAAAGCGATGCCGGCCGCGGCGAGCCAACTGGACGTTGTTCCAGGATTCCCAGCCGCCCGCTCGGAACGGCCGGTGCAGAAAGAAATTGAGGCGGCGGTAACGAAAAGCGAGCGCCTTGGTTCTTGGCAAGATCGAGCGGATCTCAGTTGCGAGACCACGTGAAATTCGCTCATCGATGTCCATATGCAGAAGCCAGTCGGCCGTTGCTAGCTCCGATCCAGCATTCCGCTGGGCCGCAAACCCTCCCTCGGGTTCGAGCCGCCGTTCTAGCACCCGAACCTTCGGTTCAGCGCTTCGCAGGACGTCAAGCGTCCCGTCGGTCGAGCCGTCGTCGACAACAACAACTTCATCTGCGACGGTGGATACGTTCGACAGGAAAGAGCGGATATCGCGAATTTCGTTTCGCGAAATAGCGATCACGGCCAGCGTCGGTGATGAAGATTGATTGGTCATTTCGTCTTCTCGAACAAAGACGCGAGGGTGCGAATATGGCAACGCGCATCGTACTTCTCTTCGACCGTTACGCGAGCAGCCGCTGCCATGTTTGTTGCCATGCCCGGGCCCGACAATTTCTTGAGGGCTTCGATGAAGCCGTCTTCGTCGTCAACTGCGGATAGAATGAAGCCGCTCGTCCCATTCGCGATGATTTCGCTCGCGGCGGGTAGAGGTGAGACGATCACCGGTCTGCCTGAGGCCATCGCCTCGACGACAACGTTAGGGAGGCCATCGTTGAAGTCGTCTGATGCGAGTAGGGCAAAGACATGACATGCCCGCATATGGCCAGTGACTTCCTCATGAGAGACCCAGCCTGGAAGGTTCAGGCGTTCTGAAAAATTCAGCTCCAATGCGATTCTACGGATCGCCGCTTCCTCTGGTCCGCGACCAAGAATTGTAAGTTGCACGTCGATACCCCGATGGACCGCAGCGGCGCAGGCGCGCACAAGCCGGTCGAAACCTTTGGTGCCGGTTAGTCGCCCAGCGGACAAGATGCGCAGCGGCGGGTTAGGGGCGGCTGGAGGCTGGACAGCGAAGGCCGCGGTATCGACGCCGTGATAGACAAGATGTGACTTTGCCCGTGCGGTGGGATCTAGCCGCGACAAGAGGTATTCCATCGCCGCGCGGTTGCAGAACGTGGCGAATCGAACGCGCTCGAAACAGGCGGGAAAATGGCCACTGTCGTGCGCTACTTCGTGCGCGTGGATGCTGACCGAATAGGGGAGGCCCGTGACTGAACTTGCAAGATGCGCGCATTGCGTCGCATACGGCCAGTGAGCGTGAAGTTGGGTGACCCCATCTTGGCGCGCACGTTGAGCAACAGCAGCAGCGCGGCCGGCGCGCAATAGGCGGGTGGTTTGAGAGGTGGTGGTTGGCGCAATCCGGCGCTCTTCTCGGAGCATGTTCGGCGCACTGCGCGCAACGATGCCTTGCGCAGCCTCAAATTTTGAGATGTATTGAGTTCGCGACATCAAATGCTGTGCCTGTTTGCCGAGCAGTTTCGCGTCAGCACCTTCAGGCTTGTCGAACGAGTAAATCTCCACGTCGTAGCCAAGCTTTATCACGTCGGCAACTTCGCGGCTGATGAAGGTTTCGGACGGCCAAGGGAAACGGTGAATTACATATCCGATTTTCATTCAGCGGTCTCGCAATAGCTTGAGCAAAGCTGGGTTCGAAAGAAGGGCAGCGGGGCTTTCGGGGGCGAGCGCAAGCTTTAAAGCAAGGCCTTGATATTTAACAATGATTCGCGAATCTCGCACTTGACCGTCCTTGCCTACCGCTTGAACCAGACCGAGTGGAGATGAGTGGTATCTTATCACCGCATTTGCAGTCTTACGGGCCTGCTCCACGTAATCCGACCTGCCACTCACCCCCCCCAGCTTGAGAAGGGCGATTGCCATATCGACGTTGGCATCGAGGTGATCTCGCTCGCCATCGGGCGTCTCTGGGAAAAGTCCATTCGCCCATTGATGGGTTACCCAACGTCGAGCAATAGCGAAAGCCAATTCCAGCGCTCCCTCTTGGACGCCGCCGAGGTAAAGATCACAAAGCAGGTCTATGCTTGAGAATGCCGCCTTCAGAGACACGTCGTGACCGTCTCTTTGCCGACCAAGCCACAGGAATACATCGCCCTCGTTAAGGAATAGAGAGCGAAATCCCCGAAGCCAGTCTGTAATCGCGTGTCGCCAACGCTCCTCGGCCGTAGCCTGCCAGAGCGAAAGTAGCCCCCAAACGAAATTGGTGTTGTCCTTAAACAGCCTCGCTCGTGAGGTGGTGGCGTAGCCTGCGAGACGTGACGCAGCCGATGAATAAGAACAGGGCACTCGATGAAAGATGCCTGTCTCGCGAAAGTCTTCGGTCTCGATCCAGCGCGCAGCAAGCCGGCGTGAAGCTTGCACGAAGCCGGGATCTCCCGTCGCAGCGTAAAGCTCCAGCCAAAGTTCGATATATCCGCCATTGAAGGGACTGGCGGGTCTCAACCAGGTTCGTGCGTCTCGCCATTCGATCGTGCCATCGACGAGGAAGTCGTCGATGAACATTGTCTTAATCAGAGTGAAAGCTCCATCCCGCGCTAACGCAAGCAGCGAGGCATCTCCCGTAAGTTCGTGTAGCTCCAGCAACCCGAGCAGCCAGTCATGATTGTCGAAGAGGCGGATTCGCCCTCGATTGCGAAACAGAGAGTTGGACAGATGCGGACGGGCCGCCTTGATCTGCCGCTCGACGAAATCGCGCCTGCCGAAATGAGCCAGGAATGGGAGTACGTCACCGAAATCGGCGATGAGCGGAGTCGGATCGACTATCGCTCCGTCGCTGCTGAGGGCAGTTATCAGCAGGCCATCAGCCCCAACGTATCGATTGACGCATAACTCAAGAGTGCGCTCGATCCAGTCGTGGTTCTGGCCGCAGAGAGAGGAGATTGGATGGGTCAATAGTGGTACCTGAAGATCTGCAGGCCAAAACGTCTAAGAATGTATTTGTCGACTTTCAGCATAGCGTGACGGACCACATCTTGGACAACAAGGCGCCAGAAAATCGTGATCGCCATGGCGCGAGGAGGCTGCCGTGGCGCAACGCCGATCACGGGGGGAGGCGCAATCGTCGATCCAAGGTGATCGGCGCGCCCTTTGAACATCGTCGTTTCGTGCCCCACGTGTCGCGTACGGATAATCGCAAGCCCGTCGCCAGCGGCCACGACAAGTTCCCCAAAGCCGTCATCATCAAGGTCCGCAATGATTGGTGAGCCGCGCACCATCGCTCCCATCGAGATGCGAGAAAGTTGATGCCCGGTCTCGGCATCCAGCGCAACGAGCTCGCCGTTGTTTGATCCTGCCACGACCTCAACGCGCCCATCACCGTTGATGTCTGCCAAGAGGGGCGTCGTGTAACTGCGACAAACCGCGTGCTCTGTGAAATAGACCCCGCTGTGGGGCCGGCATCGATGATCCGTCCCGTGGACGCAGTTGGAGGTCGGACCAAATTCATGTCGCCAGAGAAGTCGGCCATCAGAAATATCAACCGCCACGACGGCCGGACGAGCTAGGGAGCACGCTATGGCTACTGACGACCGTCCAGGTCGATCCAACAGCATCGGGCTGGAGTCGACGCCGCCGCCAACTTCAGCAGTCCATACACGTTGTCCATTGCGGCCATCGAGCGCGATGATAGCGTTGTCCCCCTCGCCGCCGGTGTGCTCGCCTCCGCCAAGGATCACTAATGGACGCCCGTTCTCGTCGATCGTAAAGGATGGAGTCGAATCCGGGTCATAGGCCAGCTTGGCAAACCACTTGATGCGGCCGTCTCGTGTGTCCACGCAGAAGATTCTGGATGACCGGATGCCAACAACGACTTCCAGTATCCCGTCGCGGTCGACGTCCGCGAGGAGAGGAGATGAGACGACACCTCGTTTCATCGGGCCGGCAAACAAATGGTTGGGTAATCGCCGGCGCCAGCATTCTTGCCCGTTCGGCTTGAGTGCGATCAAGAGCGGGCCGTAGATGGCGACGAAGAGCATTGGCGATCCCGTTTGGCCGACGTCGGCCACGGCGACAGTCGCGCGTATCACGTCGCGAAAGTCGCGACGCCATAGCACGGAGCCGTCCGTCCGAAAGACGAGCAGTTCACCGCCGTGAGTTCCAATAATGATTTCCGGGCGGCCGTCCGCATCGAGGTCGAATATCGTCGGCGAAGCCGTGATCTCCGCCCCAAGGTAATGCCTCCAGATAAGCGAACGATCTCTCCCGTCAATTGCCGTAATCCAACCGGCTCGATCGACCGCAACAATGAGGGTTCTGCCGTCGCAGCGAACTACCGCTGGTGTTGACCACGTCTCACCTCCAAGAGGCACTTCGGCATCCGCCTTGAGCCCCCCCCAACTTTGGCTGATCTCCAGTGCTGTCAAGGTTGCGCTCCTGACATGAGGCACTTCCCCTCAACCCAAGTGGCCAGTGCACGAATCTGTCCTTGTGCTCGAAACGGAGCAGTAGAGCTCGCGAAGCGAAGTAACGCAGCCAAATGCCGGCCGCTAAAAGCGACAACGACAATCAAGTAAACCAAACCGCCGGCGAGGCAGGCCGCGCCAATCAACGGGAATGATGTCATTGTCGCGATCGCCGTCCACCAAATTGCTCCCGTCAAGGCGAGCCCACCGATGATTGGAAATACAGATCTGATGGGCCTCATGCCAACACGGCGACCGACTGCAAGAAATACGAATGCGAAATTTGCAGCCACGCCTATTGTAGCGGCGATTGGATAGGAGGTGAGGCCGAGCGGCTGAGCCAAGAGCGAGACCAGAGCGACTTGAATCGCAAACCCCGCAAGGCCGCCGACTAGCAATGCTCGCGTTTGGCCTAGTGCCTTTGCCGCCTGGGCAGTTGGTACTGCCAGAACTTGAATCGCGGAGACCGCGGTTAAAGAGCGGATGAGCTCACCCACATTAGCCCACTGAGAAGAGAGAACATGTGGCATAAGCACGGGAGCGATTATACCGAGAAACAGAACTGGCGGCAGGAAGACCATGGCACCAGCGGCGATACTCCTCTCCAATAGAGCTCCGACCGCTTGCGGGTCATCTTGAATACGGGAAAAGAGCCGAAATTGTACGCCGGCGAGCATCACGAGCGGCTGAAGCAATAGTGCTTCGAGCATCGTATTGGCCATCGACGCGATGCCAACGGCGGCCGCGCCAAAGAACAGACCGATCACGACCGGGATTACAGAGCGTTGTGCTAGATCTATCAACATCTGCCCTTGGAGCGGAAGGGCGAATCTCATTAATTCCAACGCTCGAGGCAATTCAAAATCGAAACGTGGTCGACTATGCACGAGCAAGTAAGCAACGGTGGCACCGGTAGTGTGGCGGAGCAGCGTTGCGGCGACCAATGCCCATACACCGAGACCGTACGCCGCGCCGCCAATCGCTATGACCAGATAGACGATATACTCGATAATTTCGCAGATCGTTGTCCGATCATGCCGAAGCGCGCGCTGGAGCATAGCGAAGGGAATCGATCGCAAGGATATCGGAAACAACGCCAGGGCCATCGCCTGAATGATCGGCGTAAGGCCAGCAGAATCTTCCCAATGCGTGGCGATTTTTGGCGCCGACGTCAATATCGTGATGATAATGATTGCAGTCGCCGTCTGTTGGAGCGTGAGGGCCACGCGATAGTCGGCAGCCAGGAGCATTTCGCGACGGCGGATCAGTGCCGCCGTAATACCGCCAACCGCTATTGCCTGCAGTACCGTCAATACGAATTGCGAAGCCGCAAATAGACCGAACTCCGCTGGCGCAATCAATCGAGCCAACGCCAGGGTACCGACAAAAGCGAGGAGGCGCACCAGTGCGTGGCGCCCAAGCACGCTCATGGCACCGCGGGCTGCGCGGTGTCTTGCTTCACTGGCAGAAAGTTCCAGTTCTGTTGGTGTCGCCATCAACTGCTAGCCAGGCGCTGCATTAGCGTTTCAATCTCGTTCCAGACTCGTATTCGATCGAATTGCTCCACCACTCGCTTGCGCGCGCGAAGTTCGAAGTCGCGCCGCTCTGCCGGGTTCGTGAGGAGACGAAGTACTGCTTCGGAAGCGCCTACGACATCCCCTTTTTCAACCAATAGGCCGCTCACGCCATCGGCAACCGCCTCTTCGACACCAGGTACACGGAAGCCAACAGAGGCGCGTTCCATGCCCGCGGCCTCGAGCAGTACGTTGCCAAAGCCTTCAAAGAACGATGGAAACAGAAAGACCGTGCATAACGAGTAGAAGTCTTCGGTCTTCTCGACATACCCGACGCGATGCACGAATGGGCTTTCCGCAAAGTATCGTACGGTGTGGGCGGAGGCGGGGTCGCGCTCATCGTCCGGGCCGACCACGACCAAATGAGCATTCGGCTGAGCTGAGCGCACGCGCTCAAAGATCGGCGGGAGGAGATCTACGCCTTTCTCGCCACAGACGCGTCCAATAAACAGAACGACGGGCGCGCCGTCGGGAATGCCCAGATTTTGCCGGAGAGCATCCCCTGCTGCGAGAGCGCCTGGTGTGATCTTGAATCTCTGAGTATCGAGGCCGTTGCTTGAACCAGAACCTAGGAGCACGAGTTTCTCGGGTGCGCAGACTTTTGCTTCGCGCAAGAAGACGTCAAGCTGGCGGGAAATCGGCACGACAGCTATCGAGAACCGTGAGATGAGGCGATCGACGTTAACGTAAATTGTCCGCTTTAGGCCACTCATAAGCTCGTAAACACAGCGACGATAGACGAACATGACGCGACCGTTGAAAGTTGCCGCTGCGGCGATGGAGGCCAGCAGAGAGGCTTTCGGTGTCGAAATGTGGATCACGTCATATCGATTGCGTGTGAAGAAACTAATGAACCTTATCAGGCCCATAGCGTCGGCTGCAGGGGATGGCAGGCGACGCATCGGGATGACGTAGGGCTTCAATACTCCGAAGTGTTCCTCGGGAAAGTCGCTGTATTCGTGGTCACCGACGATCACATCGATCTCCCAGCCCTGACTACGGAGGTATGGAAACAGTCCCTTGTAGAGCGTGGCAAGGGTCAAACTGTGCGTGCAAACGAAGCAGGCGCGACGCGATTTCATAGTTTTATCCTGGGGATCTGCGTGTTTACAATGCATGTTCTGAGCTCGACGGATCTGGCCGAGAGAGCGCGTGTGACCGGGGCATCCCATCAAGCCTCGGGGTTTGGGAGCTAGACCGAGCTGGGAGCTGCCCCCGGCGTGAGGTTCGCGATAAGGTTTATCGCCGCTTTCAAATTAAAGAAGCCCAAGAATTCTCCTTTTTGCCAACTGCGATGTCAGTTACAGCGGCTGCGCCGTACTCGACGGTCCGTCACTGACTCAGTTCCCGGCTGACGCAAATTTCGAGCCAGTGTCGCGCGAATGGAATTGTTCGTCCCTCACTTCGCATCTCAACTCGCTGCCAAGCAAATGTACACGGCTGGCGAACCTCTCCGTCGGCGTGCTTCGCTTAAAGGCGAGGTACAGCTCAGCAGTGCTATGACGGAATGCGACGGTTCAGCGAAATAACCCCTTGCTTTCGGTAGCCCAGCGGTCGAGCGCGGACTCCAGCCCGTTAGGAAAACTTAGTCCCCGCTTGGTGAGCCATGCTGGCGATACATCTGTTGAGTTCACTAACTTGGTGACGCGGTCTGGATGAATGCCGAGATGAAACGCATCAAGCATCCGAAACAGCTCGGCAAGTCCCAATACGATGGATCTTGGAAGCATGAACGTCTTAGCGGACGGGAAGTGCCTCGCCGTGAACGCATTCACGATGTCTTCGAGCGTATAACGTTGCGGGTAGCTCGCGTTGAACAGGACAAATTGCTCGGGTTGCTGGCGCGCAAAATCAATGGCATCGAGAAGGTGCTCAACGTAGATACATGCTTTGATGGTATTCCTTCGGCCCGGATAGACAAAGATTCCTCTTTGTAGAAGCTTCGCAAGTCGAGTGAAATTGCCACCCTCTCCCTTCCCGAACACTACAGCGGGCCTGACTATCGTCAGTTTCCGATCGGACTGAGCTTCGAACCATGCGCGATGCGCGCGTTCAGCGAGCGCCTTCGAGTATCCGTATGCGGAAGTAGGGGCGATTGGCGTGTCTTCGGTCTTGACCGACTCGCTAGGTCCATAGACTGAAATGGAACTGGTGAAGATGATCTCGCGTGCCGCATGTCTTGCCGCGAAGGATGTAACCTCCAGGGCGCCGGCTACGTTCGTCTCATAGTATTCATGGTCGGGATGTCCAGGCGTCGTATGCACGGCGGCAAGATTGTAGATCCGGTCGACGCCCGACTGAACTTCAAAGGTCCGCAGGTCTCGAACGTCAGCAATACGATATTCGACTCCATGAAGCCGTTCTTCCGGCTCCCGAAGGTCGGCCGAGATGATCGTATCGCCCGCTTGTGACGTCAGACGGCGCAGCAGATGAGTGCCGATAAAGCCTGATCCGCCGAATACGACGGTTGACGTGGACATTTTGTGACCCGTTCAGCTAGTACGCGGCAATATGGGTGAAACTAGTCAGAGCGGTTTTGAAGATGATCCGAAGGTCGAGCCAAATACTCCAGTTGTTGATGTACCAGATATCCAGCTCAACGCGCTTCTCCATCAGCTCCAGCGTTCGTGTTTCTCCGCGATATCCATTAACTTGGGCCCAGCCCGTAATACCTGGTTTGACATGGTGACGAAAAGCGTAGTTGCCGATTATCAGCTCGTATTCCGAATTATGGGCGGCGGCGTGGGGACGAGGCCCGACCAACGACATCTCGCCCTTCAGGACATTAAATAGCTGCGGCAACTCATCGATCGAGGTCTTGCGGAGCCATTTACCAATTCTGGTCACGCGAGGATCGTTCTTTCGGGCCTGCACGATGGTAGGTCCATCCTCGAGCACGCACATGGTCCGAAATTTGAAGATCTTGAAGGCGCGCCCGTTGAAGCCATTGCGGGTCTGTCGAAAGAACACCGGTCCCCTCGACGTCGCCTTGATAAGAATCGCGGTGACTAGCATGACGGGGGCGAACACGAGCAGGGCTAAGGTTGCGCCAGAAAGGTCCAGTATACGCTTGAACGCGCGTTCCTTCCAGGAAAGGGGAGCGCGCCGCAGCTCCGCGGTCCAGGTGTTTCCCGTATTTACGAGCGGATAGCGAAGAAACCGCGCCGCATGATTGTCCGGCACTAAGTGAACAGGAACCGGCAAAATCTTGAGTGCGTCCAAGATGCTGTCGATTGCATGCTGCCGGCTCCAACTCATCAACAAGAAAACGTGTTCAACGCGGTTCTCACGCGAATAAGCGATCAACTCGTCAAGGCGCGTCGCGATAGAGGACAACAGCAGAGGCGATGCAAGATCTTTGGAGTGGATTTCCAAAATCCGCGTGAGCCGATAACCATGTTGCGCTAAATTAATCATCGCGTTTGATGACGCGGGAAGTCCAAATTCGGCAATCATCACTGCGCGACTATTAGCGAATGTCCCTTCGCGCAGCGCGTTTGCAATCCAGTACGCAGCGATTCCCTTCCAGACGAGTAGTACGCCGAGGCCAACAAGATAAAACGAAATTGTAGTGGCTCGCGAAAATTGACCGCTGACTTTAATGGCGAAAGCCATCGCGATAAGACCGGCGAAGACGCCAGTCCAGGTTGTCAATGTGACGCGCCATTGCCACCGAACGTTGGCAATATTCTTAAGTTCGTAGCCGTGTTGTACGGTGAATAGCAAACCGAAGTTCAACGCAATGAGGACCCCGGCTGCAGCGTATTCGTCGCCCTTATCGAGAATTGATTGTGACTGCGAATAGAGGTGGTAGCTTACGGTGCAGCCAACGCCTGCAAGCATGACAATCGTTGCATCGATGATGGCGACAAGCCGGGGGGCAACTTCGGGGCGAATCCACCGGAGTGATGCAACTTTTGATGAGCGCTGCTGCGGTGCAAAAGTACGTGTTTCTGCGCCTGAAAGGGAGACGGGAACCGGTCGTGGAGAAGGAACTGTCATCGTACCCGAGCCCGCTGACGAATAACTAGTGTCCGAATGCACCGTGCTATCGGCCAAAATGGCTGTTAGAACAAGGAGAAGGAATAAGTAACCTTACTTAAACAAGCCTATTCTATCGCATCTCGCGCGTTGGCCGATATCCCAAATTTAACAATTCGTTAGGAAATCTAGTGGCTCAAGGCTGGTCTCGACAGCCATCCAAGCGCTGGTTGGGCTCGCTACTCGCGGCTGCCCTCGCAATCATCGCACTCTTGGGTGTAGGGGGACTATTCCTTGGCTCAGAGTCGACGCCGCCAGGGCAGATGTCCACGCTTTCGCAGCTCAATGTCACCCTCTTCTTGGACGGGGGCAATGGCGCGCGCTACGCAGGTGAATTGGCAGCGCTCAGGCAAGGGTATCTTCCTGCTGGTGTCGCAGTGCTCGCCCACCCCCATGACCCCGATTTCGTTGCGACTGTCGCAAGCCAGCGGGCTATTGGCGTGACCAGTGGTCAGAAATTTCTCCTCGCTGCTTGGCGCGGCGTGCCAGTAACGGCATTCGCAGCCAGCTTTCTAGATACGTCTGTAGCAGTTTTTGCTCTCGAAAGTTCCAAATTGAAGCGCCCGTCCGATCTTATCGGCAAACGTCTTGGATACAGCAAGGGAAGCGAAGGAGAGGTCGTCTTTGACGCTATGATGGCTCAACTTGGGTTGCCGAGAAGTCAGATCATCAGGGTAGCTGATCGCAATAGCTTCGAGGCTCTCCGCGCAAGGGACGTTGACGCCATCGTCGCCCCGATTGACGCGCAACCCGATCCCTCGAGTCCCGCCTACGACAAGCTCACCATGATCCAGCCGCAGGATTACGGCATTCATGTCCCTGGATTGGTCTATTTCGCGAGCACCGAACTTGTTCACGATCACCCGTCTCGGATTGCTGACGTGCTACAGGGGGTTATTCGGGGATGGTGGTTCGTTTACGCGGATACCGCGCGGAGCGTGCCGGTCCTGGCGGAGGTCGACCAGCAGAGGTTTAGGCCTGAGCGATTAAAGTTTGAGCTGCAGCGGCAGCGAAGTCTGGTGCTCCCGACGGGCGGGCGCATTGGGGAATATGATGAGAGCCGATGGAGAACGCTTAGGGATATCCTGCTTTTTGCGAAGCTCGGGGAGGAGGGGGTGCCGCTTTCTCAAGCGGTCAGCTATCAGTTCCTTCGCGAAGTCTACCATCGCTCGCCCGGTCTCGCAAATACGGATGGGAACTAGGACATAGATGTCACACCCGTACGCCATATCGCCCCCACGCTTGTGTTAGGGACCTCTGATGGGTTGTGTACATCCCACCGAGACTGGTAATCATATGGCATTATGGGTGTTTGGGGTGATTTGACGGGGCCTCTGTGACCCATGGCAGGGTGAGATGCTGGGACAGAAGCGGCACCTCACGTCGGTTGGATCACGCTCGTTGGGCAAGGGAGCACATAGATGTTCAGGACTTTTTTAGGAGCAGTCATCTTTTCGTTGAGCGTTCTGGTCTCTGCGACAGGCGCTGCAAACGCAGGCATGCCGGTTCCAACAGCGGCGCTGCTGGCCGATCGGGACGAGGCCACGCCAGTTACGTTCTGGGCCCAACCATATCCCTATCGCTACGTACCCCGCCGCGGTTGCCCGCTCGTGCGGGTTGAGACGCCATATGGCTGGTATATGGATAGGGTTTGTTTTGCGCCCGGACCAGTACTGCGCCGCGCGTATTGATGGATAGCGGGAGGGGGCTACCTGCTGAATAGTTTGCGCCAGTGCGCTTGATCTGTCGTCGGTAGCGTAAGCGCTGGATCGACATTCGGCGCGGGTTCGGTTTATTGCCCCCCTTGCCGTGGGCTGCCATGCTGGACTAGTTTAAGCAGGCTCTTACCCGAGCGGGCAGCTTCCAAGACTGGTCAAAGGCTAGATTGGCCGATCGGCTTTCTTCTGTCGGACGGTACTTGCTCGGTGGGCGGCCGATTTGGCTGGCCCGGTGGGCAGCTGAACTGCTTCCAGAGTGATTGCTGGTATTGCACCGTTCGAGATGCGCTTGCGATCCGTGATGGCTTAGGTGGTTGGAGTGACGCTGGTCCTTCGTGCCTTTCAAGAAATGTGAAAACGTCGTTCCGAAGAGGGGCTCTATTTTGACGTTGCCTGCCCGAGTGGTCCCATTTTGGTCCCGGGTGCCGCCGACTTCATCAGCATTCAGCCTCTTGCGGAAGGCCGGGTAGTCATTGGTCGTCCGCTGCTCGATCGACGGTCCACACTCTTACGTCCATTCCGATCTGCAGGGTCTGTTAATGTGCTTGACGCCCGCCGGCACAACGGCCGTCTGCGCGACGTCAACACCAAATACCATTGGCTGTGCGGGATCGCACCGATCATCCCCTTGCCTTCTACGTGCTGCAAAAAAGGTCAACAAAGTGATGGCGCAGTCCTACAGCTATCTGTAGCGGCTGTTCCTCAGAGGCCCGCGCTTCCTTACCACCTACGGCGATGGGAGCGGTCGGGGGCGTGTTCCTGTTTACCAAATGCCATGGCAGAAGGCAGGGCCCAGCTTCAATCATCCATGGTAAAATGCGCCGCGATTTCAGCTATGTCGAGCATGTCACCGGTGTACCATTTAAGCCGTCGACCAGATATCGGCGGCTGACCCGGCCGCCGGAATGCGCTGTCTCGGATTTACAACGTAGGTCGCCATCGGTCAGAAGAGCTGATGCACGTCGTCGAGCTCGTCGAAAAAGAACTGGGCCGGCTGATCAAGAGACGCTGCCGATGCAGCCGGGAGATGTCTCGATACTTTGCCGATGTCGCCGACCCGATGAGCGACACTGGCTGCGCAACCCTCTACCCTGATCTAGGTTGGACTCCGCAGCTATGTCGCCTAGCAAGAGGGATATTTGGGGCTTAAGACCTGCTAGTGTTGGCCTTCAACACACAAAGAAGTGCTGGTTCGTAGGATTTTCTGATGCTAGCCAAGCTTCACCATCGCACTTTGCGGCGGCGTCTCGACTTGAGAGAAATCGGTCTTCGGATATGAACGAGAAAATTGCTCTAATTACCGGTGTCACTGGTCAGGACGGCGCCTACCTGGCGGAGCATCTCCTCTCGCTCGGCTACATCGTGCACGGCATCAAGCGGCGTTCGTCCTCGTTCAACACCGCGCGGGTCGATCATCTCTACCAGGATCCTCATGTCGGCAACGTGCCGTTCCTGATGCACTACGGCGACATGACGGACTCGAGCAATCTGATCCGCCTGGTGCAGCAGATCCGGCCGACCGAGATCTACAATCTCGCCGCCCAGAGCCACGTCGCCGTCAGCTTCGAGAGCCCGGAATACACGGCCAATGCCGACGGCATCGGCGTACTCCGCCTGCTGGAAGCGATCCGCATCCTCGGCATGGAGAAGGAGACGCGGTTCTACCAGGCGTCGACTTCGGAGCTCTACGGCCTCGTCCAGGAGATCCCGCAAAAGGAGACGACGCCGTTCTATCCGCGCTCGCCCTACGGCGTGGCAAAACTCTACGGCTACTGGATCACGGTGAACTACCGCGAAGCCTATGGCATGTTCGCGAGCAACGGCATCCTGTTCAATCACGAGAGCCCGATCCGCGGCGAGACGTTTGTGACCCGCAAGATCACGCGCGCCGTCGCCCGTATCGAGGTCGGGCTGGAGGAGACGCTCTATCTCGGCAATCTCGAAGCCAAGCGCGACTGGGGCCACGCGCGCGACTACGTCGAGGGCATGCACAAGATCCTGCAAGCCGACAAGCCCGACGATTTCGTGCTCGCCACCGGCGAGATGCACTCGGTGCGCGAGATGGTCGAGCTATCGTTCGCCCAGCTCGGCCGCCGCATCGCATGGCGCGGGGCAGGCGTCGAGGAGACCGGCGTCGATATCAAGACGGGCAAGACGGTGGTGAAGATCGATCCGACCTATTTCCGCCCCACCGAGGTCGATCTCCTCGTCGGCGACGCCAGCAAGGCGCGCGAGGTGCTCGGCTGGACGCCAAAGCGGAGCTTTGCAGAGCTCGTCGCGGAGATGATGGCGAGCGATCTGGCGGTAGCAAAACGGGACGCGACGAGTGGCAAACGCTCCGTTTGAGCTGACAGGCAAAAGTGTCTACGTAGCAGGCCATCGCGGCATGGTCGGCAGCGCGCTTGCGCGCCGGCTCGAACGGGAGGACGTCAGGCTCGTCACCGTGGACCGGGGCGAGGTTGATCTGTGCAACCAGGCCGCAGTGTTCGACTGGTTCGCGAGGACGCGACCGCAGGTGATCTTCCTCGCCGCGGCAAAGGTCGGCGGCATCGTCGCCAACAATACGCTGCGCGCCGAGTTCATCTACGACAACATCGCGATCGCGGCCAACGTGATCCAGGCCGCGCATCAGAACGGCGCCGAGAAGCTGATGTTTCTGGGCTCATCCTGCATCTACCCGAAATTGGCGGCGCAGCCGTTGCGAGAAGATTCCGTACTGACTGGCCCGCTGGAGCCGACTAACGAGCCCTATGCAATTGCAAAAATCGCCGGGATCAAGATGGCGGAGGCCTATCGCAGTCAGTACGGATGCGACTTCATCAGCGTGATGCCGACCAATCTCTACGGCCCCGGCGACAATTATCATCCCGAAATGAGCCACGTCGTCGCGGCTCTGATCCGCCGCTTCCACGAAGCCAAGCTTTCGGGCGCGAAGAGTGTCGTCGTGTGGGGCACCGGTACGCCGCGGCGCGAGTTCCTTTACGTCGAGGACATGGCGGATGCCTGCGTGCACCTGATGAAGACCTATTCGAGTGCCGAGTCGGTCAACATCGGCACCGGCGAGGACATCACCATCGCCGAATTCGCGCGTATGGTCGCCGAAATCGTCGGTTACAGAGGCGAGATCAGTTTCGACATCTCTCGCCCGGACGGGACGCCCCGCAAGCTGCTCGACGTCAGTCGTTTGAAAAAACTTGGTTGGAGCGCTCGAACGCCGCTTACGACTGGTCTGAAGCTCGCCTACGAGACCTTTCTGCACAGCCACTAGAAAGGGCGGTCGCATTTTCCTGGTCGTAGCAAGCGTTATGCTCCTCCGGACATCCCGGGGTTAAGGTTTATTCCGAGTTCAATGCTCTGCTCTCAAGTTGGGCGTGCGACCGGATGATGAAATGTTCTAGAGTGCGTTTGTGAACACCTATCGTTTATTGAAAGAGCTAGGTTCTTTATGCGTATCGCGATGATTGGCACGGGCTATGTGGGGCTGGTGTCCGGGGCCTGCTTTGCGGATTTCGGTCACGACGTCATCTGCGTCGACAAGGACGAGAAGAAGATCGCGGCCCTTCATCGCGGCGAGATCCCGATCTACGAGCCCGGGCTCGACGAGCTGGTGGCGACCAACGTCAAGGCCAAGCGGCTGGAGTTCACCACCGATTTGTCCAAGCCGGTTGCGGATGCCGATGCTGTCTTCATCGCGGTCGGCACGCCGTCGCGCCGCGGCGACGGCCATGCTGATCTGTCCTACGTCTATGCCGCTGCGAAAGAGATCGCGCAGTCGCTGTCCGGCTTCACCGTCGTCGTGACCAAGTCGACCGTTCCGGTCGGCACCGGCGACGAGGTCGAGCGCATCATCCGCGAGACCAATCCCCAGGCCGACGTCGTCGTCGCCTCGAACCCCGAATTCCTGCGCGAGGGCGCGGCGATCCGCGACTTCAAATTCCCCGACCGCATCGTCGTCGGCACCTCCGACGAGCGCGGCCGCAAGGTCATGAGCGACATCTATCGGCCGCTGTCGCTGAACCAGGCGCCGCTGATGTTCACGGAACGCCGCACCGCCGAGATGATCAAATACGCCGCCAACGCCTTCCTCGCGACCAAGATCACCTTCATCAACGAGATCGCGGACCTCTCCGAAAAGGTCGGCGCCAACGTGCAGGAGGTCGCGCGCGGCATTGGCCTGGACAACCGCATCGGCACCAAGTTCCTGCATGCCGGACCCGGCTTCGGCGGCTCGTGCTTCCCAAAAGACACCAAGGCGCTGATCAAGATCGCGCAGGACTACGACGTGAGCTTGCGCATCGTCGAATCCGTGCTGGCGGTCAACGAGAACCGCAAGCGGGCGATGGCGCGAAAAGTGAGCCAGGCGCTCGGCGGCTCGCTGCGCGGCAAGACCATCGCCGTGCTCGGCCTCACCTTCAAGCCCGACACCGACGACATGCGCGATGCGCCGTCGATCCCGCTGGTGACGGGCCTGATCGACATGGGCGCGAAGGTGAAGGCCTTCGATCCCGTCGGCATGGAGCAGGCGAAGACTGAGCTGCCCAGCATCACTTATTGTGAGGACGCTTATTCCTGCGCGGAAGGCGCCGATGCGATCGTGATCGTCACCGAATGGGTGCAGTTCCGTGCGCTCGACCTCGACCGGCTGAAGGCGACCATGGCGCAGCCCGTCATTGTCGACCTGCGCAACATCTACCGCCCCGAGGAGATGGCTGCGGCCGGCTTCGTCTACGAGAGCGTTGGGAGGCTTATCGCTCGCCCGAGCCAGTAAGCCAACCAATTCAGCCCGTATTCCAAGGACCTTTCGGACGCAACGCGGCGCCTCTCCCTTGACCTTTGCGCGCCGCACCATCACCGAAGTCGAAAGTGTTTGAACGTCGAAAGTTGTTGATTTCCTTCAGCAGCATTAGGCGTCGAAGCTGTGCTCCATTCAAAAGTGATTCAAACAAAACGAGGATCTCGCGCGCCTGGACGTAGACCTCCATGCTAATGGCATGTTGATCAAAACCGTACGATCGAAGACGGGCTTCGATATCGCTCGCAGCAGAAGCATCTAGTTGCCAATCCAGCGCGTTGTGGATGGTGTGAATTTCCGCTGCATTTTGGAAGTCCGGGGCAATGCCCACCACATCGATGCGGCGAAGCGTCATCTCTATCGCCTTTTGGCGATAGGCACTCAGCAGCCTATGCCGAAGCAAGCGGTAGCGTTGCATCTCCCAGGAGAGTTCTGCGATGTCGATGGCGAGCAGCCATTCCATGGCAGACCGAGGATCAAGATCATGGAAGATGGCAGCCTGAACAGCGTAATACTCGTGGATATTCTCTCCGGGCAGAAGCTGAGGCGGTGGACACAGGGCCTCGAACTCAGAGGGCAAGACGCTCGTCGAGTGAGCCGGAGGGAGGCTGACAGGACCATTCATTGACCTCGCACCTCCGACTCCGTTGCTGCAGGGACGTTTGCTCCGTTCATTAGGTGTACGGGACTGGCATCCCAAAGTTCTTTCGCAATGGGCAATGGTGATATTTGCAGATTGGTCCACCAGGCTCTTTCGTCTCCGTGCCGATGCAGGGATAGGTGATGAGATCGGCACAGCGGCACGGTAAACTCATCACTGACCTTGCGTCCCAGAGTCCGCGGTTGAGCGAATTTCAAGTGATGCGCATCAGCGGGAGTCTTCTGGCAAACCAGACAACCCTGGCCGCGAATGAAGCCGAGGTGATCCTTACTTCGTCTCCGGGGCGGCTCCTTCGGGAAAGCGAGGCCGAACCCTGCTTCGGACGAGACGTTGGCGGGCCCCTCTACGTCGCGTTCTCCGACCGCTACCACAAGCTGTTGGTCTGCTATATCGAGATCGAGAAGGGCGGCTTCCTCGAGCCTCTTCTGGTAGGCGGCCTCAAGAACACGGGCGTCCGCCTCCAGAAGAGTGTTCTTGAGCGGGAGGCTGATCTTGACCCAGGCGAGCAGGTCTTCGCCGTCGCCCCGCACGGCAAGCTCGCCCAGGAGCCGATCCAATAGCTCAGCGGAGCGGTCAGGCGGCAAGACGGGAGCGCGGTTCAGGACGTCTTTGTGCGGCTTGCCTTTCGGTCTTAGCGGAATCTGTGGTTCGAGGGCGGCGGGAGACCCGGTCATGAGGTCCGGGGCGTCCAGATCGTCCTCCCCGGCAATTCCGACCAAGGCAAACAGCGCATAGCGGCGGGCGTAGGTCAGCGCCGCTCCCATTCGGTGCGGCGCCTCGACTTCCTTGGAGGCGCAGACCGGAAGGTCTGAGGAGATCCACTCTCCTGAAGCGTGGGCAAGCAGGGTTGTGAGGTGAATCTGTCCGGTTAGCTGTTCGATCCGGGTGGTCTGGATTGTGGCGATCTCCTGCTGGCTTAGGGTCTTGCGGACGATGTCCAGACCAGAGGCCAACGAGGCGTAGCGGAAAGTCCGGTCATCCTCCCGCGGGAAAGGCGACCTGATGACGGCGGTCAGGGTCTTCTCGGGGTTCATTAGTTCGGCCTGGGCCCGGGCGAGGGCGGCCGCGATGGTCCCGATCCGCTCACTGGATTGGTGCATGGGAGCCCTCCGCCGCCTGAGCCTCGAAGCTGATCGCGCCCGACTTGGAACGCTTGGCTTTGATGCCGTGCCCGGTCGCCTCCTTGGCATCCTCCGGCATCAACTTTTTCAGATCAGTTTTGGCCGTCTCGTGCTCGCCGTGGGCCTCTCGTGTCCGGAGGTAGGTTGCCGCCAGCTCAGCCCATTGGTTGGAGGTCGACATATCGACGACCTTGACCGCCTCAAGTCTAGGGCGGGGTGTTTCGATATTGAAGAGCAGGGGCGGTTCGCCGCTTTGGACGCACCGCCAAAATTTCTTTTCGGCCGTGAGCAGGAGATGCTGATAGAGCGGATCAGCGTGGATCTTGATCTCGACCCATTTGCCGCCACCGGTGATGATCGAGAGAACGGCGCTACGGGAGGCGGTGACCCACATGTTGTGTTGTAACTGGGCCATGTGCTTCTCGGCCGCGGCTTCCTCCGTGAAGGCCCACGGCAGCATGAACTTAGCTTCGAAGACGGCACCGGTCTGCTCGACCGTCCCGTCCAACGTTGCGGCCATCCATTTGTGGATGGGATGACGAACCCGCTTCTGGATGTCCTTCACCGTGTGACCGCTCGTGCGCTGGTACCAGGCCCGGTTCAAAACCTCGGTCACGGTTCCAAGCTGGACGATCAGATTGTCCGAGAGATCCTGCGAGTCGATTTCGCCGCGTTTTTCCCGCCAAAGGCGGATGAGCTTCTCCTGGTCATCCCCCATGATGATGCGGGCATCCGAGCCGCCGATAAAATGCCGCCGGTCGTTCGGGTTGAATCTGATGATCTGATGCTGTGGCCCGTCCGGGCCTTCACTTTGTACGCTACGCACGGGTATCTCCTACTCCAGGAACAGCGGCGCTCTTCGCCGCACTGCCTGAAGCCCCGCATTCGCGAGGTGAGATACCGGTGCTGCCATCTCGCCCGGCCGACTCAGTAACGCTCCAATTGCAGCGGAATGCCAGTCGTTTCTGCAGCAATCATATTGCTCATATTGTCTCCAGATTTGCGTCGCGATCGGTTATCAAGGCCCCTCCAAGCAAAGCGACAAATCGAAGCCAAATGATGGGGCGAAAGTGCAGCGGCGTCGCCTCAGGGTGCGGCGCCCACGTAGGCTTCGAGCCTCCGTCCTGCGCCGCGATGGGCCTCTTCCGCCAGCCCATAACGTTGACCGGTGAGGTTAATTGCAGCGAGGCGCGCCGTACCATCCAATTTTGTGCGAGGCATAATCCACGTCGCTCCCGTAACCAGCCGACGACTTGAACGGGCCCGCTTGAGCTTCAATCAGACCGTTCAACGCTTCATTTCACTTTCGATTGCTCCTTTTTCCCGGATTTTGGATGCGGGTCTTTTTGATTGTGTTAGGCGGCTGGCTGCTGCTGAATTTGGCTTTTGTATTCCGCCGCGCAAATCGTGGGGGACCGAGCCGGTAGTCAGGCTGATCAGCGGCATCAAGAGCCATTTTAGGAAGACAAAGGAATAGCCAATCCTTAGCGTCCGCTTCTCATCTGGTAGCCATGAAGTTCGTCCAGTCGAATAGTGATTATCCTACGCTCGCGCGTGAAGGGATCTCGCCACAGCGCGTTGTGGCGAAAGCTGGCTTGCCTGGTTATCTTCAGCAATGCTTCGCTCAAAAACATGGTTGAACTCCTCGCCGGATGGAGGGAAGACCGGCGTAGAGCGGATATCAGAGAACTCGGCTTCATGACGTCAGAACGAAAGATCGAAACAAACAGGCTGAACGCCAAACGAAGCACCGGGCCGAAGACCAACGCGGGAAAAGCGAAGTCAAGACGCAATGCCCGTCGACACGGGCTCTCGCGCCTGAAGGCGGAGGGCGACGCTAGCTCCAGTCCGCTAGTGCGGGCGATCGCGGCAGGCTTCGGACAGCAACACAACTCGTCAAGCATGGATGATCTCGTCCGCACCAATCTGTGGCTTGGTCGCATCCGGCAGACCCGCCATGACATGCTTGTTACGTTTTTGGAATGCCCGAGCCCGAAGCTAGCGAAGCGTCTTGCTGGACTGGAGCGCTATGAGAGGCCGGTCCGGGCCGCGCAACGGCGTGTCCTGAAACGCTGGCTGGAGCAGGGATGACAAGAGGGAAGGGCGCTGGCCGGAAGCCGGAGGCACTGCACCTAGAGAGCTTGCCTGTTCGGTGCCCCGTCGATCACACGAAGGATCTGACTCTAGCTCGATCGTGCGTCATCCGAGCAAGGAGCGTGGCGGCATCGTGAAGCCGCCCGGCTCCGTGAGCTGCTCGATATCCATTGAGACCTGATTGCCACGGCTACCGCACCCGCCTCTGCGCACGCTTGTGCCGCGCTGGCAATCTTCTTGGCCGCCTTCAGCTTGGCATGGATTCCCCGCAAGACACACCTTGATGGCTGCATCGATGATTTCCGCTTTCATGGGAGGCGGACTCCGTTACAGATTTGAACCATCACATGCACGCTCCGACCGGTTGCAGAAACCCAGCTATTTCGGAGCAATCCTGTGGCTGTCCGACACTTCATTAAAGCACATCGTGAGCTTAGGAGAATTCAGGTGCTAGCCGCGCTTCTCAGCAATTCAAATCAAGGAATCAGCCCATCGATCAGAATGCGGACAAGCCTGTTCCGCCAAGCGAACAGAGGCTACTTGGGGCGCGCCTAGTCGTCGGGCGCGTCCCTAACGCACTGCGCGACTCCGAGAGCGTTAAGCGGCAGATATCACATCGGGAGGACGTTTATGAAACGCCATCGGTTCAAACAGGATAGGACATTAGGCGAGCGACTCCTCGAGGAAGCTAGGGGCAAGGGAAAGGCAGGGCACTTGCCTCCGGGCGCGGAACGTGAAGACCTCTTGACGAAGGCCCACGTCCGATATCGCTGCCCATATTGATGAATGGCTTTCCTTCCTGGATTGCAGGCGCGGAAGTAAGGCGTATGCTTCTAACTGATTTGCAAACTGAGGGAGGTGCACTTGGCAGCCGACCTAGTTTTTAAAGTTGCCATCATAGGGCTAGGTGTATTTTCGACGGTTCTAGTCTCTATGTTGTACTCCAATCTGTAAAGGCAGAGGCTGCGCATCGGTGCGCGACCTCGTTGATTCAGCCCGCAAACGACGTCTGCTGGTAGTCCATGGCGTCTGTTAATGCGGTGCAGCTCTATGTCTGTTCATAGGGCAGCCCGGCAGTTCGCAACCGAGCGCCCGACCGACACCTTTGGCCGCAGCGGACTCCAGTCCATCGAACTGCCCTGAGGCAGTGGACGGGCAACAAAAAATTAAATAATTTAATTGTTTTAAAATTTAATCTGCTTATAATATAGTCCATGATAGGCGGCTTGATCATAGGGACGCTACTGGCCGGATCGCTGGCCCTCGTCAGCTTGCTGGTCATTTATCCGTCGCTTACCTGGTGGGTCGACGAATAGAACTGCGAGATCGGGCCTAGGTTGACGGGAGTGGCGGTCACGGAATGGTTGGTAAACAGCACGCTAAGTTCACCTTGGAGCCACGATCCCGCCGCAACGCACCTGCATCCCCGAGGGCGTCTCAGGAGACTTCATGGAAGAGATCGCAATCACGTGCGTCGCCGTCACCTTTCTCGCCGTTGCCGGCCTCGTGGTCGTCGTCAAACCATCGCTGAGCTTTTGGCAGAACGACGAAAGCTGACGATTTTCTCTCCCGCGACGGAAGCCCGCGTATCGTTGGGGTTTTTTTGCTGCCCTGAAGGCAATGAACTTCACCGGTCCTTGCGCGGTGCGACTTGAGCAGAAGGCTGCTCTTTGGCATTCCCGCTTCTGGCCCGTGGCTGCCCCCCATGCTCTGAACGGCGCGAAGTCTGCTTCCTGATGGTGACGCGAACAGGGACATGCGAGCCGGAAGGAATTTGGTCGGCGCGGGTTGAGAGGCTAAGCCCAACGCCGGAACAACGCGAAGTGTGACGCTAGCCAACTCGCCGTCGGCTTAGACGGCATTGCTAAGAGTACTATTTCGAGTGCTGGTCTGGCCACCCGAACCCGTGGTCTGCTCACTTCCCAGTCGGCCCGGAGGATGCGCAGAAGCGCCCGGCTTGTCTTGATCGGCCACGTATCCCGACTCTCCGGAGTTGCGGGTCTTGATCCCTTTGTCCGCATCTCGCTGCATCTGCTCGTTAGGTTCGCCAGCCTTGGGTCCTTGGTCTACATCACGCTGCATCTCCTCCTTAGTTTGCTCACTGGGGGCGGCCTTGCGGTCGAACTGACTCGGGAAAATCCAGATGTCCTCGTTGCAGTTGGGGTCGTAGCAGCCCGCGCAGCACAGAAGGCGACACAACGCATTCCTATCGTGGCGATGGCGGATGACCTGATTGGCAGCAAGCTTGTGGCCTCGATGCCTCGCCCCGAAGGCAACACTACCGGCGGGGCTATTTTTGCCTTCGCCTTCCAGCTCGACGTCAAGCGATTAAAATTGTTGCATGAGGCACTACCCGGTGCTCGACGAATAGCCGTTCTCGCCGACCACTCCGGTTGGAGGGAAGACTAAGGTAGAGCAGACCAAGTTAGAGCAGACATCAGGGAATGATCGAAACAAACAGGCTGAACGCCGAACGAAGCACAGGGTCGAAGGCGAACACGGGAAAAGCGAAGTCGAGCCGCAATGCCCGTCAGCATGAGCTCTCGCGCCTGGAGGCGGAGGCGATGCCAGCTCCAGCCCGTAGTGCAGGCGATCGCGGCATGCTTCGGACAGCAACACAGCTCGTCAAACGTGGATGATCTCGTCCGCACCAATCTGTGGCTTGGTCGCATCCGGCAGACCCGCCATGAGATGCTTATTGCGTTCCTGGAATGCCCAAGCCCGAAGCTAGCGAAGCGTCTTGCTGGACTGGAGCGCTATGAAAGGCCGGTCCGGGCCGCGCAACGGCGCGTGCTGAAGCGATGGCTGGAGCAAGGATGACAAGAGGAAAGGGGGGGCGGCTGGGGGCATTGCGCTTGGAGAGATTGCCGATTCCGTGCCCTGTCGATCGCGCAAAATGTGAGAATCTTGATGTTGTTCAATCGTGCGCCACACGGCGCAAGGAGCCCGGCAGTACCGTGAAGCCGTCCGGCCTGGCAGTTCAATTGCTCGATATCTATAGAAACCTGAATCGCCTCAGCTGCCCACCTGCTTCTGCGCAGGCCAGCGCCGCCCTGGCGATCTGCTTGGCTGCCTTCAGCCTGAGATGGATTTCCGCAAGACACGATTTGACGGCTGCATCGATAATCTCCGCGTTCATAGGAGATCCGATTTCGCTGAGAGGTTTGAACCCTCGCATGCACGCTTTTCTTGGTGCGGAAGTCCAGCGATATGGCTTGATCCTGTAACTCAATGGGCGCTCAGTGAGACACCGTCGTGAGCTCCTGGAACCGGTGATCGCGCGTTGCTGCTCAACTCATCTCAGTTGTAGTGCAGTTTGGAGGATCTCTGGTGGGCGTCCGGTGCCGCAACGGGCGGAGCTCTGGCGCGGTTTGCGAGGCATTGTTCCAAGCAGACGCGAGCCGCCTTCTGCGTGATGAAGAAACGGCCCCAGCGGGAGACGCTGAGGCCGCAAGCAGTTTAGAAAAGCAAACAGCGGCTATGTCAGGAAGTGGAAGTCCGTGGCATACACAGCGCCATTGATCGTGATGGTCTCGTCGTGTGCGTCCAGACCTGAGTGCACGAGCCACTGATTGCTCAACCCAATCTGCGTCAGGGTCGCGCCGTCGGCGGACAGCCCGAAACCGTGAAATTCCAGCGTATCTCCTTGGGAAGGTCCATTGCCGGTAAAGTCAGTGATGGTGGCGCCAGCAGTTGCTCCCGAGACAAAGACGAAGTTGTCATTGCCTCCGCCGCCGTTCAGATTGTCATTGCCACCACCACCATTGATGGTGTCGTTGCCGCCGTTGCCGTTGAGGAAGTCGGCGCCTGAGGATCCGGTGATGGTGTCGGCAAAGTTGGAGCCGAGCACGTTATTGACGCCGCCGGTGATGGTATCGGTGCCGACCGAACCGTCGCCGGTGGCGATGCCGGTGGACAGATTGACGGTCACCGCGCCGGTTGCGTTGTTGTACTGGACCTGGGTGGCGCCGTTGCCGGTGATGGTGTCGTTGCCGCCATTGCCCTGGAACGAGTTGAAGCCGCTGAAGCCGGAGGCATTGTAGCTGTCGTTGAGATTGCCGCCGACCGCGCTGTTGACCCCGGTGAAGGTGTCGGTGCCGACCGAGCCGTCGCCCGAGGCCGAACCTGCGCCGCCGGCTCCGATCGTGATCGCTACGCCGGAGGTGGCATTGCTGTACTGCACCTGGGTGGCACCGTTGCCGGTGATGGTGTCGTTGCCGCCATTGCCCTGGAACGAGTTGAAGCCGTTGTTGAAGGCCGAGGCATCGTAGCTGTCGGCAAAATTGCTGCCGATCGCCGCATTGACCCCGCCGGTGAAGCTGTCATGGCCGGTCGAGGCGTCGCCCGTGGCCGTGCCGGCACCGTTCACCCCGATCGTGACGCTCACCCCGCCCGTCGCATTGCTGTAGAGCACGCGGGTAGCGCCGTTGCCGGTGATGACGTCATCGCCGCCAAGGCCCTCGAACTGGTTGAAGTTGCCGTTGCTGGTGGAGACGTTCAGCGCACCGCCCAAGCCATAGCCGGCTGCGTCAAACGTGTCGGCATAACCGGTGCCCTGAACACCCTCGATGTTGCGCAGCGTATCGTGGCCGATCGAGGCATCGCCGGTCACGGTGCCGGCGGCCATGGCTACCGCGATGCCGCCCGTCGTCGTGTTCAGGTTGTTGTAGCTCGCCGTGTCGAACCCGCCGCGGCCGTCCATGTAATCATCGCCGCCAAGCGGCGTGAACGTGTTGTTGTAGCTGGAGCCGAGCAGCGTGTCGTTGAAGACCGAAGCCTGAACGGCATTGACGCCGGTGAAGGTGTCGGTCCCCTCGGTCGTGCCGGTCGCACTGCCTGCAACGGTGATGGCCGTGCCGGCCGTGGTCTCCAGATCGACTGTGACGGCCGCCTGCGCGATCGAGTAATTGAGGCGGGTGTTGCCGTTGCCGATGATGCTGTCGTTGCCGCCGGCTCCAGCAATATCGTTGAAGTTGCCGTTGGTGGTAGAGACATTGAGGGCGCCTGGGGCGCCGTAGCCGGTTGTATCAAACACGTCGTCGAAGATCGTGCCGCGCACGGCTTCCACATTGCGGAGGGTGTCGGTGCCGACGGTGGCATCGCCGGTCACCGTGCCTGCGGCAAGGTTGACGGTAATGCCCAAGCCCGTCGCCGGGTCATTATTGTAGGCGACGATGTCGTACCCACCGCGGCCATCGATATAGTCGTTGCCAGCGCGACCTTCGAAGGCCTCATAGGTGAAGTTGGCATTGTCGCTGCCGTAGATCGTGTCGTTGAAGGCCGATCCAAACACGCCCTGCAGCGCGTTGGTGAAGGTGTCGTGGCCGACATTGGCGAGGTCGCCGGCCGCCGTGCCCTGACCGGTGCCGGCCGCAAGATCGACCGTCACCGCAGCCGACGCACCAAGATACTCCACCCGGGTTACGGACTGGCCCAAATCGTTGATCCGGCCAGTGATGACATCGTCGCCGCCGCGACCCTCGAACCCGCTCTGGCCAGCGGCAACACCCGGTTGCGCGCTCGATCCGGTAAATCCGGCGGCATTGAACGTGTCGTTGAATGCCCCGCCGACGGCGCCTTCAATGCTCACGAGCGTATCGCTGCCAACCCCGGCTCCGCTAGCCGTGCCGGCCGCAAGATTGACCGTGATCGATCCGGTCGCCTCGGTATAGACCGCCCGGTCGAAGCCGTTGCCGCCATCCAGCAGGTCATTGCTGCCAAGGCCCTGCAGGCGGTCGTTGCCGTCCAGCCCATAGATGCCGTCGATCTGGCTGGTGCCGACCAGCGTATCGTTGCCAGACGTGCCGATGACGGTATTGTTGAACACGAAGTCGGTGGCAACGAGGCTGCCGACCGCGATGTTGGCCAGCGTGATCATGTTGCCGCCGCCGAAGTCCATGACCGTGTTCGGTCCCTGCTGCGACGCATGAGCCTGGATATCGGCAAGGGTGAAGACCCCCGTCACGCCCGTGACGTCGATGCGGTCGCCCTGGCCGCGGTTGAAGTCGCTGATAAAGTCTGCGCCGCCGCCGTTGGCGTAGACAAAGGTGTCGGCACCGAACCCGCCGTTCAGATTGTCATTGCCACCACCACCATTGATGGTGTCGTTGCCGCCGTTGCCGTTGAGGAAGTCGGCGCCTGAGGATCCGGTGATGGTGTCGGCAAAGTTGGAGCCGAGCACGTTGTTGACGCCGCCGGTGATGGTATCGGTGCCGACCGAACCGTCGCCGGTGGCGATGCCGGTGGACAGATTGACGGTCACCGCGCCGGTTGCGTTGTTGTACTGGACCTGGGTGGCGCCGTTGCCGGTGATGGTGTCGTTGCCGCCATTGCCCTGGAACGAGTTGAAGCCGCTGAAGCCGGAGGCATTGTAGCTGTCGTTGAGATTGCCGCCGACCGCGCTGTTGACCCCGGTGAAGGTGTCGGTGCCGACCGAGCCGTCGCCCGAGGCCGAACCTGCGCCGCCGGCTCCGATCGTGATCGCTACGCCGGAGGTGGCATTGCTGTACTGCACCTGGGTGGCACCGTTGCCGGTGATGGTGTCGTTGCCGCCATTGCCCTGGAACGAGTTGAAGCCGTTGTTGAAGGCCGAGGCATCGTAGCTGTCGGCAAAATTGCTGCCGATCGCCGCATTGACCCCGCCGGTGAAGCTGTCATGGCCGGTCGAGGCGTCGCCCGTGGCCGTGCCGGCACCGTTCACCCCGATCGTGACGCTCACCCCGCCCGTCGCATTGCTGTAGAGCACGCGGGTAGCGCCGTTGCCGGTGATGACGTCATCGCCGCCAAGGCCCTCGAACTGGTTGAAGTTGCCGTTGCTGGTGGAGACGTTCAGCGCACCGCCCAAGCCATAGCCGGCTGCGTCAAACGTGTCGGCATAACCGGTGCCCTGAACACCCTCGATGTTGCGCAGCGTGTCGTGGCCGATCACGTTGTTGACGTTATCGGTCACCGTGCCGGCAGCCATGGCGACAACGATGCCGCTGGTCGCAAGCGTCATGCTGTTGTAGCTGGCCGTGTCGAACCCGCCGCGGCCGTCGATGAAGTCGTCGCCGCCCAGACCCGTGAACGTGTTGTTGAAATTGGAGCCGAGCAGAGTATCGTCAAAAGAAGAACCTTGCGCGGCATTCACGCCAGTTAGCGAATCGGTTCCCTCGGTCGTGCCGGCTGCACTACCTACGACGTTTGTGGCGGTCACCCCTGCTTGATTGAGGTCCGTTTGCAAATTGACCGTGACCCCGGCAAGCGCGCTGGAGTAGTTGACACGAGTATTGCCATTGCCAAGGACGACGTCGTCGCCGCCACCGCCCTGGAAATCGTTGAACGTCCCAAGCGAGCCGATATTGGCGGTGCCCGCCGCGCCAAAGTTCGAAGCGTTGTAATAATCCGCGAAATTGGTGCCGCGCACGGCTTCGACATTGCGCAGGGTATCGGTGCCGACCGTCACATCGCCAGTGACAGTGCCTGCGGCCATGTTGACCGTGATGCCCGTCGTCGTGGTCAGGTCCGTCGCATAAACGACGACGTCATAGCCGCCGCGACCGTCGACGAAGTCATTGCCACGACGTCCTTCGAATGCCTCAAAGGAGCCGGATCCGTTGTCGCTTCCGAGCAGAGTATCGTCGTAGTTCGAGCCCCAGACATTCAGAACGTTGCTGATCGTATCATGGCCGACATTGGCAACGTCGCCCGGAGCCGTTCCGTAAGCTTGTCCTGATTGGATGTCGACAGTCACCCCGGCGGATGCGCCGAGATAGCTCACGCGCGTCAGAGCATGACCCTGAACATTGCTCCCGCCAATGATCGTATCGTCACCTGCGCCGCCTTCAAATTCGACGAAGCCAATTATGGCGCCCGGCAAACCGGTGCTCCCGGTGTAGCCAGTGCCGTCAAGATAGTCGTTGAAATTGCTGCCGATGACGCCATCGATCGAGATCAGAGTATCGGTGCCGACGCTCGCACCGGTCGCAGTCCCCGCTCCAAGGTGAACGGTGATGCCACCGGTCGCTTCGGTGTATATGGCCCGGTCGAAGTCCGCACCGCCATCGAGGGTGTCGTTGCCCGCCCCGCCGGTTAGAGCATCCTTGCCCGCGCCACCCGAAATCATGTCATCGCCGGCTCCGCCTTTGAGTGTGTCGTTGCCGCCGAGACCGGAAATCAAATCATTGCCGTCGCCGCCTGTCAGCGTGTCGGCAACTTCTGTGCCCGTCAGCGTAAGCGGAGCCGCTGCTATCTTCTGCTCGAGCGCAGCGCCCGTATAGTCGTTGTGCACGCTGCTGAAGGTGGTGGTGCCGGCGCCGTTCGCCGCGTCCGAGAGCGCCTGCGTTGTGTCGCCAAAGGCTACTTGTGCTGCCTGCGCAACCTGGCTGAGGTCGGTGGTGTTCGCAAGGCTGCTCGAAATCTGGGCGTTGGATTCCTGGACGACCTGAGCAATCGCATTGAGGTCAGTCGCCGAGAGCTGCTGATTGAGCGGAAGCGTATTGTTGACCGCGGTCGCCAAGGCAGAAACCGTCGAGGGCGCGCCGAGGTCAACATTGCCTGCGGTGACGGTCTGGGCGAGCGCGCCGATGACCGACTCAGCTGAGGCACCCGTCGCCGCCGAGAGCTGAGCCACGGTCGCCTGCACCTGGATTGACGCCGCGAGAACGTCAGCCGCTCCAGGCGCCGCCGAGACGGTCGCGGCGATCGGATCCAGCGTCGTCAGACTGACCGAGTCAGATAGCCCCAGCGCCGCCTTCACGGAAGCTTCAGCTGCCGCGGTGTCGCCGCCGGCACCCGCGACCGCTACGATCAGATTGGTGAGCGGCGTCACGACGGTCGAGCCGCTCGGAGCTTTCAACGTGCCGTTGAACGGCAGTCCGGTCAACACGTCGATGGTGTTATGGCCGCCGCCATGAACGCTCTGAAGGACCAGTTGGCCGCCCGACGTGTCGAGGCTGAACGTGCCATCGCTCGCGGTGTAAGTGAACGATTCCCCTAGGTCGAGAATACCATTGTAAACGCCGTTCCCATCCGCTTTGTCAACAAAGACCAGTGCATCGGCGATGTAGCCATCGGCTGCAACTTTTACCCCCGGATCATTGATCTGGATGTTCAGCACCTCAGTCTTTTGCGCAACGTTCGCGTGGTCGAAAGAGCTCGCCGTGATGCTCAGTGCTATCGTCTGCTTTTCGGCCGTGGCATCAGGCCTGAGCTGGATAGCCAGACCGGCCACGTCGCTCAGGTTGACGATCCAGACTCCGGGGTCGTCTGTGGACTGGGCCCCAGCGGTCAACATATATTTGGGCGGAACGCCGGTAACCTGAACCGTCGACGCCAGCGTGTCGCTGGTATCGGGGTCGCTGATCTGAATGTTCAATGCGATTGGCGCTGTTGTGACGTTTGCCTCGATTCGTTCATGAGCGATCGTCGGTGCCGTCGCGACCGGCGCTATGTTTACGGTCGCCGTTGCGGGGGTACTTGTCAGATGGCCATCAGTGATGGTGTAGGTGAACGTCGCGGCACCGTTGACATCATGGGTTGGTGTAAACGTAACGCTGCCGTCACTGTTAAGGACGGCGCTACCGCCTGTTCCGCTCGTTACCGAGCTGATCGAGAGCTGGGCATTGGAATTGTCGATATCGGTGTCGTTACCGAGCAATTGCGCCCGCGTAAAAGTAATAGCGGAGTCTTCAGTCGCAGCCAGTGCGTCAGCGATCGCGACGGGGGCATCATTCACAGCCACGCCTGTGAATGCCTTTGCACCGGTAACCGACGCCGTTCCATCGCTGACAGTGGCGGCAATCGAGAAATTGCCGTTGAAGTTGGCTGCCGGAATGAATTTAAGACCCGCCAGCAGGGCATTGACGTCAGCCGTCGCACCTGACGCCGTCCAGACTCCCCCTGCGTAGGTCGAGGTCACCGCGCCCGAGGTTGTGGTGCTCAGCGCGCCGGCCGCCGGGTTTGACAGCGTAAGGGTTGCCGTGATCGTGCTGCTGTCAATGTCAGTGATGACGATATCGCTGAGGTTGAGTGCTGTGTCTTCAGTGTAAGTCTCAGGAGCAGACAGGTTCGTTGCGATCGGGGCGTCGTTGACGGCAATTCCGCTGAAGGTCTTGGCGCCTATCACTGGCGGAGCAACTCCATCGCTGACACTGGTCGCGATTGAGAAGCTTCCGTTGAAGTTCGCCGCCGGGTTGAAAGTGACCCCTGCCAGCAAGGCGTTGACGTCGGCGGTTGCGCCGGAAGCCGACCAGACGCCCGTTAGCGCATTGTAGGTTGAAGTTACCCCGCCGGACGCGCCGGTGCTCAGAGTTCCGGCAGCCGGATTCGAAAGCGCCAACTTCACCGTGACAGTGGCGCTGTCGAGGTCAGTGACAATGATGTCAGTGAGATTGAGCGGCGTATCCTCTTTATAGGTCTCACTAGCAGAGAGGTTCGTAGCAGTCGGGGCGTCGTTGACGGCGGCAACATTTACCGTGACGGTCGCCGTCGACGTTGCGCCGGCACTGTCTTTCATCGTGTAAGTAAAGCTAGCAACGCCGGAATAATTGGCGTCGGCGGTGAACACGACATTGCCGCTGCTGTTCAGCGAGACGGTGCCATGCTGCGCTCCCTGCACGGATACGATTGCTTTCGTATCGTTGGCGTCGGGATCGGTGTCGTTGGCAAGCAACGCAGAAGCAATAATCGTAAGGGTCGTGTCTTCGTTAGTGCTCGCCACATCTGCAACCGCGACGGGCGGGTGATTTGCGCTGGGCTCGATGACAATTTGGAGCTTTTCAATATCCGTAACGAGGAGATTGAAGCTGTTGAATAGGTAGGTGGCGCTGCCGTGCGCAAGTTTGGCCTGCAGTGCCGCGATATCTGCAAGAAATCCCGCTGAGCTCGCCATGGACTGGCTGACGATCAGGCGAAGAGTGTCTTGCCCGTTGCCGCCATCGTAGATGTCAATTGCGTTGACGTTTTCGGATGCACCGTAGATGAGGATATCGTTGCCATTGCCGCCGCTAACGACGTCGCTACCAGATCCACCATCGAGCGTATCGTTTCCATTGCCCCCAAAGATCAGGTCGACGCCTGCGCCGCCGTTGACCTTATCGTCGCCATTTCCTGCATCGATGATGTCGTTTCCGGCGGACCCATTGATGGTGTCGTTACCATTGCCGGAGCTGATGAGATCTCCACCGGTGGTGCCGGTGATGGTGTCGGTGCCGTTTGTGCCGGTGATAATCATGGATTCTCATCCTCCTCAAATAAGCGCACGCGTATCCACGCGCAACGCACGGCTGTATCCGCGTGGCGATGTCTAGGCAGATTGCGGTTGTGCTTGAGGAGCCCCCTTGCCCCTTGGAAAGCGTTCCTGCCTCTGAAAAAAGTTTACTGTCCTGGTGACAGCGTAAATTAATTTGTAACCATCTTACCCGCGACCCGCAGCGTTGCTTTACCCATTTGGGTAAAGGCGCGCAAAAACTCACAGGCTACTACAGCTTAACCTAAACAACCCCCGTGCTTACGCTTCGGGCAGAGAGCCGCAGCTACCTGGAAGGTGCCAAGTGCAGCAAGCTCACAAGCTCGGCCTGGCGGCTCGTTCCGGTCTTTGCAAAGATTGCCTTGAGCTGCATGCGAATCGTATTTGGCTTGACTAATAGCGCTTGCGCCGTTGCCTCTACCGAGCTGCCCCTGGCAATCATCGCGGCAACGCGGGCTTCGGCAGGCGAGAGGTCGAACAACGCCTGAAGGATTTCCGGGGGCGGGCCCGGTTGCTGAATGACTGGTGTCACGTAAAGCAGGAATTCGGCGCCCGAAAAGACATCACGTCCCGATCCGCGCATCGGCAGGACATGGACCACAAAGGCCTCGCGCGTGCGCGGCCTCCGAACCGGAATAGACGCCCCATGAGTAGAGGCGGATCTTCCTTCCGACGCGGTGGCAAAAAGAGCATGAACGGCTGAGTTCGCAAATTCGAGTTGGGAGCCAGCACCAATCCGAAGATCGGGCTCATAAGCAAGCAGAGCTTCGTTGGCCGCCAGCACCTTGCCACCATGGCCGAGCACAGCTGCTGCCAAGCCAATCATTTTCAGACTTTCAACTGTTGCTCGTGCTCGCTCGAGGCCAACGCGGCCCGACAGCAAGGCGGCGCGAGCGATATGGGGTCGAAGACGATCGAGCTGTTCGGCGACCTCCCGAGGTACGGGCCCTTTTTCATGAGCCTTTTCGATCGAAACAACAAGGATATCACCCGCCGGGGAGTATATCGAGGTGCCGATGCACCAGCCTAAACCACGGGGCCGCAGAAAATCAGTGTAATAGGGTTCTTGCTCTAGCTCCTCGATAGTGAATGCATCAAGGTCGGTAAGGAAGCGCGGTTCTTTGATCGGGACCAACCGCTCGCCTCGAGGATTTTTCAGGTAGAAGGGACTATCAATCCAAGCTTCTACTCGGGAGCGAATACTGTCTGTTGACAGCCATCGAGCCAGCCCGGGGGCCGCAGCAAATAATAGTGCACCTTCAGCGTCAGCTAAACCTGCCAATCTATCAAGTACAATCTTCCACCGCTCGGGGACTATAGCGGCTTCGTAAATCTCATCGACCAAACGGTCAAAATGCATTTGTAATACCCAGCCTTTCCGCGCTCTACAAAAGAAGGGAGCGCGTCGCAATACTACTTGAGGCCAAGTAAATCAGCTCAACCAGCCCCTGCCGTGCTCCCAACACCGGTTCCCCTTAGGAGCCTCCGTCAAGCTGAACGCCAGTCATCGCTGTTGGCTCACTCAATTATTGGCGAGCCCGAGAGGCTGCCAAGATCGCCTTTGAAGATGATTTGGCCTTCTCCATCATAAACCGCCGAAGCAGCTTCCGTGGATCGGCCCCAAGCGCCTCCGCAATGGCAATGAACTCAACGACATCCAACCGACGTTCGCCGCCCTCGTATTTGGCCACGAAGGATTGCGGCTTGCGTAGCTTCTTGGCGAGGGCGTGCTGACGGATCCCGGCCTTATGTCGCGTTGCGACAAGAAGGGCGATGAGACGGGCATATTCGGCGGATTTGAGGGATTTTTCCATGGCCGCCGGCGCTTGCGATTCGGCGGCGATCAATCTGATCCTAGATCGGGATTATCCCAAAACAGGATAGCATTAACTCTGCTGTGCGAAGCTGGCGGGCAGGGCGCGCGGTTGCGCTGGACTTATGCGGTGAGCGGAGCGCAATGGCGGCGGGGCATCCCAAATCAAGGAGTTTCACAGTGCTGGCCGAACTACATCAGGATCCGCTTACGTCTCACTCCCGCGCCTCGAGCATTCGCGAGCAGGCGCTATTTCATCTGCTTCTCGGAGAGCTCATGGCCGCGCGCTGGCAGCAGGGCCACCACGACATCGAGGTGCTCAAGAGCGAGGTCGATCGGGGCGGCTACGACATCGTATTGGAAGCCAACGGGATCCTTCGGCATATCCAGTTGAAGTCGACCTTTTCGGGCTCCGCGGTCCGGCACGTGACCGTCAGCACCCGGCTGCTCGAAAAGCCCAGCGGCTGCGTGATTTGGCTTGAGGTCAACCAGCAGACATTGACGCTGGAGCGGTACTTCTGGTTCGGGGGCCGGCCGGGAGAAAGGTTGCCGGATTTGGGCTCGAAGGTCAGCCGGCATTCGCGCGGTGACAGCACCGGACAGAAGCTCGAACGACCCATGCATCGCGACCTCGGCAAGGCCTGCTTTGAGCGCATCGATAGCGCAGATGATTTGCTCGCCAGGTTGTTCGGATGAAAGACGACCGGGGCTAGGAAGCGGCAGCTTGCATGATCGGCTATCGGCGATCGTTCTCTCGACCGGTCGCCTCAATCGGGGGTTCAGGGCGGTGGCGGCCTAATCGGCGGGAGGCGCGCGGAGACGAAAAAAAGTCGATAGCCTCGCCAAGGCTCAGGGAAGGCCGTGTAGGAGATTTGGTCCAAGCCGCACCCGGACAGGGCCAGAATCCCATAAATCGTGCCTTGCGCGGGTTTCCGCGTCGCCGCCGTTGGTCAAAAATATCAGCAGAAACATTGTTCTACGCGGAACTCAGCTGGCTCTGATGGCGGGTTGGTGCGCGTGCCGGACGGCACAGTGCGCGGCGGCTCTTCGGCGCCGGCGGCTCGCCGAGTAAGATTGGCATGAGTTGTGCTATAATTGACTGATACATGGTTGGAGGAGCCAATTCGATGCGCAAGCTTCCCGAAACGGAACAGCCGGCCAGTTTCGGCTTCGACAAACCCGCCAAGGAGCGCTTGATCGAGGCCGCCCAGAAGATGTTTCGTCTTCTCGGAATCAGGGTCGCGAACGGCTTGATCGCCCACGAGGCGCATTCGAATATGGAGACGTTGGTCAAATATTTCGGCCATGGCGAGGCGCTGATCAGCTATTTTATCAAGTCCTTGATTGCGGAGTCGGAGACGGTTTGGGAGGTGATAACGGAGGACCATCCAGGCGATCCGGAGGCGCAACTGCGGGAATGGCTTGCGACCGAGCAAGAGAGTGCGGGTCGTCCGATGCAGCCGCAGACGCTGCTCGCGCGCACGGCAGCGGAATTGTACGAGCATCGCAAGAACCCCCAGCTCCGCGAGATCGAAGAGTACTGGCAGGCCGAGCGGCGCCGGGTGGTTGGGCTTTGTCGATCCTCCGGATTGCGCGATCATGTGGAGCTGGCCGACAAGCTCTTGCTGATGGTCCACGGCGCGCGTAACGAGCGCAATGCCTATGGGGCGTTTGCGCCAAGCCGGCTGCTGCAGCAGGCTGGGAATGAATTGCTGGTCGCGCATCGGAGTGCATTAAAGTGAAGGTCGAGCATACAATTGAGACCAAAGCAGATTGAGCATGACCAAATCCAATGATGCCGCCGTGGTCGTCTTCACCTCCGAGACGGGGCAGAATATCCTGGACCAGGCGGGCTCCCGCGGTTGGGTGCTCAGTCCGAAAAGCGTCGAGCGATGCACCTATCTGGTTTGCTGCCGACGGCAGGATTGGAACAACAAGGCCGAAGGCATAGCGTCGCGAACAGCGTTTCTGGTGGGACGTCTTTCATCGCTGACGCCACTTGACGAGAGCGCGAATGCGAGGGGACAGGCACGCTTCCGAATTGGAATCTCGGAGTTCGCCGAGATTGCCGTTGCGGATGTCTGGCGCAAGGAGCTGCGCAACCCGGTTGCCTATGCCAGTCTGAAGGAGCTCGGGATCGAGCAGCGGCGGCTCAAGTTTCAACCGATCCCCGACTCTTCATCCGTGGGACCGGGCAAGGCCGGTGGTTTGACCATTGCCGATGCCAAAAAAGCTTTGGCGGCGACGTTTGGGGTGCGGCCCGAAGATATCGAGATCATCATCAAGGGGTGACGTGGATTAACCACCGCGGGCGTTGGACGCGGCTATTCGCAAAGTATTGTTGAAGTATGCGGTAGATTGAGTATACATAAGGCCTGTCCCCCAGGAGAGGTCCCATGAGTGATTTCCGCGTCGAGCACCTAGGCATTGCCGAGCTGAAGCCGAACCCGGCGAATGCCAGGCGGCATTCGCGCAAGCAGCTGCACCAGATCGCCGCCTCGATTCGCGAGTTCGGGTTCAACAGCATCGTTGTGGCCGATGAGGAGGGGGTGATCCTGGTCGGCCATGGCCGGATCGAGGGCGCCCGCCTTGCGGGATTGGAGCGGGTGCCGGTGCTGCGGGTCGGCCATTTGACACCCGCGCAGAAGACCGCGTTCTCGCTCGCCGACAACAAGGTTGCGCTGAACTCGGATTGGGATACGGACCAGCTGCGCGTGCTCTGGCGCGAGCTGACGGGCGCCGAGGTCAATTTCGATCTGGAAGTGACCGGCTTCGAGACTGCCGAGATTGATCTCTTGGTCGATGGCGAAGCGATGCGCGAGAAGCCGGATCGCAGTGATCTGGTTTCACCGGTCCGGTCAGATGCGGTGTCGCGGATCGGAGATCTCTGGACTCTCGGAGAGCATCGTCTGCTGTGCGGCGATGCATGCGATGCGGCTTCGTTTGCCGATCTGATGGACGGCGACCAGGCCCGTTTGGTCTTCACCGATCCCCCCTACAATGTGCGGATCGATGGTCATGTCAGCGGGCTTGGGGCGGTGAAGCATCGCGAATTCAAGATGGCCTCAGGCGAGATGAGCTCAGCCGAGTTTGCCGGGTTCCTGGCCATGGTGTTCGGCAATATGGCGCAGGTGAGCCTGGACGGCGCGATCCATTTCATCTGCATGGATTGGCGTCATTTGGGCGAGGTGTTGAAGGCGGCCGGAGGGGTCTATTCCGAGCTGAAGAATGTTTGCGTCTGGAATAAGAGCAATGGCGGCATGGGGTCATTCTACCGTTCCAAGCACGAGCTGGTGTTCGTCTACAAGGTGGGCCAGGCGGCGCATTTGAATACGATCGAGCTCGGCAAGCACGGCCGCTATCGCACCAATGTATGGGACTACGCCGGCGCGAACAGCTTTCGGTCGGGCAGAGACGCCGAGCTCGAGATGCACCCGACTGTCAAGCCCACCGCACTCGTGATCGATGCCATCAAGGATTGCTCGCGCCGCGGCGACATCGTGCTCGACCCGTTTTGTGGGTCCGGCACCACGATCATGGCGGCACAGAAGTGCCGGCGGCGGGCCCGCGCGATCGAGCTCGATCCGCTCTATGTCGATGTCGCCATCCGCCGCTGGCAGGCCTATACGGGCCAGCCGGCGACCATGGCATTGACGGGGGAGAGCTTTACGGAGGTCGAGCAGCGTCGTGCCGACCCTCTGCAGTAGCGCTCGTCCCCAGCGCTTGGTTAAAAGAACCTCCCACGGGTGCGAGGCATTTTCTGCGGCAGGCAAACGCTGCGTTCAATGCGCGTCACTAATGTGTACGCAGGACATCGAATTCCTGACCGGGGCGACGCTCGGTCTGCCTCGTGGGACATTGCATGCGTCTTCTCAGCCTTACCGCCTCGACCGCGGGCCTGCTTATCTTGTCTTTGGCTCCTTCAATCGCCGCCGAATCCGTTTTGATGCCGGCGAAAGGCGAAACTTGCAAAAACTTGCCTGCGCAATCGGAGGCCGTGGGATGGCGGTGCCCGGGACCTGCGGGCTTCTCACTTGTCTATTCGGGAGGTGAGGGCGAGAGCGGCATAGGGTTCGGGCGGACCAATCAGGAAAAAGAGCTGACCACCGATTCCTCCTGGAGCGGGACAACGATCGACGCCATCGGCGTGCGAGCTGAATGGAGGATGTCAAACGGTATCCCGTTCGCGGCCATCGTCGCGCGATGGCGGGCAGCCGGGGAGGGCGCCAATAACTCTGGCCACCTCGAATATTTGGTCGTGAAAGTCACAGATCGGGGTAGTTGCGCCATTGCAACGTTCGGTGCGTTGGAAGTGAGTGCCCTTAACAAGGCTCGCAAGCTGGCGGATGATCGGGGTCCGTTATTCCGATGTGGTATCGACAAGCCTTCGTTGGCGGCCGACGACAATGGAAGCAACGTCGGCAGACTGGATGGCCACTTCGCTTCCTCCGAGCTGCTAGACCATAACGGCTCGATTGTGGAGCTGACCCGATCCGAGCGCGGGCTTATTGAGATCCGCTATAAGGAGCCCCGAAGGGGCCTTCCAATACAGCCGAACACTGTTCTCTTTTCGGGGCAGGAGATCGGTGGAGCGCTAAGCGGAACCGCCTACGTCTTCAAGGCAAATTGCGAAGGGGCTGGTTACCCGGTCACGGGTAAGCGACAGAATGGCGTTCTAATTTTGGAAGGCGCCGCTCCTCGTCGGGACAAGTCCTCCTGCCGCGTATCCTCAGCCTCTACAGACTCGAAGCATGCCAGGCTCGAGTTCAACTTTGATCCCCTTTTGAACGGAGGATTTGAGAATGAGATGGCCTCCCCAGCCGTGAGCCGCGCTGAAGCTGCCTCTGTGACGAACACGCGGGCTGATCTCGCCATGAGCGGGGCGCCATCAGCTCGGCCAAGTGATCGAGATGGCCCATTTGTCGACTGGAAGAATGGCAAGCTTGGCCGCTTAAGCTCGTTTGCTGGCACCTACACTTATGATGCTGTTCTGGACGATGCCGAGGTCAAGCGCGCGCTAAAAGAGCTTGCTGGCGAGGAACAAGTGAAGAAGCTCCGGGCCTACATGTCGGGCATGAGCCCTATTGGGCTCATTGGCGCAGACCTCGTCTTGACGGGCGATGCCGAGCATCAAGGCGGTGTGAAAGAAGCAACCGTCTGGATTTCCATTCACGATGGATCTGTTCGTGCAGCGTTGCTCGATGCTGGCACCGTCACTGTATTTGCGCGTGACGCGAAGTATGAGTACCTGCCGGAGGAATTTCGCAACATCGTTCGGCGATTTAGCGCGTCCGCCCACGGGATCGTGGCCATGGAGGACAGGCCTCCCCAAGGAGCCACCTGGGTTCGATGACGAGAAAAGTTCGGTGCAGCATCGCTGCTCTTTGAGGCCCGCTGAGGCCAAGGTCGCGCAGTCACTGCACAGCGCTAATGAAGCGCCTAACTGCCCTGTTTACTTGATTGAGATCGCAGATTTTGGTACAAGTAATTGCCTCGCACGAGAGCTGCGGTTGAGCCCAATGGGCTTTGCGTGATGCACAAACCCGGCATGTAGTGCGTAAATGATGGCGTGACGCCTGATGGGTCCGAATTCCTGCGTGCAGGGATTTGGTCACCCGGAGGGCCACGCCATTTCTCTTTTGTGGGTCCTCCCTGAATCCATTGTTCAAGGAGTACAACATGCCTCGCAACAGCAAGGGACAGTTCGACAAGGGCACGACTGGCAATCCGAAGGGCCGTCCACGGAAGCGGTCGCATCCCATCTCGGATGGTCAGATGCGGCGCGATTTCTTTGATGCGACGGAAATGCTGGTGCCGATCATCGAAGGCAATGAGCGTAAGATGATCCCTGCACACCATGCCATTGACAAGCAGTTGGTCATCAAGGCGGTGTCAGGCGACATGCGGGCCATCTGCGAATACAACAAGAGGCGCGAGCGCTACACGCTGGAGCATGTCCGGGCGCAGCTTAAGAGTCTCGAACTCATCTTCGAGGGCGAAGACCGCATCCGCATGTTTCCCGAGGACGTCACGGATGAGTATAAGCGGGTCTTGACGCTGTTGCGCATGAAGATCGATCCGGACTACTTGCTTTAAACAAACTCGACGTTTCACACTCGCAAATTGGGAGCGCTTCTCGCGCTCCCTTTTTTTGTCTTGCTGCTGGCCATGCACAGGCCCGTCGGGACGCGACTGGTCCGCGACAGATCCGAGCATGTTTGGCACCTGTTAAGTACCTGTTAGCTGCCTGTTTCGGGCCTGTTCGGCCATTCCTTCGCAAGCCCATTGCGCCGCGCAAGTCCTTGTTAATCGCTAGCTTTTCTCGCCAGCCGCCACGGTGGCGATCGAGCGCGATTTTTTGCAGGCGACAGCAGGGAGATTCATCCCGCCCCGTTTGGAGCGCTCCGAATAGATCGGACAGCCTGCGGCCGGTGTGTTAAAGCCGGGGATGAAAAAAATCATTTTGGCGATGCTGCTCATCACGACGCCGGCATTGGCGCAGCCCGAACCGCCAGCTGCGAAGGCCCCATTGACCGATCGCGAACGTGTTCAGGCCGACCGTGCGCAGGCCGCCACGCAGGAGAAGGACGCCCCAACCGCGCGCCCGTGGGACCGGGGCGCGGATGGCAAGCGGCCTTGGGACCGGGGCGCCCAGGCGAAGTAGCAGCGTTCTCGACGGGAACTCGCAGGCTTTGCCGGCAATCGGCAGCCTTCCGTAAGGAGCCTTCCGTGACGGAACTGAGTTTACGCGGCACGGGCTGAGCTGAGCTGCCTCAATTTCTCTATCGAGCCGCCCGGGGCAGCGGGCTCTGGCTCCGCTTCCTCGCCAGTCGGCACGGCCTATCTGACGGTCACTTCCACAGCGATGACCGAGGATCCGCGCTGCCTGCGGTTTTCGCCCGACACGGCAATTCGGAACCGGTCAGTTCCTGGACGTGAGGGGGCTTGGTGGCGAAATGACGGGCCGGCGATCGTCACGCTACCGGCACTGGGCGCCTCTGCCAGTTTAACTTCGTCCAAAAGCTGAGTTCTGCCGCGCAGGCCTTGCAGGCATTCCGTCCCGGCTGGGATTGAAATAACCCAATATACGGTGTCGGAAAGCAGTACAAAGCGTTCGGGCCGCAAGGCACATTCACCCGCGGTCGCAGCATGCGCTTGCAGCCAGTATCCCGCGAAAAAACATAGACTTGCCGCCGCTGTTTTGAGCCTCATGCTGCCGCCCGTGCGGTGATCATGATTGGATGGGCCAGGCATGCTCAAACAAAATCGCCGCCACCGGCTGCCCGGTGTTGCGGCGATTCATGGTTGACACGGCTGGTCGCTAAACGCTTTGCGTTCACCGAGCGTACCAATACCCCCACCAGCGTTGCGACACAGGCCGCGCCTCCGCCTTGAGCGCCGCGACTTCCTCGACAGAGCGAAGGTTGGGGCCATAGATCGCAGGCGGGTAAACATCATCCCAAAACACGTAGCCGGTTCGGACGTAGGCCGACCGATGATGCGCAGGAGCCAGCGCAAGCTCCGCGGCTGAAGCTGTGGTCGTTATCAAAGCAAGGCCAAGAACAGAAAGAGCAATGGATGGAGCAAGGGTGCGGAAGTTCATTGGATCAATCCCTCTCGAAATGGGCGAGAAATAGAAAATGCGACGGCCTGTGAAAGGTTGCAAGCGCATCGTTCCATAGAACGGCTGCGAAATCCAGCTTTTCAGGTGCGCGAATCCAGCCGGAAGGTTCGGGCAGAGCAGACTTGAGGGTGACACCTGTCGTTGGGGCTGGTGAAGACAGCGCTACCGATGAGCCGACAACTCAGATGCTGCTGCTCACGACATGATCAGGCCTGAACAATCTTTTGGCGCCAGGAGAGTCATCGGGAATCATCATGTGGACACACTGCTCACTCTTGATGAGCACCGCACTCTTCAGGACGATTCCTATGGCTTCTGCTTTTGTCTTCGCCTTGATCTTCTGCGCCGGCGTCATGTTGGGCTATGCGCTGCGGACCTTGCGCCCGCAACGCTCGACGACGAACGAGCCCTCCGATACGCCGCGCAGAACGGCCCGATCGACTCCCAGTTCGGCATTCGGACACACCCGACGTGCCTTTTAGGCCTCATCCAGGGTGCGGGCGACACCTCGGTTCTCACGACCATAGGCGACACAGGACATGACCCAGCCGATGAGGGACGCACCGCGACGCTACATCGTGGACGGTACAGGACAGCGTGTGCTTTTCGGTTTGACGATTGCGGAAACCATCGAGTTCGAGACGTTGGACAAGCCCGACGCGCCACTCGGCCCTGGCCTTCGCCTCGATCAGAGCAAGCCGGGACAACGATGGCTGGAGCTATACGCCAAGCATGAGCGGGCCTGGCGCAACTGGATGGCCGACACGCGAGCAGGACGGGAAGTGCCCCTCGTGCTCAACTAGGTGACGCCGTTAGCCCGTGACTGCGAGGCCATCCGTTCGCTTCAGGAACAATCTCCCCGACGGAACGGCAGTCATCCCGGGCTGGTCATACCGCGAGCATCCGGCTGCCTTGTATGCTCATGAGAGTCAGATTGCCCGTCGCGTAGGCGCCCGTATCGATGTTGACCCGGTTTGCCAGGATTTCGGCGGTGCGCACCGGCGTGTGACCATGAACGATATATTTGCTGAACTGCTCCTCGCTCCGAAGGAATTCTTCGCGAATCCAAAGCAGGTCGCTTTCGCTTTGCTCGGCCAAGGGGACACCCGGGCGAACGCCGGCGTGGACAAAGAAGAAGTCTCCACAGGTAAAACTAAGGCGTAGTTCGTCCAGGAACTCCAGATGCTCCCCCGGCATTGCGCGGATCAAGTCGCGCATGATCGACGCCGGGTCGTCGCGCTTCAGGTCTGGCGGCGCGAGTCCATAGGACATGAGCGTCTGGGCGCCTCCGATGCGAATCCAATCTTCAAACAACGATGGGTCTTCGAAAACCCTCACCAGAAATGCCTCGTGGTTTCCCTTGAGAAAAATCGAGTTTCCCCGCCGGCTTCGTTCAACCAGGAGGTCAAGGGTGGCGCGCGTGTCCGGTCCGCGATCGACGTAATCGCCCATGAACACCTCGATCGCATAGCGTGGCCGACTGTGGGCCAAGTCGGCGTCGATGACCCGCAGCATGGGCTGCAGCAAATGCGAGCAGCCATGAATATCCGAGATCGCGTAAATGCGAACGCCGTCGGGCAGTTGCGGCCTGTGAATTGGCGGGTGTGACCGGGCAAGAGATGTCATGGCGCGCACACTCGGTGAGGTGGTGGGGATCATTTCGCCAAGTCAGTCCACGGCCGGACCCCTATTGAAGGGAGCCGCCTCTCAGACGGCCCGATTGCGCCGAAAGAAAGGAGGATATTCGCTTGCTTAGCTTGTCAGCGCGCGCTGAGCAAATCAGGCAATCCCGCCCTGGGGTGCATCGCGACCGGCAGCGGGATGATGCATGCCTCGCTGAAGACGTTTGGGGGGATACAGCTTTAGATCGCACTTCCTCGAATTTCTAGTAATCGAATCATATCGCTTGCGGAGTGACTCAATGCGGGCAACAGGCGCATCAAAGATGAGCTGCTAGCGCTTCATGCAAGCGCCCGACCGAATTCGAAGTGGAACTTGATTCAAAATAGGGCAGCGAGTTTCGATCGTGTGTCAGCACTGTGACGCAAATCTTCCGCGCGCGATGACATCTCAACAAAACGCGATGCATTCATGCATCGCAAAAGTTTCGCGTGCAGCGCCACAATATCGCTGTGTTCACTTCACAGTTTGCGTTCGGGGAAGTGACGGATCTTCAGCATCACGGATCAGCGTCAAGCATTCTCGATAGCAGAGGTTCGAATGGCTGTTGCAACTTATGGTTCTGAAAGCGCTGGTGCACTGTCGTCGGCGCGCGGCACGGCTCTTCAGCGGCCTTTTCAGATCGTCATAATCGCTGCTGATCTGCTGCTCATCCTGCTCAGTTACGCTGCAGGGGCGGCGCTCTACAATGTCGCGCTTGCCTCCATTGGCGACGGCGCATCGATGGGGGCTGGATTGATTGTCGGCGTTGTGTTCGTCGCAGTCGCATATTCCCAGGATGTCTACGCCACGCACCGCTTGCTGAATCTGGTCTGGCAGCTGCGCAAGGCCGTCTTCATCTGGTTGGCGTCGCTGACGATCCTCGCTGTCGCGGCCTTTTTGCTGAAATCGACGGACAATCTGTCTCGCGGCACGGTGATCATTTTTGCTGCAATCGGCGGCGCCGGATTGATCAGCCTGCGCTTTGTCTGGCAGTTCGTACTCGCGACAAACTATGCCAGAAGCCGGCTGGTCGATCGCAAGGTGATCCTGTTGAGCCTGAAGCCGCTCGATTTCACCTCAAGCCGCTTCAAGGATTTGCGCAGGAACGGTTTCGACGTCATGCGTCATTTCGTGCTTGGGATCGACAGCGGCGATGGCCATTGGGAGCGGCAGATTCGCGATGTCATTCGGCAGTCTCGCCAGGCGGACGTCGACGAATATCTTCTAGCGATCGATTGGAACGAATTGCCGATGCTTCGAAAGATCGGGCCCTTCCTGCGCGCGGTGCCCCAACCGGTACGCCTTCTGCCGGACGATTCAATCGCCGACCTCGTGTCGCGCCCATTCCTGCCGGTCAGTGGGACCGTGGCGGTCGAGATTCAGCGGCCGCCGCTCAGCGTTTTCGAGCGTCTCCAAAAGCGCTGTCTAGATGTGGGAGTAGCCCTGTTGGCGCTCGTCATACTTGCACCGCTGTTGCTGACTGTCGCCGTTCTGATCAAGGTCGGATCGCCGGGAGCTGCCATCTTCCGCCAGTCGCGTAGAGGGTTCAACGGCAAGCCGTTCGAGATATGGAAATTTCGGACCATGACGGTCTGCGAGGACGGGCAGACGATTACCCAGGCCACCAAGCGGGATGCTCGGGTCACCAAGATCGGGCGTTTCCTTCGCATGACAAGCATCGACGAGTTGCCGCAGCTTTGGAATGTCTTGCGCGGCGACATGTCCCTGGTCGGGCCGCGCCCGCATGCGCTGGCCCATGACAATTATTACGACGAGCTCATCAGCAAATACGTCTACCGCCACCACATGAAACCGGGCCTGACAGGCTGGGCTCAGGTCAACGGCTTCCGGGGGGAAACCCCGACCATCGACCTGATGGAAAAAAGGGTGGAATATGACGTCTGGTACGTCAGCAATTGGAGTATCTGGCTGGATCTGAAGATCATGGCGCGTACGGCCTCGACGGTGCTGTTCCAGGAGGCCTATTAGTAGGACCCGCCTAGGGGGGGACCAGCGGCACCTATGAGCCGTTAGCTTCCGTTGCCGGGGGTCTTCTTGAAGAGGCGAAGGACGGCGTCCCGCAGCGCAAGCATTGGCGGGACAAGGACGAAGAACGCTCCCATGGCGACTGAGACGACGACGTGGCGCAGCGAAAAAGGCTCGTCATGCTCGAGCTCCCGGCGATTCGGATCGAGCGGGGCAGGCGCGAGAGTGGTCGCCATCGGCCGGGATTCCCGGCGGGCTTTACGCGGGGGAACCACGATCAACACGAAAAGAATATTGAGCAACACCCAGATGCTCAAGACAATAAGAGCAATTACCATCCGAACCTGCCGAAAAAGTACAAAGAGTATGAGCGCAGTTTAGCCTTCCGAACCTCGGAAGGAAAGGTGCTCAAGAATTCGGCAGTCCAGGCTGCGGTCACGATCAATAGCCCTTCGTGCCGGGGGCAAGTTTGTGCAGGCAACACCTCACTATCTACTATCTTTCGTCCGGATCGCCGTCGTCAATCCATGCCTTGGGCTATGGCAGAGACCGCCATTTGTGGATTCCGGATGAATACGGAGATGGGACGCGTATCGGAGCCGACGATAATGTCACTTGGCGGGTTGGTTCCGACGTCTTCGTGATCCCGGAACTCAATAGAGCCCGCTGACGCATCTTCGCCACGCCGGGCGTCCCGCCACGGCTGCGAATTTCGGACGGCCACTTCCGTCCGTTCCTGCAGACGGCGGGACCGAAAAGTGCCCTCTGCAGCCTATCTTGGGAAAACCCCGCGACGGTCGTCAGCAGGTCGGGGCATGCGCGAGGGGCGCGGCCGCAGACTGTGCGGCTTGTGCGCCTCCTTCGCCCTAGGAATGTTCGACGTAGTAGCTGTTGCGGTGCTTACCCTTATACGCCTCGATGCGCCCAAGCATCTTCGGGTTGGCGCGATTGAGGACGGCACCCAGCAGCTTCTTCTGAAGGATCTCCGATCCCGAGATTGATTCCTGAAGCGCAGCTCGCGTGGTTGCTCCCCATTCGATCACATAGACCATTGCATCGATGAGGGGGCTGAACGCCTTGGAGTCCGCCACCGGCATCACCGGGGCAAGGTCGATAATGATATATTCGTAGTGTTCCCGTAGCATCGCGAGCAGGTCGGCCATTGGCCTCGACGCGATGACGTCGGCCGAATTGACCATGCGCGAAGCAACGATGGAGGGCAGGAAATCGAGACCGGTCTCCTTGCTTCGTTGCACGTGATAGCTGAAGCCCGTGGGATCACTGAGGGCCTCGACCAGTCCGCTGTTGGCGTTAGGTGCGAGGTCCCGCGTGAGTGAGCGCGTATGCAAGTCGCCGTCGATGAGGATGGTGCGGTGACCTGTCATGGCGATCAATTGAGCGAAATTGGCCGCGACCGTCGTTTTTCCTTCCTTTGGCAGCGACGATACAATGCCAATGACCTTGATCTCTCGGGTCATACGCGCAACGTCGATCGAAACCTTGATGTTGCGCAACGTCTCCGCAAACCGCGAGAATGGATGATCAACAACGTAGCGGGATAGCCCCGCTTCGTCGGCTTTCGCGGATGCCGAAAGCAACCCACGTGTTGTCGGCGGGCGAATATCTGGCAGGACACCAAGGCACTTCACGCCGAGTTCGTCCTCGACCTCTCCGGGAGTCCGCAAGACGTCGTTGAGTAGCTCGCGCGCAAAGGCGGCGCCGAAGCCGAGACAGAGGCCGCCTACCAGGCCCCCCACCAGGGCCAAAACCGTCCGCGGCGAACTTTTGCGATCAGGCTTGGTCGCGGTGCTGATCAGGCGGGCCTCGCTGATCGGGAAGCTCTGGTTCTGCGTGGCGCTTTGCAGCTTCTCCAGGAAGTTGTTGTAGAGATTGCGATAGGTGTCGGCGGCGCTTTCGAGATCGCGGAGCTTGACTTCCGCCTGGCCGGTGTGACCCGCTTGGGCGACCAGCTCTTTCACGTTCTTGTCGAGAGATGCCTCTCGACTTTTTGCGATCTCGTAGTCACTGCGATAAGCGTCGCCAATCCGATGAAGCTCATCGGCGATATTCTTGCGCAGCTCCTCCATCTTGTTGGCCAAATTGACCGCCGCAAGATGAGTCTTGCCGTAACGCCTTGACCAATCGGCATATTGGGCCTGCAAATCGAGGTACTGGGCGCGCAGGCGCGTAATAACCGAGTTGTTAAGGGCGTCCGTCACGGTCGGCTGGGCGAGATCCTGGTCGGAAATCGCTTCGATCCGATCGAGGCGCGCCTTGGCTTCGGCCGTGGCCGCCCGCGCCTGAACCAGCTGTGTATTCAAGTCCGACAGTTGCTGCTCGGACATGAGGCCGCGGCTGGTTCCGACGATATTGTGCTCCGCCTTGAAGGTTTGCACCGCGCGGTCGCTCGCCGTCGCCTGCTCGCTGAGCTCGACACTCCGCTGCTGGAGCCATTCGGTCGCCCGTTTCGTGGACTGGTATTTTGCTTCCAGTGCACCCACGATGTAGGCATCGGCGATCGCATTTACGATCTTGACTGCCTTGTCCGGGCTGTGTGCGCGATAACTGAGCGACAAGACATATGTGGTCAGGACGCGCTCGACTCTGAGACTCTTTTGAATCGATTCGACCACGGCATGTTCAATCCGCTCCTGGGTGGGCGGTTCGCCGGATCCGAACACCGACATGATCTTGCCGGTGACGACGGCGAGAAGTCCTGGATTGGATCCGTTGAATTCGGGATCCTCGGTGAGCCGCAGGCGGCGAACGATTGAAAGGATAAGGTCGTCAGAATTGATGACTTCGACCTGGCTGTCGACATAGCCGGTGTCGATCAGAGCGCTGTTGGTCCCGCTGTCCTTGTCCAGAACCTGGGTTTGCCGGGTGTCCATCATGATACGGGCGTTTGCCGTATACATCGGCTTTGCCAGAACCAGATAGACGATCACCAGAGCCAGCGAGGCGCCGACTGCCGCAGCGATCAGCGGCCATTGCCGACGAAGGACGTCGGTCACACGGTCAAAACTGAGGACCGCGCCGCCAAACTCGATGCCGAATCGGTGTCCCGATTGGAAGTGTTCTCTAGGCTGATACATCTGAAAATCGCTGCCTTAATGGTCAAGGAATCAATTCGGAAGGGGGACCGGTTTGAACGGGTTGGCCAGTTTGGTCTTCCATTCGCCTTCCAAGAGCGCTCCGCCCCGAGACTGCGTTGGCTTGTTGTCTCTCGGCTGCAACTGGGCGCTGGAGCCATCTTCTCCCTCCGCGGAATAGCCTGCTTGCACGGCGAGGTCGCCGACCCGTTGCGTGAAATCCCTGATCTTACGCGCAGCGTCCGGTTTCGTCGACGTACACAGCGCTTCTGCGAGCCGCAGCGCTGCGCCGATGGTCGAGCGGTCGGGGGAAGCCGATTCGGAGATGAGCGTCTGCACCGACGGCAACACCGATGGATTGGTCGCGATATATGAGGAGAGGCGAGACCTCAGCTTCTCTTTGTCGTTGCGTAGCCGTTCCAGAAGCGAAGACGGCGCCTTCACGAAGGCGTCGAGTTCGGTTTGTGAGGCGCGGTCTGAGAATCCGACGCATTGAGCGCGGGTCGGACCAACGCCCGATGCGATCAGAGCAGATACCATCAAGATGATGGATAGCCATGTCGGCTTCGCACGACGCGTCACTTCGCAGCTCATCCGTGTCCCTTCGTCGTTGCTGCAAAACCAGTACACACGAAGAATGGCAGTCAACTGTGTCAATTTTTGTGCGACGCAAAAGCGGGTTTCATTCGGTCGCGCGTGCCATCGATTGCCAAACAGTGCCTTACCTCTCGTCGGTTGTGCAACTACGATTTGCAATGCTCGCGAGATCGGCACAATGCCGCCTGCGAATTTTGCAGTTTGAAGATTTATGAGGCGATCAAAATAATCTCGTCGCGAAATTGACACACGGAAATTGTTCCAGCGACAGCAGCGCGCGGATGAAGAAACATCTTCCATAAAGGCCAAATCGCAACACCGCCGGATTTCGCGCATACTTTGCTCGCAAAGGCTCGCGACCATTCGCCGTGGGACTCAGTTCGTTCGTCGCGATGCTTCTCGATCAGCAAAAATGGCGCAAAGTTGTCGCGCGCATGTTCGAATGACAGAGAGCGATGAATTTATCGCCGGTCGTCATGCGTGACGCGAATCCTCAATCGTGACGATTGAAAGCACGCAAAGACCTGATACAGACTGCTGCGGTGCAACAGCTACGGAATGTCGATGTGACGGAGTTGGTTCATCGTGAGAAAGCGCATGTCCTGCCGCTCGACAGCATCCGGGGTATCGCCGCGACATCTGTGGTGATCCACCATCTCCTGCTGATGCCGACCTTTCTCGCGGCATTCCCACACAATGCATGGATCAACTGCTCGTTCTTCAGAAGCGCGTGGCTATTGGTCGACTTGTTCTTCGTCCTCAGTGGCATCGTGATGTCGTTGAGCTATGTCGAGGGCGACTTCGGGCGCTTCTCGTTGCGCGAATTCATGGTGCGGCGTCTGGCGCGGGTCTATCCGCTTCACATCGTCATGCTGATCGCAAACCTGCTGTTCCGCCTCCTGCGTATCGGCTTGGTCGCCGCAGGCGTCGTGGTTGCCGCGCCAGCCGCTTTCGAGGTGAACAATGCCTATTCCTTCCTGCTCAACGTCTTTCTCCTGCATTCGATGGGGCTGATTGACTATCTCAGCTGGAACGCTCCGAGCTGGAGCATAAGTGTCGAATTCTACACCTATCTGGTGTTCGGCTTGATCGTCCTGCTGGCCCAGCGCATGCGTTCGCTGTCGTGGTTCTACGCCGTCTCCGGGCTGGTCGCGGTCGCAAGTCTGGTCATCATCATCTTCGTGCTCGACAAGAGGAGCCTGGGACTCCAGACCGATTTCGGCATTCTTCGCTGTTTTGTGAGCTTCTTCCTCGGTGTCTTGACCGTCAGGATCGTTCGTCGCCTGCCAGGCAAGCCGAGCCCTGCCGTGCAGGGAGGGCTGCAGCTGATCGCCATGATTGCCAGTATCGTCCTGGTCAGCGTCGCCGAGACCAATCCGGCGGCCACCTTCCTGGCGCCACTTGTTTTCGCAGCCTTCCTCGGCAGCCTGCTGGCGTTTCCGGATGCATTGCTGGTGCCGAAGATTTTGGTGGCGCGGCCGCTGGTATGGCTGGGGCGCAGATCCTACTCCATCTATATGGTGCATGCGCTCGTGGTGCTTTTCGCGGAGTACTTCGTGCGCGCACTCGGGCCACGGCCGATCGCGGCGCTCGATTCGATCTGGGCCGGGCTGCCGGCAACGCTGAATCTCGTGATCTCCCTGGCAGCTGTGCTGGCGGTTTCGCACTTCAGCTATCTCTACGTTGAGATTCTCGGCGGCAAGCTGCTTCGGAATGTTCTTGGAAGCCGGCCCGATTTTTCGCCATCTCCCGCGCCATCGGCGCGGCTGACGAACTGAGGCGAGCATGACGGCCCTAGCGCTGCAGCGCCCGCAGATCACGCTGGTCAGCCTCAACATCGAGGCGATCGCGCTCGGGGTTTATCTGGTCCGGGATGCCTTCGGCGGCGTGATCCGCTACTACACCAGCATCTTTCATCTGGACACGCTCTGGTACCTGCCCGACGGCGTTGCGCTTCTGTGCCTGGTCCAGTTCTTCGTGCATTGTATTTTGCGTAACCGCAGCACCCTGGCGCTCCTGGTGTTCGCGCAGATCATGCTGTCGCTGGTGCTCGGCTACTTCATGATGGGCACTGCGACCGCCGCGATCTCGGCTTTCAAGATGATGCTGCCGGTGTTCGTCGGATTCTGCTTCTGCGATTCGAGCCTGGGTTCCTACCGAAAGCTGCTGTCGGTCATCGCCGTGACCTTCTATCTCTCCGTCATCGGCGTGTTGTTGACGAAGTTCTACCTCATGCCCTGGGTCGGCTACAAATATGAATCCTTTGGCGCCGTACGTGAGGCGGGCCGGCTGTGGTGGGCCTATGGCGGTGACGATCAGCGCCTGATGGGCTTTGCCGCCGACAATACCATGGCCGCATTCTTCATCCTCGTGTCGTTTGCGATCACGTCGATCCGCAAGAGCACGCTCTGGTGCCTTCTGTACGGCTCCCTGGCGGTTTACGTCATTCGTCTGACCACCAGCAAGACGACCATGATCGTTCTTGTGCTCTACCTGGTGCTGCTGGTGATCGTGCGGATGCTGCCGGAGAAGTCGCGCTTCCCCGCGATCCGCGCGATCGCGTTGTGGTCGTTCGCTGCGATCCTCGTTCCGTTCTTCATGATCGTGGTCGCATCGGGCACCGCAGCAGTGCCGCACTCGACCCTGTTCAGCATTCTCGACCGTATCAATAACAGCTGGCAGCTGCCGTTCGTCTACATGAGCCAGCTGATGCCGATCGGCCTGATAACCGGCTGCGGCGCAGGCTGCTTCAACTATCCCCAGAAGCTGTTCTCGCCGCTGGCGGCGTACTGGGTGCCGGTCGACAACTTCTACATCGGAACATACCTGATGTTCGGGCTCCCGTTCGTCGCATTCATGGTGATGGTGTTCCGGGCAAATTTCGGAGCGACCGACGTCTACAAGTTGACACTGCTCTTTGTGGTCAACCTGTTTACGATCACGGTCCTGAACTACGGCCCCGCATCAGGACTCCTGATCATCGCCTTGAGCTTCAGCGAAGTATTCTCCCGGCGGGCGACGTCCGCGCGGGCAGCCGATACCGTTCCGATAGAATTGCCGCGGCCGATCCGCTCATTGGAGGGTTTCGGCGTCGATATGCCAGGGACGGCAGCGCGTGGGAGCAGGTGAGATAAACGATGCATAGACGGCTTGCATTCATCGATACGCTGCGCGGCCTTGCCGTGTTGTCGGTGCTGTTCCAGCACGTGTTCGAGGTGATCGTCCAGAAGCACCCCACCGGCGCGTATTATTGGGTCTTCCACGATGCGATCGGCTACTACATGAACTTCGGCCGGTTCGGAGTCGTGCTGTTCTTCTTCGTCAGCGGATTCGTCATCCCCTTCAGTTTTCCGGACAGTGCTACGCCCGTGCGCGATTTCACGATCAGCCGCTTCTTTCGGCTCTACCCGGCGTACTGGACGTCGATGCTGATCGGGCTCGTCACGATGCAGGTGCTGGAGTCCAACGCCTATCCCTTGTCGCAGGTCATCGCGAACGTGACGATGCTGCAGACGTTCGTGAACATCCCGAACCTCTGGGTGTTCTACTGGACGTTGGCGATCGAGCTCCTGTTCTATGTCGGATGCACCATTCTTTTCGCGATGGGACTGCTGAACCGCCGGTTTACTGCAGTTGCGATTGTCATTGCTGCGGCGCTGGTCGGGACAGTCGCAGCACTCCTGGTCGAAAGCAGGACGGTGTCGTCGCTCATGGAGGTCGGGCTGAACCTTTCGGCGATGTTCCTGGGCAAGATCATCCGCGACACCGTCATCGGCGGGAAGCTGCGATGGTCGCACGTCGCCGTGTGTACGGTGTTCTATGCGATCTTCGCCATGACGCTGGCGGAGAGGAGGTTCGGCGGCGTCTATCAGGAGAACTTCTTCTACAGCTATTCGATCGGAGCGGCTTACGTCTGCGCTGCGCTCGTCTTCATCGCGTTTGCGGCGTTCGGTGAGAGGTTGGCCTGGCGCCCGATGGCGTTCGTGGGAACCATCAGCTATTCCGTCTATTTGATGTCGCCATTCGTGATCGTCTGGATCCATCGCCTCGTCTGGCTGGGTGATGGGCCACTGGGATGGGCCGCTTTCGCCGCGCTGGTCGCGGCGCTGTCGATCCTGGTCAGCTGGTCGACTTATGCGTTCGTCGAGAAGCCCAGCATCTCGTTCGGCCAAAGGTTCCGGTCGAAGCGCAGGAGGGCGGTCGTTCTCGAGCCGGCGCTCAGCGCGCAAGGGGCAGCTGAGTGATCGAAACAACGCGCCAGCCGAATGCCGGATACGACGGATCTTTCGTTCCCTCCGTCCAGGGACTTCGTGGCATTGCGGCTCTGAGCGTGCTGATGGATCATTTCTACGACATGCCAAAGGGAGGCGTGTACGACATTCCGGATCCCGGTTTCCTGCCGCCGCTCTGGCTCTGGCTGCAATCGGTAATCAATGTCGGCGGCCACGGTGTCGAGCTGTTTTTCATGATCAGCGGCTTCCTGATCCCGGCCAGTCTGGTGCGGCACGGCTCGCTGCCACGGTTCTTCTTCGACCGTATCCTGCGCATCATGCCGGTGTTCGTCGTGCTGCATCTCGCGCTGTTCGTGATTGGCCCGATCGTGGGCTACAAATTCTTCCGCGGGATCGATCTGACCAGCTATCTGGCGATCTTCACGGCCAATCTGTTCTTCGTGCAGGATGCTCTCGGCTTGCCCATCGCTCAGCAGAATGCCTGGACCTTGACTTACGAGTGGGCGTTCTACATCTGGTTCGCGCTGACATTCTCGATGGTGCGCATCGGAGGTAGAATGCTGGCGGCGCCCATGATCTTGCTGGGTGTGGCCTGCCTTCTGCATTGGCCGATCACTGCGTTCTTCTGCATCGGCATGCTTCTCAGCGCCACGGGCTGGCGCATCTCCATTCCGGGACCTCTTGGTTTGATGGCGGGCCTGACTTGCGGGATCGCCATGTACGCGAGTCTCGTGCTGTTTCACCCGTTCGTGGGTCTTATTCCGGGCCTTTTGCTGTTTGCCATGGTGCTGGCTCCGGACTCCGGCTTCGCCAGGGTCCTCAGCACGCCGGCCCTGCAGTATGTCGGCAAGATAAGTTACAGCCTGTATCTCGTGCACCCGTTTGTCCTGTTTCCGTTGCAGGTGATCGGGCTCAAGCTCGTGGCTATCGGTGTCGACCGCTGGCTGCTGTGGGCAGCATTCATCCTGCTGGGCTCGTTGATGTCGCTGATTGCAAGCGCGATCAGCTATGAGCTGATCGAGGTAAGGTTGAGACGCCTGTTGGATGGCGCGGTCCGCGGCTTGTTCTTTCGGTCGTTGAGCAAGATGGAACAATCCGCCTAGAAGATTGCAATATCCGTCACGATCAACTCACGGTACGGCCGGCAAGCTTGCGGTAGGATGGCAACAGGCCATCGGCGATGCGATCCCAGTTCAACGGACCGGCTGCTGTCTGCCGTGCACCATCGGTCAATGCCGCGGCAAGCGACTTCGAGGTCAGGACGCGTTCGAGCGCATCGGCCAAGGCGGCAGCATTGCCGGGCGGAACCAGAAGCCCGTTCACTCCGTCTGTCACGACGTCAGGAATGCCACCGGTGGCGCTGGCGACGACGGGACGGGAATTCCCGTAAGCAGACGCCAGCACGCCGCTCTGCGTCGCATCCTTATAGGGCAGGGCGACCACGGCCGCCGACTGAAACAATTGGCCGGTATCCTCGGGCGAGATATAGGCGTTGATCGTTTTGACCGTCGGCATCGCCTCCATGCGCGCGCCAAGCCGCGTCATCTCGGGACCGCGGCCCGCGACGATCGCTTCGTGGGCCACGCCGCGCCGGTCGAGCAGGTCGATTGCGTCGATGAAGACGTCCAACCCCTTGTAAGCCCACATCCGCCCAAAAAACAGGATTCGTGCAGATTCGGATTCGATGGCGGCGGCGCGCGTCGGGGGCACCATGAGCACGCCATGCATGCTGGAGACGATTTCTCCAGTAAAGTCCGGCGAGGCCTGGCGAAAATCTGCAATGCAGCTCTCGCCGTGCGTCGTGACGACTGATGCTGCCGCGCGCATGCGCGCGCGCCAGCCATCCTCGCGTGGAGAAGTGCCAGAACCGCCTTCCGAATGGGGAATCGCGTCATGAACGGTCAGCACCAGCGGGATTCCAAGCGGACGCAGCAACTGGATCAGCTTGGACGTATAGACTTCCGGAACTTCGTGACAATGAACCACGTCTGGACGAAACGAAATTATGTCCATGAACGAAGCCGGAATGCCGATGGCGCCGGCGCGGCGCAGGCTCAGATCGCGAATCCTCGTGTTGAAGGGTGTCGTCGCCGCGATATCGGCCAGTTCCCATTGCTGGTTCGCATCCTTGCGGTTGAGGACGAGGCGAACATCGCAATGGCGCGCCAACCCCGATGCGAGCCGGTAGGAATATTCTGCAAAATGCGGCGCATAGATCGCCACGCGCAAGCGCCTGGAATCACGTTTGAAGGCAGTGGCGGGCGAATTCATCAAGGCATCCATTTTGCATCACATCGCTGAGCCGGTTGGAGTGTAGTCCACGATTTGAACTCACTTCCACGCTAAATCGGATGATTGATGGCGCTCATCTGATTGCCATAACGTCGTCGCACTGCTGCGCGATTGCTGCCGCCATCGGGACGCAGTGGAAAATGGCGAGGTCACGCGCGGTCATCGATTGCCTACTTGTCTAGCGGGCGATTGTGATTGGATCTGTCGGAATTAGGTCGATTTTTTGATGAACGTCACTCCGGGCAAACAACATCAGGTCGTGGTCGCGTTGTTGTGGTCGCTGGCGCAGAACTGGGGCGGCCGTGCGCTGTCATTTGTCCTGTTCTTGATCTTGGCGCGGCTGCTCAATCCTGCGGATTTCGGTCTTGCCGCGCTGGTTGGCTTCATCCTGCTGCTCCTGAGCTCCATTTCTGAATTCGGGTTCGGTGACGCGTTGATCCAGCGACGCGCGCTCGAGCCTACGGACGTGACGCTGCCATTTTTCTGCTCACTGGCGGCGTCGGCCCTCCTTGCGGTTCTCATCGCCCTGCTGGCGACCGATATCGAACGTTGGCTCGGCGTGAAGGGACTTGCCCCGCTCTTGACGGCCGCGAGCCTCTCGCTTCCGATCGGTACCGCCACGCTGTTCCAGGAGGCGCTCTACAAGCGCCAGATGGATTTTCGCGTGCTTGCGCTCAGGACCATGGTGGCGACCGCGATCTCCGGAGTGGTCGGGATCGCCTGTGCCTATGCCGGGTTCGGCGCCCTCAGCCTCGTGATCCAGGTGGTCGTTCAGAGCGCGGTCAGCGGCCTGTGGCTCTGGAGCCAGCCCAGATGGCTCCCGATGCGCGGCTACGATCTGAAGAGCTTGCGCGAACTCTCCGGCTACAGCATCCACGTCGTGTCGAACAGGCTGCTGGACTTCGCCATCGTGCGTACGATCGACATGATCATCCTGTCGCTCTATGGCGTCGCGGCCTTGGGCATCTACACGGTGGGCGCGCGAGTCTACATCATCCTGATGCAATTGCTGACACAGGCGGTTATGGATGTCGCGCTGAGCGCACTGTCCAGGATCGCGCATGAGCGTCACCGTATTGCAGACGCGTATTTGCGCAGCGTCAGCCTCGGAGCATTGATTGGCTCTCCGGTCTTTGTGCTACTGGCAGCAATCGCGCCGGAGTTCTCCCTGCTGCTGTTCGGCTCGAAATGGGCCGGCAGCGAAGCCGTGATGAGGCCGCTGATGCTCATCGGCGCGATTCAGACGGTGCAGTTCGTGAACAGCGCCTATTTCGGCGCCATGGGCAAGCCCAACTACGTCTTCCTGCTGAACATTCTCAAATTCGCCACGGTGGTGCCGGCAATGTTCCTGCTGCCGTCGCGCGACATTGGTCAGCTGGCCACCATCTTCGCTGTCGCACAGCTCGTGGTTACGCCCGTGACATTCGCGCTGGCGCTCAGGCTGCTGGGCCTGAGCTGGAACCAGTTTCTGCGGCCCGTCGCGGGCTGTCTTTGCGCCATCCTTCTGGCCTATGGCGCAGTTGCGCTATGCCGCGAAGCCACCCCGGACATGAATCCCTATTTGCGGATAGGGCTGCTCTCGTCATGCTTCGGGGCGACCTATCTGATGAGCATCTTGCTGTTCTGGCGGAAGCAGCTGTTCTCCCTGATCGCTTTCGTCGTGAAGCGTGGTGCGACCGCCTGATGAAGACAAGGAAGACGTCGTGAAGCAATTGATTCCGGTACCTGTTCGCAAGCATCTCCGAGGCTGGCTCAACAGCGCGAAGAACACGCCCTTTGCGGTCGATCTGCTCGAACTGCGCAGGTGGCAGATTGCCAGGAAGGCTATCGGTGTCAATGCCGCGCCGCGTAACAACCCGCGCCGGCTCGTCCTGCTCCCGTCCGATCCGTGGAGCATTCATCAGTCGCGCGGCGATGAGGCCATGATCGAGGCGGCCGTCGGCGAGATGAAGCAGGCCCATCCGAACATCGAGGTCTACATTGTCACCGCCACCAAAGCGGCAAGCGCGGAAGTGCGCGCAATGGGCTTCAGGCCGCTCGAACTTTGGAGGCAGCCGTTTTCCTATATGACGATGGCGCAGGAGCTTTCTCTCACCCGGCCGGATTTCGGAATGGTTCTGGGGGCAGATGTGCTGGACGGCTACTATTCCCCCGTGGACGCCGCTCGCATGTTGCTCGTCGCTGATCTCATGGCAGCGTGCGGCGCCAAGGTCAGCGTGCTCGGATTCAGCTTCAATTCCCGTCCGGCCAAGGCATTGCGCGAGGTGTTTCGGCTGCTCGATCCCGGCGTGGTCTTGAATCTGCGCGATGCACTATCGCTTCAGCGCTTCAAGGATTTCGCCCCAAATCGTGCGCATCTCGTCTCCGATTCCGCATTCATGCTGGTGCCGCAGCCGGAGACTGCGGCTGTGACGCAGATTGAGGCCGCGATTGCGGAGCAGCGCAGACAGGGACGCAACGTCTTTGTCTTCAATATCCACCCGATGTTGTTCAGGAAATCCGAGCCGGCCAAATTGCAGCGAATGATCGAACTCGCGGCGAGCGCAATGGGGCGCATGTCTCGAGAGCATAACGCGAGCTGGGTGTTGCTCGCGCACGACTATCGTCCGGGGATCGCTGACGATATTTGCCTTCGACCGCTGGCTGGTCGCCTGCGCGCGGCGCTGGGCGACCATATTCATCATGTCGAGCACATTCTGTCGGCAAGCGAGATCAAGGCGGTCGTCGGTCTGGTGGACGGCGTCGTCACCGGCCGCATGCATCTGGCGATTGCGGCTCTCGGACAGGGAACGCCGGTTGCGGCCATCACATACCAGGATAAGTTCCAGGGTCTGTTCGCTCATTTCGGTGTGAGCGAATCGCTTCTTCTCTCACCGGAGCAACTTCTCGCGGGAGACAATCTCGAGAAGTTTCTGCTGAGGTTCCTTGGCGCCTACGAGACGGCTGGCGCGCAGGTCCGCAATATGTTGCCGACAGTCATGGAGCTGTCGCGCGCCAACATCGCTCCGCTGCGGGGCGATGGTTTGATGTCGGTTGACGCGGCGTCCAACGGTAAGGTCGCCTGAGAGAAGCGGGCGGACGTCAGTTGGCGGCCTGCTCCGTCTCGTCGAAACGCACGGACGTCTTGGTGGCAGGCGCCTTGTTGGTGACAGACGTCTTGGCGGACGATTGCGCTTTGCGAGGCGATCCAAATCCGATGTCGGCCGCACGATTGATCAGGCGCCGCGCCGGGTTCTCGAAATAGGCATAGGTGCGATCGGCGATGATGGTCAGGATCGCGCAGCAGGCCAGGGCGAAGAGGCCAAATTGATCCGGACGCAGCCCAAGCGCGGTCCATAACGGCTTGAACACGGCGATGAGCACGGCGTCGTGCAGCATGTAGATCGAATATGAGGTGTTGCCGAGCCGCCCGAGGAGGCGGCTGCCGGGAATTTGCACGAAGGCGCTCTCCCCGACGGCGGTGAGCAGGATCGCGCAGGAGAACAGAATGATGGCCAGATCCGGCTTGGCGAAGACGTTCAGAACAAGCACGGAGATCCCGAACAGGGCGATGCCGGCGAAGACGACCGGCTTGTGCCGATACGGTTGCGACAACCTGAACAATATGGCGAGCAGGATTCCATTCAGGAAGCTCGGCAGCGCACGGAGCATCCCGTAGTCGTAATTGGCTCCATACATCTGCGATCGTTCTTGCCAGATCGGCAGATGGCCGTGGGCCAGGACCAGATAGAGCGCGGCAACGCTGGCGGCCAGCACCAGCGGATGGACCTTGCGTGCAAGCAGCATAAGCAGGGGAAAGATCAGATAGCAGAAAAATTCCGCGCTGATCGACCAGGACGGAGAGTTGAAGCTCAAATGATCGGTAACGCCCCAGGCTTGAAGCAGCACGAGGTTGTACAGGAAGTCCAGCGGCGTGGACCTCGCCGATCGGTCCAGACCGAACCCGATCAGCAATGCGAACACGAGTAGAGTCAGAAGATGCAGCGGATAGATCCGCGCGATGCGGCGGATCATGAATCGGGAATATGCCTTGAGACCACGGGCGTCAGAGGGATAGGAATAGGAGATCACGAATCCGGACAAGATGAAGAACATGTCCACGAAAAGGCCATAAGATCCGTTCCAGACCGGTGCAACGCCGCTGTCGATGGTCTTCAGATGGAAAATGAAAACGCCGAGAGCGGCAACGAAACGATAGAAGTCGAGAACGACGAACCGTCTGGCTTCATTGGCTTCCATCGTGTGTCGAATTCCTTGCGTGACGCTACCTTCTGCTTAGCGGTGAATTGTGACGCAAGTTCGCTGGGCCGCGTTCGACGGCAGGCGAATAGCCATTATGCGGCTTATGCCTCGCGACAAGGCAGCCGCCTAATTATTGAACGGCGCCGGAACTTGCCTGAGCTGGCCCCGACGCCTGAGATGTTGATGCGATCCTGCAGACAATTCACCGTGGTCAGACGAACAGGAAATCGTGGCTCGTCAGGCTGGCGACGTTGACATTCTTCAGGAGGATCGAGTCGCTGGCCGAAAGCGTGACCAGGGCGTTCGCGCCGGACTGCGTGATTTGCAGATGGCTATAGTCCGCGGCGAGGAGCTTCGAGATCTGGAGCACGTCGTGAGTGGCGGCGTTGCCGGCCTGGAAGTTGACGATCTGGTCTTGGCCGTGATCGTAGGCGATCGTGGTCGAGCTCGGCGCCGCCGAGAACAGGTCATTGCCGGCCCCGCCCTGGATCGTCACGCCGGTGGCAACCGCCGTGACGTTGTGCGTGCCATCGGTTTTGGTGGCGTCGAAGAACTGGAGTGCGTTGGCCGAATTGTAGTTCTCGTGTTGCGTCGTGCCGGCCTGTCCGTTGAAGTTGAACAGGAAGACGTCCTTCGAACCGTCGGCATTGTTGGCGATCTCCTGGGTCTTGGAACCGGAGCCGTCGTAGATGTCGGTCAGCTTGCTGCCGTCGTTGTTGGTGACCTGGGTATAGTCCAGGGTGCCATCGGCGTGGGTCCGGGTAAGCTCGACGATATGCCCGGAGGCATCGAGGTGCTGATGCTGTGTGGTGTAGGACTGCCCCTTGATGTTGTAGCTCCAATTGTCCGACGTGCCATCGGCGTTGGTAATGTACGCGGCGGTTTTGACGCCGTTGGTGTAGGCGGTCGTGGAGCTATAGCCGTCGATCTTCGTCGTCACCTCGCTGGTCAGAACGCCCTTGGCGTCGTACCAGTCCGAGGTTTTGGTCCCATCTGAGCTCTGGACAAGCGTGAAGGCGAGGCTGCTATCGGCGTGGGTGCGCACGATGTTGGTGAGGAAGCCGGTCGAATCGTAGCTGTCGTGCTCGTTCGTGTAGGTCTGCCCCACGATGTTGAACTGGAAGACGTCCTTCGAACCGTTGGCGTGGTAATCGGTCTCCGTCATCTTGACGCCGGAGGCATTGTAGTTGCTCACCACGCTGCCGTCGCTATTGACGACCTGGCTGTAGTCGAGCGACCCGTCGGCGTGCGTGCGGACGACTTCGGTTGTGACACCGGAGGGGTCGAGGTGCTGGTACTGCGTGGTATAGCTCTGACCTGTAATGTTGTAGCTGTAATTGTCGTGGCTCTGGTCCGCATTGGTGATGTAGGCGGCGGTCTTCACGCCGTTGGTGTAGATCGTCGTTGCGCTGTAGCCGCTCGTCTTTTCCAGGACCTCACTGGTGAGAATGCCGCTGGCGTCGTACCAGTCCGAGACTTTGGTGCCGTCGCTGCTCTGCTGCAGCTTGAAGGCCAGGCTGCCATCGGCGTGCGTGCGAACCAGCGAGGTGAGGAAGCCTGCCGCATCGTAGATATCGTGCTCGGTCGTGTAGGTCTGGCCGGTTATGTTGAGAAGCCAGATATCCTTGCTGCCATCGGCGTTGTAGTCGGTTTCCTTCGTCCTCGTTCCCGCTGCGTTGTAGTTGGTGACGACGCTGCTGCCGTCGTTGTTGATGACTTGCGTATAGTCGAGCGTGCCGTCCGCATGCTTGCGGGTCACGGCCGTTACCTTGCCGGATGGATCGACGTGTTGGATCAGTGTGCTGTAGCTCTGGCCGGTGATGCCATAGGCGTAATTGTCCTGGCTGCCGTCGGCATTCTTGACATAGGCGTTGGTCTTGACGCCGTTGCTGTAGAGCGTCGTCGAGCTGAAACCGTCGGCCTTTTGGACGACTTCGCTGGTGAGGCCGCCGGCGGCATTGTACCAATCGGTCGTCTTGGTACCGTCCGTCGTTTGCGTCAGCTTGAACGCCAGGCTGCCATCGGTGTGGAGGCGCGTCAGGGTCGTGAGAAAGCCGGTCGTATCGTAAACGTCGTGCTCGGTCGCATAGTTCTGCCCCTTGATGTTGTAGGTCCAGACGTCCTTGCTGCGATCGGCATGGTAGTCGGTCTCGATCAGCTTGACCCCCGTGGCGCTATAGGTGGTGATCACGCGACTGCTGTCGCTGTTGTAGACCTGTGTCGAATCGAGCGAGCCGTCGGCATGGCTGCGGACCACCGAAGTGACCTTGCCAGTCGAATCGAGGTGCTGGACCTGGCTCGTGTAGCTCTGCCCCTTGATGTTGTAGGTATAGTTGTCCTGGGTGTGGTCGGCGTTCTTGACATAGACCGTGGTCTTCACGCCGTTGGTGTAGATGGTCGTCGAATAATAGCCGTCCGACTTTTGCAAGACTTCGCTGAGAAGCGTGCCGGTCGTGTTGTAGGTGTCGGTGGTCTTGGTTCCGTCGGTAGCGAAATGGACGGAGGTGGTCTTTACGCCACCGGTGTAGCCGATCGCGTCTTTGGACCCGTCGGTGTAGACGATCGTGGTCGAAATAGGCAGTCCGCTTGCGTTCAGGCCGGTGTCCGCTTTCGACAGGAGGTTGCCGCTGGCGTCATACGTTTTTGTGCTGCTCCAGGTCGCGGCCGAGTTCGTGACCGAGAAGGAATGGCCGCCCTGGATCTTGGACAGTGCGCTGCCGTAATGCGCGATCATATAGTCCATCGTCGCTTTCGAAGCGACGGGCAGGACATGCGAGTCGGTTAGCGTGATGGTTTTAAGCGCCGTCGACGTGCTCAGGTCGGACAGTTGCGGCACGATCTCGGCAGCCGTACCGCTGACACTGGTTCGGGTGTCCGGCGGAATCGGGGTGGTCGCAGGCGCGTCGATCTCGATGATCAGCGGGTGATCGCTGACCGGAATCGTAATGGTGCTGACGTCCGTGTAGCTCGCGATCGCGGTGGTTCCGGTCAGCGTGTCGTACACCTTGACCGAGTGATGCATGCCACCCAGATTCACCGTGACCGTCTGGGTTGGATTGGAGATCTCGGCATCGGCCGCATCATTCCAGAGCTTCGGCTCCGCCCAAACGACCAGCTCGTAGGCGCCATTGCTCTTGCCGAGCACCATGCTGTTGCCCGAGGCCGGCATGTTGCTCAGCGTGTAGTTCAATGGATTAGTCGGCTGCAGGCCGCCCTTGCCGTCATCGGCCAGAATGCTCGTCAGGTTGTGAATTGCCGTCGCGGCGAGCTTCGGCGTTCCGTCGGAGTTGAATAAGCCGAAGTTGGCTTCGGGATTGGTGTTGCTGGCGGACGAGTCGCGGTCGAACATCTCGTAGAGATAGGTCGCGCTCACGCCAGCCTTGTAGGCATCGACCAGGGTGTTCAAGATCGACTTGGCCTGCACCGTCTCGTCGACGCCGAGATATTGAGTGTTGGCCTGGGTGGTGTAGCCGGTCTCCGTAATCACGACGGGCTTTCCCGGCGCCGCGGTCGAGACGGCGCTCAACGTGGCGGCAAGTGAGCTGCTGGTCGTCAAGCTGGTGCTGACATAGGCATGCGCATTGGCGAAATCGGCCGAGCCCGACATGTTGCCGAGCTGGCTGTAGCCTTGGGGATCGTTGTAGGCGAGCGACAGATTGAACACGGGAATGCTGGAAAGCGTGCCGTCTGCCTTGACCGCCTGATAGAGCGCGCTTTGGAACTGGGACGCGGCGCCAAGGCTCGAGCTGCCATTGTAGCTGAAGGGCTGGTGATTGGCCTCGTTGAGGCCCTCGATGGCGCTGATGCTGCCCGGATGGCTCGCCACGAACTTCTCGAGCGAAACGATATACTTCTGAAGGCCGGCCGCACCCAGCTGGGGTAGGGCGGATGACACCAGGAAGTCGAACTTGTAGCCGGCAGCCGCCAGCCCTTCAACGACCGGTTGTGCCGCGGGGCTGGTTCCCATCGCGTCGCGCAGGTGGGTGACGCCGAGATACTTCAGGTCATCGACCATCAATGCGAGGTTATTGTAGTCGGTCCACCCGAAGCCGGCATGCGTGTTGACGCCGATGGAGTTGATGAAGCCGCTTGCGGAGAGGATGGTTTGATCTGACGACATTTCACACTCGAATTTCTACGCGAACGAAATTGCTCGCAGGGATTTGCGTTCAACCTTCTCGATCGAGTGTGAATTTCAGATAAAAATCGGAGCTACAAATCGAGAGCGATCAGCAGTTCCTCGCAGGAACAGGTCGACTCTGATTCAAGACAATAACGATGTCGTGCCGACGCAGCATGACCTGAACATGGCGCTTCCAAGAATTCGCAGAGTTTCACTGCTGAATAAATTCGCATGTCGCGCTTCAATGATGCATGTGAGTTCGGGCGTGGATGCGGTGAAACGTCAGGTCGACCCGATGCGCTGGTAGAATTTTGCCGGTACGAGCAAACCATTCAGTATTCTCGTACTGGTTGACAGTCACTTTGCCGCATTTTGGGGCGAAGTAGAGAGTTCCACGGTAGGAACTTCGCGAACACGAGCGGAGTGTCAGTCGCCTCAGCTCCAAAGAGGATTTGTGACGGGAACCGGTCGACAGATCAGCTTGGGCGGGCCATGAGGAGAAAGTTTCCGCGCCAGCCGACCGCAGCCGTGACGATTGCGGCGATGACGATTTTTCCGGCAAGCCACGTCACCGGTTCGCTCGGCGCATGACTTAACGACGCGATCAGGATGGCGGCTGCGAGCGCCTGAAGCACTAGGGGCCAGCGCGGGAACGCCTCGAATCTGAGGGTAGGGCCAAGCCCGGCCGAGATCGCTGCGAGCGTGGCGATCGAGGCGCAGGTGACTGCTGCTTGCGGCGACAGGCCGGCCCAGACCGCAACCAGGGAGAACGCCGCAACCATTGCAAGCTGCCCGGCAGCGACGAGGACGAGCCTTGTCGCGAGCTTTTCCAGGTGGGGAACGACCGCGATCGTCGCCTGCAGGTGGGTATGGAGGAAATAGAAGGCCGCCACTGCCGGCCCTGTCGCCAGGAAGCCCTCGACGCTCTCCCGCGGGACCAGGATGCGGGCCGCGTCCGGAATGAAGGCGACAAGCCCGCCCAGCAGGACCAGGGTCGTGCAGATCATGAACTCGAACATGTGCCGCGCCGATTGTCTCGATGTCGTGGCGCTCCCGTGCTCGAAATCATTGACCACTTCAGGATAGCTCACGGTGTGGATCGCCGCATTGAGGACCCAGAAGGGACGTTGCAGCAGGTCGAGCGCAATGGAAAATCCTGCACCGGCTCCTGTGGCGCCGAGTCGCCCGACGACGATGATACGAAGCAGAACCGGCACGGACAAATGGATCACGGACGCGCCGGCTGCAAGCATGCCGTAACGCGAGAAGTCCTTCCAGTCAGCCAGCATTGTTCGCAGCGACACGCGATCCAGCGGCGTGCGATATGCGATGAGACCGGCAAGGAGCCCAAGCATGTGACCCAATGCGATGCCGAGCAGCGTCGCTTCGGCCGTGCCTGAGATCATTCCGCCCGAGACGGCCCCGCCCAAAAGAGCCGTCGCACGCAAGGCAAGAAGGCAGGCGGCGGTCCCCAGCCGGTTCGACAGACGTACCGATAAGAAATACAAATCGGTCGAGCCCTGAAGTACGGCCACGCTCAGGCCGAGGACGACCAGCCGTGGCGTGAGGCCGCTGATCAAGGAGGCGCAGCTCCCGACGGCAACGAGCGCGCCGGCGCTCATGAGCGCGGCTGCAAAGAGCGACGATCTCAGTCGAGCAGCCTCGCTCTCCTTGGCGGCCGCAAGAAAGCGCAGCCCCGCGAGCTGCAGCCACTCGAACATGAGGACGCAGAGCAATTGGCTCGAGGCCATTGCGAGGGAATAATTGGTGTAGTCGGCGGCAGGCAACAGGTGACTGATCACAAAGATCAGGATGATCGCTGCTGCGCTTTGGTAAACGTAGCCGGCGATCGCGAAGAGACGTGTCATCTCGGAATGAAGCTACTCTTTGGCACTGCATGCGCATGCGGCGCCCCGGCTATTGCCGGGCGCACCGACGACATCCGTTGCTGACGCAGTTGTTCATACAGGTTCTTGTACGACGACAATACGTCGGAAAAGATCCACTTGTTCGTGTCCGCGATAAGCCGCCGGCTGATCTCGTCGATCTTGTGTGGATCCGCCGCGATTTCGCGCATGCTCCTGGCCAGAGATTGTGGATCCGCTTCGGTCAACCACCCCGTCATGCCATGCTCGATCGCCTCCGGCATGCCGCCAAAGTGCGTACCGAGCAGCGGCCTGCCCGCCGCCTTGGCATCCGCGACGACGAGCGGGCCGGGATCGTGCCAGATGGACGGCGCGACCACGACGTCGACTTGCCTGTAGAATTCATCGGGAGATACGAATCCCATGAACTCGACCCGCGCATGCGGCGCCAGTGCTCTCAGGCGCTGTTGCTCCTGATCGCTCAAGCGGCCGGCAATCATCATCCGGATCCGATCAGGCGGCAGCATGGCAAGCGCTCGCATGAGATTGTCGATGCCCTTCTCCTCGGTGATCCGTCCGATGAAGCCGAACGTCACTTCCGTCGTGCAGACAGGCCGCGGGTAGGGTGAGCGCGGCGGCTCGGTCGAGGCATTGCGGATGACGGTGCGGATCGGCGTTTCGGCAAACATGCCCATATCGGTGTGAATGGACAGGACGCGCTCGCTGACGCCGACCACGGCATCGAGCCAATGCGTCGCCCGCTTGCGGTGGTACGTCAGGATTCCACAGCTCGTACAGGTGCGTTCGCAGGAGTGGCCTTTGTCGAAGCGGGAGCAGCGTGGACACGTCAGATAGTAGTCATGAAGCGTGTGCAGGACCGGAACTCCGAGCTTGGCGGCTACCCGCCAGATCGCCGTGGTCAGGCCCGATAAATTATTGGAATGCAGCACGTCCGGCTTGAAGGCGCGGATGCGCTCCGCGATCATCGGGGCCTGGATCTGCCAATCGTCGATCGCATGCCAGATGCTGCGTTTCACGACGTTCTTTTGCTCCGTGAACGGCGCATAGACGTTTTGCACCGGTGCGGAATAGACGTTGATACCGTTGCATAATTCACGCCCCTGCTCGGGTGCGGATGCGGCGCGCACCACCTCGACCTCGTCGCCGCGCTGAGCCAGGCCCTCGGCGAATCTCCGCGCGAAGATCTCTGCTCCGCCGACGATCTTCGGTGCCTGCGGGGTCGGATAAAGTGTGGATGTCAAAAGGATCTTCATCGCGTCAACCTCTTTGTGCCGATCCGATTACCGTGCCGGCCGTATATCCAGTGCGGGAATGGCGTCATTATTGGCGGCGATCAGGACCGGCGTGCTCGAAACCGGCAGCCAGATCCCGGAGGCGGGCCTTGCGGTTGCATCGCAGGGCGCCGCGAAAGTCGCACCCGGCAGATCGCCTCTGATCCGGACCTCGTAGCGTCGATCCGGATCTTCGGACCAGACCGCGACTTTGCCGCCGGTGGTCGAGGATGCTCCGATGGACATCACCCCGGTGGCAAGGCTCCTACGTTCCGCGGTTAGGGTGGAGCGAATGAATGCCCAGGCGCCACGCGCCGCGCAGGCTACGGGTTTGGGCGAATTGTCGAAACCGTAGACGCCAAAATTGTCCTCCAGCTCGGCTGGATTCTGGCCACTGTTCTTGAGCTCATAAATCCACATCCCCTTGAGCCAGCGCGCCGCTGTCGAGGCCCACAGGATGAGCTGTGCCGTGTTGTCGGCCTGGGCCTGCTCGCTGACACCGCATTTGTTCGCAGCCGTGGTCCAGCCAGTTTCGGTCACGTAAATGGGGAAGTCGGGATTGCCGCTCGCTTGGCCGACCAGCCGATGGAACGCAGTGAGCCGGTCGATGATCTCGGTCGAATTGCGCTTCGACGGCGCCATGCAGAAATTGTAAAGATGAATCGAGGCGCCGTCGGCGTATTGAAGAATCCCGGTTTGCAGCATCTTCTCCGTCCACGTCCATCCGGGATCGTCGCCGATCGCGCCGACGACGAAAGGCGCATTCGGCACCGCCTGCTTGACCGCCGGCCGTGCTGCCTTGGCGAGGGCCAGGTAATTCTCGGCTGAGAATGCAGCGTCTTTCTTCGCTGCCAGATTCCACTCGTTCCAGAGTTCGAAGATCGGGCGCTGTGGCGCGATCGATCGCGCTGCCGCTGCCGCATAGTCCGCGAACCGCTGCCGGGCTTCGTCCGTCGTCGGGGGCGACGAGTTCGGCACGAGGTGATGACCGAATGCAAGAATGAGGAGCGGCCGGGCGATGCCGGACTGAACCTGCGCGTCGAGCCTGCCCAATCGCGGCGTGAAGCCCATCCGGCGGCCAGGCAATTCGAAATCAGACCAGGGAAAATCATCGCGGAAGGCGTTGAAGCCCAATTGCTTGATCTGACCGACGTTCACGGAGGGCACGTAGCCTCGCGAACTGACCGGCCCTCCCAGTCCCTGATGGGTGCCGATACCCAGCAGGAATCTGCTCTCAAGCGTTTGAGCCTGTTGAGCGCATACCGGGACCGACAGAGAAGCAGACGCGATGACGCTCGCGATCCAGAGCAGCCCGTTGCGACCCAAGGTGCGGTGGCCTGCCATCGCCTGGATCATACTCGTCATCATGTCTCGCCTGCCGCAACTCACCTCAAAAAGGCTTCGAGAGGTCCGATTGCAGCGCCACGTTCTGCTCGGCTCCGCTCTTGCTGTCGTCGAGGAGTTCGACATAGACCTGATGCAACTGGCGGTGTGTCTTCTGGACGTCATAAAACTGCTTGAAGCGGTCGTAGCCGCGTTGACCCAGGACCTTGAGATCCAGATCGAGCATCCGTCGGAAGCCGTCGATGAGAGGTTGAACGGCAACAGGTTCGCAAAGCACGCCGGTGACGCCGTCAACGACGATTTCAGGGAGCGCTCCGCTGTGGAAGGCCAGGATGGGCTTGGCCGCGCGCATCGCTTCCAGAGCGACGAGGCCGAAGGCCTCCCATCGTGACGGGATGACGACGAGATCGGCCGCCTCCAGCTGAGTCTCGATTTGCTGACGATCCAGCCAGCCTAGCAGCGAGACGTTGGCGGGAACCGCAGCTCCGTCGAACTTGTTGACGACGGAGGCGCCGACAATGCGAACATCCAGGACGTCTTCGAGGGATCGTGCGGCCTCGATCAGGAGATCGAAGCCCTTTTGTCGATCAAGCCGGCCGATGAAAAGGACCTTGGCCTTCTTTGAAGTCCAATCCGTTGCAACGCCGTGCGGCAGCGGGCGGCTCTTGGAGATGCCATTGTGCACCAGGGTCAGACGGTCAGTCGGAATTCCCGCCCGGACCGCTTCATTGAATTCATCGCCGGAAATGCAGATGATACGATCCGACGTGCGGGCCAGAAGAGTCTCTGCAGCTTTTGCCGCCAGATGGCTCAGGCGGCCGGTTTCTCGCGAGAATGCCCAGCCATGCGGGCAATAGACGACGCGAGGACCTTCAGAACGAGCGGCCAACGCGGGCCTGAGAACGAGTCCGGCAAACGACGAATGGAGATGCATCACGTCAGGCTTGAAGGCGTCGAGCGCCTGCATGCTCGCCCGCAGCATCTGAAACAGTCCGGCGATGCTGCGGCCCGATCTGTCGAAGGTTGTGATCTGGCTGTCATCGATTCCAACGAGGTCGTGGCGATGATCCGATGGCACAACATAGTGCACGTTCTCCGCGCCGAAGCTCGCTTGCTGCTGCGGATGCAATTCGTTCAGGTAGCTCGCTATCCCACCCCGGATGGTTTCTGCGACATGCAGCACCTTCACCGCCTGCCTTGCGGAGGATTGAGTTGGGAAGATCGACATGGCGCATCCTTAATTGAGCATCAACGGATGCGATCACATTCCATCCAATCCATAGCGAGATTTAGGCAGCGGTGTGGTGTTGTTGCGCCGCGATGTTGAAGCTCGCTTCCTTCGAAGTCGAACGTGCGCATGGAACTCGCTGGATGCCGAACCGCCGTCGGCGTCGTGCTCGAGCAACTGCGCGCAAAATTTGAGCGCTTCCGCCAAACCGGCGGCGCCTCGCTATGCTCGCGATGCGAGAAAACCCAGCAATGCTCGCGCCGAGTCTTGCCACGAGTATAATGCAAGACGATCCTGTTGCTTTCTGCGCTCCTGATCAGAGATTGCGCCAACTGCCAACCTTTCGAGCATAAGCTGTTGCAGCGCTCGAGCATCGTTGGCGGAAAAATAAGCAGCTGCTTCGCCGCACGTTTCCATCACCGCGTCAGCCGTGGAGGATATGACCGGACAGCCGAAGATCATGGCTTCCAGTGGCGGGACACCAAAGCCCTCGTATAGAGAGGGAAAGACAAACGCCAGGGCGTGTGCATACAGAGCTGCAATCTCCCCGTCCGCCAGGCGTCCTGCCAGAAGCAGGCCCGATTCGCTCTCGCCCAGATTGTCTTGAAATACCTTGCTGTTATCTCCGCCGACAATGACGAGCGGAACGTCTTTTCGTTCGAGTAGCCGCGCGGCCTCAATCGCAACGGCAAGATTCTTGTTCTTGGTTCTGGAGCCGACAAAGAGAAAATATTTTCCCGGCTGAAGCCCTAGTCGGTCGAGAATACCGGGATCAGGCGTTGTGGACGCGAAATGCTCCGCGCTGTTGGGGAATATCGGAATGTCCGTTTTCGACAGGCCAAGCATTGCAGCCAGTTCATTGCGAGAAAAGGCCGATACGGTCGCGATCGTGGCCCGGCGTGCAAGCAGCCGACCCATCGTTCGGTGGACGGCCAGATAGCGCCAATTGAAGAAATCGGGCCGGCGGAAGACCTGTGCGTCGTGGATGACGACGATATGATCGCGATGAAACACAGGTCCGGCATTGGCCAGACTGATCAGGCGACCTCCAGCGGCGGCGCGCGCAAGTTCAATCTGATCCCAGGCATGTCCGCTCAACCGTCCTATCTTGCGAATCTTGATGCGAGTGAGATTGATCGTTTCGCTCGTCTCGCTCGGCACGAGCAATTGCCACTCTGCTCCTCTGAGGGCAGCGGGCAATTGGTCGGACGCAAGCAAGACATCGATCGCTTTGACCAGTTCGGCGGCATAACGCTGAACGCCGGTCAGTTTTTGCGAGAGAAAGCGGCCGTTGATGAAAAGTTTCAATTGTGTGCCGTTCGGGTTGCCGATGCCACAAAGCGTGATCGCGATGTGTGCTTTCGGACCAAATGTGAGCACGGAAAGAAGCAGCCTGAAGGCACGGAATTATGACGACATCGATCGCATGATTGCGCTGTTCGTTGGGCGCTCCTGGGGAACGCTTGTTGAAAGAACTGCCGGGCAGGTGGAGCCCTTTATGGACACGCGCCTGATGCTGCGTCGGCAGGCAAAGGACGCCTCGTCTGGTTAACTTGGGAAGGCTGACATCCGACGCGCCCGGCATTAAGCTTGCCGATGCGAGGGGGCTGTTCTCCAATGCTGAACCCTTGCCTCTACCGGTCCAGTCTGGCAATGCGGTATCTGAGGACGAACAACGGAGTTTATTTTGGCCCCCGTGGTGGTTACCGGCGCTGCCGGCTTCATCGGCATGCATGTCTGTGAGCGCTTGCTCGCGCGCGGGGAACGAGTTGTCGGCATCGACGCAGTGACCCCTTACTATGATCCGGCGCTCAAGCGCGCTCGCCTCGAGACGCTCAAGCATGATGCCTTCACATTCCACGAGATCGATCTTGCCGACTTCGCTGCGGTGACGCGTGTGTTCGACGAGGTCTCGCCCGATCGCGTGGTGCACCTCGCGGCGCAGCCCGGCGTGCGCGCGTCGATCGACGATCCCATCACCAGCATCCGCGCCAATTGTGATGGCTTCGTCACCGTGCTCGAAGCCGGCCGGCGCCACGGTCTGGCGCATCTCGTCTACGCCTCCTCGAGCTCAGTGTACGGCGCCAATCGCACCTTGCCGTACTCGACCGAGCATTCGGTCAATCATCCGGTCAGCCTCTACGCCGCGAGCAAGAAGGCCAACGAGCTGATGGCGCACACGTTCGCACATGTTCACAAGCTGCCGGTGACCGGTCTTCGCTTCTTCACTGTCTATGGTCCATGGGGCCGGCCCGACATGGCCGCCTGGCTCTTCACGCGCGCGATCTTTGCGGGTGAGCCGATCAAGCTTTTCAATCATGGAAATATGTGGCGCGATTTCACCTATGTCGACGACATCGTCGAGGGCGTGATCCGCACCCTCGATCGCCCCGCGACGCCGAATCCCGCGTGGAACGCCGAGCAGCCGGAAAACTCGTCGAGCTATGCGCCGTATCGCGTCTACAACATCGGCAACAATTGCTCGGTCAACTTGATCGAGTTCGTCGAGACACTGGAGAAGATCATCGGCAAGCCTGCGATCCGCACGCTTTTGCCGATGCAGGCTGGCGACGTCCTCGAGACGCGTGCCGACATTTCGGCCCTGCAACGCGACGTCGGCTTCACGCCCTCGACGCCGCTGGCGGATGGCTTGGGCCGCTTTGTCGACTGGTATCGAAATTATCACCGCATATAAACCCCTCTCTTGAGTAGCTCACACGTGTCCCAAAAAATCATCCCCCTGATCATGTGCGGCGGTGCCGGAACGCGGCTGTGGCCGGCTTCGCGCGAGGTGCGCCCCAAGCAATTCCTGCCGCTGTTCGGCACCCGCTCGACCTTCCAGGACACGCTGTTGCGCGTCTCGGAGGCCTCGCTGTTCGATCGCCCGATCGTCATCACCAACGCCTCCTACCGCTTCATGGTGCTGGAGCAACTCGCCGAGATCGGCATCGAGGCCGACGTGATCCTCGAGCCGATGCGGCGCGATTCCGGCCCTGCGATCGCCGCCGGCGCGGTGTTCGCGCAGAACCGCTCGAGTGAAGCGATCGTGCTCGCGCTCGCCGCCGACCACGTGGTGCAGGACAATGCGGCCTTCGTCGCGGCGTGCCGCCAGGGCCTCACCGCCGCGAGCGCCGGGCGCATCGTCACCTTCGGCGTCAAGCCGGAACGGCCGGCGACCGAATACGGCTATATAAGCCCGGGCGAGGTCATCTCCGGCGAGGTGCACGCGGTCGCGCGCTTCGTCGAGAAGCCGGATGCGGTGAAGGCCGCCGACTACGTCAATTCCGGCTATCTCTGGAACAGCGGCAACTTCATGTTCCCGGCCAGCGTCCTGCTCGACGAATACCGCAAGGTCGATGCGGCGAGCGTGGAGGCGATCTCCAATGCGGTCACCAATGCCGGCCGCGATCTTGGATTCGTGACGCTGGAGCCCGAGGCGTTCGGCGCGGCCAAGGCGATCTCGATCGACTATGCGGTGATGGAGAAGACCGCGCGCGCCGCTGTGGTGCCGGTGTCGTGCGGATGGTCCGACGTCGGCTCCTGGCACGCGGTGTGGGAATTGTCGGACAAGGACGCGCAAGGCAATGCTTCGCATGGCGCCGCCGTGTTCGAGGATAGCCGCAATTGCAACGTCACTACCGATGCCGCGCTGGTCGCACTCGAAGGCGTCGACGATCTCATCGTGGTGGCGACCGCGGACGCGGTGCTGGTCTCGCGCCAGAAGGATGCCAACGGGCTCAAGCGGCTGGTTACAAAACTCAAGGCGGTCGCGCCGAAAGTCACCGAGGAGCATCTCAAGGTGCATCGGCCCTGGGGCAGCTACCAGTCGGTCGACAATGGCGAGCGCCACCAGGTCAAGCGCATCGTGGTCAAGCCCGGCGGGCGTCTGTCGCTGCAGAAGCACCATCATCGTGCCGAGCACTGGATCGTGGTCCGCGGCACCGCCCGCGTCACCGTCAACGAGACCGTCAAAAGCGTGCACGAGAACGAGTCGATCTACATTCCGATGGGCGCGGTGCACCGGATGGAGAACCCCGGTAAAATCATGCTGGAGCTGATCGAGGTCCAGACGGGAAGCTATCTCGGTGAAGACGACATCATCCGGATTGAAGACGATTATCAGCGCTCTTGAGCAGAGTGTCGCTCCAACATTCCTTGAACATTTGGAAACTGTCCTGTGAACTGCGATGACCGGAACAGGCTGTCATGACCGACGACACGCACACGATCCGCAGCGGCGGACTCACCGCGACCATCAAGGCGCAAGGCGCGGAGATGTGTTCGCTGGCGAGCGATGCCGGCATCGAGTTCGTCTGGCAGGCGGAGCCGGCCTGGCCGCGACATGCGCCGCTGCTGTTTCCGATCGTCGGGCGCCTCGCCAATGACGAATTGCGGCACCGGGGCAGGACCTACCGGATGACCCAGCACGGCTTCGCGCGTGACAGCCGCTTTGCGTGGGTGGAACGAGGCGAAAGACGCTGTGTCCTGGTGCTCGAAGACAGCGAGACGACGCGCGCGCTCTACCCCTTCGCGTTCCGCCTGACGGCAACCTATGCGCTCGACGAATCCGGTCTCGATCTTTCACTCGTGATCGCGAACACCGGCAAGGAGATATTGCCGGCCTCGCTCGGCGGCCATCCCGCTTTCAACTGGCCGCTCCAACCGGGGCTGGCGAAGGAGAGCTACGCGCTGAGCTTCGCAAACGCAGAGCCATCGCCCGTCCGCCGTCTCGATGGCGGCTTGCTGCGCCCGGCAACCGAGCCGAGCCCGGTCGAAGGCTCCGTGTTGCCTCTGTCCGAATCCCTGTTCGTCGACGACGCAATCATCTTCGATCGGATCGCGAGCAATTCGGTCCGCTATGCCGTGGAGCAGGGCGCCTCCACCGGGCCGTGGTTGAAAATGTCATGGGGCGGCTTTCGCGAGCTTGGCGTCTGGTCGAAACCATCGGGCGCGCCGTTCCTCTGCATCGAGCCCTGGCGCGGCTATGCCAGTCCGGCCGGCTTCGACGGCGAATTCACTGACAAGCCGGGCCTGATGCACATCGCGCCCGGGACGGAAGAGCAATTGTCATTTCGGGTTGAGGTTGGATCGTCCTGAGGTGGGACGGTCTGCGCGCATCTGAAGTTCTCAGACCTCGATCCGCGTGAGGTCCTCGCCGAGCACGACAGGACCCGAATAGTCCCGCCTGACATCCGCAAGCAGCGCATTGAGCATGGAATCGTCGGTGCGAGGCCGGTGATGGGTCAGCGCGAGCTTCTTGACGCCGGCCTTGGCCGCGACCTTGCCGACTGTATCGCCGCAGGCGATCGTGAATTTCGCAAGCCGGCGCAGGTGCTCGTTGTCGATCTCCGGCGTGGCGAGGAAGCAGCACTGGACCAGCAGGTCGGCCCCCTCGGCCAGTCGCTCGAGACCGGGGCAGGGCACCGTGTCGCCCGAAATTGCGATGACCTTGCCTTCGGCCTCGAAGCGGTACCCGAGACACATCCAGCGTGCGAGGAAGGCCGGCGACATGTCGAGGCCGTCGCCATGCGAGACGAGTTCGGCGCTGATCTTCCAGCGGCCGGTGTCGAGAACGGGGCCGGGTATAATGTCGGTCGCGACGACTGGTTTCCAGCCGCCGAAGCTTGGCTCACCCTGATCGCGCCAGGCGATGTCCTTGTCGTAGACCTGCGTGACCAGCGTATTGACGAGCCGTTCGGTATCCGGCGGTCCATAGATGCGCAGATCGTCCTTGCGCCCATGCAGCCATGAATTGAGCATCACGTCGTAGAGGTCGCCGATGTGGTCGAAATGGTGATGGGTGAGAAAGACCGTGTTGATGGAGCCGAGCGGCACGCCAGCCTTGCTGAGCTGCACCATGACGCCGCGGCCTGCGTCGATCAGGATGTTTTCCTCGCCGAGCCTGATCAGCGTGGTCGTCGCCATGCGGCGCGGGTCCGGGCGCGGGCCGCCGGTGCCGAGCAGGATGACTTCCATGGCGCCACCTCCTGGGGCAGACTTTTCGGGGCGCACAGTAGATTTGAAGCTCTTGGCGTGGCAAGCGGCCGCGGGATGGGCTTCAGCCCGCACAACAGCCGCTCGTACGGGCTCCCGAACATGCTGCGCGAGATGAGAAGTGTGGGCCAATTCATACTTAATCCAGCTGGATCGTGACCAATGTTGTTTGGGCGCGCTAACGCGCCTAGTATTGCAGCAGGCAATTCGAGGGGGCTCGAACAAGTCGTGAATGTACGTTCACAGGGCGGCGCGCTCGGCGACCTGAGCTTCCAGGTCGGCCCACAAGCACACAGGACATCCAACATCGTGGCTGATTCCTCAGGTCAGGAATTGCGTGTCGCTGGCCGGGAGCGACTGATCGTCGTCGAGGACGATCCGGTGACGCGGACGATGCTGGTCGGTTATTTCAGCGAGAACAATTTCGACGTGGTCGGTGCCGGCTCCTGCGCGGAATGCCGCCAGGCGCTGCGGACGCGGACCGATCTCGTCTTCCTCGACCTGCAGCTGCCCGACGGCGATGGCTTCGATCTCGCCAAGGAGATCCAGGCGACCAGCAATGCGGGTATCATCTTCGTGACCCGCCGCGACACCGACGTCGATCGCATCCTCGGCCTCGAGATCGCGGGCGACCACTACGTTACCAAGCCGATCAATTTGCGCGATCTGCTCGCGCGCGCGCGAAGCGTGCTGCGGCGGCGCTCGATCGACCGCAAGGCGGCGCGCACCCACAATTCGATCGCCTTCGGCGACTGGATCATCGACCTGACGCGGCGCGAGCTGCTCGGCAGCGACGGCAAGCCGGTGGCGCTGACGCGCGCCGAGTTCGACCTGCTCGCGGCGCTCGTCGGAGCTGATGGCAGGCCGCTCAGCCGCGACTATCTGATCGAGGTCGTCAGCAACCGCCAGGCCGAGGTCGATATCCGCACTGTCGATGCCCTGGTGGCGAGGCTGCGGCGCAAGCTGGTCGGCAGCGGTACGCCCGTCATCACCACCGTCACCGGCGTCGGCTATAAGCTCGCGTTGAGCGAGCGGCTCTAGACCCGGGCGCAGCACGACATGGTGCCGGCGGCGCCTTCGGGTTCAGCCACTGAAACCGACAAGGAACCGAATCGCGAGAAAGGCCGACAAGGCCACGGCGCCGGTCGCGACGATTGCAAACAAAACTCTCAAACTATTGTGCATGATCTCTATTCAGGTTCGGTTTCAAAGTTCGGTTTCAAAAATGCGTTCGTCCAACCGCTGCTCGTCTCAAGGCAGCAACTCTAGTTCTATTGGCGTGATGCCACCCGTTTCCACTTGGCTTCGACGCGAGCCTTGATGAGGCGGACCCGGGCTTCCTGTGCTGCCCAATATGCCCTGCTCGCGACCGCCGTGCCTTGACGGTAACGCGCGTAAACGTCCTTCGGCTGTGCCGGTGTCTTTTGACTGTGTGCCGACTTCTGATTGTGCGCTGACTTCGAGACGGTGGGTGCCGGAGTTGGCGCCGGTGCTACATCTGGGACGGCCGCGGCTTGGCTTCCCACATTCGTCGAGTTCATGGAGACAAGACGATTGCGGGCGCGATGACAATAGACCTGGGAGCGCGGAGTCATGGACTCCTCGTCATGACCTGCTCGATATTTCATCAGGGCGCGGCAAAGGTCCCCGCCTGCGAGGCGCCATGCGCGGCTCAGATAGAGAACGCCGTAGTGGATGTTGATGTCGGGCTCTGCGAGCTCTGCGTTATTTCCCCGAAATCCGAGCATCGCTGCCGTTTCGGGCCGAAGCTGCATGAGGCCGATCTCGCCGACGGTGCCAATGGTGCCCGGATTGTAACCGCTTTCAACGAAGACGACGGCCTCCGCAATGTCCGCGGGCAGATTGGTCTTGGCCGTTTCTCTTTCGATAATTTTTCGAATCGCTGCCCGCGATGCCGGCGTCTCTCCGGCGCCGAGATCTGCATTGTGACCGCCGGCCGCCAACGCCGGTCCCACGTCGTTTAGAGCGCCGTCCTGAGCGCGCACGGAGGTGGATGCCAACCAAAGCACGGCTATCGCAACGTGTGTCCACGTCGCGCGGGCATTGATGTGTGTTCGATCCCGCAGCATCGACCACGTATTATATCTTTCGAGTTAACAACCGATTTTCTGGCGGCCCCGGGGCGCGGTCCGGCTCGGGCGGCCAGCGGCGCATCGAGGCTATCGCGACCGCGAGCTCTGGTCCGTTGATGCGCTTGGCGCAGCCCCGGCCAATTTGTCGTCGACCGCATAGAGCGTGCAGGTGGGTGACCATTTTGTGCAGGCGCCAAGTGAATCGCGCTGGGCGTCGTCGGCGGTCGCGCGCCCCGAACGCCAGCCGTAACCGCCGTTCGGCGACACCGCAAAAGCCTTGTGCGGCATCGTGCTGGCGAGATACCGCGCGAACTCGGCGCGCGCGGCCTCGCTGAGCTGGCCCGGCGGCGGCAGCGGATCGGGCAGACTCAGGACGTCGTGGCCGAGACCTCGCTCGCGCAGGAAGGCGTCGAGATATGGCGTCCATTGCGGACGGCTCACCACCGAATAGAGATAGTGGCCATCGTCGCCGTAAGGCGGCGCTGCGACGAATTTCGCGTTGCCGCCGCTGGCGCGAAATCCGTCATGGAGGCGCCGCGCGAGCTCGGGACCGAAGTAGGAATCGTTGCTGGCATAGACCCACAGCATCGGCGCGCGGGAGGTTTTGCCGAACGTGGCGAAGGCCTGCACCAGCCCGTTGGGATTGCAGACGTCGTCGTCGTCGCGCGAGCCGCGCCCGCCGGCAAAGTTGATCGCGGCGACGAGACCCGCTGGCGCCTGCGCGGTCAACGCGACAGTGGCGAACCCGCCGGCGGAATGGCCGGCCGCGATCATGCCCGAGGTGGTGACGTCGGCCCTGCGCACCATCGCCTCGATCGCCGCGCGCAAATCCGCCACCGCGACCGCCGCGGCCGGCAGATAAGCGGCAGTCGCGCAGCCGCCGACGCTGTCGACGCGCCCGCCGGGGGAGGTGCCGTAGCCGCGCCGCATCACGATCAGCGCGGCGAAGCCGCGCCGGGCATATTCGAGAGCGATGCCGTAATATTTGTGCGCGGACATCGTCGCGCGATCGTCGAAACTGCGCGGTGAGCCGTGGCTGAGCAGCGCCAGCGGATAGCGCCTGGCCCCGGCCGGCCGGACCAGGAACGCCTCCAGCCCCTGCGGTCCGGCCTCGGCCATCGGGATACGCAAATCCTCGGTGTAGAACTCCGCGGCCGTCGCATCGGGAACGATGCCGGCCATCGCAAGCCAGGCCATCAGAACAACCAGAAGCCTCTGAAACAGCGTCATGCCCGACTCGAAAAGCCCCGATCGAAAGACCATAGCATGATCTCAGGAACGGCCGCCCCATTGCGGGTGTTGTGCTCTTGGCGGGGGCTTGGCCGATGCTATGGTATCGCGCAATTCTACGACAGGACGAGGTATATTCAGTGGCTGATGTTCATCCCGCGGCGGGCAAGCAGGCCTCGCCGGACGCGCTCACCAATGTTCCGCGGCTGGTGACGGCCTATTTCGCCGGCAAGCCCGATGTCGCCGATCCCGCGCAGCGGGTGGCGTTCGGCACCTCCGGCCATCGCGGCACCTCGTTCAAGACCAGCTTCAACGAGGGCCACATCCTCGCGACGACGCAGGCAATCTGTGATTACCGACGTGAAAAGGGGCTGACCGGTCCGCTCTTTATCGGCATCGACACCCATGCGCTGGCCGAGCCCGCGCTGGTCAGCGCCGTCGAGGTGTTCGCGGCCAACGGCGTCGACATCATGATCGACAAGGACGGCGGCTACACGCCGACGCCGGTGATCTCGCATGCGATCCTGACCTACAACAAGGGCCGCACCTCGGGCCTTGCCGACGGCGTCGTCGTCACGCCCTCGCACAATCCGCCCGAGGACGGCGGCTACAAATACAATCCGCCGCATGGCGGACCGGCCGACACCGATGCTACCTCCGTGATCGAGAGGCGCGCCAATGCCTATCTCGCCGACGGCCTCAAGGGTGTGAAGCGCATCGACTACGCCAGGGCACGCAAAGCCGCGAACGTCCACGCCTATGACTACGTCACACCCTATGTCGCCGATCTCGGCAACGTCGTCGATCTCGACCTGGTCAAATCCGTCGGCGTCAATATCGGCATCGATCCGCTCGGCGGCGCCGCCGTGCATTACTGGCATCCGATCATCGAGCGCTACGGCCTGAAGGCGACCGTGGTGAACGAGGCGATCGACCCGACCTTCCGCTTCATGACGGTGGACTGGGACGGCAAGATCCGCATGGACTGTTCCTCGCCTTATGCGATGGCGAGCCTGATCGCGATTCGCGACCGCTTCGACGTCGCTTTTGCCAACGACACCGACGCGGACCGCCACGGCATCGTGACGCGCACCGGCGGCCTCATGAATCCGAACCATTATCTCGCGACCGCGATCTTCTATCTGTTCGCGCACCGCCCGAACTGGGGCAAGGACGCCGCGATCGGCAAGACCGTGGTGTCGAGCTCGATCATCGACCGCGTCGCGAAAAAACTCGGCCGCAAGCTGGTCGAGACCCCGGTCGGCTTCAAATGGTTTGTCGACGGTCTCCTCACGGGCGGCTTCGGCTTCGGCGGCGAGGAGAGTGCAGGCGCCTCGTTCCTGCGCCGCGACGGCACGGTGTGGACGACCGACAAGGACGGCATCATCCTCGGCCTGCTCGCGGCCGAGATCATGGCGAAGACCGGCCGCGATCCGAGCCAGCTCTTCAACGACCTCACTGCCGAGTTCGGCGTGCCCCATTACGCGCGCATCGACGTCGCCGCCACCACGCCGCAGAAGAACATCCTGAAGTCCGTCACGCCGGAGCAGCTCGGCCTGAAGGATCTCGCCGGCGATCCCGTCCGCGCCACGCTGAGCAAGGCGCCCGGCAACGGCCAGCCGTTCGGCGGCATCAAGGTCGAAACCGATTTCGGTTGGTTCGCCGCGAGGCCGTCAGGCACCGAGGACGTCTACAAGATCTATGCGGAAAGCTTCCGCAGCCCCGAGCACCTGAAGGCGATTCAGCAGGAGGCTCAGGCAGGGTTGGCGAAGGTGTTCGGGGCGTAGTCGTCGAGCCAAAGCGCCGCTGCCACTGCTCCTCCTGGAGGGAGACTCGCCGCATCAACAGGTGTCATCACTCGCGAAAGCGGGTGATCCAGTACGCCGTGGCCAGTTGAGTGAACCAACGACTGCCGCGGAGTACTGGATTCCCCGCTTTCGCGGGGAATGACAACGGTTTGTATACATGATACGAGAGAACGGTATTATAATACACCATAACCGCCCTTGAACGATTCCACCCCTCCGCTATTGTATACATAACGTATCCACAAGCCTTGGGAGTGAGACCGGTGACAAAACCCTTCCCGATGAACGCCTGGTATGCCGCCGCCTGGGACGCCGATGTGAAGCCGGCACTGCTGCCGCGGACAATCTGCGGCAAGCACGTGGTGATGTACCGCAAGGCCGATGGCTCGGTGGCTGCGCTGGAGGACGCCTGCTGGCACCGCCTGGTGCCGCTGTCCAAGGGCCGGCTCGAAGGCGACACCGTCGTCTGCGGCTATCACGGCCTGAAGTACAATGCGCAAGGGCGCTGCACCTTCATGCCCTCGCAGGAGACCATCAACCCGTCGGCCTGCGTGCGCGCCTATCCCGTGGTCGAGCGTCACCGCTACATCTGGCTCTGGATGGGCGATCCCGCGCTGGCCGATCCCGCGCTGGTGCCCGACCTGCACTGGAATCACGACCCGGCCTGGGCCGGCGACGGCAAGACCATCCACGTCAATTGCGACTATCGCCTCGTGCTCGACAATCTCATGGACCTCACACACGAGACGTTCGTGCACGGCTCGTCCATCGGCAACGAGGCGGTCGCAGAGGCGCCGTTCGACGTCACCCATGGCGAGAAGACTGTCACGGTGACGCGCTGGATGCGCGGCATCGAGGCGCCGCCCTTCTGGGCCAAGCAGCTCGGCAAATCCGGTCTCGTCGACCGCTGGCAGATCATCCGCTTCGAGGCGCCGTGCAGCATTGCCATCGACGTCGGCGTGGCGCCGACCGGCACCGGCGCGCCCGAAGGCGACCGCTCGCAGGGCGTCAACGGCTTCGTGCTCAACACCATCACGCCGGAGACCGAGAAGACCTGCCACTATTTCTGGGCCTTCGTGCGCAATTATCAGCTCGGCGAGCAGCGCATCACCTCCGAGATCCGCGAGGGCGTCTCCGGCATTTTCCACGAGGACGAGCTGATCCTCGAGGCGCAGCAGCGCGCGATGGACGAGAACCCCGATCGCATCTTCTACAATCTCAACATCGACGCCGGCGCGATGTGGACGCGCAAGCTGATCGACAAGATGATGACGAAGGAAAACCCGCCGCAGCATCTTCAGGCCGCGGAGTAAGCCGACATGGCCGAGCGTGAGGTCGACCGCTCCGTCTCGCAGACCGTGAAGGCGCAGCTCGCGCTGCGCGACCAGCTCCTGTCGGGCTCGTTGCGCCCCGGCGAGCGCATCTCCGAGCTCCAGGCGGTCGAGACCACCGGCGCCTCGCGCACCCCGGTGCGCATGGCGCTGGTGCGGCTGGAGGAGGAGGGGCTGCTGGAAGCGATCCCGTCCGGCGGCTTCATGGTGAAGGCGTTTTCGGAGCGCGACATCTCCGATTCCATCGAGCTGCGCGGCACGCTGGAAGGCCTCGCCGCGCGTTTTGCCGCCGAGCGCGGTGTCTCCGCGCGCGAGCTCGAGCCGCTGAAGGAATGCCTTGCCGCGATCGACGAGCTGCTGCGCCAGGTCCCGATCTCGGTCGACGCGTTCTCATCCTATGTCACCCTGAACGCGCGCTTCCACGCCCTGCTCACGGAATTGTCGCGCAGCCCGCCGCTCATCCGGCAGATCGACCGCGCCTCGTCGCTGCCGTTTGCATCCCCGAGCGGTTTCGTGATGGCCCAATCGGCGCTGCCCGAGGCGCAGCAGATCCTGATCATCGGGCAGGAGCACCACCGCGTCGTGATCGACGCCATCGAGAACCGCGAAGGCGCTCGCGCCGAAGCGGTCATGCGCGAGCATGCGCGGCTCGCGGTGCGCAATCTGCGGCTTGCACTGCGCAACCGGACCCATCTCGACCTGCTGCCGGCGCTCGCGCTGATCAAGTCCGCAACCGATTGAGAGGGGAGTGCCATGCGCTTCATCGAAACCTGGAGTCCGGCGACGCTCGTCTCGACGCGCGATCTCGCGCCGGGCATCCGCGAATTCCTGATCCGGCCGGACCAGTTCGACGGTGCCGCCTATCCGGTCGGCAGCCACATCAATATCAGCGTCACCATCGACGGGCAGCCGGAGACGCGGTCCTATTCGCTGGTCGGGGAAGCTTCGTCGCGGGGCTTAAGGATCGCGGTGCGCCGTGCCGAGGATTCGCGTGGCGGCTCGCGTTATATGTGGTCGTTGCAGCCGGGCGCGCGGCTCGACATCACGACGCCGGCGTCGCTGCTCGCGGTTGACTGGGCACGCCAGAACTACTGCCTGATCGCCGGCGGCATCGGCATCACCCCGATCCTCGGTGCCGCACAGGCGCTGTCGCGGCGCGGCGCCGATGTCACGCTGCATTACGCGGTGCGCTCGCGCACCGAGGCCGCCTATCTCGACGATCTCGCCGCAACGCTCGGTGATCGCCTGGTCGTTCACGCCAGCGATGAGGGCAAGCGGCTCGATCTCGACGCCCTGTTCGCCTCGGTGCCCAAGGATGCGCTGGCGCTGTTCTGCGGCCCGATGCGGATGCTGGATGCCGCGCGCCATGCCTGGATCGGCGCCGGCCATCCGCTTCCCGATCTCCGCTACGAGACGTTCGGCTCCAGCGGCACGCTGCCGACCGAGACATTTCGCGTGCGCCTGAAAGGCTCCGATGTCGAGCTGGAGATCCCACGCGAGCGCTCGATGCTTGATGTCCTCAACGCCAGCGGTCACGACGTCATGTACGATTGCAAGCGCGGCGAATGCGGCCTGTGCGCCATCGACGTGGTCGCCGTCGATGGCGAGATCGATCATCGCGATGTCTTCTTCAGCGACCATCAGAAGCAAAGCAACCAGAAGATCTGCGCCTGCGTTTCGCGCGCCCGCGGCACCATCACCGTAGACACGCTGCTCCGGGCCGATGCGATCTGACCGGTTCACGATCCGACAGGGACTGCAGGAACCCGTCTGCCTCATGAGTGTTGATCCGCCGCGGCTCTGTGCCGCGAGTGAAGCCAATGACCAGCCACGGGCAGCCAACTGTTTGCCGCGTTCTCATCGTCGAGGATGAGTACTTCCTCGGGGACGATCTGGCGCGGTCGCTACGGTCGCTCGGGTTCCAGGTGATCGGTCCCGTTTCCGAGCTGCCGGACGCGATGGCTATTCAGCATCCTGCTTTCGACGTCGCGGTGATTGACATCAATCTGCGAGGAGATTCGGCTTATCCGATGGCTGACAAGCTCACGCGCGCCGCCAAACCTTTTGTCTTCGCGACGGGCTATGGGGCCACCGCCATTCCGCACCGCTTCGAGCACGTGCCCCGATGGGAGAAACCTTACGACGTCGCAAAGCTTTCGGATCACGTCCGCGAGCTCTGCGCCGAACAATCGCCCAACGCTGCTGCCGAATAGAGTCGATGCGCGCTCATTCACACCGCTCGCTGTGCGCCTCGGCCCGGCACGGGTCGATTTCGGTTGGCGAGCAGCCAGCGAATTCTTCTCAGCAGCAGCTGCGGGTCAACGGCTCCACGTCCTGAGCTCTCTCTGCAAAGTCCGGCGGCTACATCGACGGATCGCTCGGGTGTACCAGTAAGTAACACCGTCAGCTCCGGCCTGTGCTCTCGGACCCACTTCGCGATACCGAAGCCGTCGCCCGCCAATGCTAAATTGGTGATCACGGCATTGATCGCGAAATCTGCGTGATCGAGAACGTCGATCGCCTCATGGGCCGTCACGGCTTCAATCACCCGATACCCACATTCGCGCAAATGCTTCGCGATCGGCATTCGGATGAAAACGTCATCCTCAGCCAGCAGGATCGTACGGGTCGCCGGAGCGCTGCTTAAATCGGTCATGGAGCGGTAACGGGCTGGCACCCGACCCGTTCCTGGCGACGACAGATCGGATCGCCTCGACTATGGTGCGAGGATCGTAGGGCTTCGCAAAGAAGCCATCATGCAGCGTGCTGTCGTCCCGCGGCAGATCGCTGGATGCCAACAGGATCGGCAAGTCGGGAAATTCTTGCCTCACCGTTTTTGCCAAACCAAGGCCGTTGATTGAGCCGGGAAGCCTGATATCGCTGAAAACAGTCGAAACCCGTGTTCCACCGCGCAACAGGTCAATGGCTTCGTCGGCACTGCCGCATTCGATCACCTCGAAACGCGCAGCTCGTCGGAGATCATCAGGCGTATCCAGATGTCGTCTTCGACAACCATCACGACGTGACGGGGGGGGGTCGTTCGGGGCCACTCTCCCGTCCGGCGCTCTGTTCACTTTGGACCTCAATGGGTTAGGGTGTCCCATCAACTTCAAGGATGCCGCATCGTTCCTGATTCCGCATTGCGCGGATTATGTCGAGTGCTTCGTGCGGCGCTCTTTCACATAGGTTAAGGGCAGATCGCGCGCATTCGGTGTGCCGCACGGTGCAGCTCACGCGCTGCGAGAGCACCTGAGGCATCAAGCACACATGATGGTCTAGGCTATGCCGCGTAAGTCGCCCGAAGCTTCTTCGGATCCAGCAGCGGCAGAACCTGATCCGCCGACACCGGCCGGCTGATGAGATAACCCTGAACTTCGTCGCAACCGATCTGGCGCAGATATTCGAGCTGGTCGGCGGTCTCGACGCCTTCCGCGACCACGCCGATGCGCAGGTCGCGCGCGAGCCCGATCACCGATTTCACGATCGCGGCGCAGTCCGGCTGCACCAGCATGTCGCGGATGAAGGACTGGTCGATCTTGATGCGGCTGAACGGGAGCTTGCGCAGATAGGTCAGCGAGGAGAAGCCGGTGCCGAAATCGTCGAGCGCCACGGTGACGCCGAGCTCCAGCAGCGCGTTGAGGACCGACGCGGCGGAGGCGTATTGCGACAGCAGCATCGATTCCGTGATCTCGATCTCGAGCCGGTGCGGGGCGATCTTCGCGTCCGCAAGTGCCTGCACGATGATCTGGAGGAGGCCGTTGTTGTGAAACTGTGCGGCCGAGAAATTCACGGCGACCCTGATCTCTTCGGGCCACTCGGCAACCGTCGCGCAGGCGCGGCGGACGACCCATTCGCCGATCTCGTGGATCAGCCCGGTTTCCTCGGCGATCGGAATGAACTCGCTCGGCGGCACCAGTCCGCGCTGGGGATGCTGCCAACGCAGCAGCGCCTCGAACCCGGTGATGCGGTTGCCGTTGAGGTCGAGAAAGGGCTGGAACACCAGGAACAGCTCGTCCCTGGCGATGGCGCCTTCCAGATCCGATTGCAGCGCCTTGCGGTCGCGTGACGAGCGGTCGTCGGCTTCCTCGAAGAAACACACCGTGCCGGGTCCGGCGTTCTTGGCGCGATAGAGTGCGGTGTCGACGTTCTTCATGATGTCGAGTTGCGTGCTGCCGTCACGCGGCGCCAGCACGATGCCGACGCTGGTCGCGCCGACGATCTGGCGGCCCTCGATCTGGAACGGTTCGTCGAAGGCCGCGACGAAGCGCTCGGCGATCTCGAGCGCATCCTCCGGCCGCGCCAGATTGGCCATCACCAGCGCGAATTCGTCACCGCCGATCCGTGCGACATGCTCGGCCGCGCGGGTGCACCGTTGCAGGCGGCTTGCGATCTGGACCAGGAACTCGTCGCCGGCGGGATGGCCGAACTTGTCGTTGACCTCCTTGAAACGATCGAGATCGAGCAGAAGGACCGCGAATTCCTCGCCGGACAGAACGAGCCGCTTCAAGGCTGCATCGAGCGTTTCGTTGAACGCGACGCGATTGGGCAGATGGGTCAGCGGGTCCTGCCGCACCGTACGTTCGGCCTCGATCTGCCGCATCACGCGCCGTGCGAACGCGATCGAATTGACGAACACGCTGCGCAGCAGCACCGATCCGTAGACCACCACCAGGAAGGCGATCAGCAGAAACGCCGGATCGCCATTCCTGCCGAGGCAGATCGCGATGCCAGCGAAGATCGGGGCCGTGAATGCGATCGCGGCGATCGGGATCGTGGCGAAGGCCAGCGCGCCCCCCGCCAGCATCCCCGAACAAAGGCAGGTGATGACGAGCTGCCCGCCGGTTGAGGCATTGGCGAAGAATGCGACCGGGACGGTGCCCCAGGCGGCGCCGAGGATGAAAGCATTGCGCACCAGCCGATGCATGGCCCGGCGCGAGACGAATTGCGGTTTGGTGATGCGGCGCGCGGCATGGGATTGCAGGCCGAACGCGATCGCGGCGCCCGCCACGATGGCGGCCCAGATCAAGGCCAGCTTCAAGTCCGGCGAATGCCACAGCGCGACGACGAGCACCCCGGCGTTGCAGGCATTGGCCAGCATGATGCCGACCGAATAGCCGAGCACCAGCGACATCTGTTCGGCGCGGATATGGCCGGCGACGGCTTCGTCGGTTACGGGACCGCCAAAGGCCGACAGATCGCCGGCGAACAGCCGCGCGAAAGAGCTGGTCGTTTGAGTCCGCATTCCAGAGCCTAGCAGCTTGGGCCGCTTGTCCGGCCCGGTCCGGAGACTTCGCTGCAAACCTTTGACGAACTATGAATTATCCAAGCTTGCGATGATTGCTCTGACCACTTCTGCGTGTTCGCGATATTGTATCGATAACAAATCGATACAAATGCGGCACCCCGCATTACGGTTGTGACGGCGGCTCGGTGTTCGCCACCAATTCACTGTCATGCCCCGCCACCGGGTCTCGCCTTCGGCGAGCCCGATGACAGGCTCCGGCGGGGCACCCAGTACGCTGCTGCCTATCCGATCAATCACACCTGTCTCGGAATACTGGATCGCCCGGTCAAGCCGGGCGATGACAGCTTTGCTCTAGGCATCACCGCCCCATCTGCTTGGGGTCGTAATAAAAGCGTTCCTCGACGAGCTCATCGCCCCGCCACGTCTGCCATGCGATCTCATCCAACGTTCGGATGATGCCTTCGGCATTGGTGAAGCTGAATCTCCAGCGCGTAGCGACATGGTCGCCTTCGATCAGGCTTGGCCCGATGCGCACGGCCCTGACCTCCTTGAAGGCTGCCAGCACGCCGCGCTCCTTGGCCGCGAGCTTGTCGCGTCCGACCAGGGGTTCGGCCTGGTTTTCATAGGTGGCGCCGTCCGGCGCGTAGTAGTCGAGGATCGCGCCGACGAAATCCCCGTCCTCCAATCGGTTGGCGAAAGCTTCGACGACATCACGGCTCGGCATGGCACACCTCACGAGTAAAACCGACTACTAGTCGGTAAATACCGACCGGCGGTCGAAAAGTCAACTGGCTGTCCTGGTCCATTTCGACTACAGCACACCCATGGCAAAACAGGCGGAGCGGCGGGCTGCGACATCGGAGGCGATCCTGACGGCGGCGCGCCGCCTGTTCGGGACGCAAGGCTTTGCCGCGACGACGATGGACGAGATCGCCGAAGCCGCCCACGTCGCCAAGGGCGCGGTCTATCATCACTTCAAGACCAAGGAGGCGGTGTTCGAAGCGGTGTTCGACCAGGTCTCGCGCGATCTCGTCGCCGAGATCGACAGCACGGCCCGCGCCGAGAAGGACGTGCTCGCCGCGATGGTCGCAGGCACCCAGCATTATTTCGCCGCGACCGCCAAAGGCCCGACCGGTCAGATCATCCTGCGCGATGGCCCGGCCGTGCTCGGCTGGGAGCGCTGGCGCGAGATCGACGCCAAACATTTCGGGGGCAAGCTGCCGCGCGCGATCGCGGCGGCGATGGAGGCCGGCCTGATCGCGCGGCAGCCGGTCGAGCCGCTGGCCCGGCTGCTGCTCGGCGCGGTGACGGAGGCCGCCGTCGCCTGCGCCGGACGCGCCGATATCGCAAGGGCGGGTGCGGAATATGCCCGTGCGTTCAGGTCGCTGGTCGAGGCGCTGCGCGTCGCCGCATGATCATGCTAAGTGATGATTGGAAACGCCCCCACCAACAAAAAGAACAGTAGCGCATGAACGCAACTTCCTCCCTGACGCCCTCCGATCCTGAATTCGACTACATTATCGTCGGTGCCGGCTCTGCGGGCTGCGTGCTCGCCAACCGGCTGTCGGCGAACGGCAAGCACAGCGTGCTGCTGCTCGAGGCAGGGCCGAAGGATTCCAACATCTGGATCCACGTGCCGCTCGGCTACGGCAAGCTGTTCAAGGAAAAGACCGTCAACTGGATGTACCAGACCGAGCCGGAGCCCGAGCTGAAGGGCCGCCAGGTGTTCCAGCCGCGCGGCAAGACGCTGGGCGGATCGAGCTCGATCAACGGTCTGCTCTATGTCCGCGGTCAGCACGAGGATTACGACAGATGGCGTCAGCGCGGCAACGCCGGCTGGGGCTATGACGACGTGCTGCCCTATTTCAAGAAGGCCGAGAACCAGTCGCGCGGCGCCGATCAATATCACGGCAGCGGCGGCCCGCTGCCGGTGTCCAACATGGTCGTGACCGATCCGCTGTCGAAGGCCTTCATCGACGCCGCGGTCGAGACCGGCCTGCCCTACAATCCTGATTTCAACGGCGCCACGCAGGAAGGTGTCGGCCTGTTCCAGACCACGACCCGCAATGGCCGCCGCGCCTCGACGGCGGTGGCCTATCTCGGCCCCGCCAAGGCCCGCGGCAATCTCAAGATCGAAACTGGCGCGCTCGGCCAGCGCGTGCTGTTCGAGGGCCGCCGCGCGGCCGGCGTTGAATACCGTCAGGGCGCCACTTTGCGCCGCGCCCGCGCGCGCAAGGAGGTCGTGCTGTCGAGCGGCGCCTACAACTCACCGCAGCTGCTCCAGCTCTCCGGCGTCGGCCCCGGCGACCTCCTGCGCAAGCACGGCATCGATGTCGTGCTGGACGCGCCGGGCGTCGGGCACGATCTCCAGGACCACATGCAGGTGCGCATCGTGATGCGCTGCTCGCAGAAGATCACGCTGAACGACACCGTCAATCATCCGCTCCGCCGCACGATGGCCGGTGCGCGCTATGCGCTGTTCCGCAAAGGCTGGCTGACAATCGCGGCCGGCACGGCGGGCGCGTTCTTCAAGACCAGTCCGCGGCTGGCCTCGCCGGACATCCAGGTCCATTTCCTGCCGTTCTCGACCGACAAGATGGGTGAGAAGCTTCATGGTTTCTCCGGCTTCACGGCGTCGGTGTGCCAGCTCCGTCCCGAAAGCCGCGGGTCCTTGCGCATCAAGAGCGCCGACCCGACAGTGCCGCCGGAGATCCGCATCAACTATATGTCGACCGAGACCGACCGCACCACCAACGTGGAAGGCCTGAAGATCCTGCGCAACATATTGCATGCACCGGCGCTGAAGCCGTTCGTGGTCGACGAATACGATCCCGGAGCGAAGGTGTCCACGGATGCCGAGCTGCTGGATTATTGCCGTGAGCGGGGCAGCACCATCTACCATCCGACCTCGACCTGTCGTATGGGCAATGATGCGCTCGCGGTGGTCGATCAGCGGCTGAAGGTGAGGGGCCTCGAAGGCCTCCGAATCGTCGACGGCTCGATCATGCCCGATCTCGTGTCGGGGAACACCAACGCGCCGATCATCATGATCGCCGAAAAGGCCTCCGACATGATATTGGAGGATGCGCGGTAAACTCGCGTCTTGAGAGGATTTGGGCTTGGCTACGCGATTCAAGATCGGCACACGCAAGAGCGCGATGGCGCTGGCACAGACGGAAGAGATCGCGCGCCGCCTGACCGCTGCCATGCCCGATCTCGACGTCGAGATCGTCAAGTTCGACACCACGGGCGATCTCGACCAGACCAGCAAGCTGCTGCCCCATGGCGGCAAGGGCGGTGCCTTCGTGGCGCAGATCCGCGCCGCCGTGCTGTCGGGCGAGCTCCATGCGGCGATGCATTCGCTGAAGGACATGCCCGGCAACGAAGACACGCCCGGCCTCGTGATCGGCGCCACGCTCTCGCGCGATCCTCCCAATGACGCGCTGGTCCTGCGCAACGGCGTGACGCTGGAGGCATTGCGCCAGTCGCGTGGCAAGGGTTTCAAGATCGGCACCAACGCGGTCCGCCGCGCCGCCTACGCGCGGCGATTGTTTCCCGACGTCGAGATCATCCACTTCCGCGGCGCCGCCGACACGCGCGTGCGAAAACTGGACAATGGCGAGAAGCAGCGCCTGCCGGATGGCGACGCGGTGGGGCCCGCGGACGCGCTGATCATGGCGCGGTCCGGCCTCGACCGCGTCGGCCTTTCCCATCGCATCGGCTACGAATTCTCCGCGGCGGAAATGCTGCCGGCAGCGGGGCAGGGCATCGTCGCGGTCGAATGCGCGGCACAGGACTGGCAGACGCGTCGCATTCTTGCATCGATCGACGATCCCGCTGCTCACGCCTGCGCCGATGCCGAGCGCGAAGTGCTGTGGGTGCTGAACGGCCATTGCAATTCGCCGGTGGCGGGCTTTTCGACCATTGCGGGCGATCAGATGTCGCTCACCGCGTCCGTGCTCGATCTCTCCGGCAATACCATCATCGAAGCCTTGCGTTCGGGTCCCGCCAATCGTCCCCGCGAACTCGGCCGTGCGGTGGGACTGGATCTGCTGGCCAAGGGCGCCGCCGAGATCATCGAGCGCAGCCGGCCGCGGTAAGCTTTCCCGCAGGTTCGCAATGACGAGGGGGACAGCGCTGCGATGATGGGATCATGCGCCTGTTTTGCCCGACGGGTCAAATGTTGGCGCGACCTGATGTGATGACGGCGCACCTGATTTCGGTCCGCCCTAAGTCATTGATCGGGCGTGGCCTCTCTACTGTGCATGGGGTTGTTTTCGCGCTTTTTTGTTTTCCCGCTCCCTAGGCGCAAAATAAATCAGCCCCGCACCCGCTTCAGCATCTGCTCGACATGGGCGATCGGTGTTTCCGGCTGGATGCCGTGGCCGAGATTGAAGATGAACCGCCCTTGCGCGAAATTCGCCAGCGTGTTGTCGACCGCGCGGTCGAGCGCGGCGCCGCCTGTGATCAGCACCAGCGGATCGAGATTGCCCTGAACCGCAACCTTGCTCTGCACGCGCTCGCGGATGAAGGCCGGCTCCGCGGTCCAGTCGATGCTGACCGCGTTGACGCCGGTCGCCTCGACGAACCCGGGCAGTTGCGCGCCGGCGCCGCGCGGAAAGCCGATGATCTTCGCGTCCGGCATCTTGGCGCGCACGCCTTCGACGATGCGCCGGGTCGGCTCGACCGACCAGCGCGCGAATTCGGCGGGTGGCAGCACGCCGGCCCAGGTGTCGAAGATCTGCAAGGCGTTGGCGCCGGCCGCAAGCTGCGCCAGCAGATATTCGATCGAGTTCTCGACCAGCACGTCGATGATAGCTGCGAACGCCTCCGGATGCCGGTAGGCCATCATCCGCGCCGGCGCCTGGTCGGGCGTGCCCTGGCCGGCGACCATGTAGGTCGCCACCGTCCACGGGGCGCCGCAGAAGCCGATCAGCGCGATCCTGGGATCGAGCGCGCCGCGCACGATCTTGAGGGCCTCGAACACCGGGGCGAGCTTGCCGAAATCGGCTTGCTTCGCCAGTGTCGCGACCTTGGCGGGATCATCCAGCGGTTCGAGCCGCGGACCCTCGCCGACCTCGAAGCGCACGGAACGACCGAGCGCATAGGGGATCACCAGGATGTCGGAGAAGATGATCGCCGCATCGAAGCCGAACCTCCGGATCGGTTGCAGCGTCACCTCCGCGGCAAGCTCCGGGTTGAAGCAGAGGTCGAGGAAGCCGCCGGCCTTGGCGCGCACCTCGCGATATTCCGGCAAGTAACGGCCGGCCTGCCGCATCATCCAGACCGGCGGAACGATCTGCTGCTGGCCGGAGAGGACGTCGATGAAGGGTTTTGTCGCAGACTGGGGCACGAACGGTCCTGAAGATGGTTACGGCTCCTGATACACCGCCACGGCCCGAAGCGGAACAGTGGAACCAAGCGCAATTGGGCCGCGTTGACCAGCCAACGGAGGACGAGACCATGGCTGAGACATTCAACCCCGCGCCGCATGACAAGCACGCCGACGATCTGCACGAAGCCCTCGCCGCCGACCGCCACGCCAAGCTCGACGCCGGGCTGAAGGATACCTTCCCGGCATCCGATCCCGTGAGCGCCGCCCAGCCGACGCCCTCGAAGGCCGATGCGGAGGCCGACAATCCCTCGCTCTGGGACAAGGTTAAGGCCATCTTCAGCTAGCGGCGGGTGCGCCGGATTCCGATAGGTTTGCTAATGCCTTGTTAGCGATGCGCTGAGTCCGGCGTCCGTACGACTACGGAAAACCGGGGACATCACTGCATATTTATCCCGACGTTTCAGAGTTCAATAACAGAAGCGGCAGAAGTTCCGGCGATCGGAGATTTCTGCTGCATGAGCGCTGTGACCCAAAGAGCCGGATGGAGCCGCCTGCCGCTGCGGGCAGCTGCGTTCGTGGCGCTGACCTGCGTGGCCATCCTCGGCGTCAGCGGCTGGCGGGAATGGGCGGCGCGCGACGCGGTGCTCAAGGGTGCCGAGACCGAGATGGCGAATGTTGCTCGCTCGCTGACGCAGCATGCCGAGGACAGCCTCGATCTGCTGGATTCAGGCGTCGTCGGCGTCGTCAGCCGGCTGGAGATGGACGGCGCCGAGCCGGCCACGATCGCCAAGCTCAGAACCCTGCTGGAGGCGCGCAAGAAGGCGATGGAGCGTGTCCACAGCCTCGCCATCATCGACGACCGCGGCAACTGGTTGACCTCGCCCGGTACGATCGGCTCGACTCTCAACGACGACGCGTTCTTCCGTTATCACCAGCTCTCGCCGAAACGGGAGCCCCATGTCGGCCGTCCCGTGAAGAGCCTGCTCGACGGCGAATGGGTCGTAACCTTGTCGCGGCGGTTCAACAAGCCCGACGGCAGCTTCGGCGGCGTGGTGCTCGCGACCATCAGCTCCAACTATCTCTCGCATTTCTACGAACAGTTTGAGATCGGCCGCAACAGCTCGGTGGCGTTGACGCACGGCGACGGCCTGATCATCGCGCGCAACCCCAGCAACGACAGGTTCGTCGGCCGCAGCGTTGCCGATACGCCGCTGTTTCGCGACGCCAGCCTGCAGCGGCCGGGCGGCGCCTATCATTTCAAGTCGCCGCTCGACGGCGCCGACCGCGTCAGCTTCTTCAAGCGCTCTGGCCGCTATCCGCTGGTCCTGCTCGCCACCGTCGACAAGGCCGAACTGCTGGCGCCCTGGCGCTCTGCGGCGACCTCCCGCATGCTCTACGTGCTCGCGCTGGTCATGCTGATCGCGATCATCGGTGCGGTGCTGGTGCGGCAGTTGCAACGGGGCCAGAGCATGGCGGCCGCGCTGGTCGAGAAGGAGGCGCATTTCCGACTTCTTGCCGAAGGCTCCAGCGACATGGTGACGCGTATCGGGCTCGACGAGCGGCTGCGCTATGTCTCGCCATCGTCGATTGGCGTCGTCGGCTGGCGCGCCAATCAGCTGATCGGTACCCTCGCGCTCGCCGGCATTCACGCGGACGACCGGCCGCAGGTGCAGGCTCTCGTCGACGCCATGAAACGCGGCGAAAAGGAGGAGGTGCGCGTCACCTATCGCAACGCGCACCGGCAGAACGCCGAAGTCTGGCTCGAATCGACCATGCGGGTGACCCGCAAGGAGAATGGCCGCGTGGACGGCGTGGTCGCGATCTCGCGCGACATCACCGAGCAGAAGAAGCTCGAGACCCGGCTGGAAACGCTCGCGATCGAGGACAGCCTCACCGGGCTTGCCAATCGCCGCCGCTTCGATGAACGATTGAAGGAGGAGTGGGCGCGTGCCTATCGCGAGCGCTCCAGCCTCTCTTTGCTGATGATCGACGTCGACCACTTCAAGTCTTACAACGACGAATACGGCCATCCAGCCGGCGATGCCTGCCTCCGGCAGGTGGCGCAGATCATCGCCGCCGAAATGCATCGTTCCGGCGATCTAGCGGCGCGCTACGGCGGCGAGGAGTTCGCCATGCTGCTGCCGAACACCGACGCTGCGGGCTGCGCCCTGATCGGCGACCGGATTCGACGGGCGATCCGTGATGCGGGCCTGGTCCACACCAGCAACCATGTGGCTGGCTGCGTCACCGCTTCGCTCGGCGGTGCTGCCTGCCGGCCGGCGCTGGAGCGCACGGCCGGCGTGGTCTCGCTGATCGAAGCCGCCGACCAGGCGCTCTATGCCGCCAAGGAGGCCGGTCGCAACCGGCTGATGATGTCGGGCGAGGTGAGCAACCTCCTGCTCAAGGCGTCCGGTCAGTAACCCCGCTCAATAATGCGGCGGACGCTCATTGGCCGCTCCCGGCGCATTCGCCTCGGCCTCCTGCAGCCGCTCGCCGAGCTCCGCGATCCTCCGCGTCAGCGCGTCGATCTGCTTCCACTGCGCGGTGATGGTCTGGTTCAGCGTCTCGATCGCGTCGTCGTGATAGGCGAGGCGCGTCTCCAGCGTGTCGATGCGCTCGCCGAGCGTCTTGATCTCATTCGTCACGTGCCGCGTCCTTGTCCCGTTCGCGTAATCCACTTTCCTGCAAATCAAGTTGTTGCAAACCAAGTTGCTGCAAACCATGGACGAGCGCGACGCGCTCGTCGAACACGAAGCATTCGCCGCGCCAGCGGCTCTCGGCCTCCGGCACCTCTTCCAGATATTTGAGAATGCCGCCCTTGAGGTGATAGACCTCGGCAAAGCCGCGCGCGAGCAGATGCGCGCTCGCCTTCTCGCAGCGGATGCCGCCGGTGCAGAACATCGCGATCTTGCGGTGCTTGGCGGGATCGAGCTGCTCAGCCGCAAAATGTTTAAATTGGCCAAAGCTACTGATGCCGGGGTCGAGCGCGCCGTCGAACGTCCCCATCGCCACCTCGAAGGCGTTCCTGGTGTCGAGCACCAGCGTATCGGGCGCCGCGATGAGCGCGTTCCATTCGCTCGCATCGACATAGGTGCCGACCTGCCGCGTCGGATCGGCGGTTTCGTCACCCAGCGTGACGATCTCCTTCTTCAGCCGCACCTTGAGCCGGCCGAACGGCATCGTCTCGGCGGTCGAGAATTTTAGTTCGAGATTGTTCAACCTGCCGCCGAACATGTCGCCGTGCGCGAGCTCATGGGTGAGCGCTTCGATCGCCTCGCCCGGGCCCGCGACGGTGCCGTTGATACCCTCCTGCGCGAGTAGCACGCTGCCCTTCAGCGCCAGGCCTGCGCAGAACGCGCGCAGCGGCTCCCGCAGCTCGCGGTAATCGGGCAGGGCAGCGAATTGGTAGAAGGCGGCGACCTTGCAAATCATGGCGCCCGTTTAGCAGGCGGAGCCAGCCCGGAAAACCCGCAACGAGCAGCTCTATTCCCAGCGGATGGCAGCCATTTCCCTGGCATGCCAGCATTGCCCCGGCCGGCCGGAATGTGTCATGTAGGCCCGGTTTTCCGAGCCGGCGCGCCATCCGCGCCATCCGCCCAATGAAAGCAAAGAATTCGATGAGAAACTTCCATTTCCCCGGCAGGTCCACGGTCCACGCCACCAACGCGATGGTGGCGACCTCGCATCCGCAGGCGTCGCTCGCCGCGATCGAGGTGCTGCGCGAGGGCGGCACGGCGGTGGACGCGGCTGTCGCGGGTTCGGCCATTCTCGGCGTGATCGAGCCGCAATCGACCGGCATCGGCGGCGACTGCTTTGCGCTGATCCAGCCGCGCGGCGAGGGCAAGATCATCGCCTATAACGGCTCGGGGCGCGCGCCGAAGGCGGCGAACGCCGACTGGTATCTCGAGCGCAAGATCAACTCCGTGCCGCTGACCTCGGCGCATGCGGTCTCGATCCCCGGCGTGATCGACGCCTTTGCGACCGTTTTGCGCGATCACGGCAAGTTCGGCTTCGACCGGCTGCTGCAGCCCGCGATCAAGGCGGCCGAGGAAGGCTACGTCGTCGCCCCTCGCATCGCCTTCGACTGGAAGAACCAGTTCGAGAAGCTGAAGGGTGGCACCAACACCGAGCGCTATCTGTTGCCGCACGGCAAGCCGCCGGTGGCCGGCGACGTCATCCGCCAGGCCGAGCTCGGCAAGACGCTGCGGGCGATCGCCAAGGACGGCCGCGACGCCTTCTACAAGGGCCCGATCGCGGAAGACATGGTGGAGACCCTGCGCGGAATCGGCGGCCTGCACACGCTCGACGATTTCGCCGCGCACACCACCGAGACGACGACGCCGATCGGCACCATGTACAAGGGCTACGACGTCTGGCAGTGTCCGCCGAACGGACCCGGCCTCACCATGCTGCTGATGTTGAACATCCTGTCGCGGTTCGACCTGACGAAATACGCGCCGCTCAGCATCGAGCGCTTCCACCTCGAAGCCGAGGCCGCGCGCATCGCCTACATGCATCGCGAGCTGCATGTCGCCGATCCCGAGCATATGCAGGTCGAGGTCGCCAAGATCCTCGCCAAGGAATACTGCAACGAGCACATCGACAAGATCCGCATGGACGGCATGCTCGACCTGCCGAACGTCGCGCCGCCGATGAATCCCTCGACCATCTACATCACCGTCGTGGACAAGGACCGCAACGTCTGCTCGTTCATCAACTCGGTCGCGCATTCCTTCGGCTCGGCGATCGTCTCGAACAAGACCGGGGTTCTGCTCCAGAACCGCGCGGGCGGCTTCCGCATCCAGCCCGGCCATCCGAATTGCATCGCCGGCGGCAAGCGCCCGCTGCACACGATCATGCCGAGCCTGCTCACCAAAAGCGGCCGTTCCGTGATGCCGTTCGCGGTGATGGGCGGACAGTATCAGCCGGTTGGCCAGACCCATGTGGTGACCAACATCCTCGATTATGGCTGCGACGTGCAGGAGGCGATCGATATGCCGCGCGGCCTGCACTACGAAGGCCAATACCAGCTCGAGGACAGCGTGCCGGCCAATATCGTCGAAGGCCTGAAGAAGCTCGGCCACAAGACCACCAGCGTCGTCAGTCCGCTCGGCGGCGCGCAGGCGATCTGGATCGACTGGGACAAGGGCACGCTCACCGGCGGTTCCGATCCGCGCAAGGATGGTTGCGCGCTCGGATATTGACCCCCGCGGGACGGAGTTCCCCGCGCAAGATCAGGAAAAGTTGACGCAGGGGCGACGCGGCATTTGCTGCGTCGCCCTTTCTCGTTCGGAACGGAGTTCATTGCTTCAGGTTAAGGGCCGATGAGCGGTGCAGGCGTGCGCTGCTTTTGCTCCAAGCGGCGGAGGCCCTCCCATGTCGGAAAAACCAGGTTCCGGACCGTCCGGATTCGATCGGCGCGCGTTCATGGCCGGCGCCGCCGGCACTGCGCTGGTCCCCATGACGGCGCGCGCGGCCGCGCAGGATGCGAGCGCGTCGACCGCCCAGGATCCGGTGCTTCCTGTCGATGTCACGCTGCGGGTCAATGGCAAGGACAAGCGCCTGCACATCGACGCGCGCACGACGGTGCTCGACGCGCTGCGGGAGCATCTCAAGCTCACGGGCAGCAAAAAGGGCTGCGACCACGGCCAATGTGGTGCCTGCACGGTCCTGATCGACGATCGACGCGTGGTGTCGTGCCTGACGCTCGCGCTGGCGGCCGAGGGGCAGGAGATCACCACGATCGAAGGCCTTGCCACCGACGATCATCTGCATCCGATGCAGCAGGCCTTCGTCGACAACGACGCGTTTCAATGCGGCTATTGTACGCCGGGCCAGATCATGTCCGCCGTGGCCTGCGTCAAGGAGGGGCATGCGGGCAGCGAGGCCGACATCCGCGAATACATGAGCGGCAACATCTGCCGCTGCGCCGCCTACCCCAATATCGTCGCCGCCGTGAAGCAGGCCGCGCCCGAGATCATGAAAGGCTAGGCGCATGCGACCGTTTTCGTATCAAAGGGCAACAGACCCCGACATGGCCGTGCAGGTGCTCAGCGCTGCCGCGGCCGCGAACAATCCGCTGACCAAGGCTACGGCGCAGCCGCTCGCGGGCGGCACCACGCTGATCGACCTGATGAAGCTGGACGTGATGCGGCCCGCGGCGATTGTCGATATCAGTCCGCTGGCGCGGGGCTGGTCGGCGATCGAGCCCGGCAGTGACGGCTTACGGCTGGGCGCGCTCGCCAAGATGTCCGACGTGGCCGCGCATGCCGAGATCCAGCGCAACTACCCGGTGATCGCGAATTCCCTGAAGCTCGCCGCCAGCGCCCAGCTGCGCAACATGGCGACGCTCGGCGGCAATGTGATGCAGCGAACGCGTTGCAGCTATTTCCGTGATGTCTCCTATGAGAATTGCAACAAGCGCAATCCTGGCTCGGGCTGTGCCGCCATGGATGGCGTCAATCGCATGCATGCGGTGCTGGGTACGTCCGATCAGTGCATCGCGACCTATCCCGGCGATTTTGCGCAGGCGTTGATCGCGCTCGATGCGATGGTCGAGATCACCAGCAAGTCCGGCACGCGCAACCTGCCGTTCGCAGATTTGCACAAGGCGCCCGGCAACACGCCCGAGATCGAGACCACACTTCGGCCCGGTGAGCTGATCTCTGCGTTCTCCATTTCCGGCCGCTGGCCGCGCTCGGTATATCTCAAGGCGCGCGACCGTCAGTCCTACGAGTTCGCGCTGTCGTCGTCTGCGGTCGCGCTCGACGTGCAGGATGGCACGATCAGGGACGCGCGTATCGCGCTCGGCGGCGTCGCCACCGTGCCGTGGCGGGCCCGCGAGGCGGAGGCGCTGCTGAAGGAACAGAAATTCGACGACGGTCTGACGAAGCGTGTGGCCGATGCCGCGTTTGCGGACGCCAGGGGCCGCCGGCACAACAGCTTCAAGATCGCGCTCGGCAAGCGCGTGGTGGCGCGCGCGCTCCAGCAGGCCGTAACGATGGAGATCTGATCATGACCGCTGCAGCTCCCGAGCCGAAAGCAAACATGGGCCGGCCCGTGCCGCGCTATGATGCGGCCGCAAAGGTCACGGGCCGGGCGACATATGCGTCCGACATGCCGCTCGACAATCCTGCCTACGCATTCCTGGTCACCAGCGCCATCGCCAAGGGCCGCATCGACAGTTTCGATCTCGACGATGCCAGGCGGGTCCGCGGCGTGATCGACATCGTCACGCACGAGAACGCCCCGAAGCTGAAGGAATCGAAACTGTTCAGCAATGGCGGCTATGCCGGCACCACGATCCAGCCGCTGAAATCGGCCGACATCGCCCATGACGGCCAGATCATCGCCGTCGTCATCGCCGAGAGTTACGAGGCGGCGCGCGAGGCCGCCAATCGCGTCAAGGTCAGCTACACGGCCGTAATGCCGAGTGCGAGCTTCGACTCGCCGGGGACCACCACGGCAGCGGCAAAAGGACAGAACGCACAGTTCAAGGAAGACCCGGAGGTCGGCGATTTCGCCAAGGCGTTCGACGCGGCCGAGGTCAAGCTCACCGCCTCCTATGAAACGCCGACCCAGCACCACAATCCGATGGAGCTGTTTACGACGAGCTGCGCCTGGATGGGCGACGAGCTCGTCATCTACGAGGGCAGCCAGTATGTCTATGGCCTGAAGAACGGCGTCGCCGAGCAGCTCGGCATCGACGCCGACAAGGTCCGTGTCGTCAATCCCTATGTCGGCGGCGGCTTTGGTTCGCGCGGCTCGATGACGCCGCGGACCGCCATCATCGCCAGCATTGCCAAACGCCTGAACCGGCCGATCAAGCTGGTGCCGACCCGCGACCAGGGTTTCACCATCGCCACCCATCGCGCCGAGACGCGCCATGCGATCAAGCTTGGTGCGGGACGGGACGGCAAGCTGGTGGCCTTGAGGCACGACGGCGCGGAGGTTTCGTCGCGTCCGGATGCCTATTGCGTCGGCGGCACCAAGACCACGACGCGGCTCTATGCCTGCCCGAACGTCGCCAGTCTGGTCTCGATCGTGCGCGCCGACCGCAACACGCCGGGCTTCATGCGTTCACCGCCCGAGGTGCCGTATCTCTTCGCGCTGGAGAGCGCGATGGACGAGCTCGCGGTGAAGCTGAACATGGACCCCGTCGAGCTCCGCCGCATCAACGACACCACCGTCGAGCCGATCGGCGGCAAGCCCTATACATCGCGGTCATTGATGGCGTGCTTCGACGAGGCCGCGAAGGCGTTCGGCTGGTCGCAGCGTTCGCCGCAGCCGAATTCGATGTCGGACGGCGACTGGCTGGTCGGCTATGGCTGTGCCGCCACCTGCTATCCGACGCAGATGGCGCCCTCTGCCGCGCGCGTTCGCCTCCAGCGTGACGGCCGTACCCGGGTCGAAATCGCCGGTCACGAGATCGGCACCGGTGCGTATACCGTCATCGCCCAGACCGCGGCCGAGCGGCTCGGCGTACCCCTGGAGAAGGTCGCGGTCTTTCTGGGTGACAGCGATCTGCCGCCGGCGCCTGTTGCCGGCGGTTCGAACTCGACTGCCAGCACCTGCTCGGCGGTGATGATGGTGTGCGACCGGATTCGCCAAAGGCTGTTCAAGGCCATGATGCCGAGCGACAGCCTCGCCGACAAGGCCAAGGAGACTGTCGGCATCAGCCAGGCGCCGAGCACGCAGGCGGCGCAGAGCGATCGTCCACTCGATCTCGAGAAGGCCTTCGACGCGCTCGGCGTCGGTATCGTCGAGGAATATGGCGAGTGGAAGCCCGAAGGCGCGCCGCTGGATTCCTTCACGGCGATGCACAGCGGGCACGCGCGGCTCGTCGGTGGCCATCAGATGAAGGACAAGATCGCCTATGCCTTCGGTGCCGAGTTCGTCGAAGTCCGCATCAACCGCTTTACCCAAGAAATTCGTGCCCCGCGGCTGGTGGGAGCGTTCGCGGCGGGCCGCATTATGAATCCGCGCACGGCGCGCAGCCAGCTCATGGGCGGCCTGATCTGGGGCATGTCCTCGGCGCTGCTGGAGGCCACCGAGATCGACGAGCGCAATGCACGCTACGTCAACGACAATCTTGCCGACTATCTGGTGCCCGTGAATGCCGACGTGCCCGGTGTCGAGGTGATTCTGCTCTCCGAGCAGGACGATCACATCAACCCGGCAGGCGTGAAGGGCCTCGGCGAGCTCGCCAATGTCGGCACCAATGCGGCGATCTGCAATGCGATCTATCACGCCACGGGCCAGCGCATTCGCAAGCTGCCCGTGCGGCTCGAAAATATCGAGGTGTGAGGGGTGGAAACGGCGTCGGCGTTGCGCTAGACACCTTGCGCCTCAAACGGAAGGTCTCTTATGCAGCGTTTACAGCGCGTGCTCCTCGCCATCATGTCGGCACTCGCGATCACCGTGATCGCCGGCGTGTCCGATTTCGTTTCCACCACGGCCTCGGCCCAGACCGCAGGGAAGACCATGACCACAGCTTCAGGTTTGCAGATCACCGACAGCGTCGCCGGCACCGGCGCTTCACCCAAGCCCGGCCAGATCTGCGTGATGCACTACACCGGCTGGCTCTACGAGAACGGCCAGAAGGGCAAGAAATTCGACTCGTCGGTCGACCGCAACGAGCCGTTCGAATTTCCGATCGGCAAGGGCCGCGTCATCGCCGGCTGGGACGAGGGCGTTGCCTCCATGAAGGTCGGCGGCAAGCGCACGCTGATCATTCCACCGCAACTCGGCTATGGCGCCCGCGGCGCAGGCGGCGTGATCCCGCCGAACGCGACGCTGATGTTCGACGTGGAATTGCTCGGGGTGAAGTAAGCCCGCAAACAAAAAGACCGGCCTCTCGGCCGGTCTTTTCGCTTTCAATGCGACGGTGTCATCTCGTCTTATTCCGTCGCGCGCTTGGCTGCGGCCGCGGCGCGATCGACCGCGTCCTTCGCGGCATCCTTGGCGTCGCCCATGGCCTGCTGGCCCTTGCCCTTCACTTCCTGGACCGCACCTTCACCTTTCAGGCGCTCGGACCCGGTGGCTTCACCGACGCCCTGCTTGGCCTTGCCCATTGCCTCGTTTGCGGTGCCCTTGATCTTGTCGGTCGTGCTACCCATGAAACTCTCCTCGCGTTTTGCTCGCTAGGACAACGTCCGACGGCTATGAGGGTTCCGATTTTGTTATGGCTCGATGTCGCGGCTTTGGGTTAGTTTGCCGCACACGGAACCAACAGAAAGCAAGTCTCATGACCGGCCATGACCATTCGCATTCCCACCATGACCACGATCACGACGATCGCTGGAAACATGACGGCGTGCGCGTCATTCCCGGCAACCAGCTCGATACCAATGTGCCGTCGACGGCGGGCATGGACCGCGCGGCCGCGATCAATTTCGCGCGCGTCGGTGCGCAGAAATTGTGGGCGGGCACGGTCAGCATCAAGCCCGACGCCAAGACCGGCGCGCATCACCATGGCCATCTCGAAAGCGTCATCTACGTGGTGAAGGGCAAGGCGCGGATGCGCTGGGGCGAGAGCCTGCAATTCACCGCGGAAGCCGGCCCCGGCGACTTCATTTTCGTCCCGCCCTATGTGCCGCATCAGGAGATCAACGCCAGCCCGGACGAGGTGCTGGAATGCGTCCTGGTGCGCAGCGATGGCGAGGCGGTCGCGGTCAACCTCGACATCGAGCCGGTCGAGAAGCCCGAGACCGTGCTGTGGGTCGATCCCATTCACCGCGACCCGAACGAGAAGAAGTGAGGAGCGCCTGAAAGCCAGCGGGGTCTGTGCGACAGAACCTCGCAGGCAGGGTCCAGAAAAGATCCGGAAGCCGTGTCGGATCGCCGCTTGGCCGTCCGTCCTTGGGCAGAACCCCGCCCAAGGAGCTCCGATGCCCAGGATGATTTTCCTCAATCTGCCCGTGACCGACCTCAAGCGCGCCACTGCCTTTTACGAGGCGGTCGGTGCGATCAGGAACCCGCAATTCAGCGACGAAACAGCGAGCTGCATGGTCTTTTCCGAGACCATCTACGCGATGCTGACGACCCACGAGAAATTCCGTCAGTTCACGCCGAAGCCGATCTCGGATGCAAAGACCTCAAACCAGGCGCTGTTCTGCCTGTCCGCGGACAGCCGGACCGAGGTCGACGATATCGTCAGCAGGGCCGGGGCTGCAGGCGGGGTCGCCGATCCCAGCCCGAAGGACGAATACAGTTTCATGTACGGCCGCAGCTTCGAGGATCCGGACGGCCACATGTGGGGCGTGAACTGGATGGACATGGCAGCCTTCGCGGCGCAGTCCGACATGGCGAACGCCTGATCTGAGCCCACGACAGCAAGAAACCGAAGAGGAGCATTCATAATGTCCAAGGTCGTGCCCTGCATGTGGTTCAACGGCGATGCCGAGGAAGCCGCGAAATTCTACGTCTCGCTCGTTCCGAATTCGGAGATTGCGCACGTTCAGCGCAACGTTTCAGATGGCCCTTCCGGCAAGGAAGGCTCCGTGCTCGTCGTCGAGTTCTCGGTGGCGGGACAGTCCCTGGTCGCGCTCAACGGCGGCATGAAAATGGAATACACCCACGCGATCTCGCTGATGATCCATTGCGACGATCAGGCCCAGGTCGACAGCGTCTGGAATGCGTTCCTGGCCCATGGCGGCAAGGAAGAGCAGTGCGGCTGGCTCAGGGATCGCTGGGGCGTGGCTTGGCAGGTCGTGCCGAAGGTGATGTTTGAATTCCTCTCGAGCCCCGACAAGGCGGCTGCCGCACGCGCAATGCAGGCCATGATGAAGATGGTCAAGCTGGACGTGGAAACCTTGCGCCGCGCGTTCGAGGGCAAGTCGGCGGCGTGAAGGGCGTGCCCTTGCCACATACTCACTGTCATCGCCCGGCTTGACCGGGCGATCCAGTACGCCGAGTCGGCCGTTGGTCAATCGATAGGCCGCGGCGTACTGCATGCCCCGGTCGAGCGGGGGCATGACAGCGGAATTTGAGGCGAAGGCCCGCCGCTAATAATTGATCCGCAGCCCCACGCCGCCATGGATGGTGTTGCCGACCGGCTGCGGGCCGAGCGTGCCGTTGGCGAACAGGTCGACGATCCAGCCCTTCTGCACCCGGAAGCCGAGCCGGCCGCCATACTCGAACCAGCCCTGGTTACCCATGGTCGGCACCACCACGCCGTCGCCGGTCACGGTGGCGACGATGCCGCTATGGGCAGCGAATGACTGCACCCAGCCGCCGTTGATGTTGGCCTCGATATTGCTGCCGTAGAGATGCGTCCACTGGCCCCCGATCTTGACCAGGCTGGTGCGGTCGGTGCCGGTCGCGATGCTGGCGTCGAACGGATTGAACGCCACTGCGCTGTCGGTGTAGCCCGAGACGCGCTGCCAGAGCTGCCAGACCTCGATCGAGGCGGCGACCTCGTCGCGGGGCGACACGCGACTTATCCAGCCGGCGCGGCCGTAGACGGCGTAGTTCGCGGCGTTGGTCGAACTCGTGACGCTCACCGGGCCGAGGCTGGTGTTGTAGCTGCGGGTGTAGCGCGCCTTCTCCCACGGCGTCAGGATCGTGCCGACGTCGAAGAACGGGCGCGACGAGCCCCAGTCGGTGAAGTCATAGCGCAGCGCGAATGCGCCGATCGGCGCGCTGGTGATGTTGTAGCCGCCTTCGCTGTATTGCGTGTAGGCGATGCCGGCGAGCAGCGACAGATTGTTGGTCAGCTCCTTGCGGCCGTGGATGCCGGCCGAGAACGAGCCGGCGGAGCCGAACGCGCTGACGCAGTTGCTGCAATTGACCTGCTCGTTGACGCCGAGCAGCACCGTGCCGAGCACCCGGTTGGTGATCATCTGGTTGAAGCGCTGATTGGCAAGGCCGCCGATCGAGCCGCCGCTGGAATCCGCGCCGGTCGGTGTCGGCGTCGGGCTCGGCGAGGAGGACGGGTAAGGGCTCGGCGACGATGACGGGTAGGGGCTGGGCGAGGGCGAGGGGCTGTAGGTCGGCGTCGGCGAGGGGGAATAGCTCGGCGCCGGGGTTGGCGTCGGCCCTCCGCACTCGGGTTCGCAAATCGTAGCGGCTGCCGCCGGACGGGTATCGACCGCGACAAACGCAAACGCAGCCACGGCGGTCAGCACGCTCGCGAGCGTGAAGCGCATGACGTTGGTGGATATCGCCATCTTCAGCGTCCGCACAGCATGCCGTCGTCATGGACGGCGGGCGTGATGGTCGGCGATGCGTCCGCATATTGGTTGACCGCGCACAGTCCCGCGCTCGCGGCGCAGGTCGCGGCAAAGGTCCAGGGCGGCGTGTTGGTTTTGCTGATAGAGACCTTGCCGCCGGTCGAGGTGATGATTGCGGTGTCGCCGGGCTGGGTGAGCTGCACGCATTGTTGGCTCGTCGTGCAGACACTGGCGGCGCCGTCCTGCAGCACGACGACCGAGCGGCCGCGCTGGGACAGGATATCGAGTGTGGTTCCGCGCACGCCGATGGTCGCGAGCGGGGTCGTGATCTTGTAGGCGGTCTTCTCGGAATGCCCGGTGACGAAACGGAATGCGCCAGTCGTCATGCGGATTGCGACGTCGCGATAGCTGTGCTCATCGTTGAAGACGGTGCGGTCGAGCTTGAGCGTCGCGCTCGGGCCGAGCGACAGATTGGTGCTGTCGGCCATCACGAAGCGCGCCGCGCTGCTGGCGCCGGTGCGCACGGTCTCGTCGCGGAGCATGCTGTCGCCGACGCTGATCGGCGTCGTGGTCGCGGCGACGCGAACGACTTCATTCTGGATCACGACGGCTTCACCGACGCGCGTCTGCGCCTGCGCGCAAGGGGCCACGCACAAGGCGGTCGACAACAGCGTGGAGAAAAGCCAGAAACGCAAATTCATTTCGCAACCGATCGATGTGTCCCTGATCGTACCGGATCAGGCGCGCTTGCGATGTGGCGGAATTATCACAAGCAGCGCGAGACCTGCGTTATGCTTAGTGACAGTTGCGGCAGAATGCGTTCAATGAAAACCGCGATCTCTATTATTCTCCGCGGTGACGCAAATTTGCCACGCAAAATATCCCCACAAATGCGACTCGACTTGCCGGCGGTTCCGAAGGTGTCGCGGAGCGCAGTGATTGCTGTCGCGATTTTCCTGGTCGCGCATCTCGCACTGCTGATAGGCCTCACGACGCCGGAGAAGTTCGTCTTCGACGAAGTGCACTACGTGCCGGCGGCGCGGCAGATGATGGCGCCAGCGATGTCGCAACCGATGCTCAATCCGATGCATCCACCATTGGCGAAAGAGCTTATCGCGCTATCGATCGCGACCTTCGGCGACACCGCGCTGGGCTGGCGCTATCCCGCGGCGTTGTTCGGCGCCCTCGCGATCGTCGCGATCTACCTGTGCGGCCTCGCGCTGTTCGCCGCGCAAGGGCCTGCGATCGCCGCTGCGCTGATCGCCGGCTGCAACCAGATGCTGTACGTGCAGGCGCGCATCGCGATGCTCGACATTTTTGCACTCGGCTTCGGCCTGCTCGCGATTGCCGCCTTCATGCACGGGTTTCGAAAGGACCGGCCTCACGCATTGTTCGCGGCTGCCGGCAGCTTGTTCGGTTGCGCTGCGGCCTGCAAATGGAGCGGCCTGTTTCCGCTCGGAATCTGCATCGTCATCATCGCGGTGATCCGCCTGATGCAGGGCTGGCAAACTATGTTTGCCGACGCGAAGCCGGGGGATTGGTACCGGCCCGATCTCTGGCCCGACTTCAGATTACATCACGTCGTGCTCTGCTTCATCGTCCTGCCCGCGGCGACATATCTTGCGGCCTTCGTCCCGCTCTATGGCGCGTCGCTGCCGAATCTGGTCGAGGCGCAGCGCCGGATCTTCGCCGACAACACCACCACTGCCATCGCCGGCCACACTTATATGAGCGCGTGGCCGTCATGGCCGCTGCTCGCGCGCCCGGTGTGGTTCCTGTTCGACAAGGGCGCGGACGACAATGTCTCCGCGGTCGTTTTCCTCGGTAACCCCCTGGTGCTGTGGCCGGCGCTGCTCGCGCTCGCCGTCGTGCTGCGCGACTTCGTCGTCGCGCGTCGCCGGGATGCGTTCCTGATCTCGGTCTTCTATTTCGGATCCTGGCTCGCCTGGGCGTTGCTGCCGCGCACGCTCGCCTTCATCTATTACTATCTGCCGGCCGCGACCGTAGCGTCGCTCGCGCTGGTCTACGTGCTGCGCCGGGAGGGTCTGCCACGCTGGCTGTTGTGGGCCTATGTCGCGGTCGCGGCAGCAGGCTTTGCCGCCATGCTGCCGATCTCGGCGGCCTTCGTCGGCACGTCGATGCAGACCTTCAACCGGCTGATGCTTTTCCAAAGCTGGATATGACATCGCCGCCTGCCGGGGGGACGGCAGGCGGCGTTTTGATGGGCGATGACCTGGAAATTACTTCGACGCGGTCTTGGTGTCCATGTTCACAACCTGGACGCGGCGGTTGATCGGGTCGGCGCCGTTGGCGGTGTCCTTCAGCTTGGTCTTGCCGTAGCCGACGGTGACGAGATCGGTGCCGGTGAGGCCGTAGTTCTGCACCAAATATTTCTTGATGGTGTCGGCCCGCCGCTCGGAGAGCCCCTGATTGTATCCCTCGGTACCGACCGCATCGGTGTGGCCGGCGACCACGAAGGTCGAGCCCTTCAGCGAGGGATCGGACAGCGCCTTGCCGAGCGCCTGCACCGACGGCACCGACGTCTTGGCAATGTCGGCCGAGTTGTAGTCGAACTGGATCTCCAGATCGATCTTCGGCTTGGTCGCGGCGAGCTCGGCAATCTGCTCGCGCTCGCCCGTCGACAACGACCGCGTCGAGCGGTTGCGCACGGTGTTCAGGAACGTCGATTCCTTGGCCTGCACCGCCGGATCGACCTGCGGACCTGCGGACAGGCCGCGGGTCGTCGACTTCGGCTTCAATGCATCCAGGATCTGGTTGGTCGAGACATTGCCGTCGCCGGCCATGGCCAAGCCGGCCGTCATCGACAGAAGTGCCGAGAGGGTAATCGCCTTCAGTGCAATAGACTTATTGAAACGGGTCATTGTCGTATCCTCGTTGTGACGCCTGATGGCTATTTGATGCTGCAAGCATAGGGCAGGTTCAAAACCCCTGGTGTGATCTTGGTCACGGTGGAAACGGGGCCCTCCGGGGCCATGGCAGCGAATTTCGAGCGGTTTCGGGTTCGTGGAGGGCCGACCCGCGGTCCACTCCGAGGACGGACGCCAACGCGTGAAGAGAGTGGTCGCACGCTGCCCGGCGAGCGTTCGAGCCGTCGCAGTCCTGTCGTGATCCGCATCACTGAGGACCGCCGCGCCCAGGTGCCGCTCGGGGGCCGGGGCCCGGTTCACTCGGTGAAACCTGTGCTGACCGATTGTCGCAAAGCCGTCGCGCGATGGCCTGTCCGCGGACAATTTTTCGGCCAGATGGACGCCTAGGGTGGAGCCTCCCATAAGCGCAACGAAGGGAGCCGAGTTCCATCCAGTGCCGAGGCCGAGTGATTACCAGTTCTATCGCAGTGGCCCGCCGGATCGGACCGTGTCCCTGAGCTCCATGCCCATCTACGTCGGCGCGGCGATGATCGCGGTGGCGATCCTGCTGTCGACCCTGATCACGGGGCTGACCTCCCGCTATGTCGGGCTTCAAGCGCCGACCGACGAGAACATGTGGCTGCTCGATCGTCTCACCGGCAGTGTCTATCGCTGCCAGGCGGAGGAGCGCGGCAAGGCCTCGTGCGAACCCGATGTCGCAACAGGCAGCGTTGGCGACCGGTCCAAAGCCCCGAAAGCTGGCCGTTGAGCCCTCCGTCTTCGCACCGCAGCAAGAAAATTGTCTTCTCTACGAAACGTCTTCGCCGGAGAATACGTATTGCGAAGGCCGGCATGACGCCGGTTTCGTTTTACGGAGGAGACTTTTCGATGAAGATCTTGCTCACAGCCGCCGCTTTTGTCGCGCTCACCCTTTCCCTTTCGCCGGCATCCGCCGCCATGATGGCGTGCACCGGCGATAACATGATGAAATCGACAGCCATGATGATGGGCACGGCCGATACCCCGGCCAAGGTCGCGGCCAACAAGGAAATGGCTATGGCCAACACCGATATGAGCAATGGCAAGATGAAGGGCGGCTGCATGCATTACATGAAGGCGCAGAAGGCCATGATGATGAAATAGGGCCTCGGCCACGCCAAGCGGCCGCGCTGTCAGCAGATGACAGCGCGGCTTTTCTTTTGCTGCGTCCAGTCCGCTTCTTTCTCCCGGCGCGAATCCCGCTACATTCCCTCCTGCAATGTCCCGCGCGCCCAAACCGATTCCACTCACCACGACACAGGCCCGGCAAATCTGGCTTCATGCCCAGCGGCTGGACGAGCGCGCGCCGTTCGGTGACGGCGCGCAAGCCGTCTCCGACGCGGTCGCCCATCTCGGCTATGTGCAGATCGACACCATCAACGTGATCGAGCGCTGCCATCACCACATCCTGTTTAGCCGGATCCCGTCCTACCGCCGCGCCGACCTGCGCCACGCGCAGAGCGTCGACAAGAGCGTGTTTGAATATTGGACGCATGCGCTGTCCTACGTGCCGGCCGGCGATTTCCGCTTCTTCCTGCCGGCGATGCGCGAGCACCGCCGCGAGGGGCACAAATGGTTCGCCTCGGTGAAGCCTGCCGACATGCGCAAGGTGATGCGGCTGGTGCGCGCCGGTCCGCTGACGATCCGCGACATCGAGGACGACGTGCTCACCGAGAAGGAACATCTCTGGCAAAGCCGAAAACCCTCGAAGCGGGCGTTGCAGCTCGCCTTCTATACCGGTGTCGTGACCGTCAGCGAGCGCCAGGGCATGCTCAAGACCTATGAGCTGATGACGCGCCATTTCGGCTGGGACAAGCTGCCGAAGCCGGCGTCGGCAAAGGACATTACGGCCTATCTGCTCGATCGCGCGCTGCGATCGCAAGGTGTCGTGAGCCTCGATTCGGTCTGCCATCTCGACGCGCCGCGCAAGCCGGCGGTGGCTGCCCTGATCGCCTCGCGCGTCCGCCGTGGCGAGCTCGTGCCTGTCGCCATCGACGGTGCCGGCAAGCAGGAGTACTGGGCACTGCCGGCCGCGCTCGAGCCGGGCGAGCGCGCGCCGCCGGATCTCGTCCATATCCTCTCGCCGTTCGATCCGCTGATCATCCAGCGCAAGCGCACCAATCTCATTTTCGGCTACAACCATTTGTTCGAGGCCTATGTGCCGAAGGCCAAACGCAAGCTCGGCTATTTCGCGCTCCCCGTGCTGGTCGGCGACGAGATCGTCGCCGCGCTCGATCTGAAGACCGACCGGCAGGCAAAGAAGCTGCTGATGCAGAAATGGACCTGGGTCGGCGAGGGGAAGAAGACCGCGGGACGCAAGGAGCTGAAACGGAAGATCGAGGAGGAGCTCGATCGTTTTGAGCGGTTTCAACTGGCCGACTGATCGTAGGATGGATTACGCTTCGCTAATCCACCCTACGCATCCCCGCCAATCGATCGATCCAAACGCCGAACGCAATCCCGATCGCATAAGCCGCCAGATTCCACAGCGAGAAGATGCGCCCGAGCAGCAGCGCCCCGGCCGTGGTCAGCCGGAACGCGTCGAGCCAAGGCATATGCACCAGCCGGGAGAACTCGACCACGACCGCGATCGCCATCGCAATGGCCGCGATCCGCGCCCGTGACAGCCTTGGCAGCAAAACGCCGACCAGCAGAAACACCATCGTTGCCCATAGCAGCGAGCCGCCGTACTTCACCACGAAGGCGGGCAGGCCGAGCGGAAAGCCGTACCAGCGCAGTGAGAGTCCGCAGGCAATAACCGCCAGCGCCAGACCGGCGCGGATCAGCGATGTCCGTAACGGCGCAATGGGTTTGACCGGTTGCGCCTGATGCATTGCTTGCTCCATTGACTCTTTTGCGGCGATGCTCAAAACCCCGGATCAGCCCATAAAAGCAACAACCTCGGGGGAAGCCATGAGCCAGACCACGACCTATGCCGGTTCGACCGGCGCAGCCAAGTCGGAAATCGAGACCTCGACGATCCGCGCCATCTCATGGCGGTTGATCCCGTTCCTGGTGCTGGCCTACTTCTTCTCTTATCTCGACCGCGTCAATCTCGGTTTCGCTGCGCTGACCATGAATGCCGAGCTGAAATTCACCCCGCTGATCTTCTCCTGGGGCGCCGGCATCTTCTTCATCGGCTATTTCATCTTCGAGGTGCCGAGCAATCTGGCGCTGGAGAAGTTCGGCGCCAGCCGCTGGATCGCCCGCATCATGGTGACCTGGGGCATTATCTCGGCGCTGATGGCGCTCACGAGCGGCGTCACGAGCTTCTACGTGCTGCGGTTCCTGCTCGGCGTCGCCGAAGCCGGCTTCTTCCCCGGCATCATCCTCTATCTCACTTATTGGTATCCGGCCGAATATCGCGCCCGCTTCCTCGCGGCCTTCGCCATCGCCGTGCCGGTCTCCACCGTGATCGGCGCCCCGGTCTCCGGCCTGCTGCTCGGGCTCGACGGCGCGATGGGCCTGAAGGGTTGGCAGTGGCTGTTCATCATCGAGGGCATCCCTTCGATGCTGCTCGGCATCGTCACCTGGTTCTATCTCACCGACAGGCCGGAGAAGGCGGATTGGCTCTCGGCCGAGCAGAAGGCCTGGCTCAAGACCAAGCTCGATGCCGAGATCGCGGCCAAGCAGGCGGTGAAGCATTTGTCGCTCGGCGAGGCGCTGACCTCACCGAAGGTGATCATGCTGAGCCTGGTCTATTTCGGCTTCGTCGGCGCGCTGTATGGCATGCAGTTCTGGCTGCCGCAGATCGTCAAGGCGTTCGGCCTCACCAACGCCCAGACCGGCTTCGTCACCGCGATCCCCTATTTGTTCGGCACCATCGCGATGATCCTGTGGGCACGGCATTCCGATGCCACGCGCGAGCGCGTGATGCATGTCGGCGCGCCGTTGCTGCTCACCGCCATCGCGCTCGGCGTCTCCAGCTATCTCACCGACCCCACCCTGACGATGATCGTGCTGACGGTCGCCGCGATCGGCGTGTTCTGCTGCTTCGGCGTGTTCTGGACCCTGCCGACCGCCTGGCTCTCCGGCACGGCGGCGGCCGGCGCCATCGCCCTGATCAACTCGATCGGCAATCTCGCCGGCTTCGGTGGTCCGTATCTGATCGGCTGGGTCAAGGAAGCCACCGGCCAGACCTCGAGCGGACTGCTCGTGCTCGCGGTGCTGCCGCTGATCGCCGGCATCCTGGTCTTCATCGGCGGCCACGACAGCAAACACGAGTTCGTCGAACAGGCGCGGTAGCCTCGAAATATCGCCCTGGCGAAAGCCAGGGCCCATTTCCGCGCGGTCCCTGGGGCCCGCGGCGCGACGCTCTCTTCCAACAGGTCAGGCTTCGGCAAGAGCAGCCGGGCGGCAACCACCCCTTAACGATCACGCTTTCCTGATAACTGACGATTATTGACTTTTATCAGTGATTAGTCGACATTCCTCTCATTGCAGCCGAGGGAGTGTCCTCCGATGTTCGTCCGAACCGTTTTATCCAGCTATTCGAAGCTCTTGGCGGGTGTTTCGTTGGCGCTGATGGCTGCCGCCCTCGCTGGGTGCAATGATAGCGTTGCTGAAAAGGCCGAGCCGCCGCGGCCGGTCCTGGTCGCCACCGCGCACTACGATGCCGAAAAGCCCGAACGCAGCTTCGTTGGCACGATCAGGCCGCGGATCGAGAGCGATCTGGGCTTTCGGGTCGCCGGCAAGGTCGCCAAGCGTCTGGTCGAAGTCGGCCAGACCGTCGAAATCGGCCAGCCGCTCGCGGTCCTCGATGAGGTCGATCTGAAGCTCCAGGCCGAGCAAGCCGTCGCCGAACAGACCGCTGCGACCGGCGTCCTGGCCCAGGCCGCCGCGGCCGAGCAGCGCGCCAAGGATTTGAAGGCCAAGGGCTGGACCACCGATGCGCAGCTGGATTCGAGCCGCGCCGCCGCCGACGAGGCGCGTGCCCGCCTGAACCGGGCCGAGCGCTCGGTCGAGCTGACCAACAATTCCCTTTCCTACGCGACGCTCAACGCCGACGCCCGTGGCGTCGTCACCGCAACGCTGATCGAGCCTGGCCAGGTGGTTGCCGCAGGCCAGACCTCGATCCGTGTCGCCCGCTTTGCCGAAAAGGAAGCGGTCGTCGCGATCCCTGAGACGCTGGTCGGACGTGCCAAATCGGGCGCCGCCAGCGTCACTCTTTGGTCGGAGCCGGGCAAAAAATATACGGCCAGGCTGCGCGAGATCGCGCCCACCGCGGATCCCGCTACGCGCACCTATCTCGCCAAATTTTCGCTCCCCGAGGCCGACGACAAGGTCTCGCTCGGCATGACCGCGACGCTGACGCTGTCGGACGCCGCCTCCGAGCGCGTCGCGCGGCTGCCGCTGTCGGCACTGTTCAACGAAGGCGGCAAGCCGTCCTTCTACGTCGTCGACGACAACGGCGCGGTCACGCTGAAGCCGGTCGCGGTGAAGTCCTACGAGAGCAACGACGTCGTCATCACCGGCGGTGTCGAAGAGGGCGCCAAGATCGTCGCCCTCGGCGTTCAGAAGCTCGATCCGGGCCAGAGGGTGCGGATCGTCTCGTCACTGTCCTTTTAAGTCTCGCTTACGAGTTACGTCGTGTGAGGTGAGTTTCGGCCCGAGCGCAAATGCTTTGGCTGAAGCGGCGAAGCGATCCAGAACCTGCCCAGCCCCCTGGATTGCTTCGCGGCCTCGCGACGACGCGTTGAACAGGGTGGCTGTCGTTTTTTTGCAACCGGATCATCTTTGGAGAGTGCGATGAAGCGCTTCAATCTTTCGGCCTGGGCCGTCAGCCATCCGACGCTGATCCTGTTCCTGATGCTCATTCTCGGCGTCGCCGGATTCTTCTCCTATCAGAAGCTCGGCCGTGCCGAGGATCCGTTCTTCACGGTCAAGGTGGTCAACGTCTCCGTGCTCTGGCCGGGCGCGACCGCGCAGGAAATGCAGGCGCAGGTCGCCGATCCCATCGAGAAGAAGATCCAGGAGCTGCCTTACTTCGAGAAGGTGCAGACCTATTCCAAGCCCGGCTTTACCGCGCTCCAGGTCACCTTCCGCGACTCCACGCCGCCGAAGGACGTGCCGTATCTTTTTTATCTGCTGCGCAAGAAGCTGGCCGACGTACAGGGCCAGCTGCCCTCGGGGATTTTGGGGCCCGTCGTCAACGACGAATTCTCCGACGTCGATTCCATCCTCTACATGATGACCGGCGACGGCGCCGACTACGCCCAGCTCAAGAAGGTCTCGGAGGGTTTCCGTCAGCGACTCCTGAAGGTGCCGGGCGTGACCAAGGTCGACGTCTACGGCAACCAGGATGAGCGCATCTTCGTCGAGTTCAGCCATGCCAAGCTCGCCACTCTCGGCATCACGCCGCAGGCGCTGTTCGATTCGCTCGCCAAGCAGAACAACGTGACGCCGGCCGGCACGGTCGAGACCTCTTCTCAACGCGTGCCGCTGCGCGTCACCGGAGCGCTCGACGGCGCCAAGGCCGTCGCCGAAACCCCGGTCGAGAGCAACGGCCGCGTGTTCCGCCTCGGCGACATCGCCACCGTCACCCATGGTTACGTCGACCCGCCGAGCTTCATCGTGCGCCAGGAAGGCAAGGCCGCGATCGGCATCGGCGTCGTCACCGCCAAGGGCGCCAACATCCTCGATCTCGGCAAGGAGGTCGAGAAGGCGACGGCTGAATTCATGAAGGCGGTGCCGCAGGGCGTCGACATCAAGCTGATCGCCGACCAGCCCAAGGTGGTCGAGCACGCCGTCAGCGAATTCGTGCACTCCTTCATGGAAGCCCTCGTCATCGTGCTGTTCGTGTCGTTCCTGGCGCTCGGCTGGCGCACCGGCATTGTGGTCGCGCTGTCGGTGCCGCTGGTGCTCGGCATCGTCTTCGTCGTCATGAACACGATGTCGCTCGATCTGCACCGCATCACGCTGGGTGCGCTGATCATCGCGCTCGGCCTGCTGGTGGATGACGCCATCATCGCGGTCGAGATGATGGTGGTGAAGATGGAGCAGGGCTGGGACCGCATGCGTGCGGCGTCCTTTGCCTGGGAATCCACTGCGTTTCCGATGCTCACGGGAACGCTGGTCACGGCCGCTGGCTTCCTCCCCATCGGCTTTGCCAATTCCGCGGTCGGCGAATATGCCGGCAGCATCTTCTGGATCGTGGCGATCGCGCTGGTCGCGTCCTGGTTCGTGGCGGTGATCTTCACGCCCTATATCGGCGTCATGCTGCTGCCCAACATCAAGGTGCACCACAATCACGATCCGCACGCGGTCTACGAGACCCGCATGTATCGGGGCCTGCGCGCCATCGTGCAATGGTGCGTCAATCACCGCATCACCGTGGTGGCTGCGACCGTCGGCGTCTTCATCGCCTCGATCGTCGGCTTCGGCCACGTCCAGCAGCAGTTCTTCCCGCTGTCCGAGCGCCCCGAGCTGTTCCTCCAGCTTCGCCTGCCCGAGGGCACCGCCTTCAACGTCACGGAAAAGGCGGTGAAGAAGGCCGAGACCATGCTCAAGGACGACAAGGACATCGAGACCTACACGGCCTATGTCGGGCAGGGCTCGCCGCGCTTCTGGCTCGGCCTCAATCCGCAGCTTCCGAATGAGGCTTTTGCCGAAATCGTCATCGTCGCAAAGGGCGTCGAGGCGCGCGAGCGCATCAAGGCCAAGCTTGAAAACGCCGTTGCCGACGGCGCGCTCAACGAGGCCCGCGTGCGCGTCGATCGTTTCAATTTCGGTCCCCCCGTTGGTTTTCCCGTGCAGTTTCGCGTGATCGGCCCCGACGCCAACAAGGTGCGCGAGATCGCCTACCAGGTCCGCGACGTCATGCGGCAGAACAAGAGCGTCAAGGACGTCCAGCTCGACTGGAACGAGCAGTCGCCTTACCTCAAGCTCGTCGTCGACCAGGATCGCGCCCGCGCCATGGGCCTGACCCCGCAGGACGTGTCGCAGGCGCTGTCGATGCTGATCTCGGGCTCACAGGTGACCACCGTGCGCGACGGCATCGAGAAGGTCGGTGTGGTCGCGCGCGCCGTCTCGTCCGAGCGGCTCGACCTCGGTGCAGTCGGCGATCTCACCATCACCTCGCGCAACGGCGTGGCCGTGCCGCTGCAACAGATCGCCAAGATCGAGTATGCCCACGAGGAGCCGATCATGTGGCGGCGTAACCGCGACATGGCGATTACCGTGCGTTCTGACGTCGTCGACGGCGTGCAGGCGCCCGACGTCACCGGCCAGATCGCGCCGAAGCTGAAGGCGATCAAGGACAATCTCGAGCCGGCCTACCGCATCGAGGCGGGCGGCGCGTTCGAGGAATCCGCCAAGGGCAACGCCTCGATCTTCATTCTCTTCCCGCTGATGGTCATGGTGATGCTGACGCTGCTGATGTTCCAGCTGCAGAGCTTCTCGCGCCTGATCCTGGTGTTCCTGACCGCGCCGCTCGGCATTGTCGGCGCCTCGTTCGGACTCAACATCGCCAACGCCCCGTTCGGCTTCGTGGCGCTGCTCGGCCTGATCGCGCTCGCCGGCATGATCATGCGCAACGCGGTCATCCTGGTGGACCAGATCGAGACCGACGTCTCGCACGGCCTGACCCGCCGCGAGGCCATCGTGGAGGCCACCGTCCGGCGCGCCCGTCCGGTGGTGCTGACGGCGCTCGCCGCCATCCTCGCTATGATCCCGCTGTCGCGCTCGGCGTTCTGGGGGCCGATGGCGATCACCATCATGGGCGGATTGTTCGTCGCGACCTTCCTGACGCTGCTGTACCTGCCGGGCCTCTACGCCCTCTGGTTCCGCAAGAGCCTGGATGAGGCGGGTACGCCCGAGCAGCCTGCCGCGCCGCAGCATGGGAGCGATGACCAGAACGCAATTTCGCTTGCTGAGGCGGCTGAATAAGTGAAGATGAACTGCTGATTGACGAGTCCTGACAGATGACACTGGTTTCGGAACATATCGAAGGTGACACCCGGGATCGTATTCTTGAGGTGGCCGAGCGGCTGTTCCGCCAGATCGGTTATCTCAAGACCACGGTCGGGGACATCGCCAAGGAGCTCAAGATGAGCCCCGCCAACGTTTATCGCTTTTTCGAATCGAAGAAGGCGATTCATCAGGCGGTGGCCCGCTCGCTGATGGGCGAGGTCGAGCTCGAAGCGCAGCGGATCGTGGCGAGGCCCGGTCCGGTACTGCCGCGCTTCCGCGAACTGCTCACCACCATCAATCGCATGAACACCGAGCGCTATGTCGGCGACAATAAGCTGCACGAGATGGTCGAGATCGCGATGCAGGAGGACTGGGACGTATGCGTCAACCACATGGAGTGCATTGCCGGGGTCATCGGCCAGATGATCGCGCAAGGCGTGGCCTCCGGCGAGTTCGAGGCTCCGGACCTGCAACTGGCCGCGCTCTGCGCCTGCACCGCGATGATGCGCTTTTTCCACCCCCAGATGATCGCCCAGTGTGCCACCAAGCCGGGCCCGACCATCGACCAGATGATCGATTTCGTCATCGCGGGATTGTCCCCGCGGCACTGACGGGGCGGCGAATTTCCTCCTATAAGCAGGCCGACCCGGAATGACGGTTGGTGGCTGGCAAGGACGGATCAACAAACTCCGTCATTGCGAGCGTAGCGAAGCAATCCAGACTGTCTCTGCGGAGGGATTCTGGATTGGTTCGCTGCGCTCGCAAAGACGAGAAGGAAAAAGCGCGTGACCGACAAAGACCTGCACTTCTACGAGCCCGCCAAGGGCCACGGCCTCAAGCACGATCCCTTCAACGCCATCGTCGCGCCGCGGCCGATCGGCTGGATCTCGTCGCGCGACACCAACGGCCATGTCAACCTCGCGCCGTACAGCTTCTTCAATGCGTTCTGCTATGTCCCCCCGATCATCGGCTTCTCCTCCACAAACTGGAAGGACACGGTCGAGAACATCCAGCAGACAGGTGAGTTCGTCTGGAATCTCGCCACCATGGACTTGGCCAGGCACATGAACGCGACTGCGGCCCACGTCGGCCCTGAAGTCGACGAGTTCGAGGTCGCCGGCCTCACCGCCGTGCCCGGCAGGCTCGTCAACGTGCCGCGCGTCGGCGAAAGTCCGGTCGCCTTCGAATGCAAGGTGTCCGACATCGTCCGGCTCAAGGGCGCCGACGGCAAGGAAGCCAATGCCTGGCTGACGCTCGGCGAGGTCGTCGCTGTCCACATCGACAAGGCCATGATCAAGGATGGCGTCTACCAGACCGCCGCCGCCCGCCCGATCGTCCGGGCCGGCCGCAGCGGGGATTATTTCGAGATCAAGCCGGAAAACATGTTCGAGATGGTCCGGCCGGACTGATCTGGTCGCTCTCGTAGCCCGGATTGCGCTTCGCTCCATCCGGGTGACCGCTTTTCACAGCGCTCGCCTCCCGGAACTGCCACCACGCCTCGGCCGTTATGGCTGTGGGCGGCTGCCCGGCCGCGTCAATTCGCGTCTTTTCGCAGGCGAAGTGTTCACCGCCGCCGGCCACTTTCCGCTAAAATGCCCGATCACCGCGCCGATGCATGAGGTCCGCCATGAGCTTCCGCCGCGACACTTTGACAAAGCCGATTTTCTCCTGGGCGCGCGGCGTGCTGCCGGCGATGTCGGACACCGAGCGCGAGGCGCTGGAGGCCGGCGACGTCTGGTGGGACGCTGATCTCTTCACCGGCAACCCTGATTGGTCGAAGCTGCTCAAGGTCCCGCAGGCAACGCTGACCGACGAGGAGCGGGCCTTCCTCAACGGCCCCGTCGACGAGCTTTGCGCCATGCTCGACGAGTGGAAGATCTTTTGGGAATGGCGCGACCTGCCGCCCGATGTCTGGCACTTCATCAAACGCGAAAAATTCTTCGGCATGATCATTCCGAAGGAGTTCGGCGGCCTCGGCTTCTCGCCCTATGCGCATTCGGAAGTGGTTCGCAAGATCTCGACCCGCTCGATCGCCGCCGCGGTGACGGTGATGGTGCCGAACTCGTTAGGCCCCGGCGAGCTCCTGATGCACTTCGGCACGAAGGAGCAGCAGGAGCGCTGGCTGCCGCGTCTTGCCGATGGTCGCGACATTCCCTGCTTCGGCCTCACCAGCCCTGAGGCCGGCTCCGATGCCGCCTCGATGGTCGACACCGGCATCATCTGCAAGGGCAGCTTCGAGGGCCAGGAGGTGCTGGGTCTGAAGCTCAACTGGCACAAGCGCTACATCACGCTCGGTCCCGTCGCGACGCTGCTTGGCCTCGCCTTCAAGGCCTATGACCCCGATCATCTTGTGGGGAGCCAGGAAGAGCTCGGCATCAGCGTGGCGCTGATCCCGACCAACCTTCCCGGCGTCGAAATCGGCAAACGCCATCTGCCGTCGATGCAGGTGTTCCAGAACGGCCCGAATTGGGGCCGCGACGTTTTCATTCCGCTCGACTACGTCATCGGCGGCCAGGCGCGGCTGGGGCAGGGCTGGAAGATGCTGATGACGGCGCTCGCCGCCGGCCGCGGAATCTCGTTGCCGTCGCTCTCCGCCGCCGGCGCCGCCTATGCCGCCCGCACCACCGGCGCCTATGCCCGCATCCGCGAGCAGTTCGGTATCTCCATCTCCAAATTCGAGGGTGTCGAGGAGCCGCTCGCGCGCATCGTCGCGACCGCTTATCAGCTCGATGCGGCGCGACGGCTGACCTGCGCGGCACTGAATGCCGGGATCCATCCCGCCGTCATCTCGGGCATCATGAAGCTGCACGCGACCGAGCGGATGCGCACCGCGGTCGACGACGCCATGGACATCCATGGCGGCAAGGCCGTGATCGACGGCCCGCAAAACTATCTCGGCAATCTCCACCGCGCCGTCCCTGTCGGCATCACCGTCGAGGGCGCCAATATCCTCACCCGCAATCTCATCGTGTTCGGGCAAGGCGCCATCCGCGCCCATCCTTATCTGCTCGACGAGATGAATGCGCTCGCGGATACCGATCGCGAGCGTGGGCTCGCCGCCTTCGACAAGGCGTTCTGGAAGCATGTCGGCCACAGCTTCGAGACACTGTTGCGCGCGTTCGGCCGGAGCTGGAGCTTTGGTGTCTTCGCGCTTGCACCCGACGCCGGTGACGCCAGGCCATTCTATCGTCAGCTCTCGCGCTACTCCGCGGCGTTTGCCCTCTGTGCCGATATGGCGCTGCTGACGCTCGGCGGCGCGCTCAAGCGCAAGGAGATGCTGTCGGCGCGTTTCGGCGACATCCTGTCCGAGCTGTATCTGCTCTCTGCCGCGCTGAAACGCTGGCAGGACGAGGGGCGGCAGAAGGATGATTTTGCAGCGCTCGAATGGTGCATGGCGACGGGCTTTCGGACCATCGAGAACCGGCTTGCCGAGATTCTCGCCAATCTGCCGAACCGTTTCGTCGCAAGCATTCTCAAATTCGTGGTCCAGCCGTTCGGCGCCCGCGTGCTGGGTCCCTCCGACCGAGTGGTGCATCAATGCGCAAGCCTCGTGCTGGAGCCGTCGGCCGCGCGCGACCGCCTCACGCCCGACCTCGCTTATGTCGATGACGATGGCGGCTTCGCCCGGCTGGAGCGCGCTTTCAACCTGGTCGCAGGCACGGACGCCATCGCCAGGCGCATGCGCGCGGCTCATATGAGCGACTGGAAGGATGCGGTGGCCAAGGGCGTGATCACGCAAGCCGAGGGCGAGCAGCTGGCTACGGCCCGCGAAGCGGTCGCAAAGGTGATAGAGGTCGACGATTTTGCGCCGGAGGCGCTGTCGCCGATTTACAAGAAAACCGGCGACGTGCATCAGTTCTTCCAGGAACTCGGTGAACAGAGGGCGGCGAGCTGATGGCACGACCGGTTTTCATCGTCGACGGCAGCCGGACGCCGTTTCTCAAAGCGCGTTCGGGGCCCGGTCCGTTCACGCCGGTCGATCTCGCCGTGCAATGCGGCCGGCCGCTGCTGGCGCGCCAGCCGTTTTCGCCCGATACATTCGACCAGGTCATCCTCGGCTGCGTCAACGTGATCGCGGACGAAATGAACCCGGCCCGCGTCGCCGCGCTCCGACTCGGCATGGGTGAGGACATGGTCGCGTTCACCGTGCAGATCAATTGCGGATCCGGCATGCAGTCGATCGACACCGCCTACCGCTACATCCGCGAGGGCCATGCCGACATGATCCTCGCCGGCGGCACCGAGGCTTTGAGCCACGCGCCGCTGGTCTGGCCCAATTCGGGCGTGCGCTGGTTTGCCGGCCTCGCCACCGCCAAGGGCGTCGCCGCGAAGCTTGCCGCAGCCTTCAAGCTGCGGCCGCGCTATCTCAAGCCGATCATCGGCCTGGAACGCGGGCTGACCGATCCCATTACCGATTTGAACATGGGCCAGACGGCCGAAGTCGTCGGCCATCTCTTCGGCATCACCCGCGCGCAGTCCGATGCCTATGCCGCCGAGAGCCATCGCCGGCTCGCGCATGCGCAGGCGGAAGGTTTTCTCAAGGGCGAAGTCGAAACCGCGTTCTCCCGCGACGGAAAATTCTTCGACCATGATGATGGCGTGCGGCCGGACTCGACGGCCGAGAAGCTTGCCAAGCTGAGGCCGGTGTTCGAGCGTCCCTGGGGCCAGGTCACGGCCGGCAATTCCTCGCAGATCACCGACGGCGCGTCCTGGGTGATCCTGGCGTCCGACGAAGCAGTCGCCAAGCACAGGCTGACGCCGAAGGCGGTCATCGTCGACAGCAACTGGGCCGCACTTGATCCAAGCATCATGGGTCTCGGTCCCGTGATGTCGGCGACGCCGCTGCTGAAGCGCAACGATCTCACCATTCAGGACGTCCAGACCTGGGAGCTCAATGAGGCGTTTGCCACCCAAGTGCTCGGCTGCCTCGCCGCCTGGAATGACGACAAATTCTGCCGCGAGATTTTGGGGCTCGATGGCGCTGCCGGCGAGATCGACCGCGAAAAACTCAATGTCGATGGCGGCGCTATCTCGCTCGGGCATCCCGTCGGCACCTCCGGAAACCGCATCGTGCTGCACCTCGTCAACACGATGAAGCGGCTCGGCACGCGGCGCGGCGTTGCCACCGAATGCATCGGCGGCGGGCTCGGCGGCGCCATGCTGATCGAGGCGGTGTGACATGGATTCCAAGATCATGACCGCGCTCGGCGACCGCGTGCTGGAGCTCGGGCCCAGGCCCGCTGCCGATAGTCCCTACAAGCACTTCAAGCTGACGCGCGACGCCGACGGCGTCGCCTGGCTGCTGTTCGATCGCACTGACTCCAGCGCCAATACGCTGTCCCCGGACGTGATGGAGGAGTTCGACTCCGTGTTGGCGGCAATTGAGACCGAGCGTCCGGCCGGCCTCGTGATCCGCTCCGCAAAACCGTCCGGCTTCATCGCGGGCGCCGACGTCAACGAATTTCGCGGTGCCGATGATGCCGGGATGGTGGAGACGCGGATCCGCGCCGCCCACGCGGTGGTCGACCATCTGGAAGCGCTGAAGCTGCCGACAGTCGCGGTGATCCACGGCTTCTGCCTCGGCGGCGGGCTCGAAGTCGCGCTCGCCTGCCAATCGCGCATCGCCATCGACGGCGCGCGCTTCGGCTTCCCGGAGGTGATGCTGGGCCTGCATCCCGGGCTCGGCGGCACCGCGCGTTTCACCGCGCTGGTCAATCCGACCCAATCGATGGCCCTGATGCTGACCGGCCGCACCATCGATGCCCGCCGCGCCAAATCGCTCGGCCTCGTCGACACCGTGACGCAGGAGCGCCACGTTCGCAATGCCGTCAAGGATGCGCTGTTCGGCCGCCTCAAGCGGGCGCGGCCGGGCTTTCTGACGCGTGCGGCCAATTTCGGCCCGGTGCGCGGGCTGATGGCCAGGCGGATGCGATTGGAGGCGGCGAAGGCCGCGTCCCGCGAGCATTATCCAGCACCCTATGCCTTGATCGATCTCTGGGAGACCCATGGCGGCAGCAAGGCCGCGATGCTCAGGGCAGAGCAGGCCTCGTTCGCCAAGTTGATGGTGACGCCGACCGCGCAGAATTTGATCCGCGTGTTCTTCCTGCGCGAGCAGATGAAGAAGGCGGCAGGCTCCGGCAACACGATCAAGCATGTCCACGTCATCGGCGCTGGCGCCATGGGTGGCGACATCGCGGCCTGGTGCGCGGGGCAGGGGCTGCGCGTCTCGCTCGCCGACATGAAGGCAGAGCCGATCGCGGGTGCAGTCAAGCGCGCCGCCGAGCTCTACGGCAAGATCATCCGCAAGCCGACCGAGGTGCGCGACGCGCTCGATCGCCTGATCCCCGACATGGATGGGGAGAGCGTCCGCAACGCGGATCTTATCATCGAGGCGGTCCCGGAGAAGCTCGAGCTGAAGCAGAAGGTCTATGCCGGGCTCGAGCCGCGGATGAAGCCGGGCGCGATTCTCGCGACCAACACGTCGAGCATTCCGCTCCAGGATTTGCGCACCACGCTGGCGCGGCCGGAGCGGCTGGTCGGCCTCCACTTCTTCAATCCGGTGTCGCGGTTGCAGCTGGTGGAAGTCGTCAGCCATGGCGGTAACGATACGCAGGTGCTGAAGGAGGCACTTGCTTTCGTCGGCGTGATCGATCGGCTGCCGTTGTCGGTGAAGAGCTCGCCGGGCTTCCTCGTCAACCGCGCGCTGACGCCCTACATGCTGGAAGCGATGGTGATGCTGGACGAGAAGATCGACCAGCGCCTGATCGACGCCGCCGCGGAGCAGTTCGGCATGCCGATGGGGCCGATCGAACTGGCCGACCAGGTCGGGCTCGACATTTGTCTCGACGTCGGCGACATGCTGCGCAGCAAGTTCGGCGATCTGCTGCCGCCGACGCCGGCGTGGCTGCGCGAGAAGGTCGCCAAGGGCGAGCTCGGCCGCAAGACCGGCAAGGGCTTTTACGTCTGGCGCGACGGCAAGGCCGAGAAGGCGCCGTTGCCCGAGACTGGTCCGCGCGTCACCGACCAGATGATCGACCGTCTGGTGCTGCCGATGTCCAACGTCTGCGTTGCGGCGCTTCGCGAGGGGATCGTCGATGATGCCGACATGGTGGATGGCGCCATGATCTTCGGCACCGGTTATGCACCGTTCCGTGGCGGTCCGTTGAACTATGCGCGCACGCGTGGCGTGGATCATGTCGTATCCACCTTGCGCGCACTGGCCGGGAGATTCGGCGAGCGCTTTGCGCCGGATCCGGGCTGGGACAATTTCACGTGAGCAGTTTCAAGTGAGCAATCCTCAAGTGAGGAATCTTCAAGTGAGAGCGGCATGAACGAGCAAGCCAATGCCGGGCCGGGCGGCGATCTCTGCATCCGCACGCTGGCAATGCCTGCCGACACCAACGCAAACGGCGACATCTTCGGCGGCTGGCTGCTCAGCCAGATGGACGTCGGCGGCGGCGTGTTTGCGTCAAAGGTCGCAAAGTCGCGCACGGTGACCGTCGCCATCGAGGCGATGAATTTTCGCAAGGCCGTCTATGTCGGCGACCTCGTTTCGGTCTATGCCAATCTGGTTCGCGTCGGCCGCACCTCGATGACCGTGCATCTCGAAGCCTGGGCTCTGCGACGCAGGGAGCTCCAGCCGATCCTGGTGACCGACGGCAATTTCACTTACGTCTCGATCGACGATGACGGCCGTCCGCAAACAATCCAGAGAAACGATCCACCAATCGCGACGTAATCGCGCGCGGCGTTGCGCCTCATCTCAGGTGCGGCGCCACCAAACGCGGCGCGACTGAGTCACGGCGCCGCGGCTTTGCCAAGAACCAGTCATAAAACGGATGAGGTCCCGGCTTACTCCATCGCGTGTCGATCCGGGGTGGAAACGGCGTCAAAATGCCCAGGAACCTTTGGGCAGAACTGCCGTTATTTGCCCGCACTGAGGAATCCACGGACCATGCCGGACAGCTACATCATCGAAGTCGATTCGCAGACCGCAGGTATCGTCGTTCGTTCCCAGGGAGGCTACTGCTTTTTCGCCTCATCCAACCGCTTCAATCGTCTCGAAGGCCAGCTCTTCCGCAACGCCCGCGAAGCCGAGCGCGCCGCGCGCAAGCTGGTTAACGGTGATGTGAAGGAAGCGGCATAATTTTCCGCCTGTCATTTCGGGGCGCGCTAAGCGTGGTCGGAATCTTTTGCCGACAACTGTCCTTCCTTCTCCCCTTGTGGGAGGAGGTGGCGCGAAGCGCCGGATGAGGGATTGTTTCGCCGAATTCAATTGTGAGAGGTGCGCTCGCGGAAGCATACCCCTCACCCGTCTCGCCGCTCTGCGGCGAGCCACCCTCTCCTACAAGGGGAGAGGGATAAGCCGCAATCACAACTTCGTTGCTGCCCGCGACAACAGCTTCCAGTCGTCGCCCTGCTTCTGCCAGTTCATCAGGATGTAAAGGCTGTTTGTTACTTTCTGTCCGCCGGTCATCATCTCGGCCAGCCAGTGGAAGCGAACGATCGCGGCGGGGCCGACGATCTTGATGGTCGGATCCTTGTACGTAATCGACAGGAATTCCGTTTTGCCGTCGGTGGCGTTGGCGACGAAGGCCGCCTTGTCCTCAAGGAAGCCGCTGGAATGGCTGTAGCTCAGATCGTCCGAGCACAGCGCGCTGAGCGCCTTCGGATCGGCCGCGATCTGGGCGAGGCGAAATGCCTCGACGTTCTTTGCCACCGCCTCGTGGTCTGTCGTGGCAGCATGATCGCGATTCAATGTCGTCATATCCTTCGTCCTTGATCTTGCGTCCACTGTTGCAGCCGCACTTGATTTTGTCGAGCATCAGGTCGCAATACGCTGCATTGCGCCAGGCGGAGCGATTTCTGACGCGCAAAGCGTGGTCGGAATTTTTTGCAGTCCCTGGTGCTCCTGCACTTTCCTTCCCTTGTTGGAGAAGGTGGCGTAGGCCGCCTCCAGCGGTCGTTCTTAAGAAGACGCCGAAGCGAGGCTTCGGCTCTGGCGCCGGATGAGGGGTTGTTTCGCCGAATTCAATTGTGAGAGATGCGCTCGCGGAAGCATACCCCTCACCCGTCTCGCCGCTCTGCGGCGAGCCACCCTCTCCCACAAGGGGAGAGGGATAAGCCGCAATCACAACTTCGTTGCTGCCCGCGAGAGCAGCTTCCAGTCGTCGCCCTGCTTCTGCCAGTTCATCAGGATGTGAAGGTTGGTCGGCACTTTTTTCCCATCGGCCGCCATCTCCTGTTCCGCCACCCAGTGGAAACGCACGATCGCAGCGGGGCCGACGACCTTGATGGTCGGCTCCTTGTATTCGATCGACAGGAATTTGGATTTGCCGTCGGTAGCGTTGGCGACGAAGGTCGCCTTGTCCTCGACCTTGCCGCTGGAATGGCTGTAGCTCACCTCGTCGGCGCAGAGTGCGCCGAGCGCCTTGGGATCGGCCGCGATCTGGGCGAGACGGAACGCCTCGACCTTCTTCGCTACGGCTTCCTCGTCCGCCGAGGCCGCCAGCACCGGTGTCGTGAGCGCTGAAACTGCAAGCGTCGAGACGGCAAGAGCTGGGACGGCAAGAGTCGAGAGAGCCAGATCGCGTCGGTTGATCGTCATTGTTTCCTCCTTCTTGATCTTGCACGGAGTGTTGCAGCCGCGCGCGACTTTGTCGAGTGTCGCGTAGTGGTCATGCACGTGCGTCATTGCGCGATTGGCGCTGTATTGATACGGCTTTCGTATTGATGCGTCATCTATTCGGGAAAGTACGGACATGATCGAGGCTATCGGCAGGGCGTTGCTGTTCGACATCGACGGTACGCTCGCCAACACCGATCCGCTGCACCTGAAGGCCTTCAACCAGGTGCTCGGCCCTCGCGGCCATGTCTTCGATCACGCGCGCTTCTCCAGGGAGCTGCAAGGCTTCGCGAATGTAGCGATCGGCGAACGCTTTCTGCCCGATGAGGCGCCGGAACGGCGTGCCTTGATCCTCGATGAGAAGGAGGAAGTCTTCCGCGAACTCGTCGCCGGGCAGATCGAACCGCTGCCGGGCCTGATGGCGCTGCTCGACAGGGCGGATGCGGCCGGTATTCCCATGGTTGCGGTGACCAACGCCCCGCGGCTGAATGCGGAGCTGCTGCTGTCCGGCCTCGGCATCACGGACCGCTTCAAGGCGCTCGTGATCGGCGCCGAGCTGCCCTACGGCAAGCCGCATCCGCTGCCTTATCAGGAAGGGTTGCGCTTTGCCGGCGCCAGCGCGATGGCCTCGATCGGGTTCGAGGACTCCCGCACCGGCGTGCAGTCGGCTGCGGCGGCCGGCATTCCGACCATCGGCATCCGGACCAGCCTCAGCCATGCTGATCTCGTCGCCGCCGGGGCTATCGCCTCCGCCAGCGCCTTCGACGATCCGGACCTGCTGACGCGTCTCGCCGCTGCGATGGCGTGGTGAAGACCTTCGTCCGTTAACCGTGATCGGCGCGCGCATTGACCGAACGCGCGAACCGCCGCACCATGCAGCTTCCTGACTTGAGGCCATCGCCGTGACCGGACTGACCCATCGCCAAGCCGAAATCCTCAACATCGCGCGGGCCTCGGGCCGCGTCATGGTCGATGAGCTGGCGCGCCGGTTCGAGGTTTCGGCGCAGACCATCCGCAAGGATCTCAACGATCTCTGCGAGCGCCGCTCACTGACCCGTATCCATGGCGGCGCCATCATCGCCTCCGGCGTCGAAAACCTCGCCTATGAGGCGCGGCGCTTCGTCGCCGCGGACGAGAAGAAGGCGATTGGAGCTGCGGCCGCCTCCCTGATCCCGAACGGCTGCTCGCTCTTCATCAACATCGGCACCACGACCGAGGAGGTCGCGAGCGCGCTGACCTCCCACGAGGACCTCCTCGTCATCACCAACAATCTGAACGTCGCCATGCTGCTCTATCGTCATCCCCGCATCGAGGTGGTGGTCGCCGGCGGCACGGTACGACGCGCCGACGGTGCGGTGGTCGGCTCGACCGCGACGCAGCTGATCGGCCAGTTCAAGGTCGACTACGCCATCATCGGGGCGTCCGCGATCGACGAGGAGGGCGCGCTGCTCGACTTCGACTATCGCGAGGTGCAGGTGGCGCAGGCCATCATCGCCAACGCCCGCAGCGTCATGCTGGTCGCGGACTCGACCAAGCTCCGCCGCAGCGCGCCGGTGCGCATCGCACATATCAGCCAGATCCAGACCTTCGTCACCGACCAGGAATTGCCCGAGCGCCTCGCCACCATCTGCCACGGCAAGGGCATCGAGGTGATGGCGGCGATGCCGAAGGGGGCCGATGTCGATGAGGCCCAAGGCGAGATACAAGAAGCGCCCGAGGCCGGGCCGGTGGTGCGGCTGAGGTAGGACTATGGGTTGTCCCACGGGTTCAGCAGCGGGACGCCGAACACCGCGAAATCCGTCACATTGCGCGTGACGAGCATGAGGTTGTTCGCGAGAGCGGTCGCGGCAAAGAAGCCGTCCATGACAGACAATGCGACGCCGCTTCTGCGGCTCTGAGCCATCAGGTCACCCCAGCGTTCGGCCACCGCGTGGTCGATCGACAGGGTACGCCCGGCAAAACGCTCCGGCAGATCGTGGGCAAGCCAGGCGGCCAGTGCTGCGCGCCGACGGCCGTCCTCCAGCAATGCGATGCCGCGGCGAAGCTCGGCGATCGATGCCACGCTGATGAACGCACGATCCTCGTCGATCGTATCAAGCCATGACAGGACTTTCGGCGAAGGGGCCGGCCTCTGGACCTCCGACAACACGTTGGTGTCGAGCAGTAGATTCACGGCAGCTCGTCGTGCGGCGCGTCGTGCACGCGTTCAAGCTCGAGGTCGGCGCTGCGCAGCGGCGAAGCCAGCAGGAATTCGGCCAAGGTACCTTTACGTGCCGTCTTGCGCGCCCATTCCTCGGCAGAAACGATCACCGCATTGGGCTTGCCGTGTCGGGTGATGATTTGCGGGCCGGCTTGAGCACGGTCGATCACCTCGGATAGCCGGGCCTTGGCGTTGGCAAGCGTCCACGAGTCGGTCGCAGGTGACTCTGGTGCAGTGCTGTTATCTGTCATGCCGATAATGACCAATATGACTATCGTAACTAATAATGGCCTTCGACGACTATTCAAGAGCAATAATGCTGTTCGAATGCTCTCTTGAACTGACCATTTCCACGTCCATGTGCCCGCTTAGAAGTTCCGCTTTCATTTCCTTCCTCCTCTCTTTCATCTTGCTTTCGTTTTCCGGTATGATCTAATCAAAAGCGAAAGTAACCGCTCGATTGAACGGGCGGTCGCCGGGGGATGCGTCTGTTGGAGCGTATTTTCGACCTCGCCATTATCGGAGGCGGTGTTAACGGCTGCGGCATCGCGCGCGACGCGGTGGGCCGTGGCAACACGGTTTTCCTGTGCGAAATGAACGATCTGGCGAGCGGGACGTCGTCCTGGTCGACCAAGCTGGTGCATGGCGGCCTGCGCTATCTCGAATATTACGAGTTCCGGCTGGTCCGCGAGGCGCTGATCGAGCGCGAGATTCTCTGGGGCATCGCGCCCCATATCATTCGCCCCCTGCGTTTCGTTTTGCCGCACCATGCGGGCCTGCGGCCGGCCTGGCTGCTGCGCCTCGGCCTCTTCCTCTATGACCACATCGGCGGCCGTCATTTGTTGCCGGCGACGCGCTCGGTCGACCTTGGGCGTGACGAGGTCGGCCGCCCGCTGATCCCGAACCGCTACGGTCGCGCATTCGAATATTCCGACTGCTTCGTCGACGACGCCCGCCTCGTCGTGCTCAACGCGCGCGATGCCGCCGATAAGGGCGCCGAGATCCGTACCCGTACGCGCGCAACGGATATCAAACAGTCCGACGGCATCTGGACCGTCAGCATGATCGACACGCTGACCGGCGCGCGTTCGTCGATCCAGGCCCGTGCGCTGGTCAATGCCGGCGGTCCCTGGGTCGAGGATGTGCTCGGCCGCGGCGCCGGCGTCAACGCCAGAGCCAAGGTGCGCCTGGTGCAGGGCTCGCACATCGTGGTCAAGAAGCTCTACGACCACGACCGCGCCTACATGTTCCAGAATGCCGACGGCCGCATCATCTTCGTCATTCCCTATCAGGACGATTTCACGCTGATCGGCACCACCGATCGCGACTATGACGGCGATCCGGCCAAGGTGAAGGCGACGGCCGAGGAGATCCAGTATCTCTGCACGGCGGCAAGCGAATATCTGGCCAAGCCCGTCACGCCCGATGACGTGGTCTGGACCTATTCCGGCGTGCGTCCGCTCTACGACGACGGCGCCAGCGAAGCCAAGGCCGCGACGCGCGACTATGTGTTCGAGCTCGACACGCCCGGCGGCGTGCCGCTGCTGTCGATCTATGGCGGCAAGATCACGACCTACCGCCGTCTCGCGGAGGAGGCGCTGGAGCGGCTCGCGCCCTATCTTCGCAGTGCGAAAGCGCGCGAAGGCTGGACCGGCAAATGGCCGCTGCCCGGCGGCGACATGGGCGTGTCCGATGTCGACGGCCTGATCGCCGAGCTCCAGCGCGGCTATCCCTTCCTCAGCCACGAGCATGCGCGGCGCCTCGCGCGCGCCTACGGCACGAGGGCGACCAAGCTGCTTGGGGATGCGAAATCGGTGGCCGATCTCGGCCAGGCGTTCGGTGCGACGCTGACCGAGCGCGAGGTTCGCTATCTCATGGCCAACGAATGGGCCGTCACCGCCGAAGATATCGTCTGGCGCCGTTCCAAGCTCGGCCTGCGACTAAGTGCCGACGAGATCGCGGCGCTCGACGACTGGATCAGGACCCACGCCGTGCAGCAAAGTCCCCTGCTGGAAGCGGGAGGACGCTCATGACCGTGACACTCGATCACGTGACCCGGACTGTCGACGGGATCCCGCACATCCGCGACGTCTCGCTGACGCTCGAGAGCGGCACGCTCAACGTGCTGCTCGGGCCGACGCTGTCGGGCAAGACCTCGATCATGCGGCTGCTCGCAGGCCTGGACAAGCCGACATCGGGCAAGCTGCTGGTCAATGGCAAGGACGTCACCGGTGTCGACGTGCGCCAGCGCTCGGTCGCCATGGTCTATCAGCAGTTCATCAATTATCCTTCGCTCACGGTCTACGAGAACATCGCCTCGCCTTTGCGCGTGCAGGGCAAGCCGCGCGCCGAGATCGAGGCGCGCGTCGCGGAAGCCGCCCGGCTGCTCAGGCTCGAGCCGTTCCTGAAGCGCACGCCGCTCCAGCTTTCCGGCGGCCAGCAGCAGCGAACTGCGATGGCGCGCGCGCTGGTGAAGGGCGCCGACCTCGTGCTGCTCGACGAGCCGCTCGCCAATCTCGACTACAAGCTGCGCGAGGAGCTACGCACCGAGCTGCCGCGCATCTTCGAGGCATCCGGCGCGATCTTCGTCTATGCCACCACCGAGCCGACCGAGGCGCTGCTGCTTGGCGGCAACACGGTGTGCATGTGGCAGGGAGAGGCGCTCCAGATCGGCGAGACGCCGAAGGTCTACCGCCGCCCGCAGACCTTGCGCGTCGCGCAGGTGTTCTCCGATCCGCCGCTCAACCTCGTCGGCATCGAGAAGAAGAACGGTTCCGTGCAATATGCGGGCGGCATTGCCGCGCCGGCGTCCGGTCTCTATGCCTCGCTCGCGGACGGCGCCTATCGCGTCGGATTTCGCGCCCATCAGCTCGCACTTGCCAATGGCGAGACTGACCGCCACGCCTTCCATGCCACGGTAACGGTGACAGAGATCACCGGTTCGGAGAGTTTCGTGCATCTGACCCGCGACGGATCGAATTGGGTGGCGGTGCTGCACGGCGTGCACGAGTTCGAGCCCGGCCAGACCATTGATGCCGTGCTCGATCCCAACGACGTTTTCGTGTTCGACGCTGGCGACCGGCTGGTCGCGGCACCCGGTCCCATAGCGTTTTCAAGCGAAGTGCCGAGCGGTTCGCGTGAAGAAAACGCGTCAAAGAAAAAAGCCTGAGGGGGATGCGACATGGCCCGCATTGACCTCGTCGATCTCGCGCACTCCTACGGCGGCAATGATGCGCCGCAGGACAGTTTTGCGCTGAAGCCCGTCACCATGACTTGGCGGCAGGGCGGAGCCTATGCGCTTCTTGGGCCGTCCGGCTGCGGCAAGACCACGCTGCTCAACGTCATCTCCGGCATTATCACGCCGTCGCGAGGCAAAATCCTGTTCGACGGCGAGGACATCACACCGCTGTCAACCCAGAAGCGCAACATCGCCCAGGTGTTCCAGTTTCCGGTGATCTACGACACCATGACTGTGGGGCAGAATTTGGCGTTCCCTCTGAAGAACCGCGGCGTGCCGAAGGCCGAGATCGACAAGCGCGTCGCCGAGATCGGCCGCCTGCTCGACCTCGAGCCCTATCTGAACCGCAAGGCGACGCGGCTCACGGCCGATGCCAAGCAGAAGATCTCGCTCGGCCGCGGCCTCGTCCGCTCCGACGTCGCCGCCGTGCTGTTCGACGAGCCGCTCACCGTGATCGACCCCGAACTGAAATGGCAGCTCCGCTCCAAGCTGAAGGCGCTGCATCGCGAGCTCGACCTGACGATGATCTACGTCACCCACGACCAGACCGAGGCGCTGACCTTCGCCGACACCGTGGTGGTCATGCATGACGGCCGCGTGGTGCAGAGCGGCACGCCGGCCGAGCTGTTCGACAAGCCGGCGCACACCTTCGTCGGCTATTTCATCGGCTCGCCCGGCATGAACATTCTGCCGGCCGAGGTGAGGGGCCGTGAGGCCAGGATCGGCGGTCACGTGATCGCGCTCAACCGCAGCTACGACAAGCTGCCCGATGGCGCGAAGATCGAGATCGGCGTCCGTCCGGAATTCGTTGAGGCCGTCGCGCCTGCGCCCGGCCTGCTCAGTGCGAAGATCGAACGCGTCGACGACCTCGGCCGCATTCGCTTCGCGCGTGCGCGGCTCGGTGATGCAAAACTCGCGGCCCGCGCACCGGCCGGCTTCACCAGCCCGGACGGCACGGCCGGCCTGAAATTCGATCCGTCGCACGTCCACGTCTATGCCGACAGCCTTCTGGTGGAGGGAGCCGCCTGATGGACAAGACCGTCAACCAAAAAGCCTGGTTCCTGGTGCTGCCGGTGTTCCTGGTCGTCGCCTTCTCGGCAGTGCTGCCGCTGATGACGGTGGTGAACTATTCGATGCAGGACACCTTCGGCAACAACCAGTTCTTCTGGAACGGTGTCGGCTGGTTCAAGGAGTTGCTCGATCCTTCGACCGACCTCGGCGGCCGCTTCCTGGCTTCGCTCGGCCGCAATCTGTTCTTCTCGCTGGTGATCCTCGCGATCGAGGTGCCGCTCGGCATCGTCGTCGCGCTGTCGATGCCGCGCCAGGGCTGGACGGTTGCAGCCTGCCTCGTCATCCTCGCGCTGCCGTTGCTGATCCCGTGGAACGTGGTCGGCACGATCTGGCAGATCTTCGGCCGGCCCGACATCGGCCTGCTCGGTTATGTCCTCAATGCCATCGGCATCGACTACAATTACGTCTCCAACGACATCGACGCCTGGGTCACCGTCATCGTGATGGACGTCTGGCACTGGACCAGCCTGGTCGCGCTGCTCTGCTACGCCGGCCTGAAGTCGATTCCCGAAGCCTATTACCAGGCGGCGCAGATCGACGGCGCCTCGCGCTGGGCGGTGTTCAAGGCGATCCAGCTGCCGAAGATGAACCGCGTGCTGCTGATCGCGGTGCTGCTGCGCTTCATGGACAGTTTCATGATCTACACCGAGCCGTTCGTGGTGACGGGCGGCGGGCCCGGCAACTCGACGACCTTCGTGTCGATCGAGCTGGTCAAGATCGCGCTCGGCCAGTTCGACCTCGGCAAGGCCGCCGCGCTGTCGCTGGTCTACAATCTCATCATCCTGATCGTCTGCTGGATCTTCTACACCGTCATGACCAATGCCGGCGCCGACCGGAAATCGCATGAAGGAGCCGTGTGATGCATTCGATCCCCGGCCGTCGTCTCATCATGACGCTGTTTTTGATCTTCCTGCTGTTGCCGATCTACTGGCTCGTCAACATGAGCTTCAAGACCAACGCCGAGATCGTCTCGACGATGACGCTGTGGCCGCACGCCCCGACGCTCCAGCACTACAAGCGCATCTTCACCGACGAGAGCTGGTATTCCGGCTATATCAACTCGCTGGAATATGTCGTCCTCAACACCATCATCTCGATCTCGGTGGCGCTGCCGGCGGCCTACGCGTTTTCGCGCTACCGCTTCCTCGGCGACAAGCATCTGTTCTTCTGGCTGCTGTCGAACCGCATGGCGCCGGCCGCGGTTTATGCACTGCCGTTCTTCAACCTCTATTCGGCGATCGGGCTGTTCGATACGCCCTGGGCGGTCGCGCTCGCGCACTGCATCTTCAACGTCCCGCTGGCGGTGTGGATCCTGGAAGGCTTCGTCTCCGGCGTGCCGCGCGAGATCGACGAGACCGCTTTCCTCGACGGCTATTCCTTCCCGCGCTTCTTCATCAGGATCCTGGTGCCGTTGATTGCGAGCGGCATCGGCGTCGCCGCCTTCTTCTGCTTCATGTTCTCCTGGGTCGAGCTGCTGCTCGCGCGCACGCTGACCTCGGTCTCGGCCAAGCCGATCGCGGCGATCATGACGCGCACGGTGTCGGCCGCGGGCATGGACTGGGGCCTGCTGGCTGCGGCCGGCGTGCTGACGATCATCCCGGGCGCACTCGTGATCTGGTTCGTCCGCAATTACATCGCGAGCGGTTTCGCGCTCGGTCGGGTCTAGGAGATGCGCATGATCCCGAAAAGTGGAAACCGGTTTTCGGACCAGATCATGCGCAAGGAGTAAGAGCATGGAAGCTATTGCATGGATGGCCTGGACGCCGCCGACGGCAATCTTCTTTGTTGCGCTCGCCTGCACGCTCGCCGTGATGACTTGGCTTGGGGTGGCCTATCCCGAAGCCGAGCGCGTCGGCGTGCTGCGCATCCCCACCACGCGCGGCGACCGCCTGTTCATCTCCCTCATCACGGCAGCGGTCATCCACTTGCTGTGGATCGCCTTCGCCGGCACCGACGCCCTCGCCACGCTGCCGATCGGCGAGGACGGACTTGAAATTTCGCGGCTTTGGATCGCATCAGGAATTTCGCTGGCCACGGCCGTACTCATTTTCCGCACGGTCTAGCCCGCGAAGGAACGGCCAGATCCGGGACCAGCCCGGGCCTGTAAAAAGTTTGTCGCTGCAACGGAGGACTAACATGCGGCAGTTTAGGAGAAGGGAACGTCCATTGACCAAGAATAGCTTTCTGACGATGTCCAGCGTCGCCGCCATCGTCGCGGTGTCGCTGGCCGTCTCGGCGCCGGTGCGCGCCGCCGACGACGCCGCGATCCAGAAGTGGATCGCGGAATTCCAGCCCTCGACGCTGTCGAAGGAAGACCAGAAGAAGGAGCTGGAGTGGTTCGCCAAGGCCGCCGAGCCCTTCAAGGGCATGGAGATCAACGTGGTCTCCGAAACCATCACGACCCACGAATACGAGTCGCAGACGCTGGCCAAGGCGTTCTCCGAGCTCACCGGCATCAAGCTCAAGCACGACATCATCCAGGAAGGTGATGTCGTCGAGAAGCTGCAGACCCAGATGCAGTCCGGCAAGAACGTGTACGACGGCTGGATCAACGATTCCGACCTGATCGGCACGCATTTCCGCTACGGCCAGACCATCGCGCTGTCGGACTACATGACCGGCGAGGGCAAGGACGTCACCGACCCCATGCTCGACGTCAACGACTTCATCGGCAAGTCATTCGGCACGGCGCCGGACGGCAAGCTCTATCAGCTGCCCGACCAGCAGTTCGCGAACCTCTACTGGTTCCGCTACGACTGGTTCACCAACGCCGACTACAAGGCCAAGTTCAAGGCCAAGTATGGCTACGAGCTCGGCGTGCCCGTGAACTGGTCGGCCTATGAAGACATCGCCGAGTTCTTCACCAACGACATCAAGGAGATCAACGGCGTCAAGGTCTATGGCCATATGGACTATGGCAAGAAGGACCCGTCGCTCGGCTGGCGTTTCACCGACGCCTGGCTGTCGATGGCCGGTAACGGCGACAAGGGCATTCCGAACGGTCTGCCGGTCGACGAATGGGGCATCCGCATGGAAGGCTGCCGTCCGGTCGGCTCCTCGGTCGAGCGTGGTGGCGACACCAACGGTCCGGCCGCGGTCTACTCGATCACCAAGTACCTCGAGTGGATGAAGAAGTATGCTCCGCCGCAGGCGCAGGGCATGACCTTCTCCGAGTCGGGTCCGGTGCCGGCGCAGGGCAACATCGCCCAGCAGATGTTCTGGTACACCGCCTTCACCGCAGACATGGTGAAGCCGGGCATCGCCGTGATGAACGCGGACGGTACGCCGAAGTGGCGTATGGCCCCCTCGCCGCACGGTTCGTACTGGAAGGAAGGCATGAAGCTCGGCTATCAGGACGCCGGCTCGGTGACGCTGCTGAAGTCGACCCCGGCGGATCGCCGCAAGGCGGCCTGGCTCTACCTCCAGTTCATCGTCTCCAAGACGGTTTCGCTGAAGAAGAGCCATGTCGGTCTCACGTTCATCCGTGAATCCGACATCTGGGACAAGTCGTTCACGGAGCGTGCGCCGAAGCTCGGCGGCCTGATCGAGTTCTACCGCTCGCCCGCGCGCGTGCAGTGGACCCCGACCGGCAACAACGTGCCCGACTATCCGAAGCTGGCGCAGCTGTGGTGGCAGAACATCGGCGATGCGTCGTCCGGTGCGAAGACGCCGCAAGCCGCGATGGACTCGCTCGCCGCTGCTCAGGACTCCGTGATGGAGCGTCTGGAGAAGTCCGGCGTGCAGGGCGCCTGCGGTCCGAAGCTGCACAAGAAGGAGACGGCCGAGTACTGGTTCGCCAAGGCCCAGAAGGACGGCACGATTGCTCCCCAGCGCAAGCTCGCCAACGAGAAGCCGAAGGGCGAGACGGTCGACTACGACACCCTGATCAAGTCGTGGCCGGCCCAGCCCCCGAAGCGCGCTTCGCTGCAGTAAGGCACATCAACATAACGACGAAAGGCCGGGAGCAATCCCGGCCTTTTTTCTTTTTATTGTCGTGGATTTTGCTTCCACCGTCATTGCGAGCGAAGCGAAGCAATCCAGAGTCTTTCCACGGACGTAGTCTGGATTGCTTCGTCGCTTCGCTCCTCGCAATGACGGAGGATAGAGCGACGACGACGCCTTACTCCGCCGGTTCGGCCGCCAGCGCCGGGTAGTCCGTGTATCCCTTCGCGCCGCCGCCGTAGAAGGTATTCTTGTCCCAGTCGTTCAGCGTCGCGCCCGTCTTCAGCCGCTCGACGAGATCGGGGTTGGAGATGAAAGGCTTGCCGAAGGCGATGAGATCGGCCGCGTTGGCGTCCAGCACCTTGGTGGCGAGATCGAAATCATAGCCGTTGTTGGCGATGTAGGCGCCGGGGAAGCGCTTGCGCAGGCCCGCATAGTCGAATGGCGCGATGTCGCGCGGACCGCCGGTGGCGCCTTCGACGACGTGGAGATAGACGAGCTTCAGCGCGGCGAGACCGTCGACGATATGGTTGTAGAGGGCTTGCGGGTTCGACTCCGAAATGTCGTTGGCCGGCGTCACGGGCGAGATGCGGATGCCGGTGCGCTCGGCGCCGGCCTCGGCGACGACAGCCTTGGAGACTTCCAGCATCAGCCGCGCGCGGTTCTCGAGCGAGCCGCCATAGGCGTCGGTCCGCTTGTTGGTGCCGTCCTTGGCGAACTGCTCGAGCAGATAGCCGTTGGCGCCGTGGATCTCGACGCCGTCGAAGCCGGCCTCGAGCGCGTTCTTCGTGGCGCGCTTGAAATCGTCGATGATCCCTGGAATTTCGGAGAGTTCGAGCGCACGGGGCTCGGAGACGTCGGCGAAGCCGCCGTTGACGAAAGTCTTGCCCTTGGCGCGGATTGCGCTCGGCGCCACCGGGGCTGCGCCATTGGCCTGAAGGTCGACATGCGAGATGCGGCCGACATGCCAGAGCTGGATGAAGATCTTGCCGCCGCGCTGGTGCACCTGATCGGTGACCTTGCGCCAGCCGGCAACCTGCTCCTTGGAGTAGATGCCGGGCGTGTCCTGGTAGCCCTGGCCCTGCTGCGAGACCTGGCTCGCTTCGGTGATCAGAAGGCCCGCGGAAGCGCGCTGGCCGTAATAGTCCGCCGCAAGCGGACTCGGTACGAACGTGCCGGGCGCGGCGCGGTTGCGCGTCAGCGGCGCCATCACCAGGCGGTTGGCCAGCGTGATCGGGCCGAGCTTGTGGGTCTCAAACAATTTGGTCGAACGGCTCATGAGAATGCTTCCAGGCGGTGAGAGATCCGGAACACTTGTGCATCGCGGCAATCAGCGCAAGGGAGGAGCCATACGGAAACTGCAGGCGAGATGCGCAGCGGAGCCTCGCAGCATAAAGCATGTGCAATTTCAGCCGCGGCAGCAGATTCGATCTCCCGCCGCGGCCGCCTGAATAATCGGGTACTAGTTCGCGCCGAGGAAATCGCGCTTGCCGATCTCGACGCCGGCGTGGCGCAGAAGGCCGTGGGCGGTCGCGGCGTGGAAATAGAAGTTCGGCAGCGAGAACGCGCTCAGGAATTGCTGGCCCTTCATGGTGATGGACTTGTCGGGGCCGGCCGGGAAGGTGACGTCCTTGGTGTCGGCGCCCTCGAACTGCTCGGGCTTGAACGATTTCACGTAATCGATGGTCTTCGCCAGGCGCTGCTTCAGCTCCGCAAAGCTGGTCTCGGTGTCTGCTGTGGAGGGCACTTCGCTATGGGTCAGCCGCGCGCAACCTTTGGCTGCGAAATCGCTGACCAGCTGGATCTGCTTCGAAAGCGGCAGCATGTCCGGAAACAGCCGGGAGCCGAGCAGGACGCTCGGATCGACCTTCTTGGCCGCACAATGCGCCTCGGCTTTCGTGAGCAGGCCGGTGAGGCTGTTCAGCATTTGCAAATAGGCGGGAACGACGGCGTCGTGGAAGGACATGTGATGCTCGCTCTTGTGGTGGGAATCTCAGGAGAAACCTGAGCCACTCACATGGGAACCTCATGGAAAAATACAATTGCAAAAGCGGCTTGTGCAGTGCGAAAATTCTACCGAGCGGGCTTGTGGTGCTGTCGGCGCCATACCTCGCTGTCATCGTCCGGCTTGACCGGACGATCCAGTACTCCGGGGCAGCTGTGATTGAATGGATAGGCCGCGGCGTACTGGATGCCCCGCTTTCGCGGGGGCATGACAGCGATTCGAGTGCTTAGCGGATCGTGGCCGCCGGCTGCGCCTGCGCCGTGCCACCGCGCATCCGGGCCAAAAGCTCCGCGGTCGGCCAGGAATCGGCCGGCAGACCGTATTTGATCTGCATCGCCTTCACTGCGGCGCGGCTCTGCTGGCCCAGCACACCGTCCACCTTGCCGACGTTGAAGCCGGCCTGAACCAGAAGCTGCTGCAATTGCTTGAGCTCGTTGAACGGCAGTTGCGCGACCGGTGTGGACGGCTTTCGCATCGGAGCCGCGCCCGCAATCCGGGTGGCGAGATAACCTGCGGTGGTCGAATAGATCAGCGAGTTATTCCACTCGGTATAGGCCGCGAAATTCGGGTACGCCATGAAGGCCGGCCCGTTCCGACCCATCGGCAGCAGCACCGACGCGGCAAGATTGTCGGTCGGCAGCGGCCTCCCGTCGGGATAGGTCACCCCGAGCTGCGCCCATTTCGAGCGCGGCAGCTGCACCGTGAGGTCGGTCTGATCCCAGGGCAGGTTTTGCGGCACCTTGATCTCCTCCAGCCACGGCTCGCCGCGCCGCCACTTCAATCCGTTGGCGATGTAGTTCGCGGTCGAGCCGATCACGTCGTCCTCGCTGCGGAGGAGATCGCGACGTCCGTCGCCGTCGTAGTCGACGGCATAGTTGACGTAATGCACGGGCAGGAACTGGGTCTGTCCGAGCTCGCCGGCCCAGGAGCCGACCATCTCGTCGGGATGCAAATCGCCGCGGTCGATGATCTTCAGCGCGGCGATGGTCTCGTTCACGAACATCTCCGAGCGGCGGCAATCATAGGCCAGCGACACCAGCGACTTCAGCGTCGGCAAATTGCCCATGTTGACGCCGAAGTCGCTCTCCAGTCCCCAGAACGCGGCGATCACCGCCGGCGGCACGCCGTATTCTTTCTCCGCGCGCGCGAACGCGGCCGCATGTTGCTTGATGTGCTGCTGGCCGTTCTGCATGCGATAGGGCGCCGCCATGCGGCCGGCAAATTCGGTGAAGAGCTGGCCGAACACGCGCTGGCCGCGGTCGCGATTGACGATGCCCTGGTCGTAGACGAGGTAAGGCGAGGCCGCCGCGATCGTCCGCTGCGACACGCCGGCGGCGACGGCCTGCTGTTTCACGTCGGCCAGGAAGCGATCGAAGTTCGCCCCGTTGTGGCACGACGCCGCGCGCGGCGACGGCGCGGTGGCCCTGGCGGCCGCCGGCTTTGCGGGTGGCGGAGCGAACTGGGCAGAGGCGGGAAGGGCGAGCGTGAGCAGGGCGGCGGCCGCGATCGCAAATCGGGTCTGGAGCATGAGGTTTCCGCAAGGGGAGGAGACGCTTGGATTCTTGGCCAAGCTTAATGGAACGATTGACTTCAAACCAGTGCCGCGGCTCCGCGACGCACCCGGAAACCTTGCGGGCGGGCCGGGGTCATCCCTACCTCATGCTTGCCGGCCCGCAATCCCTCCAGCGGCCACGGCCGGCCTCGGGAGACGGCCATGAACTATCTGCGTACCGCAATGCTGCTCGCAGGCCTCACCGCTCTGTTCATGGGGGTTGGCTATCTGATCGGCGGTGCCGGCGGCGCCATGATTGCGCTCGTCATTGCCGCGGCGACCAATCTCTTCACCTACTGGAACTCCGACCGGATGGTGCTGTCCATGTATGGCGCCCATGAGGTCGACCGCGGCAGCGCGCCGGAGCTGGTCGGGCTCGTGGCCGAGCTTGCGGGCCGCGCCCGCTTGCCGATGCCGCGCGTGTTCCTGATGGACGAGCCGCAGCCCAACGCCTTTGCCACCGGGCGCAATCCGGAGAATGCCGCGGTCGCGGTCACCACCGGGTTGATGCGCCAGCTCAGCCGCGAGGAGCTCGCCGGCGTGATCGCGCACGAGCTTGCCCATATCAAACACCACGACACGCTGCTGATGACCGTTACCGCGACCATTGCGGGTGCGATCTCGATGCTGGCGCAGTTCGGCATGTTCTTCGGAGGCAACCGCGACAACAATGGTCCGGGCATCGTCGGTTCGATCCTGATGATGATCCTCGCCCCGATCGGCGCCATGCTGGTGCAGATGGCGATCAGTCGCACGCGCGAATACGCCGCGGACAATCTCGGCGCACGCATCGCCGGTCAGCCGATGTGGCTGGCATCGGCGCTGGTGAAGATCGAAGGCGCTGCGCATCAGGTCCCGAATGTCGAGGCGGAGCGAAATCCCGCCACCGCGCACATGTTCATCATCAACCCGCTGTCGGGCCACGGCGTCGACAATCTGTTCGCCACCCATCCCTCGACGCAGAATCGCATCGCGGCGCTTCAGCAGCTCGCAGCCGAGCTTGGCGCGCAGGCGTCGCCGTCGGTCGGCGCCAATGAGAACTATCCGCCGCGGAGCCCGTGGGGCCGCTCGTCCTCGCGCGGGCCTTGGGGCTGACGCAGCAGCGGCTCTAATTTGCGCGCTTTGTGACCTGTCGCACACAGGACGGTCCCGGCCGGTGTTAACACCCTGCCGTGACAGTTTCTGCGAAAGGGGATGCGTGGCCGGCCCTCCGCCTGCCACCGTCGAAGATGACCAAAGCTGCAGTACCATTATTGATTGTCGTGGGCGTGCTGATTGGCCTCTCCACGCACACCGTCGTCAATTGCGGAGACGAGGACGAGCCCGACATCTGTTCGGCGGTGATCGGCTTCTCGCCGCTGCGCGGCTCGCTGATCGCTTTCGCCTATGAGGGGCGCGGACGGATCGCGCTGCGCCACGGCGATTGGCGGCGGGCGATCGCGGATTTCGACGAGGCCATCCACCTCAATCCCAACCGCGCCTCGCTCTATCGCGATCGGGCGCTGGCGCGCCGGCAGAATGGCGATCTCGAACTTGCCATCGAGGATTACGACGAGGCGATCGCGCATGATCCCAGGCACGCCGCGCCCTATCACCAGCGCGGTCTCGCGCTCGCGGCCGCCGGCGATCTCGATCGCGCGATTCTGAGCTACAACACCGCGGTCCGCCTCGACCCGTCGGATGCACAGCCTCGGCTCGACCGCGGCCTCGCCTTCCTCGCCCGCGGCCAGGCAAATGAGGCGCGCGCCGATTTCGAGGCCGCGCTGGCGCTGCCCGCCGGCAAGGATGCCCGTACCCGCGATGCAGCGCGCGCAAAACTCGCCGAACTGGCGAGCGCCGAGCCGACCCGGCTCGCCGCGCCATTGCGGTAGAGATATCTAGAGCTGCGTGCGCCGCTGCAACCCTCTCCCCTTGTGGGAGAGGGTGGCTCGCAGCGAAGCGGCGAGACGGGTGAGGGGTATCTCTCCGCGCGTGAGCCTGCTGCAGTTGAATTCGCGGAAACAACCCCTCATCCGGCGCTTCGCGCCACCTTCTCCCGCAAGGGGAGAAGGAAGAAAGTGCGCGCCTACTTCTTGGCTTTGGCCTTCTTCGCCTTCTTCACCGGCTTCTCCTTGGCGGGCTTCTTCTCCACTTTCACCGCGACCGGTGTGCTGGCGGCAATCCGCATCGACCGCGCGTAGCTGTCGGCGACGTTGTCGGCGGACATCTGCAGGCGCTTGGCGGCGGCGATGGCCTGCTCCATGGTGGCCTTGGCCATCATCTTGAAGCGGTCGCCGGTCTCCTTGCTCTTGGCCTTGGCCGCAAGGCCGTTGAATCGATCCCGCCGCTCCTTGGCGCGGGACATCAGGCCCGTATGCAGCTGTCTGGCCAGTTGCCGGATCACGACATCCAGGTCGGCGTCCGCCATGTTGTTCTATCCTCTTCGAAAACAATATCGATGCGGGCGGACTATGCAGATCGGGCCCCGCCTTGGCAATTCCCGGCCGCGCGTCATCCGCAGCTTCCGGTGACCAAAACAAAAAAGCCGCGCTACGCGCGCGGCTCTCTGGCTTGGTTTGGCGTTTTTTGCCTTACTTCAGCGAGGCGACCGGGCCGCTTGTCGCTGCCGGATCGGGGTCGAAGCCGAACACGCCCACCAGATATTTGTAATAGTCCGGCAGCTTCTCCTTGAGCGCCTCGCGCGACTTGGGGTCGTGGAATTCGCTCTTCCCGGCCAGGAAGATGCTGGCGGTCACGGCAAAGAATTCCATGTGATTCTTCAGCGCGTAGGATTCCTTGGGCAGGAGATCCTTGGACTTGGCGTAGGCGTAATAGCCGATCACGCCCTTGTTGGCGTAGCCGTCCGGCAACAGCCGCGCGTGGTAGGCGTGCAGGAGCTCGTGCAGCAGCACGGCTTCCTTTTCGTACCGCATCATGTCCGGCCGCAGCATGATCACGCCGAGGCCGGAATCGACCGCGAGGTCGACGGCGTTCGGATTGCTCCAACGCTGCTTGTTGGGGTCCCAGACCGTCAGCGTGCGGGGAGCGGTGCGCTGGATGTCGGGCGTGACCCGGCCGTAGCATGCGGTCGCGGCGCCCTCGTCGAGGCAGGCGAGCTCGCTGGCGATGATCGGGACGGTGCGGAAGAAGCGCAGCACGCGCGGCGAAAGGCCGGCAGCCTCGACCACGTCGATCTGGCTCTTCACATTGTCGGTGAGCTTGTCGACATCCTTGCGGTCGGAATTCTCCGACAGGTCGAACATGTAGCCGCGGTAGCTCTGGAAGCCCGGCGGCAACGCCTGCGCTGCGCCGGCGGACGCATCCAGCGGTCCGGCATGGGACGGATTGGCAAAGAGCGCGCCGACAATGGTCGCGGTCAGCAGCAACGCAATGCGCATGATGAACCCCCTGATGTCACTTCACGCGGCACGATAAGCCGCCGTTGTTTGCGAAAAGTGAGTGGGGCGAGACTAAGGCAGCGATGTTGAGGCGTGCTTAATCGATCGTTGCGGATCGCGGAACTGAATTAGCGCCGGGTTAACCAAGCGTGGATTGCCCGCGCGCTTCGGCGTAGCATGCGGTCCGGGCACCAAGCCCTCAAATCAGATAGCCGGAAGGGAGGATGCCATGTATGCCGCCATCCGTCAGGCCAAGGCAAAAAGCGGGAGCGCCGAAGAGCTGGCGCGCCGTATCAAGGAAGGCGCCGTTCCGATCATCAGCGACGTCGACGGCTTCCGCGCCTATTACGTCGTCTATGCCGGCGACGACACGGTCACGGCGATTTCGATCTTCGACAAGTTCGAGCAGGCGGAGGAGGCGAACCGGCGTGCGATCGCCTGGATCGAGAAGGATCTCGGCGCGTTGCTTGCAGGCGACGCCCGCGCCGCCGCCGGGCCGGTGATCGTGCATACGCTGGCGTAGGGATTGGGTGCAGCCGCGCATTCAACTGTCATCGCCCGGCTTGACCGGGCGATCCAGTACTCCGAGACGGCAGGGATTGAACCGATAAGCCGCGGCGTACTGGATGCCCCGCCTTCGCGGGGCATGACAGCGGTGTGCTTTACAACTCCCTTGCATTCGAAAACGCAAACGAGCTCACCCGCCGCGTCGTCTCGTCCAGGATCAGCGTGCGCGTGATCGGCGGCTCGGCGCGCTGAGCGCAGTTTTCGCGCTCGCAGAGACGGCAGTTGACGCCGATCGGCGTGCCCTCCGTTTTCTCCAGATCGATGCCGGCAGCGTAGACGAGGCGCGCGGCGTGACGGATCTCGCAGCCGAGGCCGATGGCGAAGCGCGGCTGCGGCAGCGGGTGCGGCGCGACGGGGCGGCGCACCATCTGCGCGATCGAGAAATAGCGCGTGCCGTCGGAGAGCTCGATCACCTGCTTCAGCAGGCGGTCAGGCGTGTCGAAGGTCGAGTGCACGTTCCACAACGGACAAGTGCCGCCGAATTTCGAGAACGGGAACGTGCCCGATGAAAATCGCTTCGAGACGTTGCCGGCATTGTCGACACGAAGCAGGAAGAACGGGATGCCGCGCGCGTTCGGCCGCTGCAGGGTGGTGAGCCGATGGCAGACCTGCTCGAAACCGGAATTGAAGCGCTGCGCCAGCAGATGGATGTCGTAATTCAACGCTTCCGCCGCAGCCAGGAAAGCCGGGTAGGGCATCATCACCGCGGCCGCGAAATAGTTGCCGAGCGTGATGCGGAACAGGCGGCGCGGTGTGTCGTCGAGCGGGCCGGCGCGGCCGATGATGGTCTCCAGATGCTGCGCGCATTCAATGAGGCCGAGCTGGAAGGCGAGCTGGAACGCGCGGCCGGGCGGGTCGACCAGTTCGGAGATCAGGAGTTGGCGGCGGTGGCGGTCGAAGCGCCTCAGCGTCTCGCGCATCACGTCCACCGGCATGATGCGGGTCTGGATCGAATGCTTTTCGCGCAGCCGCGCCGCCAGCGCCGCATAAAGCTCTTCGGCCGGCACGTTCAGCTCGTCGCGCAGAGTCTCCGCGGCCTGCTCGAGTTCCGGAAAGTAGTTGCGGTTGGCCTCGATCAGCTCGCGGACGCGCTCGACCGGATTGGCCTCATAGCGGGTGCCGACGTCGCGGTCGGCCATTTGTGCCGCGGCCAGCGTCTCGCCCTGGCGGGCCTCGGTGTAGGCGGCATAGAGCCGTTGCAGCGCATGGGTGACGCCGGGGCAAAGCTCCGCGAGATCGCGTAATTCCTGCTTGGGAACGTCGATCTGGCGGAACAGCGGGTCGGAGAAGATCTCGTTGAGTTCGGCGAAAAAGCGGTCCTCGTCGGCGCTCGCGAGGTCGCGCAGGTCGAGGTCGTAGGTTTCGGCCAGCCGCAGCAGGATCTGGGCGGTCACCGGACGCTGGTTACGCTCGATCAGATTGACATAGCTCGGCGAGATCCCGAGCCCCTCGGCGATCTGGGTCTGCGACAGCCCCAGTTGCTGCCGGATCCGCCGGAAGCGCGGGCCGACGAAGAGCTTCTTGCTGGAACCGGCGGGCATTCTCAGGTCTCCGGAGGGGCATCAAAGGGCAGGCTTGCTGACCTAATTAATTTACAAGATTTACAAAGTAACATCTATTACAATTACCTATGTTACATGACATCACCATTCAAATACAAGCCTACTGTACGAGCTGTGCTTTCTCGCGTTTAGCTTCTGACGCGCATCTCGCAATGCATTGTCAAGAATGTCGATGGCTGGTGGCCATCGTCAGCGAAAGGATCAGGCACATGAATTACCAGCCCCGTGGCATCAGCACCCTCCAGGCCCCCGCCTCGTACCAGAGTGAGGTCGAGGCGGCCCGGTCGCTCCTGGAGACCCAGCCGACCTGGAACGGGGTGTCGGCCGAGGCCGTCGCCCGCATGCGCCTGCAGAATCGCTTCAAGACCGGCCTGGATATCGCCCGCTATACTGCGGCGCTGATGCGAGCCGACATGGCCGCCTACGACGGCGATCCCACCAAGTACACGCAGTCGCTGGGCTGCTGGCACGGCTTCATCGCCCAGCAGAAGCTGATCTCGGTCAAGAAGCACTTTGGCAAGACCGATCGCACCTATTTGTACCTGTCCGGCTGGATGATCGCGGCGCTGCGCTCCGAGTTCGGCCCGCTGCCGGACCAGTCGATGCACGAGAAGACCTCGGTGCCGGCGCTGATCGAAGAGCTCTACACCTTCCTGCGTCAGGCCGACTCGCGCGAGCTGAACGACATCTTCCGCAACCTCGATAAGGCCCGCAAGGAAGGCGACAAGACCCGAGAGAAGGAGTTGATCGAGAAGATCGACAACTTCCAGACCCATGTCGTGCCTGTCATCGCCGACATCGACGCCGGCTTCGGCAATGCGGAGGCGACCTATCTGCTCGCCAAGAAGATGATCGAGGCGGGTGCCTGCGCGCTCCAGATCGAGAACCAGGTTTCGGACGAGAAGCAGTGCGGCCATCAGGACGGCAAGGTCACCGTGCCGCACGAGGTGTTCCTGGCCAAGATCCGGGCCTGCCGCCACGCCTTCCTCGAACTCGGCGTCGAAGACGGCGTCGTCGTGACCCGCACCGACTCGCTCGGTGCCGGCCTGACCCAGCAGATCGCGGTCAGCCACAAGCCCGGCGACCTCGGCGACCAGTACAACAGCTTCCTGGATTGCGAGGAAGTGACGGCGGAGAACGCCCGCAACGGCGACGTCATCATCAACCGCAACGGCAAGATGATGCGTCCGAAGCGGCTGCCCTCCAATCTCTATCAGTTCCGCCCGGGCACCGGCGAAGACCGCTGCGTCCTCGACAGCATCACCTCGCTGCAGAACGGCGCCGACCTGCTCTGGATCGAAACCGAGAAGCCGCATATCGAGCAGATCGCCAAGATGGTCGACCGGATCCGCAAGGTGGTTCCGAACGCGAAGCTGGCCTATAACAACTCGCCCTCGTTCAACTGGACGCTCAACTTCCGTTGGCAGGTCTACGACGCGATGAAGGAAGCGGGCCAGGACGTCAGCAAGTACAATCGCGCCGAGCTGATGAAGGTGGAATACGACGATACGCCGCTGGCGAAGGAAGCCGACGAGCGCATCCGTACCTTCCAGGCGGATTCGGCCAAGCGTGCCGGCATCTTCCACCACCTGATCACGTTGCCGACCTATCACACGGCGGCGCTCTCGACCGACAATCTGGCGAAGGAATATTTCGGCGACCAGGGCATGCTCGGCTATGTCAAGAACGTCCAGCGCGCCGAGATCCGTCAGGGTATCGCCTGCGCCAAGCACCAGAACATGGCCGGCTCCGACATCGGCGACGACCACAAGGAATACTTCGCCGGCGAGGCTGCCCTGAAGGCGGGCGGCGCCCATAACACGATGAACCAGTTCGGCTAACGCATCACGCTAATCGACAGGAGACTGACAATGACCAACAGCAATTTCTGGGTGATCGGCGGCGAGTTCGGTTCGATGAACTTCCACAAGCTCGTGGAAGGCTCGGCCCAGGTGCAGGGTCCGTTCAAGACCCGCAAGGAGGCCGAGGACGCCTGGCGCTCGGTCTCGGAAGAGAACCGCCATAAGGCCGGCGTCCGCTTCTCGATCGTGGAAGAGCCGTCGCGGGTCTCGGCCTGACAATCTGAACTAACACGACAATCTGAATAAGAAGACGTCCAAGGACGGAGGGTCCCATCCGGCGCAAGCCGGGTGGGATCGTCTGTTTTTGGCACAGGTGAACGGCCTGTGGGCACCGTAAGTAACTGGAATTGTAGGGCCTTTGCGGACACTTTGGTTGCTGATAGGTTAATCCGGCCAAGTGAGGACGAGGCCGCCAATGTCAGAGCCCGAGACCAGCGGGATCCATCCCAGCCAGCCGCGCCCGGTGCGGCTGCGCGATGCGCTGTTGCGCGCGCGGATCGAGGCCGCCGACCGGACCGGCGTCGTCGTCGATTTGCGCGATGCCGAGGTGGCGCGGCTCGAGATCCTCAACGATTCGCTCGATCCCCTGTTCGCGCAGGTGCCTGACAAGATCGACCTGTTCGACCGCGGCATCAGCCAGGGCGATACGCCCAGGCTCTGGATCGACGTCGTCGCGCACATCTCGATGGGGCGCGACAAGCGGATGTACCGCTTCGTGCAGGACACTCGCTTCGGCCGCATCGTGCTCGCCGAATCGCACGACACCGCTGTCATCGTCGAGGCCGTCACGGACTATGTCGCCCGCCGCATGATCGAGCGCGAGCATGCGATGGTGGTCCCGCCCGAGCCGAAGCCCGAGGCCGCGCAGCCGCGGCGCCGCTCGCGCCTCTGGCCATTCGTGCTGGGGTTCGTGCTCGGCGCCGCCGCGCTGTTCGGGGTTGCCGTGCTCGCGGCCCTGCGGAGCTGGTGAGGCGTCGTCATTGCGAGGAGCCCGCGACAAAATTGCGAAGCAATTTTGCGCTGGCGACGAAGCAATCCAGGCTGCCTCTGCGGAGGGACTCTGGATTGCTTCGCTTCGCTCGCAATGACGGCGTGGGACTAGATCAATCTGACATGCTTGATCTGCCCGATCTGAAATCCAGCCCCCAGGCTCCGCACCGTCTGCTCGCAACGCCAGCCGGTGTTGTCCTTCTCGATCGTGAACAGATTGTACGCGGCAGCCGGGGTGCGCCCGTGCGCGAGCGCGGAGGCCGAGGGCACGCCGATTGCGGGAATGTTGCCGTTGGGGCCTTCGAACCACATCGTCGAATGAATGTGGTCGTGCCCGTGCAGGATCAGCTCGACGCCGCGGCGTTTCAAAAGCGTCAGGAGCCCGGCGGAGTCGGTCATCCGCTTGTGGCGCGCGCCGGACTTCAGCGGATGATGCACCAGCAGCACGCGAAAGACGTCTTCAGTCGCGAGCCGTTCGAGCACCTCTTCGAGGGACGCGAGCTGATCGCGTCCGAGCGTGCCTGTCGCCATCAACGGCAAGGTGGGCACCGCCGTGGACAGGCTGATCAGCGCGAGCGGCCCGCGTCGGCGCAGGCTCGGAAAGCCGGTACGGCCATCGTCACCCGCAAGATAGGGCGCGAAGGTTTCGCCGAAGCGATGAAAGGTGGCGCGGACATAGGCGTCGTGATTGCCGGGAATCGTGGTGACGCGGTCGGGCGGACCGACGCCGTCGAGCCAGGCGCGCGCCGGCGCGAACTCCGCCTCCAGCGCCAGATTGACGAGATCGCCTGTGACCGCGATGTGATCGGGACCTTGCGCCTTCAAATCGGCGACGAGTGCGTCGAGCACCTCGCGGCGCTGGTACTTGTGACGGTTGCGCGTCCAGTTGACGTAGCCGAGCGCGCGCTTGCCGGCGAGCTCGATCAACCGCGGCTTCGGCAGCGGCGGCAGATGCGGGTCGGACAGATGGGCGAGCGTGAAGGGGGCCATTGGGGGCGATTGCCTCGCTATTCGCCCGCTGTAATGGCAAGGTCGCAGGCTACGTGCAAGCGGGCATCGAGGGAGCCCGATGGGAGAACGTCTGAACAGTGTCCGACGGAGATTCGAGCCGCTGCTGCGGCGAATTTTCCACGCCTACTTCCTGCTGATCCGCGGCATGACGCTCGGCGTCCGCGCCGTGGTGCTGGATGCCGACACCAGGGTGTTCCTGGTCAGGCACAGCTACGTCACCGGCTGGTACCTGCCCGGCGGCGGCGTCGATCTCGGCGAGACCATGGAGCAGGCGATGCGGCGCGAGCTCAAGGAGGAGGGGGATATCGATCTCACCGGCGATGCCGTGCTGCACGGCATCTTCCTCAACAGCCACGTCTCCCGCCGCGACCACGTCGCGGTCTACGTCGTCAGGCAGTTCAAGCAGGATCGCCTGCCCGCGCCCAACCGCGAGATCGCCGAGTGCGGATTCTTCGCGGTCACCGCGCTGCCCGAGGGGACCACGCCCGGCACGCGGCTGCGGATCGAGGAAGTCCTGCACGACAGGCCGCGGATTGCGACGTGGCGATGATGGCTCCCTGTGCTAGTAAATCGCCGCGCCTGCGGTGTCGGCGCATGGACGAGGGATGAAGATTGTCTGAATCGACGAGGTCATGGCCGTTTCGGGTCGCCGTGCTGGTGCCCTGCTACAATGAGGAAGCCGCTGTCGCGAAGGTCGTCGCCGATTTCCGCAAGGCACTGCCCGCGGCCGAGGTCTTCGTGTACGACAACAATTCGACCGACCGCACCGCGGCGGTCGCGCGCGAGGCCGGCGCGATCGTGCGCAGCGAACGGCGCCAGGGCAAGGGCCACGTCGTGCGCCGCATGTTCGCGGACATCGAGGCCGACATCTACGTGCTCGTCGATGGCGATGCGACCTACGACGCGCCGAGCGCGTCGCGCATGATCGACCAGCTCCTCGATGAGCATCTGGATATGGTTGTCGGTCTGCGCGTCGATCAATCGCAAGCGGCCTACCGGCGCGGTCATCGCATCGGCAACCGGCTCTTCACCGGTTTCCTGGCATCGACCTTCGGTCACGCCTTCAAGGACATCCTGTCCGGTTACCGCGTGTTTTCGCGCCGCTTCGTCAAATCCTTCCCGGTCCTGTCCGGCGGTTTCGAGATCGAGACCGAGTTCGCGGTCTATGCGCTGGAATTGTCGCTGCCGGTCGCGGAGGTCGAGACGCCCTACTACGCGCGCCCGGAGGGCTCCTTCTCCAAGCTCAATACCTGGCAGGACGGGTTGCGCATCTTCAACACGATGTTGAAGCTCAATCGGTCGGAGCGGCCGCTGCGCTTCTTTTCGGCGATCGGCATCGTCTTCGCGCTGCTGTCGATCGCTTTCGGATTGCCCGTCGTGATCACCTTCCTCGAAACCGGCCTCGTCCCGCGCCTGCCGACCGCCGTGCTCTCCATGGGCCTGATGATCATGGCGCTGCTTTCGGCTTCGTCGGGGCTCGTGCTCGACACCGTGACGCGCGGCCGGCGGGAAGTGAAGATGCTCGCCTACCTGTCCCAACCGCCGCTCGGGCGGACCTGAAATTGCCTCCGGAGCCGGGCGCAATCGTATGGACCGCTGCCCTCCAAGGTGATATCCCGCCGACGCGATGAACGATCTCTCCCTCACCATCCGGTCGGAAGCCGCCGGCGATGCTCAGGCCATCGAGCGGCTGCACGAGCGCACCTTCGGACCCGGTCGCTTCGTGCTCAGCGCGTACCGCATCCGCGAGCACGTGGATCATGTGCTCGATCTCTCCTTCACCGCCCGCGTCGGTACGTTGCTGATCGGATCCGTCCGGCAATTGCCGATCTGCGTCGGCGACACGCCGGCACTGCTGCTCGGGCCCCTAACGGTCGAGCCTCCGTTCCGCAGCCGTGGCGTCGGCCGGCTGCTGCTCGAGCGCGCGCTGAAGGATGCGAAGGCGCAGGGGCATCGCCTGGTGCTGCTGGTCGGCGACGAGCCCTATTACAGCCGCGTCGGCTTCATGCAGGTCGCCAAGGGACGCGTCACCATGCCGGGCCCGGTCGATTACAGCCGGCTCCTCGTTATCGAGCTGGTCGAAGGCGCGTTCGAAGGCGTATCGGGTCCGGTCGGTCCCGACTGGAGCAAGACGCGAACCTGACGCGTCATCGCTTCGAAGCTCACATGAAGGTAGGGCAGTGCCGGTCGATCAGCAATATTACCGGGAAGTGGCGTCCGGGAGCACGGCGGAAAAGCTGCTGATCGCGGCGCGCGACCGCATCTTTCAGGATTTCATCGCCCGGATGCAGCCGTCTGCCTCGGACGAAATACTGGATGTCGGCGTGTCCGACGTGATCAACGACGGCGCCAACGTGCTGGAACGAAGCTACCCGCATCAGCACAAGATCACGGCCTGCGGGCTCGGCGAAGGATTAGGGTTCAAGGCGGCTTTTCCACTTTGCCGTTACGTGCAGATCGAACCGAATACACGGCTGCCCTTTGACGACAATGCGTTCGATGTCGCGACGTCCAATGCCGTGCTCGAGCATGCCGGCAGCCATGGAAATCAGGTGCTCCTTGTCGAGGAGCTTTGCCGCGTCGCGCGGCGGGTGTTCATCACCGTGCCCAACCGGTTCTTTCCGGTCGAGCACCACACCGCCATCCCCCTGGCGCACTATCTGGATGGCACCTTCAGGATCGCCTGCAGGGTCGCCGGCAAGTCGGAATGGACCGACGAGCAGAACCTGATCCTGATGACGCGAAAACGCCTGCTGGGGCTCGCCGCGCTAGTTGCCAAGTCGTCCACCCCCAAGTCCGCGGCCGTGGGCTACACCGGTTTGTCGCTCGGCCCGCTATCATCCAATCTCTATCTCGCATTCCGCTAACGCAGCGCCGCCTCCCCCGCAGCATGATCCCGATGAAGAAAATCCACACCAGCAAAGCCGTTTTCGCCGTGTTGTTTCTCGCGGTGCTGGTCGGCCATTTCTGGACCATGATGCGATGGAGCGAGGCGCGCGGCGTCTATGACGACATCTGCTACCTCAGGCAGGCGCATCTGTTCCAGAGGTTCGGGCTGGTGGAGGGCTTCGACACCAACCTTGGCCGCGACGACGACGGCTATCAGAAAGCAAAGCTGAAGGAGATCGGGTACCCGGACTGGAACGATACGACCGCTGCGCCCTGTCACAATCTGATGCCGGCCACGGGGAAGGTCGTCATTCAATACCCGCCGGGTGTAGGCCTCGTATTGGCGTTGTTTCCGCCGGGTCACCAGGTCGTGCCCATGTACATGCTGGCGACCATTGTCGTCCTCGGCCTTGCGCTGTTTGCGCTGTCTCTCGCGCGCAGCATGAGGTCGGTCCTGATGGCCGGGACGTTCGGCTGTCTTGCGATCTACCTGATGGTCAATCCGGTCAAGGCGAGCTATTCGATGGCCCCGACCGTCGTCGTGTGCGCGCTCGCCGGATGTCTCACGGCGCGATGGCTGGCGACCCCGCGATCTCAACCGGGGATCTGGCTGCTGGCGCCAATCGGTTTCCTGCTCGGATTGACCGTCGATTTCCGGTTGGCCAACCTCTTCCTGGCGTCCGGCTATGGTCTGTTTCTCCTCGTCGCGTTCCTGGCGGAGCGGACGTTGTCCCGGTTCTTGCAGGGGGCCGTGTTCGGCGTCGCGTTGCTGGCCGGCGTGATCCCGACCATCGTCTCTTACGCCGTCAACGCCGGCAGTCCATTCGCATCGACTTACGGCAACAACCCCGATGTGAGGCCGCTGGATTTTTCGTTCGCGGTGGTCCGGGACTATCTCGCCGATCCGCTCCAGACCTTGCTGATCGTCATCGGAATCGCAGGCTCGATCTGGCTGTTGCGGCAGGCGAACGGCATTCGCCGCGTCGCGCTGCTCACGTTGGCCAATCTGGCGCTCAACCTCGCCTTCTTCTTCACCTATCCGATTGCGACCCCATACTACACGATCCCCATTTCTCTCCTGACATTGTGGACCCTGCTGTTTGCCGTGCTGTTTCGGGAGGCGGCAGAGGGGGCCCCCGAAGCGGCCGCCTCAGCCACAGCACGATGAAGTCCGGCTAGCTGTCGCGCTTTCAGAACTTGAAGTTCGCGAACGCCCGCACCCCGATGCCGGGCATCAACACCTCGTCCTTGGTGTAGGACACCGAGTTGCGGATGTTTTCGTTCAACAGATTGTTGCCGACGAGGCCGAGCAGCATCTCGCGCGCGCCGAATGCATTTGGGTCGAGCTTGGTCTTGTAGCTGACCTCGGCCTTCAAGAGGTTGTAACCCGATGTCGGCGTTTCCGCGATCACGGCGACGTTGTTCTGAGCGAAGGCGTGCAACAGATTGACGCGCATCAGCCAGTTGTCGTCGCGCCAGAACACGCCGGCGCCCAGTCTCAGCGGCGGAATGCGCGGCACGTTGGTGCCGTCGGTGAAGGTGGCACGGACCACGTCGAACTGGTTCTCGATGCCCCAGATGCCGCCCCGGAATGCACCGACGTCGAGCTGCGACTGGAATTCGCCGCCGCGGAAATTCGCGTCCCGCTGCGAATAGACCGCCTGGTTCACCTCGGCGCCGGGTGCGCCGCACGAGGCAAAATCGTCGTCGCACATCACGCCGGTGAGACGGCGATAGATGAAATTGTTGAAGTGCGTGTAGTAGACGGTCGCTTCGAACCGGAACGGTCCGGTCGCCTTGCGCAGGCCAATCTCGACGGACTTCGCGGTCTCGATGCCGAGGTTGGGGTTTCCGATGTCGAAGGTCGCGGTCGCATCATGCGCACCGCGCGAGAACAGCTCCGCCGCCTTAGGCGCGCGCTCGACATATTGCGCGGTGATGCTGCCGACCAGGCCGCCCGGCAGGTCCTGCAACAGGCCGACGCTGCCGCTCTTCGGCGTGAACGCCGGATTGCGCGAAATCGCCGCCTGCGGTGTGCCGTCGGGCAGGAAGTCCGCGGGAAAATCCGGCGTCGTGCCGTGCAGCTCGACATGCTCGATGCGCCCGGCGATCTGCGCCCGCGTCGCGTCCGTGAACTTGAACTCGTTGAAGGCGTAACCGGCGACGCGCGTGCTGTTGTTCGGGTCCCACAGGCCGTTGAACAGCGTGCCCGGATTGTCCGGGCTCGGTGCGCTCAATTCCTGATGGCCGACCTGGAAGCCCAACGCCGTCGTCACCTCGGCGAAGCGCGCGTTGAACGGCATCAGCTGCACCTCGGTGCGGATCTCCTGCTCCTTGTTGGTGAAGGTCTGCCGCACGGCGTCGCTATTGGGATCGGCGGGATCGGCAAGCCCGATCTCGTTGTGCCGGTAGTCGGTCGCGCCGGCCCAGAAGCGAACGACATCGATCGCCGCAGCGTCGGGATGGTACTCGCCCTTGACGTTGATCTTGGTCTGATGGCCGTCGATCCGCGTGTTGTGGTCAGCGCCGTCGATCCCGGGGATGTGGTAGAGCGCGTCGTTCTGCGTGATCGCCGCACCGATATAGCCGCCTTGGAAAAAGTAGGAGCCGCCGATCGAGGCCCCGTCCGAGCGTGTCGCCGAGTTGGGCTGGCGTCCGTTGGCGACGGGCCGGGTCTGGTCGGTGAGGTATGGGTAGCTCGGGATGCTGTAGTCGGTGGTGTTGCGCCCGTAGACGTCGGCATGGAAGGCAAAATTGCCGCCGCCGGTGTCGAGCAGCACGCCGCTTTCGACGCCGCGGTCGACCGAACTGAACGCGCTGCGCGTCTCGGCGGTGATGCAAGGCGAAGTCGCGGTGCTCGCGAGCGGCGCCTTGACCGGCAGGCCGAAACTCTGGAACGGCTGGGCACCGCAGTTCGGCAGCGCATCCGGAATCCGGTTGTTGGTGGCGCTGACGACGCCGCCGATCGAGGTCGAGCCGTAGCGCAGCGCGGCCGGTCCGCGCACCACCTCGACCTGGTTGGTCGCGAGCGGATCGATCGGGACGAAGTGGTCCTCGCCGAGATCGGAGGCGCCGCCGGCATTGGTGCCGTTCTCGACGATGCCGACGCGGTTGACGTCGAGCCCCCGGATGATCGGCCGGCTGGAGGCACCGGGCGCGAAGCTCGAGCCGGTGATGCCGGGCTTGGAGAACAGGAGATCGCCGAGCTGGCCGCCGCCCTCGCGGCGGATCTCTTCGTTCGGCACCACCGTGACGGTCGCGAACTGGTTGGTCACGATGGGCAGCACGCCCTGCTGAGGTGCGGCCGGCGCCGCGGCTGCCGGCGTGGCGTCCGCCGCGCGTTCGTGGCTGCGTGCCCGCGCGGTTCGCGTGGGTCGGCCCGGGTTGCGGGTCGGCACCACCGCCCTGCGCACGATGGGACTCGGGGCCGTCACGGTGACGGCGGGGATCTCGGTCGATGATTTATCCTCGGCCAGCGCCGAGGTGGCGGCGCCGAGCAGGAGCAGGCTTGCTCCACCAAGACGCTGCGCGCGCCGCAATTTGAATGACATGGTCCTGATCCAGTCAGGCGCCGTCCGCAATGTTCGTCTGCTGATCGGAGGCGGCCTGCCGTCGCTGGGCGACGGAATTCGACTTCAACTGCTCCCGGGCACGCGCCGATTTGCGGCGAGTCCAGGCGTGATCAAGCGTTGTTGGAAGTCAGGACGCGGGAGGGGCGCGGGGCTGGAATGCCGTGCCGGCCGATTTCAGGTGGACGAATTCGGCGTCGGTGGTGCGGTAGAGCAGGTCGATCGCCTGCGGCAGCAACAACACAGGCGGCGACGCGAACATGACGGTGCCGGCCATCGCGACCAATGCGCAGATCGCGCAATTGTCCTCGCCCGGGTGCTCCCGGTCGGGAGCCAACGGCGATTGCCTCTCGACCGCCGCGCGGTCGATCGAGGCCACGCCGTTGCTGCTGTCGGTCTGCTGAAGCGAGGCCTGGGCGAGGGGAGCCGCCTGGGCGAACCAATGGCTGTGGCCGAACGTCAGCGCGAACTGCACCAGCATCGCGAAGATCGCGAGCCGGGCGCCGTGCCTGATATTCGACCGGAACCACTTCATCTGGAAACGTCACCCCACATCGCCAGGTGCCAATCCCCTCGGCATCCTGCGATGTTATAATGTAACATCGCCTGATCGGTCAGCGGATGTCAACCGCTGTCGAGCCGACCCGAGCGGGCCGGCTCCTCGCCGTGTCGTGCGGGCAACTGAAAGATCTAGGCTGAGGACCTTTCGAATGGCTACGGGGACGGCGATTGATTGACTCAGTGCCGGCGCGAGGAGGCGGCATCAGAGCTTTTTGCTCTGGAGCCAGGTGCGGATGGCCTCGATGTGTTCTGCCTTGCGCTCCAGCGGCAGCCAGTGCCCTGCGGGCATGCTCGTCACGGTCAGGTCCGGGCAGGCGACGCGCATCGGGTCACCTTGGCGATTTCCGATGATGCTGCAGATCTGATCAAAGTCGCCGTTGACGAACAGCACCGGCTGCGACAGGCGGCCGCCATTGGGTGCTTTGCGCGCATAGGCGATGTTGGCGTCGTCGTTCAGGTACCACGCGCAGGACGGGCGGAATCCATGAGCCTTGAACGACTGCACCAGCACGTCGAAATCCGCGGGCGGCCAGAGAGCCGGATCGGGCTCAGTCGCCGGTGCGCGGTGCGCGGCGCCAAAGCGCCCTCCATTGCGCGTGACCATCGCATTCGGCGAAACCTTGCCGATGCCGGCGGGGTCGCCTGGCCGAAAGATCGACGCCAGCGATGCGGCCAAGTCTGTATCGAGGTCGGCGACTGCCGCCTCGAAGTGCGTGGTGTAGTAACGGTAGTAATCCCATTGGCCATCCGGATATTGGTCAACCGGATAAATCGTCCGGTCGACCAGCGGGACGACTGTGCGCAGGGCGTGCCCGTCGGGTTGATATGCCAGCGAGGTCAGCACGACTCCGCGGCTGCGCTTTGGCTGATGCGCGACCAACTCACCGACCACAACACAGCCCCAGTCGTGGCCAACCCAGATCGCAGGCTTGCCGCCCAGGTGATCATGGAGTTCGGCCATGTCCGTCACGATTTCCTCGATGGTGTAGGCGTCGTTGGCTGCGGGCGTGGAAGAGCCGCCGTAGCCCCGCAGATCGGGAGCGACGCAGTGCCAACCATCGGCGGCAAACGCGTCCATCTGCGCGCGCCACATCAAACTGATGCTCGGCCAGCCATGGACGAAGATCATCAACGGTCCGTCAGCCGGCCCGCACTCGATGTAGCGCGTTGTCTGACGAGGCGAGCTGAACGTGCGCTGGTGAAGTGGGTCTGTCATGGTCGAGTAACTCCGCTTCTCATCGAACGCTCGCACTGTTTGAGTGCTGCGAAGGCTGCGTTCAGAACTGCTCTTGTCCGCGGGGCGCGATGCCTGGACAGGGACACCCCTGCCAGCGGCCGAGAATGAACCGCCCCAGATTTCCAACGCGCTACATTCGACCGGGTTCGGGGGCGAAGGCGCTATGGCGGAGAAGTGACGATGGGATTTATCCGACTAACGGAAGCGAAGGGAGGCGCGTAAGCCGCCTACCGCCCCTCGCGCATCCACGTCGCAGCAAACGCGCCGAGCAGCAGCAACAGGCCGATCAGGCCGGCAAAGATCGGCAGCACGCCGACGCCCTTCACGACGCTGGCGTCGCGCATCCGCACGCCCATCCAGCCGTCACCATGGAAGACGCTCGCCGAGCGGACCGGCAGGATGCGCGGCAGCTCGACGCTGGCGCCGTCGACCACGCGCACGGCGTCACCGCCGGTCGCCTGGGTCAGGGGCTTCAACGTGTCGGTGGTGGAGGTGACTTCCGAAAATTCCTTCGGATTGGTCGGGCCGACATTGATCAGCGCCTTCAGCGTGCCGTCGGTGGCTTGCCACAGGCCGAGCTCGCTCGCCGGCAGGCTGGCGCGCCATTCGCCGGGATCGCCGGCTGCAAGCGTCAGGTCACGCGACACGCCCGACGGCGAGGTCACGCTCACCGGCTGAACGCTGTCCGCCATGGTCTGGCGCACCACCACGAGATTCTTGCCCTGCACCTGCAGGCGCAACGCTTCCTCGTCCAGATCCGGCTGCTTCATCAGCCAGTGCGACATCCGCCGCAACAGATCGAGATGCGGGCCGCCGCCTTCATAGCCGCGCGCCCACAGCCAGATGTGGTCGGAGAGTAGCAGCGCGACGCGGCCCTCGCCGAAACGCGACAGGAACAGCAGCGGCTTGCCGTCGACGCCCGTCATGACGGGCGGGTTGACCGCATTGCGGGTCTCGACGGTGCGGAAGAACCGGCTCCAGCGCGGCGGCTCGGAGGCCGAGCCCTCGAGGCCACGCGTGACGGGATGGCGTTTGCCGACGTCGGACAGATGCGCGTAGAACGGCTTTTCCGTCACCCCGACCGGTTCGGCCGGCAGCACCGAATCCAGCGGTGTGCGCCAGATGCTGGTGTTGGAGGCGTAGTCCGGGCCGGCCGAGACCAGCACCGCGCCGCCGGAACGCACGTAGCGTGCGATGTTGTCGAAATAAGCGATCGGCAGCACGCCCTGGCGGGCATAGCGGTCGAAGATGATCAGCTGGAATTCGTTGATCTTCTGCTGGAACAGCTCGCGGGTCGGAAACGCAATCAGCGACAATTCGTTGATCGGCGTGCCGTCCTGCTTCTCCGGCGGTCGCAGAATGGTGAAGTGGACGAGATCGACACTGGCATCGGACTTGAGCAGGTTGCGCCAGGTGCGCTCGCCGGAATGCGGCTCGCCCGAGACCAGCAGCACGCGCAGCTTGTCGCGCACACCGTCGATGGCGACGACGGCGCGGTTGTTCACCGGCGTCAATTCCCGCTCGAGCGGCGAGGCCTCGATCTCGACGATGTTCGGCCCGGAATGCTTGATGTCGACGTCGACGCTTGCGGCCTGGCCGCTCGAAAGCGTGCGCTCGTTGATGACCTCGCCGTCTCTGCGGACCGTGACCTTGGCGCGCTCGCCGCTGACGCCCTGATCGTCGAGGCGGTAGGTGATGGTCTGGGGCTGCCCGACAATGCCGAAACGCGGCGCGGCGATGACCGCGATACGGCGGTCGCGCTCGTCCTTCTGCCCGGTGATCAGCGCGTGCACCGGCGCCTGGAAGCCGAGCCCGGCGGCGTTGGCCGGAATGTCATGGACGCGGCCATCGGTGATCAGGAACGCACCGGCGACGCGGTCGACCGGCACGTCCGACAAGGCCGAGGCCAGCGCCCCGAACAGCTTGGTGCCGTCGGTCTCGCCGTCGGCCTGTCCGGCATCGACGACGCGGACCTCGAGCCCCTTGATCTTCTTCAGGCTGTCAACCAGCGCTTCCTGCGCCTGAGCGGCCTCGCGATTGCGATTGCCGAAATTCTGGCTCGGGCTCTTGTCGACGACGATTGCGGCGACAGAGGTGAGGGGATCGCGGTCCTCGCGGGTGAAGGAGGGATTGGCGAGCGCCAGCAGGAACAGCGCCAGCGCGGCCACGCGCACGGCGGCGCCGCGCGCACGCGCCAGCAGCAGCACCAGCGCGATGACGACGATCGCGGCCAGCGCGAGCCACAGCACGATCGTGGGAACCAGCGGCGTGAATGCGATGCCGTAATTCATATCGATCCTATTGCCCCAGCCGTTCGATCAGGGCCGGTGCGTGCACCTGGTCGGCCTTGTAGTTGCCAGTCAGCGTGTACATCACGATGTTGGCGCCGGCGCGGTAGGCGAATTCGCGCTGGCGGGGGTCGCCGCCGGTCACCGGCAGCATGGCCTGGCCGTCGGGCCGCACGGCCCAGGCGCCGGCAAGGTCGTTCGAGGTGATGATGATCGGCGAGACGCCGTCGCCGCCGCGTGCCGGCCGCTGCGCGCTGTCTTCGTCGTCTTCGCGCGGCAAGGTCTCGACCCAGGTCTGGCCGGTTGTGAAGCGGCCGGGGAAGTCGCGCAGGAGAAAGAAGGTCTTGGTCAGCACGTGCTCGCGCGGCACCGGCTCCAGCTCGGGCACGTCGAGCGAGGACAGGATCTCGCGGAGCGTCTGCATGGCGGGGGTCTGCGCGGCGCCTTTCGCGCCGGGCGGCGCTTCGACCGCGTCGCGGGTGTCGAACAGCACGGTGCCGCCCTGCTTCATGTAGGCGTCGATCTTGTTGATGGCGTCCCGGGACGGCTTGGGCGCGCCCGGCACGATCGGCCAGTAGATCAGCGGGAAGAAGGCGAGTTCGTCGCGCGCCGGATCGATGCCGACGGGATCGCCGGCCTCGAGCGCGGTGCGCTGCGCCAGGAACAGCGTCAGTCCCGATAGCCCGGCCCTGACGATGGAATCGACGTCGGCATTGCCGGTCACGACATAGGCGAGGCGGGTCTGCGACACCGCCTTCATCGCGAACTCGTCGGACGCGCTGTCCGCGTGCGACGGCGTCGGCACGAACGAGGCGAAGGCTGCAAGCACCAGTCCGACAACGATCATCGCGGGCGCGGCGCGGCGGCGCAGCAGCGCGGCAAGACCGCCGCCGAGCACCGCGACGATAATGGCGTCGATCAGGAACAGCGCGAGCGCGGTCGATAGCAGCCAGCCGCGCAAGTCCTGCGGCTCGGCATTGGTGTAGGTGGCGTGTCGGGCGCGCAGGCTCGCGGTGTTCAGGGCTGCGATACGGTCGGCGCTGGCAAGCGTGTTCACGGCGAGCGGTCCTTCTGCCGGACCATAGAGGCCCGGCGGATGATCGGGTGTGGCGCGGTCGCGATAATCCGCGGGCAGCGGCTTTGCGGCGGCCGGCGGCGGACCGAAAGCGCCGAAGCCGTCGAGGATGTGCAACGGCGCCACCGTCTCGGCGGTCCCTTCAGTGGCAACGCCTGCGCCCGGCTTGGCGGTATAGCCGGACATGTCGACGACGCGGCGCAGGATTTCGACGAAGGTGCCCGACATGGGCAGATCCGACCAGCGCATGTCGGCGCTGACGTGGAACAGGCTGACGACGCCCTTGCCGCGATGCTCGCCTGTTACCAGCGGCGTGCCGTCTTCCAGCGACGCCCAGCTCTTGGTGGCGAGCACGGCGTCGGGCTCGGCGAGCACCTGGCGGCTGATGGTGACGTCCTTGGGGACCACGACGCCGGCAAACGGACCGTCGGCGGCAAAGGAGGCCAGATGTTGCGGCTTTTCCCAGGTCAGGCTGCCGCCAAGCGTCCGGCCGCCCTTGCGCAGCTTGACCGGAACGAGATCGTCCTCGGCCTGCGCCAGCCTCGGACCGGCGAACCGCACCAGCACGCCGCCCTGATCGATCCAGGCATTGAGACGCTCGCGGATTTCGGGGGCGATGGTGCCAACATCGGCGAGGATGATCATCGGCAGCTTCTGGTCGAGGAACTGCGTGATGCCCTGCTGCGGTGAGCCCTTGTCGGCAAGCCGCACGTCGGCGAACGGCGCCAGCGCCCGGGTGAGATAGAAGGTCGGCGCCAGCAGCGGCTGCGCGGTCTCGCTGGTCGAGCCCGAGACGATGCCGATGGCGCGGCGGCGCCAGCGCTTGTCGAGCAGCTGCACCGCGCCTGCGGAGCGCTCACCGGCAATTTCCAGCCGCGTGATGTCGTTGCGCAGCTCGACCGGCAGATCGAACGAAGCTTCGGTTTCCTTGTCCTGCGGGCCGAACGAATAACGCGCTTCGCCGATCGGCGAGGCCTTCTGGTCCAGCGCGCGCACGGTGCCGATGGCGATGTCGCTGTCGGTGCGCAGCACCTTCACCGTCATCCTCGCTGCGGCGTTCTCGGCCGCGACCAGGGCCAGCGGTGACGAGGTGCCGCCTTCGAACACGGTCAGGCTGCGGTCGCCGACGGTCTTGCCGAGGCCAGCCACGAATTCCTCGCCGCGACCGGTATCGACGCTGTCGGAGAGCCAGGCGATCTCGCAGTCGCCGGTCGCCTTCAGGAAGCGATCGATTGCGGTCAGGGTCTCGACGCGCTCGATCGAATACGGCTTCGGCGTGAGCTGCCGCAGCGCGACGCGCGCAGCGCCCGCCGGCATCAATGTGATATCGCGGTTCGGCTCGGACAGCGGCACCAGCGCAATCGCACGGCGGTCGTTCTCGGCACTGGCGATCAACTCGTCGGCGGCCCTGATCCGGATGTCCCAGTTCGAGGCCGCGCTCCAGCCGTCGTCGAACATGATCATCAGCGGCGCCTTGCTGGCGGCCGCGCCTGTTTGCGGATTCCAGATCGGACCGGCGGCGGCGAAAATGACCAGCGCGGCAGCCAGCAGCCGCAATGCGGTCAGCCACCACGGCGTCCGCGACGGCGTCTCTTCGCGCGGTGCGATGTCGAACAACAGGCGCGTCGGCGGAAACTCGATGCGGCGCGGCCGCGGCGGCATCACGCGCAACAGCCACCACAGCACCGGCAGGCTGACGAGGCCGATCAGGAGCAGCGGTTCGGTGAAGGCGAGCGGCAGTCCCATCATGCTGCCGGCCCCGCCTTGATCGTGGTGGTGCGGGCGCCCGACTTGCTCACCTGCATGCCGGCATGCAGGAACAGCAAGAGCTCAGCGGCCGAGCGGTCGGTGGCGTGCGTCGTGAACAGCCAGTCGAGCTTGTTGGTCTCGGCGCGGATCTGGTCGCGGTGCAGCGCGAGCCGCGCGGTGTAATCCTGCGCCCAGCTCTCGGCGCGGCCGGCGGTGATCACGCCGAACCCTTCCGGCTCGACGAACTCGACGCGGCCGGAATACGGGAACGATTCCTCGGCGGGATCGACGACCTGGACCAGCGTGCCATGCGCACCGGAGCCGGACAGGCCGGCGAGCGTGGTCCTGATCTCGGAGATCGGCGACCAGAAGTCCGACAGCACGATCGTCTCGGCCAGCGCCGCGGGCACGAAGGACGGCGGCAGGCTCAAGCGGTCGGCATCGTCATGCAGCATCGCCTGCGCCATCTTGTCGATGACGCTGCGGCTCGCGGTCGGTGCCATCAGCCCGGGAATGCCGACGCGTTCGCCGCCGGAGACGAGCAGCTCGGCCAGCGCGAAGGCGACGATCAGCGTCCGCTCGAGCTTGGATTCACGCGCCTGCTTTGAAGCGAACGCCATCGAGGGCGAGCGGTCGGGCCAGATCCAGACCGTGTGCGAGGCTTCCCATTCGAGCTCGCGGACGTAGAGGAGATCGTCGCGCGCCGAGCGCCGCCAGTCGACGTTCTGCGACGGCTCGCCGGAGATGAAGCGGCGGTATTGCCAGAAATTTTCGCCGGAGCCGGCGCGGCGACGGCCGTGCAGGCCGTGGATGACGTTGGCGGCGATGCGGCGGGCCTCGAGCACCAGGCGCGGCAGCGAAGCGGCGAGCGTGCGGCTTTCGCCATCGGCACGTCGGATCGCGATGACCTCCTTCGCTGCGTGCCCGTTCTCCGCCGCCATCAACCGATCCGTGTCTTCAATTGCCGGATCACGTCCGGAATCGTGCGGCCTTCGGCGCGCGCCTGGAATGTCAGCGCCATGCGGTGCTTCAGCACGGGCTCGGCGAGGTCGAGCACGTCGTCGATCGAGGGCGCGAGGCGGCCGTCGATCAGCGCGCGTGCGCGCACCGCGAGCATCAGCGATTGGCTGGCGCGCGGGCCCGGTCCCCAGGCGATGAACTTGCTGGTGTCGCCGCCATCCGGACCCGGACGGGCCGAGCGCACCAGCGACAGGATCGCCTCGACCACGGAATCGCCGACCGGCAGCCGCCGGATCAGCCGCTGCGCGGTGATCAATGCGTCGGGTGTCATCGCGCCCTTCGCCAGCGTCTCGTCGGCGCCGGTGGTCTCGAACAGGATGCGGCGCTCGGCGTCACGATCGGGATAGTCGACGTCGATCTCCATCAGGAAACGGTCGAGCTGGGCTTCAGGCAGCGGATAGGTGCCTTCCTGCTCCAGCGGGTTTTGCGTGGCGAGCACGTGGAACGGCTTCGGCAGATCGTGACGCGCGCCGGCAACGGTGATGTGCTGCTCCTGCATCGCCTGGAGCAGCGCAGATTGCGTGCGCGGGCTGGCGCGGTTGATCTCGTCGGCCATCAGCAGTTGGGCAAACACGGGGCCGGAGATGAAGCGGAAGGCACGCTTGCCGGAGGTGCTCTCGTCGAGCACTTCGGCGCCGAGAATGTCCGACGGCATCAGGTCGGGCGTGAACTGGATGCGCTTGGCATCGAGGCCGAGCGTGATGCCGAGCGTCTCGACCAGCTTGGTCTTGGCGAGACCGGGGACGCCGATCAACAACGCATGGCCGCCGGAGAGGATGGTGACCAGCGTGTTCTCGATCACGCGATCCTGACCGAAGATGACGGACGCGATCGCATCCTTTGCCGCACGAATCTGGCTCGACACCTGCTCGGCTGAACGGACTACTCCGTCTTCGAGCTTCTCGACACTCTCAGCCATCCGTTAGCTCCTTCAGCCTGCCATGCGGCTCGCTTGCGTCGTCATGTCATCACGTCCTCAACTCAAGACGTGGGCCCTATGCTAGACTTGCAGGAAGGCCATGTATTCGTTGAATTAACCTATCCCCACCTTATCGGCTTAGGGATATGTAGGGCATCACGAAGTGGCGACCTCCACACCGGACGAATGCGGGGTGGAACCGAGCACCCGGATACAACGTAAACCTGCACCAATCGTGCCAAATGACCGATCGTGCCAAATGACAAAGTCAGGGCAAACCATGGCGAACCAAGGGCAGAGCGCCGATCGCGGTCTTGAGGGGCTGACTGCCGCTGCCAAAACTGCTGCCGATGCCGAAGGCGCCAAAAAGGGCCTGCCTCCGGTGCATTTGTGGAATCCGCCGTTTTGCGGCGATCTCGACATGCGAATCGCATCCGATGGTACTTGGTTCTATTTGGGGACGCCAATCGGCCGTCATGCTTTGGTTCGCCTGTTCTCGACCATCCTCAAGCGTGAAGGCGACAAGCATTTCCTCGTCACGCCGGTGGAGAAGGTCGGCATTCGCGTCGACGACGCGCCGTTCATGGCGGTCGAGATGCAGAAGGACGGCGAGGACAACCACCGCGTGCTCCGCTTCCGCACCAATGTCGACGACTGGGTCACCTGCGATGCGGCGCATCGGCTGCGCTTCGAACAAGCCAAGGACGGCGGGCTGACGCCTTATCTGCATGTCCGCGCCGAGCTCTGGGCCAAGGTCACCCGCGCGCTCTATTACGATCTGGTTGACATGGGTGAGGAGCGGATGGTCGATGGCCAGCCGATGTTCGGTGTCGAATCGGCCGGCGAATTCTTCGCCATGGCCGATGCGGAGCAGGTGAGGGCCGCGCTTTGAACAAGCCTATCTCCAGGAACGATTGCGCCGTGATCGGTGCGGCCGATTTCTTCGCCCGCTCCGCCGCGCGGCTCGGCTTCGACGTTCCGCCCGGTCTCTACGATCCCAACATCATTCCGGCCTCGGGCGATCCCGGTACCGACAAGATGCTCGAGATCATCGCGCGCGAGCAGCCGGTGCGGCCGGCGGCGGTCTTGATCGCGGTGGTCGATCATCCCGAGCCGACCATCCTGCTGACGCAGCGCTCGGCGCATCTGAACGACCATGCCGGCCAGATCGCCTTTCCCGGCGGCAAGATCGACGCGACCGACCGCTCGCCGCTCGATGCGGCGCTGCGCGAGGCCGAGGAGGAGGTCGGGCTGTCCAGAGACTTCGTCGAGCCGATCGGCTATCTCGATCTCTACGGCACCGGTTTCGGCTTCCGCATCCTGCCGACGGTTGCCAGGGTGCGCCCGGGTTTTGAGCTGACGATCAACCATTCCGAGGTTGATGACGCGTTCGAAGTGCCGCTATCCTTCCTGATGAACCCGGCCAACCACCAGGTGCACAGCAAGGAATTCCGCGGCATGGAGCGGTCCTACTACGCGATGCCGTTTGCCGAACGCTACATCTGGGGCGCGACGGCCGGCATGCTGCGCGTACTCTACGAGCGGATCTATTCATCATGATCCGGCCGATCCTGACCGAGATCGGAATCTTCCTCGTTCCCTTTGCCGTCTATGCGCTGTTCCTGGCCGCCACGCGTTCCGGCCTGTTCGTGCAGTCGTCCTGGCCGATCACCATCGTCGCGCGCCTCATGCTGGCGGCGCTCGTGCTGGTGATCGCGGGGCTGATCGGCTTTGCGCATTTCTCCGGCGCCGCGCCGGATTCGACCTATGTCCCCGCCCATGTCGAGAACGGCAAGCTCGTGCCGGGCGTGGAAAGATAGGACCGGCCGATGAGCGCGGTGCCCATGCTCGCCGATGCGCCCTGGCTGATGTCGGGCGGGACCGCGCGCGTCCTGCAATTGCTCAACGCGGATGGCGAGGAGGCGCGGGTCGTCGGCGGCGCCGTGCGCAACGCGCTGCTCGGCCTTGTCCCCGGTGACATCGACATCGCGACCACGGCGCTCCCGCACGAGGTGATACGGCGCGCCAAGAGCGCCGGCATCAAGGCCGTGCCGACCGGCATCGACCACGGCACCGTCACCCTCGTCATCGACAGCCAGCCTTACGAAGTCACGACGCTGCGCGAGGACACCGAGACCTTCGGCCGCAAGGCCAAGGTCGCGTTCGGCCGCGATTGGGTGAAGGACGCCGAGCGTCGCGACTTCACGATGAACGGGCTCTCGGTCGATGCTGACGGCGTCGTCCACGATTACGTCGGAGGCATCGCGGATGCGGCGGCGCGGCGCGTGCGCTTCATCGGTGATCCCGACCAGCGTATCGCCGAGGATTTCCTGCGCATCCTGCGCTTCTTCCGCATCCACGCCGCCTTTGGCGCCGGCGATCCCGATCGCGACGGTTATCTCGCCTGCATCCGGGGACGCGCCGGCCTTGCGAGCCTGTCGGCCGAGCGGCTGCGCATGGAGATGCTGAAGCTGCTGGCGGCTGGCGGCGCCTCTGCCGCCGCGCTCGCCATGGCGGATGGCGGATTGGTGCAGGCGCTGACCGGCGGCGTGGTCTACACCGGGCCGCTCTCGGCGATGATCGCGATCGAGCGCGAGCTTGGCCTCGCCGCGAGCAGCACGCGGCGGCTCGCCGCGCTGACGGTCGCGGTGACCGAAGACGCCAAGCGCGTCGCCACGCGTTTGAGGCTCTCCAATGCGGAAACCAAGGCGCTCGATTCGATGGGGCACCGCTGGTGGCGCTTGGCCACCAAGGGCGAAGCCGATGCGCGGCGATTGCTCTACCGGCTCGGCGCGGAGTGCTATCACGATCGCGTGTTGCTGGGCTGGGCGCGAGCCGGCGGTGACGTCGGCTCATCGCGATGGCGTGCGCTCGCCGAGCTGCCGCAGCGCTGGATTGCGCCGAAATTTCCGCTCCGCGCCGCCGACTTCATCGCGCGCGGCATGGCGGAAGGACCCGCGCTCGGACATGTCTTGACGCTCGCCGAGGACGCTTGGCTTGCTGCGGATTTTCCCCTAGAGGAAGCCGCACTCGTTTCCATCGCCGATCAAGCTGCGGCACGAATCAGCCGCGACGAGAGAACGTGACCATCGTCTCAGGCTTCGCCGACATCTCGATCTTTCAGCTGCTGCTGGTCGCGTTGATGGCGTTGTTTGCTTCGATCATCGGTGGTCTCGCCGGCTACGGCACCGGCGCCCTGATGCCGCTGGTGCTGGTGCCTCTCGTTGGCGCCGAGCCCGTGGTGCCGATCATCGCGATCTCCGCGATCTTCACCAATTCCAGCCGCGCGGTCGCCTATCTCCGCTATGCCGATCGCCGCCGCGCGCTGATCGTGCTGGCCTGTGCGGCACTGACGACCGCGCTCGGCGCCTACGGCTATACGCGCCTCACCAATGCGGGGGCGGCGCTCGTGATCGGCTCCATGCTGATCCTGAGCGTGCCGCTGCGCCGTGTGCTCCGCCGCCGCCAGGTCAAGATCGGCGACACCGGTCTCGCGGCAGGCTCGGTCGGCTATGGCGTGCTGGTCGGCGGCACCTCTGGCTCCGGCGTGATCCTGCTATCGCTGCTGATGGCCGCGGGCCTTGAGGGCGCCGCCGTCATCGCGACCGATGCAATGATCTCGCTCGGCACCGGCCTCATCAAGATCTCGGTGTTCGGCCTCGCCGGCGCTGTCACTGCGCAGGTGCTCGCCTTTGCACTTCTGATCGGTGCCATCGCGATTCCCGGCGCGTTCCTGGCCAAAGCCTTCGTCGAGCGGATGCCGGTACACATCCACACCGCGATCCTCGACGTCGCGGTGATCACGGGCGGGTTGGTGATGATCTCTGCTGCGGCGAGGCAGCTGATCTAACGCCGACAGGTGTCCCGCTGCGGGGGTTGGATCAGGCCGCAGGTCTAGTGTGAGGGACTACAATCCAGTTCCTTGATCCTGCCGGCGGCGTCAAACGCCAAGAGTGCACTCATCACGCCGGCACTGGTGATGTACGAGATGATGGTGCCGTCGTTGCGCCAGGGATTGAGGTCGTCCAACGTGCCCGCCGGATATTTTCGGAGGCGATCGACCCAATAGGCACGAAGTGCCTCGCGGCCGGTGATGGTTTGGCCGCCAGCGCAACCGCAATGGACCACGGCGTCCTCGGCATAGAGTTCCAAAATCGCGTCGATGTCGCCCGCGCGATACGCATCAAGCCAGTCGACTGCAACGGCCATGGGATCAAAGGACATATTTTTCACTCACATGCGTCCAAATCTGGTTCAGGCCGGGGAACCACCAAGCCTCCTATGATTTTAATATCCCACCCGGCCACGGCCATATGCCGAAGGACATAGAGGACCGGGCCGAGGGCAAGATCGATGTTGGATGCGTCCGCCAGGCAGGGGATACTCAAGCCCATCCGGCTTTTGCTCGTCGATCCACAGCCGATCGTTTTGCAGGGACTGAGGTCGGTCCTCGGCACGCAGCCGGATTTCGACGTTGTCGCAGCGTCCAGCGATCGGACAAGCTGCCTCCAAGCAATTCGGAAGCTGACGCCTGACGTCGCGCTTCTTGCCGACAAGGTGCCGGATCTCACGGTCGCCGAGATCCTCGCGATCGTGAAGGCTGAGAAGCTCTCCACGCGCCTGGTGTTCTTCACCGAGTCCGACACCGACCACGATATGACTGCAGCCATCGCAGCCGGCGCCTGCAGCGCAATTTCGAAATATGCCTCTCCCGCCACGATGCTGCGATCACTGCGGCTGATGACGAAAAGCGGTGTGGCACTGGAGAAGTCCGATCTCTCGGCAGCCGGCAAGGAAGCGGACGGCGACGGCAAAGTCGAAAAGATGCTGGAACTGTTGACGCAACGGGAACGTCAAATTGCACGACTCGTGGCGGAAGGACTATCGAACAAGGAGATCGCGCGCCAGCTCAACGTTTCCGACGGGACGGTCAAAGTCCACCTGTACAATATTTTCCAGAAGCTTGAGATCACCAACAGAACTGTGCTCGCGACCATCGCATTGCTGCAACGCCCCTCAGGCCTGGCCGCGCTCTCGCTGGCATTTCTGGCGTTCGCAATTGCGGACGAACTCAAGGCGTCGGAAGCGAACGATATCTTGCCGGATGAGAACGGCGTCGGCCACGCGGACGAGCACGCGGGATACGAGCACGCGGCCTACGAGCCATGGAAAAAAGGGATTCTCCGGCACCTCGTCGTTTGGGAATCCGGCGAGACGCCCACGCAAGCCCAGAGAGATCTGTTCGCCAAGGCCGTCCAAATCACGAACCCGGCGGCCGCAATGGAAGCGCTGCGCACGGCCGAGCAATCTGGAGGCTCGAAAGCGTGGACACACCACGGTCCAGCAGGATCGGGCGCGCCCGATCTTCCGCGCTTATTGCGAGAAGCGATCGACATACAGACCGGTGACGACCCGGCCCCGGAACATCAATTCCCGCGGCTTCTTTCCAATGCGACCTCGATGCACGGAGGGTATGGCAACTTTGCTATTCTCACCGGTGCGTTGATCTACGCACTGCAGGACCCTCATCTCGCCGCGCACGCGCATGACCTCCGGGACGCCTCGATCGACAGCATCCTGGCCGCCACCGAAGAGAGTGCGACCACAAAGCTGGCCGCGATCACCCATGCCGCCGCCAATCCTGACGACCATTCAGCCCCAAGTTTTCTTTCGCAGGATGTCCGCCTGTCTTCCGCCGTTGTGACCGCTGGACACGACAATGCCACTCAAGAAGGCGCTCTGGTTCAAAAAGGCGCAGGCGATGCGGGTAACAATATCCATACACCTGTTGGCGCGGACCCTGGTCACGGTGCCGGTAGCGGCGTAGGCGGCAACGTTGAAAAAGTTGTTTATCGCTCCCCGATCGACTCCGAGTCTGACCATTTCAACTCGACCTCACCCGACACTGTGTTCGATTTCGCGTCGGGGCCGGGCAGGATCAATCTTGCGGCTTTCGGAGCGCTTGCCTGGCTGCATATGACGGCGGCAACCAAGTCTATACCGCCACATACACTCGCCTGGGTCTACGACTCCGCAAGCAATGAAACGATCGTCTATGTGAATGCGACCGATCGTGTCCTTGATGTCGGCGATCGCGGCCTGCTGGAAATCCATCTCGAGGGGATTGTGGCCGTTGCGGAGGCGGATGTCGGCTCCGAGCCAGATGGTGCGGCTGTTGCGACCACCTTGGAGCAGCTCGAAGCAGTGCTGATATCGGCGACCGAAACCGATGCGACTGTTTCGAAGGATCATGTCCAAACCACTATCGAGGGGAGCGAGAGCTCGCTCGGGACGTCTGGAGCCTGGGCGATTCTGGCCAACGGCGGCTCGGACTTCCAGTTCGGGCAGGCTCGCTTGGGAACGTCGACGAGGCTCGGAAGCTCCACCGGCGCATCGGCGGATGCAACGGAAGAGAGCGATGGTGCGTCTGCCGCGTCGGCTCACGGATCATCCATCGAGCTTGCGCATAGCGCGACGGCCCCGGTAGCCGCAAATGTCGCATCGAACAGTGGTCCGGCCAATACGGGCAACGGCGTTTCGTCGACTGCACCGAACGAGATCGGCCAACCCAATATCGTAACCGTCGACAACGCGGGGCACGGCAACTCGCAGCACGCTTCAGACCCATCGACTGAAGCTGGCTCCAAACCGGGCAACGGCGTCGGCAATGGCGCCGAGCATCACGATAAGGGCCCCGAGGCTCCGGGAGGGTCAGCGAAGAAGGCAGAACCAGACGGCGCGGAACACGGCAAAGCCGGGCACTCAAACGCTGCAAAAGCACCGGACGCAGCTAAGACCGATCCGGACGTCGCAACGGACGCCAACGCGGGTCACGGCAACTCAAAGCACGCTTCGGAGCCGGGGTCTGCAAAAGCGGCAGCCGACGAATCGACTGAAGCTGGCTCCAAACCGGGCCCTGGCGTCGGCAATGGCGCCGAGCATCACGATAAGGCCTCTGAGGCTCCGGGAGGGTTAACGAAGAAGGCAGAACCAGCGGGCGAGGATCATGGTAAATCCGGGCACTCAACCGCACCGGACGCAGCCGAGATCGATCCAGGCGCCGCAACGGCTGCCGGCGCAGTCCACGGCAACTCGCAGCACGCTTCGAAACCAGAGTCTGCAAAGGCGGCAGCCGGCGAACCGACTGAAGCCGGCTCCAATCCGGGCAACGGCGGCGAGCACCACGCTTCGGCTTCTGATGCGGCGCACGGACCAGCGAAGACGGCAGAACCAGGGGCTGCGGAACACGGCAAATCCGGGCACTCATCCGCTGCAAACGCATCGGACGCGGCCGATATCGATCCGGTCGCCGCAGCGGTCGCCAACGCTGGCCACGGCAACTCGCAACACGCTTCGAAGCCAGACTCTACGAAGGCGGCAGCCAGCGAAGCAAGTGAAGCTGGCTCCAAACCGGGCAATGATGGCGGCCATGGCGCCGATGATCATCACGCTTCGGCTTCTGAAGCCGCGCAAGCATCAGCAACGACGGCAGAAACAGGCGGCGCGGAACACGGCAAATCCGGGCACTCATCCGCTGCAAACGCATCGGACGCAGCTGAGACCGATCCGGGCGTCGCAACGGCCGCCAGCGCAGGCCACGGCAACTCGCAGCACGTTTCGGAGCCGGGATCTGCAAAGGGAGCAGCCGCGGAATCGACTGAAGCTGGCTCCAAGCCGGGCAACAGCGTCGGCCATGGCGCCGAGCATCAGGCTTCGGCTTTTGATGCGGGGCAGGGACCAGCGAAGACGGCAGAACCAGCCACCGTGGACCACGGCAACCCGGACAACGAGTTACACTCGGCCTCTGCGAACGCGTCGCAAGCAGCCGACATCACAGAGCCGAGCGTCGCAGCAGGCGGTAACGCCGGACGCGGTAACTCGCAGCACCCTGCGCAATCTGCTGCAGTCGCATCAGAAGAGGCACACCCGACCAAAGCTGCGTTCGAAACCGGCGGCCTGGACCAAGGACCGGTGTTCCGCTTCGATAAAGGCGCAACCCCTGCTACTCCTGTCGCGGTGGGTGAGCTTAAAAAACTCGATGATCCGCTGGGTTCGCACGTTCCGTCCAGTCAGGAAGAAGGCCTCGGGTTTAACGTCAACATCGTCCCTCATGCACTGAACGGACACGCGGACGATCACGGCAATAGCGGTGCGCATCAAGCCATTGTGCCTGTGCATCATGATTTGCTGATTTGAACTGTGATCGCGACGGGGCAATGACTGGCGGGCTCCGACTTTGGTGAGAGACTTCCCGCGACCGAACGTATCGGCGAGCGCATCTGCCTGGTCTCGCGTCTCAGAAACGTAACGCTTCCGCGGATCAGCCTCTTTGCTGAATTGTTCAGGGTTGCAGCCGTGAGAGCAGACGTTGCCGATCCTGATCGCGACGTCGCTGCTCCATGCGCATCCGTTCGAGTTCGCCTTCGGCTTTGGCTGTGTCCTCGTTCTGGCGCTTCATTTCAATGATCAGCGCCTCTTGCTCGGCGAGCCGCCGTTCTCCTTCGACGACCTCGCGTTCGATCTGGCTCAGCTCATCGTATATCGCCGTCGTGTACATCGCGATCCTCGCGCGGCCGTGCTGCAGAAGGCACGCCGGAGAGCAGTTTTCGCCTCTTCCAGGAGCTTGATCGGGCCGCTTGGTGCGGCCTTGACCGAAGCGCAAGGCGCATGACTTTCAACTCAATCAGCTTCTCGAACGTTCCGGCTGTTTCCATTTTTTCCCGAGCTTGGATCGGTCGAACGAGCGGCCGTGTTGTAATCATTTTGGCGGAAGCGGCTCACCTAACACGCGACTGCCTGGAACGGACCTCCTCGCGGCGACAATGCACTCGGCTCAGGGCTGCGCCTCAGTCAAGTTGCAAACAAGCGGTCGGCACAATATCGTCGATCGTCCGCCCGCATGTCTGACGTCCGATCTTTCAGGAGCCAACACTATGAATGTGGTCTCAGTGCCCGGCGGGATCCATCGCCCTCCAGGGAAGGTCGATATCCCGTCTGCCTGGCGGGGCGCTGAGATGAAAGCCAATCCCGATCGATGGTTGATATCGCTTGCGGCCGGCGAGATCGCGGAACTTGAGGGCGCGGCTGAAACGTATCTGGGCAAAAACAAAAGAATTGCCGAGATCACGAAGGAAAGCTTTCCGCTTCCCCGCTTCGGCGCGCATCTGGAAGAGCTTAAGACAACGCTCCTGGCTGGCCTTGGCTTCGAAGTGATCCGCGGCCTGCCGGTGGCAAAATATAACCAGGAGCTCGCCGCGACGATATTTTGTGGGGTGGGCGCGCATCTTGGATCGGCGCGGTCTCAGAATGCAGCGGGTCACATTCTCGGTCACGTCCGTGACACCGGCGCCGATGCGAAGGATCCGAACACCCGCATTTATCAAACCTCGGAACGGCAGACATTCCACACGGATTCGTCCGACGTGGTTGGATTGTTATGCATTCGCGAGGCGATGGAGGGAGGGGATTCTCTCCTTGTCAGTACGACGACAATCTACAACGAGATGTTTGACAGGCGTCCCGACCTTGCCACCCTCTTGTTTGATCCGATCGCGACAGACCGGCGAGGCGAGGTGCCGGAGAACGAAAAGCCATATCTTGAAATCCCGGTGCTGAATTGGCATGCGGGGTTCCTGACCGGGTTCTATCAGCGCCAGTATATCGATAGTGCGCAGCGCTTCCCCGATGCGCCGAGACTGACTCCGGCTCACGTCGAGGCGCTCGATCTCTTCGACACGCTCGCAAATGATCCCGGGCTGCATTTCGGCATGCGGCTTCAGCCGGGTGACATGCAGTTCGTTTACAATCATGCCTTGCTGCATGACCGGACCGGATTCCGTGATTGGCCCGATGCAGGCCAGAAGCGTCATCTGTTGCGCCTTTGGCTCAGCATGGAAGGCGACCGGCCGCTGCCCGACTGTTTCAAACAGCGCTATGGCTCGATTGAGATTGGCAACCGCGGCGGCATCATCACCAAAGGTACCAGTTTGAACGTCCCGTTGGATTGACGTTCCGGATGGTTTGAACCGGAAGCCCAGACCCAACTTGGCCTCGCAAGCTCTAGCGGCAGGAGCAGGCCGGACAATCCCTTCGACAGCGCCAAGCTGAAACTCTCAACGTGGCTCGACGCGACCAGGGCGAGTATCCATAAATGCCGCTTGTCGGCGTAAAGCGGACTTACGCATCACCCGAGCTACTTGAATGCCGCGGTCTCCGCCGGGGCGGGTGTACTTGGCCGCACGAATACAATGGTGGAGTTCACTGGAATTTCCGCGTTCTCGCGGGTGCCCTGGCCGATGAGAATGAGGCCTGCTCCACCATTGGCCACCGTCAGGATGACCGGTTCACCCGCCCATGTCCTGATCGGCTCCATCCCGATGATGAGAAACTCACCGATTGGCTGGTCCAAGTACTGAAGTCTCAGCTGCGGAGCGATTTCTGCGGGCGCAAGTCCGAAACCCAGCCGTTGCGCGCGCGCATAGATTTCGGTCAACGACGCTGTCTCGCCCTTGAAGCCGAGCTCCGCGGCCGAGACAGGGACGAGCTGCACGTCCGTTTTCTTGCCACTCAGAGTAAAAGCCGGCCGCGCAAGGACTTCAGCAGCGGCGCTTCCGACGTCGCAGCCCATTGCACTCATCGCCTTGCGAAGGGCGCGCATGTCCCTGAACGTCCCTATCGCAATCGTCTTCCACAGCCGAACATCGGCGGCCGAACTGACGGGAGTCTGCGATCGCTGCACCGGAGGAGCAGTCTTGAGGTCCAGGTGATTGCGCAGAACGTCCTGCGCGGTGCATTGAGCTTTGGCCTCGCTAGCGAAAGCGAGGATAAGCGCGCCACAGAGCAGCAGGGCAATAACGCCGACGTCGCGTTCTGTCGAACGATTCGGCCTCGCGATGTCTCGGTGCGAGGCGATGTAATCGATCTCGCCGCGCGTCGTGCCGATGTCCATGAGCTCCCTGTCGCTGAGGCCGCGCAGGGTCGCTTGTGCACGCCGGCGTCTACGGCGCTCCCGCCATGTGCTCAAGAATTGCTGGACGAGGCTGACAACGCGCTGCGTTGATCCGAAGGGCCGTCGCATCCATGCGGCGCCATAGATCACGCTCATCGCAATCTCCTTTGGCTTGCTTCTCACCGAGGGCTAAGGTGCCAATGCTCGGTCCGGCACGCTTGACGAGGGGCTTACATTTTTCTCACCGGCGGCTTATTCTTTGCGTCCAAGGCGGTGCGGGGGCGTTTCCGTGCGGCTGACGTCGGCCGATCCCGCGACGCTGGGCAAGGCACACTTGATATTCGGCTTACATTTTTCCGTTCGAAGGCCTATCCTCGCCGGACAATCGCTGCGGCGCTCTCGGAAGTAGAGGGCAAGCCTGGGGAATGGTGCCATGCGCTATTTCTTCGAGGACTGTGTGCTGGATACCGACCGGCGCGAGTTGCGGCGCGGGGCCGATGCCGTGCCTACGACGCCACAGGTACTTGATCTGCTCGGCTATTTGATCCGCAGCAGGGATCGCGTCGTCAGCAAGGATGATCTCATAAACGCGATTTGGAATGGTCGGATCGTGTCCGACGCGGCGCTGACGACCCGATTGAACGCGGTCCGACGCGCGATCGGCGACTCAGGCGTGCAACAACGTCTTATCAAGACATTTCCACGAAAGGGCTTTCGTTTCGTGGGCGCTGTCCACGATGACGAGCGATGTCCCGAAACTGCGGTGACATCAGGCGCCCTCGCAGAACCGGCGAATCTTGCGCGCGCAGCCGCGGAGGCAGCGGTTTTGGTCCCGGAGTTCTCCGAAAAAGTAGCTTTCAAATGGCGGTCCAAGAACTGGGTGCGTCACATCAGAGGCCCTCTGAAGTTCGTCGGCGGGACGCTGGCGTCGGTTGCTGCCATCGGTGCAATTGCCGGCGGCCTTGTCGGTTATTGGAATGTTTGGAAGACGCTCCGTACCGACGCGGTTCAGGAAGCTCGAGAGCTTCACGGACAGCCGATAGTCAGGCCCGAGATCGCGCATCGTCTCTCTCTCATCGTGTTGCCCTTCGCCAACCTCAACAACGATCCAGAGCAGGATCACCTTGCCGATGCCATCACGACAGATTTGACGACCGATCTTGCGCGAGCGCCCGCCACTTTCGTCATCGGACGCGAGGCCGCCCGCACCTACAAGAATAAGTCGATCGATCTGAAGCAGCTTGGAACGGATATCGGCACCCGCTGGGCGGTGCGCGGCGCGGTGAAGCGCAGCGGAGATCAGGTGCGGATCAGCGTATCGCTGACTGATCTTCAGACTGCGCACGACGTATGGTCCGACCGGTTCGACGGCGATCGGACAGATCTAGCCATCTTGCAGAAGAATATCACGGTGCGGCTCCTCTGTGTTGCGCACCTGCAACTCCGCCAATACGAAGAAGCCATCGAACCGTGTAGCCGATCGCTAAATATCGGCGCGGGCCTTCAGGCTTACACAAGCTGATCTCGGCCTACGGCCGACGGGACAAATGGGAGTTGCCGTGACAGTGCTGGCTGCACCACTTAAGCGAGATACGATAATTACAGGCAGGGCGTTCCGAGGATGGCCTTCTGCTTCCAGGAATTCAGATGCTGAAAGTATCCGCCGAGGGACTCGGCCAGCAACGTGTAACGGCCGTCAGTCCCTTGGTGACCGACAGGCGGCTGTCCCATGATTGAATTCCCTGCCAGACGCCTGCGAGCCGTCGGTTGCGAGCGCGCTGCGTCTTTCGGAATGTCCTGCTCCATTGTCGCCTCCGCCTTTTCGCTTCTGACAAGAAGATGAATCCGGACAGCGCCTCGTCGGCCGTTCTGCGCCATGCAGCGATGTCCGCTATCGCGCCTTTTTGGCGGAAGCGGACATCACGCGCGCCGGAGCTGTGCGCTCCGATCAAACTAGGACGTGGCCTCAGCCGCGCTTACTCCTCGTCTTCGTCATCATCCTCGTCTTCGTCGTCGAGCTCTTCCAGTCGATCGAGCACCGCGAGCGGCAGCGTCTCGCGAAACAGATCGCCTTCTGCGCCCATCCAGAGACAGATCACGTCGTCGCCCTTCACGTCAGCGACGGTGAGCGGCTGCCCGCCTGATTTCAGCATGACGATATCGCCGGCTTTTAGTTCCATGGATGGTCCTTTCGGTTGATTGACGGAGAAGCTAGCAAACCGGCATGACATGCCGATCACGGGCTACTTGGTCAGTGGATGTGTTGCGGTAGGGCGCATGCGCCGGCCGGGCTGCTGAAATCGATCAGAGAGCTTTAGGCCGGAGCGATCCCATCACGAGAGGCAATGGCGCCTGTTCGATGGGTGGCGCAAGGGCTCTTCCGTCCCGTGCGTCGCGACCATGACACCATGCGCCTGTTTTGCCCGACGGAGCAAATGATTTTGTCAGATCCGCAGTTTGCGTTTACCGCAAGTCCTTGATTCTGCTGCGGCCGTCTACTGTGCATGGGGTTGTTTTCAATGTTTTTGTTTGCGCACCCTGATTGCAGTCAGCCCGGCAGCAGTTCTGTCAGCGAGCGGATGATGCGGTCGGGCTTCACCGCCGAGCCTTCGGGCAGGCCGTCGCCATGCACGTCGATCCAGATCGCGTAGATGCCGAGACGCTGCGGCGTCACGACTTCCCATTCCAGATTGTCGCCGATCATCCATGTGTCTCTTGCGGTGACGCCGAGCGCGTCCATCGCGTGCAGATAGGCGCGCTCCTCGGGCTTGCCGAAGCCGTGCTCGCCCTCGATCTGGATGTGGTGAAAGCGATGCGCCAGCTCGAAGCGCTCGACCTTGGCGCGCTGGGTGTCGGCGGCGCCGTTGGTCACCAGCGCGAGCTTGATGCCGAGCGCCTTGAGCCTGTCGATGGCGTCATGCGCGCCGGGGAAGACGAACATCTCCTCCTCGCGATAGGCGGTGAAACGGTCGGCGAGACGAATGGCGAGGTCGTCGGGCAGGGCGCGATGACCGGCGGCCGCGAGCGCGGCGAAGCCGCCCTTGACGGTGAGATGCCGGGCCTCGGCGAGCTTCATCCGCCAGGAGGCGTCCGCATTGGCCCAGAAGTTTTTCGCGAACGCCAGGACGGTGCTTGCGACCAGTTGCGGCGGCAGCGGCGCGAGCTCCTCCGCGAACTCCGCTGTGATCGCGTTCCAGGCGATCTCGGGCCGCGCATAGGCCGACAGGATGGTGTCGTCCATGTCGATCAGCATGGCGCGCGGCAGCGGCCTCATTGCGGGCTTCATCGTCGTCATGGCCACTTCACCTCCGGCGGCAGCGACGACAGGATCGAATCCACATTGCCGCCGGTCTTGAGACCGAAGATGGTGCCGCGGTCGTAGAGCAGGTTGAACTCGACATAGCGGCCGCGCCGGATCAATTGCTCCTCGCGATCCTCCGCGGTCCAGCTCGTCGCGAAATTGCGCTGCACGATGTCGGGATAGATCTTCAGGAAGGCGCGGCCGACATCCCGGGTGAAGGCAAGGTCGGCGTCCCAGTCGCCGCTGTCATGCCAGTCGTAGAAGATGCCGCCGATGCCGCGCGCCTCTTTGCGATGCGGCAGGTGGAAATACTCGTCGCACCACTTCTTGTACTTGTCGTAATCGGCGATGCCGTTCGGCTGCGTGCAGGCCTGTTTCATTGCGGCGTGGAAGGCGATGCTGTCGGCATCGTCCTGCGTGCGCCGGCGGTCGAGCACCGGCGTGAGATCGGCGCCGCCGCCGAACCAGGCTTTCGTGGTGACGACGAAGCGTGTATTCATGTGCACCGCCGGCACGTGCGGATTGCGCAGATGCGCGATCAGCGAGATGCCGGAGGCCCAGAATTTTGGGTCGTCCGCCGCACCGGGAATCTGCGCGCGAAACTCGGGCGCGAATTCGCCGTGCACGGTGGAGCAGTGCACGCCGACCTTCTCGAACAGGCGGCCTGACATCATCGACATCACGCCGCCGCCGCCGGCCGCGCCGGTATGATCGGTACGCTGCCACGGCGTGCGTTTGAAGCGGCCCGGCTCGCCCGAATAAAGGCTTTGCGGGGCATCGTCCTCCAGCCGCTCGAAGCTCGCGCAGATGTCGTCGCGCAGGGCTTCGAACCAGGCGCGTGCGCGGGTCTTGCGGTCTTCGATCAAGCTCGGGTCCAATGTGGATGTCATTCTCTCAACCCTGCGGACCGTAATAGGTGCAGCTCTCGTTGCAACTGTCGCGGTGGATGCTGACGCGGGTGAGCTTGCCGATAGGGGCGAGCCGCTCCCACACGAAGCGCGAGAGGTTTTCCAGCGTAGGCGTGCCCAGCGCCTCGATCTTGTTGAGGTACTTGTGATCAAGCGTCATGCGCACGTCCTCGATGGCGCGCTGGACCAGGCCGAGATCGACCACCATGCCGGTTTTGGGATCGGGCGTGCCGCGCAGCGTCACCTCGGCGCGAAAGGAGTGGCCGTGGATCTCTTCGCTATCAGCGCCGAACGTCGTTCCCGACAATGAGTGCGCCGCCTCGAAGCGAAACGATTTCGTCAATTCCCACATCTGTTCGAAAACCAATCCTATCTGATACCAAGCGACTTATGCGTCTGCACGCTGAGCCGCCATTGCGGATGATTGAGGCAATAGTCGATGGCGCCCGCGGTGTTTTGGGCGACCTCGGGCCCGTCCATCGGCTGCAGCGAGAAGCGCTCGAAGGCGAGATCCGCGAAGGCCTCCGGCATGGCGAGCGGCTGCGGATAGACCAGCTTCAGCTCGTGGCCGCGCCGGATCACAAGATCGCTGCCGCCCTTCGGGCTGACGCAGATCCAGTCGAGACCCTCGGGCGGGGCGATCGTGCCGTTGGTCTCGACCCCGATCTCGAAGCCGCGGGCATGAAGCGCCTCGACCAGCGCGGTATCGACTTGGAGCAGCGGCTCGCCGCCGGTGAGCACCACGTAACGGTTGTCGGTGGAGGCCGTCCATTGCGCCGCGATGGTGCCGGCGAGTTCCGCAGCCGAAGCATAGCGCCCGCCGAGCGTGCCGTCGGTGCCGACGAAATCGGTGTCGCAGAATTTGCAGGTGGCCTCGCTGCGGTCCGTCTCGCGCCCGCTCCAGAGATTGCAGCCGGCAAAACGGCAAAATACCGACGCGCGCCCGGCGTGGGCGCCTTCGCCTTGCAGTGTCAGGAAGATTTCCTTGACCGCGTAACTCAACCGTCTCTCCTCGACAATCTCAAACTTGCGGGTTCCGAAGCTGGCGCAGTGCTTCGCCTGCGGCCATCGCCGCGGTCATGGCGACATTGAGCGACCGCAGCCCCGGAGCGATCGGGATCACCAGCCGCGCGTCCGCCGCCTCGACCACCGCCTCGGTGACGCCGGCGCTCTCGCGCCCGAATAGCAGGATGTCCGCCGTCTGGTAACGGAAATCGCGGTAGTCGGTCGCCCCCTTGGTGGTGAACAGCAGCAGGCGGGCGCCCTGCGCCGCGCGCCATTGCTCGAATTTCGACCAGGAGTCGTGCCTGACGATGCTGACCTGATCGAGGTAGTCCATTCCCGCCCGGCGGAAATGCCGGTCGGAGACGGGGAAGCCCGCCGGTTCAATGATATGGGCGGCCACGCCCAGACAGGCGCAGAGCCTGAGAATCGTGCCGGTGTTCTGGGGGATGTCGGGTTGGAAAAGCGCTATCTGCATGGGCTGTGCCGGGTTCGGTGCGGGCCGGAAATGTCTCAATAAAACATCGCTGGCCGCGGAATTCGTGCATTGCACGCTCCCGCGCCGATAGCGGGCTTGCGCTCGCCCGGCAAGGGTGCCAATAGAACGATTCTGGACTGCTGTTTTCGCCTTGTTTTGGTGGGGGCACGTGAAGTTCTGCCGCCGCGGGGGGCCGCGGGCGCCGGCAGGCTGTTCTGGGGACCTTGGGGGCTCCTGGAGCGGTTCCGCCGGCTGCATAAGAAGAAAGGGTTGGAATCGTGACGACAGCGTCTTCGGCGGACCATCCGACACGCCGTGATTTCTTATTCGTTGCAACGGGGGCAGCTGCAGCAGTAGGGGGCGCAGCCGCGCTCTGGCCCTTCATTTCCCAAATGAATCCTGATGCGTCGACCATCGCCGCCGGTGCGCCGATCGAGGTCGATCTCAGCCCGGTCGCCGAGGGGCAGGACATCAAGGTGTTCTGGCGCGGCAAGCCGATCTATATCAGCCACCGCACCAAGAAGCAGATCGACGAGGCGCGCGCCGTCAACGTGGCGAGCCTGCCCGATCCGCAGTCCGACGAGGCCCGGGTCAAGTCCGGCCACGAGCAGTGGCTGGTCGTGATCGGCATCTGCACCCACCTCGGCTGCATCCCGATCGCCCATGAAGGCAATTACGACGGGTTCTTCTGCCCCTGCCATGGTTCGCAGTACGATTCGTCCGGCCGCATCCGCCAGGGGCCCGCGCCCGCGAACCTGCCGGTGCCGCCGTACCAGTTCGTTTCCGACACCAAAATCCAGATCGGCTGAGCCTCGGGCCCTCGTCCGAAGCTTCGCGCCGTCTCGTCGTACTATTTCCTCAGGATCGCATCATGAGCGGACCATCCGACTACCAGCCGAGCAATCCGGCCCTGCAATGGATCGAGCGACGTCTGCCGATCCTCGGCCTCATGCACTCCTCCTTCGTGGTCTATCCCACCCCGCGCAACCTGAACTATTGGTGGACCTTCGGCGCCATCCTCTCGTTCATGCTGGGGATCCAGATCCTGACCGGCGTGATCCTGGCGATGCACTACACGCCGCATGCCGACCTCGCCTTCAAATCGGTCGAGCTGTTGGTCCGTGACGTCAATTACGGCTGGCTGTTGCGCAACATGCATGCCGTCGGCGCCTCGATGTTCTTCGTCGCCGTCTATGTCCACATGCTGCGCGGCCTCTATTACGGCTCCTACAAGGAGCCGCGCGAGGTGCTCTGGATCCTCGGCGTCATCATCTACCTGCTGATGATGGCGACGGGCTTCATGGGCTACGTGCTCCCCTGGGGCCAGATGAGCTTCTGGGGCGCCACCGTCATCACCAATCTGTTCTCCGCCATTCCCTATGTCGGTGAGAGCATCGTGACGCTCTTGTGGGGCGGCTATTCGGTCGGCAACCCGACGCTGAACCGCTTCTTCTCGCTGCACTATCTGCTGCCGTTCCTGATCGCGGGCGTCGTCGTGCTCCACGTCTGGGCGCTGCATGTCTCCGGCCAGAACAACCCTGATGGCGTCGAGCCCAAGACGGAGAAGGACACGGTTCCGTTCACGCCGCATGCGACCATCAAGGACATGTTTGGCGTGTCTTGCTTCATGCTGCTCTACGCCTGGTTCATCTTCTACATGCCGAACTACCTCGGTGACGCCGACAATTACATTCCGGCGAATCCGGGCGTGACGCCGCCGCACATCGTGCCGGAATGGTATTACCTGCCGTTCTACGCGATCCTGCGTTCGATCCCGAACAAGCTCGCGGGCGTGATCGGGATGTTCTCGGCGATCATCATCCTGTGCTTCCTGCCCTGGCTTGATGCTGCCAAGACCAAATCGTCGAAGTACCGTCCGCTGGCCAAGCAGTTCTTCTGGATCTTCGTCGCGGTCTGCATCCTGCTCGGCTATCTCGGCGCGCAGCCGCCGGAAGGTATCTACGTGATCGCCGGCCGGGTCCTGACGTTCTGCTACTTCGCCTACTTCCTGATCGTGCTGCCGCTGCTCTCGCGCATCGAGAAGCCGCGGCCGGTGCCGAACTCGATCTCGGATGCCGTCCTGGCTAAAACCGGGAGCAGGTCGACGCCGATGGTGTCGAGTGCGATCGTGCTTGCGCTGGCGGGCGCGTTGTTTGCGGGCTCAGCCGACAGCGCGCGTGCCTCCGAAGGCAGCGACAAGCCGCCGGGCAACAAATGGTCGTTCGCCGGTCCGTTCGGCAAGTACGACCGCGGTGCGCTCCAGCGCGGCCTGAAGGTCTACAAGGAAGTCTGCGCCAACTGCCACGGCCTGTCCTACGTCGCCTTCCGCAACCTCGCGGAAGCTGGTGGTCCCGGCTATTCGGTCGCGCAGGCGGCAGCCTTCGCCTCCGACTACAAGGTCAAGGACGGCCCGAACGACGCGGGTGACATGTTCGAGCGCGCGGGCCGGCCGGCGGATTATTTCCCCTCGCCATTCCCGAACGAGCAGGCCGCGCGTGCGGCGAACGGCGGCGCGGCGCCGCCGGATCTGTCGCTGATCACCAAGGCGCGCTCCTACGGCCGCGGCTTCCCGATGTTCATCGTCGACTTCTTCACCCAGTATCAGGAGCAGGGCCCGGACTACGTCTCGGCGCTGCTCCAGGGCTTTGAGGACAAGGCACCCGAAGGCGTGACCATCCCGGAGGGGTCCTACTACAACAAGTATTTCCCGGGCCACGCCATCAAGATGCCGAAGCCGCTCAGCGATGGCCAGGTCACCTACGACGACGGCTCGCCGACCACGATCGCGCAATATTCCAAGGACGTCACCACGTTCCTGATGTGGACCGCCGAACCGCACATGGAAGCGCGCAAGCGCCTCGGTTTCCAGGTGTTCATCTTCCTGATCATCTTCGCCGGCCTGATGTACTTCACCAAGAAGAAGGTCTGGGCCGACTCGCACTGAGCGGCCCGAGGCGAGAATGAAGAGGCCCCCGCAAGGGGGCTTTTTTGTTGGGCGCGAGAGTGTGTTGTCAGGCGCGATTGCCTATCGCCCGCGCAGCCGCCAAAATACCAGCAATCGCTTCCCCAGAAACTCGTCGGAGGACACCATGGGAACCGCCATCACCTTCAAGCGCCCGGACGGCAAGGACGCATCGGGCTATCTCGCCAATGCCGCGCGCGGCAACGCGCCGGGCGTGGTGGTCATCCAGGAATGGTGGGGGCTGTCGGACCAGATCAAGGGCCTGTGCGATCGCTTCGCGCTGGCCGGTTTCGATGCGCTCGCGCCCGATCTCTACAAGGGCAAGGTGGTGCCGTATCACGACACCGACGCCGCCGGCAAAGAAATGAACTCGCTCGATTTCATGGACGCCACCACGCAGACCGTGCGCGGCGCCACGCAATATCTGTCGCGCAACGGCGCCAAGGTCGGGCTGACAGGCTTCTGCCTCGGCGGTGCCGTCACCATCATCGGCGCGGTGCATGTGCCGGAGCTCGCGGCCGGCGTCGTGTTCTACGGCATTCCGCCGGAGCAGGCCGCCAAGCCTGCCGACGTCAAGATCCCGCTCCAGGCCCATTTCGCCAACAAGGACGATTGGTGCACGCCGGAACTGGTCAATGGCTTCGAAAAGGCCATGAAGGCCGCCGGCAAGTCGCTGGAGCTGTTCCGCTATGACGCCGAGCACGCCTTCGTCAACGAGCAACGCCAGGCCGTCCACGACCGCGAAGCCGCCGAGCTCGCCTGGGGCAGGGCGACGGAGTTTTTTAGGAAGCATCTGGGGTAGGCTGGTCGCCGACGGACCGCGATCAGCTCTACTGCCGCGCCACGATTGAAAATCAATCACCGCAATCATAGTGCAGTCGCAGGGGTTTCCACCATGCGACTGCTGGAGAGCACGATGATTGTGGATGGCCGCTTGACCAAGATTGTGGTGCCGAGCAAAGCGCTGGAAGCGGCTCGGGACCCCGAGAGGGCCGGTTATCTAACCGGCGCTGTGGTCGACTATGTCAGCCAAATTCAGCACGTCGGCGTCTACACGAGAGGTGAGCTCCCGGCCGTGGCCATACAGGCCTATCATGCCGACTACTATCTCGCTCAGGTCTGCAACGGCGGTCACAGCCAGTTCATCGGCAACACAGGGCTCGCGATGCTCCCAACGACGTCCGGCGATGCACTCGCTGGATTGGAGGCGATGGGAGCGAGCTCGCACCACCAGATCTTGCAGGAGATGATCGCCTGGGTAGAGGCACATCCCGGCGAGGCTGCGCTGCAGACCGGATTCGAAAACCGCGCCGCGGCGCTCAGCGCGCTTGATAAGCGCTTCTATGCGGTAGAACGAGAGCAACCAATGACACCACTCGCGGCCCGATGGATCGCAAGCTGGCCCGAATTGCGCGCCGTCGCGCAGGAGCAGTATTCTTCTGAAATCGAGCGGCTTGCGCAGCTTAACCCACATCGGTCCCACCGCCGGATCTGGCAAAGCGTTCGCCACATCAGCTTCCAGATGACTGACGATTTGCAGATCACGGTCGCGGCGGCCTGCGGGGCGGCAAGGCCTGACCCAGAGCTCAAGGTTATGGTGCTTCCAGGATTCGACACCGATGTGGAGGGGCAGCAATGCACGGCGTTCGGCGTAAGGACCAACAAGGGCTCGCGGCTATGCGTCTTTGATGAGGCGGGTGGACGACTTTATCAACTTGCGACGCCCCCTACGATAGTGGGCGCGCGGCTGTCGACTGTGGGGACTGACACGATCCAGAATTTTTTGAGAATTGCCGAGCAAAACTTTGCGGCCGAAGCGATCGACCTGCTGTTGCGGAAGTTAAGTCTGGGTCCCACCGCGGCGATCACGGCCTTGAGCGTGAGCGACGATCGAGCCATTTGGTGTGCGGTCACAGGAGAGACCAGCGTTTTGATCGAAACCTTGGGCGACCGCGCCCAGGTCATCGGATCTGGTGGCGAGCTCGTGCTCAGGGTCATGCGAGACGAAATCGAGCGTCATGCCGCAGACGCGGCCGTGGGGCGCAACAGCCTGCAAGACCGGCCATAACCCTCGTTGCGATTTGCGCCATTTTGCGGTCGAGCCGACCCCAGCCACCCTTGACGCCGTACCCGCGCCATGGTGAGTATCCGCCCTATGAGCACCGCCGTCCGCCCATCCCGTCTTTGGTGGCGCACCTCCTAAGAGGTGGCCGGTGCGATTTATTCTCCCAAAATCGTCTGAGGTCGCCCACGCAGTGCGGCGGCCTGATCGTTTGTCCTGTGTGGCGTTCCCTCGACAAGTTTCGTAAGAGGACCCCATGAACAGGACCGTCTTTGCCCTTCCGGCTCGAAGCGACTACGTGACCCGCGCAGGGCTTGCGATCACGCGCGTGGCGGAACAGTTCTCCGGCGGCGCCAACCGGCTCGACGATCTCGTCAGCCTGCTCGACCGCCGCCGCGGCGTGGTGCTGTCGTCGGGCACGACCGTGCCCGGCCGCTACGAGAGTTTTGACCTCGGCTTCTCCGACCCGCCGCTCAAGCTCGAGACCACCGGCGTCAATTTCAAGCTGGAAGCACTGAACGCGCGCGGGGAGGTGCTGATCGCCTTCTTCGCTGACGTCTTGCGCGAACCCTGCGTCGTGATCTCAGAGACGACGCCCACGCGCCTTGCTGGTCATATCATTCGCGGCGAAGCCCCGATCGACGAAGACCAGCGCACGCGGCGCGCCAGCGTGATGTCGCTGGTGCGCGATCTCGTCGCCGCGTTCTCCGCCAATGACGACGGGGTGCTCGGCCTGTTCGGCGCCTTCGCCTACGACCTCGTGTTCCAGATCGAGGATCTCGTGCAGAAGCGCGCGCGCGAGAGCGACCAGCGCGACATCGTGCTCTACGTCCCCGACCGCCTGCTCGCCTATGACCGCGCCACCGGCCGCGGCGTCGTGCTCACTTACGATTTCGCGTGGAAAGGCAAGTCCACCGCGGGCCTCCCGCATGAGACCGCCGAGAGCCCATACCTCAAGACACCGCGCCAGGGCTTTGCCGATCACGCCCCCGGCGAATATCAGGCCACCGTCCAGACCGCGCGCGCCGCTTTTGCGCGTGGCGATCTGTTCGAGGCGGTGCCGGGGCAGCTCTTCGCCGAGCCCTGCGACCGCTCGCCTGCCGAAGTGTTCCAGCGGCTCTGCGTCATCAACCCGTCGCCCTACGGTGCGCTGATGAATCTCGGCGAGGGCGAATTTCTCGTCTCGGCTTCTCCGGAAATGTTCGTGCGCTCGGACGGACGCCGGGTCGAGACCTGCCCGATCTCGGGGACGATCGCGCGCGGTACCGATGCGATCGGCGATGCCGAGCAGATCCGCCAGCTCCTGAACTCCGAGAAGGACGAGTTCGAGCTCAACATGTGCACCGACGTCGACCGCAACGACAAGGCACGCGTCTGCGTCCCCGGCACGATCAAGGTGCTGGCGCGGCGGCAGATCGAGACCTATTCAAAACTCTTCCACACCGTCGACCATGTCGAAGGCATGCTGCGTCCAGGGTTCGATGCGCTTGATGCGTTCCTCACCCATGCCTGGGCCGTCACCGTCACCGGCGCTCCAAAACTCTGGGCGATGCAGTTCGTCGAGGATCACGAGCGCTCGCCGCGCCGCTGGTATGCCGGCGCGATCGGAGCGGTGAATTTCGACGGCAGCATCAACACCGGCCTCACCATCCGCACCATCCGGATGAAGGAGGGCCTCGCGGAGGTGCGCGTCGGCGCCACCTGTTTGTTCGACTCCGATCCCGCCGCCGAGGACCGCGAATGCCAGGTCAAGGCCGCGGCCCTGTTCCAGGCGCTGCGCGGCGATCCGCCAAAGCCGCTGTCGGCCTTCGCGCCCGATGCCACCGGAAGCGGCAAGCGGGTACTGCTGATCGACCATGACGACAGCTTTGTGCATATGCTGGCCGATTATTTTCGCCAGGTCGGCGCCGATGTCACCGTAGTTCGCCATGTGCATGCGCTCGACATGCTCAAGCAGAAGCGGTGGGATTTGCTCGTGCTGTCGCCCGGGCCCGGCAGGCCTGAGGATTTCGGCATCAAGAAGACCATCGACGCGGCACTGGAGAACAAGCTGCCGGTGTTCGGCGTCTGCCTCGGCGTCCAGGCGATCGGCGAGTATTTCGGCGGCGAGCTCGGGCAGCTCACGCATCCCGCCCACGGCCGGCCCTCGCGGGTGCAGGTGCGCGGCGGGCGGCTGATGCGCAATCTGCCGAACGAGATCGTGATCGGCCGCTATCACTCGCTCTATGTCGAGCGCGACAGCATGCCGGAGGTGCTATCCGTCACCGCCAGCACCGAGGACGGCGTCGCGATGGCGCTCGAGCACAAGACCCTGCCGGTCGCCGGTGTGCAATTCCATCCGGAATCGCTGATGTCGCTCAGCGGCGAGGTGGGCTTACGAATTGTCGAGAACGCGTTCCGTTTGGATGCGCGCGCTGATTGAGAGGCACCATGACTTTTGACCACGATCTGAAGGCGAGCGTCCGCACCATCCCGGACTACCCCAAACCCGGGATCTTGTTCCGCGACATCACCACCCTGCTCGCGGATGCGCGTGCGTTCCGCCGCGCGGTCGACGAACTCGTCAATCCCTGGGCCGGCAACAAGATCGACAAGGTCGCCGGCATGGAAGCGCGCGGCTTCATCATCGGCGGCGCGGTGGCGCACCAGGTTTCGGCCGGCTTCGTGCCGATCCGGAAAAAGGGCAAGCTGCCGCACACCACCGTGCGGATCGCTTACTCTCTCGAATACGGCATCGACGAGATGGAGATGCATGTCGACGCCATCCAGCCCGGCGAGCGCGTGATCCTGGTCGACGACCTCATCGCCACCGGCGGCACCGCGGAAGGCGCGGTGAAATTGCTGCGCCAGATCGGCGCCAATGTGGTCGCCGCCTGCTTCATCATCGACCTGCCGGATCTCGGCGGCGCCGCCAAGCTCCGAGCGATGGACGTGCCGGTGCGCACGCTGATGACGTTCGAGGGGCACTGAGCGGCAACCGCGCCGCTGGTGACGTTCAGATCGGCTCGGCCTTTAGCTCCGACAGCCAATGCAGCATGCGCTCTTTGAGCAGCGCATTCCTGACATAGGCAGTCTCCTCATCCTCCAGACGCTCACATTCACCAAACGTCAGGCCTGTCTCGCCATGGGCGTTCCACGCAGCCTGGAGGCGACGACAGGTGTGGCTACCCTGGCGCAGAGAGAACCAGATGCGGTTCTGGATGGTCTCGAGGTTCGGGGCTTGACTGACCCAAGCCTCGCCCGAGGCCGTGCAGCGGACGACGTAGATGCCCGCAACGGTCTTCCGGTCCTTGTAGGCAGCGATCGCTGCTTTCCGGTCTATGGTCACGGTGAAAGGGCCTTGCTGAGGAACGCTGGTACGTAAACTCCAGTAACCGAAGGGCCGCTCGACGTCAATATTATCCGGGTAAAATATTCAGGATCGTTGCAGGATCAGGCTGAGCTCGAGCTCGCGGAAGGCGAGATAATTGCGCCGGGTCCACTGGTGCAGCTCGGTCGAAGCATCCTTCTCATGGCGCAGGTAGCCGGTGAAGGAGAAGTTCAGGCGGCCGATATAGGTCTTCAGGAAGCCGGGCAACGCCGGCAGGCGCAGCAGCCGGCCGCCGGCCATCGCTTCCGGCAGCTCGCCGCGCACGATGTGCTCGTTGTCCACCGTGATCAGATTGATCCGCGGGATCTGTTCGCGCAGCATCTCGTGGGCGCGAGCCGAGACGCGGTCGGTGTCGGCGACGAACAGGATCATCGGCGCGACGTGGCGGCGCGCCGCCTCTTTCAAAAGGCCGATCTCCTCCGTCATCTTGAAGAACTCGTCAAAGGCGTGGAAGCCGAGGTCGATCACCTTGGCAACCCCGTCATCGACGATGACGCGATCCATCAGCTGCATCTTGCCATAGGTGTCGATCACGTCGGCGGTCTCCGTGATCTTCGGCAGATAGTCGAGCAGCGACGGCTCCTTCAGGTTGACGTCGAAGGCCACGACGTTGCCGTTCTTGAGCAGCAAAAATTCGCTCAAAAGCCGCGCCAGCAGGGTCTTGCCGACCTGCGGGCGGGGCGAACAAATGATGTAGAGGGGCGTCGCGGGCATCGATAGCTATATCAGTCGAACTTGGCGACCAATCCAGCCGTATCCGCCCGGCTTGCGCAACTATTTTTCGCTGTTGCGGCTCCCGGATTTCGTCGAGCCGACGATATCGGTCAGCCGGATCCGGTCGAATTCGCTCCAGACGTTCGCAAGCCAATGCCGGACATAGCCGCGCAGCACGAACGAATAGTTCGCTGCCTCGTCGTTGATGCCCTTGTTGGCGACGAATTTCAGGAACGGGACGGAGGACACCTCGACCTGCTCATAGGCCATTTCGTTGAGCTTGGGGATGGTCAGCTCGGTCGCGTCCTTGATGCGGTTGAAATACGACTGGTAAGTCGCCTGGTCCCACTGGAAGAACTGGGTATCGTTGATGAAGTTCTTGACTAGGAAATATTTCGCGCCCCCCATGAAGCCTGCGGTCTCGGCGATTTCGTCCAGAGAGGCGATCGAGGGTCCGAGGATGTGGAACACGGCAAAGGTGATCTGGCCGGCCTTGGCGGCGTCGAGGAAACCGATGTCGCGCAAGGAGGCGAGCGCCGGCGAGAGCAGGCCGGCGCGGACGTCGATCACGGTAACCGACGGGCTCGTCGCGTTGAGCGTATCGAAGATCTTCATCTGGTCCGACGTCGTCGTCATGTCGACGATCTCGGTGATGTCAGGGTGGAAGCGCTTCAGGGTTCCGCGCGGCGACTCGGTGTCGAAGGCGCGCGTCGGCACGTTGTTGGCGGAAAAATAATCGAGCAGGGTGCGCGACACGGTGGTCTTGCCGACCCCGCCCTTGTCTGCGCCCACCACAACCACTGCCGGCTTTGCCATTGCTGTCCCCTAACGCGCCCCCCGATCGCGAAGTCGCAATCGGCCGGGCCCCAAATCGATGTCGCAAAGATGTCCCAAGTCTGCTGTTGGGCGCGAACATGGCAGAAACAAGGGAGAATTCAATTCCGCAGACCCCAGTTACGGCAATTCCCGAGGTTTTTCCCAATCGCGACGAAACCCGCCGCGCATGGCGTCAAATCGCGCTCAATGGCGGCCCCAAGGACCCAAGGGATTACTCAAGGGATTGCGCACGGGATTGCCTCTTGGGTTGCTACTGGCGGTTCCGGCTGAGCTGGGTGCGGGCACCGGCGGCGGATTGGCCGCGCCATCAGCGTCATTCCAGGGACCCTGCCGCAGCGCCGGTGGGGCGTCCGGCCGGTCGGCCTGCGTGTCTGGCTCCTCGGTCCCGTCGGCGGGAGGCGGCAGCGGGCCGGGATCATGGCCGCCGGCGAACTTGACCAGCGCATCGACCCGGGACTGCACCGAAGGGTGGGTCGCGAACAAATCGGCAAACCCCTCGCGCGGATTGTCGACGCAGAGCTCCATCACTGCCGAGGTTGCGCCCGGTAGTTCGCCGCGGTTCTCGATCTTGCGCAGTGCCGAGATCATGGCGTCCGGGTTTTTCGTCAGCTCGACGGAGCCCGCGTCCGCGAGATATTCCCGCGAGCGCGACAGCGCGAGCTTCACCACCTGCGACAACAGCCAGGCCACCACGATCAGCACGACCGCGATGATGATGACGATCACCGCGCCGCCCCCCGAACTCTTGCTGTCGCTCGACGACGAGGACGATCGTGACGACGAGGAGGAGCCCGACGACCACGAGCCGCCGGAGCCCCAGCTGAAATTCGTGAACAGGCGGAAGAACAGTTCGCCGAAGAACCCGACCACACCCGCGATGATGACGGCGACCACCATGAGCTGCACGTCGCCGTTCTTGATGTGGGTCAGCTCATGGCCCAGCACCGCCTCGATCTCCTTGTCATCAAGCGCATTGAGAAGACCGGTGGTGACGGTGACCGAATATTGCCGTGGATTGAGGCCGGTCGCGAACGCGTTAAGCGCCGGGCTCTCCGTGATCTTCAGCTTCGGCATCGTGATGCCGCGCGAGATGCAGAGATTTTCGAGCAGATTATAGAGCCGAGGCTGTTCCTGCCGGGTGACGTCGTGGCCTCCGGTCACCGCATCGATCATCGACTGGTGGAAGAAATAGGCGATCACGATCCAGGCCGCTGCCACGACGGTCGCAACCGGTGCGGCGACTTTCAGATCATAGAAGGCGCGTCTCAGATAATGGACGACGGTCTCGTCGCCGTTGATGACGACTTCAGCGATCAGCGCGCCGGCATAGACAAGCACATAGACCAGCGCGAACAGGCCGGCGAGCAGCAGCATCGAACGAAACTTGTTCGAGGCGATGTGCGTGTAGAGACCATACGCGGCCATGACGCGATGCCCTGCCGGCCTATCGGCTCAACTCAGAACTTCACCTGCGGCGTGGCCTCGACCTCGGTGCGGCTGGCGCCGAGATCGAAGAAGTCCTTTTTGGTGAAGCCGAACATGCCGGCGAACAGAGCGGCGGGCATCTGCTGGATGCCGGTGTTGTATTCCTGGACCGCGTTGTTGAAGAAGCGGCGGCTGGCCGCGATCTTGTTCTCGAGGTCGGACAGCTCGCTGGCGAGCTGCTGGAAATTGGCATTGGCCTTGAGGTCGGGATAGGCCTCCGACAGCGCGATCAGCCGGCCGAGCGCGCCGGAGAGCTGGGTCTCGGCCGCGGACACCTGCGCCGGTCCCTGCGCCGACATCGCCGAATTGCGCGCCTTGATGACGTCGTCGAGCGTGCCGCGCTCATGCGAGGCATACCCCTTCACCGTCTCGACCAGGTTCGGGATCAGATCGTGACGCTGCTTGAGCTGCACGTCGACGTCGGCAAAGGCCTGGCCGACGCGTTGGCCCAGCGCCACCAGCCGGTTGTAGGCGGCGAAGGCAAAGAACACGAGGACGACGATAACGCCGAGGACGATCCAGCCGGTCGACATGGAGAACTCCTGAAGGGGGAAGAAGGCGGGCGCTAGGGTAGACCAAATTGGCGCGGAGCGAGAGCCCGGCGCAGAGGGAAGGTAGGATTTGGTCGGATGAGAGGCTATCCGAGTTCAAGGTGAAAGAGCCGGAGGAGGTTAACTTTCGGACAGGTCGCCATCGCCCCAGCGCCAGCGCCGAGCGCTCGCATAGGCGGCCTTGTCACGGCGCGGCGCTTTCGTGATCGCGAGGCCTTTCCCGGTGCAGAGCTTTGCCGTGATCTCGGCCTTGCCGATATCCGGCGGCGCCAGCACGCGTGCGGCGCGGGTTGCGGGCGGCGTGCGGATCAGCGCCACGTAGATGAATCGCTCGTCCTCGAACGGCACCTCGGCGCCCTTGATCTGGCGGTGAGCCTGCGAGCGCGGCAAGCGCTGGGAGAAATGGCACCAGTCCGGCGCCGCCAGCGGACACGGCTTTTCATGTGGACAGGGTGCGGCGACGTAGGCGCCCGCCGCGATCAGTTGCTGGCGCAAAGCGAGGATGCGCGCGTAGCCGGCGGGCGTGCCGGGCTCGATTACGACCAGCGCGTGGCGCGCTTTCGCCCACATCGCTTCCGCGAGCTTGCGTTGATCGCTCTCGCTGAGCTCGCCGATGACATAACTCGCGACGACGAGATCGGCTTGCGAGATCTCGGCGAGGTTCGCGCCGGCATCGCCCGGCAGATAGCGGCAATCCGCCAAACGCGTGCTGTCGCGCGCCAGTTCGAGCGCGAGACGGCTGAGCGTGGCGTTGGCGTCGAGCAGGGTGAAATCCTGCAGCGAGGAGAAAGCCTCCGCCGCGGCCCAGCTCGCGGTGCCCGGACCTGCGCCGACGTCGAGCAGTGTTTCCGGAGCGAGGTCCGGTACGATCTCGGTCAGCGCATTCAGACTGGCCGCCACCGCCGCGTAAGTCGCCGGCATGCGCGCGAGCGCATAGGCGAGCGCATCGGCCTCCGACTTGATCGTGCCGGAGCCACCGCCTGCGCGGTAGGTGGTGGAGATCTTCTGCGATCGCTGCGCAGCGTCGGTGCGGGAAAAGCCCTGCAGCTTGCCGTCGAGCGCCGCTTTCAGTTCGGCGGGGAGAGTCGGAGAGATCATGTTTGATCATCCGCTTTCGCGGATGACGACGTCAATGGGTGTGGAACGACCGGAAGCTCACGCCACGTTCTGGTCGAGAATATCCACCGCCTCTTGCAGGTTCACCGACACCAGCTGCGAGACCCCGCGTTCGGCCATGGTGACGCCGAACAGGCGGTTCATCCGCGCCATCGTGATCGGGTTGTGGGTGATGATGATGAAGCGCGTGTCGGTCGAGGCGGTCATCTCGTGCAACAGGTTGCAATAGCGCTCGACGTTGTGGTCGTCGAGCGGCGCGTCGACTTCGTCCAGCACGCAGATCGGCGAAGGATTGGTGAGGAACACCGCGAAGATCAGCGCCATCGCGGTCAACGCCTGCTCACCGCCGGAGAGCAGCGACAGCGTCTGCGGCTTCTTGCCCGGCGGCTTGGCGATGATTTCGAGACCGGCTTCAAGAGGGTCATCGCTCTCGATCAAATGCAGCGCGGCTTCGCCGCCGCCGAACAGCTCGACGAACAGGCGCTTGAAGTGGTTGTTGACGACCTCGAACGAGGTCAGGAGCCGCTCGCGCGCCTCCTTGTTGAGGCTCTGGATGCCCTGGCGCAACCGCTTGATGGCCTCGACGAGGTCGTCGCGCTCGGTGACCAGACCGTTGTGCTGGGTCTCGACCTCGCGCAGCTCTTCCTCGGCGCGCAAATTGACCGCCCCCAGGCGCTCGCGGTCGCGGCGCATTTTTTCGAGGTCTTCCTCGATGTCGTGCAGCGGCGGCAGCTCGGCGCCGGGTTCGATCTCGGCGAGGCCGGCAACGGCCTGCGGCTCGACTTCCAGCATGTCGCGGATCTCGCGCTCGATGTCCTCGAGCCGGCGCCGTGCGCCTTCCATGCGCTCCTCGGCGCGGGCGGTGGCCTCGCGCGAGCTCGACAGCGCCTCCAGCGTCAGCTTGGCGACGCGATCGGTTTCGGCCATCGCGGTTTCCGCGCTGGCGAGCGCATCGGCAGCCATGCGGCGGTCGTTTTCGGCGTATTCGATCTCGGTGATTAGCGCGCTGCGCTTCTCCGCGAACACGGCCGGCGCGTTCTCCAGGTCGCTTCGCTCGATCGAGACTTCGGCGATGCGCGCTTGGATAGTGTCGATGTGGGAGGCGGCGCTCTCCTTGCGGTTCTGCCACTCGGTGCGTTCGGCGAGGATCGCCTGCACGCGGCGGTCGGCCAGCTCGGCTTCGCGCGCCAGCGCCTGTGCCTCGGCGCGGACCTGAGCGGCCATGCGGCGATGACCTTCGATGTCGCTGCGGACCGCGGCGAGACGGGTTTCGGTGTCCTCGCTCGACGGCAGCTCGGAGATCCCGGCTTCGGCGTATTCGTAGGCGGCTTCGGCCTCGGCGCGGTCGGCGGCCAGGCGGCTGTGCGCTTCCGACAGCGTCGCCTTGCGCGCGGCGTGGCGGCTGATTTCGCGCTCGACCGTGGCATGGCGCTCGCGCGCGACGTTGAGCTCGCGCTGCGCGGCGCGCCAGGCTTCGCGACTCGCACCTTCGGTGCTGGCGGCCATCTGCAGCTCGGCCTCGGCGTTCTCCAGCGCCTGACGCTTGATCTGCGCGTCGATGCGGGCCTGCTCCAGCTCGTTCTCGATGTCGATCAGGCGGGCGCGCTCGGCAAGCCGCCGTGCTGCGCCGGTCGGCGCGTGGGCGGCTGCGACAAAACCGTCCCAGCGCCAGACGTCACCTTCGGGCGACACCAGCCGCTGGCCGGTCTTGAGCTGCGAGACCAGCTCGGCGCCGCGCTCGCGCGGCACCACGCCGATCTGCGCCAGGCGGCGGGTCAGCTCGGCCGGGGCCTGCACGTGGCTGGCGAGCGGCACCACGCCGTCGGGCAGTGCCGGATCGCCGTCGGTGACGCCGGCATTGGTCCAGCGCATCGGCGCGGACGGATCGACCGGCGCGTCGAGATCGTCGCCAAGCGCCGCGCCGATCGCCTTTTCAAATCCCTTGTCGACGGTGATGCCGTCGATGATCGGCGGCCACAGATTCTTGGTCTCGCCGTTGAGGATCTTGGAGATCGTGCGCGCCTCGGTATCGAGCCGTTGCACGCGCTTGTCGGCTTCGACCAGCGGCGAGCGCGAGGATTCCAGCGTCTGCCGCGCCGCGACGTGCGCGGCTTCGCTGGCTTGAGCCGCGGCTTCCGAGGCCGCCAGTGTCTGCTCGGCGTTCTCGACCGTCGCGGTCAGCTCGTCGAGATCGCCGAAGCCGCCGGTCGCCTCGGTGAGCTTCTGCTCTTCCGCCGCGACGTTCGAAATCTCCTGGTCGAGCCGGGCGAGCTTGTCGCGGTGGGTTCGAACGTTGGCTTCGAGTTGATTGCGCTTGGCTGTGAGATCGGCGAGCGCGGTGGTGAGCTCGGCGAACTGCTGCTCGGTCTCGGTCAGCACCGCCTCGGCTTCGGCAACACGCTCATCGACGCCGGAGCGCTTCTCGACGCGCGACTTGATCTCTTCCTTCAGCTCGGCATCTTCGGCGTCGAGGCGCTGCAGCGCGACATCGGCGTCCATGGTCTGCTGCTGGGCACGCGAGATGTCGCCTTCGAACTGTGCGAGGCGCCGCTCGAGCTCAGCGACGCGCTCCTTGGCGCGCTCTTCCTCGCGATCGAGCAGCTCGCGGGCGTTGGTGAGGCGCTGCAGCCCCGCTGCGGCGCGGGCTTCGGCATCGCGCAGCGCCGGCATTTCGGCAGCGCGAATCGCCTGGATGCGGGCGGCCTCGGCCTGGTGCTGGGTCCGCTCGGCCATCTCGCGGACCGCGAGATCGTGGGTGTGGCCGGACTCGTTGACGTCGGCATGGGCGCCGATCCAGCGCAGGTGGAACAGGGTGGCTTCCGCCTTGCGGACCTTGGCCGCGACCTCGCGATAGCGCACGGCCTGGCGGGCCTGCTTCTTGAGGCCTTCCATTTGCCCGGCGAGCTGGCCGATCACGTCCTCGACGCGGGTGAGATTGGTTTCGGCCGCCTTGAGCCGCAGCTCGGCTTCGTGGCGGCGGGCGTGCAGGCCGGCGACGCCGGCGGCGTCTTCCAGCACGCGGCGGCGCTGCTCGGGCTTGGCCTGAATGATCTCGCCGATCTTGCCCTGGTGGACCAGGGCCGGCGAGCGCGCGCCGGTGGCGGCGTCGGCGAACAGAATCTGCACGTCGCGGGCGCGCACGTCGCGGCCGTTGATGCGGTAGACCGAACCGGCCTCGCGCTCGATGCGGCGGGAAATTTCCAGCAGCTGGCTGTCGTTCATCGCCGCCGGCGCGGTGCGATCGGAATTGTCGATCGTCATCGTCACTTCGGCGTGGTTGCGTGCCGGACGATTGCCGGAGCCGGCGAAGATCACCGCGTCCATGTCGGCGGCGCGTAGCGACTTGTAGGAGGTCTCGCCCATCGCCCAGCGCAGCGCCTCGACGAGATTCGACTTGCCGCAGCCGTTCGGGCCGACCACGCCGGTCAGGCCGGGCTCGATGACGAAGTCGGTGGCCTCAACGAAGGACTTGAAGCCGTGAAGGCGCAGGCGGGTGATTTTCATAAGCACGCATCTCTGTTGGCAGGCGCGAATCCCCCTGCCGGGACAATACCATGGAAGGCAATGTCGCTATCCGGGCGAGTCGCGCGAGGCGCCTCATGCGGTCGGACAATGGCCGCGGTGCGCCGCGAGGGCAACCGGCGAAAGCCGCTTTTCCCAAGGGATTTATGCCGGGAAAGATACGGCTATCGAGATGCGAATCAGAATCTTGACGAGCGAATCAGCTCTTGAGCAGCGGATTGATCTTCTTGGCGAATTCCTCGAATGAGGTCTCGCCCTTGATCTTCTCGCCGTTGACGAAGAACGTCGGCGTCGAATCGACCTTCAGAACGTCGCTGGCATATTTCTGGTCGGCGGCGATCTTGTCGAGCAGCGCCTGGTCCTTCAGGCAGGCCTCGACCTGCTGCTGGGTCAGACCGGCCTGCTTGCCGATCCGGGTCAGGGTCTCCGTGGTGTTCTTCACCACCCAGTCGTTCTGCTGGCGGAACAGCATGTCGGTGACGGCAAAGTATTTCGGCGCATCGCCATTGGCGATGCAGCGTGACAGCATCGAGCCAGCGGCGGCTTTGATGTCGAGCGGGAACTCGCGGAAGACGTAACGCACCTTGCCGGTGTCGATGTATTCCGACTTGATCTTGGGAAACACCTGCTCGTTGAAGGCCGCGCAATGCGGACAGGTCATCGAGGCGTATTCGGTGATGGTGACGGCGGCGTCCTTCGGGCCCAGCGCCATGTCGGGCAGCGACACCGGCTTGGCGACGTCGCCGGCCGCCGCCTGCGCCATGGCTTCAGGGATCATGGCATCGGAGATGAATCGCAGCGGCGAGAACCCAGCGAGCGCGGCAAGCCCGGTCAGCGACAGCATCGAGGTGAAGGCGCGGCGGGTGATGATCAAGGTCGGCTCCCGGATTGGCGTGGTCTCGCCCGAAATTCCCATTCAGACGGCCTGTCGCTAGCTTGAAACGTCGCTTGAGGCAATGGCGAGCGGCAAGGAGAGGTCCAGTTTGGCCGCAGAATAAGGCTCAATTTCGCTTGATGGCGGCCCCGAGGCGCGCCAGCGCCGACTTCAATTGTTCATCTTCGATGTCGCCCAGGCGCTCAGCCACCTCGGCCACCGATTTGGCGTCCGGCGGGGCGGGCCGGGTCTGCCGGCGGGCGCGCGACAGCGGAGCCTGGCGGAAGGCCAGCTTGCCGACCGCGCTCCAGCCGAAGAAGCGGTTGACCCGCTGCAGGATCACATCGGCGGAGTGCTGGATCTCCAGCGCCATCGGCCCCTCCACCCGCAGCACCAGCGTGGCCGGCTCCTGCGGCTGACCCTCGACCGGCCGCGGCCATTGCATCTTGAGCGGCTCGGCATGGGCCGCGATCTCCGGTCCGGCAATCTGCGCCCACCGCGTCACCAGTTCGCGCGCGGCAAAACCCTGCTTGGCATAGGCCTCGGCGAAGACGTCGTTGAGCAGAAGCGACAACGGCTTGGCGCTGATAGGACCGGGTTTCATGGGGCGAAGCTTGGACATGGGACCTTATAGCACTCCGGCGCGTCGGCCACAGGCTCTTCGCCGCGAAGAAAAACGTGGATGCCCGCGACAAGCGTGGGCACGACGTGGAGAGATCGGTGCATTGCCGCTACAGTGTGAACATGAGCCCCAAATCCGCCCTCAAGGCGAAATCGGAACCAGTTCCGCCGGAGACCTCGTCGCGCCCGCTCGCGCTGCTCCAATGGTACGACCGCCACCGCCGCCGCTTGCCCTGGCGCGCTGCGCCCGGCGAGGCATCCGACCCTTACCGCGTCTGGCTGTCCGAGATCATGCTGCAGCAGACCACGGTGAAGGCGGTCGGGCCCTATTTCGAAAAATTCGTCGCGCGCTGGCCTGATGTCACCGCGCTCGGACGGGCCTCGCAAGACGACGTGCTGCGGATGTGGGCCGGGCTCGGCTATTATTCTCGCGCCCGTAATCTCCATGCCTGCGCGGTCGCGGTGACGCGCGAGCACGGCGGCGCCTTTCCCGACACCGAAGTGGGCCTGCGTGCGCTGCCGGGCATCGGGCCCTATACGGCGGCAGCGATCGCGGCGATCGCGTTCGACCGCCGCACCATGCCGGTCGACGGCAATATCGAACGCGTGGTCTCGCGGCTCTTTGCAGTTGAAGAAGAGCTCCCGCAGGCCAAGCCGCTGATTCAGGAGTTGGCTGCGACGCTGCTTGCCGATTCTCGCGCCGGTGACAGCGCCCAGGCGCTGATGGATCTGGGGGCCTCGATCTGCACGCCGAAAAAGCCGGCCTGCTCGTTATGCCCGCTGAACGAGGACTGCACGGCGCGCGCGCTCGGAACGCAAGACACGTTCCCGCGCAAGGCGCCGAAGAAGAGCGGCGCGCTACGGCGCGGCGCCGCCTTCGTTGTCACGCGCGGCGACGAGCTTCTCGTCCGCAGCCGTCCCGAGAAGGGTCTGCTCGGCGGCATGACCGAGGTACCGGGATCGCATTGGCTGGCCGGGCAAGAAGATGCCAAGGCAAAACAGCAGGCACCCGAGCTGAAGGGGCTCTCGCGCTGGCAGCGCAAGATCGGCGTGGTCACCCACGTCTTCACGCATTTCCCGCTGGAACTGGTGGTCTACACGGCGAAGGTGGTAATGCGCACGCGGGCACCGGCAGGCATGCGCTGGGTGCCCATCGCCACGCTCGCCGACGAAGCATTGCCCAACGTCATGCGTAAGGTGATTGCGCATGGATTGGACCCCTAGCAGCCCATCCTGCTGACAACATGCTGGCAGCAGGCCTGCGTTAGCTGTGGTCGGCAACGGAGGCTCGCATGATCAAGACCGCGCTCGACAACTTTCCCAGGCCGCCCTGTGCCGAGCTATTGGGGTGGCGCCTGCTCGATGCCCGTCCCGGGGAAGGCTGGATCAAGCTCGCCTTCGACGGCAAGCCGGAGTTCTGTAATCCGGCCGGCTTCATCCAGGGCGGCATGCTCTCGGCCATGCTCGACGACACGATGGGCCCCGCCGTGCTGGTGATGAGCGAGGGCAGGCTCTACACCACCACCATCAGCATGACCGTGAATTTCCTGGCGCCCGCAAAGCCCGGACCGATCATCGGTGAAGCCAAGGTGACGCAGCTCGGCAGGACGATTGCGTTCGTCGAGGCAAAGCTGACGGCGGAAGACGGCACGCTGCTGGCGACGGCAAGCGCGAGCGAGCGGTTGCTGGAGGCGGCGAGGGTGGTGAGCAAATAGCTGCCGCGCACTCTTTTTTCCTTCTCCCCTTACGGGAGAAGGTGGCGCGAAGCGCCGGATGAGGGGTTTGTCTCGGCGAGTTCAAATGAGAGTTAGACTCGCGGAGACAGACCCCTCACCCAAGTGAGCTTGCGTCTGCCGGCGTCACTGCCCTCTCCCGCAAGGGGCGAGGGCGCATCAACGTGCGTCTCGCTTGGTGCGAATACTCATTTCGTCGCGCGCGCACCCGCGCTCACGATCGGCGGCTTCGCATTCAGCGCTTCGACCTGGAAGCCCGCGACGCGCTTGTAGTTGGCGGCAACATCCTCCAGCTCCTGTTGCGACAGCACGTCAGTGACGACCTTGTAGCCATCCGGCGCGCGCTCCTCGACGAGCTGCATCACCTGCTCCGGGCCATTCTTGCGGTTGAGCAGGACGAGACTGGTGGTTGCAGGCCGCCGCTCCGCCTCATAGGCGAGCAGGGCCGCTTGCGTCGGGCCGTGCGCCAGGATCTCGCGGGTGATGGTGCGGGCATCGAGGATCGCCTGCGAGGCACCGTTGGAGCCGATCGGGTACATCGGATGTGCGGCGTCGCCCATCAGCGTGACGCGGCCGAAGGTCCATTGTGACACCGGATCGCGATCGACCAGCGGATATATTCATAGGCGTGCGGGCAGTTCTTGATCAGGCCCGGCACGTCGAGCCAGTCGAACTGCCAGCTCTCGAACCAGGGCAAGAACTCTTTCAGGCGCGCGGTGCGGTTATAGTCCTCGCGCCGCCATTGATAGGTCGGCGGCATGTGGCGCTCGGCAACCCAGTTGATCAGATGGTTGCCCGCGGCGTCAGGTTCCTTCGAGATCGGATAGCAGACGAATTTCAGGATCTCGTGGCCGGCCATGATCATGGTGCGGCCGCTGAGGAAGGCCTTTGCAGGTGTGACGCCGCGCCAGAGGATGCGGCCGTTCCAGATCGGCGGGCCTTCGTCGGGATAGAGTTTTTCTCGCGCGGCGGAATGGATGCCGTCGGCGGCGATCAGGATCGTGCCGTCGTAAGTCCCCGCGGCCTTGCCGGTGGCCTTGTCGATAAAATCGGCGCGCACGCCGTCGGCGGTTTCGCTCCAGCCGGTCAGATGATGGCTGGTGAGGATGTTGTCGCGGCCGAGGCGCTCGATCGCGGTGTCGAGCAGCAATTGCTGGAGCGTGCCGCGATGGATCGAAAACTGCGGCCATTTATAGCCGGCCTCCAGCCCGCGCGGCTCGCTCCAGATCGGCTTGCCGTGCTTGGAGAAATAGGCAAGCTCGCGGGTGCGCACGCCGCTAGCATCGAGCTTGTCCATCAGGCCGAGCTCGATCAGCTCGCGCACCGCATGCGGCAGCACGTTGATGCCGACGCCGAGCGGCCGCAGTTCGGCGACGCTCTCGAACACTTTTACGGGAATGCCGATTCCGTGCAGGCTGAGCGCAAGCGTCAACCCGCCGATGCCGCCACCGGCGATGAGTACGGTCATGGGAAAGCCCCTCCAACTCGGGGCGTCTTGGCACAGCCGGGCGCCGGTGGGCAACTGCGAAGAGAAGTTCGTGCTATGGACCTCGGGGCCCGCAGCCGTTACCTTCCGGCTTTCCCATGAGGTCCGACATGCTCAAGCTCTACTACGCCACCGGCACCTGCGCGCTCGCCACCTACATCACCCTGGAAGAAGCCGGCGCCGACTACGCGGCGGAGCGGCTGAGCTTCAAGACCAACCAGCAGAACAGCGCGGAGTATCTCGCGATCAACCCGAAAGGCCGCGTGCCCGCGCTGGTGACCGATCGCGGCGTCCTGACCGAGACCCCGGCGATGCTGGCCTATCTCGCGCAGACCTTCCCCAAGGCGAAGCTCGCGCCGCTCGACGATCCCTTCGACTTCGCGCAGGTGCAGTCGTTCAACTCCTACCTCTGCTCGACCGTGCACATCAACCATGCCCACAAGATGCGCGGCGCACGCTGGGCGAGCGAAGAAAGCTCGTTCGCCGACATGAAGGCGATGATCCCGAAGACCATGGGGGCCTGCTTCGCCCTGATCGAGCAGAAGATGTACAAGGGGCCCTGGGTGATGGGCGAGCAGTTCACGATCTGCGATCCTTATCTCTACACCCTGTCGACCTGGCTCGAAGGCGATAGCGTCGACATCAACGCGACGCCGAAGATCGCCGATCATTTCAAGCGCATGTCCGACCGCCCCGCCGTGCGCAAGGTGATGGACGCGCAGAAGGCGTAGCAGCGCGGGAACATATTCCCTTGTCGTCCCGGGCAAGCGTAAGCGCAGACCCGGGACGACACCATTTGCTTTGAAGTTGCGTCTTACCCAGCGCGCCCTTTCTTCTCCAATTCGCGTCCCGTCTCCAACATCAGCCGCCTGAGCCAGATCGAGCCGGGATCCATCTGTGCGCGGGTCGGGTAGAACATGAACTGCTCGTCGATGCCGGGGTCGAGCGGCGGCGTCACCGTGACGAGGCCGAGCTTCTTGGACAGCGCCCCGATCAGCCGGTGCGGCACGAAGGCGACGAGGTCGGTGCGGGCAGCGACGTGCAGCGCTTCGAGATAGCCCGGGACGACCAATGAAATGTGCCGGTCGATGCCCTTGGTGCGCAGCCAGGTGTCGATCAGGTCCTCCGGCTGGCCGCGGATAATTACTCCGACATGGCGCGCGGCCAGGAACATCTCGCGCCGTTTCAGCTTCGCAGCCACGGGATGGCCGCGCCGCACCGCCAGCGCGTCGCTGTCGGTGTAGAGCAGCTGGCGGTGAAAGCCCTTGAAGGCGTTGCCGATCGAGATCACGAGATCGATGGTGCGGGCGAACTCGGCGTGGAAAATCGCCGGTCCCCGCCACGGCACCACGTCGATTCGGACATTGGGGGCGGCCTGCGTCACCTTTTCCATCAAGGGCGGCATCAACAGCTCTACCGCGAGATCCGGCATCATCAGTCGGAATTGCCGCTCGCTGCGCGCCGCGTCGAATTCGTCCGATAGGAACAGCCCGCGCACCTGGTCGAGCGCCTGCGCCAGCGGCGCGCGCAAGGCTTGCGCCCGCGGCGTCAGCTCCATGCGCGCGCCTGTGCGGACCAGGAGCGGATCGCGAAAGATGTCGCGCAGACGCTGGAGCGCATGACTGGCCGCCGGCTGCGACAGCCCGATCCGCAAGGCGGCGCGGCTGACGTTGGCCTCGCGCAGCAGCGCGTCGAGCGCGGTCAGGAGATTGAGGTCAAGCGAATTCAAATTCATGAGGCGAATAGATATCATATCCACTATCGATTTGAAGAATTTAGAGGCGGCGGCGATGATCTCGATGTTCTCACAAAGGGAGATGCCGCCATGAGCGCGAGCGCCAACAAGAAGCTGATGCAGGATATCTTTGCCGCCGCCGCCAGCCGCGATCCGGCTGCGCGCGACCGCGCCTTGTTCACCGAAAGCCTTGCCGACGACGCCAAATGGATCGTGACCGGCCAGTACTCGTGGTCGCGCACCTTTTCGGGCAAAGAAGCGATCCTCAACGACCTGCACGCCTATGTGCGGACCCGTCTTGTCGACCGGACGCGGACGGTCGCCCACCGCTTCACCGCCGACGGCGATGTCGTCGTCGTCGAAGCCAAGGGCGACAACGTCACGCCCGAAGGCGTACGCTACGACAACGACTACTGTCTCGTGTTTCGGCTCGAGGGCGGCAAGATCAAGGAGATCCGAGAATATTGCGACTCGGTGCTGACCGAGAAGGCCCTCGGCCCGTTTCCGCAAACGGCCGTAAGGGCCGCGAGCTGAGCGGATGAGCGGCGTCGCGTCCGCCGACCGGTGCCGTCCGCCGCGGCCGTCGATGGTCGTGTCGGTGGCGCAGGCCGGACAGGCTGCAGCGGCATGCATGACGCTGCGGGCTTCGCGCCAAGACCTTGCTCACCTGCCGATAAAATCAGCAGATGTTGTGACATTTGACGCGTGCGCGCGCGAAAAATTTGAAGGTTCAATTAACGAGTGTCCCCCATTGTGTCGCGGTGCAGCGTGGGTCGCGAACAACGCGATCCGCGGCTGCCGGGGTGGCCCGATAAATCGCCGGAGTTGTTCGTCCGCCCGAATTGACACGCTTCTGAGTGGACAGTGGGAATGCCGAGTTTTCGTTTGCGGATCAGGGGACGCCTGTACGCAGGTTTCATGGCCTTGGTGGCGGTTGGTCTTGTGATGGCGGTGGTCGCCATCTGGAATTTGCGGTCCGTTCAGGATCAGGTCGAAAAACTCTCCAAATTGTCGGACAGCACGGCGCGCGTCCTGGAGATATCGACCCATTTTCAGGCCATCCAGCGGGCCAATCTGCGCTACATTTACGACGCCAACGAGCCTGCGATGCGGGAGGCTGCCGAGCGAGAGACCGCGGCGACGGGGCTATTACAGCTCGGAGCAAAGGGCACCCTCTCGGAGGAGCGGCGGAAGCTCTACAACGATCTGATCGCCGACATCGCCAAAATGAAAAGCCTGCGTGATAGTCTCGGCGACGCCGTCAACGAGGCGCGGACCGGCAAAGCGACGCTGTTGCCGAGCGGCGAAGAGCTGACGGTGAAGATGGCCAAGCTGGTCGATGTGGCCCGCGCCGCCGCCGACGACGACACGGTGTCGCTCGTCGCGGACCTCGAATCCCGGGTCCTGCTGGTTCGAATCGCGAACTGGCGCTTCCTCGCTCTGCGCGACACCAACGGCCCCACCGCCTTCAGAACCAATGTCGACAGGGCGGTGCAGCGGCTCGCAGCCGTCGAAAGGAGCCCGCAGGCGGCCGACCTTCGCTCGTCTCTGACGCCCGTGAAGACCGCCCTCGGTATCTACAAATCTGCGTTCGAAACGACCTCCGCCGCGATGCTGCGGTCCGACGAGATCTACCACAAGGATCTCGCACCGCTCATCTCCGCGAGCATCGCCAAGCTCAAGGTCACGGAAACGGCCTTGAAGACGGATTACAAGGATTCGCGCACCGCGGCCGATGCTGTGATCGACGGCACGACCTCGCTCCAGGCGATTGCGGGCGGTCTCGCCGTCCTGTTTGGACTGATCGTCGCCTTCCTGACCGCCCGCAGCATCGTGGGGCCGCTGACCTCGATGACGCGCGCAATGGGGCTGCTTGCCGGGGGCAATCTCGCCGTCGAGATCCCTTCGCGCGGCAAGGCCGACGAGATCGGCGACATGGCCAAGGCGATCGACGTCTTCAAGACCAACATGATCGAGACGGAAAGGCTGCGCCATGAGCAGACCGCAACCGAGGCCCGGCAGGCCGAAGGCCGCAAGGCCGACATGGCCCGGCTCGCCAGCCAGTTCGAGCAGGCGGTGGGCGAAATCGTCGATACCGTATCCTCGGCATCGAACGAGCTCGAGGGCTCGGCCGGCACCCTGACCGCAACCGCGAGGCGCGCTCAGGATCTCTCCACCGAAGTGCAATCCGCCTCCCAGGAGGCCTCGGCCAATGTGCAGGCGGTGGCCTCCGCGACCGAGGAGTTATCCTCCTCGGTGACGGAGATCGCGCGCCAGGTGCAGGAATCGGCGCGCATTGCGGGCGAAGCCGTCGGTCAGGTGAGCAAGACCAACGCGCGCGTCAGCGAGCTCTCCAAGGCTGCAGCCCGCATCGGCGACGTGGTCGAGCTGATCAGCACCATCGCCGGCCAGACCAACCTCCTGGCGCTGAACGCCACCATCGAGGCGGCGCGCGCGGGTGAAGCCGGCCGTGGCTTTGCCGTGGTCGCCTCGGAGGTCAAGGCGCTCGCCGAGCAGACCGCGAGGGCCACCGGTGAGATCGCCCAGCAGGTTTCGGGCATCCAGGCCGCGACGGAGGAGTCGGTCGGCTCGATCAGGGAGATCAGCGGCACCATCGAGCGACTGTCGGAGATCTCGTCGACGGTTGCCGCCGCCGTGGAGGAGCAGGGTGCGGCGACGCAGGAGATCTCCCGCAACGTGCAGCAGGCGGCCCAGGGCACGCAGCTCGTGTCGTCCAACATCGGCGACGTGCAGCGCGGGGCTTCCGAGACCGGCTCGGCCTCTTCGCAGGTGCTCTCGGCGGCACGCTCGCTGTCGGCCGACAGCAACCGCCTGAAGCAGGAAGTCGCCAACTTCCTGAGCTCGGTCCACGCAGCCTGAGCCTCAAAAGCAAAAGGCCACGCGCATGCGCGTGGCCTCGCGTTGTGACCGGACGCGATCAGGCGACTTTCGTCGTCATGTGCTTGAACATGTTGCTGCGGGCCTCGTCGTCCATCTCCGCCTTGAAGGTGAACTTGTCCTTCAGAGCGATCGCGCGCGTCGCCGCAGGCCGCGCCGTGACCTCGTCCACCAGCCGCTTGACGTTCGGGTATCGCGCGAAGGCATCGTCGCCGAGCTTGAACGGCAACATCCGTGCCCAACCCCACAGCGCCATGTCGACGATCGAATAGCTGTCGCCGACCATGTAGCGGCGGCCTTCGAGGTGACCGTCGAGAATCTTGTAGTGACGATCGGTCTCGAACTGATAGCGGTTATGCGCGTAGTCGTGGTTCTGGTCCTTCGGCGCGAAATGCTTGAAGTGCACGGCCTGGCCCGAATACGGCCCGACGCCGGTGGCGACGAACATCAGCCATGACAGCATCTCGCCGCGAAAATTGGCGGCCGGCAGGAATTTTCCGGTCTTCTCGGCCAGATAGAGCAGGATGGCGTTGGAATCGAACACGATGGTGCCGTTGTCGTCGATCGCCGGCACCTTGCCGTTCGGATTGATCTTCAGATAGTCCGGCGTGAACTGCTCGCCCTTGCGGGTGTCGATCTTCACCGGCTCAAAGGCCAGGCCCGACTCTTCGAGATAAAGCGCGACCTTGGTCGGGTTCGGCGAGCCATTGAAATAGAATTTGAGCATCGGGCATCTCCCCTGTGTTTGTTGGCTGAGAGTGGAGGCAGCAACATGTCCGCAAGCGGCCTTGTCTTGCCTGAACCTTATCGGGGAGGGCAACCGGCGAGTTTGCCGGGCGGTATCTGCGCGCCACGCAGATCAGCCGGCGTAACAAAGGCCGATCGCCGCCGTAATGACCATGGCCGCGCCCACGACCTCCAGGCGCAGCCCGAGCCGGGTAGCGATATGCATGTCGGAAGCTCGCGCCTTGCGCTCCGATCCGCGCGCGTAGCCGTGAACGATGACGTCGTGATTGAAGCTGTCGTGGGCCTCGTTGCTGCTGGCGAGCCCGACACAGACCACGAGCACGCCGAACAAGGCGAGGCCGAAAAATCCCAGCAGCGCGATCAGGAACATCGGAAACATGCCGAGCAGAAAGATCGGCAGCAGCGGCACCAGCAGCAATGTCTCGGACTGTCGTCGCATGGGAGGACCGGTCGGGACGGGGCGCAGGCGATTAATCTAGTCCCTGCGGCGGCCGTGTTCAACCAGTCTCGTCATTCCGGCTCTTGCCAAGAGGCGCGCTCCGGGATGACGAAAGGAAGGCTACCCCGCCGCCATGCCGGCGCGGATCTCGGCGCGGAGCTCGTCGATCAGCTTGAGACCCTTCTTGGTCTCGATGTGCCAGAAGGTCCAGCCGTTGCAGGCTTGCGCGCCTTGCGCCACTGCGCCCATGCGGTGGATGGAGCCGACCTTGTCGCCGAACATGATGGCCCCGTCGGCGCGGACCAGCGCGCCGAACTTCTTTTTGGCGTCGAACAGCTTGGTGCCGGGCATGATCATGCCACGCTCGATCAGCTCGGAGAACGCAACCCGCGGCGCTTCGCGCGCCGTCATGAACGGGGCGAGGCTTGCCTCCGGCAGCGGCTCGACCGCGGCGATGCGCGCTTGTGCGGCTTTCGCATAGGTCTTGTCGCGCTCGAAGCCGATATAAGAGCGCCCGAGGCGCTTTGCGACCGCGCCGGTGGTGCCGGTGCCGTTGAAGGGATCGATTACGAGATCGCCGGGCTTGGAGGACGACAGCAGCACGCGCGCGAGCAGGCCTTCCGGCTTCTGCGTCGGGTGCACTTTCTTGCCGTCGGCGCCCTTGAGGCGCTCCTCGCCGGTGCAGAGCGGGATCAGCCAGTCGGACCGTGCCTGCACGTCCTCGTTGGCGGCTTTCAAGGCTTCGTAGTTGAAGGTGTAGCCCTTGGCCTTTTCGTCGCGCGCGGCCCAGATCATGGTCTCGTGCGCGTTGGTGAAGCGGCGGCCGCGGAAATTCGGCATCGGGTTGGTCTTGCGCCAGACGATGTCGTTCAGGAGCCAGAAGCCGAGGTCCTGCATGATCGCGCCGACGCGGAAGATGTTGTGATAGGAGCCGATTACCCAGATCGTCGCCGACGGCTTCATCGCGCGGCGGGCGGCAAGCAGCCAGGCGCGGGTGAAATCGTCATAGGCGGAGAACGAATCGAACTTGTCCCAGTCGTCGTCGACCGCATCGACATGGGATTCGTCGGGGCGCTTGAGATCGCCCTTGAGCTGGAGATTGTAGGGTGGATCGGCGAACACGAGGTCGACCGAACCAGCCTGAAGCTTCGACATCTCGGCGACGCAATCGCCGAGGACGATGCTGTGCGAAGGAGACTCAAAATTTGTGCGGGGCGCCCTTGCAGACGCCCCGCGACGCGACTCTACCATGACTCAAGAACTCTGACTCAGGCGACGCTGTCGGCGACGCGGGACCAAACAACCGACTGACCGTTACATTGAAGCGGCAAAGTAAAAATCGACTTAACCCGCCGCTTTCGTGAATAGCTCTCACATCGCGCCTTGCACGCGGTTCGCTCCGCGCATTCGCCGTGTTTTGCAGTGTATTTCGTGTTTCTTCGCGTTGCGGCTGTGATCGGAGCGCAAAAAGACTCGAAATTCCTCTCGGAAAAAATTGCTCGATGCCCGGAAAAAATTGCTGGCATTGCCATGCTGTCGCACTAGGCAATAATTGCCGAGCGGGATATTGATTAACGCAATGGAAATTTTACGTGCATGGTGCGTTGAGCTTTGCCGCCTTTGCGCCCAATGATGCCAGCCAGGACCGAGGGAAGCCGCCATGCGCTACGATGATTTCCGCCGCAGCGACGACATCGAGGATCGTCGCGACGATGGTGGCGGCGGTGGTGGAGGAGGCGGGTTCGGCCTCCCCATGGGCGGCGGCGGGCTCGGCATCGGCACCATCATCGTGCTCGGCCTGGTCGGCTACGCCTTCGGCATCGATCCGCGCATCCTGATCGGCGGCGCCGAGATCCTCACCGGCGGCGGCCAGGCGCCGTCCTACCAGACCGATCGCCAGTCCACCTCGGCCAAGCGCGGCGCGCCGACCGACGAGATGGGCAGCATGATCTCCGGCATCCTCGGCGAGATCGACGACCGCTGGAGCGAGATCTTCCAGGCCTCGGGCCAGTCCTTTACCGGTCCGAAGGTCGTCCTGTTCCGCAACGTCACCAATGGCGGGCGCTGCGGCCGGGCGGAGTCGGCGATGGGACCATTCTATTGTCCGCCCGACAGGACCATCTTCCTCGACACCGGTTTCTTCCGCGAGGTCGAGACGCGTTTTCGCGGGTGCTCCGGCAAGTCCGCCTGTAACTTCACCACCGCCTACATCATCGCCCATGAGGCCGGCCATCACATCCAGAACCTGCTCGGCATCATTCCGCGCGTGACGCGCCTGCAGCAGCAGGCCGGCAGCAAGGCGGAGTCGAATGCGCTCCAGGTGAAGGTCGAATTGCAGGCCGACTGCTTGTCCGGTGTCTGGGTCAATCGCGAGGCGAAGAAGCGGCCGAACTTCCTGGAGCCGGGCGACATCGATGCCGCACTCACCACGGCGAGCGCGATCGGCGACGACACGCTGCAGCGCCAGTCCACAGGCCGCGTCGTGCCCGATTCCTTCACCCACGGCTCGGCCGCGCAACGCAAACAGTGGTTCATGACCGGCTATCAGCAGGGCACCGTCCAGGCCTGCAACACGTTTGGTGGCGGACAGTAGGGGTTATCCGTCATCCTGAGGTGCTCGCCAATTGGCGAGCCTCGAAGGATGGCGAGCCCGTGGCCCATCCTTCGAGGCGCGCCAGAGCGCGTACCTCAGGATGACGTCAGTGGGCGGGGAAAGAAGGTGCGTTGCAATGACCTCCATCGACGAAACAAAACAGTTCGTCCCGCTCAACATCGCGGTGCTCACCGTCTCGGACACGCGCGCGCTCGCGGATGATAAATCCGGCCAGACCCTGGCCGACCGTCTCCTTGCGGCTGGCCATCATCTCGCCGCGCGCGAGATCGTCACCGACGACGTCGAGGCGATCCGCGCCGTCATCCGCCGCTGGATTGCGGAGGCAGGCGTCGACGTCGTTATCACCACCGGCGGCACCGGCTTCACCGGGCGCGACGTCACGCCGGAGGCGGTCGAGCCCCTGTTCGAGAAACGCATGGACGGTTTCTCGATCGCGTTCCACATGCTGAGCCACGCCAAGATCGGCACGTCGACGATCCAGAGCCGCGCCACGGCCGGCGTCGCGGGCGCAACCTACATCTTCTGCCTCCCAGGTTCGCCCGGTGCCTGCCGCGACGGCTGGGACGGCATCCTCAAAGCCCAGCTCGACTACCGCACGCGTCCCTGCAATTTCGTCGAGATCATGCCGCGCCTGGACGAGCACCTGCGCCGGCCGAAGGCGCAAGGCGCGACGGTGTAGTTGGACATCCCTTCTCCCCTCATGTCCGCCGAAGCGAAGCGTCGGCTATGGCGCCGGATGAGGGGTCTCTGTCCATTTGCACAGATGCTTGCGGAGACAACCCCTCACCCTAGTGAGTGTGTGTCTGCCAGCGTCGCTGCCCTCTCCCGCAAGGGGCAAGGGCATATTTATGCGCATCTCGCCCGCTGTTGCAGCATCAGAGATCCCGCTCCCACGTTTCCCCAATCAGATCCTGCCCGAAGCTGTGATGCGGCTCGGTAGCGATGAGCTTGAAGCCTGCACTTTGATAGATGCCCCGCGCGGCGACCAGGATGCTTTGCGTCCACAGCGTCATCTTGCTGTAGCCCCTCTCGCGTGCGCCCTGGATGCATTGCTCGACCAGCGCGCGGCCGACACCGAGTCCCCGCGCTTTCTTCTCCACCTGCAACAGGCGCAGCTTGGCAATCTCGTCCGTGGCCTTGACCAGAAAGATCGAGCCGACCGGCTCGCCATCCACTTCCGCAATCCAGCAGTGCTCGCGCGCGGCGTCATAGTTCTTGATGAACTGTGCGCAGATCTCGGCGACCAGGGCCTCGTAGCTGATATCCCAGTTGTAGTCGGCCGCATAGGCGGCAGCCTGGCGGGAGATGACCCAGCCCATGTCGCCGACGCGATGGCTGCGCAGCATGAAAGCCGCGGGCTGGCTTCGATGCTCCAGCACAGCCTCGATGGTCGCCATAGCCTGCGTGAGCCGCGTTGCATCGCTGGCCGAGAGCTGAGCCAGCATTGCGGCGACCTCGTTTTGCGAGCCCAGGTTCAGCTTGGCAAAGCTCTGGCGCCCCTTGGCAGTGAGGCTGAGCTGGTATTGCCTGCGATCCGCGGGCAGGGGCCTGCGGGTGATCAGCCCCTTTTCGTCGAAGCTCTGCACGATGCGGCTGAGATAGCCGGGGTCGAGGCCAAGCTCGTTGCCGATCTCCTTTGCGGCAAGGTCGTCCCGTTGTGCGAGCTCGTAGAGCACGCGGGCCTCGCTGAGCGAGAACGGGCTCTTGCCAAGGTGCTGGTCGAGCACGCCAAGCCTGCGGGTGTAGAAGCGGTTGAAGGCGCGAACCGCTGCGACGTGGTCCTCGGTACCGTTAATTGACATGGCTCACCTCGATACTTGCCATTGTCAAATAATTATTTGACTTTGGCAAGTATTGAAGTGCTTCAGCCGACCATGACGATCCGGCTGCGCAGCATGATCCGCGACGAGCGGCCGAGCCGCCGGAGCAACCGCGCCTCGGAGCGGCGGGCTTGGGGCGGGTAGCCGCCGATGCGGTCGTAGTGATCACGCGCGATCAAAAGTCCCTGATCGCCGAAGGGACCGACGAGCTTGCGCATCAGGGCCCAGAGGATATCGCGGAAGCCGGCATCAGCGTAGGGTGAGCGGGCATAGCGGAAGACAGCTGCACGATCCCGGCCGCTGGTCGAGACGGACTGGATAAACTGAGCGGTTTCCTCGATCCAGCCGGTTTCCAGCACGGCGCCGGCGGGGAGGAACATCAGCCAGGACGAACGGGCCTGGAGTGCGCCGGCGGCGAGCGCGGCGCCCTGCGTGGATCCTTCGAAGCCGATGAAACGGCAGCCCGCGACGTCGGCAACGCGCTCGATGACCCCATTGCGGGTGCCATCGACGAGGAGCACTTCCCGGATGATGCCTGCGGCGGCACCGGGTACCAGCGCGGCCAGAGTTGCGACCGCCGTCTGCTCGACGCCTTCGGTCGGAATGATGACGCTCAGCATGATTGAGGCTTCAGTGTCCACACTTCGGGAGAAGCGTAGCTCATTATCAGGGCGTCATAAAACATGTGGCGCTGCCGAGTGCAACTTTCCGGCCGTGCTTCGGTATACGATGGTAAACCGCCGCGGCTGTCGCATCCAAATTTGTCCCGTACGGGCCACGATATCGCCAATATGTCGGCCCCAGCCTATCCTCTCCGTATTAATCCGGAGGTGAGCCGTAATATTGCGCGGCGGGCCGGCCGTTCGCAATCCCGCAAGAGGAAGGACGCGATAGCGGACGAGCGCGAGAGCGGGAAAAACGTGCAATCACGCTGCTGACGAGGGCTTCGAATGAACGCCGGTCAACTTGCTGTTCTTAGCACCGCCGCACAATGTCGTGCGATCATCAGTTCCTCATTCGTTGGAATGACGAAGACATCGGCTGCGCTATCGTCACCGCTAATGCGCTCGCGCGCCGCATCATTCGCAACCGCATCGATGCGCACACCGAGCCAGTCGAGACGCTCACCGATCGCGCTGCGGATTTCCCCGGCATGCTCGCCAATGCCGCCGGTGAAGACCAGGCAGTCCAGCCCGGCAAGCGTCGTCGCCATCGCCGCCACCTCCTGCGCGGCGCGGAAGGTGAAGAGCTCGACCGCCTCCCGTGCCGCAGCTTCGCTGCTCGCAAGCAGCGTCCGCATATCCGACGCGATGCAGGAGACGCCGAGCAGGCCCGATTCGTGGTAGAGCAGGTGCTGGACATCGTCGACCGACATCTTCTCGTGCTGTTGCAGATAGAGCAGCACGCCCGGGTCGATCCTGCCGCACCGCGTGCCCATCACCAGCCCGTCGAGCGGCGTCAGTCCCATCGTGGTGTCGATGCTGCGGCCGTCGCGCAAGCCGCACAGGCTCGCGCCATTGCCGAGATGCGCGATCACGATGCGCTTGGCCACGAGCTGCGGCGCGATTCGGGCGAGCCGTCCCGCGACATATTCGAACGAGAGGCCATGAAATCCGTAGCGTCGGACTCCGCGCTCTTCATAACGTCGCGGAATGGCGAAGCGGCTGGCGGGCGGCGCAATGCCGTGGTGGAAAGCGGTGTCGAAGCAGGCGATCTGCGTCAGGTCGGGCCTGATCGCGCTGATGGCGCGGACCGGCGCCAGACACCGCGGCTGGTGCAGCGGCGCCAGCGGTGTCAACGCCTCCAGCTTTGCGGTGACATCGTCTGTCAGCTCGACCGGAGCGGAATAGTCCGGACCGCCATGGACGACGCGATGGCCGACGGCGCGCAAGCGATGGTCGCCGAAACGATCCTCGATGAAGCCGAGCATGTCGGCGAACAGATGATCGCTATCCGCATCCGATGATTCCCTCCCTTGCTGGAACAGGTCTTCGCCCGCGGGGCTCTTCACGACGAGCCGCGGCTTCGTCTCGTGCTCGTCGAGCAGGCCCTTGCAGAGCGGGGTGAGCTCGGCCGCCGAGATCTCGAACAGGCCGAATTTGATGCTCGACGATCCCGAGTTGAGAACGAGAACGGTGTTCAACATGGCTGCTGTCAGTCGCCTGCCTCCGCCGGCGTGTTGCCGCCGGCGCTGTTCTGCCAGACCCATTCCTGGATTTCCGGCATGTCCTCGCCGTATTCGCGCACATAGCGCGAATGCTCGATCAGCTTGTCGCGGAATTGCTGCTTCACCTGCGCCGCTTTGGTCGCGAGCCCCGGCACGCGCTCGATCGCCTCGATCGCGAGGTGATAGCGGTCGAGCTCGTTGAGCACGACCATGTCGAACGGCGTCGTCGTGGTGCCTTCCTCGGCAAAGCCGCGGACGTGCATGCCGGCGTGGTTGGTCCGGTTATAGGTCAGCCGGTGGATCAGATAGGGATAGCCGTGATAGGCGAAGATCACCGGCTTGTCGCGCGTGAACAGGCCGTCGAAGTCGCGGTCGGACAAGCCGTGCGGGTGCTGCTCCCTGGGTTGCAGCGTCATGAGGTCGACGACGTTGACGACGCGGATCTTCAGCTCGGGCAGCGCCTTGCGCAGCAGGTCGACGGCGGCGAGCGTTTCCAGTGTCGGCACGTCGCCGGCGCAGGCCATCACGACATCGGGCTCGCCATTCGCGTCTTCCGTCCCGGCCCAGCTCCAGATGCCAATGCCGGCATCGCAGTGCGTGGCTGCCTCCTGCATCGACAGCCATTGCGGCGCCGGCTGCTTGCCGGCCACGATGACGTTGATGCGGTCATAGGTGCGCAGGCAGTGATCGGCGATCCACAGCAGCGTGTTGGCGTCCGGTGGGAAGTAAATGCGGACGATATCGGCCTTCTTGTTGGCGACGAGATCGACGAATCCGGGGTCCTGATGGCTGAAGCCGTTGTGGTCCTGGCGCCAGACATGCGATGTCAGCAGATAGTTGAGCGAGGCGATCGGGCGTCGCCACGGCAGATGCCGCGTCACTTTCAGCCATTTGGCATGCTGGTTGAACATGGAATCCACGATGTGGATGAACGCCTCGTAGCAGGAGAAGAAGCCGTGCCGACCCGTGAGCAGGTAGCCCTCTAACCAGCCCTGGCAGAGATGTTCGCTCAGGACTTCCATCACGCGTCCGTCCTGGGCGAGATGCACGTCGTAAGGTTTTGTCGGCTCCATCCAGACGCGTTCGGTGGCCTCGAACACCGCATCGAGCCGGTTTGAGGCGGTTTCGTCCGGGCCCATGATGCGGAAGTTGCGGGCCTCGGCGTTGAGGCGGATGACGTCGCGCAGGAATTTGCCGAGCTCGCGGGTTGCCTCCGCCACGATGCCGCCCGGCTGAGGGACCTTGACGGCGAAGCTGCGGAAGTCCGGCAGCTTCAGCTCCTTCTTCAGAAGGCCGCCATTGGCGTGCGGATTGGCGCCCATGCGGCGATTGCCTTCGGGCGCGAGCGCCTGGAGCTCGGCAACGAGCGCGCCGTTCGCGTCGAATAGCTTTTCCGGCTCGTAGCTGCGCATCCAGTCTTCGAGAATCTTCAGATGCGCCGGGTTGTCGCGGCAGTTCGCGACCGGCACCTGATGTGCACGCCAAAAACCCTCGACCTTCTTGCCGTCGACTTCCTTGGGGCCGGTCCAGCCCTTCGGGCTGCGTAGCACGATCATCGGCCAACGCGGGCGTTCGACGCTCTTGCGGCCGTCGCGGGCGTGCTGCTGGATCGACCGGATGCTGGCGAACGCGACGTCGAGCGCGTCCGCCATGGCCTGGTGCATCAATTTCGGATCGTCGCCCTCGACGAATAGCGGCTCGTGGCCGAGCCCGCGGAAGAGATCGCGGATCTCGTCGTCGCGCATCCGGCCGAGCACGGTTGGGTTGGCAATCTTGTAACCGTTGAGATGCAGGATCGGCAGCACCGCGCCGTCATGGGCAGGATTGAGGAACTTGTTGGAGTGCCAGGACGCCGCGAGCGGGCCAGTCTCGGCCTCGCCGTCTCCGACGACACAGGCGACGATCAGGTCGGGATTGTCGAATGCCGCGCCATAGGCATGCACCAGCGCGTAACCGAGCTCACCGCCTTCGTGAATCGAGCCCGGCGTCTCCGGCGCCGCGTGACTCGGGATGCCGCCGGGGAAGGAGAATTGCCTGAACAGTTTGCGCAACCCGTCGGTATCGCGCGAGATATCGGGATAGATCTCGCTGTAGCTGCCTTCGAGATAGGTGTTGGCGACCATGCCGGGGCCGCCGTGGCCGGGACCGCACACATAGATCACGCTCAGGTCCAGCGCGCGGATGACGCGGTTGAGATGGGCATAAATGAAGTTCAAACCGGGCGTCGTGCCCCAATGGCCGAGCAAACGCGGCTTGATGTGCTCGGGCCGTAACGGCTCGCGCAGCAGCGGATTGTCGAGCAGGTAAATCTGCCCGACGGAGAGATAGTTCGCGGCGCGCCAATAGCGGTCGAGCAGATTGAGGTCGCTGCTCGCTGCGGCCAATTGTTGTTGATTTGTCATGTTCCTGCCGAACTTCACCCGGGATCGTCACCAACCGAGTTCCGGCTAGATCGATCCTTCGGCAGCATCAAACGAGATCGCCGTGACGCCACTGTTGCGTGAGGTCAAAAGCAGGCGCGCGAAGTTTGGGCAACTCTACTGTGCATGGGGTTGTTTTCACGTTTTTGGTTTGTGTTCTTGATTTGTTCCTTCGACGTGCTATCTTGGCTTCATGAGTCCAGCATCCTCTCATGCTCTCAAGCACCCGCCGGTCACGGCGCCCTCCGAGCCGGCGGGTGCGCCTTCTGACTTCCCTGAGCTGGCGGTCGCCATCGACCGCCAGCGCAGGCGAGGCCGGGGCGCGCAGTCCAACGCCAGCGGCCGCTTTGAGGCCGAGGCGCGCGTCGCATTCGACGATGGCTGGCAGAGCCTTGACGAACTGCCTCCGTTCAAGACCACGGTCGGGATCGACGCCTCGCGCAAGGTGATCACCCGCAACGAATCTCCCGACATCGGCTTCGACCGTTCGATCAATCCCTACCGCGGCTGCGAGCACGGCTGCGTCTATTGCTTCGCGCGGCCGACGCATGCCTATCTCGGCCTGTCGCCGGGGCTCGACTTCGAGTCGAAGCTGTTCGTGAAGCCCGAGGCGCCGGCGCTGCTCGAGAAGGAGCTTGCGGCGCCGGGCTACGAGCCGCGGATGATCGCGATCGGCACCAACACCGATCCCTATCAGCCGATCGAGCGCGAGCGCAAAATCATGCGCGGCATTCTGGAGGTGCTGGAGCGCGCCGGCCATCCCGTCGGGATCGTCACCAAGTCGGCGCTGGTGACCCGCGACATCGACATTCTCGCGCGCATGGCCAAACGCAACCTCGCCAAGGTCGGCATCTCCGTGACCTCGCTCGATCCGAAGCTGGCGCGCACCATGGAGCCGCGGGCGTCCACGCCGCCGAAGCGGCTGGAGGCGCTGAAGCAGCTTTCCGAGGCCGGCATTCCGACCACCGTCATGGTCGCGCCCCTGATTCCCGCGCTGAACGATTCCGAGATCGAACGCATCCTGGATGCTGCCGCCCATGCCGGCGTCAAGGAAGCCTCCTACGTGCTGCTGCGGTTGCCACTCGAGGTGCGCGATCTCTTTCGTGAATGGCTGATGGCGAACTATCCGGACCGCTATCGCCACGTCTTCACGCTGATCCGCGACATGCGCGGCGGCCGCGACTACGACGCGAAATGGGGCGAGCGCATGAAGGGCACCGGCCCGATGGCCTGGACCATCGGTCGCCGCTTCGAGATCGCCTGCGACAGGCTGGGGCTGAACAAGCGGCGCTCCAAGCTGACGACGGATCATTTTGCCAAGCCGAAGCGGAACGGCGATCAGCTCAGCCTGTTCTGAGGGACAAAGTGGGAGAGGCGTCGCATGAGTAAGGAACTGCCAGCTCCGATCCCGCGACTTACCGTCATCACGCTGGGCGTGAACGGCATCCGCGCCAGTATTGCCTTTTACGACGCGCTTGGTTTCTCGCGCCGGCTCAAGGTGACCGGCGAGGCCGTGGCGTTCTATGACACCGGCGGTCCGGTGCTGGCGCGATTTCCCTGGGATCAGCTCGCGGCCGACGCCAAATTGCCGGATCAGCCGAGGCCATCGACGTTTCGCGGCATGACGCTCGCATGGAACTGCCGCGCGCGTGAGGAGGTGAACGCGGTGCTGGCCTTCGCCGTCAGCAAGGGCGCCGCGCTGCTGAAGGCCGCGCATGAGACCGACTACGGCGGTTATTCCGGCTATTTCGCCGATCCTGACGGCCATCCCTGGGAAGTCGTGGTCGCGCCCGGCATCGAAGTCGGCGAGGACCGACGGGTGCATCTGGCGGAATAGGGCGACTGACTTGAATAACGGGAATTGTCCGAGGTTCCCGGTTGCGCAGGCCATGCCGCTTGCGCACGATCCCGGCCATGATTCGGGATCAATCCGCCAAGAAGCCGGCCAAAGGCGCGCCCAAGAAGGTTGCGCCTGAGAACAAGAAGGCTGCGCCGAAAATCGCCAAGGCGCTGGCCGGCACCAAGAGCGCCATCATCGTTGCCCCAAGCTTCCGCCGCGAGCGCGCGCTGATCAAGCGCGGCGTCTGGCCGGTGGCGGGCTGCGATGAGGCCGGCCGCGGGCCGTTGGCCGGTCCGGTGGTGGCGGCGGCGGTGATTCTCGATCCCGACCGCATCCCGCGCGGCATCGACGATTCCAAGCGCCTGACCGCCGAGGAGCGCGAAAGGCTGTTCGACAAGATCTGCGCCACCGCCCAGGTCTCCGTGGCCGTCGCCTCCCGCGCCCGCATCGACCGCGACAACATCCTGCGCGCTTCGCTGTGGGCGCTGAAGCGCGCCGTCGTGGCGCTGCCCGAGCAGCCCCGGCACGTCTTCGTCGACGGCCGCGACCGGCTCGACACGGCATGCGATTGCGAGGCCGTGATCGGCGGTGACGGCATCGTCCTGTCGATCGCAGCGGCCTCGATCGTCGCCAAGGTGACGCGGGACCGCCTGATGTGCGCGCTGGCTCAGGACTGCCCCGGGTACGGTTTCGAGCAGCATAAGGGCTACGCCGTGCCCGAGCACCTCGATGCGCTCAACCGCCTCGGCCCCACCGTCCACCACCGCAGCTTCTTCGCCCCCGTCGCCGCCGCACGCGCCAAGCACATGCCGTGGACGGTCGAGCCGGCGCAGGATCTGTTTGCGGTGACCGAGATCGAGCTGCAGGTGGACACGAGCTCGGAAATCGACGCGTCGGCAAATCTCTAGACGAGACTCGGTTGCCACGACGCGTCGCGCCCTCTATCAAAATAGTCGTGAGCGAATAGGGCCGGCTTCACGGGTTGGCTGCATCTTTCGGACGTTGCATGCGGTTTACCTCCCTGGTCATCGAGCTCATTCGCGCGCGGCCGCGGCTGATCGTCTGGATCGCCGTGCTGCTCCAGGCCGCGATGTGGCTGTTCGTGGCGCTGGTGTTTTATCGCAGCCCGCCCGGCAGCCTCGCGACTCTGCTGGCCTTCGGCCGCGAATACCAGGTCGGCACTGATTTGGGCCCGCCCTTGCCGGTCTGGCTCGCCGACATCGCCTATCGCGCTGCCGGCGGCCACGTGTTCGGCGTCTACGTCCTGGCGGAGCTCTGTGGGGTCGCGACCTTCATCGCGCTCTATCATCTGTCCCGCGCGGTGGTCGGCGCCCAGCAGGCAGTGCTTGCCGTGCTGCTGACCATGACGCTGCTGGCCTTCTCCTCGCCCGTACTCGACTTCGGCCCGCTGGTGCTGGCGCGGCCGCTCTGGGCACTGCTGCTGCTGCATTCCTGGCAGATCATCGGACAGCGCCGCGGCAACGCCTGGTTTGCCTGGTCGATCGAGGCGGGCCTCCTGCTGCTGACGACGCCGGCTGCGATCTTCCTGCTGCTGCTGATCGTCGTCTTCGCGCTCGCAACCGCGGATGGCCGCCGCACGCTACGCGCATTCGACCCGCTGTTTGCGCTCGTGGTGGTCGCCGTGCTGGCATTGCCCTATGCCGTCTGGCTGATGCGCGCCGAGGCGTTCGTCCTGCCGGCCTTGCCGCAGGTTGCCGAACTCAATGCCCGCGCGCTGCACGCGGCCTGGCTGCTCGGAGGGCTCCTGCTCGGCGCGGCGGCGATCCCGGCGCTGACCGTGCTCAACACCGGCCTGTTCGTTCCCAAGAGCGAGGAGGCGCCGATCATCTACCGCCCGCCGGTCGAGCCGCTCGCGCGCAATTTCGTCTGCTTCTTCGCGCTGGCGCCGGCGCTTGGCGCGGTGCTGATCTCGGGCCTGCTTGGCCTCGACGCCGTCGTGGGCGGCGCCGGCGTCGTGCTGGTGTTGTCGGGGCTCGCCGTGGTCGTGGGGGCCGGCGATCTCATCGCGATGCGCCGCGCGAGGATGCTGCGGATGGTCTGGGCGGCCGCCGTCATCGCGCCCGCAATCGGCGTCGTACTCGCCGTCCTGCTCCTGCCGTGGACCGGTGCCAACGAGATCGCGACGTCGATGCCGGCGCGCGCGATTTCGGACTTCTTCGACGAGAGCTTTGCCCGCCGCACCAATCATCGCCTGCGCGCGGTCGCCGGCGAGACCCAGCTTGCGAGCTTGATCACGCTGCATTCCGGCCGGCCGCATCTGTTCATCGATGCCCAGCCCTCACGCACGCCCTGGATCAATCAGGCCAAATTCAGCGAGACCGGCGGCGTCGTGGTCTGGCGTGCCTCCGACACCGCGGGCACCCCGCCGCCGAACATTCTCGCGCGCTTTCCCGGCATCGTGCCGGAAGTGCCGCGCGCCTTCGAATGGCTGGTGACCGGCCGTCAGCAACTGCTGCGCATCGGCTGGGCCATCGTGCGGCCGAAGGGCACTTAGTCGCTCGCTCTTTCCGTCGTCATTGCGAGGAGCCCTTGCGACGAAGCAATCCAGGGTCGCTCCGCGGAAAGATTCTGGATCGCTTCGCTGCGCTCGCAATGACGGGGAGAGGTCGTACGCCTCCTCACGCGCCCGCCAGCACCTTCGCGATCGCGCGCAGATCCTGCCAAGCGAGCCGCTTGTACGACGGCGAGCGCAACAGATAGGCGGGGTGGAAGGTCGGCAGCGCGCGAATGGTGCGCCCGCCCGTCTCGTAATCGAACCAGCGGCCGCGGGTGCGCATGATGCCTTCGCGGGTCGACAGCAGCGTCTGCGTCGAGGGATTGCCGAGCGTCACCAGCACATCCGGATTCACCAGCTCGATCTGGCGCTGGATGAAGGGCAGGCAGATTTGCGTCTCCTGCGGCGTCGGCGTGCGGTTGCCGGGCGGGCGCCAGGGAATCACGTTGGCGATGTATGCGGTGGTGCGGTTGAGGCCTATGGCTCCGATCATCAAGTCGAGCAGCTTGCCGCTGCGCCCGACGAAGGGCAGCCCCTCGATGTCCTCGTCGCGGCCCGGTGCCTCGCCGACGAACATGATGCGCGCCTGCGGATTACCGTCGGCGAAAACCAACCGTGTCGCCGTGTGCTTCAGCGCGCAGCCGTCAAAGCTTTGCATCAACTCGCGCAGCGCCTCCAAGGTCGGCGCGGTGCGTGCGGCCTCGCGCGCCGAGGCGATCGCGATGTCGGGCGCGGGGGCCGCCTCGCCGCGCAACACTGCCGGCGCGGCGGCCGGCCGTGGGGCCTCGACCGGAGGTGGCGCGCGCGGGGCCGGAGGTGGAACATCCAATTCCGCCAAGCGGTCGATCGGTTCCTCCGCGAGCGTGCAATCGACTCCGGCCTCCAGATAGAAGGCGAGAAGCTCTCGGACCGTGGGTGCGGGTTCTGGGATCATCGGAAAGTCTGACTATTAGTCCAGTTTGGGGCGCCTTGCACCCCGGCGAAACGCATTTCCGAGGTTGTCCTACCCGGAAAAATCGGAAACAAGAGGGCGCAATCGACCAAGGACCGTCTCAAGGGCTGAGATCAGATGAGCACCGAAGAACTTCCCCCGCGCGAATCCATGGAATTCGACGTCGTCATCGTCGGCGCAGGCCCCTCGGGCCTGGCTGCGGCGATCCGGCTGAAGCAGATCAATGCCGATCTCAACGTCGTCGTCGTGGAGAAGGGCTCCGAGGTCGGTGCGCATATTCTCTCCGGCGCCGTGATCGACCCGGCCGGGCTCGACAAGCTGATGCCGGACTGGCGCGAAGATTCCGATTGTCCTCTGAAGACCCAGGTGAAGGACGACCGCTTCTACTGGATGACGGGCGGCGGCGCGATTAGGCTGCCTAACTTCATCATGCCGCCGCTGATGGACAATCATCACTGCTATATCGGCTCGCTTGGCAATGTCTGCCGCTGGCTGGCACGCAAAGCGGAAGCGCTTGGCGTCGAGATTTATCCGGGCTTTGCCGCGGCCGAGGTGCTCTATGACGAGCAGGGCGCGGTGAAGGGCATTGCCACCGGCGACATGGGCATCGGCCGGGACGGCAAGCCGAAGGACTCCTTTACCCGTGGCATGGAATTGCTCGGCAAGTACACGCTGTTCGCGGAAGGCGCGCGCGGCAGCCTGACCAAACAGCTCATCGCGAAGTTCGCGCTGGATACCAAGAGCGAGCCGGCGAAATTCGGCATCGGGCTCAAGGAAGTCTGGCAGATCGATCCCGCCAAGCACCAGAAGGGCATGATCCAGCATTCGTTCGGCTGGCCGCTCGATCTGAAGACCGGCGGTGGCTCGTTCCTCTATCACTACGACGACAACCTCGTTGCCGTCGGCTTCGTCGTGCATCTCAACTACGACGACCCGTATCTGTCACCGTTCGACGAGTTCCAGCGTTTCAAGACCCATCCGTCAATCCGCTCCACCTTTGAAGGTGCCAAGCGGCTCGCCTATGGCGCGCGCGCCATCACCGAGGGCGGCTATCAGTCGGTCCCGAAACTCAGCTTTCCCGGCGGCGCCCTGATCGGCTGCGCGGCCGGCTTCGTCAACGTTCCCCGGATCAAGGGCGTGCACAACGCGATGGGCACGGGCATGCTCGCCGCCGAGCACGTTGCGTCCGCCATTGCCGCCGATCGCGCCAATGACGAGATCGTCGACTACGAGAACGCCTGGCGCTCCTCCTCGGTCGGCAAGGATTTGTTCCTGGTCCGCAACGTCAAGCCGTTGTGGTCGAAGTTCGGCACGGTGCTCGGCGTTGCGCTCGGTGGCTTCGACATGTGGTGCAACACGCTGTTCGGCGGCTCGCTGTTCGGCACCCAGTCGCACGCGAAGCCCGATCGCGCGACGCTCGATCCGGCCAAGACCCACGCGCCGAGAACCTACCCGAAGCCGGACGGCAAGATTTCCTTCGACAAGCTCTCGTCGGTGTTCCTGTCCAATACCAATCATGAGGAGGACCAGCCGGTCCATCTCAAGGTCACGGACATGAACCTCCAGAAGACCTCCGAGCATGACGTGTTTGCAGGTCCGTCGAATCGCTATTGCCCGGCCGGCGTCTATGAGTGGATCGAGGAAGGTTCGGGTCCGCGCTTCCAGATCAACGCCCAGAACTGCGTCCACTGCAAAACCTGCGACGTGAAGGACCCCAACGGCAACATCACCTGGGTTCCCCCGGAGGGCGGCGGCGGTCCAAACTACGAGGCGATGTAGGCGGGGTCAGCAAGCCGCAATCCAGGTTACCAAGGCCCAAGGCGACCAATATTGCGTGACCTTGGCCCTGCGACGCACGTTCGCGTGAGAACCCGGCCGCGGCCGCGGTCCGTGGTCACGATAAGGCCATACTGGCGGCGTCTTGGGGCGCTCTTGACCGGTCACTTGGCCGATTTGGGGCGTGCGGAGGGGATCGTCCGGCCCGAATCCTTGCGGTGAAGCGCCAAAAGCGGCATTGTTCGCCCGACGGTTCCGGGTCCCCATGCCACCGGCCGCGTTCGCATGCGATACGGCCTTCTTCAGACCCAGGCACTACCAACTCAAGGCGAGCCCTGATGTTTTCAAATCGTTTCAACCGCTGGACTGTTGCCGCCATCGCCCTCATGGGCACAGCGATCGCGACGGTCCCCGGCAGGGTCCTGGCGCAGACGCCGGATCATCCGTCCGACACGGCGGCGCAGTTTCCGACCCGAAACGATCTGAAGGCGCTGACCACTTCCGGCAGCTATCTCGCCGCCCGCCACGCCAGCGTCGAGCGCGATGCGGCCTCCGCCGCCGCGTTCTATCGCTCGGCCCTGCGCACCGATCCCAAGAACAACGAGCTGCTCGACCGCGCCTTCATCTCCTCGGTTGCCGACGGTGACATCGACGAGGCCGTCAAGCTCGCCGAGCGCATCCTGACCATCGACAAGACCAACCGCGTTGCGCGCCTCGTCGTCGGGGTGCACGATCTCAAGTTCAAGAAGTACGCGACGGCGCAGACCAACATCAACCAGTCGATCCGCGGTCCGATCACCGATCTTGTCGCCACGTTGCTGTCGGGCTGGGCCGCCTATGGTGCGGGCGATGCCAAGGGCGGTGTCGCCACCATCGACAAGCTGGCCGGTCCGGAATGGTATCCGCTGTTCAAGGATCTCCATGCCGGCATGATCCTCGAGCTCGCCGGCAAGGAGAAGGACGCTGGCACTCGGTTCGAGCGTGCCTACAAGCTCGACGATTCCATGTTGCGTGTCACCGAGGCCTATGCGCGCTGGCTGTCGCGTAACAAGGACTCGGCCGCCGCGACCACGGTCTACCAGGCTTTCGACAAGAAGCTCGCCCGCCATCCGCTGATCGTGGAAGGATTGCGCGACACCAAGGCCGGCAAGAAGATGCCGCCGCTGGTCGATAGCGCGCAAGCCGGCGCCGCCGAAGCGCTCTACGGCATCGGCGCCACACTGACCCGCCGCGGCGGCGAGGATCTGGCGCTGGTCTATCTCCAGCTCTCACTCTACCTCCAGCCCACCCATCCCCTGGCGCTGCTCTCGCTCGCCGATCTCTATGAATCGGTGAAGCGGCCGCAGATGGCGATCAAGGTCTACGAGCGCGTGCCGGCGTCCTCGCCGCTCAAGCGCAACGCCCAGATTCAGCTCGCCATCGATCTGGATTCCGCCGACCGCACCGACGAGGCGATCAAGATCCTCAAGGGCGTCACCACTGAGGATTCCAAGGATCTCGAAGCCATCATGGCGCTCGGCAACATCGAGCGCGGCCGCAAGAAGTTTGGCGAATGCGGCGCGACCTATTCGCAAGGCGTCGACGTGCTGCCGGCCGGCAACGACAAGGCCAACAGCGTCTGGTATTATTATCGCGGCATCTGCGAGGAGCGCTCCAAGCAGTGGGGCAAGGCCGAAGCCGACATGAAGAAGGCGCTCGAGCTGCAGCCCGACCAGCCCCACGTCCTCAACTATCTCGGCTATTCCTGGATCGACCAGGGCATCAATCTCGACGAAGGCATGAAGATGATCAAGCGGGCGGTCGAGCAGCGCCCGGATGACGGCTACATCGTCGACTCCCTTGGCTGGGCCTATTACCGCATCGGCAATTACGAGGACGCGGTGAAGAACCTCGAGCGCGCCATCGACCTCAAGCCCGAGGATCCCACCATCAACGATCACCTCGGCGACGCCTATTGGCGTGTCGGCCGCACGCTGGAAGCCAAGTTCCAGTGGGCGCACGCCCGCGATCTCAAGCCCGAAGCGGATGAGCTTCCGAAGATCGAGGCCAAGATTGCAAACGGAATGACCGACGACAATTCGAACTCCTCGGCTGCGCAGGCGGAGAAGGAGAAGAAGAAGGACGACGGCAAGGGCGGCTGAGCGAGTTGAAGTTGGGGGCGTGTCGTCTATGCCGGCGTTGATTGAAGAAGGGCGCGCGAAGGTCAATCTGAGCCTTCGCGTGGTCGGCCGTCGTGCCGACGGCTATCATGATCTCGAAAGCGTGGTCGCTTTTGCCGACTGCGCCGACCGGCTCACGCTGGAGCCCGGCGGCGAGCTGAAGCTCACCACGACGGGGCCGCTCGCGGCGGCCTGCGGCGATATGGCCGACAATCTCGTGTTCAAGGCGGCCAAGCTCCTGGCCGAAGCCGTCCCGAACCTGAAGCTGGGCGCCTTCGCGCTCGACAAGGTGCTCCCGGTCGCCGCCGGCATCGGCGGCGGCTCGGCCGACGCCGCGGCGGCGCTGCGGTTGCTGGCGCGTCTCAACGATCTGTCGCTCGACGACGCCCGCCTCCAGAAGGTTGCGCTTGCGACCGGTGCCGACGTGCCGGTGTGTCTGTTCTCGCGCGCCTGTGACATGACCGGTGTCGGCGAACAGCTGCTGCCGCTGGCGTTGCCGAGCATGCCCTGCGTGATGGTCAATCCGCGCGTGCCGGTCGCGACCAAGGATGTGTTTCAGGCGCTGGGCCTGCGCAACGGCGAACTCCTGGTCGGCGCCACGTCCGTCTTCGACGGTCCGGCCTGGCCGGGCGAGGGCGCCTCCATTGCCGATTGGGTCGACACGCTCGAGACCGTCGCCAACGATCTCGAAGCCCCCGCGATGCGCATCGAGCCTGTCATCGGCGACGTGCTGGAAGCCTTGCGTGGCTCCGCCGGCGTCAAGCTCGCCCGCATGTCCGGCTCGGGTGCGACGTGTTTTGCGATCTATGGCGTATTTGCCGAGGCGCATGCCGCCGCCGAGAAGATCCGCAGGGATCATTCGGGTTGGTGGGTGCACGCGGGGACGCTGAGCTAGGTCAGCCCGAGAAACCGCCGGATCTCGCCCAACACCTCTTGCGGCTTGTCATGTTGCAGCCAGTGTCCGGCGCCGGCGATGGTCTCGACACGCGCCTGCGGAAAGTAGCGCTCCAGGCCCGCGGCCCTCGCGCCAGCCAGAAAGCTTTCGCCGGCATTCAAGAGCAGCGTCGGACAGGTGATGCGCGACCACAGCGCGATGTGATCGTCCGGCCAGAGCCGGTGCGGCGCAGAGGCGCGCTGGTAGGGATCGAACTTCCAGCTATAGGTGCCGTCCTCGTTCTGCCGCGCGCCGTGGGTGGCGAGATGCAGCGCAAGGTCGCGGGACAGCCGCTTGTTGTGAAGGACCATCTGCGCCGCGGCGTCTTCGAGGGTCGAATAGCGGCGCGGTGCGCGGTCGTGCAGCTTGTCGAGCTGACCGACCCATTTGCCGATCCGCTCATGTACCGGCGGCTTTGGTGTATCCGGCAACATCGTCACGCCGTCGAGCACGACCAGCTTCGAGACCTGTTCGGGGAATGCCCCTGTAAAGATCAGGCTGACCATGCCGCCCATGGAATGGCCGATGAGAGTGACTTGAGGGGCCGCGACGGCACGGACGAGCTGGGCGAGATCGTACACATACTCCGTCAGCGCGTAGCTGCCGCCTTTGGTCCAGTCGGAATCGCCGTGCCCGCGCAGGTCGGGTGCGAGCACGTGAAAATGCGGCTGCAGCGACCGGGCGATGACGTCCCAGCTCCGGCAGTGAGCGCGCCCGCCATGGACCAGGATGGCGACGGGCGCGCCATCGTTGCCCCAGTCGGCATAGTGCAGCCGCAGGCCGTGAGACTCGTAGATGCGGCTTTGCGGGGCGAGCATGGTGGCGCTATCCATTCACCGGCCGCCGCGCCAGTGCCAGCGACAGGCCGAGCCCTGCGATGAAGACGCCGGAACCTTGGGTGAGACGCCGCATCAGCTGCAGCCTTCCGATCAACTGCGTGCGTGTCGCGGAGGCCATCAGCACCACCACGATGTCGGCGAGCGTGTTCAGCGTCACCGAAATCGCACCCAGCATGATGAATTGCAGCGTCGGGTTCGATCCCGCCGGGTCGAGGAACTGCGGAATGAAGGCGAGGAAGAAGGCGGCGGTCTTCGGGTTCAGCGCCTCGACCAGCACGCCGTCGCGAAAGGCTTGCTTGTCGCCGACGGGCTTGCTGTCGAATGACAGCGCGCGGCTGGCGCCGCGAAAAGTCCTGATGCCGAGCCAGACCAGATAGAGTGCGCCGACGAATTTCACGGCGGCAAACAGCTCGGCGCTGGCTAGGATGATCGCGGAGATGCCGAGGCTGCCTGCGACCACATGAACCAGCCCGCCGAGCGCGGTGCCTGCGGTCGATGCAAAACCGCTGGCGCGCCCTTCCGAAAGGGTCCGTGCCGCCACGTAGAAAATGCCGGGGCCGGGAACGGCGGCGATGAGACAAGCGGCGGCCAGGAACAGCCAGAAATTCGTATTGATCATCCTGCTTTGGTAGCGATGCTTGCCGCGATTGCAAGGCCCGTCGTTGCAAGGCCCGTCGTTCAGCCCATCCGGCGGAAGATCACGCTGGCGTTCACCCCGCCGAAGCCGAACCCGTTCGAGATCGCGTGCTGCATCGGCATCGGGCGCGCCGCACCGGCGACGATGTCGATGCCGTCTGCGGCAGGATCGGGGTTTTCGAGATTGAGCGTCGGCGGTGCGATCTGGTCGCGCAGGGCGAGCACGGTGAAGATCGCTTCCAAGCCACCGGCGGCGCCGAGCAGATGGCCGGTAGCCGACTTGGTCGCGCTCACGGCGATGCCGCGGTGACGACCGAACAGCGCGGCAATCGCGCCGAGTTCACTCTCGTCGCCTGCCGGCGTCGACGTCGCATGCGCGTTCAGGTGCTGCAAATCCGCGGGCGCTAGCTTGGCCTGCCGGAGCGCGATCTCCATGGCGCGCCGGGCGCCGTCGCCGTCAGGCGGACCCGATGTCATGTGATAGGCGTCCGCGGTCGTGCCGTATCCGACGATCTCCGCGATCGGCGTCGCGCCGCGCGCCAATGCATGCTCCATCTCCTCGATCACCAGGATGCCGGCGCCTTCGCCCATGACAAAACCGTCGCGGTCGCGATCGAACGGGCGCGAGGCGCGCGCGTCGTTGAACCCGCTCGACAGTGCGCGGGCCGCGGCAAAGCCGCCGAGGCTGACAATGTCGATGCAGGCTTCCGCGCCGCCGCAGATCGCCACATCAGCCTCGCCCGCGCGGATCATGCGCGCGGCATCGCCGATCGCCTGAACGCCGGCGGCGCACGCCGTGACCGGTGTGCCCAGCGCTCCCTTGTAGCCGTATTTGATCGAGACGTGGCCGGCCGCGAGATTGGCGAGGAAGGAGGGGATCGTGAACGGCGACAGCCGGCGCGGGCCGCGTTGTTCGGTGATGCGCACTGCTTCCGCCATCGCCGGAAAGCCGCCGACCCCGGAGGCGATGATCGTCGCAGTCCTCTCCAAAGCCGCCGCGTCCTGCGGCGTCCAGCCGGCCTGCGCAACCGCCTCCGCGGTAGCGAGCAGCGCGAACAGGATGAAGCGGTCCATCTTGCGCTGGTCTTTCGGCGCGGCGGCCTGCGCGGGATCGAAGCCGCCGTCCACGTCCTCGGCCTTGTCGGGCACGAGGCCGGCAACGCGTGCGGGCAGCGCCTGCGACCATTCCGGCAGCGGGCGCAGCCCGCTTTGACCGGCCAGCAGCCGGCGCCAGGACAGCTCGACGCCGCAGCCAAGCGGCGACACCGCGCCCATTCCCGTTACGACGATACGACGCATGTCAGTCTCCAGCCGGCGCGACGGCCGGGTTCATGGCTTTGAGCGAGGTCAGCCGTTTGCGCATGACACGGCTGGCGCGGGGACCGGCGATGATGACCGCATTGGTGAGCGTGATCGGCTGCATGTCGGCGGCATCGACCACGACCGGATTGAACGGACGACGATCGTGCCTGTTCGCGAGCAGGATCGCTTCGCCCTTCGGTGCGAGATGCTTGTTGCCCCAGGCGAGCAGGGTTGCGACCACGGGAAAGAAGTCCCGGGCCTTGTCCGTCAGCACATATTCGTAGCGCGGCGGCCGTTCATTGTAGCGGCGGCGGACGAACATGCCGCTTTCCGTGAGATGGGCCAATCGCCGGGACAGGATGTTCGGCGCGATCCCGAGGCTTTGCGAAAATTCGTCGAACTTCGTTGCGCCCTGGAACGCATCCCGCAGGATCAAGATGCTCCACCATTCGCCGACCGTCTCCACGGCGCGGCCGACCGGACATTCCTGGATGGAGGGGGATTTGGGCTGCATGGTTCGAAAGTAGGGATGTAACTTTCAAAATGCAAGTGACAAGGGGCAGCTTCCCCGCATGGGAGGACGAGGTGCGGGGCTGCAAAACTATCTCTGTGATAGGATGCGAGTTGGCGAGCGACGCCCGCGCTCCTTGCTCGGTCATTGCGAGCGGAGCGAAGCAATCTAGAGTCCCTCTGCGAAAAGATTCTAGATTGCTTCGCTGCGTTCGCAGTGACGCTGTTGATGCAGTGGTGGCGCTACCTCAACGATGTCGTCCCGGCGAAGGCCGGGCCCCATAGCCACGACTGTTGTTGTGGTGCACGATGGTTGCCACAGGCGCTAAGACAACGCTGACCGGGGTAATGGGTCCCGGCCTTCGCCGGGACGACACTGAGCGTGTGGCTACCAGCAAGCGCTAAGGATGCAAGTAGCTAATGCGACCGAGCCAGACAGAACGCCACGACCTGCTCCAGCGCGCTCTTCATCGGCGAGGACGGGAATAGCGCCAGCGCGTCCACCGCCATGGCGCCGTAGTGCTGGGCGCGGCTGCGCGTATCTTCGAGCGCGCGATGCTTGTTCATCAACCCGATGGCGTGGTCGAGGTCGGTGTCGCCGATCTCGCCGCGCTCGAGCGCGCGGATCCAGAAGGCGCGCTCGGTGTCGTTGCCGCGGCGGAAAGCGAGCACGACGGGCAGCGTGATCTTGCCCTCGCGGAAATCGTCGCCGGTGTTCTTGCCGAGCTTGGCGCTCTTGCCGCCATAGTCGAGCACGTCGTCGACGAGCTGGAAGGCGATGCCGAGATTCATACCGACCGAGCGGCAGGCGGTCTGCTCCGCCTTCGGGCGGTTGGCGATCACGGGTCCGACCTCGCAAGCGGCCGCGAACAGCTCGGCGGTCTTGCCGCGGATCACGGCGAGATATTCGTCCTCGGTGGTCGCGGTGTTCTTGGCGGCGGCAAGCTGCATCACCTCGCCCTCGGCGATGGTGGCGGCGGCGGCGGAGAGAATGTCGAGCGCGCGGAGCGAGCCGACCTCGACCATCATGCGGAAAGCCTGGCCGAGCAGGAAGTCGCCGACCAGCACGCTCGCCTCATTGCCCCAGAGCATCCGCGCCGACAGCTTGCCGCGGCGCATCTCGCTTTCGTCGACGACGTCGTCATGGAGCAGGGTGGCGGTATGCATGAACTCGACGCTGGCGGCGAGCTTGATATGGCCGTCGCCGGTGTAGCCGGCGAGGTTGGCCATGGCCAGCGTCAGCATCGGCCGCAGGCGCTTGCCCCCGGAGGAGATCAAATGGTTGGCGACCTCCGGGATCATGGTCACGTCCGAACCGGTCCGCGACAGGATCGTGGCGTTGACGCGCTCCATGTCACCGGCGACAAGGGCAACCAGCTCTTCGATCGACGCGCCGGGAGTTTCGAAAGGTACGATGACGGCCACGCCGGTCTCCAATATTTGCCCCGGAAGGGCTATTCTGATGGAAAGACAATAGAAACTGGACGGGGATGCGGCAAGGGCCGTGGAACCATTGACATTTGGCGCTTAATCCCCGTCAGGCAGGAGGCCTGTGTTTTGCGAGAACTGGTTCGGACCAACGATATGGTGCTGGTGTCGGCGATCGGCGCGCTGCTCGACGGCGCCAACATCCATCATCTGGTGCTCGACCAGAACATGAGCATCATCGAGGGCTCGCTTGGCATTTTGCCGCGGCGGATCCTAGTCCATGAGGACGACGCCCTCGAAGCCCGGCAGCTTCTGACCGAGGCCGGCCTCAGCCACGAACTGCGCGGCGATGAGTGAAGCACTGGCAGACCTCACCGAGGACGCCTTTCTCGGCGGGCAATTGCGGCTGAAGCAGAAGCGGTCCGGCCATCGCGCGGGGCACGACGCCATTCTGCTCGCGGCGGCGACGGAGGCGAGCGCGGGCGACCGCGTCGTCGATCTCGGCGCCGGCATCGGCACGGCCGGGCTTGCGTTGGCGCGGCGCGTTGCCGGGATCAGGCTCGGCCTGGTCGAGATCGATCCCCAGCTGGCGGAGCTTGCGCGCGCCAATGCGGCAGCGAATGCGATTGCCGCCGAGACGATCGTGCTCGACGTCACCGCGGACGCGCAGGCCTTCGCGGCCAGCGGGCTCGTGCCGGACAGCGTCGACGTGGTGCTGATGAACCCGCCCTTCAACGATCCCGCTCGCCATCGCGGCTCGCCCGATCAGGCGCGCCAGATCGCGCATGTGGCGACGGATGAGACGCTGAATGCCTGGGTGCACGCGGCGCGGCGCATCCTCCGCTCGAATGGCGCGCTGACATTGATTTGGCGCGCAGATGGGATCGCGGAGGTTTTGGCGGGACTGTCTCGCGGCTTCGGCAGTCTCGCGATTCTGCCGGTTCACGGTGAAGCCGGGCGGCCCGCGATCCGCGTGCTGGTGCGCGCGGTCAAGGGCGGGAGGGCCCCGGCACGATTGTTACCGGGCCTCGTGCTCAACGAGGAATCACGCGTGCCTAAAGAGGTGATGGATATTCTGGAGGGAAGGGCGGTTCTACCCCTGGTGGAACCGTGCTGAGCTATTGCGGAAGCGATTCCTGCTCTTGCGGAGTCGTCAGGCGGATCGCCATGAACAGCGCACCGATCAGCAGCATCAGCAGATAGATTTTCATGGTGTTCTCCGCTGGCCCATTGCAGCCTCTCAACGGGGTTTCTGCAAAACACGTTCCGGGCCCTTCCAATGACAGTCGCGTGATAAGAAATAGTTAATCAGAGGTAACGGCATGGCCGAACAATTGAACGATCGTGAGAATTCCGGCCTGGCCGACAAGCTCATGCAATATCTGCCAGCGCGCTTCCGTCCCGGCACGGCCGTGGTGCCGGTGGTGCGGCTGTCCGGTGTGATCGGTGCAGTGACGCCGCTGCGCCCGGGCATGACGCTCGCGACCGTTTCGCGGGTGCTGGAGCGGGCGTTTTCGACGCGCAACGCCAAGGCGGTGGCGCTGGTGATCAATTCGCCCGGCGGCTCGCCGGTGCAGTCGCGCCAGATCTACCTGCGCATCAAGCAGCTCGCGGCGGAGAAGAAGCTGCCGGTGCTGGTGTTCGTCGAGGACGTCGCGGCCTCCGGCGGCTACATGATCGCCTGCGCCGGCGACGAGATCATCTGCGATCCGTCCTCGATTCTCGGTTCGATCGGCGTGGTCGGCGGCAGCTTTGGTTTCCAGGAGGCGATCAAGCGGCTCGGCATCGAGCGGCGCCTCTACACCGCCGGCGCGCACAAGGCGATGCTCGACCCGTTTCTCCCTGAAAACCCCGACGACGTCGCCAAGCTGAAGGCGCTCCAGCGCGAGATCCACCAGATCTTCATCGCGCTGGTGAAGGAAAGCCGCGGCGCGCGGTTGAAGGGCTCCGACGACACCCTGTTCACGGGCGAATACTGGGCCGGCGAGAGTTCGATCGCGCTGGGGCTCGCCGACAGCATCGGCGATCTCCGCTCAACTCTTCGTGCCCGCTTTGGCGAGAAGGTTCTCACCCCCGTGATTGCCCAGCCGACCGGTCTGCTCTCCGGCCTTTTGGGTCGGAAATCGCCCGGCGCGGGGCAGCTTTCGGCCATGGAATCAATGGCCAGCCTGCCGGACGAGCTGATCTCCGCGGTCGAGACGCGGGCGATTTGGGCGAAATTCGGATTCTAGACGGAGCCCTGCCGCGCCATTTGGCCCCAAGGAGACTTGAAGCCGTGCCAATTGCGGCGCGGCCCGGTCTGCGCAAGAATGCGCGTGGGGGCTGAGCATTGTGAACAAGGAACGACCGATGCCGCCGTTCGTCGCATTCGCGGGCGTCCTGGGCGGGCTTGCCGTGGTCCGCTGGGCCTACAAGACCGCTGTCAGGATCAACCAGGAGCTGGAGGAGATGCGCCTCTCGCGCGTCGCCGAGGCCGCCCATAGGGGGGCCGTCCAGACGCTGAAACAGGATCCCGTGACCGGAGCCTATCGGCCGGGTTAGGTGCTGCGCTCGTCATGGCCGGGCTTGTCCCGGCCATCCACGCCTTGCCTGACGCACGAAAAACGCGGATGCCGGGGCATGACGGGATTGGCCCCCTTTGCCTTGATTCCCACCCCTGCCGTCGATACGGTCCCGCGCGATTCAACCCCCCGCGAGAGCCCGATCTGACGATGGACGCCTCCTTGCCCGCCCATATGCGCCCGGAACGCTCGTTCCAGGGCTTCATCCTCGCGCTCCAGCGGTTCTGGGCCGAGCAGGGCTGCGTGATCCTGCAGCCCTACGACATGGAAATGGGTGCGGGTACCTTCCATCCGGCGACCACGCTGCGCGCACTCGGGCCAAAGCCCTGGAATGCGGCCTATGTGCAGCCCTCGCGCCGGCCCAAGGACGGCCGCTACGGCGAGAATCCGAACCGGATGCAGCACTACTACCAGTTCCAGGTGATCATGAAGCCGTCGCCACCGAACCTTCAGGAGCTGTATCTGAAGTCGCTCGCCGCGATCGGCATCGATTCCGCCGTGCACGACATTCGCTTCGTCGAGGACGACTGGGAGAGCCCGACGCTGGGTGCCTGGGGCCTCGGCTGGGAGTGCTGGTGCGACGGCATGGAAGTCAGCCAGTTCACCTATTTCCAGCAGGTTGCGGGTGTCGAATGCGCGCCGGTCGCGGGCGAGCTCACCTACGGCCTCGAGCGGCTCGCGATGTACGTGCAGGGCGTCGATCGCGTCTACGACCTCAACTTCAACGGCCGCGACGGTGACGCCAAGGTCACCTATGGTGATGTCTTCCTCCAGGCCGAGCGGGAATATTCGAAGCACAATTTCGAAGTCGCCGACACCGCGATGCTGTTCGAGCAGTTCAAGATGGCGGAAGCCGCCTGCCGGAAATACCTCGATGCGGGTTGGAAGGACGGCAAGCGCGAGGCCCATCTGATGTCGCTGCCGGCTTATGACCAGTGCATCAAGGCGAGCCACGTGTTCAACCTGCTCGACGCGCGCGGCGTGATCTCGGTGACGGAGCGGCAGAGCTACATTCTTCGCGTGCGCGAATTGGCAAAGGCTTGCGGCGAGGCCTGGATACATACTGAAGCGGGCGGAGCGGCCTGATGCCCGATCTTTTGCTTGAACTGTTCTCCGAAGAAATCCCCGCGCGCATGCAGGCCAAGGCGGCCGACGATCTGCGCCGCATGGTCACCGACAAGCTCGTCGCCGAAGGTCTCGTCTACGAGGGCGCGAAGGCGTTCGCGACGCCGCGCCGCCTCGCGCTCACCGTGCACGGCATCCCTGCGCGCCAGCCTGACCTGAAGACCGAACGCCGTGGACCGAAGATCGGCGCGGCCGATGCGGCCGTGCAGGGTTTTCTGAAAGCGACCGGTTTGACGTCTCTGGATGAGGCCAAGATCCAGCGCGATCCGAAGGGCGACTTCTACATCGCGCTGATCGAGAAGCCCGGCCGCGACGCGATCGACGTGCTCGCGGAAATCCTTCCCGTGATCATCCGCACCTTCCCCTGGCCGAAATCGATGCGCTGGGGTGCGCGCTCCGGCAAGCCGGGCTCGCTGAGCTGGGTGCGTCCGCTGCACGCGATCACCGCGACGTTCGGGCTCGAAACCGAAGAGCCCGATGTCGTCAAATTCTCGGTGGACGGCATCGAGGCCGGCCAGACCACCTACGGCCATCGTTTCATGGCACCTAGCGCGATTTCCGTGCGCCGCTTCGAGGATTACGAAGCGAAGCTGAAGGCTGCCAAGGTCATCCTCGATCCGCAGGCGCGCAAGGACATCATCTTTGCCGACGCCAAGGAGCTGACGTTCGCCCAAGGGTTCGAACTGGTCGAGGACCAGGTGCTGCTCGATGAGGTTTCGGGCCTCGTCGAATGGCCCGTCGTCATGATGGGATCGTTCGAAGCGGAATATCTCGCGATTCCCGACGAGGTGATCCGCGCCACCATCCGCAACAACCAGAAGTGCTTCGTCGTCAAAGATCCCAAGACGGGCAAGCTGACGAACAAGTTCGTCCTCACGGCGAACATCGAGGCGGCCGACGGCGGCAAGACCATCGTCGCCGGCAACGAGCGCGTGATCCGTCCGCGCCTGTCGGATGCGAAGTTCTTCTATGAGACGGACCTGAAGACGAAGCTGGAAGACCGGCTGCCGAAGTTCGAGCAGATCGTGTTTCACGAGAAGCTCGGCACCCAGGCCGCGCGTATCAAGCGCATCGAACGCCTCGCCGGCGAGATCGCGCCGCTGGTCGCCGCCGATGTGGCAAAGGCGACGCGAGCCGCGCATCTGGCGAAGGCGGATTTGCTGACCGACGTCGTTGGCGAATTCCCCGAGGTGCAGGGCCTGATGGGCAAGTACTACGCGCTGGCCCAGGGCGAGGATGCCTCCGTGGCCGCCGCTTGCGAGGAGCACTACAAGCCGCAGGGGCCTGCGGATCGCGTGCCGACCGATCCGGTCAGCGTCGCGGTGGCGCTCGCGGACAAGCTCGATACGCTGGTGGGCTTCTGGGCAATCGACGAGAAGCCGACGGGAAGCAAGGACCCATATGCACTGCGTCGTGCGGCGCTGGGCGTGATCAGGCTGATCACCGAGAACGGACTACGTCTGTCGCTCATGAAGATGGCGGCATCCGCACTCGCCGCCTTGTCCTTGAAGCCTGCCGATGCGCAGAAGCTTCCGAGCGACCTGCTCGCCTTCTTCGCAGATCGCCTGAAAGTTCAGCTCCGCGAGCAGGGCGCGCGGCACGATCTCGTCGACGCCGTGTTCGCGCTCGGTGGCCAGGATGACCTTCTGATGATCGTTCGCCGCGTCGAGGCGCTCGGCAAATTCCTCGAGTCCGAGGACGGCAAGAATTTGCTCGCCGGCATCAAGCGCGCCAGCAATATCCTCGGCATCGAGGAGAAGAAGGACAAGCGCACGTTCGACGGGGCGCCGGATGCCGCGCTCTACGGTCTCGGCGAGGAGAAGGCGCTGGCCAAGGCGATCGGCGAGGTGACGGCGGAGGCAAGTGCTGCTGTCGCGAAGGAAGACTTCGCGGCCGCAATGAGTGCGATGGCCAAGCTACGTCCGCCGGTCGATGCATTCTTCGAAAAGGTTCGCGTCAACGACGAGGATGCGAAGGTGCGTGAGAATCGCCTGAAGCTGCTCAACGAGATCCGCAGCGCCACGCGTGCGGTGGCGGATTTCTCGAAGATCCAGGATTGAGCGCGGTTTGGGCGCAATGAACACCGTCATGCCCGGGCTTGTCCCGGGCATTCACGTCCTTCTTCTCGTGGAGACGCGTGGATGGCCGGGACAAGCCCGGCCTTGACGACGGAGTTGGTGGCCGCATTACCGTGCGCGAAGAGTGTCCACACAAAAAAGCCCCGCCCGGCGGGGGGAGGACCGGGCGGGGCCTGATGTCCGACTATACTGCTCGCGTCAGCCTGATTGATGTGACGCGCCGGACACCTAGTTGATCCCGTGAAAGTGCTAGTCCATCACCTCGACGATGCGTCGCGAGCGCGGCTCGACCAGCACGGTCTCGCCGTTCACGACGGTGTAGCGATAGGTGGTGGCGCCGAAACGCTGCGGCACGTCATAATAGGTGACGCCGCTTTCAGGTAACGTGGCACCGACCACCACGCGATCCGGGATACGGAAAGCCGGCACGCGTTGTTCGACGACATAGTCGCGGAAAGCCGGCCGCTGCTCGACGGCAATGGTCGGGCCGCTGTCGACGACGACGGGCGCGCGTCCCACTGTGACGCCGCTTTGCGCCTGCGCCGCAAGGGGCGAGCCGATCGCGGCCGCGAGCGCTGCAAGAGCAAGAATCCTGTTCCGCATGGGCAACTCCTTCGAGAAGGTTTCGTGAAGCGCCAATGGCGCGACCGGTTGCCAATGCATGCGTCTCCGCGATGTTCCGGAAAACGCCCGCCGCATTCGCGGCATTTTCGGGCTGTTTTCGCGGATCTGGGAACTCGCGCGCGCCCGATGCGTCTCTACCCGCGGAACCCAGTCCGCTATGATCCCGCCGCGATTCGCCCCTACCCCACGGAAAGAAAATTCATGCACATCACCGTCGCCCATATCTCGCCGATCCTGTCGCTGCTTGCGGGTGTGCTCATCCTGATTATGCCGCGCCTCCTGAACCTGATCGTCGCGATTTTTCTCATTATAAATGGTGCGATCGGGCTCGGATTGTTGAAGTGGCTCCATCTCTAGGCCTTCATTCTACGGAACTCTTCGACTTGCGCGGACCTGCCCAAAGTGGTGTAAGGCCCGCAATTACCCATTCCTCTCGCAGGTTGTGTGCAAGCTATGGCCAAAGCCGCCTCGAAAACTCCAGCGAAAATGCCAGCGAAATCAAAGTCCTCCGCCAAGGCGAAAGCCGCGCCGGCGGCCCGCAAGGCACTTGCCAAGCGCGCCCCGAAGCCCGTGGCCAAAGCCGCTGTTAAGCCGCTGGCCAAGCCGGCTGTGAAGCCTGCCGCCAAGTCGGTTTCCAAGGCTGTTGCAAAGGCACCGACGAAACCAGTTGCGCCGAAGGTTGCCGTGAAGCCCGCACCGAGCAAGGCTGCTTCAAGCAAGGCCGCGCCTGTTGCGGCCAAGGCCGGCAAGTGGGTGTTCACGTTCGGCGACGGCAAGGCCGAGGGCAAAGCGGAGATGCGCGACCTGCTCGGCGGCAAGGGCGCCAACCTCGCCGAGATGGCCAATCTCGGCCTGCCGGTGCCTCCGGGCTTCACCATCCCGACCTCGGTCTGCACCTATTTCTACGCGCACGACAAATCCTACCCCAAGGAACTGCGGTCGCAGGTTGAGAAGGCGCTCGATCATGTCGGCAAGTTGACCGGCAAGATCTTCGGCGATTCCAGGAACCCGCTGCTCGTCTCCGTGCGTTCCGGCGGCCGCGCCTCGATGCCGGGCATGATGGACACCGTGCTCAATCTCGGCCTCAACGACGAAACCGTGGAAGCGCTCTCGGAACTGTCGGGCGATCGCCGCTTCGCCTATGACAGCTATCGCCGCTTCATCACCATGTATTCGGACGTGGTGCTCGGCTTCGAGCATCATCATTTCGAGGAAATCCTCGACACCTTCAAGGACAGCCAGGGCTACACGCTCGACACGGATCTCACCGCCGACGACTGGGTCGATCTGGTCGGCAAGTACAAGGACGCGGTCGCTCGCGAAACCGGCAAGGATTTTCCGCAGGACCCGCACGACCAGCTCTGGGGCGCGATTGGCGCCGTGTTTTCATCCTGGATGAACGCCCGAGCGGTGACCTACCGCAGACTGCACGACATTCCGGAATCCTGGGGCACCGCGGTCAACGTGCAGGCCATGGTGTTCGGCAACATGGGCGAGACCTCGGCGACCGGCGTTGCCTTCACGCGCAATCCCTCGACCGGCGAGAGCAAGCTCTACGGCGAGTTCCTGATCAACGCGCAAGGCGAGGACGTGGTCGCCGGCATCCGCACGCCGCAGGACATCACCGAGGAAGCGCGGAAGGACTCGGGCTCCGACAAGGCGTCGATGGAATCGGCGATGCCGGAGGCCTTCAAGGAGCTGACGCGGATCTACACGTTGCTCGAGAAGCACTACCGCGACATGCAGGACATGGAGTTCACGGTCGAGCAGGGCAAGCTTTGGATGCTGCAGACCCGCGGCGGCAAGCGCACCGCGAAAGCGGCGCTCCGCATCGCGGTCGAGCTCGCCAATGAAGGCCTGATCACCAAGAAGGAAGCGGTGACGCGGATCGACCCGGCCTCGCTCGATCAGCTGCTGCATCCGACCATCGACCCCAACGCCAAGCGCGACGTGATCGCGACCGGCCTGCCGGCCTCGCCGGGTGCGGCCTCCGGCGAGATCGTGTTCTCCTCGGACGAAGCGGCCAAGCTTCAGGCCGACGGACGCAAGGTGATTCTGGTCCGGATCGAGACCAGCCCCGAAGACATCCACGGCATGCACGCCGCCGAAGGCATCTTGACCACCCGCGGCGGCATGACCTCGCATGCTGCGGTGGTCGCGCGCGGCATGGGCAAGCCCTGCGTCTCCGGTTGCGGCACCATCCGGGTCGATTACGGCCGCGGTACCATGAGCATCGGCTCGCGCACCTTCAAGACCGGCGACGTCATCACCATCGACGGCTCGCTCGGCCAGGTGCTCGCCGGCCGCATGCCGATGATCGAGCCCGAGCTGTCCGGCGAGTTCGGCACGCTGATGAAATGGGCCGACCAGGTCCGTAAGATCGGCGTGCGCGTCAACGCGGACACGCCGGAGGACGCGCATACCGCGATCAAGTTCGGCGCGGAAGGCATCGGTCTCTGCCGTACCGAGCACATGTTCTTCGAGGAGACGCGCATCCGCACGGTGCGGGAGATGATCCTCTCCGAGGACGAGCAGTCGCGCCGCGCTGCGCTGGCAAAGCTGCTGCCGATGCAGCGCGCCGACTTCGTCGAGCTGTTCGAGATCATGAAGGGCCTGCCCGTCACGATCCGTTTGCTTGATCCGCCGCTGCACGAGTTCCTTCCGCACACCCATGCCGAGGTCGAGGAAGTGGCCCGCGCCATGAACACCGACCCGCGGCGCCTGGCCGACCGCGCGCGCGAGCTTTCGGAGTTCAATCCGATGCTCGGCTTCCGCGGCTGCCGTATCGCGATCGCCTATCCCGAGATCGCCGAAATGCAGGCGCGTGCGATCTTCGAAGCAGCGGTCGAGGCCGAGAAGCGCACCGGCAAGGCCGTCGGCCTCGAGGTGATGGTGCCGCTGATCGCCACCAAGATGGAGCTCGACCTCGTCAAGGCGCGCATCGATTCCACCGCGAAGGCGGTGATGCGCGACACCAACACCAAGCTGACCTATCAGGTCGGCACAATGATCGAGCTGCCGCGCGCCTGCCTGCTCGCGGCCGAGATCGCGGAGAGCGCCGAGTTCTTCTCGTTCGGCACCAATGACCTCACGCAAACGACGTACGGCATCAGCCGTGACGATGCCGCGAGCTTCCTCGGCACCTACGTGTCCAAGGGCATCCTGCCGATCGATCCCTTCGTCGCGCTCGACCAGGAAGGCGTCGGCGAGCTCGTCAAGATCGGCGTCGCACGCGGTCGTAAGACGCGCGCCTCGCTCAAGGTCGGCATCTGCGGCGAGCACGGCGGCGATCCCGCCTCCGTCGCCTTCTGCCATGCGATCGGCCTCGACTACGTCTCCTGCTCGCCCTACCGCGTCCCGATCGCCCGCCTCGCCGCCGCGCAAGCCGCGCTCGGCAAGGCGGTGGCGAGCCAGGCATAATCGGAGCGGCGACCTGAAATATTGAGAGCGAAAGAGGCGGGGCAAAACCCCGCCTCTTTTCATTTTGAGGCTCGACTGCTTCCACGCCGTCATTGCGAGCGCAGCGAAGCAATCCAGAATCTTCCTGCGGCAGCAGTCTCGATTGCTTCGTCGCAAGAGCTCCTCGCAATGACGAGCTTGAGCGCGTGCGTGTGAGCACATCGCAGTAGCGGGAACTCAGCGCGCGTCCCGTAATGAGACGTGCGCGCAAGAGTTCCTTCACCATTCGCGTTGACCAATTGTTTACCCCCTCGCGTGAGGGCGCATTTACCAAGGCGCATCATCACCCCGTGAAAACACCTGCGATTGCTTGCGTGTGCCGCAAGCGCAACGCCGATTAACGCCCCGGCAACCTAAATTAGATACTCACGATAAAGATCGAATTGCACGGATGTACTGCGGCTCGATTTTTCTAGCGTAAGCGTAGCGTGAGCGTATCGATGTTTTTGTTGCGTACCCATCCGAAGGGCGCGCGGTTCGCGTCCTTCGGCATCGGTCTCTGCATCTTCGCATTGATGCCGAGAGAGACCGGCTATCAGGACATTGCCTCGCTGCTGGCGCGCCAACCCGGCGTCGCGGAGCGTTGGCAGAAGCAGGTGTTCTCTGCTGCGTCTTCCATCCAGCTCGCCACTTACAGTTTTTCCCGGCCGATCGGCACTTCGGCTCCGCAGAGCGCGATGGTTCGTCTCGCGAGCCTCGACGGCCGTGACGTCACCGGCGCGATCAGCCGCAATCCGGCGCTTCAGGCGCCGCCGCGCTACCAGGCCGCCGATTTTCCCAAGGTCGATCGCTCCATGAAGGGTGATCGCCTCGCAACGGTCACACCGACGCAGGCTCCCGAAGCGGGTGCGCCGACGGCAGCGCCGACGCAGGAAGATCCCGCAACGTCGAACAGCTCGGTGTTCGGCGCCAAAACCGTCGCGCTGCCACAGGCGATGTCGCCGGAGTCCGCGGCCGCGCTCGATCCCGAACTCGCGGAAGCGCTGCGCGCGCCGCCGCTGCCGCAATACACCAATGCACCACAAGCCAGTGATGCTGCGCGCTCGCTCGCGCTCCAGCCGCTCGAAGCGCTGAAGCAGGCCACCATACCGGCCGCACCGCCGCGCGATCCATTCCGCGTCAAGACCTCGAACCTGTTCTTCGGGAGCTCCTCGCTCGGCGGCAACGTCGAGAGCATCGAGAGCTGGCAACCGGGTGCGGAGCCGCTGATCGTGATGCCCGACCCCGACATGAAGGTGACGGCCTCGCTGTCGCCGCCGTCGGAGGAAATTGCGAAGGATATCGAAAGCGGCGAGAGCGTCGCGCCGAAGGGTGAGGTCAACGTCGACAACCAGCGCGCCAGATCGCCGGCGGAGCGGCTCGCGCTCGACGACAAGTCGCGCGCGAAGTCCGAAAAATGCCTCGCGGAGGCCGTCTATTTCGAGTCCCGCGGCGAGGCCGTGCGCGGCCAGATGGCGGTTGCGCAGGTGGTGATGAACCGCGTGTTCTCCGGCAAATATCCCGACACCGTGTGCGGCGCGGTCTATCAGAACAAGCACCGCCATCTCGCCTGCCAGTTCACCTTTGCCTGCGACAACAATGCCGACGTGATCCGCGAGCCCGAGATGTGGGAGCGTGCGAAAAAGATCTCCAAGGCCATGCTCGACGGCCAGATCTGGCTGCCCGAGGTCGGTAAGTCCACGCACTACCACGCCTATTGGGTGCGCCCGTCCTGGGTGGCCGAGATGAAGAAGATGTACAAGACCGGCGTCCACACCTTCTATCGCCCCCGCGCTTGGGGCGACGGCAGCGAGGAACCGAGCTGGGGGACGCCAGCGCAGACCGCCGCGCTCTCCGCCGAGCTCACCCAGGAAGCCAAGAGCTCCGCCGAGATGGGCGCGACCGAGCGAAGGTAGCTGTTCACAAGAATTCGTCATGCCCGGGCTTGTCCCGCCTGCGCGGCCGAAGCCGCTTCGGCGAGGCGAAGGCCCGGGCATCCACGTTCTTTGCACAGAGTTGCAAGGCGTGGATGGCCGGGACAAGCCCGGCCATGATGGAGAGGGAACCCCGCATCACGCCTCGATATCCAGTGCGCAGTCGAAATTCGGCGCCGAATGCGTCAGCGCACCGGCTGAGGCGTAGTCGACGCCGGTCGCCGCGATGGCTGCGATCGAGTCCAGGGTGACACCGCCGGATGCCTCCAATTCGAGGCGTCCCTCGTTGATCCCAACGGCTTCGCGCAACGTCGCAATGTCCATGTTGTCGAGCAGCACAGCGTCGGCAAGGCCTGTGTCAAGCACCTCGCGCAACTGCGGCAGCGTGTCGACCTCGATCTCGATCTTGACGAGGTGGCCGGCATGGGCGCGGGCGCGCTCCAGCACGGGGCGGATGCCGCCGGCGACCGCGATGTGGTTGTCCTTGATCAGGATCGCGTCGTCGAGCCCGAAGCGGTGATTGAAGCCGCCGCCGCAACGTACGGCGTATTTCTCCAACGCGCGCAGCCCAGGCGTAGTCTTTCGCGTGCAGCAGATTCTCATCCGGGTGCCCTCGGTCCGCGCAACATAGTCCGCCGTGAGCGTCGCAACACCCGACAGGCGGCCGACGAAATTCAGCGCCGTCCGCTCCGCCGTGAGGATGGCGCGTGCCGGCCCCGAGATCGTCAGCACCTGCTGTCCGCGGGCGACGCGCGCGGCGTCACGAACATGCGCGCGTATCTCGATGTCGGGCGAAAGCTTTTGCAAGGTGGCGAGGGCCAGCGGCAAGCCGGCGATCACGCCGGACTGCCGTGCGACCAGGACCGCTTGCGCCTTCGTTGCCTCGGGGATCGTCGCAAGCGCGGTGATGTCGCCGGCGCGGCCGAGATCCTCATCGAGCGCGCGGAGCACGGCCTCGTCGAGCGCGAGCGGGGAGAGAAAGGCGTCGGGATAGAGCAGAGAGGTCGGGGTGATCATGGCAGACTCCGTCAGGCGATCATGGGTTGCGCGGCTCGCGGTGTCGGGCGTTCGGTCAGACCGTCCGCGAATTCGCGCACTACTGTGAGCGTAGTCATGGTGCGTTGCGCGAGTGCGGGAACGTCCGCGGAATGGTCGGAGCGGAAATGCGCGCCGCGGCTCTCGCATCGGCTCCAGGCCGACGCCGCCACGAGCAGGGCGGCCGTTGCCATGTTGCGGACCGCGATGCTTGTGGCCTCGCGTTCGAACGCGGCGAAGCTGCGAACCGCTTCCGCAAGCCCGTCACCATCGCGGATCACACCGACATGTGCGCTCATCAGCGTCCGCAGCCGCTTCACGGCCGCGGCATCTGACGCGGCGCCGCGCGGCGGCACCAGCGCATCGGGAAGCCGGGCGGGCGAGGGGATGGCGCGGCCGGCGATGTCGTCGGCGATGCGCGCGGCGTAGACCACGGCCTCCAGCAGCGAATTCGACGCAAGCCGGTTTGCGCCATGCGCGCCGGTGGACGACACTTCGCCGCCGGCCCAGAGCCCGTCGATCGAACTGCGGCCACGATCGTCTACCGCGATGCCGCCCATGTGGTAGTGCGCGGCCGGTGCGATCGGGATGGGCTGCGTGGCGGGATCGATGCCGGCGGCGATACAGCTTGCATGAACGGTCGGGAATTTGTCGGCAAGACATGCACCCAGCGCCTGCCGCGCATCGAGGAAGGCGCCGCGCCCGGCCGCGATCTCCGCGAACACGCCGCGGGCCACGATGTCGCGCGGTGCAAGCTCGGCGAGCGGATGACGCGCCGCCATGAAACGCTCGCCACGGCCGTTGATTAGTGTCGCGCCTTCGCCGCGCAGCGCTTCCGTGGCGAGCGGCGCCGGATCGCGGCCGACCATGATGGCGGTCGGGTGAAACTGCACGAACTCGGAATCCGCGATGACCGCGCCTGCGCGTGCAGCAATCGCAAGGCCGGATCCGCTAGCCTCGCGCGGATTGGTGGTGACGGCATAGAGATGGCCGATGCCACCCGTGGCCAGCACCACCGTCCTAGCGGCGAGCAGGACAGGCCGTGCGGCGAAATTGTCGGCTTCGCGCAACTGAAGGCCGGTGACGGCGCCGTCCTCGGTCAACAGCGCCTCGGCGACGAAACCTTCGATCAGTCGGATCGACGGCGTGCGCCGCACGGCATCGCTCAGCGCCGCGATGATGGCGGCGCCCGCGCCATCGCCACGCACATGCACGATGCGGCGCGCCGAATGTGCGGCTTCGCGCCCGACTGCGAGCCTGCCTTCGAGATCGCGGTCGAACGGCACGCCATAGGCGAGAAGGTCGTGAATCCGCGGTGCGGCCTCGCGCGCGATCCCGAGAGCGACAGCTTCGTCGACGATGCCGCCGCCAACTGCAACCGTGTCCGCGGCGTGCGCTTCCGGCGTATCGCCTTCAGCCATTGCCGCGGCGATGCCGCCTTGCGCCCATGCGGACGACGCGCCCTGTCCGAGCGGCGCGGCCGAGATCAATGTCACGGGCCGCGGCGCGAGCTTGAGCGCGCAGAACAATCCGGCAAGGCCGCCGCCGACGATGATGACGTCGTCGGAGCGGGGGAGCGTGTTGATGTTGTTTGTCATGGCTTTATCTCAATTCTTTAAATTGATCATCCGCTCGACCGAGCGCCTTGCGCGGTCCGCAAGTGCGGGATCGATCGTCACTTCCTCGCGAAGCGTCAGCAGGCTCTCCAGAATGTTGGCGAGCGTGATGCGCTTCATGTGCGGGCAGATATTGCAGGGACGCAGCATCTCGACATCGGGCAGCTCGGCGCGGACATTGTCGGCCATCGAGCATTCCGTGATCATCACCAGCCGCCGCGGCCGCCGCTCACGCACCCAGTTGATCATGTGCGCGGTCGAGCCCGTGAAATCGGCCTCGGCCAGCACGTCCGGCGGGCATTCGGGATGAGCGATGATCTGCACGGAGGGATCGGCCTCGCGGTAGCTGCGCAGCTCGGCGCCAGTGAAACGCTCGTGCACCTCGCAGGCGCCCTTCCAGGCAATGATCTTCACGTCGGTCTTCGAGGCCACGTAGGTGGCGAGATAGCGGTCGGGCAGGAAGATCACGCTGGGCGCGTCGAGGCTCTCGACCACCTGGACCGCGTTCGACGAGGTGCAGCAGATATCGACCTCGGCCTTCACCTCCGCGGAGGTGTTGACATAGGCAACGACAGGCACGCCGGGAAATTTGTCACGGAGCAGGCGGACGTCGGCGCCGGTGATGCTGGCAGCGAGCGAGCAGCCGGCGCGCGTGTCAGGAATCAGCACCGTCTTGTCCGGATTGAGCAGTTTCGACGTCTCCGCCATGAAGTGCACGCCGCACTGGACGATGATGCCGGCCTTCACCCTGGTGGCTTCGACCGCGAGCTGGAGCGAATCACCGCCGATGTCGGCGACGCAGTGGAAGATCTCCGGCGCCTGGTAATTGTGGGCGAGGATTACCGCGCCCCGGGCCTGCTTCAGCTCGTTGATCGCCTTGATTGTCGGGGCCATCAGCGGCCATTCGATCGGCGGGATGGCGTGTTTCACGCGCTCGTAAAGCGGCGCGGTGGCTCGCTCGACCTCCGGCGTCCATTCCAGCGAAGGCATCGGCAGCGGAGGTCCGGTTCGCGCCTGCTCGGCCCGTGCCGGGGTGATGACGTAGCCCTGCGGCCGGTTGGCAAAGTCGTCGGGGCCGTAAATTCCAATTAGCGGCATCGAAGCCTCCGTGCATGTTATTTATACTCATCATGAGCATATATAGAACCTGAGAAATCCGGCCGACGGGCCGGAATTCCATTCGATATGCTCGATATGAGCAAATAACAAATAGCACGTCGTGTTGGGAGCCGCCAGATCTCGCCGCACACATTTCCGTCAAGTGGGGTGCTCGGCGCGTCGGACGAGGCCGCGAGGAAATGCAATGCTCCCGCGCCAGCTCTTTTCGGAATGCAATCGTTTTTGACTTGGGGTTTTCATGCAGATGCATTAAACGAGCTCGCTCGCGGCTGCCATTTGCGAAACCGCGACGACGCACGAGGAACAGCATGTCGACACAGATGGGTGAGCTCGGTTCGGTCTCCCGTTCCTCCTCCTGGCGCACGCCGGCGATCATCATTCTCTGCGGCTGCGCGATCGGGATGCTCGGCTTCGGCCCGCGCTCGGCGCTGGGCTTCTTCGTGCAGCCGATGAGTCATGAATATGCCTGGGGCCGCGACGTGTTCGGCCTCGCGATTGCCTTTCAGAATTTGCTGTGGGGACTGGGCCAACCCGTCGCCGGTGCGGTCGCCGATCGCTTCGGCCTGTTCCGGGTGATGTGCGTCGGCGCTCTGCTCTATGCCGGCGGCTTGCTCCTGATGCGCTATTCCTCGACGCCGCTGTCCCTCAACATCGGTGCTGGCGTCATGGTCGGCTTCGGTCTCGCCGGCTGCTCGTTCAATCTGGTGCTGTCGGCCTTTACCAAGCTCTTGCCGGCCGAGAAGCGCGGCCTTGCGCTCGGCGCCGGCACTGCGGCGGGATCGTTCGGGCAATTCCTGTTCGCGCCGATCGGTGTGGCCCTGATCGACAATTTCGGCTGGCAGCAGGCGCTCACCGTGTTCGGCTTCCTGATGCTGCTGATCATCCCGCTGGCGCTGGCGCTCTCGACGCCGCCGGTCGCAAGCACCGCAAACGCGCCGCCTGCGGACCAGCAGACCTTCACCAAAGCGCTCGCGGAAGCCTTCGGCCATCGCTCCTACGTGCTGCTGGTGCTCGGCTTCTTCACCTGCGGCTTCCAGCTTGCCTTCATCACGGTGCATCTGCCGGCCTTTCTGGTCGACAGCGGCATCTCCACGCAAATCGGCGGCTGGGTGATCGCCGCGATCGGCCTGTTCAACATCATGGGATCGCTGAGCGTCGGCTATCTCCAGAACAGCCTGCCCAAGCGCTACATCCTCTCGACCATTTATTTAACGCGCGCGCTTGCGACGCTTGCCTTCATCTCGTTCCCGATCACGCCGTTCTCGGCGATTGCGTTCGGCGCGGTCTCCGGCCTGACCTGGCTGTCGACCGTCCCGCCGACCTCGGCGCTGGTCGCGATCATGTTCGGCACGCGCTGGTTCGCCACCCTCTATGGCTTCGCCTTCGTCAGCCATCAGGTCGGCGGCTTCCTCGGCGTCTGGCTCGGCGGCATCGTGTTCGAGCGGTTCGGTTCCTACACGCCGATCTGGTGGCTCTCGATCCTGTTCGGCGTGCTCTCGGCGCTGATCAATCTTCCAATCGTGGAGAAACCGGTCCAGCGGGCGGTTGCGCAGCCTGCCTGATCGGCTAAACATCCCCTGAAACAAGTCAGGGAGTTTTGCTGTGGCGACGTTCAAGGCGATCCGGATCGACAAGGCGGACAAGGGCACCACCGCGCAGCTCACACAGTTCGACGAAGCCGAGCTGATGGAGGGCGACGTAACCGTCCGCGTGGAATGGTCGACCTTGAACTACAAGGACGGCCTTGCGCTCACCGGCAAGGCGCCGGTGGTGCGCCGCTTCCCGATGATTGCCGGCATCGATTTCGCCGGCACGGTCGAGCAGTCCTCGCATCCGCAATGGAAGGCGGGCGACAAGGTCGTCTGCACCGGCTGGGGCATGGGCGAGACGCATCTCGGGGCCTATGCCGAGAAGGCGCGGGTGAAAGGCGACTGGCTGGTCGCTCTTCCGCAGGGCCTGTCGGCGCGCGACGCCATGGCGATCGGCACCGCCGGCTTCACCGCGATGCTGTCCGTGCTTGCGCTGGAGAAGCACGGAGTATCGCCGAAGAGCGGTCCGGTCGTGGTGACCGGCGCGGCGGGCGGCGTTGGCTCGGTTGCGACCGCCGTGCTCTCAAAGCTCGGCTATCACGTCATCGCGTCCACCGGCCGTGCGTCCGAAGCGGACTATCTGAAAGAGATCGGCGCGACGGAGGTGATCGACCGCAACGAATTGTCGGCGGCCGCCAAGCCCATTGCGAGGGAGCGCTGGGCGGGTGGCGTCGACAGCGTCGGCTCGACCACGCTCGCAAACCTGTTGTCGATGACGAAGTACGGCGGCGCGATCGCGGCGTGCGGCTTGGCTGCCGGCATGGACCTGCCGTCTTCCGTCGCTCCCTTCATTTTGCGCGGGGTGTGCCTTCTCGGCATCGATTCCGTGATGTGTCCGATCGAGCCGCGGAAAGCCGCCTGGCAGCGCCTGGCGTCCGATCTGGATCGGACAAAACTAGCTGAAATTACTCACGAAATTTCGCTTTCCGACGTTCCGGAGTGGGGCGCGAAAATCCTGGCCGGCCATGTCCGCGGTCGCACCGTTGTAAAAATTGTCTAACGGCGTTCAGACTTTACCAACCATGCTGCTTCAATGTCGCCATGGTTAGTATGGTAAGCAGCGGGTAAAGAGATAAGGCATAGCCCGCTGCGGGGTTGGTTCGGAGTTGAGCATGCTTGCGCGTATTGTGTTGGGGGCGGTCACGGCGGTAGCGACGCTTGCGCCGGCCATTGCTGGAAGCATGAACGCCGATGAGGCGCGCCGCTTCGTCGCCGGGAAGGTGTTTGCTTTCACCTGCTTTGACGGCACCCGCGGCGCTGGCCGCATCATGGACGACCTCGGCGCCGCCGGCGCCGTGCAGTTCTCGGGTGCAGGTCCGGTGAAACATCTCCGCCTGCCCGGCAACACGCTTCAGATCCGCGGCCAGAACGTCTGCGCCTCCATCAAGGGCATTCCGTTCGAGCCCTGTTTCAACCTTGAAAAGACCGACGATCGCAGTTTCCGCGGCTCGGTATCGGGGATGGGCTTCGCCTATTGCGACTTCCATCATCAGGGCGGCAACCAGATGCTGATGGCGCGCGCCGTGGCGCGGCCGCGCTCGCTGCGCACTTCGGAACACACGGGTTCGGTCGGCACGCCCAACACCGAAGTCGCCGCGCGTGTCGAGACCCCGCGCGTCGAGAGTAGCCGGCTCGAGCCGGTGAAGCCGCAAGTCAAATCGGAGCCCGCCAGGGACGAGGCCCCGCTGGAGCTGCGCCGCTCCACCCAGTGAATTGGTGCGCGGGACAGTCCGCGCACTTTGTCGTTGAGAGCTGCCATCAGACACGAAGCCGCCGCGCCGTAGTCATACGGACGGCGGCTTTCATGCGTTGGTAGCTGTTCGCGCCCCAGTTTGCGTACGGCCGGGGGCGCGGCCCGATAAAAGGGTTCAACGATGTCGCTGTACTTCTTCCGTATCAGCACGGGCCGCTATTCCGGTGCTGCCGACCAGCCATATGAGTTCGAGGACCGCGCCGCGGCCTGGACCGAGATGACCGAAGTCTGTGCCAATCTGCTCGGCGGCATCTCGCGCAGCCTGAAGCCGAACGCCGAATGGCGCATGGAGCTGCTCGACGAGAACAAGGAGCCGGTGTTCCGGATTAGCCTGATCGGCGAGGGCCAAAAGGCCCTTGGTCGCACTGGTTAGAAATCGGGCATCCTACCGCCGCGTGTGGTTAACCTGTTAAGCGCGCAGACCGTGCCGTTTTTCAAGGGATTTTCCGGTAAGTCCGGTATTTGTCCGGGGGCGATCGTTAACCGGATCACCACACCTGAAGCTCAGTTTTTAGGCAAGGGCGATCAACGCCGAGGGCGGCCGACAATGACTTGGCCGCGCAACCCGGGAAACGCCCTCATGTCGAGACTCATCCAGAATCTGCAAATCGGTACCAAGCTCGCGCTCGCTTCGGCGTTCGGCGTTATTCTCGTCGGCGCCATGATCGCGAGCCAGGTCATGGGCAACAACACCGTGCGTCATTCCAACCAGGCAGCGATTGCGCAGCAGGAATTGGTGCGCGAGGCCACCGAAGCCAAGCTTGGGATACGCGGCTTGCAACTCGCCGTACGGGACATGCGTCTCGCCAACAATCAGGGTGACTTGCAAAAGGCGAGCGAGCTTCTGCTGGAGCGGTCGAAAGCACTGAACGGCGTTGTCGATTCCATGCTCAGGTTGTCGCACGCCCCGGAAAACCGCGCGCGGATGGAGAAGCTCAAGTCTACGTCGGCCGATTACCTGAAGGGCGCGCAGCAGAACGCCTCTGTTCGCAGCGAGGCCATTGCGGTTGCGGCCACGGACCCCGTCCGCGCCGCCAAGATTTCCGAGGAAGGCGCGCGCCAGATCCGCGAGGTGACGCTGCCGCTTGCCACACAGCTGGACAATTTGACCAGCGAGATTGCCGATTTCGCCAAGCACAAGAGCGATGAAGAAATCGCTGCCGCGAGCCAGGAGATGGCCGCGAGCGAGCGTCTCGGCATGGTGGTCGGTGCGTGCGCCGTGCTCGTCCTCATCGGTTCGTGGTTGATGTCCTTCCTGACCATCGCGCGGCCGATCCGCGCGCTCACGGTTGCCATGGACAAGCTCGCTGGTGGTGACTTCTCTGTTGTCCTGCCGGGTCTCGGCCGCAAGGACGAGGTCGGCGGCGTTGCCGGTGCCGTCGAGAAATTCAAGATCGTGTCGGAGCAGAAGGCGCGCGAAGAAGTGGAAGCCAAGATGCGACAGGACCAGGTGGCGGCCGAGCAGCGCAAGGCCGATATGCGCAGGCTTGCCGACAGTTTCGAAGGCGCCGTCGGCGAGATCGTCGATACGGTCTCCTCCGCCGCGACAGAGCTCGAGGCTTCGGCCTCGACGCTGACCTCGACGGCGGAGCGGGCACAGGAGTTGACGATAGTGGTGGCCGCAGCTTCGGAGGAAGCCTCGACCAACGTGCAGTCGGTCGCGTCGGCCACGGAGGAGCTGTCGTCCTCGATCACCGAGATCAGCCGCCAGGTGCAGGAATCGGCGCGGGTCGCGAGCGAGGCGGTAACCCAGGCCCGAACCACGACCGACCGTGTCGGCGAATTGTCCAAGGCGGCGGCGCGCATTGGCGACGTGGTCGAGCTGATCAACACCATCGCCGGCCAGACCAATCTGCTGGCACTCAATGCCACCATCGAGGCCGCGCGCGCCGGCGAAGCCGGTCGCGGCTTTGCCGTGGTGGCTTCCGAAGTGAAGGCGCTGGCGGAGCAGACCGCGAAGGCGACCGGCGAAATCGGCCAGCAGATTTCGGGCATTCAGGCGGCGACGCAGGACTCGGTCGCCGCCATCAGCGCCATCAGCAACACCATTGAAAAGCTGTCCGAGATATCGTCCACGATCGCTGCGGCCGTCGAGGAGCAGGGCGCGGCGACGCAGGAGATCTCGCGCAACGTGCAGCAGGCGGCCGAAGGCACCCATCAGGTCTCGTCCAACATCACCGACGTGCAGCGCGGTGCAGGCGAAACCGGCTCGGCATCGTCGCAGGTGCTGGCAGCCGCGCAGTCGCTGTCCGGCGACAGCAACCGCCTCAAGCTTGAGGTCGGCAAATTCCTCGATTCAGTGCGCGCTGCCTAAGAACCTCGTTCCAGACAGTTAGAGAGACGCCCTGCCTCTCTCAGGCGGGGCGTTTTTGCATCCGATCGCCGCCGCGAACGTCTCGCGCATGCCTTCGGCGAACATCGGCTGCAAAAGCAAACGGCGGCGACCTCCAGCTGAAATTTACAACTTACTCGCGAAATTATCTCTTCCATTTCAATTATTTGGGCTGAAATCTCAGTATTTCTCCGGGCCCTCCCGTTAACCAGAATGCGAAACTCGAGGACTAGATTCTCCGGCAAGGGCGATCAACGTCCATGCAGCCGGCAAGGACTTGGCTGCGTGTTTCCTTTGGGGGAAACTTAGCATGTTGAGCCCTGCTCATCATCAGCAGGTCCGAACTCAGGCCGCCAGCGCGTGGAGTCGGCTTGGAAATGTTCGGATCGGCACGATCTTGCCGATCATCATCTCTGCCCTGGTCTTGCTGGGGTTGGCCTCGGCTGGATTCATCGCCTATGAGGCCATCCTCAAGAGGCGAGAGTCCGAGGCATTCCTGAAGGTCAATGCAGTTGCCCATCTGCTGCTGCGCAGCGCAGGACATTGGGCGATTGAACGCGGGCTGACCAACGCCGTGCTGAAGTCTCCTGATGTCGTCAGCCCCGAGCGCCGTGCCGAAATCGCCAGGGCGCGCGCGACGGCCGACGAGGCCTTTCGCCAAGCCGCCCTCGATATCAGCGCGATTCCCGAAATGACGGCGGGGCAAAGACAGATTGCGGACGCCGCGGCGAAATTTGAGGCGCTGCGTCTCTTGCGTGAGAAGGCCGATGCGGGAATGTCGCGCCCGCGCGTCGAACGCGAGCCTGACCTCGTAGATGGCTTCGCGCCGACAATTACGGAGGTGATCGACGTCGCGAGCAACCGCTTGCGGCTGACGCTCGAAACGCTCACCAGCCCGCCCGTGGCAAGGCTGGCTCAGCTCATCGGCTTGCGACATCTGACAGCTCAGATGGCCGAGAATGCCGGAAGGGAGCGGGCCCTGCTGGCTGGAGTCGTCGGTGCGCGCGCGAAGCTAGGGATGGAGGGCTATGAGCGCCTTTCGGCGCTGCGAGCCAAGGTCGAACTCGCATGGGACACGGTATTGCCGGTGCGGCTGCGCTCCGACCTCGCCGTGCAGATCGGCGAGGCGATGACGGAGGTCGAGAAGTCCTATTTTGGAGCCTACGGCGAAACGCGGGCAATTGTGCTCGCCGGTGGCGAAGGCGGGGACTACAAGATCACCGGACCCGAATACTTCACGCGGGCTACTGCCGGCATCAATGCGGTGCTGAAGCTCGGTGAAGCCATTGGCGCGGCCGCTGACCGCGAAGCCACCATGCAGGCAGAAGGCAGCACTCGTAATTTCGCTTTCACGGCCGTGTTGCTCTGCGCCTCGGTGATGCTCGCTGGCCTCAGTTTCTGGATCACCTTTGGCCGGATCCTCAAGCCGCTATCAGCCATTTCGGTTGCGATGGGTGGGCTCGCCAATGGCGACTTCACGACGGTCGTGCCAGGCACCCGCCGAGGTGACGAGGTCGGCGAGATGGCGCGGACCGTCGAAGTCTTCAAGCAAAACGGCCTCGAAGTCGAACGCATGCGCGGCGATCACGCTGCGGCCGAGCGGCGGGCAGACGAGCAGCGCAAGGCGGATATGCGGAAGCTGGCCGACGGCTTCGAAGCCGCCATCGGGGAGATTGTCGATACCGTGTCCTCGGCAGCGACCGAACTCGAAGCCTCGGCGTCGACGCTCACATCGACCGCGGAGCGCGGGCAGCAGCTCACGACCATGGTTGCTGCGGCCTCCGAGGAGGCGTCGACCAACGTGCAGGCGGTGGCGTCGGCGACCGAGGAGCTGTCGTCCTCTATCACCGAGATCAGCAGGCAGGTGCAGGAATCGGCCCGCGTGGCCAACGAAGCTGTCGGCCAGGCGCGTGTCACCACCGAGCGTGTCAGCGAATTGTCCAAGGCGGCGACGCGGATCGGCGACGTGGTCGAGCTGATCAACACCATCGCGGGTCAGACCAATCTCCTGGCGCTCAACGCGACCATCGAGGCCGCGCGCGCCGGCGAAGCCGGTCGCGGCTTTGCGGTCGTCGCCTCCGAGGTCAAGGCACTCGCCGAACAGACCGCGAAGGCCACCGGCGAGATCGGGCAGCAGATCGCCAGCATCCAGACCGCGACCGAGCATTCGGTCGACGCAATCAAGGACATCAGCGGCACTATCGAGAAGCTCTCGGAGATTTCCTCCACCATCGCGGCTGCCGTGGAAGAGCAGGGCGCGGCGACACAGGAAATCTCCCGCAACGTGCAGCAGGCGGCGGAAGGCACCCATCAGGTCTCGGCCAACATCACCGACGTGCAGCGCGGGGCGAGCGAGACCGGCTCGGCGTCGTCGCAGGTGCTGGCGGCGGCCCAGTCGCTCTCCGGAGACAGCAACCGCCTTAAGCTCGAGGTCGGCAACTTCCTCGATACCGTGCGCGCAGCGTGACGCGGCATCGCGCAGTCGCAACCGAATCCGAAATCGGTTGCGTCTGCGGAGCGACCTCGTAGGGGGTAGACGTTAACGCACGCGGACCTCGCAAATTCGCGAAGCATGTTCCGATTGCGCGGGATAGTTGCGGTAACCCGGCAATTCGAGCGGCGCATTCAGTATTTCTACCTAAGCGGCGCCGCTCTCGCGCTTAACGTTAATGGAGGGCTCGTCAGATATCCTTCCCAGCTGTTCACGCGCTTGGTCGCGACAATGCGTATCCCAAGGATATTTTTCGATGATGATCATTCAGAACCTGCGAATTGGCACCAAGCTCGCCATCACCTCGGCGCTGACCCTCGCGCTCGTCGCCGTGATGATCCTCCTCCAGATGAGCGGAGGCGCCGAGGTCCAGAAGTTCGGCGATGGCGCATCGAGACAGCAGGCGATCGCGCTCAATGCCGCGGAAGCGAAATCGTCGGTGCGGGGCATGCAGATCGGCATTCGCGACATCCTGATGTCGAGCTCACCGACCGAGATGCAGAAAGCCGCCAGCTATTTCAATGACCGGCAGACGTCGGCCCTGAAGTTCTCGGGTGAAATGGCAAGGCTTTCGCAATCGCCGGAGAACCACAAGCGTATCGACCGCCTGACCGTGTTGATCGGAAATTTCCAGAAGGGCGAGCAGCAAATCGAGGCGATCCGCAAGCAGGAGCTCGCACTCGAGTCGAAGAAGGACGGCGAAGCGGCGACGCAGTTGGCAAAGCTGACCGCCGAGATCGACCGCATCCGCAAGGAAACGTTGGCGCCGATCAACGCGGAGATATCGGAGCTCGCCGACGAAATCACGAACTTTGCCAAGCACAGGAGTGAGGAGGCGCGCACGGCGGCGGAAGCGCAGGCTGCGTCCGTTGCGCGGACGTCATTGATCGCAGGCGTGCTGGTCGCGCTCGTCCTGATCGGCGCCTGCGTCTTCTCGATCTTCAGCATTGCCCGTCCGATGCGCGCCCTGACTGCCGCAATGGAGAAGCTCGCCGGCGGCGACTTCGCCGTGGTGCTGCCGGGCCTCGGCCGCAAGGACGAGGTCGGCGGCGTTGCCGGTGCCGTCGAGAAATTCAAGACCGTATCCGAGCAGAAGGCGCGCGAAGAAGCGGAAGCCAAGATGCGACAGGACCAGGTGGCGGCCGAGCAGCGCAAGGCCGATATGCGCAGGCTTGCCGACAGTTTCGAAGGCGCCGTCGGCGAGATCGTCGATACGGTCTCCTCCGCCGCGACAGAGCTCGAGGCTTCGGCCTCGACGCTGACCTCGACGGCGGAGCGGGCACAGGAGCTGACGATAGTGGTTGCTGCGGCCTCCGAGGAGGCCTCGACCAACGTGCAGTCGGTTGCCTCTGCGACCGAAGAGCTGTCGTCCTCGATCACCGAGATCAGCCGCCAGGTGCAGGAATCGGCGCGGGTCGCGAGCGAGGCGGTAACCCAGGCCCGAACCACGACCGACCGTGTCGGCGAATTGTCCAAGGCGGCGGCGCGCATTGGCGACGTGGTCGAGCTGATCAACACCATCGCCGGCCAGACCAATCTGCTGGCGCTCAATGCCACCATCGAGGCGGCACGCGCCGGCGAAGCTGGTCGCGGCTTTGCCGTGGTGGCTTCCGAAGTGAAGGCGCTGGCGGAGCAGACCGCGAAGGCGACCGGCGAAATCGGCCAGCAGATTTCCGGCATTCAGGCGGCGACGCAGGACTCGGTCGCCGCCATCAGCGCCATCAGCAACACCATTGAAAAGCTGTCCGAGATATCGTCCACGATCGCTGCGGCCGTCGAGGAGCAGGGCGCGGCGACGCAGGAGATCTCGCGCAACGTGCAGCAGGCGGCCGAAGGCACTCATCAGGTCTCGTCCAACATCACCCACGTGCAGCGCGGTGCAGGCGAAACCGGCTCGGCATCGTCGCAGGTGCTGGCAGCCGCGCAGTCGCTGTCCGGCGACAGCAACCGCCTCAAGCTCGAGGTCGGCAAGTTCCTCGACACCGTGCGCGCCGCCTGACGGCGCATATCATGAGAGAACTGCAACCGCCGCGCGTAGAAGCGCGGCGTTTGCGCGCGTGCATATTGCGGAGCCGCGACGAAGACCGCGCAGGGTTAACCTTCCGGAAAACCGATGCAGTCATGATGCCCGCAATATTCCGGGCGCTGAGTCGCCCTCCCGTATTGCGTATCGACGTATTGGAGCACACTCATGAGCGGCCTTTCCATCCGTCTCACCCACAAGGTCATGGCGATCGGACTTTTCGGTCTCGTCGGCCTCGTCGCTTTTGGCTCGATCTACCAGATCGGCAGCCTGTCCCAGGATGCCTCCCGTGCCGTCGCCAACCGCGCTCGCGCGATCGCTGACCTCGACAAGCAGCTCTCCATCGAGATGCTGGAGGCCCGCCGCAACGAGAAGAACTTTCAGCAGCGCCGCAACGAGAGCTACGCCAAGGCCCATGCCGAATTGATCGGGCCGATCAATCGCGATTTCGACGAGGTGGAGCGGCTGATGTCGGCCGGCGGCTTGGGCGCGCTGTCCGACCGGATGAAGCAGGCCCAGGACGGCTTCAAGCGATACGCGTCGGACTTCGGCGCATTGGTGGCCGCGGAGACCCGGCTCGGCCTAAACGAGACTCTGGGCCTCTCCGGCTCGCTCCGCGCCGCCGTGCACGACATCGAGGCCAAGCTCAAGGAGATCGACGATCCCAGGTCCACCAGCTGGATGCTGATGATGCGCCGGCACGAGAAGGACTTCATGCTGCGGCGCGACCCAAAATACATCGCCGAGATGAAGAAGGCCGCAGTCGAGTTCTCCAAGGCGATAGAGGTCGTCGCAATCCCTACGGCAGTGATGAACGACATCACAGCCAAGCTGCAGAAATACCAGTCCGAGTTCACGGCGTGGGTGGAGACGGCGCAGCAAACTGCGGCCCTCGACGCCAGCATGATGAAAACGTTCCGTGGGTTAGAACCGAGCATGATCGAGGTGCGCAACACAGTCGAAGACCTCTACAGGAAGGCCGACGTTGCGGAAGCTGCGACCCGCGATGCCGTGCGCATGTGGATGATGGTCGCCTTCGGCGTTACCGTCGTCGTGCTCGCCGCGGTCGGCTTCCTTCTGGGGCGTTCGATCTCGAAGTCGCTTGCCGGCATGGTCGGTGCGATGACGCGGCTTGCGCGCGGCGAGCTTTCGATTTCCGTCCCCGGCGTCGGGCGCAGGGACGAGATCGGCGAGATGGCCGGCGCCGTCGAGGTGTTCAGGACCAGCATGGCGGCGGCCGAGCGGCTGCGCATCGAGCAGATCGAGGCCGAGGCGCGCGGGCACCAGCAGCGCAAGGCCGACATGCACCGGCTCGCGGATAATTTCGAAGGCGCGGTTGGCGAGATCATCGATACTGTTTCGTCGGCTGCAACCGAGCTCGAAGCATCTTCGAACACGCTGACGCAGGCCGCCGAGCGCGGCAACGGGCTTGCCACCGTCGTGGCGGCCGCCTCCGAAGAGGCCTCCGCGAACGTGCAGTCGGTGTCTTCAGCGAGCGAGGAAATGACCTCCTCGATCTCCGAGATCAGCCGCCAGGTGCAGGAATCGGCGCGTGTCGCCGATGTCGCGGTCGAGCAGGCCCAGCGCACCAATGCGCGCGTCGCCGAGCTGACCAAGGCCGCCTCCCGCATCGGCGACGTGGTCGAGCTGATCAACACCATCGCCAGCCAGACCAATCTGCTGGCGCTGAATGCAACGATCGAGGCGGCGCGGGCGGGCGAAGCCGGCAAGGGCTTTGCCGTGGTCGCGACCGAAGTGAAGGCGCTCGCCGAGCAGACTGCAAAAGCCACCGGCGAGATCGGCCAGCACATCGGTGCGATCCAGAACGCGACGCAAGACTCGGTCGGTGCGATCAAGGAGATCGGCAACACCATCGCGCGGATGTCGGAGATCTCGTCGGCCATCGCCGCCGCGGTCGAGGAGCAGGGCGCCGCTACCCAGGAGATCTCCCGCAACATCCAGCACGCCGCGCACGGCACCTCGGAAGTCTCGGCAAATATCGGCGACGTTCAGCGCGGCGCAGGCGAAACCGGGGCCGCCTCGGCGCAGGTGCATTCGGCTGCGCAATCGCTGTCGCAGGAGAGCAACAGGCTCAAGAGCGAGGTCGCGCGCTTCCTTGAATCGGTACGGGCGGCGTGACAGCCGCTGCCGCGTTGGTCGCATGTTGCGGCGCAAGCGGACCGGCTGCGCGTGGCAGTATGAGGTGGCTGCGAGCTGCAACAGATGGTTGCAAGAGAAATTGCGACTGTCGGAAGTGTCCCGTAATTTTACGTAGGTCCCTGTTAACGCCTACTTGCGACTATAGGTGCAATCTCACGGGATAAGAACCAGCCAGCATTGTTGAACTGACCTCCGTCTCGCCATCTTCGTGGCGATTTGCGGCGCAGGTGGTTTGCGTGTTGCGAGGTAACATCGGGATTTGTCGTGATGTCGAAATTGTCCATCGTCTTCAAGCTTCTGGCCGTGCTGTCGGTCCTCGTCCTTTCGCTCGCCGGTGTCGGCGTGACGGCGATCGGCACCATGCAGAACATCAATTCCCATACGGTCGAGATCGCTGAGAGCTGGCTGCCCAGCGTGCGCGCGCTCGGCTCGCTTCGCGCCGACATCAACGAGCTGCGCGTCGCGCTGCGTCTGCATCTGATGCAGGACAGCGTTGAGGGCAAGGACGCCGCCGAGAAGCGCCTCGCCTCGCTCCGGGCGCGTATCGACCAGACGCGCAAGGTCTACGAGCCGCTGATCACCTCCGCCGAAGAGCGCTCGCTCTATGGGCAATGGAGCACGGCGTGGGCCGAGTATCTGAACGGCGTGCAGGACGTGATGGCGCTGTCGCGCAAGAATGTCGGCCGCTTCCCGGCCGACGCCAACGAGCTACTGCAGACCAAGGTTGCGAAGATGGCCCAGGCCGCCGACCCCCTGCTTCAGAAGGGCATCGAGCTCAACAACCGCGGCGCCGAGCTTGAGACGAAGCAGGCCGCCGATAGCTACGCGATGATCTTCCGCGTGCTGGTCGGCATCATCGTGCTCTCGGTCGTGATCGCGATCGGCGCCGCCTATTATCTCGTGCGCGACGTTTCTCGTGGCATTGCCTCAATCATCCGCCCGATGCAGTCGCTCGGCGAGGGCGACCTTTCGGCCGAGGTGCCGCATCGCGGCGAGAAGACCGAGATCGGATCGATGGCGGATGCACTGCAGATCTTCAAGGAGGCGCTGATCGCCAAGAAGGCCGCCGACGAGGCCGCTGCGCGCGATGCCGAAGCCAAGATCGAACGCGGCCGCCGTGTCGACGCCATCACCAGCAAATTCGAAGCCATGATCGGCGAGGTGGTCGGGACCGTGTCCTCGGCCTCGACCGAGCTCGAGGCCTCCGCCTCGACGCTGACCAACACCGCGCAGCGCGGACAGGAACTCGCGACCGTCGTCGCGGCCGCCTCCGAGGAAGCCTCGACCAACGTCCAGGCGGTGGCATCCGCTTCGGAGGAGCTGTCGTCCTCCATCACCGAGATCAGCCGCCGCGTGCAGGACTCGGCGCGAATGGCCGCTGAGGCCGTCGAGCAGGCGACGCGGACCAACGACCGCGTCAATGCGCTGTCGCAGGCTGCCTCCCGCATCGGCGATGTCGTCGAGCTCATCAACACCATCGCGGGCCAGACCAATCTGCTGGCGCTGAATGCGACCATCGAGGCCGCACGTGCCGGCGAAGCGGGCCGCGGATTCGCGGTCGTCGCGTCCGAGGTCAAGGCATTGGCTGAGCAGACTGCGAAAGCAACGGGCGAGATCGGGGCGCAGGTCGCGGGCATCCAGGCGGCGACGCAGGAATCGGTCAGTGCCATCCAGGAGATCGGCGGCACCATCGAGCGGCTGTCCGAGGTGGCTGCAGCCATTGCCGCTGCCGTCGAGGAGCAGGGCGCCGCCACGCAGGAAATCTCGCGTAACGTGCAGCAGGCCTCGGTCGGCACGCAGGAGGTCTCGTCGAACATCACGAACGTGCAGCGCGGCGCGATCGAGACTGGCGAGGCTTCCACCGAGGTACTGTCGGCGGCGAAATCGCTGGCGACGGACAGCACCCGTCTCAAGGTCGAGGTCGCGCAATTCCTGGAATCGGTTCGCGCGGCCTGATCCTCACATGCTCGTCTGCGGAGCCGGCGGCGGTGCGACCTGCCGCCGGAACAGGATGCGCTGGTAGAGCCAGCCGATCGCGACCAGCACGATGCCGAGGCACATGAACGACAGCGCGCGGTAGACGCCTGTCAGCGTCGACATGTCGATGACGAACGCCTTCAGGATCGTCAACGCGATCACGACCGCCGACGCCAGCCGCGCCCGCTCGGAATTGACGAGAATGCCGACGCCCAGCAGCACCACGCCGAAGCCGAGCCAGCCGATCGAATAGGTATATTGCTCGGCGCCCGTCGTCGCCCCGCTGGAGAGGATCGGACCGTGATAGAAGCGGCGGATCTCCAGCGTGACATAGGCCAACGCGAACAGCAGCGCACCGCCCGCAATCGTGTTGGCGTAGGCCTTGCCGCGTTCGCCGGCCACGGCATAGGACAGCAGCAGCATCAGCACCGCTGGCAGCGCGTAGCCGAGCAGCAGCAGGTTGAACACGGCGCCGCCGACGTCGGTGCGCCACAGCAGCGGGTTCTCCAGGATCAAGAGGCCGAACACGCTGACGAGCCCGCCGATCGCCGTGAGCACGACCGCGCCGACATTGTGCACGATGCTGCGGCTGCGCTGCCGCAGACGCTCCAGCCCGATCGCCATGGCGAGCGCGACGCAGGCCTGCAGCGCGCATTCGAGCAGCGACGGTGCTGACGTCACGTCGCCGCCGGTCGCAAAATGGCGGATCTCCATGAAGGCGAGCAGCGCGGTGAACAGGATAGCGGCGCTCTCGACCATGCGCAGCGGGGCGTCGTCGGCGCGTCGGCGAAGGAACAGGCTCGCTGCCCAGAACGATGCCGCCGGCAGTCCGTAGCCCCACAACAGCCAGTTGAAGATCGGCGTGGTTCCGACGGCGTCGCCGACGATGCGCGGATCATAGCCGATACGTGCGGTGACGAGGCCGGCGAAGATCGCGGCCAGCCAGCGCAGGAACGGGATTGGCCGCTGCATCGAGATCCAGGCGGTGCCGAGCGACATCAGCGCCAGTGAGATCGTGAGCCAGCCCTTCTCCAGCGCAAATGTCAGCGCCAGCGCCAACGCACCGAGCGTGCCGGTCGCGAACAAGGCCGTGGAAATCATGGCGCCCGGCCGGGTCTCGCGGCGCGCAAGGGCTTCGGTGGCAGCACCAAAGGCGGCGGCGAGCAGCACCGCGAGGATGGCGAACGGAATCGAGCGGTCGAGATGCGCGATGCGTGCGTAGAGCGCGACCAGGATCGCGATCGGCGTCGCGACAGCCGCGACCGACCACACCACTGGAATGATCGCCGAGTTCGAACGGCCCTGCGCGAGGAAGCCCGCGATGCCGAAGCCGGCGGCGAAGATCGCCGCCATCACCAGATGCAGCGTCACCGCAGTGTCGATCGCCGTCGGTGCGATGCCGGCGATGGGGCCGCCCGGCAGCACCAGCATGTCGGGATTGGCGCGCACCGCCCATTCGGCGAACACGACGAAGACGGTTGCGGCGGCTGCGCCGAGCGCGCCGGTGGTCGCCGGCGCGCGCCAGGCGACAAGCAGCGTCGCGCCGACCAGCAGCGCGAAGGCGATCAGCGCCAGGTCCGCATGCGCGCTCGACAGCACGATCAGCATCGCGCCGAACAGATAGGCGCCGAGCGAGCCCGACGAGACCGGTTCGATCTCGCCGTCCTGGATCGTCGGGCCGAACATGAAGCCGCAGACCACGAGAAGAGCGGCAAGAACGAAGCCTGCGATCACATGGAAAGCGTGCGGCGCGACCTGCAAGTCGCCGGTATCGAGCCCCGGGAAGATCCAGAGCACGGCGAAGGCGATGGTGGTGACTGCAAGCCAGCGCCACAACCGGATACGGGCGAGGCCGAAGCTCGCAGCGGTGACGATCGCGAGATAGATGTAGAGCGCCCAATAGTCCGGCTTGCCGCTGGAGACGAGGATCGGCGTCACGAACGCGCCGACCACGCCGAGGCCCGCGAGCGCGGGCCCGTGCAGCAGCGCCGCGGCCAGCGTGCCGAGCGCAACGAGGCCGAGCAGCACGAAGGCGGTCGCGGGGACGAGGAAGCCATAGAGCGCGTAAGCTGCGTAGATGGTCGCAAATGCCACCGCCGTACCGGCAGCGGTGAGGATCGCGGGAATGTTGGCGATCGGCAGCGCGGCGATATTGGAGATGCTCTCTTTGCGGCGTGACCATTCGCCGGCCCCCAGCAGCGCCAGCGCGAATACGCCGCCAAGGAACACGCGCACGCCGGGGCCGACGAGGCCGGCCTCGATCGAATAGCGCACCATGAAGAAGCCGCCGAGCGCGAGCGCAAGGCCGCCGATCCACACCACCCAGCGCGTGCCGAGCCGTTCCTCGAAGCCGGGCGCGGGTGCGGGCAGCGGCGGCGCGTCGGCCTCGGTGTTCGCTGCGAGCGGTGGCGGCGAAACATCCTCGGGGACGAGCGGGGGCGGCGCCTCGGCTCCTGGTTCGGCTTGGGGCACAAGTGGCGGCGGCGCTGCGGAAGTCGTCGCGGACGCTTCAGCCCACACATCTGCCGGGATCCGCGGCGGCTGCACGGGCCGTTGCGCGTGGAACGTCTCTTCGAGCGAGCTTAGCCGTCGTCGCAGCTCAGACGCTTGGCTGGAGGCCTTAATCGCGATGATGAAAGCGATGACCGCAATGATCAGCGCGAAGACGTCAAACGGGCCGTCAGACATAAAGCCTCCAGGCAATCGGCGGGCAGGGGCCGATCACGCATATATCGGGTTAGCGCCGGGAGCGTACGCGCAAGCCCGGCGCGGGCCGCTCCTGGAGCACGTCGCGACGGAAGCGGTAGAGCGCCGCCGGACGTCCGCCCGTCTGTGTCGACATCACCCCGGTCGGTTCGACCAGGGCTTCCATTTCGACCAGGCGGCGGAAATTTTGTTTGTGCAGGTGTCGGCCGGAGATCGCCTCCACCGTATACTGCAATTCCGTGAGTGTGAACTCGGCGGGCAAAAGTTCAAAGACCACAGGACGATACTTCAGTTTGGCACGCAGTCGCGCGATCGCTGTCGCAAGAATCCGGCGGTGGTCGAAGCGCATGAATGTGCCGAGCGCGGACAGGGCCTTGCGCGCTAATGCCGCAGGGCGGCCGTCGCGCCGTGCTTCCTCGACCAGCCCGGCCTCATACAGGAGCTCGTAGCGGTCGAGCACGCGCTCCTCGTCCCAGGACGCGCCGTCCAGACCGAAATAGAACCGCACCCGATCCTTGCGCGGCAATGCGCGCGTCGTCTCCGGCGTCTCCTCTTCGGCCCACTCGGTCAATGCCGGGATGATGTCGTCCGCGATGATCGCGGGCGGGCCCTCTCGCCGGTCCTCCCAAGGCAGGAAGCGATACCATGGCGCGAAGCTCGCACTCGTGGCTGCCAGTTCGCCGCCGATGGCGCGCGTCAGTGCGAGATAGCCGATCGACACCATGTGCGCGCCGGTGTCGCCGGCCTCGGCATGCCGGCCGCGATCGCCAAACGTGTAGAGCTGTTCGACATAGCCGAGCCGCAGCCCCGTCTGTTCCTCGACCCAGGCCCGCAGGCCGATCTCGAAAGTGCGATGGCTCGGCGCATCGAACGGGCCGAACGGCAGGCCCGCCAGTCCGTCACTGTCGCGCGCGGTGAGGATCAGCGGCTCGTGATCCTCGATCGCGACGATCGCGGCAGTCAGGCCGATCTCGATCGGCGTCAGCAGCTTTTCGCTCATGCGATGGCGATCGCAACTGTCATTCGAGCTCGATCACGAAGGGGCGGCCCTCGACCATCATCGCGCCCGGGCCCATCTCGTCGAGTGCGCGCAGCATGCGGCCGTTGCGGCCCAGCGCACGGTCGGCAAGGCCGACGATGCGGCGGTTCGGCGAGGCGATCGGGGAAGCTGCCCGGATCTTCTTCGCGATCTCGGTCTCGTCGCGATCCGGATTGAGTGCGCACACGGCGGCAAAGGCGCTCGCGGTGGAGCGGCTGATGCCAGCATAGCAATGCACCACCAGCGGCGCGTCGCGGTCCCAGCCGCGCACGAAGTTCAGCACCTGCTCGATATGCGTTTCCGATGGCGCGACGAAGCCGTCCATCTCCTCGGTGATGTCGTCCATCGACACCTTGAGATGGTTGGCCGGCAGCACCGACACCGGCCGGGCCACCTGCTCGACATTGGCCATCACGGTCAGCACGTGGCTGGCCTTGGTGAGGCGGACGGTTTCGGGAAGGGCGGCGAGAGAACAGACGTGGATCATGGCGGACCTTTTTCCGCAGATTATAGCGAGCGTTGGCGCGGTGGGCAAAGCGAAGCGTACCCACCACTTTCGTCTCATTGCGCAAAATCAGTGGGGCGGCGCAAGGGCCCCATTGCCCGCCCTGCAGGACCTACGCAAATACGGCGCCAAACCGCTCCAAAAACTGCTTCTCGGCCCGGGCAGCCGTCCAGGGGGTGAGATAATCGCGCCGGACGCTGTCTGAGAGGCCGGGATTCTTGCCGAACAGGCGCCTGGCCTCGCTCTCGCTGAAGCCGGCGAGCGTCGTCGCCTCCAGATAGGCCGCGCCGCGATCGGCGGCCTTGATCGCCAGCGTGATCTCCTCCGGCAGTACCGGCGGCAGGCCAAAGCGGATGTGGATGGCGCCGAGCAGGCGTTTCTCGACCGCCTTGTAATGACCGTCGAGCACAGCCTTGAACGGCGAGATCATGTCGCCGATCACGTATTCGGGTGCGTCATGCAGGAGCGCGGCGAGCCGCACGCGCAGATCCACGCGCGGGTTCTCGTGCCGCATCACGGTTTCGACCAGTAGCGTGTGCTGCGCGACCGAGAAGATGTGCGCGCCAATGGTCTGGCCGTTCCAGCGGGCGACACGCGCCAGCCCATGCGCGACGTCGGCGATTTCGATATCGAGCGGGGAGGGATCGAGCAAATCGAGCCGCCGGCCCGACAGCATGCGTTGCCAGGCGCGGGTGTCGGCGCCGCGTTCCGTCTTCTTCACGCTCATTTGGCCTTGAGGCGCTGCTTGCGCTGCGTCTTGCCGCAGCTCGCGTGACAATGGCAGTCGACGAGATGATCGTTGACCATGCCGGTCGCCTCCATGAAGGCATAGACGATGGTCGGGCCGACGAACTTGAAGCCGCGCGAGGACAGCTCCTTGGAGATCTGCATGGAGAGCGGCGTCGAGGCCGGCACGCTCGCGGTGGTCTTGAAATGATTGACCTTGGGCTTTCCGTCCATGAAGTCCCACAGGAATCTCGAGAAGCCGGGGCCCTTCTCCATGATGCCGAGATAGGATTTCGCGCTCGATATCGCGCCGTCGATCTTGGCCTTGTTGCGCACGATGCCGGCATCGTTCATCAGCGCGTGAACTTTCTTCTCGTTGTAGCGTGCGATCTTTTCCGGCTGGAAATCGTCGAAGGCTTTGCGGAAATTGTCGCGCTTGCGCAGGATCGTGATCCAGGACAGGCCGGCCTGGAAACCGTCGAGGATCAGCTTCTCATAGAGCGCGCGGTCGTCGTATTCCGGCACGCCCCATTCGGTGTCGTGATAGGCGACGTAGAGCGGATCTTCGCCGGGCCAGGGGCAACGCGTCTTTCCGTCGGGATGCAGGCGGGGAGCACGGCTCATGCGATGGGTTGCTTCGTTGGAATGCGCACGACGCCTGGTTCCGCAAGCCTCACAGCGAGGCCACCGGCAGTCAGCGCCTGTCCTGCATCGAGCGCATCAGCGACGCGGTCGATGCGCACCAGCGCGATACCCTTGCCCTGCGCCGACGAGCCCATCGTGCCGACCGGCTTGTCGCCGGCGAGAACGCTGACGCCGGGCTCGGGCGAGGAGTTCTCGAGCAGCACCTTGACGCTACGGGTGCGCGCGGTGCCGCGATGCTGCATGCGCGAGACGACCTCCTGGCCGACATAGCAGCCCTTGTCGAAATCGACGCCGGAAAGGCGGTCCATGTTGGTCTCGTGCGGGAACGCATCGCTGTACGTGAAATCGAGCCCGCCGCGCGGCACGCCGAGCGCGATGCGGTGGGCCTCGTAGGCGGCGGCGTCGACCATCTCGGCGCCGATCAGATCGGACAGCTTCTGTTTGAGATCTTCGGGAATCAGGATGCGGGTGCCGAGGTCCTCATTGCGCGGATCGGCGAAGGCGAGGTCGAGTTGGGCCGCAGGCTTGCCGTCCCAGGCCGCGAGCACGCCGAGATCCTCGGACAGGTTTTCCACCGTGACCCTGGCGCGCAGCTTGTAGAATTTCAGCTTGGTGGCGAGGCCGTCGGCAAGCGGCTTCGGGCAATCGATCAGGAACCCACCGCCATGGCCGGCAGGCGCTTCCGTGATCAGGAAATCCACGATGATCTTGCCCTGCGGCGTCAGCAGCGCGCCGAATCGGCCCAGGCCCGGTTTCAGCTTGTCGACATCGGTCGTGACGAGGCCATTGAGGAAGTTGCGCGCATCCTCGCCCGCGACCTTGATCACGCCCCGGTCCGGAAGAAACGCTGATTTCATACGAAAATCTCTTGCGACATGTTGCTCCGGAACGTAAGCCCGCAAGGCAAAAACGACAAGACCTCAAGCCCTGCGCTTGGGGACGAGAGAGGCCTTCAGCCATGACCCAGCGTTTCGACGTGATCCTCAAGGGCGGCACTGTCGTCAACCAGGACGGCGAGGGAGCCCGCGATATCGGCGTCGTCAACGGCCGCATTGCCGAGATCGGCGCGCTGTCGCAGGCTTCCGCCGCGGAGGTGATCGACTGCAAGGGTCTGCACATCCTGCCCGGCGTGATGGACACGCAGGTGCATTTCCGTGAGCCCGGGCTGGAGCAGAAGGAAGACCTCGAGACCGGCTCGCGCAGCGCCGTGATGGGCGGCGTCACCGCCGTGTTCGAGATGCCGAACACCTCGCCATTGACCGTGACCGAGGCCACCTTCACCGACAAGGTGAAGCGCGCCCATCACCGCATGCATTGCGACTTCGCCTTCTTCATCGGCGGCACCCGCGAGAATGTGCAGGATCTGCCGGTGCTGGAGCGGGCGCCAGGTTGCGCCGGCGTCAAAGTGTTCATCGGCTCCTCGACCGGCGCGCTCTTGGTGGAGGACGACGAGAGCCTGCGCCGCATCTTCCAGGTGATCCGCCGCCGCGCCGCGTTCCACGCCGAGGACGAATACCGTCTTAATGAACGCAAGCCGCTGCGCATCGAGGGCGACACGCGTTCGCACCCGGTGTGGCGCGACGAGACCGCGGCGCTGATGGCGACGCAGCGGCTGGTCAAGCTCGCGCACGAGACCGGCAAGCGCATCCACGTGCTGCACATCTCGACCAAGGAAGAGATCGAATTTTTGCGCGACCACAAGGATGTCGCGTCCTGCGAGGCGACGCCGCATCATCTCACGCTGGTCGCGCCCGAATGCTACGAGCGGCTCGGCACGCTGGCGCAGATGAACCCGCCCGTGCGCGGCGCCGATCACCGCGCCGGGATCTGGCGCGGCATCGAGCAGGGCATCATCGACGTGCTCGGCTCCGACCACGCCCCGCATACGCTTGAAGAGAAACAGAAGACCTATCCGGCCTCGCCCTCCGGCATGACCGGTGTGCAGACGCTGGTGCCGCTCATGCTCGACCACGTCAATGCCGGCCGCCTGTCGCTGGCAAGGTTCGTCGATCTCACCAGCACCGGCCCCGCGCGCCTCTACAATATGGCCTGCAAGGGCCGCATCGCCGCCGGCTACGATGCCGACTTCACTGTCGTCGATCTCAAGCGCAGCGAGACCATCACCAACAAATGGGTCGCGTCCAAGGCCGGCTGGACCCCCTATGACGGCGTCCGCGTCACCGGCTGGCCCGTCGGCACCTTCGTCCGCGGCCGCCGCGTGATGTGGCAGGGCGAGCTCGTGACGGCCTCGCAAGGTGAGCCGGTGCGGTTTCTGGAGACGTTGAAGCAGTAGGGATTGCAGGTAAGCGGCACAAACTTCCCACACATCCGGGTGTCGCCCTGGCGAAAGCCAGGACCCATTATCCCGACTGCATTTTGTTGCGAAGATGGGTGGCTACACGTGTGCGCCACAATTTGAACTTGTGGCAATGGGTTCTGGCTTTCGCCAGGACGACGCTGAGGGAGGAATGAATGACCCAACCAACACCCCTCATCACCACCGAGCAACTCGCAGCCCAGCTCGGCGATCCCAACCTGCGCCTCTACGACTGCACGACCTACAACGAGCCGGTGCCGCCGGGCAGCGACGTGCCCTATCGCGCGGTGCCCGGCGACAAGACGTTCGAGGCGGGCCATGTTCCGGGCGCCGATTTTCTCGACCTGCAGGGCGAGTTCTCTGACGCCTCCGCGCAGCAATTCTTCATGATGGCTGATGTGGCCCAGCTGGAGGCCGCCTTCGGCCGCCACGGCCTCGATGCATCGAAGTCGGTCGTCCTCTACAGCATCGGCACCATGATGTGGTCGACGCGGGTCTGGTGGATGCTGCGCTCGCTCGGCGTCGACGCGCGGGTGCTCGACGGCGGCCTCGACAAATGGAAGGACGAGGGACGGCCGGTCGTAACAGGCGCCCCGAAGGGCTATCCGGCGACGACCTTCAAGGCCACACCGCGCGCTGGCTTCTTCGTCGACAAGAATGCAGTGAAGGCACGGCTCGGCGATTCCGCGACTGTTATCGTCAACGCGCTCGGTCCACAATTTCATCGCGGCCTCGAGCCGAGTCGCTACGGGCGGCCCGGCCGCATTCCCGGCAGCGTCAACGTATCAGCGGCAACGCTCGTCAATGCCGACAAGACTCTGACCTCGCTCGCCGATGCCGAAGCCAAATTCGCCGCGGCAGGCGTCACCCGCGACAAGAATGTGATCTGCTATTGTGGCGGCGGCATCTCGGCGACGATCGACCTGCTGTTGCTGACGCAGCTCGGCTACGACAAGCTGACGCTCTACGACGCCTCGATGGGCGAGTGGGCGAGGGATCCGGCGCTCCCGATCGAGACAGATTAGGACATTCCCTGGTCCTCCCCCAGGGGAGGGACAGAAAGTTGGGAACCTTTCCCTTGGGGCGGCATCCAATGTCCGGGAACGAAGCCAATCGAGCAGGTGACCGCCATGCCACGGACCGCAGCCGGCCTATCCGCCGGCGCAAAAACATCGGAAATACGGACCTTGGAAGCCGAACTGGTCGAGCGCGCGCGGGGCCGTGACGAGGCCGCGTTGCGCGAGATCATGCAGGCCAACAACCGCAGGCTCTATCGTCTGGCGCGCGGAATTCTGCGCAGCGACAGCGAAGCCGAGGATGTCGTTCAGGAAACCTATGTCCGCGCCTTCACCCATCTCGACGGCTTCCGCGGCGAGTCCGGGCTATCGACCTGGCTGTCGCGCATCGCCATCAACGAGGCGCTTGGCCGGGCGCGAAGCGCCAGGCCGCATGTCGAACTCGGCTCGGTGCCCGAAGCGATGCTCGAGGCGCAGATCATCAAATTTCCCGCTTCTCCCGCAGGCGATCCGGAAAGGACCATGGCCCAACGTGAAATCCAGCGCGTCGTCGAGCGCGCCATCGATGAGTTGCCGGATGTCTTCCGGATGGTCTTCGTCGCACGCGTCATGGAAGGCATGAACATCGAGGAGACCGCCGAGCTGCTCGGCGTCAAGCCCGAGACCGTGAAGACGCGGCTGCACCGTGCGCGGACCATGCTGCGCGAGAACGTCGAGAAGGAGATCGGTCCGGTGGTGATGGATGCGTTCCCGTTCGCCGGGTGGCGCTGCGAGCGGCTGACCGTGTCGGTGCTGAAGCGGCTCGGCATCGGCGGCTGAAGTTTTTCGGGAACGTTCGCGCGAGAATTCCATCCAACGCCTGTGAAGCAACGCGCCGGCAAAGCGTCCGGCACCACAGGAGTGTCAAACCATGTTCGTTCGTTGGAGCGCGGCGATCGCCGCTGCAATTTTGTTGTCGAGCCCTGCGCTGCTGCAAGACGCCAGAGCAGCCGACAAGCCGACCGATCCGCAGATCGCCCACATCGCCTACACCGCGGGCGTGATCGACATCAACGCAGCCAAGCAGGCGCAGAAGAAGGCCAAGAACAAGGACGTGAAGGCATTTGCCGAGGACATGCTGCGCGACCATGAGGCCGTCAACAAGCAGGCGCTCGCGCTGGTCAAGAAGCTGAACGTCACGCCTGAAGACAACGACACCAGCAAGGCGCTGTCAAAGCAGGCGAGCGATAAGCTCGCCGAACTCGACAAGCTAAATGGTGCGGCCTTCGACAAGGCCTATGTCGCAAACGAGGTCGCCTACCACAAGACGGTCAACGGCGCGCTGGAAACCCAGCTCATTCCATCCGCCAGCAATGCCGAGCTGAAGAGCCTGCTGCAGACCGGCCTGAAAATCTTCCAGGGGCATCAGCAGCATGCCGAGCATGTCGCGGCGGAGCTGAAATAGGGAGGCAATGATGCCGGGACGATTGTCTGCGATCGTGTCAGCGGTCCTGCTCGTGGCGTTGGCCGTCCCGGCGCACGCTGCGACCATCGAGATCACGATGGAGAATCTCGAAGTGTCGCCGAAAGACGCTTCGGCCAAGGTCGGCGACACCATTGAATGGATCAACAAGGACGTCTTCGCCCACACCGCGACTGCTGGGAACGGCGATTTCGACGTCAACCTGCCTGCGAAAAAATCAGGGACGTTGGTTCTCAAGAAGGCAGGCACGGTCGATTATTACTGCCGCTATCATCCCAACATGAAAGCGACGCTCAAGATCGAGCCCTAACGGCTGGGGAGCGTATTCCCCACGGCAGCGGAAACTGGCCCCGCCCGCGTGGCGGGGGCATTTTCGGCAAGGCTTACTGCCTGGAGGAAGACTTACTGTCTGGAAATATCGACCGAGAATTCGCCGTTGCGGATGCGGCCGGGAAAGCCTTCAACGAACTTCGCCACCGCGTCCTCGCCATAGGTGCCGACGAGCTCGGCAAGGGCCGCAAACAGGCTCGCCTGCGCCAGGCAGTCGCCGTCGACGCCATCATGGCGCGCTTCGGCCCAGGCCTCGTTGAGATAGCTCAGTGCGGCCTGCTTCTGCTCGTGATCGGGCAGCGGCGCGCGTGCGGGGGCGTAGGACACTGGATGGCTCATGAAACTCGATCAGGGCTGGGGCGCGATCCACGGCGATGCGCTGTGCGAGAGGTGTAGCACGCGCGTTAACGCCCGCTAGGCCACATCTTTAGGAACGGTTAACGGCTGTGTACAAACTCGACGACGGGGTTCCCCGCCGCGCGTCCGACAGCCCAATCCTCATGGTGAGGAGCGCGTTGTTCGCGCGCGTCTCGAACCATGCAGGCCCCGCTAGAGCCGGGCCTTTCATGCTTCGAGACGCCCGCTTTGGCGGGATCCTCAGGATGAGGAATTTGCGTTGCAGGATGAAGCCGACAGGAATCAGTTCGCGTAACGCGCCGTGAGATCGCGCGAGATCTTCGCGCCTTCCTCGATGTAGCGGCGGATCGCCACCGTCGCGGCCGGCGTGCAGCTCCGGTAGGTCTGCTGAAAACCGTTATAGCCGCGGTTGAAGCCGGCGATCATGCGGGTGCGGCGTTCACCGGCGGGGGTTTCGGCATCGATCAGCGCCTGCATCTCGCTGCGCCATTTGTTGCCCTCGTTGGACCCGCAGATGCCGCGCAGATAGTGCAGCCCACCGAGAATCTCCGCCAGCCGCTGCAAATCGCCGTCAAACGGCGCTGCCCCGTCCTGAGCCCTCGTGGGCACCGAGGCACAGGCGAGAATCAGGGCAAAAATGGCCAGAAATCGCGTCGACATCGGCCGAGTGTATGCCTCCTCGGGGCGGTGGACGCAAGGCGTGGCCGTCAGGGGCCGATCAGCCGGTGGGCGGACTGGATGACCTCTTCCAGCCCGCCGGTCAGCTTGAGGTCGCCAAGGCTCGCCAGGGCCTCCGGGGCGATCCAGCGGTAGTCGTCGAGCTCGTGGTTGAGAACCGGCTCCCGGGCCACCCATCGGGCAGCAAAGGACATGATCAGGTAGTGGCCCGCGCCGGCCGCGGCCGGGAGCACTTCGCGCCAGCCCGCGAGGCCAATGATGTCGATATCGAGCCCGGTCTCCTCGTCGATCTCGCGCGCCAGCGCCTGGTGCAGCGATTCGCCGAACTCGACCCGACCGCCCGGCAGCGAATAGAACCCCTTTGCCGGCGAGCGTGCGCGACGGGTCAGAAGCACCTTGCCGTCACGAAAAATCGCGGCACTGACCGCGATCTGGGGATGGGCCGGCTGGACGATCGCAGCCATGACTTCACCTGCTCGGGCCTAGTTCGCCATGATGTTGTCGACGTCGGCTTCCGCGCCGCCATTGATGATGCCGCCGCAGGCCGCGATCAGCGGCTTGACCCAGTGGGCGGCCTGCTCGGCGAGGCGAACGCGGGTCGTGTCCTTCTCGACCTCGCGCATGGCCGAGCCGACCGCCGTCAGGATCGAGGTCATGGTGTCGGTGAGGTGGTCGAACTGGGCGCGCACGTTCGGGTCGGCGTTTTCATAGGCCTCGATCGCCAGATCCCGGGCCTTGAAATTCGACGCCGTGAAATGCTCGGCATAGGACAGCGGCGACCAGGTCAGAAAATCTTCCGCGCATTCCGGCATGTCGGGGACCATTTCCAGCAGCATCACGGCTTCATTGAAATGGTTGAGATAGTCGGTGGCAAGCCCGGTCCGCGGGTTGATGTTGGCCACGCGCAGCCGCTCGGCCCAGGCCGCGGCCTCGGGCGCCGTCTGTCCATGCATTCGCGCCGGCTGGGAGACCGTTGAGCTCATCTGCCGCAGTGTTAACGTTCGGGGTTAAAAGGACCTGAACGGACCCTATATAGGCCCTCAAGGATGTGTGGACGCTTCGTCATAACTTCGGCCCCCGCGGCGTTGCGGCAACTGTTCGGCTACATTGAGCAGCCGAATTTCCCGCCCCGGTTCAACGTGGCCCCGACACAACCGATTCCGGTCGTGCTGGCCGAGAACGGCGCGCGCCATTTCCGACTGATGCGCTGGGGTCTGCTGCCGGGCTGGGTCAAGGATCCCAAGGGATTTACGCTCCTGATCAACGCCCGTTCCGAGACGGTGCTGGAGAAGCCCGCCTTCAAACGCGCGATTCGCCGACGTCGCGGCCTGATCCCGGCCGACGGCTATTACGAATGGAAGACGGAGGATGGCCGCAAGCAGCCCTTCTTCATCCATCGCGCCGACGGCGCGCCGCTCGGCTTTGCCGCATTGTTCGAGACCTGGGTTGGGCCGAACGGCGAGGAGCTCGACACGGTCGCGATCGTCACGGCGGCCGCAGGCGAGGATCTCGCCACGCTGCATGACCGCGTGCCCGTCACCATCAGCCCGCGCGATTTCGAGCGGTGGCTCGACAGCCGCAGCGATGACGTCGATGCCGTGCTGCCGCTGATGACCGCCCCGCGCATCGGCGAATTCGCCTGGCACCCGGTCTCCACCCGCGTCAACCGCGTCGCCAATGACGACGACCAGTTGCTGTTGCCAAGCAGTGCGGAGGACACGGAAGCGGAAGCGCCGAAGAAGAAGGTGGTGCGGAAAGCGGCGGCCGGCTCAGCCGATGACGGGCAGGGGTCGTTGTTCTAGCTGCGAACCACAAAACAACGGTCGTCCCGGCCTAGTGCGCAATTGCGCACGGGGGGCCGGGAGACGGTGGAGTTTTAGGCGGCAGCCCTTACACGATTTCCCTCGCCCTCAACGCCGCGATCTCCGCCGCGTCGAATCCCAGTTCGCCCAGCACCGCGTCCGTATCCGAGCCGAGCTCCGGCGCCATCCGGTCCAGCCTGCCGCCGCCATGCGCGAGCTTGAATCCGCTGCCGGCGAAACGAAGCCGCCCATAGGGTGTGTCGAGCTCCTGGATCGCGCCGCGCGCCTTGATCTGCGGATGGTCGATCACTTCCTCGACCTTCCAGATGCTGGCGCAGGGCGCGCCGGCATCTTCCAGAATGGTCTCCCATTCGCGCGCCGGCCTTGCCGCGAGCGCCTGTTCGATGATGGCGCGCAGCGCCGGCTCGTTCTCGTTGCGGGCAAACCAGTCGGCAAAGCGCGGGTCGCTGAACGTATCCTCGCGGCCCAGTGCAGACATCAGCGCGCGGTATTGCTTCTCGTTGTTGACGGCGAGCAGGATGTGACCGTCGCCGCATTTGAATAAATTCGCCGTGGTCCTGCGGCTGACAGCCTGATTGCCTGACAGCTGCTGGCGATGGCCGGCGACCGACCAGTCCGCGATCTGCCCCGACAGAAACGCCATCGTCGCCTCCAGCATGGAGACGTCAATGAGCTGGCCCTTGCCGGTGCGATCGCGCTGGTACAGCGCGCTCGACACGCCGAACGCAGCCGTGGCGCCCGACAGCACGTCGCACACCGCAAAGCCCGCACGCGTCGGGCCGGTTTCGGGATGGCCCGTGATCGCCATGATGCCGGACAGCGCCTGCATCTTGCCGTCATAGCCGGGTCGCAGGCGATCCGGACCGGTCTGCCCGAAGCCTGATACCGCACAGTAGATCAGCTTCGGATTGATCGTCGACAGCGCCTCATAGCCGATGCCGAGCTTGTCCATCACGCCGGGACGGAAATTCTCCATGACCACGTCGACCTGCGCGGCGAGCTTCTTCACGATCGCGATCGCGTCGGGCTTTTGCAGATCGAGCGTCAGGCTGCGCTTGTTGCCGTTGATGGCCTGGAACGCTGGCGCGAGACCGCGGTCGGCCCATTCGCGCGAGAGCGGCGTGCGGCGCATGTCCTCGCCCTCGCGCCGCTCGACCTTGATGACCTCGGCGCCCAGGAGCGCGAGCTGGTAGCTCGCATAGGGGCCAGCCAGCACTTGCGTGAAGTCCAGGATCTTCACGCCTTCGAACGGTCGCGTCACGTCGCTCTCCCTTTTTGTTCTGGTTGTCGGAGGCGTCAGGCGGCGCGATTGCCGCGCGCGATCTCCTTCTGCTTGTCGAATTCGGCACGGCGGCGCGCCAGCTCTTCGGCTGAGAGCTGCGCGACGTTGTTGTAGTCGAGCTTCCAGGAGGCGTCCTCGCTCCAGCGTAGCGGTGACTGCATGGTGGTCTGCGGGCCGCTCGCGTTCTCCAGCAATCTGAGCGCCAGCTCGAGCGTCTGCGCCTGCGAGGCGACGTCGTGCGGCTTGCCGGCGGAATTGCCGAGCGGAAAATCCGAGAACAGGAAGCGCGGCACCGCAGCGTGCTCGATGATGTCCTTGGCGCAGCCCATGATCACCGTCGGAATGCCGTTCGCCTCGAGATGCCGCGCCACCAGCGCCGTGGTCTGGTGACAGACCGGGCAGTTCGGCACCAGCACGGCGACATCGACCTTGTCGGCAAGGCAGCGCGCCAGAATCTCCGGCGCGTCGGTGTCGAGGGTAACGCGATGGCTGCGGTTGGTCGGCGCGCCGAAGAAGCGCGGGGCCACCTCGCCGATGCGCTCCGCAGCACTCGCCTTCAAAAGCTGCGGCAGCGGAAACCAGGTGCCGTTGTCGGTGGCCGTGGTGTGCTTGCGGTCGTAGCCGATATGCGAGATGCGAAGGTCGTGCGGCTTCGCCGTGTCGCCGTCATAGACCTGGTAGAATTTCGCACCGCCATTATACGCCGCGCCCGGACCCTGGTCGCCCTTGGCTGGATCGTACGGCGCGGCCGTCGTGATGATGGTGACGCGCGACTGCGACAGCGGCTTCTTCAGCGGCTGGAACGGCGCCTCGGTGTAGTGGGCCCAGCGATACGCGGTGGTGTAGCCAATCGCGGCGTAATAGTCCCGCGTGCGCTGCATATAGGGCACGGGGGCGTCATAGTCGGGCGCAAAGCCGAATTCGTCGTCGCGCGAAGCGGACATGGGCGCGTCTCCTGGTTCTCGTTGGCGACAGACTAGAGATAGTCGGGGGTGAGCTCAAGAGTAAGCAAGTTCACCGAAACACATGCAGCGCCACATGCTGCAGCAGCATGATCGCCTTGGCGTCGATGATGCGCCCGTCTGCGATCATCGCCAGCGCCTCGTCGATGCCAAGCTCCAGCACCTCGATGTCCTCGCCTTCATGTTCGAGGCCGCCGCCGTCGCTGACCCGCATCTCCGGCTCGTATTCGGCGACGAAGAAATGCAGCTTCTCGGTGATGGCGCCGGGGCTCATGAACGCCTCGAACACCTTGTGGACGTGGTGCAGGCGATAGCCGGTTTCCTCCTCGGCCTCGGCGCGGATGCGTACCTCGGGCGAGGCATCGTCCAGCACGCCGGCGGCCGCCTCGATCAGCAAATCGTCGTAACCGCGGATGAAGGCCGGCAGGCGGAATTGCTTCACCAGGATCACCGTACGCCGAGCGAGATTATACGGCAGCACGGCGGCGGCGTTGTCGCGCTCATAGGTCTCGCGGTGCTGGGTCTGCCATTCGCCATTGGCGCGCCGGTACTCGAACGTGGTGTTCTTCAGCGTGGTCCAGCCGTCCGAGAGCACGCGGACGTCCTTGATGCGGACGCGGTCGGAAATCGTCATGGCTCGATCTCAATTGCTTGGCGTTGTGGTGCGGCCGTCGAGCCACTTCTGGAACATCACCGAGGTCGATTCCTCGAAACCCAACGACTGGTAGAACGCATTGGCCTGCTCATTGCCGCGCCGGACCAGGAGCTGGAGCTTTGCGATGCCGGCCGCGCGCAGCCAGTCCTCGGCCGCCGCCATGACGACGCGGCCGTGGCCACGCTTCTGGCTATCCGGGTCGACCGCGACGTAATAGACCCAGCCGCGATGGCCGTCATGGCCGACCATGACGGTGGCGACGATGGCGCCGCCGTCGCGGCCGAGCAGGATGGTGGAATTATCGCGCCGCCGCGCCAGTGCGATGTCGGCATGCGGATCGTTCCACGGCCGGGTCAAGCCGCAGCGCTGCCACAGCGTGACCACGGGCTCGACATCGGCCTCGGTGATCGCGTCGATCGTGAGCGCACTCACAGCACTTTTCCCGGGTTCATGATTCCAAGCGGATCGAGCATCGCCTTGATGGACCGCATCAGCTCGATGGCGGTCTTGTCCTTCACATCGGGAAGCTCGTCGCGCTTGAGCACGCCGATGCCGTGCTCCGCCGAGATCGAGCCGCCCATGCGCAGCACGATCGCGAACACCACCGCGTTCATCTCGTGCCAGCGCGCCAGATAATCCGCGGTGTTGGCGCCGATCGGCTGGCTGACATTGTAGTGCAGATTGCCGTCGCCCAGATGGCCGAACGGCACCGGCCGCGCGCCGGGGATCAGTTTCACCACGGCTTCGTTGGCTTCGGCGATGAAGGCGGGCACGGTGGCCACCGGCACCGAAATGTCGTGCTTGATGGAGCCGCCCTCCGGCTTCTGCGCTGACGACATCTCGTCGCGCAGCTTCCAGAAGCCGGCGCGCTGGGTCAGATTGGCCGCGATCACCGCGTCGTCGACGATCTCGTCCTCCATGGCGCGGCCGAGGATCGTTTCCAGCGGCGTGCGGGCGTCGTCGCCGGGCGACGACAATTCCATCAGCACGTACCAGGCATGCTTTTGCGCGAGCGGATCGCGCACGTCGATGCCGTGGCGAATCGAGAAATCGACCGCCATCTCCGACAGCAGCTCGAAGCTCGTCAGCGCATTGGCGGCCTCGCTTTGCGCGATTGCCAGCAGCTTCAGGGCGGCGTCCGGCGACTTCAGCCCGACGAAGGCGGTCTCGATCGACCGCGGCTTCGGAAACAGCTTCAGCGTCGCCGCCGTGATGATGCCGAGCGTGCCTTCGGCGCCGATGAACAGGTTGTGCAGATTGTAGCCGGTGTTGTCCTTCTTCAGCTTCGAGAGCACGTTGAGCACGCGCCCGTCCGCCAGCACCACCTCGAGCCCCAGCGCCATCTCGCGCGCGACGCCATAGGCGAGCGCGGCCGTGCCGCCGGCATTGGTCGAGAGATTGCCGCCGATGGTGCAGCTCCCTTCCGCCCCCAACGACAGCGGAAACAGCCGGTCCACGTCCGCGGCCTTCTGTTGCGCGATCTGCAGCACCACGCCGGCCTCGCAGGTCATGGTGTTCGAGGCAGTGTCGACCTCGCGGATCTTGTCTAGCCGCCGCAGCGACACCACCACCTCGCCATTGTGCGGCGTCTGGCCACCGACGAGTCCCGTGTTGCCGCCCTGCGGCACCAGCGCGATTTTGTGCTCGGAGGCGAGCTTGCAGATTGCGGCGACCTCGGCGGTCGAGCCGGGGCGCAGCACCAGCGGCGAGCGGCCGTGGAACAGATTGCGCTCCTCGGTGACATAGGCCTCGATGTCGGCCGCATCGGTGATGGCGTGCCTCTCGCCGACGATTCTGCGGAATTGTTCGATCAGCTCGGGCGCAAGCGGTGGGGTCGCCGAATGATTAACGTTCATTGTCTTGTCTCTTGCTTCGCTCTTATCGCGCCACGGCCGCCCGGCGCAGCCGGTCGTTGATCGCTTCGCCCAGATCTTGTTCGGGGATCGCCATCACCGCGATCGCCCGCGGCCCGCTGGCATCGAGGGCGCGAAGATAGCCGAACAGATTGGCGGCGGCTTCATCGAGATCGCCGCTGGGCGACAAATTCATGACCGCCGTGGCGGCCTCCAGTCCGGGCAGGCGCGCGGGGCCGAACGCCAGCAGCGCTTCGCCCGGCGCGACGTCCCGCGCATTGAGCCGCACATTGGCGCGCGGCGCGTAATGCGAGGCCAGCATGCCCGGCGCCAGCGGCTGGCTGTCGTCGCTGTCGGTCTCTGCGGGCAGTCGCGCCAGCGATGCACCGAGCACGGCTTCGATCCGCTCGCGTGACAGCCCACCGGGCCGCAGCAGCATCGGCTCCACGAAGCAGCCGACGATGGTCGATTCGACGCCGACCGTAACCGGCCCGCCGTCGACGATCAGGTCGATCCGCCCCGCAAGGTCGCCCTCGACATGGGCCGCCAGCGTCGGCGAGACGTGGCCGGAGAGGTTGGCGGACGGCGCCACCACAGCCCTGCCAAAGGCGCGCAGGATCGCCTGCGCCACCGGATGGGCCGGAATGCGGATCGCTACCGTGTCGAGGCCCGCGGTGGCAAGCTCGGCCACCGGGCAGCTTTCCGTCTTCGGCACCACCAGCGTCAGCGGTCCCGGCCAGAACGCCTCCGCGAGGCGCAAGGCGCAGGCGTCGAATCGCCCGATCCTCCGCGCGGCCGCGAGGTCGGCGACATGCGCGATCAGCGGATTGAAGGCCGGCCGCCCCTTGGCGGCGTAAAGATGGGCGATCGCGCCGGCGTTTCCGGCGTCCGCCCCGAGGCCGTAGACCGTCTCGGTCGGGAACGCGACCAGCCCGCCGGCGGCCAATGTCCGGGCGGCAGCTTCCGCGCCGGCGGTGCCGGCCGGTAAAATCAGCGTTTCAAGACCCGTTTTCACAGGGATAAGATTCCTCAGCTCGGCCGCTTGCGGTGCGCCAAACCCGACGCTATAAGCCGGCCTCTTGTCGGAGTGTGGCTCAGCCCGGTAGAGCACTGCGTTCGGGACGCAGGGGTCGCAGGTTCGAATCCTGCCACTCCGACCATTCTTCCAAAAGTCGACGTTCTAGAGGCTCGGCGGACCGGTCGCCGGGGCCTCGGAAGCGCCTTATTGCAACGATTTAGGGCGCGGGTCCACGGCCGATTTGGCCGGGCAGAGGCGTGTGCCGCAGCGGCATGGCTTTCTTTTCGCCGGCATCCCTGATCCGGCGTTGCACGGTAGGTCAGAGAATTACCGTCTCGCCGCGAGCGAGCCAATCAAATCACACCAGGCACGGCTCCCACGAGGCCTCCTCTGACGCTTCCGCAATTGCCTCTAAAACCGCCGTAACTCATCAAACCCTCGCGCTCGGGACGGTCGGTTGCCATCCGGTCAGACCGACGGTTAGATGAACCTGCAGTCGATCGCAGCTTCAAGCAGCGCAATCCGCCAATAACAAAAAACAGGGCAGGAATCATGAACAAGAAAATCGTCGCGCTTGTTGCAGCTTTTACCTTCGCTGCTTGCGGATCGGCATGGGCCGCGTGGCCGGAAGACAAGCCGATCGAAGTCGTCGTCGGCTTTGCGCCCGGCGGCGGTACCGATGTCATGGCTCGCAAACTTCTTCCCTTTGTTGAGCGCGCGCTAGGCGGTAAGGCGAAGTTTGTCGTCCTGAACAAGCCTGGCGCTGGTGGAGAGATCGCGTTTGCTGCGATCGCGCGCGCGGCGCCCGACGCCTATTCGATCGGCGTCGTCAACGTGCCGGGCTACAACTTTTTGCCGATGACGCGCAAAACCCAATACACAACGGATGAAATCCGGCTGGTCGCACGGATCGTTGAAGATCCGAACGTGATGGTGGTTCCCGCGGACAGCAGATTCAAGAATCTACCGGATGTCATTGCCGCACTTCGCAGCAAGCCCGGCTCGGTGACGTTTGGTCACAACGGTGCCGGCACGAACGGTCATTTGGCCATTCGCATGCTGGCAGCAGCCGCGAAGGTCGAGCCCAACGAAATCTCTTACAGAGGAACGGCCGCGCAGCGGACCGATCTATTGGGCGGGCATCTGGAAGTCGGGATGGTCACTCTCAGCGAGATTCCCGAATTACATGGCAGCAACAAGGGGCAACTTCGCGTCATCGCGATCCTGTCGAAGAAGCGCTTTCCATCGCTGCCCGAAGTTCCGACAGCAGAGGAAGTGGGCTTTCCGATCACGACGACGGCAGAACGCGGCTTCGCGGTGCCGAAGGGCGTTCCGGACGACATCGTCAAGATGCTGGAAGCCGGGATTGCGGAAGGCCTGCGCAATCCCGAGTACCTGACGAATTCGCCTGGCGACGAGCCGGTGATCGCTTTCCTGACTGGCGCTGAGTGGCAGAAACGACTCGACGGCATGTCTGAGGCGTTGCGTCCTTATGCTGAAGACATGCGCACGAACGAGCAGAAGTAATCAACCCAGCTGTCGCCGGCGGTTGTTGCGAGACTATCGCCGCGCCACCAGAACGCCGACCATAAACGCAATCATCAGTGCCGGCAGCGGCGCCTCGCGTACCATGCCGCGAACGACATGTGTCCAATTTTGCTCCGGGACGAGGTTCGGAGACCTGATCTCCGGTGTTGGCGTGATGCCCCATTCGGAGGCGAGTTCGGCAATCTCGCTTGAGGCGAGCCGCACGCCGTCGCGGACGCGGAAGATGGCGGCGTCCGCGCGCTCGCGCGGCGCAAGCAGCATCATCGTCGTGACGGCCGTACGCAGGGTCATCTCGCCGTAACCTTGCAGCCTGACCGATTCCTCGGGGTCGGACGTCATCGGAAATCCCTCACAGGGCCAAATGCCTTACAACGCGAAGTGGCGCGCGATGGTGAAGGCCATCGTCGCGCACAGGACCAGCGTGGATACCGCGCCGGCCACGCCGCGCGCGAGATCGGTCCGCGTCAGGTGCCTGGTCATGATTTTGCTCCATGCTCGGCATGGCAATGGCGGGGAGGCGGCGTTGGTTCCAGCCGCGACGGGCGAATCGCGAACGCGGGCTATTTCCGCAGCAGCTCGCTCAGCGCCGCCGTCGCCTCGGCGCAGCGGATGTCGTCGATCTCGCGCGACAGGTTGAGTGCGCTCGATCTGAGCTCTTCGACTTTCCAGCTCTCGGGGGGCTGGGTCTCGAGTTGACCGAGCCGCTTGTTCAGATCGTCCAATCTGGTTTGCAATTGTTCGACGCTGGCGGCCCCATTCACCACCCAGACTCGTTGCGCACGCATCGTAGTTCCCCTGCTCGTCTCACGGCGTTGTGAGAGGGGTTCGTGGCCGCAATGGGAGTTTCTTTTGTCCGGCTTCAGACGGACGGGAACCGTTGCAGATCAGCAACGGGAGTTCCCTCGCGTTAGCGTGCGTCTGGAGCTCGGCCCGTCACCGCATCAGGCCGCGCGCGGCCACTCGGTCGATTGCTTTTCAAGCCGGCTTTCGAGAATGGCGATGCTCACCCGGATATTGTCGCGCCGGGCCCGCAGGTTCTGCGCGAGCATGGGGTAGGCGACGTTCTGGGGATCGGAGATTCCAGCCTTCCGCTCTTCCTCCAGAATGTCGGCGTCGATCATTTGCATGCGCCAGCGCAGATCGGAGATCAATGCGTGGAGCTGTGTCGGCATGGTCGCTTCGAAACGGGACGTCGGGTGCATGATCGCCTCACGATGAAACAGACCCACTGCGGGTCTGAGGGATTTGACTGCCGTCCAGCAAGCACAATGCCAGTGGGCGGCTGAGCGTCTCCCGCAATTGCTCCACGGCGCACCGGAACGATTACCACTCTTTCCCGTTGCTGCAGGGGCCTCGATAACGAGGCGATCGAGGGACCCATGCCGCTCATCCGCTATTTCGTCTTCACCGGCGGCGCTCTGCTCGCCCTCCTGTACCTTGCTGATTACTACCTGGCCGGCCCCGTGAGTGCGGCCGCCGAAACCGGGCCGGACCTCTCGATCGCCCGAATTCATTCTGCACAGACCTGGCCGGAGAAGATCATCTTCGACACCAACGTGCGCCAGATTCCGTTGACCAAAACTGTGGCGTCAACGTCAGACGCGGCGGCGCCAGTCGCGCCGGACGGTACGCGCCAGGCATTTGCCATAACGGCGCAACCCGCCGCGGAGCTCTCCAAGGCCGCGGAGCCCAGGCAGGCCAAGGCGGCCGCTCTGAACAAACGCGTCGCGGAGCGGCATCGTCGCCGCCAGCCGTCGCGCATGGCGGCGCGCGGTCAGTTCTTCAACGAGCCCGTCGCCGCAGAATGGTGAGTGGCGCTCTGCGAGGGTGTTTTCGCGCGACGTGGATGCGGTCGATCGTTATTCATCCTCGGCGCTCCCCGCGTGACGGTCGAACTGCCTCTCGGTTGGGCACCGTGCCGGACAGCGAGGCTGTGCGCGCGACGCATCGCAAGATAGTCTCTGCCGCGACCTGACCCAGGAAGCGGACGAGGGAAAGATTCGTGACGAGATTTTTGACGATCGCGGCCGGCCAGCTTGGCCCTGTCGCGCGGACAGAGACGAGAACCGCGGTCGTGGCGCGCCTGATGGCCTTGATGCGCCAGGCGCACGCCAACGGTCGCGACCTGATCGTCTATCCCGAGCTCGCGCTGACCACGTTCTTTCCGCGCTGGTATTTCGAGGATCAGGCGGAGATAGACAGCTTCTTCGAGCGTGAGATGCCGGGGCTGGAGACGAGAGGCCTGTTCGATCTCGCGCGCGAGATCGGCATCGGATTTTATCTTGGCTATGCCGAGCTGACGGTCGAGGCCGGAATTGTCAGGCGCTACAACACCTCCATCCTGGTCGAGAAGAGTGGCGAGATTATCGCGAGATATCGCAAGGTGCATTTGCCCGGGCATGCCGAGCACGAGCCTTGGCGCGAATTCCAGCATCTGGAAAAGCGCTATTTCGATCCGGGCAGCAGTTTCGGCGTGACCGAGGCCTTTGGCGGCGTGATGGGAATGGCGATCTGCAACGATCGCCGCTGGAGCGAGACCTATCGGGTGATGGGGCTGCAGGGCGTCGAGATGGTGATGATCGGCTACAACACGCCGGTGCACAATCCGCCCGCGCCCGAGCATGACGATCTCTCGCTGTTCCACAATCATCTGGTAATGCAGGCCGGCGCCTACCAGAACGGCACCTTCGTGGTCGGCGTCGCCAAGGCCGGTGTCGAGGAGGGCGTCGACCACATCGGCGGAAGCTGCGTCATCGCGCCCTCCGGCGAGATCATCGCGCGATGCACGACCAAGGGCGACGAGATAGCGCTCGCTCGCTGCGATCTCGATCTCTGCAACTCCTACAAGCGCACCACCTTCAATTTCGACGTTCACCGTCAGCCGCAGGCCTACCGGATGATTGTCGAACGGAAGGGCGTGACCCTGATGGCGGACAGAACGCCGGTGCGAACGACAGGGTGAGCTCCTGTAGCCCGGGTGAGCGAAGCGATACCCGGGACCGCTGCGAGAGTCCCGGATGTCGCTTCGCTCATCCGGGCTACAAGACTTGCCGTCGGGCAAAACACCCGCACTCCGTCAACCCCTTCCTGCAAAAATATTCCGCTTTACCGAAATTCGGAAATGACGTATGTGTCGCCCATCCCGGTTCATCCTTGAGGGGCGATCTTGTGGTCGTCACGTTCGCGAGCCGGGCTTGCGGTGGACGCGGCAACGTTCGGGTGCGAGAGGCTAAGGGCAGGGCGGATTGCTCTCCGTGAGCCCGAGGCTTCGTTCCGACGAGCGGCGCTGCTAGGCTTCGTCTCGTCTGTAAGTTTCCGGCTTTGTCGACAGGGCTGGGAAAACTGCGGCGAAATGGCGGGCCGTGCGTACGGCAAAACCGTGTGGTCCTGGCCGTCGTTGCTACGGTCAAGCTCTTGCGGATGCGGCACTTGCGTCAACCGGCGCGGCGCCGGTGACTTTCGCGAAGGCGAGGGAGGCCAAAAGGAACTCGGCTCCCGGGAGAGCACGGCATAAGCCGTCCAACCATCGCGCAGGGAAGGCCGAGTGATTGGCTACACCTGTATGCTGCTGTGCGGTTTTCCTGCGTGTGCTTTTCGCGCGGCGGACCGCGGGTGCCAGCCGGCACCCGGCCTTCCCTGCGCCCTCTTGGATTTGAGGGTGGAGTGACGAAGCAAAGCTCGGGCGAAACGCGCCGCGAGGATGCGAAGGCGTGTCTGCGAATTGGCGCAACAACCTCAAATGTCGTCCTGGCGTAGGCCAGGACCCATACCCCGAGGTCTATCGATTTGAGGCGGTATCAATCCCACCGAGCGAATGTCCGCCGGACTCCTCCCGGGGGTAATGGGTCCTGGCCTTCGCCAGGACGATGCAGGGGTTGGTGGCGATCAGTGTGACCCACACCCCATCACAACCACGTGTCTTTATTCGGAAACAATCATTCCCTATTATCCCGCAATGCAAAAAGCCGCCCGCAAATCCCGCTCCGTCGCGCGTCCGCCCGGCCGTCCCCGGGAGTTCGACATGGACATTGCCCTCGACGGGGCCGTGCGCGTGTTTTCCGAGCGCGGTTATCATGCGACCTCGATTGGCGATCTCACCGCGGCGATGCGGCTGGCGACCGGCAGCGTCTACAAGGCGTTTCGCGACAAGCATGCGGTGTTTCTCGCCGCCTTCGAGCGCTATGTCGCTCTGCGCCAGGAGCAGACGCGTAGCGCCGCGGCGAAAGGCGCCAACGGCCGCGAGCGGCTGCGCAACATGCTATTGTCGTATGTAGAGCATTCCCAGGGCAGCGAGGGGCGGCGCGGCTGTCTCGTGGTCGGCAGCGCGGTCGAATTGTGCGCGGTCGATCCGGTGGTGGGCGCCCTCGTCAGCGCGCGGCTCGAGACCAACGAAGGCTTCATCGCTGGCCTCATTCGCGAGGGGCAGGCTGACGGCTCGATTCCCCGCCATGTCGCCGCCGACGACACCGCGCGGCTGATGATCTGCATCACGCAGGGTCTGCGCGTCGTCGGCAAGGCGCGCCTTTCGCTCGACGGCAAGCGCCTGGTCGCCGCCGCGATGAAGCTGCTCGCCTGAATTTTTTGTCATATTAGGAAACAAGCGTTTCCTAATACCTGGAGACTATGTGAATGACGATGAATGCCACGATCGAGACAGCCCCCGAGCCGGATGCGGTGTCGCAGCGCCTGACCTTCGTGCTTGCCGCGGCCTGTGGCATGGTCGCCGCCAACATCTATTACGCCCAGCCGCTGATCGCCCCGATCAGCGCCGCGCTCGGCCTGTCGCATGAAGCGGCGGGACTGATCGTCACCATGACGCAGATCGGCTACGGCGTGGGGCTTCTCTTCATCGTGCCGCTCGGCGACCTCGTCGAGAACCGCACCTTGATCTGCTCCGTCATCACGCTCGGCGCGGCAGCCCTGCTCGCCGCGGGGGCCGCATCCCATGCGCTACCGTTCCTGATGGCCGCGCTGTTCATCGGGCTCGGCTCGATCGCGGTGCAGATCATCATTCCCTATGCGGCGCACCTTGCGCCGGCAGCCATTCGCGGCCGTGTCGTCGGCAACGTCTCGACCGGCTTGATGCTCGGCATCATGCTGGCGCGACCGGTGTCGAGCTTCGTCACGGCGATGCTGTCGTGGCACGCGGTGTTCTTCTGCTCGGCCGCACTGATGATCGTGCTCGCAGCGGTACTCTGGATGACGCTGCCGAAGCGCAAGCCGGTCGCGCGGATGCATTACGGCGAGTTGCTGCTGTCGATGCCGCATCTGGCGCGGACCACGCCGCTGCTGCGCCGCCGCGCGCTGTACCAGGCCAGCCTGTTCGGCGCCTTCAGCCTGTTCTGGACCGTGACGCCGCTGCTGCTCGCGAGCGAGTTCGGCTTCACCCAGCGCGGCATTGCGCTGTTCGCGCTCGCCGGTGTCGCCGGCGTGTTCGCGGCGCCGATCGCGGGGCGGCTTGCCGATCGCGGCTACAGCCGCATGGCAACACTGGTCGCGCTGCTGCTCGCGGCCGTAGGCTTCCTGATCACGCATGTCGGCGCGCCCGGATCGGTGCTGAACCTCGCCTGCCTGGTGGTGGCCGCGATCGCGATCGACATCGGCGTGCAGGGCAACGTCGTGCTCGGCTTCCGCGCGATCTTCGCGCTGGGGCATGAGCACCGCAGCCGCCTCAACGGCCTCTACATGGCGACGTTCTTCACCGCGGGCGCGGCGGGCTCGGCGGTCGGCGCCTGGGCGTTTGCGCAAGGCGGCTGGACGCTGGCATCGGCCATTGGCCTCGCGCTGCCCGTCGCAGGCCTGGTCTATGCGGCCACCGAGTAGGGCCGCGGTGGGTCCAGATTGTGCGATTCGGCCCGTTTACCAAGGCCGTCCGGCCGGCAATTTCCACCTCGCAGTTTCCCTGCCGCTGTAGTACTTTGGTCGCAAGCGAGCCTGGTTAACGGGCGGCAGGGGGAGGCTGATGAGGCGTGCGGGGCTGGTTGGCGTACCGCGGGTACGACCATGGTCGTGGCAGGCGTTTCTGCTTGGATTCGTCGTTGTCGCAATGTCGGCTGCGCTCCAGGGCGTCTGTGTCGCGCTCGGCGCAAAACTCTATTTCGCAGCGTTCCTGCCCAGCCTGTTCGTGCTCGGCATTATCGCGGGCGTGCCAGTTGCGGCGTTCGCCGCACTGCTCACCATTCCGCTGGTGTGGTGGGCGTTCATTCCGCCCTTCTTCGAGTTCAATTCTCTGACCAGCGCGCATGCCGATTCCATCAAGCTGTTCTGCCTGTTCGCGGTGCTGGTGATCGGACTTGCCGATCTCTGCCGCGAGATCATCAGCCGCGGTGGATTGAAGCCGCGCAGCGAGAGCGCGGCAACGAATTCGCAATAGATCGGCCTTGTACGGCCGCGCACGTTGCGCGCGGGCAACAGTCCGGAAACCATTCGCGCGCTTGCCGCGCGGCGCTAACTTTTCAAAAAAGATTTGGCCGCAATTTCTCCCCCGGGAATGACGAGGGAGTTTTCGGACATGAACGGCCAAATAACCGGTCACGCCATCTTGGAGAACGTGCGCCGCTATCGCGGCATCGCATCGCTCTATCGCCAGACCGCTGCATTCCGCCCGGGCCAGAGCTGGTCGCTGCTCGAGCAGGCGAAGGATTGGGAAGCACGGGCGCTGCTGGAGCTGGAAGCCTATTTCGCCGCGCGGATGGATTACGCTGCTACGCGTGCGGCCTGATCGTTAACCATCGGCGGCGCGGCCTTGCGCAGGCCCGCGTCGGCCGTCGGGTCGCGCACGGAAAACACGGGGCGATTACGGAGTTATCTCGACGCCCGCCTGTGCTAGCAACGTCCCGACCGAGACATTCCAATTCGGCCGGGGCAAGCGATGACCACCTTCAACCGCATCTTCACGACCGAGCGCCTGCTCCAGATCATCGTCATTCTCGCAGCCACGGTCGCGATGAAGCTGATGGGCTGAATTTCGACGGGCTATCGCGCGCCGAATTCGGGCAATTCGGGAAGATAGTTCGACCCCTCCGATCCCAAGAAATCGAACATCGCCTGCGCCGGCGGCAACAGCACCTTGTCGCTGCGGCGGATCACGTACCATTGCCGCACGATCGGCAGGCCCGCGACGTCGAGCACGATCAGCCGGCCCTCGGTGAGCTCGTGCGCCACGGTGTGGGCCGAGATGAAGGCGATGCCGAGCCCGGCGATGACAGCCTGCTTGATGGTCTCGTTGCTGCTCATCTCCATGCCGATGATCGGCTCGAGATCCGACCTCTGGAACATGCCTTCCATCAGCGTCCGCGTGCCCGAGCCAGGCTCGCGGGTGAGGAAGGTCTCGTGCACGAGGTCGGTCAGGTTGAGGCCGGAATCTTTCTCCAGCCAGTGCCCCTTGCGTGCGACGATGATGTGCGGATTCCGCCCGAGCTGACGGACGTCGACGCTGACATCGGCCGGTGGCCGACCCATCACCGCGAAATCGAGGTCGTAGCCGTGCATGGCCTCGCGGATCTCCTCGCGATTGCCTACCGTGAGCTTGAGCTCGATCTTCGGATACCGCTTCGAGAATGCCGCGATCGCGTGCGGCACGAAATATTTTGCGGTCGAGACCGCGCCGAGATGCACCGTGCCGCCGGTTCGCCCGGCGAGCAGGTCGAGCGCGCCCTGGCAGTCGGTGATTGCGGCTTCCACGCGCTCGGCGAGGGTAAGCACTTCCTTGCCCGCCTCCGTCAGCAGCATGCCGTCGCCGGTCCGCTGCAGCAGCGGCAGGCCGGCGAGATCCTGAAGCTGGCGCAGTTGCTGGGTCACGGCCGGCTGCGTCAGGCCGAGCTGGGTCGAGGCTGCCGTGACGCTGCCCTTGGCCGCGAGCGCCGCGAGCGAGCGAAGCTGCCGGATCGTCAGATGCCGGAGCTGTGCCGCCGAATGGGCATTATAAGATAATTCTTTGGCGCTCATTATGAATAGAAATTTTCCTTATTAAGCCGGCCCTGTCAATCTCATCGTTGTTGGCACTGACCGCACCGGACCTCCAGCGAGGAGGGAACTGGATACGGCACCAGCAAAGGGGATGGACGCAGATGACCGGGCAACTCAGGCTGGACGACCACCTTCAGCGGTATTCCGAGACGGCGCCGCATGCGCTGGCCGTGGCGTCCGCGGTCGATGCCATCGCGGCGGCCGCGATCGAAATCGCCGATCTCATCGCCACGGGAGACCTTGCGGACGCCTCCGGCCTGACCACCGGCCGCAATAGCGACGGTGACGTCCAGCGCGATCTCGACGTGCAGGCGGATGCGATCCTGCGCCGCTGTCTCGGCAAGCTGCCGATCGCGGCACTGGCGTCGGAGGAGATGCGCGAACCTCAGATCGGCGACCGCAAGGCCAAGATCTGCGTCGCGATCGATCCGCTCGACGGCTCCTCCAACATCGACATCAACATGACCGTAGGCACGATCTTTTCGATCCTGCCCGCGCCTGATGATCTCGCGCTCGCCTTTCATCAGCGCGGCTCGGCGCAGCTCGCGGCGGGGTTCGTCACCTACGGCCCGCAGACCTCGCTGGTGCTGACGCTTGGCGAGGGCGTCGATATCTTCACGCTGGATCGCAAGTCCGGTTGCTTCCGTCTCGCGCGTAGCGCCGTGCAGATCTCCGAGACCTGCGAGGAGTTCGCGATCAACGCCTCGAACCGCCGGCATTGGGAACAGCCGGTGCGCGCCTTCGTCGACGAATGCCTCGCCGGTGTGGAAGGGCAGGCCAACCACAATTTCAACATGCGCTGGGTCGGCTCGCTGGTTGCCGAGGCCTACCGTATCCTCACCCGCGGTGGCGTGTTCCTCTATCCCTCCGATGCACGGCCGGGCTATGGCGACGGCCGCCTGCGCCTCGTCTACGAGGCGCACCCGATGGCTTACATCGTCGAGCAGGCCGGCGGCTCCGCGTCGACCGGGCGCGAACGCATCCTTGAGCTTTCAGCGCAGAGCCTGCACCAGCGCGTGCCGCTGATCATGGGTTCGAACAACGAGGTGCAGCGCGTCGAGGACCTGCATTGCGATCCCTTGCTGGTCGCCAGCGTCTCCGCACCGCTGTTCGCGCGGCGCGGCTTCTTCCGGCTGTAAGCGAGGCATCCCATGTCCAGGAAGCATCCGATCATCTCCATCACCGGTTCTTCCGGCGCCGGCACCACGTCGGTCAAGAAGACGTTCGAACAGATATTCTTCCGCGAGAAGGTCAACGCCGCCTACATCGAAGGCGACGCCTTCCATCGTTACGATCGCGTGGAAATGCGCACGCAGATGGCGAAGGAGGCCGATCGCGGCAACAGGCATTTCAGCCATTTCAGCCCCGAGACCAATCTGTTCGAGGAGCTGGAGCGGGCGTTCCGCGACTATGGCGAGACCGGTACGGCGACGACGCGGCACTATGTCCACGATGCCGAGGAATCCGCGCTGCATGGTGCCGCACCCGGCACCTTCACCGAATGGAAACGGCTGCCGGAGAGCTCCGACCTGCTGTTCTACGAGGGCCTGCATGGCGCGGTCGTCACCGACAAGGTCAACGTCGCGCGTTATGCCGACCTCAAGATCGGCGTCGTGCCCGTCATCAATCTCGAATGGATCCAGAAGCTGCACCGCGACCGCAGTGCGCGAGGCTATTCGACCGAGGCCGTCACCGACACCGTTCTGCGAAGGATGCCCGACTACATCCACTACATCTGTCCGCAATTTTCCGAGACCGACATCAACTTCCAGCGCGTGCCGACGGTGGACACCTCCAATCCATTCATCGCGCGCTGGATCCCAACGCCGGACGAATCGATGGTCGTGATCCGCTTCAAGAACCCGCGCGGCATCGACTTCCCCTACCTGCTCTCGATGCTGCCGCAAAGCTGGATGTCGCGCGCCAATTCGATCGTGTGCCCCGGCGCGAAGCTCGATCTTGCCATGCAGCTGATCCTGACGCCGCTGATCATGCAGCTCATCGAGCGCAAGCGAAACCTGAAGTGAACGAGGGGAGGATCCGATGAACATCTCCGTCCACGCCGACGCAGACCTTACCGCGGTCACACACAATGATCTCGCCAACGCCGTGCGCTTCCTCGCGGTCGACGCCATCGAGACCTCGCAGTCCGGCCACCCCGGACTGCCCATGGGCATGGCCGATGTCGCCACCGTGCTGTTCTCGCGATTCCTGAAATTCGACTCGGCTCACCCCCACTGGCCGGACCGTGATCGCTTCGTGCTGTCGGCAGGCCACGGCTCGATGCTGCTCTATGCATTGCTCCATCTCACCGGCGGCGACGTCAGCCTCGATGACATCAAGGCCTTCAGGCAATGGGGCTCGAAGACGCCGGGCCATCCGGAATATGGCCATACGCCGGGCGTCGAGACGACGACCGGTCCGCTGGGGCAGGGGATTGCGACCGCGGTGGGCATGGCGCTCGCCGAGCGGATGGGCAATGCGCGGCATGGCGATGGCCTCGTCGATCACTTTACGTATGTGATCGCCGGCGACGGCTGCCTGATGGAAGGCATCAGCCAGGAAGCGATTTCGCTCGCCGGCCATCTCGGGCTCGGCCGCCTGATCGTGCTGTTCGACGACAACGGCATCTCCATTGACGGGCCGACCTCGCTTGCGACCTCCGACGACCAGCTCGCGCGCTTCGCCGCCTCAGGCTGGTCGGTGCGCCGTGTCGATGGGCACGATTCCGAAGCAGTTGCGCAGGCGATTGCGGGGGAGCGTGAGAGCCAAAGACCGTCGCTGATCGCCTGCCGCACCATCATCGGCTATGGCGCGCCGGATCGTCAGGGCACCGAGAAGGCGCACGGCGCGCCGCTCGGCACCGAGCAGACCGCGGCGGCGCGGCGAGCGCTCGGCTGGGACTATCAGCCCTTCGTGGTGCCTGTCACGGTCCTGAAAGCATGGCGGATGATCGGGCAGCGCGGGCAGGTCGAGCGTCTCGCCTGGCTCGATCGCTATGAATGCGCGACGCCTGAGCAGCGCGATCTGTTTGTCGAGGGTAAGTCGGTTGCCCTGCCGAACGCCTATGCCCTGGCCTCGGCGAAGTTGCGCGAGCGCTTTGCCACCGAGCGTCCGAAGCTCGCGACGCGGCAGGCGTCGCAACAGGTGCTCGACGGAATCGCAGGGACGATTCCCGGATTTGTCGGTGGCTCGGCGGACCTCACGCATTCGAACCTGACGCATGCCAAGTCGCAGACCCCGGTCAAGCGCGGCGCGTTCGCCGGCGATTACATCCATTACGGCATCCGCGAGCACGGCATGGCGGCCGCGATGAACGGCCTCGCGCTGCACGGCGGCTTCATTCCCTATGGCGGCACCTTCCTCGCGTTCTCCGATTACAGCCGGCCGGCGCTCCGCCTTGCGGCCTTGATGCGGATCCGCGTCATTCATGTGATGACCCATGACTCCATCGGCCTCGGTGAGGACGGCCCGACGCATCAGCCGGTCGAGCATCTCGCAGCGCTTCGCGTCATTCCGAACCTGCTTGTTTTCCGGCCGGCCGACGCGGTTGAGACGCTGGAAGCATGGGACTGCGCGCTCCAAGCTGAAAATCGTCCGTCCGTGCTGTGCCTGTCCCGTCAGGCACTGCCGACCTTCCGCAGCGACGTGCGCGGTAGAAACCGCGTCGCACGGGGCGCCTATCTGATCGTTTCGCCGGACGGCGGCCGCGACGTGACGCTCATCGCAACGGGTTCGGAAGTGTCTATTGCGCTGGAAGCGGCCCGCCTGCTCGCCACCGAGCACGTCCGCGCGGCCGTAGTCTCCGCGCCCTGCTTCGCGTTGTTCGAGGAGCAGCCGGAGGACTACCGCGCTGCCGTGCTCGGCACGGCGCCACGGATCGGCATCGAGGCGGCAGTCGCCGGCGATTGGCATCGATGGATCGGCACTGACGGCGAATTCGTCGGCATGCGCGGCTTCGGTGCCTCGGCGCCCGCGCCAGTGCTCTACCGCGAATTCGGCATCACGCCGCAAAGCGTCGCGGAAGCCGCCCGGCGGGCGATTTCCCGCACAAGCAAGCAATAACAGGAGGAATTGTCGTGGCCCGTATCACCCTTCGTCAGCTACTCGACCACGCCGCCAGTCACGGCTACGCGGTGCCGGCATTCAACATCAACAACATGGAGCAGGGCATCGCGATCATGCAGGCGGCGGCCGAGGTCGACGCGCCGGTGATCATCCAGGCTTCGCGCGGCGCGCGCAGCTATGCCGGCGACCTCATGCTCTCGCACATGATCGACGCGCTGGAGCGGACCTATCCGGACATCCCGCTCTGCATGCACCAGGACCATGGCAACGACGAAGCGACCTGCGCCTCCGCGATCGCCCACGGCTTCACCTCGGTGATGATGGACGGCTCCCTCAAGGCAGACGCCAAGACCGCGGCCGATTACGGCTACAACGTTGCGATCACCAGCCGCGTCGTCGATCTCGCCCATTGGGTCGGTGCCTCCGTCGAAGGCGAGCTCGGCGTGCTCGGCTCGCTCGAGCATGGCGGCGGCGAACAGGAGGATGGTCACGGCGTCGAAGGCACAATCAGCCACGATCAGTTGCTGACGGATCCCGACCAGGCGGTCGACTTCGTCCGCGCCACCAAGGTCGATGCGCTCGCGATCGCGATGGGCACCTCGCACGGCGCCTACAAGTTCAGCCGCAAGCCGGATGGCGACATTCTGGCGATGCGGGTGGTCGAGGAGATTCATCGCCGTCTGCCGAACACGCATCTCGTGATGCACGGCTCTTCCTCGGTGCCGCAGCCGCTCCAGGACATGTTCAATCAGTTCGGCGGCGAGATGCCGCAGACCTGGGGCGTGCCGGTCGAGGAGATCGTCCGCGGCATCAAGAGCGGCGTGCGCAAGGTCAATATCGACACCGACTGCCGGCTGGCGATGACCGCGGTGTTCCGCAAGGTCGCCGCGCAAACGCGCTCCGAGTTCGATCCGCGCAAATTCCTCAAGCCCGCGATGGATGCGATGCGTGAGCTCTGCCGCGAGCGCTTCGAGCAGTTCGGGACTGCAGGCCACGCCAGCCGGATCAAGGTCGTTCCCTTGAGCGAGATGGCGCGGCGCTACCGCGCCGGAGAACTCGATCCCAGCATCGACGCCCGCGAGCCCGTCGCGGCCTAATCATTCAGAGAGAGAAGAGCAGGAGAGAGCCATGAATGCACATGCAGGAACCGTCCGCGGCAAGGAAAGATATCGATCGGGCGTGATGGAATACAAGCGCATGGGCTATTGGGAGCCTGATTACGTGCCAAAGGACACCGATGTCATCGCGCTGTTCCGCGTCACGCCGCAAGAGGGCGTCGACCCGATCGAGGCGTCGGCCGCAGTCGCCGGCGAATCTTCGACCGCGACCTGGACGGTGGTGTGGACCGATCGCCTGACCGCTGCCGAGAAGTATCGCGCAAAATGCTATCGCGTCGATCCGGTGCCGGGCACGCCGGGCTCGTATTTCGCCTACATCGCCTATGACCTCGACCTGTTCGAGCCTGGTTCGATCGCCAACCTCTCGGCCTCGATCATCGGCAACGTGTTCGGCTTCAAGCCGCTGAAGGCGCTGCGGCTGGAAGACATGCGCTTCCCGGTCGCTTATGTGAAGACGTTCCAGGGGCCGGCAACCGGCATCGTGGTCGAGCGCGAGCGGCTCGACAAGTTCGGCCGGCCGCTGCTCGGCGCCACCGTCAAGCCGAAGCTCGGCCTCTCGGGCCGCAATTACGGCCGCGTGGTCTACGAGGCGCTGAAGGGCGGGCTCGACTTCACCAAGGATGACGAGAACATCAACTCGCAGCCCTTCATGCACTGGCGCGACCGCTTCCTCTATTGCATGGAGGCGGTGAACCGTGCACAGGCGGCCTCCGGCGAGGCGAAGGGCACTTACCTGAACATCACCGCGGGAACGATGGAGGACATGTACGAGCGCGCCGAGTTCGCGAAGGAGCTCGGATCGTGCATCGTCATGATCGACCTCGTGATCGGCTACACCGCGATCCAGTCGATGGCGAAATGGGCGCGGCGCAACGACATGATCCTGCATCTGCATCGCGCCGGTCACTCGACCTACACGCGGCAGAAGAGCCACGGCGTGTCGTTCCGCGTCATCGCCAAGTGGATGCGGCTTGCCGGCGTCGACCACATCCATGCCGGCACGGTGGTCGGCAAGCTCGAGGGCGATCCCAACACCACGCGCGGCTATTACGATGTTTGCCGCGAGGACTTCAACCCGACCAGGCTCGAACACGGGCTGTTCTTCGATCAGTCCTGGGCGAGCCTGAACAAGATGATGCCGGTCGCCTCCGGCGGCATCCATGCCGGCCAGATGCATCAGCTGCTCGACCTGCTCGGCGAGGACGTCGTGCTGCAGTTCGGCGGCGGTACCATCGGCCATCCCATGGGCATCGCGGCCGGCGCGATCGCCAACCGCGTGGCGCTGGAAGCGATGATCCTCGCCCGCAACGAGGGCCGCGACTATGTCCACGAAGGTCCGGAGATCCTGGCCAGGGCGGCCGAAACCTGCACGCCGCTGAAAGCTGCACTCGAGGTTTGGAAGGACGTCTCCTTCAATTATGAATCCACCGACACGCCCGACTTCGTGCCGACCGCGCTCGAAACCGTTTGAGGAGATTTGACATGAAGCTGACCCAAGGCTGCTTCTCGTTCCTGCCCGATCTGACCGACGACCAGATCACCAAGCAAGTGCAGTATTGCCTGACCAACGGCTGGGCGGTGAACATCGAGTTCACCGACGATCCGCATCCCCGCAACACCTATTGGGAGATGTGGGGCCTGCCGATGTTCGATCTCCAGGACGCCGCCGGCGTGATGATGGAGCTCGCCGAATGCCGCAGAGTGTATGGCGACCGCTACATCCGCCTCAGCGGCTTCGACTCCAGCCATGGCTGGGAATCGGTTCGGATCTCGTTCATCGTCAACCGCCCGCCGCAGGAAGCCGACTTCGAGCTGGTGCGGCAGGAGGTGGGCGGACGTGCGATCCGCTACACCACCGTGCGCCGGCAGCCCGCACACGCGCCAACCTAAGTCATTCTCCACCGCGCGGAGCGCTCCCTGCTCCGTTTCCTTGGCGGACCCCTGCTTCGCCGCTTCCCCGCGGCGAAGCCCTTTTCTTCGAGGTGCCGATGCTGGATGTTCCCCACGCAATGACCACTGAGCCCGGCAAGACCAGTTTCGATCTCCGCAAGGAGGCCGAAGAGGCTGGAATCACCGGCACGTTGCAGCAGCTCGAGCAGGAGCTGATCGGATTGAAGCCGGTGAAGAACCGCGTGCGCCAGATCGCGTCGCTCTTGCTGATCGAACGTATCCGGCAGCGTGCGGGACTGGCTTCGTCGCCGCCGACGCTGCACATGTCGTTCACCGGCAATCCCGGCACCGGTAAGACGACCGTCGCGTTGCGCATGGCAAAGATCCTGCACGGCCTCGGCTTCGTGCGGCGCGGGCAGGTGATCTCGGTGACGCGCGACGATCTCGTCGGCCAGTATATCGGCCACACCGCGCCCAAGACGAAGGAGATCCTGAAGAAGGCGATGGGCGGCGTGCTGTTCATCGACGAGGCCTATTATCTCCATCGGCCGGACAACGAGCGCGACTACGGCCAGGAGGCGATCGAGATTCTGCTGCAGGTGATGGAAAACCAGCGCGAGGACCTCGTCGTGATCCTTGCCGGCTATGGCGAGCGGATGACGAGCTTCTTCGCCTCCAATCCCGGCTTCCGTTCGCGCATCGCCCACCACATCGACTTTCCGGACTATGCGGAAGCCGAGTTGCTCGTGATCGCCGAGCTGATGCTGAAGGAACGCGGCTATCGCCTCTCGGCGGCGGCGCGTGAGGCGTTCGAGAAATATATTGCGCTGCGTCGGACCCAACCGTTCTTCTCCAATGCGCGATCTATCCGCAACGCCGTCGACCGCATCCGCCTGCGGCAGGCCGATCGCCTGGTGTCCGATCTCGATCGCATGCTCGAGATCGCCGACCTCGAAACGATCGATCCCATGGACGTCCTGGCGAGCCGCGTCTTCAGCGGCGGTGCCGACGCGCAGGGGAGTGCGAAGCCATGACCAGAGAAATCCTCATCGCGCCGTCGATCCTGGCTGCGGATTTTGCCCGCCTCGGGGAGGAGATCGCAGCGATCGACGCGGCGGGCGCCGACTGGGTTCATTGCGATGTCATGGACGGGCATTTCGTCCCGAACATCAGTTATGGCGCGGACGTCATCAAGGCGATCCGGCCGCTGACGAAGAAAAAATTCGACGTGCATCTCATGATCGCGCCGACCGATCCCTATCTCGAGGCGTTCGCGAAGGCCGGCGCGGATCTCATTACGGTGCATGCCGAAGCGGGTCCGCACCTCGATCGCTCGCTTCAGGCCATCCGCGCGCTCGGCAAGAAAGCCGGCGTCAGCCTGTGTCCCGCCACTCCCGAAAGCGCGATCGAGTATGTGCTCGATCGTCTCGATCTCGTCCTGGTGATGACGGTCAATCCGGGTTTTGGCGGCCAGTCCTTCCTCGAGTCCCAGCTCGAGAAGATCGCGCGCATCCGAAGCATGATCGGCGACCGGCCGATCCGGCTCGAGGTTGACGGCGGCATCACGCGCGACAATGCTGCTGCCGTGGCCGCTGCGGGCGCCGATACGCTTGTAGCGGGCTCCGCCGTATTTCGCGGCAAGAGCAGCGCGGACTATGCCGGCAACATCGCGGCTATCCGCGCCGCTGCGGAAGCCGGCAGGGTTCCGAAGCTGCAACATAGTTCGGCGCAGACGATCCGAGCCGGTGAGCCCGCGCTCATCCGGTAGACTACCTGGTACACATTGGCCCGCGGTGAGGTTCCGAAGCGCTGAGTCCGCGCTGGTTGGAACTTTCGCCTAAATGCGCGTTTGCCTAGAATCAAGCGCGTCTAGCGCGCGGCGGGCGCAGCAAATCTTTTGCACAACCGCCATCGCCCTGACGCAAATAAGGGCAATAAGCTCTGTGTGAATGCGAGGGAGGGTCTCATGGATAACGTACGTCGCTACCGCGCGCTGGCGTCCCTCTGTCGTCAGCAGGCCGCCTACCGGCCGCTCCAGAGCTGGGAACTGCTCGGCCAGGCCGAACATTTCGAATATCTCGCCGAAGTCGAACTCAAGGCCCATTTCGACGCGTGCAATGCGCCACACGACGAGGACGGCGTAGAGGCCACGGCGTGGGAGAGGCCCGCCGCGGCGTGACGGTCCAACTTGTTCGAACATGACCTGAACTTGCCGAGGCCGGCACCGCTCAAGGACGCGGTTATCAGCCCGAACGACGAGGCTTGCGACCGGCCCGTCCTGGATCAACCCTCGATTAATGCGACATCAGCGTCGGGACGGTCATGGCTTCCAACATGGCGCGGGTGACGCCGCCGAGGAACCGTTCCTGCAATCGCGAATGGCCGTAGCCGCCCATGACCAGAAGATCGAGGCGCTCATCGGCTGCAAGCGACAGCATGGTCGGCTGAATGTCAGAGCGCGCGGCCGACAGGTTGACGGTGCGGGTCGACAGTCCGCGCCGGCCGAGGTGCCTTGCCAGATTGCGCGTCGAGACCTCGTCGGGAACCATGTCTGTTTCGTTGATCGCAATAATCACGATTTCCTCGGCGCGGGCCAGGAATGGTGCGGCGTCGCGCATGGCGCGCGCGGCGAGGCGGCTGCCGTCCCAGCAGATGCCGATCCGTTTCGCCTTGAACGCTCCATGGAAAGTGTAGGGCAGGAAAAGCACCGGGCCGCCCGCCTGGAACAGGATCTCGCGGGGCACATCGTTGTCGAGTGAGGCTTGCGCCGGGTCCGGCTGGAGCACGATGCTGAGATCGTGCAGCCGCGCCATCTCGCCGAGCAAGCCGACCGCATCCCCCGGCATCGTCCCGAGCGGGTGGCATGTGTAGGAAATGCCGGCGTTCATCGCTTCGTTCTTGAATACCGCGAGCGCCGCCTCGGCCCGCGCCACTGCGCTTTCGCGCTCCATCTCGAACACCGCCGCCACCGCGGCGCCGCCCTCCATGATATAGGCCGCGCTGGTTGCCACATAGCCAACCGCGACTGCATCGAGATGGGCGTTGAGGCCCGCCGCGAGCGAGATCGAGCCATCGATCACCGGGCGCACCGGGCGCTCGGTGGGGATGTGGACGAGAATGTCTTTGTACATGACGCGCCTCCGACGGACATCATCCGGTGGCGGCAGTCTTTCACGGTGCGCAGGGGCCGCGTTGAGCTGCATCAAACGTGCAGCCTCGAGTTTTGGACCTTCGCCGGCCCCGGCTACTTTGCCAAGATTTAACCGCGCGGACGGGACGCCGTAAGGTGGCGACCGCCATGTTGGGTGCAAGGCGACTTACCCAACATGGACATATCGACATGAGCGATCACGTCAATTCCGACACCACAACGTCTCGCAAGGTCCTGAGGCCGCGCCGGCTCGCGCTGCTCGGCACCGTGGCCGCGCTTGGCGTGGCCGTGCTGGCGACTGCACCCGGCTCTTCGCCGTTCAGCGCGAACTCCTTCGTCGCGCCCGCCCAGGCCGCGGAGCCCACCGCGACACCGCCGGGCTTCGGCGACCTCGTCAGCAAGGTCAAACCCGCCGTCATCTCGGTGCGGGTCAGGATCGACCAGGACAACGACAAGAGCGCGATGCTGCAACAGAACCGGATGGATTCGGACGAGGCGACGCCGTTCGACCAGTTCTCGCGGCAATTCGGCTTCCGCGGCCCGGGTGGAATGGAGGGCATGCCGCGCCAGCACCGCCAGATGATCACGGGTGAGGGCTCCGGCTTCTTCATCTCCGCCGACGGCTATGCCGTGACCAACAACCACGTCGTCGATCACGCCGAGTCGGTGCAAGTGACGATGGACGACGGCACGATCTACAGCGCGAAAGTGGTCGGCACCGATCCGAAGACCGATCTCGCGCTGATCAAGGTCGAGGGTAAGAAGGATTTTCCGTTCGTCAAATTCTCGGACCAGAAGCCGCGTATCGGCGACTGGGTCGTCGCGGTCGGCAATCCCTTCGGCCTCGGCGGCACCGTGACCGCCGGCATCGTCTCGGCCAGCGGCCGCGACATCGGCAACGGTCCCTATGACGACTTCATCCAGATCGACGCGCCGATCAACAAGGGCAATTCCGGCGGCCCGGCCTTCGACATGAACGGCAACGTGATCGGCGTGAACACCGCGATCTTCTCGCCCTCCGGTGGCTCTGTCGGCATCGGCTTCGACATTCCGGCCTCGACTGCAAAGCTCGTCGTCGCACAGTTGAAGGACAAGGGCGCGGTCACTCGCGGCTGGCTCGGCGTGCAGGTGCAGCCGGTGACATCGGATATCGCCGACAGCCTCGGCCTCAAGGAGGCGCGCGGCGCGATCGTCGACAATCCGCAGGACGGCAGCCCGGCGGCGAAAGCGGGCATCGAGGCTGGCGACGTCATCACCGCCGTCAATGGCACCGCGATCAAGGATTCCCGCGATCTCGCCCGCACCATCGCCACCCTGGCGCCGGGCACGTCTGTGAAGCTCGACGTCGTCCACAAGGGCGACAGCAAGACGGTGACACTGGCGCTCGGCGAGTTGCCGAACGAGCGGCAGGCCAGAGCCGACGAGGGCAAGTCGCAGCCGGATGCCGGCATGCCGCCGCGTCTCGGGCTCAGTCTGGCTCCGGCTGGCGACGTGCAGGGCGCCGGCCAGAAGGGCGTCGTCGTCACTGAAGTCGATCCGCAAGGGCCGGCCGCGCAACGCGGTATCCAAACCGGCGACGTCATCCTCAATGTGGGCGGCAAGGCTGTCGCCAATATCGGCGATGTCCGTTCGGAGCTGGCGCAGGCGAAATCGTCCGGCAAGCGTAGCGTGCTGCTGCAGGTCAGAAGCGCGCAGGCGACCCGTTTCGTCGCGTTGCCGCTCGCATAAGGCGAACGTCGATCGGCGCAACTCCAAAAAGGCGGCCCACGGGCCGCCTTTCCTGTTCGCCTTTAGGATTCCGGATGTCCGCCGATAACATTCTCGTTAACGGCAGTGAGGATGACCCGGTTCGTCCGAAAAAGCCGTGTTCGCTCATCACAATTCCGGGTCAGGTAGGGACTCGGCGGCAATGAAGCCGCCGGGACGATTGCAAGCGTGGAACTTCGAACTTGCCGCCGCTGAGCTGGACCGGTCGGCAATTCGTATTTGATCGGTGCCGACATGGATCGATTGAAGCTCTCGCTGAGGACTGCGCTGCTCGTGGCGCCATTCGTGCTGTGGGGCGGAATCGCTCTCGGCCGTGACGACGGCCGCTACGCGGACTCTCCCCTCAAGCCATGGTTCGACGGTCTGCGCAGCCATCTCGGTCCGTGCTGCTCAGATGCGGATGGGTTTGCCGTCGCCGATCCCGATTGGGACTCGCACAATGGACATTATCGCGTGCGGCTCGACGGCGAGTGGGTCGACGTCCCGGACGAAGCCGTGATCACCGAGCCGAACCGGGCCGGCCGCACCATGGTGTGGCCGGTGAAGACCGCGTTCGGCGTTTCGATCCGCTGCTTCATGCCGGGCAGCATGATCTGACGGAGGTCAGCGCGACCGTTTGGAGGATTTGCGCTTCGACGTCTTCTTCGAAGTCTTTCTCGAAGTCTTCTTGGATGTTTTCCGAGATGTCTTCTTTGACGTCTTCTTGGACGTCTTTCGCTTCGCGGCTTTCTTCGGGACCTTCTTGCCCTTCTTGCGCGCTTTCGACAGGCCGATCGCGATTGCCTGCTTGCGGCTCTTCACGCGTCCGCCTCGACCGCCCGGTCCGCTTTTCGCGGTACCTTTCTTGTAGCGCTTCATCTCGCCTTCGACGTCGCTGCCGGAGCTGCGCGAGTAGCGGCGCTTCTTTGCCTTGCGTGCCATGCATGTTCTCCCTTGGCCTGGGAAAACAATCCGAGACAGGCATGGTTCCGAAAGCGCGCATGCACGTCCCGGATACGCGGCTTAGTCTAGAACGAATCCGCCAGCTCGATCTCGGCTTCCAGCACCTGAATGCGCCGTGCTGCCTCGCTGGAGGACAGATCCCGCGCATATTGCGCGGGCTGATACGCCTCTTCGCTCAGCCGTTTCAGCCGGAGGCCCTGCGCCCGCGTCATCTGCTCGGTGAGGAAAGTCTTGGCGGTGAGAAGAGTCTTGGCGTCGTATTTACCCTGAACCTGCATGTCGCTTCTCCCTTCTGAAATCGTGACTTGACTATATGTTCTTATTTTGTTCTAACAAGTCATGGACAACAGAATTAATGAAATTCGACGTAAAATCAGCGCTTTGAGGCTGGAAATGGCCGATGTCGAGGCGGCCGTACGCGAACTCGTCGAGCGCGATCGGGACTGCACAGAGAAGGCTCTGGCGCAGATGGATCTGCGCCGGAAAATCAATCTGCTGATCGGCGAATGGAAGGCTGCAGGTGGCGGCGATGTCCTGCCGAATGTCCGCGACAGGATGAGCCTTCGTTCCGCGAAGACATCAGGTAGTCCTCTGCGCGTGATCGCGCGCCGCTGAGAGCTTTGGGAGCGCACGGTGGAGGAAGACCCGGATGCGTACCGGATTCTAAAGCTGCGCGCCGAGATTCTCGAACTGGGCTCTGCCATCCGGCAGCTGCAACGCGAGGGGCTTGATGACGCCGCGGCCCAGCTCTTGATCGCGCGCAAGCGTGCACGACTCGACCATCTGGTGAAGTCAGATCCTGCAGGCGTTCATCCTGTTATCCTGAGAAGCCATCGTAGCTGAAGGCTGCGCGCAACGCGGCCCGAGAAAAAGTTTGTTCGAGCACCATAAGCAAAAAGGCCCCGCGATCGCGGGGCCTCTACGAGTTGGACGAACAAAACCTACTTGGTGTTGCTCATGCCGCCCTTGTTGTTCGTCATGGTGCCGCCCTGATCGGAGCCGGGACCGGAGCCGCCCTGACCGGAGGGATCAGCACCCTTGGAGGACTTGGCGTTGGCGCCTGTGGTGGTTTGCGACGATGACATCGAGGATCCGTGTTTTGCCTTGTGCGACTTGGCCTGCACGGCGAACGGTGCGGCGGCGAGGCCGGTGGCCAACATCACGGCAAGAGCGAGCTTGGTGGTCTTCATGTGCGGGAACTCCCTGAGTTGAATTGACGCAGGCAGCCAACTGCCATTCGTCGCAGGAGTTCCGAACAAAGAAGTTCCGGTAAATCTCGCGTCCTTCAAGATTGCTTGTCTTCTGCGAGGATGAATACGAGGCCGGTGAGTGTCGCCCCGATCGCGAACGTCGTCACCAATGTGAGGGCGAAAACCACGAGGGCCTGGCTTCCGCCGTGACTCAGCAAATTGGCGACGGCTGGATTGGACAGCACGAGCAAGAGGCTGAAAGCGAGCCCGAGGGCTGCGCCCATCATGGCGTGCGTCATCAGTTTGACGAGCCCGCTCGGAGAGATCAGGTCCGACGACTTTTTCGCGCGCATGGAACTCTATCCCGATCTCGCAAGCAACGCCTGCGACACGCGCTGGTTCCACCCGCATGAAGGAATCGTCGTTATCGCCCGCTTCATCCGACGTTCATGCCGGTTGGGCGAGAATGACCGCGCAACACGGGAACATTCGATATGGGTAAGGTGGTCTTTCTCTATCGCTCTCTGGCTTATCGCAACGCCGCCGCGGACATCCTCCGCAAAGCGCGCAAGCTGCCCCGCGGCGCGGAGCGAAGCGCGGCGTGCCGCTATGCCAAGGCGCTGCGCGATCTCGCCCAAACGGAAGCCTGGCTCGAAGGACGGGTCGCGCGCGAGCCGCAAACGACGCAGCGCAGGAAGAGTGCGGCCTCCGGTTAACCGGACGCGCGCTGCAATTCGGCGGAGCTGGCGGCTTCGAAGTTGCCGGGCGCGGTCGTCGCGGCAGTCTTGCGGACCAACGGCACCTCGAGCCGGCACAACAGACCCTCGGCGCGCCAATCGAATCGCGCCTGCCCGCCGAGCTGGGACTCGACGCTCGCAAGCAGGCTCCGCGTACCAAAGCCGCGGGATTTCGGCGTCATGACGAGCGGGCCGCCGGACTCCTCCCAGGTCAGCGTGAGCAGCTCATCCTTGACCTGCCAGCCGATCGCGAGCCGTCCCGTTCGCGTCGAGAGCGCGCCATACTTCGCCGAGTTGGTGAAAAGCTCATGCAGGGCCAGCGCCAGCGTCTGGGCGGTTGCCGGCAGCAACTGAACTTCAGAGCCTGCCAATTTGATCTGGCCGCCGAGGGAATAGGGCGCAAGCTCCTCGTCGATCAGCTTCGAGAGTTCGGCGCCCTGCCAGCTCGACAGCGACAAGATCGTATGCACGCGCGCCAGTGCATTGATGCGTCCCTCTACGGCGCTGACATAGGCTTTGACTTCGTCGGCGCGGGTGAGGCGCACGATCGATTGCGCCAGCGCCAGCGCATTCTTGGCGCGATGATCGACTTCCCGCGCCAGGAGAGTCTGCCGTTCCTCGGCGCGCTTGCGTTCGGTGATGTCCACCGTCACGCCGCTGACGCGCATCACCCGACCGCTCTCGTCAACCGTGGCGGCGGCCGTGCCGACACACCAGCGCACATCGCCGTCGGGCCGCACGATGCGGAACTCCGTTTCATAGGAGCGTGTGCCCTTGTTGAATTCGGCGATCGCCTTGCGCAACTGATCGACGTCGTCCGCATGCAACAGCGCCTGAACGTTGGCCGGATTCACCTCGAAGCTCTCCGGGCCAACACCAAAGATGCGGTATTGCCCCTCGTCCCACATCCAGTCGCCGGTGATCCAGTCCCAGTCCCACGAACCCATCTTGCCGGCGGCGATCGCCATGCTGCGCCGCTCTTCGCTCTCGCGGAGCTTTGCGGTGGAATTCTCCAGCTCGGCGGTGCGTGCACGCACGCGGTCCTCGAGATCCTGGTTCAGCCGTTCGAGTTCGCGCGTCTTGCGATAGAGCTCTGCAAACACCTTGACCTTGGCGCGCAGCACCTCCGGCACGACCGGCACCGGGACGTAGTCGACAGCGCCCATCTCGTAGCCGCGCAGGCGGTCGATGTCGCTGACTTGAATAGCCGAGATGAAGATCATCGCGGTCTTCTGGAAGCGCGGGTGCTCGCGGATCATCGCGGCGAGCTCGAAGCCGTCGAGCTCGGGCATGCAGACGTCGACCAGGATCACCGCGATCTCGGTCTTGAGCAGCACCTCCAGAGCCTCGCGACCGGACGAGGCGATCACGAGGTTCTGGCCGAGATCCTTCAGGATCACCTCATAGGCGAGCAGCTTGGCCGGCTGGTCGTCGACGAGGAGGATGTTGACCTTTTCGTGGTCCATACGGGCATCCAACTCAGCGGTGCAGCCACATGCGGATTGCAAGCAGCAATTGATCGGTGTTGACGGGTTTGGCGAGGTAGTCGGACGCGCCGGCCTCGAGGCATTTCTCGCGGTCGCCTTTCATGGCCTTGGCCGTCAACGCAATGATCGGAAGACGGGCGAAGGTCGGATTTTCACGAATGACGCCGATGGTTTGATAGCCATCCATCTGCGGCATCATGATGTCCATCAGCACGATGGCGATCTCCGGATTGGATTCAACCAGGGCCACCGCCTCGTTGCCGGTCGTGGCCGTCAGCACCTTCATGCCGCGTCGCTCCAGCACGCTCGACAGCGCGAAGATGTTGCGGGCGTCGTCGTCGACGAGCAGGGCGGTCTTGCCAATCAGGTCTTCGTCGGAACTGTTCAGCTTCTCGAGCATGCGCTGCTTCTCGACCGGCAACTCCGTGATGACGCGGTGCAGGAACAGCGCGGTCTCGTCAAGAAGGCGCTCCGGCGATTCCACACCCTTAACCACGATGCTTCGCGCCATGGTGTGGAGCTCCGCATCTTCCTCGGCCGACAACTCGCGGCCGGTGAAAACGACGACCGGGACATTCGACAGCGCCTCGTCGTTGCGGATCTGGTCCAGCACCTCGAAGCCGGTCATGTCGGGCAGGCGCAGGTCGAGCACGACGCAATCACAGGGGTTCTCACGCAGCATCGAGAGCGCGTCGGCACCGGTGCCGGTCGTCACGATCTCGATGTCGTCGTGGTGCAGGAGCTCGCGGATCGAGAGCTGCTCGGCCTCGTTGTCCTCGACGATCAGCAGCCGCTTGCGCCGCGGCCGCGCATATTCCTTGATCTGCGTCAGCGCGGCCGAGACGCCCTCGGTCGTCGTCGGCTTGTTGACGAAGGAGAAGGCGCCGCGCGCCAGCGCATGCTGGCGGTCCTCGTCGAGCGTGATGATCTGCACGGGGATGTGGCGGGTCAGCGGATTGTGCTTGAGCTGGCTCAGCACGGTCCAGCCGAGCATATCAGGCAGGAATACGTCGAGGGAGACGGCCCGCGGCTGGTACTGCTTTGCAAGCTCCAGCGCCTCCGCGCCGCGGGCGGCGACCAGCACCTTGAAGCCCTTGTCGCGCGCGAGATCGACCAGCACACGCGCGTAATGCGGGTCGTCCTCGACGATCAGGAGGATGCTGTCGCCGGGTTCGAGGTTGAGCCGGTCGTCGGGAAGCTGCTCGATCACGCGCTGCGGTTCGGCTGTCGCGGGCTGCAGCGCCGGCGGCTGGCTTTGTTGAGGCGTCGCGCGGGGCGCGAGCGTCGGTCCGGAATATTTCAGCGGCAAGTAAAGCGTGAAGCACGAGCCCGTGCCCGGCAAGCTGCGCAGGTGGATCTCGCCGCCGAGCAGGCTTGCGAGCTCGCGGCTGATCGCGAGGCCGAGGCCGGTGCCGCCATATTTGCGGCTGGTGCCGGCATCCGCTTGCTGGAACGCCTCGAAGATCAGCTTCTGCTTCTCCAGGGGAATGCCGATGCCGGTGTCGGACACTTCGAATGCGATCACCGCCGGCGCCGAGTTCAGCACGGGATGATCCGTGCCCCAGCCGCCGACCGCGGCGGCGACCTTGAGGCGCACCTCGCCCTCGGCGGTGAACTTGAAGGCGTTGGAGAGCAGGTTCTTCAAAACCTGCTGCAGGCGCTTGGAGTCGGTGACGAGGCTGCGCGCGAGGTTCGGATCGACGTCGATCTTGAACGAAAGGTTGCGGTTCTCCGCCTCGTGACGGAACGGCCGCCCGACCGTTTCGAGCAGGTTCGCGGTCAGGATTTCCTCGGCGTCGACCGTCACCGTACCGGATTCGATCTTGGAGAGATCGAGAATGTCGCTGATGAGATTGAGCAGGTCGGTGCCGGCGCCGTGGATGGTGCGGGCGAATTCGACCTGCTTGCCGGTAAGATTGCCGTCCGGATTGTCGGTGAGCTGCTGGCCGAGGATCAGGATCGAGTTCAGCGGCGTGCGCAGCTCGTGGCTCATATTGGCCAGGAACTCGGACTTGTACTTCGAGGTCAGCGCGAGCTCGGTCGCCTTTTCCTCAAGTGCGCGGCGGGCCTGCTCGATCTCCTGGTTCTTGCGCTCGACTTCGACGTTGCGCTCGGCGAGCTGCTGCGCCTTCTGTTCGAGCTGATCGTTGGTCTGCTGCAATTCGCGCTGCTGGGTCTGGAGCTCGCCAGCGAGCTGCTGCGACTGCTTGAGTAGGCCTTCGGTCTGCATCGTCGCCTCGATCGAGTTGAGCACGATGCCGATCGAGTCCGTGAGCTGCTCCAGGAAGGTCATCTGTGAGGTCGTGAAGGAGGTCAGCGAGGCGAGCTCGATGACCGCCTTGACTTGGCCTTCGAACAGCACCGGCAGCACCACGAGGTTCTTCGGCGCGACGCGAAGCAATGCCGAATTGATCGGCACCACGTCGGGCGGAATGTCCGCAATCACGCGCGGGCGCCGGTCGAGCGCGCATTGGCCGATCAGGCCGTCGCCTAATGGCAGCACGCGCGGATACGGATAGACGCCGTCGCCGGCATAGGAGGCAAGCAGCAGGAGCCGCGGACTGTCTTCGTTCTCGACCTGATAGATCACGCCGGTATGCGCGTTCACCAGCGGCGACAATTCGGTCAGCAGCAGGCGACCGACGGTGGTGAGGTCGCGCTGGCCCTGAAGCATGTTGGTGAATTTCGCCAGATTGGTCTTCAGCCAATCCTGCTCGGTGTTCACGTCCGTCGTGAGACGGAGGTTCGTGATCATCGTGTTGATGTTGTCTTTCAGCTCCGCGACCTCGCCGCGGGCGTCGACCTGGATCGACCGCGTCAGGTCGCCCTTGGTCACGGCGGTCGCCACTTCCGCGATCGCGCGCACCTGCGAGGTGAGGTTGGCCGCCAGCAAATTGACGTTGCCGGTGAGATCCTTCCAGGTGCCGGCGGCGCCGGGCACGTCGGCCTGACCGCCGAGCCGGCCCTCGACGCCGACCTCGCGCGCCACCGACGTCACCTGGTCGGCGAACGTCGCGAGCGTCTCGGTCATGTTGTTGATGGTATCGGCGAGCGCCGCGACCTCGCCCTTCGATTTCACGGTGAGGTTCTGCTTGAGGTCGCCATTGGCGACCGCGGTCACCACCTTGACGATGCCGCGGACCTGCTCGGTCAGGTTCGCCGCCATGAAGTTGACGGTGTCGGTGAGATCCTTCCAGGTGCCGGCGACGCCGGGCACCTGGGCCTGGCCACCGAGTTCGCCTTCGGTGCCGACCTCGCGCGCAACGCGCGTGACTTCGCCGGCGAACGCATTGAGCTGGTCCACCATGGTGTTGATGGTGTTCTTGAGCTCGAGAATTTCGCCCTTCACGTCGACGGTGATCTTGCGCGACAGGTCGCCGCGCGCGACGGCGGTGGTGACTTCGGCGATGTTGCGGACCTGGGTGGTGAGGTTCGCGGCCAGCAGGTTGACGTTATCGGTGAGGTCCTTCCAGGTGCCGCCGACGCCGGGCACGACGGCCTGGCCGCCGAGCCGGCCCTCGGTGCCGACCTCGCGCGCGACGCGCGTCACTTCCGCGGCGAAGGAGCGGAGCTGCTCGACCATGGTGTTCAAGGTATCCTTGAGCAGCAGAATTTCGCCGCGCACGTCCACCGTGATCTTCTTCGACAGGTCGCCGCCGGCGATCGCGGTTGCGACCTCGGCGATGTTGCGGACCTGCGCGGTGAGGTTCGATGCCATGAAGTTGACGTTGTCGGTGAGATCCTTCCAGGTGCCGGCAACGCCGGGCACTTCGGCCTGGCCGCCAAGCTTGCCTTCGGTGCCGACCTCGCGGGCGACGCGCGTGACTTCACCGGCAAAGCCGTTGAGCTGGTCCACCATGGTGTTGATGGTGTTCTTCAGCTCCAAAATCTCACCCCGGACGTCGACGGTGATCTTGCGCGAGAGGTCGCCGCGCGCCACGGCAGTGGTGACTTCGGCAATGTTGCGGACCTGGGCGGTGAGGTTGCCCGCCATCGAGTTGACGCTGTCGGTGAGGTCTTTCCAGGTGCCGGCGACGCCGGGCACGTTGGCCTGACCGCCGAGCCGGCCTTCGGTGCCGACCTCGCGCGCGACGCGCGTCACCTCGCCCGCGAAGCGGTTGAGCTGGTCGACCATCGTGTTCAGCGTGTCCTTGAGCTGAAGGATCTCGCCGCGCACGTCCACGGTGATCTTGCGCGACAAGTCGCCACCGGCGATCGCAGTCGCGACTTCGGCGATGTTGCGGACCTGGGCGGTGAGGTTGCCCGCCATCGAGTTGACGCTGTCGGTGAGGTCCTTCCAGGTGCCGGCGACGCCGGGGACTTCGGCCTGGCCGCCGAGCTTGCCTTCGGTGCCGACCTCGCGCGCGACGCGTGTGACTTCGCCGGCGAAGGCGTTGAGCTGGTCGACCATGGTGTTGAGCGTTTCCTTCAGCTGAAGGATTTCGCCTGACACGTTGACGGTGATCTTCTTCGACAAATCGCCCTTGGCCACCGCGGTCGCGACTTCGGCGATGTTGCGGACCTGGCCGGTCAGGTTCGAGGCCATCGAGTTGACGCTGTCGGTGAGATCCTTCCAGGTGCCGGCGACGCCGCGCACCTGGGCCTGGCCGCCGAGCTTGCCTTCGGTGCCGACCTCGCGGGCGACGCGCGTGACTTCGCCGGCAAAGGCGTTGAGCTGGTCCACCATGGTGTTGATGGTGTCTTTCAGCTCCAGGATTTCGCCGCGGACATCGACGGTGATCTTTTTCGACAAATCGCCACCCGCGACCGCGGTCGTCACCTCGGCGATGTTGCGGACCTGTGCGGTCAGGTTCGAGGCCATCGAGTTGACGCTCTCGGTCAGGTCCTTCCAGGTGCCGGCGACGCCGAGCACGTTGGCCTGACCGCCGAGCCGGCCCTCGGTGCCGACCTCGCGCGCGACGCGCGTGACTTCGCCGGCGAAGGCGTTGAGCTGGTCGACCATGGTGTTGAGCGTTTCCTTCAATTGAAGGATTTCGCCCGAGACGTTCACCGTGATCTTCTTCGACAGGTCGCCGCTCGCGATGGCGGTGGCAACATCGGCGATGTTGCGGACCTGCGCGGTGAGGTTCGACGCCATGAAGTTGACGTTGTCGGTGAGGTCCTTCCAGGTACCGGCCACGCCCGGCACCTGGGCCTGGCCGCCGAGTTTGCCTTCGGTGCCGACCTCGCGCGCGACGCGCGTCACTTCCGAGGCGAACGAGTTGAGCTGGTCCACCATGGTGTTGATGGTGTCTTTCAGCTCCAGGATTTCTCCCCGTACGTCCACCGTGATCTTGCGCGACAGGTCGCCGCGCGCCACGGCGGTGGTGACGTTGGCGATGTTGCGCACCTGCGCGGTGAGGTTGCCGCACATGGCGTTGACGCTGTCAGTGAGATCCTTCCAGGTGCCGGCGACGCCGGGCACGATGGCCTGGCCGCCAAGCTTGCCGTCGGTGCCGACCTCGCGCGCCACGCGCGTCACTTCCGATGCAAAGGAACGGAGCTGGTCCACCATCGTGTTGATGGCTTCCTTGAGCTGAAGGATCTCGCCGCGGACGTCGACCGTGATCTTCTTCGAGAGGTCGCCGTTCGCAACTGCGATCGTCACCTCGGCGATGTTGCGAACCTGGTTGGTCAAATTGTTCGCCATCGAGTTGACGCTCTCGGTCAGATCCTTCCAGACGCCGGTCACTTCCGGCACCTGGGCCTGGCCGCCGAGCTTGCCTTCGGTGCCGACCTCGCGCGCCACGCGCGTCACTTCGGAGGTGAACACGCCGAGCTGCTTGATCATGGTGTTGACGATGGTCGCCGACTGCAGGAATTCGCCGCGCAGGGGACGCCCATCGACGTCGAGCTTGACGGTCTGGAGCAGGTCGCCCTGTGCCACGGCTGCGACCGCGCGCGTCACCTCGCGGGTCGGCCACAGCAAATCGTCGATCAGCGTGTTGACCGAGCCTTCCATGTCGGCCCAGGAGCCGGAGGCCAGCCCGAACTTCACGCGCTGGCGCGTCTTGCCCTCGCGGCCCACCACCTGGCCGACCAGCTCGAGCTGCTGCGCCATGCGCTGATTGGCGGCGATGATGTCGTTGAAAGTGTCGGCGAGCTTGCCGTCGATGCCGAGATAGTCGCCGCTCATGCGCACGGAGAAATCGCCGTTGCGCATGGCCTGCAGGGCGAGCAGCAATTCTGCCCGGGAATCGGGCTCCGACATGCCGTTGGTTTTTGGCTTTGGAACGCGACGACCGGAACGTGATGCAGATCCGGGATCGAGGTCGCTCATAATTTGTCCCCCGCAGGCGTCGGCCGATTCCCAGGCAAGACGCGATTGTCAAAATAGAGCGTCAGCCAAATTCGAAATCAAGCGCCAACGTGACGGCGCCAGGAAGTGGAACCTGCTTTGCTCAGCCCGATTAACACAAGTGCGATCCCTCGGAATGGTTCCATCCGGTTCCCAGTTTTTCCGGGCGGAAGAGAAGATACGAGGCCGCTTTTGGGCCACCGTCATCTGCCTTCCGGAACGGAGCGCCGGGCGTGCCGTTAGCCCGCAGATACAGGGAGAGCGCACATGAAAGCAGGATTCGCCGTCATCGGCACAGTGATGTTGTTGGCTGGATCGGCGTTGGCGCAGGGCGGCGCGCCCAGCGGCCGTGGTGCCGTGACCGGCGATCCAGCCGCTAGCTCCGCCACCCCACGCGCGGACACACCAACCACGGGTACGTCGAGCCGGTCCAATCCTAGCGGTAGCGGCACGTCGAGTTCGGGCGGCAAGGATGACAATGGGGATGCCGGCCGAGACAAGATGCTGGAGGGTAACCGCAGCGCGCAGCCGGAGAGCCGGCAAAAGTAAGGGGCTACTTGGCAGTCCTACTTGTCTGCCATGGTGCGCTCGGCGTCCCTGACCTGTGAACGCAACATCGGGAGCTGCTCCCGCGCGAAGGCTGCAAGCGCGGCATTGTCGGGCGCCTTGAGATAGCGTTCGAGCAGCTCGATCACAGATTCATACTCGGGAATTTGCGCGGCATAGAAGCTTCTGACGAAAGTCGGTCCGTCCGAGGTTTCGGGCTCGACCAGGCTCGCGCTCGCCGGGGTTGTCTTTGTGACGCGCGGTTCGGTGCCGATCGCCTCCTGAATCTCCTTCAGGGCTTTGTCCCGCCGGGCCGCTTCTTCGGCGCGCAGGGCGGCGAGGTTCTTGACCTCGGCATTACCCTTGAGGTCGGTGCTCTCCAGCAGACCCTGCTGGAAGCGGCTGAAGCTGTAGAGGTCGCTGATGGTCTCGGTTGCGGTCGGCGTGCGGCCGGCCGGCCTTCGCTCCCCGGTGCTGTCGGCAAGCGCTGCAGTGCTGATGAACGCCAAAACTACCGCGAGAAGAATCCGCATGGATATCCAATGGCGGATGGCGGGCGAAGTTCCGCAGATGTTACGATCCGGTAAGGGCGGTTGCGACGCGACGGTTCCGTCCCCAATTCATATTGATGAAACAGTCCGAGATCTTCAGAGATAACGCCGATAACTGCCTCCAGCTCGCTGAGCGAGCTGAAGGACAGCCGTCACACAATCGTTTTTTGCGCATGGCGAACGCGTGGACGGCACTCGCCAACGAGCAGGATTGGCTCGATGGCGAGGTGCCGCCCGTTCCAGCCCGCATCCGTCAAAAGCAGGATGCGTAACGCTCTCGTTTCGTGGATCTGCGTGTGAGACTGCTCACGGACGGCAAGCAGGATCATTCATAATAGTCGATCGCGTTGATTTCCTATTCCGGGAGGTTTTTGCAATGGCTCCACGTCTGGCTCTTCTCTCGCTCATTCTCGCCTTTGGCGTGTCGGTCGCGTTCGCCACCGTGACGACGGTGCGGCAGGTGCATCATGAAAATGCATCGGGCCCGGTGCACTCGGCGCACAGTTAGCAGTCTGATCTCGCGGGTCGGAACCTTCGACGCTCCGGCGCGTAAGCGCTTCGAGACAGCAAAGAGGCGAGAGCTATCATGGCCCATTCCGACCAAGGCATCATCAGAGATCAGCGCGGTGAACAGCAGCCGCGGGACAAGCAGCGCGCGCAGACCGTACACAAGTCGGAGCCAAAGGGCTCGCCCTCTCGTGAGGCCACGCGCGATCCCAAGCTGAACGACAATAGCAAGACGCCCGGCTCCGGCATGGCGCCGGATGATTCCGGCGACGCGCCGAGCGGCTAATCCATAGGAACGAAACCGCTCGCAAAGAGTCGAGAGATTGCTTCCGGTTGTCATGCCCCCGGTGATCCGGAAGTAATCTCCAAGGACGGCCCCGGCACCCCGTGCCGGGGCCGTTTGCTTGAGCATCAGGCTGGACTAATCCTCGGCATCGCGCTGCGAATGGGGTTGCGTATGGCCGTCCGGGCCGCGGCCGAAAACTCCGAACCTGCTCGATTTGACATTCGCCCCTGCATCGACCGCTGCGGTGGCGAGTCCGAGCTTCAGGAGCTCGCGCACGGCTGCGGCTCGCGTCGGCATGCGATGTTTGAACCGGAAGTCATCCACCGCGGCCAGTTCTTCCGGTGATAGCATGACCTGAAGCCGCTCGGCGCGAAGGTCGTTCATGATCAATCACCCAAAATGAGCAAGTTGAGTAGTTTACTCAACGAACTCATTCGCCCGCGGTTCCACAAGATGCGGCTATGGCGCCAAGTTAGCAAAAAAATATAACAGAATCAATAAGTTATATGATGCAAAAGCCATTGGGCAGGGGTATGCTCCCGGCAAATGGGAGAGACGTCATGACGAGCGAAGTCAGATTGCCCCGCATACATATCGAAGACAGCGAGGCACCCAAGCCGGTGCGCCTCAGCCACCAGAAGGTCATCGAGCAGGTCGAGCGCTGGGCCAACAGCCCGGGCCTTCAACCGCCGAGATTGCAGCCGTCAACGCATGCCAAGGCGGGCTAGCGCTTCGCAAGGGAAGAGCCCTTGGCCGATAGCGAATGGGCTGACCGGTGCGGTTTGCGAGAGACGATGCGCAGCTTCCGCCTGAGCCACCAGGCCAACACCGAAACGAAGGCCCAGGCTATCAACGCGGCAGCGAAGGTGCCCGGAACGCTCGCAGCCACGGTGAAGTGAAAGACGGCGGCGAATGCTAGGAGACCGATGCTTCCCCAGGCGGCGCCGGCCGCGTCCAGCGCGGCGGCCTCTTGCCCGCGGCGCGTGCCGCTGAGGCCGGCCTTCTCCTTGGTGCGGCGTTCATGGCTTTCGACCAGCGTGGCGCTCGCGCAGAAGATAGCGGGAAGCGCAAGGAAGAGTCCGCCGACGGACACACCGAAGCGCGCCCCCAGAAACCCCGTGAGCACGGTCGCGAGGCCGCCGAGCAGGAAACGAATGCCGTATTCGTACCAGCGTGTCTGCTTCAGCGCGGAGAGCGACAGCTTGACCGGCATCAGGCCGCACCTCCAAAGCCGGCGAGCAGGCCGAAGGCAACCGCCAACCACACGATCACAGCGAGGACGGTCGCGGGCAGCGCGGACACACGGTATCTGATCAGCAGATGGCAGACGACGACGCTGTAGCAGCCGAGCGCGACCGCGCCATAGATCATCGTCCAGCTTTCGGCCGCAGCATATTGCAGGCCGTGCTGGACAACGGCGATGCCGAGCGTCGCCAATGCGACCGACGGTGCCGCGCCGAGCAACCCCGCAAAGCTTTTGGGTTTGAGCATATCCCCCAAGATCGCAAAGGCCGAGACGATGATGCCACCGGCGATGAAGCGCACGATATATTCGGTCACGGCTTTTCTCGTCGATTGACTTGCTTGCGAAACGATTGCGTCAGTGTCCATGGCCGCACGAGTCTCTCTACGGCCGCGCCCAGCGCAAAGCCTGCGACCACGTCGCTTGCCCAGTGCGCGAACACCGCAATCCGTGTCAGCGACAGCGCGATCGCTGCCGTGCGCAGCAATCGGCGCGGCGTCTTCGGCAGCAAGCCCGCCGCCGAGGCAAGTGCGCCCATATGGACCGCGTGACCGGACGGGAAGGCGTCGCGCGCCTGTCCTGAGATGGGTACTCCATGTCGGTGTCCGCGTATGGTCAGCCGGTCTGGCCTGGTCTGATCGAATACGGATTTCAGGACATGCGGCAGGACGGCCGTCGCCAGCGACACGGCCAGAATGTGATTTGCCACGGGCCGCTGTTGCGCCTGCCGAATGTGAGTATAGAGCCATCCTATTGCGGCCAGCGCGAGCAGCACGTGCTCGTCGGCGGCCCAGGTCAATGTCTGCGCCGTGTGCTCGACGCCTGAATTGGTGTGATCAGCGATCGTATCCGCGATCGCGGTATCGATCCGGCTGGGTTTGACCTCTACTAATGCCATCGGTCTGCAAGCGTGATGTCCTTTGTGACAGGTTTGTAAAGCCGGGAGACAAAGAAGGTTCCTGGGCTTTGCCTCGTGGCATCAACCTGCAGCGCCGGACTACGGCTGTCCCGATCCACCCGCTGACCCATACACCTGGCCGGTCGCATAGCTCGCGTCGGCTGCGGCAAGCTGCACGTAAATGGAGGCCAGTTCGGCGGGCTGGCCGGGACGGCCGAGCGGCGTCATGCCGCCGAATTTTTCGAGCTTCTCCATAGTGGCGCCGCCGGAGACCTGGAGCGGCGTCCAGATCGGTCCCGGTGCGACGCCATTGACGCGGATGCCCTTCGGACCCAACTGCTTTGCCAGCGATTTGACATAGTTCATCGTCGCTGCCTTGGTCTGCGCGTAGTCGTAGAGCTCCGGCGACGGGTCGTACGCCTGCTCCGATGTCGTGCCGATGATGCACGAACCGGGCTTCAAATGCGGCAGCGCCGCCTTGATGATCCAGAACGGCGCATAGATGTTGGTCTTCATCGTCGCGTCGAAATCTTCGGAGGAGACGTCGAGGATCGATTCACGGCTCTGCTGGCGTGCGGCATTGCAGACGATGATATCGAGGCCGCCCAGCCCCTGCGTGGCCTGCTCGACCAGCTTCTTGCAGAAAGCCTCATCCTTGAGGTCGCCGGGGATCGCGAGCCCGATACGCCCTTCCTTCTTGATCAGCGCGATAACGTCCTGCGCATCGGGCTCTTCCGCCGGAAGATAGTTGATGGCGACGTCGGCACCTTCGCGTGCGTGGCTATCGCGGCGGCGCGGCCCATACCGGAATCGCCGCCGGTGATCAGCGCCTTGCGGCCGGCGAGCCGGCCGGAGCCCTTGTAGCTGGTCTCGCCGTGATCCGGAGGCGGCTCCATCTTGCCGGCGAGGCCAGGCCAGGGCTGCGACTGTTTTTTGAACGGCGGCTTTGGAAAGCGAGTGACGGGATCGACCAGTTTCTGCTCGGCCATTTTCTGCTCGGCCATGGAGGCGTCTCCTTTCGCTGTCGAAGAGGCCAGCGAAGCAGCAGCAAGCGTTGCGCTCGCCGCTTGGACGACGTGCCGGCGGGATACTGAAGTCTTGTCTGGATGCGTCATGACGGTCTCCGCGATATCGCGATCTCAATGCGCGGAGAGAGGCATCGTTGCAAACGGGAGGACGCCGACCAGGAGGCCGGCGTCCTCGGAAGATGTTTACTTGGTCTGGCCGACGCTCGGCGCCTTGCCGAGCTCCTTGGCCATGTCGAGATGGTGCTTGAGCGCGGGCAGCGTCTTGCCGGCCCAATCCTTCAGGTCGGAATTGTCGCCGCCCTTGGCGTAACGCTCGAACAGCGAGACCGCGTCCTCGTGGGCACTGACCTGGTACGAGTTGTAATCCGAGCTGAAGTCCTTGCCATTCGCGCTCTTGAGCTTGTCGAGCTTGCTCTGATGCGAGCTGTCGAGCGCTGTCGGCAGGGTCGCCTGCACCTTGCCGCCGCTGACCAGGCCCTTCAGTTCGCTGCTGGTCTTGGTGTGGTCAGTCACCATCTGCTGCGCAAAAGTCTTCTCCTGCGCGTTGCCCTTCTGCTCCGCAAGTTTGCTCGATTCGATCTCGAACATGTCGCTGATGGCGACTTCCTTGACGAAGTCGGCGGTGGCAGGCGCGACGCCGAGCGCCGAGTTGACGCCGGTTTTCTCGCCGAGCGACTGGGCGAGTGCGGGGCCTGCGAGCAGCACGCAGGCAGCTGCGATGATGGTACGTTTCATGGTCCGATCCCTTTGAATGGGCGCGCAGCCTCTGGCCGCGCGACGTTGCGCCCACCAACACGCTGCAGGGGCCGGGGTTCCTAACGGTTAATCCGTCGGTCTCCTCCCGGTCCGTGGATTGATCGGATCGGTCGGTTTGCGCCGAAGCCGTTCGGGCAGAAACGGCTCGGTCGGCGTGGCGGTCGCCTCGGCACGTACGTCTGCATGGCGTTGTGCCCGCTCATGCGGCGTCCGGTTGTCGTTGATCTGCCGCTTCACGTCGAGACCATCGACGGGATCGTTGACGCCGTGCTGGATATCGCGGAAATCGCTCATGCTTCACCTCATTCGCTTCCAGGCAGGATCTTTGCCAGCACCTGCCGCGCCGCGCCCTTGATCACTCCGCTCTCGTTGGGATCGCCCTTCATCAGCGCAAGAGAGAAGTTCTTGGCCTGCTGCAAGGTGATGTGCGGCGGCAGCGGCGGCACTTCGGGGTCGGTCTTCACCTCCAGCACCACCGGCATCTGGCTCGCGAGCGCTTGGTCCCAAGCCGAGCCTAGTAGCTGCGGGCTGTCGACGTAGATGCCGGAGAGGCCGATCAGCTCGGCAAACCGCGAATAGGACACGTTCGGGATGCGCTGCGATGCCTCGAATTTCGGATCGCCGTTGATGATGCGTTGCTCCCAGGTCACCTGGTTGAGGTCTTCGTTGTTGAAGACGCAGACGATGAAGCGCGGATCCGTCCAGTCGCGCCAATACTTGGCGGCGGTAATCAGCTCCGCCATGTTGTTCATCTGCATCGCGCCGTCGCCGACGAGGGCGATCACCGGCCGGTCGGAATGGGCGTATTTCGCGGCGAGCGCATAGGGCACCGCGGCACCCATCGAGGCGAGGCCGCCTGAGAGCGAGGCCGTCATGCCGCGGCGCATCTTCAGGTCGCGCGCGAACCAGTTGGCGCAGGAGCCGGAATCGCTGGTGATGACGGCACGGTCCGGCAGGCGCGGAGACAGCTCCCAGGCGACGAGCTGCGGATTGACCGGTGCCGCAGGCTGATGTGCACGATCATCCAGCGTCTTCCACCATTTCCCGACGTCGTCCTGGATGCCCTGACGCCAGGCACCGTCACTCTTCGGTTTCAGTCGCGGCAGCAGGGCGCGCAGCGTCTCGGCGGCATCGCCGACGAGACCGACCTCCATGGGAAAGCGGATCGACATCATGCTGGCGTCGATGTCGATCTGCACGCCGCGCGCCGCGCCTTCCTTCGGCAGGAATTCGGCATAGGGAAAGGCGGAGCCGACCATCAGCAGCGTGTCGCATTCCATCATCATGTTGTAGCTGGGCTCGGTGCCGAGCAGGCCGATCGAGCCGGTGACCCACGGCAGATCGTCCGGGAGCGCTGCCTTGCCGAGCAGCGCCTTGGCGCAGCCGGCGGACAAGCGGTCGGCGACCGCGATCACCTCCTCGGTGGCGTGGAGCGCGCCGGCGCCGATGAGCATCGCGACCTTCTTGCCGGCGTTGAGCACCTGGGCGGCGCGGTCGAGGTCAGCGTCACGAGGCTTGATGCTTGGCGCGCTATAGCCGATGCCGGAGTGCAGGGTGCCGTGAGCGCGCGGCGGATCCTCGTAGGGCTCCTCCTGGATATCGTTGGGCAGGATGATCACCGTTGGCGTCCGCCGAGCCAACGCGATCCGGATCGACCGATCGATCAGATGCCGGATCTGCGCCGGCGAGGATGCTTGCATGACGTAGGCGCCAGCCACGTCCTTGAACATCGAGACGAGGTCGAGTTCCTGCTGATAGTGCCCGCCGAGCGCATTGCGTGCCTGCTGACCGACGATCGCGAGCACCGGTTGGTGATCCAGCAGGGCATCATAGAGCCCGGTGATCAGATGCGAGGCGCCGGGGCCCGAAGTTGCGATACAGACCCCGATCTGGCCTGAGAACTTCGCATAGGCCGTCGCCATGAAGGCGGCCATTTCCTCGTGCCGCGCCTGGACGAAACCGATCTTGCCCTCAGCGCGCTGGAGGGCGCCGAATACGCCGTTGATGCCGTCGCCGGGATAGCCAAAGAGGTGGCGCACGCCCCATTGATGCAGACGTTGAACGATGAAGTCGGAGACGGTCTGGGACATCGAGGGCGGCCCTTGGTTTTCCGGTATTTGGTTTCCGGGATTGGAAGTTGAGAGAACCGCCCGTTTCCGGCGATGTTCCTCAAGTCTCTGGGAACATGCCGGAACGATCGCGCACCTCTTCGGGTTGTCTCCACACTGGCTGAGTGGAGAATTGAGATGTTGAATCAGGGTGAACTGGACCAAGACGAGATGGGTCGGTTGATCGGTAGCGACAAGGTCGAGGGAACATCGGTCTACGGCGCCGATGGCAACAAAATCGGCTCGATCGAACGCGTGATGATCGACAAGGTCAGCGGCAAGGTGTCCTACGCCGTGCTCGGCTTCGGCGGATTTCTGGGCCTCGGCAACGACCATTATCCGCTGCCGTGGCAGTCGCTGAAATACGACACGGAGCTCGGCGGTTACGTCACGGGCATCACTACCAAGGAACTGGAAGGCGCGCCGAGATACGGCGAACGGAGTGATTGGAACTGGGGTGATGACGCCGCGGTTCGCGGCATCAACTCCTATTACGGCGTCCCCTTCGCGTAAGCGTTTCCACCGAAAGGAAGCTCGATGAGCAAGGAACGGCCTAACGACGATCCTCGGCAGCAGAGCGACTGGGGTTCGCACAAGCAGACGGACAAGCCCTGGAAGGGCACTCCGGAAAAGGAGCAGGGATCGGACGAGGTGAAGCCCGATCTCGAGAAGTGGCACGCGACGAAGACGCACTGACTCCAGGTGCATTCCCACGAGATATGGAGGCGGGCGCGGCACCCGGTGCCGCGCTCGCTTTTTGGGCAGGCGTTCACGAACGCGATGGTGCCCGCGACAAGCGGAACCATGATCAGGAGTTGCAGTTGGGCTCGCGGCGCGTGTGTCGGCTTTGGCGGCTCTGCCGCCAGTTTGATCCCCGAGAAAGGTGTTCACCGTGGATGCTCAAACACGGGAGCGTGGACCGTCCGCGGAGCAGCCGCAGAGGGCGAAGCAAGCTCCGAAGACATCTCCTGATCAGGCCCCCGACGCCCAGGACGCGAAGCCGGCGCAGGCGCCGTCGCTGCGAGACCGGATTCGCGAGCATTGGTTGGTGGCAAGCGTTGGCGCGATCGTCTTGTTCGCGGCGCTGATCGGCGGATTGCTCTATTGGCTTCAGATACGCCACTATGAATCCACCGACGATGCCTTCGTCGCCGCGCGCAGCTTTTCCGTGGCCTCCAAGGTCGGCGGCTACGTGACCGACATCCCGGTCACGGACAACCAGCATGTCAACGCCGGGGACCTTCTCGCCAAGATCGACGAGCGCGACTATCGCATCGCCATCGATCAGGCCAATGCGCAGGTCGCGGTCGCCAGGGCGAACATCGCCAATGTCGAGGCGCAGATCGTCTCGCAGCAGGAGCAGATCAAGCAGGCGGAGGCGCAGCTCGAACAGGCCCAGGCCCAGCTTCAGTTCTCGCAGGAAGAATTCGCGCGCGCCCAGGATCTGGTCGAGAAGGGCGCCGGCACCGTGCAGCGCCAGCAGCAGACCCGCTCCGATCTTCAGGCGCAGCAGGCCAACACTGAACGCGCGAAGACCGCTGTGACGGCCGCGCAGGTCGGCATCAAGACGCTGCAGGCGCAGCTCGAGGGCGCCCGGGCGCAGCTCGAGCAGTCGCAGGCGCAGCTCGATCAGGCCAAGCTGAACCTGCAATACACCAGTGTCGTTGCGGCGCAGTCCGGCCGCGTCGTCAAACTCAGCGGCGCCAAGGGCACCTTCGTCAACGCGGGCCAGAGCCTGATGATGTTCGTGCCCGACGAGGTCTGGATCGTCGCCAACTACAAGGAGACGCAGCTCAGCGACATGCGGCCGGGCCAGCCGGTCGAGATCCGCATCGACGCCTATCCCGGGCACAAGCTCACCGGCCATATCGAGTCCGTGCAGCCGGGCTCCGGCACCGCGTTCAGCCTGCTGCCGGCAGAGAACGCCACCGGCAATTACGTCAAGGTGGTACAGCGCGTGCCGGTGAAGATCGTGGTCGACAGCTGGCCGGCCGATTTGCCCGTTGGTCCCGGCATGTCGGTCGTACCCTGGACCAGGGTGCGATGACCGACACGGCGCAGGGCGGCGCGTCCGCGGGCGGCTGGTCGCCCGAGCGCTCGGCGGCGGGCGGTCATAATCCCTACCTCATCGCATTCGTCGTCTCGATCGCGACCTTCATGGAGGTGCTCGACACCACCATCGCCAACGTTGCCTTGCGCCACATCGCCGGTGGGCTCGCCGTCGGCATCGACGAGAGCACCTACGTCATCACCAGCTATCTCGTCGCCAACGCCATCGTGCTGTCGATCTCGGGCTGGCTGTCGACCGTGATCGGTCGCAAGCGCTTCTACATGATCTGCGTTGCGATCTTCACGGTCTCCTCGCTTTTGTGCGGCTTCGCCTGGAATTTGCAGGCGCTGGTGCTGTTCCGCATCCTTCAGGGCCTTGGCGGCGGCGGCATGGCGACCAGCGAGCAGGCGATCCTCGCCGACTCCTTCCCGCCGCACAAGCGCGGCCAGGCCTTCGCGATCTACGGCGTCGCGGTCGTGGTCGCGCCCGTGGTCGGTCCGACGCTCGGTGGCTGGATCACCGACACCTACACCTGGCACTGGGTGTTCCTGATCAACGTTCCCATGGGATTGCTGTCGCTGTTCCTGGTCGGCACACTGGTCAAGGAGCCCTCGAGTGCGGAGGAGGAGAGGGAGAAGCTGCTGAGCAAGGGCCTGCGGGTTGACTATGTCGGCTTCCTGCTGGTCGCGATCGGGCTCGGCTCGCTCGAATACGTGCTCGACGAAGGCCAGCGCAGCGACTGGTTCGGCTCGAACATGATCGTGTTCTTCGCGATGCTTTCAGCCATTTCGCTTCTTGCGCTGATCCCGTGGGAGCTGACGCGCGAGGATCCCATCGTCGATCTCCGCCTGCTCGGCCGCCGCCAGTTCGCCGCCTGCTTCCTGGTCATGCTTGCGACCGGCGCGGTGCTGATCTCGACGACGCAGCTTTTGCCGCAACTGCTCCAGAGCGATTTGAACTACACCGCCATGCTGGCCGGTCTCGCACTGTCACCGGGCGGAATCGCGACCTTGGTGCTGATGCCGGTGGTGGGGCGTCTCGTCAGCAGCGTGCAGCCGAAATACCTCATCATGTTCGGTGCTACCATCGTCGCGTTCTCGATGTGGCATCTCACGGGTCTCACCGGCGACATCACCTATGGCTACGCCGCGATGTCGCGCATCTTTCTCGCCCTCGGTCTACCTTTCCTGTTCCTGCCAGTCACGACCGCATCCTATGACGGCGTGCCGCCCGACAAGACCAACCAGGCCTCGGCGCTGATCAACGTCGCCCGCAATATCGGCGGCTCCATGGGCGTCGCGCTGGCGCAGACAATTCTGGCGCAGCGCCAGCAATTCCACCAGAGCCGCTTGATCGAGCACGCCGCGCCATCGGATCTCGGCTACCAACAGACCATCGAGACGATGACCCGCTTCTTCCAGGCTCAGGGCTCGAATGCCAGCGATGCGGCCTCGCAGGCGGTCGCCTGGGTCGGCCGCACTTTGCAGCACCAGGTCGATTTGCTCGCTTATATCGACGTGTTCTGGACGCTCGCGATCATCGCGGTGCTGATGATCCCGACCGCCGCGGTGCTGCGCCCGATCAAGCTGGGCGCTCCCGCGCGGGGGCATTGAGCAACGGCCGTTCGGAGAGAAGGGGTGACCGCGGCGCAAAAGTCCGGCTAGACTGGTTCAAGCGTCAAGCAAAAGCCCGGGAGGTAATTTAAGTGAAGACCGCGATCACCGAACTGTTCGGCATCGAGCACCCCATCATCCAGGGCGGCATGCATTTCGTCGGCTTTGCCGAGCTGGCGGCTGCCGTCTCCAATGCCGGCGGGCTCGGCATCAACACCGGTCTCACGCAGAAGACGCCGGAGCTGCTGGCAAAAGAGATCGCACGCTGCCGCGACATGACCGACAAGCCGTTCGGCGTGAACCTCACCTTCCTGCCGACCTTCGCCGCGCCGCCTTATCCGGAATACATCGCGGCGATCGTCGAAGGCGGCATCAAGTCCGTGGAGACCGCCGGCCGCAGCCCGGAAGCCTACATGCCCGCGCTGAAGGCCGCCGGGATCAAGGTCATCCACAAATGCACCTCGGTGCGCCACTCGCTGAAGGCCGAGCGCATCGGATGCGACGCGGTCAGCGTCGACGGTTTTGAGTGCGGCGGCCATCCCGGCGAGGACGACATTCCCAACATGATTCTGCTGCCGCGCGCGGCGGAGGAATTGAAGATTCCGTTCGTCGCATCCGGCGGCATGGCCGACGGCCGCAGCCTCGTCGCGGCGCTGTCGCTGGGGGCGGCCGGCATGAACATGGGCACGCGCTTCATCGCCACCAAGGAAGCGCCGGTGCACCAGAACGTCAAGAATGCGCTGGTCGCGGCGACCGAGCTCGACACCCGCCTGATTATGCGCAGCCTGCGCAACACCGAGCGCGTGCTGAAGAACGCCAATGTCGACCGCCTGCTCGAGATCGAACGCGAGAAGGGCGACAAGCTGAAGATCGACGACATCCACGATCAGGTCGCGGGCGTCTATCCCAGGATCATGCTGGACGGGCAGATGGACGCGGGCGCCTGGAGCTGCGGCATGGTCGCGGGCCTTATCCACGACATCCCCACCTGCGAGGAACTCGTCGACAGGATCATGGCTGAGGCGGAAACCATCATCCGCACCCGTCTGATGGGGTTTCTTGAAGAGACGGGTGCACCGCGAAAGGTCGCCTGAGACCGCCAAACTTCTTAACCACGGCGGCAGTTGAGCGCTGGAATTGCGCGCGACGCCCCCTAAATAGAGGTAAATTACCTCTTAACAATCAATTTCAGGAGGCGTCCGTGATTCCAAAGAGCGCTCCTTTTGCAATGGCTGTTGCCCTCGTGCTCGCATGGGGCGCCGTCGCGCGCGCTGACGACTACAAACCCAGTGAATATCTCGGCCTCGATCTTTCGAAGGCGGTGTTGTCGCCGAAGCGGCTCGGGCCCGAAACCCAGTTCGCGCCGGTCGCGCTGGAGGCGCGCGGCGGCAACGAGGCGCAGGCGCGCGCCGAGCCGGTCGACGTGCCGAAGAAGGTGGCCGCCGAACGCGTGCGCGTGTCGGAGCCGAAGGTCGCGCACGCCAAGCCCGCGCAGCCACGCGGCGCGGCGCGCACCAAGCTCGCGCATCGCCACGGCAATCCGCTCGACGCGCAGGCGATGGACACCCGTATCCAGACCTGGCCGTGCCGCAGCGGCGGCATCTGCAACTGGAAGCATTAGGTTCAGCTCCGAGCCGTCATCCGCACGTCGTAAAACCGTAGGCCCGCGGTCAAGAAACCGTAAGCCGGGGGTCAAACGACGCAGGCACCTTCCGTCGCTAGTCGACGAAGGTTTCCTGAATGGTAGCGCTCCGCGCCTCGCGCGCCTGGACCCGGCGGCAATTCCTGGTCCGTTCCACCTCGAGCCTCGCCGTTGCCGCGCTCGCAACGCCGCATCTCAGCCGCGCCGCGGATCGTCCGCAGATCGCAGGCGGCATCCAGTCCGGCGACGTCTCGGATGGCTCCGCCGTGATCTGGGCGCGCGCCGACAGGCCGGCGCGGATGCGGGTGGATTATTCGTCCGTGGAAAGCTTCAAGACCGTCATCGCGTCGGCTTTGCGCGATGCGTCGCCCGATGCCGACTTCACCTCGAAACTGCTGCTGGACGGTCTGCCGCCCGGGCAGGACATCTTCTATCGTGTGCGCTTCGACGACATCGCGACCGGCATCGCCGGCGAAAGCCGCATCGGCCATTTCCGCACTGCGCCGGCTGCCGGCCGGTCGATCTCGTTCCTGTGGTCCGGTGATACTGCGGGGCAGGGCTGGGGCATCGACACATCGCGCGGCGGCTACCGCAGCTATCGCACCATGCTCGGCAATCGCCCCGACTTCTTCATCCACTCCGGCGATCACATCTATGCCGACTGCACGATCCCCTCCGAGCAGAAGCTGCCGAACGGCGAGATCTGGCGCAATGTCGTGACCGAGGAGAAATCCGAGGTCGCGCACACGCTGGCGCAGTTCCGCGGCAACTACAAATACAACCATCTCGACGAGCACTTCCGCGCCTTCCACGCCGAGGTGCCGATGCTCGCGCAATGGGATGACCACGAGGTCACCAACGACTGGTCGCCGACCGGCAGTTATGACGGGGCAGGTCATGAGGATGACGGCACCCCGCGCCTGGTCGCGCGCGCCCGCCGCGCGTTCTTCGACTTCATGCCGATCCGCGACATCGGCGCGCGAAAGGGGCGGGTCTATCGCAAGATCGCCTATGGCCCGCTGCTCGACGTCTTCATGATCGACATGCGCAGCTATCGCGACGATAGCTGGAACAAGGGCGACGATCACCGCGGCTGGATCCTGGGCGCAGAACAGCTCGCCTGGCTGAAGCGTGAGCTCGCGGCGTCGCGCGCGACCTGGAAGATGATCGCGGCCGACCTGCCGATCGGGCTGGTCAGTCTCGATGCGGTCGCGCTGGGTAGTGGGCCGCCCGACCGGCGCGAGCACGAGATCGCCGATCTTCTCGCGTCCATCAAGCACGCCGGACTCCGCAACATCGTCTGGCTCACCGCCGACATGCATTACACCGCCGCGCATTATTACGATCCGAACAGGGCGCAATTCCAGGAGTTCGAACCGTTCTGGGAGTTCGTCTCGGGGCCCTTGCATGCCGGCACCTGGGGGCCGGGCGAGCTCGACGATACCTTTGGTCCGGTCGCGATGTACCAGAACGGGTGCAGCGAGGCGCAGGGGGAAAACCTCGCGCCCTGTTTCGGACTGCAGTTCTTCGGCAAGGTCGACATCGATGGCCGGACCGGCGTGATGACAGTGACGCTGAAGGACGTCGACAACCGGGACCTCTGGTCGGTCGATATCGAGCCGCAGCCGCAGGCGCGTCCAGCCGTCGTGGCGCAGCATTCCTGAGGGACGCTAACCCGATCTTGATTGGCCGCATTGCGCCTGCCGCGCTATGCTGTCCATTCCCGCCACCTCTCTTCCATCCCCAAAGAGTCTGCTCACGCAGCATTGCTGCTGGCCTCCGGCGGGCTGAACGATATCAGGAGCCTTTTCATGGATACTCTCAAGACACAGGGCATGAGCATGCCCAAGCTCGGCCTCGGGACCTTCCGCATGCAGGGCGATGCCTGCCGCGCGGCGGTCGAGAGCGCCCTATCGATCGGCTATCGCCATATCGATACCGCCGAGATGTACGGCAACGAAGAATCGATTGGCGCGGCGCTCGCCGCGGCCCGGCTGTCGCGGGGCGAGCTGCACGTCACGACGAAAGTCTGGCACGAGAACCTCAGCCCCGACGCCATTCGCCGCGCCTTCGACGCCAGCCTGAAGAAGCTGCGGCTCGACCATGTCGATCTCTATCTCGTGCACTGGCCGTCCAAGGCGGCGAACTGGGGCGCGGTGTTCGAGACCCTGATGAAGCTGAAGGAGGAGGGGCGCACGCGGGCGATCGGCGTCGCCAACTTCACCACGGCGCTGCTGAAGATCGCGGTCGAGGACATCAAGGCGCCGATCGCGTGCAATCAGATCGAATACCACGCCATGCTCGATCAATCGAAGGTGCTGGCCTATCTCAAGGCCAAATCGATCCCGCTGGTCGCCTATTGCCCGCTGGCCCAGGGGCGCGTCGCCTCCGATCCGGTGCTGGCCGAGATCGGCGCGAGGCACAATGCAACCGCCGCGCAGGTCGCGCTGAAATGGCTGCTCGACCAGGACGGTGTTGCCGCGATCCCGAAAGCCGCACGCCGAGAGAGCCAGCAGGCCAATCTCGACGCGCTGAAGATCACCCTCGATGATGCCGACCGCAACAAGATCGCCGCGCTGCCGAAGGACAGGCGCTGCGTCAATCCCGGCTTCGCGCCGGCATGGGACTGACCTCGCCGAACGTTTCGTGCACGCAAAGAAATGGCCCCGCGAGGGGCCATTTCCATATTGCGTTGCGCATTAGTCCCAATGATGGCGGTGACCACGCTTGATCACGACGACGCGGTCGCGATGGCGCCAGCCGCGATGCCAGCCGTGATCGCGATGCATGCCGTATTCGGCGCGGGCGCCATACATGCCGTGATGATGACCTCCGCGCTTGATCACCACCGTCTCCGCGCTGGCGAGCGTCGGCAGTGCAACCGCGAGCGCGCCGACAGCGGCAAGCACATAACCAAACTTCTTCATGATGTCCTCCTCCAATGGAATGCAAATCTAAACGGCGCATTCGCGGGAACGTTCCGGACGAATCGCAGGAGATTTCTGAACGCCTGTTCAGGTGGGTTAATCGCAGCGCTGTTGTGGAGGTGTTGACGCGCCGGTCGCGACGTATTTGCCGTCCCTGATCGTGTACTCGCCGCGCTCGCTGCGATTGTAGATTGCGCGCAAGCTGCCTTGCTTCGAAAGGAGCAGGCCAAACTCGCGCGTCTGCTGCAGCGATGGGAAGTACACCATCACATTGAGCATGCCGTCGGCGCTGACCGTCGCCGATACCACTTCGTTTTCGTCCTTGGTCTCGCCGAAATTGCGCCGGTACATCACCCTTCCGTCCTTGCGGATCTCGTAAATCAAGAGCGCGCCCTTGTCGCGGTCGGGCCGGACCGCGCAGTCGATCGCCCATGAGCCGAGCAGACCCCATTGCTCAACGGTCGCCGCGAGCGACTCGGCACCAGCCGCCGGCTCGAACGCAACCCACAGCACTGCTGCCGCGATCCAGCGGTTCAAACAACGCCTCATGTTCTGAAAAGCCCCACCTCCGAATGATTCCGAAGTGTAGCATCCTGCGAGCAATCGTCCACGCTGACCACCAATCGCGCGCGAATTTGATCCGCGTCAATGAGGCCGGCCGCTTCCGGGGTAGGATGGCGCTCCCGAAGTCGAAATTGGATAGACCGATGCTGAATCAAGTCAGGGATTTCGCAGGCGAGGTGCTGCCCGGGAGCTGCGCCGTGCCGCCTTATTCCGAGAGCGCGTTTCTGGCCGAGCTGGGCGACCGCTTGAAGTCCTCACGCATGCGCTGCGTCCTGTCGCGCCGGGAGCTGGCCCGCCGCTCCGGGATTTCCGAGCGCTACATCGCCCAGATCGAGGCCGGCAAGGGCAACGTCTCGATCGTGCTGCTGCTGCGGCTGGCCTCCGCGATCCACGGCAGCCAGCCTCAGATCGTCTGAAGGCTCAGGCTCGCTTCTCCACATTGGCGCTGCGGGGCGGCACGCCGAACTCCTTGCGGCAGATTTCGGCCAGCACGGCGACGCCCTCGCGAATCTGCTGATGCGAGGGGCTCGCAAAGCACAGCCTCAGTCGCGATCTGGAATGGTTCTTGTCAGTCGACCATTCCGGCCCCGGATTGATCGAGACGCCGGCGGCAAGCGCGGCCTGATACAGCTTTAGCGTATCCACCTGATCGGGCAGCTTCACCCACAGGAAGATGCCGCCCTTCGGCTCCTCGAACTCGGCTGCCGTCCCGAACTGCTCGTTGACGGCTTCCATCAGCGTGTCGAGCTTGGTGCGTAGCGCCTTGGTCAGCGCCGGCACGTGGGTCGAGAAATGCGGCTTGCAATAGGCGGCGAGCACCATCTGCTCCAGTGCGCCGGAGCCGGCGTCCGTCTTCAGCGCCAGCATCCGCGACATCACATCCCAGGGCGCGACGATGAAGCCGACGCGCAGCGCGGGCGCGATCGACTTCGAGAACGAGCCGATATGGATCACGCCGCCGTTCGGGCTCATCGCATAAATCGCCGGCGGCCGCTGTCCTGACCAGACCAGATCGGCATAGCAATCGTCCTCGAAGATGGGCACGCCGTAGTCCGCTGACAGCCGCAACAGCTCGGTGCGGCGGCCCTCCGGCATGATGCTGCCGGTCGGGTTCTGCACGGTCGGAATGGTGTAGATGTATTTCGGCCGGATGCCGCGGCCCTTGAGGTCGGCCAGCGTCGTGGCCAGCACGTCCATGCGCATGCCGTCCTTATCGAGGGGAATGCCAACAACGTTGACCCCGAGCCGTGCCAGGCGGGTCAGCGAGCCCTGATAGCTATCCTGCTCGAAGATCACGGTATCGCCGCGCGTCAGCAGCGTGGCGTTGACGAGGTCGAGCGCCTGCAGCGAGCCGGAGACGATCAGGAGGTCGTCGACCGTGCAGTTGATGCCAGCATCGCGCTTGAGTTTTGTCACCAGGAATTCGCGCAAGGGCAGATAGCCCTGGGGACCATGTGCCAGCCCGTAAGTGGCGAGCGAGCGGCCTTCGCGTTGCAGAGCCAGGTTGGCCGCCTCGATCAGATGATCGAGCGGCACCTGCTCGGAGTCGTTATTGCCGCCGACAAAACTGTATTTGGCAAGGCCCGTCCAGCGCGCAGAGGGGGCCGGCAGCCCTGCGGGAAACAGGGGCGCAAAATCGAAGCTGGACGTCATGGGAGCGTTCCTCGTTCTATTCTTGTCAGGCTGCCGGCTTTGCGCCGGTCAGTCGTGCTTCTTGCTTATTTCTTGCCGACCGTCCGGGTCGGACGGCCCTGGCTGATGAAAGCGTAATGCGCATTGGCGACGCCGCCAACCATCAAGGCCTCGACGGCAGGCTCGGCGATCTCGCTTGTTGCGGCCCAATCGACGAGGAAATTGGCTCCGGTCCCGCCGCGTACGTCGTCGGTCGGAATGAAGATCGAGACGGTGGCGAGGGGCTTCACCGCGACGGGTGCCTTCAGATAGCTCTCGACCTGCTTGCCTGCGGTGTCGAAATAGGCGATGCGTTTGACCACCAGTGCTTGCGTCTCGGAGGCGTTGTGCACGCTCAGGGTCACCGAGAAGTCGACGCGCAGCTTGCCCTGGCTCATCGCGACGCTGGAATAGGCGGGCACGTAGAACCCGCCGGAGACGGCGAGTTCTTCTTTTGGCAGTGCGGTGAGGGAATCGGCAAAGCTTTGTTCGATATTGACCTTGGATTGAGCGGCCGCGGGGACGGAGCAGGCGAGGGGACATAGCAGCATTGCGATGGCGAGCCCCATCCGCATGTGACGAATTGCTCGCTTGCCGCGCCGCACTCGATCACTAGGGTGCGGCAAAACGGACCAATCTGGCATGCACGAGCTCATTCGCGACATCACTCTCTGTATCCTGTTTGCCTGGATGCTGGGCTTGCTTGCCCACTTCTCCAGGCAACCGCTGATCCTGGCCTACCTTATCGCCGGCTTCTGCATTGGTCCATTTGGCGCCGGCTGGGTCAAGTCGCAGGAATCGATCAGCGTCATCTCCGAACTCGGCCTGATCTTCATGCTGTTCATGATCGGCCTGGAGATCGACCTGAAGAAGATCGTGCGGGCGGGAAAGGTCATCCTGTTCGCGGCGGGCGGCCAGCTTCTCGGCGGCTGCCTGCTCGGGGCGCTGTTCTTCGTCGGCATCGGCCTGTCGCTCGGTGGGGGCCAGTTCGACGCGGTTTATCTCTGCGTCGCCTGCGCGCTGTCGAGCACCGTCATCATCGTCAAGGTGCTCTACGAGAAGCGCGAGCTCGACACCCTGCCGGGCCGCATCACCCTCGGCGTGCTGGTGCTCCAGGACATCTTCGCGATCCTGTTCCTGGCGGTGCAGCCGAGCCTCGCCAATCTGGAAATCAGCGTCATCCTGCTCTCGATCGGCCGGGTCGCGGTGCTGGTCGCCGCGGCACTGCTGGTGAGCCGCTACGTGCTGCCGCGCCTGTTTCACCAGATCGCCCGCCGCCCCGAGCTGATCCTGCTCGGCGCGCTCGCCTGGTGTTTCCTGGTCGCCGAGACCGCCGAGCGGCTGTCGCTGTCGCGCGAGATGGGCGCCCTGATCGCCGGCGTCTCGCTCTCGACCTTTCCCTACGCGCTCGACGTCACGGCCAAGGTCACCACGCTGCGCGATTTCTTCATCACGCTGTTCTTCGTCGCGCTCGGCATGACCATTCCCGTGCCCGGCCTCTCCGTGATCGGGCTTGCCCTGATGATCGCGGCGTTCACGGTGGTGAGCCGCCTCGTCACCACCTTCGCCCCGCTCTATCTGATGAAGCAGGGCCTGCGCGCCAGCCTGTTGCCGGCCCTGAATCTCGCGCAGATCTCCGAATTCTCGCTGGTGGTGATCCAGACCGGCGTCGCCGACCATCACATCGCGGCGGAGACTGCGAATGCGGCCTCCTTCGCCTTCGTGGTGCTGGCGGTGCTCTCGACCTTCGTGATGACCCGCAGCGACGAGATCACCCGCTGGGCGATCGGTCCCCTGAAGCGGATCGGCCTACGCGATCTCGACCACGGCAATGGCCAAGGCGAGGAAGGGCACGAAGGCCATGGCGAGGCGCGCCGCATCGTCATCCTCGGCTTTTTCCGTGCGGCGAGCGCGCTGCTGGCCGAGATCGAACGGCAGGCACCGGTGCTGCTCGAGCAGATCACCGTGATCGACTTCAACCCCAATGTGTACCAGACGCTGCTTTCGCGCGGCCTGCATGTGATCTATGGAGATATCAGCAGCGCCGACACGCTGCTCCATGCCGGCGTCGGCAAGTCCGAGATGATCATCCTCAGCGTACCGGATGCGCTTCTGAAGGGGGCCAGCAACGAGAAGCTGGTCCGCCACGTCCGCACCCTCAACCCGACCGCCATGATCATTGCCACGGCCGATCTGTTGTCGGATGTGGACGAACTCTACGCGGCTGGCGCCAGCTATGTCACCGTGACCCGGCTCAGCGACGCCCACGAGTTGTTCACGGTGATCGAGGCCGCCCAAGCCGGCCTGTTGGCCGACAAGCGTGCCGAACTCGATCAGCGGCTTGGCGAGCGGCGCGAGGTGCTGCCCTGACCGCGCCAGGCCCGCTTCTCACCGGGGCTTTTCCTCGCCCATATCCCTGATCTGCCCGGTGCAAGCCGCCCGTCGGGCAGGGCTGCGGTCCGGCATATGTGGTTGCGCCGGGGACACTAGCGCCCCGGCCCAAGTCCGGCTAAGCCTCCGGGCCATAACCGATAGAGATTGGGAAATGCCGGATAACGTCCAGGAAGTCTTGCAGGCCTTTGCCCGGGGTGAGCTCGTGGTCGTCACCGACGACGATGACCGCGAGGGCGAGGGCGATCTGATCGTCGCCGCCTCGTTCTGCACCGCGGAGAAGATGGCATTCATCATCCGCCACACCTCCGGCATCGTTTGCGCGCCGATCACCACCGAAGATGCGCGCCGCCTGCGGCTCGATCCGATGGTGGCCCACAACGATTCCGCGCACACCACCGCATTCACGGTCTCGATCGACTACAAGCCCGACGGCGGCACCGGCATCTCGGCCGAGGAGCGCGCCTCGTGCTGCCGCGCGCTGTCCAATCCCAACGCTGGTGCCAACGATTTCGCCCGTCCCGGCCACATCTTCCCGCTGATCGCCAAGGACGGCGGCGTGCTGCTGCGCTCCGGTCATACCGAGGCCGCGGTCGATCTGTGCAAGCTCTCCGGCCTGCCGCCGGTCGGCGTCATCAGCGAGTTGATGAATGACGACGGCAGCGTAATGAAGGGCGAGCAGGTCGCCCGCTTCGCCGCCCAGCACAAGCTCAAGCACGTCACCATCGCCGACATGATCGCCTACCGCCAGGTGCGCGAGAAGCTGATCGAGCGGGTCTCGACCTTCGTCACCGAAAGCCCGATCGGGCCGCTTCAGGGCTATGCCTACCGCTCGCCGTTCGATTCCATCGCCCACGTCGCCTTCGTCTATAACGGCGTCGGCGACGGCAAGAACGTCCTGACACGCTTCCACAAGCCGAACATCGTCAAGGACATCTTCACCGGCCACAAGCGCATGGCGGCGGTGCTCGAGCACTTCAAGAAATCGGGCCGTGGCGTTCTGGTCTATCTGCGCGACGGTGCTGCCGGTGTCCCCGTGGCGCCGCTGCCCGATGAGAGCTCGACCGAGGCTGACCGCAACCGCCAGTGGCGCGAAGTCGGCGTCGGTGCACAGATCCTGCGCGATCTCGGCGTCACCTCGATCCGGCATCTCACCTCCTCCGTGCACGACTACAAGGGCCTTTCGGGCTTCGGCATCGAGATCGTCGCCAACGAGCTGCTCGAAAGCTAGCGCTGTCATCCCGGGGTGCGCGAAGCGCATCCCCCGAGGCGCGCCTCGCAGGTCCCCGGGATTCACGCAGACCCGATCATCTGCAACGCAATTGCACTTGTTGCCGCGGCGCTTTACGTTGTCGGGCAAATTTTGACGGAACCAGACGAAAGGACGTTTCATGACCGCGCGCCCTCAGGCCAAGGACAAGCCGGCTTCGGCTTCTTTCCAGTGGGACGATCCGTTCCTGCTCGACGAGCAGCTCACCGAAGACGAGCGCATGGTGCGCGACACCGCGCGCGCCTACGCCCAGGACAAGCTGCTGCCGCGCGTCGCCAAGGCCTATCTCGAAGAGAAGACGGATCGCGAGATCTTCAACGAGATGGGCGAACTCGGCCTGATCGGCATCACGTTGCCGGAGGAATATGGCTGCGCCAATGCAGGCTATGTCGCCTATGGTCTGGTCGCACGCGAGATCGAACGGGTCGATTCCGGCTACCGCTCGATGAACTCGGTACAGTCGTCGCTGGTGATGTATCCGATCTACGCCTATGGCGACGAGAACCAGCGCAAGAAGTACCTGCCGAAGCTCGCCAGCGGCGAGTGGGTCGGCTGCTTCGGGCTGACCGAGCCTGACGCCGGCTCCGATCCAGCCGGCATGAAAACCCGCGCCGAGAAGGTCTCGGACGGCTATCGCCTGACCGGCAGCAAGATGTGGATCTCGAACGCGCCGATCGCCGACGTGTTCGTGGTCTGGGCCAAGTCGGCCGCGCACGACAACCAGATCCGCGGCTTCGTGCTGGAGAAGGGCATGAAGGGCCTGTCGGCACCGAAGATCGGCGGCAAGCTGTCGCTTCGCGCCTCCATCACCGGCGAGGTCGTGATGGACGGCGTCGTGGTTCCGGAAGACGCGCTGCTGCCCAACGTCTCCGGCCTGAAGGGCCCGTTCGGCTGCCTCAACCGCGCCCGCTACGGCATCTCCTGGGGCGTGCTCGGCGCGGCCGAGGACTGCATGCACCGCGCCCGCCAGTACACGCTCGACCGCAAGCAGTTCGGCAAGCCGCTCGCTGCGACCCAGCTCGTGCAGAAGAAGCTCGCGGACATGCAGACCGAGATCGCGCTGGGCCTTCAGGGCTCGCTCCGCGTCGGCCGCCTGATGGACGAGGGCAAGTTCGCGCCCGAGATGATCTCGATCATGAAGCGCAACAATTGCGGCAAGGCGCTCGACATCGCCCGCGTCGCGCGCGACATGCACGGCGGCAACGGCATCTCGATCGAGTATCACGTGATGCGCCACGTCCATAACCTCGAGACCGTCAACACATACGAGGGCACCCACGACGTCCACGCCCTGATCCTGGGCCGCGCGATCACGGGCATTCAGGCGTTTTTCTAGGCACGTATTCCGTGGCCGTCGTTTTGCTCAGCTGTCATCGTCCGCGAAAGCGGACGATCCAGTATCCCAGAGACCTCGCCTTCGCCACCGGCGCCACGGCGTACTGGATACCCCGCCTTCGCGGGGTATGACGGCGAGGGTTGGGGCTGCAGTGCACAGGAAGTCCCATGTCCGACAACGACGACGTCCCGTTCAACCGCGACTTTCCGCTGAAGCCCGGCATCGTCGAGGAGGTCCGCCCCGGTGTGCGGCGCGTGCTCTGTAACAATCCGAGCCCGTTCACTTTCACCGGCACGGTCAGCTACATCGTGGGCCGAGGCAATGTCGCGATCATCGATCCCGGTCCGGATGACGAGGCGCATGCGGCGGCGCTGCTCGATGCTGTCAGCGGCGAGACGGTGAGCCATATCTTCGTCACCCACACCCACCGCGACCATTCGCCGAACACCGCGCGGATCAAGCGGGCGACCGGCGCGGCTGTTTACGCCGAAGGCCCGCACCGCGCCTCGCGCCCGCGTTTCGAGAGCGAGAAGCACAACCCGGAATCCGGCGCCGATCGCGACTTCGCGCCCGATATCAGGATCGCCCATGGCGACGTGGTCGAAGGCGACGGCTGGCGGCTCGAGGCCGTGGCGACACCTGGCCATACCGCCAATCACCTTGCGTTTGCCTGGCCCGAGCGGAAATTCAACTTCGTCGGCGATCACGTGATGGGGTGGTCGACCTCAATCGTGGCGCCGCCCGACGGCTCGATGATCGATTACATGGAATCGCTGGATCGTCTCGCCGCGCGCGAGGAGGATGTGTATTTCTCCGGCCACGGCCCCGAAATTCCGGACGGTCCGCGCTTCGTGCGCTTCCTGATCCGTCACCGCAAGGCGCGCGAGGCCTCCATCCTGCACCGCCTTGCCAAGGGCGAGACCGATATCCCGACCATGGTCCGGGCGATCTATATCGGCATCGATCCAAGGCTCACCACCGCGGCGGGCTACTCCGTGCTGGCGCATCTGGAGGACCTGGTCGCCCGCGGCGTGGTGGCGACGGATGGCGATCCCGTGATCGGCGGGACCTATCGGATGGCGAACGCCTAGCGTTCCGTCACTTCTTCACAGTTTTCGCCGGCGCCTTCGGCGGCGCCACCGGCGTCTTCTTCACCGGCTTGAGTGCGTCGGCATCGGCGGCGGTGTTGAGATCGTCGATGAATTTCTTCACCCGCGCGGCGTTGCTGCCGAGGTCGCTCTCGAAATAGCGCGAGGCGGAGCGGATATCGACGCGGGAATCCTCGCCGTCGGGCACGACGCGGATCGCGATGTCCTCGCGGAACCCCATGATCGGCGAGCGCGCCACCGCCTCGATGCGGCCGATGCGGCGCGGCGGCTGCGGCGCGCGCTCGTCGATGACAAGCCATTTGCGCTTGTTGACCAGCTGAAGCGCGATCGCATAGGCGCGGTCGACTGAAATCTCGAGCTCGATCGGCTCGATATCAGGATAGAACTGACGCTGCTGCTCGGCCGAATAGAGGCCGGCATACACAGCGGTATTGGCACCATCGCCGGTGCGCAGGCGGGCCAGCGCGTCGAAGCGCGGCGGGTCGATCGGGTCGGTGGTGATGTCGTGGATCGCCGGCAGCTTGCGGTATTGCAGGCCGAGATAGGCGGGATAGGCGAGGATCGCGCCGTCGATCAGGAAGGCAAGCAGGATGCGCGCCATGCCGCGCGAGCCGTTCTGCCAGATCGCGGCAAAGCCGGCGAGCCCGAACAGGATCGAGAGCGCCGCAATCCCGAGCCCGCCGAAGAAGGTCGCGAGTGCCGGCTTCATCTCCAGGAAGCCGAACCGGACGATGATGATCGAGACCACCACCGCCACCACCGCGAACACGGCCAGATTGCGCGCCCAGCTCGCGAGACTGGACACGGGCTCCGACTGATAGGGAGCGGAAAACCTGCGGGCCATCGGGTGAGCTCTGCCGGGGTCTTGAGGGCGATGCCGGCCGATCGGGCACGACGATGGGCCGTTGAGACCACGGCCCCGAGGCAAATTCAAGGGTTCCCGGGATGTTACGGCCTGTCATTCCGGGGTCGATGACGTTGGCATCGCCCGGAATGACGGTTTGGTTTGGCCGCCTACGCCGCTGCGTTCGGGAAGCGGTATTCTTTGAACTGGTCGCGCAGCGCGGTCTTCAGGATCTTGCCCGTCGCCGTGTGGGGGATGCCTTCGACGAAGGCAACGTCGTCGGGCATCCACCATTTGGCGATCTTGCCGTCCATGAACTTCAGGATGTCCTCGCGGCTGGCCTGCTGGCCCTGCTTGAGCTGCACGATCAGCAGCGGACGCTCGTCCCATTTGGGATGGAACACGCCGATCACGGCGGCTTCCGCCACGGCGGGATGGCCGACGGCGAGGTTTTCCAGCTCGATCGAGGAGATCCACTCGCCGCCGGATTTGATCACGTCCTTGGAGCGGTCGGTGATCCGCATGTAGCCGGCTTCGTCGATGGTCGCGACGTCTCCGGTGTCGAAGAAGCCGTCCTCGTCGAGAATATCAGTGTCGACCCGGTAATAAGCCTTGGCGACGGCCGGGCCGGCGACCTTGAGGCGGCCGAAGGTCGTGCCGTCCCACGGCAATTCCTTGCCGGCATCGTCGGTGATCTTCATCTCGACGGCGAACGGCGCGTAGCCCTGCATCTGGAGCACGTCGAGCCTGGCCTCGCCGGTCGCGTTCTGGAACGGCGGCTTCAGCGCCGCGACGCTGCCGATCGGGCTCATCTCGGTCATGCCCCAGGCGTGGCGGACGTTCGAGCCCATGTCGAGGAAGGCCTTGATCATCGAGCGCGGCATCGCCGAGCCGCCGCAGATCACCATCTTCAGGTCCGGCAGCTTGAGATTGTTGGCGGTCATGTGCTGGAGCAGCATCAGCCACACCGTGGGCACGCCGGCGGTATGCGTCACCCTCTCGGTCGAGAGCAGCTCATAGACCGAGGCGCCGTCGAGCTTGGCGCCGGGCATCACGAGTTTGGTGCCCTGCGAGGGCGCGGAGAAGGCGATGCCCCAGCTGTTGGCGTGGAAGAGCGGCACCACGGGAAGCATGGTCTCGGAGGCGCTGGTACCGAGCGCGTCGACATTGTTGGCCATCAGCGCGTGCAGCACGTTGGAACGATGCGAATACAGCACGCCCTTGGGGTCGCCGGTGGTGCCCGATGTGTAGCACATCGCGGCCGCCGTGTTCTCGTCAAAGTCCTTCCATTTAAACTTGCCGTCGGCCTCCGCAATCCAGTCCTCGTAGGCGACCACGTTCTTCAGCGCCGTCTGCGGCATGTGCGCCTTGTCGGTGAGCACGACGTAGCGTTCCACGCTTGTCAGCTTGTCGGCGATCTTCTCCAGGACCGGAATGAACGTGATGTCGGTCATCACGATGCGGTCCTGCGCATGGTTGATGATCCAGGCAATCTGCTCGGGGAAAAGGCGGGGATTGACGGTATGGCAGATGGCGCCGATCCCCATGATGCCGTACCAGACCTCGAGATGGCGCCAGGTGTTCCAGGCGATCGTTGCGACACGGTCGCCGAGCTTGATGCCGTCGCGCTCCAGCATCTGCGAGACCTTGAGCGCCCGCTTGTGGATATCGGCATAGGTGGTGCGATGGATCGGTCCCTCGACCGATCGCGTCACGACCTCCTGCTTGCCATGAATCTTGGCGGCGTGTTCGATGATCCGGTGGCAGAGCAGGGGCCAGTCTTGCATCAAACCAAGCATTCCGTCGTTCCTCCGAGAAGCCGCTGGGCGGATTGTCGCTCTCAGCGTTGGGCCAAAGAATTGTCATGAGTCTTAGCCTGCCCGCCTTTCGCCGCAAATGGTCTTGTCGCGGCTATATGTCCGTCGGCGCGGCAATGGTTACCGTCGTGCTCGGGTTCGCGGATGGGGCGGAGGCGCGCAAATATGGGTCCCCGCTGGACATCTTTGGTATTGCTGCACCACGGCCCCGCGCGACGGTTCATTCCGCCAATGTCTCTGGCAAGATTCCGCTCCCGAGGCCTCGCCCCGAGGAGGCCCCCAAGGCATCGGCCAAGGCATCGGACGAGGCTCCTTCGGAGACCGACGACAAGCCTTCCGCGGACAAACCTGGCGCCCCGAAGCCCGCCGAGGCGGCGCCGCCGCCCGAGAAGCAGGCCTCGGCGTGCCGCCTCGCGCTGACCGAGGAGATCGCGATCGCGCCCTCGATTCCGGATATCCGCGGGCCGGGCGCCTGCGGCGGTGAGGATCTGGTGCGGCTCGAAGCCATCGTGCTGCCGGACAAGCGCAAGGTGGCGGTCAAGCCGGCGGCGATCCTCCGCTGCACCATGGCGTCCGCAATCGCCGATTGGGTGCGCAAGGACGTGGTGCCGCTGGCCGCGAGCCTCGGCTCGACCATCAGCGATCTCGACAATTTCGACAGCTTCGAGTGCCGCGGCCGCAACCGCGTTGTCGGCGCCATGCTGTCCGAGCACGGCAAGGCCAACGCGATCGACGTGCGCGCCATCAAGCTCGCCAACGGGCAGTCGATCGGCCTGACCGACCGCACCATGCCGCGCGAGGTGCGCGAGCGCGTGCTGCATTCGGTCTGCTCGCGCTTTTCGACCGTGCTCGGCCCCGGCTCGGATTGGTACCACGAGGACCATATCCATCTCGACCTCGCGCAGCGGCGCAACGACTATCGGATATGTCAGTGGAACGTCTGGGATCCCCTGCCGCAGGTTGCCCCGCTCCTGCCGGCGGAACGGCCCGAGGAGGCGCCGCCGCGTGAGGTCGCGGCCAAACCCGAAGCGAAGCCCGAGGCCAAACCCGAAGCCAAGCAGGGAGTTAATGACGAGGCGGCGGAGAAATCTCCAGCGCCCGCGGACAAGCCTGCGGCCGATGGCAATAAAACCCAGCCGCACAAGCCGGCAACAAAAAAGCGCCGGTGAAACCGGCGCTTTTGAATGTCTGAGATCAGGAACCTGATCAGTAGCTGCCCGCCTGGCCGGTTTGGCTGCCGCCGAGTGCGAGGCGCGAATTGTAGGGCGAGTCGCCGTGCTTGGGCTCGAGCACCACAACGAGGGTGCCGACCTTGACGCGATCATAGAGGTCGATCGCGTCCTCGTTGGTCAGGCGGATGCAGCCCGACGAGATCGAGGCGCCGATATATTCCGGCTGGTTGGTGCCGTGAATGCGGAACAACGTGTCCTTGCCGCCGGAGTAGAGATACATCGCGCGGGAGCCCATCGGATTGTCCGGACCGGGGGCGACGAAGGTGGGCACGCCCAGACGCGAAATTTCGCCGGGGGTGGGGTGCCAGGCCGGCCACTCGGTCTTGCTGCCTACCTTGGCGATGCCCGACCAGGCCATGGCTTCTTCACCGACGGTGATGCCGTAGCGGATCGCCTTGCCGCCATCCATGACGTAGTAGAGGTAATGGTTGTCGGAATCGACCACGATCGAGCCCGGCGATTCCTTGCGGTGGTAATCGACGATAGCGCGGCGGAACGGCTCTGCGACCGCAGTTTTCTCGTACCTGACCTTGGCGAGGAGTTCCTTGTCTTTCGGCTTGAACGCCTTGGTGTCGGTCGCCTCGTAATGTGTGGCCTGCATGCAGCCCGACAGCATCAGGCCAGCGGCCAAAATACCAAGCGTAACTTTCAGCGACGACATGATTTGGTTCCAATCAACAACAACAAGCTTTCGCAGGGCTTGAGCAAGCCCAATTCCACGATTCCGTTGGCTCCATTATCGTTGAAATCTGCCACAATTCCAGCCTTTCGAAGCTTCTCCCGCGCTGCAAGACCTTACCTGTGGCTTTTCTGCCGCAAGTTTTGCGGGTCAGAGTCGGTTTCTAGGCAAAACCGTCGTAAGTGTCGATTCCGTGCCACAGTTGGGCCACGGCGTCGCCACAAATGCAAACGTTCCGTTAATGTGCTTGTCATCATCAACTTGTCAGAATCGCGCTAAGGGCTGTCAGTCTGTCGCAGGCCCCTGCTGGAGTTGTGCATGTTTTCTGTGTTCGTTCCTTCCGACTCCTCCCTCAAGAAAGCCATCGTCGAGGATCTCGCGGCAGTCCCGGAGCATGCGGTCTGGATCGACCTCGTCAACCCGACCGCGGCCGAGGACAAAGCCGTCGAGAGGCTCTCGGGGATTGCGATCCCGACCCGGGAAGACATGCAGGAGATCGAGATCTCCAGCCGCCTCTATATGGAGAACGGCGCGCGCTACATGACCGCGACGCTGATGTGCCACTCCGATACCGATATGCCCCGGACCACGGCGGTGACCTTCATTCTCGGCGACCACCGCCTGGTAACGGTGCGCTATGACCAGCCCAAGCCCTTTGCGCTGGTCGAGGCCAAGCTGGCGCGTTCCTGCACCCCGGCCATCACCGGCGAGATGGTGCTGATGGAGCTGCTCGATGCCGTGATCGACCGCTGCGCCGACATCCTGGAGCGCTGCGGCGCCGAGATCGATCAGGTCTCGCATGACATCTTTGAGCCGGAGAGCGAGCGCCACGGTCACGCCAAGCAATATTCGCAAATCCTGATCTCGATCGGCCGCAAGGGCGATCTGACCTCCAAGGTTCGCGAGAGCCTGGTCTCGATCGGCCGCGTCGTCGCCTTCCTCTCGGCGGTGGTGGAGGGCGTGAAATGGTCGAAGGACATGCGTGAGCAGCTCAAGACCATGCAGCGCGACGTCGTCTCGCTGACCGACCACGCCTCCTACCTCTCCAGCAAGATCACCTTCGTGCTCGACGCCATGCTCGGCGTCGTCAATCTCGAGCAGAACAACATCATCAAGCTGTTTTCGGTCATGGCGGTCGTCCTGATGCCGCCGACGCTGATCGCCTCGATCTACGGCATGAACTTCAAGTCGATGCCGGAACTCGAATGGGCGCACGGTTATCCGTTCGCGCTGGTCTTGATGCTGATCGCGGCGATCGTTCCCTACTGGATCTTCAAGTGGAAGAAGTGGCTGTAATAGCTACCGAGACCTTACGCCGGACGCAGAGACACGGTGTCTGGTGTCGCAGAATAGAGCGGGATTGCGGCCGCACGGCGATGTATGCTCGCCGCCCCAATTCCTCCGGTAAAATTTGAGCGGTGGGCTGAACGTTTGCGCGAAACTTGTCTGCGATAAGCAGAGTGTTAGCCGCGAGGAACAGCCATGGTTGAAAAACAAATAACGTCGCCCCGCAACGTCATCAATCTGGCGAACTATCGTCAGGTCCTGGCGAGCGGCAAGGCGTCGTCGATGTCGGCGCGCATGTGCCGACACTGTGGTGCTCCGCTGCTCGACGGCGAGAACGACGACGATTGCTCGACTGCAATCAGCACGGCCGCTCCGCAGCCACGCGAGAGGTCACGTCGGATTCGACTCGATTGAGGAACGGAAGCTAAGGGCGATCCAGGTCTTGCGGCGGCGTTGTCTGGATCGCCTTGCTTCCCCGGCGTTGTTTCCAACATCATCATTGCGAGGAGCTCGCGACGCAGTTGCGAAGCAATTTTGCGCTGAAGCGACGAAGTAATGACGAGGTAGCCTACACGTGCTGGCCGCCGTTGATGTGGATCTCGGCGCCGTTGACGTAAGAACTGGTGTCCGTGCACAGCACGTAGATGATCTTGGCGACCTCGTCCGGCGTGCCGAGGCGGTGCATCGGGATCTGCTGGTCGACGATCTTCTCGGTGCCCGGCGACAGGATCGAGGTGTCGATCTCGCCGGGTGCGATCGCGTTGACGCGCACGCCGACGCGGCCGAAATCGGAGGCCATCTCGCGGGTCAGGGATGCGAGCGCAGCCTTCGAGGTGGCGTAGGCCGCGCCCGCGAAGGGATGCACGCGCGAGCCCGCGATCGAGGTGACGTTCACGACAGAGCCCTTGGCCGTCTTCAGTTCCTCAATCAGTCCGCGCGCCATCATGATCGGGGCGAAGAAGTTGACGTTGAACACGTGCGTCCAGGTGTCGAGGTCGGTGTCGATCGAGCCGAGCCTGGAGCCGCCGGCGCCCTTCGGTGAGATCGCGGCGTTGTTGACCAGCGCATGCAGCATGCCGCCTTCGAGCCGGTCGCGGATGTCGGAGATCGCGCGGGTGGTATCGGCGGGCGTGGCAAGATCGACCTGGATATGGTCCTCAGGGCCTGCGTCCCACGGACAATCCTCCGGGAACGGATGTCGCGAGCAGGTGATCACGCGCCAGCCGGCCGAGGAGAAACGGATCACGGTGGCATGGCCGATGCCGCGGCTAGCCCCGGTCAGGAGCAGCGTGCGGCGCGGCGCATTGGAAGGCTGCGGCATGAAGGTCTTTCAGGTTGGAGCATGATCCGGACCCGGAGGGGCTTTCCGAAAGGATCATGCTCGAACAAAACACTAGGGATACATCCGCGTCTTGGACCATTTCTGGCCGGCCGCGTCACGGCGAAATTCGATGCGGTCGTGCAGGCGGAATGGGCGGTCGTGCCAGAACTCGATACGAGACGGCGTGATACGCCAGCCGCTCCAGCCCGGCGGACGCGGCACCTCGCCGATGATGTGCTTGGCGGCGACCTTGGCGATCGCCTGCTCGAAGGCGAAGCGGCTCTCGAGCTCCTGCGACTGCTTGCTCGCCCAGGCGCCGATCTGCGCCTGCTTCGGGCGGGTGGCGAAATAGGCGTCGGCCTCGGCCTCGGTCACCGGCGTCACGTTGCCGCGGATGCGGACCTGACGGCGCAGCGACTTCCAGTGAAAAAGTAACGCGGCCTTAGGATTTGCGGTGAGTTCGCGGCCCTTCTGGCTGGCGATGTGGCTGTAGAAGACGAAACCATCGGTATCGAAGCCCTTCATCAGCACCATTCGCACGTCCGGCAGGCCGTCGGCATCGACGGTGGCGAGCGCCATGGCGTTCGGATCGTTCGGCTCGCTCTTGATGGCTTCGTTCAGCCAGGCCTCGAACAGCGCAAAGGGCTCGTCGGCGGCGGTGAAATCACCGGATGTTAAGGGTGTCTGGTGTTTCATCGAGGTCGTGTCGGTCATGTCTGGGGTCCGAGTTGCGTCCTGCGGTCCAAAACGCGTCGTTGTCTGCTACCGCCCTATATAGGGTATGGGGACGCGTTGGCCTATCGGCGATCCGGCCGTCCGGCTTCGTCATGACGATCATTCTGATCGGGCTCGGCGCCGGCGGCTGCAGCTTTTCCCGCAACGACAAAAGTGCCTACGCCAAGGCCGACGACAGCGACCTCACCGGCTCGATCGCGATGCCGGCCAAGGCGCCGACCGACACCGATCTCGCCTTCGCCCGCAACGCTGCCTCCGACGTCCTCAGCAAGAACGACAAGGATTCCAGCCAGCATTGGGAGAACCCGGAAACCGGGGCGCGCGGTTCGGTCACGCCGATCGCGCAATCCTATGCCGCTGAAGACGGCCGCAAGTGCCGCGACTTCCTGGCGAGCTACGTCAACGGCAGCACCGAAAGCTGGCTCCAGGGTGCGGGCTGCCAAAGCAGCCGTGGCAGTTGGGAGATTCATACGCTAAAGCCGTGGCGGAGCTAGGAATCGCTTCACCAGGCTAGTTGCAAAAATACCACTCGCCCCCCACATGAGGCTCAAGTGGGGCGGGGAGCCCTTTGAACAATTCGATTTCTTGAAGGAGACGTGACGGATGCGCGACCCCTATGAGGTCTTGGGGGTGCCGCGGAGCGCCAACGCTGCCGCGATCAAGAGCGCCTATCGTAAGCTTGCCAAGAAGCACCATCCCGACAGCAACAAGAACGACCCGAAGGCGGCCGAGCGCTTCGCTGAGCTCAATACGGCCAACGAGATCCTCGGCGACGAGGACAAGCGCAAGCAATTTGACCGCGGCGAGATCGACGCCGACGGCAAGCCGCGCTTCCAAGGGTTTCCGGGCGGCGGCGGTGGGCCGCGCGGGCGCGCGGGTCCCGGCGGGTTCGAGAGCTATACGTTCCGCGGCGGCGGCGCGGGCCCTGGTCCGGGCGGCGGCGCGTTCGAGGACATCCTCAACAGCATGTTCGGCGGTGGGCCGCGTCCGCGGCCCGGGGCCGGCGGCGGTGCCCAGTTCGAATTCGACACCGGCGGGATCGGGCTCGATCTCGACGTTAATGTCGCCATGACCGTCTCGCTGGAGGAGGCGGTCAAGGGCGGCGAGAAGCGCGTTCGGCTGCCGAATGGCAAGGAACTCAACGTCAAGATTCCGGCCGGCGTCACCGAGGGCCAGCAGATCCGGTTGCGGGGACAGGGCGAGAGCGCTCAGGGCCATCCGCCGGGCGATCTCCTGATCACGATCGGCATCGCCCAGCATCCGTTCTTCAAGATCGAGGGCGCCGATCTCAGGATCGACCTGCCGGTCACGCTTTACGAGGCGGTGCTTGGCGGCAAGGTCCGCGTGCCCACCCTCGGCAATGCCGTGGAACTGTCGGTCCCGCAAAACACCTCCAGCGGCCGGACCTTCCGCCTTAAGGGCAAGGGACTGCCAAAAGCTGGCGGAACCGGGGATCTCTTCGTCACCATCAGGATTATGTTACCGGACGGGAACGACGCCGAGCTTGAAGCATTGATGGAGAAGTGGCGGGACCAGCACCCCTACAATCCGCGTAGCGGGCTTGGTTAAGCGTGATCCGGAAAGTGTGAAGGGGTTCTCCTAAAGACTGAGAGCGTTGTCCATCGAGATGATGCTCATCATATGCCCGAGGCGTGGTAGCCCTTCTTGGCTCACGTGCTACGTGTCGGCTGTCCGGCGGGGCAGCCGATAAAAAGGTGCGGCCTCGAGAGGGGGACCAGCGCGGTACCAAAAACCCCAATCGAGGCCGCCCGCGTCGATCGGCGGATCGAACGCTGCTCATTTTCGCGTGATCATCCGGTGCGATAATGAGACGCGCCGATGTCTTCATTCCAAATTTTCAATGTCGGAATCGAGGCACCGCGTTTGCGTGGTTGTCTAGGTGCCGCTTTTCTCTGCCTGGTCGTAGACCGCCTGCGCCACTTTGGTCAGCCGATCCCGGTCGCCGCCACCGCTGACGACGTAGCCGACGCCGCGCTCCGACCAGAACAGCGCCCCGTCCTTGTCCGTTCTGGCGTAGCGCATCTGCGTCGCGCCATTCTCGGTCTTGGCGGTGTAGATCGTGTACCGCTCGCCCGAGGCGCCCTCATACATCAGGAACGACGCCGGCCCGTTCGGCCCCGGCAAAAGCCGGCCACCGACGAGCTTCAGTCCACTCGCCTCCAGGTTCGGTGCAAACACGGTCCAGCCGCAGCGTCTGGTCAGCCAGGCCTGGAGGTGGTCGCGCTCGTTGCCGCCGACCTCGACCGGATGGCGGACCTCGACGACATAGAGCCGGTGGGCGTCGAGCGCGTCAGTCGTAAAACTCTGGAAGGTCGACGGCGCGTTGGCGGCGCCATGCCCCAGCCAGCCGGCGGCGCCGCCGGCGACGAAGGCCACCAGCACGGCCGCGGCGGCGCCATAGAGCCAGTGCCGCGGGCGGCGCTCCAGCCGTTCGAGCTCGAGCCGCGCCGGCACCGGCTCCTGGGCGACCGAATCGTAGCGGGCGTGCAGCATCTCGGCCATGGCGCGCCAGGACTGCACGCGCTCGCCATCCTCAGGCTGCGCGGCAAGCCAGGCCTCGACGTCGGCGCGGCGTTCGGCCGGCAGCTCGCCGTCGACATAGGCGTGCAGTTCGTCCTCGGTCACTGGGATCTTGCGGTCGTTCATATCGATCGTCTCTGGCTCTGCGGCCCAAAATGTTCTTCGTGGTTCAACTGCGCCGCTTCCCATGCCATGCAGGAGGAACGACCGGCGCGATGCATCAATCCTGCCATCATTTCACCCGCCTGAGCGCCGGGCGCTCACCCTCCAGCGAGGCTTTGACGTGGGCGCGGGCGCGTGCCAGGCGCGACATCACCGTGCCGATCGGCACGCCCTGGATGTCGGCGACCTCGCGGTAGCTCATGCCCTCCAGCATCACCAGGAGCAGCACCGAGCGTTGCTCCTCGACGAGCGTCGCCAGCGCCCTCTCGATATCGCGCCCTTCGGCTTCGGTCCCGCTGGCATCCGGATTGTTCTCCGTCAGCTGCATGAATTGCGGTCGCCGTGCCAGCGAGCGCCGCCGGTTCTTGTTGAGGTTGGTCAGGATCGTATAGAGCCAGCTCCTGACGTCGCCCCCGAGAAACAGGCGCTCCGAACGCAGCGCCCGCACCAGTGTATCCTGCACCAGATCGTCGGCCGCATCCGCCTCGCGCGTGAGCGCGCGGGCGTAGCGGCGCAATGCCGGGATCATGGCTTCAACGCTTTGGCGAAACGCACTCATTGCGGTCTTGACGTCCTGATGTTCGGCGCGAGCGCCACAACGATCATAACACCCGAGCGGAACGGCTATTCCGGCGCTTGAAACAGCGTTAACGCCGCGTATTAGGACTGTACCGCAACGGAGGGCTGGTGTACCTCCAAACCTCACCGGGAGCTCGACGGGACGTTAGCAAAATGGCGCAGAATTCAGGTCTGATGCAGGGCAAGCGGGGCGTGGTCCTCGGCGTTGCCAACAACCGCTCGATCGCCTGGGGCATTGCCAAGGCATGCCACGCGGCCGGCGCCGAGCTTGCCTTCACCTACCAGGGCGATGCGCTGAAGAAGCGCGTCGAGCCGCTCGCCGCCGAGATCGGCGGGCTCGTGCTCGGCCATTGCGACGTCACCGATGCCGCAACCATCGATGCGGCCTTCGCGGTGCTGAAGGAGAAGTGGGGCAAGATCGACTTCCTGGTGCATGCGATCGCCTATGGCGAGCAACTCGACGGCCGCTACGTCGACACCACGCAGGAGAATTTTTCGAAGTCCCTGCTGATCTCCTGCTATTCGTTCACGGCCGTGGCGCAGCGCGCCGAGAAGCTGATGACCGACGGCGGCTCGCTCATCACGCTCAGCTATTACGGCGCCGAGAAGTGGATGCCGCATTACAACGTCATGGGCGTCGCGAAAGCGGCGCTCGAAGCGAGCGTGCGTTATCTCGCCGCCGATCTCGGCGAGAAGAACATCCGCGTCAACGCGATCTCGGCGGGGCCGATCAAGACCCTCGCGGCGTCCGGCATCGGCGATTTCAGATATATCCTGAAGTGGAACGAAGCCAACGCACCGCTGCGGCGCAACGTCTCCACGGAAGACGTCGGCGGCAGCGCGCTGTATTTCCTCTCCGACCTCTCGCGCGGCGTCACCGGCGAGGTGCACCACGTCGATTCCGGCTATCACGTGCTCGGCATGAAGCGCCCGGACGCGCCGGACATTTCGTTCGGCGGGAAGGACTAATTTTTCAGCCAGCAATGCCCGTGCCCACGATCTATTATCTGCGCCACGGCGAGACCGAGTGGAACGCGCTCGGGAGGCTTCAGGGCATCAAGGACATTCCGCTGAACGCGCGCGGTCGCGGTCAGGCCGTGCAGGCCGGCGGCATTCTCGCCGATCTGTTCAAGCGCGAGGGCCGCGACAAGGCTGCATTACCCTACGTGTCGAGTCCGCTTGGCCGCGCGCGAGAGACCATGGAACTGGCGCGGAGCAAGCTCGAACTGCCGACTGCGGACTATACGCTCGACGATCGCCTGCGTGAGATCGGCTACGGCACCTGGGAGGGACTGACGCTGGCCGAGAGCGAGGCCTCCGATCCCGACATCTACGCCCGGCGCCTCGCCGACAAATGGACGGTGGGCCCCGCGGGCGGGGAGACCTACGCCGATGTCCAGGTCCGCGTGCGCGCCTGGTACGACCAGCTTCGGACCGACACCGTCGCGGTCGCCCATGGCGGGACCTGCCGGGCCCTGATGGTTTCACTCGGCCTGGAGACGCCGGCGAGCGCCGCCGAACTCTACATCGAGCAGGGCGCCGTCTACGTGTTCCGCGACGGGCTGCTGGAGAAGTTTAGTTAAGCCGGCTCGCCGTCTCCGTGGCGGCTGCGGGTTTGACCCCCGGCGCCCCGCGCGTTACCACACGCGGGAACCGAGCCTGCGAGCAGCGATGTCCTTCAACACCTTCGGCCACATGTTCCGCGTCACGACCTTCGGCGAGAGCCATGGGGTGGCGATCGGCTGCGTGGTCGACGGCTGCCCGCCCATGATCCCGCTCGTCGAAGCCGACATCCAGGGTGATCTTGATCGCCGCCGGCCCGGCCAGTCGCGCTTCACGACCCAGCGTCAGGAGCCGGACCAGGTCAAGATCCTCTCCGGCGTGATGGCGCATCCGGTGACCGGCGTGCAGGTGACGACGGGCACGCCGATCGGGCTCCTGATCGAGAACACCGACCAGCGCTCGAAGGACTATTCCGAGATCAAGGACAAGTTTCGCCCTGGTCATGCCGACTTCACCTATGAAGCGAAGTACGGCCTGCGCGACTATCGCGGCGGCGGCCGCTCGTCGGCGCGCGAGACCGCCACTCGCGTTGCCGCCGGCGCGATCGCGCGAAAGGTGCTGCCCGACGTGAAGGTGCGCGGCGCGCTGGTGCAGATGGGCCCGCACAAGATCGACCGCGCGAAGTGGGACTGGGACGAGATTGCGAAAAATCCGTTCTTCTGTCCCGACAAGGACAAGGCCGCGTTCTTCGAGACCTATCTCGACGGTATCCGCAAGAGCGGCTCCTCGATCGGCGCGGTGATCGAGGTCGTCGCCGAAGGTGTGCCGGCAGGCCTTGGCGCGCCGATCTACGCCAAGCTCGACGCCGAGCTCGCCGCCGCAATGATGAGCATCAATGCGGTGAAGGGCGTCGAGATCGGCGCCGGCTTTGCCGCGGCCGAACTCACCGGCGAAGAGAACGCCGACGAGATGCGCACCGGCAATGACGGCACGCGTTTTCTGTCCAATCACGCCGGCGGCGTGCTGGGCGGCATCTCCACGGGGCAGCCGGTGGTGGTGCGTTTCGCGGTCAAGCCGACCTCGTCGATCCTGCAGCCGCGTCTCACCGTCGATCGCAACGGTGCCGACACCGAGATCATGACCAAGGGCCGCCACGATCCCTGCGTCGGCATCCGCGCCGTCCCCGTCGGCGAAGCCATGATGGCCTGTGTGCTGGCGGATCATTTCCTGCGCGACCGCGGCCAAGTCGGGCGCTAGCGTTGCGCGAGGCGCTTGTACCGCGCCACTAGCCCACCGCGCAGCTTGACGATCCCACAACTTCGTCAGCAAATGCAGCCATGGAAAGCTCCGATCTCCAACGTATCACCAGCTGGCTGATCGACGGCGCCTGGTCGTCCAAGGCCCCGGCCGAGATGACGGCGGAAGCCTGCGAACGGATGGTCGCAGCCGGTCTGCCGCTATGGCGGTTCGGCATCTTCATCCGCACGCTGCATCCCGAAATTTTCGGTCGCAACTTCATCTGGCGGGAGGGCGAGGAGGTCGAGATCGGCACGGTCGATTTCGAGATACTGGAGACGCCGGAATTCGCCAGAAGTCCGCTGCGGGTCGTGTTCGAGCAGGGACTTGAGGTGCGGGGACGCATGGACGATCCCGGCAGCAAGCATTTTCCGTTTCTCGACGACATGCGTGCCGAAGGCGTAACCGACTACGTCGCGATGCCAATGCCGTTTCTCGACGGCTCGGTCCACGCGACGAGCTGGACCACGCGCCATCCAGGCGGCTTCACCGATGACCACATCGCTGCGATTCACGCTATCGTCAAGCCGCTCGCGCGCATCACCGAGATCATCAGCCTGCGCCGCACTGCCGAGATGCTGCTCGACACCTATGTCGGCAATCGTGCCGGCGCGCGCATCCTTGGCGGTCAGATCCGCCGCGGCCACAACGACACTATGCAAGCTGCGATCTGGCTCTCCGATCTGCGCGGCTTCACCGCACTGTCGGACCGGCTGCCGGCCGAGACCGTGGTCGAGATCCTCAACCATTATTTCGACTGCCAGGTCGCCGCGATCCGCGGCCATGGCGGCGAGGTGCTGAAATTCATGGGCGATGGCCTGCTCGCGGTGTTCCCGATCGACGAATATGTCGGCGATGCCGCGCATGTCTGCACGCGGGTGCTGGAGGCGGCGCGCGAATCCCGCGCCAGCGTCGAGGCGCTCGCGTATCCTGTCGGCGACGTCATCGAGCGCTTCCGTTTCGGCGTGGCGCTCCACGTCGGGAATATCCTCTACGGTAATATCGGTGGCGGCAACCGCCTCGACTTCACCTGCATCGGCCCGGCCGTGAACCTTGCCGCCAGGCTCGAGAAGATAACGGGTCGCCTGGGGCGGACCGTCGTGGCCTCGGAAATGTTCGCCAATGTCTGCCGCCACGACTGGCACGAGCTCGGCGAATTCCCGATCGCGGGCTTTTCAAAGGCGCAGCGCGTGTACGGGCTGACGGAGGAGAGGCCGGTGGCGATGGCCTGAGGTCGTCCTCGGAGGTCCGCCGCCGCCAACCCGGTGAGCAGAATTCAGGCGTTCGACGCCATCACCGACTTCAACGGTACATCCAGCTGATAGACAAATCCGGACGGTTCGTAGGCCAGCCGCACCTGTCCGTTCAGTTGCTGGCCGAGCGACTCGATCATCCGGGTGCCGTAGCTCCGTCGTGTCGGCGGCGCCACCGCAGGGCCGCCGCTTTCGCTCCACTTCAGGCGCAGCCTTTGCTCGGTCTCGTCGACCGTCCATACGATCTCGACATGGCCGGAGGAACTGGACAGCGCGCCGAACTTCGTCGTGTTGGTGCAGAGCTCGTTGAATGTCATCGCGAGCGCTATCACGGCACCGGATGTGATCCTGAGGTCCGGCCCATTGAAATGGAATCGTCGGCCCCCCTGACTGTCATAGGGATCGGTGGCGCCGCTCAGGGTATGAGTGAGGCTCGCATTTGACCAGCTGACCTGTATCAACAGGTCGTGGGCACGCCCTAACGCCAGCAAGCGGCCATCCATGGCTTTTTGGCCTTGCTCCAGACTGATTGCGGTCCGGAAGCTCTGGGCTGCGATTGCGCTCACCGTCGCAAGCGTATTCTTGATGCGATGATGCAGCTCTCCGAGGATGAGCTTTTGCAACTTGTCGGCAGCCTCGCGTTCGTGGGCTTCGATGCCGGCTTGAGCGAGCAGGACCTTGGCGTCGGTGTCGGCCTGTTCCAGCAACAGGCGCAGATTGTCGTTTTCCGCTACCAGAACCGATTCCTGTGGCGATCGAGCAACCTCAAGGTTGTCCCCAGGATCCGTCGTTGTGGTCGGAAGGATTTTTAGCGCGCCCGCTCCGATCATGGTTTGCAACTGCGAGATCATTTCGTCGACGGCGAGCGGCTTGCGAAAGAAGCGGCTGTCGGCCGGCGTTTCGTTTTCAGACGGCTTTACCTGACCGGAAACCAGCACGATCTTGATGGCAGGCCAGCGATCGTGCACCGCGTGGGCCAGCTTCAAGCCGTCCATGGTCCCGGGCATCTGGATGTCGCTGAACAGAAGCGAGATGTCTGACCGCGACTCGAGGATCGCGATGGCTTCGTCGGCGTTGACGGCCTGCACAGGGCAGAAGCCTGCATCCTCCACGATATCGACCGCGCGCATGCGCAGGATCATCTCGTCTTCGACGACGAGAACATTCGGCAAGGAGGTTGGAGGTGTTGACATCTGTGCACGATACTTTCCTGGACATCCGACAAGCTCGGCCGGCGCTTTGCGATTGTTGGTTTAGCGGCGCGCCGTCACCAAACGAGCTTCATGAACCCTGACACCGGATTCACCTCGGCGCAGACACGACGCTTCGAAGTCCGGCCAGACCTGGCCCAGGCAGTTCCGGGTCACCGGGTGGCTCGCCAGCCGGTCCGCCTTCGCCAAAGCAACGGTTTCGCGCGCTTTCACTTGCGGAGCGAAGCCGGGCAACACCATTACGGACACTCCGAGGAGCGCGAACATCGCGAACGCGATAAAAGATTTCATCATGGGGGCTGCTTTGGCTGTTGACCGCCCCGTTTCGTTTGGGGACGCTGTTACAACAACCAAAATGAAATATAGTTCATTTCATACAACTTATATTTGAGGTGTGATTTGCAGGCGGATGCCGCCCTCGGCCCGGATCGTCACTCGACGTGAACAGGCCGCCGACCAGGTTGGCTTGCCACTACCTCGGTGTTTTGGGACCAGGCAGGCTTATCCAGTCATGAATATGCGAGGCCGTTTCGCTCAATCGCGCCGCTCTGAGCAGCGCTTCCCGCTGGACGCCGGGCGGGGCAATCTCTGCGCGACGACGAGCCTCGGCTGCCAATTGGGCAAGGCGATTGCTCAGCGGGATGGTTCTCTTGGTTGTGTCTTGCATAGGACGCTCCGCATTGGGCGGGAGCGCAAAGACTCTCTCAGTCACCGACGGATGCCGTGACGGGCCGGTGATGGCTTACCATGCGCCTGTTGACGGCCAATAGATACATTATTCGGCAGGGCAGATTCGGCGCCGAAATCGAAAGAGGGCGCCAAAGCACCAAAGCCGGACCGGTGCCGCTACTCCTCCGGCTCCGTCGTGAACAGCAGCGGATAGCCCTTCGTGCGGCCGGCATCCGTTGCGCGGGTAGCCTTGGTCTCGGCGACGTCCTTGGTGAAAACGGCGACCACGCAGGCGCCGAGCTTGTGGGCGGTGATCATCACCTTGTAGGCCTGATCCTCGGTCATGCGGAATTCGGCTTTGAGGATCATCGTGACGAATTCGCGGGGCGTAAAGTCGTCGTTGATCAGGATGACCTTGTGCAGCTTCGGTCGCTCGACCTTGGTCTTCGTCCTGGTTTTCGGTTTGGCAACAGTGTCGGCCATCGCTTCTGAAACGCCTTGGTGCAGTTGAGCTTCCAGCCAACCGATCATATTGCAGGACGCCGTCCTTCTCCAAGATGCTAGGCGCGCTTGTCATATGCGGCTCCGGATGAGCAGGAATGCGCCGCTGCGCTCGGCTCTTACGGAAGCGCGCGGACGAGTTGCATTGCGGCGATGAGGGCTGCAACGGACAACACTACCGATCCAATCATGTAGGCGGCCGAGGCCCATGTCTGTCCACGCTCGACCAGAGACCAGGCATCCAGTGAGAACGTCGAGAATGTGGTGTATCCGCCACAAATCCCCACCGTCAGAAATATCCGGGCGGCTTGCGGCAGGTTCCACCTCGTCGCGAACATCGCGGTGAAAACCCCGATCAGGAACGATCCCGTCACGTTGATGATCAGGGTGCCCCAGGGGAAATCGGTGCCGAACGCTCGGCCTGAACCGATCGCAACGAGATAGCGCACGATTGCGCCAAGCGCTCCACCAGCGGCGACCGCCAGAATGAATTGGACGTTCAACGTCTCGTTCCCCCGTTTGCCATTTCCATCATGTATCCTCCGTTACCAGCCCGCCGCCGACGGCAAATAGTCCCATCAGCGCGATCAGCGCAAAGCCGAGCCCGGCCAGGAAGGTGCCGGCCGGACCATAACTATCCCACAGCGCGCCGGCGATCACGCTTGCGGCCAGCAAGGCAAGACCGGTGAACAGGTTGAAATAGCCGAACGCGGTGCCGCGCAGGCTCGGTGGCGCTGCGTCAGCGACGAGGGCCGAGAGCAGGCCTTGCGTCAATCCCATATGCAGTCCCCACAGCGCGACGCCGAGGGCGAGGCCGCCAAGGTTTGGCAGCAGTGCGAGCGCGAGATCGGCGCCGGCGAGGAAGACGAGGCCGAGCGCGAGCAGGCCGGTGCGGTTGATCCGGTCCGAGAGCACGCCGGCCGGATAGGCCGACAACGCATAGACGATGTTCATCAGCACCAGCACGGCCGGCACCCACATCGCATTGAGCCCGATGTTCTGCGCGCGCAGAATCAGGAAGGCCTCGCTGAAACGCGCTAGCGTGAACACGACGCCAACCGCGACGACACGCCAGTACACGGATCCAAGCTGGCGCATCGCGGCCATGTTGAGCGGATTCTTTGACGGCTCCCGGCCTGGGTCAGGCTCCGGCTCGCTCACCGCGAACACGATCAGTCCGAACGACAGGAACGCCGGCAGCACCGCCACCCAGAACACCAGCGTAAAATTGTCCACCGTCCACCACATCAGGCCGATCGCGATGAGCGGCCCGACGAACGCACCGATGGTGTCGAGCGACTGCCGCAGGCCGAAGCTCGCGCCGCGCAGGCCGATGGGCGCGATATCGGCGATCAGTGCATCGCGCGGCGCGCCGCGAATGCCCTTGCCGACGCGGTCGATGAAGCGCGCGGCAACCAGCCATCCGACGCTGGGGGCAAGCGGGAACAGCGGTTTTGTCAGCGCGGCGAGCCCGTAGCCGAGCGCGGCGAGCAATTTGCGCCGGCCGAGCCAGTCGGACAACGCGCCGGAGAAGATTTTCGTGATCGAGGCGGTCGCCTCGGCAATGCCCTCGATGAAGCCCACGGTGAGCGTGGAGGCGCCGAGCACGGTGACGAGATAGACCGGCAGCAGCGCGTGGATCATCTCGGAAGAGACGTCCATCAGCATCGAGACGAAGCCGAGCACCCAGATCTCCCTGGGCAGGCCCGCACGTGCAGCATTCGGTGTTGTCGTCGTCACGTCCAGGACTTCTCCTCGGCCTCTGCTTGACCTCTCCTTGGCCTTCGCATCCGGGCAACAAAAAACCCGCCAGCGGCGGGTTTGTCCATGCTCCCGCCGAAGGCAGAGGCCTGAAAATTGCCCCTCCTCAAGCAGGAGTCATCAGCCCACTACGGTCACAGGCCGCCGGGCGGTTGTCGGGGGACTCCATCCCCATCTGTCCGGCCAGCCTAACATGGAAATCGCGCCGGACAAGTGGGCGAGGGTGCGCTGTCCAGTGGCCCGTCGGTCCGGGAGCGCACCGCGCGTGACGGCGCCAGTCCAGCGGCGCGAGCGCGGCAACATCGCGGCAGCTTTGCGCAATGCTTCGCAATTCCCGCCCCGCAAATGCCTGACTGGCAAATGCCTAACCGGAATGTGAAGCGCGAGCGATCTTCGGACTTTGCGGCAAGGCGATTGCATGTCACCATCACGTCATACGACGGGAGGCTGCGATGCGCTTGCTGTTCTCGATCGGGGCTGTGCTGGTGACCGGCATGTTCGCCGGAGGGGACGTCGCGGGCATCGCGGCACCAGGACCCAAATTTGAGTCGCCCAGACTGGCGCTGCTCAAAAATCAGCCGCAGCGGCAAGCAGCCGACAGAGACGCGCAGACGGTCGATGTCGAGCTGATCCTCGCTGTCGATGTCTCCTACTCCATGGACATGGACGAGCTCGCGATCCAGCGCGAAGGCTATGCGCAGGCGATCCAGTCGAAGGAATTCCTGCAGGCGCTGAAGCTGGGTCCGAACGGCCGCATCGCGGTGACCTATTTCGAGTGGGCCGCCTCGACCGACCAGAAGATCATCATTCCCTGGCGCCTGATCGACGGACCGGAGACCGCCGATGCCGTCGCCGCCGAAATCATGAAGACGCCGATCCGGCGCGCCTCGCGCACCTCGATCTCCGGCGCGATCAGTTTCGCGATGCCGCTGTTCGATGAGGATCCCTATCGGGGGCTGCGCCGCGTGATCGACATTTCCGGCGACGGTCCCAACAACAATGGCACTCCGGTCACGATCGCGCGCGACGCGGCGATCGAGAAGGGCATCGTCATCAACGGCCTGCCGATCATGGTCAAGGAGCCCTCCTATTCGACCATGGATATCGACAATCTCGATTTCTACTATGAGGATTGCGTCATCGGCGGTCCCGGTTCCTTCGTCATCACGATCAAGGACCGCGACAAGTTCAAGGAAGCCATCCGCACCAAGCTCTTGATGGAGGTTGCGGGCCGTATGCCGGAGCGCCCCGTGATGCGGGTTGCGGAGAAGGACAAGGAGCCGCGTGTGAACTGCATGATCGGCGAGAAGATCTGGTCGGACCGCTGGGGTCGCTGAGCGCTGCACCCGAACGAGACCTTTTGCCCTATTTGCCCGCGATGGAATTTTAACCATGCGTTAACTGTTGCGTGGCCCTAATCGGCTGCTTCCAATTGTTTCCGGATACTGTTCTGACGTTCCTGTCGGGGCGCGAACCAAGCGGGCCCGTCAGACAAATCCGCCGAGCAATCCAATGGCCATCGTCTCCTCGAGCACCAGCCAGATTTCTCCCGCTCTCGAGCGGGTGTATCACCAGAGCTCCCTGCTCGGTGAGTGGAAAGGCAATTGGGCTGGCAACAACCAGCCCGTCAGCTTCAAGGTCGTGAACATCCGCGGTGCCCGGGCGCAGGTCGAGTACACCCATAACGGGCGTACGGAGCGCGGTTTTGGCGAGGTCGCCGGTTCGCTTCTTACCTTCGGCACGGTCACGGTCGGCACCAAGGACGGCAAGAGTCTGGTGCTGTTGTCATCTGCAGGCGCGGGCAAGCAGACCGCGACTCTCGAGAAGCAGGCGCCGCCGGCCTCCGACAGCCGCCTGATGGGAAGCTGGGGCGGCTATTCCAGTGACAATGGCAAGAGCGCGAGCTTCAGGGTGCTCGCTGTCAACGGCAACGAAGCGCAGGTCAGCGTCACCACCGATGGCGTCACCCGTCAGGGCACCGGCACCGTCTACAAGAACGTCATCATGTTCGGGCAGGCCCAGATTGCGACCGACGACGGGCAGAACGGCAAGATCATCTACCAGGTCCGCAATAAGTCCTTCGTCGTGCCCGTGACGAAATATCCGCCGTCGGATACATCGTCCTCGGTGGACAGAACGGCGTAACGCCTCGCCGTGGTTTGCCGCGGCCTGATGTCGGCGCCGCCACAGTACCGCAATCGAACGCTTCGAGTTACCTGGCACGAGCGGTGGCGGCGGCGGAACGCTCTCGACCTTTTTGTCGCCGTGGGAACCGTGCAAGACCTCGGAAACGCGTGCGGGAGTTGATTGAAACGACGCTCCGGGCCGACTCCACTGGCCTTCGGGGCATCCGTCGCGTATAATTTCCGCACTTCCTTGACGGTCATCTCAATGTCCAGCCTCACAGATTCCCGCGCCTTCGCAATTCTCTTCGCCGTGCTTTGCCTCGGCGGAGCATCGGCTCATGCGCAGGTGGCGCCCGTGAGGTATTGGATACCGGGCGGTCCTTTCGGTTGGGGCGGCAGTGTCGGCCAGAGTGCCGACGCCTACGGCAACTTTCCAAGCTTGAAGGCCGGCGATGCCGACGGAAGCTACAGTTTTCGTCCCGGGTTCTTTGTCGGAAGCGAGCGCGGCAATCTCGGTTTGAACGGTTTCAGCCAGAGCGGGCCCGTCGGCAATTTCAGCGCGCTCTCCTACGATGGCACGCAATTTGGTTACAACACCAAGACCGCTGGCGGCATGCCCGTCACGTTCTTTGCCGGTTTCGACACGCTGAAATACGGCGGCGGCATCGGCAGCTCGCTTGCGCCGCTCACCTCCAACGCCTCGCCCGGCTATGGCGCATTTGCGGGTGTCGAGTTCAAGCCGACCTCCAACCTCAGCCTGTCGTTCGGCGCCGGCTTCACCCAGCAGCAATCCGGGCGCATGGACAGCGACATCAACTCGTCGATACTGCCCGGCGAGTCACCGGCGCTGGGCGGTCTTCGCCGTTAGCGCGTGAACTTCGCCACCAGTTCGACATGCGGCGTATGCCGGAACTGGTCGACCGGCACCACGGCATCCATCTTGTAGCCGCCGTCGATCAGCAGCCGCGCGTCGCGGGCAAATGTCGCGACGTTGCAGGAGACCGCGACCACCACAGGCACCTTGCTCGCGGCGAGCTTCAAGGCCTGCGCCTGCGCGCCCTGGCGCGGCGGGTCGAACACGACGGCGTCGAAATCGCACAGCTCCGGCGCCACCATGGGACGGCGAAACAGATCGCGCGGCTCGGCCTTGATCGGCTTGAGGCCCGGTGTGCGCGCGGCTTTTTCAAGCGCTGCAATGGCGCCGGCGTCATTGTCATGGGCGGTGACGCGGGCCTTTTCGGCGAGGCGCAACGCGAACGGACCGACGCCGCAGAAGAGGTCGAGAACGTTCTTCGCCTTGCCGATGCGCTCGGCGACCAGCGACGCAAGCGTCTCTTCGCCGGCGATGGTTGCCTGCAGGAACGAGCCCGGCGGCAGCGTCACTTCGGCGCGGCCCATCTGCACGGTCGGCGGCAGGCGTTGCAGCACCAGCTCGCCGTGCCGTGTCATCCGCGCCAGGCGATGCTGCTCGGCGACGCGCGAGAGCGCCGTCACGAGCGGCGTTGGCAGCGGGCCGGAGCCGCGCACGTCGATGTCGAGACCGTTGGCGGTCGCGGTGACCTGGATGTCCAGCGGTTTCGTCACCGGCATTCTGGACGTCAGCAGCTCGGCGAGCGCCCAGCCGGCATCGAGTGCACCCGCGAGCCCGGGATCGAGGATCGGGCAGCGATCGATCGGGATGACGTCGTGCGAGCTGGCAGCCGAGAAGCCGACCTTGAGTATGTCATGGGTGCCGAACCGCCCGTGCAGCGTGACGCGCCTGCGTCCCGCACCGTGGGCATCGACCAGCGACGCCACCTCGCAGTCGATGCCGGCCTGGGCCAGGGTCTCGACCACGATGCCGCGCTTCCAGGCGTGATACGGTTCACTCGCCCAGTGCTGGATCGCGCAGCCGCCACAGACGCCGAAATGCGGACAGAACGGCGTGACGCGTTCGGGGCTGGCGACGTCCACCGCGAGCAGCTTGCGGCGGTCGGGATGATTGCCGACGACATGATCGACTTCGACGGTCTCGCCGCCGAGCGTGTAGGGCACATAGATGGCTTCCCCAGCGTCGAGCGAGACGCCGTCGCCGCGATGGCCGACGTGATCGATCGTCACGCGCTCAACCACGGCGCGCGCCCAGGAAGAATTCGATGTTGCCGTCGCCGCCGGAGATCGCCGATGGGAACACCTCGATATCGGTGCAGCCGAGCGAGGCCGCAAAGGCGGCGATGTCGTCGCAGATCTCACGGTGCACGGCGGCGTCGCGGACGATGCCCTTCTTGTTGTGCTTCCGGTCCGCCTCGAACTGCGGCTTGATCAGTGCCAGCAGGCTCATCGGCGCGGCCGCCAGCGACAGCGCCACGGGCAGCACCGCCTTGAGCGAGATGAAGCTGACGTCGATCACGACGACATCGGGCCGCGCCGGCAAACGCTTGCCGTCATAGGCGCGGATGTCGGTCTCTTCCATCGACACGATCTTGGAGTGACCGCGCAGCGAGGGATGCAGCTGACTGGTGCCGACATCGACGGCAAAGACGAGACTTGCGCCATTCGCCAGCAGCACCTCGGTGAATCCGCCGGTGGACGCGCCGACGTCGAGGCAGACATGGTCCTCGATCTCGATCGGGTAGCGCTCCAGTGCGTCGGCGAGCTTGACCCCGCCGCGGGAGACGTAGGGGTGCGCGGGCTCGGCCTGGATCACGGCGTCCTCGGCGATCGTCTCCGACGGCTTTGCGACCTGCTTGTCGTCGGCCGTGACGAGCCCGGCCTCGATCGCTGCGCGCGCCCGCGCCCGGCTCTCGAACAGGCCGCGCTCAACCAGCAGAACATCCGCGCGCTTGCGGGCAGGGGACATCATCTCTCCGAAGACGCCTGAGGCGCTTATGTAGCGATCAATCGCGCGGCCGCCATCCGGACGCAAGCCTCGAACGCGGCCAAATCGTGCCAGACGTCGATCGGCATCTGCGCCGGCGTCACCAGCGGGCAGCCATGCAGCTCCAGCGCATGGATCATCATGAGATTGTCGGCGAGGCCAAAATCCTCGACCGTCAGCCCCTGCGCATCGACCAACCGCCCGTTCTCGGACGTCACGTTCATGAAGCGACCGACACGGTCGGCATAGGCGACGCCGTCATTGGAATAGGCGAGGCAAAACTTGCGGCGGCCGGCCATGTAGCCGAGCTCGTAGACGGTCCCGGGATCGGCGCCCGCGCCGCGGAACGGCGTGAGGTTGGCGATGATGGCATCGGCCGCATCCATCATCGCCTCGTTGCCGCAAAAGATCTGCCGCGAGGCATCGGGAGCGGCGAGGTCGATCTCGTTGTCGAGGGGATAGAGGCCGGTGAGGCCGTGCGCAGCACAGATCGCGGCCTTCTGCCGGCCGATCGCGACCGCATCTGGCAGGAACACGTCGGGGCCTGCCAGATAGATTTTCATCGAGCTGCTTCGCGGAAGGTCGAAGCTCGCTGTCAGGCGAGCTTGACCGTCTCGGCCTTGACGTCCTTGCCGAGCGCCTCGAACACCTTGGCGACGATGCCCTTGGCGTCGAGACCGGCACGACCGTACATCGCCGCCGGGGTGTCGTGGTCCTGGAACACGTCGGGCAGCACCATGGTGCGGAACCGCACCAGGCCGCTGTCGAGCGCGCCCTGATCGCTCAGGTACTGCGCGACATGCGAGCCGAAACCGCCGACCGAGCCTTCCTCGATGGTGATGAGGATCTCGTGGTCGCGCGCCAGCTTGAGCACCAGCTCGGTGTCCAGCGGCTTCATGAAGCGCGCATCCGCGATCGTGGTCGAAAGGCCGTGGGCTGCGAGCTCGTCGGCGGCCTTCTCGCATTCGGCAAGGCGCGTGCCGAAGGAGAGCAGGGCAATCTTGCTGCCCTGGCGAACGATGCGGCCCTTGCCGATCTCGAGCGGAATGCCGACTTCGGGCATCTCGATGCCGCGGCCTTCGCCGCGCGGATAGCGCAGCGAGCTCGGACGATCGTTGATCGCGACCTGGGTTGCAACCATGTGCACCAGCTCGGCTTCGTCGGCCGCGGCCATGATCACCATGTTCGGCAGACAGCCGAGATAGGCGTTGTCGAACGAGCCGGCATGGGTGGCGCCGTCGGCGCCGACGAGGCCGGCGCGGTCGATGGCGAAGCGCACGGGCAGGCTCTGGATCGCGACGTCATGCACGATCTGGTCGTAGCCGCGCTGCAGGAAGGTCGAGTAGATCGCGCAGAAGGGCTTGTAGCCTTCGGTGGCGAGGCCGGCGGCGAACGTCACTGCGTGCTGCTCGGCAATGCCGACGTCGAAGGTGCGGTCCGGGAACGCCTTGTTGAAGATGTCGACGCCGGTGCCGGAGGGCATCGCCGCGGTGATGGCGACGATCTTGTCGTCCTTCTCCGCTTCCTTGACAAGGCTCTGGCCGAACACGTTCTGATAGGCCGGCGCGTTCGGCTTGGACTTGGCCTGGGTGCCGGTCGCAACGTCGAACTTGACCACGGCGTGGTACTTGTCGGCGGAGGCTTCCGCCGGGCCGTAGCCCTTGCCCTTCTGCGTCACGACGTGAACCAGGATCGGGCCGGTCTCCATGTCGCGCACGTTCTTCAGAACGGGCAGAAGATGGTCGAGGTTATGGCCGTCGATCGGGCCGACGTAATAGAAGCCGAGCTCCTCGAACAGCGTGCCGCCGTCCATCATGAAGCCGCGGGAATATTCCTCGACGCGGTTGGCGCGGCTGGCGATGATCTTGGGCAAGCGCTTGTTGATCTGCTTGGCCGCATCGCGCAGCGTGCGGTAGGTCTTGCCCGAGTAGAGCCGCGACAGGTAGGCGCTCATCGCGCCGACCGGCGGTGCGATCGACATGTCGTTGTCGTTGAGGATGACGATCAGGCGCGAGTTCATCGCACCCGCATTGTTCATGGCCTCATAGGCCATGCCCGCCGACATCGCGCCGTCACCGATGACGGCGATAACGTTGTTCTTGCCGCCAGCGAGGTCGCGCGCGACCGCCATGCCGAGGCCGGCGGAGATCGAGGTCGAGGAATGCGCGGCTCCGAACGGATCGTAATCGCTCTCGCTGCGCTTGGTGAAGCCGGACAGACCGCCGCCGGTGCGCAGTGTGCGGATGCGATCGCGCCGGCCGGTGAGGATCTTGTGCGGATAGGCCTGGTGGCCGACGTCCCAGATCAGCCGGTCGCGCGGGGTGTCGAAGACGTAATGGATCGCAGTGGTGAGCTCGACCACGCCGAGGCCTGCGCCGAAATGACCGCCGGTCACCGAGACGGCATCGATGGTCTCCTGACGCAGCTCGTCGGCGACCTGGCGAACCTGCTCGACCTTGAGCTTGCGCAGGTCGTCGGGCGTCCGGATGGTGTCGAGAAGCGGCGTTTTACTATATGCGTTCACGGCGATTTCCAATTTGTCAGCGCCGGAAGATCGTTCCGGTGCGCGATGGGTTTGCTCAATATCGGCGCAGCGCGAGTCCTTAAACCGTCGGAGCCACCTGCATGGGGCAAAGCCCCGTCTTCAAGCTTAGGTGAGCTTAAGTGCTCTCCGGTTCAGTCTCTGTGATCCCTGTCACTTAGATCGGCTTCGTCCATCCCAGCCAATTCATCAGCAGTTTGAAGCGCTTGTCGTCGGCAATCAGTGCCTACGCAAGGCTTACAAAAAGCCACACTCCGCGCAGCTTTACACCAAAGCTTGGGCCAAAGCCAACCCGCTGGGCCGATTACGGGCATGCACCCGCAACCCCCGGGCCAGAGTGGTTAATCCCGGCGCCAGCTCAAGAGTTCCAAGCTTGCTCGGTTCCTCGGCAGGTTTTTGGGGTGTGAGAAGCTGCTTTAGACCGGATTTTCGGAGACGATGGGCCCGCGTGAGGGAGTTCCATGATCGCCCCGGGCCCCGGTTCGCTGGATCAAAGCAGCAGCAGCGGCCCGACAGGGACGTGCGATCATGAAAAATTGCGGGTGGCCGATGCGTAGGATGGGCGGCTTTGAAGGCGGCCCTTACTGGACGTCGAGCGGCGCGGTGCCGGTGGCCTGGCCGCTGGCATCGGTGGTGATCTTGTCGACGCGCGCCTCAGCCTGGCGCAGCAACTCCTCGCAGCGGCGCTTCAGGGCCTCGCCGCGCTCGTAGATCGTCACGGATTCCTCGAGGGGCACCTTGCCGTCCTCGAGCCGCTTCACGATCGTTTCGAGTTCCTCGATGGCGCGTTCGAAGGTCAGCCTGGAGACGTCGATTTGGGTATTTTCGGCCATATAAGTTTCCGATTGCCCGATTCGCTTCACGTCGGAGAAAGCAAAGTTTTGCGGGCGCAATGTGGCGGGTGCGTCAGGCGCCCATCAGGGCGCCGACATGCGCCGTAACAGATTCTTTCAGTCCTTGCAGGTCGTAGCCGCCTTCGAGCACAGAAACAACGCGCCCCCCTGCGGTCTTGTCGGCGAGGTCCATCAGCTTGCGCGTCACCCAGGCATAATCCTCCGCGCGCAAATTCAGCGACGCCAGCGGATCGCGATAATGCGCGTCGAAGCCGGCAGAGATGACGAGCAGCTCCGGGCTGAATTTTTCGAGCTGCGGCAGGATCAAATTCTCGAACGCGATGCGGAATTCCGGCCCGCCGTCCTCGGAGGCGAGCGGCGCGTTGACGATGGTGTCGTGGTCGCCGCGCTCGCTCTTGGCACCGGTGCCCGGAAACAGCGGCATCTGGTGCGTCGAGCAGTACATCACGGTCGGGTCCGACCAGAAGATGTCCTGCGTGCCGTTGCCGTGATGCACGTCGAAATCGACGATGGCCGCGCGCTTGATGCCGTATTTGCGCTGCGCGTGGCGCGCGGCGATGGCGACGTTGTCGAAGAAGCAGAAGCCCATCGGTTTGCCGATCTCGGCGTGGTGGCCGGGCGGGCGCACCGCGACGAAGGCATTGCGATGCTCGCCCGCCATCACCGCTTCGGTCGCCGCGACCGCGCCGCCGACGCCGCGCATCACTGCTTCCCACGTGCCCGGCGACATCGAGGTGTCGCCATCGATATAGACCTGTCCGCTGGTCGGCGCGATGTGGCGCAGCTCCGTGACGTAGTGCTCGTTGTGGCAGAGCGTGACGAGGTCGAGATCGCCCTCCGGTGCCTGGTCGCGCACCAGGAACTGGAAGCGCTCATGCGACAGCGCCTCTTCCACCGCGCGCAGGCGGTCCGGCCTTTCAGGGTGTCCCGGCGGCGTGACGTGGTCGAGGCAGGCCTTGTGGGAGAGGAGAAGCGTACTCATCAGTCGGCCTCATGGGATGCGGGCTCTCGACGTCGCTTGGCGCATCCGGCGCCAAAACGCAAATGCAAAACCCAATCTATGCGTTCCCCCGGGAATGGCAAACGGTGGTCCCGGACCGGTCCGTTTGATCCGGATCAATTCACGCGCAGGATGCGGCTCAGCGGCAGCGGCCCGATCGGTCCGTGCGCCCTGAAGAACGCGAACAGCGCATCGGCGTCGTAGCCGCCATATTGCGGCCCCGTGCCTTGTTTGGCGACCGTAAAGCCGTCGCCACCGACGGCGAGGTAATCGTTGAGGGTGACGCGGTAGCCGCTTCCGGCTTCGATCGGTCTGCCATTGAGCGTCATCTTCTCGTTGATCACGCGCTCGCCGTACGGCTTCGCCGCATCCCAGGCGTAACTGAACCCGTTCGAGACCTGGAGAATCCGCGGCCGCTTCGGATCGAGCCATTGCTGCTCCAGCATGTCCTTGAGCTGGCTGCTCGTGAGCGTCATGGTGACGAGCCGATTGCGAAACGGCTGGCTGGCGAAAACGTCGCCGAAGGTGATCGCGCCGTTCTCCTTTGGAACGATGTCGGTGCGGATGCCGCCGGGATTGGTGAGCGCGATGACGGCACCGCCATCCCTGGAGTCCCGGGTCGCGGCGAGCTGCGCGTCCGCAATGACGTCGCCGAGCGCGCTTTCGCCGGCCTCGTTCGGCACGCGTGACAGCGTCTGCGTCACCGATCCAGCCGGGCGATTGGCGATCGGCGCCGAAAGTCTGTCGTAGGCATCGATCAGTGCGGTCTGCTCGGGATCCCTAGGCAGCGAGGCATTGGCGACGAGGACGTTCTCGGCCTTGGCGCTGACGACGTCGCGCGTTGCCGGATCGAGCTTGAGATCGATCGCGGTGACCAGCGTACCGTATTTGTCGCCGCTGGTGACGAGCCGCCCGTCAATATCGCAGACATAAGCACGATGGGTGTGGCCACTGACGACGACGTCGACGGCGCGATCGAATTTCTTCACGATGTCGACGACCGGCCCGGTGATGGCAGGGCATTCATTGTAGTCACCGGCCGGCTCGCCGCCCTGGTGGATCAGCACCACGATCGCCTCGACCCCGCGCGCCTTCAGCTGCGGCACCAGCGCGTTCACCGTCTCGGCTTCGTCGCGGAATTCGAGGCCCGTGACGCCCGATGGCGAGACGATGCCCGCGGTCTCCTTCAAGGTGAGCCCGATGAAGGCGATGGGGATGCCCTCGAACTCCCTGATCTCGTAAGGCGGCAGCACGCTCCTGCCGGTCGTGGTCTCGATGGTGGACGCCGCGAGATAGTGGAATTTGGCGCCCGTAAAGGGATGCGGCCCCTGACAGCCGTCGACGGGATGACAACCCCCGTTCTGCATCCGCAACAGCTCGGTCTTGCCCTCGTCGAATTCGTGATTGCCGACCGAACTGATCGCGAGCCCCATCATCGAGAGCGACTCGATCGAAGGCTCGTCGTGGAACATTGCCGACAGGAACGGGCTCGCGCCGATCAGGTCGCCGGCGGCGACGAAGATCGTGTTCTTGTGGCCCTCGCGCAGCTGCTTCACCAGCGTCGCCATGTATTCGGCACCGCCGGCGGCCACCATCACCTTCCTGGACTTGTCCTCGGGATCGCTGATCCGGATGCCGCCCGGCGGCGGGCGCAGATTGCCGTGGAAATCGTTGATCGCGAGGATGCGCAGCTCGACGGGTGCGGCGGTTTGGGCGGACGCGGGCAGGCCGCCGAGCGCGAGCGAGAAGACGGTCAGGCGGAGAACATGTCGCATGGAACCAGACTAGTCGTTCCGCACGAAGATTTCACGAAAGTTCTCGCCGTCATTCCGCGGCGATGCGCCGGACGGCAGCCTATTTTTTCTTCTTCCGGTTCGCAAACGCGTTGAAGGCCGCGGTGGCTTCTTCCGACTTCAGCCGCTCGCCGAACAAATGGGCCTCCTGGTCGATGCGGCGGGTGAGCTCCTCGGATGCGACGCGCAGCAGTTTGCGCGAGGTCGCGACCGCTTCGGCGGGGAGCCTGCAGATATCGCGCGCCACCTTGCGCGCCTCGACCTCGGTATGCCCCGGCGAGACCACGGTGTTGACGAAGCCGGCGGCATGCGCTTCGGCGGCCGTAAAAGTTCGTCCCATCACCAGCATGGCGAAGGCGCGCTGGTAGCCCATCGTATTCGGCATCAAGAGGCTGGACGCGCCGACCGGCACCAGCCCGAGATGGATGTAGGGCGCGGAGAAGGTCGCAGCGTTCGAGGCCAGCACATAGTCGCAATGGAACAGCATCACGGTGCCCATGCCGATCGACGCGCCGTCCACGGCCGCGATCACCGGCTTGGCGTTGAGGGCGAGCGAATAGAGAAACTTCGCGCCGTCGGACAGCGTCTCGGGGCGGGACGTATCGGCGTGCATGAAATCGTCGATGTCGTCGCCGGCGGTGAACACGCCGGAGCCGCCGGTGATGATCATGCAGCGGATGTCGGGATTGTTCTGCGCGGTGTCGATCGCGCGGCTCATCTCCCGATACATGTCCTGCGTGATCGCGTTCTTCTTGCTCGGGCGACGCAGGGTGATCACGCGCGTTCCGCGCTCTTCGGTGACGATGATGTTGCCATTCGGCATGAAGGGGGCCCCTGCGGTCGCCGCGACACTGACATTGGCTAGACTCGCGAAACGTCAGCCTACATCATCTTGCAGGCGTGCCAATGCGCTGGCTCGACCTTTTGGAGACCGAATTCGCGTGAGACGGGCGCATCACGCTCCCCGCTGTGCTGCGCGTTGCAACAATCGGCTACCTTTTTCATTTGAAAAACCCCTGGTTGTGGTGCACGATCGCCTCGCGCCGTTCCATTTGGCCGATTGCCCGATTGATGATTGCCGCTACGCGTGTTGACGAATCCTCGCTGCACTATCGCGGTTGGCGCGTGGTGCTGGCCTGCTTCCTGATGGCTTTCTTCATGTTCGGCTTCGGTCTGTACGGCCAGGGCGTCTATCTCGCCGAGCTGCAGCGCGCCCATGGCTGGCCGGGCACGCTGGTCTCTGCGGCCAGCACCTTCTCCTTTCTCCTGACTGCCGTGCTCGTCATCTTCACCGACGATCTGCTCGCCCGCATCGGGCTGCGGTCGCTGATCCTGTGCGGCCTGTCGGCGCTCGGCGCTTCGACGGTGCTGCTGGCGTTGCTGCAGACGCCCTGGCAGCTCTACCTCGCCTATGCGCTGATGTCGGTCGGCTGGACCGGCATGGGCACGGTGGTGATCGCGACCGTGCTGAACTCCTGGTTCGAACGGCGCCGCGGGCTCGCGCTCAGCCTCGCCTACAACGGCGCGACCTGCGGCGGCATCGTGCTCGTGCCGCTGCTGCTGACGCTGAGCGGCAGCATCGGCTTCCGTTCCGCGATGCTGGCAGCCACTCTGGCGATGGTGGTGCTGGTGCTGCCGGTGGTGGTCATCTTCACAGGCTGGCCGACGGAAATGCCGCCGACGCCGGGCGGGGATTCATTCGACGGCGGCACCGCGGTGCCTGCGGTTCACTCGCGCAAGACGCTGCTCGCCAACGCGGCGTTCTGGACCATGGTGCTGCCGATCGCGATCGCGCTGCTGGCGCAGATGGGATTCATCATCCACCAGGTGACGTTCCTCGAACCGCTGATCGGCCGCGCCAGTGCGGGCCTTGCCGTCACCATCATGGCGGCGATGGCGGTAGTCGGGCGCCTGTCGCTCGGCCTGTTCGTGGACCGGCTCGATCCGCGGCTCGCCTGCGCGGCATCGATGACGAGCCAGGCGGCGGCTCTGTTCGTGCTTCTGCAAACCACGAACCCGACCGTGCTGCTCGCGTGCTGCGCCGTCTACGGTTTCTCGATCGGCAACATGATCACGTTCCCGCCTTTGATCATCCAGCGCGAGATCGGCGCCAGCGCCTTCGCCGCCGCGATGGGACTGGGCACCTCGATCAGCGGCATCGTCAGTGCCTTCGGCCCCGGCATCGTCGGTCTTGTGCGCAGCGTAACCGGCGATTACACGAGCGCGTTTGCGATGTGCGTGGTGCTAGATCTGGTGGCGACGGCCGTTGTGCTGTGGCGGCCGGGGAGACGCACGAAGCTCGCGGCTTCGTAGCCCGGATGGAGCGCAGCGCAATCCGGGGCCGTCATCGCTCGTGGCACGAATCCTGGATTGCGCTGCGCTCAATCCAGGCTACGCATCCCAGCTATCCCAGCAGCACCGCATCCGCCGCCGCGACCGACTCCGCGCTCTCCGTCACGGTGCGCTCGAGCGCGCCAGCCTGTACGGCGATGTTCTCGGCGAAGAAGCGCGCCAGCGAGACGTAGCGCGCGGCGTCCGTGATGCCATCGGATTTCGCGGCGAGCGCTTCGGATGCCAGCATGCAGCCGCCGAGCGTGGCGCCGAACTGCTGCAGATACGGCGTCGCGCCGGCCAGCGCCTCGTTCGGCGCGGACGCAACCCGCTCCAGCAGCCATTTGCTGGTGCGGGTCAGCGCCTCCAGTGCCTCGCGCAATTTCACGCCGGTGGTGCCGAAGGCGGGATCGTTGGAGGCTTCGACCTGCTTCACGGTGGCCGAGAGCTCGTCGAGCAGCGCCCACACCGATGCGCCGCCGTTGGCCGCGAGCTTTCGCGTGACGAGGTCGATGGCCTGGATGCCGTTGGTGCCCTCGTAGATCGCGGTGATGCGGGCATCGCGATAGTGCTGCGCCGCGCCGGTCTCCTCGATGAAGCCCATGCCGCCATGCACCTGCACGCCGAGATAGGCGACCTCGTTGCCGATGTCGGTGGAATAGCCCTTGGCCATCGGCGTCAGCAGCGCCGCGCGCGCGGCAGCGTCGGCGCGGACCTTCGGATCCCTGGCGCGTGTCGAGACGTCGATCGCGACCGCGGTCGCATAGCAGATGGTGCGCGCCGCCGCGGTCTGCGCCCGCATCCGCATCAGCATGCGCTTGACGTCGGGATGCACGAAGATCGGATCGGAGCCGTCACCCTTGTTGCCGAGGGCGCGGCCCTGCTTGCGCTCTTGTGCGTACGATAATGCCTGCTGATAGGCGCGGTCGGCGACACCGACGCCTTCGAGGCCGACGCCGAGGCGGGCCTGGTTCATCATCGTGAACATGCAGCGCATGCCCTGGTTCTCTTCGCCGACCAGGAAGCCGATCGCGCCGCCATGGTCGCCCATGGTCATGGTGCAGGTGGGGGAGGCATGCATGCCGAGCTTGTGCTCGATGCCAGAGGCAAAAATGTCGTTGCGCGCACCGAGCGAGCCGTCTTCGTTCACTATGAATTTGGGAACGAGGAACAGCGATATCCCCTTGGTGCCGGCGGGCGCGTCCGGCAGGCGCGCCAGCACGAAATGCACGATGTTGTCGGTCATGTCGTGCTCGCCATAGGTGATGAAGATCTTCGTCCCCTTGATGCGATAGGTGCCGTCGGCCTGCTTCTCGGCGCGGGTGCGCAGCGCGCCGACATCGGAGCCGGCCTGCGGCTCGGTCAGCTGCATCGTGCCGGTCCATTCGCCGGAGACGAGCTTTTCGAGATAGATTTTCTTCAGCTCGTCGCTGCCATGCGCGTCCAGCGCCTCCATCGCCGACGCCGTCAGCAGCGGGCAGAGGCCGAAGGCGACGTTGGCGGCACTCCAGATCTCGGTGCAGGCGGCGTTGATCGCGAGCGGCAGGCCCTGGCCGCCGAAATCCTCAGGGCCGGAGACCGCGTTCCAGCCGCCCTCGGTCCAGCGCTTGTAGGCATCCGGCCAGCCCGGCGCGGTCGTGACCTTGCCATCGCTGAGCTTGATGCCGTGCTCGTCGCCGACCTTGTTGAGCGGCGCCAGCACGTCGGTTGCGAACTTGCCGGCTTCCTCCAGCACGGCGCTCACGATATCGCCGTCGAGATCGCCGTAATGGCCGGCCTCCATGGCAGCCTTCAGGCCGGCGCCGTGGTTGAGCGACAGCAGCATGTCAGAGATCGGCGCGCGGTAGGTCATGGCTCACTCCCGGAGAGACAGGTCTTGGCGTCGTATTCCCATGAAACGGCGGAGGTCTCAACTGTCAGGAGGGGTGGCGGAACGCTCGTCGGGAACGGGCTGGCGTAGCGCTCATATGAGGCATGGCGCGGCGCCACCCGCGCCTGTGGTATTTTGCCCCTCCGGGCGGTTGAAATGCCGCGCCGCTCCCTATAGACCGGCACCACTCGAGGGAATCCGCGGACGCTCGTGTCGCCGCCGTTCCCAAAGGGCCTGATGGGGCGTAGCCAAGTGGTAAGGCAGCGGATTTTGATTCCGCCATTCGGAGGTTCGATCCCTCCCGCCCCAGCCAGGCAGTCCTGCGGTCAGCGGCAATTTACAACCTGCGCCTCACAGGCCCGGAAATGCGGGCATTTTGGGCTTTCAACTTGGTCTCCAGGCTCCCGCTCTCGCAATCTCCGAGGCGAAATGGCGGAAAGTCTCCGGCCGTTTCCGGAAAAACTCCCGTTTTGCAGAGACTATTGGCGGAGACTGGTTTCGATCACGACTGCCGCCCGACCTTGGCAGCCGGTGTCGGCCCCGATCTCCGCGCGCAAAGCGGCAGAATCGGTATTCTTCTCGACTGCCGCGCGAGGCTGGCATCTATTTCTTCCGCGGCGCCCCATCGATGCCGTCCGTACAAACGGGTACGCGAGAAAGTCATCGCGCCGCCATAACCGCGCCTTTTGTGCCTTAAGACGCCAAAATCTTAGTCAACGAGCGTTGACACCATTTTTAGTGGCGTTGGGCCCGCTCTCCAACGGCACAACATGAGTCAAATCGACTCAGGCAGCGGTATCCTCGTTGCACCGTCGGGGCGTTGAGGGCGTTAGCGCCATGAAAGAAGAATGAACTTGCGGCAATGGCGCCGGGCGAATGAACTGACTTTAAGAAATTAGACACGGCACGGGGGGAGAACAGCCGACAGCTGCTGCGAGGTCACATCTCGGATTTGGGACCTTCAGAAAATATTGGCCGGGGTCGAGATAAACTTTTGGAGAATCCCCTTAACAACGAATGCGCGCCTATAGTTCGCTCTACAACCCGGGCTTGATTGCCAGTAATAATTGCGGTCGGCCCTTGGCGAGTCGGCCGAAGGGCATGAAGATTGGGATGGGGCGGCCGTGACAACGATCGAGAACATTCGCCTGCTCAGAGGAGCAGCTGTGCTAGCGGAGCGTAATGCGGTCACGCCGAGCCTCGGCCTCAAGCGGTTCAATCTCTTCTACGGGTTCAACGGCTCAGGAAAGTCTACTCTCTCTCGTATCTTTGCGGCGCTCCAGCACGGTAAGAAGCACGAGCGACTTCCCGAAGGATGCACGTTTGAGATTGAGATGTCCGATGGGGCAAAGTTTACTTACCCTAAGGCGCATACAGGCTTAGAGAGGCGCGTCTGCGTTTTCAACAACGACTTCATCGCCGACAACTTGCGCTGGGAATCGGGTGTAGCAAGTCCAATCTTTTATATTGGCGCTGATCAGGCAGAAGCGGCGGAACAACTCAAGGCGCTGGAGGCCGTCCTGCCGGCTGCACGCGCGGAGCACGAAGGTGAGGCGAAGCTTCTCAAGGAGCGCGAGAAGGCCTTTAACGAGTATAAGCGGGTCATCGCGAGGACCGTTTCCCAGCATCTACGTCAGGCAGCTCGATACGAGGCGACTCAATTCGTTGGAGATATTGATAAGCTCAGTGCCTCGGGCCCTAAGCTCGGCGACGCCGATCTGGATGCTGCCATCGCAACCTGTGCGCGGTCCGAGGCGCCCGCTAAAGTCAAACCTGTCGATGTTCCATTTTCGACGCTATTGAAAGCGATGGAGGCCGCCGCTCAGCTTGCACCAAGATCGATCGGTAGCATCGTCGTGAAAGGGCTCGACCTACACCCGCAAATGCTTCCTTGGGTCAACCAGGGTCACGAGTACCATCTCAGTCATGACTTGAAGTCTTGCTTGTATTGCGGCGGATCAATTGCCGACGAGCGCAAAGAACTGCTCGCAGCGGCGTTTGATGACGAACTTTCTGAATTCATTACCGAGCTGAACACCGCCGCACATCACGCTCGGGAATGCGTCGAGGCCCTTAATATCGCGAGAGCTGCGATACCAGCGGCAGCGCAGTTATCGGCTGAGTTCCAGCCTCCCTTTGAAACCGCTGCGTCGGCACTTACCGTTGCCTTGGACGACATCGCCCCTCTGTTGATGACATCATTGAACGCTCTGAGGGAGCGTAAGAGCGCCCCAACCAGCCCAGTCGCTGTAGAGCTTCCAGCGTCCGAAGATATCGCGGCCCGCGTCAAGCTGCTGGAAAGATGCTGCGAGGCGGTCAATGTGGTTTGCAAGCAGCATGCCGACATGGTCGACGACTTCAACGAGCACCAGAGAAAGGCCCGAGAAGCAATCCGCCGCCATTTCGTGCTCTCCAGTGCGGACGAATATGAGAAACACCTCAGTGAGATTTCGGACGCCACAACGAAGGAGGAGGATGCGAAGGCGGCCGTCGAAAAGCTGGAAGGGGATGTTGTCGCGCTACGAGCGAAAGTCCAACAGCACGGGCCCGCTGCTGACAAGATTAACGCGCTGATTAGATCCTATCTCGGTCATGGCGAGTTGACGATCGTCGCGGTCGCTGAGGGTTACGAGTTACACCGTCGCGGAGCACTGGTGACCGGCGCACCCAGCGAGGGAGAGAAGACGGCAATAGCCATTTGCTATTTCTTGTCTACGCTTGAGGCGGAGGACCGCAAGATCAAGGACCTCATCATCGTCATCGACGACCCGGTATCAAGTCTCGATACAAAGGCAATGAACTATGCGTGTGGACTCATTCGAAATCGGCTGTCAAATGCGTCACAACTGATAGTGCTGACTCACAATCAGCATTGCATGAATGAGTTCAAAAAAGTCTGGAAGGGTTGGGCCAAAGCCGAGCCCGCCAAGGCCACGTTGAAGTTTATTGACGTTTCAATTCCGGCTTCCACCATGTCCCGTACTTCGAGCATAGTCGATCTACCAAAACACCTTCGCGAGTACGAATCCGAGTATCACTACCTCTTCGAGAAGGTAACTGCGTTCGAGGAGGTAGGAAGCGGTCATTTCGATTACACGTTTATGATGCCGAACGTACTGCGGCGCGTGCTTGAAGTCTTTCTGGCATTCAAGGTTCCGCACAACGGAAACTTGAGTGACAAACTCAAGACGCTCTGCGGCCGCCATCACGACTTGGACCAGGACCGCCTTCACGCACTGGAGCGGCTCTCTCAGGTAGAGTCGCACTCGGATAATTTAGACGATTTGATCGGGCAATCATCCCTAACCGTGGAAGAGAGTCGGGACGCGAACGCCGCGCTGATCCACCTAATGGGAACGGTCGATGCAGCTCATCTCACGGACCTTCGAAAATACTGCAAACCGTAGATGGGACGCATGTATCCTGAGCGACTGACGCGCATGCCCGATTGACGAGAAAGCCCACGTAGATGCTGTATCACTACTGCACCAACCACACTTTTCTGTCGATCATACAGACTAGAGCAATTTGGTTGTCTGACTTCACGCTCTCCAATGATCGCCTGGAGGGAAAGTGGTTGCGCAATCTCTTGTTCGAACGATGCGAGCGGGAAAGGCTCTATCCCACAGTGATTGAACGACTGCTGTCGTTCTTTGATGTAGGTGCAGCCCGGCTAGGGGCCGCTGGCTTTTGTATGTCAGAGGAGGGTGACCTGCTAAGCCAGTGGAGGGGCTATGCTGGGGATGGGGGCGGCGTTTCCATCGGCTTCTCTAAAGAGTATCTCGAAGCGCTAGCCGGCATTCGCTATGCCCAACAATCTGGAGAGGCTCTATCGCTGCATCGAATAGCTTATTCTCGGGAAGACCAGACTAACCTTGTAGAGTCTATTCTAGATGATGCCGTGCAAGCGGTAAAAGCTGGGGCGCTGGACACTGGATCACTCTTGACTCCCCTAGAAGGTGACCGGAAGGTCGAGGTCGATAGGCAGTTTCGAAGCCTCACGGCGAGCTTTCTGTCTTTGCATTTGGTGCAATACCGAGCGAAGAATCCTGCCTTCTCGGAAGAGCGCGAGTGGCGATTGATCTCCCATATCCTTTCCTATGCAACAGAAGCGTCTGCGCTGGGTGATCTTTCCAAAATGGACTTTCGGCCGGGGCATGATCGTATAGTTCCGTTTCGCGTTCTTCCACTTGGGGAAGCTGCGCCGTCATGCATAACCGAGGTAATTCTTGGACCTAAGAACATTACGCCCACGCGATACGTCAGCGCTGCGCTGGAACGGCATGGGTGGAAAGACGTGCCGGTCCGTGTATCGGCAGCATCCTATCGATAACCTCATGTCGAAAACGCGCATTCCCAAAACAACGATCGATAACTGGCGAGCCGAACTCTCAAGCTGGAATAGTGCCGACGCGTTTCGCAGTCGCGTTGATGAAATCGTGCGCCCACTCGCGCGGGAGACCTTCTTCGGTCAAGCAGGTCTCGCATTCCTCCGGGATGCATGGATTGCTGGCCGCGTTGCGACTGCCCTTTCGTGCGACCTTGTTCGATTGTCGCCTACTGAGAGACCAGACTTCGAAATTCAAATGGACGGGTTGATCCAACATTTTGAAGCAACTGAAGCTGATAGGGATGGCCGCCGACGCGGCGACGAGAGAGACGGTCCCGAACTGGAGCCCGACCCCGTCGAGCAATGGAGGGAAAGATTCGAAGCGATCCCCGCAGCACTCGACCGCGTTGTTACGAAGAAAATCGAAAAACGTTATCCGCCCGGCGTCGGCCTAGTGATCTACGTTAACCTTGGCTGCTATGGGGCATACCTAGATGAAGGGCTTCCTATCCTCCAAAACGGCACGGCGCCGGCGAAGGACAAGTTCAGCGTCGTACTCGTGATTTGGGAAGGGGCCGTTTACAAGCTTTTGGGAGGATGGGAGGCCCGTCTTGAGGAAATGGCCGTACACGCCCATGGAAGATGATCTTTGAAGATGTCAGTAGCTATCAAGATAGATCGAGACATTAACCGAGAGCTTAATTGGTTTTCTGCCGCGTTTGATACGACTAATGATGGTCGGATTGCGTGGCCGATGGAGGTCGACCAGCACACGTTCCAGCTTATTGCCAGTCTGTCGTTCATTCCAAAAATCCCCGACCATGAAAAGGATGGGGCAATTTGGTCAGCGATAAACGAGTGCGCAAAGATCAAAAAATTCGATGAGAAAACATTCGTTCGTCATCTACGAGATGCGGTCGTCAAAATTCAATCTAAGCCAACGGCTGCTCATTCCGTCCTTGCTCAGATCAACGTCCCAAAGAACAAGAAGATTCCCAAATCGTTAAGTTCGTACTACGGGCCAATCGTGCCGCAGGCTCAGATTTTGCCTGGCCAGCTTCGCATTCTAAAGAAGGAGCATGCGTTCGAAAGCCGTCTCGCTAGCTTTGAGGATGATTTCCTTTTCGTGAGAGCGAAGATCAAGGCCCGCGATGGGCGTAGCGCGCTTGAGGAGGGCATCAGGTCTATCCAATTTTCGCTCGGATTGCTGAATCTTGCATCGCAGGGCTACGGGCTTAGTAAGAGATTCGGCATTCCAAGCGTGCCTTTAGGTAAGTATTTGCTCTCGTCCCCAGTGATTGTCGTCGATCAGGACAATAGAAAGATGGGTGGTTGGATCAGCGACAGTAGCTACCCGCGCCAATTCAAGTTGAACTTCACGGCACGGCACGATGATTTGGATGATCTGGCGATCTATACGAAACGCTGGATGAAGCGAATAAGCCGAATCGATTTCCCAGATCGACTTGCGACCGCGATTGTACTTTTCCAAGATGGGTTGAGCGCCACTCAAGTTGATGTCGCACTGATCAAGCTTTGGACGTGCATCGAGCTAGTGACGTCGCGAGCAGATGGTAAGGAGCCCCTAGAAAAGGCAATCGAAAGGGCGTCTTCGATATTCACACCGCCCGAGCTCACGAGAGCCAGACTCGACTTCATTGCCAATTCTCGCCACGCTGTTGTTCACAGAGGGGAAGGCGGAGAGCATTCTCTACTGTGTGCACAATGGGCCAGTATATATGCAGGCGAGCTGTTGAGATTCGCGGCCTTTAACAAGCACAATCTCACCAAATACGCCGACATCCTAGACTACCTCAGCTCGCCAATCTCAGCAGGTCGTCTGAAGCAGAATATTCGGATGAGTAAGCTTCGCCTGCGGGCTCTTGCGCAGAGGTCGAAGGCCTAGAGCTTGGTCATTGCTTACGGCATGGATGCCCAACGTTTCAGCATTATGGTCGCAACAAGTCGCGTTGTGGATGCCCGGACGAGCGGGCCGCCCGCGCCGCGCGGATACAAGACTGTGTAACAAGCAATCGCGAGGCTTGAAAATATTGTGATTTATCAATAGGGTGCGGGATGGCTCGTGCAATCCTTTCCTGGGCACCAGGAATCCGCCCCATCCGGTGATCTTCCATAACATCCGATCGGCGCCTCAGGTTTATGAGTGGTGACCCTTGGTTGTTATGGGAACGCCTGGGAGGGGTTGTTAGACCAGTGATTCTCTAACAGAATGGTTGGTATACCGGTGTGGGTTGCGGGCCGTGAATTTCCAAGTGTCCATCTTAAAGGTGCTTGCCAGCTACCCGAACGGGTTGGCTACGCTTTCGGACATCAAGCGCGACCTCGCACTTTTGGCAACCAGCGGTGCTGACTGGGCAGAGTATAGCAAGCGCCTTGGTGCCGCATTCCCTTCATTGGACATTTTCTCGATCGGTTTTGTGCAGAGATATTCGTTCGGCTGGCGGTTGACTGCAAAGGGCGCGACCGCGCTTGAGATGATGGAAGAGAGCGCCAGAGCTGCCGCAGCGTGCATTGAACCGACGCAGGACGCACCGGCACCAGCGGCTGTTCTGGTGGAGAATGGCCAATCCCACGTAGAGCCAGTCGACGAAAAGAGCGCGTCACGGACCTTCCCGGCGGATCGGCGCGCATTGTTTACTGTGGTCGAGGGCGGCCGAAGCGAGGCCGCGTAAGGCCGAGCAATGGTCAGGTGCAGGCCGAGAATACTTCATGGTCGCTCTAAGCAAGTTGCAGATTTTGTGGGATCTGCTTCAGCTTGATTGGTAGGTATTTCAGCGAGAATCGCGCTGGTCGCATCTGGCGCGAGAAAAGCGATCCTCGGGGGTTGCCGCACGATCTTCGGATGCATTCCAATCGAGGCAGCCAAACTTCCGATCGAAACGTGGTGGCCGAATAATCATCGCTCGTTCAGAAACAGGCGTGCGCGGACCATTGAGCTAAGCAGCACTTGGTCGACCTTTCCGTCTGGGCTTGCGCGCAGGGACTTTGCCTGAGATGGTGTCCAAGGAATATCGAACCGCTTGCTTTTCGATCGACCAGTGTTCAGCGAGACTATTGGCTGCGCTAATTGCCAGGGTTTAGGGTAGGTCGCACGCGCCGGGTTCAGCAAAAACAGGAATCCTTCGCACTTGATAAAACTATTCCAGGATCGCGGAACCGAGAGAGCCCGGCTTGTGCTGCGTTAGATCAACTGATGCATTGCCGTTGCGTTTGCCAAGCCAGGGGGAGTAGCTTCGGGATCTGTCTCAGCAGAATTTGGCTATCACCACGCAGGACGGTGGTCAGCATCTCGGGAGGGAGGAAGGCGAGCCTGAGGCTCTGGCGAATGACCTTTGGGTTGAAGCTTACCGATTCGGCGAGTTCTTCAATGGACGCGTGATCGCCGTCCGAAAGTGCGCGAAGCCACGCGTGAGCTCTGATGATCGCTTTCAGAAGCTTGGGATCAGCCTGTATTTCGCCGGAGTATTGCGCAGGCTGCGCTTGAGTTTTCGGCCGCGGCGTCCAAGGTATCTTGATCGGGTCTGCTTTGGCCGAACTATCGTTTAGCGTCACTTGAAGACTGTCCTTCAATATTGTCACGCGTTCGATGCGAGTAAACAACTCACTTCCGATGTCGTCGATCTCTAACCTGCGTCGCACCTCCGCTTCGACGAGAGTTTCGATCTCGGGAGCGGAGACTCGCGAGACCGAGCCGGCCCTGTCCTGTCGTCCACGCAAGGCGTTGCTCGTGAAAAAGCGATATCGAACTCCATTCTTGCTAGAAAAAGTCGGGCCCATTCGGTTGCCGTTGTCGTCGAACAGCTTGCCTTTGAGCAGCGCGCCGCTTTCAGAGAATTTCGTGCCGCGGCTGGCACTGTTCTCTTTAAGAAGCTGCTGCACTTGATCGAACGTCGCGCGGTCGAGGATCGCAGCGTGCTCTCCTTTGAACCATTTGCCGCCGTGATGAATTTCGCCGAGATAGACGCGGTTCTTGAGGAAGTAGGCGAGGGGACCGTACGTAAAGGGGATGCCGCCCTGATATTTTGCGACTTTGGTCATGCGGCGCTTCGTGACGATGCCCCTGCGGTCGAGTTCTCCGACCAGTTTGCCGAATGAACGATGCTCGAGGTAGAGCTGGAACATGGTCCGGACGCTCTCGGCTTCGGTCTTGTTGACGACCAGCTTCTTGTCCTTGGCGTCGTAGCCGAGTGGGACGGTGCCACCGGTCCACTTGCCCTTCTTGCGGGAGGCGGCAATCTTGTCTTTGACCCGCTCCGATGCGAGCTCACGCTCGAATTGAGCGAATGACAAGAGGATGTTGAGAGTAAGCCGTCCCATCGACGTCGTGGTGTTGAACTGCTGGGTCACTGCGACGAACGAGACGGATGTGGCGTCGAAGGTCTCGACTATCTTTGCGAAGTCGGCCAGCGAGCGGGTCAGACGGTCGATTTTGTAGACCACGACAACGTCGATGTTGCCAAGCTCGATATCGCGGAGGAGTCGCTTCAGCGCCGGCCGTTCGAGGTTGCCGCCGGAATAAGCCGGATCGTCGTAATGCGCTGGGACAAGCTTCCAGCCCTGCAACGCCTGACTTTTGATGTAGGCTTCGCAGGCCTCGCGTTGTGCATCGAGAGAGTTGAACTCCTGGTCGAGCCCGTGCTCGGTCGATTTCCGGGTGTAGATGGCGCAGCGCAGTGTTCGGGGTAAATCAGCCGGCATCGCCGGTGCCTTCGCCGCCGGACTTGGCCGATCTCAGGCCGAAGAACCGTGGCCCGTTCCATTTTATGCCGGTGATCAACGTGGCGATCTCCGACAGGCTGGCAAAGGTCTTGCCGCCATAGGCGAATCCATCCTCCATCACGATGACCCGGTAGGTCTGCCGGTTCCAGGTTCTCACAAGCTCGGACCCCGGCTTGATCCGGCGGGGCAATTCCAGCCGCGCGCCCGGTTTGGCGGCTGCCGCCTTCACCAGCTGGTCAAGGAGCCGTTGAACAGTGGAGGGGAGGCCCCCATAGGCCTTTTCCTGGATGCGGTGAGCGATGCCTCGCCGGAGCAGGTCAGGCCCGAAGGCCTCGGGCGGGTTGGTCTTGAATAGTTCGCGATAGCGTTTGCGCAGCTCGACAATCGGGGTGGCCGGCAGGCGCTCCAGCTCAGCCTCGACGTCGCGGTTCGGTTCGGCGCCCCCCGGAGACTGCTTCACGTGGCCGCTCCGGATTTGGTGATACGATAATATCGCTGGTCGCCAATCTTCTGTGAGGTGAGCGCCAGTCCGAGCTTCTTCTTCACAACGCCCGCAAAAAATCCCCGCACCGAGTGGGGTTGCCAATGGGTCACCTTGGCGACCGCGTCAATCGTTGTGCCCTTGGGCTGTCTGAGCAGACCGAGGACCTTTTCCTGCTTGGACGCTGATTTGCGAGGGGCCGCTGCCGTTGCCTTGGCGACCGCAGATTTGGTCTTGGCCATTTCGTTCTCCTGTCATCATTGACAGCATCACGTGCTGCCACTGGGACAAGCCCCGCAAAGCGGGGGCGAGAACGACGACCGGGCCTGATCAGCTTTGCGCGAGCCGGTTCATCAGGCAGATGGCATCGTGGAGGCGGCTGGCCTCGTAAAGCAGCTGCTCGATCTCCATGGACACCTCGACCCCTTCGGCAACGCTGCCGGCTGCGACACAGGCCGAGGCTGCCCGTGCGATGCGCGAAGCCTCGGCTAGATTGTTATTGATCTGCCCGATGCACACGCCGATCGCCTCGTGCAGGGAATCTGTGTTGGCCATGGGCCCTCCTCATGGGCCACAGTACCGCTCCGATTGACGGCGAAGTCGAGCAGATTGCGAGCAACGATATGGCTCATTTGCGCCCTGTACGAGCACAACATGCTCGCCGAAATAGAGCGACAACGCCCTCAAACTGCGCTGTTTTGCCCAAGGTTAGGTGCGCGGCCGTCGTTTGGCTGGCCGGACCGGTTTTTCGGCCAAAAATTCCCTGAGCAGCCTGAGAGGATCTGTGTCCATCGCGCGGGCAATGGCAACAAATTCCACGAGATCAATCCGGCGTTCGCCGCCTTCGTACTTGGCCACAAATGATTGCGGGCGACCAAGTTTCTTGGCCAATCCATGCTGACGAATGCCGGCCTTTTGTCGCGCTGCGACAAGAAGGCCAATCAGGCGAGCATATTCCGCGGATTTGAGGGACTTTTCCATGACCGCCGGATGGAGGAATCGGCGGCACGGAATCTGATCCCGATAACGGATTATCCCAAAAGCGGATAATATTAACTCTGAGCTGTGACACTGGCCCGCGTCCCGACCAGTCAGTGGACTTCCCGCGCCAAGAGAGCGTCACTGTCGGACGAAAGGGAGCTACAGCATGACCACACAATTGATCCAAGCGACTGACCACTTGAAGACGGCCTGGCATTCTCAGGACTCAAGCCTGCGGGAACAGGCGCTCGCGCACATTTTTTTGGGCGACCTGCTCGCCGCGATGTGGCGCGCAGACCAGCGCGACATCGAGGTGTTGAAAGGAGAGGTCGATCGCGGCGGTTACGATCTTGTACTGGAATCCAACGGGCTGATCCGACACGTGCAGCTCAAGTCGAGCTTCATCAGTTCGAAGGTGCGTCATGTCAGCATCGGCACTAAGCTGCTCGCGAAGCCGGGCGGATGTGTAATCTGGCTGGTATTCGACCCGGCAAGCCTCAAAATCGAAAGGTATCTGTGGTTAGGGGGCGACCCGGGACAGGCGCTGCCTGATATCGGATCCCGGGTCGCTCGGCATTCCAAGTCGAATAGCCTCGGCCAAAAAATGGAACGTCCTATGCACCGTGAGGTCGCCAAGTCGAAGTTTCAGGCGATCATGGATATCGACGAGCTCAAGAGTCGTCTGTTTGGTGGCTAGAAGGCATGCGAACGGTCCCAACCCCATGCAGTGCCAGAAGCTCGTCAGTATTATCCCACTTTTCGGGCACGATAATCGGCTTGCCAACCAAGTCGGGATTGCTCCAGTCCAAATACTCCCCACTAATCTCCATCAGCTTCATGATATTGCCCATCGCAATTTGATCCCGATTGAGCGCAGCCTTCATGTTTTGCATAATGATTAACTGCGCCATCGACATCGTCTGTGTTTCGCCGTTTACGCTGAACTTGACCAGTCGGTTCGCCAGCCGCTTGAAGACCATAATAAGGTTCTCATCGGACTTCTTCCGCCCTCGCGGATTGCCTGTTTGCCCCTTCTTGAATTGGTACGCCTCAGGCGGCTTTCCGTATCCGACATCATACGTCGGGCTTTGGGTCGATCTTGTCAGCTTCTTCATGTCTTCCTTCACTCCTCAACCACGCAGCAAGGACCTTAGGTGATGGGCGGTCTTCGGGCCTTCTGGGTACGACGATAACACTGCTTCGCAAGGGAACTTCCTTCCGAAGCAACCCAGACAGCTGCATGAGATGGAGGAACTTGCTGAACGCCTTCTGTTTGCCACTCATGGCATCATTCAAGAGCCGAATGACCAGTGCTTCGCGAGTGGAGACTGTGCTGCCATTCTTTCCGCGCTGGCTCGTGTCGAGCAATTCTCGAATGCTGACACCCTCGGGCCGCTTTGGGCGGCCCCGCGGATTGCCCGACTTGCCCTTTGGAAACTGATGCTGCCTGGGCGGCTTTCCATAGCCGATGTCGTAATCGTCTGGAGCGTCGGCCTTATCGGTTGGAGCGTTGGAGTCTGTCATTTCACGTTTCCTCAGAACAACTTGGGATGAACCGGCACGCAAGAGAATTAGCGCCTCCGGCTCACCCAAGCCCCCATTTGAAGCTGCTTCTTTTCTGTGAGAGGTGCCTCAGCACAAGCCACGTTCACTCCGTAGAAGTCGTTGTGCCGCTGGCCCGTGCTTCGGCTACCTCCTCGAATGTCTCACTTAGAGGCGCGAGCCGGGCGACCTTGCCCGTGTAGGTCTGCCAGCGCCGGATCGCGACGTCGACGTAGCCGGGATCGATTTCGATGGCGCGAGCACGACGTCCTGTCTTCTCGGCGGCGATCAGGATCGTTCCGCTGCCACAGAAGGGGTCCAACACGATATTCCCGCGCTTGGAGCAATCCTTAATGGCGTCGGCGACGAGCGCGACCGGCTTGACCGTCGGATGCATGGCCAGCTCGTCCAGCCGACCAGCCTTCATCGAATTGACGCCGTCATAGTCCCAGACATTACTCCGATGGCGACCATGCTGCCCGAGTTCGAATGTGTTGATGTGCGGAGCGTCTCCGTTCTTCCAGATAAAGACCAGTTCATGCTTAGAGCGGTAAAATGTTCCCATGCCAGCATTGCTCTTGTTCCAGATGCAGACGTTCTTCAGTTCTGAATAGTGAGCATCGCCTGCTGCGAGCATCTCCCGCATGTGGCGCCAGTCCATGCAGACCTGATGGATTGATCCATCGACTGAATAGCGGCGCATCAGTTCGTAAACGTCTGCCAGGAACTTTGTGAACTGGCCCTCGGACATTTCGCCGGAGGCCATCGCAAACTCGCGGTGGCGAATATTGCCAAGACCAGACACATGACCGTCGATCCGGACGTTGTAGGGCGGATCCGTGAAGACGAAATCGGCGAGATCATGCCCCATTAAAAGCTGATACGCGTCGTCGCTCGTTGAATCCCCGCACACCAGGAAATGCTTGCCCAGCTGCCAGACGTCGCCAGACCGGCTGACCGGAGGTTCGTCCGGCGCATCGGGAATCTGATTTTCCGGCTGATCGCTTTCGTCACCAATTCCTTCAATGATGAGATCTGTCTCCGCCGGCTCGAAGCCGATGGCATCAAGATCAAATCCCACATCAACGAGATTCTGAAGCTCAATGGCCAGGACTTCGTTGTCCCAGCCCGACTTTTCCGCGAGCCGGTTGTCGGCGAGAATGTAGGCCCGCTTGTCCTGCTCGCTCAGGTGGGAGAGACGAACGCAGGGGACGGTCTTCAGCTTCAGCAGCTTGGCAGCTTCAACCCTCCCATGCCCGGCGATGATCAGATCATCATCGTCAATCAAGACAGGGTTGTTGAAGCCGAAACGCTCGATGCTCCTGGCAATCTGCTTGATCTGCTTAGGCGAATGGGTGCGAGCGTTATTCGTGTAGGGCTTAAGTGAAGCAGTTGGGCGATGTTCGAAGTTCATAAAGGGTCTCCGTGAAAGCGCAAAGTTGTGGCGCTTCAGGAAACCAGATGGTGTTGCTCGAATAACTCATCTGAATTGCTCCTGTTGTTATGTTCGTGGAAATTGCCGAGCGATCTCGGCATCGAAATCATCGGAATCGACAGGATCGTCCGGCGCGTTGAGGCGCTCGTTGCGCCAAGCGGAGTGCGTATTTTGTAAGCTGCGCCATTCGAAGAGCAGCCCGAGTCCCTGAACATATCCTTCCGCTAGCCTCCGATATGCGCGCTCGGAGGCAGGCTGATCGCCGGTATAAGTCTTGTCGCGCTGAAAATGTGCGAGCAGGCTTGCATAGGCCCGATCCAATTCCTCCATCACAAAGTCCGTGATAGCGCGTTTTTCGGCCGTTGCAGGAGGGCGGCCACGCCTTGCAGCAGTCGGATCGACGAGGGATCTGATGCGCGCCTGCAGCTCTTCGGGAAGCGGGCGGCCTGTCGCGTGCTCCAATGCATACAGCACATCGTCACCGCTCAAACTGCCGTTGAGACGGAGCGCGCTGGAGAGGATTTCGATCGGATCTCGCTTGAGGCGCTGCTGCTGCTCGAAAATTGTTTTTATTGATGTTTCCATGAACATTTTTCCGCGATTGATCGCGGGAAAACAATAGCTTATGCGCCTTAGACGTCAACGAAAGCGGGCGAATCTGCCAGTGCTCACCGCGAGATAATATGGATTTTGGACCCTCGTACCCCTAGCGGCGCTCGCGCAAAACCGATGTAGAGCCTTCCTAGGAGGTCGATGATTTTAACCATCAATGGAAACTTCGCCGAGGCGGCGAGGATGCGCGTAATGAACGATTATGGAACAGAGTGTCTAGGAGACGCCGCTTTGCCAGCTCCCCTCGGTCCTAAATCGTAGATTCACGCGTCCCTGATCATGCCCACGGAATCGACCGTCCGAGGTCCGCGTCTGGCTAAGAATCGGACCTTGGCACCTCAGCCATCCAAGTTTCAGCTTGTGACCTGAACTGACATCGGATCGGCTCGTTCATTTGCTCCAATTTTTTGGAGTTCTGCCCTTCCGGGATACCGCCTCAAAGCAATAGAATGCCTTGAGATCAGAGGCTATATATGACCCAACGGTCCTCGGAACGGAGCAGTGCCCAAAAGTCGGGTAAAAAGGCTCCTAAGGCGAAGCGCAAGAGCCAAGCGAAAATCCGGGACCCGAGTGGTCCGTCGGCTGCCGATCTGCGGACGGAAGTTAGCCGCCTTACCTTCGGACTGGCTGAGGCACGTGAACGGCAGGCGGCAACCGCTGAGGTTCTTCAAATTATATCTTCCGCTCGCGGTGAACTCGGACCGGTGTTCGAGGCGATGCTCGCCAATGCCATGCGCATTTGCGCGGCGCAATGCGGCTTCATCTATAAGATGGAAGAAGGCGCTATGCGGGCCATGGCGGAAATCGGTGTCCCTCCTGCACTGGCCGCGTATCGTCAGCAGCATCTCCATACAGGCGGTGCAGCGACCCCGGTTGATCTCATGCGAGCGACCAGGAAACCAGCGCATATACCTGATGCCCGTGAGAGCGACGCTTATCGGGTGGGCAATCCCAACGCGGTTGCAGGCGTCGAACTCGGCGGTGCGCGGACGGTGCTGTACGTTCCGATGATCAGGGACGACAATATTGTCGGAGTCATCAACTTGTACCGGCAAGAGGTTAAACCTTTCACCCCGGAGCAAATCTCATTCGTGGAAAGCTTTGCCAGTCAGGCCTTTATTGCAATTGAGAATGCCGGCCTGTTCGAGGAGGTCCAGAGACAATCGCGCGAACTTTCCGAATCTTTACAGCAACAGACCGCGACCGCCGAAGTTCTCGGCGTAATCAGCGGTTCTTTCGGCGACTTAGGACTCGTCTTCGACGCGATGCTCGATAAGGCGATGGACCTTTGCGCTGCCGATTTCGGTGTGCTCAATACATTCGACGGCGAGCTGTTTCATACCGCTGCCACGCGTGGGCTCCCTTCAGCCTATGATGAATACCGGCGTAACCGGCCGTTGGAGTACGGACCCGGCACGGCGCCGGCCCGCCTCTTGCGTGGCGAACCGATTGTAGAAATTTCCGATCTTCGCGAGTCCGATGCCTATCTCAGAGGCGAACCCAACCGGCGCGCGCTGGTCGATCTAGGAGAGGCGCGAAGTGTTCTTGCCGTTCCGCTCCTAAAGAACGATCAGCTGGTCGGTAACTTCATGATCTTCCGCCAGGAGCCGACGCGTTTCTCGGAGAAGCAGATATCGCTCCTGAAACAGTTCGCGGCTCAAGCAGTGATCGCTATCGAAAACACGAGGTTGCTTCGTGAGCTCCGCGCGAGCACCGAGGATCTGCGAGAGTCGCTCCAGCAGCAGACTGCGACCGCCGATGTGCTCAAGGTCATCAGCCGCTCTGCCTTTGACCTGCAAACCGTCCTGGACACGCTCGTCGAGTCTGCGGCTCGATTGTGCGAGGCGGATATGGCCGCGATCACGCGCCAGAAAGGGGACGAATATTTCCGCGCCGGATCATACGGCTTTACGCCGGAGTTCATGGATTATGTGAAAGACATCCCTGTCAAGCCGGAACGCGCGACCATTACGGGCCGAACCCTGCTTGAAGGAAAGGTGATTCATGTGCCAGACGTGCTTGCCGATCCCGATTACGCGTTCTCGGAGGCGCAGAAACTAAGCGGTAATCCGCGAACATTTCTCGGAGTACCCCTTCTCCGCGAAGGCAACCCAGTTGGCGCACTCGTGCTGCTGCGCCGAACAATGCAACCTTTTACAGACAAGCAGGTCGAATTGGTCACAACCTTCGCCGATCAGGCCGTGATTGCTATCGAAAACGTGCGGCTGTTCGACGAAGTTCAGGCGCGAACCAAAGAACTCGCGGCTTCCCTGAACGATCTGCGAACCGCGCAGAATCGTCTAGTGCAGACCGAGAAGCTGGCCTCGCTCGGCCAGCTTACCGCTGGTATCGCACACGAGATCAAGAACCCTCTCAACTTCGTCAACAATTTCTCGGCCCTTTCGGCGGAGCTGACCGACGAGTTGAATGACGTGCTCAAATCCGCCACTTTGACCGACAACATTCGTGCAGAAGTTGAGGAACTGACCAAGACGCTGAAAGATAACCTCGAAAAGGTTGTTCAGCACGGCAAACGCGCCGACTCCATCGTGAAAAACATGCTACAGCACTCCCGTGAGGGCTCCGGCGAGCATCGTCCTACGGACATCAATGCGATAGTCGAGGAGAGCTTCAACCTGGCTTATCACGGTGCTAGAGCAGAAAAGGCAGGCTTCAGCATCGCTTTGCATCGCGATCTCGACCCTTCCGTTGGTGTGGCTGACGTGTATCCACAAGAGATCACGCGGGTTATGCTCAATCTGATATCGAATGGTTTGTACGCCATCACGAAACGGAAAGTGGAAGCTGGTGACGGCTTCGAACCCATGCTTTCCGCTTCGACAAGGAACTTGGGAGACAAGGTCGAAATACGTGTTCGCGATAACGGCATCGGAATCCCGGAAGGAATCAAAGAGAAAATATTCAACCCGTTCTTCACTACGAAGCCTTCCGGGGAAGGTACTGGGCTGGGCCTGTCGATGAGCCATGACATTATCGTAAAGCAACACGGCGGCAGCATCGAGGTCGAGACGGAGCTTGGGCTGTTCACTGAGTTCAAGGTCGTATTGCCGCGGACAAACCGAAGTTAGCTTGCCAAACGCCTTCGTCGGCGCGTCCAATTGTGATGCGGTGCATGAGTCGGGGTGTAACCCCGTAGTGCGTGGGCGGCGTCGGCGCGCTCCGCCTCTTGCGACAAATGCGAAGTCCCGACGTCGAGATGCGATCCGGGGACGAAAAAATGCAAGGCTCGCACGGTATGCGAGCCTCCCGAAGAGAACGGATCAGGGTCAGGCGGCCTTCTTAAGGAGACCGAGTGCGTGAGTGCGGTCTCTCCGTCGTTCAATCGATCCCTTCGCCTCCCGAACAATTTGCCAAACTTGGATTTGTTGAACCTTGTCGGATACCGTTGTCCAAGTACCGTTCGCCGGAGTGAGATGAAATGAATGCTTTGAGCGAGGCCGATCAGCGCATGCGAGAAGTTGAGAACGAAAACGACGTGCTTCGCGACCTCCTTTTGAAAGCAGGCGTTGAAGCGAACGCCCACGTGGCTGCCGCAAAACTACAAACCGTTCTTATCGGGGAACTGCACCATCGCGTAAAGAACATGCTCGCGATTGCATCCGCGATTGCGGCTCAAAGCCTACGGGATGCTTCATCTATTGACGCGGCGGCCAAGACCATCGCCGAGCGGATGAGCGCGCTCGGCGTATCTCATGATCTCTTGATTCAACAAAGCTGGACCGGGGCGGGTTGCCGAACGCTGATCGAGAACGCGATCAAAGCATTTCAGACCAAAGGCTTCGAGCAATTCACTATTGAGGGGAACAACGTCGCCGTGTCTTCAGGACCTGCGGTCGCGTTGTCTATGATAATTCACGAGCTAAGCACCAATGCGTTGAAATATGGCGCGCTGTCAGTTGCTGAGGGACGGTCGCCATCACTTGGTCGATTGACGCGGAAAACCAACGCTTTCATCTTGAATGGCGCGAACGCGGTGGACCGCCGGTTGTCGAACCAGCCAAAAAGAATTTTGGTAGCCGTTTCATTCAGACGGCTTTGCCCGGTCAGCTTAAAGGCGAAGCTCGATTGCTGTTCGAGTCAACCGGAGTCGTTTGCGACATCAACATTCCCCTAAGCTCGCTTCAAGAAACCATTATTGCGGTAGTCGACTAGAGCGTGGTTGGACCGCTCGACTCGTCCCCAAATGCTCGCAGCGAAACAGCACCGGTGAAGTCGTCCAGCATCCGGTTGCCCTTGGCGCTGAAACCAGCCGCTCCGATCGTGCCTTCCCCACGGTGCGCGGATCCACGGGTCACGCGAACACGGAGCTGGCACCCAACTTCATTTGTACTTCAATAACACCGTCCTCGCAGTTCTACTCACATTCCGAGTGCCTCAGCTTTCAACGTATCACTACGATATCCCTCGCCGTCCCAGTGGACCGTCATTTGGAACCATTTCCCCTCCTCGCCGTTTACGACCGTTCACGTTTTTGGGGGATGGTATGAGGGCATCGGTCGTTTCAACCGATTTGCGAGATAGCGCGAGTGCAGGCCAGTACTTGGCTGCTGAAGTGCAAAAATCCCTAACTAAATCGCCCGACGCTTTGGTCGTATTTGCTGCTCCCCAGCATGATCACCAAGCGATGCTTTCGGCCATCAAGAGGGAGTTGCCCGAGACGATAGTTGTCGGTGCCTCGTCTGCAGGTGAGTTTACGAATGTGACGAGCGGGCAAGGCTTAGCCTGCGCAATGGGACTGGTAGGAGAGGACGTAGTCTTTTCATACAGTATCGGGCGTAATCTCGCGCGGGATGCCGCTTCGGCCGCCCAAGCGATGGTTTCCAGGTTTACACCCACACCACCCGGCCAGTTTCCGTTTCGATCCGCTCTCGTTTTGGCTGACGCTCTAGCCGGACACGCTGATATTTTGGTGGATCAGCTGACATTAGCTACAGCCGGTCAATATCAATTCTTTGGTGGAGGCGCGGGGGACAACGCTCAATTCCAAAAGACAACGGTATTTTGTGGTGACGAAGTTTTGTCCGACGCCGCGGTCGCCCTGGAAATTCTTTCTTCGAAGCCATTAGGGGTAGGCGTTAGTCACGGCTGGAGACCCGCTTCAAAGGCCTATCGCGTAACGGCAAGCGACGGAATGCGGGTAATCAGCCTTGATGGCTTCCCTGCTATCGAAGCGTTCGAAGAACACGCCAAAGAAACCGCTCAGAACTTGGATCGGAAAGAACCATTACCATTCTTCCTGCATAATATCATTGGAGTGGAGACAGGGGTCGAGCATCGCTTGCGGGTGCCCCTTGCTGTCGACGCAGGGGGCGCAGTTATATGCGCTGCTGAGGTCCCCACTGGGTCAGTTGTAAGAATCATGAGGACTAGTACAGAATCAGCGGTCGCTGCCGCGAAGGTGGCTTCAAATGCTGCCCTGTCTGCATTAGGCGGGCGTCCAGCCGCTGCCCTTTTCTTTGATTGCGTCGCTACCAGGCTGCGGATGGGGGACGAGTTCGGCTTAGAGCTCGCCAGCTTGCAGGAAAGATTTTCCGATGTTCCACTGACAGGGTGTAATACCCACGGTCAAATCGCGCGGGCGGAAGGCCAGTTCAGTGGCTTTCACAATTGCACTGCGGTGGTCTGCGTATTTCCCGAGTAGATCAGTTGAACGATGATGGGGCGTGCCTTCTGAATGGATTTGCCGACGCCAACCGTAGGCAGGAAGCCTCGGCCCGATTGGCTAGGGAAATGGGAGGCGAAGCATTTCTTGTCTTCTTGAAAGATGAGGAAACCGGCAGTTTTGCGCCAGCTCAGGGATTTCATCAGCGTCTGCCTGGCGGCCCGTCTTGGCGCTCATTTTTAAACCAGGCGTCGCGCTGCTGCGAGTTCTCTGGAGAGGTGGCGTTTCCTGGTCCAAACACACTCGTTCCCGCAGTGTCTCGTGCAGACCCTACGGCAATTTTGATGTTTGTCGGCAGGAATTTGTGTGTCCGTTGGAATGAAATAGAGCCGGGACTTCCGCTACTAATCGAGTTACTTAAAACCGAGGCAAGGGTTCATATAGCGCTGGCACGCGAGCGTTCCGCCAGGGAGGCGGCGACTCATGCGACGCATCTCGCAAAAGCGCTTGATGGCGCGCGTAAAAGTGTATCGGCGACATCCCTGAGACTGCAGCAGCTGAATGCCACCCTTGAACAGCGTGTAGCGGAAGAAATTGCGCGTCGGAATGAGGCGGAAGCAGCGCTGCGTCAGGCGCAGAAGCTCGAAGCTATCGGTCAGCTTACCGGCGGGGTTGCACATGACTTTAACAACTTGCTCACCGTGATAATGGGAGGCCTTGAGACGATCGGCCGGCAAATTGCAAGTATATCCGATGCACCACAGCTTGCGCGGATCATGCGTGCCCAAGCAATGGCGCATCACGCATCCCAGCGAGCGGCGACGCTTACCGCGCGATTGTTGGCATTTTCGCGCCGCCAACCGCTCGATCCAAGGTCAATTGATGTCGATCGCTTGCTCGCGGGAATGACGGAATTGCTTAACAGCACATTGGGAGAACGGGTCCGGCTTGAAATCGTAGGCAACGCCGGTTTGTGGAGCGCCTTGGCTGACGCGTCTGAGCTGGAACATGCGATCCTTAATCTTGCTGTCAATGCCCGAGATGCAATGCCCGGCGGCGGACGACTTACAATCGAGACCGGCAATACATGGTTGGACGATGAGTATGTTACTGCACTGCCAGAACCCGTCCCTTCCGGCCAATACGTTTTGGTGGCCGTTACAGACACTGGAAGCGGAATGGATAAGTCTACCGTAGACCGCGTATTCGAGCCATTCTTCACCACAAAAGAGGTCGGCAAAGGCACCGGCCTGGGCTTGAGCCAAGTCTACGGTTTCGTGCGACAAACGGGTGGGCACATCAGGATTTATAGCGAATTAGGTCATGGCACGACAGTCAAAATCTATCTTCCTCGATCCCAAACGGGCCCCGACGAGCAGGTAAATCGCATCCCGCCGACTGCGACAATGTTACGGGGGAATGAGGCTATCTTAGTTGTGGAAGATCATGACGATTTGCGTGCCTATTCATCCGGAGTTCTCCGTGAACTCGGATATCAAGTCTTTGAAGCGGCGGACGCAGCATCGGCAATCGGCTTTCTTGAATCGTCTCGGACCATCGATTTACTTTTCACCGATGTGGTGCTGCCGGATAATCTTCACGGAAAAAATATCGCAGATCACGCTAGAAGGCTGCATCCGACGATCAAGGTGTTGTTCACTACGGGTTACACGCGCAATGCGATAGTCCACAACGGCCGCCTTGATGCGGGGGTCAACTTGTTGAGCAAGCCGTTTACGTTTCGCGCGCTGGCCGAGAAAGTACGGAAAATTCTCGATGAGACATGACGCTAAGGCGGGCACGTACTGACTACTGCTGATGGGGACTGACCAGAAAGAGCGAGGCCGGTACGGTCCGTGTCAGCACGATTGCGTCTAGCGTCAGGAGTTCGTCTGCAGTATCTGTTTCGCTGCCAACCCCGGACCCGGACACTCGGCATGACAAAAACACGTCGTGTTTTGCTCGGGACAAAAAGCCTCAAGAGCAGCCGGTAGATAAGTATCGCGCGGCAGCTCCCAGCTCAAACGAAATAGGCGGATTCGGCCTCGAAGAAGTAGGTAAAGTCCCGGAGCCCGAGCGTAAACAACGCGATCCTTTGGCCGCGGCGATACCGTCTACGACCCCTGGCATTATGTGCCGGTGCTCGCCCGCAAACCCGGCGCCTTGCGCAACGGTGCTCCCTTCAATGCCTGGGTGCTGCCGGCCGCGATCGAGCGGATCCGGCGCAAGCTCGCCAGCACCGATGATGGCAATCGGCAGATGGTCGACATCCTCAACGCGGTCCTGACTGACGGTCTGCCCGCGGTAGAGGCGGCTTCTGCCGAAGCGCTTAGTCACGCCGTCCATTCCGCCGATGTCGTGCTCAACATTCTGGCCCGTCAACGCGAACCCGCTCCACCGGCCAACATCATGACGCCGGCCGCACTGACGCTTCGTCATGCGCCGATCGCCGATTGTGCCCGTTACGACAACCTGCGGAGGACCATCTGATGGAACGAACCCAAATCTTCGATCTTATGGGCGAACTCAAGCTCTACGGCATGAAGGCCGCCTTCGACGAGATCATGACAACTGCCGTCAAGCGCCTGCACGAACCTCAGCGCATTGTCGGCGACCTGCTCAACGCCGAGATCAACGAGAAGCAAGCCAGGTCGATCAAATACCAGCTCACCATTGCCAAGCTGCCGCTCGCCAAGGACATCGCCGACTTCCAGTTCGACGGCACGCCGATCAATCAGACTCTCGTCAATGATCTCGCTGGCGGCGGCTTCATCGCCCAACAACGCAACGTCGTGCTGGTTGGCGGCACCGGTACAGGCAAAACACACCTCGCCATTGCCATCGCCAGAAGTTGCATCCGCGATGGCGCCAGAGGACGCTTCTACAACGTCGTCGACCTCGTCAACCGGCTCGAGACCGAGACCCGCAACGGTCGGCAGGGACGGCTCGCCGAGCATCTGACCCGCATGGACTTCATCGTTCTCGACGACTGGGCTATCTGCCGTTCGCGCAATCCGGCGGTCAGCTCCTGTTCCATCTTATCAGCCGGCTCTACGAGCGCACCTCCATCATTGTCACCACCAATCTTGCGTTCGGCGAATGGCCGAGCGTGTTCGGCGATGCCAAAATGACCACCGCGCTACTCGACCGATTGACCCATCACTGCGACATCGTCGAAACCGGCAACGACAGCTGGCGATTCAAAAGCCGCGACGATGTTCAAACAACCCGCGCTCGCGCCGTCTCCGCAACCCCGACCAGCTCCGACGACCCGAGCGCTACCAGCAGAGCACGCCGATCAAAGGGGTCCCTTTCCTTTTGGATGCCGATAGGGGGTCCCAGTCGAACGCCGATTGACACGCCAGACGGCGCTTTTCCGCCAAACAATCGAGGCGGGCCACGGTGAAGTGGTGAGCGGCCTCAGTTGCCTGGGACTCCTCCGCTCCTGGATGTTGATCGAAGTCGCCTGTTGTTTGGCCCGTCTGAGGCCAGCCCGCATTCCTGAGACTTCAGTTCACCGGTGAGTGGGGAGTCAGCGCGATCCGGGCAAACCGACGCGATTGGCGCGAAGAGCACAGGGCGTTGACGCAGTCGCGTTCGCGATCCGTTCTGGTCGCCGAGTTGTACGTATGCTATGCCCCGGTGCTGGCCTGCCGACCTCGACGCCTGTAGCCGCGGACCTAATTCAGCCCTGCAAAATGTTTGCGCCGGATGGAACAGTGAGTAAATTATTGTGTGCATCACAGTAGCGCCCATGAGTGCTGGCATGGCGGAGTATCGCCTCTATCGCTTTGATAAAGAAGGGCACATTCAGGGCCCCCCGTGATCGTCGAGTGCGAAGACGATGACGCTGCCGTTGTCCAAGCCAAGCAATATGTGGACGGCGTCGCAATACAGGTGTGGGACCGCGCCCGTCGAGTAGCCATACTGCCCTCCGTAGATTGAGGCCACCTCAGTTTGCGGGCCGCTTTTTCTGAGATTAGGGGGTGACTTTGCGGCCCTCCGCGGAACCAAATGGCGCGCCATGCGTTTTGGTGGGTTCGGCGGGCCTCAGGGGCGTCCGCCCATGTTCATTTCAATAGGCGAGGCCCGCCTCGGGCCGTCGCTCCTCTCGCCCCCGAGAGCCGAGCGCCTCATGTCAAACGTCGAAGAATTCCCGTTTTCCGCGCGCCAAAGGCCCACGGAGTTCGAGGCGCTGGTCGCGGCCGGCCACGCCGCGCTCGATGCCATTCCCGGCGCTGTTTATCTTTGTGACGCGGACGGATTGCTCGTCGCCTACAACACCGAGGCCGTGGAATCTTGGGGGCGAACACCTGACCCTGCCAAGCAGGAGCGCTTCTGCGGTTCGCATCAGCTCTACCTGGTCGATGGAACTCCGCTTGCCCATGCCGACTGTCCCATGGCCGCAGCGGTTCGTGTGGGAACGCCCACACGCAATGCCGAAGTGATAATGGCACGGCCGGATGGCTCCCGCTTTTCGGCCCTGGTCAACATCCGGGCGTTGCGCGATCATTCTGGCTGCATCCAAGGTGCCATCAATTGCTTTCAGGACATCACCGGACGCAAGCAGGTGGAGGAGGAAGTCCGCCGGAAGACGCAGGATCTTGAGGATTTTTTCGACAACAGCGCTGTTGGTCTCCATATTGTCAGCGGAGAGGGGATTATCCTTCGCGCAAATAAAGCCGAATTGGATCTGCTTGGTTACGCGCCCGAGGAGTACATCGGCCGCCACGTCGCCGAGTTTCATGCCGACGCGCCGGTGATCGGCCATATCCTTCAGCGCCTTTCATGCGGCGAGCCGCTCGATCGTTTTCCTGCGCGGCTGCGGGCGCGTGACGGCTCCATCAAGCATGTGCTGATTACGTCGAATAGCCGCATTGTCGAGGGCAAGTTCGTCAACACGCGCTGCTTCACCACAGATGTCACCGAACTCCGTATTGCCGAAGAGGCACGGAACGCTAGCGAAGCCAGGCTCGCAGCAACTTATGAGGCCGCCAGCGTCGGCATTGCTGAGACTGATCAGAGCGGGCGCTTCTTGCGGGTGAACGATTCCCTCGGCCGCATCACCGCCCGGGCGCGCGACGAGCTGTTGCGGATGACCTTCATCGACTACACCCATCCCGATGACCAGACCGAGGATGCCGAACTATACGCGCGTCAAGTCCGCGGCGACATCGACAACTACACGGTTCGCAAGCGTGCATTGCGGCCCGACGGATCAGTGCGCTATCTCGACATTTTCAGTTCGTCGGTGCGGGATTCGGCAGGCCGCTTCCTTTACGGCGTGCGCGTCGTCCAAGATGTCACTACCACCAAGCAGCTGGAGGACCGTCTGCGCGAGGGCGAGCAGCGCATGCGTGATCTCCTTGAGGCGTTGCCGGCAGCCATCTACACGACGGATGCCGAGGGGCGCATCAACTTCTTCAATCGAGCCGCGGTCGAGATGGCGGGCAGAACGCCGCAGCCGGGCGACGAGTGGTGTGTGACCTGGAAGCTCTATTGGCCCGACGGCTCGCCGTTGCCGCACAACGAATGCCCAATGGCCGTCGCGCTGCGCGAAAACCGGCCGGTCCGCGGTGCCGAAGCGGTGGCGGAACGTCCAGACGGCAGACGCGTGCCGTTCATTCCTTATCCGACGCCCCTGCGAGACGTCGCGGGCAATCTGGTCGGCGCCATCAACATGCTGGTCGATATCAGCGAGCGCAAGCGCGCCGAGAATGCCCAAAAGGTCCTTATCGACGAGCTCAATCATCGTGTGAAGAACACTCTGGCCACCGTGCAGTCGCTCGCGAACCAGACGGCGCGCCACGCGGCCGACCTGCAGGAATTTCTGCCGACGTTCACTGGACGGTTGCTTGCACTGGCCCGCGCGCACGACCTGCTCACCAGGCGAAACTGGCAGGACGCACCTTTCGGACAGTTGGTCCATGATATCGTGGCTCCAGTGTCAGCCGGACGGGTTTTGGCAGAAGGGCCTCACGTCGATCTGGACGCGCGCACCGCACTGAGCATCACCATGGTGCTGAACGAGCTTCTGACCAACGCCGCAAAGTACGGCGCACTCTCGGTGCCCGATGGGACTGTGGCGTTCAGTTGGCGGGTTGGCCCGAACGAAGTGTCGCAAAATGCGGTGGAATGCGAGTGGCGCGAACGCGGCGGGCCCCCGGTTTCGCCACCCAAGCGGCGTGGCTTCGGCACGCGACTGATGGAGCGTTGCTTAGAGCATGACCTCGCGGGCGAGTTCGATCTGGTGTTCGAGCCGGAGGGCACCCGCTGCCGTATGGTGTTTCCCGTTGTGCTTGCATCGTCCAATGGTTGAGCTGTCTGGCGCCAGGGTTCTGCTGGTCGAAGATGAGGGCTTGGTGGCCCTCATGATTGAAGACATGCTCGAGGAGCTGGGGTTGAAGGTGGTTGCCTCGGCCGCCCACGTGCCAAAGGCGTGCGAACTTGCCTCCAGGGCGTCGTTCGATCTGGCGCTGCTTGACGTGAACCTGGCAGGTGAACGTGTCTTCCCGGTAGCGCGCATCTTGCGCGACCGGAAAATCCCTTTCCTGTTCAGCACCGGTTATGGCGGACCGCCGCTTGAGGAGGAGTTCAGGCATGCGCCCGCAATCGGCAAGCCGTTCTCTATCGAGCAATTAAAGGAGCAACTGCAGATTATTCTGGCGCTCCCGTAGAAGCGCGGCTATGTGCGCCGTCGTGGCCAGAGCAGAAATCAGCGCCTCAGAACGGACTGCCGCCTTTGACCCGGAATAGACGTCGCGAAGCCGGTGAACCGCGTGCTTGTTGCGATGCATCAATGGGACCGCCCAGGGCGAGTTCATCAGATGTTCTTTCTTCAGGTTGAAGGCCGGGTAAAAATCGCCGTGTGCCATTCGCCTTTGTTGGCTAGGGTGGACGGACTGCGGCCAGATCTCCAGATCTAATGAATATTCCAATGGTTTAGAAGCCGTTTCAGCCCGCCGATTTCGAAGCAGCGCCCGTCGCAAGCGCGTTCAAATACGAGTGGTTGCAGAAATAGAAATCAACTCGTGGCTTCGAGAGCAAAGTCAGAGAACGGGTTCAAATATCGACGGGGTCGGCGGCTGCTTGGCACGACTACCGGCTCGTTGTAGAAAGACCTAAGGTTCCTTGGAGATCATCACGATGCCTGACCTCCGCGAAGGTGTGCCGCTCAGCCGGTCAGTCAAACTGGCCGGTTCCGAACTCACCTGTTCATGCCACGCTTGCGCGTTCTTCAACTCGGCCGATGAAGAGCAGGCGGTGCTGGCACCGTTCGCCAAAGACGGTTTGGCGGCGAATGACCGGCTGGTCCAGATTCTCGACGACAGCCATCGCGAGGAACGCGTTCGACGTTTGAGGACGGAGGGCATAGACGTCGATGCCGCTACTGCCCGTGGGCAGTTAGAGATGCGCCCGTGGGAGGAAGCCTACCTAAGTGGCGGCAAAGGCTTCGACCAAGATGCCATGCTGGCTCTTATTCAGGAGCTGCTCAAGGAAGGCCGCAGCAGCGGCTTTGGTATGACCCGGCTCTGGGCCAACATGGAATGGGCGCTGGAGGACCTTCCGGGTGTCGATCAGATCGTCGAATACGAGACCAGACTCAACCATGTCTTGCCGAAGTACGATGACGTAGTGGTATGCACCTATGACCTCAACAAGTTCAGTGCCGCAACGGTCATGGACATTTTGCGGACCCACCCGCAGGTGATTGTCGGCGGCGCGCTTCAGCAAAATCCATTTTTCGTTCCACCGGACCAGTTCCTGGCTGAGTTGCACGGTCGCAGAAACCAGGTCTGAGGTCACTCCTGGGGGCACGACATTGAACAAGGTCGACCAGGTCGACGACCGCGAGCTGCAGGCTTTGCGCCGCGCACTTAGCGATATGGCGGCGCTCTCTTCGCTTCCAGCAATGTGGGTCAATGCGGATGAGGAACGAATAGGCGCCAGCCTCGCCGATGCTCTCATGCGGGTGCTTGATTTAAACGGCGTGCGCGTCTCTTTTGCCACTGAGCCGGGCAAAACCCTGGAAGTCAATCGGCTGCCGGACAATGGGTTAGCGGAGCTCCTGCAGGCCACCTTTCCCGCGCCAGGCGCGGGGGCGTCCTGCGATCTTGGCCCCCACGGCGGGCTCCGCGCATTCTGCACCGCTATCGGGCTAACCGGCGCCGGCCGCCTAGACGCAGTGTCGGCGCGGCGAAGCTTTCCAAGCCAGGCGGAGCACTTGGCGCTCACGATGGCCGCCAATCAGGTCGCGATCGCATTGCAGAGGGCACGCGCAGAACGCGCGCTTCGGACGGAGACCGACGCGCTCAACCGCGAGCGTCACGCAGTGAACGTTCTTAACCGCAAGCTCGGAAGCGAACGGGACAAACTGCAGCGGCTATTCGAGCAGGCTCCTGGTTTCATGGCGGTCATGCGGGGTCCCGAGCACATTTTCGAACTTTGCAATCAGAGCTACTTTCGCCTGATCGGGGATCGCGACATCCTGGGTCGGCCCGTTCGCAGCGCGTTCCCCGAATTGGAAGGGCAAGGTTTCTTTGAAGCCTTGGACACTGCCTATACGACTGGTGCGCCCTACGTTTCGACTGCGGCAGCCATCGACCTCCAGCGCGAACCAAGCGGCCCGTTAGAGCGCCGCTACCTCGACTTCATCTACCAACCAATTTTCGATGAAAATGGTGAGATAACTGGCATCTTCGCCGAAGGACACGATGTCACCAAGCAGATCCAGGGTCAGGCGCAGCTCGCCTTCAACGAGGAATCCATTCGGCTGGCGACCTCGGCCGCGGACGTCGGAATCTGGGACCTCGACCTTACCTCCGAGCATCTGACCTGGTGCGACCGCACCAAGGCGATGTTTGGAATCTCGCCCGGAATGCCATGTAGCATGGCGGACTTCTATGGTGGGCTGCATCCTGAGGATCTCGAAGCTACCAGCGCTGCTTTTGCTTCCGCCCTCGATCCTCAGCGCCGCGCCACCTACGATGTCGAATACCAGACGATCGGCAAGGAGGATGGGATCACTCGGTGGGTCGCCGCCAAGGGCAAAGGTCTGTTCGAGGGCGAGCGCTGCATTCGCGCGATCGGAACGGCCATAGACATCACGGCGCGGAAAGCAGCCGAGCAGGCCCTTCGCCGGACGGAGAATGAACTGCGGGCGGAAACCCGAGCGCTTCAGATCCTCAATCGCGCCGGCGCGCTGGTTGCGGCGAATCTCGATTTGGCCGAGGTCGTTCAGACCGTAACAGACGCCGGCGTTGAACTCACCGGAGCTAGCTTCGGCGCCTTCTTCTACAATGTTCTCAACGAAACTGGTGAAAGCTATACGCTCTACACCCTATCCGGCGCGCCGAGAGAGGCCTTTTCCAAGTTCCCGATGCCGCGCAACACGGCCATCTTCGCGCCGACCTTTAACGGCGAAGGAACGGTGCGATCGGACGACATTTTGAAGGACCCCCGCTACGGCCATAACGCGCCCCGCAAAGGCATGCCAGATGGTCATTTGCCTGTGAGGAGCTATCTCGCCGTTCCCGTTCGCTCGCGTTCCGGCGAGGTGCTGGGGGGGCTGTTTTTCGGTCATCCTGAGCCGGGCGTCTTTAACGCCCGCTCTGAAGAACTCATGACCGGCCTCGCCGGCCAAGCAAGCGTTGCCATCGATAATGCCCGGCTGTTCCAAGCCTCACAGAGAGAGATAGCGCAGCGAAAATCGGCTGAGGAGATGTTGCAGCAGCTGAACGCGACACTTGAAGAACGGGTTGCTGAAGAGATGGCGCAACGCGGAAAAGCCGAAGACGCCCTTCGTCAGGCGCAAAAGATGGAAGCGGTCGGTCAACTCACTGGCGGCGTCGCTCACGACTTCAACAATCTCCTCACTATCATAATCGGCGGCCTGGATACGATTCGGCGCAGTAAGCCTGGCGATGAAGCCCGCGTTCGCCGCGCTGCAGAAATGTCATTGCAGGGGGCACAACGCGCAGCGAGCCTCACGGCCCGGCTACTAGCTTTTTCGAGACGCCAGCCACTGACCCCGCAACCTTCCGATCTCAACTTGATCATTCGCAATATGACGGATCTGTTTCATCGCACCCTCGGCGAGACCATCGAACTTGAAGGAGTGCTCGCCCCGCGGCTGTGGACCGTCGATGTGGATCCAAACCAGGTCGAGAGCGCGATCCTGAACCTTGGCATCAATTCCCGAGACGCGATGCCACAGGGCGGGCGGCTAACGATTGAGACAGCCAATGTTTTCCTTAACGAGCAATACGCCGCCACCGAGGCGGAAGTGGTCCCGGGTCAATATGTCATGGTGTCGGTGAGCGATACTGGCAGCGGCATGGATAGAGAGACGTTGGGCCGGGTGTTCGAGCCCTTCTTCACCACCAAGGAGGTCGGCAAGGGTACCGGCCTTGGTCTCTCCATGGTCTATGGCTTTGTCAAACAGTCGGGCGGCCACGTCGCGATCTACAGCGAACCCGGTACGGGCACGAGCGTCAAAATGTACTTCCCCCGCTATCGGGGCGAGGCTGAGTCGGGCACAGAAAGTCAAGCGGCTCTCGCGCCACGCGGCCATTCGGAGGAGGTGATCCTAGTCGTCGAGGACAACGACGACGTGCGCGCCTATAGCGTCTCGGTGCTAGCTGAGATGGGTTATAGCGTGCTGGAAGCCCAAGATCCGGAGGCCGCTCTCAGCATCCTGCGAAGGGCGGACCGGATAGATCTACTGTTTACCGATGTCGTCCTGCCCGGGAGAAGCGGGCGGGAGCTGGCGGACTTGGCTGGGCAGCTGAGACCCGGTCTCAAGGTGCTGTTCACGACAGGCTATTCTCGTAATGCTATCGTTCACCATGGTCGTCTCGACGCTGGGGTACAACTCATCAGCAAACCGTTCACGTTCGAAGGTCTGGCGGCTCGCGTCCGGGATGTCTTGGATGCTGGATGAGGTAGAGCGCGAGTCGAGACGAATGGGCCGACATCTCACATGCAGCGCGCTGGTGACCGTTCCTGGCCCGTCCGGACCAACCGCGCTGGGTTTTAGTGTGTCCGCTGTTCGGGATGGACCGGAAGTGACAGGTAGAGGTGTGCACCGACGCGTTTGACTCAAAGCGGCTCCCGCTTTCAGGGAGACGTCCTCCTATGGCGGAATTTGCATAGACGAGGCCGGACATTATTGGCGAATGTGCCTCGTTGTCGCCCTTAAACCAAACACCAGGAGGAAAAGAGATGCCCATCTCCATTTCAATGATCGTCCTCGGCTCGCAGCTGGTCATGCCGGTCGCTGACGGTGTGCCGAAATTCGATGTCGCGCGGAGCTGCAAGCTTGATATCGCTGCCGCCGCCGGAATGTCTGTCGGCCAGCCGCTAAAGAACTGCATCAGTGACGAACAGAAGGCTAAGCAACAGCTCGTCAGCGGGTGGTCAAAATTCCCTGCGGCCAGCCGGGCCAGCTGTGTGCCGCAAGAGAGCATCGGTGGGACGCCGAGTTACGTCAGCTTGCTGACCTGCCTCCAAATGGGGCAGTGGCAGCGGTAGCGGTAGCAAGCTCAGCCGTAGTGATCATACTCGCTTAGCGCAATCCGGACTTCACGCGCGAAGTCGACTAGCGCGACTGTAAACGCGGCGAGCGAAACAACAAAGAAGAGGGCCACGCCGCGTTCGTGCTGCAGCTGAAAGAACGCCGTTACAAAAGCGACGATCACGAGAAGCGTCACTGAGATACTTGCGATCACGGCCCAGAAGATCGCCCGATTCATCATCGCCGCGCGCTGCATCAGACGTGGCAGATCGGCCTTGAGCCGGGATCGGATTGTGTCGTCATCGGGAATGCCATTGAGGATCACCGTCCGGTCAACGATCCGGTTCAGGCGGGAGATCAGGATAGCGATGAAGGCGCCCAGTGCGCCCAGCAGGAAGGCGGGGGCCGCTGACTGTGATATGACGTGAGATAGCTGGGTTACGGAAGGTGTATCTGTCAACATTAGGCGGACACCCCGTTCATGGACAGGCCCGGGCGAATAGGCCCCCGACTTACTCCCGTCACGTAACGCACCATCCACGGGTCGACTATGCAAAATCGGCGCGGTCTGCATTGAGCCTTGGATCGGTGGGTAAATATACAGCGGCGCACGTCGATGATGGTCGGATATCGCATAGGCGGATGACTAGGCCGCCTCGTATAGCTACTCGCGGACATCGGCCCGAGCGGGGTCATCTGTAAAGCCAGCGCTGTGAGCCTCCCAGGGAGTGATCCATCATGCTCAGCTACCATTTCCTCCGCGTAATGAGCCTTGCCGCCACGATACTTCTTGCTCCCGCGTTTGCGTCGGCCCAGCAGCCGCCACCGGGCGTCCAGGCGGGGATGTTGACCTGTAACCTTGCTCCGAGCATTGGACTAATTATTGCGGAAAGCCAGCGGATGAGTTGTAGGTATGTGCCCAACGGGGGATATCCGCCTCAGGACTACAATGGCGCGATGAATACGGTCGGGCTCGAACTCGGAATCAGCGCAGGTGGAGTGATGGCATGGGGCGTGTTTGCTCCTAGCCAAGGAGCGCCGATCGGGGCGTTGGCTGGTGAGTATGTGGGGGCCAGTGGCGACATTACCGTGGGGGTAGGTATCGGAGCCAACGTCCTATTTGGCGGCTCTAATCGAACGATTGCTTTGCAACCGTTGTCGGTGGAGGGGCAGGCGGGTTTGAACGTATCGCTGGGGGTCTCGGGGCTCACGCTGGCTTTGGCGCCTTGAAGCCGATGGCGAGTCCAGCGATCAACCTGTGGCCGCGATGGCTCAGGGCATCGATTGTCGGAGCAGCGACAGCCGCGGCGATCGGCGGTGGATGGTTCGCGTATCGCTATTTCGCCAAGCCCGTTGTGCTTACGGTGGCCGCCGGGTCGGCGGATGGCGAGGCGCTGGCGCTGATCTCGGCGATCTCCGCGCGCCTGACGGCATCGAACTCGCATGTTCGGTTGAAGGTCAGCGATGCCGCTACATCGGCAAGGGCTGCCGAAATGCTGGCTGGGCAGAAGGTGGACCTCGCCGTTGTCCGCGGCGACACAAGCGGTTTGGCTGACGCAAGAAGCGTGTTGCTCCTGACCCACGGCGTGGTCTTGATGATGGCCCCATCGGCTGCAAGCGCCGACAGTCTGGGCGATCTCCGCAACACGGCTATCGGCGTCGTCGGCGGAGCGATCAACCGGCCGGTAGTCGAGGCGCTGAAGCAGGTCTATCAATTCGACGGCGCCAGGGTCAGTTTTCAAGATGTTAGCCTCAACGACGCCGCAGGTGCGCTCGCGTCGGGAAAAGTTCACGCCTTGCTGACGGTTATTCCGCTGACGGAAGGATACCTCGCGAAGGCGAGGCAATTGTTTCAGCAGGAGCGCGCCAAGGGATCGGCCGCAAAGCTGATCGAGATCGAAGCGGCCGGCGCGGTCGCCAACGTTGCGCAGTACTACGAGAGCTATGACATCCCGAAGGGCACCTTACGGGGCGCACCTCCGATCCCTTCCGATGACCTGACGTCGTTGCGAGTTTCCTACTTTCTCGTCGCCAACAAGTCAGTCAATGCCGATGCGATCACCGATCTGACGCAGTCGCTGGTCGATGCGAAACGGGACCTACTGTCGCAATTTCCAATATTGGGCCAAGCCGCAGCACCGAGCACGGATGCGGACGCGCTGATTCCGATCCATCCGGGCGCCGCAACCTATTACAACGGCAGCCAGCAGAGTTTTCTCGATAAGTATGATGACAAGCTCTATTACGCTTCGCTGCTGCTGGGCACGCTGATCTCCATCCTCGTGGCGGCCTGGCGCTTCGCCCGATCCGGCACCGGGTCCGAGAGCATGCTGGAGCCCCTCTACGAGCTTGGCAACGAGATCAGGAATGCGAAAAGCGACGCCGAACTCGAGGATATCGAAAAACGTATCGACGATATCCTGAAGAAGGAGCTTACGAAGAACGCCGGCGAAAATGCCGACAGCGCCGAGATGGCTGCGCTGGGACTTGCGGCCCACAGGCTACACTATCTGATGAGCCACCGTCGGATGCTGGTCCGTTCGACGGCGGTCTCCCCGACAGGGGCCACCCAACAGTAATATCGGTCTATCGCGTCACTTCACGATCCGGTGCTTCGTCGCCGTCACGGTGCTGGTCGGCGCCATCGGCGAGACCGAAAACGTCAGCCAAGTATTCCAGCCTGATGGCCGGTTCTCCGCCGCGAACTCACCGTAGGCTTTCAGGTTCAGGTATCCTTGCATGTCGCCGACGGGAAACAGGATCCCGGCTTGGGGGCCGATACCAAGTACGCGCGATCGAAAACCTCCGAGGATCGGATGCTGGCCGAAATCGTCGGTGATCTGCTGGTACCCATATCCGACAAGCCCGACGAAAAACTGCTTAGAGAGAAATTGCGACATTCCCCAATCGACATGGAAGTCGACACCGTTCTGGTAGTTAGTGGCGTCGTTTTTCAGATTGTAGGTAAAGCCCGCGACTGCCGAAAGCTCCTGGCCCGCCGCCGGGTTAAAATAGGTATAGCCGCCGCCGGCATCGATGGCGGCATGGCCGATGCCGAGATTGGCAAGGCGGGTTGAGCTGTAGGCACCGACGGGGATGTCACCCGTCAGATAGGTCATGTAATTGTGCACGCCGGCATTCCACTTCAGCGTTGCCTGCGGATACAGGTCGCCCACCGACGTGATTGAATCCTCGATGAAGCCGGTTCGGGGTACCGCGAGCGGGCCGACGGCTGCCGTCAGCGTGCCGTCGACACTGGCGCTCGAGCGTCCGAACAGGCCGGTGACGCCTATCGCCAGCTGTCCGCCGAGCACCGGCGTTCCGAAGGTATAGGTCGGATTGAGCAGAATGAGGTCGCCCTGCGCATTCAGATTTGCGTTCAGACTGACAGCGACGTTGGCTGGGATCCTGCCGATCTGAATTTGCCTGGCCGCAGCCACCGCCCCAGAAGCCTCGACAGTGGTGTGATAGTAGACCGCAGCCATCGACCAGCCAGGTACGGCGGGAGCGGCTGCGAGGCTGCCAAACCGGCCAGGCAGCCAGTACGAAACGCCGCCTTCGTCGGCGCGGGACACGCTCGGAAGGGCAGCCAGCAGTGCTATCACTATGGCTGCGCTGGTATTCCACGGACGCAAGCTTGGGGTTTGCTGAGATTGTTCGCGCGTCATCTATTTGCCCCTCAAAGTCAACTTCGGGTCAGCGTAGCGAGAAAACCATATGGCGCGGCTATGCAGATTCGACGCGGTGCAGAGTTTCGTCGTCGTTGTTGCCGGAATGCCACTTCGGATACGCTAGTTGAATGCGGGGTGTCCCACTACTACGGGCCGATATCGTCGCGGTGATGGAGAGTCTCTCGGCGCTTGAGGCGACTTACTGGCTTCGGCCTGAGACGTCCGCTGCAGAGTCTCCGAAGGGCTTTCTCCAAAAATGCGGCGATATTCAACCGAGAACCGGCCCAATTCTGCAAAACCATAGCGGGTCGCAACCTGTGTAACAGTCGTGAGGTTGCTGTCAGAGGACAATAGTGCGCGCCTTGCCTGCAACAGCCTCTGCATGCGCAGATGACGACAAGGGGGCACACCGTAGATATTGTGGAATGCCTTGCGCAGCGTGCGCTCGCTGACGGCGAGGGCGCCGCAGAGAGCCGAAATGGCCAGCGGTGAATCCAGCTCTGCAAGAGCGATCGCCTCGGCTTCGACCACGAGATCGTGCCAGGTTCTGGTCGTCCATCCGCTGGAAACGTCTGTAAGAGGTGATGGCAAATAGCGATTTGTCATCTAATGCCCCGGATTCTGTGATCGCGGTGAAAGCGCCGGACCTCAGGGGCAACTCAGCATCATGAGCGACAGTGCGCTACTGTACCTGAGGGCAAAACCTTTAGTTGATCGGCCTTCAGCGAGGCGCGGCCGGGGCCCTCGCGGCGACGAGCTATGAGGCGCTCTCGACGTCGGGCAAGGGCCGGGGCGCCAGGATTCCTGTTCGCTCCGCCACCGAGACTGCCTCCGCAAAAGAACCGACTTCAAGCTTCTGCATGATCATTTGTCGATGGTACTTGATGGTTCGCTCGGAAGTATCCAGAGAATGCGCAATCTGCTTGTTCATCTTGCCGCGCACCATCAACGCAAAAACTTCGTTCTCGCGGGGAGTTAGTTTCGCGACTAGCGTTTTTAGTGCATCGAGCCGGCCAAGATTCTGCTGAGCTTCGTGAAGGCGTAACAGCGCGCGCTCGATCGCTGCCAACAGCGTCTGCCTGGGAATGGGCTTGGACAGAAAGTCTTCTGCACCCGCCTTGATCGCGCGAACGCTCATAGGAATATCGCCGTGAGCGGTCATGAAGATGATGGGCCAGTGATGCGATAGCTTGGCGAGCTCCTGCTGAAGCTCCAGGCCGCCGATCGTAGGCATTTGCACGTCGAGCAGAAGGCAGCCCGGTTTGGCGTCGTGGATGCTCTGCAAAAAGGCAGCCGCCGAATCAAAGTCGACCACGGCATAGCCCGAAGCCTTCAGCACGCGGCATATCGCGGGGCGAAACGATGCGTCGTCGTCCACGATGTAAACTACGGGCGCGCCCGTCATTCCATTTTCTCGCCCTCGTCGCGGCCCGCCGGCCGAGGCCCGAATAAACTCCGCATGTGATCCGCTGTGTGCACCGAAGCGTCGGCCGAGCCTGCAGTAGAGCAAAACACCGGAGATGCGAGATTAAGCGGTGGCGCCCCGGCGGTCAACGCGGAGCGTGTATGTATGCAATATGCAAGCCGGACCGGCTGGCCCGATATGAATTTGTACAATCCAGAGGGCGTTACAGGTATGCCGTATATGAGCTCACCCAAACCAGAATGGAGGCGAGCATCCCAATAACCCCCGCATTTGGGGCAAATGCAGTTGCGTTTCCGGACATGCCCAGCCTGAGCGACCCGCCGCTCAGTTCATCCGGAATGGAGATCACGGCCGGAAAACCGGACGCGCCGCCAATTGCATTGGTCCGCGCCAACGTCCCCGATGCGGCAATCTGTCCCTGACCTATTCCCTTTGGAATTTCAGTGATTTTGGCGTGATAGATGCGGCCTGGATCATTGTCGAAGACGATATTGACGGGTGTGCCGGCCTTTATGGTCTGAAATCCGTTCTGCGCAAACATCCCGACAATTGTAATTTCATTCTCCACGATGAACGACATGGCTGACCGCAATTGGAAGGCGCGATCGCCCACGGTCAGGGCCACCGCCGTCGCGAAGCCATCGGCAGGAGCGCGGACCGTTGTTTGCGCCAACTCCCAAGTGGCACTCTCCAATTGCGCCTGCAGTTGGGCAACAGTCGGGTTGACCCCCCCGATCTCCGAGTCCAGAGCCAATTTGGCACTTTCCTGGGTTGCCTTGGCGACTTTGAGTTGTGCCCCTACTGTCTCGAACTGCACCTGAGTGTCCTGCTCTTTGAACTCGGTGTTGGATCCGCTGGCATACAGCGTCTGAATGTCTTGGAGGCGCTTCGCATTGTACTTGTATTGGGCGTCGAGGCCGGCAACGTTCGCGCTCGCCTGATCGTAATTTGCTTTCAATATTTGTGTTTGCTGTTTGGCTGCGGCTAACGACGCCTGCAGTTGCGTCACTTTGTATTGGAATGGCGCCGGATCGAGTTGAAACAGAACATCACCTGACTTCACGGCTATGTTCGGCTTCACCGGAATTGCGATCACCTGGCCGGTGACGTTAGGTGTCACTTCGATCACCCGGCCCGCGACGGTGACCTTCCCTGATGGGGTTAAATGATTGAAAAGCGCAAGAAATGTCGCGAGTATGAATGCGCCGATCAGGATCGAAATAGTACCCGATAGCCAGCCCCAGCGGACCAGTTTGAGCTTGGAAAATATCACCCACATCGCGAGCACATAAAGGCACAAGATAATAATCATGGGCGGCCCCTCTCGTTTGTGGCGTCAACCGCTCATTGCCGGATATGCGTCGGGACGCGCTATGCAAAATCGGCTCGTACCGAGCGCTGTTCATTTTCGGATGATCAGCGAATTCTTTGCGCTGCCGGTTTTTGCATAGCCGATCGCCCGAAGCTTCCTCATAGTTGTGGACGAACGTGATCATCCGAGACGTGGTCATCCCATTCACAACAGAAGAGGCAGACATGAAGCGCACAAGGCTGGCACAAATTGCGGGACTGTTGGTGGTTTCGGCATTGATTGGTCCCATTGCGGCCTTCGGACAGACGGCTCCGGCCCCCTTGAAGACAATCGGTGCGGCTTCAGGGCAAGCCAAGTCCGAGCTCGTGCCGTCGCTGTTCGTGCTCAATTCGCGCGGTGCTACCCTGCAGGGCGACGCCCTGACCATGACGGGAGTAACGCCGAACTCCATCATCTTCGCGGACCGGCCGGTGCGCGCCGCAGGTCACCAGCCAACCGCCGACGTAATCGCGGAGTGGGGATCCGGCGACGACAGCTTTGCCAAGAACCCGCCGAACGCGACCGTGTCGGTACTCGGCAAGGACGGCTCGGTGAAGGACGCCGTTGTAGTGCTGAAAAATCCGAAGCTTGAGGGCGACAAGCTCACCTTCAACGTCCAGGTTCTTGAGGGCGATCTGGCCGGGGCCGACGGTGCGGCCGCGCTCTTCATCGATATCATAGGCCGGCCGTTCACGCCGATGTCGTTTGCCGGCGTTGCCCGCCGCACGGCGTTCAGGGGCGCGATGTATGCCGGCGCTGCCGGGGCGGCTGCTTATGGAGCGGCTGCGTACTACCATCCATACGCGTATCCCCGTCCGGCGTGCGGCTACTATCCCTATCCGCCTTGTTATTGAGACCTGCGAAAGGCGGGGAGGCACCGCTTCCCCGTTTGCACGGCGTCTCGATCGGGGAATCGTCAGCGCATTTTTGAACTGAACCAAACGAATCCGATTGAACGGGAATTTTCAATGAACATCACTCGACGAAATCTCACCTTGGGCGGCATCAGCCTACTGGCCGGAGCTTCCGCAAGCACCATCAGCCGTGCCGAACTGGGTTCGTTCCTCGGAATCGAGGAGGGCGTCGAGGATTTCCTGCTCGCCACCGATGCCTACATCTTTGGCTATCCGCTGGTGACCATGGAGATGACGCGGCGCGTCATCACCAACGTCGCGTCTCCGGTTGGAACGCGCGGGCCGATGGGCCAGATCATCAAGCTGCGGCAATATCCCGATGCATCGTTTCGCGACGTTACCGCGCCGAATGCCGACACGCTCTATACGACATCTTACTTCGATGTCGGCAAGGAGCCGTGGGTGCTCAGCATTCCCGACATGAAGGGTCGTTATTTCTTGCTGCCGATGCTGGATGGCTGGACCAGTGTCTTCCAGGTCCCAGGCAAGCGCACCACCGGGACTGGCGCGCAGACCTACGCAATCACCGGCCCTGGCTGGAAGGGCTCGCTGCCCTCGGGAGTCAAGGAATACAAGTCGCCCACCGCCATCGTTTGGCTGCTTGGGCGCATCTACTGCACCGGCACGCCGCAAGATTACGCCGAGGTGCACAAGCTGCAGGATGAGTTCAAGCTGGTGCCGTTGAGCGCATACGGCAAGCCCTACACACCACCTCCGGGGACCGTCGATCCATCGATTGACATGAAGACGGCGGTGCGCGAGCAGGTCAACCGCATGGATGCGGTGGCGTACTTCACGCTGTTGTGCAAGCTGATGAAGGACAATCCGGCGTCGGCGGCTGATGCGCCGCAGCTGGCGAAATTCGCCAAAATTGGTATCGTTCCCGGCGAGGATTTCGACACCAGTAAGCTCAAGGCGGATTTCGTCAAGCGGGTGCCCGAAGTCGCCTTCGACCGGATCATGCTGCAGTTCAAAATCAACAAGGCTATTACGGACGAGAACGGCTGGGCGTTCACAACCAAGACCGGCATCTACGGAACCGATTACCTTATGCGCGCGCTCGTCACCGCGATCGGGCTTGGCGCCAATCGGCCAGAAGACGCGGTCTATCCGACCTCGCAAAAGGATGCTGAGGGCCGCAAATACAACGGCGCCAACAAATACGTGATGCGTTTCGCCAGGGGCCAGTTGCCCCCGGCGGAGGGATTTTGGTCCCTCACGATGTATGACTCCGGCTATTTCTTCGTCAACAACCCGCTCAACCGTTATTCGATCAGCGCGCGCGAGAAGCTCAAGTCGAACCCGGACGGTTCGGTTGACCTCTACATCCAGAAGGACACACCCGGCAAAGACAAGGAATCCAACTGGCTGCCGTCGCCTCCCGGCGATTTCATCCTGATGCTGCGTCTGTATTGGCCGCGCGAGAAGAACCCCTCGATCATCAATGGATCGTGGAAGATTCCGCCAGTAGCGAAAGTTGCAGTCTAAACCATAAACCAGCGCCGGCTTTCGACACCGGCGTCGGACCGCGCAAACACAATCATCCCTAAAGAGGAGTCAGCACTATGTTGACTAAACGCGATCTGCTTTGCTCTGCTGCGATGACTGCGCTCGTCGCTACAACGGCAAAGTCCACGTCAGCAATTGCGCAGAACAAAGCCGATTGGCCCAGGCTGTTAGAGGCCAAGGATATCGCCGAGCAAGGCTTCATCTATGGCCTGCCAATCGTCATGAACTACGCCATCATGTACGAGTACGCGATAGATCGAAATTCGGGGCAATTCAAGGCGCCGTTCAACCAGATCAAGAACGAGCCCAACGTTTACAGCTACAAGGATACGGCCATTGTCACCCCCAACAGCGACACGCCCTACTCCTTCGTGTGGCTCGATTTGCGGGCGGAGCCGCTGGTGCTCTCGGTGCCGGCGAACGATCCGAAGCGCTACTACTCGATCATGCTATGCGACGGCAATACGTATAATTATGGCTATGTCGGCACCCGAGCCACAGGGAGTGAGGCCGGCGACTACATGGTGGTCGGGCCCGACTGGAAGGGGGACACCCCGGCCGGCATCAAGCAAGTGTTCCGTTCGAGCACACAATTTTCCCTCGCGGGCTATCGCACCCAGCTTTTCGGCCCGGATGATCTCGACAACGTCAAGAAAGTACAGGCCGGCTATAAGGTGCAGCTGCTCTCTGCCTATCTGAAGCAGGCGCCGCCAGCGGCCGCGGTAGCCATCGACTTTCCGAAGATCGACAAGGAACTCGTAAAGAGCAACTTCTTCGAGTTTCTCGACTTTGCGCTGCAGTTCGCACCACCGGAGGCTAAAGAGATCGAGATTCGCGCTCGGCTCGCGCGCATCGGGATTGGTCCAGGCAAGACCTTCAATTTTAAGGACCTGCCACTGGAGCACAAGCTGGAGGTTGGCCTCGGCATGAAGGAGGGCCAGCGGAAGGTCGACGAGGCCGTCGCCAACGCGGGCAAGGCGATCAATGGCTGGCGGGTTAGCGGCCTTCCAGGCAATAGCGCCCACTACAATGGCGACTGGTTGAAGCGTGCCGTCGCCGCTCAGGCCGGCATTTATGGCAATGACCCGGCGGAGGCGACCTATCCGTACACGCGCATCGACAGCGATGGTCGGACGCTCGATGGCAGCAAGGGCAACTACACCCTCACGTTCCCGGCAGGGCAGCAGCCGCCGGTGAATGCCTTCTGGTCGCTCACTATGTACGACGGAAAGTCGCAGCTTCTAATCGAAAACCCGATTAACCGCTATCTGATCAACTCGCCGATGCTGCCGAACATGAAAAAGAATCCGGATGGATCGCTGACGCTTTACATCCAGAATAAGTCGCCGGGCGCGGACAAAGAGGCCAATTGGCTGCCCGCTCCGAATGACACGATCTATCTGGTGATGCGGTTGTACTGGCCGAAGACCGAACCACCTTCGATCCTGCCCCCGGGGGAAGGCACTTGGAAGCCGCCCGGTATCCAAGCGGCGCAATAATTATCCCCGACCCGGCTGCCGGATCCGTCGCCGCGCAGCTCGGACTGCGACAAGGGCTCGAAGCACCGCCATACGCAATTGGGATCGGCAGCCTTACTCTTGCGCGGCTGTCGACGAGAATTGCCCGAATGCAGGGCGGTTCGATAACTGCATTAAATGTTGAGGAGCATGGAAAATGTTGACGAAACGGCATTTACTTCGCTCCACTGCGGCGATCGCCGCGCTTGCCGCCACGACAGCTAAGTACACGTCGGCAGTTGCGAAAGACAAAGCCGATTGGCCCAGCCTATTAGAAGCCAAGGACATTGCCGAAGAAGGCTTCATTTACGGCCTGCCCATCATGATGAACTACGCCACCATGTACGAATTTGCTGTCGACCGGAATTCGGGGCAGTTCAAGGCGCCGTTCAACGAGATCAACAACTTATCCCACGTCGCTACTTATAAAGATACCGCCGTCATCACGCCGAACAGCGACACGCCATACTCGATTTTGTGGGTGGACCTGAGGGCGGAGCCGATCGTGGTTTCGGTCCCCCCGGTAGACCCGAAACGCTACTACGCTGTCCAGCTCATAGACGGTAACACATTCAACTACGGCTATATCGGCAGTCGCGCCACTGGAAGCGAAGCTGGCGATTACATGGTGGTCGGACCGGAGTGGAAGGGAGCAACTCCTGCCGGAGTCAAGAAAGTGTTTCAATCGACGACCCAGTTTTCATTGGTTCTCTTCCGCACCCAGCTTTTCGACGCGGGCGACATCAACAACGTGATGAAGGTGCAAGCTGGCTATAAGGCGCAGCCACTTTCAGGCTATCTGAAGCAGGCGGCTCCGCCCGCTACTCCGGCTGTGACTTTTCCGAAGATCGACAAGGAGCTCGCCAAAACGAACTTTTTTGAGTATCTCGATTTCTGCCTGCAGTTCGCGCCGGCACTCGAGAACGAGAAGGACATCCGCGCAAAGCTCGCACGCATTGGTGTCGGGCCTGGAAAGACCTTCAGCTTCAAAGATCTCCCGCTTGAGCACAAGGCGGAGATTCTCGTGGGCATGAAGCAAGGTGAACAGAAAGTGGACGAGGCCGTCGCGAAGGGTGGCGTATCGCTCAACGGATGGCAGGTCCACTCGTTCTTTGGCGATGCAGCGTTCTTCAATGGCGACTGGCTGAAGCGCGCGGCGGGCGCGAAGGCCGGCATTTACGGCAACGATTCCGTGGAGGCGGTCTATCCGCTTACGCGCATCGACGCCGAGGGCAAGACCCTCGACGGTGCCAAGCACAACTACACGCTCACCTTCCCGCCCGATCAATTGCCGCCGGTTAATGCCTTCTGGTCGGTGACGATGTACGACGGCAAGACCCAACTGTTAATCGAGAATCCGATCAGCCGCTACCTGATCAATTCGCCGATGCTCCCCGCCATGAACAAGAGCGCGGACGGGTCGCTGACGCTCTATATCCAGAGCAAGTCGCCGGGTAAGGACAAGGAATCGAACTGGCTGCCCGCGCCCGACGGCCCGATCTACCTCGTGATGCGGCTCTACTGGCCGAAAACAGAAACGTCTTCCATTCTGCCGATTGGCAAGGGGACATGGCCGCCGCCCGGTATCATTGCGTGATCGTTAGCCCAGGCCCGCCGATGCGGCGACGAACTCAGCAGGAGAATGGAATGGAGCGCAAGATGTACAGGGCCTTGATATTCGCAACGCTAGTATCTGCGACGGCGATTCCCGTTGCCCGCGCCCAGGTCGATCTCAGCACCTATGCCGACGCCAACGGCTTCCTCAATGTACAGAAGCTTACATGCGCTCAGCTGGCCGGGACCTGGCAAGGCGATGCCGACCGCCTGACAGCCTGGTACAGCGGCTGGTACAATGGACTTGCTCGAAAGCACTATATGGATATCGTCAAATCAAAAGAGGCTGAGCACGAGGTCATCGTTTATTGCAAGGCGAACCCTGGTGAATTGATCATTGAGGCGGTCGCCGTGGTGTTCAAGGACATGCGGGCGAGGCTAGGGATCGAAATGAAGCCCTAGCGGTTTCATAATGACCTCGGCAGCCCTGCGCTGGGCGCGGATTGTGCATAGCGTCCTAAGGAGGGCCGATGCAGATGACTTTCGAAGGCGGCGATGGAATAGTCCGGATCGCGATCCGTAGTCGGGAATCGCGTTTCTACGGCATGGATGTCTACCACCACTCGATGATCGTTTCGCCATGCGCACCATAGCTGTCGTCGACGACAATCCGAGTATGCTGCAAGGCCTGACCCGGCTTTTATCAGCCCATGGCTTCCGTGTCCGGACGTTTGCATCGGCGGAGCTGTTTTTGGACGCCCACGCCGAGTGCGAGGTGGATTGCTTGCTGTTGGACATCCAACTTGGCGGAATCTCCGGCATGGATCTACAACGGCAATTGATCGCATCAGGCAGGGATTTGCCCGTCATTATGATGACGGCGATCGACAGTGAGGTCACTCGGCAGGCGGCATTCGACGCGGGCTGCATTGCGTATCTGAAGAAGCCGTTCCTATCAAAACTACTGATCGATGCGGTCGGCAGGATTGCCTGAGGCCGAAATCGAGTCCTTTAACGATTACAGGCACAGGTAGTGTGCAAAATCGAGTAGGATTGGTTTTCGGATCCAATTGTAACTCCCTTTTTACCGGCCGCTTTATCGCATGAAAAATCGTACATTGTTCAGTTCGATCGTTCTGCTCCTGGCCATGACGGGTGCGGCTTTCTCTCAGCCAAAGCGGGTGCTCATCGTCCATTCAATCGGACGCGAATTCTCGCCGTGGGACGACTACGCTCGAAACATTCGAGAGGAGTTGCGGCTTCAGTCGAAGGATCCGATCGATATCTTCGAGGTCTCGCTGTCGACGGCTCGCTTCCCGGACGGGGATGAAGATGCCTTTGTCAGCTATCTGAATGCAATATTTTCCGAGCGAAAACTCGACCTGATCATGACGATCGGCGGTCCTGCGGCACGATTCTTTCAGCAAAACCGTCAGCGAATTTTTCCTACGATCCCCACCTTGTACGCGGCTCTGGCGCAGCAGATGTCTTCCAATGCACCGGCGAACGATGCAATGGTTTCGGTATCTGTCGATGTATCAAGCACTCTCGACCAGATACTGAATTTGGTTCCGGAGACGACCAAAGTCTTCATCGTAATGGGAAGTTCTCCGATCGAAAGGCTGTGGCTGCAGGAGATGCGCAAGCGTTTTCAGCCGCTGACAACCAAGATGGAGATCACTTATTCCAATGAACTATCGCTGGAAGAGATCCTCGAGCAGGTGGCTACGCTGCCACCGCGGAGCTTCATCGTCTACGGGCAGATGCTTGTGGACGCAGCCGGCGTCGTGCACGAGGGCAAGCGAGCCATAGATCGTATCCGCGCGGTCGCAAATGCACCTATCTTTTCGGAACAGGACGCGTTCTTCGGACGAGGAATCGTGGGCGGTCGGATGACGAACATATCCGACGTCAGCCGCCAGACCGCCGCCGTTGCCGTGCGCATTCTGAGGGGAGAGGCGCCGGGCAGCATCAAGACGCCTGCGATTCCAGCTGCATCGCCCAGATACGACTGGAGGGAGCTGAAGCGTTGGAACATCAGCGAAAGCCAATTGCCGCCAGGCAGCGAAGTTGTTTTTCGGGTGCCCAGCCTCTGGGAGCAGTATCGGCCGCAATTCACGGCTGTTATGGCCGCCATCTTGCTGCAGGGCGGCATCATTGCATTGCTGCTCGTCGAGCGACGGCGACGTCTTGTTGCACAAGCGGAGGCGACAAGTCGCCGCCAGGAAGTCGTTCGCCTGAATCGGGTCACCACCGCAAACGTTCTGTCGTCCTCGATCGCACATGAGCTGTATCAGCCGCTCGGAGCTATCTTGAGCAACACAGAGGCCGCGCAGATGTTGCTCAAGGCGCATCCACTGGATATGGCTCAGCTCGGCGAAATCCTATCCGACATCGTCAGGGATGAGCAACGCGCGAGCGAGATCATTAGCGGCCTTCGAAACTTGCTCAACAACAGAACAGAAGCCGATCTTCGGACGATCGATTTGAATGACACTGTGCGCGACGTCGTCAAAATCGTATCTCCTGAAGTGACTAGGCGGGGGGTGATTTTACGTACCATTCTTGCGCCTGAGCCTCTGCGGGTGCGGTGCGACTCGATTCATCTTCAGCAAGTCATCATCAACCTCGTGATGAATGGCGTGGATGCCATGGAAGAGGTGCCCAGCCCGCATAATCTGACGATCCGGACAAAGCTGGCTGATACCGATCGGATCGAGGTCCGGATATCCGACACCGGGCCCGGCATTCCCGACCCGAAACTGGTAAGCATTTTTAATGCGTTTGTAACAACGAAACCGCACGGGACGGGATTGGGACTGCCGATCGCACGAACGATACTAGAAAGCTACCGGGGCGAGCTGTGGGCAGAGAACCGCACTCGGGGCGCGGTGTTCTCTTTCAGGCTTCCGCTGGCAACCGCCTAGGCTTGCGAGCCACCGCCGGGCTTGCCAAAGAGCTGGCGATGCGGGTCGGGGGCGGAAGTCGTCTCGCCAAGCGCGCCCTCTACGTGCTGTGATGCCCACCCGGTTCCTCCCTGAACGCGGAGTCCTAAGCGCAAGTTCATGTCGCTCGTCCCAAAATGCGGTCCGGGGAATGAGTAAGATGCGGTGCATCATGCCGCATTTCCCGAGCCCTTTCGATGCCGTGGACCTTGTTGATGACTGGATCGACGCCTGTCCGCAGCATCGATTGGGTAACCTGACCTTTATGATACTAATGCACGCATCGACTGCTCCAACGGCGTTAGCTTCAAAGGCCGAACGGAGCTTCGACGGTACTGGCAGCCCAGACTGCTGAGGTGGGACTGTTCCGCAGCGCGTCGTGGAAGCTGCTGTTCACAGCTGTCGACTTCGTTCAAGGCCTTGATAACGTGAGGAGCGCGCGCCTTCGTCGTCATTGAAGTCGAAAAAGAACCTTGGCATGAGCCTCAAACGCCGAGTGCCGTTCGCCGTTCCTAGCTCTTCTTGGCTCCCGGAAAAATGCCGAGGACCTCGCCATCTGCATCGCGAACGGTGACAGTTCGCCCAGTCATCTCAGCCAGCCGCTTCGCAAGCGCGCACGCCTCATCCGCATTTTCTAGATCCAGAGCGACCACCGACAGCTTTGTTGCGTCAGCTCCAATGACGGCGATATCGAAAGGTTTGTTATAGGCCATGGCGCAACTCCTGCTGTTGGCGGGTAGCGCGATCCTTGGTACAGCAACCGTGATTTAAGGATTAGACACTTTGTGCACAAGTGAACACGGAACATGGTGCGCCACGATTTCGCGGTAAGCAGGCGAACGGACTGTCTCAGATCGCCTGCCTCACCATCCGTAGAAGTTCTTGGCGATGGCCAGGGTCTCAAGTTCGCTCGTCTCCAAGGCTATCTTTTGCACCAGCATCACGTCTCCTTCGACGAGCTCGCCAACCGGGACAAAGCACCATCCCGTTCCCAATCGGCCGGATGCATCGACCTCGCGGATGTTGGCTGACGTTCTCTGATAGATGCGATAGCGCATGCCGGTTTCGCACCCGACGACGTCGAAATAGCCCTTGGCGTCGAACTGGGCACGCTGCTGCGCAGTCAGCCAGCCGCGGAGCAGGCACAAGCCCTTTGTCCGCCTCTCCTCCTGATAGCTTCTGTAGAAAGCCCCACACGCCCGCCGCCGAAAGATCCTGAGGTAATGAGAACCAGCCACGACAATCACTCGTTTGCTTGAAAGGCCGCATCAACGCAATTCCAGTGAAAGATGCCGAGATGCCCGCGCGTGTTCCTAATGCTTGATGCACGCCGATTGCTGCCTTAGGATACGCCGCCCTGCCTCGATCACATTTTGTGAACGATGCCCGCCGAAGAGCGCTCGCTTACGGCGCGGAATGCGGCCGGAGCGAGCCATCGCCTTCAAGGGGCATTCGCAAAATGAACTTGGTTTCTGCCTCAGACGAATCCAACTCGATCGAGCCACCGTGGGCTTTGGCGATTTCGGCCGCGATATAAAGGCCAAGCCCAAGTCCCTGCGACGGCCCGTGCGCCTCTCCCCGGTAGAACGGCTGAAACAGGCGCTTGCGAGCCTCCTCCGGAATAGCCGCGCCTCCATTGGCCACCGAGAGCTCGAACATCTCTGCTTTGGCGGTAGCTTCGACCCGCACGGGCCGGTCCGGCGCGCCGTGGCTGATTGCGTTGCCGAGCAGGTTGGAGAACAACTGGGCGATGCGGGCCGGATCGCAGAAAACCGGCCTCTCGACTTCGAAATTGGTCTCGATGCGGCGCTCCGGATGGGCCGCGACCAACTCGGCCACAACCTGGTCCAGCACGGGTTCGACGGCGGTAATGGCCTTAGAGAGCGAGATACCCCCTCCAAGGCGGCCGCGCGCCAGGTCCATGACGCTCTCGATCATCTTGGCCATTCGGCCCACGCTGCTCTGCATCATGGCCTCGAGCCGCAGCGCGTCTTCCGGCGTCTTGGCCTTGAGCATCAGCCGTGCACCGGCCGCGATCGATGCAAGGGGATTGCGCAGGTCGTGACCGAGGACGGCGATGAACTGCTCGCGCAGCTCCGCGTTCTCGCGCTCCTGTCGCAGACGCTCCTCCAGAGCGGTCCTGAGCTCGTCGCTCTCCTTGCGGGCGTCGATGAGCCCGCGCTCATAGCGCCGCCGATCCGTGGCGCGCATGATCGTCAGGCGCGTGAGTAGGAGCGCGTCGGCATCGGATCGTCGCTCGCGGGCATTCGCGATCGCCGGCAGCCGCGTTCCGTTTTTAGTCAGGAGATCGAGAGCGAACTCGTCGAAGAAACCCTGCATCCGGAGCAGCGGCGCCACATGGGTCTCCAGGAATATGCGACCGGCCATGTTGAGCAGGTCGCTGAGCCGCATCCCGGACAGGTCATCGGGCAGGTAGCCCATCCAATCCGCCAGGGTCCGATTAGCACGATCGATGCGGCCGTCCGGGCGAACGGAGAGGTACCCGCACGGCGCGTTCTGGTAGAGGTCTTCGAAATCGCTGTCAGCAGGGTGATTGTTGTTCACTCAGACGAAGTCCCGGATTGCGGCGATGACTTCGTCCGGGGCACTCAAATTGGGACAATGGCCGGTTGCCTTCAAAACCACCATTTTGCTGTTAGGGATGTTGCGCTGGACGTACGCACCCACCTGTTGCCCGGCGATGATGTCTTCGCTGCACTGGAGGATCAGCGTGCGAGCGTTGACCTTGGCCAGGTCCGCGCGGTTGTCGGACAGGAATGTGACCCGGGCGAACTCCTTGGCGATCGCCGGATCTGTTCGACAGAAGCTGTTGGTCAGCTCCTCGCCAAGTTCGGGACGATCGGGATTGCCCATGATGGCGGGCGCCATCTGCACCGACCAGCCCATGTGGTTCTCCTCCAGAAAAGAAAGAAGCTCTTCGATCTGCTGAGCGCTGAAGCCCCCGAAATAGTCGCCATCGTCGATGTAGCGCGCCGAAGGCCCCACCAGCACCAGGCTTTCGAAGAGTGTCGGATCCTTGATCGCGGCAAGCAGTCCGATCATCGCACTGACGGAATGCCCCACGAACACGGCATCCTTCAGGCGCAGCGAGCGCCCGATCTCGACGACGTCATCGGCATAGCCGGACAATTTGGAATACTTCTGGCGATCGTAAGCGGTGAGGTCCGAGCGGCCCGCTCCGACATGGTCGAACAGCACCGTGCTGAAATCGGCCTCGAAGGCCGGCGCCACGAACCGCCACATGTTCTGGTCGCACCCGAACCCATGAGCGAACATCATCGCACGATCGCCGCGGCCGCGGACTTGCACGTTGTTGCGGACCTCGATCGTCATTTGTTACCCCCGAGCGTGTGACAGTTCTTGTGGTCTGGACGAGCGTAGGGTGAACTGGACCCCTATGCATCCCTTTTCGAGCGCCGGGCAGCTATGACGTTCAGATCAGGAGACCCGACAAAGCCTCGACCAACTGCGCCGGCGCGAAGGGCTTGGGCAGGATGACGCTACGCGGCACGCCGTTTGAGGCCCAGCGATGGGCGCTGTCCCCGGAGACGTAGAGGATCCCGCAGCTTGGATCGCGCTCCCGTACGAGACGGGCGAGCGCCCAACCATCCATTCTGGCGGGACCCAGATTGATGTCGGTGACAAGTGCTCGCGGCAGAGAGCTCTCGCTGAGCAGACCGGCCGCCGCTTCGCCTGAGGCGGCGCTGAGCACGCCGTAGCCTGCCTCGACCAAGGTCTCCTCCAGCATCTCGCGGAGGAGATCTTCATCCTCAACCAGAAGAATGGTTGATCTTTCTGCGGCGTTTTGGGAGTTGCTCAGGTGCATCCTCTCGCATCTCCTATCAAAATGACTCCCGCGGTCCTGATGACGCACGTCACCCGGCCCAACGTAGAACAGGACGAAGCGTTCATTTTTTCTTGCTGCGTCGCCCTCGCAAGGAACCAGGAGAAATGTTGGCGCAGACTTCGCCGATGTGCCAGCAGCAGTCAATTGCCCATCGTTGGGCCAGAGATGCACCTTAATAGGGGACAAACTTCGAAGGCGCTTCCAGTCAGGCCGCGTCCGGTCCCGGAATTATCGCTCGGTGCGAAAGTGGGGTCACAAGCGGTCCCGGACCGCTTGCTCGCGGCAGGTCAGCTATGGGCAACAACTGACACTGGAGGACCGCCAACTGAGGCGGCCTTAATTCATCTTGCGGCGAAGCTTGCGTTGCAGTTCGCGCTGTTCCTCGATGTCCTCTTGGACCATCTGGCGCAAATCATCCTCGCGCTTAGTGCCGGAGGGCGGGGTCTCCCGAGGTGGTTCTTTGTCAGCCATGGTGGCATCCTAAAACACTGGCCGCCGGCCGCCGTGAGGCAGCCTTAATCTTCCCAAATGCGCTCGGCCGCACTTGTCGCATTGTCAAAGGTTGACGGTGCGACCAGTCCCGACGTCCAGCATCGAATATCGCAGCCGAAGGGGGTAGCGCAAGCCGGGCAATGCGTAGGCTGGGGGCGGGGCTGGCGAGACTGTTCGGACATGCAGATTGTATGCGCCCGAACAGCAAAATAGGCCACTAACGAATTCAAACTAGGCCACTGAGGTCGGGAGCAGGCCGGGGCTGCCGAATCCGGCCATTCCGCAGGCACTAACGAATTGACCCTGGGGCGTTCGGGATGGCTATCGCAAACCCATTGGTGCCACCAGCGGGAGCATGCCACCTTGGGTCCTCCAGACTACCCGCCTATGTTCACTTCATTTTCCGAGAGCCGACGGTGATGAAATAAATCGGTTTCCCGGCTTCATCCGTCACCTCTATGCTCCATTCCTGCCCCGGCCGGAACTTGCCATCGATGTCTTTGAACAGAGCGCCTGCATAGCTTGTGGCCTCCCGCCAAGCCGCTGCGTCATCTGCTAATTCCTCGCCCTGGTCGTCAGCGCTAGGGGCTACGTTATGGACGTGAAAAAAGTATTTTGGCATTCTCGGGAATGCCGCCGAGGCGCTTGCTGTTCCTATCGTGCAATTGACGCTAGAAGAATACCTAGAACGGGCAGACCGATACCGGATCGCGCTGGAAACGGTGAAGGACGTCTTCGCCCGCCATCTCCTCGAGGTGATGGAACAGAGCTACCGGACACTGGCCGAGAGCGAGCTGCACTGGTGACCCGAATGGCCCGTTCGAGGCCTGTCCGCTAATGAGCTCGAATGCGCGCTGATATCCATGATGGCCCGGAGCACAACACGCTCCAATCAGAGGCCGGATACATTGATGCAAGACCGCATCTGCCAGGTTGACGAAAACTCTTGCAACGCGCGGCCGGACCATACATCGGGTCACAAGCGGTCCTCGACCGGCTGCGCGCCCCAGGTCAGCAATGGGCTACATGCGGTCCTAACCGGCCGCGCGGCAGGCTCGGCCGTCGCGTATCGAACTTCGCGCTTCTCGATCTATCCGGAACCTTGATCCGTTGATTTCTAACGAGGCGTCAGGTGGAGATAGGTCGGATCGAACCCTGCTAGTTCCTTCAAGCGTTCCAGGTCGAGCGAGTTGAAGCCGGACTTGTCCGTTTCCACGGGTCAGAAGCCGCCCGTTACGCCAAAGGTGACCGCTTCGCTTTGCCTCGGTCAGTACGCGTCTGGGCCGTCACAGAATGAAGGTAAGTCGGGTGACGCGACCTTGCCGGGCCGCCTTTTCGACCATCCTGAGTTGTATAGCGTGATGCAGCAGACCAACGGTGCCTGCTAATACTCTGAAGCTAGTCGGCGTTAGAGCCTTGGCCTAGAAGCGTCCCCATGCAGCGATCGAGAGCGTCCAAAGGGAATGGTTTCTGTAGAAGTGGCCGACCGTTGAATTGCTCTGGTACGCCATCGACGCCATAGCCGCTGGCGAAGACGAAGGGAATGCCGCGGAGCTGCAACGCCTCTGCGATAGCTTCCGAGCTATCCCGGCCAAGCTGCAGGTCGAGAATAGCAGCGTCGCATTCAGCGCTCATGGCCATGGCTAACCCAGAGCCGAGGTCGCTGGCCTCCCCAGCAACCTCGTGACCAAGCTCCATCAGCATATCCGCAATCATCATGCGGATAAGCGTTTCGTCTTCGATCAGAAGTACTGCAGCCATGCTTCTCCTTACGCCGGCAGGCTTGTGAAACGGGAGTCTTTTTCCCGGGCCCTTCGTTCGCGAGCTCGCCCACGTTCCTTCTCTCTCGAAAAACACGGGCGAAACTAAGCCCCCTTTACACTGGGTACAGCGCAGCCTCGCGACGAGGTTAATGAGCTGTTTTGTGCAAAAGTGAACTTAAGCGCGTGAAGGAATTGACGCTCCTCGCATTTTACAGCCAGGGCTGAACAATTGAGCCCAGCCGGAGTCAATTAGAACGAGGAGGGATGCGATCCGATGGATGAAAGGAAAAAGCTCGAGCATCAGATAGCACTGGCTACTCGGACAGCCGCATACACCTCAGACGAGAACACCGCCAGGAGGCTGCGGCAGTTTGCTGATCAGCTGGGGCGCAAGCTTTCTCCCTCTTCTTCGCGGCGCGCTCAAATCACGGCACGCGCCTATCAGCTTTGGGAACGGGCCGGACGTCCCTCGGGGCGAGATTTGGATTTCTGGACCCAGGCGGAGCGGGAGTTCAGCCCCGGCGATACTGCGGGCCAAGATTAGGGGACTGGCTCCGCGCGATCTCCTCGCAAAAAATTATCCAGCGCCAGTTGTGTGCACTATCAGACCGTCAGCAAAAACGGACCATCGATCTTCATTGAGCGCACTGAAACCGACCAGTGCTGCTCACCCATGAAGAATTTGCAGCAATGCTAGGCTTGGACGAGCAAGGCAAGCCGGTCTTTCAACGCTCCATCCTGATCACCAGCAACCCTTTGCCGCCAGGATGACCACGGGCCGATTCTCACACTCCATGCGGAGTGGCAATTTTGACCGAGGCGAAATCCGTGCTCGACGTGACGCGCGAGGTGAAGGGCGCCCAAGGAGCCCCCTAATCGCCGCCTCGAGACCGAGTGTCCGAGGCGGCGTAGTGGGCCTCAGTATTTGAACTGCGGCATAGCCTTCAATTGGTCCTTGGTCGCGTTGTAGACGACGTGGTCCGGATACCAATTTTCGTTGGCTGCACGCACGGGCCGGTTGGAGCGGTTCACTTCTCCAGTCGCGGCACCGGCATTGTTGACGCCAACCGTCGGTTTGTCGGCAGGCGGCGTGGTCGTCGACGTGCGAACGGGCTCGTTGACCCACTTCAGCTTGTCATAGGGCACAGCAACATAATGCTCGCCCATACCGAGGAATCCACCAACACCCAGGATGACGTTCGCAGTCTTGCCCGACTTGTCGAGAATGACCTCGTTGATGTCGCCGATCTTCTCGTTGGCTTCGTTGTAGACGTTGACGCCGACGAGCTTGGAAGCCCGCCATTCGCCTTCCTTGTGCGACGAGGCGGCACTATCAGCGGCGGTCTTGGTCGAGGCAGTTTGCGCCGATGCCGAGCACGTGAACAACGCCGTGGTGAGCAACGCGGCGACGAGATACTTAGACATGCGTCTTCTCCGTTTGCAAATAGTGGGGCGTACTTAGCGCAGCAGCATAATGAGAATGATCAGCGGGATCGGGATTCCGACGAGCCAAAGCAGAATCGGCATGACATCTCTCCTTTCGTTTTCGATGGGTTAGCGGTTGGTTGCAGGCGCATACGCCTTCTTGCCCCAAGTGCCGTCGCGAAGCCCGCCGCCTTCAGTGGCAGCCAGCGATGCGCAGAAGGCGCCGATAAACAGGGAAAGCGTTAGCCAGATCGCAATCTGCATGGCGGCCTTCCTTGCCGCGTCGAGATCAGTTTTCACCTGAGTGACGACGTCGTTGACGCGCTTCTCGGCGTCCGCCTGGCTTAATCCGGTTCGCGCAGACACGACCTTAGCAACGTAGGTGCGGTCGGCGGGACTGACATCGTTGTCTTTGTGGAAGCTGTTGGTGAACAGGCGGACCATCTCACCACGCGAGTCGCCAGTCTGCTGGCCCTGGGAGGACGGGTTATCCGAGCGCAGGAGCGTGTCGACGTAGCCGCTCATCGGCGAATTCTGTGCAGCGTTCGCGGCGCCCTGCGTCGCGCCAGCAAGCGTTCCGCCTAGCAACGTGGTTGCCGGAGCAGCCAGCAACACAGCGCCGAGAACCGAGGCGGCCGCCCAAGCTAAAAAGCCATGCGCCGTATCCCGGAAGTGCACCTCGGTGGTCTGCACGCCGACCCACTTCGTGCGGAGACGGCCGGCAAGATAACCACCTACGGCGGACGAGATCATCGCCATGACGATGAAATATAGACCAGTTCCGATCTTGAAAGTCGTCGCGGACACACCCGAATTGCCCCAGGGCGACACCACAGAGAAACCCATGCCTGCGCCAAAGGATAGAAGCACGAGCGTAAGGGCGAGAGACGCAACGGCCCCGGCCAGGACGGCAGCCCAGGAAACCCCGGCCACCGACGGTTCAACCACCCCGACCTGTGCGTCTTCTCGAAAAGCTTGTGCCATTTGTTTCTCCCAGCAGCTGTTACCCTGCTTAGAAGATGCCCAAATGGAACAAAGGTTCCATGCATTCATGCGCCCACAACGACTTTTTGAGTCTTAGAGGAGGCCCACCCGGAGCTTTAACGATTGCTATCCGGCGACGGGGACTTGGCAGCCGAGAACACTTGAGAACACGCCGAGCCGTATCGGTTGCGTCCCTCGGTACGTCGGTGATCTTGGTCGAGACCTCATGCGCGCCCTGCGTCGCCTGCTGCGCGCTCGGGAGAATTCCTGCGTAGCGGCACCTTGCTCTCTACGGCCGCGGTAATGGCGGACGAGATTTCCAAAGCCGCTCGCTCGTGCCGCTCATCTACGGGATCGCGGCGACCGACTCATCTATCGCTCCGCTTTGACCTCCGATGCCACGACGGCAAAGCCGTTTCCGGCACCGCCTAGATGTGCCGGCTCTTTCCGCCCCCTGGATCGTCATCTGAGCAGTTAAAGCTAAGGTCCGCTGTGGGTCACAAGCGGTCCTCCGCCGGCTACGCGCGGCAGGTCAGCTACGGGCCAAAGCGGAAACCATAGCGGCTTGAATGAACAGCCAAGGCACATCGGCACGCCACCTGCTATCGCATCCGGCAGTCCATTTGTGGTAGAATGTAGATCGCCAGACGCTGCCTTGGGGGCTGCCAAAACACGAGGCAGTCGATGTATATTAGACGAAGGACCTCGCATCCTGCGCTCCGCAGCCTCGTTCGCTCGTTCGAGGAACGTCGCGCAACCTTGGGTCCCGAAGGGCTGACGTGGCCGCTAACGGCACGCCCCCACCAGATCATTGATATATATCTCGGCGATCCATTTCGTGTTCGAATTGACGGAAATGCCTTGCAGACGGCCCCCGAAATGGTCGTGGTAGGTCCGCAAGGGGCGCGCCGAATTCATCTCCACATGTCAGGCGAAGTACACGTCTTCAACATTCTGCTACAGCCGGCTGCGCTCAACAGCCTTGTCGGCGTCGACATGACGTCTTTGGTCAATGACGGCGTTTCGGCTCGCGATGTTATCGGCAAGCGCGCCGAACTGCTGAACGACGCCGTGCGCTCGGCTCCGGACTTTGCCTCGCGTATAGCGGCCGCAGAACGCTGGTTTGCAATGATGCTAGATGACGGTTTGGCACAGGATGGGATCGGTTTTACGTCCCGCCTGCTGCTGGCATCACGGGGGCGAATCCGCATCGACCAGCTTGTGGAGCGATCAGGCTTGAGCCCACGTCATTTTCAGCGCCGCTTTGCGTCACAAGTAGGCCTTTCTCCAAAACTCTATGCGCGGACCATCAGATTTGATGCAGCTTTGACGGCTCACCGCAACGAACCGATGAAGTCCTGGACGCAAATTGCGCATGAAGCGGGTTACTTCGATCAGGCGCATTTCATCCGTGAGTGCCACGCATTAGTCGGCGTTGGACCAAGTCAATTTATAGGTGATTGGGATAATATTCTTTCCCCAGATGGCTGAAATATACAAGCATGTCAGCCCGCGCGGCGGCTATTTGGTATCGAGAAACCGAGCCGTCGGCGCTGGCGGCTGAGTTAACCGGTCCATTCAATGGAGCTTACGGATGGTGTTTCCAGCACAGCAGTCCTTTCTGGCACTTTTCGCAGCTACTTTCACGTTGATCTGTACGATCCCTAGCAGTGCGACCGCTGAGGAAAAACATGCCATCTCCAACGATATCGTTGTGACGCTGCTTGGCACAGGTGGCCCCGAACCGACCGCCTTGCGTTTCGGACCGGCCACACTCGTTCAAGTCGGCGGGAAAAATCTATTGTTCGACGCTGGTCGGGGAGTGACGGCACGACTTTATCAATTGGGTGTATCGTCGGGTAAAGGCATCGATGCCGTTTTTCTGACCCACTATCATTCAGACCATGTCGCCGGCCTGCCCGACCTGTGGATGACGGGGTACATGTTCGGGCCGTTTGGATCGCGTGCCCAACCTATGAGGTTGTGGGGCCCATCGGACAGCTCAACCTCGCCCAGCGGTGTGGCAAAGATTGCTAAAGGCTTCGAGGTGGCATTTTCGGATGACATGAGCATCCGTCAAGCTGACGAACACATCTCAGCGGCTGCCATGCAGATTGAAGTCCACGAGTTCCAAGCGGACGGCGTGGTGTTTGACGAGGCCGGCGTTAAGGTCACGGCGTTTGCGGTTAATCACGGCGACCTGATCAAACCATCGGTGGGCTATCGCATCGACTATGCCACCCGATCTGTAACGATTTCAGGTGACACCAAACTTGACGAAAACCTTATTAAGCACGCAACGGGAACCGATCTGTTGATCCACGAAGTGTTTGCGCTTTCGGCACAATTGGCAAAGTTGCCGCAATTGAAGCCCGTCGCAGATCATCATACCTCCCCTGAGGAAGCTGGCATCGTATTTTCGCGCACAAAGCCCAAGCTCGCCGTCTATTCGCACGTCATCCTGCTTGAAACGAAGGTGACCGAGCTTGTGGCCAGAACACAGAGCACTTACGCGGGTCCATTAGAGGTCGGAGAAGACCTCTTACGCCTAACAGTGGGAGAACGCGTGGTTGCAACGAAATGGAGTTCAGAACTTCGAAGGTATCCGGATTAGTTCACTTCCGCTTCGGGTCAAAAGCGTCGGTCTAGCACTCCACTGCAAACTTCCGGTCTACCCTTCTGAGCCGACATGTAGCGGCACCGCCCCAATGGTAGCGATGGGCCATAAGCGGGCCTGCCAAACCATCGGCCCTTTGCTCAAGCTTCAGCGCAGAAGGACCGTCGAAGTTCTCCATTCAGGGGAGCTGATCTGCTCGCTTTAGCAATTGACTCCGCCCGGCTCATTGCCGCTCCGGCCCGTGCAAACCGCAGAAGTGCACGTTCTTTTTTCAAAGAGGTGCGAAGCGCGCGGGCATGGTCGAGCAATCTGCGACTTTCCTCCCGCGTAACCTGGCACGGGGTAAATAGCGGATCGTCTATAAGGGCATTTGGATGCGATCTCGACGGTTTCTGCATGCAAACAGATTAGCGTCCACACAGCGGCCCCTTGCTTTGGCTCGCGCTTAGAGCAGCGCGGCGGACTTGCCCGGCGATGAGCCGCCCGGCTGGACAGCGCAAAAGCCCGGTTCGATGGGGTCTCTCCGGGCCTCTGGCTCCGCTTCGTCGCGCGCCGGTTCGGGATCGAAAACCGCCGCCGACGAGACGCCGGCAACGAATACAACCTCAGCCCGAGTCGGGCGGCGAAATTGAGGCGCACACCCCGCCGCATACGCACGGCGGTCCGCGACAGCGGTGGAGCGTCACGATGAAAAGATAAGCAATGCCACCAGCACGACGTTGAAAGCGCCCAATGCGATCACGCCGAGGTCAAACAAACGGGTCAAGCTGATCATGGTGTCCCCCGATACACGCTTACCGGGTGGTATGATGCGCCTCCTACGACCGGGCGTCTATGCAGTTCGTGCCATCCCATGGAGAGACTCGCTGGGCTGGAGTCAGCTACGGGTCACAACCGGCCTTCGACCGGCGGCGCGCGCAAGTCAGCTAAGGGCCACAACCAACATACTTGAATTGCGTAGGTCAGCTGAAAAGACACTCTCACGTGTCGACGAGCATTATCAGTTTTTTGGGAGTAATCGCCTCATGCTTTCCCGTCTAAGCTCGCTTTCAAAATGATCAGCCCAACCTCACTCAGGCGCATGCGGACGGTTGTGGATTCGGCCGTCGCGACGGCCGTCTGTGGCTCGTCCTCGACCAGTTCGTTCGCAAGGAGTTTCCAGAGCACGCGCGGCGAGACGCCATTGCGCTCGCTCTTCCAAGCGCTGCCGTTCGGCCCATAAGTGCGAAACACTTTCTGGTCATTGGTCGCGATCATCGCGCGACGAACCGCAGGCGTAAGGTTTAATCTCTGGTGCTCTGGCGCTCTCATCAGGCACCAAGAGAGAAGATACCAAGTTGGCTCTGTTGATCTAAATCAAAACGACCGCTTAGGGTCAAAAGCGTCGGTCTAGCACTCCACTGCAAACTTCCGGTCTACCCTTCTGAGCCGACATGTAGCGGCACCGCCCCTACGGTAGCGATGGGCCAACAGCCGACATTCAGAAATAACCCGGGCCCGCAAGCAGAGCGCGAATGCACCCCCTTAAGGTGGCGTAGGGATCAAGCCGTGACGTTTCATGATCTCGCCCATCCGAGCAGGATCAGGAGGCGCAGGGCCGCCGATGGCTGCCGCCATTTCGCGGAAGAATTCGGGCCCGAGAACCCCCGGTGTGAGAACGCAAAGCATTTTCGCAATCGCCTGTGTCTCGTTGACGAATCCGTGGACAACACCTCGCGGGATGAAGAGATCGTCTCCTGGCTTGATCTCGATCCGTTTGCCAGCGACCGTCCAAGTGATGACCCCCTCAAGACCATAGATCGTTTCTTCCCAGTCACGGTGATGGTGCGGGACCGGCATACGAGAGTTTGGCGGGATCATCACCTCAAACATATCAAGTGCCCCGCTGGTGTCATACTTGGTGCGCAAAAACCGCAATTGCATCGCGCCTACCTTGATGAGTTCAGCCATGGTCGCGCCTTCCGTCGGCTAGAGACAACATCGCGGGACGGCTGCAGCTCATCCGAACCGAACTATCGGCAGGAGCTTATGACCGGGCCTTGGGGATGTCTATTGAGGGAAAGCGCGATGCTGATCACGGGGGTACCTGGAGCGGAATCGGCGCGAAAAGCTTCCGCAACTTAGGCAGCTCAGGCAGCTCAGGCAGCTCAGGATCAAGCCCGGAAGTCGCCAGTCCATCTTGGGCCTCGTCAACTCGGCCTAGGTTCCAGCTCGCGAGTCCGTGACGCGCTGGTTAACCCCTGGTCCACCTTGCTCGCGGCTGATCCCGATTGTAGGATCAAGTCGTCTGCCAATTCGTGGATCATGGTTGAAAAAAAATGGCAGCGTCGCAGCATTCGAGATTCTGCAAGGGCTGCTGGGAGCAGATGCATCTGCCGGTGCCGCTTCACGGCGTTCTCTCAGCGCCATTTCGTGCGTTCGGCATTCGGCCGAGCCGAATGAACCCCAACACCTGTACCGTCTGCGAGTTGATGTTTACGAAGGTGATGAGAGCCCGAAAGATCACCATCGACGCGACCATTATGTTTGCCGATCTGCGAGGTTACACCAGTCTCTCCCAGTCCCAGTCTCCGGATGCCGTTTCGGGGCTGCTCGACGCATTCTATGATGAAAGTGCAAGCGCCATCTGGCACTATGACGGGCTTCTCAACAAAACCATTGGAGACGCGGTGATGGCCGTCTTCAATTTCCCCCTGAAACGTGATGACCATGCCAGAAATGCCGTGCTTGCGGCCCGCGAGATCCAGAAGAACTGGCGCGCCAAGCGCGAGAGTCTTGTCAAAGCGCACGGCCTGACCGAAAACGAATTGGGGATCGGTATTGGTATCCATTCAGGAGAGCTCAGCTTTGGGGAGTTCGGTCGGTCTCACCGAGACCTGACCGCAATCGGTACCGTCGTAAACACGGCCTCCCGCGCGCAGTCGGTAGCTGAAGCCGACCAGATTCTGGTAACGCAGGCGGTTTATCAGCGCGCCCAGTCAGACTTGACGGGCAGTCATGCAAAGCCATTCCAGCTCAAAGGGTTCGAGACCCCGATAGAGCTTTACGCCGCATAGCAAATTGTCTGCCCCGTCCGCCTTCGGTACACCACGAGCGGGTCTGGCGTCATTCTTGCTGCGGTTGAGTGCGCAGCTCCTTTCATTGCGCGCCACTCTGCGGGAAATCTGGAACGGGCTCCCATTGGGTGAACTATCGCGCCCCGCCGAGCCCAGCACCTATGACCAAGCGGCGAACGAAATCGCCGCTAATCACTCAGGACGAAGTCTGCTCTGGGTCTTGGCCGTGTAAAAACTCCATTCCGGGGAAGCCGGGGAGAAAGCCGGACGGGTTTGGCGTCAGGCCGCGATCGCGGCCATCAACGGCTTGGTCCCAACGATGTTCATAACCCGAGTCAGATTGTAGGCCAGGACCGAGAGGGCCATTTCGGCGGCTACTTTTGGGAGGGTTTTGGTCAGGAAGTGCGTCGCACCCATGCGCGCCTTCATGGTGCCGAACGGATGCTCGACGGTCTCGCGACGTAGTCGCATGGCGAGCGGGTTCGCATCGAGCCGCTGCTGCACGGCGTCGAGCAGATGCTCGTGTTCCCATCGCGTGATCCGTCGCTCGGACCCAGGCGTGCACTGGGATTTGATCGAACAATTCTTGCAGGCGTTGGTCCAGTAGCGCCGCAGCATCTTGTCGGCTTCTTCGTTTGTATAGCGATACGGCAACCGCTCGCCGGCCGGACAACGATAGGCGTCGTCCTCCGGCAAATAGACAAAGTCCTGCTTGCCGAAGCGTCCGTCCGACTTGGCGCCCGAAGTCATCGGCTTGGGCAGGGTTACCGTGATGCCGGCCTCGTGGCAGGCGAGGATTTCCGGGCTGCTGAAGTAGCCGCGGTCGGCAACGGCCTCGAGGGTCTCGGTCTGCAATACAGCCTTTGCCTGCCTGGCCATATTGGCGAGTTGCGCCCGATCGTCACCTCATGGGTAATGATCAGGTGATGATCAGTATCCACAGCGACCTGCACGTTGTAGCCGACGACGCCCGATCCGCGGCCGCTGGTTGCCATCGAGCGGCTGTCGGGATCGGTCAGAGATATCTGCTGGTCGGGCAAAGCCAGCATCTGTTTCTCGCAGACGGCAAGCTTACTCATTTGCTCCTTCAACTTCGCCAGCTTCTCCTTGAGCCGTGTCACCTTCGCGGCCAGCGCTTCGGTCGGCTCCTGCCGGTCGGCGGTGTCAAGCTGGCTCAGGTAGCGGGCGACGCTCTCCTCCAGTTGGGCACGCCGCCGCTCCACCTTTGCCCGGGTGAAGTTCCTGTCCCGGTTGTTCACGGCTTTGAACTTGCTGCCGTCGATGGCAACGCTCGCCGTCGCGAGAAGGCCCATCTCACGACAAAGCTCAACGAAGCGCGCACATACCTTGCGTAGCCCCAAGCCGTTGTCCTTGCGGAAGTCCGCGATCGTCTTGTGATCAGGCACGAGCCGGCCCAGCAACCACATCACCTCGACATTGCGGCCGGCCTCTCGCTCCAACCGCCGGCTCGACTGAACCCGGTTCAGATAACCGTAGATGTAAAGCTTCAGGAGCACCGAAGGATGGTACGACGGCCGTCCGGTCGCCGCTGGATCCACCCCATCGAAGCCCATTTCCGCCAAATCGAGCGCATCGACAAACACGTCGATCACGCGAACCGGGTTGCCTTCGTCAATGAAATCATCGAGGCATTCGGGCAGCAGCGTCGATTGCCCACGATCCGCCTCTTCAATAAAGCGCCCCATCAATTCTCTCCCGAGAATCAGACTCATCGAGAGAATCATAGCAGCGCAATGGCGTTTTCACACAGCCAGGGTCACAAGCGGTCCCGGACCCGTTGCTCGCGGCAGGTCAGCTATGGGCCACACACCGGAATTGGCGATGCCGTGCGGGGGGCCACCAACCTAGTGGCGCTTTAAGGGACATCTTCCTCTGGCCGTGTCCGGTCTCAAAAACGAACTGGACGATGAGGCTCTGCCTCCGTGCTGCGGGCTGATCGGGATTTTGAGTACAAGCACTAGTCCAGCTGCGTCTGCAAACAGGCGAGGCGCCGACCATCGCACCATAATTCCACGGGGTGTTCGTCCACTATCGCAGCGGCCCGTTTCCTTTGTTTCGACCTCGGCCGCGCAGCCTGTCCAGGTCCAAACTCAATGCATTGCCGAGTTCGTCGAGCACGTAACTTGATGGATCATCATGATACTTGGCTCGCCAAACGGCTCGGTGCGTTCGTCACTTAAGCTAACATAGGCTTGGGATTGCCAAAATTTCCCGGAAGTCGTCAGATTCTTGTTGGCAGAAGCGAAGCAACTTGGCATGCTCCTGTAACCGGGCCGGCGCGTTCATCTCTCATCTATTTACACCCGGGTTCTGAAGCAACGGCAACGCTGCGGCAGGCGTTTTAGTACGTGTTATTTAGATCGACTGATAAACTCTTGAGGCCGCCTTTAGGTGGCCTCTTCGTTTCGCGTTCAATTCCTGCGGGGACATTGCAATGGCAAAACCAGCCGTTTCCCGTGATGCTTTTCGTGGACTATTCGCTCTCTACTGGGCGAAAGCTCATCACGATCACAAAGCCGAAGCCGAGGAATGCCTTTTGACGTTGTTCGGGTCTGCGGAATACATTCCCGATCGCCTGCTGCAGCAATGGTCTGAGAAAGCTGATCTACTCGGTCCAGAAGCCGTCGGTAGTGTAGTGGAGCCGCGGGCTCGTGAAATCGCGAGCGGCGGCGCGCGGTACGACCATGCGAGTGATTTTCTCCACTCCCTCCTGAGAGACCTCGGGCGCAAAATGCAGTGATTAGATGCGCCGTTTCCGCTGCTCTTACCGCGCGCCTCTGATCAACTTCGACCTTATAGGCAATCTTCTGCCGGCACGCAGCTCGTTAGACCGGCGCGTCGCCTTTTAGCCCTTCGATCTCAACCCGCGCCTTCTCCCTGAGTCTAGGGAGGTGCGTGGCGCCTCAATCTTCGAGGCGAGCGAGCAGGCTGCTGGAGAGATTTGAGTTCGATACGGAGCCGTCAATAACATTTGGAAGATTGCCCTGGTGGCCTTGTAACGAGCTGCAGTCCTGCTGCACTCGCTCCCAGTCAACAAAGGGTTGCCTGACCGGTCAATGACTACCCATCGCCAGCCACGACCCCGTCTCTGTATGGACAGATCAAAGAGAGCAAAATCGCCGGCGTTCATCAGGCAAACCTTCAATACGCACTTGGAAATCGAGGATACATTACAATTTTGACAGGGAGAACTTTCGGGTAATGGTAGAGTTCCACGCCCGCACAGGCCTGATATTATTTGAGGCTTAAATGTTTGCGGCTACTCGACGATCTCCGGTAGCCCTCCATATAGAATGCGACCAAACCTACGCGTCGCAAATTTTCGGGATGCTTTAAGCCCGAGTTGCTCCACCGAAAGCCTGGACAGATGTCCCACTCACCTACCGACAAGATCGCGCTCTTCATCGATGGAGCCAATCTTTACGCGACGGCAAAAACTCTGGGCTTCGATATCGACTACAAGCGCCTGCTGAAGGAGTTTCAGAGCCGCGGGACGCTGCTTAGGGCGTTCTACTACACCGCGATCATCGAGGATCAGGAGTACTCGTCGATCCGGCCGCTGATCGACTGGCTCGACTACAACGGCTACACCGTCGTCACCAAGGCGACTAAGGAATTCATCGACGCGTCCGGCCGCCGCAAGGTCAAGGGCAACATGGACATCGAGCTCGCCGTGGACGCCATGGAGCTCGCCGGGCACATCGACCAGATGGTGCTGTTCTCCGGTGACGGCGACTTCCGCTCCCTGGTGGAGGCCGTGCAGCGCCGCGGTGTGCGGGTCACGGTGGTCTCTACCATCGCCAGCCAGCCGCCGATGATCGCCGACGAGCTGCGCCGCCAGGCCGATGTCTTCACCGACCTCGTCGAGCTGCAATCCAAGCTCGGCCGTGACCCATCCGAACGCCCCGCCCCGCGCGACCGGTTGCCTAAATTCTTGCAGGAGCCGAAGGGAAACGATTCCCTCGACTAAACGACCGGCGAATGCGACTGGAGAGGTCGGCCAGGAACGCTTTCGCGCTACACGTGGCACCTACGGGTTTCTACCGCCCGCCCGTAAGCGGACTTTAACTAGGTGCGTTGGCTGAAGGGCTGGATCCGGTCGTGCCAATTTGGCATCGCGCAAAGAAGACGCCGCAAGGCGGCTCTCAGATGAAACCTGAGCGATTCAGCTACCCATCAAAGCTGGCGCAGAGCTACATCCAGGTCCAGGTAACGCGCTGATTTGTTCGTTGGTGTTGACGTGTGCGGTTCGCTGTAAACGCGATTTTTTACGCTGTTCATTTGGACATTTTCCCTGTTATCAGCTTAGGGAATTGGGAGTGGATACGCTATTTTTGCGGCCTTTTCGGATCCGCGCCCTCTTAGACAGACCCCCGCGGCCGTTATTTCCCTGCAAAATTCCCTGTTTCCAGGGAATTTAGAACGGAGACCGGTGCGAACTGCACTGCGTCGCCAGCCAGTGCTTAGCTCGCGGTGGCTACTCGGTCGCTTCCATGTGGTTTTGGTCCACGACCCGCAGCGTCCGTCGCACCATGCCCTCGACAATGACCGCCGACTCGCTTGGACGCAGATGGATCGCCGTGGACCTGAGCAGCCATGGCAACACCGCCTGCTCGAGCCGCTCCTCATAGGCGTGGCGCATCATGTCGAAGGCCATCAAGCCTGGACCCGCCAGGATGACGTGGTGCGGTCGCAGCACGGATATCGTTGCTGCGACGGCCTCGGCGAGCGCGCGACCCGCCTGCAGGAACAGGTGCTCGAGACGTGGATCTCCGCCCAGTGCGCGCTCGCGTAGCAAGGCCATCTGTCCCTCGGACGGCTGCTGCGAGTCCGCCGGCGGCAGATCGAGAAAGGTGCGGGCGTCGCGGTAGAGCGCATAATCAGCAAGATAAGCCTCGATACAGCCGCGCTGGCCGCAACGGCATTGCGGGCCGTCCGGCGCCAGCTTGACATGGCCGATCTCGCTGCCGGCGCCCCAGCGTGCTTCACCATCGGCAACGACGCCCATCCCGATGCCGTGACCGACCATGATCGTGGCCGAGAGGCCTTCCGCCAATGCCGGTTCGGCGGCCGTGAGGGCGAGCGCGACCGCGACAGCGTCGTTCGCCATCACGACCTCGACCCCGAACGCCTGACGTATCGGCGTCGCCAGATCGACTTCGGTGATCGACAGCGCGGGACTCCACAGCGTCGTGCCGGTGTCGACGTTCACGATGCCTTGCAGCGCGATCCCGATTCCCAACAGCCGATGGCGCGGCGTCTCCGTCGCATCGAGCAGCGCATTGATCTGCGCGATCACGAGATCGCGCAGCGCGCCTGCATCGAGCGCGCGCGTCGACAGTGCAAGTCGCGACTGCGCCACGCCGGAGCCCCGGAAATCCGCGATCAGCGTCTCGATCAGGTTCATGCGCACGGAGATCGCGACGATGCGCCCGAACTCCGGGTTCAGGGTCAGCAGCACGGCCGGCCGGCCGCGGCGACGGCCATTCGGTCCGTCCGCATCCTCTTCCTCGCCGTCCTCGGACCACGGCGTTGCCGCCGTCTCGGTCTCGCACAGCAGCTCTTCCGCGATCAGCCGCGACGTCAGGCCGGAAACAGCCGGGAAGCTCAGGCCTGTACTCCGGGCGAGCGCCACGCGTGGCAGCGGCCCCTGGCGTCGCAAGACGTCGACGAGCCGGCCGCGGTTGGATTCGCGGGCCGTGTTCGACACGCGTCTGGACGGCTCAATTTGGTCAACCATGCTGCCTCTTTAATTCATCACGTAAATTTAATGGAGAGGATGAGATGCCCGTGTGACCGGAAAAGCACAATCGGATTCGGTTTTCAGCAGCCATATTTACTATTATCGTACCATCTGTACTATTTAGACTTGAAGAAGGGGCAAGTACATCCTGATCCGGCTGGTTTGCCCTGCGGCATTTGTTCGCGACGTAAATAAAAGATGGCGCATAAGCGCTGTGAAACCCCTGACCCGGGGTGACCAAGGGAGGTGTACATGAACGGATCGATCAAGAAACTCATGGTGTCGCTGTTTGCGACCGCAGCTGCGCTGGCGCTTGCCACGGGGGCGGCGCAGGCCCAGCAGAAAAAGACCATCGCGCTGGTGACCAATGCCGCGGCCGATTTCTGGACCATCGCCGGCCGCGGGCTCGAAAAGGCTCAGAAGGAGCACCCGGAATACGACATCCAGTTGATCGTCACGAACGAAGCAACCGCGGCGGGTCAGCGGCGCGAGCTGGACGACCTGCTGGTGCGCGGCGTCGCCGGTATCTCGATCTCGGTCGACGATGCGCCGCACGCAACCGAAGAGCTCAACAAGGTTGCGGCCAAGACCGTGTTGATCACGACGGACAGCGACGCGCCGCAGAGTAATCGTCTCGCCTATATCGGTACCGACAACGTCGCGGCCGGGCGGCAGGCTGGCGAAGAAATCAAGAAGGCGCTGCCGAACGGCGGAAAGATCGCGCTGTTCGTCGGCACGATGGACGCGGACAATGCCCGCGAGCGGGTGCAGGGCATCAAGGACGCGATCGCCGGCACCAAGGTCGAGCTGGTCGACGTGTTCACCGATCAGGTGGACTTCGCCAAGGCCAAGGCGAACATGGAGAACGTGCTGGTCAAATATCCCGACATCGCGCTGTTGTCCGGGCTTTGGAGCTACGAGACACCGCTGATCTATGACGCGGTCAAGGCGGCGGGCAAGGCCGGCAAGGTGAAGATCGTCGGCTTCGACGAGGACCAGCGCACGCTGCGGGGTGTTTCCGACGGCACGATCGAGTCGACGGTGGTGCAGCAGCCCTACGAGTTCGGCTATCTCTCCGCCACCAACATCATCAAGACGCTGAACGGCGATAAGTCCTGGATCCCGGCGGGCGGCAAGCTGATCGTGCCGACCAAGGTGATCAGCAAGGCCAACGTCGCGGCGTTCACCGCAGACATGAAGAACCTCCTCAAGAAGTGAGTATCAGGCGCCCGGCGGCACGGCCGCCGGGCGTCGTGCGGGAGGAAATGAATGGCGGAAATCCTGTTCGAACTCGCCGGGATCAGCAAATCCTATCCCGGGGTCATGGCCCTCGATGACGTCAGTTTGCACGTGAATCGCGGTGAGGTCGTGGGCCTGATCGGCGAGAACGGCGCCGGCAAGTCGACGCTGATGCGCGTGCTCGGCGGCGTGATCGCGCCGAGCGAGGGCGTGATCCGCATCGGCGGCACCGACCATGCACGTGTGACGGTGACCGAGGCAACGCAGGCCGGCATCGCCTTCGTGCACCAGGAACTGAACCTGTTCGAAAATCTCGACGTCGCAGCCAACGTGTTTATCGGGCGCGAGAAGCTGATGGGCGGGCCGCTGAAGCTGGTGGACAATGCCGAGATGCGTGATCGCGTGACGCCGCTGCTGGAGCGGCTGGGTGCCGATTTCGCGCCGGATACGCTGGTCGAAGACCTCTCCATCGCCGAGCGTCAAATGGTGGAGATCGCCAAGGCGCTCTCGATCGACGCCCGCGTGATCATCATGGACGAGCCGACCTCCAGCCTGACGATTTCGGAGACGGAACGGCTGCTGGAAGTGATTGCCGATCTGAAGGCGCACGGCATTTCGGTGATCTATATCTCTCACCGGCTCGGCGAGATCATGACCTGCGCTGACCGCGTCGTGGTGCTGCGCGACGGGCGCACTGTTGGCGAGTTGGCGCGGGACCAGCTGAGCCACGCCGCAATGATCCGGCTGATGATCGGCCGCGACCTGAAAGCGCTGCATACCCCGCCGAAACAGGCGCCGCAGCCGGGCGGCTGCGATATCGTCGGCGTCGTGACATCAGCCTTCCCCGACCGGCAGGTTGATCTTTCCGTGCGGCATGGCGAGATCCTGGGCTTGGCGGGGCTCGTGGGCGCCGGCCGCACTTCTCTTGCCCGCGCAGCGTTTGGCATTGACCCGCTGCTGGGCGGCGAGATCAGGATCGACAACGCACCGGTCGCTGTCGCGTCGCCGCGCGACGCGATCAGCCAAGGCATCTATCTGGTGCCGGAGGACCGCAAGAAATCCGGGCTCGTGCTGGAATTGCCGATCCGCGAGAACATGACGCTGGCGAGCCTGTTGGATCATGCGCGGATGTGGCTGGTCAGCGGCGCAGCCGAGCGCAAGGTTGCGAAAGAGCAGGTCAGGCGCCTCTCCATCAAGGCGCCAAGCATCGACATGGAGGTGGTGACGCTCTCCGGCGGCAACCAGCAGAAGGTCGTGCTGGGCAAATGGCTGTCCATGCAGCCGCGCGTGATGTTCTTCGACGAGCCGACCCGCGGCATCGACGTCGGCGCCAAGGGCGAGATCTACGCGTTGATGCGCGAGCTTGCCGACCAAGGCGTCGCGATCGTGATGATTTCCTCGGACATGGAGGAGGTTATCGGAGTCTCCGACCGCGTGGCGGTGATGCATGAAGGCAGCGTCAGCGGCGTGCTCGAGCGGGAGCAGTTCAGCGAATACAACGTATTGCGACTGGCCATGGGCCAGGCGCTCGAAACCGCGGAAGCGGCCGCGCCATGATCAGGAAAGAGCTCGGTCTGGGATTGCTGCTGGTGGTGATCGCCGCCATCACGGGCGCGATCAATCCCGCCTTCCTGTCGCTGGTGAACCTCTTGAACATGGCCAATCTGATCGGCCTGTTCGGTGTGTTCGCGCTCGGCGAGGGGCTCGTGATCATCACCGGCGGCATCGACCTGTCGCTCGGCTCGATGTTTGCGCTGCTCGGCGTCGTGTTCGTCGACCTTCTGACGACCTACGAGGTGCCGTGGCCCCTGGCGCTCGTGGCCGTGCTGCTGGGCGGGCTGGTGCTTGGCGGCATCCAGGGGTTCCTGATCACCCGGCTGAAGATGCAGCCCTTCATCGTGACGCTGTGTGGCTTGCTGATCTATCGCGGCGCCGCCCGCTACTACACGAGCGATTCGACCCGCGGCTTCGGTTACGGCGACGAGGCGGCGACACTGAGCAACATCGCTTCGGGCAATGTGGCGGGAATCCCGAACACCTTCATCCTCCTGATCATCCTTGCGCTGATCCTCGGCGTGCTGCTGCACCGCTCGGTCTACGGGCGCTGGCTTTATGCCGTCGGCAAGAACGAGGAAGCCGCGCGCTTCTCGGGCATCAGCACGAACTTCGTGATCGCAACCGCCTATATCATCAGCGGCGGGCTCGCCGGAGTTTCGACGGTCTTGTTCGTGTTCTACACGAACTCGGTCTCGCCGAGCTCTTCGGCAATTTCTACGAGCTCTACGCGATCGCGGCCGCCGTCCTGGGCGGGTGCAGCTTGCGCGGCGGCGAGGGGTCTATTCTCGGCATCGTGCTGGGCACGGCGCTGCTGCAGGTGTTGCAGAACTTGGTGAACATCCTGGGCATTCCCAATTCGCTGAATTTCGCGGTGATGGGCACGGTGATTCTGATCGGCGTGTTGGCGGATCAGCAATTGCAGGCGCGACGGCGGCGCAAGCGGGCACTGGCCGGCGTCGCCCGCGCCGCGCCGAAATCGACATTGGCCGATCAAGTCCAGGGCGCGTCACCGCGCGCCGCGGATGCGTTGCCGGCGAGAACGGGTGATCGGGCATGACGGATCCAGGCTCCAGTTGACACAAGGCTGCCTGGTCGGCGGCCGCTGGGGAGGGAGTGCGTTCCAGGCTCGAGGGCTTTGGGCAGGGACGTGAGGCGAAACAAGCAAAGCCTGAGACGGCGGGAGGACGAGTAAAATGTTGCGCAGGTTTATAAACACCGCAGGGGTGTGCGGTGTGGGGATTGCTTTCTCATCGCTGTTTTGCGGTGGAGTATATGCGGCCGATTTTTCGACGAAAGCTGCACCTGTTCCGTATGGTACGGCTGACGATTTCTGGACGCGGCCGTATCTGTTCGGCGATCTCGGCAGGACCAAGCTGAAGGAACAGGGCATCGAGCTGGGCCTGACGCTCGGCAACGAATCCGTCGGCAACCTCTCGGGTGGAAGCAGGAACACCGCAGCCAACGCCGGTCAGTTGTGGTTCGGCGCGAAGCTGGATATGGGAAAACTCGCCGGCATCCCCGGCGGCACCGTCGGTCTCACGCTGGTCGACCGCTTCGGCAAGAACCTGAATACCGAAGCGGACATTCCCGCCTTGCAGCTGACCAACGAAGTGTTCGGCCGCGGCAATATTCTGCGCCTGACGCAGCTCTATTACTCGCAGAAGCTTTTCGATGACCGCCTTGAACTCAAGGGCGGCCGTCTTCCGGTCGGCTCCGACTTCTTCTTCGGTCTCTGCGAGTTCATCAACCTGACCTTCTGCGGCGGCCAGCCCGGCAACATCCAGGGCGGCTACATCTACAATTGGCCGGTGAGCCAGTGGGCCGGTGTCGTGCATTACAAGATCGCGCCGGAATTCACGGTGTCGGTCGGTGTCTACGATGCCAATCCGGGTTACCTGACGACGTCAGACCCGGGCGTCTACTTCCTGCCCGGCATTCCCGCCTCGAATCGCGCCAGTGGCGTGATGGTGCCGGTGGAGTTGGTCTGGGCGCCGAAGGGCCCCTTGACCGGGACCTGGAGACTTGGCGGCTGGTACGACAGCGCCTCCTCCATTGATGGCGGTCTTCCGGGTGTTATCAGCACCATCCCGGGCGTCGGTGGCGTCCCGGATCAAAATATCAGTGATCAACGCGGCCGCTTCGGCGTTTACGAGTCGATCCTGCAGCGGTTGACCGTCGAGGGTCCGGGCGCGCAGGGTTGGTATACCTTCCTCAATACCACCGTCGCCGATCATCGGACGTCGTACCAGGATTACCAGATCGCCCTGGGCTTCAGGCATACCGGAACGTTCTCGTGGCGTCCCCAGGACGAAGTCGGCTTCGCGGTGGGAACGACCCACGTGAACACGGCTGCCCTCAGTCCCAACGCCGGCGGCAACGAAGTGCCGCTCGAAGTCTGGTACGGATGGCAGGCAACCGGCTGGCTGAACCTCAAGTTCGACGCCCAGTATGTCATCAATCCCGGTGGGCGCGGCTATAACGCGGTGGGCGTGAAGACCGATAACGCCGTGGTTCTTGGCATGCGCACCGAGGTCCACTTCTGACGGGACGCTCACCCGTCTGATGCTAAAGGTGGGGCATGCCCGTCCCACCGGAGCGCACGCAACATGTGGCGGCTCCACTCAGCGGAGCCGCCCGGCCGCGACTTCGGTCATTACGACGTTGCTGCGGCCAGGCGCGGGACTTGGTGATCACCTATCCCTCGTACTGGTCCGGTCCCATCGCCCAAAGAGATTGATCGTGGCCGGATGCGTAGTTGCGATTGTTCAGCGCCGGATTGCGATTGACCATCGGCCGCATGAACATCGGATGGGTGGCGCTGCGAACCTCGTGCTCGACCGTGAACAGCGGCTCGCCACTGTCGAGATCGACGATGTCGCAGAAGCGGTACTGATATTGATTGTCCTCGCGCGAGATCAGATCGCGCGCCAGCAGCTTGCGATAAGGGCCGGAGAAATCGGTGATGTACATCTGCACATGGTGGCCGTCATAGTCGCCTTGCGGCCGATCGGTCTCGCGAAACAACAAATGCTGGTCGCGGCCGGTCTTCACGGCGGCAACCGTGCCGTCGCCGTTCCGCAACTCGGATGGCATGCCCATGATCTCGGGGTAGAAGGCACAGATGCGCGGGGCGGATCCCACCGGCACGTCGAACTCGACATAGGGAATGCCGAGCGCGACGCGGCCGAAGCGCGCGGCGTCGGGCTCGTAGCAGCGCAAGCGGTTGCCCCACGGACAAATCGCCTCGACATGGTCGTTGTGCTCGGTGAAGGCGAACGCGGTGCCCTCGAGCTTCTTGGCGACCGACGCCAATCGCGCCAGCAACGCCTCGCGGCCCGCGATGACCAGCCCGACATGACCGCGCAGCACCTGCGGCCGGCCGCTCGGCAAATGAAACTGACTTCGTCCGGCGTTGATCCACATATTGGTGTCGGACACCATCAGATAGGGATCGCGGGTGAGCCCAAGGCCTGCGACATAGAACAGCGTGGCAAGCGCTGGTCCGGGACCTGGATGTTGACGTGCTCGAGATGGATCGCGTTGCCGAGATCTTCTTTGGATCGATCGAATTGTTGCGGCATGGACAAGGCTCTGATCGGGGAGGGACAGGTCCATACTAGAGCACAATTTCCGCCAGTCGAAATGATTCGCCCGATCACTCTCGAGGGTGGACATGGTCTCCGTTGCCACCTTGCCGCAAATGCCAATCCCTGTAAGCTGATGAAAAGCACAAAGGAAAGAGATCGATGGGAGGGGTTCTGGACGGCGTCCGGGTTCTCGATTTCGGGCGCTATATCGCGGGGCCCTATTGCGCGACCTTGCTGGCCGAATTCGGTGCCGAGGTCATTCGCGTGGAGAAGCGCGACGGCAGCGAGGATCGCTTCGTGGCGCCGGTCGGCGAAAACGGCGAAGGTGCGCTGTTCCTTCAGGTCAACCGCAACAAGAAGTGCCTCACGCTCGATCCGATGAAGCCGGAAGGGCAGGAGGTGATGCGCCGCCTGATTGCGACCGCGGACGTGGTCGTCGCCAATCTGCCGCCGCAGACCTTGCGCGCGATGAAGCTCGACTACGACTCGCTGAAGGCGATCAAGCCGGACATCATCCTGACGACCGCCACCGCGTTCGGCGGGCCGGGGCCATGGTCCGACCGCGTCGGCTTCGACGGCGTCGGCCAGGTGATGTCGGGCTCGGTGTACATGACGGGCGCCGGCGATCCGCCCTACCGGGCCGCGGTCAACTGGGTTGATTTCGGGACCGCGCTGCATTGCGCGTTCGGCACGCTCGCCGCGCTGATCGAGCGCGGCAAATCCGGGCGCGGGCAGATCGTCGAGGGCGCATTGCTGGCAACCGCCTTGTCCTTCACCAACGCGACGCTGATCGAGCAGGCCGTCATCAACGTCAATCGGGTGCCGACAGGCAATCTCGGCCAGACCGCGGCGCCCGCCGACATCTACCGCACCAGGGACGGCTGGGTCCTGTGCCAGGTCACGGGGCATCCGCTGTTCAAGCGCTGGGCGAAACTGATGGGCGAGGAGGAGGTCTGGCTGAACGATCCGCGCTTTGCCGACGACATCAGCCGCGGCAACAACGGCCCTGTCATCAGCGAGCGGATGGCGCGCTGGTGCGCCGAGCGCACCACGCAGGAAGCCGTCGACACCCTGGGCAAGGCCATGATTCCGACCGGCCCCGTGCTGAGCCCGCAACAAGCGCTGGATCATCCGCACGTCCGCGCCGCCGGATTCATGCAGGACGTCGACTATCCAGGTCTGCCGAAGCCCGCACCGGTGGCGCGGGCCGCCGTCCGCCTGTCGGAAACGCCCGGCAAAATCGCGACGCGCCCGCCCACGCTCGGCGAGCATACCGATGTTATCCTGACCGAGCTCGGCTACGACAAGGCCGCGATCGCGGCGCTCCGGCAAGGCGGCATCGTCTAGCGGTGAACAATGGCACCTGCTTGGCGGCTTGCCGTTGTGATCGCCGCGCTTTGCCGCAAGTTGAGCAATTGCTTCAACGCCTGTGCATCGGCGGGCGCCGCGCTCTTCTGGTCGTTGTCGAAATAGACGTAGACGTCGCAGCCCTGCCGCTTCCAGGACTTGATGCGCCGCGCCCATTGCGCGAGCGTGGGTTTCGTATAGTGCCCGTGATAGCGCCCGCTTGGTCCGTGTCCGCGCACATAGACGAAATCCGCCGTGCGCTTCCATGGCGCCGGCGCGTCGTGATGGTCGGACAGGCACAGCGAGATGTTCTCGTCGGCCAGCATCCGCAAGATGCGCGGCTGATACCAGCTCGGATGACGGAATTCGAAACTGTAACGCCGCTTCCGCGACAACAGCTTGAAGAAGCCGGCGAGGCGGTCCGCGTCGGCTTCGAATTGCGGCGGCAGCTGGAACAGGATCGGGCCGGCCTTGCCGCCGAGCCGTGAGATGCGATCCTCGAGCAGTTCGAGGCTGTTCACCGAGCGATCCGACAGGCGCTTCCAATGCGTGATGAATTTCGAGGCCTTCCAGGCGAAGACGAAATCGCGGCCGGTCTGGTCTCGCCATCCCTTGACGGCCTCGGGCGTCGGGGTGCGGTAGAACACTCCGTTCAGCTCGGTGGTGTCGAACTGCCCGGCGTAATAGCTCAGCTGCTGCTTCAGCGTCACGCCCTCGGGAAAGAACGGGCCTCGCCAGGAGGCGTAATGCCAGCCGGAAGTTCCGATCAGAACGCGCGCCATGTTTGCAGTGTCCATCCGTTGCATTTGCCGGATGGGAACGTCCGTGCGGCCGATACGTTGCTCGTGAGCTTGATCAACGCAGGACCGGAACCGATGTACGCGCTGTTCGAAGGCAACAAGCAGATCGGCGACCCCTTTCCCTCCGAGAAGGAGGTGTGGGAAGCCGCATTGATCGAGGGGCTGGTGACCGACGTGCCGGTCGCGGACGAGGAGGGCGGCAGGCTTCTGCCTGCCGGCTATCACGTCGCGCAGGTCGAGGAGACGTTCGAGCCGAAGCCGGGCTGGAAGCTGCCGCGCGAGATCTCCTGAGCGGGCCTAGTTCGAGGCCAGCACCGCCTTGGCGACTTCTGCCATCCAGCCTGATGCCACCGGCAGGATCGCGTCGTTGAAATCATAGCGCGGGCCGTGCAGCTCGGCGCCATCACGCAATTCGCCATTACCGATCCAGACGAAGGCGCCGGGGCGCCGCGAGAGAAAGTGGGCGAAATCCTCACCGGCCATGCTGGGCGCGAGGTCGCGCCGCAACTCGGCCCGCACCTTGTCCGCGGCGAGGCGCGCGAGATCCGCCTCGGCCGGCGTGTTGATCACCACGCCGACGCCAATGACGATCTCGGGCGTCACCTTGACGCCGAAGCTCGTGGCAATCCCGGCGCAGATCTGTTCGATCCGCGCCACGACGGTGTCCTTCACCGCATTGCGATGGTAACGCAGCGTGCCGCCGATCGAGACGCGTCCGGCGATCTGGTTGCGTGCCGTGCCGCCTTCGAGCGTGCAGAGCGAGAGCACGGCGGTGTCGAGCGGATCGACGCTGCGTGAGACGATCGATTGCAGCGCCACGATCAAATGGCCGGCCGCCATCACCGGATCGCGGGTCAGATGCGGCATGCCAGCGTGCCCGGCGTGTCCGTCGATGGTGATGCTGACGCGCCCGCCGGAGGCCATGACGACGCCGTCATGGACCGCGATGGTGCCGGCAGCAAGGCCCGGCCAGTTGTGAAATCCGAACACCCGCTGCATCGGAAAGCGCTCGAACAGCCCGGCCGCGACCATCGCGCGCGAGCCGCCATAACCTTCCTCGGCCGGCTGGAAGATGAAATCGACCGTCCCGCTCCAGCTAGTGTCGGCGGCGAGCAGCGCGGCGGCGCCGAGCAGCGAAGCGGTATGCCCGTCATGGCCGCAGGCATGCATCACACCGGGATTTTGCGAAGCGTAGGCCAGCCCCGTATCTTCGGTGATCGGCAGCGCATCCATGTCGGCGCGCAGGCCGACGCGGCCCTGGGCGTGCCCGCGCGTCAGGGTCGCGACGATGCCGTGGCCGCCAACTCCGGCCTCGAAGGAAATGCCGAGCTCGGTGAGCTTGTCCTGCACGAAGGCGGCGGTAGCTTTCTCCTGGAGGGACAGTTCGGGATGCGCATGCAAATGCCGGCGCCACGCGGTCAGTTTCTGGTGCAGCTCGGGTGTCAAGGCGGGAATCTCACAGCTTGTGTGTCGGCCTCAACACCATAGCCGAATAACCGCAGCTTGCATCAGGCGTCAGCGAATGCCTCGCGTGCAGCAACGCGTCCCGCCTACGCCGACAGCTTCGCCAGCCCGTCCCAGTCGAAGCTGATGCCGTGGCCGAGACGGTCCGGCGCGAGCGCAAGCCCGTCCTGCAGCACCAGCGGATGCTCGATATATTTGTCGAGCCCAAAACCGTGCGCCTCCAGATACGAACGGTTCGGACAGGCCGCGAGCAGGTGCACGGTGATGTCGTGCGCGCCATGGCTGGTAACGGGCAGGTTGAACGCCTCCGCCAGCCGCGCGATCTTCATGAAGGCGGAGACGCCGCCGCAATTGGTGACGTCAGGCTCGGGATAGGACACCGCGCCCGCGACGATGTAGTTCTTGAACTCCCACAGCGAACGCAAATTCTCGCCCGCCGCGATCGGCACGCCACCGGCCTGCATGATGCGGACATGGCCCGCGACGTCGTCGGGAATGATCGGCTCCTCGAGCCAGGTGAGGTCGTAGGGTTGCAACGCGCGGGCGGCGCGGATCGCTTCCTCGACCGTCCATTTCATGTTGGCATCCACCATCAGCGGAAAGCCGTCGCCGAGATGCTGTCGCATCGCGGAGACCTTCGCTATGTCGGTTTTGAGATCGGGCCGGCCGACCTTCATCTTGATGGCGCGAAAGCCTTTGGCGAGATTGCCGTCGGTCTGCTCCAGCAGCGCCTCGACCGAGAGATCGAGGTCGATGCCGCCGGCATAGCAGGGCACGCGCGCATCGAACCCGCCGAGCAATCGATACAGCGGCAATTTCGCGCGCCGCGCCTTCAAATCCCACAGCGCGATGTCGAGTGCCGAAAGCGCCAGCACCGCCGGCCCGCCGCGGCCGCCGTAATGCAGCGCCCACCAGACCTGATGCCAAATCGCCTCGGTGTCATCGGCCTCGCGGCCCTCGACCAGCGGCGGGATTTCGCGCTTGAGGATGTCGGCGACGGCGCCGCCATTGCGCCCGACTGTGTAGGTGTAGCCGACGCCTTCGGCGCCATCGGCATCGTGGATGCGGCAGGTGATCAGCTCGAACGCCGCGATGTCTCCATGGGTCGAGTCGGAGAGCATGACGGGGAGGGGGATCCGGTAGAATCCGGTCTCGATGTTTGAAATGCGTGCCATGCGGCCTCCCTGCGTTTTCTTTGCAGGCTAGGCCGGCGCGCACCGTCCGGCAAGCGCGCGCCGTGCAAGGCAGATCACCGCATCGTTGCGAGCTGCACGGCCAGCGCGCAGGCGCGATCGTATTCGTCCAGATTGATCCACTCGTCGACCGTGTGCACCTCATTCTGGCCGGCGCCGAAGGTCACGGTCGGAACACCGTGGCGGACCATCCAGTTGGCATCGAGGCCGCCATTGGCGGTGCGCACGTTCGGGGTGCCGCCGACGGCGGACACGGCCTCCACCGCGCGTTTGACGACGGGAAGGTTGTCCTTCATGCGGAACGGGAAGTAATCGGTCTCGGCCTTGAACTTGACCTTGCCGGACTTGCCTTGCGCGTTGGTGACCTTCTTGGCCGCCTTCTCGAACGCAGCCTTGTAGGCTTTCGTGATCTCCTTGAAGAATTTTCCGTCATGGCTGCGGCTTTCCCCGCGCAGATGCACGTAGTCGGTGACGACATTGGTGGCATCGCCCGCAGGCCGCCCTTCGCCGCCGGTGACCGGGCCGACATTGCTGGTGCCTTGCTGCTTGCGCTTGACCACCTTGCCGAACCAGCCGCCGGCCTTCACATCGGCGAGCGCGAGGGCCATGATCATGGTCGAGGAGATGCCGCGCTCCGGCGCGACGCCGGCATGCGAGGCGCGGCCGAAGATTTCCACGGTCCAGCGGTCGGCACCCACGGCGCCGATGACGACGTTGGAGGCCGAGCCGCCGTCATAGTTGAAGGCCATCACCGGCGAGCCGAGCTCGTCCAGCTTGACGTGGCGCGCGCCATAGAGCCCGCTCTCCTCGCGCACGCAGAACAGCAGCGTGATCGGCGGATGATCGAGTTGCTGCTTTTCGAGCTCGGCGGCCAGCGTCACCAGCACGCCACAGCCGCACCGGTTGTCGCCGCCGAGGGCGGTCTTGGCGTCATTGACGATCTTGCGACCCGACTTCTTCGGCTTGGCGCCGGCGCATAGCGGCACGGTATCCATGTGGGTCATGAACATGATGCGCGGCTGGTTGTGCAGCGCGCCGCGGCCGGGCAGGTCGACGATGAGGTTGCCGGTCTCGGTCGGCACCGGAATGCGGGTATTGGCGTCGTCGAGCCGGATCGCCTTCGCCGGCACGCCGCTCTCCTTCAGCGCGGCCGTGAGCTCACGCCCGATCGCGGCCTCCTGTCCGGTGACGCCCTCAACGGCGAGAAAGCGCATGAGGCGGTCGGTCGCGGCTTTGGTGTCGACAGGCATGAGATATCCCCTTGATGCAGGACTCTACTCTATCGCCGGTCTTGGCGAGGTGTAGACCAAAAAGATCAGAGCGCCGATGCCAAGCATGGCAGCCATGAAAAGCAGCACCGCCGGCAGCCCCGCGAACGCCGCCACCGCGCCGGTGACCGACTGCATCAGCGCCGCGCCGAGGAAGAAGGCGAGGTTGATCGCCGCGAGCGCCTTGCCTGCCACTTGCGCGTCGACCAGCTGCCGCGACATGCCGAACAGCAATGGCTGCGCCGAGGTCGCCAAGCCGATGAGCACGAACAGCACGAGGTCGTATTGCGGCGGCATCACGGGCACGCCGAACAACACGGAGACCGCGTAGTGCGGCGCCCCTAGCGCCATCAGCGCCAGCAGCAATGCGCCAACCAGGTGCGTTCCCGCCACCAGCGCACGGCGGCGGCCGATCCTGCGGTCAATCATGCCGACGAGAAGCGGACCGGCAATCATCGCCAGCGTGAACGCGCCGAGCTGGTTGCCGGCATCGACCCGCGACAATCCCTTGACCTGCATCAGCCACGGCCCGCCCCACAGGCCGCGCAGCACCAGCGAGGTCGCAAGCGACACCAGCGCCAGCGCGATCAGGCCGCGCAAGGGCCGCGACAGTCCGAGCCTGAGCACCTCGATCATCTGCGACAGCGGCGAGGATTCGTCCTTGTGCTCGGCGGGCTGGCTCGGCACCAGCAGGAACACCGCGAGCGCCACGGCGACGCCGCCGAGCGCCGAGATCCAGAATCCGGCGCGCCAGCCGTAAGTGTCGACCATGAAGGCGAGCGGGCTCGACGACAACAGCATGCCGATATTGCCGATCGAGAGGATCGCGCCCGACCACAGCCCGAAGCGCGCGGCCGACAATTGCTTGGCCGCCAACGTCATCGGGCACATCAGCATGCCGGAGGTGGCAACGCCCAGCAGCACCTGTCCGACGGCGAAGCTTTCGGGTCCCGACGCAAAGCCGGACGCGATGGCGCCGACCACGGTTCCCGCGAGCAGGCTCAGCGACACCGGCCGCACGCCAAAGCGATCCATCGCCGCACCGACCGGGATCTGCGCAGCCGCAAACGCGAACGGATAGACCGAGGTGAGGCTCGCCAGCGCCTGGGGTTCGATGCCGAAATCCGCCGCCATCAGGTCGAGGCTGACGGCGGGAATGGTGCGCAGCAAGGTCGAGAGCATGTGCCCGCAGGCCAGCGCAAGCAGCGCAAAGATCAGCGCGCGGGTGGCTCCCGCGTCGTGGGTGGCGGCGGTGGTCATGGGCGTTGCGTCCCGGCAAGGTTTCGGGTGGGGTTACATGATTGGCGGGTGCATGCCAACATCGGGACCGCCATGGCCGCGGACGCGCAGCGGACTGGACGCGCAAGGCAAGCAGCATCATGTATCTCGGCATCGATCTCGGCACCTCCGCCGTCAAAATCGTTCTGGTCGACGACGCGCAGCGCGTGGTGGCGAGCCGCAGCCGATCGCTGACGGTCTCCTCGCCGCATCCCGGCCATTGCGAGCAGGAGCCGGCACAGTGGATCGAGGCGACTTTCGCGACGCTGGACGCGCTGAAGGCGGATCACGCGCACGAGCTGGCCGAGGTCGAGGGCATCGGCCTGTCCGGCCAGATGCACGGCGCGACGCTGCTCGACGCCGGTCACACGCCGTTGCGGCCCTGCATTCTCTGGAATGACGGACGGTCCTTTGCGGAATGCGCCGAGCTGGAGCGACGCTGGCCCGCCTTGCGGACGACGACAGGCAACAAGGCGATGCCGGGATTCACCGCGCCAAAATTGCTGTGGGTCGCCAGGCACGAACCCGAGATCTTCGCGGCGACAAAACTCGTGCTGCAACCCAAGGCCTATCTGCGCCTGGTGCTGACGGGCGAGGCGATCGAGGATGTTTCGGACGCCTCGGGTTCGCTGTGGCTCGATGTTGTCAGCCGCGATTGGTCAGACGAGGGGCTCGCTGCGACCGCGCTGTCGCGCCGGCAGATGCCGCGCCTAGTCGAGGGCTGCGCGCCGGCGGCACGGCTGCGGAGCGAGTTGGCGCAGCGCTGGGGCATGACCAGGCAACCGATGCTCGCCGGCGGGGCCGGCGACAATCCGGCGGGAGCCGTCGGCATCGGCGCCGTCAATCCCGGCGCAGCCTTCATTTCGCTCGGAACCTCCGGCGCATTGCTGGTGCCGACCAAGACGATCGCGGCCAACCCGGAGCGGGTCGTGCACACCTTCTGTCACGCCGTCCCCGGCAGGTGGATTCAAGCCGGCGCGATCCTCTCGGCGGCATCGTGCCTGGCGTGGATCGCGCGGCTGTTCGGGACCCCCGAGGCCGACCTGCTGGCGCCGCTCGGGTTGCGCCCGAGCGCGCCGTCGCCGGTCAGCTTCCTGCCGTACCTCTCCGGCGAACGCACCCCGCACGATGATCCCGACGTGCGCGGCATGCTCGATGGCCTCAGTCACGCCACCGACCGTGACGCGGTCGTGCAAGCCGTGCTCGAAGGCGTCGCCTTCGCGCTTGCGGATTGCCGGGACGTGCTTGCCGAGACAGGACTGGCGATCGCGGAGGCGGATGTCATCGGCGGCGGTTCGCGGTCGCGGTTCTGGTTGTCGGTGCTGTCCAATGTCCTCAACATCCCCATGCATCGCTTTGCCGACGGCGAGACGGGCGCGGCGTTCGGTGCGGCGCGGCTCGGCCGCCTCGCCGTCACCGGTGAGGCGATCGACGCCGTCTGCACCGCGCCACGGCGCGTTGAGACGTTCGAGCCTGAGCCCGCGCTTGCGCAGGCCTATGCCGAGCGGCTGCCGGAATGGCGCCGCCTGTACCGTCCGCGGCGCTGATCGCGATACGCGATGATGTGGCGAAGAAAAGGCATCACGCGCGAGATCGGTTCCGTCTGCAAAAGATAAAAGCAGCGCCGGACCGTTGGTCGGCGTGCGGGAGGTATTGCCCTGCGCCACAACCTTTTGTTTAATGCTCGCACCCGCGCCGGGGACCAACGAGACGCGGGTGAGATTGCGATGCCGCCGTCGGCGCATCGGGGAGGTGTGATGAGCGAGCCCATCCTCGAGATGCGCCGGGTCTCTAAATCGTTCTTCAGCATCAAAGCGCTGCGCGATGTCGACCTCACCGTCTACGCGGGCGAGATCCACGCCTTGATGGGCGAGAACGGCGCCGGCAAATCCACCCTGATGAAGATCCTGTCGGGCGCCTACCGGCCGGACCCGGGCAGCGAAATCCGCATCGACGGCCAGCCCGTGCAGATCAGCGGCCCGCTCGGCGGCCGCGCGGCCGGCATCGCGATCATCTATCAGGAACTCTCGCTCGCCCCCAATCTGAGCGTTGCGGAGAATATCTATCTCGGTCGCGAGGTCTCCCGCGGCGGCTTGCTGGCGCGCGAGGCGATGCAGGCCGGCGTCGGTCCGATCCTGGCGCGACTCGGCGCGGATTTCACGCCGCAGACGCTGGTCGCCAATCTTTCGATGGGACAGCGCCAATTGGTCGAGATCGCGCGCGCGCTGCACGCCCGCTCCAGGATCCTGATCATGGACGAGCCGACCACCGCGCTGTCGGCCGGTGAGAGCGAAAGGCTGTTCGCGCTGATCCGCCAGCTGCGCGCCGAAGGTCTCGCCATCATCTACATCTCGCATCGCATGGACGAGGTCTATGCGCTCGGCGATCGCGTCACGGTGCTGCGCGATGGCACGCTGGTCGGTTCGCTCGACAAGGGCGACATCCGCGCCGACACCATCGTCCGGATGATGGTGGGACGCGACGTCTCCTCCTTCTACAAGAAGGAGCATGATCCCAGGAACGATCCCAACGCGTGGTCGGGAGCTCCCGTGCTTGCGGCCGTCGACATCGCCGACGGCAGGCGCGTCAAGGGATGTTCACTGGCGGTGCATGCGGGCGAGGTCGTCGGCCTTGCCGGCCTGGTCGGCGCCGGCCGCACCGAGCTTGCGCACCTCATCATCGGCGCCGCGCCGATGGTGTCGGGCCATGTCGAGATCGAGGGGCGGGCGGTCTCCATCCGCACGCCGGGCGAGGCGCTGGACGCCGGCATTGCCTATCTCACCGAGGACAGGAAGGCGCTCGGCCTGTTCCTCGACATGTCCTGTCTCGACAACATCAATCTCGCGGTGCTGGGCCGCGACGCGAAATTCGGCGGCATCCTCGACCGCGACAAGGCCCGTGACCGCGCCAAGCGCGCGTTCGCGGGGCTCGGCATCCGTGCTGCGAATGTCGGTGTTCCCGCCGGCGGGCTCTCCGGCGGCAACCAGCAGAAAGTGCTGCTGTCGCGGCTGCTCGCGATCGGCCCGAAGATCCTGATCCTCGACGAGCCGACGCGCGGCGTCGACGTCGGGGCCAAGTCCGAGATCTATTCGATCATCGACAATCTCGCGAAGTCGGGCACCGCGGTTCTCGTCATTTCGTCCGACCTGCCCGAGATCATCGGCATCTGCGACCGCGTCATCGTGATGCGCGCGGGACATATCGCCGGGCAGATCCGGCGCGACGCGACATCGCCGCTCAGTCAGGAGGAGATCATGGCCCTCGCCACTGGAACGGAGCAGCTCGATGCCTGAGAACGGCGCTTCCGCGAAAGCGGCCCCCGTGGCGTCCGGTCTTGCCGCCGCGCAGGAGACGAAGCGGCAGCGGACGCGGATGATCATTCGCGCGGTCGGCATGCTGCCGGTGCTGCTGTTGCTGTGCATCGGCTTTCACGTGCTGTCGGACGGCCGCTTCTTCACCGGCCAGAACATCGGCATCGTGGTGCAGCAATCCGCGGTCAATACCGTCCTGGCCGCAGGCATGACCTTCGTCATCCTCACCGGCGGCATCGACCTCTCGGTCGGCTCCATCCTGGCGGCATCGGCGATGGCCGGGCTGATCATCTCCAAATTCCCCGATCTCGGGGTGCTGTGGTTGCCGGCCGCGGTGCTCACCGGTGCGGTCTTCGGCGTTCTCAATGGCGGCTTGATCGCGCTGTTGCGCCTGCCGCCCTTCATCGTCACGCTGGGATCATTGACCGCCGTGCGCGGCGCGGCGCGGCTGCTCGGCGCCGACACCACCGTGTTCAATCCGTCGATCCCCTATGCCTTCATCGGCAACGGCGCCTTGACCCTCATTCCCGGCGTGTTGTCGATTCCCTGGCTCTGGGTGATTGCGTTGCTGGTCATCCTGGTGTCGTGGCTGGTGCTCAAGCGCACCGTGCTCGGGGTGCACATCTACGCGGTCGGTGGCAACGAGAGCGCCGCGCGACTCGCCGGCATCAAGGTCTGGGCCGTGCTGATCTTCGTCTACGGCGTGTCGGGCCTGCTCGCCGGTCTCGGCGGCGCGATGCAGGCGGCGCGGCTCTATGCCGCCAATGGCCTGCAACTCGGCCAATCCTACGAGCTCGACGCCATCACCGCCGTGATCCTGGGGGGCACATCCTTCGTCGGCGGCATCGGCTCGATCTGGGGAACGCTGGTCGGCGCGCTGATCATTGCGGTGTTGTCGAACGGCCTGATCCTGATCGGCGTGTCCGACGTCTGGCAATATGTGATCAAGGGTCTGGTGATCATCGGCGCGGTCGCACTGGACCGCTATCGGCTGCAGGGCTCGGCCCGCACTTGAGAGCAAGAAATGCAGCGGGCGCTGCGCCCTCATGTTCATTCCGTCACGGCAACTGGTCGCCGTGCCGGAGCTTCAAACAGACCAGGGAGGAAGCCAATGTTGAAGTCGATCTCGTTTGCCGGCGCCGCGATGGCGCTCGTCCTGAGCTCCGCGCCGTCCGGCGCCAAGGAGCTCAAGTCGATCGGCGTTTCGCTGGGTTCGCTCGGCAATCCGTTCTTCGTCGCGTTGTCGAAGGGCGCCGAGTTCGAGGCCAAGAAGACCAACCCCAACGTGAAGATCACCACCGTCGGCTTCGAATATGATCTCGGCAAGCAGGTCACCCAGATCGACAATTTCATTGCCGCGGGCGTCGACCTGATCCTGCTCAATCCCGGCGATCCCAAGGCGGTCGGCCCGGCGATCAAGAAGGCGCAGGCCGCCGGCATCGTCGTCGTCGCCGTCGACACCGCGGCCGAAGGCGCCGACGCCACGGTGACCACCAACAACGTCCAGGCCGGCGAGATCTCCTGCCAGTACATCGTCGACAAGCTCGGGGGCAAGGGCGACGTCATCATCGAGAACGGCCCGCAAGTTTCCGCGGTGATCGACCGCGTCGTCGGCTGCAAGAACGTGCTCGGCAAGAATCCCGGCATCAAGGTCCTGTCCAACGACCAGGACGGCAAGGGCTCGCGCGAAGGCGGCCTCACGGTGGCGCAGGGCTATCTGACCCGCTTCGCCAAGATCGACGCCATCTTCGCCATCAACGATCCGCAGGCGATCGGCACCGACCTTGCGGCGCGCCAGCAGCAGCGCACCGGCATCGTCATCACCGCGGTCGACGGCGCACCCGATATCGAAGCAGCGCTCAAGGACCCGCAGGCGACGCAGATCCAGGCCTCCGCCTCGCAGGACCCGTTCTTCATGGCCCGCCGCGCCGTGCAGGTCGGCGTCAACATTCTCAACGGCCAGAAGCCGGCGTCCACAGTCGAGCTGCTGCCGTCGAAACTCGTGACGCGCGACAATGTCGGCGAGTACAAGGGCTGGACCTCGGACCGCTCGCAGTAGCAGGCGGAAGACGGCCGGCGCCGGGTGCGGCGCTGGCCGGCCTCGCGTGGTGCGGTGTTAGCCGGGCATGCAGCGGTCGACCGGGCTTAGGTCGGCCGCGCTCTGTTAGGCTCATGATCATGAGGTCGTAGTTCAAATCCTGTCCCTAATCATAGTCGCAGGCTCGACCAGCCGACGTCCGCTTTTCGACACCAAGCGACTTTCAATGCATGAGTTCAGCTTGTGATCCATTGCGGAAGTGAGATGGTGTTGGTGATCTGCGACCGTAAGTCGTCGTTCTTCGACGCCTTTACGCGATTGCGGCAACCTGAGCTTAACCAAAGACATGAGCGGAAATTTCACCGGTGCGCTCTACCAAACTGATCTTCGGTTGAACGCCTCATAGAGCGTTGAGCACAGGTGAAGCTGCCCGGCATGGAAGTACAAGCGGCAAGGCCTCTCCTCAAGACGATCGGCTTCGTATTCGGGTTGTTCTGTCTTCTTATGGCCTATGCTTCGGGCGTTCGTCTTTACGAACACGTGCTGGGGGGCCGCTCCATGCCACAGCACAGGGTAAGCCTTGTGCTCGATATTGGCGGGAATGTTCTCCTTTTAGGCATGAGTTGCTTAGGGGTGATTGCAGTATTGCTCATCGGCCGAAGAGGGTTGGACCGTGTCGTAGGAACCTGGCCATATGTCCTTCCTGCGGTCTTGGTCGCCGTATTCTGCGCGACGATAGCCGCTACGCTGGGCGCCAGACAAATGACCTGGGTTCTTCCGGCGGCCAGCCTTTTTGGCCTCATCGGGCTATGGGCCGGATGGAGTGTTCTTAGACAGCATGGACTGCCTATCACTACCCGCGTCTCGGACATGTCCCTGATCCGAAAACAGAACGAGACCAGTGAGTGACGGGGCATTCCGAACGTACGGCTGCTTCTGGCCCCAAGCCAAAGAGCGCCTCAACCGCCGCGACGTCCGCCGTCGCTGGTAAACTGGACGCCGAGCTGGACCTGCATCGACCGCCGTTTATGACCCAAGGCGGACGTCGTGTTGCTACGGTTGGTTGTTACGTCCGCGTCATGAGGTATCATGCTCAACTCGGGTTTCGAGGGAGCATACCCGCGTGTTCAAGCTCGGCGATTTCGTCCGCCACAAAAGCGGTGGCCCCATCATGGTTGTAGACCAGGAGGTTTTCCGTTCCTCTATCGAGCCGACGATCCGTTGCGCTTGGATTGAGGCCGGGAAACGGCATCACGCTTCATTCAAGGAAGGCGAACTCCAACCGGTACATGGTGACGGCACTCCAAGGGGTTACAGGGCAGAAGACTGAGCCGCTGTCCCTTAGTCGAATGTCGTCTATTGGCCCGTAGCTGACTTGCTGTCCGCAGCCGGTCGAGGGCCGCTTGTGACCCTGAGCGGAAGTTCCGCCTTGGTTCATTCTAAATTGAGCATCCGGCGTCTTAGAGGTTGACGCAACCAGTCCCCGACATTGCTGTGAACCCAACGGCAACAAATTTCTGAAAGACAGGTGTTTTCGGGACGCGGCGTATGAACGGGAAGAAATTGCTTATTTGGATGGGCGGGAGTGTGGCAGCTTGTGCAGCAGCCGTCATTTTTTATGAGCGCAGCCCGCCGAACACATTCAATCCGCTTTGTACCTACAACCTTGCGTATCGCTTAACTGTCACTCTTGAAATCGGGGGGAAGCAATACACTTCCGAGGCTGTCAATCAGCTGACCCGGCCGGCCCATTGGGTTGGGGGGATCAATGGTCGGGGGTGCCCACAGCTACGTGGAACGGCGCTTTCGTTTCGACTGGCGGACAATCGCCTCATTTTGCTAACGACGTGGATTTGTAACACTGCTTTCTCCACTTTCGGCACCATAGATAGAGACGGTGATGGCGTTGGCTATCGTGAGGCGATGCGGGTACATCGAAAGGTCAATATCGCTGCGAAGTGTGTTGGTATCCGTCGATCATACACCTACAATGCTGGTGGCCCCTTTGACGGATTTCTAATCAATGATGCGGATAAGCCTGCCACTTGGCGTGGATTTTTCTTTCATAAGTCTAACGTCGCCACTTTGAACGCTGATGAGGATGTTAGGATCATTTCCGCAGTAGCAGAAGCCGATGATGTTGCACCGGAGGACCAACTCGACACGGTTGCTCCTGCGGTTCTCAAAACAAGGTTTCTGAGCCCGATTTCGGACACGCCAGATTATCTGTTACCTGAACGAAAAGTAGAACCGCAATTCTTTGCATCAAAAGATCCGCTAAGCGACGCGGACAGACTGAGGCTGCAAACCGAAGCGAAGGAGGAAGCGCGCGCTCTGGGCCTCATACACTGACCATCGCCGCCCGGTCGATCACAGCCGGCGCATCGGGCCTGGCTCGTAGCGGCGCGAAATAACTACGGTAGGGTTGAGACGCAGTCCAGTGGCCGCTTCTCACAGGGCGTCCGTTGTTGGCCCATAGCTGACCTGCCCCGCGCAGCCGGTCCATGACCGCTTGCGACCCTTAGCGGACCTCGCGCCGCTTGGCTCAGGTGCGGACATCAAGTTGTCGTCGGACAATTCCAGCGGGTTGCGCAGCGACATCGTATGTTGGTGGGTCGCGCCGCCGCGTCAATGCGTTACCACGATGAAATCCGTGTCTTTTCCTGTCTCCTGGCTAATTCCGTTGTCGGAAACAATCAACGAAGAGGCCGGCGTCAGGAGTTCAGAAATCTTCTCAACCGTATCCTGGGGCATTTCGATACGATTGAGCGCAGCGTTGGCTTTGTCGGGTAATGGTTCCGGCGCGGTTTGCTTCGCGGGCGCTTCTCGCCGTTTCGTGGCAGCTTCGGACATACGGGGCAATTCCTCTGGAATCGACACGACGCTCCAGCGAATAGCCGTCCCCTCGTTCTGGAATTCCATTGCGGTAAACACGTGCGTTCCCAGCGGCTCCTCCGGATTGTCGATCTTGACCGGGACATCAAACAACGGCGTGAAGCCCTGACGCACGAACAGCTTGCTCAACTTGCGACTGACGAAGATGGAGATCGGGACGATCTTTTTGGGCACGCTTGCAGCGGGAGCCGAGCCCGGCTCCTGGAGACTGGCGGCTTCTGGAGTCTCGGCGTTTGACACCACTGATCCCTGCGTTGCCGCGGCTGCACCGATGCTCTTGGTTGCGACGGTGGCACTCTGGAATTCGGACGAACCGGACGCGGCTTTCGGTTGAAAAAGATGCGGATTGGTTATCTCGACCGGCTGGGCATCACCATGCGCAATGATCACGCGCGTGCCGCGCTTCGTGAGATGCCAGAGTCGAACGGCAAAATCATCTTTCAAACGGATGCAGCCGTGTGACGCTGGATGCCCAGGCACGACACCGGCGTGCAACGCTATCCCTGACCAGGTGATGCGTTGCATGTAGGGCATGGGGGCGGCGCTATAAATATTTGAACGGTGCCATCGTTGTTTGCTGATGACGCTGAAGACGCCGAGGGGCGTCGGATGCCCTTCCATTCCCGTGGACACCGAAGAGCGTGCAATCAGCGCCCCGTTGTCAAAAAGCGAGACCCGTTGGTCTGCTATCGAGATGATGATCTGGAGCGGGCCCTTCGGAAGGGGCTCGGGCCGAACGCTCTTCGCCGTTTCAGAGTTTGTCTGCCGATGGTGGTGCTTGTCTTTGTACGGAGCGTATTGGCTTCGCCAGAACGTGTGTTGGGGTCCAAACAGAAATTGAGCGTGTGCGATCCCCGCAGGGAGCATGAAAATGGCGAATACAGCGATTGATATCGCACGCTGCATTGCTGGTAATTCCTTAACGAACATCGCCCGGTCCCATAGGCGCGGTTCCATCGTTTCGAGACGATGCGCGAAGCCGAAGCCTGATGCGTCATTCTGACAGCGCACCAAGCCTCTCCTCCAAATCCGGTCGCAGTGGGTCGAAAATTGGACCGAGCTCACAATTAGCGTGGGAGTTGCCGCTGGAGACGGGCGCGATTGCTTGTGATCGACGCGTTGCAATGGGGCAACACGTTTTAGAAAAATCGACGAGTGGCCGTTTGTGCCATTGCGCGACCCACATTGATCCCAAGAATGAGCCTCTTCGCATGCTTGGCTTTTCTACACGGCTCCGGTGGAGCCTATGGGGGCGACGGCATCATGAACCCGCGGCGACTTACGATAGTGGCGCCGACGTTTTGCGGAACGGTCGTTCTCGCGGGGTGGATCGTTGGCTGGCTGGCCGGCTTCGGTCCGGCCGGCTCCGAGAACGCCCGCGCAGTGACAGTCCAGGACCGCGCAGCATCTCTCGCCGCCACCGCGAGGCTCCCGGATGAACCGCAGGCAATCGCAATGGGCAACACCGGACCCGCGGACGCCGCTGTCGCTAGCGCCGAAGTGGCGATAGCCGCGGAGCCCGCGGCGGGGACGGCCACCGACACGACGGCGGCCTCGGATAAATCGGAATCGATCGTCGTGGCCGCGTTGCCCGGTCCGTCGCAAACGCTGTCGGCCGATTTACCGCCTGCGCAGGATTCGGTGGACTTGGGCCACCACGATGTCGCCCAGCCGGCGCCGACCACGTGCGGTGCATCCGGCGGTGCCTCCAGCACGGGGCCGCGGGATTTCCGGTATCTCATTTGTTATGTCTGGTCCGAACTGCCGCCTGCCGAGAAGCCGGCGGCGATCGTCTTGCGTTCGTTCAAGGACATCCCGGTCGGGACGCCGGTGGAAGAGATCAAGCGCGCGTCCGACGCTTTCGGTCTGGATTTCACTTTCATGAAGGCCGTGGCCAAGGTCGAGTCCGGTTTCGACCCCAAGCAGCGCACCGGGTCGTATATCGGGCTGTTCCAGCTGAGCAAATACGAGTTCGGAAAATTCGGCTCCGGAGACATTCTTAATCCCCGCGATAATGCCGTTGCGGCAGCCTACAAGGTCATCACGGAAGGCATTCTATTCCAGTGGGTGACGCACAGAAAGCCGGACTTGAACGATCTCTACCTGATCCATCAACAGGGCTGGGAAGGCGCCGCGGAGCACCTCAGCCAACCCAATCGCATCGCCTGGAAATCGATGTGCGCCACTGGCGAAGGCCGGGAGAAGGGCGAAAAATGGTGCAGGCGCGCGATCTGGGGCAATACGCTTCCGGCCGTCAAAGAGGCGTGGAAATCCGTGGAGAAGCTGACGTCGGAAGCGTTCGTCGGAATGTGGCGCGAGCGGGTTGCTCATTTCCAATCGAAATACATGGGCACCGCGACCGCCGACGCCGAGCGGGCGCAGGCGCCAGTGAATGTCCGTTGAGTGGTTAGCAGGAGTTGCCGCACCCGCGGGCGAGCGGGGCTTCACCGTCGCCGGTCGCGCGGATGCACTTTACATCGTCAACGACGCGCTCGGGTCGTTCTTGCTGCTAGCGAGGCCATCGATCAGGTGCTGATGTCTGCTTGTGGCCCGAAGGCTAAGTGTCCGGCACGCCGGCAGCTAGGCCCATAGCGGACATCGAGAATACGCGGGCAGATCGACGCGAATGACCCGAAGCGGAGCACCTTGAAAGTGAAGTCAAGTCATGATTCCGGGCATGAAGCATCGGACGCGCGGATGGCCGTCTATGTAATGCCTCCAGACCATTGTACGGCCGAAGCGGTTTGGTTCTGTGACAACCGCACCGTCAGGTACGAGCACCCATTCGCCGTCGATGAGGACGCGGTAACGGCCCCGACTGGACTCCCAATCGGCATCGGACACTATGTATCCGTCGGCATCGGTACAGCACTTTCCAAATTCGCTCTGCAAGCTTTCGAACCAAGACTTCAGCGGAGAATGGTCGTATCGGCCATCGTCGCGCGCAAGGACCGGCGTCAGTAGCAACGCTGACCCCAGCAACGATGCCGCAAGTTTCGCTGGAAACATCTGTTTGCCTCCGCGATATTCGCCCGCCGATCCGCTGGCTTGGTGCGGCTTAGGCTGGCAACCCGGAAACCAAGTCCGTTGCAACTGCCGCTGACGAGTGACGACAGCTACGATCGCTCGATGCTGTGATGGGACAGTTCATTCCCATCCCCACTGACGTGAGTCCGGAAGTTCGAGCGAAGGTTCAAATACGACAACGCTTCAACTAAAGGTCAGTGCAGCTGCTTCTTTGGCCTAGCCTGCCCTTAGCCGACCTCCAGGCTGGCGCCGAGCTTGTCGCTCATGACGGCGTAGCCGACCAAAGCCCTTACAGACTTAAGGAAATGACCCACGGTGGAAGTCTGCAGGGCATCTGTTGCGGGTCTCTGCAAGCGTGTTCGTCAACAACGATTGCGATCTACGTTGGTCGCCCGCAACGTCTATTCGGCAACTCGCGACAGCTCCGCAAGGAGCTTCAACGCATCATCCAGCACGGCCTGGTCCTGCGTTCGTTCAGCGACCGCATCACGCGTGAATGCGCCATGCGTTCGCGCATTCTGATTTCCCTTCGGCGCGCCTGTTCTCCGTGCGCCGCCGTGCATGCGGCAGCGGACCTTGCCGTGCACGGCCGGCGCGCGGCAGGTGGTGCCGTTTCGCGTTTCGGCGCCACAGCGCGGGCTCGTCCACATCGCACGCGTGTTGCGAATGTGGTCGCCGCTCATGCATTGCTGCCTTGCCTGGATTCGGCCTGTTCGCACGCGCCGGCCTCACGCGGCGGGACCAGTCCTGCGGCTGTCGCAACGTTCGGCTCCGCGACGATCAGGCTCGCGTGTTGCGTCACGTTGCCCACGATCGCCCTGCCGCCATCCTGCACCGACAAGTTCCGGACCGTGATCGCACGCTCGCCGTTGTTGCGGTGGCGGCTGAGTGCCTCGATCTGGCTTGCGAAGGTGCGGGCCAGCCGGGTCAGCGCGCGTGTGAGGCTCTCCTGCTGCGGAATGTCATCGGTGAGGGCGAGGCGGCAGGCGGAGCGCATCGCTGCCGCGTGAACCGACGCCATCTGCACCGCGAGCATGGCCTCGATCGAGTCCTTCGGCGCGATGCTCTTCACCAGCGAGATCATGAAGGCGAGATTGGCTTCATCGGGCTTGCGTCCAGTCATGCTGGCCTTCACCAATTGCTTGAGGAGGCCATGCAGCGCGTCGCGGTCGGCGGCGCCGAGCGCCTCGGCCAGCAGCCGTTCGCCGGCTTGCGGGTCGGCATGGAGGATCGCAATCCCCCGCTTGTAGAGCTTGATCCGCGGGCTCGCGTCGGGGCCGCTGCGATCGTTTGCCGCAACCGGCAGCGTGCCGTGGTGTTTCGCAGATGTCGTCATGTGCTGTGTCCTTTGCTCGCGCGGGCTCATTGCGCGCGAAATCGATCGCTCGCTGCGCGCCTGTGGGATTTTTGAGATTTCGATGAAGGGCTTACGCGCAATCGCCGCGAGCCCCCCGTGGTCGGGCGGCGTGGACGCTGGCGATTGTTGCGATGGTGGCATTCTGCCAGTGTTTTGCCCGACGAGTCAAACGGCATTACGAAGCGCGCAATCCTCGTTCGTGCCAATCCGCGTTCGTGCAAGTCCTTGTTCTTGCAGTTGCCGGCTACTGTGCATGGGGTTGTTTTCGCATTTTTTGTTTCGGAGGGGCCCTGACTTGCCGCGCGACGGAATGCCGGCGCGCAAACGCGATTGCGAAATCCGGCGCGCCCGCTCATCATGATGTGCGAATGCGCTGCGTCATGCCAAAGCGCCGCGAGCGTCTGGGGAGAAAACGAATGCAACGAACGCTTCGCCTGCTGGCGATCGTCGCCGGATTGTGCGTGACCACGCAGGCCTTCGCGCAGAAATATCCGGCGCGGCCTGTCAAGATCATGGTCGGCTTCAGCGCGGGCGGCCCGGTCGACGTCGTCGCGCGCATCGTCGCCGATCGATTGAGCAACAAGCTCGGACAAGCCTTCGTGGTCGAGAATCGCGCCGGCGCCAACGGCATGATCGCGGCTGAAGGCGTCGCGCATGCGGAAGGCGACGGCTACACGATGCTGGCCTGCAACTCCTCCACGATCACGCTCAACAAAACGCTCTTCAAGGACATCCGCTACGATCCGGAAAAGGACTTCGCGCCGCTCACCACCGTCGTGTCGGCGCCGCTCGTGCTGGTGGTCAATCCGGAGAATCCCAAGACGGCCAACATCAACACCGTCGCCGATCTCGTCGCCGCGGCAAAGACTGCGCCCGGCGCGCTTGCCTACGGCTCGGGCGGCAACGGCAACCTCGCCCATCTCGCCATGGAGTTGCTCGGCCAGAAGGCCGGCGTCAAGATGATCCACGTGCCCTATCGCGGTGGTGCTGCGTCCGAGGTCGGCATCCTCGCGCAGGAGGTCCTGGCGGTGTTCGATCCCTTGTCCGCCGTGCCGCTGGTGAAGGCCGGCAAGCTGCGCGCGCTCGCGGTGTCCTCAGCCGAGCGGCTGCCGGCGCTGCCTGATGTGCCGACCGTCGCTGAAGCCGGCTATCCCGGTTTCGACATCTCGTTCTGGGTCGGCTTCTTCATGCCGAAGGCAACGCCCGCGCCGACCCTCGAGATGCTGCACCGGGAGATCATCGCCGCCGCCAACGATCCGGTGTTACGCGAGCGGCTGGAGACGCAGGGCGTGGTCAGCGTGCTCAGTCCGGCTGAGTATGCTGCGAAGATCGCCAAGGAGACCAGGGAGCTCGCCGAAGTGGTGGCGGCGGCGAACATCAAGGCGGAGTAGCGCGTCTGCTTGACGTGATGCCGGCCACCTGATCCAGCCGCTCGAGCAGCGGGCGTTGTCCTGCGTTGATCTTCTCGTGCGCTTCTGCGAGCGTGAACCATTCTGCACGGTCGACCTCAGGGAAGGTCTGGCGTTTGCCGCTGCGTGGCGGCCATTCCATCTCGAAAGTGTTGCTGCGAATGCTGCGCACGTCGAAGTCGAATTCGGCCGCGAACGCGGTGACGACCTTTCCGCCGCGCTGCTTGACTTGGCCAAGCGAAGTCAACGGCGTGGACAGCTCAAGTCCAAGCTCCTCGGCAAACTCCCGTCGCGCGGTGGTTTCTGCGTCTTCTTCGTCGGCATACTCGCCCTTCGGGATCGACCAGGCGCTGAGGTCCTTGTTGCGCCAGAACGGCCCGCCGGGATGAACGAGCAGGACCTCGATCTCCCCGCGCTTCCGATAGGCAACGATCCCGGCACTTTTCGATGGCATCGCAGGTTCCGTGCAGGCGGCGCATTCGCTCGGGAAAAAGTGGAACAGACGGTTTTAGCGCAGGTTAATAGCCAACGCTTTAACCGAACAAGGGAGTGACCCATGATCCGCCTGTTGGCAACGACCGCCTTAGGCCTGGTGCTGGCGAACGCCGCCTTTGCGCAATCGCCAAACACCAACACCAAATCCGAGCAGACGCCGCAATCCCAGTCCAATTCCACAGCTCCGTCCAACACGTCGCCGTCTGGCGCGGCACAAACGCAGCAGTCCACGTCGCAACCGCAGCAATCATCAACGCCGGGAGCGTCGACACAGAATACCCAGGCGACCACTCCGTCTTCCGGGTCGGCCAATTCCGGCCCGGGGACCAACGCCACCAACAGCGCGGACACGTCCTCCCGGCCGCCGAGCGGTACGGCAAACTCGAACACGGCCGGCAACCAGCCCGCCTCGCAGCAGAGCGCCAATCCGCCGGCGGCAAACTCGAACCAGACACAGGATCGCTCCAATCCTCCGGCGAACACTACCAATCAGGCGCAGCAGGCGCCCAGTGCATCTGGAACCAACCAGGCCCAGCAATCGCCAAACACGCCGAGCAGCAATCAGGCGCAAGACCAGCGGACCGGTGCCAATTCACAGGCCGCCGCCCGCACTGACGTCAACCTCAACAAACAGCAGGAGACCAAGATCAGCGCGTCCATCTCCCATCTCAACGTGCGGCCGCTGACCAGCGTCAATTTCTCGCTCAACGTCGGCACGGTGGTGCCGCGCGATGTCCAGCTATCGACGCTGCCGCCCGATGTGGTCGAGATCGTGCCGCAATATCGCGGCTACAGCTTCGCGCTGGTGAAGGATGAGATCGTCGTGGTCGATCCGGCGACATACAAGATCGTGACGGTGCTGCCGTACTCTGGACAATCCACGGCGACAACGACGACGACGCGCGAGCGCAGCGCCAGCAAGTTTTCGGATCGCGACCGCGAAGTGATCCGCAAGCATGCGAAGACCCGCACCGAGGGACGGAGCGAAGGACAGACCACCGGCAGCACTGCGCGATCCGAGATTCACGTCGGTGACCGCGTTCCCGAGAGTGTCGAGGTCGAGGAATTCCCGAGCACCGTCTACCGGGACGCGCCCGACCTGCGCGAGTACCGCTACATTCACCGCGATACGCGGACCTATGTCGTCGAGCCCGGCGAACGCCGCATCATCGAGGAGATCGACTAATCCACGGACCATCGGAAGCCGCTCCATCGAGCGGCTTCTGGATTTGCGCATCAGCCTGAAGATCGTTCGCGCGCTGCAAAACGGATGGCGCGGGCCTTCGCGCTCTTTCCCGCCGCGCGCGCGGCGATCATGCTGCGTGCCTTGCCCGGGGTGCTCTTTCGGATCAGGGACGCGAGCCGCTTGCGTGCGCGGCTGGCGGTCAATCGCGCCGCCAGTTGCTCTGCCTTGCGAATGATGGTCGTGACCGAGGGCGTCAGGTTCACCGGAACCCAGGCGACGTCTTTGGTCTTGGACAGGCTGCCGATGCCTTCGCATGGCGCCTCGCGCGGCAGGTCGATCCGGATCGCGAGGGCTTCCGCACGTTCGGTCCAGTCCTCAGCCCTGGTGCCGGTGATGATGCGGACATAGTCGCGTGTCTCACGCGGCAGCTCGCTCTCTTTGGCAAGCCATTTCTGGATCCGGCCGGGACCTGCGTTGTAGGCGGCTGCGGCAAGTCCGAGATTGCCGAAATCGTCGCGCAGCTTGCGCAGGAATTTGGCCGATGCCGGCAGCGCCTTCATCGCATCGAACGGATCATCCAGCCCGACCTCGGCTGCCGTTTCCGGCATGAACTGTGCGACGCCTTGCGCGCCGGCCTGGCTGACCTCGTTGGACTTGAAGCGGCTCTCCTGCCAGATCAAACGCGCGAAGAACGGCACGGGAATGCCGCTGGCTTCGGCAGCGCCACGAAGCGCGTGGCAGAAGCGCTCCGTCGGCGAAACCGGCGCCTGCGCGACGGGTTCGACCGCTCGCTGCGGCTCTGGTGTCTCCTCATAGGCCGCACGCGCATTGGCGAGCTCGAGGGCCTGCACGCTTGCAAGGAACAGCTCGACCACCGGAACAAGTGGCGAGGCCTGAGTGTTTTGAAGAACGGTGTGATCGAAAGCTGATGTTTGGCGTGACGCCGACGGATCGAAGTCGCACATCAGAAGCATGAACGCGGCGCAAGCCGCGACGACAAATCGCATTTGCTGGAGCAACCTCGAACTGTGGGTGAACGGCCAGCGGTGCGCCGGCAATAAGGAGTTATTAACCGAGGGATTACGGCAAAGCTGCGGTCTCGTCGGTTCCGCCGGTGTTACTACGGTGTTCCCGACGGGAAACTCTCTTCCCCGCGATTTGCGGGCATGGCGAATTGGGACGAGCGAGATGATGCGGTGGATGCTTGGCGCGGTGATTTCGCTGTCGGTGATCTCTCCGGCGCTTGCGGGCAATCTCGATGCAGCAGCGGTAAACGACGCTGCGCGTCCCGCAAAGCAACCTGCTAGCGACAAGCTCAACGCATCGATCGTGAAGCTTCAGATTCTGCTCGACCATGCGCGGTTCTCGCCCGGGGAGATCGACGGCAAGCTCGGCGAGAACGCGCACAAGGCGCTGAAGGCGTTCGCTGAGCAGAACGGCGTTGCATCCGACAAAACGATCGTACCGGAGCTTTGGGATAAGTTGAATGCAGCGAACGAAGGCCCTGTCCTCGTCGAATACAAGATCACGGACGCGGATGTGAAGGGCCCGTTTCTGAAGGAACTGCCCGGCAAGCTCGATGACATGAAGCAGCTGAAGGCGCTGAGCTACACCAGTCCGCTCGAAGGGCTTGCCGAGAAATTCCACATGAGCGGAGACCTGCTTCGGACGCTCAATCCCGGCAAGTCCTTCGACAAGGCTGGAGAGACGATTACCGTTGCGAATGTCTCTGCACGAAGCGAGCTGCCAGCCGTTGCGCGGCTCGAGATCGACAAGAAGAACGGCACGCTGAAAGCATTCGACGGGGGCGGCACCCTGATCGCATTCTATCCCGCGTCAATCGGAAGTCCGGATCGTCCGACGCCGAGCGGTACGCTCAAGGTCACCAGCACTCACGAGAATCCGGTCTATCACTACAACCCCGACTACAAGTTCAGAAGCGTCAAATCGAAAAGGCCGTTCGATGTTCAGCCGGGCCCGAACAATCCGGTGGGAGCATACTGGATCGGCTTGTCCGCTCAGGGTTACGGCATCCACGGAACGGCGGAGCCTGACAGGGTCAGCAAGTCCGCGTCGCATGGCTGCGTCAGGCTGACCAATTGGGACGTGCGCGCGCTGGGCGAGCACGTCAAGCGCGGCACGCCGGTGGTCTTCCTGGATGCGCCGACGGACTCCTCGTCCAGGCAGCAGGTGAAGTCCGGCGGCAGGCGCGCCTCGAACTAGTCTTTAGGAAAATCCTTGCGCATCGCGATCTCGGCGGCATCGCCGGGCGATAGCACGGTCTGGTCGAACGCTGCTTGCGGCCTCGTCATGATATCGTACAGCGAGATCCCCTTGATCGGCTTGCCCATGAGCTCGCGGACGCAGTCGGCGAGTGTGCCGTTGTAGACGAGATAGGGCGGACCTCGATCCTTCTGCCTCTCGCCTTTCAGCGACGGCCACTTTTTCAGTTCGGCCGGCGCGTCATAGGCGATCGGCGATTTCTCTTTAAACATGCGCTTGGCCCCTGAAGGCGCGGGTAGCCCGGAAGCCTAGGGCGGCCCGGTAAAACGCTTGTTAAAGAATTAGTTCAAATCAGCCGGCAACAAAGGCGAGCAGGGTGCCGTTCGCCTTGGCCGGCGGCACGCAGATCGCAGACCCGCTGCGCACGGCTGCCGAACCAAGCGCCTTCTCGGTGGCCGCGAGATCGCCGCTCACAAGCACCAGGGCAGCGCCACCGCGTTCGGAAAGACCCGCGAGCGGCACGCCGGGATAGCGTTTGCCGAGCTGCTCCAGCGTCAAGTAGACGAAGTCGGCCCGATCGCCACCGGAGGGTGCGGTCACCGCGCCGTCAGCCTCGGCCTTCGGCTCGCGGTCGATCAGTCGTCCCAGATGCGCGGCTTCCTTCGCGGGCTCGGGCGTCGCGATCAATGTCTGCTTGATCCGCCTGGCCGCATTGGCGTGCTTCATCAGCTCGGGAATCCACACGGTGTCGCGCGTCTTGTGCTGGCAGGCGAAAATGCGCACGCCGCCGGGCGCTTCCGCGGTCGGCCACATGAAGGTACGGAATTTCGCCGCCGAGACCGTGCCGTCAGGCAGCGTCACGGGCCGTTCGAAATCGGTCGGGCCGATCGGCTCCAGGCCGCGCGCGCGGATCTCCTCCGCGCCGGCGGTGGAATCGACCGCGGTGAAGGCGATGCGCTCGATGCCTTCGCCGCGCTTGTCGAGGAAGGCACGCGCCGGCGCGTTGTGCTCGGTCGCCGCGAGCACGCCGAGCAGCTCCATATAATCCGGGTCGAACATGATGGTGTAGTTGCCGGTGCCCATATGTGCGCTGTGAGTGCCGCGCGGCGAGATGGTGAAGCCGAGCTGCCGGTAGTTCTCGGCGGCTTTGTCGAGGTCCTGAACCATGACGACGGCGTGGTCGATACCGATGACGTTCTTGAGAGCCACTGTTCTTTCCCCGCATGCAAACTGACTGCACCGCCGCTGGCGGCCGCAGGTCCTGTCTACGCCGGATAGGCGGTCAAGTCATTTTCAAATCGGCGGGACATGCAGAAATTTCATTCCGCGAAAGGCGATATCGACGCGCGATGGCGTCAGCGCGCCTGCTCGATATAGGCGGCGAGGATGGCGCGCTCCTCGCTGGTCATTTCGGTGATGTTGCCCGGCGGCATCGCATTGGACCAGGCGGCGACGCGGCCGATCAGGCGGATGTTGCGATGGATGTGCTCGGGCGCGTCGAGCAATATGCCCTTCGGCGCGGTCACGATGCCGGCCCAGACCGGCTCGGTCGCGTGGCACATGCTGCAGCGGGACATCACGATCTCCTCGACATTGGCAAGCGTCGGCTGCGCCGACAGCGCGCTTGTCTTGACCTCGCGCGGGCCGGCCGCCGAGAGGAAGAGGATCGCGATCACGCCGACCGCTGCGACACCCCACACCCACCACGGCGATCTGCGTCCGGCATGACCCTCGTTGAAGAAATGACGGATCACGGGACCGAGCGCCAGGATGATGGCGACGATAATCCAGTTGAAGCGGGTGGCATAGAGCAGGGGATAGTGGTTGCTGATCATCAGCACGACGACAGGCAGCGTCAGATAGTTGTTGTGAACCGAGCGCTCCTTGCTTGACTTGCCGAGCTTTGGATCGGGCGCCTGCCCTGCGAGAAGGGCGGCTACGATCTTCTTCTGGTTCGGGATGATCAGCGTGAAGACGTTGGCGACCATGATGGTGCCGATGATCGCCCCGATCTGGTTGAAGGCGCCGCGCCCGCTCAGCACGTGGGTGAAAGCATAGGTCAATGCGACCAGGAACAGATAGCCGCCGATCGCGAAGGGCAGATCGCGCTGCGCCAGCCCGGTACGGCAGGCGCCTTCATAGAGCAGCCACGCGAGCGCGAGGCTGCAGAGGCTGAACAGGCCGGCCTGGAATGGTGTGAGGTCGAGGATCGACCTGTCGACCAGAAACAAATCGGCCTCGAGATAATACACCACCACCATCAGCGCGAAGCCGGACAGCCAGGTGGTGTAGGCCTCCCATTTGAACCAGGTCAGCTTGTCCGGCATCTGGGCGGGCGCGACCAGATATTTCATGATGCGGTAGAAGCCGCCGCCATGGACTTGCCAGGCCTCGCCTTGCACGCCGTCCGGCAGATCGGACCGGGGCCTAAGGCTGAGGTCGAGGGCGATGAAATAGAAGGAACTGCCGATCCAGGCGATCGCGGCGACCACGTGCAGCCAGCGGAGCAGCAGGCTCGCCCATTCCGATATGATGGATCCCCACATGATCACCCCAACAGATGCGACCCCAATGCCGCAGCCTTGATGACCGCAACCGGCGGCCACGCCCCTATAATGTGTCGCACCGATCAGCCGCATTTTCCAGTACGATGGGCTGCGGCTGATGCACATCGTGCGGGCATGAGCTGACGTGGGATTCGGCAGGCATTTGACCTGTCGCAGAACGCTTGCGTGTCGATCGGCGTTGATGCGCCAGACGTGACGGCCGGGAGGAAACGACGTGAGGAACAGGATTTCGTTCGTGGCGATGTCCGCGGGGTGGCTGGTCGCGGTCGCGAACTGCGCCCAGGCGGAGCCGGTGCTGCAGGGCAAGGATGCCTACGGCGATTGGCAGGCCGACAAGCCTGGCACGGTCAGGTTGATCCGGCCGCAGGATCTGGTCAGGCCTGGGGCCACGCGGTCGGTTGCGAGCTCGTCGCGCGTGGTGCCGCGTCCGCCGGAGGGGGCGCTTCAGGTCCCGGCCGGCTTCAAGATCGAGCTGTTCGCAGAGGGCCTGCGCGCTCCGCGCATCGTGCGCGTGGCGCCGAACGGCGATGTTTTCGCCGCGGAGACGCGCGCGGGCACCATCCGCGTGTTGCGCGCCGGCGAAGGCGGCAAGGCCGCGACCAACGAGGTCTTCGCTGCCGGACTGAGGCAGCCGTTCGGCATCGCCTTCTTCCCGAACGGCGACAATCCGCAATGGGTCTACGTCGCCAACACCGACAGCGTCGTCCGCTTTCCCTATCAGGCCGGCGATCTCAAGGCGCGTGGCAAGGCGGAGACGATCGTCGCGAGCCTGCCGCATGACGGCGGTCATTCCACCCGCGACGTCGTCTTCACGCCCGACAACAGGCGCATGCTGGTGTCGGTCGGTTCGCTCAGCAACGTCGCCGAGGGCATGGGCACGCCGCCGGGCGGAGTGGAAACCTGGTCGAAAGCGCAGCCGCTCGGTGCGGCCTGGGCGAGTGAGACCGAGCGCGCCACGGTGCTCGCCTTTACCCCGGAGGGCAAGGAGCGGAAGATCTACGCCACCGGCATCCGCAACTGTGTCGGTCTTGCGATCCAGCCGCTGACCGGGCTGCCCTGGTGCTCGACCAACGAGCGCGACGGGCTCGGCGACGATCTCGTGCCTGACTATGTGACGAGCGTGAAGGAAGGCGCGTTCTATGGCTGGCCATGGTTCTATATCGGCGGCAACGAAGACCCGCGCCACGCCGGCGCGCGGCCGGACCTCAAGGACAAGGTGACGGTGCCTGATGTGCTGGTGCAGCCGCACTCGGCCTCGCTCGGCATGACCTTCTATCAGGGCACGCAGTTTCCGTCAGAGTATCAGGGCGATGCTTTCGCGGCCGAGCACGGCTCCTGGAACCGGTCGAAGCGCACCGGCTACAAGGTGATCCGCATCCGGATGAAGGACGGCAAGCCGACCGGCGAGTATGAGGATTTTGTCACGGGATTCGTGGTGAGCGATACCGAGGTATGGGGGCGGCCGGTCGGTGTTGCCGTGGCAAAGGATGGGGCGCTGCTGGTGTCGGAGGACGGCAACGGCACGATCTGGCGGGTAAGCCGTTAGCCTCGCTGCGCAGCGTTGAGACGGGTGAGGGGTTCTATCGGCGAACTCCCCGCGTCTGCGGAGAGCAACCCCTCATCCGGTGCTTCGCGCCACCTTCTCCCGCAAGGGGAGAAGGGAAGACGCACTGCGCTTGCGGCGCTCACCCCCGTCGCACACTGGCTCCGCCATCCACCGGCAACGTCACACCCGTGATGAAATTCGCCTCGTCCGAGGCCAGGAACAGCGCGGCATTCGCGACGTCCCACCCCGTTCCCATCTTCCTGCGCAGCGGCACCTTGCTGTCGCGTTCGGCTTCGACTTCGGCGCGGGTCTTGTGCCATTCGCGGGCGCGGGTGTCGACGGCCATCGGTGTGTTCATCAGGCCCGGCAGGATGACGTTGGCGCGGATGCCGTATTCGGCGTTCTGGTAGGCGAGCTGTTCGGTGAACGCGATCATCGCCGACTTCGTCGCCTTGTAGGCGACGTACGGGTAGGTCGTGATCGCCGCCATCGAGGAGATGTTGATAATCACGCCGCTTCCTTGTGCGCGCATGATCGGGATCACCTCTTTCGCCGCCCAAATGCAGCTCTTCAGATTGATGGCGACGACGCGGTCGAACGCCTCCTCGGTGATTTGCAGCAGCTCGGCGTCGCCGCCGGCCAGGCTTACGCCGACATTGTTGTGCAGTACGTCGATCCGGCCCCAGCGCGCCTGCGCCTCCGCGACCATCGCCTTGATGTCGGCGGATTTTGTGACGTCGGCCCTGAACGCCACGGCGGTGCCATGCTTCGCGGCGATCATGGCGGCGGTTTCCTGCGCCGATTCCAGATGATGATCGACGCACAGCACCTTGGCGCCCTCGCGCGCGAAGGTCAGCGCAGTGGCGCGGCCGTTGCCCATGCCTTCGCCGGGACTCTGGCCGGCGCCCACGACGATCGCAACCTTGTCCTTCAAGCGCATGTCAGTTCACTCCCGGAATCGGGTACTGCTGGAGTACCTCTTTGTAATATGGCTCGTTGTCGATCTTCATGGTGGCGAGCACGCGCACCACACCGCAATAGAATGCGATGGTCAGCACGAGGTCGACCATGTGCTCGTCCGAGAGATGCTGCCTGATCTCGGCAAAGGTCGCATCCGACATCGCGAGCTCGCGCACCATCTCGCGGGCACCTTTCAGGATCGCCTTGGCCTGTGGCTCGAGCGTCGAGGGCTTGCCCTCGGTCTCAGCCATCAGGCCGGTGATGTCATCATCGGTGACGCCGAACTCCTTGCCGATCTTCACGTGGTGAGTGAACTCGTATTCCGACTTCTCCATCCAGCCGACCTGGAGGATCGCAAGCTCCCGCAGGCGCCGGTCGAGCTTGCTCTTGAAGCGGATGTAGCCGCCGATGCCGTTGAAGGCGCGCGCCATCTCCGGCGAGTTGACCAACAGCTTGTGCAAATTGGTGTTGCGCTTGAGCATGTCGCGATATTCGGGCGCGACCTGATCGGCCTCGAGATAGGGCAGGCGGGCCATCCCTGATATTCCTTTCAGTGTTCTTGTGATTCACGTTCGGGCGCTTGCAGCGTCACCCCGCCGTCCACCACCAGCACCTGTCCGGTGATATAGCGCGCAAAATTGCTGAGCAGGAATTTGACGGCATGGCCAACGTCCCAGCCGGTGCCTTCCGTTTTCAGCAAAGACGCCTTGGCCCGCTGGGCGCGCGCCTGTTCGCTCATGCCGCGGCCATAGACCATCGGCGTGTACATCGGCCCGGGGCAGATGCAATTGACGCGGATGTTGTCGCGGCCGTGATCGACCGCCATTGCGCGGGTCAGGCCGATGATCGCGGCTTTCGAGGTCGAATAGGTCGTCAGGCCGCGCGGCCGCAGCGCCGAGATCGAGGAGATGTTGACGATCGCGCCGCCCCGCGCGGTCTTGATCATGGCAGGGATCGCGTGCTTGGAGAGCAGGAACATGCTCTCGACATTGACCTGCATGACGCGGCGATATTGCTCGGGCGCTTCGTCGACCACGCTGCCGCGGCTGCCGATGCCGACATTGTTGTCGAGGAAATCGAGCTGGCCCCAGCGGTCGAGCGCGGCTTCGACCAGCGTCCTGCAATCGCTCTCGCTGGTGACGTCGCCGCCATGCGCCGCGGCCATGCCGCCTTCGGCTGCGATCATCTCCGCGGTGCGTTCGGCGAGCTTGAGGTCGCGATCGGCCACCAGCACTTTGGCGCCGGCGCGAGCCAGTAGAATTGCGGCGGCGCGACCGTTGCCGATGCCGTCGCCGGCAGCGCCGCCGCCGCTGACCAGCGCCACCTTGCCGGCGAGACCGGGATCGTCCTCGGGCCCCTGCATGTCGTTTCATCCCGATTATTTTCGTGCACTCTAGCAATCGCCCCGAGCGGAGAGAAGGGCCGGGCTCCCGCTTTCATGTCATTGACATCGCATGGAATTGCATGCCGCCGCACGAGAAGGGCGAACGATCGACCCGCGCCGTTAGGAACCGACCTCACGAGATCGCGTTTGTTGCGGAGCCTTTCCCGCGTTAGGCTCTGTCCCGGGGCTTCCCAACCGCCAGTGGCTTGCCGATGAATCTGCTCGATCCACAAGGGCCTGTGGCTGCGGCCAACAGCACCATCCTGGTCGATTCCGTCTTCATCATGCTCGCGATCGTGGTGCCGACCATCATCGCCATCCTGGCCTTTGCATTCTGGTTTCGCGCCTCGAATCCCAAAGCAAAGTTTCAGCCCGACTTCGTCTATTCCGGGCGGGTGGAGATGGTGGTGTGGGCGATCCCCGCGCTCACCGTGATCCTGCTCGGCGGCGTCGCCTGGATCGGCTCGCACCAGCTCGATCCCGCGGCACCCGTGCCCGGCACCGGCAGCCCGGTTCGCATCCAGGCCGTCTCGCTCGACTGGAAATGGCTCTTCATCTATCCGGACCAGCGCATCGCCACCGTCAATACGCTGACGGTGCCGGCAGGCGCCGAGCTGAATTTCCAGCTGACGTCGTCGAGCGTGATGAACACCTTCTTCATCCCGCAACTCGGCAGCATGATCTACACCATGAACGGCATGGTGACGAAGCTGAACCTGCGCGCCGACAATGAGGGCAAGCTCCAGGGGTTGTCGGCACATTTCTCCGGCGACGGGTTTCCGGACATGATGTTCGACGTCAACGTGGTCTCGCCGCTCGCCTTTCCGGATTGGGTGGCGACCACGGCGAAGAGCGATGCTGTCCTCAATGAGGACAGCTACAAGAAGCTGATGCAGCAAGGCATCGAAAAGGGCAGGCCGACCTACCGGCTGGATGACCCCAGGCTGTTTGATCTGATCGCGACCCAGCACATTCCCCCGGGACCGGGTCCGGAACTCGCATCCGAGGCCGGTCGGTCGCACAGTGGAGGCCATGATGCTCGGTAAGCTCGATTGGTCGGCCATTCCGTTCGATCAGCCGATCCCCCTGATCGCGGGCGCCGTGGTGTTGGTCGGGATTCTCGCCGTGCTGGCCTGGGTCGTGGTGAAGGGGCATCTGCCCTATCTCTGGCACGAGTGGATCACCAGCGTCGACCACAAGCGGATCGGCGTGATGTACATCCTGCTGGCCTCGGTGATGCTACTGCGCGGCGGCAGCGACGCCATCATGATGCGGATCCAGCAGGCGGTGGCCTACCAGTCGCAAGGCTATCTGCCGCCGGAGCACTACAATCAGATATTCTCCGCGCACGGCACCATCATGATCTTCTTCGTGGCGATGCCGTTCGTGATCGGACTGATGAATCTCATCGTGCCGCTCCAGCTTGGCGTACGAGATGTCGCTTTCCCGACGCTCAATTCGGTCGGCTTCTGGCTGACCGCGACCGGTGCGCTGCTGGTCAATCTCTCGCTCGTGATCGGCGAGTTCGCCCGGACCGGCTGGCTCGCGTTTCCGCCGCTGTCGGAGCTGTCCTACTCGCCGGGCGTCGGCGTCGATTATTACGCGTGGTCGCTGCAGATCTCCGGCATCGGCACGTTGGTTGCCGGCATCAATCTCGTGACGACGGTGCTGAAGCTGCGCACCAAGGGCATGAACTATCTGCGCATGCCGATGTTCTGCTGGACCACGCTGGCCTCGAACCTCCTGATCGTCGCGGCTTTCCCGATTTTGACCGCCACCCTCGCGATGCTGCTGCTCGACCGCTATCTCGGCTTCCACTTCTTCACCAATGAGGCCGGCGGCAATGTCATGATGTTCATGAATCTGATCTGGGCCTGGGGGCATCCCGAGGTCTACATCCTGGTGCTGCCGGCCTTCGGCATCTTCTCCGAGGTGGTCTCGACCTTCTCCGGCAAGGCGCTGTTTGGCTATCGCTCGATGGTGCTGGCGACCATGGCGATCTGCGTCATCTCCTTCATGGTCTGGCTGCATCACTTCTTCACGATGGGAGCGGGCCCCGACGTCAACGCTATCTTCGGCATTGCCAGCATGATCATCGCGATACCGACCGGGGTGAAGATCTACAACTGGCTGTTCACGATGTATGGCGGCCGCATCCGCTTCGAGACGCCGATGCTGTGGTCGATAGGCTTCATGGTCACCTTCATCATCGGCGGATTGACGGGCGTATTGGTCGCGGTGCCGCCGGCCGATTTCATCCTCCACAACAGCATGTTCCTGGTCGCGCACTTCCACAACGTCATCATCGGCGGCGTGCTGTTCGGAGCCTTCGCCGGCTTTGAGTACTGGTTCCCAAAGGCGTTCGGCTTTCGCCTCAACGACCGCTGGGGCAAGCTCGCGTTCTGGTTCACTTTCCTCGGCTTCTACGTCACCTTCATCCCGCTCTACGTCGCCGGCATGCTCGGCATGACACGGCGCATGCAGCACTATGACGTCGCGGCGTGGCGGCCCTGGATGCTGGTTGCAGCCGTCGGCATGGCCGTGCTGACGATTGGCGTGATCTGCCAGATCGTGCAGCTCGTGGTCAGCATCCGCAACCGCGAAGCCCTGCGCGACCGCACCGGTGATCCCTGGGACGGCCGTTCGCTGGAATGGGCGACGTCGTCGCCGCCGCCGGTTTTCAACTTCGCTTTCAACCCCGATGTGCGCGGCGAGGATGCCTACTGGGATCTGAAGACCCATGCCAAGCAGCAATCCCTCGGTCATGATGCGCCCGAGTATCATGACATCGAGATGCCCAGGAACTCGCCGACCGGGTTCGTCTGCGCGTTCTTCGCCACGGTCATGGGCTTTGCGCTGATCTGGCACATTTGGTGGATGGTGATCTTGGGCGGTATCGGAGCGTTCGCGACCTTCGTCGTGTTCGCCTGGCGCGACCATGACGAATACGTCATTCCGGCCGAGGAGGTCGCGGCGATAGACCGCGTCAACCTCGAGGAGCGGCGTAGCCTCGTCAGCATGGCGGGGACAGTCTGATGTCAATGACCGCGACCGCCGGCCGTGCGCACGCCGATCCCCATCACATCGGGCTCGTCATCGGGCATCCCGGCCCGGCGCCGAAGCGCATCGTGACCGCCTATGGCTTCTGGGTCTTCCTGCTCTCCGACATCGTGATGTTCTCCTGCTTCTTTGCGGCCTATGCGGTGCTGGCCGACCAGACCGCCGGCGGTCCGAAGGGTTCGGAGATATTCGAGCAGCGGAACGTCGCGATCGAGACTGTCTGCCTGCTGCTGTCGAGTTTCACGTGCGGCATGGCGAGCATCGCAGCCGATGTGCGAAACCGGTTCTGGTTCTATCTCGGGATGGCGGTGACGTGTTTGCTCGGCCTCATCTTTCTCGTCATTGAGTTTCGCGAATTCGCTGATCTCGTTGCCCGAGGCTATGGCCCATCGCGCAGCGCTTTCCTGACCTCGTTCTTCTCGCTGGTCGGCTGCCACGGCCTCCACGTCTCGGCCGGCATATTGTGGCTTCTCACCATGATGGCCCAGGTCTTCGCAAAGGGTTTTCGTGCCGACGTGCTGCGCCGGATGATGTGCTTCGCGCTGTTCTGGCATGCGCTTGACATCGTCTGGGTCGGAGTCTTCTCCGTTGTCTATTTGCTTGGGAGTGGCGTATGAGCGATCAGACGCATATGCCGGCCGGCCATGACCTTGCGCCGGGCGATGAGGAGCAACACAGTGTCGGCACGCGCATCCTCGGTTACGTGGTCGGTCTTGTTCTGGCGCTGCTGCTGACGGCGACCTCGTTCTTCATCGCCGGCACGGATCTGGTCTGGCAGCCTTCCATTCCCGTCGCGCTGATCGTGCTGGCGATCGCGCAGATGGGCGTGCACCTCGTGTTCTTCCTGCACATCACCACCGGCCCCGATAACACCAACAACGTGCTGGCGCTGGCTTTCGGACTGTTGGTGGTCTTCCTGGTGGTCGGTGGCACTGTCTGGATCATGGCGCATCTGAATGCGAACATGCCGGCCATGGATCAGATCATGCCGATGCGCCGCTAAGGGCGCACAAAAAAGAAGAGCCGCTTGTTGTGACAAGCGGCCCAAGTCTAGGGAGGAAACGCCCGAGCAAAGCAATCGGGCCGGAGCCGGATTGCCGCCAAGGAAACGCTCGCGCAAAGCGCTTGCGTACGCTTACAAATGCAGCAACTCCCGATAGAGTTCAATTCCGGATGAATACTGTCTCCGGTTGCCGCTCACGGGTGCGTGATGGGCTTCGTTATTTCGGCCGCCGGCAATTGTAGGCCTTGCGGAAGCCCGCAGCCTGGGCGTCGTCCTCCGAGCAGAACCAGCGGTCCGGTTTGGTGGTCGCGGGGTAGCTCGGGCAGCCCCGTAAATGGTAGATGCCGATGTTGCCGGTCACGCGCGCGCGGACCGCAAGCTTGCCTTTGATGCCACAGCTCGGCGGCATCGTCAGATCCTCGGGAAACAACACCGCGCGAATCTCCTTGTCGCGATCGGCGCGGCAGGCTGCGCCCAGGAGCGCGCCGTCCTTCTTGCCGGTGCGGAATTCTTGCGGTGCAACAAAGCAGCCCTTCCAGATTCCGGCCGAGGTTGATTTCGCGTCGGCCGCGGCCGACTTGATGTTCGCCTTGACCGGCTCGCGGGCGATGGCAAAGCCCAGCTTGACCAGCTGCTCGTTCAAGCTGGTCTTGTCGCCTTCGGCCGTGCAGATCGCGCGGTGCCGCTTGCCAAAACTCTTTTCCGGTCCGACATCGTCGCAACGCACCGATCGCTTGCCAATCAGCTTGGCGAGCTGGTCGCGGGCCTCGATGCCGCAGGTCCAGGGATCGGCGTGATCGTCGATGCAGACCTGGTCCAGCTCGGGTGCGTCGACGCCGTCGAGGCGGTAGGTGACGTCGCCGAGCTGGATGGCGTTGCCATCGCGGACCGTCGCGGCGGCGGTCAGCGCCGAGGCCGGGCCGGAGGTGCCCAGAAATCCGGACAGGGCAATAAAGGAAACGAGCGCAAAAGCGCGGGCGCTGGCAAAGGACTTTCGGAAGGACATAAGGTCTCGCTATCGATGGCTCGTGCGCCTTGTTCCTAGCATCCGGATGTTGCGATACCAATGGTCTGCGCCCCGCGAAGTGCGACATTCCGGCCTCGCGGCTTTACTCAGCCGTAGCTCTGATCCTATCGTTCGCCGGCCTTGCGGAGCGGAGGCCGAATCGCCCGGGAAGCGGCGAAGGGAGGAAAAATTTGCGATGAAAGACCCCGTGGACGTCCTGATCATCGGCGCCGGCGCTTCCGGCGCGGCGGTGGCGTGGTCGCTGGCCGAGACCAAGATGCATATTCTCTGCCTGGAGCAGGGCGGCTGGATGAACCCGGCGGAATATCCCAGCACGGGCCGGGACTGGGAGGCCAAGTTCTACGGCGAGTGGTCGTCCAGCCCCAACGTCCGCGGCCGCCCCGAAGACTATCCGATCAACGACGACGATTCGCCGATCAAAGTCGTCAACTATAATGCGGTCGGCGGCTCGACGGTGATGTACACCGCGCACTGGCCGCGGCTGCATCCCTCCGATTTCAAGGTGAGGACGCTCGACGGCGTCGCCGACGACTGGCCGATCGACTACGACGCGCTGACCCCGTTCTTCGAAGAGAACGACCGGATGATGGGCACGTCCGGCCTGTCGGGCGATCCGCTCTCACCGCTGACGCATCCGCCGATGCCGCAACAGCCGATGGGGTTGTCCGGTGCGATCATCGGCAAGACCATGAACAAGCTCGGCTGGCACTGGTGGCCGTCGGATACGACAGTCGCGACCATGGACTACGAGGGCCGCGCGCGCTGCATCAATCTCGGCCATTGCACGCCAGCCTGCGCGCAAGGCGCCAAGTCCTCGACCGACATCACCTATTGGCCGCACGCGGTCCGCGCCGGCGTCGAGCTGCGGACGCACTGCCGGGTGCGTGAGATCACCACCGACGAGAACGGCATGGCCACCGGCGTGGTCTATTACGACAAGGACGGCGTCGAGCAGTTCCAGCCGGCGCATGTCGTCATCATCGCCTGCAACGGCGTCGGCACGCCGCGGCTGCTGCTGAATTCGGCATCGAATCGCTTTCCGAACGGGCTTGCCAATTCGTCCGGCCTCGTCGGCAAGAACCTGATGTTCCATCCTTATGCGCAGATCTACGGCTACATAAAAGAGCCGACCGATAGCAACCGCGCGCCGCCGACCTGCCTGTGGAGCAAGGAATGGTATGACACGGACCTCTCGCGCGGCTTCGTGCGCGGCTATGGCGTTCAGTTCGTGCGCGGCGCGGGGCCGGTGTTCGAGGCTGTCGTCAGCGAGCAGAGGGGCATTCTGCCGTGGGGCGCCGATCATCACCGCATCTTCCGCAAGCTCAACGGCCACCGGCTCGGCTTTTCCGCGATCTGCGAGGACCTGCCGGAGGAGCATAACCAAGTCACGCTCGATCCGGTCTTGAAGGACGGCCACGGCATTCCCGCGCCGAAGATCGACTACACGATCAGCGAGAACAGCCGGAAGATGATGGAGCATGCGCTGGCGCGCGGGCGGGAGATTCTCGAAACCGCGGGGGCGAGCGACATCTGCGTCAACTCGCCGATCCCGTGGGGCGGCTGGCATCTGCTCGGCACGGCACGCATGGGCACCGCCCCCGAACGCTCCGTCGTCAATGAATGGGGCCGCTCGCACGACGTCAAGAATCTCTTCATCGTCGATGGCAGCATCTTCGTCACCTCGGGCGGGGTGAACCCGACGTCCACCATTCAGGCCCTTGCGCTCTACATCGCCGACCAGATGAAGCAGCGCCTCGCCAATTTGTTCGATTGAGGCCGACATGTCCGCAGACAATCAACTGACACGCAGCCAGTGCGACGACCTCCGCGCTATCGCCGCGATGATCGTTCCCGCGAGCGATGAGTACAAGGTGCCCGGCGCCGACGACCCCGCGATCCAGGCTGACATGCTGGCGACGCTGGGGCGTGACGCCAAATTGGTGGCGGCGGCGCTCGATCATCTGGCGCGGCTCGCGGGCCGACCGTTCGCCGAGCTCGATGCGGCCAGGCGCGATGCGGTGGCGCAGGAGTTTCGCAGTTCCGGCGGCGCGGCTGCCGCGACGCTCGTCCGCGTGGTGCTGCAATGCTACTACCGCGATGACCGTGTGCTGCGCTCGCTCGGCCTCGAGCTACGCGCGCCGTTCCCCCTGGGTTACGTGCTGCCGGATGGCGACTGGTCGTTGCTGGATCCGGTCAAGGCAAGGGCGGGCGCGCTGCGACGGGCGCCCTAGCCACCCGGGCAGTCCAGCCTTGCGCCCCGGACGGGTCCCTTGCGCCTCACGGAGCAGGCCACCATCTGTGTGAGCCTCAAGGACTCCTATCATGCTGGATTTCACCTCAGATACCGTCGATGACGCCGCGTCATCGCGAACGGAAACGGCTGTCCCGGTCGATGACCGGGCCTTGCTGGACGCCTATTCCAATGCCGTCATCGACGTGACCGACCGCGTCGGTCCGGCCGTCGTGCGCGTCGAGACCGGACCAAAGGTGCCGAACGGCCGCGAGCGCGGCGGGCTCGGCTCGGGCATCGTGATCTCGCCGGACGGACTCGTGCTCACCAATAGCCACGTGGTCGGCTCGTCGAAGGAGATCCGGCTGCGCGACGTCGAGGGCCATGTCGGCGACGCCCGGGTGCTCGGCGTCGATCCCGACACTGACCTTGCGCTGCTCCGCGCCAACGGCGTGCGGGACTTGCCCTATGCGGCGCTCGGCAACTCCAAGACCTTGCGGCGCGGTCAGCTCGTGGTCGCGATCGGCAACCCGCTCGGCTTTGAATCGACCGTTACCGCCGGAGTGGTCTCGGCGCTCGGGCGCTCGATCCGCTCGGTCAGTGGCCGCACCATAGAGGACGTGATCCAGACGGATGCTGCGCTCAACCCCGGCAATTCGGGCGGGCCGCTGGTGTCGTCGAATGCCGAGGTGATCGGCATCAACACCGCGATCATCAATGGCGCGCAAGGCATCTGCTTCGCGGTCGCCAGCAACACCGCGCAATTCGTGCTGTCGGAAATCATCCGCCACGGCTATGTCCGCCGCGCCTATATCGGCGTGGCCGGCCAGACCGCGCCGATCCCGCGGCGGCACGCGGTGCTGGCCGGCGTCGAGAACAAGATGGGCGCGCTGCTGGCGCAGATCGAGCCGGACGGGCCGGCGGCGAAGGCGGGCCTGTTGTCCGGCGATGTCGTGATCGGCCTCGACGGCGTCGAGATCAACGGCGTCGACGATCTGATCCGTGTGCTCGATCGCGACCGGATCGGCCGGCAGCTGGCGATGGACGTGCTGCGGCTCGGCCGCCTGCGGGCGATCGATATCGATCCGGTCGAGCGCAAGCCGGCCCGCTAGCGTGTGGGCGCCCAAGCGGGGTATGACGGTGTCATGCCTCGCTTCGGGAACCCCGCCGCATGATGCCGGCGCATGAGACCTACGATGTCATCGTCGTCGGCGCCGGCGCCGGTGGCATGACGGCTGCGGCCGTCGCCGCCGCCGAGGGCCTGCGCGTGCTCGTGATCGAGAAGACCGCTTTCGTCGGCGGCACGACCGCATGGTCCGACGGCATGATCTGGATTCCCGCCAATGCCAAAATGAAAGAGGCGGGGCTCTCCGATAGCGTCACGGACGCCGTGCGATATTTGTCGAACACGGTGCCGGAGCCCGCCAATGCGGGCCTCCGCGCCGCTTTCCTCGCGCGCGGACCGGAGGCAGTCGCCTATCTCCAAGCCAACACGCAAGTGCGGCTCCAGCCGGTCAAGGCCTGTCCGGACTATTATCCGGAGCGATTGGGCGCGACGCCGGGTGGGCGCGTGCTCGAGCCGGTCGTCTTCGACGGCACGCAGCTGGGCGCGCATTTCGCGCGGGTGCGCGCGCCGCTGCCGGAGTTCACGTTGTTCGGCGGGATGATGGTCAACCGCCTCGACATCCCGCATCTGCGGCGGGTCGGAAAATCGCTGCGCTCGGCTCTTCGCGCGGCGCGGCTGGTTTCGGAGTATGCGTGGCAGCGCCTGCGCAGCCCGCGCGGCACGACGCTGCATCTCGGAAATGCGCTCGCCGCGCGGCTGTATGCCTCGCTGCTGGCCCGGCAGGTCGAGATCCTCTTTAGTGCGGACGTCGAAGGCCTGTCGACGCAGGGCGAGCGCGTCGGCGGCGTAATTATCCGTCATGGGGCGCGCGATCGGCTGATTGCCGCGCGACGTGGTGTGGTGCTGGCGACCGGCGGCTTTTCACACGACGCGACCTTGCGCAAACGCTTCCTCCCACCCGCGGCCGGATTTATCTCGGCGGCCCACACGTCCGGTACGGGCGACGGGCTCCGCCTCGCGACCGCAACCGGCGCAGCGCTCAATACGGATGCGACGAGCCCGGCCTATTGGGTGCCGGCCTCGCTGTTTCGGCGCGCCGATGGCAGCCGCGGCGTTTTCCCGCACACAGTGAGCGACCGCGCCAAGCCCGGCGTGATCGCCGTCAATGCGGCCGGCCGGCGCTTCGTCAACGAGGCACTCTCCTACCACGAGTTCGTGCTCGCCATGCTGCGCGACGGCGACGGCGAACCGGACCGGCCGTTCTATCTGATCTGCGACCGTCCGTGCCTGTGGAGCTACGGCCTTGGCCGCATCAAGCCGTTCAGGCGCAGTGTCCGGCGCTATGTGGCGAGCGGGGAGTTGGTCGAGGCCGCTGATATCGCGCAGCTCGCCGCGAAGATCGGCATCAAGCCGTCGACACTCGCGGCGACCATCGCGAGCTACAACGAAGGCGCAAAGGAGGGCCGCGATCCCGAATTCGGACGCGGAAGCACGATCTATCAACGCCATCTTGGAGACGCAGCTCACAAGCCCAACCCGTGCGTCGCGCCCATCCTCTGTGCGCCGTACTTTGCGATGCGGATTTATCCGGCTGATCTCGGCACGGCGATTGGCCTGAAGGTGGATGCCCAGGCGCGCGTGTTGCGCGAGGACGGCACGCCGGTTGCCGGGCTCTATGCGTGCGGCAACGACATGGGCTCGATCATGAACGGCAATTGTCCCGGGCCGGGGCTCGCGTTGGGACCGGCACTGACATTCGGGTACATCGCAGGGCGCCATCTGGCGGAGGGGAGTGTGGCAGCGGCGCCGATCGCCGCTACGACGTCGGTCTAACTATCTCCACTGCAGTCATTGCGAGCGCAGCGAAGCAATCCAGACTGTCTCTGCGGAAAGATTCTGGATTGCTTCGTCGCAAGGGCTCCTCGCAATGACGGCGAGAGGGTTCGGGCCTACCGCTACTCCGCAGCCGCCGCAAAGCGGCTGTTCTCCAGTTCCGCTTCCAGCCGCGCCTTCTCCGCCGCCGCCAGTTTGATATTGGCTTCCTTGACATGCCCGAAGCCGCGGATGGTCTCCGGCAGCCGCGCGAGCCTCGCCAGCAGCGGGATCTGCTCCGCTTTCAGCCCGGCGATCCGCTGATCGATCATGTCGAGATAATCCGCGACCAGCTTCCGCTCAGTCCGGCGCTCCTCGGTTCGGCCGAACGGATCGAACGCGCCGCCGCGCAGGAACTTCAGCCTGGCGAGGACGCGGAAGGCGTGGATCATCCAGCCGCCGAATTCCTTCTTCTGGAGATGTCCGGTGGTCTTGTCGCGCTGCGCGAAGATCGGCGGGGCCAGATAGAACTTCAGCTTGAAGTCGCCGTCGAATTTCTCCGAGACCTTCTTGGAGAAGCTGCCATCGGTGTAGAGCCGCGCGACCTCGTACTCGTCCTTGTAGGACATCAGCTTGAACAGGTTTTTCGCGACAGCCTCGGTCAGCTCCGTGGACGCTGGCGAGGCAGCCGCTTCCGCCTTGCGCGCCTTGGCGACAGCGGCGAGATAGCGGTCCGCGTAGGCCCTGTCCTGATAGCCGGTCAAAAACTCCGCGCGCGTCGCGATGATGTCGTCGAGCGACTTCGTCGGCGCGGAGGCCCGGCTCCTGAATTGCAGCACGCTACGCACCCGCGACATGTCGTGGGCGGCGAGTCGTCCCCAGCTGAAGGCGAGCTTGTTCATTTCGATCGCGGCCCCGTTGATCTCGATGGCGCGCAAGAGCGCCTCCAACGACAACGGGATCGCGCCCTTCTGGAAGGCGAAGCCGAGCATGAACGGGTTGGTCGCGATCGAATCGCCCATCAGCGCCGAGGCAATGCCGGTGGCGTCGATGATGTCGAGGTTCTTGTCGCCGACAGCGTCCCGCAGCACCGTCTGCATCGTGCCCGCCTCGAAATCGAGGTCGGGGTTTTGCACGAAGCTCGCGGTCGGCTGCAGGTCAGCGTTGACATAGGCCTTGGTCACGCCGCGTTCGGCGCGGCTGAGCGCGGAGGGACCTGCCGAGACGATCATGTCGCAGCCGAGGATGACGTCGGCGCCGCCTGTGGTGATGCGGACCGCGGAGATGTCTTCCGGCTTCGCGGCGATGCGCACATGGCTCATCACGGCGCCGTTCTTCTGCGACAGGCCGGTGAAATCCAGAGCCGAGCAGCCGCGGCCGTCGACATGGGCGGCCATGCCGAGCAGCGCGCCGATGGTGATGACACCGGTGCCGCCGATGCCGGTCACGAGGATGTTGTAGGGGGCGTCGAGCTCACGCGCGGGGGGCAGCGGCAGGTCGGCGAACAACTGGCCCGAGTCTACCGCCGAGGTCTTGATCCGCTTGAGCGTGCCGCCATGCACGGTGACGAAACTCGGGCAAAAACCCTCCACGCAGGAGAAGTCCTTGTTGCAGTTCGACTGGTCGATCTGCCGCTTGCGGCCGAACTCGGTCTCGAGCGGCTGCACCGAGACGCAGTTCGAGGCTTGCGAGCAATCGCCGCAGCCTTCGCAGACGAGCTCGTTGATGAAGGCGCGCTTGGCGGGATCCGGATACAGCCCGCGCTTGCGGCGGCGGCGCTTTTCCGCGGCGCAGGTCTGATCGTAGACGATGACCGTAAGGCCCTTGATGTCGCGCAGCTCGCGCTGCACGGCGTCGAGCTCGCGGCGGTGATGGACGGTCGCGCCTTGCGGGAAGTAATTGCCGTCAGGGTATTTGGTGGGATCGTCCGAGACGATCGCGAGGCGCTTGACGCCCTCGGCCCAGACCTGATGCGCGATCTGGGCGACGTTGAAGGCGCCCTCGGCCGGCTGACCGCCGGTCATCGCGACGGCGTCGTTGTAGAGGATCTTGTAGGTGATGCTGATGCCGGCGGCCGACGCGGCGCGGAGGGCAAGCAGTCCGGAATGGGTGTAGGTGCCGTCGCCGAGGTTCTGGAAGATGTGCTTCTCGGTGGTGAAGGGCGCTTGTCCGATCCAGTTCACGCCCTCGGCGCCCATATGCGAGATCAAATCGGTGCGGCGGGTCGGCATGCTCAAAGCCATGCCGTGGCAACCGATGCCGGCCATGGCGCGGCTGCCCTCGGGCACGCGCGTCGAGGTGTTGTGCGGGCAGCCCGAGCAGAAGAACGGCGTGCGCGCGAGCTTGATTTGCGCGGAGGCCGGAACAGGAGTGTCGAAGGCCTCGAGCCGGGCGAGGCGCTGCTCCAGCACCGGGCTGTGGTGGCCGAGCTTGCGCAGCCGGGCCACCAGCGCGGATGCAACGAGAGTCGGCGTCAGCTCGCCCTCGCTTGGCAATAGCGGCGCGCCGCGCTCGTCGCGTTTTCCCGTCACGGTCGGGCGCCTGGACGCATCGATATTGTAGAGGATGCGCATCAGCTGGTCTTCGATGAAGCCGCGCTTCTCCTCGACGACCAGCACGTCCTGAAGTCCTTCGGCGAAGCGCTTGGCCCCGCTTTCCTCAAGTGGCCAGGTCAGTGCGACCTTGTAGATGCGCAAGCCCAAATCCTGCGCGTCCTTGTCGGTAATGCCCAGATCGGCCAGCGCCTGCCGCAGATCGAGATAAGCCTTGCCAGTCGCGACGATGCCGAGCCGTGCCGGTCTGGAGTCGAGCACGATGCGGTCGAGCTGGTTGGCGCGGGCAAAGGCCTGCACCGCCGCCATCTTGGGGCCGAACAGGCGCTTCTCGGCGTCCAGCGGCGGGTCGGGCCAGCGGATGTTGAGGCCGCCGGGCGGCATCTCGAAATCGTCAGGGAGCTTGATCTGGATGCGTTCGGGGTCACTATAGATCGAGGCCGAGCTTTCCACCGTTTCGCTGATCGCCTTGAAGCCGACCCAGCAGCCGGAGAAGCGCGACAGCGCAAAACCGTAGAGGCCGAGGTCGAGATAATCCTGCAGTGTCGCCGGGTTGATCACGGGGATCAGCGCCGCTGCAAATACCTGTTCGCTCTGGTGCGCCAGTGTCGAGGATTGGCAGCCGTGGTCGTCGCCGGCAAGCGCGAGCACGCCGCCATTGAGCGAGGTACCGGCGGCATTCGCATGCTTGAGCGCATCCACCGAGCGATCGACGCCGGGGCCCTTGCCGTACCAGATTCCGAACACGCCATCGACCTTGGCGCCGGGAAACAGGCCGACCTGCTGGCTGCCCCAGACGGCGGTCGCCGCGAGGTCCTCGTTCAGGCCGGGGACGAAGGCGATGTCGTGCTGCTGGAGATGTTCCTTCGCGCGCCACAGCGCGTGGTCGTACATGCCGAGCGGGGAACCGCGATAGCCCGAGATGAAGCCGCCGGTGTTGAGCCCCTGCAGCCGGTCGCGTTCGCGCTGCAACATGGGCAGCCGGACCAGCGCCTGCGTGCCGGACAGGAAGATCCGCTTCGATTCGAGCCGGTATTTGTCGTCCAGCTCGACCTGCATCAGCGTCATTTCAGGAGTCCTCGTCTCTTGTTCGGCTTTTATTCGACTTGGTATTCGACTTGGGGTTTGCGCTGCGGGAGGGAGGAGCGGCTGCGCGACGCGAATTGTGACAGTCAAAGGGATGCGCAGACGAAGTCAATATCGCTGGCCGCATCCGTGGCGCTCCTGCTAGTCATGGCTTGCTTGCGGAGGACATCATGACGGCACAAGCGTTCGATACCGAGATCACGGAGACCGACGGAGCCCTGATCGGGCCGTGGCGTCAGCCGCGTCAGATGCTGCAAGCCCAAACCTACGACGCGCACGCCTCGATCCACGACGACGCCACCGCGCAGAAGCTCGGCTTCAAGGGCGGCACCATCGAGGGTCCGACCCATTTCAGCCAGTTCGCACCGCTGGGTGCGCGTTTGTGGGGACAGGCCTGGTTCGAGAGCGGCTGTCTCTCCGCGCATTACCGCAGCGTCTGTTACGAAGGCGAGGAGGTGCAGGCGATCCTGTCGAAGCCGTTGCCCGGCACCAGCCAGTGCCAGATCCAGATGGTCAAGCGCGACGGCACGGAGGTGCTGCGCGGCACGGCCTCGGTCGGAGAACCGCACGCCGCGACCGCGCTGGAGGCGCGTCTTGGCGAACTCAAGCCGCTCACTGATCCCGTGATCCTGCGCGACGTGAAGGTCGCGCAGACGAGCCGGCGCCAGGCGGTGCGGATGGCGTTCGATCAGATCATGGGCGACCTCTATCCGTTCTCGCTGCGGCAGAAGCTCGCGGTGATCACCGAGACCTCGCCGTATTATTCAGGCGTCGGCAATCCTTCTTCGAATCCGTGGGGCAGGGCGATCATCCCGATGGAGATGCTGAGCGTGCTGTTCCAGTACCGCTCCAAGGACGATCCTCTCCCGGCCAAGGGACCGGCCGTCGGTCTGTTCGCCGACCAGGAGATCAGGCTGGTGAAGGGCCCGCTGTTTGTTGACGAGGAGTACGAAGTCGAGCGCGAGGTTGTCGCGCTCTCCGGCAGCCGCCGCACCGAGAGCGCCTGGGTGAAGACGCGCGTGTTCGACAAGACAAACATTGTGGTCGCGACCATGCTGCTGAACATGGCCACGCTGAAGGATTCCTACGCACCGTATGAGGAAGAATATCGACGGCTGTACGGAGATACTGCCCGCTAAAAACGAGCTTCGTTGTCGCTCATCCTCTAGGCAAATGCACGTCGCAAAGTCGTCGCACAGCGAATAAGCAGACGCGAGGCAGCCTGATAACGTTCTGACAGTGCAGCAAATTTTCCCGCGCTGTCCGCCCGATCGTCATTGTACACAATGGCACGGCGCTTGCAGAACTCCTGGCACAGAGAGTTCTCGCGAGGGGCGGGCGTCATGTTGAACTCAAGCAAGCCGACATTGGGCGCGATCAGCGCCGAACCCGGGCCGATCGCACTCGACTTGTCGGCCACCGCGCTCCTCATCATCGACATGCAGCGCGACTTCATGGAGCCCGGCGGCTTCGGCGAGACGCTCGGCAACGACGTCAGCCAGCTCGCGCGCGTGGTGAAGCCGATCGGTGCGGTGCTGAAGGCCGCGCGGGATACCGGCATGCTGGTGATCCACACGCGCGAGGGCCATCTGCCCGATCTCTCCGACGCGCCGCCGGCGAAAGTCGAGCGCGGCGCGCCATCCCTTCGCATCGGCGATCCCGGTCCCATGGGCCGCATTCTCATTCGCGGCGAGGCGGGCCACGACATCATCCCGGAGCTCTATCCGCTCGACAGCGAGATCGTGATCGACAAGCCCGGCAAGGGCGCGTTCTACGCCACCGAGCTCACCGACGTGCTGGAGAAATACGGCATCGAAAATCTGCTGGTGTGTGGCGTCACCACCGAAGTGTGCGTCAACACCACCGTGCGCGAGGCCAACGACCGCGGCTATCGCTGCGTCGTCATCTCGGACGGCTGCGCGTCCTACTTTCCTGAGTTTCACGAGATGGGCCTGAAGATGATCAAGGCCCAGGGCGGCATCTTCGGCTGGGTCGCAAGCTCAGCCGCGGTTCTGGAGGCGATGAAGATTTCCACATCAGCGTAGGGGCATCACCATGAGCACAGGCACGACAGGGACGGCCGGCACCTCCGAGTTCAAGCCGGCACTATGGACACCGGGCGACTGGAACGCGTTTTTCGGCTTCGGCACCAACATCCTCGTCAACATGCTGGTGCTCACAGGCCTGTTACGCTTCGTTTTGAAGATGCCCGACTCACTGGTGTTCGGCCGCATCCTGCCCGCACTCGGCTTGATGATGTGTCTTTCCACCTTCTACTACGCATTTCTCGCTTATCGCCTTGCGCAGAAGACCGGCCGCACCGACGTCTGCGCGCTGCCATCGGGCGTCAGCGTGCCGCACATGTTCATCGTCACCTTCGTGATCATGCTGCCGATCACGATCAAGACCGGTGATCCGCTCAAGGGTTGGTCGGCGGGCCTGGTCTGGGTGTTCTTCCAGAGTTTTATCCTAATGATCGGTGGCTTCATTGCGCCTTTCATTCGAAAGATCACGCCGCGTGCGGCGCTGCTCGGCACGCTCGCCGGCGTATCCGTCACCTTCATCTCGATGCGACCGGCACTCGAAATGTACATGACGCCGCAGATCGGCCTGGTCTGCTTCGCCATCATCCTGGTGAGCTGGTTCGGCGGCGTGAAATATTGGCGCGGCATTCCCGCCGGTCTCGTTGCGATCGCGGTGGGCATGGTCATCGCATGGGGGTCGAATCTGTTCGGCCTCGGTCTCGGTGGACTGAGTGTCAAGGGCGTCGGTGATGCCTTCGCTAATTTCGGCTTCTCGGTGCCGATCCCGGCGGTGGGCTACGTCTTCTCCGGCTTCGAATTCCTCGGAATCATCCTGGTTACGGCCATTCCGTTCGGCATCTATGATCTCGTCGAAGCCATGGACAATGTCGAGAGCGCGGAAGCCGCCGGCGACGAATATCCGACCACGCGCGTGCTCACCGCCGACGGAATCGTCAGCCTGATCGGCTGCCTGATGGGAAATCCCTTCATCAATGCCGTCTATATCGGCCATCCCGGCTGGAAGGCGATGGGCGGCCGGATCGGCTATTCGGCCGCGACCGGCGTCATGGTGGTGGTGCTGGCCTGGTTCGGCATCATCTCGGTGCTGCTGGCGCTGGTGCCGGTCGTCGCGATCTCGCCGATCCTGCTCTATATCGGCATGCTGATCGGCGCGCAGGCGTTCCAGACCACGCCGGTCAAGCACGCGCCCGCCATCGTGCTGGCACTGACGCCGCATCTGGCTGCGTGGGCCAAGCTCCAGATCGACACCATGTTGGGCTCGACCATGAACGCGGCTGCGACGGTCGGCGGAATGGCCGCCGACAAGGCCGACGCGGTCAAGGCGGCCGCGATCGCCGCCTTGCCGCAGCAGGGCGTGTTCTATCACGGGCTCGAGATCATGGGCGGCGGCTCCATCCTCGGCGGCCTGATCCTGGGTGCGATCGGTGTCTTCATCATCGAGCGCGACTTCGAGAAAGCCTCGGCGTTTGCGCTAGTTGGTGCGGTTCTGACCTACTTCGGCTTCATGCACGGCGAAGCCGTCGGCATCGGCGGCGGCTTTGGCGTCACGCCCGCGGTCGCGTTCGCCTATGCCGTGATGGCCGCCGGTCTATTCGCGGCCAGCAGGCTCGGCGCGAGCGAGCCCTACATGCCGCATGCGGACATGCACGCGGCACCGGCGGAGTAGCTACCCGCCTTTGACGGCACCCGCGGTGAGCCCGGCGACGATCTGTCGCTGGGCGAACACCGTCAGCAGCAGCACCGGGAGGGTGACGATCAGCGCGGCGGCCGCGAGCGGCCCCCAGCTCAACTGGTCGAACGAGATCATGTTGTAGACGGCAACCGGCAGGGTGCGGGTCTCGCGTCCGGCCAGCACGATGCCGAACACAAAATTATTCCAGGAGAAGATCACGGCCAGGATGAAGGCGACCGCGATGCCGGGCTTGGCGATCGGCAGCGCGACATGGTGGAAGACCTGCCAGCGCGTGGCGCCGTCGATCAGGGCTGCTTCTTCCAGCTCCATCGGCGTCGTTTCGAAATAGCCGATCATGATCCAGATCACGATCGGCACCGTGACCACGAGGTGGATGATGATCTGTGGCACCAGCGTGCCGAGCAGTCCCAGCCACTGGAACATGAGAAACAACGGGATCAGATAGGACAGGCCCGGCGTGATGCGGGCGATCAGGATCACGATCGCGGATTTGTGCGCAGCCATCCGCGCAATCCCGTAACCGGCGGGAACGCCGACGAGCAGCGCAAGCAGCGTCGCACTGCCGGTGACGATCAGGCTGTTGATGAAATAGGTCAGAAAGCGGTTGGAGGCGAGCACGTCGGCATAGTTTTTCCAGGCGACATGCTCGGGAAAGAACACCGGCGGGTAGGCGGCGTTGTCGATCTCGAATTTGAGCGACAGCGACAGCATCCAGAGAAAGAACAGGATCGCCGGCGACACGATAAGGAACACCGAGAACCACAGGCCGATCTTGCCGATGATTTGCCTTGGACTCATGTGCCGCTCGCGATCTCGGTCCACAGCATGCGTTGGCGAGCATAAAGCATCACCGCCGCGAGCAGAACGATCAGCAGGAAGAACACGACCGCGATCGCCGAGCCGTAGCCGAGGTCGTAATAGGAGAAGGCGACGCTGTAGAGATAGATGTTGATCGTCTCCGACGCCGATCCCGGTCCGCCCTGGGTGATTGCGAAAATGATGTCGAAGCTCTTCACGGCGTCGATCATGCGGATCATGCCGGCGATGAACAGGAATGGCATGATCAGCGGCAGGGTGATGAAGCGGAACACCTGCCAGATGCTCGCGCCATCGATCTGTGCACTTTCATAAGGCTCTGTCGGGATCGCGGCCAGGCCGCCGAGCACGATCAGCATGACCAGCGGCGTCCATTGCCAGGTCTCGACCAGCACCAGCGAGGGAATGACGGTCGCGGGATGGAATACCCAGAGCTGCGCTGGGATTCCGACCAGTGACAGCAGATAGTTCAGCACGCCGAGCTGCGGGTGGAACATCATGGTCCAGACCAGCGCGATCGCCACCGGCGTCGCCATCATCGGCATGATGAAGACGCCGCGCAGAAAGCCGCGGCCGGGGAATTTCTGGTGAAACACCACGGCCGCGAACGTGCCGAGCACGAGCGGCAGCAGCACGGAGAGTGCGGTGTAGACCAGCGTATGTCCGATGGCCTCAATGAAGCGGGGATCGCTCGTCAGCCGCAGATAGTTGGACAATCCCACGAAGGTGGTCGACGAGCCAACCTTCCACTCGTTCAGGCTCATCCAGATCGTGAAGACCCACGGGAAGATGATGATCGCGATCACGACGACCAGCGCCGGGACCACGAACGGCCAGTAGGACGGCGGCCGCAACTCCTTCTCCGGCGCGGCATCAGACTGTGCCGCGCCCGGAGTCGATTGTGTCAACGCACTCACGCCTTCTCGCTACGCTCCAGGATCGGCCGGTACTGATCGTTGGCCTTCTTCAGCTCGGCGGCAGGATCGGCGCCGGACAAGGTCGCAGTGACCGCGGCGCCGACGATGTCGCGGAATTCGGCGACCGGAATCACGACGGGCAGGCCGAGCTTGCTGATCTTGCCGGAATCGATCACCGATTGCAGCCATTCCTTGGTCTTGACGCCCTTCTGGACCTCGGGATCGCCGAGGATCGAATTGCGGAACGGCACGCCGCCGCCGGCCTGCAGCAGCCGCGCGCCCTGGGTTTTCGAGACCACCCATTGGCAGAGCAGATAGGCGGCTTCCTTGTTCTTGCTTGCAGCGGCAACGCCGATGCCGTCGCCATAGGTCGAGGAATATTGGCCCTTGGGGCCGGCGGGCACGACGGTGTAGCCGACCTTGCCGACAACGCGCGAGGCGGCCGGGTCTTCCAACGGCGGCGCCCAGCCGACGCCGTCGATCCACATCGCGGATCGGCCTTGCGTGAACGAGGCCATCGACTCCATCCAGTTGAAGCCGGCGACGCCTGGAGGTGCCGACTTTGTCAGGAGCGTCTGATACAGCTTGGTCGCGGCAATGGCTTCCGGACCATCGGTCAGGATGTTGCCCTTGGCGTCGAGGAATTCCCCGCCATAATTGAGGAAGAAGTTGCTCCACATCGCCATGTTGGCGTTGCGCAAGCCGCGCCCGACAAAGCCGTAGATGCCTTCCTTGGTATCGGTGAGCTTCTCGGCCGCCGCGGCCATCTCGTCGAGGGTCTTGGGAACGGCGACGCCCTTCTTCTCGAACAGCTCCTTGTTGTAATAGAGGATGAAATAATCCACCGACCACGGCAGTGACAGCATCTGGCCCTTGTCGTTCCTGGCATATTGCAGGCCCGCGGCCGAGAAGTCGCTCTCGACGAGATCGGGCGCGGTCAGCGCCGGGTCCTTCATGAAGGGCGTCAAGTCGGCGAGCCAGCCGGCCTTCTCGAACTGCCGCTTCTGCACGTGATAGCTGAGATGGACGACGTCGAAGCTCGGACGGCCCGAGGTGAACTCGATCACCACCTTCTGGCGCTGCTGCTGCTCGGGAATCTGCTCCGCTTCGACCTGGATGCCGGTGAGCTCGGTGAACTCCTTGACGTATTTTTGCAGGTTGTCGCCGCGGGGCCCCTTGGCGAGGATCACCTCGAGCTTGGTCCCTGCGTATTTCTTCCAGTTCACCTCGGCGCGCGCCGGCAATCCCGTCAGGCTGAGCGCGCCAGCTGCGGCAGTGCCGGTCAAGAGCGTACGACGCGAGATTTTGTGGTTGACCACTTGAGGTCCCTCCCTATGACTCAATTTGGGCGGATACTAGCGGCCGTTCCGCGTCTGCCTAGCCCTAATCTGTGGAATTCAGGGCCGCACGGCCGGCGTTTCCATCGGCAAGCCATGCGCCCGCGACATCAGATAGAGTTCGAGCGCGACCAGCTCGGGCGCGCCGAAATCATAGGCCTGGGCGCGGACACCCGTCATGCAACTGCGTAGCCGCCGCTCCAGCGATCCCAGCGTCTGCCATTCCAAGCGATAAAGCGGATAGCCGGTCGGCTGTCCCTGCGTGATCGGCGCGCCGGCAAGCCGGTTGTTGAAATTGTCGTCGTGGCAATTGGTGCAGGCAAGGTTGAGCTGCCCTTCGCGCTGCATGAAGAGGTCGCGGCCCTGCTCGACGAATGACTTCAATTGCGGATCGTCGCCGGCCGTGATCGCGATGCCGCGCGATTGATGCGCGACGAAGGCGGACAGGGCCAGCAGGTCGCGGCTCTCGTAGGGGAGCGGCGTTGCCTGCTGATGATTGCTGCGGCACAGATTGATGCGCTGGTCGAGCGTGACCGGGCGTGCCAGCGCCTTGTCGAAGGCCGGGTAGCGCGCCGCGACCCCTTTCATGCTGCCGCGTGCATCGCCATGGCAATCCGCACAGGCCTTGTCGGCGCTGCCGGTCCTCTTCGTCCACAACGCCTCACCGTCGAGCACGAACAGCATGCCGGGATTTGAGCTGTCGTCATCCTGCATCGCACGCGTGTCCGGCCCCATAAACGAATAGCCGGAGCGACGCGCGTCCAGTCGAATCTCGCCGGCGAGCAGGGCAGGGGCCGTGGCGAGGAGCGCCGCGGCCGATATCGCGCGCCAAAAACTCATTCGACCGTGATCGACGCGGACGCGCTGGACGAATAGCCGTTGTCGCCGATCCATTCGAACTCGAACTTGCCGCTCTCCTTCGCGACCGTGAAGAACGACAGATAGGGATTGGCCGCGATCGCCGGGAAGAGATCGGCGCGAAAAATCTCGGTGCCGTTGTAGCGGCACGTGAAGCTCGTGATGATGTCGCGCGGGACCAGCGCGCCGTCCGCGGTATGGCGGAAGCCGGTCTCCATGATGTGCGAGGTCAACGTGCGGATCTCGACGATTTCGCCGCGTCTGGCTTTCGCCGGAACGTTGATGAGCGCGGCCATCAATTCATCTCCTCGGTGCAGGCGGCCAGCGTCACGACGATTTCGGTCGTGACCTGCCAGAACGTGTCGTCGGAAAGGCGCGCGATCGCCACCACCTTCTGGGTATCCGCGAGCCGAATCCGGGTCGAGATTTGGGCGCGGCCGGAGGAGGGGCCGAGATGGAAGTTGCCGATGTTCGGCTGCGGGTTCTTCTCGTTGAAGACGTGGATGCTCTTGACGTAGTCGTTCGCCGTCATCGGACTCGCGACGCTCACGGTCAGCGGCACCGTGTTGCCGTTCTCGACTAGCGGCGGAATGTCGAGCTTCACCTTGCCGGTGCGTACAGGTGCTTCGCCGACGACGTTGCGGATCGCGGCGGTGAGCATCGCCGGTGTCGCTTCGAGCGGTCGCAGGGTGACGATCGGGATCGTCCCGGCGACCGTCACGCTTCCGGCAAGGTTCAGGAATTGTCGTCGCGTGGTCGGCATGAACAGTCCTAGTCCCGAAGCGCTGCAATAAAAGCCACGATGTCCTCGATCTCGGCGGCGGACAAGATCGGTTTGCCGACGAAATTTCGCCCGACCCGCACGAGGTGATCGGTGCGATAATAGGACGGCATGATGGTCTCCGGGTTGAAGCGCGCCGCATCGACCAGTCGAAGCCGCAACTGGCTCACCGTCCAGCGGTTCCCCGCACCCGAGAGGTCAGGCGCGAGGTCGCCCTGGAACCGGGTCTCCGGGAAGGGGCCGGAATGGCACAGGATGCAGGTCGTCGTGCGCGCGAGCACGAGCGCGCGCCCGCGCGCGGCATCGCCGGGCGCGCCGGTGAGCGATTCCGCAATGCCGTCGCCGGCGATATTGTAGGGCAGGAGCTCCTCGGCTCCCGCATGGCAGGCGAAGGCGATACTGGCGGCGGTCAGCGCTGCGATATGGGCCAATGTTCTAGCCAAAGGTGTCCGCCGTGATGGTTTGAAACCAGCGCTCGGCTTCGGTTGCCTCGCGGGCGCGCAATTCGCGCGGCGCATCGACCGGGCTGGTCGCGCCGCCCTCGACCTCGGCGAAGATGTCGCCCCTGGGCTGGTAATTGCCCGCGAGTGAAAAGCCGTAGCCGGGTGCGACAATGTTGTAACAGACGCCCGTCAGTCGCGGCGTTTCTGGTGCGCGGCCGGCAAGGAGGCTCACGATCGCGGCGGCGCAGGCCTTGCCTTGTGCGCTTGCCGCGGATGCCGATTTGGGAATGCCCCCGCCCAGGCAGGCATCGCCGATGACGTGGATCTTCGGGACGAGTTTCGATTCGAAGGTGACGGGATCGATCGGGCACCAGCCGGTGGCATCCGCAGCGCCCGCGACCTCGGCGATGCGTCCGGCTCGCTGCGGCGGGATGACGTTGGCGACATCAGGCGTGTAGTTGCCGAATTCGGTGACGATGGTCCTTGTCGCGGGATTGACCGAGGTCACGCGGCCGCCTTGCGACAGCCCGATGCGTTCGATCATGTCGCCGTAAAGCTCCTTCCACGCCTTCTCGAACAGTCGCTGCTGGGAGAAATTGTCCTTGGCATCGAGGATCAACACTTTCGAGCGCGGCTTCTTGGTTTTCAAGTAATGCGCGATCAAGCTGGCGCGCTCGTAAGGCGCCGGCGGACAGCGCGAGGGATTGGCGGGGATCGCAATGGCGACAGTGCCGCCGTCCGGCATGGCCTCCAACTGGCGACGCAGCAGCAGCGTCTGCGCGCCGGCCTTCCAGGCATGCGGCATCTTTTCTGATGCCGCGTCGTCGTAGCCAGGCAGAGCCTCGAAATGGAAGTCGATGCCGGGAGAGAGGACGAGACGATCATAGGGAAGCGCAACGCCATCGGCCGTCACGACGCTGCGCAGCTGCGGCTCGATTGTGGTCACGGCCTGGCTGATCACCGTCACGCCTTCGGCACCGAGCCTGTCATAGCCAAATTGCTGAGCTTCGATGTCGCGCAGGCCGGCAATTACCTCGTTGCTGAAGGGGCAGGAGGTGAAGACCGCATTGGGTTCGATCAGGATGACTTGCAAGTTTGCCTGCGCGCGCTTCAGCGCGCGGGCGCACGCGGCGCCGCCAAAGCCGCCGCCGACCACGACGACGCGGCCCGCCGATTGCGCGCGCAGGATCGAAGGAACGGCGAATGATGTGGCCGCGGCGGTGATGCCGAGGACGGCATCCCGCCGTGTCACCGGCGCATTCATGAGTCTTGTCCGGAAAGGGTGCCGCGGCGAGCGTTACGGCCGCCGCGGCGTTTCTCAGGCGAAGGTGATGTTCTGATCGCGTAACGGCACCGAGCGGATGCGTTTGCCCGTCGCCGCGAAGTATGCGTTGAGCACCGCCGGTGCCGCGACGCCGATGGTCGGCTCGCCGACGCCGCCCCAGAACCCGCCGCTCGGCACCATCACCGATTCGACCTTCGGCATCTCGTTGATGCGCATCGAATTGTAGGTGTCGAAGTTGGTCTGCTCGATCTTGCCGTCCTTGACGGTGCAGCCGCCGTAGAACAAGGCACTAAGGCCATAGACGAAGGAGCCTGCGATCTGTCGGTCCACCTGCGCCGGATTGACGACGTAGCCGGGATCGGTGGATGCGACGATACGATGCACCTTGATCTTGTTGCCGTCGGTCACCGAGATTTCGGCGGCGCCGGCGACATAGCTGCCATAGCCCATCACCTGCGCGATGCCGCGATAGATGCCCTGCGGCGCCGGGGTGCTCCAGCCGATCTTCTCGGCCACGGCGTTGAGCACCGCCAGATGCTTGGGATGATTGCCCATCAGCTTGCGGCGGAATTCGAGCGGGTCCTGGCCTGCGGCCTGGCCCAGCTCGTCCATGAAGCATTCCATGTAGATCGCGTTGTGATTGACGTTGACGCCGCGCCAGAAGCCCGGCGGAACGTGCGGGTTGCGCATCGCATGCTCGACCAGCAGGTTCGGCACGGAGTAACCGAACGCGGCTTCGCCGGACTGGGCGACGCCCTGGAACGCGGCCGGATCCATGCCGTTCTGCAGCGCTTCGGGGCGGAGCGAGAACAGGATCGATTGCCCGGATAGGCGATAGTGCAGCGCGACCAGATTGTTGTCCGCATCGAACGCGCCGGTCATTTTGCACTGGGTGATCGGGTGATATCGGCCGTGCGCCATGTCCTCTTCGCGCGACCACAACAGCTTGATCGGCGTGCCCGGCATCTCCATGGCGATCAAGACGGCTTGGCGGACGTAGTCGGTCTGGCCGCGCCGGCCGAAGCCGCCGCCGGGCATCACCTTGTGCACGTCGCACTTCTCCGCCGGCAGGCCCGACGCTTCCAACGTGGCCGCGAAGGCCGCCTCGCCATTCTGCGTGCCGCACCAGACCTCGCATTTGTCCGCCGTGTAGAGCGCCGTGGCGTTCATCGGCTCCATGGTGGCGTGGTTCTGGTAGGGATAGCTGTAGACGGCCTCGATCTTCTTGGCGGCACCGGCAATCGCCGCCTTGGCGTCGCCGTTCTTGTTGCCGACATAGGCCGGCTGCCCGTTGTCGAGACCCTCGGTCAGCCATTTCGCGATCGACTCGCTCGAGACCTTGGCGTTGTCGCCCTCGTCCCAGACGATCGGCAGCGCCTCCAGCGCGGTCTTGGCGTGCCACCAGGTGTCGGCAACGACCGCGACCGCGGTGTCGCCGACCTTGACGACCTTCTTGACGCCTTTCATGCCGGTGATCTTGGCTTCGTCATAGCTCTTCAGCTTGCCGCCGAACACCGGGCAGTCCTTGATCGCGGCGTTCAGCATGCCCGGCTGCTTGACGTCGATGCCGTAGATCATGGTGCCGGTGGTCTTCTCGGCGGTGTCCAGCCGCTTCACGCCCTTGCCGATCAGCTTCCAGTCCTTGGGGTCCTTCAGCTTGACGTCGGCCGGTGGCGTCAACTTGGCCGCGGCCTCGGCCACCTTGCCGTAGGTGGTGGTCTTGCCGGACGGCGTGTGGGTGATGACGCTGTTCGCGACCGTGCATTCGGACGCCGGCACTTTCCACGCCTCGGCGGCAGCCTGGATCAGCATCACGCGCGCGGTGGCACCGCCCTTGCGGACATAGTCTTGCGAAGAGCGGATGCCGCGGCTGCCGCCGGTCGAGAAATCGCCCCAGACGCGCTTGCGGGCGACGCTCTGGCCCGGTGTCGGATATTCGGTCGAGACCTTCGACCAGTCGCATTCGAGTTCCTCGGCGACCAGCTGGGCAAGGCCGGTGAGCGAGCCCTGGCCCATTTCGGAGCGGGCGATGCGGATGACGACGGTGTCGTCGGGCCTGACCACGACCCAGGCGCCGATCTCGGGGGAGCCGTCGGCCGCGCGGACCACGGCGGGGCCGCCGAAGGGGATATCGAGGCCGATTGCGAGACCTGCGCCGACCGCGGCGGTGCCGACGACGAAGGCACGGCGGTTCATCCTGGGAGAGACATGCTTGTTCATGTGGCGGCTCCTTACGCGCTTGCGATCGTGTGGATCGCTTCGCGCACCTGCTGGAAGGTGCCGCAGCGGCAGATATTGGTGATGGCCTCGTCGATGTCGGCGTCGGTCGGCTTCGGCTTCTCGCTCAGCAGCGCCGCCACCGCCATGATCATGCCGCTCTGGCAATAGCCGCATTGCGGAACATCTTGGGCGATCCAGGCTTCCTGCACTTTGTGCAGTGCGTTGCCGGAGGCGAGCCCTTCGATGGTCGTGATCTTCTTGCCTGCGGCCTCGCTGACCGAAACGCCGCAGGAGCGGGTGGCGACGCCGTCGATGTGAACGGTGCAGGCGCCGCATTGTGCAATGCCGCAGCCATATTTCGTACCGGTCAGGCCGGCATTCTCGCGGATCGCCCACAGCAGGGGCGTATCCGGCTCGACGTCGAGCGTGAAGGTTTTTCCGTTGATTGTTAGGTTTGCCATCGCAGTCCCCTGATTGGCCCAATCCATCGACTGGACTCAGCGGCGCAATGTGTCCGGCAAATTGGAAACGTTCAAATCAATAGTCCGAGGGGTAACCGGCGGGGATTCCTTCCCCGGGCGCCCGCGGCATGGCTTGGGGCGACGTTTACTGGCTTCCGCGCCGCCCCCCTTGGAACTGAGAGCGACAGTTTGTCCCTTTTGCCGGGGTGCAAGTCGACAATGCTCTGCTACAGTGGAATCAGCCAAAAAGAGGTTCCATGAACGTACCGCAGCCTTGCAAAGTCCTGATGCTCTATCCGCTGTTCTCGGCAGAGTCCTTCTGGAGCTTTGGCGAATCCTGCAAAGTGTTGGGCGTAAAGCGCCCCGCGGCCCCTTTGGGGCTGATCACCGTTGCCGCGATGCTGCCCGAGAGCTGGACGGTCCGGCTGATCGATTGCAACACGGAAGCCTTCAGCGACGAGGATCTTTCCTGGGCCGACGTCGTCTTCACCGGCGGAATGATGCCGCAGCAGGCCGACACGCTGCGCCTGATCGAAATTTGCCGTGCCGCGGGCAAGCCGGTGGTCGTCGGCGGTCCCGATCCCACCTCGAGCCCCCATATCTATGAGAGGGCCGACTTCCAGGTGCTCGGCGAGGCCGAAAGCGTTCTCCACGAATTCGTCGCCGCGTGGGACAGTGGCGCACGCTCCGGCGTCTTCATCGCGCCGAAATTCCAGGCCGACGTCACCAAGACGCCGGTGCCGCGCTTCGACCTGCTCAAGTTCGAGGATTACCTTTATCTCGGTGTGCAGTATTCCCGCGGCTGCCCGTTCACCTGCGAGTTCTGCGACATCATCGAGCTCTATGGCCGGGTGCCGCGAACCAAGACGAACGAGCAGATGTTGGTCGAGCTCGACAGGCTCTACGCCATGGGCTACCGCGGCCATCTCGACTTCGTCGACGATAATTTCATCGGCAACAAGAAGTCGCTCCGGCTGTTCCTGCCCCAGCTCGCCGAATGGCAGCGCGCCCACGGCTATCCCTTCGAATTGTCCACTGAAGCCTCTGTCAATCTGGCCGACGATCCCGAACTATTGGACCTGATGGGCCAGGCGAATTTCTTCGCCATCTTCGTCGGTATCGAAAGTCCGGATCCGGCGACGCTGGTCGCGATGCGGAAGAAGCAGAACACGCGGCGCAACATCGCCGAGAGCATCCACAAGATCTACGCCGCGGGCATGCTCGTCACCGCGGGTTTCATCGTCGGCTTCGACAATGAGAAGCTCTCGATGGCTGATGCCATGATCGACTTCATCGAAGAGGCGGCGATCCCGGTCAGCATGGTCGGCCTGCTCTATGCCTTGCCGAACACCCAGCTGACGCGCCGCCTGGAGCGCGAAGGCCGGCTGCATCCGGGCCATGACCTGGCGCCGACCATCGGCGCGGATCAGTGCACCGCCGGGATCAACTTCGATCCGGTGCGTCCATTGCGCGACATCCTGACGGACTACAAGCGCGTGCTGGAGCACATCTACAGCCCGGCGGCCTATGCAAGGCGCATCGACCGTCTGATGACGCTGCTCGACCGCTCTCGCCAGCGCCAGGAGCTCGCGGAAGGCGATATCCGCGCCCGGATCGGCGCGATGGAAACGGTGCACAAGGTCGTCACAGCCCTTCCCGAGGCGCGCGGGCCGCTGTGGCAGACCTTCATGAACTGCGCCAAGCGCGACACCACGTCGGCGCGGATTGCCGTGCAGATGATCGCCGCCTATGCGCATCTCGGGCCGTTCTCGCGCAAGGTCATCGCTGCCATCGATACGCGCCTCGCCGCACTCGACGAGGAGACGGTCATTCCGGTCGCGACCGTCGAGGTGACGGTGGCCCGACATCTGGCCTGACGGTCTACTTCACCGCCAGCCGCAAAAAGCTCATCACGCTGCCGAGTGCCGCGAACCCGGCGCCGAGTGCCAAGGCCACGACCGCGCCGTCGTGACCGGCGAGCGAGAAGCAGGCTGCGGCGAGCGCCGCCCCCGTCGTCTGCCCCGTCAGGCGCGCGGTGGCGACGATGCCCGAGGCGCTGCCGCTGCGATGCGGTGGCGCGCTCGACATCACCGCCTTCATGTTCGGCGCCTGGAAGAAGCCGAAGCCCATGCCGCAAATCACCATCCGCCAGATGATGTCGGGAATCGCAGGATTGGCCGGCAGCATCGCGAGCAGCGCCATGCCGAGGCCGAGCAGCACGAGGCCGATGCCGCCGAGCAGTCCGACCGCGTGCCGGTCGGAGAGGCGCCCGGCGATCGGCGCCATGATGCCGACCACCAGCGGCCACGGCGTCATGAAGAAGCCGGTCTCGACCTGCGAACGCCCCAGCACGTCCTCGAAATAGAACGGCAGCGAGACGAAGGCGAGGCCCTGCACCGCAAAGGAACACACCGCCGTCGCCGCCGACAGCGCGAACATCGGCCGGCTGAACAGGTCGATCGGCAGCATCGGCGCCGGATGGTCGGCATGGCGGCGCGTCAGGATGAAGCCGAGCGCGAGAGCCGTGACCAGCTCGATGCCCACGACCACCGGTGAGAGATTATGCGCAGCACTGCCGATGCCCGTGATGAACAGGCCGAGGCAGGCCGACGCGAGGGCCGCGCCGAGAAAGTCAAAGCCGTGATCGGCGCGCGGCGTCTTCGGCAGCATCGCAAATCCGATGCCGAGCGCGACGAGGCCGAACGGGATGTTGACGGCGAACAGCCATGGCCACGGGCCAAGCGCGAGGATGGCGGAGGCGATCGAGGGACCGAAGGTGAAGGCGGTCGCGACCACCAGCGCGTTGTGGCCGAAGCCGCGGCCGAGCATCCTTCCGGGATAGACGAAGCGCACCAGCGCCGTGTTGACGCTCATGATGCCGCTCGCACCCAGCCCTTGCAGCGTGCGCGCAACCAGCAGGCTCTCCAGCGACCAGGCCACCGCGCAGAACAGCGAGGCGATGGTGAACAGGATCAGGCCGCCAAGATAGATGCGCTGGTGCCCGACGATCTCGCCGAGTGCTCCCAGCGGCAGCAGCGTCGCCACCAGCGCGATCTGGTAGACGTTGACCACCCAGACCGATTGCTCTGGGCTGACATGCAGGTCGCCGGCAATGGCGGGCAGCGCGATGTTGGCGATCGCGGTGTCGAGCGAGGCCATCGCCAGCGCGGTGAAGATCGCGGCAATGGCCCAGTGCCGCTGTGCGGCTGGAAGGCCGTCGGAAATGGTGTGGTCGGGCTCGCGCGCGCCGGAAGGTAACGTGATTGTCATTGCGTGGGCGCGTGGCTCCGGAGGCCGGCTACAGGGGACTTGGCATGTACTACGGCGCGGCCGCGTTCCACAGGCATATGCTTGCATGCAGTGTATGCGCGAAGGCTGGGCGATGAACCTGCGCGCCGGCGTATGATCGCGCGAACTGCTGCAATGTCAGGGGAGCGCCATGCACATCGTCGTTTTGCCCGGTGACGGCATCGGGCCTGAGATCACGACCGCGACATCAGGCGTGCTGCGCGCGGCCTCCGAGCGCTTCCAGCTCAATCTGCGGCTGGAGGAGCACGCAGTCGGCCATGCGAGTCTCAAGCAATTCGGTACGACGGTGCGCCCCGAGCTGCTCGACATCGTCCGCGCCGCCGACGGCCTGATCCTCGGGCCGACCGCGACCTTCGATTTCAAGGACGAGGCCCATGGCGAGATCAACCCGTCGCGGCATTTTCGCAAGAACCTCGACCTCTACGCCAATGTCCGGCCGGCACGCACCTATGCGGGGCTGTCCGGCCGGGTCGGCGATTTCGACCTCGTCGTGGTGCGCGAGAACACGGAAGGGTTTTACGCCGACCGCAACATGGAGCAGGGCAATGGCGAGATGCTGGTCACATCGGACGTCGTGATCTCGCTACGCCGGATCACGCGCCTGTGCTGCGAGCGCATCGCGCATGCGGCGTGCCGGCTGGCGATGAAGCGGCGTAAGCATTTGACCATCGTGCATAAGGCCAATGTGCTCAAGCTTGGCGACGGCATGTTCCTCGAGATCTGCCGCGAGACGGCGAAGGCCTATCCCGGTCTTGGGGTCGACGACATCCTCGTCGACGCCATGATGGCGCATGTGGTGCGCAACCCCGACCGCTTCGACGTCATCGTCGCCACCAACATGTTTGGCGACATCCTGTCCGATCTCACCGCCGAGCTCTCCGGCAGCCTCGGGCTCGGCGGCTCGCTCAATGTCGGCGACAGCCACGCCATGGCGCAGGCCGCGCATGGCTCGGCACCTGACATAGCCGGACAGGACGTTGCCAATCCGGTCTCGTTGATCCTGTCCACGGCGCTGCTGCTCGGATGGCACGGCGAGAACAGCGGCGCGGTGCGTTACGAGGAAGCCGCACGTGCGATCGAGGCGGCGGTCGCGAAGGCGATCGGCGAGGGCAGGGCGACACGCGACGTCGGCGGCAAGCTCGGCACGATCGCAGCGGGGGTCGCGATCGCGGAGATCCTGCAGGCGGGGTGAGTGGTCACGCGGGGGCTTGCGAGGTTTTTTTGAGGGCCCGAAACAAAAAAACGCGAAAACAACCCCATGCACAGTAGAGCGCCCCTTGATCGATAAGGGATTTTCGAACCGCGTCACGACGACATTCGCCGCCGCCATGACGTTGACCCGTCGGGCAAAACACTGGCAAAATGCGATCGTGGCGGAGATCGCGGCGTGAATGCATCGGTGGTGGCCGCGGGCAATTTCGGTGAGCTGACCTATGAAGTCTGAGAGGGGTGGCATCAATCTCGCGGCCAAACCAAGCGGAACGGGGTGCGTGGAATGCTCGGATGCGGGCGGGTGGTGGTTTCACCTTCGCAGATGTGTCGAATGCGGTCACATCGGCTGCTGTGATGCGTCACCAAATCAGCACGCAACGAAACACAGCGCGGCGACAGGTCATCCGATCATCACGAGCTTCGAGCCGGGCGAACGATGGTTTTACGACTATCGCACGGGAGAGGCTTTCGCCGGCCCGAAGCTTCAAGGTCCTCACGCGCATCCGTTGGATCAGCCGGTGCCCGGACCGGACGGCGCGGTGCCTCCAGACTGGCAAACGCTGCTGCATGAGTAAGGCGGTAGGCCGTAGGATGGGTAGAGCACTTGCGAAACCCATCAGGTTTCACGTCGTATGCTGTCGATGGGTTTCGCTGCGCTCTACCCATCCTACGAAGTCCAATCGGTTCTAGAACTGATACCTCCGCAGCCCCCCATCCACCGGGATCACCGTGCCCGTGATGTACCGCGCCACCGGTGACGCCAAGAACACCGCCAACGCCGCTAGGTCCTCCGGCTCGCCCCAATAGCCGACCGGGATCTCTTCCTCCGCGAAGCGCTCGCGATAATCAGGCGCGTAGTTGCGGCGGATCTGTTCGCTCATGATGCGGCCGGGCGGGATGCAGTTGATGGTGATGCCGTGCTCACCGATCTCGCGCGACAGGCCCTTGGCCCAGGCGTGCACGGCGGCTTTGGCGGCGAACGCGGCGTTGAGGCCTTCCGGCTCGGACTTGCCGGTGATGTTGACGATGCGGCCCCATTTGCGTTCGATCATCTGCGGCAGCAGCGCATGCGCGATGCGGCGGTAGCTGGTGAAATTCAGCGCGATCGCCTCGTCCCATTGGCTGTCGGGCGCATCGACGGGGAGGGGGCGGCTGCCGCCGGCATTGTTGATGAGGATGTCGACATGGCCGAGCTCTTTGAGCGCGAAGGCCGAAATCTTCTCGGCCGAGTCCTTGGCCATCACGTCCTGCTCGAAGGGCGTGATCAGACCGGAGCCGACTTCTTTCACCAGTTCGGCGAGCAGGTCGGTCCGCCGTGCCACGCCGATGACGCGCACGCCTTCGGCAGCCAAGCCCTTGGCGATGGCACGGCCGATGCCGACGCTGGCTCCGGTGACGACGGCGGCTTTCGATGTGAGCCCGAGATCCATGGTGACACGCCCTCTTGTTCGCTTTTCTGCTTGTCGCTGGGCCGTTCGTTTTTCTGTTCGTTTCCTGCCCTGTCCCCGTCAGCCTGATTTGCCCGACCGGGACGAGCAGTGGTAACCAAGAGCCGCGTTGAAGGAAACACGAAAAAGAAAAGGCGCCGAGCGATGGTCTGGGATCCGCAGCAATATCTGAAATTCTCCGGCCACCGGCTCCGGCCCGCCGTCGACCTCTTGATGCGGATTCCGGATTCTGGTCCGCGTGCGGTTGCCGATCTTGGCGCCGGCGCCGGCAACGTCACCAAGCTGATCAAGGAGCGTTGGCCGGACGCGACGGTGACCGGTGTCGAGGGTTCGGCCGAGATGGTCGCCGCCGGCCGCAAGGCGGCGCCGGATGTGGAATGGTCACACGAGGACCTCGGCCACTGGCGCCCGACGAAGCAATATGACGTCGTCTATTCCAATGCCGCACTGCACTGGCTGCCCAATCATGCGGCCCTGTTTCCATCGATCATGGAGAAGGTGACGCCCGGCGGAATGCTCGCCGTGCAGATGCCGCGCAACTTTCTGGCGCCCTCGCATGTGCTGATCGGCGAGACCGCGCTGAACGGCCCCTGGCGGTCCAAGGTCGAGCATCTCGTCACGCCGCCGCCGGTCGAAGCGCCGGCCTACTATCACGGTCTTCTTGCTCCGATGTCGGCCAATATCGACATCTGGGAGACCGAATATCTGCAGGTGCTGGAAGGCGAGAACCCCGTGAAGGAATGGACCAAGGGGACCTGGCTGACGCGCTATCTCGACATCTTGCAGGGCGACGAGAAGGCCGCGTTCGAAGCTGCCTATGGGATGCGGGTCGCGAAAGCCTATCCGAAGAACGCCGCGGGACAGACGCTGTTTCCGTTCCGGCGTCTGTTCATGGTTGCCCAGCGCAACGGCTGATCGCACTGCCGCAATGCGACATAAGCGCTCGCTTCCGGAACGGCAGCAGGAGCCGGGTTGCGCAAGATAGCTTGGCTGCGGCAAATTGGGCTTAGGTCTAGTTGTTCGGGTGGCGGATTGCTGTCAGTACTGAAATCGGAAAACAAAAAGACCCGGTTTTAGAGGTTGTTGGGAGGTTCGTTCATGCGCAAGCTGCTTCTTGCGGTCGCGGCCGCAGCCATTCTTTTGGCGCCAGCCGTTGTCGAGGCCCAGAGCCCGATCGTCATCAAATTCAGCCACGTCGTCGCCAACGACACGCCCAAAGGCAAGGGCGCCCTGAAGTTCAAGGAACTTGCGGAGAAATACACCGACGGCAAGGTAAAGGTCGAAATCTACCCGAACTCCACGCTGTACAAGGACAAGGAGGAGATCGAGGCGCTGCAGCTCGGCTCGGTGCACATGCTCGCCCCTTCGACCGCGAAGTTCGCCCCGCTCGGGATCAAGGAGTTCGAGGCGCTCGACCTGCCCTGGCTGTTCAAGGACGACCAGACCTATTCCAACGCGATGAAGGGCACGATCGGCAAGTGGCTGTTCGATAAGCTGGAGACCAAGGGCATCACCGGGCTCGCTTACTGGGACAACGGCTTCCACATGCTCTCCGCCAACCGCGCCCTGATGAAGCCGGCCGACTTCCAGGGTCTCAAATTCCGCATCTCCGGATCGAAGGTCGCCGACCAATATCTCCGGATCATGGGCTCGATCCCGCAGATCATGGCGTTTTCCGAAGTCTACCAGGCTTTGCAGACGGGCGTGGTCGACGGCTGCGAGAACACCGCGTCCAACTACCTGACGCAGAAGTTCTACGAGGTGCAGAAGGACATCACCGTGTCCTATCACGCGCACCTGCAATATGCCGTCATCGTCAATTCGAAATTCTGGTCCGGCCTGCCGCCCGATATCCGCGCCCAGCTCGAGAAGGCGATGAACGAGGCGACCGACTACACCAACCAGATCGCGCACCAGGAAAACGAGGACGCGCTGGCCGAGATCAAGAAGACGGGCAAGACCACGCTGCATTATCTGACTGACGCCGATCGCAAGGCGTGGCAGGAAGCGATGCAGCCGACCTACAAATGGGCAAAGGGGCGGGTCGGGCAGGAGGTGCTCGATCTCGTCGCCAAGGAACTCGACGTCAAGATGAACTGACGCCGGCGCGCTCTGAGAACAACCATGAACGGTCGGGGGTGATCGCACTCCCGGCCGTTGCTCTTGAATGATCAGCCAAGCTGAGGGGACCAAGTTGCTGCGTGCATTGAATCGTGTGCTCGATCATCTCGAGGAATGGCTGATCGCGACGATGATCGCGGCCGCGACATCGCTCATCTTCGTTGCCGTGCTGCACCGATATGGCGCCGGGCTGTCGATCGACATCGCCAAATGGGCGGAGGCGCGCAACCTGGCCTTGCTGGCCGTCCCCGCGCGAGCCGCGTTCGTCTGGCTTGCCGCTCTCGACCTGTCCTGGGCGCAGGAACTCTGCATCTACATGTTCATCTGGATGGCGAAGTTCGGTGCGGCCTACGGCGTGCGCACCGGCATCCATGTCGGCGTCGACGTCCTGGTCAATATCCTTCCCGGCGGATCGCGACGCCGCGTCATCACGTTCGGCCTGATGTGCGGCGCCCTTTTCACGGCGATCGTGTGCTATTTCGGGGCCGCGTTCGTCAGCCAGATGTGGCAGACCGGCCAGCAATCCAACGATTTGGAAGCGCCGATGTGGCTGGTGTATCTCACCATCCCGCTCGGCTCCGGGCTGATGTGCTTCCGCTTCCTGCAGGTCGCCTGGTCGTTCTATCGCACCGGCGAGTTGCCGCATCACGACATGGCCGGCGTCGAGGGCGTCGAAATAGACCCGGTCCATCCGGCCCCGGTCACGCGCAGTCAGGTCGTCCGCGACGAACGCAGCCCGCTCGGCTGGGTCCTGATGTTGTTGCCGGTCCTGATCGTCGCCGTGTGCTTCGCCCATTCGGCGCACGTGATCACGCTGCCGCAAGGCCTGCGTGTCGCCGTCGTCTTCGGCCTCCTGCTGTCGTTGATGCTCACGGGCATGCCGATCTCGATCGCGCTCGGCCTGACCGTGCTCAGCTTCATGTTCACGTTGACCGACGTGCGGACGGAATCGGTGGCGCTGAAGCTGTTCACCGGCATCGAGAGCTTCGAGATCATGGCGATCCCGTTCTTCATCCTTGCCGGCAACTTCCTGACCCATGGCGGCGTGGCGCGCCGGATGATCACATTCGCGACTTCGCTGGTCGGTCATTGGTACGGCGGTCTTGCGCTCTCGGGCGTGGTCGCCTGTGCGCTGTTCGCCGCGATTTCCGGCTCGTCGCCGGCCACCGTGGTTGCGATCGGATCGGTGATCCTGCCCGCGATGGTCGCGCAGGGATTTCCGAAGAGGTTCGGGGCGGGCGTGATCACGACCTCCGGCTCGCTGGGAATTCTCATTCCACCGTCGATTCCGATGGTTCTTTTTGCCGTCTCCACCAACACCTCCGTCGGCAAGCTGTTCATCGCCGGCATCGTGCCGGGACTCGTGCTCGCCATGCTGCTCGGCGCCACGACGTTCTATCGGGCCTGGCGTAACGACTATCCGAGGATGCCGAAAGCAACCCTCTACGAGCGCTTCGATGCGTTCCGCAAGTCGATCTGGGGTATCCTGCTGATCGTGATCGTGATCGGCGGCATCTACAGCGGCCTGTTCACGCCGACCGAAGCTGCCGCCGTCAGCGCGGTGTACGCCTTCATCGTCGCCGTGTTCATCTACAAGGATCTGAAGCTGCGAGACGTGCCGCGGGTGCTGCTGTCGTCGGCAAATCTTTCGGCGATGCTGCTCTACATCATCACCAACGCCGTCCTGTTCTCGTTCCTGATGACTTACGAGAACGTGCCGCAAGCGCTCGCGCAATGGATGATCGACCAGGGCCTCGGCTGGATCGGCTTCCTCCTCGTCGTCAATCTCCTGCTGCTGTTGGCCGGCAACGTGATGGAGCCGTCCTCGATCATCCTGATCATGGCGCCGATCCTGTTTCCGGTTGCGATCAAGCTCGGCATCGATCCGATCCATTTCGGCATCCTGATGACGGTGAACATGGAGGTCGGGCTGTGCCATCCGCCGGTCGGCCTCAATCTCTACGTCGCCTCGGGCATCGCCAAGATGGGTATCACCGAGCTCACGGTCGCGGTGTGGCCGTGGCTGCTGACGATGCTGGGATTCCTGGTGCTCGTGACCTACTGGCCGGGTCTGTCGCTGTGGCTGCCAAGATTGCTGGGCATGTAGCCCGCGAACACGCTGCATCCTCTCCACCTGTGGGCGCGGGGAAACGCATCACTCCGTCCCCACCATGGCAATCGACCGCGAGATGCGGTTAGATGCCGCACGCAGGCGGGGAGGAGATCAAGATGACGGACACGTCCAGCAACGAGCCGAAGGGCGCAACACCGTCCGTTATCGCGCAGCAAACGGCGATGCTGAATGCGTTGCCGTTCTCCGACACGCGGGATTTCGACGATTCCGCGCGCGGCTTCCTCGGCACCATCGAAAACGCGGAGATCAGCAATCCGCAAGGGCGGACGGTCTGGAGCCTCGAGCCTTACGGCTTTCTCGCCGCCGAGCAGGCGCCGGCCACGGTCAATCCGAGCCTGTGGCGGCAGTCGCGGCTCAACATGCAGCACGGCCTGTTCGAGGTCGTGCCCGGCGTGTACCAGGTGCGTGGGCTCGACATCGCCAACATGACGCTGATCGAAGGCGACAGCGGCGTCATCGTCGTCGACACCCTGACCTCGATCGAGGGCGCGCGCGCCGCGCTCGAACTCTACTACAGGCACCGCGGCCAGCGACCGGTCGCGGCCGTGATCTTCACGCACACCCACACCGACCATTGGGGCGGCGCGCGCGGCGTGCTGGAGGAGGATGCACGCGCGAGCGGCGGCGTGCCGGTCATCGCGCCGAACTTGTTCATGGAGCATGCCGTCTCCGAGAACATCATCGCGGGACCTGCGATGCTGCGGCGGGCGCAGTACCAGTTCGGGCCTCTCCTCGCCAAGGGCGCGCGTGGGCAGGTCGATTGCGGCCTCGGCAAGTCGATGGCAGCAGGGTCGGTGGCGCTGCTGCGGCCGACCGATTTGATCATGGCGACCGGCGACCGGCGCGTGATCGACGGCGTCGAATTCGAATTCCAGATGGCCCCGAACAGCGAAGCGCCGGCGGAGATGCATTTCTTCATCCCGCGCTACAAGCTGTTGAACCTCGCCGAGAACTGCACCCATAATTTCCACAATCTGCTGCCGTTCCGCGGCGCCGACGTACGCGACGCGCTGGCCTGGTCGAAATATCTGGGCGAGGCCTTGCAGCTCTGGGATGGCAAGGCGGAGGCGATGTGCGGCCAGCATCACTGGCCGGTGTGGGGACGCGAACGCATCGGAACGATGATCCGGCAGCAGCGCGACCTCTATAAGTTCGCGCATGACCAGACCATCCGCCTGATGAACCACGGCCTCACCGCGGCCGAGATCGCCGAAACGATCCAGCTGCCCGAGAGCCTGGAGGGCGCCTGGCACGGCCGCGGCTATTACGGCCACATCCGGCACAATGTGAAGGCGATCTATCAAAAGTACCTGGGCTGGTACGACGCCAATCCGGTCAATCTCGATCCGCTGCCGCCGGTGGAGTCGGGCAAGAAATATGTGGAGTACATGGGCGGCGCCGACGCCATCCTCGCGCGGGCGCGTGCCGATTTCGACAAGGGCGAATTCCGCTTCGTGGCGCAGGCGCTCGGCCATCTCGTCTTTGCCGAGCCGGACAATCAGGCTGCGCGTGCGTTGCTGGCGGATACGCTGGAGCAGCTCGGCTACGCCGCCGAAAGCGCGACCTGGCGCAATGCCTATCTGTTCGGCGCGCAGGAATTGCGCCAGGGCATGCCGAAAGTGCCGGCGCGGCCGCCCATGCCGCGCGAGACGCTGGCGGCGCTGCGCACCTCACAGCTCTGGGACGTGCTCGGCATCCGCCTCAACGGACCGAAGGCGGAAGGAAAGCACATCGTGCTGAACTGGAGCTTTTCCGATACCGGCGAGACCTTCGTGCTCAATCTGGAGAACTGCGCGCTCACCTACACAGAGGGCATGCAGGCGGAAAGCGCCGATGCCAGCTTCACGCTCGCGCGGTTGACGCTCGACGAGGTGATCGCAAAACTGACCAGCTTCCCGGAGGCCGTGGCCGCCGGCAAGGTCAAATTCGTCGGCAACCCGATGCGCCTAGCCGAGCTGATGGGCCTGATGGACGAATTCCCGCGCATGTTCGAGATCGTCGAGCCGAAGCGGGCGGTGGTGAGGTAGCGCTAAGCCTTCTTCCGTCATCGCGAGCGCAGCGAAGCAATCCAGAATCTCTCCGCGGGGACGGTCTGGATTGCTTCGCTGCGCTCGCAATGACGGTTGATAGAGAGGAGCGCGCCCCACAAATGTCGATGGCCGGGACATGCCCCGGCCATGACGGTCGCGATGGGATGGGCGCGTGCTCCTGCTACTCTGCGCTGCTCACCAGCTTGATCCGCGGCGCCTGTTCCTCGCCAAGGCTGCGATAGGCTGCGAGATAATCCAGCGCCATGCGCCGCGCCGTGAAGCGCGTCTCGAACTGCTTGCGGATGACGGAGCGGTCGAGTTGCTGCAGGCGGCCGACGACGCCGGCGGCGCTGAGGACGTCCTCGACGACGAAGCCGGTGAGGCCCTCGTCGATGATCTCCGGCACCGAGCCGCGGTTGAAGGCGATGACCGGCGTTCCGCAGGCCATCGCTTCGATCATCACCAGGCCAAACGGCTCCGGCCAGTCGATCGGCAGCAAAAGGCCCAGCGCGCCGCTCAAGAAGTCCGACTTCTCGTGATCGCTGATCTCGCCGATGAATTCCACCAGCGGATTGTTCTCGATCATCGGCCGGATCAGCTCGTCATAGTAATCCTGGTCGGCACGATCGACCTTGGCTGCGATCTTGAGCGGAATGCCGCAATGCGTCGCGATCTTGATGGCGCGATCGACGCCCTTTTCCGGCGCGATACGGCCGAGCACGGCGAGGTATTCCTGCTTCGCCTGCTTCGGCGTCAGCAGATTCTCGGGCAGGCCGTGGTGGATCGTCCTCACCCAGTTCGCCTGCGGCACCGGCCGGCGCTGCGCGTTCGAAATCGAGACGACGGGGACCTTCGAGAAGGTATTGAAAACCGGTTGATGCTCCGGCAGATCGAGCCGGCCGTGCAGCGTGGTCAGGAACGGCGTCGGCTGCCGGTAGAACAGCGACCACGGATAATAATCGAGATGGAAATGGAGGAAGTCGAACTCCTCGTCGTCACATTTCTGCCGCACCCGCTCCAGCATCACCATGTGCAGAGCATTGGGATCGCGCACGGAACCGTCGAGGCGGAGCGCCCGCGGCCATAACGCGTCCAGCTTCGCCGAGGTTTGCGAATCGCCGCTGGCGAACAGCGTCACGTCGTGGCCAAGAGCCACCAGCTCTTCCGTCAACCAGTGCACCACCCGCTCGGTGCCGCCATAAAGCTTGGGTGGAACTGCCTCCGTCAACGGAGCAACCTGCGCGATGCGCATCTCACCATCTCCTCTGTGCGATCATGATTGTAGAAAGCCCCCGCCTGTTCAGCACCGGCATGCCAATCAAGGGAACGTTCCCGCACTTGCGAAGTTCCTCCTTCCGAACGTTACTTATTCGACACGTCGTATGCTCGTCGCGATGCTGCCATCACATCATCGCAGAACGCCCGCATCCGCATGTCGTGATCAGTGTGCCCGGGAACCGAGGCGAAGTGGTCGATGTTCAGTCGACTAACAGAAAAATTGAAAACATCACGACGGGGTCGATAATCACATGGATCATCTTTCTGGGTATGCGCACCGGCCGTTTGCCTTTGTTTTGCGCTATCTTCGGCGCCGGCTCGCGTCGCATCTCGTGATCCTGGCGGCTGTGGTGGCGGCCGTTGCCTGCTCCGTAGGCACGCAGTATGGCGTCAAATCCCTCGTCGACAGTCTGTCGGCCGGCGCTGCGCATGGTGGGAGCGTATGGCTGGCATTCATTTTCCTCATGACGCTGATCGCCGCCGACAATTTCCTTTGGCGGATCGCGAGCTGGACGGCCAGCTTCACCTTCGTGCGTGTCACGGGTGATCTGCGCCGTGACATCTTTCGTCATCTGACCGGCCACGCGCCGAGCTACTTCTCCGACCGCATGCCCGGCATGCTGACCAGCCGCATCACCGCGACGTCGAATGCGGTGTTCACGGTCGAGAACATGTTCGTCTGGAATGTGCTGCCGCCGTGCATCGCAACGGTTGCGGCCATCGCGCTGATCGGAACCGTCAGTCCCTACATGGCGCTCGGCCTGATCGTGATCGCCGGCGGCATGGTGCTTGCGATGTTCCGCCTCGCCGCCGCAGGAAAACCGCTGCATGACGACTTCGCCGACAAGGCCGCCGTCGTCGACGGCGAGATGATCGACGTCATCAGCAACATGCCGCTGGTGCGCGCCTTCTGCGGCATCGGGCACGAGCATGAGCGGTTCGACGCGACTGTGAACCGGGAGCTCACCGCACGCGGCCGCAGCCTGCGCTATCTGGAGAAGCTGCGGCTTATCCATGCCGGCGTCACTGTCGTGCTCACGATCGCCCTGATGGCCTGGGCGATCATGCTCTGGCAGGATGGCCGGGCGACCACCGGCGACGTCGTGCTGGTCTGCACCCTCGGTCTCTCCATTTTGAATGCGACGCGCGATCTCGCGGTGGCGCTGGTCGACGTCACCCAGCACGTTGCCCGGCTGACCGAGGCGATCGCCACGCTGCTGGTGCCGCATGGATTGCGCGACCATCCCGAGGCCGAGCCGCTGGTGAAGAGCGGCGCCGCGATCGCGTTCAACAATGTCACCTTCGGCTATCCCGCAGCTGAGAAGATCTTCGAGCGCTTCAGCCTGCGCCTGCAACCCGGCCAGCGCGTCGGCCTGGTGGGCCAGTCCGGCGGCGGCAAGTCGACGTTGTTCACGCTGCTGCAGCGCTTCTACGATACCGACGAGGGCAGCATCACCATCGACGGCCAGGACATTTCCAAGGTGACGCAGCAGAGCCTGCGCGAAGCGATCTCGGTCGTGCCGCAGGACATTTCTTTGTTCCACCGCTCAATTCGCGAGAACATCCGCTATGGTCGCCCGAACGCGACCGACGACGAGGTGCTGCGTGCCGCAATTGCGGCGCGCTGCGATTTCGTCGAAAGCCTGCCTGGTGGTCTCGACACCATGGTCGGCGACCGCGGCGTCAAGATGTCCGGCGGCCAGCGCCAGCGCATCGCGATTGCGCGCGCCTTCCTGAAGGACGCGCCGATCCTGCTGCTGGACGAGGCGACCGCCGCGCTCGACAGCGAATCCGAGGAGGCGATCCGCGAGGCGTTGTCGCGGCTGATGCGCGGCCGCACGGTCATCGCGATCGCGCATCGCCTCGCTACCCTGCGCAATTTCGATCGCGTGGTCGTGTTGAGGGGTGGTAAGATCATCGAGGACGGGTCGCCTGAGCGTCTGATGCAGGGCCACGGGCCCTATCGTGAGCTGGTCACGCAGGAAATGAGCCGGCTCGCCCAGGCCGCAGCGTAAACCAACAGTCGCGTTCGAGTCGGTTGCGTGTCGAAACAAGCGCAGGGGAGCTGCTGATGTCGGCTGAAGCCGTTACCCAATTCGTCTCCGTGACGCGGACCGTGGACCAGGTCGCGGAGCAGCCTTTCTATATTCCGATGACAGGACCGTCGGCGCGGCCGCGGCGTTCGCTCAAGCACGACGACACCTTTATCGTGCTCGACAGCCATGGCGACATCGGCGCTTCGGCCGGCGGGCCCGATGGGCTGTTTCATCACGACACGCGCTACCTCGCGAGGCTCGAGCTCGTGCTCGACGATCTCCAGCCGTTGCTGCTGGGCTCGAACCTGCGCGACGACAATTCAGCCCTGACCGTCGATCTCACCAATCCCGACATCTACCGGCAGGGCAGCCTCGTGCTGCAAAAGGATCTGCTGCACATCGTGCGCACGATCTTCCTGTGGCGCGGCACCGCTTATCAGCGCATCGGCGTGCAGAACCACGGCGACCGCCCGGCCGGCTTCGCGCTGACGCTGCTGTTCGACAACGATTTCGCCGATCTGTTCGAAGTCCGCGGCGAGCGGCGCCCGCGCCGCGGCATCGGCTCGAGCCGGCTGTTGGGACCAACCGACGTGCTGTTCGACTACCGCGGTCTCGATGACGCCGAGCGCACCACGGGCCTGCATTTCGACCCGCGCCCGACGAAGCTGTCGGTGAATGCCGCGACCTGGCAGCTCGAACTCGACCCTCACGAGTCGAAATCCCTGTTCGTGGCCGTGTCCTGCAATCGGCCGATCGCGGAGAAGCCGGCGCGCTTTTTCCAGAGTTTGCTCGCCCATCGCCGCGAGATGCGGCAATCGACGATGGGCGCCACCAGCATCGAGACCTCCAACAACATCTTCAATGAGGTGCTGTGCCAGGCCATGGCCGACCTCAACATGTTGATGACGGAGACGCCGCAGGGCCGCTATCCCTATGCGGGGATTCCCTGGTACTCGACGACATTCGGCCGCGACGGGCTGATCACGGCGCTGCAGATGCTGTGGGTCGATCCGCGAATCGCCAAGGGTGTGCTGCGGCGGCTCGCCCATTTCCAGGCCAAGGCGGTCGATCCGCTCGCCGATGCCGCGCCGGGCAAGATCCTGCACGAGATGCGCGGCGGCGAGATGGCGGCGCTGCGCGAGGTACCGTTCGCGCAATATTACGGCAGCGTCGATTCCACGGCCTTGTTCGTCCTGCTGGCGGGAAGCTATTTCGAGCGCACCGGCGACGAGACGACGTTGACCGACCTGTGGCCGGCCATCGAGGCGGGGTTGGCCTGGATCGACGGCCCCGGTGACCCCGACAAGGACGGCTTCGTCGAATATCAGCGCGCTACGGAAAAGGGCCTCGCCAACCAGGGCTGGAAGGATTCCTACGACGCGATCTTCCATGCCGATGGCCAGCTTGCGGAAGGCAATCTCGCGCTGGCCGAGGTGCAAGGTTACGTCTTTGCCGCCAAGCGGCTCGCCGCGCGCTGCGCGCTCCGGCTCGGCAAACCCGATCTTGCCAGGAAGCTCGAGGCCGAGGCCAAGACGCTGGCCGAGCGTTTCGAGGCCGCGTTCTGGTGCGAGGAGCTCGGCACCTATGCGCTTGCACTCGACGGCAAGAAGCGGCCCTGCAAGGTGCGGACCTCCAACGCCGGCCAGGTCCTGTTCAGCGGCATGATCCGCGAGGACCGCGCGCGCCTCGTCGCCGCCGATTTGATGCGGCCGCATTTCTTCTCGGGCTGGGGCATCCGCACCGTCGCTGTCGGCGAGGTGCGTTACAACCCGATGTCCTATCATGATGGGTCGATCTGGCCGCACGACAATGCGCTGATCGCGCTCGGGCTCGCGCGCTACGGGCTCAAGCATTCGGTCGCGCATGTCTTCAAGGGACTGTTCGACGCCGCGACCTACATGGACCTGCGCCGGTTGCCCGAATTGTTCTGCGGCTTCCGGCGCGAAAAGCGGCGCGGCCCGACGCTCTATCCGGTCGCCTGCGCGCCGCAGGCCTGGGCTAGCGCCACGGCGTTCACGCTATTGGAGGCGGCGCTGGGCATCGAGTTCGACGTGGACCGCGGCGAGATCCGGCTGCGCAATCCGCATCTGCCGGCGTTTCTGCATGAGGTGATCTTGCGCGATCTGCGTCTTGGCGAGTCCAGCGTGGACCTGCGCGTCAGCCGCCATGGCGACGACGTGGCGCTGGAGGTGTTGCGCACGCGTGGCCAGATTCAGGTCTCGATCGTGCTGGCGCGCTAGCGGCGCGCCGGAAGGAGGGTGCATGCGTACCGCCGGATGGTTGGCCTTGGGCGTCGTGATCGTCGGCGGAATGACGCTCGCCGTGTCACGTGCCGCGGAGGAGTCGCCCGCACCCGCGACTGAAGCGAATGCACCGCCGACGGCGCAACCGCCGGCGTCATCGGTCCCCGTCACGCCAAAGAATGCCGCGCCACCGCCGTCGGTCACGATCATCGGCGCGAGCGATGCGCACGGTGTGCTTGGCCGTGACGTGCTCAGCGCGGCGAACGAGGACATGGGCCGCATCGTCGACGTCATCGTCGATCGGAGCGGGCACGTGCGCGCTGCCGTGATCGATTTCGGCGGCTTCCTCGGCGTCGGCAGCCGCAAGATCGTGGTGGACTGGAACGCGATGCGGTTCGGCAAGATCGTCAACAAGAAGGACAGCATCACGCTGGAATTGACCAAGGCACAGGTCGCAGCCGCGCCAGAATACAAGGAGGACACGCCGATGGTGGTGCTCGGCGCGTCCGGCAGCCTGCAGCCGCTGCAAGCTGTTCAGTGAGGCGCGGGGAGGGATGGCCGCCGGTGCTGTTGTCGAGGAAGCCGAATCATGCGGATCGCGAGGGCCGCGTTGAGCAGGATAACGTCTCGGCGCCGTCGCCGGCCGGCATTCCGGCGCCGTCGCGCCAGAGCCTGCGCGGCCTCGACTGGTTCATCTTCTTCCTCGCCGACGTGCAGACCGGATTCGGGCCGTTCATCGCGGTCTATCTGACGACCCAGAAATGGACCCAGGTCGAGATCGGCCTCGTGCTGTCGATCGGGGGCATCGTTGCCCTGATCGGCCAGATGCCAGGCGGCGCCATCATCGATGCCGCGAAATCCGAGCGGCTGGTCGCCGGCCTCGCGATCGCCACCATCGGCTGCTGCGCGCTCGCCTATGCGGCGATGCCGATCTTCCCCGTGGTGGTGGCTGCGGCCACCTTGCATGCGGCAGCGAGCTGCGTGCTCGGACCGGCGATCGCGGCGATCAGCCTCGGTCTGGTCGGCCCGCTCGCGATCGGCGAGCGTCTCGGCCGCAATGCGCGATTTGCTTCGCTTGGTAACGGCGTTGCGGCCGCGGTGATGGGAACGGCCGGCTATCTGCTGTCGAGCCGTTCGGTATTCCTGGTGACCTTCCTGCTCGCAATCCCCACTTTGATCGCGCTCTCTCGCATCCGCGAGCACGAGGTCGACATCGCGCGCTGTCACGGCGAGATGCCGCGCGAGGCGGAGGATCGCGGCGACACCAATATCTGGCATCTGATCCGGCAGCGGCCGCTCATTGTCTTCGCGGTCAGCGTGCTCTTGTTACAGCTCGCGAACGCCTCGATGATGCCGCTGATGGCAAGCGCGGTGACGGCGCGATCGAGCGAGTGGGCGACGGTGCTCGTAGCCTTTTGCATCGTCGTGCCGCAAGCGATCGTGGCACTGCTGTCGCCGAGCGTCGGGCGCAAGGCGCAAGCATGGGGTCGCAGGCCGCTACTGCTGATCGGATTCGCGGCGCTGACGATTCGCGGTCTACTGTTCGCGACCGTGCGCGATCCGTATCTGCTGGTGCTCGTGCAGGTGTTCGACGGCCTCACTGCGGCGGTGTTCGCGGTGATGATCCCGCTGATCGTGGCCGACGTCGCCTTCGGCAGCGGCCATTTCAACCTTGCGCAGGGCATCGTCGGCACGGCCATGGGCATCGGCGCGTCGCTGAGCACCGCGCTCGGCGGCTATGTCAGCGATAAATTCGGCAATGCCATGGCGTTCACCGGACTGTCCGGCGTCGCGGCGACGGGACTTCTGCTCATTCTGCTTGTGATGCCGGAGACGCGGCGCAAGGGCATGATCGCAGCAAAAGAAATGGCCGGCTGAATCAATCAGCCGGCCATGAGGGGGTGGGAGAGGGGAGATCAGGCGTCGAGATTGTGCAGGCGTGCGCGGTTGCGCAACACGATCTGGCGGGCGCCGGAGAAGCCGAGAATGCCCTGGGCGTGAAGCTGTGACAGCGCGCGCGAGACGGTCTCGAGCGTGAGACCGAGATAGTCGCCGATGTCGCGGCGGCACATCGGCAGCGCCATCATGCCGGCAACTGCGAGGCGGCGGTCCATTTCGAGCAGGAAGGTTGCGACGCGCTCCATCGCGGTCTTGCGGCCCAGCAGCAGCATGTGGTCTTCGGCATGGCGAAGCTCACCAGCGGTCATGGCCCAGAGCTTGCGGGCGACCTGGACGTCGGTGGCTGCGGCCTTCTCGAGGCTCGCGCGCTTCACGAGGCGCACCGTGGTGTCAATGATGGCTTCAGCAGCGAGGCGATGGGTGGTGCCGGATTCGAGGCCGAACACGTCGCCGGGAAGGTGGAAGGAGCCGATCTGGCGACGGCCGTCGGAGAGAAGCTTGTAGCTGCGCACGGCGCCGGTGACGACCTGATAGACGTACTCGGCCGGCTCGTCCTCGCCATAGATCTCCTCTTCCTTGCGGTAGGAGAACTCGGTGGCAACGAGGCCGACATGGCCAGCGATCGCACCGAACTGGTCGGAGACGGGATGGCCTGGGGCGATCTTGCTGCCGTTGATCTGGGTCTTGATCGCCTGGGTGTTGATCGTCTGGGTCAGCATCTGCGCCATCTCCGTTGTGATGACGCTTTGTTACGCGGTATCGGGTGCCTCGAAAATTTCGCGAGATATCTTAAGGGGGGTGCCTTACGTAGAATCCCGTAGGTCAGCGTGGACCCGGTTCTGGATGGCGTGGCGAATGCGTTTGATCAGGTTTTCGTCCAGAAGCGGCTTCAGAATCACTTCATTCACGCCTGCGGCCGCCGCCCGGGCCGAGATATTCGAGTCGGGATAGCCGGTGATCAGGATCACCGGGGTGTCGCCCTCGGACTGGCGCAGCCGCCCGGCCAGCTCGATGCCGTTGATGTCGGGCATCTTGTAGTCGATCAGGTAACAGTCTGCACCGGACGGGCTCGCCGCATTGAGCAGCGCCGTGGCGTTCCTGAAGGTCCGCACGGCAAAACCGTCGGTTTCCAACAGAAAGCGCAGGGAGCCCAGCACGGCGGCGTCGTCGTCCACCACATAGACGGTTAATTTCGCGGGTGACGACATCGGGAGCCGCTCAGGATGGGAGCTGATCGCAATCATTCCGATCTGGTAGCACAGGGCGGGCGGACGGTTTTGACTTGCCTCAATCCTGGTGACTTCAATCGTTGAGCATTCCGGCCCGCATTGCCAGCCGCACCAGTTCCGACAGGCTGTTGGCCTGCATCTTGGTCATCACATTGGCCCGGTAGACCTCGATGGTGCGTGGGCTGATGTCGTACTCGCGGGCGATCAGCTTGTTGGAGAGGCCCGCGATCAGCCCCTCCATGACCTGGCGTTCCCTGGGGCTCAGGGAAGCGACGCGAGCGGCGACATCCTGGGCGATGGCGTCGTTCTTGGCCGCCGGCTCGCCCTCGCGGATCGCTGATTCGATCATGGCGACGAGGCGGTCATCTTCGAACGGCTTTTCCAGGAAATCCATGGCACCGAGCTTCATCGCCTCGACCGCGAGCGGCACGTCGCCATGGCCGGTCATGATCAGGATTGGAAACCGGCTGCGCTGCGCCTTGAGGCGCTTGAGAAGCTCGATCCCGTCGATGCCGGGCATGCGCACGTCGGAGACGACGCAACCGAAGGCGAGGCCGGGCAGGGCGTCGAGAAAACCCTGCGCGTTGTCGAACAGTGTGACGCCGAAGCCAGCCGAATCCAGCAGGAAATTCAGCGAATCCCGCATCGCCTCGTCGTCGTCAATGACGTAGATGATTCCCTTGGTCGTCATGGATCAGTTCTCGTCGGCTGCCGGCAACGTGAAGCGGAATGTCGCTCCACCCGATGCGTTGCTCTCGGCCCACATCCGGCCGCCGTGAGCCTCGATGATCGAGCGGCTGATGGAGAGTCCCACGCCCATGCCGGTGTCCTTGGTGGTGAAAAAAGTCTGAAACAGGTTCGGCATGACGTCGTCCTGGAAGCCGGAGCCGGAATCGGAGACCTCGATCTCGATCATGTCGTCGGCGACGCGGGTGTTGGTGACGACGAGCTCGCGCCGAGGCGACTGCGCCATCGCTTCCAGCGCGTTGCGGAAGAGGTTGACCAGCACCTGCTGGATTTGCACCCGGTCGGCGAGCACGAGATCGGCATTGGGATTGAGGCTGAAGCGAAGCTGCACGTCCTGCTCGCGCGCGCCTGCCAGCCCGAGGGCGCCGGCCTCCTCGATCAGCTTGGACAGGCTCTCGATCCTTTTCTCCGATTCGCCGCGGGAGACGAAGTCGCGCAAGCGGCGGATGATCTGGCCGGCGCGCAGCGCCTGCTCGGCGGCCCGGTCCAGCGCGCTCTCGATCTTCGGCGTATTCGGATCCTGGCTTCCGGCGAGCAGCCGCCGCGACCCCTTCATGTAGTTGCTGATCGCTGCCAGCGGCTGGTTGAGCTCGTGAGCGAGCGCGGACGCCATTTCGCCCATCGCGCTCAGCCGCGAGACGTGGACAAGTTCGGACTGCAGTTCCTGGAGCCGCGCCTGGGTTTTCTGATGCTCGGTAAGATCGCGGACGAAACCGGTAAAATAGGGCTCGCCGCCCGACTGCATCTCGCCGATCGACAGGTGCATCGGAAAGGTCGTGCCGTCGCGGCGCTTGCCGGTCACGATCCGGCCGATGCCGATGATGTGCGGGTCGCCGGTGGTGCGATAGCGCGCGATGTAGCCGTCGTGACGTGAGCTGTCGGGCTCCGGCATCAGGATGCGGACGTTCTGGCCGATCGCCTCCGACTCGACCCAGCCAAACAGGCGCTCGGCCGCCGTGCTGAAGAACTGGATGATGCCGTGGCCGTCGATGACGATCATGGCGTCGGGAATCGTCTGGAGGATCGAGCGGAGGTGACTCTCGCGGGTGCGCAGGGTCTCCTCGACCTGCTTTTCCTCATCGACGTCAAGAAAGATGCCGCTGAGATGTCGGGCGGCGCCGGCGTCGTCCCGAATTAGCCCCGCGCGGGCGCGGATCCACTGCGCTCTGCCCGACGCCCCCGTGACCCTGAACGACACGTCGAAGCTGCCGCCCCGTTCGGAGACGCGCCGGATCGCACTCTCGATCCGCTCGCGGTCGTTCGGCTCCAGCCGGGACAGGAACAGCGCGTAACTCACCGATTGGCCGGATTCGATTCCGAACAGGATTCTGGCCGTCTCCGACCACTCCAATTCCAGTGTCTTGAGATCGAGATCCCAGGTCCCGACGCCAAATCCCTCGATTCGAACGCGGAAATGTTCGCCCCGGCCGTCATCTTGCGGATGAATCACACGGGTCGGCGCCACACGATCACTCCCATTCTGATGCGGGGAACCGCACAGCGTTGCCGTCGGCAATGTACCCAAGGAGGGGCCAGAGGCAAGTTCCGATGTCTTATACCATTGGCAGATTTCGGGCGCGCGCGGTGATCCAAGGTTTTGATCTATCTCATCCTGCCAGCCGGCGGCCGGCTTACGATCGGATCAAAGCTCATTGCCCCGGAGACTCCGATGACATACGCGACCGTGATGGTCAGCCTGGCGCTCGATCAGCCCAACGAGGCGCGGCTTCAGGTCGCGGGCGAGCTTGCCGAACGATTTGAGGCGTCGATCATCGGCGTTGCTGCGGCGCAGTTCGCGCCGCCGCTCTACTTCAGCGATGGCGCCGCAGCGCAGGGACTGATCGATGAGGGAGAAGCCTCGGTCAAGCGACGCCTGGGCGAGCTCGAGGCGCAATTCCGCGCCGCGATCAGGAATCGCGGCGGACATGTGGAATGGCGCAGCGCCATGGATTTCCCGGCGCGCTTTACGTTCACCCAGGCGCGTTGCGCCGACATCATCGTTACCGGCGGGCAGAGCCCGGCCTTCTCCGACGCCTTCGCGCTCGCGAGCCCAAAGGATCTGGTGATGCAAGCCGGCCGGCCGATCCTGGTCGTGCCTGACGGCGTCAACTGGCTCGACCTGCGCAGCGTCCTAGTGGCGTGGAAGGATACGCCGGAAGCCCGGCGGGCGCTGGCCGATGCGCTGCCGATCCTGCGCAAGGCCAGGGATGTCACCGTCCTTGCAATTCCCGAAGGCGACGACGATCGTCCCGCCGCGGTCGCTGGCGTGACTGACGTGACGGCGTGTCTTGCCCGCCATGGCGTGACCGCGATCGCGCGCGTTTCCGAAGCGGCCCGCAACGAAACTGTCGCCGGGCAACTGGAGAAGATTGCCGGCGATGTCGGCGCCAGCCTGATCGTCGCCGGTGCCTACGGTCATTCGCGCTTCCGCGAGCTGATCCTCGGCGGCGTCACCGAGTATCTGGTTACTCAATCTGCCCGCTGTGTGCTGCTGTCGCACTGACGCGGGAGCGGTGCAAGACGAATCAAAGAGGACGCGCCGTGTACAGATTCCTTGAGCAGACCGTCGACGGCTACATGACGCACGACGTCAGGACGGTGAGGCGCGACCTCGACCTGCTCGCGCTCAGCGAGATGTTCGAACGCGACGATTTCAATTCCTATCCCGTAGAGGACGACGGGCAGGTCGTCGGCATCGTCACCAAGTTCGACATCCTGAAGTGCTTCGCCTTCACGCCGAGCCAGATGTTGCCGCGCTACCACGACCTGATGAGCCGCAAAATCGGCGACGTCATGACGCCCGACTTTATCTATGTCAGCCCCGACACGCGGCTGACGCGCGTGCTCCAGATCATGGTCGAGCACCGCATCAGGAGCATCATCGTGCTCGACGGAGCGCAGAAGCTGGTCGGAATCATCGCCCGCGAGGACGTTATCGCGGCGCTCAAGGCGGCGGCACGCGAGTGACGTTTCCCCTTCTCCCCTTGTGGGAGAAGGTGGCATAGGCGGCCTTCGGCCGCCGTTCTTAAGAACGCCGAAGCGAAGCTTCGGCTATGGCGCCGGATGAGGGGTCTCTTTCCTCGGACAGACGTTTGCCGAGGAGGCGACCCCTCACCCAAATGAGTCCGCCGCACGGTCCTCGCCGCCCTCTCCCGCAAGGGGAGAGGGCACATCAACTGGCGGTGGCGCAACTCTCACATTAACAGAAATCCACATAGCTTGATTTCAATCAATTCCCCGCGAGGGCGAATGTGGTTTCTGGCCCTGTGTTCTTTCAGAGAGAATCCGCATGAGCCAGCCCTCCATCTCCAAGTCCATGACGTCAGGTGAAAGCGGCCTGGCTGTCGTGTTCGCGGTCACCGCCTTCCTCTGCGTGATTGCCTCGGCCAAGGCGCTCGATGCGCCCTTCGCCTTCCATGCCGCGCTGAGCGCGGCGGCGAGCCTCGCCGCGGTCTTCTGCATCATCAACCGTTACCTCGACCGGCCGGCGGCGCTGCCGCCTGCGGAGATCAATGGGCGCCCCAATTACAACATGGGGCCGATCAAGTTCTCCTCCGTCATGGCGATGTTCTGGGGCATTGCCGGCTTTCTCGTCGGCCTCATCATCGCCTCGCAACTGGCGTGGCCGGCGCTGAACCTCGATCTGCCCTGGACCAGCTTCGGCCGCCTGCGTCCGCTGCACACGTCCGCAGTGATCTTCGCCTTTGGCGGCAACGTCCTGATCGCGACGTCCTTCTACGTCGTGCAGAAGAGCTGCCGCGTTCGCCTTGCAGGCGATCTCGCGCCCTGGTTCGTCGTCGTAGGCTACAATTTCTTCATCCTGATCGCCGGCACCGGCTATCTGCTCGGCGTCACCCAGTCGAAGGAATATGCCGAGCCGGAATGGTACGCCGATCTGTGGCTGACCATCGTCTGGGTCACCTATCTGCTGGTCTTCCTTGCCACGATCATCAAGCGCAAGGAGCCGCACATCTTCGTCGCGAACTGGTTCTATCTCGCCTTCATCGTGACGATTGCGGTCTTGCATCTCGGCAACAACCCCGCGCTGCCGGTCTCGGTGTTCGGCTCGAAATCCTACATCGCCTGGGGCGGCATCCAGGATGCCATGTTCCAGTGGTGGTACGGCCACAACGCGGTCGGCTTCTTCCTGACCGCCGGCTTCCTCGCCATCATGTACTACTTCATCCCGAAGCGGGCCGAGCGGCCGATTTACTCCTACCGTCTCTCGATCATCCACTTCTGGGCGCTGATCTTCCTCTACATCTGGGCCGGCCCGCACCATCTGCACTACACGGCGCTGCCGGACTGGACCCAGACGCTCGGCATGACCTTCTCGATCATGCTGTGGATGCCGTCCTGGGGCGGCATGATCAACGGCCTGATGACGCTGTCGGGCGCCTGGGACAAGCTGCGCACCGATCCCGTGCTGCGCATGCTCGTGGTCTCCGTCGCCTTCTACGGCATGTCGACCTTCGAAGGCCCGATGATGTCGATCAAGGTGGTCAACTCGCTCAGCCACTACACCGACTGGACCATCGGCCACGTGCACTCCGGCGCGCTCGGCTGGGTCGGCTTCGTCTCCTTTGGCGCGCTCTACTGCCTCGTGCCCTGGATCTGGAATCGCAAGGGCCTCTACAGCCTCAAGCTCGTCAACTGGCACTTCTGGATCGCGACGCTTGGCATCGTCCTCTACATCTCGGCGATGTGGGTGTCCGGCATCCTCCAGGGTCTGATGTGGCGCGCTTACACCTCGCTCGGCTTTCTCGAATATTCCTTCATCGAGACTGTCGAGGCGATGCATCCCTTCTACATCATCCGCGCTGCCGGCGGCGGGCTGTTCCTGATCGGCGCGTTGATCATGGCCTATAACCTCTGGATGACGGTTCGCGTCGGCGAACAGGAAGTCCAGATGCCCGTCGCTCTCCAGCCGGCGGAATGAGGAGTTTTCCATGTCGTTCTGGACACGCCACCAAATCTTCGAAAAGAACTCGATCATCCTGATCGTTGGCATCCTGCTGGTGATCGCGATCGGCGGTCTCGTCGAGATCACCCCGCTGTTCTACCTCAAGAGCACGATCGAGGCGGTCGACGGGATCCGGCCGTATACGCCGCTGGAGCTCGCCGGGCGCAACGTCTACATCCGCGAGGGCTGCTATCTCTGCCATTCGCAGATGATCCGCCCCTTGCGCGACGAGGTCGAGCGCTACGGCCATTTCTCGCTGGCGGCCGAGAGCATGTACGACCATCCGTTCCAGTGGGGCTCGAAGCGCACCGGTCCCGATCTTGCCCGCGTCGGCGCCAAATATTCTGATGACTGGCACGTCACTCATCTGACCAACCCGCGCGCAATCGTGCCGCAGTCGGTGATGCCCGGCTATCCGTTCCTCAGCCAGACCGAGGTCGATCCGGACACGATCGCCGACCACATGCGCACGCTGCGGACCGTCGGCACGCCCTACACCGACGACCAGATCGCCAATGCGGGCGCCGACATGAAGGCCCAGGCCGATCCGGACAATGCAGGTTCCGACGCGTTCACCAAGCGCTACGCCAAGGCCGTGGTGCGCAACTTCGACGGCAAGGCCGGTACGCCGACCGAGATGGACGCGCTGATCGCCTATCTCCAGATGCTCGGCACGCTGGTCGACTTCAAGATCTACAACGAGAAAGCCAATCTTCGCTGAGAAGGCACCAACGATGAAAGCCATCCTGACCCTCGACAATCTCGCGTCCGGTCTCGTGACCACGATCTGGACGCCGGTGTTCGTCGCGATCTTTGTCGCGATCATCGCCTACGCATTCTGGCCCCGTAACAAGGCAGCTTTCGACGAAGCGGCACACCTGCCGTTGCGGGAGGAGTAAGAGATCATGACCGATCATCATAGCGACATCGATCCCGTCTCCGGCAGGTCCACGACCGGACATGAGTGGGACGGCATCAAGGAGCTCAACACGCCGCTGCCGCGCTGGTGGGTGATCAGCTTCTACCTCACCATCGTCTGGTCGATCGGCTACTGGATCGTGTATCCGGCCTGGCCGCTGATCTCCAGCAATACCACCGGCCTGTTCGGCTACTCGACACGCGCCGACGTCGCGGTCGAGCTCGCCAATCTCGAGAAGATCCGCGGGGCCAAGATGGTTGCGCTGGGCGCGGCCTCACTCGCCGACATCGAGAAGGATCCAGCCCTGCTCGCGCTCGCGCGAGCCAAGGGCAAGACCGTGTTCGGCGACAATTGCGCGCCGTGCCATGGCTCAGGCGGCGCCGGCGCCAAGGGCTATCCGAACCTCAACGACGACGACTGGCTGTGGGGCGGATCGCTCGACCAGATCATGCAGACCATCCAGTTCGGCGCACGTTCCGGTCACGCCAAGGGGCACGAAGGCCAGATGCTCGCCTTCGGCAAGGACGGCGTGCTGAAACCGGACGAGATCGTCACGGCCGCCAACTATGTTCGGGCACTGTCGGGCCTTCCGACCCGCAAGGGCTATGACGCGGCCAAGGGCGAGAAGATCTTCACGGAGAATTGCGTCGCCTGCCATGGCGACGGCGGCAAGGGCAACCCGGAGATGGGCGCTCCCAATTTGACCGACAAGATTTGGCTCTATGGTTCGGACGAGGCGTCGCTGATCGAGACCATCAGCCAGGGCCGCGCGGGCGTGATGCCGGCCTGGGAAGGGCGGCTCGATCCCGCCACCATCAAGGCAATGGCAGTTTACGTCCACTCGCTGGGCGGCGGAAAATAGCCAATCCGGGACAGGCGGGGGCGAACAAAAAAAGCCCCCGCTTGCGCTGGATCAACTGACGCGGCGGCGTCGGGTCTAGGTTTTATCGCACCTCTCGAAAAGCTCCAGGCGATGAACAGGACCGTGAACCCAAAAGAGCTCCCATTAGACGATGACAACGGGCCGCTCTATGTGGCCCAGAAGAAAGTCTATCCCCAGAGCATCTCCGGCACCTTCCGCCGGATCAAATGGGGCCTGATGGCGTTCTGCCTCGGCGTCTATTATTTCCTGCCGTTCGTGCGCTGGAACCGCGGCCTCGGTGCTCCGAGCCAGGCGGTGCTGATCGATCTTCCCAACAGCCGCTTTTATTTCTTCTTCATCGAGCTGTGGCCGCAGGAGGTCTACTACTTCACCGGCCTGCTGATCGTCGCCGCGGTGGCGCTATTCCTGATGAACTCGATCGGCGGCCGCATCTGGTGCGGTTATCTCTGTCCGCAGACAGTCTGGACGGATCTGTTCTATGCGGTCGAGCGTCTGATCGAGGGCGACCGGCGCGAGCGGATGAAGAAGGACAAATCGTCCGACCCGATGAAGCTGGAGCGCATCTCCGAGATCGTGCTCAAGCATTCGATCTGGCTTTTGATCGGGTGGTGGACCGGTGGCGCCTGGGTGCTCTATTTCAACGATGCACCGACGCTGGTCAGGGAACTCGTCACCTTCCAGGCGCCGATGATCGCCTATATCTGGATCGGCATTCTCACCGCGACGACTTACGTGCTCGCCGGCTTCATGCGCGAGCAGGTCTGCACCTATATGTGTCCGTGGCCGCGGATCCAGGCCGCGCTCACCGACGAATGGGCGCTCAACGTGACCTATCGTTACGATCGCGGCGAGAAGCGTACCTCGGTGAAGAAGGCAGCCGAGCTGCGCGCGCTCGGCGAGCATGTCGGCGACTGCGTCGACTGCTATCAATGCGTCGCCGTGTGCCCGACCGGCATCGACATCCGCAATGGGCCGCAGCTCGAATGCATCCAGTGCGGGCTCTGCATCGACGCTTGCGACAACGTGATGACGAAAATCGGCCGGCCGAAGCGGCTGATCGGCTATGACAACGACGTCAACATCCAGCGCCGCCAGGAAGGCAAGGCGCCGGTCTACCGGATTGTCCGGGCTCGCACCGTCGCCTACAGCGCGATCATCGCGGCGGTCGGCGGCATCATGATCTATACGCTGGCGACCCGCAGCCTGCTCGACATCAACGTGCTGCACGACCGCAACCCGGTCGCTGTCAGGCTCAGCGACGGATCGATCCGCAACGCCTACACGGTGCGGCTGCTCAACAAGAGCGGCTACGACCGGGTCATCGCGATCGACGCGAACGGTCCCGTCAATGCGACGATCCATGTCATCGGGATCGATTCAGTGACGCAGGACCGGCCGATGATCGTGGTTCCGCGCGACTCCACCAGCGAGCTGCGGGTGCTCGTGACCGCGCCGGTGGAGGGCAATCCGGAAAAGTCGATCCCGGTTCGCTTTCACGTCACCGATATCGGCCTCGGCGAAGTCGCCAGCGCCACCGACAATTTCGTCGCGCCCTAGGATCAGGAGTTCGCCATGGCAACCAAGCCGCTGACCGGAACCAAGGTGTTTCTGATGCTGGTCGCCTTCTTCGGCGTCGTGATCGGCGTTAACGCGACCATGATGAAGCTCGCGATCGCGACGCTGCCAGGGACGGACGTCGACAGCCCCTATGCCGCGGGCCTTACCTATGACCGCGAAATTTCGGCGGCGCAGGGCCAGGCTGCGCGAAAATGGAAGGTCAACGCGCATGTCGAGCGCCGCGCCGATGGCGGCGCCGTGCTTCAGGTCGAGGCGCGCGATGCGAGCGGACAGCCGATCGCCGGACTGAAATTCGGCGGCCGCCTGGAGCGGCCGACCGACAAGCGCGCCGATCTCGCCATCGAGCTCTCGGAGGCCGGCATCGGCCTCTATCGCGGCAATGCCGCATCGGTCGCGCCGGGCCAGTGGGATCTGGTGATCGAGGGCGAGGCGCGGGGAACGCGCGTGTTCATGTCGCGCAACCGCGTGATCCTGAACTGAAGGATTTTGCCATGCACGTCTCGCGGGATTTTTCGCACTACGTCCGGACTGCGGGCGAGGGCGTCCAGCACATCGATCTCGCGGTCGAGGGTGTCCACTGTGCCGGCTGCATGGCCAAGATCGAGCGCGGGCTATCCGCGATTCCCGACGTCACGCTGGCGCGCGTGAACCTCACCGACCGGCGCGTTGCACTGGAATGGAAGGCGGGCACGCTCGATCCGGGCCGCTTCATCGATCGCCTCGAGGAGCTCGGTTATAAGGCCTATCCTTACGAAACCGAGAGCGCGGAGGCGAGCGAGGTCGCCGAATCGCGCTTCCTGCTGCGCTGCCTCGGCGTCGCCGCGTTCGCCACCATGAACGTGATGATGCTGTCGATCCCGGTGTGGTCCGGCAATGTCTCGGACATGCTGCCGGAGCAGCGCGATTTCTTCCACTGGCTGTCGGCGCTGATCGCACTGCCGGCGGCGGCCTATGCCGGCCAGCCGTTCTTCCGCTCGGCCTGGCGCGCGCTGTCGGCCAGGACCACGAACATGGACGTTCCGATCTCGATCGGCGTGACGCTGGCGCTCGGCATGTCCGTGGTCGAGACTATCAACCGCTCCGAGCACGCCTATTTCGACGCGGCGATCATGCTGCTCACTTTCCTCCTGGTCGGTCGCTTCCTCGACCAGAACATGCGCCGGCGGACCCGCGCGGTCGCGGGCAATCTCGCCGCGCTCAAGGCGGAGACCGCGGCCAAGTTCGTCGGGCCTGACGAGATATCTCAAGTGCCGGTGGCCGCGATCTATCCCGGCGACATCGTGCTGCTGCGCCCCGGCGAGCGCTGCGCGGTCGACGGCACCGTGATCGAGGGCCGTTCCGAGATCGACCAGAGCCTGATCACCGGCGAGACGCTCTATGTCACCGCCGAACAGGGCACGCCGGTCTATGCGGGATCGATGAACATCTCAGGGACCTTGCGGGTGCGGGTCTCCGCGGCCTCGGAGGCGACGCTGCTTGCCGAGATCACGCGGCTCCTCGACAATGCGCTGCAGGCGCGCTCGCGCTACATGCGGCTCGCCGACCGCGCCTCGCGTCTCTACGCGCCGGTGGTGCATGCCACCGCGCTCGTCACCATCCTCGGCTGGGTCATCGCGGGCGCCGGCTGGCATGATGCGATCGTGACCGGCGTCGCGGTGCTGATCATTACCTGTCCCTGCGCGCTCGGGCTCGCCATTCCAACGGTGCAGACGGTGGCTTCGGGCGCGATGTTCAAGGCGGGTGTGCTGCTGAATTCCGGCGATGCCATCGAGCGTCTCGCGGAAGCCGATCACGTCATTTTCGACAAGACCGGCACGCTGACGCTGCCCGATCTCGAAGTGATGAATGCGGCCGATATCCCCGCTGATATCCTCGAGCTTGCCGGGCGGCTCGCGCTGTCGAGCCATCATCCGGTCGCGGCCGCGGTCGCGCAGGCCTCCGACGCCAGATCGCCGATCGTCGGCGCGGTCGAGGAGGCCGGCCAGGGCGTGCGCGCTGTGGTCGATGGCATCGAGATTCGCCTCGGCCGTCCGTCCTTCTGCGGCGCCGAGACGCTGGTCTCCGACGTGACAAATCTCGATCCCGAAGCCTCCGTCGTGGCGTTCAGCAAGGGCAGCGAAAAATTCATCCTCTCCGTGCGCCAGGGCCTCCGTCCCGATGCGCAGGCTGTGATCGCGGCGCTGAAGGCGCGCAATATCGGCATCGAGATTCTCTCCGGCGACCGTGAACCGGCGGTGATCGCGGCGGCCCATGCGCTGGGCATCTCGGAATGGCGGGCCGGTGTGACCCCGGCCGACAAGATCGCGCGGATCGAGGTCTTGAAGCAGCGGGGCATGAAGGTCCTGATGGTCGGCGACGGCATGAACGATGCGCCGTCGCTGGCGGCAGCGCACGTCTCGATGTCGCCGATCTCGGCCGCGCATTTGAGCCAGGCGACCGCCGATCTCGTCTTCCTCGGCCGACCGCTGGCCCCGGTCGTCGCCGCCATCGACGCGTCGCGCAAGGCGCTGCACCTGATGCGGCAGAATCTCTGGCTTGCGATCGGCTACAATGTCCTCGCGGTGCCGGTCGCGATCAGCGGCGTCGTGACACCCCTGATTGCGGCTGCCGCGATGAGCGGATCGTCGATCCTGGTAATGCTGAATTCGCTGCGCGCCCGCAGCGCCTCGCGGGAGATCACGTGATGGAAATCCTGGTCATCCTGGTGCCGCTGGCGCTGATGCTCGGTCTCGCCGGTCTGGTCGCCTTCCTCTGGTCGCTCCGGAGCGGCCAGTACGACGATCTCGACGGCGCCGCATGGCGCGCCATCGCCGACGACGAGCCGCCGCAGGAGGTGCCGGTCAAGCGCTAGCGCTTCAAGGCGAGCGTCAGCAGGGCAGCCACAGCAAGGGCAGCGCCGACACCCGCGACGCACGCCTGCCAGCCGAACCCGTCGAACAGCCGGCCGAGCACGGCCGTCCCGACTAGGCCGCCGCAGAAGTAGCAGGCAAGATAGGTCCCGCTGGCGATGCCGCGGCTGTCGGTCGCCGCCTGTCCTACGAATCCTGTCGCAGCCGCTTGCGCGAAGAAGGTGCCGACGCCAACCAGAACCATGCCGGTGACGACTTCGCCCAGATGCGGCGCCAGCAGCAGCGGCAGGCCCAGCCCGGCGACGGCCAGCGAACCCCAGATCGTCGGCCGCGCTCCCAGCCGCGTGGCCACCTTGCCGGCCAGCAAGGTCGTGACGACCGACGGCAGGAAGACGAAATAGACAAGGCCCAGGTCCATCATGCCGAGCGAGAGCGGCGGCTGGACCAGCACAAAATTCACGAAGGTGAAGGTGCCGATGAAGGCGAACAGGATGCAAAATCCGATGCCGAAGGCCGCGCGCAACTGCGGATTGCGCCAGTGCGCGATCGTGGCGGAGAGGGGCGATCCCGCAGGCATCATCGCATGCATCGGCCGCACGCGCCCGATGGTGAAACAGACCAGCACTGCGCCGGCCAGATTGAGGGCTGCGAAGAAATAAAAATTCCAGGCGAGGCCCAAGCCGTCGGCGACCGCCGCCGAGATCAGCCGGCCGACCAGGTTGCTGGCGACATTGCCGGTGATGTAGGCGGCAAAGGCGCCGCCGGCATCCGTCGAGCTGCATTGCTCGCCGAGATAGGCGAGGGTGAGCGCGAAGGCCGACGCCATGCACAGGCCCTGCGCGATCCGCAAAGCGGTGAAAACCGCGAGATTTGGCGCGGTCGCCAGCAGGCTGGTGGGGACTGCCAGCAGCGCGAGGCTGAGCAGGATGCCGGTCTGCCGGTTGATGCGCGGGCTGAAGAAGCCGACGACGAGGCTGGCTATCGCCATGCCGAAGGTGCTGGCATTGACGGCAAAGCCCATCGCCGCAGGTGTGACGCCGTAATGGCGCGTCAGCGAAGGCAGGATCGCCTGCGTCGCGAACAGATCGACGACGGTGAGGAAGGCGGTGAGGCCGATGACTAGGGAGCGAAGCGCGAGACCTGGCGAATGCGCGTCCATCGTCATCGCGGTCGGTTTGATCGGCGCGGAAAGATCGGTCATGGCAGGCCTCCCTTGTGATGAATGTGGCGCCCGCATGCGGGGCAGCATGGGGATCACGGGCGCCACATTCCGTCACGCGTGCGCTGGGGTCGCGCACCCGTTACATGTTGTGGTCATGCGGGTCCTTGCGGACGTCGCCGACATAGAGGATGACCGTTTCCTTGCCGAGGTTCTTCCACCAGTGCGAGGTGCCGGACACCTCGGGGCGGATGTCGCCGGCCTTGTGCACGATCGGATCGACGCAGTTGGAGGCGTGTTCGACGATCTCGCCTTGCTGCACGAAGATCAGGGCAGGGCGATCGTCATGGCTGTGCCAGGGAACGATGCCGCCGGGCTCGATGGTCAGCTTGCGGAAGCGCAGCTCGCGGCCCTCGATGTGTGCCGGCTGCTTGCCGAGGTCGATGGCGCCGAGCGTGACGTCCGTGACGCCGACCGGCTTGTAGTCGACCATCTGCTGCGCGTTCGGCTTGATCTTGTCGGCCGGGCATTCACCGGCGGAGACCGGCTGCGCCGAGAGTGTCAATACGCCGAGGATGGCAAGGCCGGGCCAGACCGCGCGCGACAATGTATGATGCTTGAACATCGGGACGTCTCCTGTGTTGGCCGCAACCGCGATGGTCGCCGGCTATGTCGGGACTTTCGTCGAGAGAGTGCTCGTTCTGAAATGCTCTTTCGCTCTCGCTGCGATAGACCGGCGCTATCGGGCCCGATACGCGCTCGCTATCGAACCGATTGGGGATCGGCATTTCCGCTTCCCGAGCGCTTGGCGTTCGATGGCGGGGCGCCCGATTGGCGGGCGTTCACGTCAATCCGGAGGAGCATCTCATGACGAAATTATCCAAGACCTTGATTGCCACGGCTGCGTTCGCGGTCATCGCCACATCGGCCTTCTCGGAGGCCGCATGGGATTTCAAAGCCGGCATGGCCTACATGTATGGCGGACCCGGCAAGATGTCGGCGATGGCTATGGCCCCGGCGGAGAAGAACCACGAGGCCATGATGAAGAGCGCCAAGAAGGTCCCCGACAACACCGTCTTCTTCATGAACAACGGATCGCTGTATTCCACCTCGGGGCGGCTGGATCCGACCGGCAATTTCTACGTCAACTGATCGCGCGCGCATGACGGCCGCCTCTTGCGGGCGGCCGGATCGGGCACCTAATATTCGTCCCCTGAACGCTGGAGCGCAAGATGACCTCTCTCTCGCCGGCCGATGCCGAGCTGCTCAAACTCGCCTTCCAGCGCTGCCGTGACATGGATGGCACGCTGAACGAGCAACTCCGCGCCTATGCCGACGCCAGCCGCGACGTGTTCCCGGCCTATGGCGAGGCAGTCGATCGTCTGGTGACCAGATTGAATGGAGGCGGCGGCGGCGAGACCGCGCCGCGTCCGGGCGACGCAATGCCGTCGTTCATGTTGCCTGACGAGAGCGGGCGTCTCGTCGCGCTGTCCTCACTGCTCGAGAGCGGCCCAGTCGCCGTGATGTTTTTCCGCGGCCATTGGTGCCCCTATTGCCGGCTCAATGTCCGCGCGGTGGTCCAGGCGCTTGATAGCATCGAGTCCATGGGTGCGCGGATTGTCGCGATCATGCCGGAGACGCAGGAATACACCCAGCAGCTCAAGGCGGAAGCTGGCGCCCCATTTCCGATCCTGACCGACCTCGACAACGGCTATGCGTTGTCGCTCAATCTCGCGATCTGGCTCGGTGCCGAGATCCAGCACCTGTTGTCCTATCAGGACATGGCGAAATTCCACGGCAATGATGGCTGGATGCTGCCGATCCCGGCCGTGTTTGTCGTTGGTCGCGACGGTCTCGTGAAAGCCCGCTTCGTCGATCCGGATTTCCGCAAGCGCATGGAGATCGATGATCTGCTTGAAGCGTTGGAAGGCGCGAGCAGGGAGGCCTAAAAGAGTGAGGAGCGAGCGTGGCTGCTACCCCGCAATCTCCCGCCAATCCGCACCGCGCAACATGCGCATAACGGCATTGGCCACCGCCGTGCGCTGCCGGCCGGCCACCCCGTAGAGGCTAACGGTGCGACGGGCGTCCAGCCCGGCGACCGCAGCGCGCGTCAGCGTCTCCGGAACGGGCGAGGTGTGCGGCAGCATGGCGACGCCGATGTCGGCCTCGACCAGCTCGATCAAATCGCGCTCGTTCGAGATTTCGTGACCCTGCTCGACCGCGATGCCGTGCTCGCGCAGGCTCGCCGAGATACGGGCGGAATGCTCGCAAAATGTCCGGCTCAGCAGCTGCTCCGCGCGCAGATCGTCCAGTGCGATGCTGCTGCGGCCGGCCAGGCGGTGCCCGTCGCTGACCACGAGCTCGAAGCTCTCGGTGAATAGCGGCCAGACATCGAGCCGCTCCCAGGCCTCGTCGATGTCCGCGGCAATCCCTAACTCGGCCTCGCCCTTCTTCAGGAACTCGGCCACTTCACGACTCGAGCCGCGCAGGAAGCGGAATTCGAGCCGGTTGAACTGCCGCTTGATCTGGTTGAGATGCGGAATGAGGAGCGACAGGTCGATCGAATGCGTCAGCGCGACGCGGAGCGCGCCGATCTCGCCGCTCCGGAACGAGGAGGCCAGCGATCGGGCGCCGGTGGCCGCTTCGAAACACTGCTTCAGCAGAGGATGCATGCGCTGCCCGAGCTCGGTCAATTGCGCTGCGGGCCGTTCGCGGCGAAACAGATCGCCGCCGAGCTCGGCCTCGAGCTGCTTGATCGCGCGTGTCAGCGAAGGCTGCGTCACGTTGCATTCTTCGGCGGCGCGCGTGAAGTTCAAGAGCTGCGCCACCGCGAGGAAATAGCGGACCTGGTGCATTTCCATGGATCGGCTCTCCAGCAAGACCTGGCGGAAGCTAGCCGATCGGGGCGGAGAATGACATCCCGGCCGCAATAGCGCACGGGCATGGTTTCGGAAGCCAACGGGCATTTCCGTCAAACCAGGCGATCCCTCAGAGTCGGCTCAACATCAGTCATCGTGTCGGAGCATTTTGCCAATGAATATGTCCGTGAAGCCGCAGACGTCCGCCGCCCGGGCGCTCGCGGGCAAGGTTGCCCTCGTCACGGGCTCAACCAGTGGCATCGGCCTCGGTATCGCGCGGGCACTTGCCGCGGCCGGCGCCGACATCGTGCTGAACGGCCTTGGTATGGCGGCCGAGCTCGACCGGACGCGCGAGCAGATCGCGGCGGAGTTCGGCGTCAAGGCAAGCTTTTCGCCGGCCGACATGACGAGGCCGAATTCGATCGCCGAGATGATCGCGGCGACGGTCGCGCAGGCCGGCCGGCTGGACATCCTGATCAACAATGCCGGCATCCAGCACGTCGCGCCGCTGGAGCAGTTTCCGGTCGAGAAATGGGACCAGATCCTCGCGATCAATCTGTCGTCGGCCTTCCACACCACGCGGCTCGCGCTGCCCGCAATGCGACAGAACGGGTTCGGCCGGATCATCAACATCGCCTCCGCGCATGGTCTCGTCGGCTCGCCGTTCAAGGCGGCCTACGTCGCGGCCAAGCACGGCATCGTCGGGCTCACCAAGGTGACCGCGCTGGAGACCGCAGAAGAGGGCATTACCTGCAACGCGATCTGTCCCGGCTATGTCTATACGCCGCTGGTCGAGGCGCAGATCGATGGACAGGCCAAGGCGCACGGGATCTCGCGCGACCAGGTGATCCGCGACGTGCTGCTGGCGCAACAGCCCAACAAGCGCTTTGCTACGGTCGAGGAGCTCGGCGCGCTCGCGGTATTCCTCTCGACCGACGCGGCGGCTTCGATCACCGGCGTCGCGCTGCCGGTCGACGGCGGCTGGACCGCGCATTAACATGAGCCGGCGTAACAAGTGGCGGCCGGCAGCGAATCTCGGAGCAGTGCAGGCTGATCAGGAGCGAACCATGAACGGCACGCAGAGTAACATCCAGCGCAAGGACCTGCCCGGGCAGGTCGTCCTCGTGCTTCAAGGCGGCGGTGCGTTAGGCTCCTACCAGGCGGGCGTCTATCAGGCGCTGCACGAGGCCGGTATCGAGCCGGACTGGATCATCGGCACCTCGATCGGTGCCATCAATGCCAGCCTCATTGCGGGTAATGCGCCGGAGCACCGGCTCGCGCAGTTGAGGGAGTTCTGGAAGCGGATGGAGCAGAAGCCGGTCTGGGACTGGCACACCTCATTGCCCGGCTTCAACGAGAAGCTTGCCTATTGGTCGGCCGTGACCCACGGCATTCCAGGGTTCTTCCGGCCCAATCCGCTGGCGCATGCCGGCGATTCCTATCCGCTCGGCGCCGATCACGCCGGATTCTATTCCACTGCGCCGCTGGAGGAGACGCTGCGCGAGCTGGTCGATTTCGATCTGGCCAATCGCTGTGCGCCGCGGCTGACGGTCGGTGCGGCGCATGTCGGCACCAGCCAGATGCGCTATTTCGACAGCCGCGACGGTGAGCTGACGGTGAAGCATGTCATGGCTTCGGGCGCATTGCCGCCGGCATTCCCGGCGGTGCGGATCGATGGCGAACTCTATTGGGACGGAGGCATCCTCTCGAATACGCCGACGGAAGCGGTGTTCGACGACAATCCGCGCAAGAATTCGCTGATCTTCTCCGTGCATCTGTGGAATCCCGTCGGCGCCGAGCCGACCACGATGGCGGAGGTGCTGAACCGGCACAAGGATGTGATGTATTCGAGTCGGATCGCGAGCCAGATCGAACGCCAGCAGCAGGCCCATCGCCTGCGCCATGTCATCAACCAGCTTGCGGAACGCCTGCCTGAGAGCGAGCGCGGCGATGCCGCGGTGAGGGAGCTGATGAGCTACGGCTGTCCGACCCGTATGCATGTCGTGCGGCTGCTGGCGCCGCAACTAGATCGCGAGACCCACACCAAGGATATCGACTTCAGCCCGTCGGGGATCACCCGGCGCTGGCATGCCGGCTATGCCCACACGAGGGCGGTGCTCGCGCGAAAACCGTGGATCGGCGAATTCGATCCACTTGCCGGCGTGGTGCTGCACGAGCATATGGACGAGATGCCGATGGCGGCGGAGTAGAACCGCAAGAGATCGTCCGCCATCATCGAAATGCCACAGGCCTTGCGGATCGTCGCTCTTTGTCCGCAGCTGAAAGGGCATGCAAGTGGTGTCGGGAAGCGATCTGGAACTGGCGCTCGATCACGTCCGCGCGGATATGGCGGGACCGATTGCCGGCGTGTTCGGTCCTGACACGGTGACCTGGCGGATCGACCGGGAAGCCGTGATCTTTCTCGGTGCCGGTCGTGCGTTGTTGCTGCAGCTGGCGCATCCCTGGGTCGCCGCCGCCATCGCCGAGCATTCGAAAACCTTGGCCGATCCGATCGGACGATTTCACCGCACCTTCGACATCGTCTTTGCCATGGTGTTCGGCTCGCTTGACCGCGCGCTGTCATCATCGCGGCAACTGCACCGGCGCCACAGCATGATCGTCGGCGAGATGCCGGAGACCGTCGGTCCGTTCGCGGCAGGCTCGCGCTACTGTGCCAACGACATCCCGTCGCTGCGCTGGGTTCATGCCACGCTGGTCGAGACCGCGCTGATGGCGCATGATCTGGTTTTGCCACCGCTCTCGGTAGATGAGCGCGAGCGCTACTGGGCCGAGAGCCGGTTGTTCGGTGCCTTGTTCGGGTTGACGGCGCACGACCTACCCGCGGACTGGTCGGGCTTTGCGGCCTACACCGTGGCGATGGCGCAGTCGGACACGCTGACCGTCAGCCCGGCCGCGCGCGAAATCGCCACACAAATCTTCAGCGGCTCCCGTCCGTGGTTGCGGCCACCGCGATGGTATCGCTCGCTCACGGCAAGCCTGCTGCCGGAACGCCTGCGTGTGGGATTCGGGTTCGATCTTGATGAGCGCGACACCAGATCCGCCGAGAATGCGCTCCGCTGGACCAGGCGCGTCTATCCGAAATTGCCGGATCGCTTGCGCTATGTCGGTCCCTATCAAGAAGCGCAAGCGCGGCTGCGCGGCGAGCCGCAGCCCGACTGGATGACGCGGTGCCTCAACCGTGCCTGGATCGGCCGCCCGCAGATGGATGTGCGCGGGAGGGGGTGAAGTCCTCCGCCGTTGCCACAAACCACCGTCATTGCGAGGAGCTCTTGCGACGAAGCAATCCAGGCTGCTACCACGGAAACAGTCTGGATTGCTTCGCTACGCTCGCAATGACGAGGAAACGCAGGCCTCACACCGACGCCAGCTTCCGGTACAGCGCGTTGTAGCTGCCGGCCGGGATGCTCCAGGAGAACGAGCGTCCCATCGCACTGCGACGCATGGTGTCGAGCTGGTCTTGCGCCATGAAGGCGGAGAACGCACGGCGGACGCCGCCCAGGAAGGATTCGTGCGAGGGTTTTGAGAACAGGAAGCCGGTTTCGCCGTCCGTAATGGTCTCGGCGAGGCCGCCGGTCTGGTGGCCGATCGGCAGCGAGCCGAAGCGCTGGGCGTACATCTGGCTAAGCCCGCAGGGCTCGAAGCGTGACGGCATCAATGTGAAGTCGCTACCGGCGAAGATGCGGCGCGCCTGGGCCTCGTTGAAGCCGATCACGACCCCGATCGCGTCGGGGCGCCGGCGATGCGCGTCGATCAGCGCCTGCTCGAGCGCCGGCTCGCCGGAGCCGGTGACCACGATCTGCCCGCCGGCATCGACGATCTCATCGGCCGCCGCCAGCACGAGGTCGATGCCCTTCTGGTGCACCAGCCGGGCGACGATGCCGAACATCGGACCGCGCGACACCGCAAGCCCGAACTGCTTGCGCACATAATCCGCATTGGCCTTCTTGCCGACCCAGTCGCCGGCGCCGAACTGCTGGGCAAGCTGGGCGCAGGAACGCGGGTCCCAGCTCTCGTCGATGCCGTTGAGGATGCCGGTGAGCTCGGCCGCGTCGGAACGGACTCGAAGCAGGCCTTCGAGACCGCAGCCGAATTCATCCGTGGTGATCTCTCGCGCATAGGTGCCGCTGACTGTCGTGAGATGCGAGGCGTAGACCAGCCCGGCCTTGAGGAAGGAGAGCTGGTCGTAGAACTCGACGCCGTCGATGTGGAAGGAGCTCTCCGGTACACCAATTCGTCGCAGCGAGTCCTTCGGGAAGAGGCCCTGATAGGCGAGGTTGTGGATGGTCAGGATCGACGGCAGCTTGGAGCCGCGCCACGCGAGGTAGGCCGGCACGAGCGAGGCCTGCCAGTCATTGGCATGGATCAGGTCGGCTGCCCAATCCTTGTCCAGCGTGCCCATCGCGAGCTCAGCGGCGGCCGAGGCAAAGCGCGCGAAACGGATGTCGTTGTCGGGCCAGTCGCGCCCGGACTCGTCGCCATAGGGGTTGCCGGGCCGGTCGTAGAGTTGCGAGCACAACAGCACATAGACCGGCAGGCCGTCCTTGGTCGCGGCCCGGCCGAGCGAGCAGGCCGGCATCTCCGCGAACGCCGGACAGCGGCCAACGATCTGAATATGCGTGAGTTGTTCGATGATATCGCGATAGCCGGGCAGCATGACCCGGATGTCGGCGAAAGGACGGAGGGCTCGGGGGAGTGCAGCGGAAACGGCTCCGAGTCCGCCGACGCGGACAAAGTCGTCCATCTCTGTCGTAACGAACAAGACCCTCAAGAACTGCTGCCCTCTGCCGGAGCCCGATTGCTGCTATGCAAGAACGGGTCCAGTTGCCCCGGAATTCCCAAAGCCGCCCGCCAGACGCGTCCGTTCGGTAAAGACTTTCCTACTCAGCCGCCGCCCTTTAGGGTCGGCGCACGAACAACAGAGAACTTCGATAAGTTCCTAACTGACCCGAGGACGCAAGCAGGCATGCAGCTATCAGATAAGCATGATGGGACGACGACAAAGGCCTTCGCCGGCCTCCGGGTCCTGGATTTTTCGACCACCATTGCCGGTCCCCATTGTGCGCGGATGCTCGCCGACATGGGCGCCGAGGTCATCAAGATCGAGACCGACGGCGGCGAGACGATGCGAACCCGGCCACCGCTGCGCAAGGGCTGCAGCACCGTGTTCGGCCAGCTCAACGTCGGGAAGAAGAGCGTCGTGCTCGACCTCAAGTCCGAAGAGGGCAAGGAGGCGGTCCGCCGGCTGGCCGCGACGGCCGACATCCTGGTCGAGAACTTTCGCCCCGGCGTGATGCACCGGCTGCGGCTCGACTATGACAGAATGCGCGCCGTCAACCCGAAGCTGATCTACTGCTCGATCTCCGGCTACGGCCAGAGCGGCCCGTCGGCCGAGCTGCCGGCCTACGCGCCGGTGATCCATGCGGCATCCGGCTATGATATGGCGCATCTCGCCTACCAGCCCGGCCGCAGCCGCCCGGATTATTGCGGCATCTACCATGCCGACGTCGTCACCGGCACCTACGGCTTCGGCGCGATTGCGTCGGCGCTCTACCAGCGCACCCTGACTGGGCTCGGCCAGCACATCGACGTCTCCATGCTGGAATCGATGCTGACGCTGACATTGATCGAGTTGCAGAACTCGCAGTTCACCGTGAAGCCGCCGCCGCGCCCGATGTTCGGGCCGACCGAGACGGCGAGCGGTTATGTCATGATCACAGTTGCCAGCGAGAAGACGTTTCAGGGACTGATGGGCGTGATCGGCCGCCCCGAATGGATCCTCGATCCGCGCTTCTCCACCTACGCCGCGCGTCGCGACCATTGGGCCGACTTGATGGACGGTGTCGAGGCCTGGTCGCGGCAGCTCTCGACCGATGTCTGTCTTGTCGCGCTAGGTGCGGCCGGCGTGCCGGCCTCGGCCTACCGCACTGTGTCCGAAGCACTGGCCGATCCGCAGCTCGCGCATCGTCAGGCGCTCTCGTCTGTGGAGGACGAAGGCGGTTCGTTCCAGGTCCTCAATCTGCCGTTCCGAATGACCGGTGCCGACACGACACCGGGCAAGACGATGGCCGTGCTTGGCGAGCACACCGACCGACTGCGCGCGGAGATCGGGCTCACCGACGGTGGACCAATTCCGTTAGCCAAAACAGCCGCGCAAACCTGACGGCGAGGTTGACGGACAGCTTCGTGCAGCGAGCAATGCGGCGTTGCGCGTGGCCGGCTTGCCATCATCCGTCGGCCTCAACTAGACAGGTCCGAGTTTGTCTCGTCCTGCCGCCCATGCCATGGTGGCGACGACAAGAAAAGTATCCGGGAGGACGCCAATGAAAAGTTTCAAGGTCGCCGATTTCAAGGCGCCGCTGCAGGAGTTCGACGAGGCGACGCCGCAGCCGTCGGGCACGCAGGTGTTGATCAAGGTGAAGGCCGCCGGCGTCTGCCACAGCGACCTTCACATCTGGGAAGGCGGCTACGATCTCGGCCACGGTCGCAAGCCGCTGTCGCTGAAGGATCGCGGCATCAATTTGCCGCTGACCATGGGACACGAGACAGTCGGCGAGGTCCTCGCCTTCGGCCCGGACGTGAAGTCGTCGGATCAGGGCGACGTGAAGATCGGCGATGTCGGGCTGGTCTATCCCTGGATCGGTTGCGGCAAATGCGCGACCTGTCTCGCCGGCGACGAGAACATGTGCCTGACGCCGCGATCGCTCGGCGTCTATTGCGACGGTGGTTATTCCGACCACATGCTGGTGCCGCATCCGCGCTATTTGCTCAATCTGAGAGGCCTCGATCCCGCGTCGGCCGCACCCTACGCCTGCTCGGGCGTCACGACCTATAGCGCGCTGAAGAAGCTCGAGCAGCACTTCGACACGCCGATCGTGATGTTCGGTGCCGGCGGACTTGGCCTGATGGCGCTGTCGCTGCTGAAGGCAATGGGCGGCAAGGGCGCGATCATGGTCGACATCGACGCGAAGAAACGCGAAGCCGCGGAGCAAGCCGGCGCGCTCGCGACCGTCGATCCCAAGGCGCCCGACGCGCTGGAGCAGCTTGCCAAGAAAGCCGGTGGCCCCATCCGCGCGGTGCTCGATCTGGTCGGCAACGCCGCCACCACGCAACTCGGCTTCGACTGCCTGACCAAGGGCGGCAAGCTCGTCATCGTCGGCCTGTTCGGCGGCGGGGCGACCTGGGCGCTGCCGCTGATCCCGATCAAGGCGGTGACGATCCAGGGCAGCTATGTCGGCAATTTGCGCGAGACGCAGGAGCTGCTCGATCTCGTGCGAGCGAAGAACATAGCGCCGATCCCGGTGACGCGGCAGCCGCTCGCCAAGGCCAACGACGCGCTGGTGCAGTTGCAGCAGGGCGCGGTGGTCGGCCGCACGGTGCTGACGCCGTAACTTCCGCTCCATCCTCCGTCATTGCGAGGAGCGAAGCGACGAAGCAATCCAGAATGTCTCCGCAGATGCAGTTCTGGATTGCTTCGCTTCGCTCGCAATGACGACTTGGCTCGCTCTTTCCCGAGGCTTCCCCCATGTCCGCAAATAACGCCTTCCACATTGCCGTGCTCGCCGGTGACGGCATCGGTCCCGAAGTCATGGCGCCGGCCATCGAAGTCCTGCGCAAGATCGAGACGAAATCCGGCCTGAGCTTCCGCTTCACCGAGGCGCCGGCGGGCGCCAATCATTATCTCGCCACCGGCAAGTCGATGCCCGATACCACCATCAAGCTGTGCGAGGATGCGGACGCGATCCTGCTCGGCGCCTGCGGCCTGCCGTCGGTGCGCTATCCTGACAACACCGAGATCGCGCCGCAGATCGAGCTGCGCTTCATCTTCGATCTCTATGCCGGTGTGCGCCCGGCGCGGCTCATTCCGGGCGTGCCGAGCCCGATCGTCGGCGCCGACCAGCGCGGCATCGATCTCGTCGTGATCAGGGAGTCCACCGAAGGCCTGTTCGCCTCGATGGGCAAGGGCGTCGTCACCCATGAGGAGGCGCGCGAGACCATGGTGATCACGCGCAAGACGTCCGAGCGCCTGTTCGAGTTCTCGTTTCGCCTCGCCGAGCGGCGCAAGGCGCGCGGCAAGCCCGGCGCGCTGGCCTGCGTCGACAAGGCGAACGTGTTCAAGGCCTTTGCGTTCTTCCGCGGCATCTTCGACGAGATCGCCAAGCGTCATCCGGAGGTGAAGACCGACAGGCTCTATGTCGATGCCTGCTCGGCGATGCTGGTGAAGCGTCCCTGGGATTTCGACGTGATGGTGATGGAGAACATGTTCGGCGACATCGTCTCCGACATCACCGCGAGCCTGATCGGCGGCCTCGGCATGGCGCCGTCGGCCGACATCGGCGACAAGTACGCCGTATTCCAGCCGTGCCACGGCACCGCGCCCGACATCATGGGGCAGGGCAAGGCCAATCCCACCGGGATGATCTTGTCGGCTGCAATGATGCTGGACTGGCTCGCCGACAAGCACGGTGTCGAGGGCGCGGCCGAGGCCGGCGAGCAAATCGAGCGCGCTGTGGACAAGGTCTACGCCGGCGGCCTCAAGCCGATGGAGTTCGGCGGCAGCAACGGCACCGCCGACATTACGAAGGCGGTGCTCGCGGCGCTGTAGTCAAGGAAGAGGGGCCTCGCGGCCCCTCGCAATTCACCAGCGACGCCAGTGGCGGTGGCCGCCCCAGCCCCACGGACGCGGACCGTAGAAGCGTCGCGGACCGCCGTAAAAGCCGTAGGCCCCATAATAGTTCGGACGCCAGAAGCAGCGACCCCACGGGTTACACACCCAGCGCACCTGATCGACGGTGGCTGCCGGGCCGCTCGCGATACGGTCGGCCTGCGGAATGCCGTTCGGCATCGCTGCGAGCGCCTGTCCCGATATGAGCGCTGCGCCGCCCAGGGCAGCCAGACCAACAACAGCTAATTTGAGTTTCATCGCAATCTCCCTCGTTTGATGGCGAGAGAACCTCCAGCAAATCAGCTGGTTGCTATGGTGTTGCAGGGGCGTGGGAATTTAATCTTCCTGAATGCATGTTCACGTTGGCTGCCGTCGTTGCTGCGCTTCGTGGCAATAACGGAATCACCGTCCCTGGAACTGCGGCTTGCGCTTCTCCATGAAGGCCTGACGGCCCTCGCGAAAATCCGCGCTGTCCATGCAGGCCGTGCCGGCCGCCCTGATCGCGTCCATGTCGCGCCCGCTTTCGTCCTTCAGCACCTGAGCAATGGTGAGCTTGGCGGCCTTGATCGCGAGCGGCGCATTTTGCGAGATTGTCTCGGCGATGCCCATGGTCTCGCCCCAGAGCTGATCCTCTGGAACCACGCGCTCGACCAACCCGATGCGCAGTGCTTCCGACGCATCGATGCGCATGCCCGTATACATCAGGAGTCGGGCCCAGGACGGTCCGACCAGCGACACCAGGTGCTTCAGGCCGTCGTAGCCATAGGCAATGCCGAGCTTCGCCGCGGGAATGCCGAACTGGCTGTCATGGGAGGCGATGCGGATGTCGGCAAGCATCGCCACCTGCATGCCGCCGCCAAGACAAAAGCCCTGGATGCAGGCAATGGTCGGCTTGGGATAATCGGCAAGCAGCGCGCGCTGGGCGGCGCTGCGCTTGCCATATTCCTCGGAAGCGGCGGCGTTATGGCGCTTCTTCTCGAACTGGCTGATGTCGGCGCCCGATACGAAGGCCTTGCCGCCGCCGCCGCGCAGGATCACGACGCGCACGACAGCGTCGTCGCGCAAGGCTGTCAGTGCCTCGCCAAATCCCTCCCACATCTCCAGCGACATCGCGTTGCGCTTGTCGGGATTGTTGAAGGTGATCACGCCGACGCCACCGGCTGTGTGCTTGAGGATCTTGCCATCGGCGTAGGGAATTTCGGTCGTGCTGGACATGTCGGACATCGCGCTCATTTTCGTTGGCGAGGCGCAATGTTCGTCCGGGGCGAGGCCAGGGTCAACCGCGGCAACGGACGTGGCTTTGCAGCCGCCTGTGCCGCGATTGCATGGCGCGATCTATCTCGTCATGTGCGCGGTCAGCGGGTGGCTGCCGGCGTTGCTGAAGAAGGCCGCCTCTTCGGCGGTCGCCTCCAGCAGCTGCTCGTCCTGGTGATAGACGTCGTTGCGGAACTGGACGGTCTGGTCCTTGGTCATCCACGCCGTGAGATAGATCCAGGCCACCGGTACCTTCTTCACCATGGCGACGTCGAGATGCTGGCCGCTGGCGATTTCCGCGTCGATCGCGGCGCGGCTCCATTTCGGCTGGTCCTTCAAGAGCCAGGCGGCGAGATCGCGCACATTGTCGACGCGCGAGCAGCCATGGGAATCGAAGCGGTAATCATCGCTGAACAGATTGCGCTGGTTGGTGTCGTGCATGTAGACCGAATAGGAATTCGGCATGTCGATCTTGACCGCGCCGAGCGCGTTGAACGTGCCGTTGTGCTGGCGCACGGTGAAGTTCGGCGTATGCGTGCCCGACCAGTCGACCGAATTCGGGTCGATCGGATTGTCGTGCGCGTCGAGCACTTCCATGTGCATGCGCGACAGATAGGTGGGATCCTTGCGCATATGCGCGGAGATCTCGGTCTTGGCGATCGAGGAGGGCACCGTCCAGGTCGGATTGAGGACGACGCTGCTGATCTGGGCCGTCAGCGTCGGCGAGGGCTTTTCGGTCTTGCCGACGATCACGCGATAACGCCTTACCACGACGTCGTTCTCGACCGCTTCGGCGAAGGCGGCGGGGATGTTGACGACGACATAGCGCTGGCCGAAGCCGAAATTCATGTTCTCGAGCCGCTGCAGCGAAGCCTCCAGCTGCCGGATGCGATTCTGCACCGGCACGTTCATCGCCGCAATCGTGCGCGGCGTCATCGTTCCGGTCGGCGCGAGGCCGTGGCGGGCCTGGAAGCGTTTCACGGCGTCGGCGAGATCCTGGTCGAAGGCGCCGCTCGCCTTGTCGGCGGCAAGATCGCCGGAGACGATCAGCCGCTTCCGCAGGATATCGTCGTTGGCGCCTTGGGCGCCGGGCGCGAATTTGGCGTCTGCCGGGATCGCCGGCCAGCCGCCGCGCACGGCAAGATCGGAATAGCTCAGCGCCGCATCCTTGATGCGCTGGGCGGAGCCCTCGTCATAGGTCGGCTCGTGCGTCAGCGCGAGCGCCGCGGCCGAGCGGCTCTCTGCCGTCGAAGCGGACGCTGGCGCGGCAGTTTTCGGTGCGGCTGCGTGGGCCGGATTGGCGGTGGCCGGCACCGTGCCAGCCGCAGTCGCAGGCTTGGGCCCGGCCTGTCCAATCGTCTCGGTCTGAGCAAGCGCAGAGGCGCTCGCAAGCATGCCGACGGCAATGATCATCGCATGGCGTTTCGACATGTGTCCCATCTTCCCATGAGAGCGAGGCCCGGGCGGGCGCTCGCATCGGCAATTCCCCGGTTCGTCGTGCTGATTCGAGAAATCGGCGGGAGGCTAGCGCCTCCCGGTTGCGGCTCCCTTAAGCACGGCGCATCACGAGCCCGGCACGTCGGACGGCGGTCTCTGGATTGGGTCGCGACAGGGCAGGAATGGGTTCGCGAAACCGCGGGCGACGGCGGGAAAAATGGTCAACAAAAAGGGGCGGTCATGCCGCCCCGAGAAGTCCGCGCAAGCGCGGGCCGGATATATCTCGTCCGGGTCTCGTTCAATCCAGCCGCGCCCCGTGACGCGGCGGATTGAACATCGAGCGGAAGGCGCGAACGCCGATCGGCTCAGGCTTCGTTCGCTGCGATCGATTCCATCAGCGAGACGAGCTGACGCTGCACCGTCTGGTCCTTGATCTTGCTGTAGGCGCGCAGCAGGCGGAGGCTGAAGGCCGAGTCCAGGAAGAGCAGGCTCTCGACTTCGCGCGCCTTGTTGTCGCCGTCATAGAAGAAGGTCACGGGCACATCGAGGGCGGTGGCGATCTGCTGAAGCCGGGCCGCGCCGACGCGATTGACGCCCTTCTCGTACTTCTGGACCTGCTGGAAACTGACGCCGAGCTTCTCGCCGAGCTCGGCCTGCGAGACCTTCATCTCGACGCGTCGCAGACGGATTCGCTTGCCCAGCTCAATGTCCGGCTTGCCGGCACTGCGCTGCTTCATTCTCTTCGCCGCTGTCTTCATCTTTTTTCTCATCGGTCTTCGGTTGAAAACCCCCCGAAGAGCTGGGTCAGGGGTTCGCCCATATACTCGTCCTTGAATTCATGCGGGTGCACGAACTCTTCCTTAAACCACGGGAAACGCGCCGGATTGAAGGCTTCGATCAGCCAGTCAATCATGTGCCGCACGCGCGGAATCCGGCCGCTACCAGGATGGTAGGACAACCAGATATCCAGCGATCTGTTCAGCTCGACTTCCAGTGGAATCAACTTCCCGCCAAGCGCCACGGCGTAGCTCGGGAATACGCCGATTCCGGCGCCATTCGCGACCGCCCAGTAATTGGCGCTCGAGACGTTGGTCTTCATGACCAGAAGGTCACGCTCCGGAACGCCGGGGAAGAAGCTCTCGAAAGTTTGCTTGGCATCGAGCTGGTCGGCGAACTGCAGCACCAGGCGGTGCTTGATCAACTCCATCGCCGAACGCGGCGCGCCATGTTTCGAAATGTATTTCTCGGAGGCCCAGAACATCAGATGCATGCGGCCGAGCCGCACCAGCTTGACGTCGAGCGCCGCAGGCCGCGACAAGTGAATGGCGACGTCGGCCTCGTGGCGAGAGACGTCGGCCGAACGCATCGCGCAATGCAGGTCGACCAGGATCTTCGGATACGCCTGCTGGAATTCGACCAGTCGCGGGGCGAGCCAGAATGTGCCAAGTCCCTCGGTAATGGCGACGCGGACCTCGCCGGCCAGGGCGTTCGTCGTCGAATCGCTGGTGCGCAGCACGTCGAACGCGGCCGCCTCCATTTGCTCGACGGCGGAGACCACCAGCGCGCCTTCGTCGGTCAGGCGGGTGCCGTGGACGTCGCGGGTGAACAGGGTGGTGCCGGTCTGGCGTTCGAAATCATCGATCCGACGGCGGACGGCGTTGATCGACAGTGACAGGCGCTCAGCCGCCGAGCGGAAACTTCCGCATCGGACGACTTCCAGGAAAATGCGCGCCGCATCCCAGTCCGACAGGCCGCTGATGTTTGTCTTTGGGCGTTCCTCCAGAGGAACGCCCCTTTCCGCCAAGGAGTGCATACAAGTCCCTTCGGGTCGCTAAACTGGCAGAATCTGGCGCAAACCACAACCACGGCGGGTTGGGGAACGACGAGTTTTGAACGTCATCCTTACTACGCCGCAGGTGGTATTCGGGTGCTGCCAGGGCGGGAACAAGGGCTGGGAATCGGGCAAACCATTCGCCCGTATGAGGGGTGTGGCGTGAGTTCCGTTGTGGGCCGTGACATGGCTGCGGGATCGTCGGCGCTGTCCGCAATGAATGTCCTTGCGCAAGAGCCGGTGCCGCCTTCCGCGATGGATCAATTGCAGCACGCCAGGCGTTTTAAGATCGAGCGTTTTGCGACTGAGCGAGTCGACGCTGGCCGGCGCGAAGCAGTACTCGCCGGAACCGCGGTTTCATGGCAGCAACACACTGAAATCATATTCGGGGGCGCAGCGGCCTCGTGTTATCCTCGACGCTCCATGGGGGCCAAAGAGGTCGTCACAACCACTCACAGGCCGAATTAGCGGGAAGAACGCCGGTGTCGCATTCACACGAACAGTTGCAGTCGGTGCTGGAAACGCTCGAAGAGTGCCGCAGGGTGCTCAACGAGAGCAACAGCCGCGAGTCGGCCGAGCTGCTGTCCATTGTCATCCTGGACGTGCGGATGAAACTCAAAGGAATTGACAGTGCCGACCTCAAGGCACTGTGCGACGAAATGCTGCGGACCGCGACCAACGAACCGCAGCCCCCCTCCAAGCAGACGCAGGACCAGCCCCGGCGTCCGCTGCTCCGCGTGGTGAAGTAGCCGCGCCGCCAAGTCTCGCTTTTTGGCGAGATTTGTGCGTGTCCCGATGCCGCATCTGTGATCACAGACGGCATCGGGAGGAGCCCTGGTTTTGTGCGCCTCTGTTGCGCATTCGCTGGCATCGGCTACACCAGAGCCGGTTCGGCTCCGGGCCGCGCGCACTCCCCGCGCGCCGCGCCGGCGCCTGAGATGGCTTCGACTGCATCATGCAAAATGTTTCGATCCCGGCGGCGCTGATTGCCGGCCTCGTCAGCTTCCTCTCCCCTTGCGTCCTGCCGCTGGTCCCGCCCTACCTGATCTATCTGACGGGCGCGACGATCGAGCATGTCGAAAGCAACGAGCCCGCATCAGTCTCCAAACGCGCGATTATGATGTCGGCGCTCCTGTTCGTGCTCGGCTTCTCCACTGTGTTCGTGGCGCTCGGCGCCAGCGCCTCGCTGATCGGCGGGCTGATCCGCGCTTGGTCGGCCGAACTCTCGATCCTCGCCGGCATCGTCATCATCGTCATGGGCCTGCATTTCCTCGGCCTGACGCGCATCGGCCTCTTGATGCGCGAGGGACGATTGACCGCGCCCAAGCCCGTCGGCCTCTGGGGTGCTTATGTGATGGGGCTCGCCTTTGCCTTTGGCTGGACGCCCTGCATCGGCCCGATCCTCGCGGCGATCCTCTCGGTCGCGGCCGCCGAAGCGACAGTCACGAAGGGCGCCGGCCTGCTCGCGGTCTATTCGGCTGGCCTCGGCATTCCCTTCCTGATCGCCGCCCTGATGATCGAGCAGTTTTCCACCCTGTTCGCGCGCATGAAGGGCCATCTCGTCAATGTCGAGCGCGCCATGGGCGTCCTGATGGTGATCACCGGCGTCGGCTTCCTCACCGGCGCGGTGTCGAATGTGAGCATCTGGCTGCTTGAGACGTTCCCGGCGTTGCAGACGATCGGTTAGGCCTCCGCCGCAAAGCGCCCCAGCGCCTCGCGGTCGATCTCGATGCCGAGGCCCGGCCCCTCGGGCACCCGCACGACGCCCCTCGCATGCTCGATCGGCTCCTTCAAAACCGCCTGCCGGATCGGATGCTCGGTGCGGTCGAACTCGAGCATCGGTTCGAGCGGAGCCAGCGAGGTCGGCGTGTGCGACGGCAGCACGGCGAGGAGCTGAAGCGAGGCGGCGATCGCAATCCCGGTGCCCCAGACGTGCGGATTGTAGCGGATGCCGAACGCCTCGCTCATGTCCGCGATCTTCTTGCATTCGCTCAAGCCACCCGCCGCGCAGGTGTCGGGCTGGGCGATGTCGAGCGCATGCGAGACGAACAGCTCGCGGAAGCCGAAGCGCGTGAATTCGCACTCGCCGCCGGCGACCGGAATCGTGAGCGCGGATTTCACCGCGCGATAGCCCGCGATGTCCTCCGGCGGCACCGGCTCCTCGAACCATCCGATGTCATGGCGCTCGATCAGGCGGCCGAGCCGGATCGCCGCGACCGCGTCATAGGCGTGGTTCGCATCGACCATCAGCGCGACATCGGGGCCGATCGCCTCGCGCACCGCGCGGGTGACCGCGGCATCCTCCGCGATGCCGAAACCGACCTTCAGCTTCACGGCGCGGAATCCTTCGGCGGCATAACCCGCCGCTTCCTCCGCCAGATAGTTCAGCGGATCGCCTGACTTGCGCCGGTAGAGACCGGTCGCGTAGGCCGCAACCTGCTTGCGCGCGCCGCCGCCGAGAAGCTGATGCACGGGTACGCCGAAATGCTTGCCCTTGATGTCCCATAGCGCGATGTCGATGCCGCTCATCCCCTGGATCACGACGCCCTTCTGGCCGTGATCCCGCAGGCGCGCATAGACCATCTGCCACAGCACGTCGGTGCGCAACGGATCCTCGCCGATCAGCCACGGAGCGATACTCTGCACCACCGCCGCCGTGATGCGCGCCGGGCCGTAGCATTCACCCCATCCGACAAGACCATTGTCGGTCTCGATCTCGACCAGCATTGCGGTGCGTGTGTCGTACCAGGCGCGCGAATAGGCAAAGGGCTGCGACAGCTTTGCTTCGAGAATGTGCGTGCGAACCCTAGTGATCTTCATTGCCGGCCTCCGTTCATCGCGCCTCGTCCAGCGCGCAAATCACCGTGCAGACCACGCCCCGGGGCAGGAAGTCGACGGTGGCCTCGCCGCCGAGCTGGTCGCGCGCACTGCGCTCGATCAGGCGCGAGCCGAAGCCGCGCTGCACCGGCGCCGTCACCGGCGGTCCGCCGCTCTCGGTCCAGATCAGGCGCAGCCGCGGCTTCGGCGCCTCGGCAAGGACCTCCCACTCCAGCGCCACCCGTCCGGTCTCGTTGGACAGCGCGCCGTACTTTGCGGCGTTGGTGGCGATCTCGTGCACGACCATCGACAGCACCACGGCGAGCCGCGGCGACAGCGGCACCGCGGGTCCGGCCATGCGGATGCGCTCCGGATTATTCAGCAGGAACGGCTGGAGCGCGCGGGTGATCACGTCCCGCAGCTCGGAGCCCGCCCATTTCTCCTGGCTCAGCAAATTATGCGCCTCGGCCAGCGCGCCGAGCCGGCCCTCGAATTTTGCCCGCTCGTCCCGGCTGGCGCTGCGGAAGGTCTGCACCGCGATCGCCTGCATCAACGCGAGCGTGTTCTTGACGCGATGGTTGAGCTCGTCGATCAGGAGATCGTGCAGCATCTCGCCGCGCGCGATCGTGGTTGCCATCCTGACCGCGAAGGTCAGGCCGGTCAGCAGCAGGATGCCGCCGATAAAACTGGTGATCGCGATGTTGCGCCAGAGCGGAGCGATCAGCGAGCTCTCGGCGACGCCGGCCACGATGGTCCAGCCGGTCAGCCGTGACCTCGTATAGACGGTGGACAACGCAACACCGTCGAGCGAAACCGTCGAGAGTGCGGCTTCCGGCGTGCGCAACATACTTTCGTACACCGTGCCGGTAGCCCGCTTGCCGAAGATCTCCGTAGGGTTCGGCGTGCGCGCGAACACGATGGCCTTGGTGTCGAGCAGGGAGACCGTCCAATCCCGGTCGGGCCGTTGCTTTTCGACCAGGTCCTGAAAGATGCTGACCGGCGGGCTGAAGCAGAGGTCGTAGATCACTTCGCCGTCGCGGAGCACCGGAACCTCGACCGTAAGCACCTGCCGGCCGTTGATCGCGCCGGTGAACAGGTCGGAATATTGCGGCGATCTGGTCGCAAACACCTTTTCGATGATCTCCAGGTGGCCGCGTGGCGGCAGGCTTGCGGTGTCCTCCGTCGCGGAGGAGAACAGCAGTCGGCCCTTGCGATCGGAGATCAGCACCAGGCCGCCCTTGCCATACTGATCGACGAAGCCGAGGGCGATGCGGCGAAAATTCTGGAAGTCGTCGTCGCGCAGCGAATTCGTCAGCGCAAGCACTTGCAGGCCGCCGGTCATCCGCTGCACCTCGGAGTCCAGCACGAGGCGCATGCTGCGCACGTTCTCCAGCACGCGGCGGGTCGCGTCGTTGCGGTCCTGCTTGTAATTGTAGACGGCAATACCGACCGCGAAGACGATCAGCGGCAACATCGTTCCCGTGACCAGAAGAGCGAGCCGGACCGGCAAAGTGAGCTTTGACAAACGCAGGCGTCCCGGTTCCAGCGCAAGGGAGCGCCGGATTTATGATTTTGGGAGACCATAGGGGCGGGATTTGCGGCGCGCCATAATTTTTCGCGTCCGGACGAGCCGCCCAGGGACAAGATTTTTGCAGCGCAGTCCGCGGCAGCGCCTCAGCTCATGCTGATTGCGGTCAGCAGCAGGCACATGGCGTAGACGGCAGCCAGGCTGAGCCCGGCGATCCGGGCCTCTCGATAAGATTTCATAACGTCAACTCCCAGAGAGGGAGGCCGCCTTCGAGGCGGCCCCCCTTACACCTGGATCAATCAATTTCCTGAACGACCGTGCGCGAGCCGGGATCGACGAGCATCACGCGATCGCCGGAGTAGACGTAGCGATACTTGGTCAGCGACGGACCCCAGTCTGCGGGAACGGCCTCGAGCTCGACATCGCTCGGCACGGCCGCGCCGACAACGATCTTTTCCTTCGTCGTCACCGGGCGAATGCGGTGCTCGGTGACGTAGGATTTGATCTTGGTTCGGTACTGCGGCTCGATCTGAACCGCCGCCGCGTGGCCCGTCCCGGTCGTCGTCACGACAGTCGATTGCGCGAAAGCGCCGGTCGACATCAGGACCGCCGCGGCGGAAAGCAGGAACAATCTCTTCATCTCGTTCTCCTCGTTTGAATATGCGCCGCAACAACCCCTCATCACCGACTGCGTTCCCGGCTCAGGGAACAAATTGCCGCTTTTTCCCGTTTATAGATGACCGGGCTGAACGGCTCGGGCTCTGGAGGAGGACGACAAATGAAGTTGAAAATCGTAACTGCAGCACTGATGCTTGCCGCAATATCCCTGCCGGCGTTCGCGGCCGACGAGTTCTACGTCGTGCAGGACGTCAAGACCAAGAAGTGCACGATCGTCGACAAGAAGCCGACCGACACGTCCATGACAGTCGTCAGCCCGTCAGGCACGATCTACAAGTCGCGCACCGAGGCTGAAACCGGCATGAAGACCGTCAAGGTCTGCACGTCGAACTGAGGAGGATGACAAATGCCAGTTCTGATTCTCTGGGCCGTGCCGGCCGTGCTGGTAATCGGCGGCGGCATCTATCTGATTGGCCATTTGCATTAAAGCACCGTGGAGGCGAGCGGATCTGTGCGTGCAGCGCACAGGTCCGCAAGCCGTCTGCGACGAGAGGAAGAGGCCGTCCCCTCGGCCTGCCACGTATCGGCAGGAGCGCAAGTTGCAGTGCAGCAGTTCACGAAAGGGGTGGCCCTGCGACGAAGAGGACCTCCCGCGCACGCGAAATGACTTTCGTCCCGCCGACGTTTTCCATACGCTTCCTCTCGCAAGCCGCATACCGGCTGCGCTCACGGCCCGGCGACAGGGCCGGAGCATCAAAAGGGAGGGGAGACGATGAAGCGAAGGTCATTTCTCGCGGGGCTCGGCGCGACCACTGCGGCGGCTGCGATTGGCATGCCGTCGATCATCCGGGCGCAGTCGCCGATCACGCTGAACGGCGCGGTCCAGTTCAACGACGACCACGCCTTCAACCGGGCCCTGCTCCGGTTCGAAGAGCTGGTGAAAAAGTACTACGGCAAGCCCGTCAACTTCACGCTGCACAGGAATTCCTCGCTCGGCCTCGAAAAGCAGTATTTCGAGTACATGTCGCAGGGCAAAGCCGTCGATTACGGCATCGTCTCGCCGGCTCACATGTCGACCTTCGCCAAGGCGGCCCCGTTCATCGACGCGCCCTTCGTGTTCAAGGGCATCGAGCACATGAACAAGGTCGTCGAAGCCAATATCCTGGCGCCGATCGCCGACGAAGTCGCGGCCAAGGCCGAGGTCGTTCTGATCGGCTATTCCGGCGGTGGCATCCGCAACATTTTCGCCAACAAGCCGCTCAGGACTCTCGCCGACCTCAAGAGCCTCAAGGTGCGCGTACAGGGCGCGCCGATCTGGTCGAAGACCTTCGCGGCCGTGGGCATGAGCCCGGCGGTGATCGCCTATAACGAGATCTACAATGCGATCCAGAACGGCGTGATATCGGCCGGCGAGAACGAGGCGGCCGGCGTCGAGGCGATGAAGTTCTACGAAGTGGCCCCGCATCTCAACCTGACCCAGCACGCCGTGTCGATCCGGCCGATCTGCTTCTCCGTGAAGACGCTGAAGACCCTGCCGAAGGAGTTGCAGGACGCGATCATGAAGGCGGGCAAGGAGGCCGGCGACTATGGCCGACAACTGGAATCGAGCGAGGAGGTCGTCAAGCTCGACACGCTGGAGAAGGCCGGCAAGCTCAAGCGCGTTCCCTTCGAGGAGCGGGACGCCATGAAGAAGCTCGCCGACCCCGTGATGGCCACCTACGCCAAGGAAATCGGCGCGGAAGGCATTTTCGAGAAGATCAACGTCGTCTGAGAACTGTCGCCGCCCACGCGACAGGACGTCGGGGCAAGCCGGACGGCTTGCCCCATTGCGTGATTGTGATCCCCCGGAGTCGTAATGACCGAAATATCGATGCCACCGAAGCCGTCGCTATGGCGCCGAGCAACGGCGGCCTATGCAAAACTGCTGGAAATCCTGCTCGCCGCCTCTGTCGGCCTTCTGGTCATTCCCGTCACGTTGCAGATCATCTCGCGCTACACGCCCTTGATTCCGTCCTACATCTGGACCGAGGAAATGGCACGGTTCATGTTCATCTGGACGATCATGATCGGCGCCATGATCGGCATCAGAGAGTCGCAGCATTTTGAAGTCGACGTCTGGCCTGACCTGTCACGCCGAAGCGAAGCCCTGGTGCGGATTCTCGCGCGGCTCGGCGTACTGGCGTTGGCGGTGGTGTTCGTATCCGCCGGCATCGAGTTCACCCGCTTTGCCTGGAACAGGACGTCGGAGCTGGCCGATCTGCCGCTTTGGCTGATCCACGTCGCCTGGCCGGTTGCCGGCGTGACCTGGATCGTGTTCGCCGGTGAACAGATTGTCGACGAGATGCGGATTCTGGTTGGGGCAAATCAATGAGCGGCAATGTTCTTTCTGCCGGACAGGCCGCGATGGTCCTGTTCGGGACTTTCGTTGGCCTGCTCATCATACGCGTGCCGGTCGCCTTCGCGCTTGGCCTTGCCTGCGTGCCGATCCTGCTGATCGAGCCGCATCTGTCGCTGATGACGCTCGCGCAGGAAACCTTCAACGCCTACAATTCTTTCATCCTGCTGGCGGTGCCGTTCTTCCTGCTCACCGCCAATTTGATGAGCATCGGCGGCATCACCGACCGGCTGGTGGCGCTGTCGCGCTCGATGGTCGGACACTGGCCAGGGTCGCTGGCGCAGATCAACGTCGTGCTGTCGGTGTTCTTTGCCGGCATCTCCGGCTCCTCCACCGCGGACGCGGCGAGCCAGTCCAAGATCTTCATCGATGCCCAGACCAAGGAGGGTTACGACCTCTCGTTCTCCATCGCGATCACCGCGGTCTCGGCCGTGCTCGCGGTCATCATCCCGCCCTCGATCCTGATGATCGTGTGGGGTGGACTGATCTCGACCTCGATCGCCGCGATGTATCTCGCGGGCATCGTGCCGGGATTGCTGATCGCCGGCGCGCAGATGGCGACAGTGCATATCTATGCCGTGCGACGAGGTTACCCGACCTATCCGAAGGACACCTGGAGGGAGATGTGCTGCGCCATCTGGCGCTCGATACCGGCGCTGCTGACGCCGTTCATCATCGTCGGCGGCATCCTGCTGGGGTGGTTCACCGCAACCGAGTCCGCCTGCGTCGCGGTGCTTTATTCCGTGGCGCTATCGACATTCTTTTACCGTGAAACCGGCGCGCGCGAACTCTACAGGGCTTTGCTCGACACCGGCCGTCTCGCGGGCGTCGCGCTGTTCTGCGTGGGCACCGCCAGCGCGTTCGGCTGGCTGCTGGCTTATTACAGGATCCCGCAGGAGCTGCTGGCCAACGTCTCGACCTGGGGCATGGGCGCGATCGGGGCCGGCTTCTTCATCGCGTTCTGCTTTCTGGTGGTGGGCTGCTTCCTCGACGCCATTCCGGCGATCATCATCGTCGGCACCGTTCTCGAACCGCTGGCGAAATCGGTGGATCTTCATCCGGTGCAGTTTGCGATCATCTCGATCGTCTCGCTCGCCTTCGGATTGGTGACGCCGCCTTATGGCTTGTGCTTGATGATCGCCTGTTCGATCGCAGGGGTGCGGCTGCGCTATGCGCTGAAGGACACGGTGATCATGCTGATCCCCATGCTGCTCGTGCTGGCGGCGCTCATCATTTGGCCCAGCGTTTCCTTGTTCCTGCCGCGCTTGATCGTGCCGGAGATGTTGAAATGAGCGAAGCTTGATCCCGCGGATCTGATGCCGCGGGATCGGTGCATTTTTCTCAGAGATTGCTCTCGGTGATCGCAGCGTAGACCATGCTGCGCAGCTCGCGACGGAGCGGGTAGGCGCTCGACGGCAGCACCTGCGTCATGAAGATGGTGATCAGCTCTTCGGCCGGGTCGATCCAGAACGACGTCGTGGCCGCGCCGCCCCAATTGTATTCACCGGGGCTGCCGGCGACCAGCGTCTCGGCCGGGCGCATGGTCACGGCGAAGCCGAAGCCGAAGCCGATGCCGTTGTAGGCGGCTTCTGCAAACAGCGAGCGCGACACTTCCGGCAGGAAACGCCCGCCTGGAATGTGGTTGGTCGTCATCAGCGCCAGCGTCTTCGGCCCGATCAGCCTGACGCCGCCGAGCTCGCCGCCATTGAGCAGCGCACGGCAGAAGGTGAGATAGTCGGCCGTCGTCGAGCACAGCCCGCCGCCACCCGAGATCAAGGACGGCGGCGACAGGAACGAGCTCTTGGTTGGATCATCCTGCAGGGTCAGGCCCTCGCGGCGCTGGCCGGCATGGAAGGTCATGCCGCCACCCGGGTCGGCCGAGTAACAGGCAGCGAACCGGTGGGCCTTGGAAGCCGGCACGTGGAAATCAGTGTCGGTCATGCCGAGTGGATCGAGAATGCGTTGTTTCAGGAACTGCTCGAAGTGTATGCCGGAGATCTTGCCAACGAGGTAGCCGAGCACGTCGGTCGAAACCGAGTAATTCCAGGCCTCGCCCGGTGAGAACTCCAGCGGGATTTTTGCAAGGCTCTCGATCATGGTCTGGAGCGTGCCGGATTTCTCGACCTCGCCGAGCTTTTCAGCGCGGTAGGCGGCATCGACGTTCGAGCGCTGCTGGAAGCCGTAGGTGAGGCCGGAGGTGTGGCGCAGGAGGTCGACGATCAGCATCGGCCGCGACGGCGGACGGGTCAGGAAGGAAGGCGCGGTGCCGGCGACGAACACGCCGAGATCCTTCCATTCCGGAATGTACTTGGCGACCGGCTCATCGATCGCGACGAGGCCTTGCTCTACCAGCATCATGAAGGCGACGCTGGTGAGCGGCTTGGTCATGGAATAGATGCGGTAGATGGTGTCGTCCTTGACGGGCAGCTTGCGTTCGACGTCGGCAAAACCCTGCACCGAGCTGTGGGCGATCTTGCCACGGCGATAGACCAGGAGATGCGTGCCCGGGAAGCGACCGGCATCGATGTACCTGCTCTTCAGATGCGCATCGACACGGTCGAGCGCGGCCTTGGACATGCCCACGGATTCGGGCGAGGCGGGGGTGGGGGCGAGCATCAGTTCCTCCGAGCAGTTTTGTCCGGCGTTGATAGCCGAAAAGGCGGTCTCATTCCAAGCCGGTCGCGCTTAACGCCGGCCGGCTGTTTGGTGTAAGCTTCACTTTGGAACGCCTCCAAGCAGCCCAAAAGATCCCCAACGGGCCAATGAGAAAACGCAGGCAAACGCACCATGACCCAGTTCAACGAGACCGAACTCACCGAAGCCGTCGTCCGGAGCTTTGACCAGACGCCTGACCCGCGCGCGAAATTCCTGCTCCAGGAATTGGTGAAGTCGCTGCACGATTACGTGAGCAAGACCGGCCTCACCTTCGCGGAATGGGAATACGCCATCGATTTCCTGACCCGCACCGGCCAGAAATGCACGGACACCCGGCAGGAATTCATCCTCCTGTCCGACGTGCTCGGCGTCTCCATGCTGGTCGACGCGGTCAACCATCGCGAGCGCGAGGGCGCCACCCAGACCACCGTGCTCGGGCCGTTCTATGTCGGCGAGCACAAGGTGACGGCGCACGGCACCGACATCTCTCCGAACAATCAAACCGGCGAACGGATGTTCGTGCAGAGCCGTGTCACCGATCTCAAGGGCAAGCCGCTCGCGAATGTCCCCGTCGACGTCTGGCACGCTGACGATGACGGCTTCTACGACTCGCAGAAGCCAAACTATGACGAGGTCGGCGCCTCGGCGCGGGCGCGCTTCATCACCGATAGCGATGGCCGCTTCTTCTTCCGCACCATCCTGCCGTGCAGCTATCCGATCCCGACCGACGGCCCGGTCGGCGAGATGATCGTGCAGACCAACCGCCACCCGATGCGCCCGGCGCATGTGCACTTCCTGGTCAATGCCAAGGGGTACGAGCCGCTGATCACCCATGTTTTCATGGACGGCGACAAATACCTGGATTCCGACGTGGTGTTCGGCGTGAAGGACGACCTGGTCGCCAAGGTCGAGCCGCGCAACGATGCGGCGATGCCCGACGGCACTAAGGCGAACGGGCAGTGGCACCTGATGAGCTACGAATTCCACCTCAAGCCGGGCGGCGGCATGGCGCCGAAACCGCTGGGGACGAAGGCGGAGGAGCACGCCTGACAGTCAGGCGCGAGCAGCGCGCGCCGCCCTCTCATCTCCCGATAAAGGCCGCCAGTTCGTCGGGCGTCCCCATCGGAAAGGCTTCTTTCATGAAGTCGAGGAAGGCGGAGACGCGCGCGCTCAACAGCCGGCGTGAGAGATAGAGCGTCCACAACGCGATCTCTGGTCCGTCGATGTCGCCCCAATGCACCAGCGTGCCGGCAGCCAGGTCGTGACCGACCAGTGATACCGGAAGGCGTGCGGCGCCGACGCCCGCCCGGACCGCATCGCGGACCATGACGAGCGATGACAGGCGAAGGACCGGATCAATCGCGATGCGCGATTGTCCACTTGGCACCGTGACTTCCCAGCTGGTCAGCTGGTCGCCCGGTCCGCGCATGACAGCCGGCACAGAGACACCGTCCCGCGGTCGTTTCAGGTCCGGGCTCGCCACCACCACCAGCCGATCGCGCAGAAAGATTCGTCCGACAAGGCTGTCATCCGGATCGGGATTGACCCGAATGACGAGGTCATACCCTTCCTCCACCATGTCGACGGAGCGATCTTCCGTCGTGACCTCGAGACGGACCTCCGGGTATCTGAGCGCGAACCCGGCCGCGAGGTTTCCCATCGCAGTCTGCGAGAACAGCATAGGCGCGCTGATCCGCAAGCGCCCCCGCGGCCTGTCCCCACCCGACGCGATCGCTGTCGCCGTCTCGTCGAGCTCGGTGAGCAAGGCTCCCGTCCGCTCGTAAAGGGCGCGTCCTTCCTGCGTGAGTTTCAGGGTGCGCGCTCCCCGTTCGAACAGGCGCAGGTCGAGCGCGGCTTCCAGCTCCGCGACCCGCCGGGACAGGGTGGCTTTCGGGCGGCCGGCGGCCCGTGCGGCCCGTCCGAACCCGCCGTGTCGGGCAACGAGATTGAAATCGGCGAGTGCGAGCAGGTCCATTGTTCCACCAGTGAGACAGTCTGTCCAGATATAGCGGCTATCTGTTCTTTTGTGGATCACTAATTTCCCGGATGTCTTCTGACCCAACCCGGAGTGATCCCCATGACCATCCTCGTTACCGGTGCAACCGGCACCATCGGCCGCCATGTCGTCGAACAGCTCGTCAAGCGCGGTGCCGATGTCCGTGCTCTCGCCCGCGAACCTGCCAAGGCAAACCTCCCGGCAGGCGTCACAGTCGTGCAGGGCGACCTGCTCGACGTCGACTCGATCCGTAGCGCATTCAAGGGCGTCTCGACCCTGTTCCTGCTCAACGCAGTGGTGCCGGATGAATTCACGCAGGCACTGATCGCGCTCAACGTGGCCCGCGAGGCGGGCGTCGAGCGGGTCGTCTACCTCTCGGTGATCCACAGCGATCGCTACGTGAACGTCCCGCACTTTGCCGGCAAGTTCGGCGTTGAGCGGATGATCGAGCAGATGGGCTTCAACGCCACCATCCTGCGCCCGGCGTACTTCATGAACAACGACGTCACGATCAAGGACGTGGTGACCGGATACGGCATCTACCCGATGCCGATCGGGAGCAAGGGGCTCGCCATGATCGATGCACGCGACATCGGGGAGATCGCGGCCATCGAGCTGATCCGTCGTGAGCGCGCCGCAACCCCGCTTCCGCTCACGCGCATCAATCTCGTCGGTCCAGATGCGCTGACCGGCGCGAAAGCCGCCGCCGTCTGGTCGGAGGTGCTGGGCCGCACGATCGCCTATCCCGGTGACGATACCGCCGGCTTCGAGAAGAACCTCAGGCAGTTCATGCCGAGCTGGATGGCTTTCGACATGCGGTTGATGAGCGAGCGTTTCCTCACCGAGGGAATGGTCCCCGAGTCCGGCGACGTCGAGCGGTTGACCGCGCTGTTGGGCCGTCCGCTGCGCTCCTATCGCGACTTCGTCTCCGAGATCACGGCCACTGCCTGACGGCATGGGCACGTCCCCATCACGACAACAAGGACTCCTATCATGACCTCTTCAATCGCCACTGTTCCGGTGAATCCGGAAGGCGCAACGAAGATATTGGTGCTTGGAGCGACCGGTGCCACCGGTCGCCTGATCGTCAACCAGGCGGTGGCGCGAGGCTACGACGTCACCGTGCTGGTGCGGTCCGCCGACAAGGCAAGTGACATCAGAGGGGCGAAGCTCATCGTCGGAGATGCCCGCGATGAAGCAGCCCTGCGCGAAGCCCTCAAAGGCCGTGACGCCGTGGTCAGCGCGCTGGGTACACCGGTAAGCCCGTTCCGCGAGGTGACGCTTCTCTCGACCGCGACGCGCGCGCTCGTGAGCGCGATGAAGGCCGAGCAGGTCTCTCGGCTGGTTTGCATCACGGGGATGGGCGCCGGCGACAGTGCCGGGCACGGCGGCTTTATCGCCGACAATGTGATCTTTCCGCTTCTCCTGAAGAAGGTGTACGCCGACAAGAACCGACAGGAAGCGATCGTCAGCGATAGCGGGCTGGACTGGGTCCTGGTTCGCCCCTCGATCCTGAACAACAAGCCCGGCCGCGGCTCGGTCCGGGCCCTGACGGATCTTTCGGGCTTCCATGGCGGCAGCATTGCGCGCGAAGACGTTGCGACATTCGTGCTGGATCAAGTGCGCGCCGATACCTGGCTGCATCGGTCTCCGCTGATCACGTGGTGATACTTTGCATGGCGACACCCCTGATCAGCGCGCGTGCAACATCGCAAGCAGGACCACGACGACGCAGGCGAGCGCCGCCGTGGTCAATTTCCAGAACATCAGCGGGCTGCGCTCCAAGAGCGGCGTGATCCGCGTGTCGAGATAGGCCGGATTGGGTGTGCGAAGCTCGAAGACGAATTCGGACAGATCCTCGTGCCGCTTGTAGGGGTCCGGATAGAGCGCACGTCTGAGCGCGCCGTCGACCCAGGCAGGCACGTTGCTGTCGTCGTCGGCCGGGCGGTATTTGAGCCTCCGCACGTCCGCCTTGCGCCGGATCCTGGCGATTTGGGTGCCATAGGGAAGCTTTCCCGTCAGCATCTGGTAACAGATCACGGCGAGTGAAAACATATCGGAGCGCGGCGAGCCGCCCTGCCCAAGAAAATATTCCGGCGCCGTGTACTGGACCGTTCCCAGAATTTCGTCTGCCTCGTCCTGTGGCGCGGCCTCCGCGACGCCTGCCACCTTCACCGATCCGAAGTCGATGATCTTCGCGGTGCCGGTCTTGTCGATCAGGATGTTGTCGGGCCTGAGGTCCTGATGCAGCATTTCCATGCGGTGGAAGGCGCGCAATCCTGCGGCGATTTGCTCGACCAGTCCGCGGACGGTTTCGAGATCGGGGCGTGGATTGTCCGTCATCCATTGCCGCAAGGTCTGACCTTCGACGAATTCAGTCGCGACGTAGAGGTAGCTGCGCCGTTTCGACTGCGACAACGGCTTCAGCACGTGCGGGCTATCGATCCGGCGCGCGATCCATTCCTCCATCAGGAAGCGCTTGAGGTATGCGGCATTGTCGCGCAGATCGATCGACGGGAGCTTCAGCGCGACCGGCTCCTCGGTCACCGCGTCGACGGCAAGGTAGATATGGCTGCGGCTGCTGGCGTGGATTTCGCGGACGATCCTGTAGCCGTCGAAGATCGCCCGCGGCTCCGGCAGCGGGGGAAGCGGCAGCTGGGAGGTCTGGTTGAAGATGCCGGCCGGCTCGCGCTGCGGCACCGCATCGACGCGGAGGATCTGGACCGTGATGTTGTCGTCGCTGCCGCGCCGATAGGCTTCCTCGACGATCGCCTTCGCCGCTCCGTCGAGCTCGGCTGCATGGTCGCTGAGCGCGCTGGTGACGAAACGCGCGTCGACGAATTCATAGGCGCCGTCGGTCGCCAGCAGGAACGTGTCGCCAGTCTCGATCTCGAAACTCTGATAGTCGATCTCGAGCTGCGGATTGATGCCGAGCGCACGGCCGAGATAGGTCTGTTCCGAGGACACGATGATCCGGTGATCGTCGGTCAGCTGCTCGAGCGCCTTGCCCGCTACGCGGTAGACGCGACAGTCGCCGACGTGGAAGATGTGCGCGGTGGTCGCCTTGATGACCATGGCGCTCAGCGTGCAGACATAACCCTTGTCGCGGTCATAGGCATATTGGCTCTTGCGCGTCTGCGCGTGGAGCCAGGAATTGGTCGCGTCCAGCACGCGGCGGGCGGAGGTCTTCACCGTCCAGGATTCCGACGTGCAGTAATAGTCCATCAGGAAGCTCTTGACCGCCGACTCGCTGGCGATCTGGCTCACCGTGCTGCTGGAGATGCCGTCGGCGAGGACGGCCGCAATACCCTTCAGGCTGAGCATCGGCTCGTCCGGAACGAGGACGCCGTGAAAATCCTGATTGATGGGCTTGCGACCCTTGTCGGAATGCTGGCCGACCGAGATCTGAAGTCCGCGGGTCATCGTCATCACCGGCAAAGGGGAGCCTCACCCTGATCGGGCGAGGCTCTCCTGTCGAGACGTATCAGGCCGCGACGCGGGGCGAGGTGGCCTTGCCGGCCTGGCGCTTCGGCTTGGTCATGACGTGCGTGGTGTAGAGGGTCATGCCGGTGAAGGCGAGGCCACCGACGAGGTTGCCGAGCACGGTCGGGATCTCGTTCCAGATCAGATAGTCCATGATCGAGAACTTCGCGTGCAGCATCAGGCCGGAGGGGAACAGGAACATGTTCACGACGGAATGCTCGAATACCATGTAGAAGAACACCAGGATCGGCATCCACATCGCGATGACCTTGCCGGGGACGGAGGTCGAGATCATGGCGCCGACCACGCCGGTCGAGACCATCCAGTTGCAGAGCATCCCGCGCAGGAACAGCGTCGCCATGCCGGCCGCGCCATGCGCGGCGTAGCCCAGCGTTCGGCCTTCGCCGATGTTACCGATGGCGGCGCCGACCTTGTCGGGATCCTGCGTGAAGCCGAAGGTCGTGACGAAGGCCATCATGAAGGCCACGGTGAAGGCGCCAGCGAAATTGCCAACGAAGACGAGGCCCCAGTTACGCAGCACGCCGCCGAAGGTGACGCCAGGGCGCTTGTCGATCAGGGCGAGCGGGGAGAGCACGAACACGCCGGTCAGGAGGTCGAAGCCCAGCAGATACAGCATGACGAAGCCGACCGGGAACAGCAGCGCGCCGACCAGCGGCTGCCCCGTGTTCACGTTGATCGTGACGGCGAACCATGCCGCGAGCGCCAGGATGGCGCCGGCCATGTAGGCCCGGATGATAGTATCCCGGGTGGACATGAAGACTTTGGACTCGCCCGCATCCACCATCTTGGTGACGAATTCCGAAGGCGCGAGATACGACATCGATGGTTCCTTTTGCTTCGTAAGAGAGATCGAGACGCCCTGAGTGCGCCGCTGAAAGTTATTGGCCGTGCGGGGTGTCTGCCGCGCGTGGGCCGGGGAGGTTTGGAAGCCTTGGGATTGCGTCACGACGACCGAGTCGAGGAGGGCCGCGAAGCAGTTGAGCTCCCGGGATGCAGCCGCCAGCGCCTGCATCAATGCGGCAAGCCGCAGTCTTCGTTGACGTAAATGGAGAAGCAAGTTGCGTGCCGTGTACAAGGCTCCTAAAAAGAAAGTAATATCAATTAGATAGATCTTGGACTGCATCGGCTTTTGCGCTTGATGCGGCCTTTTGCTTGAGCTGTTGCACAACTGTTGTGCGCCGCACAATTATTGGGCAAGCCGCAAATTTCGCGAGCGGAACGGGCCTGCGACAGACTGGCGCGTCCCCAATAACACACTGATATCGGGTTGCTTTCTGCGTTGTGACGCTTGGCACGAAGCTTGAATAGTTCCAGGCCGACGCCATTGAAGCCGTCCCGCGAGACTTCTCATCCGAATTGCCGACGCCACCAGACGGGGGTCTCCCCGTCGCGCGTTCGCATGCGCTGCTTCAGGCGTCGCCGGACGGACGGGCTGCTCGTGTGCACTGACGCAATCATTCTGCAACGACGCAAAGGACGATACCGCCTATGACCAAGCGCACCCGCCGGCCGTCGGACACTGGCCTCAGCCGCCGTCAATTGTTGAAGGCCGCCGGCTCGACCGCCGCCCTCTTGGCCGCTGTAAAACTGAATTTCCCCGCCGGCGCCTTCGCGCAGGACGCAGGCCCCGAGGTCAAGGGCGCCAAGCTCGGCTTCATCGCGCTGAGCGATGCCGGCCCCTTGTTCGTCGCCAAGGACAAGGGCCTGTTCGCCAAATACGGCATGCCGGACACCGACGTGCAGAAGCAGGCCTCCTGGGGCACCACGCGGGACAATCTCGTGCTCGGCTCAGAAGGCAACGGCATCGACGGTGCGCACATCCTGACCCCGATGCCGTACCTGATCTCGGCGGGCAAGGTGACGCAGAACAACCAGCCGACGCCGATGTACATCCTGGCGCGGCTCAATCTCGATAGCCAGTGCATCTCCGTCGCCAACGAATATGCCGACCTGAAGCTCGGCGTCGACGCCACGCCCTTCAAGGCGGCGCTCGAGAAGAAGAAGGCCTCGGGCAAGGCCGTGAAGGCCGCGATGACCTTCCCCGGCGGCACCCATGACCTCTGGATCCGCTACTGGCTTGCTGCCGGCGGCATCGATCCGGACAAGGACATCGAGACCATCGTGGTGCCGCCGGCGCAGATGGTGGCCAACATGAAGGTCGGCACGATGGACTGCTTCTGCGTCGGCGAGCCCTGGAACCTGCAGCTGATCCACCAGAACATCGGCTACACCGCGATCACGACCGGCGAGCTCTGGAACAAGCACCCGGAAAAATCCTTCGGCATGCGCGCCGCCTTCGTCGACAAATATCCGAAGGCCGCGAAGGCGCTGCTGATGGCGGTGATGGAAGCGCAGCAGTGGTCGGACAAGGCCGAGAACAAGGCCGAGCTCGCCGCCATCATGGGCAAGCGGCAGTGGATGAACTGCCCGGTCGAAGACGTGCTCGACCGCACCGCCGGCAAGTTCGACTACGGCCTTCCCGGCAAGGTGGTCGAGAATTCGCCGCACATCATGAAGTACTGGCGCGACTTCGCCTCTTATCCTTTCCAGAGCCACGACCTCTGGTTCCTCACCGAGGACATTCGCTGGGGCAAGTACGAGGCGAATTTCGACACCAAGGCGCTGATCGCCAAGGTCAACCGCGAAGATATGTGGCGCGACGCGGCCAAGACGCTCGGCATCGCAAGCGCGGAGATCCCGACCTCCACCTCGCGCGGCAAGGAGACCTTCTTCGACGGCAAGGTGTTCGATCCGGAAAATCCGGCTGCCTATCTGAAGTCGCTCGCGATCAAGCGCGTCGAAGTCTGATGGAGCCAGCGGCCGCCTCCGGGCGGCCGCATCGCCTTTTGCAGCCGGAGAGATATTGCCATGAACATGCCCGCCACGAAGATCGAGGTTGAGACCGCGAAGCCCGCGAGCGCTGCCGCGCCGGTCGTCGCGATGACACCGAAGCGGCCACCGCGTTCGGAGACTTACGCGCGGATGGCGCGGGAGACCGCCGTGCGCGTGATCCCGCCGCTGGTCGTGATCGCGCTCTTGCTTCTGGTGTGGGAGTTGGTCTGCCGCCGCGCCGGCTCGGCACTGCCGCCGCCGTCGAAGGTGTTCAAGGACACGAAGGAGCTGATCCTCGATCCGTTCTTCGATCATGGCGGCATCGACAAGGGGCTGTTCTGGCACCTGTCCGCCAGCCTCCAGCGCGTTGCCTTCGGCTATTCGCTCTCGGCGATTGCCGGCATCGCGCTCGGCGTGCTGGTCGGGCAGTCGGTCTGGGCGATGCGTGGGCTCGATCCGCTGTTCCAGGTCTTGCGCACGATTCCGCCGCTCGCCTGGCTGCCGCTGTCGCTCGCCGCGTTCCGCGACGGCCAGCCCTCGGCGATCTTCGTCATCTTCATCACCTCGATCTGGCCGATCATCATCAACACCGCGGTGGGCATCCGCAACATCCCGCAGGATTATCGCAACGTCGCCGCGGTGGTGCAGCTCAACCCGCTCGAATTCTTCGCCAAGATCATGATTCCGGCCGCCGCGCCCTACATCTTCACGGGGCTTCGCATCGGCATCGGTCTGTCCTGGCTCGCCATCGTAGCGGCCGAGATGCTGATCGGCGGCGTCGGCATCGGCTTCTTCATCTGGGACGCCTGGAATTCCTCGCATATCAGCGAGATCATCCTGGCACTGTTCTATGTCGGCATCATCGGCTTCGTGCTCGACCGCCTGATCGCGGGCGCCGGCAAGATCGTCACCCGCGGCACCGCGCTGAACTAAGGGACAAGCACATGACCGCTTATTTGAAGCTCGATCACATCGACAAGATTTTTACCCGCGGCGCAGCCTCCACGGAGGTGCTGAAGGATATCAATCTCACTATCGAGAAGGGCGAATACGTCTCGATCATCGGCCATTCCGGTTGCGGCAAGTCGACCCTGCTCAACATCATCGCAGGCCTGACCAACGCCACCACCGGCGGCGTGCTGCTCGAGAACCGCGAGGTGAACTCGCCGGGACCCGACCGTGCGGTGGTGTTCCAGAACCACAGCCTGTTGCCGTGGCTGACCGTGTATGAGAACGTCAGGCTCGGCGTCGACAAGGTCTTCGCCAAGACCAAGAAGCGCGCCGAACGCGACGCCTGGGTCATGCACAATCTCAACCTCGTGCAGATGGCTCATGCCAAGGACAAGCGTCCCTCGGAGATCTCCGGCGGCATGAAGCAGCGCGTCGGCATTGCCCGCGCGCTTGCCATGGAGCCGAAAGTGTTGCTGCTCGACGAGCCTTTCGGCGCGCTCGACGCACTGACCCGCGCGCATTTGCAGGATTCGGTGATGGCGCTGCATCAGAAGCTCGGCAACACCATCTTGATGATCACCCACGACGTCGACGAGGCGGTGCTGCTGTCCGATCGCATCGTCATGATGACGAACGGGCCGAGCGCGCGCATCGGCGAGGTGCTGGAGGTGCCGCTGGCGCGCCCGCGCAAGCGGCTCGAGCTCGCGACCAACGCCACTTACCTGAAGTGCCGGCAGCGCGTGCTCGAATTCCTCTATGAGCGTCATCGTTTCGTCGAAGCCGCGTAAACGCGCAGGTGCTCACGCAACGCCTATTTTTGAATCATCAAGCTCAATCCTTGTGCGCCGCACAGGGATTGAGCGAATCGCAAAATTTGCGTGCGAAATAGTCTTGCAAAAATTCGGAGCACTTCGAACAAGCTTCTGAATTTCCTGCGTTTCCGGAATGCGCGCAGTTGGCACGGAAATTGAAACACCAACTGCGACGCCAACGACGACGTCCCTCAACATCATCAATCAGCATCGTAACTCGCCACCGGGGTGAAGCCTCGGAGCGCGCCTCCGTGGCCGGAGGCAGAGCCTGCAACGACGCAGCGGTGAGCCTGGAAGGGATTTTGCAATGACCAAGAGTCCGACTGGTAATCAGACTTGGATCTCAGACTGGCGCCCCGAAGATGAGGCGTTCTGGAATGCGACTGGCAAGACCATCGCGCGCCGCAACCTGATCTGGTCGATCGTGGCCGAACATATCGGCTTCTCGGTCTGGCTGATCTGGAGCATCGTCACCACCAAGCTGCCGCAGGCGGGCTTCCACTACACCACCGACCAGCTGTTCCAGCTCGTCGCGGTGCCCGGGCTGATCGGCGCGTTGATGCGCTTTCCCTACACCTTCGCGGTGACCACCTTCGGCGGTCGCAACTGGACCATCTTCAGCGCGGCGATCCTGTTCATTCCGACGCTATCGCTCGCCTATTTCGTCGGCCAGCCCGACACGCCGTTCTGGCTGATGCTGCTGATTGCCTCGACCGCCGGTCTCGGCGGCGGCAATTTTGCCTCCAGCATGACCAACATCTCGTTCTTCTTCCCCGACCGGATGAAGGGGTGGGCGCTCGGACTGAATGCGGCCGGTGGCAATATCGGCGTCTCGAGCGTGCAGCTGTTGACCCCGATCCTGATGACGCTCGCCGTCATCAACCTGTTCCAGGCAACGCCCGTCGACGGCGTCTTCCTTCAAAACGCCGGCCTGATGTGGGTGCTGCCGATCGCGATCGCGGTGTTCGGCGCAGTGTTCTTCATGAACAACCTGACCACGGCCAAGTCGTCGATCAAGAACCAGCTCGCCGTGGTCAAGCGCAAGCACACCTGGATCATGGCGTATCTCTATATCGGCACGTTCGGCTCCTTCATCGGCTACTCGGCTGCATTTCCGCTGCTGATCAAGACCCAGTTCCCGCAAGTCACGATTGCGATCGCATTCCTGGGACCGCTGGTCGGTTCGCTGTCGCGGCCGCTCGGCGGCTGGCTTGCCGACAGGATCGGCGGCTCGGTCATCACGTTCTGGAATTTCATCGTGATGGCAGGCGCGACGATCGGCGTGCTCTACTTCGTCGGGCACAAGGATTTCATCGGCTTCCTGTCGATGTTCCTGGTCCTGTTCGTGACGACGGGCATCGGCAACGGTTCGACCTACCGCATGATCCCCTCGATCTTCCGCGAGCAGAATCTGTTCAGGGTGCGCGGCAAGGGCGATGCGGAGCGCGCGCTCGCCTTGAAGACGGCGAGCATCGAGAGCGGTGCTGCGGTTGGCTTCATCGGCGCGGTCGGCGCCGTCGGGGGCTATCTGATCCCGACCGGCTTCGGCAAGTCGATCGCGCTGACCGGCGGGCCGCAGCTCGCGCTCGCGATCTATCTCGGCTTCTACGCCTCCTGCCTCGCGCTGACCTGGTGGTTCTATCTGCGTCGCAGCCCGCAGGGTGAAGGCGCGTCAAGCCTCGCCGGAGCACGTGTCTAATACTTGGTACGAATCTCGCTTCTCCCCGTACGCGGGGAGAAGCATTGCCCGACAGTTTGACAATGAACCTGGTTCGCAATGGCGCGCACCAAGGCAAACCCAACAGGCAGGAGAACATCATGACGCCAGAACAGATCACCCTCGTGCAACAGAGCTTTGCCAAGGTCGCGCCGATTTCCGCGCAAGCCGCGGTGCTGTTCTACGATCGCCTGTTCGAGGTCGCGCCGTCGGTGCGCGCGATGTTTCCCGAGGACATGACCGAGCAGCGCAAGAAGCTGATGGGCATGCTCGCCGCCGTCGTTGGCGGTCTGTCGAACCTGGACTCGATTCTTCCCGCGGCCTCGGCGCTTGCGAAGCGTCACGTCGGCTATGGCGCCAAGGCCGAGCACTACCCCGTGGTCGGCGCGACCTTGCTGTGGACCCTGGAGAAGGGCCTCGGCGAGGCCTGGACGCCCGAACTCGCTACCGCCTGGACCGACGCCTACGGCGTGTTGTCCGGCTACATGATGTCCGAGGCTTACGGCGCACAGCCGCAGGCCGCCGAATAGGAGATGCGTTGTGAGTGAACCGCTGGTCATCGTCGGTAACGGTATGGCGGCCGCGCGTCTGGTCGACGAGCTCGCCAAGACCTCGCTCGGCCGCTACGCGGTCGCCGTGATCGGCGAAGAGCCGCGGCTCGCTTACAACCGCGTTCTGCTCTCCTCCGTGCTGGCCGGCGAAACCGGCTCGCACGAGATCGAGCTTCGTCCCGCCGACTGGTGGCGCCATCGCGGCGTCACGGTGCGCTACGGCTATCGCGTCAGCGAGATCGACACCGGCCGACGCGAGCTCAAGATCGAAGGCGAAGAGAGCATGGAATATTCCAAGCTCGTGCTCGCCGTCGGCTCGACGCCGCTGCGGCTCAACGTGCCGGGCGCCGACCTTTCCGGCGTGCACACCTTCCGCGACACCCGCGACGTCGATCTGCTGCTGACGCTCGCTGCCGCAAGGAAGCGCGTCGTCGTGGTCGGCGGCGGTCTGCTCGGACTCGAAGCGGCTTACGGCCTCGCCAAGGCCGGTGCGCCCGTGACGCTGCTGCATCTGATGGACCGGCTGATGGAGCGCCAGCTCGATGCGCCCGCTGCCGACCTGCTCAAGACGTTGGTCGAGCGCAAGGGCATTTGCATCCTGCTCAATGCATCCACAGCGCGCATCCACGGCGAGGGCCATGTCGAAGCGGTCGAGCTTGCCGACGGCAGCCGCATCGAGGCCGATGCGGTGATCTTCGCCGCCGGCATCAGGCCCAACATTGCGCTGGCAAAGGACGCCGGCATCGCAGTCAACCGCGGCATCGTCGTCAACGACGAAATGCAGACGGCGTCACCCGATATCTACGCGCTCGGCGAGTGCGCCGAGCATCGCGGCACCTGCTACGGGCTCGTCGAGCCTGCCTACGAGCAGGCGCGCGTGCTGGCGCGGCATCTCTCCGGTCGTCCCGCGGCCTATCAGGGCAGCGTGGTCTCGACCAATCTGAAGGTGTCGGGGGTCAGCGTATTCTCCGCCGGCGACTTCATGGGCGGGGAGGGCAGCGAGAGCCTCGTGCTGTCAGACCGCAGGCGCGGCACTTACAAGAAGCTCGTCATCGCCGAGGGCCGGCTCACCGGCGCCCTGCTGATCGGCGATACCGTCGATGCGCTCTGGTATCTCGAACTGATCCGCAACCGCGAAAAGGTGGCGGCGATCCGCGCCGACATGATGTTCGGCCGCGTGCTCGCGCGTCCCTCCAAAGCGGCTTGATAGAGGCGGCTTGAAATGACGGCGATCGATCCCACGCTCCGTGCCACCAAGACGACCTGTCCGTATTGCGGCGTCGGCTGCGGCGTGCTGGCGACGCCGGACGGCAAGGGCGGCGCGGCGATCGCGGGCGATCCCGATCATCCTGCCAATTTCGGCCGGCTGTGCTCCAAGGGCTCGGCGCTCGGCGAGACGGTCGGGCTGGAAAGCCGGCTGCTCTATCCGATGATCCGCTGCAAGGGCGTGCTCGAACGCGTCGCCTGGAGCGATGCGCTCGATCACGTCGCCCACCGCATGCAGCACATCGTCGCGCGCGATGGCGCCGACGCGGTCGCATTCTATCTCTCTGGCCAACTGCTGACCGAGGACTATTACGTCGCCAACAAGCTGATGAAGGGTTTTGTCGGCACGGCCAACGTCGACACCAATTCGCGGCTGTGCATGTCGTCCTCGGTCGCCGGTCACCGCCGCGCCTTCGGCGCCGACACCGTGCCCGGCTGCTACGAGGATCTCGACCAGGCCGATCTGCTGGTGTTCGTCGGCTCGAATGCCGCCTGGTGCCACCCGGTCCTGTTCCAGCGCATGTTGAAGAACCGTGGGGAGCGCGGCGCCCGCATGATCGTGATCGATCCGCGCCGCACCGACACCGCGACCGATGTCGATCTGTTCCTGGGCCTCAAGCCCGGCACCGACACGGCGCTGTTCTGCGGCCTGTTCGTTCACCTCGCCGACAATGGTGCACTGGATCAGGATTACATCGCGCAAAACACGTCGGGCTTTGACGACGCGCTGGCGCGCGCACGCAGCATTGCCGGCAGCGTCACCGCGACCGCACTGGCCACCGGCCTTTCCGAGCAGGACGTTGCCACCTTTTTCAAGATGTTCCGTGACACGCCCCGCGTCGTCACGCTGTACTCGCAAGGCGTCAATCAGTCGGCGCAGGGCACCGACAAGGTCAACGCGATCCTGAACTGCCATCTTGCGACGGGGCGCATCGGCAAGCCGGGTGCCTCGCCGTTCTCGCTCACCGGCCAGCCCAACGCGATGGGCGGCCGCGAGGTCGGCGGCCTCGCCAACCAGCTCGCCGCACACATGAACTTCACGCCGCCGGACATCGACCGTGTCAGGCGGTTCTGGAAGGCGCCGCGCATCGCCACCCATGAAGGGTTGAAGGCGGTGCAGCTGTTCGAAGCCATCAACCGCGGCGAGGTCAAGGCCCTGTGGGTGATGGGCACCAACCCCGCAGTGTCGCTGCCCGACGCGGACTTCGTGCGCGAGGCGCTGAAGAAGCTCGAGCTGTTCGTGGTCTCCGAGAACGTGCTCTCCAACGACACGGTCGATGCCGGCCCGCACGTGCTGCTGCCCGCGCTCGCCTGGGGCGAGAAGTCGGGCACCGTGACCAATTCCGAGCGCCGCATCTCGCGCCAGCGTTCGTTCCTGCCGGCGCCCGGCGAGGCGCGGCCGGACTGGTGGATCCTGAGCGAAACCGCAAAACGCCTCGGCTTTGGCGACAGTTTCAGTTACAAATCCGCAGCCGACATCTTTCGCGAGCACGCCGCGCTCTCGGCGTTCGAGAACGATGGCAGCCGCGACTTCGATATCGGCGCGCTGACCTCGCTGTCCGACGAGGGCTTCGACGCCTTGAAGCCCGTGCAGTGGCCGGCGCGTGAAGGCGGGGCGCCCGGCGAGCGCTTCTTCGCGGCCGGCGGCTTCTTCACCAACGACGGCAAGGGCCGCTTCGTCGCGCCGGAAGTGCCGGCGCTGCGTGGCGAGACCGGGCCTTCGCGGCCGCTGCGGCTCAATACCGGGCGCATCCGCGACCAGTGGCATACCATGACGCGCACGGGCCTCAGCCAGCGGCTCGGCGCGCATCTGCCCGAGCCGTTCGTCGAGATTCATCCCGATGACGCCGGCAGATACAACATCGTCCATGACGGCTATGCCCGGATCACCACCGACTACGGCCAGTGCACCCTCAAGGTCGTCGTCAGCGACCGCCAGCAGCGCGGCACGCTGTTCGCGCCGATCCACTGGAGTGCGATGAACGCCTCGCACGGTCGCGTCGGGGCGTTGGTCGCACCGTTCACCGATCCGTTCTCGGGGCAGCCGGAGTCCAAGGCGACACCAGCCGCGATCGGGCCTTATGAATACGTCTTCCGGGGCTTTGCGTTGTCGCGCAAGCAGCTGGACCTGCCGCCAAACCTGATGTGGACCCGCGTCACTGTTGCCGGCGGCTTCGGCTATCTCTTCGCCGACAATGCGGACCTGTCGCGCTGGCCGGCCTGGCTCGGTGGCGTTGCCGGCGAGGACGTCGCCGACTATCGCGACTTTGGCGGCGGCGTTTATCGCGCGGCGTCGTTTGCCGGCGACCGCATCGAAACCTGCCTGTTCGTCGGCCCCGCGCATGATGCCGGCGATTGGGAGGTGGTGAAGAGCCTGTTCGTCGCCGACCATGTCACCGACGAGCAGCGGCGCATGCTGTTGTCCGGTAAGTCGAGCGAGGGCGCGGCTTCGACCGGTCCGGTCGTCTGCGCCTGCTTTGGTGTCGGCCGCGGCACCATCTGCGACACCATCGTCGCAGGCGCGCGCACGGCCGCCGAGATCGGCGTAAAGCTCAAGGCCGGCACCAATTGCGGCTCCTGCATTCCCGAGCTGAAGCGCCTGATTGCGACGACCGAAATTGCGCCGGCGAAGCAGACCAAGCGCGCAGGCGCGGCGGGGTAGAGGCGAATTTCTCGGTCGTCGCCGCATACTCCGCCGTCATCGCCCGGCTTGACCGGGCGATCCAGTACGCCGAGACGCCTGTGATCAAGCGGTAAGGCCACGGCGTACTGGATTCCCCGCTTTCGCGGGGAATGACAGCGGGCGGGGCGCTACGCCTCAGCCCAATCGACGCACGCCCCATTGTGCCCTATGGTGCCGCGCTCTCGCCCTCAACGCGCAAAACAACAATGATGTACCTGGAAACGCCGCCGCGCCTGATTGAGACCAGGCTCTTCTCCGCCATGCCCGACAAATTCCGCCGCAAGGGCGAGCGGACGGATTGGGCCGATGCCAATCGGCCGGGCGTGCCGACGGACTCCTTCATCGAGGGCCCGTCGTTCGACAAAGATGGCAATCTCTACATCGTCGACATTCCCTTCGGCCGGATCTTCCGCATCGCGCCCGACGGCGAGTGGTCGCTGGCGATCGAGTATGAGGGCTGGCCGAACGGGCTGAAGATCGCGGCCGACGGTCGCATCCTGGTCGCCGATTACAGACACGGCATCATGGAGTTTGACGCCGAGGCAGGGCGCATTGCGCCGGTGCTGACCTCGCGCAACTCGGAGTCCTTCCGCGGCTGCAACGATTTGCATCTCGCTTCCAACGGCGACATCTATTTCACCGACCAGGGTCAGACCGGCCTGCATGACCCCAGCGGCCGTGTCTTTCGCCTGACGCCAGGCGGCCGGCTGGATTGCCTTGTTAACACCGGTATCAGCCCAAATGGTCTGGTGCTCGACCCAACCGAGACCGTGCTGTTCGTCGCGATGACGCGCGACAACGCGGTGTGGCGGTTGCCGTTCATGAAGGATAGCAGCGTGTCGAAGGTCGGCCGCTTCTGCTCGCTGTTCGGTACCAGTGGCCCCGATGGCTTGACCATGGATGCCAAGGGCCGCCTGTTCGTCGGTCACGCCTCGCTCGGCCATGTCTTCGTGTTCGCGCCCAACGGCGAATTGATTGCGCGGGTCAAGTCGTGCGCGGGGCCGAATTGCACCAATGTCGCGATCGGTGGCGCGAACAAAGATCTGCTCTATATCACGGAGTCCGCCACCGGTAGCGTGTTGGTCGCCGACATCGGCGTATTGAACTCTTGAGCTCGATGGCGGTTGGCTGAGCGAACGAGCGGTATCGGAGCAATTATGAACACGAAACCCTTCGGCAAAACCGGTGCCAGCGTCTCTGTCATCGGGCAGGGCACCTGGTATCTCGACCATGGCGATCGTAAGCGCGCGATCGCGGCGCTACAGCGCGGGCTCGATCTCGGCACGACCCACATCGACACCGCCGAGATGTATGGCGATGCCGAGCTCGTCATTGCGGACGCGATCGCGGGCCGCCGCGACGAGGTGTTCCTGGTGTCGAAGGTGCTGCCGAGTAACGCCTCCCGCCGCGGAACCATCACCGCCTGTGAGCGCTCGCTGAAGCGGCTGAAGACCGATCGGCTCGATTGCTATCTGCTGCATTGGCGCGGTTCGTATCCGCTGGAGGACACCGTGGCCGCATTCGAGGAGCTGGTGAAGGCCGGCAAGATCAAATCCTGGGGCGTTTCCAATTTCGACGCCGATGATCTCGACGAGATGCTCGAAGCCGCCGGCGAAGACCGCATCGCCTGCAATCAGGTGCTCTATCATCTCAAGGAACGCGCGATCGAGCACGCCGTGATCCCGTGGTGCGAACAGCATGGTGTCGCCGTGGTCGCCTATTCGCCGTTCGGCCACGACGATTTCCCTGCAAGCAGCAGCAAGGGCGGCGCGGTGCTGGCGCGCATCGCGGAGGCGCGTCGCGCGACGCCGCGCCAGGTCGCGCTGAGCTTCCTCACCCGTGCGACTACGGTGTTCGCGATTCCGAAGGCGTCGTCCGCGGAACATGCCGGCGAAAATGCCGCGGCTGGCGATCTCGTGCTGACGAAAGAGGAGATTGCGGCGCTCGATGCGGCGTTTCCGCGCGGTCCGAAGCCGCGCGGACTGCCTATGCTGTAGTGCACAAACGCCTATTCTTAATGGAGTCTTGACGCGCGCGGACGTGAGCGCATATCGGCATCCTGTTTTCGGAAGTTGTGAAAGCGGCGCAATTATCGTTTTTTACGATCATTCCCGATTCGCATTTTCTAGGTTCCAGCCGTGACCCCGCCGCCCGCCGCAGCCGCAAGGCTCGACAGTATTCCCATGCCTATGCCGGAAAAGAAGCCGCAGGCGCGCCGCGCGCCCGCGCGCGTCGATCATCCCTTCAAAGGCATCGCGCTGGTGCTGCTGTCGACGATCTTTCTCGGTTGCTCCGATGTCACCGCGAAATATTTGTCGTCGAGCCTGCCGTCGATCGAGATCACCTGGATCCGCTTCGTGACGTTCGCGCTGATGTTCACGCCGGTGATGCTGCCGGGCTCGCCGCTGCATGCCATGCGCACCGAGCGCCTCGGCCTGCAGCTGATGCGCGGCGCGGCATTGCTCGGCTCTTCGCTGTTCTTCATCACCGGCCTGAGCTTCCTGCCGATCGCGGAAGCGTCCGCCACCGGGTTCGTCTCGCCACTGTTCGTCACCGCGCTCTCGATCGTGTTCCTGAGCGAGAAGGTGGGTATGCGCCGCTGGATCGCCACCGCGATCGGCCTGACCGGCGTGATGATCATCCTGCGCCCGGGCTCCAGCGCGTTTCACGCCGCCGCGTTCTTCCCGATCGTCTCGGCGTTCTGCTGGGCTGCGGCGCTGATCCTGACGCGCATGATGAGCGGGCGCGAAGCCGTCCTTACCACGATGGCCTATTCGGCGCTGACGGGCGTTGCGATCCTCTCTCTGATGGTCCCGTTCGTCTGGGTCACGCCGACCTGGACCGCGATCGGACTCGGCATCGTGATCGGCGTCGCCTCCACCGTTGGCCAGTGGATCATCGTGCTGGCTTATCGCTACGGCGATGCCTCGGTGCTGGCGCCGTTCTCGTACACGCAGTTGCTGTGGGTGAGCATTCTGGGCTTCTTCCTGTTCGGCGAAGTGCCTGATGTCTGGACCGTCACCGGTGCAGCCTTCATCGTCGCCAGCGGGCTCTACATCGCCCATCGCGAGCGCATCCGTCGCGCCCAGCTCCTGATCATGGAAGAGCGTTCCCCGAACCCCTGACGCAAGTTCACGCGTCCGCTTCGTGCTATCAACGGCTCCAACAAGACGGGAGGAGCCGGATGCGCGCTGCGATTTTCAGGAACGGTGAGATTGTCGTCGACCGGATGGCCGAGCCAAAGCCGGGCCCCGGTCAGGTGCTGGTCAAGACGCTCGCCTGCGGCATCTGCGGCTCCGACCTGCACGCGCGCCAGCACGCCCATCGCATGGTGGAGATGGCGCGAAAGAGCGGCCGCAAGCCGATGGATCTCGCCCGCGACGTCGTGTTCGGCCATGAGTTCTGCTGCGAGATCGTCGATTACGGCCCGGGCACTGCGCGCAAGCTCAAGCCTGGCACGCGCGTCTGCTCGCTGCCGGCCCTGGTGACGCCGCAGGGCATCGAAGGCATCGGCTATTCCAACGACAATATTGGCGGCTACGCCGAGGCGATGCTGCTGAGCGAAGCGCTGCTGCTCGAGGTGCCCAACGGTCTCGCGCCGGAGCACGCCGCGCTCACCGAGCCGCTCGCGGTCGGCGTTCACGCCGTCGCCAAGGCCAACATCCGTGGCGGCGAGGTTCCGCTCGTGATCGGCTGCGGACCGGTCGGGCTCGCGGTGATTGCGGCGCTGAAGCTCAAGGGCCTGCATCCGATCGTCGCCGCTGACTATTCGCCGGCGCGGCGCGCGCTTGCGGCAAAACTCGGCGCCGATATCGTCGTGGATCCAAGGGTGTCGCAGCCCTATGCGACCTGGGCCGAGCATGCGCAAATGTCGGAGGCGGAGAAGGCGGCGCGGCCGCCTTTGCAGGCGATGCTGCCCGCGCTGAAGCCCGCGATCATCTTCGAATGCGTCGGCGTGCCTGGGCTGTTGCAGCAGGTGTTCGAAGGCGCGCCGCGCGATGCCAGGATCGTCGTGGTCGGTGTGTGCATGGAGACCGACAGGAGCGAGCCCATGCTCGGCATCATGAAGGAACTCAACGTTCAGTATGTGCTCGGCTACACGCCCGACGAATTCGCAGCCTCACTGCGCCTGATCGCCGAAGGGCAGGTGGATGCGGCGGCGATGGTGACGGCGGAAGTCGGCATCGATGGCGTCGCAAAGGCTTTCGCCGACCTCGCCAATCCTGAGGCGCACACCAAGATCATCGTGCAGCCGTGGCGGTGATGCCTTACACCGGCAGCGCGATCGAATATTTCACTTGGCTGAGCGCAAAGCTGGACTCGATCGAGGCGATGCCGTCGAGCCGGGTCAGCTTGGTCTTCAGGAAAGTCTCGTAGGAAGCGAGGTCGGCCGCGACCACGCGCAAGAGATAGTCGCGGTTGCCGGTCATCAGATAGCACTCCAGCACCTCGTCCCATTTCGAGATCGCCCGCGCGAAGCGGTTGAGATCCTCCTCCTTCTGCCGCGCCAGTTTGATCGAGATGAAGACGCTGACATGCAGCCCCAGCGCCTTCTGGTCCACGGTCGCGATGTAGCGCGAGATGACGCCGCGCTCCTCCAGCAGCTTGACGCGGCGATGGCAGGGCGACACCGACAGCCCGACCTTGTCGGCCAGTTCCTGCATGGTCAGCCGGCTGTCGTTCTGGAGGTAGCTGAGGATTTTTCGGTCGATGGCGTCGAGGGCGGGCATTGGGATGAACCTGTCGTTTTTATCGATTGATTGGTAATCTATCCCGATATTAGCCGGTATCGCGCGAAAAATTGAGAAGTTTGGCGCGTCCCGCAGGGGTATCATCGGGCACCTGTTTTCCGGGAGCATTGCCATGCCCGTTGATACCGCCCGCCTCGACACGTTGACCGCGCTCGCCCGCAAGGCGCTGTGGCTGTCGTCATGGACCATCCATCAGGCCAACCACATCCGCCCGAATGCGGACGGCCTGAAGGTCGGGGGACATCAGGCCTCGTCGGCCTCGCTCGCCACCATCATGTCGGCGCTGTATTTCCACGTGCTGAAACCCGAAGATCGCGTCGCGGTGAAGCCGCATGCGAGCCCGGTGTTCCACGCCATCCAGTATCTGTTCGGCCGGCAGAGCCGCGAGAAGCTGGAGAATTTTCGTGGCTTCAAGGGCGCGCAGTCCTATCCCTCGCGCACCAAGGACGTCGACGACGTCGATTTCTCCACCGGATCGGTCGGCCTCGGCGTTGCGCAGACGCTGTTCGCCTCGCTGGTGCAGGACTACGTCAAGGCACATGGCTGGATGAAGGATCGCCGCGAAGGGCGGATGATTGCGCTCGTCGGCGACGCCGAGATGGACGAGGGCAACATTTTCGAGGCGCTCGCGGAGGGCTGGAAGCACGGCCTGCGCAACACCTGGTGGGTGGTCGACTACAACAGGCAGTCGCTCGACGCCGTCGTCCGCGAAGGTCTCTGGGAAAAGTTCGAGACCGTATTCCGCAATTTCGGCTGGGACGTGATGATCGTGAAATACGGCCGGCTGATGCGCGAGGCCTTTGCCGAGCCCGGCGGCGAGGCGCTGAAGCGCTGGATCGACAATTGCCCGAACGCGCTCTACGCCGCGTTGTGTTTCCAGGGCGGCGCGGCGTTCCGCAAACATCTTCACGACGAGATCGGCGATCAGGGCCCGATCACCAAGCTGATCGACAAGCGCAGCGACGACGAATTGCTGGCGCTGATGTCGAACCTCGGCGGCCATGACATGGCGAGCATGCTGGACGCCTTCGAATCCATCGATCACGATCGCCCGGTCTGCTTCATCGCCTACACCATCAAGGGCGTCGGCCTACCGTTCCAGGGCCACAAGGACAATCACGCCGGCCTGATGACGGTCGCGCAGATGGAGAAATATCGCGACAGCCAGAACATCCGGCCCGGACACGAATGGGACAAATACGAGGGTCTCGCGCAAAGTGCCGCCGAGCTCGACGCCTTTCTCGCGCGCGTGCCGTTCAACCAGGACGGCCGCCGGCTCACCGCGCCTGTGATCGAGGTGCCGTCGCAGCTCGCCTTCAAGCCGGCGCCGCAGATGTCGACCCAGCAGGGGTTTGGGCTGGTGTTGAACGAGATCGCGCGCGGCGACAGCGAGCTTGCCAGGCGCATCGTCACGACGTCGCCTGACGTCACCGTCTCGACAAATCTTGGTCCGTGGGTGAACCGACGTGGCCTGTTCGCGCGCGGCGAGAAGGCGGACTTATTCCGCAGCGAGAAAATTCCCTCCACCTTCAACTGGGACTTCTCGCCCAAAGGTCAGCATCTCGAGCTCGGCATCGCCGAGATGAACCTGTTCATCATGCTCTCGGCGCTCGGCCTGTCGCACCAGATCAACGGCGAGCGGCTGCTGCCGGTCGGCACGCTCTATGATCCCTTCATCGAGCGCGGTCTCGATGCGCTGAACTATGCCTGCTACCAGGATGCCCGCTTCATGGTGGCGGCGACGCCGTCGGGCATCACGCTGGCACCCGAAGGCGGCGCGCACCAGTCGATCGCAACGCCTTTGATCGGCATGGCGCAGGACGGGCTTGCCTCGTTCGAGCCGGCCTTCGTCGACGAGCTCGCCGTGATCATGGGTTGGGGTTTCAACCACATGCAGCGCGATCCGGGCGAGGGCGGCTCGGTCTATTTGCGGCTGTCGACGCGCAGCATCGAGCAGGCGCAGCGGATCATGACACCCGAGCTTGCAGAGGGCATCACCGACGGCGCCTATTGGCTGCGCAAGCCGGGCCCCAATGCCGAAGCCGTCATCGCCTATACCGGCGCAGTTGCGCCGGAAGCGATCGAGGCGACCGGCTTCATCGGCGAGAGCCGGCGCGACATCGGCCTGCTCGCGATCACGTCCGCGGATCGTCTGCATGCGGGGTGGACCGCCGCACGGAAATTGCGCCGTGATCGGCGCGGCGTTCAGCATCTCAGCCACATCGAAAAGCTGCTCGGGCCGCTGCCGCGCGACTGCGGCATCGTGACCGTGATCGATGGCCATCCGGCGGCGCTGGGCTGGCTCGGCAGCGTCCGCGGCCATCGCGTCGAGGCGCTCGGCGTCGAGCAGTTCGGCCAGACCGGCACCATCGCCGACCTCTACCGCCACCACGGCATCGGCGCCAATGCCATCATCGATGCGGCCGAAAGCCTCACCACGGGCGCGCCGGTGCTGCATCGGAAGATGGCGGTTTAATTCGTCATCCCGGCCTAGTGCGCAATTGCGCACTAGGTCGGGATGACATCGTGAGTGAGGCGAGACCTTGCCACCCTTCCGCCATCGGCTCATATAACCTCCGTCCGCCGCAATGCTGGCCCCGCATATGGCGGGTTCAATTGCCGGCGCTTTCGTGCAAAGATGCCTGCCGAAACGCCCCCTCCAAGCCCCCAAGAAGAGGTTCACTATGGTCAATCGCATGCAGTTCTACATCGACGGCGCCTGGGTCGATCCCGCCGTCAAGAAGTCCACCGCCGTGGTCAATCCGGCGACGGAAGAGGCGATGTACGAGGTTGCGCTGGGCTCCAAGGCCGACGTTGACAAAGCCGTCGCCGCCGCCAAGCGCGCGTTCGTGACGTTCTCCCAGACCAGCCGTGACGAGCGCGTCGCGCTGCTGACGAAAGTCATCGAGATTTATAAGGGCCGCCTCAAGGAGATCGGTGCCGCCGTCTCCGACGAGATGGGCGCGCCGCTGCCGATGGCCGAAAAGCTCCAGGCCGGCGCCGGCCTCGGCCACCTCATGACCACGCTCGACGTGCTCAAGAACTATCATTTCGAGGAACCGGTCGGCACCGCCATGGTGCTGCGCGAGCCGGTCGGCGTGGTCGGCATGATCACGCCCTGGAACTGGCCGCTCAACCAGATCGCCTGCAAGGTCGCGCCCGCGCTCGCCGCCGGCTGCACCATGATCCTGAAGCCATCGGAGTTCACCCCGACCTCGGCCTTGATCTTTGCGGAAATCCTCCATGAAGCCGGCGTGCCGAAGGGCGTGTTCAACCTCGTCAACGGTCTCGGCCCCGAGGTCGGCGCCGCCATGAGCGAGCACCCCGATATCGACATGATCTCGTTCACCGGCTCGACCCGCGCCGGCATCGACGTGGCCAAGCGTGCGGCACCGACCGTGAAGCGCGTCAGCCAGGAGCTCGGTGGCAAGTCGCCGAACGTCATCCTCGAAGGCGCCGACCTCACCAAGGCGGTGACCGGCGGCGTGATGCACATGTTCAACAACTCCGGCCAGTCCTGCAACGCGCCCTCGCGCATGATCGTGCCGGCCTCGAAGATGAAGGAAGTCGCCGCGATCGCGAAGGCCGTCGCCGACAAGACCAAGGCGGGCGATCCGCGCGCCGAAGGCACCACCATCGGCCCGGTCGTCAACCGCGGCCAGTGGGACAAGATCCAGGGGCTGATCAAGAAGGGTATCGACGAGGGCGCAACGCTCGTGTCCGGCGGCCCGGGCCTGCCCGAGGGCGTCAACAAGGGCTTCTATGTCCGCCCGACCATCTTCGCCGACGTCACCCCTGACATGACGATCGCCCGCGAAGAAATCTTCGGACCGGTGCTCACCATCATCGGCGCCAAGGACGAAGCCGAGGCCGTGCATATCGCCAACGACACGCCGTATGGCCTTGCCGGCTACGTCTCGGGCGCTTCGGTCGAGGACGCCAAGCGCGTCGGCCGACAGATCCGCGCCGGTAACGTCAACCTCCAGGGCGTGCCCAATGACCGCTCCGCGCCGTTCGGCGGCTACAAGCAGTCGGGCAACGGCCGCGAGTGGGGCAAGTACGGCCTCGAGGACTTCCTCGAAGTGAAGGCCGTCGCGGGCTTCAACGCGGCGTAATCTCTAGCGCCTGGGTGAACAAAACGCCGGAGCGGGCAACCGCTCCGGCGTTTTTCGTTCCATCATTGCGAGCGAAGCGAAGCATTCCAGAATCTTTCCGAGGGTGCAGTCTGGATTGCTTCGTCGCAAGAGCTCCTCGCAATGACGAAGAGAGAGTTGGGAAGCCTATCCCCCCACCGCGCCCTGCGTGTTCACATACAACGCGTAGATCGACTGGCTCGCGGCCATGAACAGGCGATTGCGCTTGACGCCACCGAAGCAGAGATTGGCGCAGCGCTCGGGCAGGGCGATGCGGCCGATCATGACGCCGTCGGGCGCGAACACCACGACGCCGTCGAGTTCGGGATCGCCCATGCCCCAGCCGCACCAGAGATTGCCGTCGATGTCGCAGCGCATGCCATCCGGCGTGCCCGGGCCTGCGTCGATGAAGACGCGCTTGTTCGAGATCGTGGTGCCATCCGCCGAGACGTCATAGGCGAGGATCTTGCGGTTCGGCACGCCGCGTGATTCCACGACGTAGAGGATTTTCTCGTCCGGCGAGAAGCACAGCCCGTTCGGCCCGAGCACGCCTTCGGCAACGATGGTCGCCTTGCCGGTCGCGGGATCGAGCCTGTAGACGTTCGGCTCGATCTCGGGCTCGGCCTTGTAGCCCTCGTAATTGCCGAGCAGGCCGAAGGTGGGATCGGTGAACCAGACCGCGCCGTCGGACTTCACCACGACGTCGTTCGGTGAGTTGAGCTTCTTGCCGCCAAAGGAATCCATCAGCACGGTGATGTTGCCGTCATATTCGGTGCGGGTGACGCGTCGCCCGCCATGCTCGCAGGTGACAAGCCGGCCCTGGCGATCCCTGGTGTTGCCGTTGGCGAAATTGGAGGGCTTGCGGAACACTGAGACCGCACCGGTCTCCTCCTCCCATTTGATAATGCGCTGGTTCGGGATGTCGCTGCACAGGAGATAACGACCATCGCCGAACCACACCGGACCCTCGGCCCAGCGCATGCCGGTCGTCAGCCGCTCCACCGCCGAGAGCTTCAACCAGTATTTTTCGAAGCGGGGATCGAGTGCTTTTATCGCGGGATCGGGGTAATAGGTCGCTGGCCGCCAGCCTTGAGTGTGGGACGATGCCTCATTCATGTCGGTTCTCTCGTTTCGTTCCCTCTGGACAATCCAGCTATCATTAGAGACACGTGACGGCAAATCGGTCGCCAAAGACGAGGAATGACATGCGCATCTTGATGACGGGAGCTTCGGGTGGAATCGGCACGCGGCTGCGGACATTGCTGCCGCCGATCTATCCGGACCTGCTGCTCAGCGACATCCGCCCGCCGGCCGACCTCGGCCCCAACGAGCAATTCAAGGCGGCGGATCTCTCCGACCTTGCCCAGTGCGAGGCGATCTGCGAGGGCGTCGACGGCATCATCCATTTCGGCGGCTATTCGGTCGAAGGTCCCTGGAACGACATCCTCCAGGCCAACATCATCGGCGGCTACAATCTGTTCGAGGCAGCGTATCGCAAGGGCGTCAAGCGCGTGGTGTTCGCCTCCTCGAACCATGCCGTCGGATTCTATCCCCGTCACCACAAGATCGGCACCGACGTGACCCCACGCCCCGACGGCCGCTATGGCGTCAGCAAGGTGTTCGGCGAAGCGGTCGGCGCGCTCTATGCCGACAAGCATGGCCTGAAGGTGACTTGCCTTCGCATTGGCAATTTCGGCGACGTACCGCTGGACCTCCGCCGGATCTCGATCTGGCTGAAGCCGGAAGATCTGGTGCAGCTCTGCCGGATCGGGCTCGAGCATCCCGACATTCATTTCGAGATCTTCTACGGCGTGTCCCTGAACGAGCGCGCGTGGTGGGACAACCACCGCGCCTACGAGTTCGGCTACCGCCCCACGGGGCGCTCCGAGGACCACGTGGCGCATGCGATGGCCGAGCAGGCCAAGCTGAAGCCCGATCCGGTCGGCGATCACTATCAGGGCGGCGCGTTCTGCAGCAACGAGTTCGACGGCGACACAAGTCGGATCATTGATTGGAATAAGCGGTAGGAGCGCATTCGCAAATCCAGGGCGTCGGAATCGATGCCCTAGACAACGCGCTTGCCGGCCTGGGCTGCGATGGGCCGCTGCACAAAGTACATCAGGATCAGGGAAATCAACGCAGTCGTCACGACGACGTATCCCAGCCGGTCGAAATGCCGCAGCGTGCCGTCGGCGTCCTGCGCGATCAGCGCGGCGGCGAGCACGGAGCCGAGCCCGCCGGAGAGCTGTTGCAGCGACGCGCCGACCGCGCTGAAGGAGCCGCGTTGCGCCGGCTCGGGGATTGCGGAAATCAGCGCCTGCGACGGGATCATGCGCGAGAAGATGCCGACGAACATCAGGACGTTGACCAGGATCGCGACCGTCAGACTCACCTCGCCGAGATGGGTGTAGATCAGCACCATGACGATGGACATGGCGCTGCCGAAGACGAAGGTCGGGTATTTGCCGAAGGCATCGCTCGCGCGTCCCACCAAGGGGCCGATGACAATGCTGAACAGGCCGGAGACGAGATAGATCGTCGGCAGATGCACGATGTCGATGCCGAGATTGTGCACGGTGTAGGCGCTGCCGAACGGCATCAGCATGTAGCCGCCGGTCGCCAGCAGGGTCGTCACCGAGAACGCCATCCAATAACGCGGCTGCGAGACCGTTGCGATCAGATGCCGAAACGGGTTTCGATCCTGCTTCAGCCCGAGATGGCCGTTCACCGGCTTCATCAGGAACATCACGGCGGCCATGCCGATCACCGACAGGCCGACCAGTGCGCCGAACGCGACATGCCAGTTCCACTGGTTGGCGAGGAAAAGACCGGCCGGGATGCCCAGCACCTGGCTTGCAGCGAAGGCGGTTTGCACGAAACCCATGACGCGGCCGCGCAATTGCAGCCCAAACAGATCGGTGACGATGGCGAGCACGACCGAGCCGATCACGCCGCCGAACAGGCCGGTCACGATCCGCCCCAGCAGCAACAGGTGATAGTTGGGCGCGATCGCGCAAAGCGCCGTGCCAAGCGTGAAGCCGGCGTAGAAGAACAACAGCAGCCGCTTGCGATCGAACCGGTCGGCAAAGCCGGCCGCCAGGATGCCGGAAATTCCCGCGCTGAACGCATAGGCCGAGACCGCCACGCCGAACTGGGCGGCGGAAATATCGAGCGCCGGCATCATGATGGCGCCGAGCGGCGACATGATCATGAAATCGATGATGATCGTGAACTGGACCAGCGCCAGCAGCGCGACGAGGACCGCCTGGTAGCGCGAGAAGCCGCGAGGTGGCGCTTGCCGCTCGGCGATCGGCTCCGTCAGAGTTTGTTCCGTCATGGCATTTCGTTCGGGAGGGAGATGGATGGGGACGCGGGACGTGGCGCCGGAGCCCGGCCCCTATCTATTTCGGCTTTGCGAAATTTCGATGGCTTGACAAACAGTTTTAATGCCTGTCCCGGCACTCGGGCCGGCATGGGCCTAGTCCGCGCCTTCATCGGGAATGTTCAACACGGTCCCGCAGGCCTTGCAATGCACCGCGTCGACATCGTGGCGCTGCAGACCGCAGACAGCGCAGGGGAAGCGTACCTTGGAGGGCGCGAGCAATGCCTTGGCGAGATTCAGGAAAAGGGTCACGCCAAAGATCATGATGACGACGGTTATCAGGCGTCCGACAGTTCCGGGCAGGGTGATGTCACCGAAGCCGGTCGTCGTTAGCGCCGTGACCGTGAAGTAGAGCGCGTCGGCATAGTGGGCGATCTGATTGTTGTGAGACCTCTGGGTCTCGTAGACGATCCCCGTCATCACAAAAATGAACACCCCGAGGTTGGCGACCGCAAAGACGACTTCCTCATTTCGCCGAAAGAAGGGGCTGTCGACCCGCAGACGTGCCACCATTTGGTAGTCGCGCAGCAGTCGCAATGTTCGAAATGCGCGCAGGAAGCCGCCGGCTTCTCCTGTGAGTGGTGCAAGGAACGAAACAATGACGATGATGTCGGTCCAGGTCGAAAGTCGCGCAAGGTCACGCAGCGGCTGACGGCTGATGATCATCCGTGCGGAGAAGTCTGCAAGGATCAAGACACCGAACACAACATCGAGCGACTCAATAGCCCTGTTGCGAGGCAGGAACGACGTCGCAATGATGAATAGAACCGTGACGATATCAAGCACGAGCAAGCCATATCGGAATCTTATGCAGCCGAAAGTGTCGCCTTCATAAAGTTGTCGGATCCTGCTCTTCAGGAGCTCAAATGGGGCGGAGGCAGAGTCGAGCGCCGCACGTTCCCTCGTGTTGTTGCGATCAAGCACCATGGTCAGCGATTGCCGATTGTCTTGCTCGGGCTGTCTGCCCGCCGAGAAAATGAGGTGGTCAAGCAGCGTCAGGAGAGGAAGTGACCGCCGCGCCTATCTCTCGGCATCCTATCCCTCCGAAGGATCGAGCATTTCGCCGATCTTGTTAACGGCGACGTTGATCGACATGCCGAGGTAGTCGCCGGGGTCGCCAAACCACGAGCCGGCCAGCGGCACGGCCTGGCCCGGATGCCGCGCAATGGCCACAGGGATCAGGTCGAAGCCGGCGCTCAGGCTGTTGGTTGGGTCGTAATCCAGCCAGCCGGCACCGGGCAGGAACACCTGCACCCACGCGTGGGTCGCGCCGGAGCCGGTCATGCCGACGGCGCCGCCATCGAGCGCCGCGTCGTAGAGATAGCCGCTGACGAAGCGGGATGCGAAGCCGAGCCGACGCAAGGTCTCGATCATCAACCAGGCGAAGTCCCGGCATGTACCTGATCTCGTGCGCAGTGTTTCGCTCGGGGGTTGGGTGCCTTCGGCCTCTCTTCCGCGATAGCTGAACTCGCTGCGGAACATGCCCAGCATACGGCGCAGCACGTCGACGGTCCGGTCCTGATCGCCGGCGACAAAGCTCTTGGTCCAGCTCGCATGGCTGCCGTCTGCATCGTCAGCATGCGGACGCAGGTAACCTGCAAGGTCGGTCCATTCGTCCGGGGTATACTGCACGGGAACCTCTTCGGCCCGGGGCTCCAGCGGAAACGTCTCCAGACCCTTAATGCCGAAATAGATGCCGCGAACCTTGAACGTGAATGTCAGTTCGCTGCCGGGTTCGCTGAATTCCATCACCGTGACGGCATTGGAGCGGGAGTCGGTGACCCAATGCACCTTTGATGGCAGGCTGGTCCGAGCGGACCAACGAAGCAGTCGGGTCGAGGAGCCGCGCCGCGGCAGGAACATCGCTCGGTGCGTGCCGAACGTAACCGGCTTTGCGTAGCGGTAGGTCGTGGTGTGTGTGATCTCGCCAATGATCGCCATGCATTGATCCGCTTCGATGTCTCGCGCCTGCGAGCTGGCGACGCCGCTTGCTGTGGTGCGGTTGGTCAAGCCAAACGGCGGCTGAATCGTTTTCCCCACAGGGCGAGCGCATACAAGGTCCCGAGCCTTCGCTTTGGCCGTCCCGGCCCATTGATCTAGATCAACGTTGCTCTGGTTATCTGGCTCTCGATCTGCGCGATCGTAATTCGGCATTCGGTGCCTTGATCACAATGAAAATCAAATTGGCAGCCGTCGTACTGCTCGCGCTGATCATGTCGGGACCGGCGCGAGCCGCGATGCTCAGCGACGCCGAGGCGACGTTCCTCGACCAGCTCGTCACCGCGTCCGCGGTGCTCGAACAACGATGTGTCGGCTACGAAGTCAATGGTGCCGGCAGTGTCCAGCTCGGCGCCCGACTTCTCGGCAGCACGGATGCCGCGATGGCGATGATCGAGGCCCATTCTGCGGCCATCAAGGCCCGCGATGGCGAGACCTCCGATCCCGGTAAATTTCGCCCCGAAGTGTCCGACGCGGCCGCCAAAACGTTCAGGCGCGTCCGGACCGATCTGATCAGAAACCCGAAGAGAGCCTGCGTCGACTATGGCGATGCCAGCGTGGATCGCGGTCTGCTGAGGCGGTACTGAACCGGGACTTGAGGGATTTAGATCTGCGCAAACGAAAGGGCCGTCTCGAAAGACGGCCCTTGGTTGTTATTCGACAATCTCGACGACCCGGTGGGTTCGCGGTTCGACCAGAACCGTGCGACCGTTCACCACCGTGTAACGATACTCACGGGCGCCGTACTCGGGTGGCACCTCGTAATAGGTCACGCCCTCCTCCGGAAGAACCGCCCCGACTCTCACATCCTCGCGGTACTGATATGAGGGCCGCCGCTGTTCGACGACGTAGGAGTGAAAGCGAGGACGTTGATCGACGCCAAGGACTCCCGCCACGCCGCCAACGACGCCGCCGACTACGCCACCCACAACTGCACCGACAGGCCCTGCCGCTCGCTCACCATCCCGCGCACCGCGTTCGACGCCTCCGGGAACGCCCTGGGCCTGGGTCGTTACGGGAAGCAGGACGGCGACGGCAACAGCGGCGGCTCCGACTAAACGGCAAATCATGGCAGCTCCTATGGTGGGGGATTGGTGCAAGACCAAGTACCAAGCCGACCATAGGTTCCCCAGAAGTCATGGACTGCGGGCGTTATTGCCCGAATGGGCTCGTGCGGCCTGCAATTGCGGGCAATCCAGCGCGCCCTTACCGCGTAAACTGCAGCACCGCGAGAAGCGAACGTCTCCCATCTATGAACGCGGGCCCTGCTGTTCGGCTTGCTCACCCGCAATCCGCGCCAGGTAATCCTTCTTGCTGAACTGCATGTGATCCACACACAGCTGCGCCAGCGCCCAGCTGTCACGGCCCTTCAACAGCTCGATCATCAGCTCGTGCTGGCGCTGTGATTGCGCGAGGCCGTCTCGGTCGGCGAGGTTCTTGGCGCGCATCGGCAACGTCAGGTTCATGTAGTCCTGCAGCGAGCGCACCAGATAGGGATTGCCGCAGGCCGAGAACAGCGCGAGGTGGAAGGCGTCGTTGGCCTCGTGGATGCCGCGCAGGTCCTGCAAATCCGCTCTCGCGCAATATTGCCGCTGCAATGCGGAGAGCTCGTCGATCAGGCCTTGCGGAGCGGGCAGGGGGATCATCAACGCCGCCTGCCGGGTCAGCATCTCCCGGACCTCGTAGATCTGCCCGACCTCTTCGGCCGAGTAGAACCGCACGGTGGCGCCGACATTCTTCTCGCGGCGGACGATGCCGCGGCGCTCCGCATCCACCAGCGCCTGGCGCACGAAGTGCCGCGAGGTGCCGTAAGCCGACATCAGCGCGTCTTCCGTGAGGCGCGCGCCCGGCGCGAGCCGGCCGAAGATGATGTCCTCCTCGAGCCGCGCGACGATGTCGTCCGGATCGTCGCGCCGGACCGTCATGGCTTCTGCGGTGTGAGTGTCGGACATGCCCTCGGCCTCCCGGCGCTTGGCCGGTCCGTACTGTGGAGCAGGCAAGGCTCAGATTGTCAATAATTTGGTCGTCACCAGGGCGCCAATGGCGAAAATGCCAAGTTTGATGTCTGCCTTATTGACAATCAAGGGGCAGGCTGTACGACAATGACCCGATGATGGGAGTGGTATGATGACGAGTGGGTTGCGCAAAGGGCTGACGAGCTATGGCGATGCCGGCTTCTCGCTGTTTCTGCGCAAGGCGTTCATCAAGGCCATGGGCTATTCCGACGACGCGCTCGAGCGCCCGATCGTCGGCATCACCAACACCTACAGCGACTACAATCCCTGCCACGGCAACGTCCCGCAGATCATCGAGGCCGCCAAGCGCGGCGTGATGCTGTCGGGCGCGATGCCGTTCGTATTCCCGACTATCTCGATCGCCGAGAGCTTTGCGCATCCGACCTCGATGTATCTGCGCAATCTGATGGCGATGGACACCGAGGAGATGATCCGGGCCCAGCCGATGGATTCGGTGATCGTCATTGGCGGCTGCGACAAGACACTGCCGGCGCAGGTGATGGCCGCGATCAGCGCCGATCTGCCGACGGTGGTCATTCCCGTTGGCCCCATGGTGGTTGGTCATCACAAGGGCGAGGTGCTGGGCGCCTGCACTGATTGCCGCCGTCTCTGGGGCAAGTATCGCGCCGGCGAAATGGACGATGTCGAGATCGAGGCGGTCAACGGCCGCCTCGCACCATCGGTCGGCACCTGCATGGTGATGGGCACGGCCTCCACCATGGCTTGCATGATCGAGGCCATGGGCCTGTCGCTGCCTATGAGCGCGACGATCCCCGCGCCGCATGCCGAGCGTTTTCGCCTTGCCGAGGCGAGCGGCAAGGTCGCTGCCGAGATGGCCAAGACCAAGGGACCGAAGCCAAGTGAAGTGCTGACGCCGGCATCTTTCAAGAACGCGCAGGTCGTGCTCCAGGCCATCGGCGGCTCGACCAATGGCCTGATCCATCTCACCGCGATGGCGCATCGCTCGCCGCACCGGCTCGATCTCGGTGTCTTCGACCAGATCGGCCGCGAGGTGCCGGTGCTGGTCGATCTCAAACCGTCCGGCGAGCATTACATGGAGCATTTTCATCATGCCGGTGGCGTGCCGAAGTTGCTGGCGCAGCTTGGCGATCTCGTCGATCTCGATGCGAGGACGATCACGGGCGAGAGCCTGCGCGACGTCGTCGCGAAGGCGGAAGACGTGCCCGGCCAGGACGTGATCCGTCCGCGCGCCAATCCGATCAAGAAGGAAGGCGGCCTCGCCGTCCTGCACGGTAATCTCGCCCCGCGCGGCGCGGTCATCAAGCAGTCGGCTGCAAGCCCGAAACTGTTGCAGCACACCGGGCGTGCGGTGGTGTTCGAATCCGTCGAGGACATGACGCTCCGGGTTGACGATCCCGATCTCGACGTCACCGCCGATGACGTGCTGGTGCTGCGCAACGCCGGCCCCAAGGGGGCGCCCGGCATGCCCGAGGCGGGCTATCTGCCTATCCCGAAGAAGCTCGCGCGTGGCGGTACCAAGGACATGGTGCGCATTTCGGATGCGCGCATGAGCGGCACCGCGTTCGGCACCATCGTGCTGCACGTCACGCCGGAATCCGCCGTGGGCGGGCCGCTGGCGCTGGTGCAGAACGGCGACATGATCCGCCTCGACGTCGCCAAGCGCAGCATCGAGCTTCTCGTCGATGCTACCGAGCTCGAACGGCGGCGCGGCGCGTTGAAACCCGCGGCTACGCCGGACGAGGCGCGGCGCGGCTATGCCTGGCTATTCAACGAGACCATCATGCAGGCCGACGAGGGCTGCGATTTCGATTTTATGCAGAGAACTGGGAAGAAGACGGATAAGGGGTGACCAACCACCCGAACGAACGCTCAGACCGCTAAAGCGGCGAGCGATAAAACAAGGGGGAAACGATGATTGCACGATCCATGCTTGGGCTGGCGGCAACGGCCGCTGTTCTTTTCGTCACGGGCGCATCGGCGCAGGAGGTGAAGCATTATCGCTTTGCCTACGACCAGCCGCGCAATACCGGCTATTCCATCGCGGGCGACCTCTTTGCCGAAAAGCTCAAGGAATTGAGCAAAGGCACCATGATCATCGATCAATATCCGGGTGCGCAGCTCGGGCAGGAACCGCAGGTGCTCCAGCTCGTGAAGGCGGGCGACGTCGAATTTGCGATCATCTCCTCGGCGAACACCGCGACGATCTCGCCGCAAGCGGGCGTGATGTCGTTGCACTTCCTGTTCCGCGACGAGAACCACGTGGTCAAGGGTCTGGCCGATCCAAAAGTGTTCGAGGCGCTCAAGACCATGATCGACGAGACCACACAGGGCCTGCATGTGATCGCGACCGGCTCGCAGGGCGTGCGCCACATGTACTCCAAGAAGGAGATCCACAATGTCGGCGACATCAAGGGCCTGAAGATCCGGGTGCAGGCGACCGCGACCGAGGACACCATGTTCCCGGCCTACGGCGCCCAGACCGTGCACATGCCGTTCGGCAGCGTCTACACGAGCCTGCAGACCGGCGTCGTCGACGTCGCCGAGAACAGCATCAACGTCTACCTCGTCAACAAGCACTACGAGGTCGCTCCGGTCCTGAACATCACCGAGCACGAGGCCAACAACGCGCTGGTATTTATCTCCGACAAGCTCTGGCAGAGCCTGTCGGCCGAGCAGAAGGGCTGGGTGCAGGCAGCGGGGAACGAGGTCAGCTCCAAGGAGCCGCAGAAGGCCTTCGACCTCGAACGCACCGCCGCAGAGAAGCTGAAGAAGATGGGCGTGAAGATCGTCGACAACGTCGACAAGAAGACCTTCACGGCGGTCGCCGATCCCTATCTCGGCAAGCTCGCCAAGGAGCTCGGCCCGCACGCCGAGAAGATCAAGGATTTGATCCGCTCGATCAATTAGGCCGCGTAGCGTTGCCTCCGCGTCGTCCCGGCGAAAACCGGGACCCATACGCCGCGGCGGAGCTTGGGGCAGGATAGCCGCCAGCTTGCTTTGACCACACGCAGCTGGGGGTATGGGTCCCGGCTTTCGCCGGGACGACGGGGATAGTGATGACCATCGCCGACAAACTGCTGGTGCAACGCCAGCGTCACCTCAAATGGCGCGGGCTCGACTGGCTCGAGCTCGCGCTGATGATCCTCTGCGGCGTGCTCTGCTTCGGCTTCTCGCTGTCGGTGACCGCCGACATCGTCACCCGCACCATCGGCCATCCCTGGCTATGGCTCCAGGAAGTCACGTCGACGCTGTTCATCTACGCGATCTTCGTCGGCACCGCGGCTGCGACCCGGCGCAACGACCACCTCTATCTCACCGCAATCTCCGAGGCGATGCACGGCACGCCGCGTCTGATCGTCGAAATCATCATCCGCATCGTGGTGCTCGGCGTCGCCTTCTGCCTGATCTTGTACGGCTATCAGAACTATCTTCGCGGCTTCGGCAGTTTTCGCCTGCCATCGGGCACGCCGATCGCCTCGCTCTACGCGATTATTCCGCTCTCCGGCGTGCTGGTTGGCCTGTTCACCATCGAGCAGCTCGTCAACGGTCTGCGCAACGGCTTTGACCACCCCGAGCCGCCCGAAGAGGATGGCGGGGCACCTGTCATCACCGACGTACAGATGAGGGCGCAGCCGTGAGCGCACCCATCGTTCTGGCGTTGATGACGGTCTGCTTTCTGTCCTTCGGCTATCTCGGCGTGCCAGTGCCGTTCTCGCTGATGGCCGGCGTCTTCATCGGCGCGCTCCTGTCGGACGTCTCGCTCGCCGCTATCATTCAGAAAGTCTTCGACGGCGTCGATTCCGAGGCGCTGCTGGCGATCCCCTTTTTCCTGCTGGTCGGCGAGCTCATGAGCTCGGCCAATGTGGTGGTTCGAATAGCCAACCTCTCGGTGTCCCTGGTTGGCCACATCAGAGGCGGCCTGTCGCAGGTCGTGGTGGTCTTCAGCATGTTCTTCTCGGAAATGTCGGGCTCGACCACCGCCGACGTCGCGGTGATGAGCCGCGCGCTGGGCGGCCCGATGAAGCGCGAGGGCTACGAGCCCGCCTTCATCGCCGCCATCATCGCATCCGCCTCGACGATTGCGGCACTGGTGCCGCCGAGCATCACCGCGGTGGTCTATGGCGCGGTCGGCAACGTCTCGATCGCCGGCCTGTTCATGGCGGGCGTCGTGCCGGGCCTGATGATCGGCTTCGGCTTGATGATCTACTGCTATTTCTTCGGTCCGTCCGGCCTGCGCAAGCCGCGCGCGCCGCTGCGGCAGGTGGTGTTCGCGGCCGGCGATGCGGCGCTACCGCTGATGATCCCGGTGATCCTGTTGGGGGGCATTCTGACCGGCTGGTTCACGCCGACGGAAGCCGGCGTCGTCGCCGTGGTCTGGATTGTCGTGGTCGTGATCCCCGCGCTCAACCGCGGGCATATCAGGAAGATTCCGTACGATTTCTGTCTTGCGGGCCTGATCTTCTCGCTGCCGCTGATCACGATCGGCGCCGCCAATGCCTTCGGCTGGATGCTCGCCTATTTGCGCGGTGCAAGCTACATCGCCGAAGTCATCACCTCGCTCGCCGGCAACGATCCGCATCTGATCATGTTGCTGATGGTACTGCTGTTCACGGTCGTCGGCGATTTCATCGAACCGGTACCGACCATCATCATCTTCATGCCGCTGGTCAACACGCTGACGGAAGCCGGCGACATCAACGCCGTTCACATGGGCGTGGTGCTGATCGCCACGCTCGCCTTCGGACTGATCACGCCGCCTTATGGCCTGGTGCTGCTGATGGCGTCGAAATTCGTCGGCGTCAGTTTCGCAAAGGCGCTACGCGCCGCGTTGCCGATCTATCTGGTCTTCCTCGGGACGATCGCGTTCGCGATCTACTTCCCGAGCGTGGTGCTGTGGCTGCCGCGGCAGGTGCTCCCCGAGTCGGTCGGCTGCTTCAAGTCCCCCGCAGGGACGGGGTACATCTGTCCGCAGTGAGAACTACTTGCTCTTGCTCGTGAACTTCTTCACGGCGGCGCGAAACTCCTCCGTGTTCATCGCCATGATGATCTTGTGCTCCTCGGCGTCGAGCTGCTGCTTCACCGGCGTGGTGGCGGCCTGGTAGATCAGCGATTTGGTGCCGGCAATCGCGGCCGGCGGGTTCTGCGCCAGCCGCACGGCGAGAGTTCGCGTTGCCGCCTTCAGCTCGGCGGCGGGAACGACCTTCGCAACCAGGCCCCATTCATGGGCCTGCTGCGCGGTGAAATTGTCCTCGGCGAGGAAAATCTGGAGCGCGCGGCGCGGGCCGACCGTGTTGACGATGCCGACCGTGGATCCGCCATCCGGCGACACGCCGATCTTGGCGTAGGCAGGCGTGAATTTGGCATCCTCCGCGGCGATGCAGAGGTCGGTGACGAAGGCGAGGCCCATGCCGGCGCCGGCCGCCGAGCCGTGCACGCTGGACAGCGAGATCTTCGGCATGCGCCGGATGATCTCGATGAAGGCATGATAGTGCTTCAACAGCTCGCCGACGACAGGCGTCACCGTGCCAGCTTCGGCCGCGGCGCCGATCGTCTGCAGATCTCCGCCGGCCGAGAAGGCGCGGCCTTCGCCTTCGAGGACCACGACCCTGATATCGTCGGCGCCCTCAAGGTAGGCCGCGAGCTGTTCGAGCTTTTGTGCAATCGCCAGATTGATCGAGTTGAACGCGGCGGGCCGGTTGAGCGTGATGGTCGCGATCGGGCCATCGATTCGCAGCAAGGCGGGATCGTCGGGTCGTGAGACGGGAGCGGTCATCGGAAATCCCCGGCATGAGGTCGATGCACGAACTAAATCGCAGAAGGCGAGGGGTGACAATCCCCGCCTGGTCCTCTTGCGCAAGCGGGAACGATAGGCTCAAATGGGCAGGCCTTCGTTTAGGGACGGACACGAGCGCCGGCTCCTCCTAGGCTAGCAAGCCAAAATCAGAGAGAGGAGACGACATGGGTGACGCTCGTGTCTTGCGGAAATGGGCTGTCCAATGACGGATGGTCCGGTGGTCGTTATCGGTGCCGGCCATGGCGGCTACCAGGTCGCGGCATCGCTGCGCCAGGCAGGATTTTCCGCGCCCATCTGCCTGGTCAATGACGAGGCGCATCTGCCCTATCAGCGGCCGCCGCTGTCCAAGGCCTACATCAAGGGTTCGTCCGGGCCGGAGAGCCTGATGTTCCGGCCGGAGAAATTCTACCAGGACCAGAGCATCGAGCTCGTGGCGGGCCGCGCGGTGTCGATCGACCGCGCGGGGCGCAAGGTGCTGCTCGCCTCGGGCAGGACGCTGCCCTATGGCCACCTCGTGCTGGCGACCGGCGCGCGCAACCGGCTACTCGATCTGCCTAATGCCAATCTCCCCGACGTGAAATATTTGCGCATCCTCGACGAGAGCGAGGCTCTGCGAGAGATCATCCCGTCGAAGACGCGGGTGGTGGTGATCGGCGCCGGCTTCATCGGCCTCGAATTCGCGTCCACCGCGCGCATCAAGGGCCTCGAGGTCGATGTGCTCGAACTCGCCCCGCGCGTGATGGCGCGCGCGGTGACGGCGGAGGTCTCGGAGTATTTTCAGGCGCGGCATCGCGAGGCCGGCATCCGCATTCACCTCGGCGTGCAGGCAACATCCATCGAGGCAGAGGGCGGCAAGGTCACCGGCGTCTCCTTGAGCGACGGAAGGCATCTGCCGGCGGATCTCGTCGTGGTCGGCGTCGGCGTGCTGCCGAACATCGAGCTTGCGGCGGAGGCGGGGCTGCCGGTCGCGGCCGGTATCATCGTCGACGAATATCTCTCGACGGCCGATCCCGATATCTCCGCGATCGGCGATTGCGCGCTGTTCGCAAGCCCGCGCTTCGGCGGTTCGCTGCGGGTCGAATCGGTGCAGAATGCCACTGATCACGCGCGCTGCCTCGCGGCGCGGCTGACCGGCGACCGCAAGGCCTATGACAGCCATCCCTGGTTCTGGAGCGACCAGGGCGAGGACAAGCTCCAGATCGCAGGCCTCACCACCGGCTACGACCGCGTCGTGCTACGCGGCGATCCCGCCAAGAAGGCGTTCTCGGCGTTCTGCTACAAGGGCGACAGCCTGCTCGGCATCGAATCGATCAACCGTGCCGGCGACCACATGTTCGGCCGCCGCCTGTTCGGCCTGGATCGCTCGATCACGCCGGAGCAGGCCGCCGATGAAAGCTTTGACCTGAAGGGCGCGCTGGCGTGATCAGCCGGCGTTGAGGACGGCGGCGACTTCCCCGGCCGTCGGCATTGACGGCCCCGCGCCCATGCGCTGCACGGAGATCGAGGCGGCGGCATTGGCGAAGGCGAGTGCCGCGCGCAAGTCGACGCGGTCGGCAAGTTGCGCCGCGAGCGCTCCCACAAAACAATCGCCTGCGCCTGTGGTGTCGACCGCCTTCACCACGCGGCCGGGCACCGAAATCTCCTCGCGTCCCGCGAGCGCCAGCACGCCGCGCTTGCCGAGGGTCACGCAGATAGTCTGGTCCTCGCGCGCCTGAAGTTTTCGTGCGACGTCGAGGATGCGCGCTGCCTCGTCACTGTCGGACAACTCCACGCCGGCGAGGAGGCCGAGCTCGGTCTCGTTCAGCACGAGGATGTCGACGAGCGCGAGCAATTCGCCCGACATGGTTTGTGCCGGGGCCGGATTGAGCAGCGTCGTGGCGCCAATGTCGCGAGCCTGCTGGAAGAACGCGGCGATCGTCGGCAGCGGGATCTCGAATTGACTGACCGCGACATCGCCTTTCGTCAGCGGGACGGTCGCGACGTCGTCGATGCCGACGAGCGCATTGCTGCCGGGAATGACGACGATGGTGTTGTCGGCGTCTGCGACCGTGATGATGGCGGTGCCGGTGTGCGCCTCGGCCGCCTCCTGGAGGTAGCCGAGATCGATGCCTTGCGCGCCGAGGAACGTCCTCAGCTCACCGCCGAACGAATCCTTGCCCAGCCGGCCGATCAGCGTGGTCCGCGCGCCAAGTCGCGACGCCGCCACCGCCTGGTTGGCGCCCTTGCCACCCGGAAAATAGAGCACCTGCTTGCCGGCGACGGTCTCGCCGACTTTCGGATGGCGATCGGCTGTCGCCACGACATCCATGTTGATGCTGCCGGCGACGAAGACGCGCCCCATGAGATACCTCGGCGAACGCTAGACCCTGACCTCGAACTCGTGCCTGACTTTTGCGATGTCGACAAGCGTCGGCAGGCCGGCTTCGTTGCCAAGGCGCTGGATCTTGAAGGTCGAGGCTGCCCGGGCAAAATCGAAATGCTCGCGCCAGCTTTTGCCGGGATGGGCAAGATAGGAATAGACATAGGCGCCGTGGAAGACGTCGCCTGCGCCGTTGGTGTCGATCACGCGCTCGCGTGGGATCGGCATCGCCGGCATCACCTGCACCGTTCCGGTCTCGTCGTACCAGAGCAGGCCCTTCTCGCCCATTGTGATGCCGCCGATCTTGCAGCCGCGGCTCTTGAGGTAATCCAGCATCTTCTCCGGCGTCAGATCCATCTGCTCGCACAGGCGCTCGGCAACGATGGCGACGTCGATGAATTCCAATAGCTCATGCGTGTTGGTGCGAAGGCCGCCACCGTCGAGCGAGGTCAAGATGCCGGCCTCGCGGCAGACTTTCGCGTAGTGGATCGCGGCATCGGGTTGATGGCCGTCGACATGCAGCGCGCGGCAGCCGCCGAGATTGAGCATCGGGAACGGATGGATGTGGTCGTCGTCGCGGCAGCGGACGATGGCGCGCTTGCCGTCCTTTGGCATGATGAAGGAGAGCGAGGACTGGTTGACCTTCCGCCCATGCAGCGAGATCGCATATTTCGCGCACATGTCCATGAACATGCGGCCGAGCCAGTCATTGGCCGCGGTGGCGATGAGATCGGGCACGATGCCGAGCTTGGCGCAGCAGAACGCCGCGGTCACCGCATTGCCGCCGAAGGAAACCGCGTAGTCGGAGGCCACGTGCTTCTCGTCGCCGGTCGGCATGTGGTCGGTGATGAAGACGACGTCGATATAGGTCTGTCCGATGAAGAGAGCCTGCATTGCTTGTCCGTGATGCGCTTTGTGGTCCCGGCCGGCGTGCTTACTGTAACACCGGTTCCGCCGCGGGACCGCTGAAATTATTCGCAAAACCGCCGCTCGGAGTGCTTGAGGTCGGCATGCGGCCGGAATACGACCATCACCGGGTAATGCCAAGCCCGGACAAACGCCGTCTCTCGGTCCATGGTTCCGGGCCGGTCAACAGGGGGAAACATGATCACCGGCCTCGATCACGTCGTCGCTCTGGTCAGGGATATCGGTGCGGCCAGGGCGGCCTATCAGACACTGCTCGGGCGCGCGCCGGCCTGGCAGAATTCGGGCGAGGGCGCCGACCGTGTGCTGTTCACTCTCGCGAACATGACGATCGAATTGATGGCGCCGAACGGCTTCAGCGTGACCGCCGATCGCATGCGCGCGCTGCTTGGCGACCAGGAAGGCGTGCTCGCCAGCCTGTGCTTTCGTGTCGCGGACATGAGCAAAACGCACCGGCGGCTGGAGCGGGTGGCACTCATGCCGGATCCGGTTGCCGAGGTCGAAAGCAGCGACGCGGAGAGCGGCGCGGTCCTGCACTGGAAGCGAACGCGCGCCGCCACGGAGCTCACGCGCGGCGTGCGCATGTTCTTCCTCGAACTGGCTGATGAGCGCCCGCTTTCGAAGACGACTGATATCGGGCCGATCGATGCGCTCGACCACGTCGTGATCACCACCGAGGATTCCGATCGCGCTGCCGCGCTCTATGGCGCGCGACTCGGGCTCGATCTGGCGCTCGACCGCTCGCATCAGGATTGGGGCCAGCTGATGTTTTTCCGCTGCGGCGATCTCGTCGTCGAGGTGGTGCGCCGCCCCGTTGCGGGCGGCGATTCCCTGCATGACCGCCTCTGGGGCCTGAGCTGGCGGGTGGCCGACATCGACGCCACGCGCGCCCGCCTGATTGCCGCCGGCCTCGACGTCAGCGATGTGCGCAACGGCCGCAAGCCGGGCACGCGGGTGATGACGGTGCGGACCGGCACCTGCGGCATCCAGACGGTCCTGCTGGAGCGCTCGCCCAAGCCGGTGGATTGAGGTTCAGTCCTCCCCTCGTCATTGCGAGGAGTTCTTGCGACGAAGCAATCCAGCTGTCTCCGTGGTGGCAGTCTGGATTGGGTCGCTACGCTCGCAATGACGAAACTATGCGGCGGGCCGAGCGCGTGTTACACGGCATCCTGATAGCACCCAGCGAGCACCCGGTTTGGCGAAAGCAGCGGCAAAGCGAACTCTGAAATGGCAGCGCGATCCCGAGGGGATGCGGCTGCGCATTCTCGAAGCCGCCAAGCAGGAATTCTCGGCGCACGGGCTTGCCGGTGCGCGCGTCGACCGCATCGCGGCCAACGCCGGCGCCAACAAGCGGATGCTGTATTATCACGTCGGCAACAAGGACGAGCTTTATCTCGCGGTGCTCGAAGGCGCCTACGACAAGATCCGCAGCGAGGAGCGCGGGCTCGATCTCGAACATCTCGACCCGCCCGAGGCGATCCGCCGCCTGATCGAGTTCACCTGGAATTACTTCCTGCGCAATCCCGAATTCCTGTCGCTGCTCCAGACCGAGAATCTCGCGCGCGCAAAGCACCTGAAGAAATCGACCAAGGTCAAGTCGATGCACTCGCCCTTCGTCGAGATGATCGGCACCGTGGTGCGGCGCGGTGTGTCCGGCGGCGACTTCAAGGTCGCGGTCGATCCTGTCCAGCTCTACATCTCGATCGCGGGACTGTGCTTCTTCTATCTGTCGAACTCGGCGACACTCAGCGTGATCTTCGGTCGCGATTTGCTGGCCAAGGACGCCAAGGACGAGCGGCTGGACCACATGGTCGGCCTCGTGCTGGCGGCGCTGACGGGACAGTCGGCCGCACTGTTAGCGATGACCAAGGCGCCGAAGTCGCGCGCCGCGGTGGCGCAGACGGCGTAGTCCATCGTCGTCCCGGCGAAGGCCGGGACCCATACCGCGTTATCTATCGATAGTGCGCGGTGGCCGTCCCCGCCAACCAGCCTTCGCCAAATTTTTCCCTGTGGGTGTTGGTCCTGGCCTTCGCCGGGACGGCACGACCTTTGCGGAACCCCCGCCCAAAACGTCGCAGGAAAACCGCTGGACAGTATTTACCCAACGGGTTAATTTCTCGCCCAACGAACAAGACGACCGGGAGTGAGACGTGGCTGAGCTGAAGCCGCAGAGTGCGGTGTCCAAGATGCTGAATGCGGCCTGGATCCGGCCGTTTTTGTTCCTGGTGTTCATCGTCGTGGCCTGGGACCTCGCGATCCGGCTGTTCAAGATTCCCGCCTACCAGATTCCGTCGCCGGGCGATGTCATTGCGGTGCTGCGCACCGATTGGCCGGAACTGCTGCGCCAGTCCTGGCCGACGACTTATGCAACCGTCTGCGGCTTCGCGCTCTCGGCGCTTTTTGGTATCCCCATCGCGATGCTGATCGCGGGCTCCAAGACAGTGGAGAGCTACGTCTATCCGCTGCTGGTGTTCTCGCAGTCCGTGCCGAAGATCGCGATCGCGCCGCTGTTCGTGGTGTGGTTCGGCTTCGGCATCATTCCGAAAGTTATCTCGGCGTTCCTGCTTGGGTTTTTCCCGGTGGTGGTCTCCGCTGTGCAAGGCTTCAAATCCGTCGATCCGGATATGGTCGATCTCGCCCGCGCCATGCAGGGCAGCCGCTTCCAGGTGTTTTGCGCGGTGAACCTGCCGCATGCGCTGCCGGCGATCTTCTCCGGCCTCAAAGTATCGGTGACGCTCGCCGTGGTCGGCGCCGTCGTCGGCGAGTTCGTCGGCTCCAATTCCGGCATCGGCTATGTGATGCAGCGCTCGATCGGAACCTTCGACCTGCCGACGATGTTCGCGGCCCTCGTGATCCTCGCGCTGCTCGGCGTCATCCTGTTCTGGATCGTGGACCGGATCGAGAAGCTGGTCATTCCCTGGCATGTCAGCCAGCGCGAGGACGTGATTTTCGCCTCTTAACAATAACCAAAGCAACGAACGGCCGCCAACGGCCGACGCAACAACGACAAGGGAGAGTGACGATGAAGCGGTGGATAGGAGCTGTCTCGGCGGCGCTGATGATGTTCGCGGCCATGCCGGCGCAAGCGGCCGACAAGGTCGTGCTGATGCTCAACTGGTACGTCTATGGCGAGCACGCGCCGTTCTATTACGGCAAGGCCAAGGGCATTTATGCGGCCGAGGGCATCGACCTCGAAATTCAGGAAGGCCGTGGCTCGGCTGCGACCACCCAGGCGGTGGCCGCCAAGACCGCCGATTTCGGCTATGTCGACGTGCCCACCATGATGCGCGCCGCGATCAAGGGTGCGCCAGTGGTTGCGACCGGCGTGCTGCTCCAAACCAGCCCGATGTCCGCCATGGGTTTCGTCGACAAGAACATCAGGAAGCCCGAGGACATCAAGGGCAAGACGGTCGCGATCACGCCGGCCGATTCCATGACCCAGATCTGGCCGCTGTTCCTGAAGAAGACCGGCCTCAAGGAAAGCGACTTCCAGACGGTGGCGGGCGATGGCCAGACCAAGCTCAACGCGGTCATCAACGGCCAGGCTGACCTATTGCTTGGCTACGTCATGGACCAGTCGATGAAGATCAAGGACGCCACCGGCAAGGACGTCTATCCGATCAAGTTCGCCGACTACGGCATCAACATGGTCTCCTCCGGCATCATTGCCAATACTGATTATGTGAAGGCCAATGCCGATCTCGTCCGCCGCTTCATGTCGGCCACGACCAAGGCGGTCGAGGCCGCTGAGAAGGAGCCGAAGGCGGCAGCGCAGTCGATCCTCGATGCCAACCCCAAGGGCGGCAAGATCGACACGCTGACGCAAGGATTTGAGCTGACCATTCCGCTCTACCGGACGCCCGAGACCAAGAGCAAGCGGCCGTTCCAGGTCACCGACCAGAACATGACGGACTCGGTCAATCTGATGGTCGAATATGGCGGGCTCGATGCCAAGGCCAAGGAGAACCCGAAGGCGTTCTATACCAACGACTATCTGCCGAAGAGCGGCTCGTGAAACCTGCGGCAACCATGAGCGAAACCCTGCAACCGGCCGCGCATCTGAGACTGGTGAGCGACCGGGCTGCCGGCGATGCGTCGGGCATCAAGCTGTCAGGCGTGTCGAAGACCTACCGGACGCGCGACGGCGATGTGCCGTCGTTGCGGCCGCTCGACTTTCACATCAATGACGGCGAGTTCTTCGTCGTGGTCGGCCCATCCGGCTGCGGCAAGTCCACGCTGCTCAAGCTGATCTCGGGACTGCTGCCGCCGACCACGGGCGAGATCCTGGTCGAGGGCGAGAAGGTGACGGCGCCGCATGGCAATGTCGGCATCGTGTTCCAGAACGCGCTGCTGCTGCCATGGCGCAACATCCTGTCCAACGTGATGCTGCCGATCGACATGAAGCGGTTGCCGCGGCAGACATATCTCGACCGCGCCAAGGCGCTGTTGAAGCTGGTCGGGCTCGAAGGCTTCGAGAAGAAGCTGCCGTGGCAGCTCTCCGGTGGTATGCAGCAGCGCGCCTCGATTTGCCGCGCGCTGGTGCATGATCCCCGGATCATGCTGATGGACGAGCCGTTCGGCGCGCTCGACGCGTTGACGCGCGAGCGCATGAATGTCGAGCTGATGCGGATCCAGCGCGAGACCAGGAAGACGGTCCTGCTGATCACGCATTCGATCCCCGAGGCCGTGTTCCTCGCCGATCGCGTGCTGGTCATGACCGAGCGGCCCGGCGCGGTCGCCGCCATCTACGACGTGCCGCTGCCGCGGCCCCGTTCGCTGGACGTGATGGCCGATCCTGTGTTCACCGAACTCGTCCAGCGCATCCGCAAGCATTTCTTTTCGCAAGGTTCGCTGGACTAAACCATGGCGCCGCGCCTGAAGCTGCGAGACATCACCTTCTTCGAACGACCGGTGCATTTCGCGCGGCCGTTCCGCTTCGGCGCGATCACCATCAATGCGACGCCGCAGCTGTTCGTGCGAGTCGAGATCGAGGTCGAGGGCAGGGGAAGTGCCGTCGGCGCCGGTGCAGAGCTGTTGGTGCCAAAATGGTTCGACAAGCGGCCGGAGCTGTCGCCGGCGCAGACCGTCGATGATTTGCGCCGCTCGCTGGAGATCGCGCGGGGGCTTTATCTCGCGCGAACCGGATTTCTGACGGCATTCGATCTGCATGCATCGTGCGTCGGTGCCCAGGTCGCAACCTGTGCGAAAAAGAACATTCCGGCGCTTGCCGCGGCCTACGGCCCTGCGGAAATCGACAAAGCGATCCTCGACGCGCTGCTCCGTGCGGCCGAGACCAATTTTTTCGACGGCATGGCCGGCAACATCGCCGGCATCGATGCGCGGCTTTCGCCCGACCTGAAGGAAACGGATCTCAAGACGTTTCTATCCGGCCGGAAGCCGCTGTCGCGGGTCGCCATCAGGCATACCGTCGGTCTCGACGATATCATCGAGGGTGAGGGCGGGGTTGCCGATGTCCACGAGAACTCCGGTGCAAGATACTTCAAGCTGAAGCTGTCGGGGGACCCCGTCGGCGATGCAGCGCGGCTGGCGCGCATTGGCAAGGAGCTCGATGCGCTGGACCGTGACTACAAAGTGACGCTCGATGCCAACGAGCAATATGCCGATCTCGCAGCCTTGCATGAACTCATCGGCCGGCTCGACCATGACACTGCGCTGCGATCGATTTCATCCAGGCTGCTCTATATCGAGCAGCCAATGCCGCGCGATGTTACGAGGCTGTCGCCGCTCGGCTCGCTCGCTGCGCGTGGCTTCATCATCGACGAAGCCGACGATTCCTACGACACGTTTCCTGCGGCACGGGCGCTTGGCTATCACGGCATCTCGTCGAAATCGTGCAAAGGGCTTTACAAGTCCATCGTCAACGCGACGCGCGCGGCGAAATGGAGCGTGGCCGGCGAAAGAGTCTTCGTGACCGGCGAGGACCTGACCTGCCAGGCGGGCCTCGCCGTGCAGCAGGACCTTGCGCTCGGTGCCTTCATCGGCATCACCCATGCCGAACGTAACGGCCACCACTACGTCGATGGCTTCGTTGATACGCCCGCCGCGGAGGCCCAGGCTTTCGTCGTCGCGCATCCCGATCTCTACGCGGATGCCGGGCAGGGCATCCGCCTCTCCATTCACAACGGCGATCTCCTCACGGGATCGCTCAATGCAACGGGCTTTGCGACGTCGGTTCATCCGGACTGGTCGGCGCTACGCCCGCTCGAACAGCCAAAATCACTCTGGGAGCAATCGGCATGACCACGCAACGCCTCGGCCTCATCATGAACGGCGTCACGGGCCGCATGGGGCTCAATCAGCATCTGATCCGTTCGATCGTCGCGATCCGCGAGCAGGGCGGCGTCCGCTTGAAGAACGGCGACCGCGTGATGCCGGACCCGATCCTGGTCGGCCGCAGCGCCGAGAAGGTCGAGGGGCTCGCCAAGCGCTACAACATCATGCGCTGGACCACCGATCTCGATGCCGCCCTCGCCGACAAGAACGACACCATGTTCTTCGATGCCGCGACCACACAGGCACGGCCGGGCCTTCTGACCCAGGCCATCAATGCCGGCAAGCACGTTTATTGCGAGAAGCCGATCGCGACGAACTTCGAGGCGGCGCTCGAGGTCGTCAAGCTCGCCAATTCCAAGGGCGTCAAGCACGGCACGGTGCAGGACAAGCTGTTCCTGCCCGGCCTGAAGAAGATTGCCTTCCTGCGCGACTCCGGCTTCTTCGGCCGCATCCTCTCGGTGCGCGGCGAGTTCGGCTATTGGGTGTTCGAAGGTGGCTGGCAGGAGGCGCAGCGGCCGTCATGGAATTATCGCGACGAGGACGGCGGCGGCATCATCCTCGACATGGTTTGCCACTGGCGCTACGTGCTCGACAATCTCTTCGGCGAGGTCGAGAGCGTGAGCTGCATCGGCAACACCGACATCCCGGAGCGTTTCGACGAGCAGGGCAAGAAGTACACGGCGACCGCCGACGACTCCGCCTATGCCACGTTCCAGCTCAAGGGCGGCGCCATCGCCCACATCAACATGTCCTGGGTGACGCGCGTCTATCGCGACGATCTCGTCACCTTCCAGGTCGACGGCACGCTCGGCTCGGCCGTCGCCGGCCTTTCCGACTGCATGATCCAGGCACGGCAGGCGACGCCCCGACCGGTGTGGAATCCCGACGAGAAGCGGCTGCACGATTTCTACGGCGACTGGCAGAAGCTGCCTGACAACGTCACCTACGACAACGGCTTTAAGGAGCAGTGGGAGATGTTCATCCGCCACGTCTATGAAGATGCGCCCTACAAGTTCACGCTGCTCGAAGGCGTCAAGGGCGTGCAGCTCGCCGAATGCGCGCTGAAGAGCTGGAAGGAGCGGCGCTGGATCGATGTCGCGCCGATCAAGGTCTGAGGAGGGAATAATGAACAAGCCCGTCCAGCCCAAGCCCGTCCCTTCAACGTCGTCCCTGTCGCTCAAGCTGCCAAAAGCCGATCGCTCGATCGAGACCTACCGGCTCGCGGCCTCGCGGACGTTTCCCGCAAAGCTCGAGGGCCCGCTGAACCGCATCGCGTTCTCGGCCGTCCATACCGTGGTCGATCCCTTCGCCGACAACGATCCGTGGCTCTCCGCCGCCGTCGACTGGGACAAGACCATCGCCTTTCGCGAGCACGTCTGGGACCTCGGGCTCGGCGTTGCGGAAGCCATGGACACCGCGCAGCGCGGCATGGGGCTGGATTGGCCGACCTCGCTGGAGCTGATCACGCGCTCGGTATCTGCCGCGAAGCGACGCAACGCGCTGGTGTTTTCCGGAGCGGGCACGGACCATCTCCCGGTCGAGGACGCCAAGAATCTCGACGACGTCATTCGCGCCTATGAGGAACAGATATCGGCGGTCGAGAAGGTCGGCGGCCGCATCATCTTGATGGCGTCGCGCGCGCTGGCGAAGCTTGGCCGTAACGCCGACGATTACGCAAAGGTTTATGACCGCGTGCTGTCGCAGGTTCGCGAGCCCGTGATCATCCACTGGCTCGGCGACATGTTCGATCCGGCGCTGACGGGATATTGGGGCACCAGCGATCTCGACAAGGCGATGGATATTGCGGTCGCCATCATCAACGGCAATGCTGCCAAGGTCGACGGTGTCAAGGTTTCGCTGCTCGACAAGCAGCGCGAGATCGACATGCGCCGTCGTCTCGACAAGCGCATCAAGATGTACACCGGCGACGACTTCAATTATGCGGAGCTGATCGCCGGCGATGAACAGGGCTTTTCGCACGCGCTGCTCGGCATTTTTGACGCGATCGCGCCGGCGGCGTCCTACGCGTTGTCGCGGTTGGCAGCGGGTGACGAAGCCGGCTTCCACGACGTGCTGGGGCCGACGGTCCCGCTGTCGCGCCACATCTTCAAGGCGCCGACGCGCTTCTACAAGACCGGGGTGGTGTTCATGGCATACCTCAATGGTCACCAGGACCACTTCACCATGGTCGGCGGGCAGGAGAGCACGCGCTCGACGCTGCATCTGGCCGAGCTGTTCCGGTTGGCCGACAAGGCCGGGCTGCTCGCCGATCCGGAGCTGGCGACGCGGCGGATGAAGGCGGTGCTCTCAACGCACGGAATCGAATCCTGATGCGTGATTTCTCGTCTAATCATCGCTGGCTATCGCTCAACACGGCGACAATCCGCAAGCAGGGCGACCTCGTCGAGATCATCGACGCCTGTGCCAGGCACGGCATTCGCGCCATCGATCCCTGGCGCGATCAGGTCGCCGCCGTCGGTCTCGACCGCGCCGCGCGCGCGGTGCGCGATGCCGGTCTCGACCTGTCGGGCTATTGCCGTGGCGGTATGTTCACCTCTGACGCATCGCGGCGGGTCGAGGTGCGCGACGACAACCGGCGCTGCGTCGATGAAGCCAAGGCGCTTGGCGCGCCCTGCGTCGTGCTCGTCGTCGGCGGTCTGCCGCAATATTCGCGGCCTGGCAGCGAGGCGTCGAAGGACATTGCCGGCGCGCGGACGCAGGTCGAGGAGGCGCTCGCCGAAATGCTCGACTACGCCAAACAGGCCAAGCTGCCGCTGGCGATCGAGCCGCTGCATCCGGCCTATGCGGCGGACCGCGCCTGTGTCAACACGACGAAGCAGGCGCTCGACATCTGCGACGGACTCGACCCTGATCGCAGCGGCATGCTCGGCGTCGCGCTCGACGTCTATCACATCTGGTGGGATCCCGAACTGATGGGGCAGATCGCGCGCGCGGGCCGAGATCGCCTGCTTGCCTTCCATGTCTGCGACTGGCTGGTGCCGACCAGGGACATTCTCAACGACCGCGGCATGATGGGCGACGGCGTGATCGACATCAAATCGGTGCGCGAAGCGGTCGAAGCGCAGGGCTTTGCCGGCTATTCGGAGATCGAAATCTTCTCCAACGAGTGGTGGAGTAAACCGATGGACGAGGTGCTGCAAACCTGCATCGCGCGGCACAAGACGGTGGTTTAGGCCTTCCGGAATTTGTTGCGCGCGGCGGCGCCGATGGCCTGAGATGTCAATTGGTTGCGCGGGATCACCGGCACATCGCGCGCCGGTAACCTTCTACTGTGCATGGGGTTGTTTTCGCGCTTTTTTGTTTTGAGGCCTCAGCCGATCGCGCAGGGCACGCTCAAAAAGCCGCGGAACCGCACCCGTCCGCCCCTGACCGGCTGTCCGCTCACGGCGTAGTTCGGGAAGCGCGCCAAGAAGCGTGAGACCGCGATGGCGCCTTCCAGCCGCGCCAGCGCCATGCCGGCGCATTGATGCGCGCCGGTGGCGAAGGCGAGATGCCGGTTCGGCGTGCGCGCGATGTCGAAGCTCTCGGGGTCCGGAAACTGCGCCGGATCGCGGTTGGCCGCGCCGATGCACAGCGTGATCGACGTGCCGGCATCCAGCATGACGCCGCCGAGCTCGACCCGCTCCGTGGTCATGCGGTTGCCGAGTTGGTTCGAACTCTCGTAGCGCAGCATCTCTTCGACCGCAGTCTTGATCAGCTCGGGATTGTCGATCAGCCGCTGCTTCTGATCCGGGTTCCGGTCTAGCGCCACGAGGCCGTTGCCGATCAGGTTCGTGGTGGTCTCGTGGCCGGCATTGAGCAGGAAGATGCAATTGTGCAGCAGCTCCTTCTCTGTCAGCCGCTCGCCGTTGTCCTCGCCCTGGATCAGGCGCGTCAGCACGTCGCGTTCGGGGTTGCCAGGCTTCGCTCGTCGGCGTGCGACCAGCGTTTCGAGATAGGCGAGAAAATCCGCCACGGCCTTGTTGCCGCGGGCAGCGACCTCAGGCGACACGACCGGTTCGAGGGCGCCCAGGATCGCCAGCGACCACTCGCGCAGCGGCGCGCGCTCGTCATGGGGCACGTCGAGCAAATTGCCGATCACCTCGATCGGGATCGATGCGGCGAAATCCTCGATCAGCTCGCAATTGCCCTTGACGGCGATGGCGTCGAGCAGTCCGTCGACCAGCTTGACGATATCAGGCTCCATCCCCGCGATCGCGCGCGGCGACAGCGCGCCCATGATCAGGCGCCGCACGCGCGTATGCGCCGGCGGGTCGTTGAAGACGAGGCTCGTGGTGTGGTGCTCGTAGAGCGGGGTGTCGCCGTATTTCGGCGCGAACTCGCGCTTCTTGTCCGAGCTGAACGACTTTGTGTTCTTGTAGGTCGTGACGAGATCGTCATAGCGGGTCAGGAACACGGTGCCGTTGCGCAGGCGCTTGACCGGCTCGTTCTCCCGCAGTGCACGATAGGTCGGGTAGGGATCGTCGTAGAATTCCGGCGTCAGCTTCTCCAGATCGAAACTGGCCGCCAGTTCATTCGCACTTGCGTTCATGCCGCCATACTCGCCGGTTGAGTCCGATATGCTGTATTCGCTCTTTTGAGCGGCTCGGTTCACCGTCTACAGTCGAGCCGCGATTTGCAAGCCGACCGGACAGGAAAATGCACGCCCGCTCTGACGCTGCCGACACGGCTCCTTCATGGCCAGACGATATCTTCGCGGCCCTGCAACGCTTCGACGTCCGGCAGGTGCCCTACGTGCCCGACGCCGGCCATTCGAGGCTGATCCAGCGCGTGCTGGCCTCGTCCACCATGCGCGGCATTCCGCTGACGACGGAGGAGGAGGGCGTCGCGCTGCTCGCCGGCGCCTGGACGGGCGGCCAGCGCGGCGTGCTGTTGATGCAGTCGAGCGGGGTCGGCAATTGCATCAACATGCTGTCGCTGATCCCGATCCTGCGCTTTCCTTTCCTCACGTTGGTGACCATGCGAGGGGAGTGGGGCGAGTTCAATCCGTGGCAGGTGCCGATGGGATCGACCACGCAGGGCGTGTTCGAGCTCTCGGGTGTCAAGGTGCTGCGGGCGTCTAACCCAGCCGAGGTGCCGGCCGTGCTCGAGGCGGCGGCCGCGCAGGCCTACAACGCCCTCACGCCCACCGCCGTCCTGCTGTCGCAGCGCCTGATCGGCGCCAAGGTTTTCACCAAATGAGCAAGGCCAATCTCCTCGACCGCCGTCAGGTGGTGTCCACGCTTCTCGCGAACCGCAGGGACGTGGTTGCGATCGGCGGCCTCGGCGCCTCCACCAACGACATGTGCGCGGCCGGCGACCATGCCCGGAATTTCTACCTTTGGGGCGGCATGGGCGGGGCGGCGATGATCGGGTTGGGCCTCGCTCTGGCGCAGCCAAAATTGCCGGTGCTGGTCATCACCGGCGACGGCGAGATGCTGATGGGCATGGGCAGCCTTGCCACCATCGGCCTCCAGAAGCCGCCCAATCTCTCGATCGCGGTGCTCGACAACGAGGCCTATGGCGAGACTGGGGGCCAGGCCAGCCACACGGCCGCGGCGGCCGACCTCGTCGGCGTCGCCAGGGCCTGCGGCATCGGGGATAGCCGGTCTGTGACGACAATGGCCGAGGTCGAGGCCTTCGCCAGAGCCGTCCACGACGTCACCGCCGGGCCGCGCTTTGCCAATGTGAAGATCGACAGTGCCAATCTGGAGCGGATTTTGCCGAGCCGGGACGGGACTTACATTCTCAACCGGATTCGCGGCGACCTCGGCTTCCAACCGATCTAGGCGGGCGTTCCGGCGTCCCGTCCTGCACGGGGACCGTGTGGGCGAGGTCAATTTCCACTGGAATTACAACGCACTCAGGTTGCAATGCAGCATAGTGCTTGACTTTTGCGTGGGTGAGTGCTTACTCACTAGCATGAGCTCATTGCGTATGACGAGCGACCTGAGGCGTCAATTGATCCTCGGCGCCGCAAAGCGTTGCTTTGCCCGACACGGCTATACCGGCACCACGACCAAGAGCGTGGCGGCCGCCGCTGCCATTTCCGAGGCGTTGCTGTTCAAGCATTTCCCGTCCAAGGCCGCGCTGTATGCCGAAATTCTCAGCGACGAATGCGAGGCCGACCCGGCGCTCATGGTGCTGCTCGAACGTGAGCCGTCGACCGCCACGTTGGTCGAACTGATCCGCGGTATGGTGGGGCATTTCATGCACATCGCCGACGGGCCCGACCAGGAAGAGGCCCAGCGCCTGCGACTGATGACCACGAGTCATCTGGATGATGGCGAATTTGCCCGTTTGCTATATGCCAAGATCGAGACGCTGATCGGGGCGGCCTTCGTCGCCTCGCTCGAGCGTGCGGTTGCCGCGAGGGACGCGCGGCCATACAACGGCGAACCGCTCAACCTGTTCTGGTTTGCGCATCACACCGTGATGACCGCTGCGCTGACCAGGCTGCCGGCCACGCCGTGTCTCGCTTACGGCAAGGCGAACGACCTCGAGCGGCAGCTCTGTGAGTTTCTCCTGAGGGGTATCGGACTTAACGACGCCGCAATTGCTTCGCATTTGGGCCGCGATCAGGCCGCGTGTGCGGACAAGACGGCGATTGCAGAGAGTGCATGACATGAACATCGTCACCGAACACAAGATTTCGGGCGAACCGATCGACAACAAGGCTCCCAAGCGTCCGGTCCGGCCGGTGCTCTGGTTCATCATCGTCGGCGCGCTTCTGGCCGTGCTCGTCGGTGGCCTCGTCTGGTTCAATTATTTCCGCGGCCAGATGATCAAGCAGTTCTTCGCCAACAACAAGCCGCCGCCGGTCGCAGTCAGCGCCGCCGAGGCGAAGTCCGAGGTGGTGCCGAACCTGCTGACGGCCGTCGGCGGGCTGTCTGCCGTGCACCAGGTCGACGTCAGCGCCGACGTCAACGGCCGCGTCACCGAGATCAAGTTCGAGCCGGGCACGCATGTCGAGGCCGGCACGCCGCTGGTGCAGATGTTCGACGCGCCGGAGCAGGGCGACCTCGCCAATTACAAGGCGCAGTCCACCGTCGCGCAGCTGTCGCTGGACCGCGCCAAGCAACTGGCGTCGCGCCAGTTCGGCCCGCAGGCAACCGTCGATACCGCGCAGGCCGCGTACGATCAGGCGCTGGCGGGTATCGCCAAGACCGAAGCATTGATCTCGCAGAAGCTGGTCCGCGCGCCGTTCTCCGGTGATCTCGGCGTCCGCAAGGTCGAGGTCGGCCAGTATCTGACCGCCGGCACGGCCATCGTTTCGCTGACGGATCTGTCGGAGTTGTGGGCCAACTTCACGGTGACGGAAAAGGACTCGGGCAACCTCAAGGTCGGTCAGCCAGTCCGGTTGAAGGTCGACGCCTATCCGGGCCGCACCTTCGACGCCAAGATCACCACGATCGAGCCGCAGATCTCGGCCGACACCCGCAACATCCGCGTGCAGGCGACCATCTCCAATCCGGAGAAGATCCTGAAGCCCGGTATGTTCGTGACCACCACGGTGGTGCTCCCGGACAAGCCGGCCGTGGTCACCGTGCCGGAGACGGCAGTCGACTACACGCTGTACGGCGACTCGGTGTTCGTGATCACCGAGAAGAAGGAAGCCGACGGCAAGACCAGCCTGAGCGCGGTGCGCACTTTCGTGCAGACCGGCAACCGGGTCGAAGGTCGCGTCGAAATCGTCAAGGGCGTGAAGCCAGGCGACAAGGTCGTCGCGGTCGGCCAACTCAAGCTGCAATCGGGCGCGGCGGTGTCGATTTCGACCGACCCGGCTCCGCAGCTCCCGGCGCAGCCGCCGCGCTACTGACATCGTACACGTTGCAGCATGATCCGGCACGGCCGGGTCATGCGCTTTGCAAGTCAAAGAAATCGAGATCGCCGCGATGCGCTTTACTGATATCTTCATCAAACGCCCGGTCCTGTCGGTCGTCGTCAGCCTGCTGATCCTGCTGATCGGCCTGCGCGCGGCGACGACGCTGCCGATCCGACAATATCCGAAGCTGTCGAACACGGTCATCAACATCACGACCGTCTATCCGGGCGCATCCGCGGACCTGATCCAGGGCTTCATCACCACTCCAATCGAGCAGGCGGTCGCTTCCGCCGAAGGCGTCGACTACATCACCTCGTCCTCGGTGCTCGGCACCTCGACGATCCAGGTCTACATCAAGCTGAACTTCGATCCGAACCAGGCGCTGACCGAGGTTCTGGCCAAGACGAACTCGGTCAAATACCTGATCCCGAAGGAATCCAACGACCCGATTGTCACCAAGACCACGGGCCAGACCACGGCCGTGATGTATCTCGGATTCTCGTCCGAAGAGCTGTCAGGCTCGGCCATCTCGGACTATCTGACGCGCGTTGTGCAACCGGTGCTGTCGACTGTCGACGGCGTGGCCTCCGCCGACATTCTCGGCGGCCAGACCTTTGCGATGCGGCTGTGGCTTGATCCCCTGAAGATGGCTGGCCGCAACGTGTCGCCTGCGGATGTCGCGACCGCGATCACCGCCAACAACTTCCAGTCCGCGGCGGGGCAGACCAAGGGATATCTCATCGTCTCGAACGTTTCGACGAATACGGGCCTGACCGACGTCAACCAGTTCAAGAAGATGATCGTCAAGGCCAAGGACGGCGGCTTCGTGCGGATGGAGGACATCGCCACCGTCGAACTTGCGGCCCAAAGCACGGACGCGAGCGTCGCCTTCAACGGCGAGCACGCAATCTTCATCGGTGTGCAGGCAACGCCGCAGGGCAACCCGCTGACGCTGGTCAAGGGCGTGCGGGCGCTGTTCCCCGAGCTTGAGCGCAATCTGCCACCGTCGATGAAGATGAAGGTCGCCTACGATTCGACCAAGTTCATCCAATCCTCGATCGACGAGGTCGAGAAGACACTGGGTGAAGCCGTGATCATCGTGATCGTGGTGATCTTCCTGTTCCTGGCGTCGTTCCGTTCGGTCATCATTCCCGTCGTCACCATCCCGCTGTCGATGATCGGCGTCTGCACGCTGATGCTGGCGCTGGGCTTCAGCTTCAACCTGTTGACCCTGCTCGCGATGGTGCTCGCGATCGGCCTCGTGGTCGACGACGCCATCGTCGTGGTGGAAAACATCCATCGTCATCTGGAGGAAGGGAAAACGCCGGTCCAGGCGTCGCTGGAAGGCGCGCGCGAAATCGTGGGTCCCGTGGTCTCGATGACAATCACGCTCGCGGCCGTGTACGCGCCGATCGGTTTCCTCGGCGGCCTGACCGGCTCGCTGTTCCGCGAATTCGCCTTCACGCTTGCGGGCTCGGTGATCGTGTCCGGCGTGATCGCGCTGACGCTGTCGCCGATGATGTGCTCGGTGCTGCTGAAGAACACCGAAGAGGGGCGTTTCGCCAAGCTCGTCAACAAGGTGTTTGGCGCGCTGACGCGGTGGTACGGGCGCAGGCTCGACCGCTCGCTCGACTACAAGGCCATCACCGGCCTGTTTGCGGTAACAATCCTCGGGCTCGTCGGCTTCCTCTACATGCACACGTCGAAGGAGCTGGCGCCTGAGGAGGACCAGGGCATCGTGTTCGCGGTGACCAAGGCGCCGAAATACGCCAACATCGACTACGTCGACTTTTACGGCGAGAAGCTTGACAAGGAATTCCAGAAATTCCCCGAGACCGATCTGCGCTTCGTGCTGAACGGCATCAACGGCCCGCAGGGCGGTATCGCCGGCATGCTGCTCAAGCCTTGGGAAGAGCGCAAGCGCTCGTCGATCCAGCTGAAGTCGCTGGTGCAGGCCGAGCTTTCCAAGATCGAGGGCGTGCAGGCGTTCGCGTTCAACCTGCCGCCGCTGCCGGGCGGCCCGGGCGGCCTCCCGGTGCAGATGGTGATCAACTCCACCGCGAGTTTCCAGACTGTCTATGAGCAGATGGAGAAGCTGAAGGCTGCTGCCCGCAAGAGCGGAATGTTCATCGTCTCCGACAGCGACCTTGCTTACAACCAGCCGAACGTGAAGGTGACGATCAACCGCACCAAGGCGCAGGATCTCGGCATCAGCATGCAGAACCTCGGCAGCACGCTCGCGGTGCTGCTCGGCGGCAACTACATCAACCGCTTCAACCTCGAGGGCCGTTCCTACCAGGTCATCCCGCAGGTGCCGCGCGGCCAGCGGCTCTCGCCTGAATCGCTCGCCGGCTACTACGTGACGACCAACACCGGCCAGCAGCTTCCGCTCTCGACGGTGGTGTCGATCGAGACCAAGACCGAGCCGAATTCGCTGACCCATTACAATCAGCTCAATTCGGCGACCTTCTCGGCAGTGCCGATGCCCGGCGTGACCGTTGGTGCGGCGGTCGACTTCCTCGAGAGCGAGGCCAAAAACCTGCCGCAAGGCTTCAGCCATGATTACCTCGCGGACAGCAGGCAATATGTGCAGGAAGGCAACCAGCTCGCGATCACCTTCGGCTTCGCGCTGATCATCATCTTCCTGGTGCTGGCGGCGCAGTTCGAGAGCTTGCGCGATCCGCTGGTCATCATGATCTCGGTGCCGATGGCGATCGTTGGCGCGCTGATCCCGCTGTTCTTCGGCGTGGCGACCATGAACATCTACACCCAGGTCGGCCTGCTGACCTTGGTGGGCCTGATCACCAAGCACGGCATCCTGATGGTGGAGTTCGCCAACGAGCTCCAGATCAACGAGCGGCTCGATCGCCGCTCCGCCATCGAAATGTCGGCCCGTATTCGTCTGCGGCCGATCCTGATGACCACGGCCGCGATGGTGACGGGCCTGATCCCGCTGCTGACCGCGACCGGCGCTGGCGCGGCCAGCCGCTTCTCGATCGGTCTGGTGGTCGTGGCCGGCATGTCGATCGGCACGTTGTTCACGCTGTTCGTGCTGCCGGCGGTCTACGTGGTGCTGGCGACCGACCATCGCGCGGCGGCCGATTCCGAGCGGAACAAGCAGGTCAACGACCTCGACCTCAACGCCAAGGCGCTGCGGCCGACCTGAGGCCACGGATAAAGCGAACCCGAGGGCGGCAGCGGCCAATCCGCTGCCGCCCTTTTCTATTTGCCTCGGGCGCCCCGGCCGCCATTAGAGCGATTTCGAGCGAAGTGGATTCCGGTTCGCGCGAGAGACAAGGTCCGGTCTTCTTGCTAGGTTCGGCGGGATGAGCCTTTCCCTCCATCGCGACACCCCGCAAGCACGGACGCTGCCGAGCGCAACGCCGGATGGCATCGCGTCCGGTACGACCCCGGGGCAGGGGATCAGGACGCGGCTGTTCACCAAATATGTCGCGTTGTTCGTGGCCGTCGTCGCGATCGCGCTGCTGGCCAACGGTCTGTTCGAGGTCCTCTTCTATTATCGCGAGCACAAGGCCGCGCTGATCCGGGTTCAGCATGAACAGGCCGAGGCGGCCGCGGCCAAGATCGGTCAGTTCGTCAAGGAGATCGAGAGCCAGCTCGGCTGGACCACGCAGCTGTCCTGGTCGGCGGGCTCGATCGAGCAGCGCCGGTTCGATGCGCTGCGGCTGCTGCGTCAGGTGCCCGCGATCACCGAACTCGCCCAGGTCGATGCGACCGGCAAGGAACGGCTGCGGGTCTCGCGGCTTGCCATGGACGCGATCGACAGCGGGATCGACCTGTCGGCGGATCCGAAGTTTACCGAGGCGGTCGCTCACAAGATCTTTTACGGTCCGATCTATTTCCGCAGGGAGTCCGAGCCGTACATGACCCTGGCGCAGGCCGGGGCGCGCAAGGATGCCGGCGTCAGCATCGCAGAGGTCAATCTCAAGCTGATCTGGGACGTCGTGTCCCAGATCAAGGTCGGCGAGCACGGACATGCCTACGTGGTCGGTCCGGAGGGACGCCTGATTGCGCACCCCGATATCAGCCTGGTCCTGCGCAACACCGACATGTCCAGGCTCGCGCAGGTGAAGGCCGCGCAAGCCGGCGGCGGCACCATGCCGGACGCGCTACAGGAGGCGACCAACATCCAGGGGCAGAAGGTTCTGACGGCGTCCGCCCCGATTCCACCGCTCGGCTGGACCATGTTCGTGGAATTGCCGGTAGAGGAAGCCTACGCCTCCCTCTACGCCTCGCTGCAGCGGCTCGCGATCGTGCTGCTTGCCGCGTCGATCTTCGCGGTGCTTGCGGGGGTTTTCCTGGCGCGCCGCATGGTCGGTCCGATCCAGGCGTTGCGCAGCGGCGCCGAGCGGATCGGCGGCGGCGATTTCTCGCAACGCATCTCGATCAGAACCGGTGACGAGCTCGAGGGTCTCGCGGACCAGTTCAACCAGATGGGCGAGCGCCTGCAGGAATCCTATGCGGACCTTGAGAAAAAGATCGAGGTGAGAACGGCTGAGTTGACCGAGTCGCTCGAGCAACAGACGGCTACGTCGGAAGTGTTGCAGGTCATCAGTTCGTCTCCTGGCGAACTCACACCAGTGTTCCACAAGATGCTCGAGAATGCCACACGCGTCTGTGGTGCGAGTTTCGGCGTAATGAATCTGTGGGATGGTGAGAGTTTCACGATTGCTGCGGACTACAATGTGCCACCTGCGTTCGCGGCCTCGCGAAAAGATATCGCGATCCGTCCTCATCCGGACAGCGCGCTTGCTGCGGTTGTCAGGACACGTCAAGTTGTCCACGTTGACGATGTGCAGCAAACTCCGGCCTATCTCGCCGGAGGTCCGACCATTCGTGGAATCTCCGACGTCGCCGGCGCCCGGACGATCGTCATCGTGCCCATGATGAGGGAAAGCGAGCTGATCGGAACCGTTGCGGTTTATCGCAAGGAGGTCCGGCCTTTCACCGACAAGCAAATCGCGTTGGTTGAGAACTTCACGAAACAAGCCGTCATCGCGATCGAGAACACGCGACTTCTGAACGAGTTGCGCAAGCGTACGACGGAGCTGTCGCAATCCCTCGACGATCTTCGCAGCGCGCAGGACCGCCTGGTCCAGACCGAGAAGTTGGCGTCGCTCGGCCAGCTCACGGCGGGGATCGCGCACGAGATCAAGAACCCGCTCAATTTCGTCAACAATTTCTCGGCGGTGTCGACCGAGCTGATCGACGAGCTCAACGAGGCCCTGCAAGCGGCCCCGCTCGACGGCAAGACTAAGGAGGAGGTCGAAGAGCTGACCGGGATGCTCAGGAGCAACCTCGAAAAGGTGGTGCAGCACGGCAAGCGCGCCGACTCCATCGTCAGGAACATGCTCTTGCATTCGCGCGAAGGCTCGGGCGAGCACCGTCCGGCCGACATCAATGCCATCGTCGAGGAAAGCCTCAACCTCGCCTATCATGGCGCGCGCGCCGAGAAGCCCGGCTTCAACGTCACGATCGAGCGCGGCTTCGACCCCGCCGCAGGCATGGTCGATATCTATCCGCAGGAGATTACGCGAGTCTTCCTCAATCTGATCTCGAACGGCTTCTACGCCGCGGCCAAGCGCAAGGAGAGCGCGGCAGATGCCTTCGAGCCCACCCTGCGCGCGGCCACAAAAACTCTCGGCGACAGGGTCGAAATCCGCATTCACGACAACGGCACCGGCATCCCGTCCGAGGTGAAGGAGAAGATGTTCAATCCCTTCTTCACCACCAAGCCGGCCGGCGAGGGCACCGGGCTCGGCCTTTCCATGAGCCATGACATCGTGGTGAAACAGCACGGCGGCACGATCAACGTGAACACCGCACCCGGCGTATTCACCGAATTCATCATCACCCTGCCGCGCATGATGGCGGCGGGCGGCACTTCCGGAGGCAAGTCTTGAACGTTTACATCCTGGTCGTCGATGACGAGCCCGACGTCGAGGCGCTGTTCCGGCAACAGTTTCGGCGCGATTTGCGCGCCGGCCGCTTCCAGATGGAATTCGCGTCGTCGGCACCCGATGCGCTGAAACTGGCCGCCGAGGTTCGCGATCCCTCGTTGATCCTGATTTTGTCCGACATCAACATGCCCGGCATGAGCGGGCTCGACATGCTACCGAAAGTACGCGCCGCGCATCCGGATGTTCCCGTCATCATGATCACCGCCTATGGCGACGCCGAGACGCGCCGGAAGGCGATCGAGCGCGGTGCAGTCGGGCTTCTCACCAAGCCGATCGATTTCGCGCTTCTGCGGCAGGAAATCGACACGAGGCTCGGGCAAGCCGCATGACCGCGACCATCCTTTTCGTCGACGACGAGCCGGATCTCGAGGCGTTGGTCCTGCAAAAATTCCGCCGGCAGATTCGCGATGGGTCTGTGACCATCATGTTTGCGCGCGACGGCCTCGAGGCGCTGCAGTCGCTCGAGCAAAACCCGCATGTGGATATGGTGGTCTCCGACATCAACATGCCCCGGATGGATGGGTTGTCGCTTCTGGCGAAGCTCCAGGAAGCCGAAGACAAGAAGTCCACCATCATCGTGTCGGCCTATGGCGACATGAGCAATATCCGCACTGCGATGAACCGCGGTGCGTTCGACTTCCTGACCAAACCGATCGACTTCGCCGACCTGGAGATGACCATCCAGAAGACCATTCGCCACATCGAAATGCTGCGTGAGGTGCGAGGTCGCCAGGCGGAAGCAGAGCGCGCCCATGCCGCGCTCTCGCGTCATTTCTCGCCCGAACTCGCCAAGCGTCTGGCGGCCAGCGGTGAGAGCGAGGGAATCGAAGTGCAGTGGCGCGATGTCGCGACCATCTTCACGGATATTACCGGCTTCACCTCGCTGGTCGAGAGTGCGCCGCCGGAGACGCTGGGCGCGCTTCTCAACGAGTATGTCGGCGGCATGACCGAGATCGTCTTCGCGCACGAGGGGACTGTCGCCAAGATCATCGGCGATGCGATCCAGGTGCTCTTCAACGCACCCGGCGATCAGCCCGATTACGCGACGCGCGCTGTCGCCTGCGCCCACGATCTCGACGCCTGGGCGGAGGATTTTTCCGCGCGCTGGAAGGTGAGAGGCGTGAATTTCGGCACCACCCGCATCGGCATTCACGCCGGGCCGGCTCTGGTCGGAAATTTCGGCGGCAACCGGTTTTTCGACTACACCGCGTATGGCGACTCCATCAACATCGCGGCGCGACTGGAAGCCGCGAACAAGCATCTGGGCACGCGGATTTGCGTCAGTGGCAGCATTGCCGAGGCGGCTGAGAATTTTCGGGGTCGTCCCGTCGGGGAGCTGATGCTGCGTGGACGCAGCGAGCCGTTGCGCGCTTTCGAGCCACTGACGCCAGCCCAATTCGCTGCGCCGGAAACGGCGCTGTACTCCGAGGCGTTTGCCAAGATGGAGGCCGGCGATGCCGCCGCGATGCCGGCCTTCGCCGCGCTGGTCGGCATGCATGCCGGCGATTCCCTGGCCGGCTTTCACCTGAAGCGCCTGCTTAACGGCGACAAGGGCATTCGCATGCAACTGGAATAGGAGTCCGACATGATTGGTGAATTCTCCGCCGGCAACTACCGTTTCATTCCGTCAGTATTCCAATATTCGGCCGGTGCGGCCGCGGACGATGGCTACGAGATCGAGCGCGTCCGCTTCGACCGGCTGGTGCCGCTCGCGGAAGGGTTTGCGCTTGCCGCGAAGTATATTCGGGAGGCGGGGCGGCCGCTGACGGCGTTCTGCGCCTGCGAACTGCGCTCGCCCGCGGCCTTCAGCGAGGAAGGCTTTCGCGCGTTCAACCTGCACTATGTAAAGACGCTGTCCGAATGGGGCATCTTCGACGGCAGCACCAATCCGGTGGCGCGCAGCAATGTCTGTCCCGAGGTCGATCCGCCGGCCGAGCCGTCGTTCTATGCGTTCTCCTTCACGCGGCCGACTAGCTCGAAGACGCCGAGCTTCGTGATATCAGGCGGCGCCGAGGCGCGCGAGGGCGGTGGGACCTATGTCGAGCGCACCGTGCGCTACCGCGACCTCAGCCCGGAGGGCCTTCGGGAGAAGGTGCGCTTCACGACGACGTCCCAGATGGAGAACAGGATGACGGCCTTCGGCTTCGGCTGGAAGGACACGACCGGCGTGCAGGCCTATTCCGTGCACGATTTCCACCACGCGCTGGTCGACGAGCTCGTCCGCCGCGGGGCGTTGCGGTCCGGCCTGACTTGGCACTATGCCCGGCCGCCGGTGGTCGATCTCGAATACGAGATGGATTGCCGCCGCGTGATGCGCGAGACCGTGATCTAGCGCTGGCGCGGATCGAGCGCGTCGCGCAGGCCGTCGCCGAGCAGGTTCAGCGACAGCACCACGAGGAAGATCGCTAGCCCCGGCCAGATCGCCATCCAGGGCGCCTGGGTCAGGAAGCGCTGCGCTGCGTTGAGCATGCTGCCCCAGGATGGCGCCGGCGGCTGCTGGCCGAGACCCAGGAAGGACAGCGCGGCTTCGGCGATGATGGCAGCCGCAATCGACAGCGTCGCCTGCACCAGCAGCGCCGGCAGGATGTTCGGCAGGATGTGCGAGAACGCGATCCGCCACGGCGGATTGCCGAGTGCGCGCGCCGCCTCGACATAGTCCTCAGCCTTGACGTTCAACACCTGGCCGCGGGTCAGGCGGATGAAGATCGGGGTTGCCGAGATGCCGATCGCGATCATGGCGTTGCCGAGGCTCGGACCGAGGAATGCGGCGAGCGCGATCGCCAGGATCAGGAATGGGCAGGCCAGCATCGCGTCGGTCATCCGGCTGATCAGCGCATCGACGAAGCCGCCGCGATAGCCGGCGAGCAGGCCAAGCGGAACGCCGACGCCCAGCGCGATCGCGACCGAGATGAGGCCCGCGAGCAGCGACGCGCGGGCGCCGTAGACGACGCGGCTCAGGATGTCGCGACCGAGCTCGTCGGTGCCGAACCAGTGCGCCGCAGTGGGCGGCTTGCGGACCAGGCTCCAGCTCGTCGCGATGGGATCGTAGGGCACGACGAACGGCGCGAGCAGCGCGATCCCAACGAACAACGTGATCATCACAAGTCCGAACACTGCGGCCTTGCGTTTGAACAAGCGGCGCCGGGCGCGACGCGCCGGGCTGTCCAGCTCGTCAGCCTGCGCGATGGGAGCGGCGGGCAGGGCGGCATCGGTCATGAGTCTAGCCCCGCAGCCGCGGATTGACGAGGATGTAGGCGACATCGGCAACCAGGTTCAGCGCGATGTAGACCGTCGCCGTCACCAGCACGACGCCCTGTACGACGGCGTAGTCGCGGTTGAACACGGCATCCACGATCAGTTTGCCGAAGCCGGGAATGGAGAAGATCTGCTCGGTCAGAACTGCCCCCGACAACAGCGTGCCGAGCTCGAGCGCGCCGAGCGTGATGATCGGCGTGAGTGCGTTACGCATGGCGTGCTTGAGGATGACCGAGCGCTCTGACAATCCCTTGGCGCGCGCGGTGCGGACGTAGTCGCTTTCCAGCACCTGGAGCATGGCGCTCCGGGTGTGCCGCATCAGGACTGCGGAAATCGCGTTGCCGAGCACGAAGGCCGGCATGATGGTGGCGGCGAGGCTCGCACGCCAGTTCTCGGTCAGCGGCACGTAGCCGGACGCCGGCAGCCAGCCGAGTTCGATCGAGAACAGGAAGATGAGCATGATGCCGAGCCAGAAATTTGGCGTCGAGATGCCCCACAGCGCGAACAAATTGGCGCAATAGTCCCAAACGGTGCCCTTCTTCACGGCGGAGACAATGCCGGCGGGAATTCCGATCAGGAGAGCGATCAACATCGCCATCGAGCCGAGCTGGAGCGTCACCGGCAGCTTCTGCGCGATCAGCTCGCGCACCGGCATCTTGTTGCGTAGCGACTCTCCGAAATTGCCGATCAGGACTCCCTTGAGCCAGTAGACGTACTGCACGGGAATCGGCTGATCGAGCCGGTATTGCTGGCGAATCTGCTCGATCACGGCGGGATCGCGCTCCTCGCCTGCCATCACCAGCGCCGGATCACCCGGCAACAATTGCTGGAGCGAGAAGATCAGTACCGACACGAAGAACAGTGTCGGAACGATCTGCACAATGCGGCGGGCGAGGAAGTTCAGCATAGTCGCACGCCTGTTCCGGACGATGTCGCCGTCACTTAAACTTAAGCCCGACCACGCGCACGAGGCCATCTGGCATCTGCTTATAGCCCTGGAGCTTGGTCGTATGCGCGATCAGGAGCGTGCGGTGATAGATGTATATGATCGGCAGGTCGTCGAGCAGGATCTTGTTCAGCTTGGCGTAGATCGCCTTGCGCTCCTCGACGTTGGACGTCGCCCTTCCTTCTTCCAGCAGCTTATCGGCCTCCGGATTCGAATAGACGCCATCGTTCTGCGGTGCCTTGCTGCGCATGAAGATGTAGGAGTTGCCGTCTGGGTCGATGCGGCCGCTCCAGTTGATCTGGAAGATCTGGAACTCGCCGGCCTGGGCCTGCTTGAAGGTGGTCGCGAATTCGACCGCGCGGATCTTGATGTCGAAGCCCGCTTCCGCGGCCATCGACTGGATCACCTGGGCAACCGCTTCGTTCTCCGCGCCTTTGGGAATCATGTAATCGACGGTCACCGGCGAAGTGATTCCGGCTTCCTTCAGAAGCGCCTTGGCCTTCGCGATGTCGCGGCCACGAACCGGAAATGCCTTCTGGTAGTAGGGATGGGTAGGGCTGACCCATTGATTGCCCGGGGTGAATTCGCCGTTGAACACGACCTGGTTGAGAGCCTCGCGATCGATCGACAGATCGAGCGCCTGCCGGACTTTCGCCGATTGGCTCAGCGGCCCCTTGCTCTTGTCGTTGCCGATATTGACCGTGAGGCCGAGATAGCCGAGTTCCGGTGCCGTCGACAGCACGAGCCGCGAATCGGCGCGGACGTCCTTGATGTCGGTCGCGAGCACGCGCTCGATCAGATCGAGTCCGCCGGACTTCAGGTTGGCAAGGCGCACCGTGGCATCGACGATTGGCAGGAATACCACCCGGTCGATATGGATGTTGTCCTTGTTCCAGTAGTCGGCGAATCTCTCGAACACCATGCGGTCCTGCTGCACGCGCTCGACGAATTTGTAGGGACCGGCGCAGACCGGATGCAGGCCGAACTTGTCGCCGGCTTCCTTGGCGGCCTTCGGCGACACCATCATGCCGGAGCGGTCGGTCAGCTGGGCGATCAACGGGGAGTAAGGCGTCTTGAGCACCAGCTTGATGGTCAGGGGATCGACGACCTCGACATGGTCGACGCTGGCGAGCTCGGACTTCCGGAACGAGGTCGGCAACGTCATGTGACGCTCGATCGAGAACTTTGCCGCTTCCGCGTCGAGCGGTTCGCCATCGTGGAATTTCACGTTAGGCCGCAGCTTGATGATCATCTCCTTGCCGTCGGCCGACGTCTCATGGGACAGCGCGAGCTGCGGCACGATGTTGAGCTTCTCGTCGATGTCGAACAGCTTGTCGCAGAAGGCGGAGAACACGATGCGGCCGACATAGGTGCGGCCGATGCTGGGATCGAGGATGTCAGGATCCTCGGCGATGCCGATGCGAAGCGTGGTCTGGGCTTGGGCCTGGGTTTGGGCCGCGCTCACGAGCGACGTCAGCAATGCCGACGCCAGGAGTGCCAAACGCATAGGACTCATCGCTCTCAACCTCTGTTTTGCGGCTATGCCGGGTTCGTCACCAATGAACTAACCCCGCTGCCGCGGACTGCTTCCGGGCCGCCGCTGAAGGCGGCGACCAATTTTTCGAGAACCGGGGAGAAGCCGCCGTCCGTTGGGACTATCGCCTCGGACGACGGCAACTCCGACGTACGGTGGCATGCCGTTGCATGTCCGATGCCATCCGGCACGAGCTGAGGCATTTCGCTGCGGCAACGGTCGACCACGTAGGGGCAGCGGGTGTGGAAGCGGCATCCCGGCGGCGGATTGAGCGCGCTGGGGATCTCTCCCTGCAGCACAATCCGGCTGCGCTTTGCCCGCGGTTTAGGCACCGGGATCGCGGATAGCAGGGCCCGGCTATAGGGATGGCGGGGTGCGGCAAACAGCGCGTCCGCCGCCGCCGTCTCGACGATCTGGCCGAGATTCATCACCGCCACGTGGTCGGCGATGTGCTTGACCACCGCGAGGTCGTGCGAGACGAAAATGTAGGCCAGCCCAAGCCGGTCCTGGAGCTCGCGCAGCAGATTGAGGATCTGCGAGCGGATCGAGACGTCGAGCGCCGAGACCGGCTCATCGCAGATGATCAGTTTCGGCTCGACCGCGAGCGCGCGGGCGATGGCGATGCGCTGGCGCTGGCCGCCGGAAAACTCGTGCGGGTAACGCCGCGCCAGCCGCGGCTCCAGTCCGACCAGCCGCAAGATCTCCTCGACGCGTTCGCGCCGCCGGGCGGGCGGCACCAGGTTGTGCAGCGCCAGCGGCTCGGTCAGGATCTGGCCGACGGTCATGCGCGGATTGAGCGAGGCGTAGGGATCCTGGAAGATGATCTGCGCCTCGCGGCGAAAGGCGCGCAGCGCGCCGGCGTCGAGCGAGAGCAGATCGCGGCCTTCGAACCGGATCGTGCCTGCATCCGGCTCGATCAGCCGCAGCACCAGGCGGCTGACGGTGGATTTGCCGCAGCCGGATTCGCCGACCAGCGCCAGCGTCCTACCGGCATCGAGCGAGAAGGAAACGCCATCGACGGCTTTGACATGCGCCAGCGCGCGGCCGAACAGCGAACGCTCGGCGACGAAATGCTTGACCAGGCCATCGACCTCGAGCAGCGCCATCACGACACCAGACGTTCGAGCGGCGCGCGGATGCAGCGCGAGAGGTGGCCGGGACTGACCTCGACGAGCGGCGGCGGCGCCTTGGTGCAGGCAGCCAGCACGAAGGGGCAGCGCGCGGCGAAGCGACAGCCGGCGGGCGGCTGCGCCATGTTCGGAACCATGCCTTCGATCGTGGCAAGCTGTTCGGCGCGATGGTCGAGCCGCGGGATCGAGCCGAGCAGGCCGACGGTGTAGGGATGTTGCGGCGCCGAGAACAGCTCGTCCACCGCCGCGCGCTCGACGATCTCGCCGGCATACATCACCGCGACCTCGTCGCAGACTTCCGCGACGACGCCGAGATCATGGGTGATCAGGATAATGGCGGCGCCGCTCGCCGCCTTCAACTCGCGCATCAGCTCCAGGATCTGCGCCTGCAGGGTGACATCGAGGGCGGTGGTCGGCTCGTCCGCGATCAGCAGCCGCGGGTCGCAGGCAAGCGCCATCGCGATCATGACGCGCTGGCGCATCCCGCCCGAGAGCTTGTGCGGATATTCGTCGATCCGCCGCTCGGGCGAGGGGATGTGGACGCGACGCAACAGATCGATCGCCCGCTCGCGCGCACTCCTCCGCGAACCGCCGCGGTGGCGCAAAATCGTCTCGACGATCTGGTCGCCGATCGTGAAGCTCGGATTGAGCGAGGTCATCGGCTCCTGAAAGATCATCGCGAGCCGGTTGCCGCGAAGGTCGCGCAGCGTCTGGTCCGACGTCTTAAGGAGGTCGAAACCGTCGAAGCGGATCGCGCCGGAGATCTCCGCGCTCTGCTTCGGCAGCAGGCCCATGATCGCCAGCGACGTCACGCTCTTGCCGCAGCCGGATTCGCCGACGAGGCCCAGCGTCGCGCCATTGGCGACGCTGAGATCGACGCCGTCGACCGCATGGGTAACGCGGCCGTCGTCGCCGTGAAAACGAATGTGCAGATCGCTGATCTCGATGAGGGGGCTCGGGTTCATGAGCGTTTTGCGCGCGCTGCGGCAATGCTGGCGTCGATGACGCTGCGATCGGTGTTGCCGGCCGGGTTCTGCCGCGTCGGCATGGAGGCGCGGAAGTGGACCCAGAGCTCGTGGCTGACCCGTTCGAGCCGCTCGAGCTCACCGAGCGGATCGGGATGATCGTCGGCGCGCAGGTCCAATGCCGGCCATTCCTCCTCGCCGTGGATCAGGAGCGCGGCGGACTGCTTGCCGCGCTTGTCGCCGCCAGCGGCTTCACCCGCGCGCATCGCGGCGAGCAGGCGGCGCGGAAACGGCAGGCTGTCATTGGCGATATAGGTTTTTGCGGTCTCGTCGAGCACATCGGCGCCCGCGAGCATGTTGCCGGCGATCGAGAAGCCGCTGCCCGCGATGTGCCCGCACCAATCGACGCAGTTGCGCCCGGTATGCGCGGCAATCGCGCCACTGGCGTCCATGATGTGGATCTGGCGGCTTTCGCGGCCGTCGTCGGTCGCGAGCACGGCGGCCAGCGCGTCGTGCGCGTTGAGACCCTGACGCAGCAGCTTGACGCCGTCGATCCCGTAATAAGGATTGACGAAGGCCTGCGTCGCGATGGCGCCAAGGCCCGCAGCGATGTAAGGCACTCGCGCGCCGACGGCGAAGAAGCGCGTGGCAACGGCGATGCCAAACTGGCCGGTAGCAGAATCGCGCGCGATGATCGACCAGGTCATGTGCTGCCTTTAGCGCCCTGCGGCGTAGCCCTGCATGCCGCGTGGATTGGCGGCGGCGCGGCGACGCGGACCGACGCGCGAGGCCGCGGTGAGACGGCCTTCCGACCAGTCCGGTCCGACCTCGACGATATGTCCGCGTTCGCGAAGATTTTCGATCGTCGCCTTCGGCACGCGGTTCTCGACCACGAGCACGCCGGGGCGCGCGGTGCGGGGCCAGAACGAGATCGGGAAATGCTCGGAGTGCCAGGCCGGGGCGTCGATCGCTTCCTGGAGATTGAGGTTGCAATGGACGTGCCGCAGGAAGAACTGCGTGATCCACTGATCCTGCTGGTCGCCGCCGGGCGAGCCCCAGGCGAGATAAGGCTCGCCGTCGCGCAATGCCATGGTGGGGGACAGCGTGGTGCGCGGCCGCTTGCCGGGCGCGAGCGAACTCGGTTGGTTCTCCTCCAGATCGAACATCTGCGCGCGGCTGCCGAGGCAGAAGCCGAGCTCGGGAATGATCGGCGATGATTGCAGCCAGCCGCCGGACGGCGTCGACGACACCATGTTGCCGGCCTTGTCGATGATGTCGAAATGCACGGTGTCGCCGCGCACCTCGCCGAAGCGGCCCACCGTCGGTTCACCGGCGCCGAGCGCGCCGACAGCCTCGCGCTGGCCCTCGGCGCGGCGCAGCTTGACCACGCCGCCAAAGCCCTCGATCGCACCGGGCCGGAGATCGAGCGAGGCGTTGTCGGTGACGAGCTTGCGGCGCTCGTTGTTGTAGGCATCCGACAGCAGCGTTCCGATCGGGATCTCGCTGAACTCGGGATCGCCGTAGAATTTCTCGCGGTCGGCGAAGGCGAGCTTGGCGCATTCGATCTGGAGATGGATGAATTCCGGCCCGGTCGGGTCCAGCCCATCGAGCGCAAAGCCCTTCAGCAGCGCGAGCTGCTGCAGCGTCACCGGACCCTGGCTCCAGACCCCGGCCTTGCAGACAGTGTAGCGGCCATAATCGTAGGTGAGCGGGGCCTCGACCTTCGGCTGCCAGCGCGCCATGTCATCGGCGGTCAGCACACCGCGATGTGGCGAGCCGCTGACGTCCATCACGTCCTGCGTCCGGCAGAATTTGTCGATGGCTTCCGCGACGAAACCCTGCGACCACGCCTTGCGTGCGCGCTCGATCTCGGCGTCGCGGCCGCCGCCGCCACTTTCGGCTTCGCTCAGGATTCGCGCATAGGTCGCCGCAAGTGTCTTGTTGGTGAAGAGCGTGCCGGGCTTTGGCACTTCGCCGTTCGGGAGATAGACGGCGGCTGACGTCGGCCAGTGCTTGCGGAATAATTGCTCGACAGTCTGGATCGTGGCGCAGGCGCGCTCGACCAGCGGATAGCCGTCGCGCGCATAGGAGATCGCGGGCTCCAGCACGTCGCGCACGCGCATCGTGCCGTAGTCACGCAGCAGCATCATCCAGGATTCGAAGGTGCCGGGGACGCAGGCTGCGAGCAGGCCGGTGCCGGGCACCATGTCGAGGCCTTCGCTCTTGTAATGCGCGATGGTGGCGCGAGCCGGTGCCGGACCCTGACCGCAGATCACCTCGGTGCGGCCGCGCTTCACGTCGTGCACGATGATCGGAACGTCGCCGCCGGGGCCGTTCAGATGCGGCTCGACCACCTGGAGCGTGAAAGCGGTGGCGACGCCGGCGTCGAACGCGTTGCCGCCCTTTTCCAGGATGGCCATGCCGATGGCGGTCGCGATCCAGTGCGTGGTCGCGACGACCCCGAAGGTGCCTTCGATCTCGGGGCGTGTCGTGAAGGGATCGGGATTGACGATGCTGGCCATGGACTACCTCATTTGCGGCGCGCGCAATTGATCACAGGGCCAGGCCGCCGCCAAATGCGCAGGCTGCATGGCACGCGCGCGTCACGCCGGCACCGGCGCGGTGTTGACCGCATGGCAGGCGACGCCGTCGACCAATTCAGGTGCTTTCTTGCGGCAGAGATCGAACGCCAGCGGGCAGCGCGGATTGAAGGCGCACCCGGGCGGCGGATTGATCGGGTTCGGGATCTCGCCCTTCACGGGAATGCGCTGGCGGCCGCTCATGGCGAGATCGGGCACGGCGCCGAGCAGCATCTTGGTGTAGGGCATGCGAGGACGAGCAAACAGCTCACGTCCTTCCGCGATCTCGACGATGCGGCCGAGATACATCACGCCGACGCGGCTCGCCATGTGGCGAACGACGGCGAGGTTGTGGCTGATGAACATGTAGGTCAGGCCGAACTTGTCCTGGAGGTCGCGCATCAGGTTCAGGATCTGCGCTTGCACGGAGACGTCAAGCGCGGAGGTTGGCTCGTCGCAGACAATGAACTCCGCGTCGGAGGCGAGCGCGCGAGCGATCGCGATCCGCTGGCGCTGGCCGCCCGAGAATTCGTGCGGAAATTTCAACCTGTCGTCGGGATGCAGGCCGACAAGGCTGAGCAACTCGCCGACCCGGGCCTGGATGTCGCGCTCGCCCTCGATCAGGTCGAACGCGCGGATCGGCTCGGAGATGATGGCGTCGACCCGGAAGCGTGGGTTCAGGCTCGCATAGGGATCCTGAAAGATCATCTGGATGCGGCGGCGCAGTTTCCGCCGCGCCTGGGCCTGCCGCGGATCGGTCATCGAGATGCCGTCGATCAAGACGTTGCCGGAGCTTGGCGGCAGCAAGCCGACGACCATCCGCGCCACCGTGGTCTTGCCCGAGCCGGATTCGCCGACCAGTGCAAAGGTCTCGCCCTTCCTGATGTCGAAGGTGACGCCATCGACGGCCTTGAGATATTCGAGCTGCCCGCCTTCAAGCATGCGGTTGAGCCAGGGTTTCGAGACGTCGAAGACGCGGCGCAGATTCGTGGCCTGGACGAAGGGAGTGCTCATGCCGCGCTCTCCGCCGGCACGCTGTCATAGAGATGGCAGGCGACCGATTGCGCGCCCCGTGGCAGCGGCTCCGGCCGCTCGACACGGCAGCGATCGAACGCCAACGCGCAGCGCGGATTGAACGAGCACCCGCGCGGAATCGCCGACAATCGCGGCATCGAGCCGGGAATTTGCACCAGGCGCTTGTCGTCGCCCGCGAGCGTCGGGATCGCGCCCATCAAGCCCTTGGCGTAAGGATGCAGCGCGTTCTGCACGACATCCTGCACCGGACCGATCTCGGCAACGCGGCCGGCATACATCACCGCGACCCGGTCGGAGGTCTCGGCGATCACACCCATGTCGTGGGTCACCAGCATCACCGCAGTGCCGTGGTCGCGGCCGAGACGCTTGATGAGCGAGATGATTTGCGCCTGCACGGAAACGTCGAGCGCGGTGGTCGGCTCGTCGGCGATGATCAGCTCCGGTTCGGCGCAGATCGCGAGCGCAATCACCACGCGCTGGCGCATGCCGCCGGAGAATTCATGCGGATAACCGTCGATGCGCTTTTCCGGAGCCGGGATCCCGACTTCGGCGAGCAGGTCGATGGCGCGGCGACGGGCGGCGGTCTCGGACAGGTTCAGATGCGTTCTGATCGTCTCGATGAGCTGGTCGCCGATCTTGTACAGCGGATTGAGCGAGGTGAGGGGGTCCTGGAAGATCATGCCGATACGTTTTCCACGCACGCGGCGCATCTCTTCCGGCGGCAGATTGTCGATGCGCAGGCCGGAGAGGCGGATCTCGCCGCCCGAGATGCGGCCCGGCGAATCGATCAGGCCAATGACCGCGAGTCCGGTGACCGATTTACCGGCGCCGGATTCGCCGACAACGCCGAGCACCTCGCCTTTGGCGATGTCGAAGGAGACATTATCGATCGCGCGCAGCGTGCCCCGGCGGGAGGCGAACTCGACCTGAAGATTACGAACGGAGAGAACGGGCTCGGTCATGAACGCTGCATACTCATCGGAGTTTCGGGTTAAGCGCATCGCGCAGCCAGTCGCCGAGCAGATTGATCGACAGGATCAGCGCCGCGAGTGCGATTCCAGGGAAGGCGACGATCCACCATTCGCCCGCGAACAGATAGTTGTTGCCGATGCGGATCAGCGTGCCCAGCGATGGCATGGTCTCGGGCATCCCCGAGCCGAGGAACGACAGCGTCGCTTCGGTGATGATAGCGAGCGCGAGATTGATGGTGGCGATGACGAGAATCGGCCCCATCGTGTTCGGCAGCACGTGGCGCAACATGATCACCGGGGCGGGCAGGCCAATGAGCTGGGCGGCGGCGACATAGTCCTTGTTCTTCTCGACCATGACGGAGCCGCGCACGGTGCGGGCATATTGCACCCAGAAGCTCAACCCGATCGCGAAGACCAGGACAGCCAGCATGCTCATCTCGTCGAGCTTGTTGCCGAAAACCGATTTGGCGATGCCGTTGATCAGCAGCGCGATCAGGATCGCCGGGAATGAAAGCTGCACGTCGGCGATGCGCATGATCAGCCCGTCGACGGCACCGCCGAAATAACCGGCCGTCAGCCCGAGCAGGATGCCGATCGCGCCGGAGAAGACGACGCCGAGCACGCCAACGAGAAGCGAGATGCGCATGCCGTAAAGAATCGCGGACAATACGTCCCGGCCTTGTTCGTCGGTGCCGAGCAGGAACGGGCTCTGGCCGTCTGAGGTCCATAATGGCGAGATGCGCGAGTTCATCAGCTGGAGCTGCGCCGGGTCGAAGGGATTTTGGACCGATAGCACCGAGGCGAGGATCGCGAGCAGGAAGAACAGCAGCGTCACCGCCGCTGCGACCATGGTGATTTTGGAGCGGCGAAATGAATAGAACAGGTCGCTGTCGAGCGCGCGTTTAAACCAACCCGGCGCGTCGGCGCGCGGGCCGCGTTCTTCGACCTTGTGCGGGACGACGGCTTCGCTCATTCAATGTGCCCGGCTGATCGTCGAGCGCAGCCGCGGATCGACGATGGTGTAGAGGATATCAACCACGAGATTGATGGTGACGAAGATCAGGGACACCATCATCAGATAGGCGGCCATGATCGGGATATCGACATTCTGCACGGCCTGCACGAACAGCAACCCCATGCCGGGCCACTGGAACACGGTCTCGGTGATGATCGCAAATGCAATTACCGAGCCAAATTGCAGGCCGGCCACCGTGATGACCGGGATCATCGTGTTGCGCAGCGCATGACCGTAATGGATGGCGCGGGTGGTGAGGCCGCGGGCACGGGCGAAGCGGATGTAGTCGGTGCGCATGACTTCGAGCATCTCGGTGCGGACCAGTCGCATGATCAGCGTCATCTGGAACAAACCCAGCGTGATCGAGGGCATGATCAGCGCCTTCAGTCCTGACAGCGTCAGCAGACCCGTCGTCCACCAGCCGATATGCACGACGTCGCCGCGCCCGAACGAGGGCAGCCAACCCAGCGTCACCGAGAACAGGTAGATCATGAGAATGCCGATCAGGAAGGTCGGCAGCGAGATGCCGATCAGCGAGATAGCCTGGAACGCGTGTGTGAGCCAGCTGTCGCGGCGAAGCGCCGAATAGACGCCCATCAGGATGCCACAGAGCATCGCGAAGATGGTGGCGCAGATCGCGAGCTCCAGGGTCGCGGGCATCCGCTCCATCAGAAGATTGGAGACAGGCAGGCGGAACTGGTAGGAGACGCCGAACTTGAACTGCGCAGCGTTGCCGATATAGCGGCCGAACTGCACGATCACGGGATCATCGAGGCCGAGCGATTTGCGGATAGCGGCGCGTTCGGCGCCGGACGTGTCCATCCCAACCATCTGGTTCACGGGATCGCCGGCGAAACGAAACATCGAGAAGGAGATGATCCCGACGGCGATCATGACACCAATGGCCTGAATGGCCCGGCGCAGTGTGAAAGCGAGCATCTGTTCCTTTCACATATCTTCAGTGGCACGCATCATTGCGTTAGCCCGAAACAGCAAGTCCCGGAAGCCAGATCTTGAAAACGATGGCTTCCGGGACTTCACAACTTGTCGACGCCTACTCGTCCTGCTTGGTCGCCCAGTAGAGCATGACCATGTTGTCCGCACGCTGGGTCAACTTCACCTTCTTCGAGACGCCCCAGGCGAGCGCCTGCTGGTGCAGCGGGACGTAGGCCCAGTCCTTCATCGAGACCTCGAAGGCCTGCTTGATCAGGAGATCGCGCTTGCCCGTATCGGGTTCCACGAGAACCTTGTCGGCGAGTTCATCGAACTGCTTGTTGCAATAGCCGGCGAGATTGGCTTCGCCGCGGTTCGGATCCTTGGGATCGTCCCGGCAGCCCATGATGTCGTGCAGCACGTTGTGGGAGTCGAGGGTATCCGGGGTCCAGCCCAGCATGAACAGCGAAGTCTTGTAGCCGCCGGGCTTCAGCACCTTGGCGAAATACAGGGCCTTGGGTTGCGCCAGCAGCTCCACTTTGAGGCCGATGCGGGCGAGCATGCCGACGACCGCCTGACATATCGCGGCGTCATTGACGTAGCGATCGTTGGGGCAGTCCATCGTGACTTCGAAACCCTCGGGATAGCCGGCGTCAGCCAGGAGCTTCTTGGCGGCGTCGGGATCGAGCTTCGGCCGGGTGAAATCCTTCGAGGCAAAGATCTCTGGTGCGACCATCAATGCGGACGGCGTAGACAGTCCGCGCATGACGCGATTCTTGATCAGGTCGATGTCGATTGCCCGGTAGACGGCTTCGCGGACGCGAACGTCCTTGAATGGGTTCTTGCCCTTGACGTTGGAGTACAAGAGCTCGTCACGCGCCTGATCCATGCCGACAAAGATGGTGCGGAGTTCAGGTCCCGTCAGCACGGTGGCGTTCGGACTCGCTTTCACGCGCTCGATGTCCTGGACCGGAACGGGCTCGATCACGTCGACCTCGCCGGACAACAGCGCCGCAACACGCGTGGCGGGGTTGGCGATCGGCGTGAAGATGATCTCCTTCAGATTATGTTCCGGCTTGCGCCACCAGTTCGGATTGGCCTTGAAGACGGTCTTCACGCCCGGCTGATGGCTGTCGATCGTGAAGGCGCCGGTGCCGTTCTCATGGAGCGAGGCGTAGCTCGGGGTCGTCGCGGCGGCGGGCGTCGGTGCCACCGCATCGTTCGCCTCTGCCCATTTCTTGTCCATGATGTACCAGGTCGCCCACAGCGCCGTCAGAATGGGATTGGGCGAGGTCAGGATGAAATCGACGGTGTAATCGTCGATCTTGACCACCTTGGCATCGGCGGGAACGCGGCTCTGGAAATTCGAACCTTTCGCCCGCACGCGTTCGGCCGAGAACACCACGTCGTCCGCAGTGAACGGGTCGCCGTTGTGGAATTTGACGTCCTTGCGCAGGTGAAAGCGCCAGCGTGTCGGCTCCGGCGTCTCCCAGCTTTCGGCGAGTGCCGGGACGATCTTCAGGTCCTTGCCGCGGGCAACCAGGCCCTCATAGACATGACCGAGATGCGCACTGGTGGTCGACTCGTTCAGCGTGTACGGGTCGAGCGACTTGAGCTCACCCTGGTTGGCATAGCGCAGCGTCTGGCTCGACGCCGGCGAGACCGCCAACGCAAGCATACTGGCGAGCGTCGCCGCAAACAGACTTCGTCCGACTGACATTCTTGACCTCTCCACTCGCCCGCACCGTCATTTTTGATTGTTCGGCGGAGCTGATCGAACCATGTTGCCCAGAGTTCTCGACCCGTGCAAGCGCCATTCCAGCAAGGAACGCGCCAAGTTGCACTGCTGTGCAGCAATGCTGACCGGCATTGACAAGCCGATGGGCGAGGGCGCCAGCGTTTTTGATTGACCATATCCGCCGATCGCGGAAGCCGGAGCGCCGCGACCGGCCTCAGGTCGCTTGCGTTGCACACCGTCTCGCGGCGATACTGTGGCCGGGCGCTCGAATCTCATCTGGAGGGGACATGAAGGTTAATATCGAAATCGACTGCACCCCCCTCGAAGCCCGTCAGTTCATCGGATTGCCCGATCTGGCACCGATGCAGACGGCGGTGATGGACAAGCTGCAGCAGCAGGTCTTGAGCAACATCGACAAGGTCTCGCCGGAGTCGCTGATCCAGAGCTGGTTCACCTTCGATCCCAAGCTTGCCGAGCGGTTTCAGGACATGTTCGTCACCATGGCCGGCCTCGGCGGCACGCGCAGCGGCGACAAGAAGAAATAATGCCGCCCGGTCCGGACGGGCCGCAGACCCCAGGCCGGCTTCGTCCGCCCGGCCTTGCTTTGCTGCTCGCCGAAGCCCGAGGGTTGCTCGAACTCAACGCCAGCCTGCTGCTGTCGCCGGTCCTGATGCGGGCGCCCAAAGGCGATGGCCATCCGGTGCTGGCGCTGCCTGGCTTCCTCGCCAGCGACCTCTCGATGGCGCCGATGCGGCGCTATCTCAGCGAGCTCGGCTATGAGGCACATGCTTGGCGGATGGGCCGCAATTTCGGCGGGTTGGGACGGATGCGGGATTCATTGCGCGCCCGTCTCGCCGAAATCCATGCTGCGAGCGGACGCAAGGTCAGCCTGGTCGGCTGGAGTCTCGGCGGCGTCTATGCGCGCGATCTCGCGCTGCAGGCGCCCGACTTGGTCCGCAATGTCATCACGCTCGGCAGCCCTTTTGCCAATGACATAAGAGCGACCAATGCGACGCGGCTCTACGAAATGATGTCCGGCGAGCGTGTCGAGGATTTCGCCGAGCTGCGTGAGGCGATCGCCGGCGATCTTCCGGTGCCGGCGACGTCGATCTATTCGCGCGCCGACGGCATCGTGAACTGGCGGACCTGCCTGCTGCGTCCCTCCGACCGCGCCGAGAACATCGAGGTGCACCTGGCGAGCCATATCGGGCTTGGGGTGAATCCCGCAGCGCTATGGGCCGTGGCGGACCGCCTTGCGCAACCGGAAGGGGAGTTCTGGCCATTTGACGGGGCAGGGCCGTTTGCCATTGCATATGCCCCGCCGGAACAGGCAGTATCGGCCTGACGAGAAGCGCCGCCTAAGGCGCCAGTCAAATACTCGGGAGGGAACTATGGCTGACGGTAAGAAACTGTCGTCGCTGGATGCGTCGTTTCTCTATCTGGAAACGCCGGAAATGCCGATGCATGTCGGGAGCATGGCGATCTTTCGCCTGCCGGACGACTACAAGGGCGACTTCTTCGAAGATTTCAAGGCGATGATCGTCTCGCGCCTGCACATCGCGCCGATCCTCAAAGCGCGGCTGGAGAAGGCGCCGCTCGACATCGATCATCCCTCCTGGGTGGAGGACGACCAGTTCGACATCGACCGTCACATCTTCCGCGCCAGCCTGCCGCAGCCGCGCGACCGCGCCACGCTCGAACGCATCGTGGGCTGGATGCACGCCAAGCTCTTGAACCGTGCCCGCCCGCTCTGGGAGTTCTACGTGTTCGAGGGCATGAAGGACAATGAGGTCGGGCTTTATTCGAAGATGCATCATGCCGCCATCGACGGCGGTGCCGGTGCGGCGCTGACCAACATGATCTACGATATCTCGCCGATCCCGCGGAAGGTCGATCCGCCGACCGCGGGAGCGAAGCCCGGGCAGGAGCCGCGCGACATCGCAGCGAACCTGGTCGATTCCTACCAGCAGCTCTTCACCCAGCCGCTCGATGCATCGGCCGCCGCGAAGAACCTGCAACTGCCGCGCACCGGCAAGAGCGACATCGGCTCGATCCTGTTCGACAATGCGATGTACCAGATCGAGAGCGCGGTGCGCTTTGCCGGCAACATCCCGACCATGGTCAAGAGCGTCTCGGACGTGCTCGGCAAGATATCCGATCCAAAATCGCGCGAGAGCCTTGCCAGCATGGTGTCGCCGCCGACCATGCTCAACAAATCGATCTCGTCCGAGCGCAGCTTCGCCGGCGTCTCGATTTCGCTGTCGCGATCCAAGGCGCTGGCCAAGCAGGCCGGCGGCAAGCTCAACGACGTCGTGCTGGCGCTCGCCTCCGGCGTGGTCCGGCGCTACCTCCAGCAACACGGAACGCTGCCGGCGAAGTCCCTGACCGCTGCCGTGCCGATCTCGCTGCGTGAGGAAGGCAACACCGAAGCCAACAACCAGGTGTTCGGCATGATCTGCTCGATCGCGACCAACATCGACGATCCCAAGGCGCGCCTGGAAGCCATTATCGCGCAATCGACCAAGTCCAAGGAGATGTCGCATCCGCTGCGGGCACTGATGCCGCAGATCTCCAATATCTCGATGCTGGGCGCGCCGATCGTCGTGCAGATCATGGCGCTGCTCTACAGCCGCTCCGATTTGTCGAATGTGCTGCCGCCGGCTGCGAACATCACGGTGTCCAACGTGCCGGGGCCGCGGCAGACGCTGTACGCCGCGGGCGCGGAGCTGTTGCACATCTTCCCGGTGTCGATCTCGACACACGGACAGGCGCTCAACATCACCGTGCAGAGCTATCGCGACCAGCTCGATTTCGGCTTCATCGTCGGCGCCAACATCATTCCGCACGTGCAGGTGATGTGCGACATGCTGCCGGAAGAATTCGCCGCGCTGGAGGCGTCCTATGCTTTGCCCGCTGCGGACATCAAGGGCGCCGCTGAGTAGGAATGTTCCGATGATTGAAATGCCGCCGCTCAAGTTCGTGCAGACGAACGGAATCCGCATGGGCTACTATGAGGCGGGCCCGGTCACAGACAAGCCGCCGATGGTGCTGTGCCATGGCTGGCCCGAACTCGCATTTTCCTGGCGCCACCAAATCAAGGCGCTCAGCGAGGCCGGTATCCGCGTGATCGCGCCGGATCAGCGCGGCTACGGCGCGACCGACCGGCCCGAGCCGGTCGAGGACTACGACATGGAGCATTTGACCGGCGATCTGGTCGGGCTGCTCGATCATCTCGGGATCGACAAGGCAATCTTCGTCGGCCACGACTGGGGCGGATTCGTCGTCTGGCAGATGCCGCTGCGGCATCCTGCGCGCGTCGCCGGTGTGGTCGGCGTCAACACGCCGCATTGGGACCGCGCGCCGATCGATCCGATCGCGCTGTTCCGCCAGCGCTTCGGCGATCAGATGTACATCGTCCAGTTTCAGGATCCCGCGCGTGAGCCGGACAGGATATTCGGCAGCCGCGTCGAGCAGACGTTCGACGCGTTCATGCGCAAGCCGCTGGCGCGGCCGGCGGTGAAACCGGAGGAGCCGCCGATCGCGGGTGTCGGCGCCTCGTCAAAGACCAATCTGGCGTTCCCGCAGATGATCGCGGCCTATGATGCAAAGCACGATCCCCGGATTCCGATCCTGTCGGCCGACGAGAAGAAGGTGTTCGTCGATACGTTCACGAAAACCGGCTTCACCGGCGGCATCAACTGGTATCGCAACTTCACTCGCAATTGGGAGCACGCGAAAGGCCTGGACCATCAGGTGCACGTGCCGTCATTGATGATCATGGCCGAGAACGATGCCGTGCTGCCGCCGTCGGCGGCCGACGGCATGGAGACGCTGATATCTGATCTGGAGAAACATCTTGTGAAGGACAGCGGCCATTGGACGCAACAAGAGAAGCCGGAAGAGGTCAGCGCCAAACTGATCGAATGGCGTAGAAGGCGGTTCGGCTAGCTGATCATTGCGAACTCGTCATTGCGAGGAGCGAAGCGACGAAGCAATCTAGGCTGCCTCCGCCGACATATTTCTGGATTGCTTCGCTTCGCTCGCAACGACGACATTGAAGCAGGGGGACTACATTTCGATGTCATCCAAGAATCGTCTGGACCCGATCCCGCAGCCGCCGACCAAGCCGGTGGTCGGCAACATGCTGTCACTGGATTCGGCCGCGCCGGTGCAGCATCTGACCCGGCTTGCCAAGGAGCTGGGGCCGATCTTCTGGCTCGACATGATGGGCTCGCCGATCGTGGTCGTCTCCGGCCACGATCTCGTCGACGAGCTCTCGGACGAGAAGCGTTTCGACAAGACGGTGCGCGGTGCATTGCGGCGGGTGCGCGCAGTCGGCGGCGACGGCCTGTTCACGGCCGACACGAGGGAGCCAAACTGGAGCAAGGCGCACAACATCCTGCTCCAGCCCTTCGGCAACCGCGCCATGCAGTCCTATCACCCGAGCATGGTCGACATCGCCGAGCAGCTCGTCGGCAAATGGGAGCGGCTCAACGCTGACGACGAGATCGACGTCGTCCACGACATGACGGCGTTGACGCTGGATACGATCGGCCTGTGCGGCTTCGACTACCGCTTCAATTCGTTCTACCGGCGCGACTACCATCCTTTCGTCGAGTCGCTGGTGCGCTCGCTCGAAACCATCATGATGACGCGCGGCTTGCCGTTCGAGCAGCTCTGGATGCAGAAGCGGCGCAAGACGATGGCTGAGGACGTCGACTTCATGAACAGGATGGTCGACGAGATCATTGCGGAGCGCCGCAAGGGAGGAGAGGCGACCGACGACAAGGATATGCTTGCGGCGATGATGACGGGCGTCGATCGCTCGACCGGCGAACAGCTCGACGACGTCAACATCCGCTATCAGATCAACACGTTCCTGATCGCAGGCCACGAGACCACCAGCGGCCTGTTGTCCTGCACGCTCTATGCGCTGCTCAAGCATCCCGAGATTCTCAAGAAGGCCTATGACGAGGTCGACCGCGTCTTCGGTCCCGACGTCAATGTACGGCCGACCTATCAGCAGGTGACGCAGCTCACCTACATCACGCAGATCCTGAAGGAGGCCCTGCGGCTATGGCCGCCAGCGCCGGCCTATGGCATCTCGCCGCTGAACGACGAGACCATCGGCGGCGGCAAGTACAAGCTCAGGAAGGGTACGTTCACCACCATCCTGGTGACCGCGCTGCATCGTGATCCATCGGTCTGGGGTCCGAATCCGGACGCGTTCGATCCGGAGAATTTCAGCCGGGAGGCGGAAGCCAAGCGGCCGATCAATGCCTGGAAGCCGTTCGGCAACGGCCAGCGCGCCTGCATCGGCCGCGGCTTCGCCATGCACGAGGCCGCGCTCGCGCTCGGCATGATCCTCCAGCGATTCAAGCTGATCGACCACCAGCGCTACCAGATGCATCTGAAGGAAACGCTGACGATTAAGCCGGAAGGCTTCAAGATCAAGGTCCGTCCGCGCGCCGATCGCGAGCGCGGTGCCTATGGCGGACCTGTGGCGGTGTCGTCGGCGCCGAAGGCCCCGCGTCAGCCCACCGCGCGTCCCGGCCACAACACGCCGATGCTGGTGCTCTACGGCTCCAATCTCGGCACCGCCGAGGAGCTGGCGACTCGGATGGCCGATCTTGCCGAGATCAACGGCTTTGCCGTGCATCTGGGGCCGCTCGACGATTACGTCGGCAAGCTGCCAAGGGAGGGTGGCGTGCTGATCATCTGCGCTTCCTATAACGGCGCGCCGCCGGACAATGCGACGCAATTCGTCAAATGGCTCGGTGACGAGCTGCCGAAGGATGCGTTTGCCAATGTGCGTTACGCCGTGTTCGGCTGCGGCAACAGCGACTGGGCCGCGACCTACCAGTCGGTGCCGCGCTTCATCGATGAGCAGTTGTCGAAGCATGGCGCGCGCGCGGTCTATCCGCGCGGCGAAGGCGATGCGCGCAGCGATCTCGACGGCCAGTTCCAGAAATGGTTCCCGGCGGCCGCCCAGGTCGCGACCAAGGAATTCGGCATCGACTGGAATTTCACCCGTACCGCGGAGGATGATCCGCTCTACGCGATCGAGCCGGTCGCGGTGACCGCCGTCAACACCATCGTCGCCCAGGGCGGCGCGGTGGCAATGAAGGTGCTGGTCAATGACGAGCTTCAGAACAAGGCCGGTTCCAATCCGTCAGAGCGTTCGACGCGCCACATCGAGGTGCAGTTGCCGTCCAACATCAATTACCGCGTAGGCGATCATCTGAGCGTGGTCCCGCGCAACGATCCGACGCTGGTGGATTCGGTCGCCCGTCGCTTTGGCTTCCTGCCGGCCGACCAGATCAGGCTTCAGGTTGCCGAAGGCCGCCGCGCGCAATTGCCGGTCGGCGATGCCGTGTCGGTCGGCCGCCTGCTCAGCGAGTTCGTCGAGCTCCAGCAAGTGGCGACACGGAAGCAGATCCAGATCATGGCCGAGCACACGCGTTGTCCGGTCACGAAACCAAAACTGCTGGCCTTCGTCGGCGAGGAGCCCGAGCCGCTCGAGCGCTATCGCAGCGAGATTCTGGCCCGGCGGAAATCGGTGTTCGATCTGCTGCTCGAATATCCGGCCTGCGAACTGCCGTTCCACGTCTATCTGGAAATGCTCTCGCTGCTGGCGCCGCGTTATTATTCGATCTCGTCTTCGCCGTCGGTCGATCCGGTTCGTTGCAGCGTCACGGTCGGAGTGGTTGAAGGGCCGGCCGCCTCGGGCCGCGGCACCTACAAGGGTATCTGCTCGAACTATCTCGCCAATCGACGCGCGGGCGACGTGATCCATGCCACCGTGCGTGAGACCAAGGCCGGCTTCCGGCTCCCGGACGATCCATCCGTGCCGATCGTCATGATCGGCCCGGGCACGGGATTGGCGCCGTTCCGCGGCTTCCTCCAGGAACGCGCCGAGCGCAAGGTCAAGGGCGCCGCGCTCGGTCCGGCCATGCTGTTTTTCGGCTGCCGGCATCCCGATCAGGATTTTCTCTACGCGGACGAGCTGAAGGCGCTGGCGGCAAGCGGCATCACCGAGCTGTTCACGGCGTTCTCACGAGCGGAAGGCCCGAAGACCTATGTGCAGCACGTCCTCGCCGCGCAGAAAGACAAGGTCTGGCCGCTGATCGAGCAGGGCGCGATCGTCTATGTCTGTGGCGACGGCAGCAAGATGGAGCCCGACGTGAAGGCGGCGCTGGTCGCGATCCATCGCGAGAAGAGCGGCAGCGATGCCGCCACGGCTGCCCGCTGGATCGAGGAGATGGGCACGAAGAACCGGTATGTGCTGGACGTGTGGGCAGGTGGATAATCCGGCGGCCGATCGTGCTAAAGCTCTCGCATGATTCCCTGGGAAAAGATCGATACCGCCAAAATCCCCGGCTCCGATGAAGAGCTTCGCCTGATGCGGCGAGGCAAGGAGTTTTCCATCAAGCTCGGTACCAACGAGCTGATGAACAACCGCCTGTCAGGCTCGGAGGCCGCGCTCGCCACGCTCGCGGCGAAGCAGATCGAGACGGTCGCAAAACCTGTCGTCCTCATCGGCGGCCTTGGCATGGGTTTTACGCTGCGTGCGGCGCTTACCGTGCTGGGAGGCAAGGCCAAGATCGTGGTTTGCGAGCTCGTGCCGGCGGTCGTCGCCTGGGCGCGAGGCCCGATGGCGCAGGTGTTCGGTGACAGTCTCGATGACGTCAGGGTGAGAATCCGGGAAACCGACGTCGGCGAAACCATCCGAGCACAGCGGTCGGCCTTCGACGCCATTCTCCTGGATGTCGACAACGGGCCGGAAGGGCTGACCCGGAAGGGCAACGATGCGCTCTACAATGCGAGCGGGTTGAAGGCGGCGAAGACGGCGCTGCGGCCGGGAGGCGTGCTCGCGGTCTGGTCCTCGGGACCCAACCCGGCCTTCACCAAGCGGCTCGGGAGTGCCGGCTTCGACGTCAACGAAGTCAACATTCGCGCCACCGGAAGAGGCGGTGGCGCGCGTCACGTGATCTGGTTGGCCAGGAAGAGTTAGGCCGTCTGCGCAGCAACCGGTTCAATCCGTCAGAACATTGTGTTGTTGTTCGCCGGATTTTCCGGGATCGGTTGCACGACGTCCCAGTGTTCGACCACCTTGCCGTTCTCCAGCTTGAAGATGTCGACGATCGCGTTGCCCCTGCTGCCGGGCTCGCGAACCGCGTGAACGTGCAGGATGACGTAGTCGCCATCCACGAAGCTGCGCTTGATCTCGCTGTGCGAGTTCGGGAATTTCTCGCGCAGGAAGCCGATGAACTTTCGGAAGCCGTCTGGACCATCGGCCGCGTTAGGATTGTGCTGGACGTAGCGGTCGCCGACATGGGCGAGGGCTGCATCGGCGTCCTTTTGGTTGAGCCCCTTCTCATAGAACGCAAGCACAGTTTTGCGATTGGCTTCTTCTTGCGCGCTACCCGCCATCGCGGCGCCGCTGGCGAGGGACAGCGTGAGGACTGAAGCAGCCACGATTGCGGCCGACCGGACGATGAGATGCATGTGAACTCGGAGAGGCCGCAGCCTCTTTCTTGCGGATTGAGGTTCTTGGCGATTGAGGAAAGGCTGTATAGCTTTCGTGCCGGCTTGCGTTAAGAGAGTAACCGGCAGCTCACATGGTCACCGTGAGGAGACCTTCTGCGTCGGTTTACGCCGCACGCGCCGCTGCGCCATGTGCGTGCTGGGCGATGGCGCCGATGATCTCCGGCCAGAACCGCATCGGCAGCGCGTGACCCATGCCTTCGATCATCAGCAGCTTTGCGCCAGGAATTGACTCTGCCGTGTCCTTGCCGCCCTCGGGGCGGACCAACGGATCGACGGTGCCATGGATGACCAGCGTCGGTGTCTTGACGCCGTACAGTCGCTCCTTACGGCTGCCGGAGGCGAGCACCGCCCGGAGCTGCCGGCCGCCGCCGGCCGGATTGAGCCCGCGCGCGAACACGCGCTCGGCACGACCGGGATCGAGCGCCTCTTCCTCCGGAAAGGACCCGGCCCGCAACACGTTCCAGGTCTGGCCGTAGCGGACGATGAACTCCTCCTTGCTGCGCGGCGGCGGCGCCATCAGCATCGCGGCGGCCTCACGTGTCGGCGGCGGCACGCGCGGATTGCCGGTCGTCGACATGATCGAGGTGAGTGAGCGCACGCGCTCGGGAAACGACAACGTCACTTCCTGCGCAATCATGCCGCCCATGGACGCCCCGACCAGATGCGCCGACTTGATGCCGAGTGCGTCCATCAGCCCGACCGTGTCTTTCGCCATGTCGATCAGCTTGTAGGTTGCGGCCACGGGAATCCTGAGAAACCGTAGCTTCAACAACTCAAGCGGCGTCAGACGCTTGCCGCCGGTGAGATGGCTCGACTTGCCGATGTCGCGATTGTCGAACCGAACGACGCGAAAGCCCTGCGCCGCGAGCTGCTCGCAGAACGCATCGTCCCAGTGGATCATCTGGGCGCCTAACCCCATGATCAGCAGCAGCGGCTCGGCACTGTCGTTGCCGAAAGTCTCGTAACAGATGTCGATGCCGTTGGCGTGGACGGTTTGCGGCGGCTGATAGGCGTTCACGGGCGCGTTCCCTCGGCTTTTGATCAATGCTGTATCGCATGGTTTCGTCTCGCAATGAAGCCGCGTCCGCGACATCAGACCCGCTGCTTGCCGGTTGACCGGCACCGCGCAACGGTGTGGTATGGCGAAAAAGGAAGGGCATCGAAGCTCTCGAGTTCAGGAGGACGCCGATGACCGACAAGAGCAACGACCCCATTGCCATGTGGCAGAAGATGGTTGGCGAGATGGAAAAGGGGTTCAACTCCTTCGCCAATCAGGCCATGTCGTCGCCCGAATTTTCGCAGGCCGTGAACCGGGCCGGCGGCGTTGCTGCAGGTGCTCAGAAGCAGCTCGGCGAGCTCATGGAGAAATATCTGGTCTCCATGAATCTGCCGAGCCGGGAGCAAGTCATCGGCCTTGCGGAACGGCTGCAGTCCATCGAAGGACAGATCGGTGAGATCAAGTCGATGCTGAGCCAGATGGCGGCGAGTTCCGGCGTGTCTCAGGGCTCCGATGCCGCATTGCGCCCGCCGCGCACCAAGCGCCCGCCATCTGAAGGCGGAGAGCAGACATGAATGCACCCGCCGGATTAGATTTCGCAGGGATCCCGGAGCGCATCCAGTCCGAGGTGCAGCGCGCCATCCAGCGCAGCATCAAGGGCGTCGAATATTTCTCGACGTCCGGTCCCACGCTCGGCTCGACCCCGAAGGACGTGCTGCATTCGCGCGGCACGATGAGCCTCTACCACTATCGTCCGATGTCCGACGAGATCTATCGAATTCCGATCTTGATCGTGATGGCGACCACCAATCGTGGTTATATTCTCGACCTCGTGCCGGGCCAGAGTTTCATCGAGTTCCTGTTGAAGCGCGGCTACGACGTCTACATGCTCGACTGGAGCGCGCCACGACCGGAGGAGAAGAGCCTCCGCATGGAGGACTATGTCCTCGACTTCATCCCGGATTGCATCCGCCGCGTGCAGCAGGATTCCGGCGAACAGGACGTCTCCGTCATCGGCTATTGCTTCGGCGGCGTGCTGTCGCTGCTCTACGGCTCGATCCACAGGGACGGGCCGATGAAGAATTTGATCTGCTTCACCACGCCGATCGACTTTCGCGAGATGAAATTGTTTTCGAACTTCTCCGACCGTCGCTATTTCGATGTCGATCGCCTCGTCGACAGCGTCGGCAACGTGCCGCCCGAGATGATCCTGTCGTCGTTCGAGATGCTGCGCCCGGCCTCGCGCACCGTCAGCCAGATCCAGCTCTGGGAAAACATCTGGAATGACGAGTTCGTCAAATCCTACCGGATGTTCGACCGCTGGGCGACCGACACGCTGCCGCTGGCCGGCGAATATTTCCGCACCATCACCAAGGACCTGATGTGGGACAACAAGCTGTTCAACGATACCATGTCGGTCGGCGGCCGTGCTGCGAAGCTCGAGGACATCAAGGTGCCGTTCCTGCATGCGGTGGCGGAGCATGACCACATCGTGCCGTATGAGGCTGCAAAGCACCTGATCGCCAAGATCGGATCGGAGGACAAGGAGGAGGTGATGCTGAAGGGCGGTCACGTCTCGCTCGTCGCCGGCGCCAATGCGGTGAAGCGGCTATGGCCGAAACTGGATTCCTGGCTGGGGAAGAGATCGACATGAGTGAGCAGCGTTCCTATCCGCGTCATGTGAAGACGGACGCGGGCGATATCGAGATCCGCCTGATGTCGCCTGCGGACGAAGCCGCGGTGCTCGCCTTCGGCAAGGGCCTGCCGACCCACGACCTGTTGTTCCTGCCGCGCAACATCAGTGAGCCGAAGGTGCTCTCCGCCTGGGTCAAGGAGATCGAGCGCGGCGCGATCACGAGCCTGCTCGCGGTCAGGGGCGGCACGGTCGTCGGCTGCGGCACGCTGGTGCGTGACCCGCACTCCTGGTCGCCCCATGTCGGCGAGATCCGGATGGTGGTTTCGCTCGACGTGCGCGGAAAGGGGGTCGGTCGGACGCTGTCGCAGGAGACCTTCGCACTCGCGCTCGGAGCCGGCCTCGAGAAGCTCTCGGTCCAGATGACGGTCGATCAGCAGGCGGCGATCACGCTGTTCGAGAGCCTTGGCTTCAAGGCCGAGGCACTGCTGCGCGATCATGTCCGCGACGTCGACGGCAAGACCCACGATATCGTCGTGCTCGGGCACAACATCGCGCAGGTCCAGGCCCAGATGGAGGCCTATGGGCTGCCCGGCGCCGTCCAGCATTGAGAACCGGTGGACGGGTGTCGGGAACCGGATGGTCAGGGAGGCGCCAGATTGCCTCCCATTAAGGCTATTCACGGTTTCGTGATATCGCACTGCAATATGGATATTGCATCGCACAATTAACTATGCCATATAAGCCGTGCCCCGGGCCAAAACCGGACGGGGTGAGCCCATAGCTCAACCAATGAGGATGGAGAGACCCCAATGACCACCGAAACCAACACCGCTTTCGAAGGCTTCAAGGACGCGTTCAAGAACATCCAGAACCTGGAAGTTCCCGAGGCCGCCCGCGAGTTCGTCAAGAAGTCCGCCAATACCGCCAAGGACCGTGCTGCCGAAGTGTTCGCTGGCTCCGAGCGCGTGACCGCCGCCGTCGAGAACGCGGTGACCGAGTCCGTCACCGAAGCCGGCAAGATCAGCCGCAACATCCAGCAGGCGATCTACGAGGACGCCGAGGCATTCTTCGCGGGCATCGACAAGCTCGCGTCCGCCAAGTCGTTCAGCGAAGCTGTCGAGATCCAGTCCGGCCTGCTCCGCGCCCGCGGCGAAGCGTTCGTCTCGCGCGCCAAGGCGACCACCGACTATTTCGGCAAGCTCGCCGCCAACGGTGCGAAGTCCGCTCAGGACAATTTTGCCAAGGTCTACAACAAGACCGCCTGATACGGCCCCTGAGTAAAAACTGAATTTAAGGCCCGCTTCGGCGGGCCTTTTGTTATTCCGCCGCAGCTGTCATTGCGAGCGAAGCGAAGCAATCCAGTCTGCCTCCTTGCTCTGGATTGCTTCGCTTCGTTCGCAATGACGGATAGGGTGATGCTGTGATGAATACATCAGGCACCTTCTCTTTCGACTCCCCCGGCGACGCCGAACGCGCGGCCGAATTACGCCGCGTGAAAGCGCTGGCGACGCTGGTGCTGGCCTCGACGCTTGTCCTGTTCGTCTTTGCGAAATGGCTGCTGCCTGTGCATCCCGTGTTCGGATTCATCGCGGCCTTCGCGGAAGCCGCGACCATCGGCGGACTCGCCGATTGGTATGCGGTGGTCGCGCTGTTCAAGCGTCCACTCGGCCTGCCGATTCCGCACACCGCGATCATCCAGAGCAACCAGGCCCGTATCGCCGATAAGCTCGGCGAGTTCATTCAGGTGCATTTCCTAGAGGCTGCTCCCGTCGAGGCCAAGCTGAACGAGATCGATTTCGGCTCGTTCGTCGCCGACTGGCTGCGTGATCGCAAGCGTAGTGACGACCTTGCGCGCTTTGCGCTGCGCCTGCTGCCGGAGGCTGTCTCTGCGACGGAAACCTCGGGCCTGATGACCTTCATCATCCGCCGCATGTCCTCGCAGCTCCAGGCGATCGACCTCGCGCCGCTCGCGGCCGGCACGCTGCGGGGCTTCGTTGCCGAGGGACGTCACCAGATCCTGTTCGACGATCTCCTGCGCGTGATGCACGAGACGCTGAACCAGACCGAGACGATGGCGATGATCCGTGAGAAGGTGCGGGCGGAATTGCCGACCCTGCTCAGGCTCTATCGCGCCGACAAGTTTCTGGTGAACAAGATCGTGGCCTCCGCCACCGCTTTCTTCAATGAGGTGCGTAGCGATCCCAAACATCCGTTCCGCGGCGAGTTCGATCGCATGGTGCTGAGCTTCGTCGACCGGCTCGGCACCGACCATGCCTATATCGACCGCATCGACGGTTTGAAGCGCGATCTGCTCGCGCGTCCCGAGCTCGCCGATCTCGCCCGCACCGTGTGGGCCAACACGCGGTCCTTCATCGAGCGTAGTGCAAGCGGCGAGACGCAGGTCCTGCAGCATCATCTCGCCGGTATGTGTGTCGCGGCGGGCGAAGCGCTTGCCGGCGATGGCGAGCTGCGCGGCGAGATCAACAAGGGTCTGGTCGCGGTGCTGCGCAGTTTCGTCGCGGACCAGAAGAGCGGCGTTTCGACCTTCATCTCCGACCAGGTGAAATCGTGGGACATGGCGCAGCTGATTTCGCTGATCGAAATCAACATTGGCCGCGACCTGCAATACATCCGCTTTAACGGCTCGCTGATCGGCGGGCTCGCGGGTCTTGCGCTTTACTCCGTAGAATTCCTGCTTCGATTGTTGTGACTTTTGCGTCACGGACGCTCGCATTCACGCGCCGGCCTATTGTGGCCTCGGGTTTCACCCGCTTGAATGTAGGGAACCGGCGTTCTAGCTGATTCATGGTGCGCTGCGGAACGTTCGAAAAGCTGGCGTGTTGGAATTCATACCTATTTGCCGGCCTCGCAGCCGGTGGTCTTTTCAGCATTTCTTCCGAGGGATCCATTGATGACCGCTACTGCCCAGACGCTGAGCCCGCCGTCTCGCACCCTGATGTTCCTGGAAGGGCGAGCGATCCACGAGTTTGGCGCATTCCTCGGCGCGCTGCCGCTGCTCAGCCTTGCGCCGCG